>NZ_CM169903.1:0-3264746 GCF_057167165.1 Microbacterium sp. ZW3a | reverse complement strand
ATCCCCTCCGGGACTTCGGCGCGTGATGATCGACGTGCGTCGCGCCGAACCTGTGGATAACTTCCGGGGGACACGCTAGTTCGCGGTCCGCAGGGAGCCAAATCAACTGTAGAACGCGCTCGCGTGTCTTTGCCACGGGTGTGGATGAGGGTTGGGGATAATGAACGGTCGTCTTCCCGGTTTGAGTTAACGCCCCGCGCGACGTAGCCTTAGTCGGTTGACTTATGCCTATACGGCAGTCCCGACCACGTCCCCGGCAGAAGAGCATCGGGCGACATCACCTCCGGAGTGACCCATGAGCAAGCGCACCTTCCAGCCCAACAACCGTCGTCGCGCCAAGAAGCACGGCTTCCGCGCCCGTATGCGGACGCGTGCCGGCCGCGGCATCCTTTCGGCGCGTCGCGCCAAGGGCCGCACCGAGCTCTCGGCCTGACCCACCCAGTGCTCGCGAAGCCGAACCGACTCACCCGCGGATCGGACTACAAAGCCACCGTCCGTCGGGGTTCTCGGTGTGCCGGAGCGCACACCGTGACCTACGTCGGCAGCGCGCCGGAGGATTCTCCGGCGCGATTCGGCTTCATCGTGAGCCGTCAGGTCGGCTCGGCCGTCACACGCAACACCGTTCGCCGCCGCCTCAAGGCGGTGTGCGCCGAGGCGCTCCCGTCCGTTCGCGGGGGCGCCTCGGTCGTCATCCGGGCGCTGCCGTCGGCGGCATCCGTCGATTACGCCACCCTTCGCGCCGACGTCGTTCGGTGCCTGCAACGTAAGGCTGCCGCGTGAGCACCTCGACGCTCCCGACCTCCTCGACCGGTGCCGGTCAGCTGGAGTGGGACACCGTCATGGCATCCCTCCCCCTCCTCCCCCGGAATGCGGGCCTTGCCCTCCTGCACGCGTACCGAGCCACCATCTCGCACGTCTACGGCGACGTGTGCAAGTACTACCCCTCCTGCTCCGCCTATTCGGTGGGCGCCGTGCAGCAGCACGGACTCGTCAAAGGAGCCGCGCTCACCGCGGCCCGTCTCGCCCGCTGCCACCCCTGGGCACAGGGAGGCATCGACGACGTTCGTCCGCACCGTGCCTTCCGTCACGAACTCACTCCGCACGGTTTCGTCGTGCCCTCCCGAAAGGACTGATCCGTGCCGGATCTCATTGGAATCGTCCTCTGGCCCCTGAAATGGGCAGTCGAACTCGTGCTGGTTGGCTGGCACTCGCTGTTCACCGCAGTGGGAATGGCGCCGGCGGCGGGCCTCACCTGGGTGCTGTCGATCATCGGACTCGTCCTGGTCGTTCGTGCCGCGCTGATCCCGCTGTTCGTCAAGCAGATCAAGAGCCAGCGCAAGATGATGGAGATCGCTCCCGAGCTGCGCAAGGTTCAGGAGAAGTACCGCGGAAAGCGTGACCAGCTCTCTCGTGAGGCCATGAGCCGCGAGACCATGGCGCTGTACAAGAAGCACGGCACGACCCCGGTGTCGAGCTGCCTTCCGCTGCTGGTTCAGATGCCGATCTTCTTCGCGCTGTTCAGCGTGCTGAACGATGTGTCCAAGCACGCCAACAGCGGGCAGGGCGGCGTGGGGCTGCTCACCCCCGAGCTCACCCGTGAGTTCTTCGATGCGCGCCTGTTCGACGTGGCATCCATGCACGTCAACCTGGTCACGGCGTGGGGTCAGTCCGATGGGCAGGTCACCGTCGCGATTCTGCTCACACTCGTCGTGCTCATGATCGCGTCGCAGTTCTTCACGCAGCTGCAGATCATCTCGAAGAACCTGTCGCCCGAGGCCAAGACCGGTCAGGCGTACCAGATGCAGAAGATCATGCTGTACATCCTGCCGCTGGCCTTCATCTTCTCGGGTGTCTTCTTCCCGCTCGGTGTCGTCATCTACTGGTTCGTCAGCAACCTGTGGACGATGGTGCAGCAGTTCATCGTCATCCGTGAGATGCCCACTCCGGGCTCCGACGCCGCGAAGGCGCGCGAAGAGCGTCTGGCTCGCAAGGGCAAGGCGATCGACGCGAGCGGCAAGGTCGTTCCGATCGAGAAGTACCAGGCCGAGCAGCAGCGCCTCCTCGAAGAGGCGGAGCGTGCGCGTGCCGCGCAGCCCAAGCGCCAGCAGCCGGTGGGCAAGCAGCGCGCAAAGAAGCAGCAAGCGGCCAAGGGGACGACTCCGTCGGTGAGCCCGACGGCGAAGCCCAGCACCGACTCCCCCTCCTGACGACCCGGAGACAACGATGACCACGTCCGAGCAGATCACGACAGAGCAGAACGTCGCCACCGAAGAGCAGCTGGAACAGGAGGGCGACGTCGCGGCCGACTTCCTGGAAGGGCTGCTCGACATCGCTGACATCGACGGCGACCTCGCCCTCGATGTGCGCGCCGGTCGGGCGTACGTCTCGGTCGAGGCCGATGAGGCTGAGGCGCTGTCGACCCTGTCGCACCCCGACACGGTGCAGGCTCTGCAGGAGCTGACGCGTCTGGCCGTGCAGAACTCGACCGGCCGCTTCTCGCGGTTGATCCTCGACATCGGGGGCTCCCGCGATGCGCGCCAGCGCCAGCTGGAGACGCTTGTTGAGCGTGCCATCCAGCGGCTCGAAGAGGGGGCGTCGCAGGCGTCGCTCCCCGCGATGTCGAGCTACGAGCGCAAGCTGGTGCACGATATCGCGGCCGACCGCGGTTACGCGTCCGAGTCGTTCGGTGAGGGCGCGGATCGCCACACCGTTCTCCGCCGCGGCTGAACGTCGTGGTCGACGGTCTCGAAGCCGAGCCGGATGCCGCTGCGGCGGTGTTCGGGGACCGCATCGATCTCGCGCGGGGGTTCACGGACGCCCTGGCCCAACACGGTGAGGAGCGCGGCCTGATCGGTCCGCTCGAGGTTCCCCGTCTGTGGACGCGCCACATCTTGAACAGCGCCGTCGCCGCGCCGTTCTTCACCGGGCGGGTCGCAGACGTCGGATCTGGCGCCGGCCTCCCCGGTATCGTGCTGGCGATCGCGCGCCCCGATGTGGAGTTCACGCTCATCGAGCCGATGGAGCGCCGCACGGTATGGCTGACCGAGCAGGTCGAGGCGCTCGGCCTGAACAACGTCGTGGTTGAGCGGATGCGTGCCGAGGAGTGGACACGGGGTCGCGTGTTCGATGTGGTGACGGCGCGGGCCGTGAGCGCTCTGCGCACCCTGATTCCCTCGACCGCTCCGCTGGCACGGGTCGGTGGGCGACTGGCGTATCTGAAGGGCGCGAATGTCGCCGCTGAGGTGGATGCCGCCGAGAAGCAGATTCGCCGGTTCGGGGTCACCGATGTGGAGATCCATGTCGTTGGCGAGGGTGTCGTCGACGAGCCGACGCGGGTGCTGACGGCGACGGTGACGCGCTGAGTACTTCCCATTGAATGGGAGCGGGGATGGTGTTGGCGGATCGTGGGCGTGGCGCGCGGGTGCCCCGGCGGCCGCGTATGGCGCGGGCGATCGGTCCCTGTCACCAGAACCGGGGACGAAGCGGACACAGGCCGTGAGCGCAGCGATCGCGCTGTCGTGGCCGCCTCGCCGGTCATGGGTGCGGGTTTCGGGCGACTGTGCGCTGCGACCGTGGCCCCTCTGAACCGTGGGACCGAGAGCGTCGCGGAGCGGACGGAAGGCGTTCACGGGTAAGGACGATCATGTGGGGTCGCCGGTCTGGAGAGTCTCCGCCCTGCGAGTTTCTGTGGGCGGCGCCCGTTACTCCCCCGGTCGCTTCATGCGCCGTTGCCGAATGCTCGGCGGTATGTGTGGCGCAGGACGAGTTGCGAGGCGTGGGCGACGTCGTCTTCCTCGTGCCGGCAAGGCGACGCCGAGCGTGGGGACCTCGAAGCGCCCCACGCGCGCGGATACCTCCTCTGAGAGCGGGATGCCGTGCACTATGGGGCTCACGGCGCTTCAGGCGTTGTCGAGTGTGGTGACGTATCGATCAGGTGATCGGCGGGGCGGAGGGTGCGCGCCACGTCAGTGGAAGGGGCCTGCGGGAGTGCGGACTGCAGTGGAAAGCGCCCCAGATGCGGCTCCCACTGTCGGATCTGTTTCACGTGAAACACGCGGCGTTCTTGTTCGTAGAGCGCCCGCGGGTTGTCGTACGGCTGTTCGTGGCGAGCTTCGGGATCCGGGGTATAGCCGGGAAACTGCCCCGATGGCGAGGTGACGCGGTTGGCCCAGCCGGCGGCCGCGCGATTGGTTTCACGTGCAACATCGCGACGGCCGGTGACAAGAGGACCATAACTATCGCGGTGGGTCCGCCATCGCGGGATGCCCGCGCCGCCCCGGTGTCATCTCACTCCGCCGTTTCGCGATCTGGATGGCTGGGACGGTCGTCGCCGGCAGCTCGTCCTGAGCCGTCTGTCGTGGGGTGGCCGCGTGACCCTCCCCCACCTGCACAGAGTGAGGGTCGCATGGGCGACAACGGCTCTGCGGACTCCCGTGACGACGTGGACCCTGGCAGAACACCCTCATCGCCGACTGACCCGTGATCGACCCGTCTTCCGCTCTGGCGTGCGAGACAAGTGATTCGCCAAGCCGCCAATTTACAGACGCGGGTCACGGTGAAGCACGCGGATCGTAACCCTGGGAGTTCAGCCGAATGTGCTCTTCACGCTCTGGCACTCGGCGCCATGATGTGGTGTCAACACGGCTGGGCGCTTGAGGGCCGTTGCTGTCGTGTCATCGGGACTCCTCTTTCCGCACGCGGTGATTGCCGTGGGCCCCCGGGTGTTCGCTCAGTCTCCGTGGCGGGAATCGTGCCTGGAGGATCGTCAGGCGCGGCCACGAGGTGCGCGACCACGCAACGGGGGTGGCGTTTTGGCTACGGAGCTCCGGAGGGCCTGCTGCGTCGCGTCAGAATCTGGGCGTCGATGGAGGGTGGCTGTCGCGGCCGCCACGTCCAATACCGTGCTCGCCGCGGGAGACGTGGCTCAAGTGTGCCGCGAATCTGGCGACAGTGACCTGCGCCACCTGGTGGACGTGCCCGATGCTGCCGTTCAATGCGGGCGCCACCGACCGTGGTTCTGGATGCACGACGTTCCACGTGAAACACTCAGTTCGATGGTCGAGGCGCCCTCCAATCGACACTCTGACCGCCTGTTGTTCGTGAAGAGGATCCGTGCACATCCGGTGATCATGTTTCACGTGGAACATCTGCACTGTGCGGTGTGAGGCGTGCTGCTCAACCATTCGGGTGGGTTCATTGGTCAGCGGTAGACCGTCTCGCGTGACGCGCTATCGGGCACGGTGTTGACTGCGATCTGATCATTGCGTTGCGAAGTGAAGGTGAGACGCCGGATACCGGTGAATCGGCACCCGGAGGTTGAGGTGACGACGCGGCTGTGTGACACGGGGCTGTCGTGGCGTGACACTCCTGAGGCGACCGGAACCCGGAACACGACCGTCAGGAGAATCGGGCTGCGGTCCACGCAGGCCGGTTGTGAGCGTGGCGCGCACCGACGAGGCGTGACTCTTCCGCGCGCAACACGCGCGACATCGAACGACAGGAAGATCGATGAGGGGGAACGAACCGGGCCAGGCGATTGGCCATTGCTCGAGCGAGCTGGCGACGGGCGGCGATGGACAGGGTCACACGATCGAGTCTGTCCTGACCACGGGGCAAGCGGCCGATACGAGCATGATGGCCGCGGGGGTCGAGCGAATCCGAGTGCCGGACGGCTACGGACGAGTACGGAGCCGGTATGGCCGACGTCGGTTACCCAGCGACGCCGCATCGGGTAGGGCTCCGCCGGCGCGGAATCTGTCCGGCGTCCCGAACAGTCAGGATAGAACCCGACACGGCTGGAATCGGCGGTGACGGCCCGACCGACGCCGATGACGAGCAGCGGGTGCGCCACCGCGGCCGCATCGTCTTTGCTTCAACACACCCGCAGTGGCGCGGTATCGGCACGGGGTCCTACTCGGTCGCTCGCAACGACCATGCGGTCCACTCCCCCGTCGCGACGCTCCGCTGGGTATGCACACCGCGAGCGTGGGGTTGACTAGCCTTCGGCGAGCCGGAGTGCCTTCTCGGTGAAGTAGCTCACTTCACCCTCGGCGTTCTCGACCCCGAACACCCACTTCCCAGAGGGAGTTGCTCGCGCGTCGACGACCGCGCCCCGTCCACGCACGGTAAGCACAACTGTTCCGGGTCTGTAGATGGAATCGCTCATGGACCTAGATCTTGCCTTCCCCCGCAGCCGGCCGCATCCCCCGCACGACGGACACTCACTTCACCTCGAGCCGCGCCACCCCGCCACCGGGTCATGCGCGGCGATGCAGGCTCGTGCGCGCTGGCCAACGGCGTGGAGAGGCCAACGGATGCGACATTCGCGTCGTTCCGACGTCGGTGAACGGAGGCCCCGTGGCCGGCGCCGAATACATCCAGGGCTCGGCTCGGCGACCGGCACATCAGCGAACCTGAATGGCGTTTGCGTATCGCGCCGGATTCGCTGGTCATCCGAGCGACGGCTTTCGGAGAAGACAGTAGTCGGAGAGTGTCCACGTTCTTTGGGGCGTGTGCGCGACGGGCAGAGAGGATCCGCGCAGCAGTGTGTGCGCGCAACGTGCCACCTGTGTCGGCGCATCTGCGCCCCCGCGATGGGGTGATCTCGCGGGATCTGGGATCCCGAAGCCCCGACGTGGGGAACGGCCATTCGAGATCTCCTGCTGGAGATCCGCAGTTCGAGAGTTGCGATGTGTGTCCGGTGTCTCGCGGCCCGCGACGGGCGAGGTGAAGGCGGGCACCCACCCTCCACAACCCGAGATCCGAGACTCGAGCCCCCGGCTCCCATTCGACCTCGGGCTGAGAGTGCACGACCTGCCCCGTCAACTCAGCGCGCTGAACCTCCGCGTCCAGCCTGCGCTTGCGTTCCGCGCGGCGGGAGGCGGGAGCTGCGGTGATTGGCATCCGGTCGCGCTGTGATCACTCCCCCAGACGGGTGTCGTCCTCGCCACGCGTTCAATTCCGCAACGGCAGCATCCTCACAGCTAGCCACCTGGAGTGCACGGCACTCCGGCGAAGTGGGATCCGGTCGCTCCCCATGACCGCGCTTCGGGAGCGGCCGGCAAGAGCGGACCGCGCCGGGGATCCGCCGCCGCCCATCTCCCTCCCCATCCCGCGTGATTCGGCCCACCGTCGGGTACAGAAGAGGCTTCACTCATGTCGAGGACGTCCCTGACGGGTAGGCCAGGATCGCCTACCGGTCCGTCACTGTGACCACCCAGCGCAGCAGGCGCGCGTACGCGCGCAGGACGGCCGTTGAGTGGCCACATCCGCGCGTCCTACCGGAGAGACTCCGTTTCACGTGAAACCTCCGCCGCCAGAGTTGCTCGATGTACAGGATCCCAACCCCCCGCAGCTCAGGAGTGAGGCTCTCACGGAACGCGTTCTCCTAGCGACGCGACTGCACCAGGTGAAGGGGGTAGTCGCGTGGGAGCCGGGTGGGTGACGTCGGGCTCCTGAGACTTGACACATCGCAATCGGACGCGGCGACACTCCTCGGGCTTACCCCGGATCCATGTTCCACGTGAAACATCTACGACGCGGCACGGGTCATCGAGCCCGCGCATCACGCGAGCCGACGGAGTGGGAAGTGACCTGCGGTGACGTGATCTCCCCGCATATGCACGTGACGAAGAACCCACCTGAGTCGTCGATTTTCGCGTCGGGAGCGCGACCGCCATTCGACGATCAGTACCCGAGCCGAGCTCACGGAGCGTCTCGGGTGCAGTCGCGGCCGGCTGTCGATACATCGCAGGCGTCCTCGAAATCAGTGCGGAGCTCGAGCAAATGCGGCCGAGCCGATGCCAGCGTTTCACGTGAAACCTCTCGTCGGCCCGGATAGTGACAACGCCGTCCCCCGCTCCACGCGCTCCACCCTGGATGACGACTGTCAGGATCGCCACGCCGCCGCAGGCAGACCGGCCGGGTGTTTCACGTGGAACGCGAGCGCGAATCGGAAGGGCGGTCGAGATCTACGGGTCCGATTCCGAGGGTGACACCCTGACGCTCTTCGTCGACCATCGGCGCCGGAGCCACGCACCGGGAGCGACTGAATACCACCGCTGAACGTGCCCGCGTGGCCCGGGCGTTGGGGTTCACCGTGTCCCGTCGGTGTGCGCGACGCAGCACGCCGTGTGCTGGCACTGTGGAGGCCCGTAGTAGCTGCGTGCGGGGAGCGATGACCCGAGCCGCCTTGATCCGTACGTCAACCGCGCATCCCACATAGGCGGCGTAACGAGGCTGCCGCTCGCGAATGGAAATCGAAGCTCGCGCGGGCACCTCACTGTAGACCCGCGTGCGGTCGTGAGGGCCCGGTGGTATCACGCTGGGTGTGTCGGCCGTTCCCACGGCCAACTGAGCCTGGGCCGGGGGCCCTCGGTTCTGAGACGCGCGTCACAGAGTGGGCGACCCACGAGCTTCAGCGGCATCAACTGCGACGCCCACAGCGGAACCTCTGATGAAGCCACCCACCAATCCGGGAACAACCCGTCACAGCGCGGGGTGCGCGGATAGACTTGGGACGTTGTCCCCGGAGATGAAGGAGCGCGTTTCACGTGAAACAATCCGGTGAGTCCTCGGGCTCCGCCTCCTTCGAGGACTCCCCCATTGCACGTGAGATCGCCGATCTTTCGGCGCGACGCCGAGCGTTGGAGGCTGTCGAGGTGAAGCTGTCGGGCCGCACGCGGGTCTTCACGGTGTCGAACCAGAAGGGCGGCGTCGGCAAGACCACCACGGCGGTCAATGTGTCAGCGGCGTTGGCTGCATTGGGGGCCAAGGTTCTCGTCATCGACCTCGATCCGCAAGGCAACGCATCCACCGCTTTGGGTGTGCCTCATAACGCGGACACCGCGAGTGTCTACGACGTTCTCATCGATGAGTTTCCGCTCGCTGACATCATTCAGACGAGCCCCGAGTCGCCGAACCTCCTGTGTGCGCCAAGCACGATTCATCTCGCCGGTGCGGAGATCGAACTCGTCTCGCAGGTTGCGCGCGAGCACCGTCTTCGCGGGGCGCTTCGGGACTACCTCGCCATCGAAGGAAACCACCTCGATTTCGTCATCATCGATTGCCCGCCCTCGCTCGGCCTGCTGACGATCAATGCGTTCACAGCGGCGGACGAGGTGTTGATCCCGATTCAGTGCGAGTACTACGCACTCGAGGGTCTGAGCCAGTTGCTCGGAAGCGTGCAGATGATCCAGAAGCACCTCAACCCCGCGCTTCACGTGTCGACCATCCTGCTCACGATGTATGACGGTCGCACCCGTCTCGCGCAGCAGGTCGCCGACGAGGTGCGCGAGCACTTCTCGAAGGAGGTGCTCGACACGGTGATTCCTCGTTCGGTGCGTGTCTCCGAAGCGCCGAGCTTCGGCCAGACCGTCATCGCGTACGATGGCCAATCAGCGGGCGCGATCGCCTACCGCGAAGCAGCGGTCGAGATCGTCGGGCGCGACACCACCACGAAGGAAGTCTGATGGCCAAGAGAACCGGACTGGGCCGCGGAATCGGTGCCCTCATCCCAACGGCGGAATCGACGGAGTCTCGTCCCGTCGACGTCTTCTTCCCCGGCGCCTCGGCATCGGAGGCTACGAAGAAGGCATCGGCAAAGGCGGTCGACGAGGCCGGTGCGACCGAGGCCGGCGAGGCCGACGCGAGCCAGACCGATCAGGAGAGCGACCTCGTCTCCGTTCCCGGTGCCCGACTCGTTCACATCGATCCGCAGACGATCGTTCCGAACCCGCGCCAGCCGCGCACGCACTTCGATTCGGAAGACCTCGCTGAGCTGGTTCACTCCGTTCGCGAGTTCGGGGTCCTCCAGCCCGTGGTCGTTCGTGACAAGGGTGACGGCACCTACGAGCTCATCATGGGCGAGCGCCGCACGCGCGCGTCGCGCGAGGCGGGACTCACCTCCATCCCCGCTGTCGTTCGGGAGACCGAAGACGAGTTCCTCCTCCGTGACGCTCTCCTGGAGAACCTGCACCGTTCCCAGCTGAACCCGCTCGAAGAAGCATCCGCGTACCAGCAGCTGCTCGAAGACTTCGGCATCACCCAGGAGGAACTCGCGACCCGCATCGGTCGCTCCCGCCCCCAGATCAGCAACACGATTCGCCTCCTGAAGCTGCCCGTCCCGGTGCAGCAGCGGGTGGCGGCCGGCGTGCTGAGCGCGGGTCATGCCCGCGCGATCCTGTCGTTGGACGATGCGCGCGAGATGCAGAAGCTCGCCGACAAGATCGTCAACGAAGACCTGTCGGTCCGCGCGGCGGAGGCGGCCGCGAAGATGCCGGGGGTGGCACCTGTACGCCAGAAGCCCAAGGCGGGCTCGCGTCGTTCCGGGCTCGATGACATCGCCGAGCGTCTGGGTGATCGCTTCGACACCAAGGTCCGCGTCTCACTAACGGCCAAGAAAGGCCAGATCAGCATAGATTTCGCGACCATTCAGGATCTCAACCGCATCCTCGCGACGTTGGGTGAAGAGGGATACACCGGCTGAATCCCGGGCATTCTCTCCTCGGCATACGCCGAGAGCGAGCGGTTTCCGGTGCCTCCTCGGGAGGCTCCACGTAGGCTGGATTGGTGACCGCGAACGACCAGAGCCCTCGCCGCCGCGCCAGTGTGGAACTGTTGCGCGCCGAAGCCTCCGACGAACTCGCCGTCCTCATTCACGAGCGGCTGCGCGGCGGCGAAGACCCGTGGGAGTTCATGGAAGATCTGCCGAGCGTTGACGAGCTCGTCGTCCTCACGCTGCGAGCCGAGAACGTCGCCGAGAACGGCGGCGTTCGCCTCACGCCCTCGCGGAACTACCGTGTGCTTCGTCAGATCGCGCTCGACTATCCCCCTCTCACGCGCGCTGTGTGGCGCATCCTGGGCGATGACGAGCCGCACCGGCGTTGGGATGCGTCCGTGCGTCTCGACGCCTCCTAGGGGCGGCAGCGCGCTTCCACGCGCCGTTGCAGTCGACCGCTGGTGAGATCTGCGGCGACGACGGTCTCACGCGGCACGGTCGCACCGCGCAGAACACAAAGACCCCGGCGCCACAGGGCACCGGGGTCTTTCGCCAGAGCAGTCGTCAGCCGAGGAAGGCCTGGAGGTCCTGCTCGAGCGCGTACTTGGGCTTCGCGCCGATGATGGTCGTCTTGACCTCACCGCCGTGGAAGACCTTCATCGCGGGGATGGAGGTGATCTGGTACTTCATCGCGAGATCGGGGTTCTCGTCGACGTTGAGCTTCAGAACGGTGATCTTGTCGGCGTTCTCGGACTGGATCTCGTCGAGCACGGGGGCGACCATACGACACGGTCCGCACCACTCAGCCCAGAAGTCCACGAGAACGGGACCTTCGGCCTGCAGGACGTCCTGCTCGAAGGTCGCGGAGGTCGTCGCTTTGGCGGTCATGTGCATTTCTCCTTAGGTGAAAGCGTCACCGGAGATAACCCGATGAGCGGTGGATTATTCCTCAGACGACCGCGGCGTCGGGCAGACCCTCGATGAGGCTGTCCTCGACGGCGGGCTCGCCCGCCTCACCACGCGCGGCGAGGAAGTGCTCCACGTCAAGCGCAGCCACGGTGCCGCTGCCGGCGGCCGTGATGGCCTGGCGGTAGGTGGGGTCGATCACGTCGCCAGCGGCGAAGACGCCCTCGACCGACGTGCGCGACGAACGGCCGTCGACCCAGATCGTGCCCTGCTCCGTCAGCTGGAGCTTGTCGTGCACGAGGTGCGTGCGGGGGTCGTTGCCGATCGCGACGAACAGGCCCTCGATCTCGAGATCGCGCTCGGTCCCGTCGACGGTCGAGCGCAGACGTACGCCGTTCACGGCTTCGTCGCCGAGCACCTCGGCGACCTCACTGTTCCAGACGAACTCGATCTTGGGGTTCGCGAAGGCGCGCTCCTGCATGATCTTCGACGCGCGGAGCGAGTCCTTGCGGTGAATGATGTACACCTTCGACGCGAACTTGGTGAGGAAGTTCGCCTCTTCCATGGCCGAGTCCCCGCCGCCGACGACGGCGATCGTGCGCTCGCGGAAGAAGAAGCCGTCGCACGTGGCGCACCACGAGACGCCGTGTCCCGACAGGCGCTCTTCGCCCTCGAGGCCGAGCTTGCGGTAGGCGGAGCCGGTCGCGTAGATGATCGAGGCGGCCTCGTGCACCTTGCCGCTGCCGAGGGTGACCTTCTTGACGGGGCCGTCGAGCTCGAGCGACAGGACGTCGTCGTAGAGCACCTCGGCGCCGAAACGCTCGGCCTGCGCCTGCATCTTGGCCATGAGGTCGGGACCCTGGATGCCCTCGGGGAACCCGGGGAAGTTCTCGACGTCGGTGGTGTTCATGAGTTCACCGCCGGCTTCGACGGAACTCGCGACGACGAGGGGTTCGAGGTTGGCTCGGGCGGCATAGATGGCGGCCGTGTATCCGGCCGGACCCGATCCGATGATGATGACGTGACGCACGGTAGCGCGTTCCCTTCGTTGATTCCGTCGGATGAAACCCATGCTAGCCCCGCGGTATTCCGCCAGGCCGGGCGTTCAGCGCTTGGGCAGGAACCGTCGCCCGAGAGCGAGCGCCGGGGCGAGTTCGGGCGTGCGCAGGAGGGCGAGGATGCCGAGGTAGACCACCAGCACGACCCCTCCGATGAGAGCGGCGCCGAGCGCGCCGGTGAGACGGTCGGCGGCGAGCCATCCCTGGGGTCCTCCGCACAGCAGCACCACGCCCCAGCCTGCCGCAGCGGCCGGGAGGGCGACGAGGGCGAAGCGCACGAGCGGCACGAGCCAGTCCCGGATGCCGATGCCGCCGAGGCGGCGGTTCAGGATCGCCGTTGCGATGACCACCTGCACCACGCTCGCGAGCGACTGGCCCAGGGCGACCGCGGCCGCGAGCTGGGTGACGGGGAGGATGCCGGCATCCAGGGCCCAGGCTGCGGCGAGAGCGGTCAGCGCGACCAGGGCGCCCTGCACGAGCGTGAAGAAGAAGGGCGTGCGGGTGTCGTTGTAGGCGTAGAACGTGCGCTGGATGACGAACAGCACCGCGAGCGGCAGCAGGCACACGAGGAAGCACAGGAGCACGGGCGCGGCGGCCAGGGCTTCGTCGGCGCCGTTCGTGAAGACGCGGGTGGCCGGGACCGCGGCCACGACGAGAGCGGCGGTGGCCACGACGATGAACAGGCCGAGGACCCGGATGCTGCGGACGATGTCGGCGCGCACCTCGTCGTCGCGTCCGGCGGTGGCGTGCTCGCTCAACTGCGTGAAGTAGGGCGTTCCGATCGAGAGCACGATGATCGAGTACGGGAGCATGAACACCAGCCACGCGTTCTGCGAGGCGAGAACGGCGGGACCGTCGCCGGATGCCTCGAACAGCACGCGCGTCTGCACGATGCCGGCCACCTGCCCGACGATCACCATGAGGAACGTCCAGCCCGCGAGCCGGCCGATGTGCCGCAGACCCACTCCACGCCAGTGGAAGTCGGGGCGCAGCTGCAGCCCGGCGCGTCGCCAGAAGACCAGCAGCACGACCGTCTGCAGCACGATGCCGCCCGTGGCGACACCGCCGAGGAGCGCGATCATCGGGGGCGTCCACTGCGTGACGGCCGGGCTCGGGCCGCCGAAGATCAGCAGGAAGAGGCCGAATCCGAGGAGAGAGACGATGTTGTTGACGATCGGCGCCCACGTGTACGGGCCGAACACCCGACGCGCGTTGAGGATTTCGCCGAGCAGCGCGTACAGACCGTAGAAGAACACCTGCGGCAGGCACCAGTAGGCGAACGCGGTGGCGAGGGCGACCTGATCGGGCTGGGCGGTCGCGGGCGTGTACAGCGCGACGATCCACGGTGCCGCGATCATCGCCAGGGCCGTGGTGACGAGCAGGATCACCGTGCCGAGTGTGAACAGCTTCGACACGAACGCCCGGCCGCCGTCGGCGTGCGTCGCGGCTTTCACGATCTGCGGCACGATCACCGCCGTGAGCACGCCCGTGGAGATGACCGTGTAGATGTTGTTCGGCAGCGAGTTGGCGAGGCCGAAGGCGTCACCCGCGGTGCTGCCGACCGATCCGACGATCGCCACGAGCACCACGATGCGCAGCAGGCCCGTCACCCGCGAGACGATCGTGCCGGCTCCGATGAGGACGCTCGCGCGGCCGATACTGCTCACGGGCGGGGCTCCTGCTCGGTGGGGGACGTGTCTTCGCGCGGCGCGGGCGGGGTGGCATCCGGTGTCGAATCGGCCGTGGCGGCCTCGGCCCGCGCGCGGCGCCGACCGGCGATCGTGCGAAGCACCCCCACGCTCAGGAACACCACCACCAGCGCGATGATGACGATCAGCCCGATGCTCTCCCACTCGGCGCGCACCTCGACCCGCACGTTCTGGCGCGCCCCGACCGGTTCACCGGAGGGTCCGTAGAGCTGCAGGGCCACGTCGACCTCGCCGTTGGCGATGCGGGCCTCGACGGGCACCTCGACGCGCGTGTTGGCCGAGGCCTGGGCCTCGACGGGGGTGTTCGCCTGCACGCGCAGGCGCGCATCGTCGGGCAGTGTCCGCAGCGTCACCGTGATGGGCCACGGCAGGTCGTTGCGCACCCACGGGCGCAGGGGGGCACTGGAGCTGACGAGTCGGAAGTCCGACGACAGGATGCCGACGGCGTCGAGCGTCGTGCGGGTGGCGGCGCGGTGGTCGGCCACGGCCTGCCGGGCGGCCTCCCCCGTCCACGCGACGTTGAGCACCTGGAGCACTTCGGCGCGCTCGCGTCCGGTGAGGAGCTCGGGCTGGTCGAGGATCGTCGCGAACCGGTCGATCACCTGCTCGTCCGCGAGGAGATCGCCGACATCGGTCACGCGGGCCGCATCGACCTCCGCGTTCTCGAGCGCGATCTCGGCGGGGGCGGCCGTGTTCAGCGCGGCCAGCGTCGACGGGACATAGCCGGGGGCGGATGCCAGGGCCCCCAGGGTTGCGCGCAGGCTCACGCGCGAGCGGTCGATGCCGCGGTCGAGCACGACGAGGACGGGTCGATCGGCGCTGCCCGTGCGCGCGAAGGCGAGGTGACCGGAGGCGGCCGCGAGGGCGGCTCCGCGCTGCGCCGCGTCGTTCTCGCCGGCGGCGGTGGTGAGCGCTCGCGAGATCTCGGCGTCGTACACCGGGGTCGAGACTCCGCCCACAGTGGCCCCGGCCGTGGCCACCCCGCCCGCGACGTTCACGGACGACAGCAGCACCCGCGCCGGGGCGGTGTCGGTGCCCTGCGCGCCCAGGTCGGCCACGACGGTGGCGTCGCCGGATCCCGACGCGGGCCAGAACACGGTGCCGGTGGTGCGCCCGATGTCGAGCAGCGCGGTGAGATCGGGGAAGGCGGGCTGACCCGGCTCCGCGGAGGCAGCCGGGCTCGGGCTGGTCGCCGGCACCGGCTGCGTGAAGTCGGATGCCGACATGTACGACAGCAGTGACGTCGGGGTGAGGGGCGCGGTGAGCCCCGCGTGGATCTGTGCCGCGAGGTCGGCGTCGCCGAACTGCAGCGCGAACCGGTCGTTGGGGAGGGCGAGCAGCCGCTCCAGCCACGCGACCGCGGTGGGGGGTGCCGAAGATCCCAGCACGCGGATCGCGGCGGGGACGGCGGGGTCGATCGCGAGGGTGGCGGTCGTCCCGACGACGGCGTCGAGCTGGGCCGACAGGGCGCCGTCGACCGCGGTGAGCTCGGCGAGGTCGCTCGCGGTGAGGAGGCCCTGTGTGCGGGGGGCGGCGGTGATGGGCACGACGAGCGCGAGCGGGGTGGCGGCGCCGTCGGCGGGAATCACCACGACGGTCGGGGTCGACAGGCCCGCTTCCCCGTCCGCGCTCGCGAGAAGCGGGTACACGCCCGGGCCGCGGCCGGCCAGGGCGGGGTCGGTCGCCGCCACCGAGAACGACACCGAGGTCTGTGCGGTGGGGGCCGTGGCATCCAGGGTTCCGGTGGCGATCTGCTGCATCGTCACGCCTGACGCGTCGCCACCGATCCACCGCGTCAGGGCGGCGTCGTCGGCCAGCGGGGCGGTGCCGATCGCGAGGTCGGCCGCGGCGGCGGGCACGGTCGAGCTGCCGGGATTGGTCAGCGTCGCGAGCACCGAGAGGGGCTCCCCGGGGCGCAGGATGCCGTTGCCGGCGGGGGCCGCAGCCAGTGACGGCGTCGCGGCGCTGGCGCTGGGCGAGGGGCTCGGCGTGGCCGCGGTGGCCGCGACGGCGGGGACCGCCAGGGCGGCCGCGGCGAGGGTCGCCAGGAACCGGCGCGTCAGAGAGCGCCGCGGCACGGGTGAGCCCGGAGGCAGGGAGGTCACGGTCATACGAGCGTCGGTGGAGGCGAGGGGGCCTCGCACCGCGATGAGTCTAGGCCCGCCTCCCTCCGAGCCCCCCGATAGCCTCGCGCAGACGATTGAATGGACCGGTGCTCCCCGAACCCGATGCCGCCCTCTGCCGTGCCCTCGCCGACGATCTGCGTTCCGCGGGGTTCTTCGGTGCCGCGCTGCGCGATGCCTGGGGTGAGAGCGCCGACGACGCGGTCGCCCGGGGACTGCGTGAGCCCGCGATCCGGGCGCTGTCGGGGCGGAACGACGCGCTCGCGGTCCTCGGCCGCTTGTGGGGTCTCGGGCTCGCGGTGCCGCTGGCCGAGGCGGAGGCGGCGCTGCCGTCGCTGAGGGTCGCCGGAGCCGTCTCCCTGGGGCTGGCTGCGGTGGACGGCGAGCGGGTCTCGGCTACCGCGCTCGTGCGCCCGCAGGCGTTGGCCGACGCCGACGGTGAGGTGGAGTGGTGGATCGCCAGCGACCTCGACGAGGCAGCGCTGGGTGGCCCCCTCCCCGAAGACCACGTCCTCGGCGTGGGCGGGGCATCGCAGACGCTCGCCCGACTGCAGCTCACCTGGCGTGCCGACGTCGCCCTCGACCTCGGGACGGGGTGTGGCATCCAGGCTCTGCGTCTGCGGCGGCTGGTCTCGCGCGTGATCGCGACCGACATCTCCGAGCGCGCGCTGCGGTTCACCCGCCTCAACGCGCTGCTGAACGACGTCGACGGGATCGAGACGCGCCTCGGCTCGCTCTTCGACCCCGTCGCGGGTGACACGTTCGACCGGGTGGCATCTAATCCCCCGTTCGTGATCACCCCGCGCGTCGCGGGCGTGCCGGCGTACGAGTACCGCGACGGCGGGATGGAGGGCGACGCGCTCGTGGCCTCCGTCATTTCGGGCGTCGGGGCGCACCTCGCGCCCGGCGGTGTCGCGCAGTCGCTCGGCAACTGGGAGTACCGCGGCGACGAATCGGGGCTCGACCGCGTGAAGGCGTGGGTGGGGCCGTCGCTCGACGCGTGGGTGATCGAGCGCGAGGTGCTCGACCCGCTCGCCTACGCCGAGCTGTGGGTGCGCGACGGCGGCACCGTGCCCGGTACCCCCGCCTACGCGCGGCTCATCGACGCGTGGCTCGACGACTTCGAGCGGCGCGGCGTCACCGGCATCGGCTTCGGATACGTGCTGCTGCGCCGCCCGCTGGCCGGGGCACCCACGCTCGCGCGGTACGAGCGGGTCGCGGGCGGCGGCGAGGGAGGCTTCGGTCCACACCTCGCGGCCTGCCTCGAGAACCACGACCGCGTCGCCCTGCTCGACGATGAGGGGCTGGCATCCGCCGTTCTGCGCGTGGCACCCGACGTCACCGAGGCCCGCCACCACCGCCCGGGTGAAGAAGCACCGTCGGTCATCGAACTGCGGCAGGGCGGGGGCTTTGCGCGCACGGTCGAGGTCGACTCGGCGCTCGCGGCCCTCGTCGGGGCGTGTGACGGCGATCTGCCCGTCGGCGCGTTGGTCGACGCGATCGCGCAGCTGTTGGAGGTGGATGCCACCGAGCTCCGCGCCGATGTGCTGCCGCGGGTGCGCGAACTCGTCGCGACCGGATTCCTGACGTTCGCCGACGCGTAGAGGGCGTGGGGTCGGGCGCGGGCGCGGGCGCGGGGCCCGGGGAGCGGTCCCGGTTAGGCTCGAAGGCATGCTGAACATGGCCGAGGGTGTCGCGCGCCTCGGTGAGCTCGCCGAGCACCCCGTCGTCTCGACGCTCGCTCGCGTGTTCGCCGACGCCGGTCGCGACCTCGCGATCGTCGGCGGTCCGGTGCGCGACGCGCTGCTCGGCCGCACGACCCACGACTTCGATTTCACGACCGACGCGCGCCCCGACGAGATTCTGGCGCTGGTGAAGCCCGTGTCGTCGGTGCAGTGGGACGTCGGCCGCGCCTTTGGCACGATCGGCGCCAAGGTGCAGGGCGAGCAGGTCGAGATCACCACGTACCGCGCCGACAGCTACGACGGCGTCACGCGCAAGCCGACGGTCGAGTTCGGCGACACGCTCGAGGCCGATCTCACGCGGCGCGACTTCACCGTCAACGCGATGGCGCTGCGGGTTCCCGCCCGCACGCTCGTCGACCCCACCGGCGGCGTCGACGACCTCCTCGCGCAGCGCCTGCGCACCCCCATCGACCCGGCCGTCAGCTTCGGCGACGATCCGCTGCGCATGCTGCGCGCGGCCCGGTTCTCGTCGCAGCTCGACTTCGCCGTCGACCCCGAGACCCTGGATGCCATCGCCGAACTGCGCGCAACCCTCGGCATCGTGAGCCCCGAACGCGTGCAGTCCGAGCTCGTGCGGCTGCTCCAGACGGATGACCCGGTGCGTGGCATCCGGGTTCTCGTCGAGACGGGGCTGATCGACGAATTCCTGCCCGAGATCCCGGCGCTGCGCCTCGAGGTCGACGAGCACCACCACCACAAAGACGTCTACGAGCACTCGCTCACGGTGCTGCGCCAGGCGATCGCGCTTGAGAAACAGCGCAACCCGGATGCCGCGCCCGATGTGCCGCTGCGCCTGGCGGCGCTCCTGCACGACATCGGCAAGCCCGCCACCCGGCGCCTCGAGCCCGGCGGCGGCGTGACCTTCCACCACCACGACGTCAAGGGCGCCCGCATGGCGCGCAAGCGCCTGCAGGCGCTGCGCTTCGACGCCGCCACGACGACCGTGGTGTCGCGGCTCGTCGAACTGCACCTGCGCTTCTTCGGCTACGCCGAGGGGGCGTGGACGGATGCCGCCGTCCGCCGTTACGTCCGCGACGCCGGCGACGAGCTCGAACGCCTGCACATCCTCACGCGGGCCGACGTGACCACGCGCAACAAGCGCAAGGCGCAGCGCCTGGCATCCGCCTACGACGACATCGAAGACCGCATCGTCGCCCTGCGCGAGCAGGAGGAGATCGACGCGATCCGCCCCGAGATCGACGGCAACCGCATCCAGGAGATCCTGGGGCTGAAGCCCGGCCGAGAGGTGGGCGAGGCGTATCGCTTCCTCCTCGACCTGCGCCTTGACGAGGGCGTGCTCGGCGAGGATGAGGCCGAGAAGCGGCTTCGCGAGTGGTGGGCCGCGCGGGGCTGAGCCGCGTTTCTTGGGGCGCGTAGTTCCCCCGTGCCGCCGGGTTTGGGGCGCGTAATTCCGTTTGGGGCGTGGGAATCCGCGCCCCAAACGCACAAACGCGCCCCAAACGTGGCGATCCGGCACGCAAACGTGGAGGGGGTGGCATCCACTCGCGGATGCCACCCCCTCCACGCCCTGGCCGGTTTGGGGCGCGAAACGTGCAGTGGGGCGGTCATTGCGCGCCCCAGTGCACGGATCGCGCCCCGAACGCCCCGGCTTACGGAACGACGACCGCGCGCCCGCGCACCTCGCCGTGGTGGAGGCGCTGGTAGGCCTCGACGGCGGAGTCGATGTCGTACTTCTCGACGTGCACGCCGACGGCGCCGCTGCGGGCGAGGTCGAGCACCTCGATCAGCTCGCTGCGGGTGCCCCAGTACGGCGCGCGCACGGCGGCGCCCATCGGCGTCGAGAAGAAGCCGGCGGGCAGGGTGCCCCCACCGATGCCGACGATGTGTATGAAGCTGTTGACCGCCGCGACCTCGCGGGCCAGGTCGATCGTGGGCTGCGCGCCGACGAAGTCGAACACCGCCGAGGCGCCGAGGCCGCCGGTGAGCTCGCGGATGCGCTCGGCGGCGTGCTCGTCGGAAGTCACCGTGTGGTGTGCGCCGACCTCGCGGGCGAGGGCGAGCTTGTCTTCGCTGAGGTCGACCGCGATGACGGTGGCCTGCGTGATCGCGCGGAGGATCTGCACGCCCACGTGTCCGAGACCGCCGACGCCGATCACGACGGCCGTGGCACCGGGGTACAGCTTCTCTTTGGCGGCGACGATCGCGTGGTACGGGGTGAGTCCGGCATCCGTCAGCGACACCGTTTCGACGGGGTCGAGGTCACCGAGCGGAACGAGGTGGCGCGGGTCGTCGATGATGACGTACTCGGCCATCGCGCCGGGGCTGCCGAGTCCGGGAGGGGTGATGCCCATCTCGGCGGCGTAGGGGCAGTAGTTCTCGGCGCCGCTGGCGCACGCGTGGCAGCGCCCGCAGCCCCAGGGGCCGTAGATGGCGTATGCGGCGCCGATCTCGACGCCCTCGACACCCTCGCCGAGCTCGTCGACGACGCCGGCGCCCTCGTGGCCGAGGGTCAGGGGGAGGCCGTAGGTGTACTGCTCCTCGGGCAGGTCCATCAGGAACCAGTCGGAGTGGCACAGGCCGGCAGCCGTCACCTTCAGGCGCACCTGACCGGGGCCGGGGTGCGGGTCTTCGATTTCGACGACCTCGGGTCCTTTGCCGATCTCGCGGTATTGCACAGCCTTCATGGCATCCCTTTCTGTCGGGGTTCGGGTACTTCCACGCTCCTCCCGCCGTGGGGGCGTGTCGAGGGGGGTGGCGGCGTTTTTCCGGGATGGGAACGGCTCTCATCAGGGGGTCCAGATCGTCGAGCGGATGCCAAGCCCGACACGCCGATGCGAGCGCGCTGATTCGCCTGCTGCGGCGCGTTTCGCCTCGTGCGGGGAGCCCCCTCGCCCGGTTCGGGGCGCGGAACGTGCACCGGGGCGGTCGATGTGCGCCCCACTGCACGGATCGCGCCCCGAACCCGCGGCGCCACTGCACGGATCGCGCCCCGAATCCGTGGCCGGGACGCCCCACGGCCTCGACCCCGCGACCTACACTGAAACCGACCACCGTCACCGCCGATGGGAGTCCCGTGCCTTCTCCGTGGTCGCGACCGGCCATCTCCCCCGAGACCTCGGGGTTGCTCATCGCGCGCGCCCACGACGAACTCCTCGCCGGCAACGACGACCCGCGACTCGCCGACGTGCGGGCCCTCGTGCGGGAATCGTGGCGGCGGTCGCTGGCATCCCTCGTCGGACCCGAGGGCCTCCCCTCCCTCGACCTCGCCTCGGAAGAACTTGAGGCGTATCGCCGCGCGCACCCGCTCGCTGGCGTCATGGACATGGTCCGGGCGCTGCTGCTGCCCGGGTCGGCCGAGGATTCCGGCGTCGTGGTGGCCGTGGGCGACGCGGCCGGACGCCTGCTCTGGGTCGAGGGCGACCGGCGGGTCCGCACCCTCACCGGCGACATGGGCTTCGTCGCGGGGGCGAACTGGGCGGAGGATGCCGTGGGCACCTCGGCCCCGGGAACGGCCATCGCGCTCGACCGGTCGGTGCAGATCCGCGGCGCGGAGCACTTCAACCGGCACGTGCAGCCGTGGTCGTGCACCGCGGCGCCCGTGCACGATCCCGAGACGCGGCGGTTGCTCGGCGTGATCGACGTCACGGGAGGCCCCGAGGCCGTGACTCCCCAGGCCCAGTTGCTCGTGGATGCCACGGCCCGCGCGATCGAGAGCGAGATCCTCGTCGCGCGACTCCGTGCGCAGCAGAACCCCCCGCCGCGTCGACCGAAACGCTCCCCCGGCACGCGCGCGGTGCTCCGGATCCTCGGCCGGGACCGGGCGCTGCTGGAGGTGTCGGGCGAGACCGGGGAGTCGGTGGTCGAGCTCGGCGCCCGCCACGCCGAGATCCTGCTGCTCCTGGCCGTGCACCGCGAGGGCATGTCGGCCGAGGTGCTGAGCGAAGCCGTCTACGGGCACCCGGCGACCGAGACGCTGCGACCCGAGATGGTGCGGCTGCGGCGCGTGCTCGCGCCCCTCGCGCCCGGGCTCGTGCCGGCATCCCGCCCGTATCGGCTGCCCGACGGTCTCGAGACCGACGCGCAGCAGGTGCTGTCGCTGCTCGATCGCGGGGCGCACCGCGTGGCCCTCGCCGCGTATCGCGGGCCGGTGTTGCCCGATTCGGTGGCGCCCGGGGTGGTCGAGGTGCGCGAGTCGGTGCGTCAGGCGCTGCGCGAAGCGCTCATCGAGGAGGCGGGGGTCGACGTGCTGCTCGCGTACGCCGAGACCGCCGACGCGCGCGACGACGGGGAGCTGCTGCGGCTGTGCCTCGAGATGCTGCCGGCCCGCTCCCCGAAGCGCGCCGGACTCGTCGCCCGGATCGAGCGCCTCGAAGGGGACTGATGTCGGAGGCCCTGGTTACGCTGGCTGCATGGACGAACAGACGCTCGACATCTTCTCGGCTGCTCGCGCGCGGCGCGACGTGGGGCGCATCCGCGAGGCTCTCGCCGAGGTGAAGGCCGGCGACATCGCCCGCGTGATCGTCCGCTCGCCCCGCTACGGGCTCTACGCGCTCGAGGGCACCGTGCGTATCGGCGTGGGCGGCCAGCCGCTCGTCGGCGATGTCATCCTCGCGACCAGCGCCGAGATCCAGCGCATCGACCTCGGCATCCCTGCCCCCGCGGCCGCCCTGTCGGCCGACGTCGTCGACCCCTCGACGCTCCCCCACGGAACGCCCGTGCGCGTGACCTTCCTCACGCCCACGCACAACACGTTCGCCGTCACCGGTCCGATCACCGCGGGCAACGACCGCTTCCTCCTCGTCGGCAGCTGGATCGTCGCCGACGACCGCGTGATCGCCCCGCGCGTGCAGAGCATCGAGCGTCTCGACGACGTCGACCTGCACGAGGTCAACGTCCCGCCGCTGCGGTCAGTGCTGGCCGACGCCGACGCGTAAGCGCACGACAGAAGGGATGCCGCGGCCTCAGGGTCGCGGCATCCGTCGTTCCGCGCGGTGCGCCCCCGCGGTGCGGCCCCTCGGCGCCGCCCCGCGGGCGCCCCTCGGCGCCGAGAACACACGATCCGGTCGAGAGCACACGTTACGGTCGGCCCCAACGTGTGCTTTCGACCCGAACGTGTGCTTTCGCGGTCCCGACCCATGCAACCGGATGCAACCTCCCCCGGCGTACCGTCGGCGCATCGCCGCCCCAAGGCCGTTGCGGCGTTCATGACCGTCGAAGGAGACACGCATGACCATCGTCGAAGAAGGCGTTTCCAGCGTCTACGCCGCCCCCGGAACGCGGGGAGCCGTCGCCGAGTATCGCTCGCGGTACGGGCACTACATCGGTGGCGAATGGGTCGAGCCGCACAGCGGTGAGTACTTCGAAGACATCACTCCCGTCACCGGCAAGCCGTTCTGCGAGGTGGCGCGCGGCGACGCCGCCGACATCGACCGGGCAGTGGATGCCGCGTGGACGGCGTTCGCATCGTGGAAGAAGACCACGGCCGCCGAGCGCAGCGTCATCCTGAACAAGATCGCCGACCGCATCGAAGAGAACCTCGAGAAGATCGCCGTCGCCGAGACGTGGGAGAACGGCAAGCCGGTGCGCGAGACGCTCGCGGCCGACATTCCGTTGACCGTCGACCACTTCCGCTACTTCGCAGGTGTGCTGCGGGCGCAGGAGGGGTCGCTCAGCCAGCTCGATGAGAACACCGTCGCGTACCACTTCAACGAGCCGCTCGGTGTGGTGGCCCAGATCATCCCGTGGAACTTTCCGATCCTCATGGCCGCGTGGAAGCTCGCTCCCGCGCTCGCGGCGGGCAACTGCGTCGTGATCAAGCCGGCCGAGCAGACGCCGGCATCCCTGCTGTTCCTGTTCGACATCATCGGCGACCTGCTGCCGGCCGGGGTCGTGAACATCGTCAACGGTTTCGGTATCGAGGCGGGGGCGCCGCTGGCGCAGCACAAGCGCGTCCGCAAGGTCGCTTTCACGGGTGAGACCACGACGGGGCGCCTGATCATGCAGTACGCGTCGCAGAACCTCATCCCGGTGACGCTCGAACTCGGAGGCAAGAGCCCGAACCTCTTCTTCGAAGACGTCGCGCGGGCCACCGACGACGCCTACTACGACAAGGCGCTCGAGGGCTTCACGCTCTTCGCCCTCAACCAGGGCGAGGTGTGCACGTGCCCGTCGCGGGCGCTGATCCAGCGGTCGATCTACGACCAGTTCCTCGGCGACGGCCTCGCGCGCGTCGGCAAGGTGAAGCAGGGCAACCCGCTCGACCCCGAGACGATGATCGGCGCACAGGCCTCGAACGACCAGCTCGAGAAGATCCTGTCGTACATCGAGATCGGCAAGGCCGGCGGTGCGAAGCTGCTCACCGGCGGCGAGCGGGTCGACCTCGGCGGCGACCTGTCGGGCGGCTACTACGTGCAGCCGACGGTGTTCGAGGGCACGAACGACATGCGCATCTTCCAGGAGGAGATCTTCGGCCCCGTGCTCTCGGTCACGTCGTTCGACGACTTCGACGACGCGATCTCGATCGCGAACGACACCCTCTACGGCCTCGGCGCCGGCGTGTGGAGCCGCAACGGCGACACCGCCTACCGCGCGGGCCGGGCGATCGAGGCCGGACGCGTGTGGACGAACACCTACCACCAGTACCCCGCGCACGCCGCGTTCGGCGGGTACAAGCAGTCGGGCATCGGCCGCGAGAACCACCTCAAGATGCTCGACCACTACCAGCAGACGAAGAACCTGCTCGTGTCGTACGCCGAAGGCGCGATGGGCTTCTTCTAAGCCACAGAGCCGGGGTCGTGGCGGCGACCCCGGCCCTCGTGACCCCCGGATCCTGTCCGGGGGTCACACCCGTTTGATCGGTGACCCGCCGAGCGCCGCGCCCCTTGTCCCACTTATGGCGGGTTTGCGGCGAGCTCGTCCCACTTATGGCGGGTTGGCCAGCCTTCTGCCAGCACATTTTGGGACATGAACCGAAAGGAGTGGGACATGACGACCCAGCTCTCACGCGTCGACGTGACGGATGCCGCGGCCGCGCTGCTGCGCGACCTGACGGCGAAGCACGGCCCGCTGATGTTCCACCAGTCGGGCGGCTGCTGCGACGGCAGCTCCCCCATGTGTTACCCCGTGGGGATGTTCCTCACCGGCCCGAGCGACGTGCACCTCGGCTCGATCGACGTCGGCCTCGACGACCCGATCGAGGTGTACATGTCGGAGTCGCAGTTCGAGTACTGGAAGTTCACGCACCTCACGATCGACGTGGTGCCGGGGCGTGGGGCCGGGTTCTCGGTGGAGGGGCCGACGGGGATGCGGTTCTTGATTCGGTCTCGGATGTTGACGGAGGAGGAGGCGGGGGCGTTCGGGGTGGTGGGGATGTAAGTGTCCAAGTGCGGGGGTGCCCGCGGCTCGCGGCTGACGTACTCCGACGGCTACAGCCGCCCATCGGCCGATGGCGGTCTAGTTGGAAATCGGTTGTCTGGCCGCCCACTCTGTCAATGCCGAGGCGAGCATGCCCTGAGTCGCACACTCGATCATCTCAAGGCCGGCCTTGCGCGCCGCCTTATCTGCCTGTTCCCATACGGCATGCGAAACTCTGCCGGTGATGCAGACGGCAACATCACGAGTAGCGTCGAGCCCGGACCAACGCTCGTCGATATTTCGTGGTGGTTTCGACTTCTCAGAGGCTATCCAATTCACGTCACTGGCCTGCAACCCAAAGGTAGATTCCAACATGGCGGTCGCGCTTGCTGTAGGGGAGCCGCCGACGAGGTGTAGCCGACGCTTCCGGAACTTTGACTTTATTGCCTCTGCCCTAAGCGCCGAGGGTTCCTGTTGCGGGTCGAAGATAAGTTCAACTGAGCGGGCGCCAATACAGACAGCAGACTCGGTTGGGTCCCAATACCGCCCATCGCTTAGTATTGCGTCCAAGGAATCGCCGTGGGCGGTCGCATCGAAGACAATGCATAGTCTCGCGTCCACTTCACCCAAGTATTCAGGCCGGATCTCCTCGTCAGTAGGTTCACGGTCACCATTGGAAACTCTGGTAAGGATGCTTTGGAGAGCGACCTGGCATTCACGCGCGAATCTTGGCGGCCCGAAGTTAATTCTTTGTTCTGGATAACCGAGCTTTTCGAGGCGCGCGATGACCCAATGAAAAGATTCAAGACCCAGTTCGACTCTATTCACTTCACCCAGGAGCACGACTCTCTTCCAGAACTCTTCCTCGTCGGCGCAGGTGCAGGTCGTTGGAGCGATTAAGAGGTGAGGATCTGTGAGGGTCGTCATGCTTCAGACTTGTCACGTCGACTTGTTATCGCGCGAACGATTGCGCGCGAGTCCTGCTCTTGGGAATCAAAGAATCCGTTGGGCCATTCGTCGAGATTGCCCAGGTCCGAAATTCGCAATTCTCGAACCTCGGTTCCTTCCGCGAGTGGCTCAGCGAATAGCACGTGAACTCGACGTCTAGAAACGCGCCGGTCTGCCACCCTGCGCCGCACTCTCGTGATCAGATACTCGCTGTGTGTCTCAACGATTATGCCTAAATCCTTGCGGGCAAATAGTAGGAAGTCGCCTAGTCGGGACTGAACTGAAGGATGGAGGTGTAGCTCCGGCTGTTCGAGGAGCACCAGCGATTGTGGTGGCGCGTCAAGAACGATGGCTATCACCGGTAGCAACTGACTGGCGCCAACGCCAACCATCGTGAGATCTCGGTCTACACCGTTTACGTTTACGCGCAGGCCCCGACCCAGTTTTCCTTGGTCTTCAACGGTGACTGCCTCACCTATGCCCAGGTATGACGCCCACAGTCCTACCGCGGTTGTCAGATCAGAGGTGCGCTCGTTTCCGTCCCAGTCCCGGTATTTCACTGGGCTTGTTCGGTTTGAAAGTAGCTCTGCCGTAAGTTCGCCTCTCACACCGACCGGCGTCGTGCGAGACCGTGGTCCGATTTTCGATACGACCTGAGGCTCTTCTCTCAAAGGACCCAGGTATCGAACTGACTGAGAAACTTTCGTTAGGACGTCATTTGCCGAAAGGAGTGCATTGAAAGCTGTCGATATCGCGGGAATCGTCAAAGATACATATCGTGCCGGAATACGTCGATACGAGTTTGCGATGCCAGGCCGGACGGGAATCGGCTGCCAGGTTCCATCTTCGGATCTATCGGCGAGCGCACGGAGCAGAATTTCGATGTCGGCATTGGACAATGTAGATCTTGATTCATCGATGAACAGAGAGCCGCCGACAACAGCTCTTGCCGCGTCGCTAAGCGCTCCTGCTTCTCTCTCCACCTGAGTCCGGTAAAAATTGGCGAAGATGAGCTCGGTGAATTGATTCGCAATGTCGTGATCCCTGAGGTTCGCGCGAGAGAACGTGCGACGAAGCTCGCGCAATGTTGTTTTCCCGTCGACTCGGGGGTGGAGCGCGACGGGTAGAAGGCCATTGAATGTGACGTAGGTGTGGGCGGGCGCCGGGTCGCCGTTGACCTCCCGGACCCTGAGGATTGTGTCTCCGTGCGCACGATCGCTATCGACTTGGGTGTGCGCACGCTCGGTTACCCTGGTGTCGCTTGCAAGGAATATGGGTGCACCCTCTCGGGTCACCACGCACTCGGAGACCTTCAGGCCATCGGTCGTGGGGCGAAGTGTTAACTCGACGAGCCACTCGACGCCTTCTGACCCGCTGCGTGATCGGGCTGTGCACGCTACGGCGAGGTTGGGCTTTCCGCTCTTGACGACGTCGCGAGGCACACCGAGTCTCACTAGGTTGCCATTGAGGGTGACCTCCTGGTCGCCCGTTTGCGCCATGAGAAGGAGGCTCTGCAGGAGGCTGGACTTTCCGGAGCTGTTCGCCCCCGCTAAGGCCACAAGTCCCGTCAGAGGAGTCTCGGCGAAGTCAATCGCTTTGAAGTTCCGAACAGACCACGACAGTGGCTGCATAATTCCGGGACGGTTTGGGCGCGCGTCTCCTTCTGCCACGGCAGTCCAATCTTTGTAGTCGCTTCGAACATCATGCCATCGGGGGACGCTGGTGCTCTCCTTGTGGGGACGTCGCAGAGACCGGTGCCGAGGACGCGAGTCGGATGGACCCAGGCGGGAGGTCTGATTACCTTTTGAAGGTTCGTCTAAGGCTGTGAGCCTCCCCGCTCACAATCTTGCCCAGCTTTCACTGGTGTTCTTAGGTTTCTGGAGGCCTATCCATCGCGCCGGAATGCTGTCGAGCTCGTGCAAAACGGCTCGCCGCTCGTCGACAAAGCTGGGGCATCGTGCCGCCCTTGTGGGGTCAATGGGTGCCGGGGCCGCATCGCGGCACGTGACGCTCGCCTCGCCGACAATGTGGACACGGCTTGCCGACCGCATCTGTGGCGGTGGCAGGGCAGGGTGAAGTCGTGTGGCCGTGAATCGGCCTGACTTTCGTTCCTATCGGGAGCCTTGTCCGGCCGGTGCCGGATTGGCTGATTCTTGGTCAGCGTAGTACGCCGTCTCGACCTCGGCGGGGGTGCGCATGTCGAGCTCACCGTGGAGGCGGGAGTTGTTCCACCACCACACCCATTCGAGGGTCGCGAGCTCGACCTGCTCGACGGTGCGCCATGGGCCGCGCTGGCGGATGAGCTCGGTCTTGAAGAAGTTGTTCACCGCCTCCGCCATCGCGTTATCAAACGAGTCGCCGACGGTTCCGGTTGAGGGGACGGCGCCGAGTTCGACGATCCGGTCGGTGTAGACCATCGCGGTGTAGTTCGACCCGTGATCCGCATGATGGACCAGCCCGTCCAGGCGCCCGCCGACGTTCCACGCGGCCATGTCCAGCGCCTGCATCGGCAGGATTTCCGACCGCAGCGTCGACGCAACATTCCAGCCGACGATGCGTCTCGAGTAGACGTCGGTGACGAACGCGACGTAAGCGAAGCCGGACCACGTGGCGACATAGGTCACGTCGCAGACCCAGAGCCGCCGCGGCGCACGCGCAGTGAAGCGTCTGTTCACGAGATCGCTCGGCAGAACCGCGGTCTTGTTGGGGCGGGTGGTGAACATTCGCTTGGACTTGCGGACGCCTCGGACGCCCGCGAGCCGCATCAGCCGTTCCGTCTGGTCGCGACCGATCTCCCACCCTTGCCGGCGCATGAGGGCATGCATCTTCCGGCGCCCGTAGACGCCGTAGTTCTCCGCATGCAACCGCGCGACCTCCGGTGCCAGCAGCTCATCTTTCAGCTGCCGGGCCGACGGCGCTCGAACGAGGGCGGCGCGGTAGCCGCGGGAGGTGAGGAATCCCTGGACTGCGGGTCGGAGAACCCGGCAGATGAGCTCGACCCCGAAACGATCCCGGTACTCGTTGATGAACCGGACCATCGCGGTCAGGGGCGGTCGAGCTCCTTCGCGAAAAACACGCTCGCAGCCTTGAGGATCTCATTCGCCTTCCGCAACTCCGAGACCTCCTTCTCGAGCTGCTTGATGCGCTGCGCTGCTTCGGTCGTGACCCCAGGCTTAGCGCCCGCATCCACCTCCGCTTGACGTTGCCACAACCGCAACGTCTCCGGGCTCATCCCCAACAGCCCCGCCACATGCCGCGCGGCGCTCATCAACGTCAGGTGCGACGGTCGCGTCTCCGCGAGCATCCGCAACGCCCGCTCACGCATCTCCGGCGAGTACTTCCTGTTCATCGAGTTCCATCCTTGCTTGAAGAACGGAACGAAAGTCAGGCCGATTCACTCGATGGTTCTAGCCGAGTTCCCGGCCCGGGACCGGCCCGCAACCACGGTCTCAGGTACCGACGCGTCCCCTGACCTCAGTGGCAACCCGAGTCCGCAGTCCTGCGCGAACCTCATCGTGTACGGCCACCGTGCTGCCCACCCGGGTTTCAATCGACACAACCAGTCCATACCTGACCGATTTTCCGCGGCGGAGCGTCGCGCCATCCTTCATGCAATCGATGTGCAAGGTGAGCGACTCATCATCGGTGAAAACAAGTGCGCGGTCGCCTTCGATGATTTCGTGTTGACATGACCCACGGCGCGCGGCGTGATAGTCCGCTTCGCGTCGGTCGCCAAGAGCGAACCGCTTCTCCGGCGCATCGAAGAAGACCTTGGTTCCGCGATATCGGGTGAGGGCTCCAGAGGTGGGCGCGAAGTAGGCGAGCGTCACGGTCAGCCGGTGCCATTCGGCTTGGCGTCGAAGCGAGGGTGGGAGAGGAATGTCGTACGTGTGGCGCTGATCTCGTTCGATGGAGCCGCCCGCGATGAGTGTCGCTCTTTGGGCGAGGTCGCGGTCGATTCGGTCCGAGTTGAGGACGCCGTATCCCAGGAGTGCGGTGAGTTCCTTCCGCGCCTTGAGGGCGTCCATACTCAGGACGCGCCGAAGCTGCGAGTTGCCGTCCCCCCACTCGCTTGCGTGTACCAGGAGCGCCTTCACGAGGACCGGATGGTAGAGCGCATCGGGGAATGCCGGGTCGCCCGTCGACGCACCTTCCTCCAGCAGGTCGAACAACAGGCTTGCTTCACGGGTAATGAGTGCGGTCGCGTTGCTCGTGCCAAACGTAAAGACGGAGTTGTCGAGGCTTCCGCCGACTCCTGGTGCGGCGACCTTCACCCCCGGACCGGTGGCGCGTGATGGGATGATTCTCACCCGCTGCTCGTTTTCTCCGGGAACCTGAACTGGTCTCGCGTAGAGTGCCCGTCCGCCGGTGTGGTGAATTTCGGGCTTCACGGATCGACCAACTCCCGGGCCTACGCCTCCGTAGAAGGCCGGGAGGCCCGCGATTGCAAGGTCCCATGCGGTCGCGGGAACGTCGATGTCGCCGGCGCCGTCCGCGTGCGTGGCACCGACCGTCAGTGCGTTTAGCGAGTCGCCTGGTGGGAGAATTCCACGAACGCGGGCGGACGCCTTCGCTGATCTCAGCGCTTCCGCTCTGACCCGATCTAGATCCTGTGCGTCTTCAGCGGTAATCGTCAACTCATGCGGATGGTTACCGGCGCTCACGACAAACAGAACGTTGTACTCAAGCGAAAGCCAGTCGAGCAGCCTGCCAGCGGCGCTCATGCGGCGGACAAATGCCCGAGTTTCGGCTCCGATGGAGAGGTTGAAGACGCGGACACTCGGCGCCGCAGCGGGTCGGCCGTTCTCGCCTTCGATGACACGTTTGACGGCTCGGTGCAGTAGATCAGGAAACAGCACGTCGCCGACGACCCGCTCGCTGTTGGAAAGGAACTCGTGTGGTCGCAGGATCGGCCGGACGTACAAGGGTCGGTCCAGCGGGCCAGATGAGTTCGATAGATCGCCGTGGAGTATTAGCGAAGCCATCGAGGTGCCGTGGTGCCTGGCAGACAAAGAGTAGGCCTGAGTGAGATCGTCGGGATCATCTACGATCAGTCGCCCCTGAAGGACGGTGTGGTTCTCAACCGGCAATCCATCTAGCAGCGCAATGCGAGGTAGCGCCTGCGTCGGGGCGGGCTCGGGTCTGACGGTGATCGGTCCGGCCTCCGCCTCCGCCGGCCCGACGCTCATCGGCTCGAACGGGGAGACGAACATCACATCATCCATGCCGAGCAGCCGAATCGCGCCCGCTCCATCGCGGAGCACGGACTCAACCTCCTGCGACGGCAACTCCGCGAGGATGGCGTGGTATCCGATCTCGGGGATCTCGGCGGAACTAACGATCCGTCCGCCCGAGTCAGCAATGATCGCTCGAACGTGAGCGTCCGCCTCGCGACGATTTGCTGAGTCTTGCCGGTACCAAAGCTCGACCTCGACCCGAACCGGGCTACTCGACTGACCTACAACCTCGAGCCTTTCGCGCCACGCATCGAGCAGGCCGGTCTCGCGGATGCGGTCCTCAGGTCCCCACCGCCGAATGGTGCGGAGCTGGCTGAAAGCGGATCGGAATTTGGCCAGGCCACGATCGAAGACCATGTCTGGCTCTGTGACCCACTGATCGAACAGTCGAACAAGCTGGCGTACAGCCTCGCTATTGGACATCACAAGGTAGAGCGATCGGCCGACCTTATCGTCGGGGCGGTCCTCGCCCGACGACGACATGTGAAAGTCGTCGTCTGCATCGGTTTCGTCCTCAGGGAGCTCGGCCAAGAACTCGAGACCATCGATGTGAGCGATCGCGTTCTTGAAGTCCTGCACGCTGCCGGCGAGGTCGAACACCACGACAAGTTCTGGGTCGATCTCGTCTGCCACGTCCGCGGTCAGCTCCGCACGACGATGCTCGAACGCCTCCGACAGTTCACGAAATTTGGGTGCGAGCCGCGCGCCCTGGGCTGTGCTCCCTGGCCCGACGACCCGCGGTGGAACCGATGGTGACTGACGTCCGCGGTTACCAACTCGCGGCGAGGGCAGTGCAAGTACCGGGTACGGCTCTCCGCTCATTCAGAGGCCTGTACGCGCCGGTGTTCAAGTCGCTCCTGCACGATGGCGCGCAGATTCGGCTCAGGTAACGCTAGAACTGCTCGACGGCGCACGTCGAGCGCAAATTCTTCTAGTTCCGCGTAGCTGGCGCCAGCCAACTTGTCCGCGAGGGTCCGCGGCGTGAATCCGAGATCGCCACCGAATCGTGCGGCGAGGCGCTCGAGAAATTTCGTTGCTCGAGCGCGACTAGGTACTTCGAGATCCACTCTGATCTGGAAGCGGCGCCAGGCTGCGCGGTCCAGCAACTCGCTGTGGTTCGTTGCTCCGACGAGGATGACATGGGCTGGCAGTCGGTCGATCTGCAGCAAGAGTGTCGAGACCACTCGTTTGATTTCGCCCGTCTCGTGCTCGTCAGCTCGCTCTTTCGCGATCGTGTCCAGCTCGTCGAAGAACAACACGCAACGTCGAGTGCGGGCAAATTCGAAAGCTGAGTCGAGGCGAGCGGCAGTTTCACCGAGGAAGCTGGAAACGATTCCTTCGTAGCGAACGACGTAGAAGGGAAGCATCAACTCGGATGCGATCGCTTCCGCGACGCTTGTCTTTCCGTTGCCAGGTGGGCCTGAAAGAAGCAGACGATTTCGAGGCTCAATCCCATAGCTTCTGAGGAGATCAGCTCGCTTCTGCTCTTCGATGAGTTCGCTCACGGTGCGCTCGGGAACGAGTGCGAGATCGAGATCCGACAGACGGCGCTGGGGGACGACCTCGTGAAGAAGATCACGAACTGCGTTGCTCTTGTCATCGCGAGAAATACCCTGCCCAGAGGTCGTTATGACTTCCGACAGGCGATCCGCGAGCAGGTGGTGCTGGTTCGCGCGCTCTTCTGCAATCACGGCTTCGACAAGCGCGCGAAAACGCTCCCGATCTCCGTGGCGCTCTGCCTGGACGAGGTCAAGCAGTAGGTCCGCGCGCGCCATCGTAGCCTCCTGTTTGCTGCCGTCTCGCGCCCGATTCTACTGGGGGAGCTGACATTCGCCACGATCAACCCGAGTGTGGTGCAGGACACGCGGCGATAGTTTCTCGACTGCGCGGGCCGCCGACGAAACGTTGGTGACCCTGAGCGTCCGTGACGTGCCGACACTGGTGGGCCCGTCCGCTCGGTGTTGCCGCGGGGCTAGATGTTGTGCCCAGGCAGGTTGTTTGAGATCCGGCTGATGGGCGGGAGCTTGCCGATGGCGGTGTGGGGCCTGTGGTGATTGTAGAAGTGCAACCAGGCGGGCAGCGCGGCCCGGCGCGCTGACTCGGAGTTGTAGTGCTTCGAGTAGGCCCAGCCGTCTGCCAGGGTGCGGTGGAAACGCTCGATCTTGCCATTGGTCTGCGGGCGTCGTGGCCGAGTGAACTTCGGCGTGATCCCGAGGTTGTTGCAGGCGTGCCGCCAGGCGTGCGACCGGTAGGCCGATCCGTTGTCGGAGAGCACTCGCTCGATGGTCACGCCGTGGTCGGCGAACCACGAGACCGCTCGGCGCAGCACGCCGATCGCGGTGTCAGCTCGTTCGTCGTCATGGATCTCGGCGTAGGCAACGCGGGAGTGATCGTCGATGACGGTGTGCACGAACGCGTGGCCGATCAGCGGGTCTCTGTTTTTGCCCTTGCGTCGGTTCGGTTCCGTCGCCGCACGGTTCTTCATGCCTTGGGCTCGGCCGACGAATCGCCAGCCACCGCCGATGGGGATGTTGCCAAGCTTCTTCACATCGACGTGGATCAGAGACCCCGGACTCTCGTGCTCATAACGACGCGCCGGCTCGCCCGTCCGCACGTCAGGGCGTGAGGAACGGATCGGTGACAGCTGATCGTTAGTGCCGGGAGGCGCTGACGGGGAGGATGTCATCATGCCCGGTCCCTATCCCAGAGAGTTCCGCGAGGACGTTGTCGCGGTCGCTCGTCGCCGTGAGAGCGGCGTCACCATCAAGCAGATCGCCACCGATTTCGGGATCAGCGAGGCGACGTTGCAGAACTGGCTCCGCCAAGCCGATATCGAGGAAGGCAACCGTCCCGGCCAGACCGCCGCGGACGCGGCGGAAGCGCGCGAGTTGAAGAAGCGGATCCGGTTGCTCGAGCAGGAGAACGAGGTCCTCAGGCGTGCGGCGGCGTATCTGTCGCAGGCGAACCTGAAACTGGGTGGCTCCCCAAAATGACGTACCCGCTCGTATCGGAGCTCGCCGACGCGGGGATCCCCGTGACGGTGTCGTGCCGGGTCCTCAAGCTCGCTCGCCAGCCCTACTACCGGTGGCGCAACGACCCGGTCCGCGACTCGGATGTTCTCCGTGCGTACCGCATCAACGCCCTGCATGATGCTCACACTGAAGACCCGACGTTCGGCTACCGGTACCTGGCCGACGAAGCACGCCGGGCCGGGTGGCGGATGAGCCGGCGCACGGCGTGGAAGCTGTGCTCGCAGGCCGGGATCCTCTCGTCCGCGCAACGCCGGCGACGCGGGAAGAGCAAGAAGGCCGGCCCGCCCGTGTTCGACGACCACGTGAAACGGGTATTCCGCGCCGACGCCCCGAACCGGGTCTGGCTCACGGACATCACGGAGCATTGGACGAGCGAAGGCAAGCTCTACTGCTGCGCGATCAAAGACGTATTCTCCAACCGGATCGTCGGATACTCGATCTCCGATCGGATGACCGCGAAGCTCGCCGTCGACGCCGTCCGAAACGCCGTCGCCCGCCGCAGCGAGGTCGCCGGGTGCATCCTGCATGCCGATAGGGGCAGCCAATTTCGCAGCAGGGCAATGGCCCGTGAGCTACGCCGTCACGACATGGTCGGATCCATGGGCCGCGTCGGCGCCGCCGGAGACAACGCGGCCATGGAGAGCTTCTGGTCGCTGCTGCAAACGAACGTGCTCAACCAGCAGCGGTGGACGACGCGGCAGGAACTACGCCTCGCGATCGTCGTCTGGATCGAGCGGAAGTATCACCGGCAGCGAGCCCAGGACACCCTCGGCGGGTTGACGCCCATCGAGTTCGAAGCCAAGCTAACCGAGCCGCTCACCCTCGCGGCCTAAACCACACCTGTCACCAGTTCGTTCCTCACGCCCCGATCGGCTAACTGCCGTATTCGCGGGCACTATCCCGAAAGCGGAGCGAACGTGACCCGACGTTGGAAGCACGCCGCACGCCGCACGCCGTCACCGTCACCGTCACCGTCACCGTGCGAGGTTCAGAGCGGCATCCATTCCGCGTCGACCTGAGGCAGCGGCGATATCGCCAAGCAGCTGCTGGGCGGCATCGCTTTTCAAAGCGCGGGCGCAAAAGTCATGCACGCCTGGGATGGTGACCAGGAGGCCTGCGCCTGCGGCGACGAGCGCCAAGCCAACCGGCACACGCCAGCTTGACGACGCGCTCTGGGTTGCTGTGTCCATGTTCATAATCTTCCCTTTCATGAGGCGAACTGCAGGTTTAGTCAGCTGGACGCAAAGTTAGCATGCTAAACGCTAACAGCGCAACACATCCTCGACTTTTCGACGCTAGACTGGCCCCATGGTCAGCTACTCGCTAGAAGCCCTCGGGAGCGTCATTCAGGAACTGCGAGATAAGCGCGGCTGGACACAAGAGGAATTAGGTCGTCGCGTTGGATATCGCGGTGGAGCGGGCGTCACGATCTCGCGCATTGAGAACGGGAACTTGAATCCCCCTCAAGCTCGTCTACTGGAGATCGCTCGTGTGCTCGACGTCGGCCCGGACGAGCTGTTGAACCTCGCCAAAGTCAAGACCGGCGCATCGATGGACGCGGGGGATAGAGGCGACGCTATCGAGGACCGAGTCGCTGAGATCAGTCGCGAGAGTGACCGCAGGACGAAGCTCCTCACGACCTTGGACGAATTTTGCGACGCTCGTGATCGGGCAGCGAGTGACTTCCTGGCAAGGTTCTGCCACATCGCTGCGCGAGTGGAAGGTACCTCGGTGCCGGACCTAGCCGAACTCGTGCCGCTTGGTCTCGTCGGCGGCGACGGCCCCGCGGCTGAATCCACCTACCAACTCCTGTTCACGCGAATCGGCGTTGCGACGACGCTCGCTCGATCTGCCAGGTCATCCGTGTTTGATGAGTCGGGTGACGCCTGGTACGCGTCGTTCGTGGAAGAGGTGAAGCGCGGCGCTGTCACGACGGGCGCGACTATTCTCGCGGGAACGAGCGGCACGGCAGCGATCAGTGGCCTCGGCGCAGCGATGCGCATGAGCGAGTCTGCCACCCCTGCCGCGGTCGCGGTTGATATCGCCGTTCGCATTGGAAAGGTCACCGGTGAGCTGCTGGGCAAGCTGACGGGAGTAGCGGTACGGAATCGCAAGCGGCAACTGGAGCTCGCAGCTGACGCAGATAATGTGGCCGCCACCATGAGGAGGACCCAACCAGGTGTCCTCGCCGTGACGGAGTTCATCCCTCGGGCAACAATGATCCTGGATTACATCGCGGTGCATGCAGGGCACGCGCTTAGCCGCTGGGAGGGCCAGCTTGGTGCCGATGCGATTGAGTGGCAATCCCTCAGCGCGCAGCATCGACGGCGCTACGACGACTTCGTTCAGATTGCGGCAGCGCAGCTTGCGGTCGCCTCCATCAGCCCGAACGAGTTGATTCTGAGGCGCGGAGCCGATCTCGATCGGGACAGGGCGCTAATTGACGCGCTTTTGTCCCAAACGCTAGAGGTGGTCACGGCGAGAGTATGAGTCGCGCGGAGCCGGTGCGGTGGGGAGCGACCAACGCGAACCGCTCGAAATCTCCGTGCTCCCGGCCCATTCCCGGCCCAAGGCCTCGGAAAGCCGACGTTGGCCGCATCCGATCGGTGCGTCTGTTCTCGATGCGCTCGCTCAACGACCGGGCGGCGCAGCATCACGCCCTCACTACGAAAACCGGCGCTGATCAGGGCAAAGCAAAACCCCCGCGGATAGAAGCTCCGCGAGGGTTTCTAGGGTGACGTAATGATCACCCGTGTGGCTCCGACGGGCGTCGAACCCGTGACCTAACGATTTTCAGTCGCGCGACAGGTCGGTGGGTAGTGCCCCCGAAGGCCGAGCAGCGACTTCGTTCGCGTGCCGATCGGCCATCTTGCGCCCGACCCGATCGCGGATCATCGCTGTGATCGCGAAGCCGACAATCAAGGCCGGCGCGGCGAGCGTCGCCTCGCTGGCGAGCGACGAGATGAGGGCGCTGGCGACAGCCGCCGCTGCCGCCGCTCCCGCGAGGGCACGCGGACTCCGGAGCTCGTATCCCAACCCGGCTCCGACACCGATCACGGCGGCGAGTATGCACACCACCACGGGCTCGCGGAGCAACGTGAGAACGTGTTCCATCTTCCGCCTCAGCAATAGGTGTGTGAAATTGCACCGGGCAGCGGCGCTACGACGATGTGCAAGCACCCCTTCGGGCGCAGGTTGTTCGCCGTAGCGGCCTGCACCTGCAGATATCCCGACCACAGCCCGCATGCGAGCACGAGCCGCTTGTCCTTCACCAAGGCGGCGCAGAACGATGAGGCGCCCGCGTAGTCCTTGATGTTCGCCGTTTCCGAGCGAGTGAGCGTGAGCCCCCATGTCGCATTCCGCCAGCCCCAGGTTGGATCGGCGACGATTGGGTAGATGGTGGCATCCGTCGGAGAGACGATCTGGACGAGTCGATCACCGCGAACCTCATAGTGCGTAGGAACGGGCGCGCCGCTCGCGTCCGTTGCCCAGGGGGCGTCAATGGGAACGGCGACTCCTTCACGGCTGTCCTGGACGAACGCCGCGTTGCCCGTTGTATCGACGACGGCCCGGAAACCGTCCATTCCGAACTCTGCCTCGTGCGTCGCGTGGCGATCAGGAATCACGGTGTGCACGCGGGTGTCGCCGGTCTCCAACGCTTGAACTGCGACGCTCGCGTCGTTGTCGCTCGTGTAGACGACGGTCCCGTCATTGGCCGCCTCTGCTCGGCTGAGGTCGAGTCCTTCCGGCAGCGTGATGCCGGCCGAAAGTTCTCTCCCTCCGACCGTCGTCGACACTTCGATGGGGTCATCAGGAGTGACGGGGATACTCGTGTCCGTACCGAGGGCGCCTGCCTCGAAGGAACTTCCAGTCTCGACGGCAGGCGCCGGTTCAATGAGATCCGGGGCGGCGTCCGAGACGAGGGTCGCAACCTCAGAAGCGTCGATGACGCTGGTGGGCTCGATTGCCGAAGCCGGCACCGCCGACCAGGCGACGACGCAACAGGCTATTGCCGCCACGGTCAGATGCCTGTAGAGCCGCGCTCGCGGGGATACGGGTTCGCTTGTCATGTGATTCACCTCTCTGCGCCGCGGAAGCGAGAGCAGAATGGCGAGTTGATCTCGTGCTCCGATGCCGTGGCCGCTAAGGAACACTAAGAAGCATGAGCATGCACGCACGCGTATGCGCCGCGAAATCCACCCGAAGCTGGGTTGTGTCCGCCACAGGGAGGACACGGCCGCTTCCCCCACGGGGTTAGTGAGGTTGCACTGAGCGTCGGCTTAGAGCCACCCCCGCTCCACCGCCACCCTCACCGCATCCGCCCGATTCCGTCCCCCGGTCTTCCCAATCGCGCTGGACAGGTGATTCTTCACTGTCCCCTCCGACAGATGCACCATCCGCGCAATATCCGCGATCGAGCCACCCGAACGGGCCGCGGCCAGAACGTCCGTCTCCCGCTCCGTCAGCGGTGAGTCCCCCTGCGCGAGTGACTCCGCGGCCAACGCAGGATCCACGACCCGCAGCCCGGCAGACACCCGCCGCACCGCATCCGCCAGCTCTGCCGCGGGGGTGTCCTTGACGACGAACCCCGACGCCCCGGCCTGCATGGCCCGCGCCAGATATCCCGGCCGGCCGAAGGTCGTGACGATGAGGGCGCGGCATCCGGGGTTCTCCGCACGTAGCTGAGCCGCGGCGGCGATGCCGTCGATGCCGGGCATCTCGATGTCGAGCAGCGCCACCGTCGCGCCCGAGGTGCGGGCGGCCTCGACCACCTCGTCGCCGCGGCCGACCTGGGCGACGACCTCGATGTCGGGCTCCAGACCGAGCAGGGCGGCGAGGGCGCCGCGCACGAGCGCCTGATCGTCGGCGATGAGCAGGCGGATCACCACGTCACCCTCACACGGAATCCGCCGAGGTCGCTGCGCCCCACGGTCATGCGGCCGCCCGCGGTCTCGACGCGCTCGCGTAACCCGGCGAGGCCGGAGCCGGAAGACAAAGACCCGGAAGGCCCGCGCCCATCGTCCGCGACCTCCACCGACCGAGAATCCAGCGAAACCCGACACAAAGAAGCCCCCGCGTGCCGCACCACGTTCGTCACCGCCTCGCGCACCACCCAGCCCGCAAGCTCGCGTCGGTCCGACGGCACCTGCTCCGTCGACCCGGGCAGCTCCGCGGTCACCCCGGCGCTCTCCAGCGCCGCCCGCGCGGCCGCGAGCTCGCCGCTGATGCTCACGCCGCGATACCCGTGCACCGTCGCGCGCACGTCGGCCAGCGCACCGCGAGACAGCTGCTCGATCTGCGCGATTTCGTCGCGGGCCGCGGGGGAGCCGGCATCCATCAGTCGTCCGGCCAGCTCGGCCTTCACCGTGATCACGGTCAGCGAGTGGCCGAGGATGTCGTGTACGTCGCGCGCGACCCTCCCTCGCTCACGCTCGGCGGCGAGCTCGGCCACCTGCTCCTGGGCGGTGCGGAGCTTCTCGAGCGTGGCGATGTTGCTGAAGAACGAGAACATCGTGATCGACGCCGACACGATGACGGCGGCGTTCAAGACGTTGAGGAAAATATCCGTGCCCGCCCCCACGCCCACGGCGAACGACAGCGCCGCGAGGGCCAGCACGAGCGACAGCACCACGGCCCACCCGAGGCGCGACACGGCGATGGCGACACCGACGAACGTCCACATCCAGCGGACGTCGGTGCCCAGCCACGGCACCAGCACCAGGCTGATCGCGAACAGGATGCCAGCGGGCACCAGCCGCGCGAAGCGGTGCGGCGTGAGACGCATCATCGGCACCGCGAGCACGAACACCGCGCCGAAGACGAGCACGATGCCCGACCCGACCACCCCGGCCCAGACGTCGTGAAGCTCCCACAGCGAGAGCAGCGTCGGGAACGTCCAGACGAGCGAGAGCCCCGCGCCGATGAACCAGCCGCGATCGCTCGGACCGAGGCCGGGCGCGGGTACCTGCCGCAGGAAGCGACCGAGGCCCCGAGCGCGCATGCGCCCCGGGCCGGTCGTCACGCTCATGTCGTTCACGATAGGGCGGCTCACGACCGCCGGGTATCGCGGCGGAAGTAGATCACCGTTCCCACGACGAACACCGCCATCCACACCACCGCGTTGATCAGGGCGCCGAGGTCGAAGGCATCCCCCGTCAACGGCGCACGCGCGAGCTGCGCGATGCCGTACACGGGCGTGAGCTTGCCGATCGTCTGCAGGAAGTCGGGCATCGACGACAGCGGGTAGAACAGCCCGCCGAGGAACGACATCAGCACTACCGCGAGGCTCGTGACCTGCGCGACGTTCTCGCCCGGAACCATGTACCCCACCATCAGCCCGAGCGTCGTGAACACCGCCCCGGCCAGCAGCCACGCGGCCAGCCCCGTCACGATCCACTGGTCGACCGACAACTCGACCCCCGAGAAGGATGCCGCCACATAGGTCGCGACCACGGCGACGAGTCCGAACACCATGCCCGCCGCGAGCTTGATGATCACGTTGACCACCGGGCTGAGCGGTGTGAGTCGCAGCTGCCGCGTCCAGCCCTGCGCGCGCTCGACCGCGACCGCGGCGCCCGTCTGAGTCGCCGACATCATCGCGCCGTACATTGCCATCGACACCATGATGTGTGCGGCCACCGACACTCCCCCGTCGGCCAACGGAACGCTCGTCAGCGGTTCGTCGAGCCACTGGTACCCGACGATGAAGAACATCAGCACCGGGAACGCCACCGTGAAGAACAGCGCGCGCGGGTTGCGGAGTTTCCGCACCAGCTCGATCCGCAGATACGTCAGGGTGAACCCGCCCAGGACGGGCGTGGGGCGATCGAGGCGGATGGCGGTCATCGGAGTGCTCCGTTCGCAGCGTCGGCGGATGCCGGGGAGTCGATGGTCAGAGCGACGAACACGCTCTCGAGGTTCTGCGCGGTGATCTCCAGATCGCGCGCGGCGGTGGCGGTGAGCAGGTGCTTCGCGAGCGCATCGGAGTCGCGCGTGTGGAGCGTGACGCGCTCGCCGGAGGCCTCGACCGAGTCGACGCCCGGGAGCGACGCCAACGCCGCGAGATCGGCATCCGGGATCGTCGCGTGCACGACCCGCCCCGAGACGAGGTTCTTGATCTCGGCCGTCGAGCCGTCGGCGACGATCTGCCCGCGGCTCATCAGCACGATGCGGTCGGCGTATTCGTCGGCCTCGTCGAGGTAGTGCGTCGCGAACATGACGGTGCGTCCGCGGGCGGCATCCGCTCGGATCGCGCTCCAGAACGACCGCCGCGCCTCGACATCCATGCCGGTGGTCGGCTCGTCGAGGATCAGCAGCGCCGGATCGCTCACGAGCGCCATCGCGAACCGCAGCCGCTGCTGCTCACCCCCCGAGCACAGGCCCACGCGGCGGTTCGCCAGATCCCGGATGCCAGCCCGCTCCAACGCCTCATCGACGGGACGCTTCTCGGCGAACAGGCTCGCCGTCAGCTCCACGGTTTCGCGCACGGTCAGGTCTTTCAGTAGCCCACCGCTCTGGAGCACGGCCGAGACGAGGCCGCGCGAGACGGCGCCACGGGGCGTGTTGCCGAACACCTCGATGGAGCCGGAGTCAGCGCTGGTGAGCCCGAGGATCATGTCGATCGTCGTGGTCTTGCCGGCGCCGTTCGGGCCGAGGAACGCCACGATCTCGCCGGGCTGCACGCGCAGGTCCACGCCGCGGACGGCGTGTACCGAGCCGAAACTCTTGACGACGCCCCGCGCGTCGATCGCGGCGGGGCCGGGGGTAGAGGAGGTCATGTCCTCATCGTGGCGCGGCGGCGGGGCCCGTGCCTGGGGCGGGGGTCACGTTGTCGGGGTGACGTTCGTCAGGGGTCAGACCGGCTTCGAAGCCCGGATCGTGTAGCTCAGCGGCATGACCGACGGCTGCTCGGTGAGGGCGTACTCGCCGTCCGGGCGCAGGGTCATGCGGCCGGGGAGCGCCTCCCACGGCACGATGTCGTGCTCGATGAGGGCGTCGATCCGTAGGCCCCGATCGAGCAATGCCGTCACGATCTCGCCGAGTCCGCGGTTCCACTCGTACGTCCGCGTGGACTGCAGCGGTGCCGACACCTCGACGTACGTACTGTCGTCATCCCATTCCAGGGGCGCAGGCTGCTCGAAGTACGGGAACGCGAGCGTGAGCCCGGGCAGCGTTTCATTCATCGACCACAGGATGGGGTGCCCCTCGCGGATGTGCAGGGTTCCGCCCGGGGCCAGCAGGTCTGCGACGACGCCCGCCCACTCGGTGATCGACGGGAGCCAGCAGAGCGCCCCGATGCCCGTGTAGACGAGGTCGAACTCACCGGCCGGCAGCACATCGGTCGCGCGAGAAACGTCCGATTGGATGAAATCGACGGCATCACCTGTCTCGGCGACGAGACGTCGCGCCTCCTCGACCGCGTTCTCCGAGAAGTCCAGGCCCGTCACCCGGGCGCCGAGGCGTGCGAGCGACAGCGTGTCCGTGCCGATGTGGCACTGCAGGTGCACGGCGCGCTTGCCGGTGAGGTCGCCGAGCAGCGTCTGGTCGAAACGCACGACGTCCGACAGGGCCTCACGGTCGTCGACATACCGCTGAACCCCGTAACCCGACCCGTCGCGGGCCGCATGCAGGGTGGCGCGCTCGTTCCAGTTGGCGCGGTTCGCATCGAGGTACTCGGCGGTCATGGCATCCCTCTCCGGTCGTACAGCCTTGCCACGATACAGATTTCGGATGCCACTCCCCCAGTGACCCCGCGTGACGCAAGGCGGCCCGTGTGTCGGGGGGTCGGGTTAGCCTGGCGAGCATGTCGGGCAGCGTCTATGTCATCCACGAGAACCCCCAGTGGCTTCCGCCGTTCCAGGCGGCGTTCGAGGCCGAAGGTATTCCGCTGACGGAATGGCTCCTCACCGAGGGATCGATCGACCTGTCGGTGGAGCCGCCCGAGGGCGTGTTCTGGTCGCGACTGAGCGCTTCGGCGCACACGCGCGACCACGGTGACAGCAAAGAGTACGGTCGGGCGGTGCTGCGCTGGCTCGCGTCGTGGGGCCGGACGGTCGTGAACGGCGCCGACGTGCTCGAGCTCGAGGTCAGCAAGGTCGCGCAGCACGCGGCTCTGCGTCATGCCGGCATCGAGGTGCCGCGAACGGTCGCGGTCTTCGGAACTGCGGGGTTGGCCGCGAAAGCCGAGGAGTTCGAGGCGCCCTTCATCAGCAAGCACAACCAGGGGGGCAAGGGCCTCGGCGTGCGCCGGTGGGATTCGCAGGCCGAGTTCGCCGCCTGGGTCGCCGGCCCCGACTTCGAGCCGTCGCCCGACGGCATCACGCTGCTGCAAGAGCTGCTGGTGGCGCGCTCGCCGTTTATCACGCGCGCCGAGTTCGTCGGTGGCGAGTTCGTCTACGCCGTGCGCGTCGACACGAGCGCGGGCAGCTTCGAGCTGTGCCCGGCCGAGGCGTGCGCGATCCCGGGCGCCGACGGCGTCGAGCCCGAGCCGATGTTCCGCCTCCGCGACGACGTCGACCCGGCTCTCATCGACCGCTACCTCGCGTTCCTCGCGGCCGAGGGCATCGGTGTCGCCGGCATCGAGTTCATCGAGACGCTCGACGGCCGCACCGTCACCTACGACGTGAACACCAACACGAACTACAACCCCGACGTCGAGGCATCCGCCCCTCGCTCCGGTCCACGGCAGATCGCCCGCTGGCTCGGGGCGCTGCTCGAGCACGACGCCCCGGCCCTCGTGCGCTGAGGCGGCGGGGTCGCGGTCGCGCGGGCCGCGTGCGCGTGCGGACATCGCTGCGGGCACGCGACTCAGGGAAACGACGCCGCGAGGTATTGCCCGATGGCGACGGGAATCAGCCAGACACCGAGCGTGACGGCGAGAGCGATAGACGCCAGGACGACGAGGCCAGGACGCCGCTTCGCACCGGTCGCGACCGCGCCGGCGTTGCCTCGGAGAGCACTGCGCAGTGCCATACCGGCCAGCACGGTCAGGCCGATCGGGAACAGGAACCAGATCACCGGACCGAAAGGCACGACGAGCGCCGCGAGGAACGCCAGGATCACCATCGGCACACTCAGCAAGATGCCCGCCCCAATGGTCGCGGCGGAGAGGGCGCCACTCCTGCTGAACTCGTCGTCAATGGTCCGAGGAACGGAAGGCAGGGGCTTGGCCGACGCTGGACCGAGATCGTCGGCAAGGTCGCGGGGCGGCTGGGGGATGTCGTCCACCCGCCCACGCTAACCCTGCAGGGCTCGCGGCGAGGAGCGCATGTTGGCGCCCACGGTGAGTGTCCGAGACATGCGGATGCCGAGGCGCGCCATCCGCGTGTCTTGGACACTCAAGGGCCCGGGTAGGCGCGCGGTGGCCCGGGCAGCCGCGCAGCGCCCGCGCCTCATGCGTCGCGCAGAGCCTCCAGCCGCCGCACGCGCGGGATGACCTCAGCGGCGAACCGCTGCAGTTCGGGCAGGTGCGGCGAGAACTGCAGCAGCAGGGTCGAGACGCCGACGTTCGCGAACTCCACGACGCGCTCGGCGACCTGGTCGGGCGTGCCGACGAGGTTCGGGCGGAGGCCGCGGTTCGACACCGAGTACTCCTTGAGGTCGACGGGGGTGTCGAGCTTCGACTTGCTCACGAACTCCTGGTACGAGCCGTAGGCGGCTCCCCCGCGCACGTCGGTGATGCGGTCGATTTCGGCCTGCGCCTCGTCTTCCGTGTCGCGCACGACCGCGTACGCCGCCATGCCGAACGCCTCGAACGGCGTCGCCCCCGCCTCGGCGCGGCGACGCCGCATGTCGGCGACCTTCGTCGACAGCTCGTCGAGCGTGCCGCCGTGCGTCAGGTAGGCGTCGGCGAACCGCGTGATCGCGGTGCGTCCCGCCTCGCTCTCTCCCCCGGCATACAGGCGCGGGATCACCCGCGGCTTCGGCTCCAGGAACGTGCCCTCGGTGCGGTAGTACTCCCCCTCGTACGCGAACGGCGTCTGCGTCCACAGGCCGCGGAGCACCTCGACCCACTCGATCGTGCGGGCGTACCGGTCGTCGTGCGCGCTGAAGAGCCCGTCGTACTGCTTCGCTTCCTCCGCCCACCACGCCGACACGACGTTGAGCGTAAAGCGCCCGCCGCTGATCTCGTCGATCGTCGCGGCCTGCTTCGCCGTGTGGAACGGGTTGTGGAAGCCGGGTCGCACCGCCGCCAGCAGCTCGAGCTTCGAGGTCACGGCCGCGAGCCCCGCGGTCACGGCCCACGCGTCGAGCGACGGCGCCTCGACGCCCTTGATGTCGTTGAGGTTCAGCTCGGGAATGAGCGTCAGGTCGAAGCCGCCCTCCTCGGCGGCCCGCGCGATCTCGGCGATGTGGGCGAACGACACCGGCGTCTGCTCGTCGTCGACGTTGCGCAACCACCCGCCGAAGATCGGGGTCCAGTAACCGAAACGCACGCGCTGGGGGGAGGTCATGGCATCCATCCTCACCCGGCATCCGGTGTGTGTCGTCACGGGGAGAAACGGTCCGTCACATGTCGTTGACCGCTCGCGCGGCCGGTGTGACGGTAGCCCGCAACCGATCACCGAGGAGCACCCATGACCGACATCGCGTCCATCCACGAGCCGCTGAAATTCGCCTATTGGGTCCCCAACGTCAGTGGCGGCCTGGTGATCAGCTCGATCGAGCAACGCACCGACTGGAGCCTCGACGACAACGTCGAGCTCTTGTCGGTGCGGTACGGATCCGCGCATTCCTCGTGTGGAATACGCGCTACGCGCCGTCGAGCATCTGCTGTGCCCGCGCGGTCTGGTCTCGTAGTGCCTCCGCCAGCGCGGCGACGGCGGGGATCCGCAACGAGTCCGCTCGCACGATCATCCAATAGGGAAGTCGCTCGTTGACCTCTGACGGGAGCAGCCGCACCAGATCGTCGTGCCGGTCGGCGGCGAAACAGGGAAGCATGCCGATTCCGGCACCTACGCGTGTCGCCTCCACGTGCACGAACACATTGGTCGAGGTCACGCCGTCGCGCATGCGCGGAACGAGCCGCCGCGGAAGGTCGAGTGCCTCCACCTGCAGCATCGAGTCGACGAAGTACACCAGCCGGTGTCGCTCGAGCTCGGCGAGGTCGCGGGGCGTGCCCTCGCGTTCCACGTACTCCCGCGAGGCGTACATGCCGAGGGTGTAGCTCCCGAGGCGTGTCGCCTCGCCGCGCGAGGTCTGCGGCTCCCCGACGACCACCTCCAGGTCGAGCCCCGGCCGGTGCAGGGCGGCGCGGCGCTGGGTCGCCACGATCTCGACGGAGAGCTCCGGATGCCGCTGCCGCAGTGCCGCAATGGCGGGAGCGGCCACGTACGCGCTGAAGCCGTCGGTCGCCGACATCCGCACGACCCCCGACACCGGGTCGGGCTCCTCTCCCCCGCCGGACAGTCGCGACATCGCGGCTTCGATCCGCCCGGCCGTCTCGACGGCGTGCTGTCCGAGTGCTGTCAGCTCCCAGCCGCGGCCCGAGGAGGCCACGACCACGCGACCACCGAGCGCGTCCTCGAGAGCGGCGATGCGCCGCGCGACGGTCGTGTGGTCGACGCCGCGCACGTGGGCTGCGGCGGTGTACCGGCCGGTGCGGGCGACCGCGAGGAGCGTCAGGAGGTCGTCGGCGCGGACGTTCGTGGCATCCATGTGTGCAATTGTGCACACTAGGCGCGCGTCATTGGGCATTGCCGCATGGTGTGCGGCTCCGCAAACTGTCTCGCGGGTGTCACCGTCGACACCGAAGGAGCAGCATGGAATCCCCCACCACCGCGCACCACAGCGCCTCCCCCACCGCCCCCACGAGCAAAATCCGCCGCGTTGTCGCCGCCTCCATGGCCGGAACCGTCGTCGAGTGGTACGAGTTCTTCCTCTACGCCACCGCCGCGAGTCTGGTCTTCGGCACGTTCTTCTTCCCGTCGACAGGATCCCCCTATGACGGCATCATCGCGGCGTTCGTCACCTACGCGGTCGGGTTCGTCGCCCGCCCGCTCGGTGGCATCGTGTTCGGCCAGATCGGCGACCGGTTCGGCCGCAAGCCCACGCTGCAGGCGACGATCGTCATCGTCGGCGCGGCGACGTTCCTGATGGGATGCCTCCCGGGATTCGCCTCCGTCGGATACTGGGCGCCCGCGATGCTCGTGGCCCTGCGCTTCATTCAGGGCTTCGCCGTCGGCGGCGAGTGGGGTGGCGCCGTGCTGCTCGTCGCGGAGCAGAGCCCGGATCGCACGCGTGCATTCTGGTCGAGCTGGCCGCAGGCGGCCGTTCCGGTCGGAAACCTCCTGGCCACGACCGTGCTGCTGATCACCTCGTTCGTGCTCTCGCCCGCGGCGTTCCTCGACTGGGGCTGGCGCATCGCGTTCTGGCTCTCGGCCGTAATCGTGCTCGTCGGCTTCTACATCCGCACCCACGTCGAAGAGGCCCCGATCTTCCTCGAGGCCAAGAAGCAGGTCGAGCACGAGAAGGCCACGTCGTTCGGCGTCGTCGAGGTGCTGCGGCGCTACCCCAAGGGTGTCGTCCAAGCGATGGGCGTCCGGTTCGCGGAGAACATCGTCTACTACATCGTCGTCAGCTTCTCGATCGTCTACCTGAAGACGGTGCACGCCTACGACACGAGTCAGCTCCTTCTCGCGCTGCTCATCGCCCATGTCATCCACTTCGCCGTCATCCCGCCGCTCGGACGCCTGGCCGACCGCATCGGCCGTCGGCCGGTGTACCTCGCCGGCGCGATCCTCAGCGCGACGTGGGCGTTCTTCGCCTTCCCGATGTTCGACACGCTGAACCCGGTCGTGATCGTCGCGGCCGTGTCGATCGGTCTGGTCTTCCACGCCGGTATGTATGCGCCGCAGCCCGCGGTCATGGCCGAGCTCTTCCCCACCCGCATGCGGTACTCGGGCGTCTCGCTCGGAGCACAGGTGACCGCGATCCTCGCCGGTTCGCTGGCGCCGATTCTGGCGACGCAGTGGTTGCGCGACTTCGGTTCGTGGCTGCCGATCGCGATGTACATCGTGGTGGCGTGCGTCGTCACGTCGGTCGCCGTGCTGTCGCTGAAGGAAACGCGCGGCATCTCGCTGCGCGCCATTGACGCCGCCGACGCGGCGCGAGGGAAGTAGGAATAGTGGGCATCGACCTCAGTGGGCGCCGCGCCCTCGTCACCGGGGGCGCCAGCGGTATCGGCGCGGCGATCGCGCGGACATTCGCCGGGGCCGGTGCCGAGGTGACGGTCGCCGATCTCAACGGCGCGGGTGCTCAGGCCCTCGCCGCCGAGATCGGCGGCCACGCCTGGACCGTCGACCTGTCGGACACGGCGGCCCTGGCCGACCTGAGCCTCGACGTCGACATCCTGGTCAACAACGCCGGCATCCAGCACGTGAGCCCGATCGAGCAGTTCGCGCCCGAGCAGTTTTCGTTCATGCTGCGCCTGATGCTCGAAGCGCCGTTCCTCCTCATTCGCGCGGCGCTGCCCGGCATGTACGAGCGCGGCCTCGGCCGGGTGCTGAACGTGTCGAGTGTTCACGGCATACGCGCATCGGCATATAAGTCCGCGTACGTCACCGCAAAGCACGGTCTCGAGGGTCTGTCGAAGACCACGGCGCTCGAGGGTGGACCGCGCGGCGTCACGAGCGTGTGCATCGACCCCGGATACGTGCGATCGCCGCTCGTCGAGAAACAGATCGCCGATCAGGCGCGGGCGCATGGCATCCCTGAAGCGGAAGTGCTCGAGAAGGTGCTGCTGACGGATGCCGCGATCAAGCGGCTCGTCGAGCCGTCGGAGGTCGCGTCGCTGGCGCTGTGGCTCGCGGGCCCGGATGCCGGGATGGTCACCGGCGCGAGCTACACGATGGACGGCGGCTGGTCGGCGCACTGAGTGCAGCGGCGAGTCCGGCCGGGGCGGGAGTGCGCGCCAAACTCCTGAGTTCCGAGACGTCGATGGCGGGTTGCCCGCGGCCGAACTCCTGAAATCCGATGCCTCAGTCGCCGGATGCCGTGGCGAAAGCCGTCTACCGGCGAAAAGTCAGGAGTTCGGCCCAGGCCGCCGACCAGCGGCCGCCCGGATCTCAGGAGTTCGGCGCGCGCCGCGCGTCACCGACCGCTCCGCGGTCAGCCGACGATGATGTCCACGACGACCGAGAACAGCCACCAGCCGATCGCGAGCACCGCGATCACCGCTCCGATCCACGAGAAGCCGCGGCGCAGCCGGCGTCCCTCCCGGGCGACGCCGGCGGGCGGGGGAGTGAGGAGCGGAATGCCCGAGGCGGCGGGTGCGGCGTCAGCGGTGAGCCGCTCGTCGCGCCACCGCGCCCACTGCGCGAGCTTGTCGTCGATGGCATCCACCGTGCCGAAGATCCACTCCCACACGGCGGGATCGAGGGTCGAGAGTTCGCGCCGGGCATAGAGGAACAGGCGGTCGTCGACGATCTCGACGTCGAGGGCGGCGGCGTTGTCGACGAACCGCGCCATGACGTCGGGGGTGAACAGGTACAGGGCGTCGCGCTCATAGCCCTTCGGGCAGTACAGCGCGAAGTACCGGTCGAAGTCGCCCTCGAGGCTCAGACGCTGATCGCGGCTGAACATCGCCGGGAGGTTGGACCCGCCGAACAGGCCGTTGTTGCCCACGGCATCCAGGACGATGTGGGGCAGCGGCGTGTCGAGCCGGATCTCGACGTACGCCCATTTGTGCGTCTGCTCGTTCTTGCCCGACCCGGTCTTGTAGGTGTAGTTGCCGATCTCGACGCCGCCGGGGAGCGGTCCGCGCACGACGTCGGTCGCCTCGCGGTCGCGTCCTTCGCTGAAGATCATGCCGGGCAGGCCGGGGTTCGAGACCGTCGGGGTCCACGACATGCCGTTGGCTTCGGCGAAGCGCGCGAGCCGGTAGCGGTGCTCGGCTCGCCCGTGGAGCAGCTTCCCCAGCGCATATCCGACGGAGAGCACCGCCGCGACGAACACCAGGAGGAAGAGGATGCCGATCGGGCTCGGCCGGCCGTCGGCGTCCGCGAGCAGTCCGAAGCTCACCACCGCGGCCAGCAGCGTCGCCGAGAGCAGCAGGATGCTGCCCACCACGACGAACCCGACCACCGTGAGGACGATGCTCGTGAGCTTCCCCTCGCGCCGCAGTCGGGCCGTGAACGCGCGCACCTCGGCGCGGTCGACCGGACCCGTGAGGGCCGAAGTGTCGAGGGCCATGCGCTCCGCCTTCCGTCGTCGCCTCCACGCTACCGAGCGCCGGCGTTCCGGCCCCGGGACCCGCACCGCTCGCCCCACACCCCGACGGGCCCAGAGAGGTTCGATTCCCCCCGGGCAGTGGCATCCGTTAGACTACGAAGGTTGTCTGGCGACGCCCATGCGCGTGTAAGCCCGAGACGACGTGCAACACACCCTCCTGCTGCCGGGAAATGCCCGTCAGCCGTTCTAGTCCGAAGGAGGTGGGTTAGTGACGCACCAGTACCAACTCATGGTCATCTTCGACCCCGAGATCGACGAGCGCCAGGTCGCTCCGAAGCTCGACGGGTTCCTCAAGGTCATCACCAACGATGGGGGAACCATCGAGAAGGTCGATGTCTGGGGCCGCCGTCGTCTGGCCTACGAGATCAAGAAGAAGAACGAGGGCATCTACGCCGTCGTGGACTTCATCGCCACGAGCGAGGCCACGCAGGAGCTCGACCGCCAGCTGAAGCTGAGCGAGCAGATCATGCGTACCAAGGTCCTCCGCGCGGAGGAGGCCATCGCTCAGGTCGCCGCCGAGGCGAAGCGCTCCGAGGAGAAGGCTGCTCGCAAGGCTGCCGCTCCCCGCAAGGTCGAGTCCGCCGAGAAGGCTGCGAAGTAACGACGATGGCCGGCGAAACCGTCATCACCGTCGTGGGCAACCTCACGGCTGACCCCGAGCTGCGGTACACGCAGAACGGCCTGCCGGTGGCGAACTTCACGATCGCGTCGACTCCCCGCACGTTCGACCGTCAGGCGAACGAGTGGAAGGACGGCGAGGCGCTCTTCCTGCGTGCCTCGGTGTGGCGCGAATTCGCCGAGCACGTCGCCGGTTCGCTGACGAAGGGTTCCCGTGTCATCGCGACCGGTCGCCTGAAGCAGCGTTCGTACCAGGACCGCGAGGGCAACAACCGCACCTCGATCGAGCTGGAGGTCGACGAGATCGGCCCCTCGCTCCGCTACGCGACCGCTCAGGTCACCCGCGCTGCCTCTTCGGGCGGCGGCGGTGGCGGCGGCGGACAGCGCCCGCAGGTGCAGCAGTCGAACGACGAGCCGTGGTCGACCCCCGGGTCGAACAACGCGGCCGGCGGCGCCGACGCCTGGAGCACTCCCGGTTCCTACGGAGACGACACCCCGTTCTGATCTCGTCGCGCCTCACGGCGTGACGACCCCGAAAATTCCGGATGCCACCCGCCAGGCGGCTCGCCCGCCCCGGCATCCGAACCCACACGAAAGAAGGAAGCATGGCTGGAAAGGCCACTGGCGACCGCCGCAAGCCGCGGAAGGGCGCGAAGAACGCAGCCCCCGCGAAGGCGATCCGCGTCGGCGTCATCGACTACAAGGACGTCGCGACCCTCCGCAAGTTCATCTCGGAGCGCGGGAAGATCCGCGCCCGTCGTATCACCGGTGTCTCCGTGCAGGAGCAGCGCCTGATCGCCCGCGCCATCAAGAACGCGCGCGAGATGGCTCTCCTGCCCTACGCCGGCGCTGGCCGCTAAGGAGCACCCGATGGCAAAGCTGATTCTCACGAATGAGGTCACCGGGCTCGGTAGCGCCGGTGACGTTGTCGAGGTCAAGAACGGGTACGCCCGTAACTACCTCATCCCCCAGGGCTTCGCCGTGTCCTGGTCCCGCGGTGGCGAGAAGCAGGTGGCGTCGATTCGCGCCGCTCGCGAAGCCCGCGCGATCCACGCCCACGAAGATGCCGTGGCCCTGAAGAACTCGCTCGAGTCGACCACCGTCAAGCTGGCCGTCAAGGCCGGTGCCGAGGGTCGTCTGTTCGGTTCGGTCAAGACCGGCGACGTCGCTGACGCCGTCAAGGCTGCCGGCCTGGGCGAGCTCGACAAGCGCAAGATCCAGATCACTTCGGCGATCAAGTCGGTCGGCGAGCACGAGGCGACCGTTCGCCTGCGTGACGACGTCACCGCCGTGATCACCCTCCAGGTGGTTGCCGCGAAGTAATTCGCTCCAGACACGGCCCCGGTTCTGCTTCGGCAGGCCGGGGCCGCTCTGCGTTCGGTGGCGGCACGGCTTCGTCGGGGTTGGGGCGCGATCCGTCCTTCGGGGCGGGCATCGTGCGCCCCAACGCACGGAATCCGCCCCAAACCGTGACGGCCGCCGCCGCGCCGCACCGCCCGTGCGACATCTGGCCGTCACACCGCGTCCCTAGGCTGAGGGTCGTGCAAGAACGTCCGGGGCCTGTCGTGCTGTATTCGGCATCCCTCGTCATTCCCATCACCGCGCCGCCCATCGTCGACGGCGCGATCGCCGTGGCCGCCGGGCGCATCCGTCACGTCGGTGACCGCGAGTGGGTGCGGCATGAGCTGCGCCAGCGCGGGGTCGAATTCGACGAGGTGCACTGGCCCGGCGTGCTGATGCCGGGCCTCGTCAACGCCCACTCCCACCTGCAGTACACGGGCATGGCCGAGGTCGGCCGCGGCTCGTACGCCGGGTTCGAAGATTGGGCCGCAGCCTTCCAGCCGGTCTACGAGTCGGGCCTGGATTGGGCGATGGATGCCAGGGCGGGGGCCGCGCACATGATCGCCGCCGGCACGACCGCGGTGGCCGACATCGTCACCGACGTCGAGGCGGCGTCGGCGCTGCACGACGCCCGGCTGCACGGCATCACCTACTGGGAGGTGATGAGCTGGACCAACGAGGCCTGGGCCGAGCGGGGGAGGGCCGAGGTCGAGGCGGCGCTGGACTCCCTCCCGTCGCCCCCGGGCACCGGTCTCTCGCCGCACGCACCGTACTCGCTCGACGTGGAGCCGCTGCTCGAGATTCCCGACATCGTGCGCGAGCGGGGGAGCCGCCTGCACATTCACCTCGGCGAGGCGGCGTTCGAGCGCGAGCACGGCGAGGCGCTGCCGTGGCGCGAGCGGCGTCCGGTGAGCTTTCAGGCGCTGCGCGACGAGGGGTTCGGCACGGGGGCGACCGAGTTCGTCGACGAGCTCGGCGTGCTCGGCCCCGATTGCCACATCGCGCACGGGGTCTACATGACGGCGCGCGACCGCGCGACCCTGCGTCTGCGCGGCACCACCGTGGCCCTGTGCCCGCGGTCAAACGCCGTGATCGGACTCGACGAGCCGCCCGTGGCCGCGTACCTCGTCGAGGGGAACGCGATCGCCGTGGGCACCGACTCGCTGTCGTCGTCTCCGTCGCTCGACCTGCTCGCCGACGTGGGAGCGCTCCACCGCCTCGCGCGGGCGCAGGGATACGCCCACCGGGATCTGGCATCCCTGCTGTTGCGCGCGGCGACACTCGGCGGCGCGCACGCGATGGGCCTCGACACCGGCCCCGAGCGCACGGGATACCTCGCCGTCGGCGCCGTGGCCGACCTCGCATTCTTCGACGTCGATGCCGGCCCGGTCGACGACACGCTCGAGACCCTCGCGGTCGACGGCGCCGGGCGCGCGGCGGCGACCGTGATCGACGGCGTGGTGCGCTTCGCATCCACCGCCTTCACCCGAGAGACCGGAGTGCACTGTGACTGACGACCGCCCCGCCACCGCCCGCCTGCTCGACCTCGAGCAGCACCCCGAGGGCGGCTGGTTCCGACGCGTGTGGACCGGGACGGTCGCGGTCGAAACGCCCGCGGGTGCGCGCCCGGCCGCCACGTGCATCCACTACCTGCTGACGCCGGGGGAGCACAGCGCGTGGCACGTCGTCACGAGCGACGAGGTGTGGCTGTGGCACGGGCCGGGGCGTCTCGCGCTGTCGCTCGGCGGCGACGGGTCGGCCCCGGAGCTCGACCACACCGTCGTGCTCGGCCCCGACCTGGCGGCGGGGGAGCGGCTGCAGTACACGGTTCCGGCGGGCGTGTGGCAGGCCGCGCAGCTCGCCGAAGAGGAGGAGGCGGTCGTCAGCTGCCTCGTCTCGCCCGGGTTCAGCTTCGAGGACTGGCGCCTGGCCGACTGAGCCTGGGTGGCGCCGGGTACCGCGCTGCTCGGAGTGCGGGAGGGGCGTGCGGAGGGCGCGTGCGGGGCGGAGGGCGTGGGCGGGGCGGAGGGCGCGTGCGGTGGGGCGTGCGGGCGGAGGGCGCGTGCGGTGGGGCGTGCGGGGCGGAGGGCGCGGGTGGGGCGGAGGAGGGTTTAGCTGTGGGGGTCCTCCGCTGGTCCCTGATCCTCCGCTTGTCGCGGGGGTGGGTGCGCGGGGATCCGCGGCGCTCTCGGTGGCGGGGCGGGGTGCGTGGCATGCGTGTCTCGGGCTGTTGTGGAGGGGCGTGCGGGAGGGGCGTGCGGAGGGCGCGGGCGGGGCGGAGGAGGGTTTCGCTGCGCGGGTCCTCCGCTGGTCCCTGATCCTCCGCTCCTCCCGGGTTCCCCCCGGCACGCCGAACACCGGATGCCATGCCGCGGCGGGCGATGGCATCCGGTGCCCGAGCCGGGAGAGGCCGGAGCCCCTCCCGGCGGGGTGTCAGGCGGTGGCGCGACGGCGGGCGAGCACCGCGCCTCCGAGGCCGAGCATGGCCAGGGCGGCGAGGCCGAGGCCCCACAGCGATCCGGCGTCGGTGCCCGTCACGGCCAGGGTGCGGTTGCCGGATGCCATCGCCGGCAGAGCCGACGCCGACGACACCGAGGCGACGGAACCGGTCACGGCCGAGCTCGCGGGCGTGCCGGGCGTGCCGGGCGTCCCGGGGGTTCCCGGTGTTCCCGGGGTACCAGGCGTGCCAGGGGTTCCCGGCGTACCAGGGGTTCCCGGGGTACCAGGCGTCCCGGGGGTTCCGGGGGTTCCGGGGGTTCCGGGGGTTCCGGGAGTTCCAGGGGTACCGGGCGTTCCAGGCGTACCCGGCGTTTCGGGGGTTCCGGTCTCGGAGCCGACCGTCGTGCTGTCGCCGATGATCGAGACCGCGTTGCCGCCGATGGTGACGGGGAGGCTGATCGGCACGATCAGCTGGTTGCCGCCGAGGAGGCCGTCGGTACCGTCGGTGGTGGTGTCGCCGGGCAGGCTGCCCGTGGTGCCGCCGGTCGTGGTGGCATCCTCGGTCTGGCTGTCGCCGATGACCGACACGGCGTTGCCGCCGATGGTCACGGGCAGGCCGATCGGGGCGATCAGCTGGTTGCCGCCGAGGAGGCCGTCGGTACCGTCGGTGTCGGCCTCGCCGGAGCCCCAGGTGCTGCCGCCGGTGGTGCCGGCATCCACGGTCTCGCTGTCACCGATCACCGACACGGCGTTCCCGCCCACGGTCACGGGTACCGAGATCGGCGCCACGGCCTGGTTGCCGCCGAGCAGGCTGTCCGAGGCGTCGGTGTCGGCCTCGCCGGAGCCCGAGGTGGTGCCGCCGGTGGTGCTGGCATCCGAGGTGTTGCTGTCGCCGATGACCGACACGGCGTTGCCGCCCACGGTCACGGGCACCGAGATCGGCGCCACGGCCTGGTTGCCGCCGCCGATGCTGTCCGCACCGTCGGTCTCGACGTCGGTCGGCGCCGCCTCCTCCGCCGGAGCGGGAGCCGGGGTGGGAGCCGGAGCGGGAGCGGGAGCGGGAGCCGGGGCGGGAGCGGGCGTCGAGGTCTCGGCATCCGCGGTCTCGCTGCCACCGATGACCGACACGGCGTTGCCGCCGACGGTCACGGGCACATCGATCGAGATGATGCCCTGGTTGCCCGAACCGATGCCGTCGCCGCCATCGGTGGTGGCGTCGGGCGCGGGCTCCGACGCAGGGGCCGAGGTGCTGGCATCCTCGCTGTGGCTGTCGCCGAGGAGCGACACGGCGTTGCCGCCGAGGGTGACGGGCAGGTCGACCGAGATGATCGCCTGGTCGCCCGAGAGGAGGCCGTCGGTGCCCGACGTCTCCGCGGCGTTGGCCACGCCGGCTCCGACGACGGCCAAGCCGCCGCCGATGAACGCGCCGATGAGGGCGCGCGAGTAGATCTTGCGCATGAGAGTTCTCTCCTGAGATGTGAATGAGGGTGCGCGAACGCGCGGGACCGTCTGTCGCGCCGAAGCACGACGAGGCCCGCCTCAGTCAGGAGAGACGTCGGTGTCGAACACCGGAGCGCCGGGGAGATCGTCGTCGACGAGTGCGCTGCGAGAGAAAAGAACGAAGGTGGGCGCACTCGCACGATCGTCGAGGCGCGCGGCCGCGGGGCTCGCACCACCCGAAGACGCGGATGCCGATGACGAACCCGGGATGCCATCGCCCAGCGCGTGCATCACCGGGGTCTCGCTGCGGGGCGGGGCCTGCGGCGCGGCGGCGGGCGTATCGGCGGCGGACAGCACCGCGGCCGCGGCGAAGGCGGACGTCGCGGCGCGCGCAGCGGCCGCCGCGGAGGGTGCGGCGGGCACGGCCAGCTCGACGCCCTCGGTCACTGCCGCCGGCAGCGGGGTGGTGACGTCGGTGCCGGGCGCGGGGAGTGCGGGAGTCGCGGGAACGAGCGGAAGCGCGGGAATCAGGGGAAGCGCGGGAGTCGCGGGAGTGACCGTGTCGACGATCTCGTCGACTGTGCCGTCGGGAAGGCTCGGCACGAGCGGACCGGTCGGCGGCGCCGTGCCGACGATCGTGGGAAGGGTGCGGTCGACCACGTCGGTGACGCCCGTGACGACGTCGTCGAGGCCGGTTTCGTCGACGATTCCGCCCACGACCGGCACCGCGACCACGGTGTCGACCACCGGGTCGACGATGGCGCCGACGACTTCGGCACCCGCGACGTCGGAGACGGTGTCGGTCACGACGTCGATCGCGCTCGCCGCGGTGTCGTTCACGCGGTCGACCGTGGTGTCGACGGCATCCGTCACGGTGTGCGTCACCTCGGCGACCGGCTCGCGTACGGGCGCGGGAACCACGGCGACCACCGGGGCCGTCACCGGCTCGATCCGGTCGGCGACGGATGCCACGGTGTCATCGACCGTGTCGACGAGACCGTCCACGGCACCGACCGTGCCCTGCACGGTGTCGCCGACGACGCCCAGGAGTCCGGAGCGGGAGTCGTCGTTGGCCGAGGCCGATGACGTGGTCAGAGTGAGCGAGAGGGCCACCCAGGCGACGGCGGCGAGGAAGGCCAGACCGAGCAGGCGCAACGCACGGTGTGCGTGTGCCCGGGTCATGGCATCCATCTCGAACTCCCCAAAGCCGATCGGCGGTGACCTATGACGCAGGACTCTACGCCCGCCAGCACGGCGAGGGGAAGGACTCAGTGAACTGCCAGGGAGCGCCGGGTGAAACGCGGGAGTACGACCGACACGCCGCGGGTGAACGCGACTTGACAGGGGTGGTCGCCATAGGTATCTGCTCGGCGCAGTTATCCCCCGAGTTGTACACACCTTTTTGTCAAGTCCGAGAACCTTCAAGGCTTACTTCAACCAGGATTCCCCCAGCTTTCCTGTGGATAAGTAAAGGCCAGGTCAGGGTGCACATCGAAAATCTGTTTCCACATGATCGCCCGAGTTCTCCACAGCAGTTGTGCACAGCCTTCGCGGCGTTTCTCGCAACCTGTCCACAGAGTTATCCACAGGCTTGTTTGCGTGGGGGAGGGGTGGTGCTTACCGTAGGTGCATCCCATCGGGCTCACCCGTCACCACCCGCGCGTCGATGTCGGAACTTGGTGATTCGATGCTGCCTGAGGTCGTCATCTCGACCCGTCCGACGCGATCCGCACCGCGGGCCGCGGTCGATGGGCGAGTGCGTCCGATCTGAGAAGGAGTGCCTGTGGCGATCGCCGACATCGCAGAAGAGCGTCTCGGAGGACCCCAGCGTCAGGAGCGCACGCCGCCCCACGACATCCTGGCCGAGCAGAGCGCCCTGGGTGGCATGCTGCTCTCGAAAGACGCCGTCGCCGATGTGATCGAGACGCTGCGCGGGCCCGACTTCTACGTGCCCAAGCACGAGCTGATCTTCGAGGCCATCCTCACGCTCTACTCGCACGGTGAGCCGACCGACGTCGTCGCCGTCACCGATGAGCTCATCAAGACCGGTGAGCTGCAGCGCGCCGGCGGCGCCGACTACCTGCACACGCTCACGTCGATCGTGCCGACCGCCGCCAACGCGGGCTACTACGCGTCGATCGTCGCCGAGCGTGCGCTGCTGCGGCGCCTGGTCGAGGCCGGCACGCGCATTGTGCAGATGGGCTACGCGGGCGAGGGCGACCCGACCGAGCTCGTCAACAGCGCGCAGGCCGAGATCTACAACGTGTCGGGCGACGACAGCGCCGAAGACTACATTCCCCTGACGATGGCGGTGGATGCCGCGGTCGAAGAGATCGAGGCCGCTCGCGGTCGCGACGGGTCGATGACCGGTATTCCCACCGGCTTCGCCGGCCTCGACCAGCTCACGAACGGTCTGCACCCGGGCCAGATGATCGTCATCGCCGCGCGCCCCGCCATGGGTAAGTCGACGCTCGCGCTCGACTTCGCCCGTGCCGCCGCGGTCAAGGCGAACATGCCGACGATCTTCTTCTCGCTCGAAATGGGGCGCAGCGAGATCGCGATGCGTCTGCTGAGCGCCGAGGGGTCGATTCCGCTCCAGAGCATGCGCAAGGGCACGCTCGATTCGCGCGACTGGACGACGGTCGCCTCCACTCGCGGTCGCATCAACGACGCGCCCCTCTACATCGACGACAGCCCCAACATGACGCTCGTCGAGATCCGTGCGAAGTGCCGTCGCCTCAAGCAGCGCGAGGGTCTGAAGATGGTGGTCATCGACTACCTGCAGCTGCTCACCAGCGGTAAGCGCGTCGAGTCGCGTCAGCAAGAGGTCAGTGAGTTCTCGCGTGCGCTCAAGCTGATGGCGAAGGAGCTGCAGGTTCCTGTCATCGCCTTGTCGCAGCTGAACCGTGGTGCGGAGCAGCGTGCCGACAAGAAGCCCGCCCTGAGCGACCTGCGTGAGTCGGGCTCGATCGAGCAGGATGCCGACATGGTGGTGCTCCTGCACCGCGAGGCCGCGTACGAGAAAGACAGCCCGCGTGCGGGTGAGGCCGACCTGATCGTGGCGAAGCACCGTAACGGGCCGACCGACACGATCACGGTGGCGTTCCAGGGGCACTATTCGCGGTTCGCGGATATGGCGCCGGGGATGTAGTGAACTTTGTAGGTTCTCGGCGAAGATGGCGGATTCTCAGATGAAGTGGCGGACAAATGGCGGATCCGCCATGTTCCTGAGAACGCTGCATGTAGTCGGACGTGAGGGCGCCGAGTATGCGGGACGAGAGACGGCGACTCTTCCGCAAGATGTCCGAGGTCGGCCGTACGCTGAATCAGCGCCCGCACCCGGGCCGCTGGGGAGAGGTGCTCCATGACGGTTCTCGAGTCTTTCGCTACCCTGCAGTCGGTTGTCGACGCGGATGTGAAGGTCGTGCAGATTGCCCGTGACCGTCGCGACACCTTCACGTCCGCGTTGCTGACCGCGCCGGATGTGAAGGTGGTGTGGGGGTCGGGTTCGCTCGCCCGCAGCACCCAGCTGCAGCCGGTGCATGATGTGGATCTCGTGGTCGAGTTCGATCAGGACGAGCACCCGGACTGGGGCGAGGACGGGGGCTCTGCCGAAGAGGCGATCGAGCGTTGCCATGATCTGGTGAACGATCTCCTCTCCGTGTCCCACGGATCGCGCGCGCAGCTGGTGCGCCTGATCCGCACCGCCGACCGCAATCGCGCCGCGAAGTGTTTCGTCGATCCGCCGGAGCAGGACAACGCGTTCACTGTCGATGTGATGCCAGCGTTGCGACGTCCGGACGGGATCCTGATCCCGTTCAAGAAGGAGGAGCGCTGGTCGCTCGCAGACCCTGAGTACCTCATCAACGAGGTCGCACGGCGGCAGCAGGACTGGTCGTTGTTTCGCCCGCTGGTCCGGGTCCTCAAGTACTGGTCGCGTCAGCATGAAGATGTGACCGGCACGGTCAAGTCGCTCGTGATGGAGGTTCTCGCGTTGGACTGCCTGTCGGTGAGCAACAACCGACCCGAGGCGTTGAAGAACTTCTTCGTCAACGCCTCGACGCACTCCTTGCGCGTTGAAGATCCCGCGGAGCTCTCCGGGTTGATCCAGCCGAGTCTGGACGTGGCCGGTCTGCGCAGGTCCCTAGAGGATGCAGCAGCTGACGCCGTCGCGGCGCTTCGGGCCGTCGCCTCCAATGATCAGCCGGCCGCGACACGTCACTGGCAGTCCGTCTTCGGGACTGCGTTCCCGCTCGTACTGCCTCCCGGTGGAGCGGGAGAGACTGGGCCGCGTCCGGTTCGCGATTCCCCGCAGGGCTGACCTTGATCCTCCGCAGCTGGTGGGAGGATGACCCGGGTCGTCTCGCGCAGGAGATCGACGACATCGGTTCGGTGGCCCCCGCCCTCGAGTGGACGCCCGAAGGTGCCGGTCACTTCAGCGGCGCACTCCCGGTATGGCCATTCACACGACCCGAACCAGCCGGGCTGTCAAACCTCGTCGACCAGCCGCTGCGCGCGCGGGTCGCGTACGGGCACGGCTTCCCCGCGGTCCCACCAATCCTCTACCCTTTGGAACCGCAGCCCGACGTCACCCTGCGAAGCTTCACCCAGTACCACGTGCTCCCCAATGGCGGCCTCTGCCTGCTCCGTGATGCCGACCAGTGGGACCTCTTCTCGCGGACCAGCGATCTGATCCTGAAAGCGTCGGGATGGATGATCGAGTTCGCCCTGTTTCAGCGCGGCAAGATCCCGAACATGACAGTCAACGGCATCGTCACCGACGAGCAACTCGATCACTTGATCACCGCGACCGCGGAAGAGACAGCGTGACCGAGCACAGCGCATGAGTGGCGAGAACTGGCTGGTGCTGTTGCCCACCGAAGCGATGGAGGTCATCGACAAGTCGTACGCGTGGGGCAATCTCACCTGCCGTCTGTCCGCACCGGACAAGGCCGCCATAGTCGTCGCCCTCTCGAACGAAGACTCGGACCTCGTCCATCTCACGGAGGATCCCGACCACTTCCTCACGGTCGCCGACTTCAATCGCGTCGGCCACTGGTACCGAGTGCCGGCGGACGCCGCGTTTTGCGCGTACCTTCTCACCCACCAACACGCGACAATGCCCTTCGACGCCTTCCAGACCCTCGTCCCGCAGGCGATCGCACCGCTTCCCGGCCAATGGCACATCGCCGTGACCTTCTGTCCCGACCCTCCGGAGATCCGCGATGGGGAACGGCTTCCGGCCTGGTCGGCGTGGACGATCTCGAACGACACCGTCCGCCCCATTTCTTTGGACATCCAGGACGGAACCCAGCATGTGACCGCCCTTGGAAGCCTCTGGCCAACCAGCCTCCTCTCGACCTCGCGGGCGCTCCTGCTAGGCGCCGGCAGCATCGGAGGAGCCGCAGCCGAAGCACTCGCAAGCTACGGAGTTGGCCACATCGACCTGGTCGATCCTGACAAGATCCTCTTCCACAACGTTCCCCGGCACGTCCTCGCTGCCGCGAGCGTTGGAATGTCCAAAGTGGATGGATTAAAGGCATCCCTGAACAGGCAGTGGCCGGAAAGCAACATCAGCCCATGGCCCATCGACCTCACCGCCAACGCCAACATCACCCGACCCCTGATTGACGCCGCCGACATCATCATCTGCACCGTCGACGGAGTCGAACCCCGACGCGTCGCAAACTACCTTGCACGCCGTGCGGGCAAACCGATTGTGTTCGCCTGCGTCCTCGCCGACGGCAGATACGGAGAGATTCTGCGCATCCGTGCACTGCCCGAGGTCGGATGCCTCGACTGTCAGCGTCGATACATGCGCGACAACGGAATGATCGATCCCGAACCGAGCCTGGACCGAGGCTACGGGGACGGCACCCGACACAACCCGATGACCGCAATAGGTGGAGACCTTCACCTCGTTGGGAGCATCGCAGCGAAAGTCGCCGTCGCGACTCTCTTGCAAAACGCCGGTGAAGTCGATCAGACCCTCACCGATGACAACCTCGTCATCGCCCTCCGCCCATCACCCGGCTACGCCGCCCCCTTCGATGCGCGACGAGCACTCCACCCGCACTGGTCCTCCGCGACGCCCCCTTACCCGGACTGCCCCGCATGCCATCGCCACCCGTGAGCTGGACCGTCGGTATCACCCAGGGTGCGCTCACATCGATCAGAACGATCATCGCGAGAAGCGACCCCACGCTCGAAACCGGCGGCGCACTCTTCGGACACGAAAACGCCCTCGTCATTACATCCGCCTCCGCACCCGGTCCGAACGCCGTCCACCAACCCGGCTACTTCCTCCGTGACCTCGAATACACCCAACTCGCCGCGGACCGCGCCCACAAGGTCGACCGCTCACAATGGATCGGAGAATGGCACACCCATCCCAACGGTCCGCCAGAACCCAGCCCGCTGGATCTCAACACCTACATCTCCCACCTCGTCGACTTGGAACTTCGCTTCCATCGATTCATCGCGCTTATTGGGTCACCGAATCCCCGCCCGCACCTGAGCGTATGGGTGCTCGCGCAATCGCCAGACGGCATCGAACTCCACCGTGCCGCGCTCGCACTCACAGCAACCGATCAGGGCTCGCGGAACCAGATGCCACCCGGCGAAGCCACTGAAGTCCAACATCGAAGTTGAGGTTTCACCAGTACCGGCCGCTGCCCACATCATTGCTGACCGCTATGCGCGACGGGTAGAACTACGTCGTGGACCTACACAAAGCGCGTGGCGTCCGAACACGAACATTCGACACCATCCCCGCGGGCGATCTCCCAGCCGCGTCCATTGAAAGCGAGACCACCCATGTCCGAACCGTTCGACCTTGCCAAGGCATATACGGCGAAGCAGGACCACATGCTCACAGGGCTGGGGCTCATGCCGCAGTTCACAGATCATCCCGGCACCAAGGGTGACGCCACCGAGGAGCAATGGGTCAGCGTGCTCCGGGAGTTTCTTCCCCAGCGATACGGGGTCGGGCCAATCTTCGCAATCGACTCCCTCGGGCAACAGAGCGGACAGATCGACATTGCGATCTTCGATCGACAGTACTCGCCCCTTTTTTTCGAGCAGGGCGACGTCCGCTTCGTGCCGGTCGAGAGCTTGTACGCCGTTTGTGAGGTGAAGCCCAGAATGAACAAGGAGAACCTCGACTACGCCCGGGACAAGGTCGCCAGCGTTCGCCGACTTCACCGCACCTCAGCGGAGATCCGGCATGCAGGCGGTACGTATCCAGCTCAGGATCCGGAAGCCAAGCCGATCCTGGGTGTCTTTCTCAGCACGGATCTTGATTGGGGAGATATCCGCGGTGCTGCAGCTGTGGGCTCGATCACCGAGCCTCAGCCCACGGGGCTCGATCTCGGCATTGCTGTCCGAGGAGGCGCCTTCGATCAGACTGACGGGGTCGCGTACTCCCCAGGAGGACAGGAACTGATCTGGTTCGCGACGCGTCTGTATCGCGCACTTTCCCGGCTGGGAACAGCTCTAGCAATCGATCTGGATGCCTATTACGTTCCGCTGCAGTCCCCAGGCAGTTAGGAAGCCGTGCGCTCGGCCGATGCGGCTTCCCGGTCGGCGGCGTAGCGTCGCGCGGCTTCCCACCAGTAGTTGTCACGGATCCGGTAGAGCAGGGTCCGCTCTCCGGGCACGCGTCCGACGAACTCAAGGAAGTGTGCGTCGCGGAGCTTGTGGATCAGTGGGTGGACGATGCTCCCCAACAGTCCAGTCGCTTCGACGATCTGCTTGGGAGAGAAGGTGTCGCCTTCGAGGGCGGCGATCTCTATGACGACAGCGTTCATGTAGCTGTTGCCGAAGAACAGCCGCGACTCCGCTGGTGCGATCGGCTCCACTATCGTCATGCCCCGAGTTTCGCATACGTCACCGACGTCCGGCACGTGCGCGAGGTGATTCCGAGGCGACTTCCTTCCCGGTGTTGTCTATCTGACGTACACAACTTGATTCTGGTCGTTTCGAGAGTACAGTGAATGTGACATTCACTAGAACGTACGTCACGTAGTACGTAATTGACCGATTCGCAAGAGCAACTCGGTATGACGTGTGTTACGTATTCGTGGTGGTTTCGTGCATGGATGCACGCGTGTGTGGGCGCCCATGATGGCGACATGTTCACAAACCGCCGGACCGCAGGGGCTGGTTCGTTTCCGTTGTCGTACCAGGGAGCGTCGGGGCTGTGACCGGGCTGGCGTCGACGGTTCAGATTCGCAGGTCAGACGATCACGTCGATGTCATCGCCTTGAATGATGTTCGTCTTCGTCAGTTCGATACCGCGGTGCCGTGGCGGGAGTTTCGTTGGTACCGCAAGCAGCGACACTTCTCCGGCTCGTACTGGTCGGCGACGATGGAGGCCCCGGTGGGGTACGAGTCGCGGTTGGAGTATGTGAACCTGCTGCTGGCCGACTTCGACCCGCGGGTGGTGTGGATCCTCTCGCAGCCGTTTCTGCTCGACGGCGATGATCGCGGCACGCGCCGCAAGCACGTCCCGGATTACCTGTTCGTCCACGCCGATGAGTCGGGGTGCGTGGTTGATGTGAAGCCGGCTGAGAAGTTGTCACGCCCGAAAGTGCGCGATTCTCTGGGATGGTCGCGGCGCGTGATCGAGGGGCACGGCTGGGAGTACCGGGTGCAATCCGAGCCCGATCCTGTCGTGCTGGCGAACGTGCGGTTCCTCGCCGGGTATAGGCGGCGCTTCCAGTTCCTCGAGTCCGAAGTCGATGGCGCAGCAGAGTTGCTATCCACTCCGGTCACATTCGGCGAAGCGGTGCGAGCTGTCACGGCGATCACTGCCGATCCGCGATTGGCTCGGTCCGTTGTGTTGCACCTGATGTGGACGCGGCGCCTGCACACGGACCTCACCCGCGTGCTCGACATCACCAGCCTCCTGGAGACATGAGTGTCGAGCGCGACGATCCACACACCCGCAGATCAACGAGAAGGGAAACGCGTCCGATGAAGAACACCTGGAAGGTCAGCCCGGGGGCCCAGATTGCCTACGACGGAAAGATGTGCACGGTCGCGGAGATCGGTGATGGCGCCGTCATCGTCCGCACCGCGGATGGGCGCACTCGCCGTCTCCGCATGATCGATGTGCTGCAACCGGAGTCGGAAGGCGGCAGAGTGCACGTGCCAGGCAGGGTGGGCGACGACGAGCAGACGCAACCTTTGATGCTTGTCTGGTCGGACGCAACCCAGTCCGCTCAGGCGGGTGCTCACCATCGGGCGGATCACGTCCGTGAGGTGCTCACGGGATACCGGTCGGGCAGTCGTGAGGTCGCCCGAGAGGGCGAGCCACGACTGGAGTACCACCCGCAACGGCCGCTCCGAGAGCGACAGAAGGCCAAGGCCAAAGAGCTCGACATAGGCCTACGGACCCTGGAGCGATGGGTCTCCCGGTATCGAGACACCGGGGAAGCGGGTCTCATCGATACCCGGATGTCACGGACGGGTGCGGCACTGACAAACTTCGACCCGCGGTGGGTTGACGCCGCGCGAACGATACTCGATGAGCAGGACGATCAGTCCAAGGTGCAGAAGAAGATCATCCTCGCCCGGATCCGCGCACGCATCGAGAGACTTCACGGCCCCGACGTCGTCACATTCCCGTCCACCGCCAGCGCATACCGGGGCTTGGACGAGCTCACCCGCGGACGAGGCACTTTCGCGGGTTCCACGAAGGCAAAGAGATCGATCGCGAACCGGCCCGCCGCTCCCTACGGACGGTTGACCGCGTCACGTCCCGGTGAGTTCGTACTTCTTGACACCACCCCACTGAATGTGTTCGCCGTCGCTCCGGTGACGGGCAAGTGGGTCTGCGCGGACCTCACGGTCGCGATCGATCTCTACTCACGGTGCATTCTCGGGCTGCGCTTGACGCCAGGATCGACCAAGTCCATCGACGTGTCCGGTGTTCTCGTCGAAGCGATGCTGCCGTTCGACCTACCGGGCAGTTGGGATACCGCCGCTCGTGTCCCGTATCACGGCGTGCCTGACACGGTGCTCGTCGACCCCACCCGAACCGATGTCGCCCGTTTCACACGCGCCGGCATCTTGCCCGAGACGATCGTCGTGGACCACGGTCGCCCTTTCCTCTCCGAGCATGTCACCACCGCGTGCGCCCGACTGGGCATATCAATCCAGCCAGCCCGTATCTACCAGCCCACCGACAAGAGCCCGGTGGAGCGCTTCTTTCGCACTCTCGACTCTCTCCTGCAGGAGCTCCCCGGCTACAAGGGTGCGGACGTGTCGGGTCGTGGGGACGATGTTGAGGGTGAGGCGGTGTATACGGTTCCGCAGTTGGAGCAGATCATCCGCGAGTGGATCGCGACGGTCTATCACCTCCGCCCGCATGAGTCGCTCGCCGATCCCAGCCTCCCGGGTGTGAAGTTGAGTCCGGCGCAGAAGTATGACCAGGGGCTCGCTGTCGCGGGTTCGCTGCGGATGCCGACGGACCGGAATGTGCTGTTGGAGCTGCTGCCGGTGGTGAAGCGTCAGTTCAACCACTATGGGGTGGAGATTCACAATCTTCGCTACACGGGGGATTCGGTGGCGAAGTACCGCAACCGGGCCCGGTCGATCCACCGGGACACGGGCACGGAGTGGCCGTTCGTGGTGAACCCGGACGACCTGACGAAGATCTACTTCCACGACCCGGAGGATCACACCTGGCACACCCTGGAGTGGGAGCACAAGGACGCGTTCGACACCCCGTTCAGTTTGGACGCGTTGGAGTATGCGAAGAAGATTGCGATCCGGCAGGGCCGCCCCTCGCAGGTCGATGATGTTGCCGCGCAGTTGCTCGAGGACTGGGGCGCGGGCCGAGGGTTGACACCGTCGGAGCGGCGGATGAGCGCCCGGATGGCGGCCCGCCTGGATGAGAAGAACCCCGATCCGGAAGGGGTGTGGTCGTTGCGGACGGTGCAACGGATGCTGGACGCAGAACTCACGGCCGGGTCGGACCTGGCGACGGAGCTGACCGGCGGGGTGAGGGATCCGAGGACACGGGTCGATGTGCCGGAGACCGGAGATGATGACGACGAGGACGACATCGACGAGCCCACCATCCGTGGCGACTACCGCTTCGAGCCGATGGAGATGCTCCGATGACAACCACCCAGCCCCAGCCGCAGGCGGGAGCACGGCAGCGGAGCCTGTCCACCTACGAGGGGTGGAACGACTTCGCAGAACGCCCAGCCCGGACCCGTCCGGACACCCTCACGCTGAAGCGGCTGGCGGCGCTATCCACGCAGGAGCGTGTCGGGTATGACTTGGCGCGGCGTCAGTGGCACGCGAACATCCTGCTGCGCACCCGACAGGTGCAGGAGATCGAGTTGCAACTCGGCGACATCCTGGACTCGAACCTGCAAGACGCCGACCGGGTGAAGTCAGCGGCGGCGATCGACGCGCCGCCGGCGCTCGGGAAGTCCACGGTGGTGAACAACTTCGGTCGAGTGTTCCACCAGCAGCGGATCGCGGAGGCCGGGGAGTGGCTGGATCAGGACCGGGACGTGCGGCACCTGCCGGTGTGTCATGTGACGTTGACGGGCCGGCCGACGATCAAGGGTCTGCACATGATGATCCTCGGGTTCTACGCCCACCCCGCCACCGCCGGGATCCTGCACCGCTCGATGGCGGGTAGAGATCTTGCCCGGGCAGCCGCGGAGTGCATCGAACGCCACGACACGCGCCTGGTGATCGTTGATGATCTCCACTTCCTGCGGATGAATACCCGTGACGGGGTAGAGGTCGCGAACCAGTTGAAGTGGCTCTCGAATGAATACAACGCCACGTTCCTGTTCGCCGGTGTCGCCCTCCGCAAGCGGGGACTCGTCGGGGAGGGCCAGACCGGCGAAGGCGCAGCAATGGCGCAGACCTTCCGACGGTGGACAGTCCTCAGCCTGGAACCTTTCACCCTCGCCCACAAACGCGGCCGCGATGAATGGGACCGGCTGCTGTTCGGCATCGACCAGGCCCTCGTGCTGACCGACGGGAGAGACGGGATGCTCGTCGACCTCTCGCGGTACCTGTTCGCCCGCACGACCGGGAACATCGGGTCGCTGATGGACCTGATCCGCCGCGGCGCATCGCGCGCAATCCGCACCGGCAGGGAACGCATCGATCGGGAGCTGCTCGATGATATTCGCATCGACGAGGGCGCCGAGACGGAACGTCGTGAGCTGGAGGCGAAGCTGGAACGGCAGCTTCGAAGCCAGAGAGCGGGCCGCCGCCGAAAGACCCAGGGTGGCGAGGTGGCAGCCGCATGACCGGCAAGGCCGCGACGCGTTCCGACGAGGTGCGGGTGCTGCCGTTTCGGGTGCGGCCACTGCCGGATGAGCCGTTCGATTCCTGGCTGGAGAAGATGGCGGCCACCTATGGGGCGACGATGAACGAGATGGCATGCGCGCTCGGTCTCATCGAGCAGGAGAAGGGTTTGGCTGTATCGGCGACCGCGTGGATGGCGGACAAGTGGGCCACAACCCTCACCGAGGAGCAGGCTGCCCGGCTTGAGGCTTCCACGGGCATCCCTGCCGATCAGTTTCACGAGATGACGAGGATGCGCTTCGCCCGTCACGCGATCCGCTATACCCGGCAGGGTCGGATCAGCGCGCAATGCCCGGCTGCAGGGACCGCGGGACGATACTGCCCGGAATGCCTGGTCGATTCGGGTGGACGGTGGCGGATGTCGTGGCAGTTCCCGTTCGGGTTCGCCTGTGCCCGCCACCGCCGCCTTCTCGTGGATCGGTGCCAGACCTGTGATCTTCCTGCCCGACACCGCGCTCACCCGCTCGCACTTGTTCCCGTTCCCGGGCGTTGCCACAATCCCGTGCGGGGTCCGGGGAGGGGTCCGCAGGCCAACCGGTGTCGCGCGGACCTCACCGAGGACCGGACCCGCACGCCGGTGCCGCAGGCGGTGCTGGATGCGCAACGGGCGATGATGCGCATCGTCTCCACCGGTCAGGCGCAGTTCGGGATCTATGCTGATGCACCGCAGCCGGCCGTGCCTGTGTTGGAAGACATTCGGCTACTGTCCCGCACCGCGCGGGACGCAATCGTCGGCGGTCACAGCATCGACGCGAGCCCGCTGGGCCGGGAGCTCATTGGGCTGTTCGAGATGAGCGAGGACTGGACGAGGGCGATCCGGGCGCGACCAGACTCTGCCGTCGGGGCCGCTGTCGGCACCACCCTCGGTCACCGCGCACTGACCAATCCGGCCGCGATCATCTCCCTGCTGCAGGGGCGGCTGGCGCACAGCACGTCGTACACCGCGCACACACCACAACTACAGACCCTGATCGCGGCCGCGCTGGGTCGCCGCCGCCGCCCCACCGTGTTTCTGCAGTCCGCACCGCCGTCGGGCGTCAGCCCGGAAGAGCGAGCACGGAAAGTGCCGGCACAGTTGTGGGGGGACTGGATCGCCCAGTACGCCCCACTGCGGGTCGACAACGAGATCGCCGCGTCCGCGCTGGCAGCAGCGGTCGTGTTTACCGGCACGAGGCTCACACACTCCGCCGCGCTCGCGCTGCTCGATCCGCACGCACCGTCACGGCAGGTGACGCACGTGATGCGTGAGCTGGGCCGCAGCACTCACCACGTGACGACCCTGCACGCGGTCCTCCGCCTGGCAGCTCTATTGGACACGCAAGACGTGCCCATCGACTACGCCCGCCGCCGCCACCTCGACTACACCGATCTCCTGCCCGAATCACAGTGGGGGCAGCTCTGCCGGGACGCGGGCGTGTCCCCAGGGAGCGGACGACGCTGGGAGTTGGCGCGCGCAGCCCTGTACCAAGAACTCTCCGGGAACCCGCTGCGTGCGATGCCTACGGCGTGGCACACGACCAGGGCGAGCCCGCCCGCCGTAGCCCGCTTCGTAGAGGAGCTCCCGCCGGCGGTGCGGGCGGCGCTCGATCAGATCGCCGCAGAGTTCCTCGTCGCCAACGGCATTCAGGAGCCCGTCACCTGGACACCCGAACCCACCCCTCAGCTCCCGGAAGTCGGACCCCAGATCGCGCCGTCGTGGCCGCCCATCCGGCCGGCACGAGCGACAGCGACAGAAGCCATGCCACCAGACCGGCTGACGCAGGTGTACGCGGCGGGAGCTTCCACCTACACGATCGCCGCAGACACGAGGGTGTCTCGGCAGACAGTGGGTCGCATTCTCGCCGACGCGGGCACCCGGACTCGAAGGGGACGACCCCGCACCTTCGACCTCGACCCCCGTTGGCTCCGCGATCACTATGAAACGAAGCACTGGACCATCGCACAGATCGCGCAGCTCGCCGGCTGTAGCGAGATGACCATCAACCGGCATTTGCATAGCGCCGGCATCCCGGTCCGCCCACGCGGGGCGCGCATCAACGGGTCTACCTCGGACGCAGGCAGGCAACGATCTGACCCGCCCGCCCCGCGGGGCCCATCACAGGCTCACGGACTCCGTCGCAGCACTCCCGTCGAGCCATCGACGAATACTCGAATTCCAGACACGCGAAGGACGTCGGCATGACGCAGAAGAAACGAACTTCCAGTCGGCTGCGGCACGACGCGCGGGAACGCGTGAAGGTGACAGGAGAGAAGTACACCACGGCGCTGAAGGCAGTCATGGATGCGGGTTCATCCAGCAGCCGAGCTGGAGGACGAGATCAGGGCGAGGAGCCTGCGGGTCCCGCCGACACGCAACGCGCACCCGACGACACCCGTGACCGGAGCTGAGTCCGGGGTGGGATCTCTGCGATGACGGTCGAGGGCAAGGAATGCGTGGTGTCGGCCGACTCAGGCCGGGAGGACAAGCCGTGGTCGGCACCTCACCTCGCGCCGCTGTTCATTGAACTCACCGCTGACGAGACGGCGCCGGTGTGGGCGCGTCGCGCTGTGACATTCCTCCATCGCTACGCCCGCGAACACGGCCAATCCCCGACCTTCCGGGAAGTATTCCCGGAGCTCGCGTCGCACGATCTCAGCGCCGCGGAGCATCAGGCTGCCTGGACGTCGTCGTCGCCGCGGTACCTGACGATGGTGCACTGGCAGCGTTGTGGATGGATCCGCTTCCGACGAGAACCGCGGACCCTCCGATCCGGCCCCGCGGCAGGCGAACTGTTCATACCGTCGCCCGCGCCGAAAGCGCGTCCGAGGCAGTCCTAAGCCTTGGCGGTGTTCCCGGGGGAGTCGGGGTGGGAAGAGTAGAGCGCGCCGAGGAGTTCCTCCAGCGCGACGCGCAGTTCGTTGTAGCCCATCGTGTAGAACATCGCGTCGGAGTTCGAGGTTTCGGTGGCGTCGAGGTTGGCGAGGAGTTGACGGGCTTCACGGACCGCCACATCGAGCCACGGCTCGACATCCGGTAGGCCCCGGACCCACTCGTCGATGACGGTGAACGGGATGGGCGCGTATGCGTGGGCGTCGACGCCGACGTGGAACTGGTGCCCATTCGGGCCGTGGTCGCGTGCGTGCGTGTGACCGTGCAACAGCGGGATCCCATCGTCCCAGCGGGGCCGGTGCGACGTGTGTCGGTCCGACTCCTGCGAGTCGCCCTTGTACGGGTAGTGGGATGCGAGGATCCGGTAGCCGTGCCGGGTGCCTTCGATGACCTCCGGCAGAATCGTCCACCCGGCCGCCTCGTAGAGCGGCGCGAACCGTTCGATCGCCTTCCTGGACTGTGTCGCTGGTGAGACCCGGTCATGGTTCCCGGGGACGAGGTACCGGTGACCGTTCAGCTGCGCGGTGAGGGTGATCGATTCCTCGATCGGCCCGAGCGCGACATCCCCGAGATGTAGCACCACATCTGTCGGGGCGACCGTCTCGTTCCAGCGGCGGATGAGCTCGGTGTTCATCTCGTTGACGGTGGTGAATGGACGGTCCGCGAGTTCGCTGATCCGGGCGTGGCTGAAGTGGGTGTCCGCGGTGACGTAGTCGACTCGGTCGAAGTCGAACCACGGATACTCACTCACGGCTAACGCTCCTCGCATGTGACGGATGTCTAGCAGAATCTAGCGGTGTCTAGCGTTTCGGTAGACACCGCTAGATGTTCCTAGAGTTCGTCGAGATCGATCCCGAATTTCCGGGCGAGATCGGAGCGCGCCACCTCCGCACTGTCGGCGGGACGCTCCCGGGCGATACGGGCGATTTCCTCGTCTTCCGCCGCATCCTCCGTGGCGGCGACCGCTGCCAGCTCATCGATCAGGACAAGAACGGGTGTGCCGTCGGCGGTCGCGCGGCGGCGGATCTCGGCGGCGGCATGGCCGAGGGTGTACATCCGCTCCCACGGGTGCTCGCCGTGGCGAGCGATGGCCACGGTGTCGCGGGTGTAGCTGCGCTCATCGCCTGGGACGAGCCACCGTTCGGTGCCGTCCGAGGCGAGGAAGAAGTCGACGTAGCAGTTCCCACACGGCATCCGGTAGACCCCGGGCTCGGTGGGGGCAGAGTCGGTGCTACGCGCGATCATGTCGCGGATGATCCGCCCCCAGTCCGTGTTGCCGTCAGAGTGTGACATCGGCCAGACCCTTCGTTTGGCGAACGGAGTAGTCTCTCACACCGGTGAATTTGTGTCCACTGATTGGGTCAGAGCCTGTTCGAGTCGAGTGGTTGCTCTCGCTCAGGAAGTCTCGCCCGTCGTGAGATGCTCGCCTCATGGCATCGCACACTTCAAGCGGCTGAAAGCGGCCCCAGAAGACCTCATCGACATCCAGCGCTGCGTGACGTTCGTCGCGGGCATGGGCCTGGACCCCGTTTGGCCCGAGGCCCAGCAAGGCCTAGCAGCCGGTGGAAGGCCATTTCACTCGACGCGCTGGACCGATCACAACTCAATGGGTAGCCCACCCGAGGCACATGAACGTGCTGCTCAAGGCGCGCCGCCTCGGTGGGACGGCGGACGGCGACTGATATATCGAGCCGTGTCATCGCAGCCGGTGTCTGCAGCATGCAACAGACTGATCTGGCAACCCGGCTTCGCCGGTAATGCACAGCCCCTGGCAGACACAGCGGGCCAAGTGACCACGAGCGGAGAACAGATGGCGAAGATGCGAGTGCACGAGCTCGCCGCCGAACTGGGAGTCGACGCAAAGGCCGTCTTGGTCCGTCTGCGAGAACTTGGTGAGTTCGTCAAGAGCCCGTCTTCATCGATAGAAGCTCCAGTTGCTCGCAAGGTGAGGGCGTCGTTCGGTGCCCGACCCCCTCGACCCGGTTCGCCTCGGCCATCGCCGATGCGACGTGAGCACGTAGACCCGCATGTCGATCGGCCGGGATTCGATCCGACCGCACCATCCACTCGACAGTTCGGCTGGCGATCGGGCGCTGTGGCGGCGCCCCAGCACCCAGACCTGCTGGCAAACGTCGAGCGCGTTCGATACAAGTACCCGGTCCTGCGTGACCACATCGACGCTCTGCGAAGTCTTGGCTCCCAGGTGGTCTACGCGGGGTTCTGCCGTCAGGATGGCTTCAGGGACTGCGCGATCGTCCATGTGCGATTCAGTGGAGCGATCGAGGCCGGGTTTGGGTTTACCCGCGAGGTGATGATCTTCTACAGTCCGCATGAGGATCTCCAGGGCCGGACCTTCCAGGCTGCGGCCCGCGAGCTCGGTGGCGCCGATCGTTCCATCACTCCGGACATCTTCTTCATGTGGTCGCCCGATCGGCGTCTACAGATCAAACTGAACGACTGGTCGCGCCCCGCGAAACTAGCGATCCCGCTCTTGATTGACGACGAAGACGAACTCTCGCTAATTACCCTTCTTCGCGACTACATCTATGCCCGAGACCTCTTCTACATGACGACTCCCGTGTATGGCGCGAGCTTCTTCGGCCGCAGGACACTGCTGCAGTCGATGCGTGACGACGTGTTCAACCAGCGAGTCACAGGCGTCTTCGGACTGCGGAAGTCGGGCAAGACGAGCATCCTCATGCAGCTTAAGGAGGAGTTGCAAGAGGACAAAGTGGTGACCGTCCTCATGGACCTGGAGGCCTTCCCCTCTCCGCCGGAAGACCCCACCGACGACATCGTCAGCGATCTGCGTCGACGACTGATTGCTGAACTCAAAGCTCACAAGCTGCGCACCCAAGAGCTTTCGCAGCTGCAGGAACGCCCGAGCATCCTCGACCTGAAGAACGCTCTCCAGGCGATACTCAAGCATCTCCACAAAGACGGGCATAGGATCCTGCTCCTCCTGGACGAGATCGAGTACTTGACCCCAGCGGATCGCATCGATATCGCTGAAGGCGACATGCCACGCATTGCGCAGCTGCTATCGGCCCTCAGGAGCATCGTGCAGGAGTCTGAGAACTTCACCTTCGTGCTGTCCGGCCTTACAAGCGCCATCGTTGAAGGTGGACGACTGTATGGTCGACCGAATCCCCTCTTCTCTTGGGCGAAGGCCGTGTACGTGAAGCCGCTGGAGCGAGAAGAGGCGGACGATCTCGCGAGCACCGTCGGCGGCAAGATGGGCATCCAGATCGAACCTGGTGCGCTCGAGGCACTCCACGAGGCGTCCGGTGGTCACGCCTATCTGTATCGAAATCTGAGCTCAGCCGTCGTGCAGCACCTTCCGACCGACGTCTTCCAACGTACGATGACTCGCGCTTCCGTGCTCACAGAACTTGATGATTGGAAGAGTCGCGTCCAAGGCAACATTGAGGAGATGGTCCAACACGTCAAGCGCTACTACGCGAACGAGGCCGTCATGCTGGACGTGCTGATGGACAGTGCAGCCGACTTCAAGGAACTCGCATCCAGCGAGCACGTCGCAGTTCGTCGACTGAAGGACCTGGGTCTGATTCACGAACAGGACGGCGAGTTCGAAGTCAGCGTGATCCTGGAGCTCGTATGAGCGCGACCGACTACTCCGACTGGATACTGGGCGTTCACCGAAAAGCGGAGCAACTCCGCGTCGTGTTCCTGCAGCTGGGCTCGAGCAACGAGCCAGCCCGCCGCGCTCTGGGGGCTTCGCAGGTGAACGTGACGCGCGTCCGGGACTACTTGCAGCCAGATGGCCCACTTACCACCGGAACAGTCGTGATCGACGGGATGGAGTCGCTCACGATGCAGAGTGAGGCCACTCAGATGGGTGCGCTACGCGAGCGCGTCTTCAGCGACGTCGAGGCCGGCGGCAGGGTCATCCTCCTCTCCCGGGCGCCTCGGATTGCTTTCCCTCCAGTGGTCGGGAGTTCGCTCCTTGACGACGCCAGCCTGGCGCATGCTCCGGTCGTCAAGAGCACAGGCGCTCACGAGTGGCCAACGTGCGTTGAAGACGGCGCCTCCCCGGCCGACGTACTGTGCCGGGCGCTGACAGAACTCGGTATGGACCTGGCTGCGTCTCTCGATCGTGTCGTGTACGAGAGCCTGCTGATTGGCCAGAGCGCGCTGGGCCTGCTCAACGCGAGGGAGCTTGAGGCGCTGGATGGTTCCAGCCTTACAGCGCCCGACGGTGCGACTCGGACATGGAATTTTCCGAAGCATCTCGGACCGCTCAAGAAGGCGCTCGACGAGGTTCTCGCGGATGCCCTCGATCCTCAGCAGCAGCTTGCCGAGGTGAGTTCGGGACTCTGGAAGATCGAGCGGATCATCCGACGCGAAGTGCGTCGGCGCGCAATCGCCGCATGGGCGGAGAACTGGCGCACGCAGTGCCTGAACGGCGACCTTCCGGAAAAAGTGCTCGAGCGAGCGAGCGAATCGGCATACATGGGCGCCACGTCGGTCAAGCAATTGCGCGACCCTCTCGAATGGCTCTCACTCGGGGAGTTGCTCCAACTAAAGGACCGTTCCCAGATCGGCGACTTGGGGTTGAGCGCCGCTCACTGGCGACAGTTCAGCGCGCAGATCATGCCGATTCGGAATCGTCTGGCACACATGCGCAGTCTTCGGCCCGAGGACGCCGCCGACGTCGTCAAATGGCAGCGAGTGCTCGAAATGCGATTCCCCACAAATTGAGACGAGCGCACTGCGAGGAGCGTACGCCCGATCAGTAGGCTCATCTCGGTAGCGGGTGAGGAGATTCGAATGGCGGAGAGCACCACTGCCGATCTGGACGTCAACAGGTCCGACCGGCGACTCGGGCGCGCTGTGACGCGGGTTCATCAAGCCTCGCGCACAATCGACCCGGCTCTGAGACCCAGACTCGAGTCACTACTTCACGCAGGCGAAGCGATGGACTTCGTCGCCCGCATCCATGGATTCTCCGACCCCTTGAGTGCATCCGCCCTCGAGTCTTTCGCCGTCCAGGCAGGAATTGGAAGGCAATCACTTCACTCGACCGTGCTGCCGGCGCTGAAGGCTGCCAATGTTGCAGACTTCGCGCTGGACACACAAGGCGTTGTAATCGAGGTGCAGGAGTTTCTGGGCGTAACCGGGAACCTCATCGAACAGTCCTACCGCGTTCTACAGCAGCTCAACCCGACCATCGATGAGATCGTAACGCTGCACTCGATCGAAGTCGCATCGTTCGCCCCGTTGACGACCACCCAACATCTCGACCAACTCCACCGACGAGGATTCAACGACCAAGTCAGCGAAACCGGTCTGAACCTTGCACTGGCGACAGGCCTTACAAAGCGCGTCAACTCCGTCGATCTCGCCGAGGACGTAATTTATAGCCCTTACGTGTGGGAGTCAGGACAGATTGAGATCGCGTCGTTCCTCCGTGGCCTTCCCCCGGGCGAGCGCGACGCGCTTCTCGGCATATGTGAACAGGCAGCGCAACACCCCGGCCTCGCACTTCCACTCCTCGCGCAACCGACCCCCGGCGTGTTCGGCGCAGCACAGAAGGTCGGACTCGTCCAGGCCGCCACCGTCAAGTCGACGGGAGGATCCGGAGCGCAGACATATGTCTTTTCACCTACTCTCGAGTCGGAGGACGACCGGCTCACAACCACCGAGGCGCTGAATCAGCGCAAGCTTTTTGTCGCCCACATGCTCTTCGGGCATGAACGAGCGGAACGTAGCGGCGGTCGAATACACGATCCTGTGGTCCTCGTGCGGGCGCTCCTAAACCGCGGGAGCGTTGGGCCTGCGAGCAACATCAGCACCGACTACCACCTGCTTGAGGCGCACGGCATCGTTCGCGTCCGTGAAACGGACCACGGCCGGGCATACCTCGAACTTGTGAAGGAGGAGATCGTCGAAGGCGGGCTCGCGTGGCTTCAGAACTCATCAACGTCCGCAGGAACGACGGACCCGACGGTGAACCTCCTCCGAGCTCCAGGCGAGTTCACCAACCCAGAGCAAACACGTGCGGGCGCGGGCGACCTCGGAGCCGCTGACGAGATCGCGAGATCAGCGATCCTCGAGCTGAGAAAGGAACTGCAACGTGCCACCCGTCAAGACCGACCCGCTAACCCCCGGTGATCGACTCGAATGCCGCGTAGGCCAAGTGTGGTTCTGGGAGGGGTACTTCACTCGGGTAGGCATCGACCTCATCAGCTACTACGGCGCGGAACTCATCCAAGTCACCGACCTGGATCTACTCGCCATCGGGCTTGGTCCCGGGCTCGAGAGTCACCGGACCATTGGCGAGTCCAAGAGCGGGACGGGGAAGAGCGCGCCGAAACCACTCGACCGTATTGTGTGGCTACGCGGACTGCAAGAGTTGGTAGGCGCAGAGCGAGCGGAACTGACTGTTGCCTCGAGCGTGACGCCCAGAACCCGGGAGCTGGGCCGCCATTCCCGCGTCAGCGTCGAATCGATCAACGACCTCCAGGCGCGAGAGGCCGCACTTAATCTCTCGAAACTCACAGATCTTGGGGCCCACGGACCCAACGCCCTGCTTCTGCGGCGCACAGTCAAAGTAGTCAGCAAGGACGATCCCACGCTCGGACCTGCGTTCAAGTTCCTCACTTCCACCGTGTGGTTTCTAGATCCGTTCGCTGCACTGAAGCAGAGCCTGGGTCTACTTGAGACGCTTTGCCAGCGCTGGACGCCCGGCGTCAAGGATGACGAACAGCTCGCGGTACGGTGGCTCATTTCAGAGACCCTCAGTATCTGGGTACTCAACCTCGTAACGATCGTGGGATTTGTCCGCCCGATGGATCCGAGTGCATTCACAAGTTTTCTTCGCGAACGCCTCGCAGACGGAGTTGTGCCCGCTCAGCGCATGCGCCAGTTGTCGCGCGACTTCGACAAGTTCATCAGTGGACTGCTCGCGGCGGCGAAGGCCTCGCCCGAGGTGCGGACTGAGGCCATGGGCGCGTTTGAGCCCTCACCGCCGGAGTGGGCTGACTCTGCTGCAGAACTCGCAATCCGGCTAGGCCGTCAGCCCGCGCTCCGAGACTTGCCTCGACAGTTTGATCTCGTCGTTCACGAGCGGCTAGCTCGTGGGCGAGACATCTCAGAAGCTGCGGGGGCTCAGCTTCGACTCAATGATCCGGCGGCAAGATCAAGCGTGAGCCTCATTGCAGCGTTCCTGCGAAGCTTTGGCTCTCTGAAGGACGACATCAGCGAGCTTCTAATCGCAGGGTTCGGTAAGCCGGCGCAGGCGCCGCCCGAGCCTGCACCCCAGCAAGAGATCGAAGCGACTGCTCTCACACTGCCCGGCCTCGACGCCGCTGACAGCGTTGCCGAGGACTGACTGGCGTGGGGCTGTAGGGATTCGCCATTCCCCACGGAATCCTGAGCCTTCGGCCACTGCCAACTACCGGGGATTCCCGGCATCCTCGGCCATTTCCAACGGGAACCTACACGTCGTCGAGGTCGTCGTTGCAGTGAGCTTCCGATGGTCGGCGACATGCGCGGGTTCGTCGCGGGGGCCTTCGATCTCGAACCCGCAGACACCGCAGCTATGCAGCCCGATGCCGTCGACGTCGTCCGAGGGGATGTACATCGTGGTGGGCTCTTCGCACATCAAGCAGCGCATGGTGTCTCCGTTCGTGATTGTCAGGTGATCGGTTGGACGGTGGCGGAGTATCCGCGGTGGGAGCCCCAGGCCGCGGCGATGCGGTCGGCAATGTCGCGGTCCTCGCCGAGGTATGGCCGGTATCTCTTGCCGCCAGGGTCGGTGATCACGACCTGGACGACGCCGGCGGGCTCGCGCACGGTGACCCTGGCGGCGGGGATCGGATATGCCTGGACGCGACCGGCGATGATGAAAGTCGGGTACAGGTCGCGTGCGAGCTCCGGGGCACGGAACACGTCGTGAACCCACGCCGTGATGGCGAGCGCGCCGGCGGGGCTGAACCCGATGAGGCGGGCGGGGAGTTGCTCGAGCCCGGCGCGGACGAAGTAGTGCTCGTCGACGAGGATCGGCGTCGGCGGGAGCAGGGTTTGCTCGTCGTGGGCGGGGTAGATGGTGAGGCTGGTGCGGCTGTTCATGAGGCGCTCGTTCATGCGGTGCGGCGGATGCCGGCGGCGATGATGTGGGCCTTGGTGGGCCGGGAGTAGAAGCCGAAGCTGTCGTCGTCGTCGGAAGCGGAGACGGTGGCGGTGAGTAGATCTTCGCCGTCCGGCGTGTGCTGCCGTCGCTCTCCGTGGAGATGGAATCCCGGCTGTCGGTCTCGTCCTGGCGACGGTCTTCACGCAGAGCGGCTGGGTCGGAGCAATGGCGGTGACCGCCGCGACTCTCGTCGTGGCGGCGCTGATCGTCTGGCACCGTGCCCGATCCGGTCTCGTTCGTGCGCTGGATCCTGATCATGCCGTGCGCCGGAGCCGATCTCTGTCGTGGTCACCGGGCAACCCGGGTGAGCTGTTCCAAATCGGCACAGCGCTGTGGCGGAATCCTCCCTGAGAGTAGAGCTCATCCACCGAGTGGTCGCCTAGTTCCTGCAGGCGCCGAGCATCAACGAAGGAGTTATGCGATGTCCTCGTCATCCACCGCGACCGCAGTCGTCCCGAGCGCCCTGCGTGATCTGTATCTGGGCTGGTCCGAGCTCATGGCCACCCACGAGCTGGACATGCGGCTGTTCCGCAGCATCTTCGATGAATGGCACCAGCCGACCATCGAACCGGAAAATGTCACCTACAAGGAGGAGACGGTCGGCGGCGTGCCCGGCATCTGGGCGTTCCCGGCCGGAGCCGATCGCTCCAAGGTCCTCCTCTACACGCACGGCGGCGGGTTCGCCGTCGGCTCTGCGGCCAGCCACCGGAAGCTCGCCGCGCACGTCGCGAAGGCGGCCGGGGTAACAGCGTTCGTGCTGGACTACCGTCGCGCGCCCGAGCACCCGCACCCCGCCCAGGTAGACGACGGGGTCGCGGCGTTCGAGGCCCTGCTGGAGCGGGGGGTCCACCCCGAGGACGTCACCACCATCGGCGACTCGGCGGGAGGCAATCTCGCCATCGCCATCCCGTTGGCGTTGAAGGCGAAGGGACGGCCGCTGCCCGGGCACGTCATCGCGTTCTCCCCGTGGCTGGACATGGAGAACCGCGGCGCGACGCTGGTCACCAACGATGCGACCGACGCGCTGATCTCCGTGCCGCTCCTGGAGGGCATGATCGCCGGCGTGCTGGGGGAGACCACCAGCCCGTCGGCGCCGCTCGCGAACCCGCTCTACGCGGATTTCACCGGGTTCCCCCCGCTGTACGTCAACGCCGGTTCGGTCGAGTCGTTGGTCGACAATGCCATCCGCGTGGCAGAGCGCGCCAAGGGCGCCGGCGTTGACGTCACCCTGCATGTCGCCGAAGGACAGCAGCACGTCTACCCGTTCCTGGCTGGCCGCGACGCGGACGTCGACGCGGAGCTTGCGGCGATCGGCCAGTGGCTTCGCCACTGACCTGCAGCACCCCACCCACCTCATTCACCGAAGGAGTTGCACCATGACATCCACACAGACCACGGACTTCGACGCGATCGTCGTCGGCGCCGGTTTCGGCGGCATCTACCAGCTACACACCCTGCGCGACAAGCTCGGCCTGCGCGTCCGCGGGTTCGAGAAGGGCGCCGGCATCGGAGGAACCTGGTACTGGAACCGGTACCCCGGCGCCATGTCCGACACGGAGAGCCCTTTCTACCGATACTCGTTCGATGACGAACTGCTGCAGGAGTGGGACTGGGCCCGCAAGTACATTGACCAGCCCGACATCCTCCGCTACCTTGAGACCGTCGTCGACCGGTACGACCTCCGCAAGGACTTCCGGCTGAACACCGAAGTCACGTCGATCGTCTTCGACGAAGCCACCAACACCTGGACGGTCGGCACCTCCGCCGGAGAATCCTTCACGGCCCGATACGTGGTGGCGGCGCTGGGACTGCTCGCAGCAACCAACATCCCCGACATCCCCGGGATCGACTCGTTCGAAGGCCGCCTCGTGCACACCGCGGAGTGGCCGGAGGACCTGTCGATCGAGGGCAAGCGGGTGGGGGTCATCGGCACTGGCTCGACCGGAACACAGTTCATCGTCGCCGCGGCCAAGCAGGTGTCGCACCTGACCGTGTTCCAGCGCTCGGCGCAGTACAGCGTCCCCTCCGGCAACGGACCGGTCGGCCCGGGGGAGGTGGACGGATACAAGTCCCGGTTCCCGGAGATCTGGGAGCAGGTCCGAAACTCCGGCGTCGCCTTCGGGTTCGAGGAGTCCACCGTCGCGGCCACCGATGTCGACGAGGCCGAGCGGGAGCGCGTGTTCCAGGCGGCATGGGACCGAGGCAACGGATTCTATTTCATGTTCGGCACGTTCAACGACATCGCTATCAACCCGGAGTCGAACGAGGCAGCCGCTGCGTTCATCCGCCGCAAGATCGCTGAGACGGTCAAGGACCCGGAGACGGCGCGATTGCTCACCCCGACCCAGCCGTATGCGAAGCGGCCCCTGTGCAACCAGGGCTACTACGACGTGTACAACCAGGACAACGTGAAGCTGGTGTCGATCAAGGAGAACCCAATCGTTGAGATCACCCCACGAGGGGTGAAGACCGCGGACGGTGTTGAGCACGAGCTGGATGTGCTCGTGCTGGCTACCGGGTTCGACGCGGTCGACGGCAACTACCGCCGCATCGACATCCGCGGGCGCGGAGGGGTGAGCGTCGACGAGCACTGGGCCGACGCCCCGACCAGCTTCCTCGGCATCATGACGGCCGGATTCCCGAACATGTTCATGATCCTCGGCCCCAACGGGCCGTTCACCAACCTGGTGCCCAGCATCGAGGCGCAGGTCGAGTTCATCACGACTCTGGTGACCGAGGCGGAGCGGAGAGGCGGGCTCATCGAGGTGTCGCAGCAGGTCGAGGACGAATGGACCGAGACCTGCACGACGATCGCAAACTACACGCTGTTCCCCAAGACCGACTCGTGGATCTTCGGGGCGAACATCCCCGGCAAGAAGCACGCCGTGATGTTCTACCTCGGCGGCCTAGGCGCCTACCGCGGCCTCCTCTCGGAGATCCAGGCGAAGGACTTCGAAGGATTCAGCATCGGACAGCCCATCCCGGCCTGATCGACGGTAACCGTAGGCCGGGAGTGTGCTTCCCGGCCTACGGTCGTCCTATGAGCGACAACATGTCAGAAGACGTCACCTTCCGATCACGCCGCTGGGTCCGTCCCGAGGACCTGAACGCGTACGGCACCCTGTTCGGCGGCAGCCTGCTGCGCTGGATCGATGAAGAGGCCGCGATTTACGCCATCATCCAGCTCGGAAACCCTCGGGCGGTCACCAAGTACATATCCGAGATCGACTTCGTCAGCTCCGCACGACAAGGTGACCTGATCGAGATGGGACTGCGCGCCACCGCGTTCGGGCGCACCTCCCTCACGATGCGCGCCGAGGTGCGCAACATGATCACCCGTGACCGCATTCTGACGATCGAGAAGATCGTCTTCGTCGGCCTCGACGACCACGGCCAGCCCATTCCTCACGGCTACACCGACATCACCTACGAACGCGACCGGCTTCCCCACCACCATGGACTCATGCGCACAGAGGATGGATCCACAGCGGACTAGGTATTGGCGGGTCCTAATAGGGAGGCGGATACTGGGTGGGACCACTTGCAGTGACGCGAGGTCCCAGCTATGTCCACCGATACCTATTCCGCCGCGAGCGCGCGGCAGGCTCGTGAACGCCTTCTCGAAGCTGGCGTCGGCGCGCACGGTCTCACTCCCCGAACACTGAACGTCCCCCCGGTGATCGAGCGCAGTTGGCGTCGCTCGTTCACCACCGGTGGCGGCTACGATCCGACGGCGACTCCTGCCTACCACCCGTTCTCCGAACCGGCGGGACGCTTTCAGGACACCGCTGAGATCGTCCTGGCGCGATGGGCGGAATCACTCGCGGACATGCGTGTCGCGCTGCTGGTCAGCGACCGATCCGGACGGATCCTCGCCCGAAAGGTGGGCGACCCGAGCCACGCGAGACGGCTCGACAAGGTGTCCGCGGCCGAAGGATTCGAATTCTCGGAGTCCGCGCTGGGCACGAACGGACTCGGAACGGCGATCGAGGAAAGATCCGCAGTGTTCGTGCGCGGCGCCGAGCACGTCAACGACCGGCTGCAGACCCTCGCCTGCGCTGGCGCCCCCATCCACGACCCTCTTTCGCGGCGGGTCATCGGCTCGCTCGCCCTCGCCTCTCCCGTCGGGGCGTCCCACCCCGCGATGCTCGCGATCGCGAAGCAGGCCGCTCGTGACCTCCAGGACGCGCTGCTTAACACCGCACCGCTGGAGCTGCAGGCGCTGCTGGCCCGGTTCGCGGACGGTACCGCCCGCCACCGTGTGCTGGCCATCGGCCGTGGCGGCGTGCTCGCCTCGACGGGCGCGTTGCCGATGCTCTCGGCCGAGCGGCACGTGACCCTGTGGGACGAGCTCCAGGCCCACCACTGGCAGGGGGATGTCGCATCCGTCTTGCTCGCGGATCGGCCGAGCACTGCCCGCCGCATCGTGAATCGGGCAGGGGAGAGCATCTACCTCGTGGAACTTGCCGAGTCCGAGCCGGCCGCAGCGCCGGAACCCACCCGGCTTTCCCGCCTTGCCGCGCACCTCGACGTGCTCGGCCGCAGCAGCGGGTGCATCGCGATCCACGGTCCGCGCGACAGTGGGAAGACGCTTCTCGCCCAGCTCTGGCTGCGCGAACGCGATCGCCACGACCCGGTCGTCATCGGCGCCCCGGCATTTCGGGAACCGGGGGCCGTGGCCACGGCGGTGCAGGCGCTGAGCACAGGTACATCGGTGGTCGTCTGCAGCGTCGAGTCTTTGACCGACGTTGACTTCCCGGTCCTGCAGCAATTGGCTGGCGCGGCAGATCCCGTCCGGTCCGCCCGGGTGGTGTTCTGTGTCGCAGACGACCTGACTGGCGTCGTCGTCGATTTCCTGGGCCGCCAAGGGCCGCGGCTCGATCTCCCTGCGCTGCGCGATGACCCAGACCGTGTCATCGGCCTGGCTGTGAGACTCGCTCAGGAGTACTCGGTGACACTGAGTCCTGCTGTGCTGCAGGCGCTTTCCCGGTGGGATTGGCGTGGTGGCGCCTCGGAGCTGCGGGTTCTGATTGCCGCGATGGTGGTGCAGCGTCCCGGCGGCACCGTCCTGGACGTCGACCTTCTGCCCGCCGAGATGCGCACACGTGCCCGCCAGCTGCGCGGCATCGCCGCATCCGAGTACCGGGCGATCGATGCGGCGCTGCGGGAGGCGGACGGAAACCGTTCGCGTGCAGCGGAGATCCTCGGTATCGGGCGCACGACGCTGTACCGGAAACTGCGCGCGTACGGTTTCGACGGGCAGAACACCCTGATCTCCTGAAAACAGCGCCCCCGCCTGCCGACCAGGGAGGCCTGGATTCGCAGTTGCGTACTCGGCGCGGCGGAGGCGTTACACGGGGATATCAGGCGGGGGTTCGGATGAGCTTCTTGTTCGCGAACTCGTCCATGCCGTACCGGGCGAGTTCGCGTCCGACGCCGGAGCGCTTCACGCCGCCGAAGGGGAGGTCCGGTGCGCTGCGGCTGGTGCTGTTGATCCACACCATCCCGACCTCCAGTTCGCGGGCGATCTGCGCGGCTGCCAGAGGATCCTGCGTGAAGACGCTGCTGGACAGCCCGAAGGGCGACTCGTTGGCCAGGGCGACCGCGGCCTGCGGGGAGGGCACCCGGTACACGACCGCGGTCGGTCCGAACAGCTCCTCCTCGTAGGCTCGCATCAGCGGGGTGACCCCGGTGAGCACGCTGGGCGGGTAGAAGGCGCCCTCTCGGCGTGCACCGGGGGCGATGTGCAGGGTGGCGCCCTTGGCGACCGCGTCCTCGACGAGCTCCTCGAGCTCATCTCCGGCATCCGCGGACGCCAACGGGCCGAGGAACGTGTCGGGGTCCGTGGGGTCGTCGGGGATGATCTTCGTGATCGCGTCGATGAACTTCCGAGAGAACTCGTCGTAGACGGCATCCACGACAATGAACCGCTTGGATGCCGTGCACGCCTGGCCGCCGTTGGCGATGCGGCCGCGTACGCCGGCTGCCACGGCCGCGTCGACGTCAGCATCCTCTAGGACGATGAACGGGTCCGAGCCGCCCAGCTCGAGGACGACCTTTTTCATGTGCCTGCCGGCCACCTCGCCGACAGCCGAGCCCGCCTTCTCGGAGCCGGTCAGCGACACCCCTTGCACGCGCGGGTCGGCGATGATGCCGGCAATCTGGCGGCTGTCTACGAACGCGTTGATGTACGCGTCGGCTGGAAGCGCGGCGTCGTGGAGCACGCGTTCGATGGCGAGGGCGGACTGCGGGCAGTTGCGGGCGTGTTTGAGGATGATCGTGTTGCCCAGTGCGAGGTTGGGGGCGACAAACCGGGCCACCTGGTAGTAGGGGAAGTTCCACGGCATGATCCCCAACAGCGGCCCGATCGGCTCGGTGCGGACGAGCGCTTCCCCTCCGCCGACGATGTCGAGGGTCTCGTCGGCGAGGAACGCTTCGGCGTGGTCGGCGTAGTACTGGTAGATCGAGGCGACCAGCTCGACTTCCCCGCGGGCCTGCGTGACGGGTTTGCCGACCTCGAGTGTCAGCAGCGCGCTCAGTTCATCAATGCGGTCCCGGTGCAGCTGCGCCGCGCGTGCCAGGATCCCCGTCCGTTCGGCGAGCGGCAGCTCCCGGTACTTGCGGTAGGCCGTGTGCGAGCGGGCGACGATGTCGGCCACGTCCGCATCGCCGATCACGGCGTACTCGGCGACCGTCTGACCGGTGGCTGGGTTGATGGTCCGGTATGCACCCATCGTGGTCTCCTCGCTTCATTGCTGTCGTGCGTCTCACGGGCCACGCCCGCCCAGATCGGCGGTCGTCTGGCGCGGTACTGCCCTCTCAGCCTGTCGCGCCGTGGCCGAGTTCGTCCAATACTGATCCCGGTCCAGATTGATGACGATGGCGCATCAGATGTACGTGGATCGGGTATTGGACGCGCATTGATCGGTGATGGGAGGCTGGGACGGTGACCACTCTGATACTCCGCGAGGGCGCGGACCGGCTTCACGTCGAACTGAACCGTCCTGACGTGCGAAACGCGATCAACGACGACATGGTCGACGAACTTCACGCGGTATGCACGAGCCTGGAGCGAGAGCCCCGCATCCTGATTCTCACCGGAACCTCTACGCCCGAACGGGGTGTGTTCGCGGCTGGCGCAGACATCCGGCAGCTGCTCGAGCGCGGCCGCGACGAAGCGCTGGCCGGCATCAACTCCGGGCTGTTCATCCGTATCGCGCGGCTGCCGATGCCGGTGATCGCTGCGGTCGACGGGTTCGCGATCGGGGGCGGTGCGGAACTCGCGTACGCGGCCGACATCCGGATCGCGTCCACCCGCGCCGTGTTCGGCAACCCCGAGACGGCGATCGGAATCCTGGCCGCGGCCGGGGCGACCTGGCGGCTCGCCGAGCTGGTGGGGGAGCCGCTGGCCAAGGAGATCCTGTTCACGGGGCGCCGGCTGGACGCCGAGGAGGCGCTGCGGTGTGGGTTGGTGGCCTCGGTGCATGAACCCGACCAGTTAGCGGCGGCGGCGGATACCGTCGCCGATCGGATCGCTGGCCAGGATCCGCTCGCCCTCCGCGTCTCGAAGCGCGTGCTCGCTGCGCCGCGGGACGCCCACCCCCTTGTCGACGAACTCGCGCAGGCGATCCTGTTCGAGTCGGACGCCAAGACGCAGCTGATGACCCGATTCCTCAACCGTTCTCAGGAGACCCGATGATCACTGTTCCCTCCACCGTCGGCGTGATCGGGGGCGGCCGCATGGGCGCCGGTATCGCGCAGGTATTCGCTCAGGCGGGCGCGCAGGTCACCGTGATCGAACGCGACCCGGCAGCGGCGGGCGCGGCCGCCGCGCGGTTGGCCGATGGGATCCGCAAGGCCGCGGAGCGGGATGCCTCGGTCGACGTCGACGCAATCGCCGGCCGCGTCGCGGCCAGCGCCGACTACGAGGCGCTGCGGAATGCCGAGCTCGTGATCGAAGCGGTCCCAGAGACATTCGCACTCAAGGTCGAGGCGATGCAGAGAGCAGAGGGGATCGTGGAGGAGTCGGCGTGGCTGGCCACGAATACCTCATCGTTGTCGGTGACAAGGCTCGCGGCGCAGCTCGCGAGGCCGGAGCGCGTGTGCGGACTGCACTTCTTCAATCCGGTGCCGCCCTCGTCACTCGTCGAGATCGTGCTGACGCCGTCGACCGACCCGGACCTGCGGCAACGGGCGGAGCAGTGGGTGACATCGCTGGGGAAGACCCCGATCGTCGTCAACGACGCGCCCGGCTTCGCGAGCTCCCGCCTGGGCGCGGCAATCGCGCTGGAAGCGATGCGGATGCTCGAAGAGGGGGTGGCCAGCGCTGAGGACATCGACACGGCGATGGTGCTGGGATACCGTCACGCGACAGGTCCGTTGCGCACCTCCGATCTTGTCGGGCTGGACGTGCGTCTCGGGATCGCCGAATACCTCTATGAGACGCTCGGCGAGCGGTTCGCCCCGCCGCAGATCCTCCGCGACAAGGTCGCGGCCGGGGAGCTGGGACGCAAGACGGGACGCGGCTTCTTCGACTACGCGTGAGTCGTGGCCGGCTGGACGCCCGGCGCGGTCACGCGCTGAGCACGATCCGGCCGGGCACGCCGCCCGCGGCGAGCCGGTCCAGCGCATCCTGCACCGCCGTCGCAGACAACTCCCCGTCGATGATCGGGAGATGCGGGAGCGCGCCGCGCCGCGCGAGCCCGACGAGCTCCTCGAGCTCGCCGAGGGACCCGACGAAGCTTCCGCGGATGGTGATGATCTTCAGAGTGAGCAACGCGGTGGGGATGACCAGCTCTCCGCCGAACAGCCCGACCTGAACCATCGTTCCGCCCTTGCGGAGCGCGGCGAACGCAGCGGGAGCTGTTGTGGAGTTGTTGACGAAGTCCACGATCGCCGCGACCGGCCCACCGGCGCCGGCGACGATGGCGGCGGCAAGGTCTTCCTGGCGGGCGGAGATCGTCGTGGTCGCTCCGAGCTGCCGCGCCAGTTCCAGATTGCGCTCCTGCAGGTCCACCGCGAGGACTGCTTCGTGGCCGAGCGCGCGCAGCGTGGCGATCGCCATCAACCCGACACCGCCGGCGCCTATCACCACGACCGGATCGGACGCGGTGGCCGGAAGGGCCTTGCGCGCGGCACTGTAGGCGGTCAGGCCGGAGCAGGCGAGAGTTGCGGCCCACCGCTCTTCGATCCCGGTGACGTCGAGGAGGTAACGGGGGTGCGGGACGAGGATAAACTCGGCATACCCGCCGTGGCGGGCGACGCCGAGGTTACGGGGCGAGGGGCACAGGTTCTCGTGACCTGCCTGGCATGCGTCGCAGGAGCCGTCGCCGATCCATGGGTAGACAAGGCGATGCTCACCCGGCGAGACCCCGTCGGCGTCGGGGCCGGCCGCTTCGACGACGCCGACGACCTCATGGCCGAGGACAAGCGGGTAGGTGACGCCCCGGTCGATCAGATTCAGACGCCCCCGGCTGCCGAGATCGTAGTACCCCTCACGCAGGTGCATGTCGGTGTGGCACACCCCGGAGCGAACAACGCGGAGGAGCACTTCGGTGCCCTCGGGCGTTGGTGTCGGCAGTTCCACATCGGTCACGGTGTGGTCGTCTTGGAAGATCGCGAACGCGTGCATGGTTGTCCTCGCCGTTGATATACGCACAGTGGACTCCACGCTTCCACTTCGTTCTGATTCTCTCCAATACCAAATGGCAGGCGGATTGATACCTGGCGACCCTTAGTCCTGCGGCGTCGGGAGGACGGATTCGGACAACCGGAGCACGGCGTGCAAGGCACGGTCGTCGCTGTCGCGCAGCCACGCCATCCGCAGCTCGACAGGTGCGACGTCGTCGGTCAGGCGCAGGAAGCGCAAGTGCGGGTCGGCGATGCTGTCGATCACCGAGGACAGGGTCAATGAGCAGCCGATCTCGGCGGAGACGAGGGACATCAGCGTCCACGAGTCCGGTGCGTGCTGGACGACATCGGCGTTGAACCCGGCGGCTCTACTCATCTGTCGCAGCCGCTCCAGCAGCAACGTGCCGGTCTGCGGTTGGAGCGACACGAACGGCTCACCCTCGAACTGCGCGATCGACACGGCACCGGCGTCGGCTAGACGGTGGGTCTCCGGGACGGCGATGACGAGTTCCTCGACAGCGATCACGCGGGTGCGCACGGCGGCGGGAATGTGGTCCCACCTGCCGAGGGCGATGTCGATGTCGCCGCGGGTGAGCAGCTGCATCGCCGGTTGGGCGAAGTGCTGGCTGAGCAGCTCGAGGTGGATGCCCGGGTGGTTCTGGTTGACCGCTCGGGCGAGCAATCCGACCATCACGTTGGAGGACGCACCCGCGTACGCCAGACGGACGTGACCGATCTCGCCCGTTCCGGCTGCGCGGGCGACCCTGCTCACCCTGTCCAGCGCGTCCAGGACCTCCTGGGCGGGGGCGACGAGGGCCTCGCCCACCGAGGTCAGCGTTACCTTGCGGGTGCTCCGCTCGAACAGCCGCGCACCCAACTCCCGCTCCAGCTGCTGGATGCCGCGGCTGATCGGCGGCTGCGCCATATGCAGGCGCTCGGCTGCCCGCCCGAAGTGCAGTTCCTCGGCGACGGCGAGGAAGGCGCGCAGCTGCTGCAGATCCATCCAGGGATTATTGCATAATCCGTACCGATGGAAGGTGGATTGGCATACAAGTCTGGATGAGTCGGCCGGGGTCGCGCAGACCCCGGCCGACCGAGATCACTGCGCGGTATAGCCGCCATCCACGACATACTCGGCGCCGGTGACGAAGGAAGCCTCGTCCGAGGCGAGGAAGAGCACGACGTTCGAGACCTCCTCGGGCTGGCCGGGCCGGTCGAGGATCGTCGTGGACAGCACGGCCTTCGTCGACTCCGGCGTCGCCAGCAGCCCCGTGGTCATGGGGGTGGCGATGACACCGGGATGCACAGAGTTCACCCGGATGCCGTACTTGGCCAGGTCCACCGCGCTGGCCTTGGTCAGCAGCCGGACGGCGCCCTTTGACGCCTCATACGCGGCGGCGCTCGGTGCGCCGACGATGCCGTAGATGGACGAGATGTTCACGATCGATCCGCCGCCTGAGCGGACCAGAGCAGGCGCCGCGGCCTTGGTGCCGAGGAAGACGCCCTTGGCATTGATGCGGAAGATGAGGTCCCACTCCTCCTCTGTGGTCTCCTCGACGGGCTTGAGGATGAGCACCCCCGCGTTGTTGACCAGGATGTCGAGCCGACCGAAACGCTGCTCGGCTTCTACCACGATCTCGTCCCACCTCGCCGCGATCGCGACGTCCTGCTCCAGCCCCACGGCCGTCCCGCCGTCACTGTTCGCTTCGGCGACGGTCTGCTCGAGCCCGGCGGAGTCGACGTCGGTGGCGAGGACGCTCGCCCCTTCCTGGGCGAGGCGGCGCACATGCGCGCGCCCCATCCCGTTCGCCGCGCCGGTGACGATCGCGACCTTGCCTGCAAGCCTGCTACCCATGGGTTCTCCTTAGCCTCATTGCTGATCACGCCCAGGCGCAGGCCGCTGTCGGCACCGTCGCCTCGACGCTCCCCAGGGTGATGTCCAAACGGGAGTCTCGAGTGTGCCGTTCTGGAACAGCCCCTCGTTTCATGAGATCACAGCATCAATACGTGTCCGATCAGGTATTGGACGGACATAAACGGCTGCTGGGAGTCTGGATGGACATGACGACGACTGAGGTGTTCCCGATGATGAAGAGCTCGCTCCCGGATGACCGGACGGTGCAGGACGTTCCCGGCGGCCCTTTCGACGGCCTCCTAGTCGCCGATTTCGGCCGGGTACTTGCCGGCCCTTACTGCACGATGCTGCTCGCGGACCTCGGCGCGACGGTCATCAAGGTGGAGAGCCCGCTGGGGGATGAGACACGCAGCTACCGGCCACCGGAGTACCGAGGCGAGTCGACCTACTTCCTCTCCATCAACAGGAACAAGCAGTCTGTGGTGCTGGACTTCCGCAACCCCGATGACCTTGTCCTCGCACAGCGTCTCGCGGCCAGAGCCGATGTGGTCACAGAGAACTTCAAACCCAGCGGGCTCCGGCGATTCGGCCTGGACTACGAGTCCGTCAAGCGGGAGAACCCCAATGTGATCTACGCGTCGATCACCGGCTTCGGCACCGCGGGAGGCGCAGGGCTCGCCGGCTACGACCTGCTCGCACAGGCACTGTCCGGACTGATGAGCGTGACCGGCGCGCCGGACGCGGAAGGATTCCGCGCGGGCGTTGCGGTGTTCGATGTGATCACCGGATTGCACACCTGCATCGCGATCACCTCCGCCCTTTACCACCGACAGCGTTCGGGAGAGGGACAGCACGTCGAACTGAACCTGCTGTCCTCCGCACTGTCGGGCATGGTCAACCAGACCGGCGGGTTCCTGCTCAGCGGGCAGTCTCCTACCCGGATGGCCAACGACCACCCCAGTATCTACCCCTACGCACCGTTCCCCACCCGTGACGGGGAACTGGTCCTCGCGATCGGCAACGATGTGCAGTTCGCCACGTTCTGCGACACCATCGGGCTGCCGCAGCTGGCCGCAGACACCCGCTTCGCGTCCAATGCGGACCGCAGCGCGCACCGAGACGCCCTGCGCCCGTTGCTGACAGCACGGCTGGCGTCCAAGACCGCATGGGAATGGTTCGACATCCTCAGCCCGTTGCAGGTCCCATGCGCGCCGGTCCTGGATGTTCGCGGAGGCGTCGAGTTCGCCGCCAAGATCGGGCTGGACCCGAGCGTTCCGGCCGGCACCGACGACCAGGCGGTGCCCACCATTCGCAACCCGATCACGTTCTCCCGCACCCCCGCGACCTACCGCACCGCGCCTCCTGCACTCGACCAGGATGGCGAGGCGGTCCGACGGTGGCTGCAAGACGCGGAAGGCGATGAAGACCACGTCGGCGGCCGGGTCACCGTCCCGGCGATTCGGGAAGAGGGACACTAAGATGACGATCACGACGACAGCACACCCGGTCGACACAGACTTCTACCAGATCGGCGATCTTCTCGGCGACGACGACCGCAACCTCATCACACGTGTGCGCGGATTCGTGGACTCCGAGGTCCTCCCTGTCATCAACGAACACTGGGAGTTGGCGGACTTCCCCTACCAGATCCTCCCCGCCCTGGGCGAGCTTGGGATCGTGGGCACCGCGATCCAGGGCTACGGCTGCCCGGGACTGACCCGACTGCAGACCGGCCTCGTCGCGATGGAACTGTCACGCGGCGACGGCAGTGTGAACACGCTCAATGCCGTGCACTCGGGACTCGCGATGGGCAGCATCGCACTGCTCGGCGACGACGAGCAGAAGCAGCGCTGGCTGCCCGAAATGGCAGCCCTCCGCAAGCTCGGCGCGTTCGCGCTGACCGAGCCCGAGCACGGATCAGACTCCGTTGCGCTGGAAACCACAGCCCGCCGCGAAGGAGACGTCTATGTGATCGACGGTGCCAAGCGGTGGATCGGCCTCGGCCATGTCGCCGACATCGTCATCATCTGGGCACGCGACACCGCAGACTCGAAGGTGAAGGCATTCGTCCTTGAGAAGAATGCCGATGGAGGATACCCCGACGGATATGAGGCCGAGGCGATCACCGGGAAGATCGCCAAACGCGCGATCCAGCAGGCGCACATCGAGATCTCCGGACTGCGGATCCCTGCCGGGAACAAGCTCGCGAAGTCGAGCTCCTTTCGGGACGTCTCCGCGATCCTCAATCGCACCCGCAGCACCGTCGCGTGGGAGGCGCTCGGGCACGCACTCGCCGCGTACGAGGCGGCAGCGGCCTACGTCCAGGAGCGCGTCCAGTTCGGCAAGCCCATCGCGAGCTACCAGCTGGTGCAGAACAAGCTGGCCAACATGCTCGCCGATCTCACCGCGATGCAGCTGCTCTGCTTCCGCACAGCCACCCTGCAGGATGAAGGCCGACTGACGAACGAACAGGCCTCGCTCGCGAAGATGTTCACCGGCGAGCACGCGCGTGCACTCTGCCGGGATGCCCGTGACCTCCTCGGCGGCAACGGACTCCTTCTGGAGAACCACGTCGCCCGCCACCTCACCGACATGGAAGTCGTCCACACGTATGAGGGAACCGACTTCATCCAGTCGCTCATCATCGGGCGCCAGATCACCGGAATATCGGCGTTCGCCTGACCCTCGGCCGACCACGGAAGGGAGCCCGCCATGACCGCGAGCTTTGTCTACGATGCTGTCCGCACCCCCTTCGGGCGGGCGGGTGGCGCGCTCAGCGGCATCCGGCCCGACGATCTCGCCGCAGTCGTCATGAAGGCGACCGTCGCGCGCATGGGCCTCGACCCCGCGCGCATCGATGACGTGATCTTCGGCGATGCGAACCAAGCAGGAGAGGACAACCGCGACGTCGCCCGTTTCGGGGCGCTGCTGGCAGGCTTCCCCACCAGTGTCACCGGCGTGACCGTCAACCGACTCTGCTCGTCGTCGCTGGAAGCGGTGATCCAGGCCGCCCGCGCTGTCGAGACCGGCGACGCCGGTCTCGTGCTCGCCGGCGGAGTGGAGTCGATGAGCCGGGCGCCGTTCATCGTGGAGAAGTCGCCGAGGCCGTGGCCGGCGGTCGGTAACCAGACACTGTGGAACACCTCCATCGGGTGGCGGATGACCAACCCGAAGCTGCCGAAGCAGTGGACCATCTCCAATGGAGAATCGGCGGAGAAGATCGCCCGAGAGTGGGGAATCTCCCGAGATGCCCAGGACGAGTTCGCCGTGCGCTCTCACCGGCTGGCAGCTAAAGCGTGGGCTGACGGGGTCTACGATGGCGAGATCGTGCACGTGCCAGGGGCCGACCTGGCACGCGACGAGGGCATCCGGGACGACACTTCCGTGGACAAGCTCGCCGGGCTTACTCCGCTGTTCGCGCGCGACGGCGAAGGCACCGTCACCGCCGGCAACTCCTCGCCGATCAACGACGGCGCTTCCGCCGTTCTGATCGCCGCGGAGGGTGCGCTGCCCGGCGAGCCACTCGCGCGGATTGCGGGACGCGGGGCGCATGGCGTCGATCCGCATCTGTTCCCGATCGCGCCGATCGAGGCGGCGAACAAGGCGCTCGCACGCGCCGGCCGGTCCTGGGCCGATGTCGACGTGGTCGAGCTCAACGAGGCGTTCGCTTCACAGTCGCTCGCATGCGTCGCCGGGTGGCCTGAACTTGATCCTGAGCGGGTCAACATCCACGGCGGAGCGCTGGCCATCGGCCATCCGCTGGGCGCTTCGGGGGGCCGCATTCTCGGGCATGCCGCGCATGAGCTTGCGCGACGCGGAGGCGGCGTCGCCGTCGTGGCGATCTGCATCGGCGTGGGTCAAGGCCTCGCCGTCGTGCTGGAACGGTGACAGTGAGACCGCGAGCATCCGTTCGTGGTGGGGTCATTGGCAGTCCCAGAGTCAACCGAAGCTTCAGCATTCCCCTCCGACGTTCTTCCTCGACGGTGAGATGCTCGAGCTCGGCCAGCTGCAGTGACCTCCAGCGCTCTCGCCGCCGTGACAGGCCGCTGACCAGACAGGGTCGGCGCGTCAGAGAGCGGTGTAGGAATCCGCCATTTCCCGTGGAATCCTGAGTCCGGGACCACCGCCAACTAGCGTGGAATCCCTGGGGTTATCCGCCATCTCGAGCGGGAACCTACAAACTTGCGTCGTGCTCGCTGAAATCTTCAGGTAGGTGATCCGATGCCGGGACTGACGGCGGACCAGAGTCTCCTTGCGAAGTTGTGTGCGGCTCCGGTTGAGGCGCCTTGGCTTGAGTTCAAGGAGAACAAGGTTGAGCCCTACGAGGTCGGGGAGTACATCTCCGCTCTCGCCAACGCGGCAGTTCTGGCTCATCGCACCCACGCCTACATGGTCTGGGGTGTTCGTGATTCAGATCATGCTGTGGTCGGCTCGAGTTTTGACCCGTGGTCCTCGAAGGGTTCTGGCGGCGAAGATCTCATTCCGTGGCTAGCGCGAGGGCTCGATCCTCAGGTCTACTTCCAGTTCCGGCGTATCGACACCGGCGGCGGCGTTGCCGCGATCATTCTGGAGATCGATGCAGCACGGTCCCGCCCGGTTGCTTTCCGCGCTGAGCGGTACATACGGATTGGAAGCTACAAGAAGAAGCTCCGTGAATATCCAGAGCACGAGGCGCGATTGTGGGAAGCGTTTCGAGAGACCACCTTTGAGACGGGATCGGCCAAATCCGGGCTGAGTGACGAGGAGGCCATCGAACTACTTGCTCACGGTGCCTACTTCGATCTGCTCAGGCTCCCATTGCCGGAAACGCGCCGCGGCATAGCAGACCAGCTCGCCGCTGAAGGATTCTTGGTCCGGTCTGAAGCGGGAACCTCGATCACCAATCTCGGGTCGCTGCTGTTCGCGCGCGACCTTGGAAGATTTCCCGCGGTGGCCCGAAAGGCTACGCGCTTGACCGAGTACAAGACGCCGTCCCGAGCCGCGGCTGCGCGCAGTCAGGACGGTCAACGGGGCTACGCGGCAGGGTTTGAAGGGCTCATGGATTACATGTCGGCGTTGCTCCCGCGTGAGGAAGTGACGGTCGGCGGGCTTCGGCAGGAGGTATCGAGGTATCCCGACCTCGTGATCCGGGAGCTCGTTGTCAACATGCTTATCCACCAAGATCTGACTGTCACTGGCAGTGGTCCGATGATCGAGATCTTCCCGAACCGGATTGAGTTCACAAACCCCGGCGAACCACTCATCAACGTTCGTCGGTTTCTCGGTGGGCGGCCACCGTCGCGGAACGAAGCGCTCGCCTCGTTCATGACTCGAGCGGGCATATCGGAGGAGCGTGGTTCGGGCTGGGAGAAGATCGCTACTGAGGTCGAGTTGCACCAGCTGCCAGCACCGAAGATCAGTGTCGATGCGCGACACACGAAGGTGACCGTCTTCGGCCCAAGGAGCTTTGCAGAGATGACGCGGGACGAGCGCGTTGATGCGATCTACCTGCACGCGCAACTCCGCTACGCCTCCGGCGAGCCCACGACAAATTCTTCGGCGCGCGAGCGGTTCCGCATCCCGGACGCAAACAGTGCCCAGATCTCGAGGGTTCTCCGCGACGCTCTGGCTGCCGGGCTGCTGGTCATCGAAGACCCGGATGTCGGGGCTAAGAGCAGACGGTACCTGCCCTTCTGGGCGCAGGATGACGCAGATGGATGACTCTTGTTTGATCGGTTCCGGTGCGTCGGTCCCCCCTTTGATGACGCGAATATTGGAATGGCCTTTGACCTGGGGTTTTTCTGGAGCAGATCCGCTCGATTTGTTTGACCCATGTTTGACTGTCGCGCCCAGTACAGCGAGGTGCGTGCAGGTGTCAGCCCTCCTGCCGGTGAGGCCGGCCTGATCGTTGCGAAGCGCCGTAGCGGGCACGGTTACCGTCGTGTTCCAGGGGCACTGCTCCCGGTTCGCAGACATGGCGCCTGGCATGTAGTCGTCATCGGCCCCTGCCGGTGGCTCGATCGCCGAAGGAAACACGCCCCACTGCCGCTATCCATCCACGCGGGGCACGATGTGCGCGTTCAGCCCGGCGATTACCTCGGGGGAGAGATGGAGCGGCATGCCGAAGCGGTTCACGATCGATCACACCTGGAACGCGCGATACACGGCGAGGCGCGCGAACCCTTCGGCGGCGAGGTTGTCGCCGTAGGTGAACCGGAACGTCTCCGCGAAATTGCGTGTTCGCGCGGCGGCCGCGCGACCGGCGAGCACATCGGGGACCTACGCTTTGTCGTCGGCGTGCCGTCCATGATGCCGGGTAGCGTCGGCCACTCGATCTGGCTCCGCTCCTACCTAACCGTTGTTGCGCCCTTCATTCCTGCGACGTCGGAGCTTGAACAGCTCGCCCGTCCGCACGATGCGCAGCAGGGTGACGAGCAGGAGCCCGCCCGCGAGGTTCAGGCCCAGAACGGGCAGGAACCACAGCAGCCAGTCGAGGTAGGTGATGGGTGCGCCGCTGATGATCGCGCCGAAGGCGAACAGCGAATCCAGGATCGAGTGGAAGAGCTGGAAGCCCGCGAGGATGAATCCGCCAACGACGGCCGCCACGATCTGCGCGGGCTCGGATTCGGTGCCGGCCTGCATCCTCGTCATGAGCGTGATGACGGCACCACCGAGAATCGCCAGAGCCGCGAACTCGAGGCTGAAGGATGCGTCGATGAAGTGCTGGGCGGTTTCGGCGAGTACGGGATGCCAGTCGGGAAAGGCCGCGACAATGATCGCCATGATCAGCCAGCCGCCGATGAGGTTGGACAGCAGCGTGCCGCCCCAGAGCTTCAGCATCTGCATCGCGGTGCCCTCGCGGGCCACGAGCGCGGCGACCGGCATGAGGAAGTTCTCGGTGAAGAGTTCGCTGTGTGCGAGGAGGAGCGCGATCAGGCCGACGCTGAAGCCGAGCCCCGCCAGGAGATGATCGCCCGTCTCGTGGAGGATGCCGAGGTAGACGAGCACACCGATGCCGACCTCGACCCCGCCGAGGAACCCGGTGACGAGGGTCGCGCGGAAGGTCCGGTGCAGCCGCTCCGCGCCCTCGCCAACGACCTCCTCGAACTCGACCTCGATCTCTTCTTCGACCGCCTCGTCGTTGGAGCCGTCCTGGCGTCGTTGCTCTGCACGTGCTTCGCGCGAATGGCTCATCCGGCCATCCTCGCAGTCGCACGTCGTGGTGGGGCCGCTAGGGGACGCGGAGTGCTCCCCGCTCGCGACAACCTCGCCTACGCCACCCAGTCCCCCACCGCGCAGAGCAGCCGCGTCTCGTCGTCGGCATCCGTCGGCGGCTCGAGGGCCGGAGCAGGATGCCGACATGGTGGTGCTCCTGCACCGCGAGCCCGCGTACGAGAAAGACAGCCCGCGCGCGGGCGAGGCCGACCTGATTGTGGCCAAGCACCGCCGCGAAGACCGTGGATGCCACGGCGCTGACAGTCCTCGTCGGTCTGCTTGTGGGTGACGAAGCGGGCGATATGGGCTCGGCGTCGTCGCACCCCCATCCGCTGACAGCGCCTCCGCCGTGCCGGTCATCTGGCGTGCGCTTCGGACGTGGCCAAGGGTGACGTCAAGTGGCGCGGCATCAGGATCTCTTGGCTGCCCTCGTTGCTGTCACCGGTCGCGACGACAAGGGTTTGCGAGCCGACCTACCGCCACCATCACCCGGGCGGGCCTTGCTCCTCGCCGAAGGTCCAAAGACGCTCCCGACCACTAACGTGCCCCTCGCGTGCCCGGAGTCGGAACCGGCCGCATGTGATCCAAACAGATTGAGGGGCAAGCATGGCTATTCGCACTCGACGTGGCTGGAAGTCGCGCATCGCTGCAACCGTTGGTGCCTTCGCATTGATGACGACGGGGGCCGTCGTAGCAGCCGCGCCCGCGAGCGCTGCGACCGTCTTCTACAACTGCGGAAGCAACTGGTTCGAAGCGTACGGGGGGCTGACGGCGACCGGAAACAGCACGAAGTATCGCGCCTACGCGCAGCTCGGAGATTCCGTCGCGTGGGGCGCGAACAGCACCAGCGACACGTTCGCTCGCAGGACCGGATTCAGCACAACGCACGACGGCAAGATCTTCCGCGGAAACGCGGTCATTTGCGACTAGGAAGAAAGCGTGGGCTCCCATCCGTCTCGGATGGGGGCCCACTTATCGTGCGAGGAGTGCATGTGAGAATTTCGAGGCTGATGCTTGCGGTCGCGGCGCTAGCTCTCACCGGCTTGGCGATCAGCGCTTGCACGGGGACGCAAGAGGAGAACCCGAACGCGAAGCGGGCGTCTTCGTTCGAGGATCTTTTCACGCAGTGGCTCGCTGCGCCCGACGCGACGGCGTACGACAAGGTCGTGCTGCAGGAAGCGATCGAGACGGGACGGATAACACAGGCTCAGTATCAGGAAGCGCTCGACCTCTACATCTCCTGTATGTCTGACGCTGGATACCAAATGCGGCAGACGCGATATCCGACGGGCGTCGTCAACGTGCAACCGCCGGCCTCGGTGGACGATGCTGACGCGTTGATGACGACGGATTCGCTGTGTCAAGAGCAGACGTCAGTCTTCGTTGTCATGGGCTACGAGACGCAGCAGGGTAACCCCGATCTGTACGCAGACGCCGCCACCGTTGCCTACACGTGCCTGAAGAAGAACGGGCTGATCGCCGACGACGTGACCCTTGAGCAGGTCTCCGCCTTTCTCACAGAGAGTCATCGAAACGTCTACCCGTTCGACGTCCACGACCTCGGAGTGAAGTCGTGCTTCTATGCGGCGGGGATGGGGTACGACATTGACGAGACGGAGTGATTCGTCGCGGGTGCGCCTTTCGTCGCTGTTGATCACATTTGTCGTGACGCTCGGGCTGGCATGCGGGTCCTTGCTGGCCCTCGTGGCCCTACCTGCGCCGCCCGCAGATCTCGCGCCGGCGAGTCGGCCATCGACGTTCCGCGTCGTCACCTCCGAATACGCCGACCCGAGAACGCTTCCCCTCGAGGTGAACTTGGCCCCATCTGTCGAGCTGAGTGCCTCTGCGAGCGGGAAAGTGACGCACCTGGTCTGCAGCGCGGGTGTGGCTCTCCGCAGCGGTGACATCGTCATGCGCATCGACGATCAGCCGGTGGTGGCTCTCGCGAGTTCCGTGCCGTTATATCGCGACATCACCTGGGGGGTGGACGGTACCGATACCGATGCGCTTCGCGTCGCGCTCGGTGGTCTGGGCTACCCCGTCACCGAAACTGGCCGCTATGACGGAGAGTTGCGAAACGCCGTGGCGGCGTTTCAACGCGACCACGGAATCTCCCCTGCGGACGGTGCGCTTCTGCTGTCATCGGTCCTGTGGATTCCGCACGTTCAATCCGTCCCGCGCGAGTGCCCGCTGAGTGTCGGACAGTACTACGCGAGTGGGGAACTCTTTGCGACGGTGTCTGGCGCTCTGAAATGGCTGCGCGCCGTGCAGACTAGCGATATCGCGGTCATTCCGGGGCCCCGCCGCGTCACTGTCCTCGGCGTCGGGGCGACGATGAATGAAGACGGCGTCATTGATGATCCGCGCGAAGTCGATGCGATCGAGTCCGCACCGACCTTCGCGGCGACGATCGCGGCAATCGATTCCACGCCATTGACAGCTCAAAGTTCACTGGTCTCGCCAGTGTCTGTCGTCTCGTTGCCACCGGCGGCTCTGTTCGATGTATCGGGGCCGGCGGCCTGCGTCGAAGGCGACGATGGTGCCGTTGCAGTCCAGATCATTGGTACGGGCATGGGCGCGACACTGGTCCAGTTTTCAGGCGATACGGCTCCGAGCGAGGTTCTGCTGAACTCTTCTCTCGCGGGTACGGGGTGTGAGCCGTGACGGCAAGGATCCGACTCGTGGATGTCGGGTATGCCTACGATGGTCACCCTGCCCTCTTCCAGGGGCTGGAAGCGGATATGCGCGGCGGTCAATCGTGGGCGATCACGGGGCCGTCAGGTGCGGGCAAGTCGACGCTTCTTGGGCTTATCGCCGGGTGGGAACGGCCGTCGTCGGGTTCCGTGGACGCCACCGGGGTGAAGAAGACGGCGTGGATCTTTCAGAACCCGCATGGTCAACCGCATCGCACGGCCATCGATCACGTCATCTACCCCCTCGCTGCTGCTGGCTGCTCCCGAGCGGACGCGTTCGACGAAGCGAAGCGCGTGTTGGGTATGTTCGGCCTCGTCGACGTGGCGGCGCGCCCGTTTTCCAGCCTTTCCGGTGGGGAAGCTCAGCGCCTCATGCTCGCCCGCGCCGTCGCTACCAAGGCGGATCTGCTTTTGGTCGACGAACCTACCGCGCAACTCGACAGGGCAGCGGCAAACGTCGTCAACGCCGTCCTTGGCAACCTGGCAGCGCGGGGAGCGATCGTGATCGTTGCGACTCACGACGCACAAACGATGAGCGCGTGCGAGTACCGGCTGGCTCTCGAAGGAGTTCGTGAGCGGAACCCGAGTTGGTCCGCATGAAGGCTTCATTTCAGGCCGCGGAGGCGCTTGAGAATGTCAGGACAGGTACCGCACGAGCGGGAGTCCTGGTCGCCGTCGTCTTCGCGGTCGTGATGTCGGCGATTCTGTTCGATCTGCTGAGCGTGTTGCTCATCGCTTCCAAGGTTGACGCGTTTCGCGCGTCCGGCGGTGCCGTGCGCGTTCTGGCAGCGGCGGATTCGGTCGACCCCGCGGCGTGCGAGCGACTTGCCGGCATGGACGGTGTCGCTGGTTCTGGGGCGGTAGAGGAGCGGAGTCCCGTGGTCATGGACGCCATGCCGGGCTTGAAGGTTCCTCGCTACTCGCTGTCACCCGGAGTTGCCGAGATTTTCGACCTCGACGTTGTTGATCGTCCCGGCTTCTACCTCGCATCCGACCTTGCCGCCAAGTGGGGGTTGCAACCAGGATCCGTCGTCGCGACCGACGTGGGACGAGTCGAGCTACTGGGCACCTTCGACTATGACGAGACAGACGGGCGCGATCCGCGCTTGGCCAACGCGTTCGTTGATATCGCGGCGATGGAGTCCGCGTCGGAGTGTTGGGCCGAGATCTGGCCAGCCGCCGGTTCTGCCTACGACGGCTTCCTTCACACGGCGGTTTCGTCAGACGCTGTGCTGACCGCTGACGTTCAGATATTTGCTTTCAACCCCGATGTGCGCGTCGGCGTCGACGGCTACCGCGAGTTCAGGGACAGGCCGAGTAAGTACGCGTTGGTGGCGGTCACGGCGGTGACCGCCGTCGTGGCCGCCGCGGGAACCGTCCGCAGGAGACTTGAGATGTCCAGCAACCTGCACGCGGGTGCGAACCGTTTCGATCTCGTGGTGGTGACGCTGCTCGAGGTGCTCATTGGACTCGTCGTCGTCACCGTCGCGGCCACGGCGATCGTGGCCTGGATGTTGCGGATGCTTCTCCCTGAGGCGACAGAGCAACTGCTCCCTGCCTACGTGTGCACGATCCTGCTCGCGATGCTCGGAGGCGTACTCGGAGCCGTCGCCCCGATCGCCTTCCAGTCCGAGGAGCAACTCTTCCGGACCTTCAAGCGCCGCACGTGAGCCGGAGCACTCGTTCTCGCCCGGGGCTACTTCTTCCGATTCGCCAACATGGCCGTAGCGGGATTACCGCCGCTTAAGCGGTCGGCTGTCGCTCACGGCACCCAGTACCCCACCGCGCAGAGCAGCCGCGTCTCCTCATCCGCATCGGCCGGCGGCTCGATCGCGGGAGGAAACACGCCCCACTGCCGCCACTCGTCGGCGTTCGGCACGACGTGCTCGTTCAGCCCGGCGATCAGCTCGGGGGAGAGGTGGAACGGGATGCCGAAGTGCTTCGCGATCGAGTACGCCTGGAACGCGCGGTAGGTCGCCATGTGCGCGAAGCCTTCCGATGCCGGGTAGTCGCCGTAGGTGAATCGGAACGTCTCGGCGAAATCGCCCGTTCGCACGGCGGCCCCCGCCGCGTCGTTGAGAGCGTCGTAGGCGGCGATCGGGTCGTCGCCCAGGAGGTCGGTGCCGGCGAACGGGTCGCCGTCAGCGGCCGCGCGACCGGCGATCACATCGGGGATCCACGCTTCGTCGTACGCGTGGCTCCCCAGGATGCCGCGCAGCGTGGGCGATTCGAGCTGACTCCACTCCTTCGGCACGGGGGCGGAGAAGTCGGCGGGGTCGATCCGATCGATGACGTCGCGCAGCGCGGCGTCGGCGTGGAGGAAGAGTTCGTCCGGTGTCATGGCGCCGACGGTACTCCCGGCCGCCGACACAGACCAGGCCCCGTACCGGGGTTACGCCTCCAGAAGCTCTTCCGCCTTCGTTCGCATGGCGTCGAGTACCCGGCGGGTCGTCTCCTGCTCCGTCTCATCGATCCCCTCGACGAGACGGACCGTTGTTCCTGTGACCGCCACGCGCGCGGTCGTGAGCTCCGCGGTTCCGCTCGCCGTCAGGGTGCCCGCGTCATCGACCAGCCCTGCGGAGCGAAGGTGGCCAAGCACCTCATCGACCTCTCGCAGGTCGGTTCGGAGTCCGTCCGCGACTCTCTGTCGCCAGTGCGGGTCGGAGCCCGCAGCGCTCGCGGCGTTGAGTACGACCCAGGCCGGATAGCCCGGAATCCGAGTTGACGACAAGACCCGCGTCAGCATCGCCCGCAGTGCATTTTCGGTCGGGCCGATCACCGTCGGCAGGGGGCGTGCAGATGCCATGGGTCCTCCTAAGATGTTGGTATCACCAAGACTGTGTTGGCGGCACCAAGACTGTATTGGTGCCACCAACAGAAAGCAATGCTGTGTCCTCTGACCTCACCTCCTTGCCCACGTGGATTCTGAGTGCGGCCGCGACTCGGTCGCACCAGGTGCTCCAGTCGCTGCTCGCACAGGCGGGCGTCAACGGTTACGAGTACCGCTGTGTAACGGCGCTCGCCGCGGCCGAGCAGCTGAGCCAGACCGATCTCGGTACGGCCGCGGCGCTCGACCCTCGCGATGTCACCCACACGGTTCGCGGCCTCGAAGCCCGCGGCCTCGTCCAGCGCGTCAAAGACGTCAGTCACGGACGCCGCCAGCTGGTCTCCCTCACCCCCGAGGGCCAGCAGGCAGCCGATCGCCTGGCCGCAATCATGGGGGAGGTTCAAGACACCGTGTTCAGCGACCTGACCGAGAAAGAACGCACCACACTCCTCTCCCTTCTCGAGCGTGTCGCCCGGGCCTGAATCGCCTCACTCGCGCGGACGGCGGGGCTCGAACACTCCCCACCCACGACGACGGGGATGAATGCCGTGACTCAACCGCTGCGCTACCGTCGCGTTTCAGGGACATAATTGCGGCTCGCGAACATGGCTCCGGGGAAGTTATCCGAGGCGGCCCGGGCCCATACGCCGGGCACGTACCCTGGCGACATGGAATACCTCATCGTGTTGGCAGTCACGTTGCTGCTCGGCGCGGTGGTTCTCGTGTGGAGTTTCATTCATTGGCGCAAGACGCGGCGGACCACGCGCGATGACCTTCTCCGCGTTGGCGACGACACGGAATTGAGCCCGTACGAGGCGTCTCGCCGAGCCGAGGGCAAAGCGGCCTGGACTCGAATCAGCGGTGGCGGAGTCTGATCGGGCCCCTCTTGAAGGGCACGCGCGCCTTCGGTGCCGGTCGGTCCGGGCTTCTCGCGCGATTCTCTAGGTCAACGCCGCCGTTCGGTTCGAGCTGACTTAGCCGAAGCTGGCAGAACTCCCTTATTAGAAGACGATCCTGAGCTGGCCTCACGGCGCCAACCTAGACGCTGGGAGTCACCATCGGGGGGCGCACCAGGTCGCTAAGACGGCCGTGGCCTCAGCTCGTACCGGACGTGGCTACGCTCGGAGGCGTCCGCTGCTGCGGTCACCGATGATCCTCTACGACTCGACGAGAAGGTGCGCATCGTGCCGTTTCCCCTCATCTTCATTCCCATCGTCGCTGCGGCGGCAGCGGTTGGAGGCGGAATCGCTGTAGTCATCCCCCGGATCGCGAGGAAGCTTGAGAACCGACGAGTCGCCATCCTCGGCGGCGCGAATGTTGGCAAGACAACATTGCTTCGAACGCTTCGGGACGCATCATCTCCTGATAACGCCCTTACTGAACTGGACCACTCGTGGGCAGGGTCATTTCAGATGGACGTACGCGGAAAGGCGGTAAATTTTGACGTGCCCCGTGATCTAGCCGCGAGCGACGTCGACTTTTCATATAAGCAGTGGAAGGACGCGTTCTTGAGCGCAGACTATGTCTGGTACGTCTTTCGCGCCGACCTGGTGGCGGCGGACGATGCGGACACGCTTGAGGGAGTGAAGGAGCACCTCGACCGATTCAAGGCGTGGATGGATCAAGGCAAATCTGTGCGGCCGAAGGTCATCTTGATCGGTACGTTCGCTGAGCTGTCTCCTCAGTTCGAGGACGATTTTGCTGGACTAGTCGACACCGTGAGATCAGCGGCTCCAATCAAACTCGGCATGGTCAAGCTCCACAACGCTGGTCTGGTCGTCGGCAGTCTGCTGGCAGCGAAGGATGCCAAGAAGCTGGTCAAGCGCATATCGAGTAGCCTCTGACATCCATGGTTGCCAGGTTCGACATTTCTGTAAGCAGCCAGCGCTTTTCAAACCTCAGTGATTGGACGAAGTCGTGACTGATGAATCTGGGGCGGGGTCGTTGCCGCGGTCGGTACTGGTTGTAGACGGACGCCTTTACCGGGAACTTTCCGAAAGCCCCGATTCGGTGGCTCTTCTTGAAGATCTCGATGCGATGGTTATTCCATACTCTGGCAAGCCCGAGGTGAACGTCGCGGAAGTGGGCGCGCTACGGCGACTTCTTCTGGCAGCGGGCCAACTCTCACCGGATTTGCTCCTCGTAAAGAACCCATACACGCCGGACACATACGAACCCGCCGATGTTGCCGTAGAGGCATTCGCCCTCGCCAAATACCATGCGCTCGCCAATGTTGCCAAGCACCTCGGCGCGACCAAGGTCATTTTCGTAGACGCACAGGTCGACAACACGGATGCATCCTTCAGCGCCGGTGCGCGGGCGAAGGTGCCATTGGCGAAGGCGGACGCCCACGTAGCGCGGGATGTGACGCAAAAGATTGCCAAGAGGCTACGTGGTGAGATGGCCTTCGACGGCTCGGCGCCCGACCTCGACTCGGCGATCGAGTCCCTTCGCGTGCGAAATCTCATGAGCGACCAACAATTGCGTTACTTAATCGAACTTCGAACCGGTAGAAACCCCATCACTAGCTACAAAATGACGCTCAGCGGGACTCGCGAATCGTCTGCCAACCTGCGGAGCGCTCTGAACCTCGCTATTAACGTGCCCAAGTCTGGTGATGGGTCGGCGTCGTTCAACAGGGCCGTGAATACAGTCTCGAACATTGACATCACAACGGAGATCACCTTTTAGTTTGGCGACGTTCTGCCAAACCGAAGAGCAGCTACTCAGGCCGACTTCCAGCGACTTAACGTGCACCGCGCAGGCAGAATTTGCCGAACTCGGTTCTATGCTCTGCCGCGTCCAGACCGCACTGCGCTTCGTCGTTAAGCCTCTGCGGCGCTGCATTCCATAGCCGATGAAGTGTCGGCACGACGAGCCTCTTGCTCGGCGCGGTCTTGAGAGCCTCCGCAGCGCACCAGCGTTGATGAGCGAGTATGGAAGTCATCGCGGCGCTGACGCCGCCTGCTCGCTGCTCGACCTTCGGAGTGCCTACCTGTGGTCAACCATGTCAACTTCATCTGGAACATCGCCGAGTCTCTGCGCGGTCCGTTCAAGCCGTCTGAGTACGGCTCGGTCGTCCTCCCGTTCACGGTGCTTCGGCGGCTCGACGCAGTTCTGGCGGACACCAAAGCTCAGGTCCTGAAGGTCGCTCCGACCGTCGATCACGCCCCAGATGTGTTGCGGCACATGAAGCTGACGGATGCGGCGGCCCACCAGTTCTACAACACGTCGCCGTTCGACTTCGCGAAGCTCGTCGCCGACCCGCAGGACCTCCGAGCGAACTTGTCGTCGTACCTCGCGGGCTTCTCTCCGAACGTGCGCGACATCTTCGAGCGGTTCGAGTTCGACAAGACACTCAACAAGCTGGCCGAGAAGAACAAGCTGTTCGCTGTGACGGAGAAGTTCGCCCAGGCTGACTTCCATCCGCGAACAGTGAGCAATATCGAGATGGGCCTCGTGTTCGAGGAGCTCATCCGGTGGGCGAACGAGCGCTCGAACGAAACCGCCGGCGACCACTACACCCCGCGTGAGGTCATCACGTTGATGGTCGAGTTGCTGTTCGCGCTCGACGACCACGGGCTGTCGAAGTCCGGCGTAGTGAGATCCATCTACGACCCGACCGCGGGCACCGGCGGCATGCTGTCGGTCGCGGACGAGTACCTGCGGAAGATGAACCCGGGCATTCAGCTCAGCCTGTACGGCCAGGACTACAACGACCAGTCGTACGCCATCTGCAAGGCCGACATGGTCATCAAGGGCCAGGATGTCGACAACATCGCTCTCGGCGACACCCTCACCGAAGACGCTTTCGACGACAAGAAATTCGACTACGGGCTCTCCAACCCGCCGTTCGGCGTCGACTGGAAAGACCAGCGCTCATTCGTCGACGACGAGCACTCCAAGCTCGGCTTCAACGGTCGCTTCGGACCGGGCACACCCTCGGTCAGTGATGGCGCGATGCTGTTCTTGCTGCACCTGGTGTCGAAGATGCGCAAGCCTGAGGACGGCGGCTCGCGCATGGCGATCGTGCTGAACGGTTCGCCCCTGTTCTCCGGTGGTGCAGGCGGCGGCGAATCGAACATCCGCAAATGGCTGCTCAACAACGACCTCGTCGAGGCAATCGTTGGCCTGCCCAAGGACATGTTCTACAACACCGGCATCTCCACGTACATCTGGGTGCTTACCAATCGCAAGGATGCCGCCCGAAAGGGGCTCGTCCAGCTGATCGACGGCCGCGAGATGTTCACCAAGCTCCGCAAGGGCCTCGGCTCCAAGCGCAACGAACTCTCCGCGACCAACATCGAGACCATCGTCGGCCTGTACGCCGGATTCGAGGACGGCGAGCACTCCAAGATCTTCCGCAACGAGGACTTCCTCTACCGCACCATCACCGTCGAACGCCCCCTCAAACTCAACTGGCATGCCACCTCCGTACGCATCGACGCAGTCTTCGAGGCGAAGGCGGTTCAGAAGCTGAACGAGACGGATGCCGCAGCCTTCCGTGCCGCCCTCGACTGCCTCGGTACCGAAACGGTATGGAAGAACCGCACCGAGTTCCAGAAGGTGCTGAAGGATGTCGCGAAAGCAGAAGGCTTCGCCCTGCCCGCACCGCTGCTAAAGACTGTGACTACCGAGCTCGGTGAGCAGGACGACACCGCCGACATCTGTACCGACCCGAAAGGCAACCCGGAGCCGGACGCCTCGCTCCGCGACACCGAGAACGTGCCCTGGGACGAGGACACCGACGCCTACGTCGCCCGCGAAGTTCTCCCGTACGCGCCTGACGCGTGGGTCGACCACTCAAAGACCAAGGAGGGTGCGGAAATCCCCTTCACCCGCCACTTTTACAAATACAGCCCACCCCGCCCGCTCGAAGAGATCGACCGCGACCTCTACGCTGTCATGGACCAACTCCGCTCAATGCTCGCTGAGGTGGAACGTTGAGTATCCAGGCCCAACTTCTCGCAGCACCACAGGTCCCTTTGCGGTACCTGGTCCGGTTCAATCCTCGCCCGACGGCGACGGAGAGCGGGGAGTCTTGCTACCTGCCCATGGAGGCTATTTCGGAGTTCGGCGCCGTTGACTCCTCCCGAATGCGGCCCACGCTTGAGCTCTCACAGGGATACTCGTTCGTGGCGGATGGCGACGTCGCCTACGCCAAAGTCACGCCATGTTTCGAGAATGGCAAGGGGTTCCGAGCTGCAGGTCTCCCCGGGGGTCATGCATTTGCGACCACCGAGATCACTGTCATGCGCCCGTCCTGCCAACTCGACTCCCGGTACCTCGCGTGGATTCTGCAGTCCGAGGAGTTCCGCGCGCCCGGAGAGGCGCACATGAGCGGGGCGGGTGGACTCAGGCGCGTTCCTGAGTCCTACGCCGCTCGGTATCGCGTTGCTCAGCCGAGCATCGATGTGCAGCGGGCGATTGCGGACTATCTGGATCGGGAGACGGCGCAGATCGACGCGTTCATCGCGAAGAACGAGGAACTCATCTCCCTCCTCACCGAACGCCGCGCGTCATCGATCGTTGATCTCATCGGAGAGCACGAGACCATTCCGCTCAAGCGATTGGTGTCGTCGAAGCGGCCGTTGACCTATGGAATCCTGCAGTGCGGGGAGCCCGTCAAGAACGGCATTCCGTATATCGGACCGTCGGATCTCCCCGGTGAGGGTGCCTCGCCCGCTCTCGAATCGCTTCGGCGCACGACTCCTGAGATCGCTGCCGCGTACGGACGCTCAGTTCTCGAGGGCGGCGATATTGTCGTGTCGATCGGTCCAGCTTTCGGCCGAGTAGGACTGCTTTCTAACGATCTGGCGGGCGCAAATCTCACCCAGGACACTGTCCGTGTGGCGACAATGCCCGAGAAGATCAACGTGCACTACCTGGTATGGGTGCTTAGTTCGCGAATCGCAGACGACTTCTGGAAGAACGAGATCCTCGGTGCGACGTTCCGCCGGCTCAATCTGGGGACGTTGGGTGAGACTCCCATTCCGTATCCGTCGATCGCTGACCAGCAGAGAATCTCAGGTGAGGTTGCTGAGGCCGTTACCAGGATCGACAGGGCCATCGATGTGGCGAACCGGACCGTCGAACTCGCTCGCGAACGTCGTGCCGCGCTGATTTCGGCCGCCGTAACAGGCAAGATCGACGTGGGGGTGGCAATGTGACCGGAGTTGCGGGGGCACATCTGGAATCGGTGCTGGAGAGCGAGATCGCCGAGCACCTTGCGGCAAACGAGTGGGAGTACTCACCGGCTGACGACGGGTATGACCGCCCGCTCGCGCTCTTCCCCGAAGACGTCCTCGGGTGGCTGAAGGACTCGCAACCGACGGAGTTCGCGAAGGTCGTTCGCCCCAATGACACCGAGGCTCAGCGGGACACGGCGGAGCGCAGCATCCTGAACCGTCTGGCGAAGGCGCTCGACAACGATCCACTGAAGAACGGTGGGACGATCCGGATCCTCCACGAGGGGTTCTCGATGGTGCCCCTTCACGGCGGCGCCGTGAAGTTCGCACTCGCGCAGTTCCGGCCGGCAACGACGAACAATCCCGACACGCTGGAGGCGTACGCGAAGATGCGGGTCCGGGTCATGCGTCAGGTGCATTACTCGGCGAAGAACCCGAACAAGGCCCTCGACCTGGTGCTGTTCGTCAACGGCATCCCGGTAGCGACGATCGAGCTGAAGACCGATTTCACGCAGCCGATCGGCAACGCCGTCGCGCAGTATCAGTTCGACCGCAACCCGGCGAGCGAGCCGCTGTTCGCGTTCGCGAAGCGATCGCTCGTGCACTTCGTGGTGTCCAACTCCGAGGTGCGGATGACGACAAAGCTTGCTCGCGAGAAGACCCGATTTCTTCCGTTCAACAAGGGTCATGACGAGGGAGCGGGAAACCCGTCAAACGCGAACGGGTCGGCATCCTCCTATTTCTGGGAAGAGATCCTGCAGCGAGACACGTGGCTGCAGCTTCTGGGGTCGTTTGTGCACCTGCAGGTCGAGGTCGACGTCGACCCCGACACGGGAGCGAAGACCCGCCACGAGAAGGTGCTTTTCCCGCGCTACCACCAATGGCGTGCCGTTACTCGGCTCGCGGAGGCCGCGCGTGGGGAAGGGCCGGGCAACCGTTATCTGGTGCAGCATTCAGCGGGCTCGGGCAAGACGAACTCGATTTCGTGGCTCGCTCACCGACTGTCGCAGCTGCACGACGCGGATAACGTCCGGGTGTTCGACACGGTGGTCGTCGTGACCGATCGGACAGTGCTCGACAAGCAGCTGCAGGATGCGATCAGCCAGTTCGAGAAGCAGGCCGGCGTGGTGCAGTCGATCACGCGCGAGTCGGGTGAGTCGAAGTCGAAGCAACTCGCGGCGGCGCTGACCGGTGGGAAGAACATCGTGATCGTCACGATCCAGTCGTTCGAGGCGCTGATCGAGTCGATTCAGACGGTGCCCGCGCTGCAAGGGCGCCGCTTCGCGGTGATCGCGGACGAGGCTCACTCGTCGCAGACCGGGTCGACCGCGGGAGCGCTGACGAAGGTGCTGTCCCCCGATGAGCAGGAAGCTATCGCGGAGGGTGCACCGATCGACTCGGACGCCTATCTGCAATGGGCGATGGAAGTGACGGCATCCGCCCCCAACATCTCGTATTTCGCATTTACCGCGACACCGAAGGCGAAGACGCTGGAGCTGTTCGGTCGCATCCCTGACGGGGGCGACAAGCCGGAGCCGTTCGACCTGTATTCGATGCAGCAGGCGATCGAGGAGGGATTCATCCTCGACGTGCTGCAGAACTACACCCCCTACAAGGTGGCGTGGAAGCTGCAGCACCCGGGTGCCGACTATGACGCGCACGGTGAGGTCGACGAGTCAACCGCCGTGAAGGCGCTCGTGCAGTACGTGCGGTTGCACTCAACGAATATCAGCCAGAAGGCGAAGATTGTCGTCGACCACTTCTCCGCCTACGCGAAGCCGTTGCTCGACGGTAAGGCGAAAGCGATGGTCGTCACCGGGTCGCGTAAGGAGGCGGTGCGGTGGAAGAAGTACCTCGATGCCTACATCGCGGATGCCGGCGTGCAGGGTGTCCGGTCGTTGGTGGCGTTCTCGGGTACGGTCGACGACCCCGACGACGTGGGTGACGGGCTGACGGAGAAGACGCAGAACCCGGGCCTGCACACCTCGGACCTCGCGGAGGCATTCAAGCCGTCGACGTTCAACGTGATGATCGTGGCGGAGAAGTTCCAGACAGGGTTCGACCAGCCGCGCCTCGTCGCAATGTACGTGGACAAGAAGCTCGGCGGTGTTCAGGCCGTGCAGACTCTGTCGCGGCTGAACCGCACGTACCCGGGCAAGGACAAGACCTTCGTTCTCGACTTCGTCAACGAGCCCCTCGACGTGCTCGATGCGTTCAAGGACTACTACCGCAAGGCGGAGTTGACCGCGCTCACCGACCCGAACCTCATCTACGACCTCGTCACAAAGCTCGATGCGTCGGGGATTTACACGATGAGCGAAGTGGAGCAGGCGTTCGATGCGGCCCTCGCCGGTGGGACGAACGTGAACTCGAAGGTATCGGCGGCGACCGCGCCGGCGGTGAACCGCTTCGGGAAGCGCTGGCTCAACGCGGTGCTCGACGGTGACAAGAGCGAGCAAGACGAGCTGCGTCTGTTCAAAGCGGATGCGGGCCAGTTCGTGAAGTTCTACGACTTCATCTCGCAGGCCCGGAACCTCGAAGACACCGACCTGCCGCGTCGGCACTACTTCTTCCGCCGGATCCTTCCGCAGCTGTCCACCGCGACCTACGAGGAGCCGGTCGACATCTCCCAGGTGCAGCTCGCCGGGCACAAGATCACTGCGGGCGAGGCTGTGAAGCTGAACCTGGAGAAGGGGGCCGGGCTCGACCCGATCACCGCGATCGGCTCCGGGGCGATTCACGAGAAGCACCGCAGCGCGCTCGAAGAGATTATTGAGAAGCTCAACGAACGCCTCGGAGACAAGTACGGCGTCGGTGTGATCGACATCACGATGAACCACATCGTCGGCAAGCTCGCCCTCGACTACGACCTCGCGCGGCAGGCCGAGGTGAACACGCCCCAGCAGTTCGCCGAGTCGCCGGCGCTGCCGAAGGCGTTCACGAAGGCTGTCGTGGAGGTGCGCGAAGAGACGCCCGCGTTCATCGACGATCTGCTTGGAGACGGTGGTCTGTTTGCCGAGCTGGGCAAGGCGCTGCCGGCGATGCTCTATGAGTACCTGAAAGACAAGGGTGCGGCGCGTGGCTGACCTCAAGCTGTTTCGAGTTGCCGCGGGGGTGGCGACCGAACTTCACAGCACGACCGTCGCGCTCGAAAGATCGCTTCAGCAGCTCATCGAGCGAAATATGGAGGAGATGTTCGCGACTCGATTCTTGGCGAGTGAGTTCTCCACAGGGCAGCGGCACGGTGGCCGCATCGATTCGCTTGGTATCGACGAGAACAACTCTCCGGTGATCTTCGAGTACAAGAGGGCCACCAACGAGAACGTCATCAACCAGGGGCTCTATTACCTGAACTGGTTGCTCGATCACAAAGCCGACTTCACGTTGCTGGTCATGCAACGGCTTGGGCCCGAGGTCGCCGACGCAATCGACTGGCGGGCGCCTCGGCTCGTCTGCGTTGCGAGCGGATACACCCGCTACGACGAACATGCGGTCGAGCAGATCAACCGATCAATCGACCTGGTCACCTATCGGGACTTCGGCGGTGAACTCTTCGCACTCGAACTTGTGCACGCATCGCGTGTGGAGCCTCAATCCGCGAACGACGCGCCGGAGGGGCCTCGCGGGCACAGCCGAACTGTCCTCGACCTGCTCGCTCAAGCCTCTCCCGAGCTCACAGCGCTCTATGAGCAGCTCGACGCGTACTTGGTCGCGTTGGGCGATGATGTCTCGAAGAAGACGACGAAGCAATACTTCGCCTACCGACGTCTGAAGAATTTCGCCTGCGTCGAAGTGCATCCGCAGTCCCGGAACCTCCTCGTCTATCTCAAGGTCAACCCAGACGAGACCGAACTCGAAGAGGGCTTCTCCCGGGATGTGCGCAATATCGGCCACTTTGGCACGGGCGAGTTGGAGCTTCGGCTCGCATCCCAGCGTGATCTGGATCGTGCGCAGCGGCTGATACAGACGAGTTACGACAACAGCTGAGCGCGGGCTCCCGCTCCCCCCTGTGGGACACTGCCCAGGTGAAGTCATCGCGCGTTCTTCCGGTAGTGCTCGCTGCGTTGCTCGTGGGAGGCCTCGCCTCCTGCACGGTTGACCCACCGGTGGCCGCGCCCGCCGAATCGTCCTCGCCGTCGTCCACGTCGGCTCCGAAGCCCCGGCCGACGACGACACCGACGCCGCTCCCGTCAGCGACGCCGACCGTGGCGCCGACGGTGGCACCGCGCACGGATTCGGGCATCTCCGACGACGGCACTTCCGACCACGACAACCCCCGCCACCGCCCGAAGCCGCACCCGGCCCCGCGTCCGCCGGCGCCCCAGCCGAACCCGGCATCGAACCCCAACCCGGCACCGAACCCGGACCCCGCGCCAACCCTCAACCCGGGCCCGACCCCGTCGCCGACCCCGACCGTTCCGGCGGCGTGCCCGACGAGCGCGACGGATCCTGGCATCCCGGTCGCCGATTTTGGGTCGATCGCCGCCTACTCGACGACCCCGCTGGCGCAGGGGGAGAGCTGCACGGGGTTCCGCTCGTTCCTCTCGACGGGGCTGCCGCAGTACGACTCGCAGTCGTTCGAGTTCTTCGGTCACCTCGTTGACGACGAGGGCGAGGTCAACTCGATCGCGTTGATGTCGCAGGGCAACACCGTGATTCCGGGGCTGCAGGTGCCATGGCTGACCCTCGAAGAGACGGGGCTCATCTTCAACCGCCTCTCGCTCGATCAGGGTCCGGTGTTCGGCGGCATGGACGGGCTCGCCGATCTCACGGTGCCGACCACGATCAGCTACGCGCCGTGGAACATCCACGTCGAGCAGCAGCAAACCGGCCAGCCCGAGCAGGTCGTCGACATGCGCGTCGTTTCGGGCGCGATCGGCGCCGTGGGGTCGGTGTACGAGTTGACCGTGTCGGTCGATACCGGGATGGCCGGCTCACCCGCGCGGGAGCGGGCGACGCTCTCGATCCGCGCGAAAGATCTGACCGGGATCATCCAGTGGGGGTACGGACCGAACGGGTTCTTCCCGCTGTGGATGTTCGACGGTGAGCCGCTGCCCGCGTCGGGCGGCCCGATTCCGACGACGGATCAGCGCTCGGCGATCATGAACCAGTACGGCGGCGACATCGGTGCCTACCTCGCCGCGACCGGCGACCCCATGACCGGTCAGGGGTCGCAGTACTACTCGATGCCCCTGGTCAAGGTGGAGCAGTGGTCGGTGTCGATCGGCTCGTCATACGTCGCGGGCGGCACGGAGGGTCTGCTCTTCTTCGACAACCTCACCGAGACCTACAACGATGCCGCGCAATACGTCGTCGGCAACGGCTACGAGTGGACGGAGTTCTCGGTGCAGCTGCCCAACAGTCGGCAGGGCATGCTCATCGCGACCACCGGCCAGCAAGAGGTGGGGCAACTGCACTACGCGATGATCGGCGGCGCCGGATCGACCCAGTCGACCAACGGCACCCTGCAACCGACCGCGAACTGGCCGCAGGGGGCCATCCACATCGCGCCGACCGACGAGACGTGGACCTCGCCGCACAGCTGCTACGTGTACCACCTGACCTACTCGGTGCAGCTCGACGGTTCCGACACTCGCCCCGCCGCCGATCTCGTCTTCCGTGCCACCGCCGCTGATCAGGAGCTCAATGCCCTGAACCGCGCGGTGTACGAGGGACTGTTCTCGTACGAGGGCACCCTGGGCGGCGAGGCCGTCAGCGGCTACGCCTGGGGTGAGATCCAGGGCGTGCCGCCGACGGGAAAGCCGGTGCCGCCGGCCTGCGCGTAACGGCGGAGGCGCGTCGCGAACGCACCTAGACCCCCGCGTACCACCCATCCGCCCCGAGATCCGCCCCGGCCCGGGGGATGTACTGGTCGAAGTACACCCGCGACACGAGCTCGCGGCGGCTGGTGACGCCGGCCTTGTCGAAGATCGACTTGAGGTGGTCTTGCACCGTGTAGGGCGACACGTGCAGGGAGCCCGCAATCTCTTTCGTGTCGGCTCCGCGCAGCACCGCTCCGACGACCTCGCGCTCACGGGTGGTCAGGGCGAAGGCGGCGGCCACGATGTCGATGACCTCCTGCGGGCGCGCTTCTTCGATCGTCACCACCACGTCGCCGGCCCGGTCGCCCAGACCGCCGAGCGGTGCGGCATGCAGCACCAGCCACACGCCGTCGGCCGTGCGCGTGCGCGTGCGTGGCATCCGGGGCAGGTCTCCCGCGGCGAAGCGCCGCGCGCCGCTCACGAGCGCCTGGATGTAGGTGAGGGGGTCGGCTCCGGGGGCGGAGAGTTGCGCGAGTCGCTCCTGTGCGCCGGGGCTCGTCTGCACGACGCGGTCCGAGGCGTCGAAGATGATGACGGCCGGACCCGACGGGTGCACCGTCTCGCGGCGGGCCATTTGCGAGAGCAGACCGGTGCGGATGCCACGCGTCAGGGCCGGCGCGACGCTCGACAGGAACTCCAGTTCGTGCGCGTCGAACACGGCGTCGTCGCTGCCGCGGAGGACCGACAAGGTCGCCCACACGCCGGAGCGATCGGCGAACACCACCCGCGCCTCGTCGACGTAGCCGAACCGGGGGAGCACCAGGTCGGCCATGCGCTCGATGCGCTCGACCTGGCCGCCGGTGGTCGCGTGGATGCCGACGGCCACACGCCCCGCCGAGGCGATCGCGTCGTAGTGGGTGGGGTCGGGTTCGCCGCCGTACTCGATGCGGGCCCAGTCGACGTCGGCTTCGTTCTTGCCGTACAGATCGCCGAGCTTGTGGGTGCTCGAGATCATCGAGGTCGCGGGATCGGTGCTCGAGAAGCAGCCCGCAATGAACGGTACGACGGCCAGCAATGCGCCGGCGGATTCCGCCATGAAATCCGCGAGCGGAAGACCGGCGCGCGACAGCACATCGATGTCGCTGCGCGCGCGTCCGGCGGCCAAGGCGGTGACCATGCCACCAGTGTGCTCTCCCCCTCTCGTCACCGCTATCCCAGGATTCTGGGGGGAGGAATTTCCCCCGCTCTCTGGGATGGATGCCGGCCGCCGGCACGAGCAGAGTCTTCTCGTCACAGACCCGAGAGAACGGTAAAACCATGTCTTCCTCCACTGATATCGCCCTGGACGAGCGCGCCGAGAACCTGCGCGACGCCCTCGGATCCCGCATCGTCTTCGCCGGCGATCCCCACTACGACGCCGTGCGCATGCCGTGGAACGTCGCCGTCGACCAGCGCCCGTTCGCCGTCGTCACCCCTGAGTCGGCCGAAGAGGTCGTCGCGGTCGTGCGGGCCGTGACCGCGGTCGGTCTGCGGATCGCCCCGCAGTCCACCGGCCACGCCGCTCCGGGGCTCGCCGAGGCCGGCCTCTCCGACACCGTGCTCGTGCGCCTCGCGCGCCTCCGCGGGGTCACGGTGAACGCCGAGACGCGCACCGCGATCGTGCTCGGCGGATCCCACTGGAACGACGTGCTCGCCGCCGCCGCCCCGCACGGTCTGACCGCCCTGCACGGCAGCGCCGGTGACGTGTCGGTCGCGGGGTACTCGCTGAGCGGCGGCGTCTCGTTCTACTCCCGCGCGCACGGGCTGGGCGTCAACGCTGTGCGCGCCGTGCAGATCGTGACGGCCGAAGGCTCCCTGGTGCGCGCGAGCGCCGACGAGAACGCCGACCTGTTCTGGGCCGTCCGCGGCGGATCGGGGGCCTTCGGCATCATTGTCTCGCTCGAGATCGATCTGCTTCCCTACGCCGACGTGTTCGCCGGGATGCTGCTGTGGGACGCCTCGTACACGGCGGCAGTCAGCCGCGCGTGGGCCACCTGGACGGCATCCGCGCCCGAATCGGTCACCTCGACCCTGCGCGTGCTCCACCTGCCGCCGCTGCCCGAACTGCCGCCGTTCCTGTCGGGTCGGTCGGTCGTCGTGGTCGACGGCGCCGTGCTGGAGTCGGATGAGCGCGCGACGGAACTGCTCCACTCCCTGCGCGAGCTGCGGCCCGAGATCGACACGTTCTCGCGCATCCCCGCCGACGCCCTCGTGCATGTGCACATGGATCCTCCGCAGCCGACTCCGGCGGTCACCCGCCACCGGATGCTCCGCGCGCTGCCCGAGGATGCCGTGTCGGCCTTCGTGGCGGCATCCCAGGATCCGGGGCTGTTCATCGCCGAGCTGCGGCACGTCGGCGGCGCCGCCGCGCGACCGGTGCCGGGCGGAGGTGCGGTGTCGGCGGTCGCCGGCGAGTACATCGCCCACTCGGTCGCCGCGGTCCCCGTGCCCGAGGCGCACCCCGGGGCGCTCGCCGCAGCGACGGCCTACGTCGACGCGTTCGAGCCGTGGACCGGCGACGCGCTCGCGCTGACGTTCCTCGACGGCGGCATGGACCGCGCGCCCGGGTTCGGGGCGTCGCTCGATCGCCTGCGCGAGCAGAAGGCGCAGTGGGACCCGCGGAACGTGTTCGCGGCGGCGAACCCGGTGTAAGCGGTGCCGGCTCGAGCCGGGGTGGGCGGCGGTGGTCGCTCACCCCGGCTCTTTCGCATACGAGGGGTCTGTTCGCGAGCGGGAGATCAGCGGGCGGCGACGGATTCCGTCACACGTTCCGGCGCAGCGGCGCGGCGGGCCGTGGCGGCGGCGATCACCATCACGACGAGGGCGGCGGCAGTGAGGATTCCGCCGATCCACAGTGGCGACGTGTAGCCGAGGCCCGCCGAGATCCCCACGCCTCCGGCCCAGGCACCGATGGCATTGCCGATGTTGAACGCGCCGATGTTCGCGCCGGACGCGAGGGTGGGAGCGGTGCCCGCGTAGGTCATGGTGCGCGTCTGCAGGCCGGGAACCGTGCCGAAGCCGAAGCCTCCCATGAGGAACAGCGCCACGACGGTGGCCCACCCGACCTGGGCGAACAGGGCGAAGAACGTCAGGACGACCAGAAGCCCCGCGAGCAGGACGAGCAGTGTGCCGTCGATCGAACGGTCGGCGAAGCGCCCACCGAGCCAGTTGCCGATCACGAGGCCGACGCCGAACAGCACCAGCAGCCAGGGGACGGCGCCGCTCGCGAAGCCGCTCACCTCGGTGATCGTGTAGGCGATGTAGGTGAAAGCGCCGAACATGCCGCCGAACCCGAGGATCGTGACGACGAGCGACAGCCACACCTGGCCGGACCGGAACGCGGTGAGCTCGCGGCGCAGGCTGATTTTCTCTTCGGAGTCGTCCCCTCGGGGCACGAGGGCCGCGATGCCGAGGAGGGCCACCACGCCGATCGCCGAGATCACCCAGAAGGTCGAGCGCCAGCCGAAGCTCTGGCCCAGGAACGTGCCGAAGGGCACGCCGAACACGTTCGCGGCCGTCAGACCCGTGAACATGATGGCGATGGCGCCGGCCTTCTTCGCCGGCGCCACGAGACTCGCCGCCACGACGGAGCCGATGCCGAAGAAGGCGCCGTGGCTGAGCGCCGCGACGACGCGTCCGATCATGGCGACGCTGTAGGTGTCGGCGAGGGCGGTGATCACATTGCCGATGATGAACAGCACGATGAGGCTTACCAGCACGGGCTTGCGGGGGAGTCGGGTGGTGGCGGCGGTCAGGCCGAGCGCGCCGACCACGACGCCGAGGGCGTAGCCCGAGATCAGCCATCCGGCGGCCGCCTCCGAGACGGCGAAGTCGGCCGCCACCTCGGGAAGCAGCCCCATGATGACGAACTCGGTCAATCCGATGCCGAACGCGCCGAGGGCGAGGGCGATCAGTCCTAGAGGCATGAAGGGGTCTCCTGCTAACATCGTGGAGTAGTTGCACGCGCGGGATATTGCGCAAGCGGCACTAATGATTGCACACGCAATTAACCAGCGCAAGCAACTACTGACATGAGGAGGTCGCATGGGTATCGCCGACGACGCCGTCGAGATCCGCGCGCGGGGGTGGCGGACGCTCGCGGCCCTGCACGGGCTGATCGAGTCAATGCTCGAACGCAGCCTCGCGGATGCCGTGGGCCTGTCCGTCGTGGAGTACACGGTGCTCGACGCGCTGGACCGTCAGGACGGCTGGCACATGCGGATGCAACAACTCGCGCGGGCGACCGCCCTGAGCCCGAGCGCGACGACGCGCCTCGTGAGCCGTCTCGAGGATCGCGGACTCCTCACGCGCGTGCTGTGCGCCGATGATCGGCGCGGGATCTACACCGAGCTGACGGCGGACGGCCGGGCGCTCTACGAGCGAGCGCGGCCGATCCACGACGCCACGCTCGAGAGCGCTCTCGACGAGGCGGCGACCAAACCGGAGCTGGCCCCGGTCGTCGAGGCGATGCACGACCTGGCGTTGCCCTCGACCGTCGCGCGCTGAATCTCACCGGCGTGGGGCTGGGGAAAGCGAGCTTCGTCCGGAAACGGAAAAAGGCCCCGCGCGACCGGCATCCACCGTCGGTGCGAGGCCCTGTCCGCCGAGCTCAGCCCTCGAGGAACGGGTAGTCGGTGTACCCGCGCTCGTCGGGGCCGTAGACCGAGGGCTGGTGCACCTCGTTCTCGTCGGCGCCGCGCTCCCAGCGCGCGACGAGGTCGGGGTTCGCGATCGCGGGGCGGCCCACCGCGATCAGGTCGGCGATGTCGTCGTCGATCGCTTGGACGGCCTCGTCGCGCGTCGTGACGATCGAGAAGCCGGAGTTCACGATGAACGTGCCGCCGAAGGCGCGGCGCAGGTCCTGGATCAACTCGCCCGCGGGGTCGCTGTGCAGCACGCTGAGGTACGCCAGGCCCAGGGGTGCGAGGCCGACGAGGAGCGCCTCGTACGTGGCGCGGGTCTCGGCGTCGTCCTTCTCCCACACGTCCTGGATGTTGTGCGCGGGAGAGATCCGGATGCCGACACGACCGGCGCCGATCTCGGCGACGACCGCCTCGGCGACCTCGATGACGAAGCGAGCGCGCGCTTCGGGCGACCCGCCGTAGCCATCGGTGCGCTGGTTTGAGGCGGGGGAGAGGAACTCGTGCAGCAGGTACCCGTTGGCCGAGTGCAGCTCGACGCCGTCAATTCCGGCATCCACTGCTCGACGCGCCGCGGCGACGAACTCGTCGCGCACGGTCTGGAGCTCGTCGGTCTCGAGCGCGTGCGGCACGGGGTAGGCGACCTTGGTGCCGTCGGCCAGGCGCGTGTCACCCTCGATCGCGATCGCCGAGGGGGCGACGATGCGGTCGGTGCCCGTGATGAGCGGGTGCGTCACGCGTCCGCCGTTCATGAGCTGCATAAAGATCGTGCCGCCCTCGGCGTGCACGGCATCCGCCACCTTCGCCCATCCCGCGGCCTGCGCGTCGGTGACGATGCCCGGCTGACCGGGGTACGCCCGCGACTCCGCGCTCGGGTACACTCCCTCGGTCACCAGGAGGCCGATGCCCGCGCGCTGTGCGTAGTAGGTCGCCACGAGGGGGCCGGGAACGCCGTCGGCTCCGGAACGGAGGCGGGTCATCGGGGCGAGAGAGACGCGGTTGCGGACGTCGACATCGCCGACGGTGGTGGGGCTGAACAGGCTCACGGGGGTCCTTTCGAGGGGGAACGGGGCCACGCCTCCCCAACCCCCTGCGCGCGGCGGCTATTCCCCCCCTCGGGGCCTACAGGTCGTGCCCCGGTCGTACGATGGTGCCTCCCGAGAACGACCCGGAGGAACCGCGATGACCGAGAACCCCCTCGCCCACCGGCTCGACTACGACCTCGACTCGCTCGACGACCGTGCTCTTTCGGCGTCGCCCCTCACCCTGTTCCGGCGCTGGCTCGCGGATGCCGCCGACCAGCCCGAACCCAACGCGATGGTGCTCTCGACGGTGGATGCCACGGCCTCGCCGACCTCGCGCACGGTGCTGTTGCGCGGGATCGACGACGACGGCGCGCTGTGGTTCTTCACCAACCGGCTGTCGCGGAAGGGGCGCGCGCTCGCCGAGAACCCGTCCGTGTCGTTGCTGTTCCCCTGGTACGCGCTGCAGCGGCAGGTGATCGTGCTCGGGACCGCGGAGCCCCTTTCCGTGGAGCGGGATGACGCGTACTTCGCCTCGCGCCCCCGCGGTTCGCAGCTGTCGGCCTGGGCGAGCGCGCAGTCGGAGCCCGTGGCATCCCGTGCTGCTCTCGATGACGCCATGGCCGCCGTCGAGGAGCGTTTCGCCGGTGAGGGGTCCGTGCCGCGCCCGCCGCACTGGGGCGGGTACCGGGTGGAGCCGCGCGAGATCGAGTTCTGGCAGGGGCGGCCGTCGCGGCTGCACGACCGGGTCGTGTTCCAGCGTGACGGCGACGGGTGGGCGGCGGGGCGTCGGCAGCCGTAGGTTCACGGCGAAGCCTTGCCGCACGGGGACTTGTGACGCAGAGTGGGGAGGGATCCGCACTCTATCCCCCAGGAGCAGCCATGACTTCCGTCATCATCCTCGTTCTCGTCGGAGGCGCCTCCCTGGCCGTCGCGGCCACCGCGATCTGGCGCACGCCGTCGACTCGCGAGTCACTCCGGCGGTACTTCCGCTCCGGGGAGTGAGGGCGAACGAGACCCGACTCTCACCTCTCGGCGGCGCCGTCGGGCTCGACGACGTCGAGCGTGTGCCACGTCTCGAACGTCAGGTCTGACGCGCCGGCGACGTCGCCGGCTTCGAGGAGGGCGACGAGGCGCTCGTGGCGTTCGACGGACGTCCTGCCGTGCTCGGTGAAACGCGCGCGTTCGGCGCGGCGCACGACCGGACCGAACTGATCCAGCACCGACTCCATCGCCGCGTTGGCGAGGGCGGCAACCGGGACGCGGTGGAAGGCCTCATCGGCATCCATGGCTCCGGCGATGTCGTCGGCGTCGAGGGCGTCCGCGAAGCGCTGATTGGCGGCGCGCATGCGCTCGATGTCGGCGTCGGTGAGCGTCGCGCCCTGCACGGCGAGCAGGTGCATCGCGGCGACGACGTCGCGGGCATCGCGGACGGCCTTCGCGTCGATCGTGCTCACCGTCGTCGATCGGCCGGGCTTGGCGACGACGAGTCCGCTCGCCCCGAGACGGAGCAGGGCCTCGCGCACCGGTGTGCGACTGACCCCGAGCCATTCGGCGAGTTCGGCGTCGCGGAGCTGTTCGCCCGGCTCGAACGTGCCGTCGACGATCGCGTCGCGGAGGCGGCGGAAAACGTCGTCGCGGAGGAGGGACCGGTCGACACCGGGGGCCTGCGGGGGAATCGGCATGCAATATATTGCGCACGCCTCGTCGCCGCCTGCAAATCGGCCGAGAGGCCTTCAAGGTCACTGAGGTATGCAATATATTGCGTATTGCGAGCGTTACTCTCCTCAACACCCACCTCCGGCTCCGCGGGAGCCGCACCTGAAAGGCAGAACCATGACTGAGCAGCACATCACCAACGTCGTTCTCGTCCACGGCGCCTTCGCCGACGGATCGGGCTGGCGTCGCGTCTACGACTTGCTGACCGCGCGCGGCTATCGCGTGTCGATCGTGCAGAACCCGCTGACCTCTCTCGAGGCCGACGTGGCCGCGACCACTCGCGTGCTCGACCAGCAGGACGGCCCGGCGATCCTCGTCGGTCACTCGTGGGGCGGCACCGTGATCACCGAGGCCGGAGTGCACCCGAACGTGGCGGGACTCGTCTACGTCTCGGCGATCGCTCCCGACGCGGGGGAGACGTCGGCGCAGCAGTACGAGGGCTTCGCGCCGACGCCGGAGTTCGTCATCGACGTCGCCGACGACGGCTTCGGGTTCCTCAACCGCGACGCGTTCCACGCCGGTTTCGCGGCCGACCTGAGCGAAGTGGATGCCGCCTTCCTGGCCGACAGCCAGGTGCCGGTCGCGATGTCGGTCTTCGGTCAGGCCGTGCAGAACGCCGCGTGGCGCGACAAGCCGAGCTGGGCCGTCATCGCCACGGAGGACAAGGCCTTCGACCAGGCGATGCTGCAGCACATGGCCAGCCGCATCGGCGCCGAGATCACGAACGTGCCCGGCAGCCACGCGCTGTTCATCTCGCAGGCCGAGACCGTCGCGGACGTGATCGCCACCGCGGCGCAGGCCGCGTCGTCGGAGACCGTCGCTGCGCAGGTCGCCGCGCACTGACGCCGTCGATCGGCCGGGGCCGGTTCGCCGTCGCGCGGGCCGGCCCCGATTGGCGTGCTGGACTTCCTGTGTCGCCGTTAGGCTGACGTCATCATCCGCAGGCATGAGGAGCCGCCATGACATCGCTCGCCCTCGATCGACGCGACGTCTTCCGTCTCGGAGTCGCGGGAGTTGCTACTGTCGCGGCGACTTCGCTCACCTCCTGTGCGGCAGTCCCCGCGGCCAATGCTCTTGTCACTTCGGCCTGGTTCTCGGAGATGACAGCCGCTCTCGCGGCGGGCCTCCTCGCTCTCACTGCGGAGAAGACTCTCGATCCCGTTTGGAGTGCGTGGGAGGAGGGGTTTCACAAAACGTGGGCTGCCCAAGCCGATGCGGGCTGGAGGTGGTTGACTGCGGGCTCATATTGTGGCGACGCGGTGCCCCCGTCAGTCCTCTTCCGGCTGAGTAACGACGAGTCGGGTTTCAACCCTGCAACCGGGCGTCTGATCGCCCTGGTGAACAACGGCCAGGATTGCGTCGTTTTCGAGCCATGGGCGTGGAAGGCCCTCTACCTCTTCGTCACTGATCTCACCGCAAGCAAGGACGGAGATACGTTGGCCGGCTACCAGGCTCTCTGCCGGATCAGCCTGCTTCCGAACGCCGCAGTGAGCACGAGCGCCTCATCGGACAGTGGACGCTCGGAACTTCTCGGATACAAGACGCGCAACGGTGAAGTTGAGATGAATCGGCGCACCAATGGCGACGGAACCACGACAGTGCAGGTCGTTGCGACGGGGATTCCGAGTGCTTCCGACTCCGCGACCACCCGAGAGTTCATCGTCCCAGAGGGGTACTCGACGGCGTAGCGCCCCACCCGATATCGCCACTTGCGGGGCACTGTAATGGTCGTGTCTCCGAAACCAGACGCGTCATCGTGTCGACGTCGACTGGCTGCGGGCGTCAGGGGGCGTTGACGTCGACGCCGACACCCGGGTTGAGGATGTTCAACGGGTCGAGGGCGGTCTTGATGCGGCGGTTCAGTTCCATCGCCTCGGGGCCGAGCTGTTCGCCAAGCCACGGCAGTTTCAGTCGACCGACGCCATGCTCGCCGGTGATGGTGCCACCGAGCGAAACCGCGAGGTCCATGATCTCGCCGAAGGCGCGGTGGGCGCTGCGGCTGTTCTCGGGGTCGTCGGGATCGTGGACGATGAGCGGGTGCGTGTTGCCGTCGCCGGCGTGGGCGATCACCGAGATCACCAGCCCGTGGGCGGTGGCGATCGCCTCGATCCCGTCGACGAGGTCTGCCAGCCGGGGCAGCGGCACGCCGACGTCTTCGAGCAGCAGCGCTCCCTTCGCCTCGACGGCGGGGATCGCGGCGCGTCGGGCCGCGATGTACTTCTCGCCCTCGTCGGGATCGTCGAGCGTCAGAACGTGCGTCGCGCCCGCCGCGGCGAAGGCGCGGGCCATGAACGCCGCGTCTTCAATGCCCGCGGCACCCCGGTCGTCCGAGGCGGCGATCAGCATCGCTTTCGCGCCGCGATCGAGGCCCATCGGGCGCGTGTCCTCGAGGGCGTTGATCGCCACGGCATCCATGAACTCCATGACGGACGGGCGGAGGCGACCGGTGATCGTCACGACCGCGTCGGCGGCCGCCCGCGCCGACGCGAAGCTCGCCACGACGGTGCTCCCTCGAGGCTGTGGCGGCAGCAGCCTGAGGGTCGCTTCGGTGACGACCCCGAGCGTTCCCTCGCTCCCCACGAAGAGCTTCGTGAGCGACAGGCCCGCGGCATCCTTCAGGCGCGGCCCGCCGAGTCGCACCGCCGTGCCGTCGGCCAGCACCACCTGGAGTCCGAGCACGTAGTCGGTGGTGACGCCGTACTTGACGCAGCACAGACCGCCCGCGTTGGTGGCGACGTTGCCGCCGATGCTGCAGATCTCGAACGACGACGGGTCGGGCGGGTACCAGAGTCCGTGTTCTGCGACGACCTTCTTCACCTCGGCGTTGAGCAGCCCGGGCTGCACGACGGCGGTGCGGGTGGCCGTATCGACGGTGATCTCGCGCATGCGCTCGGTGCTCAGCACGATCCCGCCGTCGACGGCCGTCGATCCGCCGGACAGGCTCGTTCCCGCGCCGCGCGTGACCACGGGCACGGCGTGTGCGGTGGCCCACCGAAGTACGGCCTGGACCTCGTCCGTGGTGCGTGGACGGACGACGGCGACGGGGGTGCCGGCATTCGGATCATGCGCGCGATCCTGCCGATACGCGGTCACGACGTCGGTGTCGGTGACGACGGTGTCGGGTGGCAACGCGGAGAGGAGGCTCGGCAGAGCGGTGTGCACGCGGCCAGTTTAGGAGCGGGGTCGATGCGGTGCTGCTGGCCGGGGCGGCGCGCGGGCTGGATGCGCGGTGTAGGCCGGCCCGCGGCCCGCGGTGCCGGCCCGCCCGTGACCCGTTCCCACCTGTTGCTGTGCCGGGTGTGTGGGGCTGCGGATCTACCCGCGGGACTGCGTAAACGTGCTCCCCGTGTGGATGAGGCGCCGGCGGGCGCCACCGACGCGCCGTTAGAACGGTGCAGGCTCGCGATTTCCGGGTGGAGCCGGCGGAGGGTGTTCGTTGGGCAAGAACCGCACCGCGGGTGAGTACGGGAGGGGTTCGTCGATGTAGACCCGGCCGGTCGGCGAGGTCCACTCGAGAACTCCGCCGGCGAGTTGTCGGACTTTCCAGCGCGTGAATTGCTTCTGGGTGTGATGTCGCTGGCAAAGGTGGCACAGGTTGCACACGTCGGTGGCGCCGCCGAGGGCGTAGTCGTGGTTGTGATCGACCTCGCAGCGGACGGCGGGGGCGACGCATCCGGGCCAGCGGCAGTGCCGATCTCGGGCACGAAGGTACCGGTCGATCGCTGCCGTGCGCTGGTACGCGTCGGTGCGCAGCACCGCGCCCGTGATGGGGTGGGTGATGACGCGGTCCCAAGGTAGGGAGGTGGACTCGGCGAGGGCGCGGGCCGTGGCGGCGTCGATGGGGCCGTGCCCCACGAGCTCGGCCGGGTCGAGGTTCTCATCGCCGGGGGCGAGCATGGTCAGGGCCGGAACGACCACCTGAACTCGCGCACGGATCGTGCCGAGAGTGCCCGGGCCGTCATCGACGCGGGTGGGGTCGGCGTCTGGCGCGGCGGTGAGGAGAAGATCGGCGAGGATATCGGCGCGCACCTGATCGGACGTGCGCGCGTCGGAGGCGGGTGTGCTCCCGTCGCTCTCGCCGCTGCTCTCGCTGCCGCCGTTCCCCGCGCACGTGCCGTCGCTCCCGCTGCCCGGGCTCGCGCTCCCGCTGCCCGGGCTCGCGCTCCCGCTGTTCGCGCTCGCACCGTCGCTCCCGTCGCCGCCGCGAGAATCCGCTCGCGCATCGATCAGCGCCGCGCTCTGCTGGACGAGCCGGTCGTAGATCCCCACCGCCAGCACCGTGGGCAGCGTCGCGATGAGATCGGACATGCCGTTCTCGCCCGCGACGACGCGGACGCAGCGCGTCTCGCGACCGCGACGGTGACGTTCGGTGATCGTCGTCGGCTGCAGCGACTCTGCCAAGGTCGCAAGGCGGGTCTTCAAACGCCCGGGACTCAGCCCGTCGGCGGTGGCAACGGCAAGCACGTCGAACTCGTGACGACGTTCGAGCGGCAGCGGCGTGCCGGCGTCCACGATGACCTGCACGTGCGCGCGTGACACAGCGCCCGCCTCCCATGCGTCGAGGGTGACGGGGAAGTCGTCGGCGAGGGTCATGGCCCGACCGATCTGGGCCTGCACGCTGCGATCCGACACGCACGCGGCAGCGGCGATCTCGGACGCGACCTCCCGCAACGCCATCTCGGCCGCCTTTGACGAGGCCCGCACCCTCGCCGTCGCGTCGAGGGCGAGGTGCCCGGCGCGGGCGAGTGCGCGGATGCGCCGTGCCTCGGCGGAGGCGAGCTCGGCGTCTACTCCCCGCACCTCGGCCAGCACCGACGACAGGGCAGCGGCCCCGTCATCGGGTGGCGGCGGAGGTGGCGAGAAGGTCATGTGTGCATGCTATTCGGGGGCTCCGACATCGAACCCGGCCGGAAGGCCCGTTCGGGGATAGGCGAGGCACCTCGTGGGTTGTGGAGGAGGGGTGTGGCGCGCGATCTGCGAAAAAAAACGCGACCAGGACTTCTTCGCGGCCCGAGTGACGCGGGTGAAATCGGGACACGCGGAGCCGTGTCACCTCATCGACCGCCGCCGGGTGGCGTCGGCGGCCGCGCCGGTGTCGTCGGCAGCCCCCGCCCCGCGACCCCTCCCCGCGCATGCCCACCCGCCCCTAATAGCCGCCGCCCCCAAGACACCCCGTCTCCAACACCCCGCCCCGAAGCGGCCCCGCCCACGGGGAACGCCTCCAAGACACCTCGCCCCCAGGACACCCCGCCCCGAAGCGGCCCCGCCCACGGGAAACGCCCCCAAGACACCCCGCCCCCAAGACACCCCGCCCCCAAGACACCCCGCCCCCAAGACACCCCGCCCCCAAGACACCCCGCCCCCACGCACCCCGCCCCCAAGCACCCCCGCCCACGGGAAACGCCCCCGCCCACGGGAAACGCCCCCAAAACACCCCCGCCCACAAGAAACGCCCCCAAAACACCCCCGCCCCGTGGCATCCACCGGACACCACGGGGCGGGCGAGGCCGCGAAGGGGTTACAGCGTGCGCGCGAACGGGTCGAAGCCCTCGTCGAGCAGCGGCACCTCGGCGACGGTGCTGCCGATGTCGAGCGTCTGGCCGGTCGCGGCGGACTCTTCGGCCGAGAGCATCACGTCGAGCACGTGGAATCCGAGCTCTCCGGTGGCGATGTGCGTGCGGTCGGCGGCGATCGCGCGGGCCATGTCGAGCACGCCCAGGCCGCGACCGACGACCGTGCCTTCGTTCGGCACCTCGATCCACTCCTGCTCGGTCTTCATGCCGTCGCGGAAGACGCCCAGCGGCTTCACGTACGCGATGCGTCCCTCGAAGCGGTTCGGGTCGGGGAGCACCATCGTGCCCTCGGAACCGTGGATCTCGACGACCCCGTGGCGCTCGAGCGCCGAGTCGAAGCTCAGCAGGTGCGTCCCGTGCTGCCCGCCGGCGAACGACGTGAGCACCTGCACGGTCGACGGCACCTCGACGGGGAACGTCTCACCCGCGCGCGGTCCGGTGTGGATCGTGCGCTCGGTCCGCGGTCGCGAGCCGCGCGCGGTGACCCCCGCGATGGGGCCGAGCAGACTCACGAGCGCCGAGAAGTAATACGGCCCCATGTCGAGCAGTGGGCCGGCGCCGCGCGCGAAGAGGAACGCGGGGTCCGGATGCCACAGGTCGGGGCCCTGCGTCTGGAACGACGACTGCACGAACAGCGGTTCGCCGATGACGCCCTTCTGGATCGCGCGCTTGGCCGACTGGAAACCCGGACCCAGCAGCGTGTCGGGCGCCGAGCCGATGCGCACGCCCGCGGCATCCGCCTGCGCGAGAAGTGCTCGTGTGGCGTCACGGTCGAGACCGATCGGCTTCTCGGTCCACACGTGCTTGCCCGCGGCGACCGCCGCCGACGACACCTCGACGTGCACCTGGGGGATCGTCAGGTTCACCACGAGGTCGACGTCGGGGTGCGACAGCACGACGTCGGGCGTGCCGGCGACGGCGATGCCGTGCTCGTCGGCCTTGGCGCGCGCGCGATCCGGAAGCAGGTCACCCACCGCGACGACGGCTACGTCGGGGAACGACGTGAGGTTCTCGAGGTAGGTCTGGCTGATGACGCCGGCGCCGATGACACCGACTCCGAGGGGCCGGCTCATCGGACGAACCCGCCCTCGGTGAGGAAGGCCAGGCTCGCGGCGATGTCGGCGAACACGTCGCCGGGGGCGCGGTCGTACTCGATCACGGCATAACGGATGCCCGTACCGGCGCGCAGCGCCTGGGCGAGCGGCACGTCACTGGTGCCGGCGTGGCGCTGGTCGAGGGTCGCGGAGGACATCTCTCCGGCACCGGGTGCCCAGGGGTTGGATGCCGGAACCACGCCGTCCTTGACGTGCACGGCGGTGAGCCGGTCGCCGAGGGCCGCGACGAGCGCCGGAACGTCCTGGCCGCCGGTGAGCGCCCAGAACAGGTCGAGCTCGAGCTGCACACGCTCGTCGGTGAGCGACACGAACCGGTCGTACGCGCTCTGGCCGCCGAAGTCCGCGATGAACTCCTGCGCATGGTTGTGGTACCCGACCGTGAGGCCGAAGGTCGCGGCCACGTCGGCGGCACGGTTGAGGCGCTCGGCGATGTCGGCGACACCGTCCTCGGTGAGCCAGCGCTCCGGCGTGACGAACGGGTCGATGACGGTCTGGATGCCGATGGTCGCAGCCGCCTCGAACACCACCTCGGGCGCGGGCGTGAGGATCGAGCCGTCGGGCGTCCACAGCTGGTCGCTGAGCAGCGGGGCGTGTCCGGTGGGGGAGGCCAGGCCACTGGCATCCAAGGCTGCGCGGATCTCAGCGGGGCGATCGACGAACGCGAACGCCTCGACGTTCCGCAGACCGAGGGCGGCGAGCTTGTCGAGCGAGCCGTTCATGTCGGCCGAGAACTCGGATGCCAGCGTGTACAGCTGCACGGAGGCTTCGGGGAGGGAGGTGGGCGTGGTCATGGGGTCCTTCTGCACGTCGTTGTCGGAGGGGCCGGTCGGCCGTGTCGATACTCTAACCTCCAGGTGGAGGTTACGCGAGGGATGCGAGTGCGAGAGGGTGGGGACATGAGCGACGAGTCGACGATCGGGCGCCCGGGGCAGCGCCGGCGCGGCGTCGAGCGTCGGCAGGAGATCCTCGACCGGGCGATCGAGGTGTTCCGCCAGCGTGGGGCCGACGGCACGTCGTTGCGTCGTATCGCCGAGTCCATCGGGGTGTCGCACGCGGCCCTGCTGCACTACTTCGACTCGCGTGAGCAGTTGCTGGTCGCGGTGTACGCCCACGCCGCCGCGAAACGCGCCGAGGAGGAGGCCGCTCACCCCGTCGAGCCGGGCGTCGAGGGCATGATCGCCGCCGCGATCGCCAACGTGGAGGTGCCGGGGCTCGTGCAGCTGTACTCCACGCTCGTCGCCGCCGCGCTCGAGGTCGACAGCGGTGTCGGCAAGGAGTACTTCACGTCGCGGTTCGAGCGGCTGCGCGTCGAGCTCGGCGAGATCTTTCGCGCGCAGCAGGCCGAGGGGCGCATTCGCGACGACGTTTCGGCCGACCACCTCGCGGCGCTGCTCATCGCCGCGTCCGACGGGTTGCAGATCCAGTGGCTGCTCGACGCGTCGGTGGGCCTCAGCGACACGCTCCGCACGTTCGGGATGCTGCTTCAGCCGCCGCGCGGGCGGTGAGGTGCGGCGGCGGGTGGCCGCGGCGGGGGTGCGCGGGGCGGGGGTGGTGCGCGCGCGGGGGTGATGCGCGCGCGGCGGGGGTGCGCGCGGCGGGGGTGATGCGCGCGCGGCGGGGGTGGTGCGCGGGCGCATGGCATCCCTCGTCCCACTTCTTGCTGTCTGGAGGGTGCTCAGACAGCAAGAAGTGGGACACGCCCCGCCACAAGTGGGACACGCCCCGCCATGCGGGACACGCCCCGCTATTAAGGGGGACGCGCCCCGCCATAAGTGGGACACGCCCCGCTACAAGTGGGACACGCCCCGCCGTACGGGACACGCCCCGCCATAAGTGGGACGAGGGTGCCGACGGATGCCACCCCGCACGGGCTCGCGTCAAGCCCGACGCTTCTCAGGGTCCTCCACATCACGAACGGGTAACGTTCCCGGGTCTGCGCGGCCGGCGACCCGCCGGCGCGAGCGTTCCGGGAGGCGATCACCATCAGCACCACCATGGCGGCTCCCCGTATCGATGCCGGGCCCGTGGCATCCACTCGTCCTCCGGCGGCGCGGCACCTGCCCTCGCTCACGGGCTTGCGGTGGGCGACGGCGCTGCTCATCTTCGGCCATCACCTCATGGCCGTGGAGTACTTCGGCGGCCGCGCGGGAGACCTGTGGGGCTTCGTGTTCGAGGCCGGGAAGACCGGGGTGACGCTGTTCTTCATCCTGTCGGGGTTCGTGCTGGCGTGGGGATACAAGCCCGCACAGTCGGCCCGGTCGTTCTGGCTGCACCGCGCGGCGCGCATCTACCCGCTGCACGTCGTCGGGCTGGTGCTCGCGCTCATCGCGGCGGCGACGCTGGTGCCGGCGATCCGCACCGACGGCCTCGCGCCCCTCGGCGCGAACCTGCTGCTGGTCAACGGGTGGAACCCGGACTGGTGGCAGGCGGGGAACCCGGCGAGCTGGTCGCTCGTGTGCGAGGCATTCTTCTACCTGACTTTCCCGCTGGTCATCCGGCTGATCGCGGGGCGTTCCGCGCGTGTGCTGTGGTCGGTCGTGGCGGTGTGTCTCGTGCTCGTCGCCCTCGCGCCCGCGATCGCCGCCGCATCGCCCGTGCCGATGTCGGCGGCATCCACTCCTCTCTTGCGCCTGCCCGAGTTCGTGATCGGCGTCGCGCTCGCCCTGCTGATGACACAGACCGCCTGGCGTCCTGCCCGGGTGCGCTACGCCCTGCCGATCGCTGTGCTCGGGTACGCCCTATCGGAGGCGCCGGCCCTGCCCGGGATCCCGATTCACCCGGGACTCGCGGTCACCGTCGGCGGCTTCGCGCTGCTGGTCGCCGCGCTGGCCAGCGCCGACGCGCACGGCTCCTCCACACCGCTCGCAGGACCCGGGTGGCAAGAGCTGGGGCGCCTGTCGTTCGCGTTCTACCTCGTGCACCTGCTCGTGATCGCGTCGGTGTCGTCGGCCTGGCCTGACGGGCACCCCGAGCTGCACTGGCCTCGCGCCCTCGCGCTCGCCGCCGTGGCGTTCGCGATCTCGCTTGGCCTGGCGTGGGTGATGCACCGCGCGGTGGAAACCCGGATGCAACGCGTGCTGCTGCGCTTCGACCCCGACCGGCGCGCGCCGCGCCCGCGGGCGCTACCGGCGGCGTCGGCGGCTAGAGTCGCGGGATGATGGCAGCGATGAGCGGACTCCACGTGATCATGCTTCTGCTGGTGTGGGCCGTGGGCCTCGCCGTCGTGGGAGCGGTTGTCTACGCCGCGGTGCGGCTCGCGGTCCTCCACGCGCTGAAGGCGCACACGCGCTGGATCGACAACGACAAGCGCTGACGCGCGGCTAGCGCCCGTCGCACCCGGCACGAGAACAGGGGATGCCACGGAGACAGGGTGATCTGCGCCGGATCGGCCTGTTCTCGCCGCATCCCCTGTTTCGGTGACGCGCGTCGGCGCCCCCCGCATCCCGCGGCGCCCCCACCCCGAAACGACGAAGGGGCGCGGCCCCGCGGCCGCGCCCCTCCTCGGATGATCCCCGATCAGTCCTCGCCCACCGGTGACCACGCACCCGTGCCGATCGGCTCGAGCACGGCCGCGTCGAGGAAGCGGTGGAACCGGAAGTCGGCCAGCAGCGGCGACGGCGTGCCGGTGGCGATCTCGTCGGCGAGCAGCTCGCCCAGGATGAGCCCCAGCGTCGCACCGGAGTGCGTGAACAGCGCCGACAGGTTCCGGATGCCGGGAACCTCGCCGACCGCGGGATTGCCGTCGCCCGGGATGGGCTTCAGGCCCGCGCCGACGTGCTGCGCGGTGAGGGTGGGGTGGCCGGCGAGCACGCGCGAGGCCTCGGCGAGCAGGCCCGCGACCGACTCCTCCGGCACCGCGAGCGAGCCGTCGTCGGCCACCTGCACCGACTGCTCGGCCCAGTCCGCGTCGAGCACGAGGCGCCCGTCGGGGGTGGGGCGCACGGCTACCCGCGGGGTGTTGAGCACGGTGCGCACCTCGATATCGACCGGGTCGGTGAAGAGCACGAACGCCGCGGGGGTGGCATCCGGGATCGTCACGCCGAGGGAGGCGAGGTCGGCGGGAACCGCGGGACCGGTGGCCAGCACGATGTGGTCGGCGGCGATGCGGGTGCCGTCGCCCAGCACGACGCCGACGGCCTCGTCGCCCTGCACGTCGACGCGCGCGTGGCCGACGTTCTCGTGCACCGTCGCGCCGGCGGCGACCGCGTCGGCGGCGAGGGCGGCGATGAGGTCGGGCATGCTGATCCAGCCCTCGCCCGGGTTGTAGATGGCACCCTCCTCGGCGACGGCCGCGGGGTCGACGTCGGGGGCGACGGTCGCGATGTCGGCACGGTCGATCCACAGGGAGTCGTAGCCGTTGCGACGCTCGAAGTCGAACGTCGAGCGGAAGCTCTCGCCGGGGCCGGCCCACTTCAGCGCGCCGTCGAAGCGGATGTACGCCTCGCTCTCGGGGTGGTGCGCCTGCCACGAGCGGTAGCGGTCGATACCCGCCAGGCGCAGGTAGTGGTAGGCCGCGGACCGGTCGCCCGACGAGTTCAGCCAGGCGATCGAGCGCCCGGAGGCGCCGTCGGCGAGCTCGCCGGAGGTGACGAGCGTCACCCGGACACCCGCGCGGGCGAGGTACGCCGCGGTGGAGGTGCCGAGGATGCCGCCGCCGATGACGGCGACGTGGGGGGAGGTGCCGGTGGTCATGGGGAATCTCTCTCTTTCGTGATCGGTGATCAGGCGGGAACGGGGGACGCGGCGTGCACGCGCTCGATGATCTCGAGCACGCCGACGGCGTCGTGCGGGTCGACGGGGAGGGGCCCTCCGTCGCGCAGGCAGAGGGCGAGCGCGCGGTAGAACCCGCCGTAGTCGCCGCGCTGCGTGGGGTGGCGGCGCGTGTCGGCGCCCGCGCCGAGCACGCCCCAGCGGTCGTCGGGGACTTCGCCGAAGCCGGGGTCGCCGGGAAGGGCGCCCGCGATCAGCGCCGGCTCCTGCGGGTCGAGCCCCCACGACGTGTACCCGGCACGGTCGCCGAGCACGTGGAAGCGCGGCCCCTGAAGCGGCGCGACGGCGCTCATCCACAGGTGCGATGTGGTGCCTGAGGCGTGCTGCAGCGCGAGGAACACGTCGTCGTCGGCGGCCGTGGCCGCGCGGCGGCGGTGGACCTCGGCGTACACGTCATCGACCGCGCCGAAGAGCTGCACGGCCTGGTCGATGAGGTGGGTCCCCAGGTCGTACAGGATGCCACCCCCCTCCGCGGCGCGCGCCTCGGTCTTCCACGACACCGGGGGCTCGGGCTTCCACCACTCGAAGCGCGACTCGAAGCGCCGCACCTCCCCCAGCTCGCCGCCCTCGACGAGGGCGCGGAGCGTGCGGAAGTCGCCATCCCACCGGCGGTTCTGGAACACCGTGAGGGTGCGCCCGAGCCGCTCGGCCCGGGCGATCAGCGCGCGTCCCTCGGCCGCGGTGACGGCGAAGGGCTTGTCGACCACGACATCGAGACCGGCGTCGAGCGCCCGCGCGGCGAGAGCGGCGTGCGTGCCGCTCGGCGAACCGATGACGACGAGATCGAGCTCGGATGCCGCAGCCCACACCTCGGCGACGTCGGACACCACGCGGGCCGAGGGATGCCGTGTCTCGGCCTCGGCGCGCCGGTCGGGGCTCGTCGTGACGATGACGTCGAGCCGGTACGCGGGGTCGGCCTCGAGGAAGGGGGCGTGGAACACCCGACCCGAGACGCCGAATCCGATGACCGCGGTGCGGAGCGGGCCGGATGCCATCACAGCACCTCCGAGAGGAAGCGCTGGAGGCGCGGGCTCTGCGGCCGCTCGAAGAGGTCGCCCGGGGCGCCCGCCTCGACGACCAGCCCCTCGTCCATGAAGACGACCTGGTCAGCGACCTTGCGGGCGAAGCCCATCTCGTGGGTCACCACGAGCATGGTCATGCCCCGCTGGGCGAGGTTCGCCATGAGGTTCAGCACGCCCTTGACCAGCTCGGGGTCGAGGGCGCTGGTGGCCTCGTCGAACAGCATGACCTCGGGCTCCATGGCCAGGGCCCGCGCGATCGCGACGCGCTGCTGCTGACCGCCCGACAGGTCGCGGGGTCGGTGGTCGCTGCGCTCGGCCAGGCCCACCTCGGCGAGGCGGTCCTCGGCGACGCGCCGGGACTCGGCCGCGGAGAGGCCCTTCACGTGCCGCACGGCGAGAGCGACGTTCTCGAGCGCGGTGTGGTCGGGGAAGAGGTTGAAGTGCTGGAAGACCAGACCGATGCGCTTGCGCACGGCATCCGGCTTCTGCGTCAGCACGCTCTCGCCCGCCAGCAGCACGTCGCCCGATTTCGGCTCGTGCAGCCGGTTCACTCCGCGCAGCAGGGTCGACTTGCCCGAGCCGGACGGCCCGATGATGCACGTGGTGGTGCCGGGCTTGACCTCGAGGCTCACCCCGCGCAGCACGTCGATATCGCCGTAGGCCATGGTCAGGTCGCGCAGTTCGAGGCTCGACCCGGCGTAGAAGTGCCCGTCGGTGACGGGGACCGGAGACGTGTACGTCATGTGTTGGCTCCGTAGGTGAGGGCGGGCGGCGGCGTGAGGTCTTCGACCTCGTCCAGACCGCTCTTGGGCGGGGTGGGCTTGCGGCGCCCGGTGCGGAAGCGGTTGTCGAAGTAGTTCACGAGGTGCGTCAGCGGCACGGTGATCACGAGGTAGAACACCCCGGCCATCACCAGCGGCGACAGGTTGCCGGTGAGGACGGCGGCATCCTGACCCACCCGGAACAGCTCGCGCTCCGACACCAGCAGGCCCAGGAAGTACACCAGCGAGGAGTCCTTCACGATCGCGATGAACTGGTTCACCAGGGCGGGGAGCACCCGGCGCACGCCCTGGGGCACCACGACCAGGCGCATGGCCTTGCCGTAGCTCATCCCCAGGGCGCGGCAGGCTTCCAGCTGTCCGCGGTCGACGCTCTGGATGCCGGCTCGGAAGATCTCACCGATGTACGCCGACGCGATCAACGACAGGGCCAGGATGCCGAGGGGGTACGGCGACGGCCCGAACAGCTGCTGGCTGAGGCGGGCGAACCCCTGACCGATCAACAGGATGGTGAGGATCGCCGGCAGCCCGCGGAAGATGTCGGTGTAGATGCGGGCGGGAGTGCGCAGCCAGCGCGAGGGCGAGATGCCCATGATCGCCACGATCATGCCGAGCACGATCCCGATCACGGTCGCGCAGACCGAGATCACGAGCGTGTTGACGAGGCCGGTGCCCAGCAGCTGCGGGAACACCTGCCACATCGCGTCGAAGTCGAGGAACGTTTTGGTGAGATTGTCGAGCCAGTCCATCGGGGGCTCCTTTCAGACGACCGCGGAGCGGCCGATCAGTTGGTCGGCGAGGGCGACGGGCTGGAGGTCTGCTCGGACGAGGGGAGGTACTGCTCGGGCATCGGCGAACCCGGGAACCACTTCTGGTAGAGCGTCTTCCAGGTGCCGTCCTCCATCGCGGCGTGCAGGGCCTCGTTCAGGGCGTCCTTGAACTCGCTCTTGTCCTTGGCGATGGCGAAACCGGCCGGAGCGTCGAAGGAGGGGATGTCGATGGCGTTCACGAGGCCGTACTGCTCGGCGTACTCCTTGGCCGCCTCGTAGTCGAGGAAGTGCGCGTCGATCGCTCCGCTGTTGACCGACGAGATCGCGGCGTTGTTGTCGGGGAAACGCACGAGGTCGGTGTCGGTGAAGTTCTTCACGGCGTAGGCCTCCTGCAGGGTGCCCTGCACGACGCCGAGGCGCTTTCCGTCGAGGTCGTCGACGTCGGCGATTCCGGCGGAGGGGCTGGCCATGACGGTGAGGTAGCCGGCGAGGTAGCCGTCGGAGAAGTCGACGGTCTTCTCACGCTCGGCGGTGATGCCGATCGCGGCGACGCCCACGTCGAACTGACCGTTGGAGACGGCCGCGAGCAGGCCCGAGAAGTCCTGGCCGGTGAACACGACGTCGTCGACGCCGATGCGCGAGGCCACGTCGCGGAAGAGCTCCACGTCGAAGCCGGTGAACTCGCCCGACTCGTCGGTGAACGTGTAAGGCTTGGAGTCGCCGAGGCTGGCGACGCGGATCTGGCCCGGAGTGATGAGGCCGTAGGGGTTGTCTTCGCCCGAGGAAGCGGCGGTGCCGGCGCAGGCGGTCAGGGCGACGGCGGTCGCAACGGCGGCGATCGCCCCGAGGGCGGCGCGGCGGAAGGTGCGGCGAATGGTCACGGAAAGGTCCTCTCGAATGCAGCTGTTCGGTGGTGCATGGGGGTGGAGCGGCGGTGCTTCGACGATGAGACCGGTCTCAGTCCGGTAGAGTGAGACCGGTCTCAGTTCGTTTCCCGGAACCGTACGCGAAGATGACCGGAGACGTCAACTCTCGAACGGAGGACGAGTGAAGTCAGGCGACAACGCAGACGGTGCGTCCCGTCGCGAAGTGACGGTGGCCGACGTCGCCGAGGCCGCGGGTGTCTCCAAGGCGACCGCCGCCCGCGCCCTCGGCGACTACGGGGCGGTCAGCGACAGCGTGCGTGATCGCGTGCTCGCCGCCTCCGACCGGCTCGGGTACCGTCCCAACGCCCTGGCCCGCACCATGAGCACGGGCCGTTCGAACACGCTCGGCATCGTCGTCGGCGACATCGAGAACCCGTTCTTCGCGCAAGCGACGCGGGGAGCGGCGAACGTCGCGCGCGCGGCGGGACTCGATCTCATCCTCTCCAACTCCGACGAAGACCCCGAGACCGAGGCGCAGGCGCTCTCGGTGCAGCTGGCCAAGCGCGTCGACGGGCTTCTCCTCGCTCCGGCGTCGTCGGCCGATCCCGCCAATCTCCGCAGCGTGATCGACGCCGGACGCCCGGTGGTGCTCTTCGACCGCTCGGTCGCGGGCGTCGACGTCGACGCGGTGATCGCCGCGAACCGGAGCGGGGCGCGCACCGCCACGAAGCTCCTCCTGGATGCCGGACACCGGCGCATCGCGTTCATCTCGACGCTCGACCACGACGGGCCGTACCGCCTCGACGCGACCCTGTCGATGTCGTCGGTCGCCGACCGCGTCGACGGGTTCGTCAGCGCGCTCGCCGAGGCCGGGGTCCCCGACCCCGCCGCCTTCGTGCACCTGAACGCCCGCCGGGCCGGCGTCGGCGAGGTTGCGCGGCGGCTGCTCACCGGCGACTCCGGCGTGACCGCGATCATCGGTTCCGACAGCCTCATTGCGCTGCAGGTGTTCCGTGTCGCGCGCGACCTGGGCCTGGGCATCCCGAACGACCTCTCTCTCATCGCGTTCGACGATGCGGACTGGACCGGCGTGAGCACCCCCGGGGTGACCGTGATGGCCCAGCCCATCCGCGAGATCGGCGCCGAGGCCGCGCGCCTGCTCATTCGGCGCATCCACGGCGACACCGCGCCGCCCGTCGTCCGTGTGCTCGATCAGCGCCTCATCGAGCGCGGGTCGGTGGCCCCGCCGCGGCGCTAGGGTCGGCGCCTCCTCCGCGCCCCGGCGGCACCTCCCCGGCGCCCCCGGGTACACTCTCCCGTGCCCTCCCCACTGCCGACTCCCGATCGCGAGGCCCGCCGCGTGGCATCCATCGATCCCGCCGAGCTCGAGATCGCCCTGCGCGTGCTCGACGCCGCCGCCTCGCTCGACCCGGAAGATCCGGCCTACATCGCGCTGCGCCGCCAGACCGGCAAGCTCTACAAAGACGTCAAGCGGCAGTCGCGGAAAGACAAGCGGCAGCGGATCGCCGACGCCGATCGCGCGGTCGTTGCCGCCACCGCGACCGGTGCCCCCGACCGCATCGACGACGAGACCCGTGGCATCCCGCTCGCGACCCGCGTCGAGACGCCGTACGCGGGCGAGCTGATCAAGGCCCGCGCCTGTTACATCTGCAAAGAGGACTACACCCTCGTTGACGCGTTCTACCACCAGCTGTGCCCCGACTGCGCGGCGATGAGCCACGCCAAGCGCGACGCCCGCACCGACCTCACCGGCAAGCGCGCGCTGCTGACCGGCGGCCGCGCGAAGATCGGCATGTACATCGCGCTGCGGCTGCTGCGCGACGGTGCGCACACGACCATCACCACGCGCTTCCCGCGCGACGCGGTGCGCCGGTTCTCGTCGCTCCCCGACAGTGCGGAGTGGATCGACCGGCTGAAGATCGTCGGCATCGACCTGCGCGACCCCGCCCAGGTGATCGGGCTCGCCGAGTCGGTGGCATCCGCGGGCCCGCTCGACATCCTCATCAACAACGCAGCGCAAACCGTGCGGCGCTCGCCGGGGGCCTACAAACCCCTGGTGGATGCCGAACTCGCCCCGCTCCCCGACGGACCGCTGCCCGAGCTGCTCACCTTCGGCCACACCAACGACGCGCACCCGCTCGCGCTGGCGCAGTCGGTGTCGGCGCATCCGATCCTGGCGTCGGCCGCGCGCACGGCCGAGGAGCTGACGGCCGAGGCGATGGCGGCCGGATCATCCTCGCTGGAGCGCCTGGCCGCGGGCACCGCGATCGATGCCGGCGGGCTCGTGCCCGACGAGGACCGCATCAACAGCTGGACGCAGCACGTCGACCAGGTCGAGCCCCTCGAGATGCTCGAAGTGCAGCTGGCGAATATGACCGCGCCGTTCCTGCTCGTGAGCCGCCTGCGGCCCGCGATGGCCGCCTCGTCGGCGCGACGGAAGTACATCGTCAACGTCTCGGCGATGGAGGGCGTGTTCGGCCGCGGCTACAAGGGCCCCGGCCACCCGCACACGAACATGGCCAAGGCCGCGCTGAACATGCTCACGCGCACGAGCGCCCGCGAGATGTTCGAGACCGACCGCATCCTCATGACCGCCGTCGACACCGGCTGGATCACCGACGAGCGCCCGCACTTCACCAAGGTGCGCCTAGCCGAAGAGGGCTTCCACGCCCCGCTCGACCTCGTCGACGGCGCCGCGCGCGTCTACGACCCGATCGTTCGCGGCGAGGCCGGCGAAGACCTCTTCGGCATCTTCCTGAAGGACTACCGCAAGGGTTCGTGGTGACCCGGGGGCGTCGTCTCCGCCGTTGAGTGTCCATAACACGCCGCTGAGCGGGGTGGGGGTGCGGCGTGTCCTGGACACTCGCCGCGGTGGGGGCGTCACTCCGGCAGGAAGTACTCCCGCGCGAGCGGAGCGATCTCGATTCCGGATGCCGTTGCGGCGGTGACCCAGCGGAGCTCGGCGATCTCGGCATCCGGGGTCGGCTGCTGGTCGCCGATGTCGACGCGGAACACCTCGGCGACGACGGCGAACCCCGGTTCGTTCGCGGCCGAGGCGGTGAAGGATCCGAGCGGCTCGAGGTCGGCGGGGGAGACGACGATCCCCACCTCTTCGGCGAGCTCGCGGGCGAGGGTCTCGGCCGGCGTTTCGCCCGGTTCGGGCTTGCCCCCGGGCTGCATGAACGCCGTCGTCCCGTTCTTCCGCACGAGCAGCAGACGCCCGTCGGCGTCGGTGATGACCGCCGCCGACACGTGGATGCGGCGCGGGAACGTGGCATCCGGACTCACCCCCGCACGCTAGCACCCGCGCGAGCTCCGGCCGGGTTGCCGAGTGAGCCCCCCCCGTGAGCCCCGCGTCAGAGCGTGCCGCGGTGGATGCCGGTGACGATGGGCCGCGTCGACGCCAGGGCTGCGGCCACGAGCGCGAAGCCGGCGACGAAGGTGCCCGCGACCGTGGCCACCGAGAGGGGCGCCGCGACGAGGCTCAGCCCCACGACCGGGAACGCCAGCACCGCGCCGAGAGCCGCCCCGCCGATCGCCGCCCACCGCAGCGGCACCATGACCGTCAGCCGGCGGGCGCGCCGCAGCTCGGCGTCCGGGATGCCGAGGCGATCGAGCCCCACGATGAGCTCGCGGTCCTCCAACGCGGCCGACGCCTGCGTGACGCCCACGGCGCACGCGAGGAGGACGAAGGCGATCCCGAGAGTCACGAGCACTCCCGTGCGGATGTCGAGGAGCATCGTGTCGACGTCGCCGGAGAGGCCGACGAGCGCCAGGCCGCAGCCGGCCACGACGGCGATGAACGACACCAGCGCCATGCCCGACACCCGACGCCACGCCGGACCCGCGTGCGCGGCGAGCTCACGGCCCGCGATGAGACGCGCGGCCGTTCCGGCGTTCCGGGCCATCGCACGCCCGCGGGCGGCGATGATCGGCGCCCCCACGAGGTTCAGCAGCCCCAAGCCGGCGCCGAACAGCGCCAACAGCACCGCCGTCGACACGGCGGGCCCGAACACGTCGACGTTGGCCACGGCCAGGACGACGAGCGCGATCAGGATGCCACCGGCCACGAGCACCCACGTCCGCTTCGGCGGTGCCGACTGACGCGTGCGTACGCCGAGCGGCGTGACCGTCACCCGCCGCAGGCCCGCGGCGGCGCTGACGGCCGCGATGGAGATGACGGCCGCGACCACCACGGCGATGAGCAGCGGATCGGCGGCGACGGCCCCGACCCCGATCGGGCCGCCGAAGAACGGCAGCATCCCCACCGCCGGCAGCAGCGCCGCATACAGCACGACTCCCGCGAGGGTGCCGATCGCGGCGGTGGCCGTGGCCTCCCGCACCGTCAGCGACCAGATCTCGCGACCGCTCGCGCCGAGGAGCCGCAGCGTCGCGAGCCGGTCGTTGCGGCGGCGGCTCGACAGGCGCGCGGCCGCGGCGCCGAGCGTCGCGAGCGGCACGGCGAGCAGCACGAGGGCGAGGACGGCGAGGGTGCCGTAGAAGCCTCCCGCGACCGCCCGTGGGTCGACGAGGAACATGCGCGCGCCACCGGCGACCACGAGGAGGAGAGCGGTCGTCACCGCGAAGGCGACGATCGGCAGCACGATCGCGGCCCGGCCCTGGCGGCTCGGGCGCGACAGCATGCGCGCGAGCGGCAGAACGGCGCTCATCGCCCCGCCTCGCTCGCGCTGTCAGCGGGGGTGCCGGGGGCCGTCGCCGAGTCGTCGACGATGCGCCCGTCGCGGAGCCGGACGATGCGCGAGCAGCGACGGGCGACGTCGGCATCGTGCGTGACCATCACGAGCGTGCGGCCCTGGCCGGTGGTCGCACCCAGCAGGGCGCGGAGTACCTCCGACGACGTGGCCGAGTCGAGGGCGCCGGTCGGCTCGTCGGCGAAGACCACCGGTGCGCCCGTGACCTGGGCGCGGGCGATCGAGACCCGCTGCGCCTGACCGCCCGAGAGCTGCCCGATGCGGCGCTGCTCCAGGCCGGCGAGGCCGAGCGTGGCGAGCCACGCGGCCGCGTGCCGCTCGGCATCCTGTCTGCGCAGTCCCTGCAGCAGCAGCGGAAGGGCCGCGTTCTCGACCGCGGTCAGTTCGGGGAGCAGCAGGTGCTCCTGGAAGACGAAGCCGAGCGCGGTGCGGCGGACCCGCGCGCGCTCGCCCTCGTCGAGGCCGACGAGCTCACGCGGCTCCACCCCCGGGGCGCTCAGTACGACCGACCCGGAGTCCGGCGGGAGGATCGCCGCGAGACAGTGCAGCAGCGTGGTCTTCCCCGATCCGGAGGCACCCATGACCGCGACCGACTCCCCGGCGCGGATGGTCAGCGAGACGTTATCGAGCGCGGCGACCTCGCCGTAGCGCTTGACCAGGCCGGAGGCGGTGAGCACGGGAGGAGGGAGAGCGGACATGTCTCCATCCCACCGAGCGGTGGCATCCGGGTCGTCCATCGCAGGGAGTATCCGGATCCATCGGAGGATCGATCCTCACGAGCCCGACAGCTGCGCCTCCGCGAGGATCTCGGCTCGCGGCCGCTCGTTCGCCGCGAGCGCGAGCCAGGTCTCCACGACGGTGTCGGGGTTCAGAGACAGCGACTGGATGCCACGCGCCACCAGCCACTGCGCGAAGTCGGGGTGGTCGCTCGGCCCCTGCCCGCAGATGCCGACGTACTTGCCCTGGCGCAGGCACGCGTCGATCGCCATCCCGAGCAGGTGCCGCACGGCCGGGTCGCGCTCGTCGAACGCGGATGCCATGAGCGCCGAGTCGCGGTCGAGTCCCAGGGTCAGCTGGGTCATGTCGTTCGAACCGATGGAGAAGCCGTCGAAGTACTCCAGGAAGCTCGCGGCGAGGATCGCGTTGGACGGCAGCTCGCACATCATCACGATCCGCAGGCCGTTCTCGCCCCGGCGCAGGCCGTTGGCGGCGAGGAGCTCGATGACGGCAGCGGCCTCGGCGACGGTGCGCACGAACGGCACCATGATCTGCACGTTCGTCAGCCCCATGTCGTCGCGGACGCGGCGAAGCGCCTCGCACTCCATGTCGAAGCACGCCCGGAACTCGGGCGAGACGTACCGGGCGGCGCCGCGGTAGCCGAGCATCGGGTTCTCCTCGTCGGGCTCGTACAGGGGACCGCCGATGAGATTGGCGTACTCGTTCGACTTGAAGTCCGACAGGCGCACGATCACCGGCTCGGGCGCGAAGGCCGCCGCGATCATCGACACGCCCTCCGCAACGCGCTGGATGAAGTACTCCTCGGGGGAGGGGTAGGCGGCGATGCGCGTGCGGATGTCGTCCGCGAGCGCGCCGTCGAGTCGGTCGAGCTCGAGCAGCGCCCGCGGGTGGATGCCGATCTGCCGGTTGATGATGAACTCCAGGCGAGCCAGTCCCACCCCGGCGTGGGGCAGTCGCGAGAACGCGAAGGCCTGGTCGGGAGTGCCGACGTTCATCATCACCTTGACGGGGGGTTCCGGCATCCGGTCGAGCTCGGTCTGCTCTTCGGTGAAGGGCAGGATGCCGTCGTAGACGACGCCGTCGTCGCCTTCGGCGCACGAGACGGTCACCTCCTGACCGTCGCGGAGGGCGTGCGTCGCGACACCGGTGCCGACGACGGCCGGGATGCCGAGCTCGCGCGCGATGATCGCGGCGTGGCAGGTGCGGCCGCCGCGGTCGGTGACGATCGCCGAGGCGCGCTTCATGATCGGTTCCCAGTCGGGATCGGTCATGTCGGCCACGAGCACATCGCCGTGGGCGAAATCGGCCATCTGGTCGATCGAGGTCAGCACGCGCACGCGGCCGGCGCCGATGCGCTGACCGATCGCGCGGCCCTCGACGAGCACCGGGCCGCGCTCGGCGAGCACGAAGCGGCGCAGGACGTTCTCCGACCGCCGTGACACGACGGTCTCGGGGCGGGCCTGGAGCACGTACAGCTGCCCGTCGACGCCGTCCTTGCCCCACTCGATGTCCATCGGACGGCCGTAATGCGCCTCGATCACGAGGGCGATGCGGCCGAGTTCCTCGACCTCCGCGTCCGTGAGCGAAAAGCGGCCCCGGTCCGCGGCATCCACCTCGACGAAGGCCGTGCTGCCGTCGACGTGCTGCCCGTCGGTGTACCGCATCGCGATGGCCTTCTCGCCGACCGAGCGCTTGAGGATCGCGGGGCGGCCGGCGCGCAGCGACGGCTTGTACACGTAGAACTCGTCGGGGTTCACGGCCCCCTGCACGACGGCTTCGCCGAGCCCGTACGAGCTCGTGACGAACACGGCCTCGTCGAAGCCCGACTCGGTGTCGAGGGTGAACATGACACCCGAGGCCCCGATGTCCGAGCGCACCATGCGCTGCACGCCCGCGGACAGGGCGACCTCGTGGTGATCGAACCCGTGGTGCGCGCGGTAGGCGATCGCGCGGTCGTTGTAGAGCGAGGCGAACACGCGACGGATCGCCTGGAGGATGTTCTCGATTCCGCCGATGTTGAGGAAGGTCTCCTGCTGCCCCGCGAAGGAGGCATCCGGCAGGTCTTCGGCGGTCGCGCTCGACCGGACCGCCCACGTCACGGCCTCGGGGTCCGCTTCGTCGGCGACGAGAGCGGCGTAGGCGGTGCGGATGTCGACCTCGAGGTCGGCCGGGAACGGCTGTTCCTCGATCCACGCGCGCACCCGGGAACCGAGCTGGCTCAGGGCCGCGACGTCATCGACGTCGATGACGTCGACAGCGGCGCGGATCCGGGCGTCCAGCCCCGCGTGGGCGAGGAAGCGCCCGAAGGCCTCGGACGTCGTGGCGAAACCCGGGGGGACCCGGATGCCGGCGGATGCCAGGTGCGAGACCATCTCGCCGAGGGAGGCGTTCTTGCCGCCGACCCGGGCGAGGTCGGTCATACCGATCTCGTCGAAACGCAGGATGTTGGTCATGGGGTGGGCCTTTCACGGGGTCGGTCGCGCAGGTTCATGGACTGCAGGATCACGGCGGACATCTCCTCGACGCTCCGGGTCGCGGAGCTGAGGAAGGGGAGGCGGGTGCGGCGGTAGAGGTCTTCGGCGCGGCGGATCTCAAAAGTGCACTGCGCGAGGCTGGCGTACGTGGAGTGCGGGCGCCGCTCGTGCCGCACCTGGCTGAGGCGCAGGGCGGTGGTCGTGAGGCCGAAGCAACGCTCGGCGTGCGGCGCGACGATGCGGGGCAGGCCGTCGGTGGGGAAGTCGTCGTCGGTGAGCGGGTAGTTGGCGACCAGGAGCCCGTAGTGCAGGGCGAGATACATCGTGGTGGGCGTCTTGCCGCAGCGGGAGGGCGCCACGATGATCACGTCGGCGCTCGCGAGATCGCGGCCGCTCTGGCCGTCGTCGTGCTCGATGGCGAACTCCACGGCACGCATGCGGCGGAAGTACTGCTCGAGGTCGCCGAGGCCGTGGTACTGCCCGGCGCGCGTCTCGGCGGTCGCACCGAGCTCGGCCTCGAGCTCGGTGAGGTGCCCGGCGAGCAGGTCGATGACCACCGCCGCGGCATCGGCGAGACGCTCCCGGATGCCGGCATCCTTCACCGTGGCGAACACGATGGGCGCTTCTCCCGCCGCGGCGGCGCGGTGCAGGCGCGCCACGACCGCCTCGAGCGCGGTGACACTGCCGACGAACGGAACCGTGTGGCGCTCGAAGCGCGCCGCGGGGAAGTTCGCCAGGAGGGCGCTGCCCAGCGTCTCGGCGGTGATGCCGGTGCTGTCCGACACGAAGAACACCGCGCGGGCGGCGGACGCGTCGAAAGGTGGGGCCATGCGATGACGCTAGAGGGGCAAATCGCGTTCTTCTCGCCCTCGGGGAGATAAAGATTCGCGAATCTTGCGATCACGCTAAGAGCGCGCTGAGGGCCCCGATATCTCGACGGTGGCGCACACGGAGGCCCCTCAGCCACCGGGGAATAGACTGGATGCCATCGACACCGTCTCTCCGGGACCATCTGTGACCACTCCTTCTTCTGGGCGCACGCTCGACGTGCGTCACGTGCAACTGGCGCGCGCGCTCTTCGCCGCGCTGGCCGCCGTCATGGTCACCTTCTCGTCCGATCACTCCGCCGCGGTCGGCGGGAGCGTCTTCAGCGGGTTCGCGTTGTCGACGGCGCTGGTGTTCGGCCTCGCGGCGTGGCTCGTGTTTCCGCGCGGACAGCGTGCCACCCCGGTGCTTCTCGCCGTGATCACGGGGATCGCGGGGCTGGCTGCCAGCATCACCGTGTGGCGCTCGACCACGTTCTTCTTCGTCCTGATCATCTCGTGGGCCCTGCTCAGTGGGATCGTCGAGCTGCTCGGCGCCGTGCGTGACCGTCGCGCCGGCCGGTCGGCATCCCTCGCCCGCGACGGCATGACCGTCGGCATCCTGACGCTCGTGCTCGCGCTCGCGTTCCTCTTCACCCCCATGCAGTACTCCTGGGACTACGCCATCGAGGGCGCCGGGTCGTTCACCCTCACCGGAATCACCATCGCCGTGGGAATCTTCGGCGGCTACGCGGCGATCGTCGCCGTATACCTGGCCATCGCCGGGTTCTCGCCGCGCACCCCGCACCCCGTTCCGGCCGTACCCACCGAGGAGGCCGTGTCATGACCGACAAGCCCACCCGCCGCGACCTGATGAAGCCCGTGCAGCTTCTCGGGCTCGCCTTCGTCGCCGCCCTGTTCGCCGGAATCGTGACGCTCGTTTCGATGGGAGCGTTCCAGCAGCGCCCCGCCGAAGAGGTCCAGCGCGCGCTCGTCATCGCGGTCGTCGCCGCCGGCGTCACCTTCATCGTGGTGCTCGTGAGCGTCGCCCTGCTCCTGCTCGCGGTCGATCCCGCGCAGGTGACGAAGAAGGTCGACCGTCCGCTCCTCGTGCCCCACGACGACGAGCCCGACGCGACGGATGCCACCGAGGCGACGCCGCGCGACGACCCCGAGGCTCCGCGCGCCTGAGTCTCAGACCCGTCGCGGGTCGATCATCGTCATGCCCGCGGGGGTGGCGAAGTCCATCGCGGGCAGCATCCGCGCCGCCTCGTCGAGGCCGACCACCCGTTCGATGAGGTCGTGCGGGCGCAGGGCCCCGCTCTCGATGAGGGCGAGCATCTCGGGGTAGTCGACCGCGGACATGCCGTGGGTGCCGAGCACGTCGAGCTCCCACGCGATCACCCGCGCCATCGGCATCGCCGTCATTCCGTCGGCGGTGGGAAGCAGGCCGATCTGCACGTGGCGGCCGCGGCGGCGCAGGCTCAATACGGCATCGCGCGCGGTCTGGGCGCTGCCGACGGCATCGATCGAGACGTGGCTCCCGCCGTCGGTGAGGGCGGCGACGGATGCCGGGACGTCGGTGCCGTCGGAGAGGATCGTGTGCTCCGCGCCGAGACGTCGGGCCACCTCGAGCGCGGCGGACGTCCGGTCGACGGCGATCACGCGGGCGCCCAGTGCGACGGCGATCATCGCGACGCTCAACCCCACGCCCCCGGCCCCCACGACGGTGACCCACTCGCCGGCACGCACGCGCGCGCGGCCGGTGAGGGCGCGATAGGCGGTGGCGAAGCGGCATCCGAGGGCCGCCGCCGCCTCGAACGACACCCCGTCGGGAATGCCGACGAGGTTGGTGTCGGCCGCGCGCAGCGCGACGCGCTCGGCGAACGACCCCCACTGCGTGAAGCCGGGCTGCTCTTGGCGCGGGCACACCTGGGCGTTGCCGCCGCGGCACCACTCGCACTCGCCGCAGCCCATGACGAAGGGCACCGTCACGCGATCGCCGACGCTCCAGTCGCGCACGCCTGCTCCGACCTCGACAATGACCCCGGCCAGCTCGTGCCCGGGCACGTGGGGGAGCGCGATGTCGTCGTGGCCGACCCACGCGTGCCAGTCGCTCTTGCACAGCCCCGTCGCGTGCACCTCGACGACGACCCCGCCCGCCGGTGCCGTCGGCGCGGCGACGTCGCGGACCTCGAGGGGCTGGGCCTCGGCGTTCATGATCATCGCGCGCATGGCATCCATTCTCCCGGGGACGCCCGCCGCCGCCCTTCGCGATAAACGCGATTCCCGCGGGGAAACGGGTTTCCGCGGCGTTTTTGGCCGGAAATCGCGTTTATCGGCGGGCTTACAGCGCGTCGACGACCCGCGACGCCAGACCCGCGTACGTCGCCGGGGTGAGCGCGAGCAGGCGCTCCTTCGCGGCGTCGCCGATGTCGAGGCCGCGGACGAACTCCGCCAGCTCGGGGCCGCCGACGCGGCGTCCGCGCGTGAGGTCTTTCAGCAGGGCGTACGGGTCGCTGATCTGCGAGCGGCCCGCGGCGATCTCGGCGCGCACCACGGTCTGGATGGCCTCGGCGAGCACCTCCCAGTTCACGTCGAGGTCGGCCAGCAGCACGTTCTCGGCGAGGGAGATCTCGGTGAGGCCGCGCTGCAGGTTGTCGAGCGCGAGCAGCGAGTGGCCGAAGGCGACGCCGATGTTGCGCTGCGTCGTGGAATCGGTGAGGTCGCGCTGCATCCGGCTCGTGACGAGGGTGGATGCCAGGGTCGCGAACAGTCCGCCCGAGATCTCGAGGTTCGCCTCGGCGTTCTCGAAGCGGATCGGGTTGATCTTGTGCGGCATCGTCGACGAGCCCGTGGCGCCGGCGACGGGGATCTGCGTGAAGTAGCCGAGCGAGATGTAGGTCCACACGTCGGTGGCGAGGTTGTGCAGAATGCCACCCGCGTGCCGCGCGCGATCGTACAGCTCCACCTGCCAGTCGTGCGACTCGATCTGCGTGGTCACGGGGTTGAAGCCCAGCCCCAGCGACTCGATGAACGTCCGGGTGAGCTCCGGCCAGTCGACGTCGGGCTCGGCGGCGACGTGCGCCGACCAGGTGCCGGTGGCACCGGAGAACTTGGCGAGGTACTCCCCGGCATCCACCTGACGGATGACGCGGTCGAGGCGCCACGCGAAGACACCGATCTCTTTGCCCATCGTGGTGGGCGTCGCCGGCTGGCCGTGCGTGCGCGAGAGCATCGCGGCATCCCGGTGCTGCACGGCGAGCTCGGCGAGGGCCGCGGTGACGCTCCGCAGCTTCGGGAGCCACACGCGCTGCACCGCGCGCTGCACGGTGAGGGCGTAAGCGGTGGAGTTGATGTCTTCGCTCGTGCACGCGAAGTGCGTCAGCTCGGCGAGGGCCGAGAGCCCGAGGCTGTCGAGACGGTCGCGCACGAGGTACTCGACGGCCTTGACGTCGTGGCGCGTGACCGCCTCTTTCTCTTTGAGCCAGGCGATCTCGTCGGCGCCGAACTCTTCGTAGAGCGCGCGCAGCCGGGTGCGGTCGGCGTCGCTCACGGGCGACGTGCCGAACAGCGACCGGTCGGTGAGGGCCAGGAGCCACTCGACCTCGACCTCGACGCGGGCGCGGTTGAGCCCGGCCTCCGAGAGGTAGTCGCCGAGTTCGGCGACGGTGGCGAAGTAGCGGCCGTCGAGCGGGCTGAGGGGCTGCGGGGGCAGAGAGGACACGGGTCTCCCGGGGATCGAGCGAACGGGTCAGCCCGCGGAACGGATGGCGGGCTCGAGCTGCCGGAACAGGGCCCTGCTGGCGCGTTCGATCATACCGAGCACCTCGTCGAACATCGGGGGGCCGGCGTAGTAGGGGTCGGGGACGTCGAGGGTCTCGGCATCCGGGACGAACGACAGCAGCAGGGCGATTTTGTCGGCGTCGTCGTCGTGATGCGCCCAGCCCCGCAGCACGCGCTCGTGGCTGCGGTCGAGGGCGACCACGAGGTCGTTGTGTTCGAAGTCCGAGAACTCGAACTGTCGTGCGCGGTGGGCGGCACCGTCGTAGCCGAGGCGGTCCAGCGCGGCGAGGGTGCGGTGATCGGCGCGCTCGCCGACGTGCCAGTCGCCCGTGCCGGCCGAGGTTGAAACGACGCGACTGCCGAGCCCGGCCTGATCGGCGATGCGGCGGAACACCACGTCGGCCATCGGCGACCGGCAGATGTTGCCGCTGCAGACGAACACGACGCGGAAGGGCGCGTCGGCACTCGCGGTCATCCCCCCATTCTGTCGGGGACGCGCGCTCAGCGCATCAGCGATGTGACCGGTCGTCGCGACTCGGCCGGAACAGTCCGCCGAGGATCGCGTTGATGATGCCGATCAGCAGCGCCGCCACGACGGTGAGCCAGAACTCCCCGGTGCGCAGTCCCCAGTCCCAGTTCGACGTGATGACCCCCGTCAGCCACAGCAGGAACCCGTTGATGACGAGCGAGATGAGCCCGAGGGTCAGGATGTAGAGCGGGATGGCGACGATCTTCACGACCGTGCCGACGATGGTGTTGACCAGGGCGAAGATCAGCCCGACCAGCAGCAGGGTGAGGGCGACCTGCAGTCCCTCGCCGGGGGCGAAGGGGATGAGCTGCACCTGCAACGCGGGCAGCAGGGTGACGATCCAGATGGCGAAGGCGTTGACGGCGACGCGGACGACGAAGCGCATGTCCCCATGGTGGCACGCGCGCCTGACGCGCGCACGGGGTCGCCGGTTAGGCTCGGCTCGTGAGCGAAGACCCGGTTCTCCCCCGTATCCGCCCTGAGATCGCCGCCCTTCCGGCGTACCGACAGGGACGTCAGGCCAGCGCGGACGCGTTCAAGCTGTCGAGCAACGAGAACCCCTTCGACCCGCTGCCCGGTGTGCTCGACGCGGTGACCGCCGCGACCGGGATCAACCGCTATCCGGATGCCACGGCCGCCCGGCTGCGCGAACGACTGGCCGCGCGCTACGGCGTCCAGGCCGACGAGGTGCACGTGGGGGCCGGGAGCGTGTCGCTGCTCGCTCAGCTGCTGCTCGCCACCGCCGGGCCCGGCGACGAGGTGATTTACGCGTGGCGCTCGTTCGAGGCGTACCCCTCGCTCGTCGCGGTGACCGGCGCCACGAGCGTGCAGGTTCCGCTCACGGCCGATGCCCGCCACGACCTGCCGGCCATGGCCGCGGCTGTGACCGATCGCACGCGTGTCGTGCTCGTGTGCAGCCCGAACAACCCCACCGGTCCTGCCGTCGGGTTCGACGAGTTCACCGCCTTCGTCGACGCGGTCCCCGCCGACGTCTTGATCGTGCTCGACGAGGCGTACGCCGAGTTCGTGACCGACCCCGACGCCGTCGAGGGCCACCGCGTCCGCGGCCTGCTGGCTCGGCCGAACGTCGTGATGCTCCGCACGTTCTCGAAGGCCTACGGTCTCGCGGGCCTGCGGGTCGGCTACGCCATCGGGCACACCCGCGTGCTCGACGCCGCCCGCAGCACCGCCATTCCGCTCGCGGTCACTGCCGCGGCCGAAGAGGCGGCGCTGGCGAGCCTGGATGCCGAGTCCGAGCTGCTGCACCGCGTCGCTGTCCTCGCCGAGCGGCGTGACCGTCTCGTCGCCCGCCTCCGCGAGACCGGGTGGGACGTCCCCGCCGCCCAGGGCAACTTCGTGTGGCTCCCCGCGGGGGACCGCGCGCTCGACGTCGCGACGGCATTCGAGGAGGCGGGCCTCATCGTGCGCCCCTTCGCGGGCGATGGCATCCGGATCTCGGTCGGTGAAGAAGAGTCCCTCGACCGCATCGTCGAGGTCGCCGCCTCCGTCGCCCCGCGCTGAGCCGAACCATGGTTCGGGATGCCGCGACCACCCCGGTGATCCCGGGATTCTTCCCCGACCCCTCGGTGTGCCGCGTGGGCGAGGACTACTACCTCGTCAATTCGTCGTTCGAGTACGCCCCCGGCATCCCGATCTGGCACAGCCGTGACCTGCAGACGTGGACGCAGCTCGGCAACGTCCTGACGCGGGAGAGCCAGTTCCCCGCGGGGGTGTCCGCCGCGAGCCGCGGGATCTACGCGCCGACCATCCGCCACCGCGACGGCACGTTCTTCGTCGTCGGGACGAACGTCGAGCGCGGCGGCGAGCAGTTCGTCGTCACCGCGAGCGACCCGGCGGGACCGTGGTCCGACCCGATCGTGTTCCCGGGGCTCGGGGGCATCGACCCCGACCTGGCGTGGGGCGACGACGGCTCTTGTTACCTGACCTACTGCGCGCTCGATGAGGCGCTGCGGCCCGAGGGCGGTTCGCTCCCCGTCATCGCGCAGGTGCGGATCGACCTCGATCGCGGCATCCGTCTGGAGGACCCGCGCGCGATCTGGCGCGGGTCGGGCTTGGCGCACCCCGAGGGACCGCACCTGTTCCGGCGCGGCGAGTGGTGGTACCTGCTCACCGCGGAGGGCGGCACCGAGCGCGGACACGCGGTGTGCGTCGCGCGGTCGCGGGCGATCGACGGCCCGTTCGAGCTCGCGCCTTCCACCCCGCTGTTCAGCCGCCGCAGCACCGGGTTCCCCGTGCAGAACACCGGCCACGCCGACCTCGTCGAGCGCTCCGAGGGCTCGTGGGCGATGGTGTACCTCGGCGTGCGGCCGCGCGGATTCACGCCCGGGTTCCACGTGAACGGGCGCGAGACGTTCCTCGCCCGCGTCGCCTGGGTCGACGACTGGCCCGTGGTGCACACCGACGATGCGCTGCCGGACCGCGCCGACACGGCATTCGCCGACGACTTCTCCGCCGCCGAGCTGCACCCGCGGTGGGTGTCGCCCCACGGGGCGCTGCCCGGCCCGCATCCCGCCGGTGGCCTCGCTCTGGGATCCCACGACCTCGCCGTCCGCGTGCGCGACCTGCGCTGGCGGTTCGAGGCACGCGTCGACGCGTCGGCTGCCGTGGGCCTTCGGGTCCGGCTCGACGAGCACCACTGGTACGAGATCACGCTCGACGGCGACGCGGCCGAGGTGCGGGCCCGCATCGGTGCGCTCGAGGCATCCGTGGGCTCCGCCCCTGCCCTCGGCGACGTCGTGACGCTCGTCGTCGAGGCGGCGGATGCCACCCACGACGGCCCCGACGACCTCCGGTTCGGCCTGGTCGACGACGACGGCGAACGCTGGCTGGCGACGCTCGACGGCCGCTACCTCTCCACCGAGGTGGCGGGCGGCTTCACCGGCCGCACCCTCGCGCTGCGGGCGCTCGGCGCGACGCCGGCCCGGGTCGTGAGCGCGCGTTACCTGCCGCTCGGCGACGAGTGACGGCCGCGTACGACTAGGCGCCGGAGGCTTCGCGCTGAGGAGTGTGCGCGGCCAGGGAAACCTCGAAGGTTGTTCCCTCCCCGGGGATGCTCGTGACCATGATCGTGCCGTCGTGGGCCGAGACCAGGGCTTGGACGATCGCCAGACCGAGACCGGAACCGCCGGACGCGCTACGCGCGGTGTCACCGCGCCAGAATCGTTCGAAAATGTGCGGCAGCGCCTCGCTGGGGATTCCCGGCCCCGAGTCGCGTACCCGGATGGTGTGACGCGCATCTCCGGCGACGATGTCCACCTCGACATCGCCGTCGGTGTGCTGCAGGGCGTTGCCCACGAGGTTCCGCACAACCTGCGCGAGACGTGCCCCGTCGCCGAGCACCTTCGGATCCCCCGAGACGGCGAGGTGGAGGGAACGGGCGGGATGAACGATCTGAGCGTCCGCGACGACGTCCCGGGCGAGCGTTCCGAGGTCGACCTCTTCGCTCAGCAGCGGCCGTCCCGCGTCGGTCCGGGCGAGCAGGGCCAGTTCGTCGGTCAGCTCGCCGAGACGTTGGAGCTGACGTGCAACCCGCAGCATGGCGGCATCCCGCTGCTTCTCGTCGCGGAGGCCGCCGCGCAAGTAGAGCTCGATCCACCCGTGCGCGGCCGTCAGCGGGGTGCGCAGTTCGTGCGAGGCGTCGGCGACGAAGGCCCGGACCCGATTCTCCGCGTCTTCCTGGGCATCGAACGCCGTGTTCACCGTGTTGGCCATCCGTGCGATCGCGGGGTCGCCGGACTCGTCGACGGGGAGGCGCAGGGTGCGATCGCCCCCCGCGATCCGCTCGGCGCGGTTGGCCATATCCGCCAGCGGTCGCAGCCCGCGGCCGACGACGATGGCGGCGACCGCGATGAGGGCCGACGTCGTGGCGAGCGCGACGACCACGAGGGCGGTGACAACGAGCGTGGTCGTGATGTCCCTCGGCGCGCTCCGCATGCCCAGGACGACCGCCGTGACCTCCGAGGAACTGCCGTCGTCGGCGTAGGCGAGGCCCAGCCCTTCGACGTCGATCCGTTCCGCGAGGTACGGTCCGGACGCGCGGCGGACTTCGGGGCTCGCCTCAGCGACGATCTCGCCGACGTCCTCCGGAGGAAGGCCCGATGTCGCGACCGCTTCGTCTCCGGCGAGGAGGACGACGCCGATGTCGTTCGCGACGAAGTTCTGCAGCACGTCGAGGTCGATCGTGACGCCGCCGCTGAGGCGCAGACTCGTGAGCACCCGTTCCCCCGCCGCGGTCAGGCGGTCGGTGTCGCGGTTCAGAAGGATCGACGGGACCGCGACCGCGCCGATCGCGGCGAACCCCAGGACGATGACGATGACGACCAGCGAGAGGCTGAGGGTCAATCGGCCGCGGATGGAGCGCATGCGCTACGCCGCGCCCGGATCGTCGATGCGGTAACCGAATCCGCGCACCGTGACGATCATCGAGGGCTGATCACCATCGATCTTCCGCCGCAGACTCGAGATGAAGCGTTCGACCACGTTGGCGTCGCCCCCGAAGTCGTACATCCAGATCTCCTGCAGGATGACGGTCTTCGAGAGCACCCTTCCGACGTTGCGCATGAGCAGTTCCAGCAGACGGAACTCCGTCGGAGACAGCTCGATCGTGGTGCCGCCTCGCGAGACGACGTGTCGATCGACATCGACGCGAAGTTCTGCGATCTGCAGAGTGTCGTGCGACGTGGCCGACATGTCGCCGGTGTCCCGGCGACGCAGGATCGCTTCGATCCGCGCGATCAGTTCGGTCACATTGAACGGCTTCACGAGGTAGTCGTCGCCACCCAGGCGGAGGCCGCGCACACGATCATCCACGCCGTCCCGAGCGGACAGGAAGATGATCGGGATGCGGGCATCCCGTGCGCGTATCAGGCGAGCGAGTTCGAACCCGTCCATCACCGGCATCATCACATCGAGCACGACGACATCCGGGGAACCGGAGGAGATCGCGTCCATGGCCGCGATCGCTCCGTCTGCGAGGACGGTGTCGAATCCGCTGAAGGTCAGCGTCGACTCGAGCATCGCTCGGATCTCTTCGTCGTCGTCGACCAGCAGCACGCGCGGGTTCATGCCGCCATCCTTTCAGCCCGCCTCCCGAAGGAGGGAGACGCCGCGGGGAGCGATCGGGAGCGACTAATGCCGAGGAGCATCAGCCCGGCACCGATCAACGACCAGAGGGTGAGACACACCACGGGGGCGACCAGGTCGGACGAGATACTCCCCTCGGCGACCTGCGCGCCGGCCCGCAGGAAGGCGGAGACGGGGAGGAAGGGTGCAACGGCCGCCAACCACGTGGGCGCGGTCTGGAGAGGGAGCGCGCCGGAAAGGGTCGATGCCTCGAGCAGCGTGAGGAGCCCGACTACCACGATGGCCCACCTGCCGAGCAGGACATGGAGACCCGAGACCAGCGTGGCAAAGGTCAGCGCGGCCAGCACGGCCAGCGCGCCGAACCCGAGGACCGATGCGAGGTCGATCCGGAAGATCGCGAGTATCGCGGTGACGGCGAGCCCCTGGGCTGCGCCGATCGCAAGATTGCGGCGGAACAGGTCCAGCGTGAGACGTCCGCTCGACATCGGCGAGACGAGAGCCGCCGCCGAGAGCGCCCGGGAGCGGATCGCGAGGGTGGCGATGGCGCCGATCCACAGCACCGCGGCGGCGATCACGGCGGGGAGCCACCCGGCTGCTGAGCCGGCGCTCGTCGTCGCGACGGTCACCGGCTGCGCCACCACGTCGGCGACCTGCGTGATCTGATCGTCGGTGTACGACGGCGCCGCCGCGGCTCCGTCCTCGAGCTTCGTGGCCAGCTCATCCGCCCCGGATGCGACATCGGTCGCGCCGACGACCAGGTCGGTCGCGCCCGTCGACAGGGTGTCCGCACCGGTGGCGGCGGACGCTGCGGCAGCGGCGAGCCGGTCGGCGCCCGAGGCCGCGTCTCGAGCACCGGCCGCAAGATCCGCTGCCCCCTCCACGAAGGCACCGGACGAGGCCGAAAGCGTCTGGGCCCCGCTCGCGGTCGTCGCCGCTCCCGCCGCCACCTGGCCGGCCGACGACGCGAGCGAGCCGGCCGACTGCGCCGCGCTCGCGACCGCGGCGCAATATTGCGCGCCCGCCGTGGGCGGGCAGGAGGACGCGAGCGTGGCGAGACCATCCGCCAGCTGCCGGGACCCGGCGGCGGTCGCCGACGTGGCGTCGCGCACCTGCGCCGTTCCCGCCGCAACGCCCGCGGTTCCGTCGCGCAGATCGGCCGCTCCGCCCGCAAGACTCGTCGCCCCGTCCGCCACCCGATGGCTTCCGGCGGCGACCTCGTCCGCCCCCGTGCTCACCTGCCGGAGTCCGCCCGCCACCTCGTCGGTCCCGGAGGCGACCTGCGCTACGCCGTCCCGAACCTGTCCGGTGCCGTCGGCCACCTGACCTGCGCCGGTAGCGGCGTCGGAGAGCGCCGTCGAGAGCTGGTCGACGCCGGTGACCGTGCTGGAGACGAACGCCGTGGTGATCTCGCGCCCGAGAGTTTCGGCAGCGGTGCGAGCGACGACCTGGGATGCCGCGGATGCCGCGGCGGAGGCCCCGGGGTCGGTCTCCAGCGTCACTTCGGTGGCGACAGGATCGTCGCCTCCGGCCGAGAGCACTGAAGCGGAGAATTCCTCCGGGATGGTCAGCACGGCGTAGTAGTCGCCGTGCTCGAGCCCCTCCGCGGCATCCGCCTCATCCGTCACGACCCACCCGAGCATGACACCGTCGTCGTCGGGGTGGACGAGCGCATCGGTGAGGGCGCGCCCCGCGGCCATGGGGCGATCACCGGTCACGATCTGGTCGTTGTTGACGATGGCGATGGGGATCTCGTCGGACCGGTTCATCCGATCGGCGAGGCTGGCCGACGCAACGGCGGCGCCGAGGAGGGGAAGGGCGATCGCGACGGCGCTGACCAGCGCGATCGTACGTCGACTGGTCGAACTCACGCGGAGGCTCCGATCTCGAGGAGGGAGGGGGCTTGATCGGTCACGACCGGACGGACCGTGACGATGGTTGCTCCTGCGTCCGTCAGTGCGCGGACTGCATCCGGGCCCGGATCGCCGATGAGGAACAGGATGCGGGCACCGCAGGCGTGCGCCACCGCCGCCGACAGCATCTGGCGCGCTGCCGGGTCGAGGTCGGAGATCCCCAGGTCCAGATCCGGAAGGATGTGCTCGACGACCGCCAGGCGTTGACGTCGCCGCCGACGTCCGCCTCCGGCCAGGGCGATCATCGTCCTCGCGAACCGGCGCGCGGTGTCGGAGCCGGAGACGTCCGTCGATGAGACAACGGCAGTGAGGCGACGCACCGCGGCCCCGCTGTCCGGCAGCACCCTGCCGGCGGCGACCAGCGTGCCCGAGACGAAGTCCGCGCGCCCGCTGAGCGCGTAGACGAGGCGGCGTCTCAGCGAGTCGTCGATGCTCACGGCCTCGCCGAATCGGACGTCGAGCGTGAGGGGGACGTCGTCCGGATCGACTCGGAGGTCGCGGGCGCTCAGGGCGAGTGCTGCCATCGGGCCGTCGTCGACCGCGGCCTGCCGCATCACCGCCTCTCCCTCGATGTCCACCGTGGGAAGGATCCGCTCCAACCACCGCGGCAACCACCAGGCGTGACGGTGGAGCGCCACCATGATCGCCGGGACCAGCGTCATCCTGACGAGGAAGGCGTCGACGAAGACCCCCACGGCGAGACCGACCGCGATCGGTTTGATCGTGTCCGTACCTCCGGGGATGAACGCGACGAACACCGAGATCATGATCACCGCGGCTGCCGTGACGACCGGAGCCGAGTGTGCGAATCCGCTGACCACGGCCTCTCGCGCATCGCCGATGTGGCTGTACTCCTCCCGCATCCGACTGACCAGGAACATTTCATAGTCCATGGCGAGCCCGAACAGCACACCCATGACGAGGATCGGCAGGAAGCTCACGAGGGGCCCGGGTGAGTCGCCGCTGAGCAGAGCGGGGAACCATCCCCACTGGAAGATCGCGACGATCGCTCCGAACGACGCTCCGACGGAGAGGAGGAAGCCGAGCGTCGCCTTGATCGGTACCCAGATGGAGCGGAACACCAAGAGGAGGAGCACGAGCGACAGGCCGACGACCGTGAGGGTGAACGGCACGAGGGCGGCTTGCATCCGCGCGGAGATGTCGATGTTCACGGCGGTGGTGCCCGTCACCCGGATGTCCGAGATGCCGTACTTCTCCTCCCAGGCCGGCGCCTGAGAGCGAAGCTCCGCCACGAGGTCTGCCGTCCGGGGGTCGTTCTGGCCGCCCTCGGGAATGACGCGGAACAGCGCGGTGTCGCCCGCCGCATTGGGTGTCGCCAGGGGGACGGCGACGACCCCGTCGAGCTGCTCCAGGTCGTCCTGAAGCTGATCCACCACCTCCACCGGGTTGCTCGGTGAGAGGACGTCCGCCGTGATGAGGAGCGGAGCGTTCCAGCCGGGACCGAAGGATGCCGCGATGGCGTCGTAGTGATCGCGAGTGATCGTGCCGACGGGCTGCGTGCTCGCGTCTCGCAGGCCCAGCTGCATCGACATCGTCGGTACCGCGACGACTCCCACCCCGAGCACGACCAGCACGATGGTGATCGCCGGCGCACGGGTCACGAGCCGCACCCATCGCTGCGCGAGCGGAGGTCTCGATGCCGCTTTCGTCGACCTCTGACGGTCCCGTGGTCGGAGCCGTGCGCCCGCGAGCAGCGCGACGGCGGGCAGCAGGGTGAGCGCGGCCAGCACCCCCATCGTCACCGCGAGTGCCCCTCCCACCGCCATCGTCGTGAGCGTCGGGATACCGACGACCAACAGCCCGCCGAGGGCGATGACGACGGTGATGCCCGCGAACACCACGGCGGTGCCGGCGGTGCCCAGAGCCCGTGCCATCGCCTCATGGGGCGTCTGTCCCCGAGCAAGCTCGTGACGATGGCGGGAGAGGACGAAGAGGGAGTAGTCGATGGCCACGGCGAGCCCGAGCATGCTCGAGAACGCCGACGTCGACGGAGAGATCGCGGTCAGGTGCGAGGCGAGGAACAGCGCGCCGAGCGTCGTGCCCACGCTGGTGAGCGCACCCACCAGCGGCATCCCGGCGGCCAACAGTGATCCGAAGACGATGATCAGAACAAGCAGGGCGATGGCGAGGCCGATCACTTCGCCGAGATGGCTCTGCTCTTCTTGGACGTTGTAGGCGCTTCCGCCGATGGTGGACGTGACGCCGTCCGTGTCGCCGACGGCCGCGTCCTGGACGCCGTCGAGCACCGACTCGGAAGGTTTCCGGTCATCGAACTGGACGGTCGCGAGCGCGGCGTCGCCTCCTGCGTCGATCGTCAGGTCGTCGATGGAGCTGACCCCGGCGACGCCGTCCACGGCGGCAATCTCGTCGAGGCGCGCCTGCATGACCGCGCGATCGTCCGCGCTGGTGATGTCACCGTCGTCCGCACGAAACAGCAGCTGAGCGCTGGCTCCCGACGCCGAGGAGCCGAACCGCGTCGCCAGGACGTCCTGCCCTTCCTGGGACTCAGTGCCCGGAATGGAGTTGTCGTCTTCGAACGCCGCTCCCGCCCCGAATCCCATGCCGCCAATGAGAAGCAGCACCGCCACCCACACGCCGATGACGGCGAGACGGTGGCGGCCGATGAAACGGCCGAGGCGATGAAGAGCGAGTGACATGGGTCCTCCGGAGTGAACGTGGGATCGCCTTCCATCCGAGTGCGCGAGCCTGACGGTCCCAGGGGTGCGGACCTGACCGTCTCCTGACGGCATCCGTCTTGCGGGTGTCTTCAGCGATCCGTCAGGGCTTCGCCAGCGTTCGTGCGCTGGACCCGGCAGCCTGTGGTGCTCGAATCGGGATATGGCCCTTCCCCGCTCCCGTCGCGCTGTCTTCCTCACGCTCGGTACGGTCCTCGTGGCGGTCCTCGCCGTCGCCGTCGTCGGAGAGATCACGGCCCGTACGCGCATCGAAGAGCGCCTCAGCTCTCTCACCACAGACGCTCCGGGCGTGCACGCCTCGCCCGCCGATGGGTTGGCGCTGTGGTCGCTCGCCACCGGGCACGTGGGCATCGATATCGCCCTCGATGACGCCGCGGTGGCGACCGTCGTCGAATGCCGCACGGACCAGGATGTCGACGTCGCGACGAGCACGGACGGCATCGCCGTTCAGACCGACCTCGACCTCCGTGGCAGGACCATTCCCGTACGCGCCACGTTCGTCGCCGACACGCGGGATGGCGGGTGGGTCCTTGCCGTGGAGAGCGTCGACATCGGTGGGTTCGCTCTCCCGCCGTCGGCGGTCGGAAGGCTCCTGGGCGATCGGGCGCCCGAGTGGCTCTCCACCGGATTTCCCCTGCCCACGATGCGTGGGCTCACCGTGACCGGAGTGCGACTCGCAGAGGGAGAAGCGCACCTGTCCGTCACCGCACCCGTCGGTCTGGACGGGCCGGCATCCGACCATCCGCTCGCGGCCCTCTCGTGCGGCCCCACTTCACCTCAGGAGTCCCGATGAACACGCCTTCTTCCGACGAGTCCGCCGCGGACGCGACTGCGGACCACGCGGGCGGCCGACCGAGACGCACGCGCCGCCAGTTCCTCTGGGGTGCCGGCCTCGGCGCCCTCACCGCGGGGGCGGCGGTCGGGGTGGGAATGCCGCTTATTCGCGGGTTGGCGTTCCCTCCACTCCCGCCGCGTACTGCTCCGCAGGCGCCCGGCTCCTTGCGGATCGATCACGTCACCGTCATCGATCCGCGGGAGGGAACACGGGACGAGGACGTCTCCATCCTGATCCGCGACGGGCGGATCGTCGCGGTCGGGGACGTGGCATCCCTCGTAAGCGATCAGAGCATACGGACCGTGGACGGCGCAGGGCGCTTCGCCGTGCCCGGCTACAACAACATGCACACGCACGCTCTGCAGGCGCAGAATCCGGCTCTGATGATGGCCACCATGCTCGCGGAGGGAGTCACGGGCATGCGGCAGATGCTGGGCACGTCCGAGATGCTCGCTCACCGCGCCGCCGGCCGGCTGCCGCTGTCGGTGCATGCGCCGCGTCTGCTCGCGATGCCGGGGGAGATCCTCACGCCGTTCAACGCGGGGTCGGTAGACGCCGTGCAGAAGGCGATCGATGCGCAATACGACGCCGGTGCCGACTTCATCAAAATGGTGCTGACCGATCGCGACGTGTTCTTCGCTGCGATCGACCGTGCCCATGCAAAGGGCCTGCGCATCGCGGGTCATCTTCCCGAGTCGGTTCTCCCGTCGGAAGCCTCGGCGGCGGGATTCGATTCCATCGAACACCTCGGTGCCTCCGACGGGATCTGGATCGAGACCTCGTCCCGCCGTGACGAACTGTGGGCGACCGACGACACCGGACTGCCCCTGCCGGCGTGGATCGCGGGCGTGCCCGGGGTCGGTGAGATCTATACAGCCACCTCGGCGAAGAAGCTGATCAACCCGGCGGCATTCGATTCACCCGAGGCTGTCGCCTTCAAGCGGGAGGCGGTGCAGGGATTCGACGAGGGTCGCGCCCGTGCGCTCGCCGCGACGTTCGTGAAAAACGAGACGTGGCACGCGCCGACCCTTGTGCGCCTTCGCACGCAGTACCTGATGGATGCCGCCGAGTACGAGGCTGACCCCTGGCTCTCCCACATGACGGAGAGCACGCGCCGTGACTACGACGATGTCCTGGCGACCTTCCGGGCGCTCCCGGACCTCACACGCGAGAGCTACCGCGAGGTCTACGACACGGTGCTGCGGGTGACGAAGATCCTCCACGACAGCGGGGTGCCGATGATGGCGGCCACCGACGGGCAGGGCAAGGCGCCGGGGCAGCGCCTGCAGCTCGAGTTTCAGGAGCTCGCGAAAGCCGGCATCCCTCCCCTGGACATCCTGCGGATGGCCACCACTGCCCCGGCCCTGTACCTGGGCAGGACGGCCACGATGGGCGTCATCGCACCGGGGGCGGATGCCGACGTGCTTCTGCTGGCCTCGGACCCGACGGTGGACGTCGCCGCTCTGGGATCCATCACCGCCGTCGTCCGCGACGGCCACTTCCTCCGCACGGAGGACCTCGACGCACTCATCGAGCGACTGGCCGAGGAGCCGCCGGAGGGCAGCGCCCTCACATTCCCGGGAGGCGCTACCCCGTACGAATGCTGCTGACAACGCGGGCGCGGCCCTCGGCGCCGGCCCATCGGCCGAAAGTCCGCTTGTCGGAAACCCACGCCGGATCGTGGCATCCGTTGTGCACCTCATGCGGTGCGGGGCATAGCCGGACCGTTAGCGTGGGTACATGACCCCGCTCGACGACCCGGCTCTCGTGCGCGTTCTGGCAGCCGACGGCACGCTGGCGCCCACCCCTGAGGCCGAGCGCTATCTACCGCTGATCGACGCTCTCACCGACGCCGAACTCGAGACCTTCTACCGCGACATGGTCTCGATCCGCGCGTTCGACGTGCAGGCGACGAACCTCCAGCGCCAGGGGCAGCTCGCCCTGTGGCCGCCGTCGTTCGGCCAGGAGGCCGCGCAGGTGGGGTCGGCCCGGGCCGCGCGGGCGCAGGACCACCTCTTCCCGTCGTACCGCGAGCACGTGGTCACCCGCATCCGCGGCGTCGACCCGCTCGACATCATCCGGCTCATGCGCGGCCTCACCCACGGCGGGTGGGACCCGACCGACCCGAAGAACGGCAACACCCACATCTACACGCTCGTGCTCGGCGCGCAGACGCTGCACGCCACGGGCCTCGCCATGGGCCTGGTGTTCGACGGCAAGTGCGGCACCGGTGACCCCGAGCGCGACGAGGCCGTCATCGTCTACTACGGCGACGGTGCCTCCAGCCAGGGCGACGTGCACGAGGCGATGGTGTTCGCCGCGAGCTTCCAGACGCCCGAGGTGTTCTTCCTCCAGAACAACCAGTGGGCCATCTCGGTGCCCGTCGCCACCCAGTCGCGGACCCCGCTGTTCAAGCGGGCCGAGGGCTATGGCATCCCGAGTGTCCAGGTCGACGGCAACGACGTGCTCGCCAGCTACGCCGTGTCGAAGGCCGCGCTCGACGAGGCCCGGTCGGGCGAAGGGCCCCGCGCGATCGAGGCGATGACCTACCGCCGCGGCGCACACACCACGAGCGACGACCCCACGAAGTACCGCACCTCCGCCGAAGAAGAGGCGTGGGCCGGACGCGACCCGATCGCCCGCATGCGCGCGTACCTCGAGGGCCGCGGAGCCTCGCAGCAGTTCTTCGACGACGCGGATGCTGAGGGTCGGGCACTCGCCGACGATGTGCGCACGCGCACGAACGAGCTCGGCACGATCCCGCGCGAGCACATGTTCGAGAGCGTCTACTCCGAGGCGCACGCCCTCGTTCAGGAGGAGCAGCGCTGGCTCGACGACTACGAGGCCTCGATGGAAGGGGGAGCGCAGTGACCGAGAACCTGCCGATCAGCCGCGCCCTCAACGCCGGTCTCCGCCGCGCGCTCGAGACGAACGACCGCGTCCTGCTCATGGGCGAAGACATCGGTCCGCTCGGCGGCGTCTTCCGCGTGACCGAGGGGCTGCAGAAGGACTTCGGTCCGCGCCGCGTCATCGACTCGCCGCTGGCGGAGTCGGGCATCGTCGGGACCGCGATCGGCCTGGCAATGGGCGGCTTCCGTCCCGTGCTCGAGATCCAGTTCGACGGCTTCGTCTTCCCGGCCTTCGACCAGATCACGTCGCAGCTGGCGAAGATCACCAACCGCCACGAGGGCGGGGTGCAGATGCCCGTCGTCATCCGGATCCCGTACGGCGGGCACATCGGCGCGGTCGAGCACCACCAGGAGAGCCCCGAGGCGTACTTCACGCACACCCCGGGCCTGCGCGTGGTGAGCCCCTCGACGGCGAACGACGCCTACTGGATGATCCAGCAGGCGATCGAGTCGCCCGACCCCGTGATCTTCCTCGAGCCGAAGGCGAAGTACTGGCAGAAGGGCGAGGTCGACACCGAAGCCCCCGCGCTGCCGCTGCACGCCAGCCGCGTCGTCCGCCGCGGCACCGACGTGACCCTCGTCGGCCACGGCGCGATGGTCACGACGCTGCTGCAGGCGGCGGCGCTCGCCGAGAGCGAGGGCACGAGCTGCGAGGTCATCGACCTGCGGTCGCTCTCGCCGGTCGACTACGGCCCGCTGCTCGACTCGGTGCGCCGCACCGGCCGCATGGTCTACGCGCAGGAGGCGCCAGGCTTCACCTCGCTCGGCTCCGAGATCGCCGCGACCGTCACGGAGAAGGCGTTCTTCGCCCTCGAAGCCCCGGTGCTGCGCGTGTCGGGCTTCGACGTGCCCTTCCCGCCCGCGAAGCTCGAGGGCACGTACCTGCCCGACGCCGACCGCATCCTCGAGGCCGTCGACCGCTCCCTCGCCTACTGAATCGCTGCTGAAAGGGGCACTCCCGTGACCGAGCAGACTTTCGTCCTCCCCGACGTCGGAGAAGGACTCACCGAGGCCGAGATCGTCCAGTGGCGCGTTGCGCCGGGCGACGAGGTGGCCGTCAACGACGTCCTCGTCGAGATCGAGACCGCCAAATCCCTCGTCGAGCTGCCCTCGCCCTTCGCCGGAACCGTGGGCGATCTGCTCGCCGCCGAGGGGGCCATGGTCGAGGTCGGGGCTCCGATCATCACGATCGGGTCAACGGATGCCGCGCCCCCCGCGCCCGCGGCACCGACGACGGTCCCCGAGGCCGACGACCCGGGCGGGGCCGTCCTGGTGGGGTACGGCACGGGTGGCGCGGTGTCGTCGCGGCGCCGGAAGCCCGCGCAGCGGCCGGTCACGGCATCCGTCGGGGTCGTGGCGAAGCCACCGATCCGCAAGCTCGCGCGCGACCTCGGCGTCGACCTGGCGACGGTGACCCCGAGCGGCGCTGCCGGTGAGGTCACGCGCGACGACGTCGTGAAGCACGCCGAGCAGGCCAGCGTCTTCCGCAACATCGAGACGCCCGAGTGGGGCGCCGTGCGCGAAGAGACGATCCCCGTGCCGGCTCCGGCCGCCCCGGCGCCGGTCGACGACGCGCGCGAGGAGTCGATCCCCGTCCGCGGCGTCCGCAAGGCCACCGCGAACGCCATGACCTCGAGCGCATACAGCGCGCCGCACGTGTCGGTGTGGGTCGACGTCGACGCCTCGCGCACGATGGAGCTCGTCAAGCGCCTGAAGGCTTCGCCCGACTTCGCCGACGTCAAGATCTCGCCCCTGCTGATCATGGCGCGCGCCGTGATCTGGGCGCTCCGCCGTACCCCGATGATCAACGCGGCCTGGGTCGACTCCGAGGACGGCGCGCAGATCAGCGTGCGCCACTACGTCAACCTCGGTATCGCCGCAGCCACGCCGCGGGGCCTGCTCGTGCCGAACATCAAAGACGCGCAGGCGATGAACACGCGCGAGCTCGCCAAGGCGCTCGAGAACCTCACGCTCACCGCGCGCGAGGGCAAGACGAGCCCCGCCGACCAGACCGGTGGCACGTTCACGATCACGAACATCGGCGTGTTCGGAGTGGATGCCGGTACCCCGATCATCAATCCCGGCGAGGCCGGCATCATCGCCCTCGGCGCGATCCGGCAGAAGCCGTGGGTCGTCGACGGCGAGGTGCGCCCGCGCTGGGTGACGACGGTGTCGGGGTCGTTCGATCATCGCGTGGTCGACGGTGACGGCATCTCGCGGTTCATCGCCGATGTGGCATCCGTGCTGGAGGAGCCGGCGCTGCTGCTGGACTGACGCGCGATCCTCGCCGATACCCGGGGCGAAACCGAATCGATTACCCCTCGTGACAGCCCGTTACCACCCGTAACGCGCGCGTTTCGGCATCCGTCTGACGCTTGCTTTGGTAGGCGCATGACTTCGCACCGCACCGCACGACTGGCCACGATCCTCAGTGCCGCCGCCGCCGCCCTCCTGCTCACCCTCACCGGTTGCGCCGGGGGAGCCGCATCCACCGACGAGTCCCGCATCGTCCTCGGCGCCGACGACGGCAACGAGCCGCACTGGACGGTGCTGAAGCAGAAGCTGGCCGAGGAGGGCATCGACCTCGAGGTGCGCACGATCAACGACGGTGTGCAGCTCAACCAGGGCGTGCAAGACGGGGAGCTCGACGTCAACCTGTTCCAGCACCTCATCTACCTGTCGCAGTTCAACGTCGACGGCGGGGGCACGCTGGTGCCGGTCGGGGCCACCGCGGTGTACCCGCTCGCGCTGTACTCCGAGCAGTACACCGACGTGAAAGACCTTCCCGAGGGGGCGACCGTCGCCATCCCCAACAACCCCACGAACCTCGCCCGCGGCCTGCTCAACCTGCAGACCGCCGGCCTGCTGACGCTCAAGGACGGCGGGAGCGCCTTCTCGACCCCGGCCGACATCGAGACGACGACGGTCGAACTCCTTCCCGTCGACACGAACCAGACCGTGTCGGCGTTGAAGGACGGGAGCGCGCAGGCCGCGATCGTCAACAACACGCAGGCGCAGAAGGGCGGGCTCGGCGACGAGCTGATCATCTTCAAGGAAGATCTCGACAACCCGACGCTCGCGCCGTACATCAACGCCTTCGTCACGCGCGACGACAAGAAGGACGATCCGCGCTGGGAGAAGCTCATCGCGGCGTACCACAGCCCCGAGGTGGAGGCCGCGGTCACCGAACTGAACCAGGGCAACCTGCAGTTCAAGGCCGACTGGACCGCCGCGCAGCTGCAGGACGAGCTCTCGACGCTCGAAGAGGCCGTCGGAGCGCCGCAGGGATGACCGCGGTCATCGAGCTCCGGGGCGTCACGAAGAGCTTCCGGACCGATCGGCGCACGACCACGACCGCGGTCGACGACGTGTCACTCCGCGTCGAGGAAGGGTCGATCGTGGGCGTCATCGGGTACTCCGGTGCCGGCAAGTCGACGCTCGTGCGGCTGCTCAACGGTCTCGAGCAGCCGACCTCGGGCACCGTGGAGGTGCTCGGCGTCGACATCGGGGATGCCACCGAGGCGACGCTCCGTGACCTGCGTCGCCGCGTCGGCATGATCTTCCAGCAGTTCAACCTGTTCTCCTCGCGCACGGTCGCAGCGAACGTGGCGTACCCGCTCAAGGTCGCCGGCGTGAAGAAGGCCGATCGCGAGGTGCGGGTCGCCGAACTCCTGGACTTCGTGGGGATCGGCGACAAGGCGCGGCAGTACCCGCGGCGTCTGTCGGGCGGACAGAAGCAGCGCGTGGGCATCGCGCGGGCGCTCGCGACGAACCCGCGCATCCTCCTCGCCGACGAGGCGACGAGCGCGCTCGACCCGCAGACGACGGCCGAGGTGCTCGACCTGCTGCGCGAGGTCAACCGGCGCCTCGGCATCACGATCGTCGTCATCACGCACCAGATCTCGATCGTGCACGAGCTGTGCGATCAGGTCATCGTCATGGACGGCGGTCGCGTGGTCGACAGCGGCGACACCTATCGCGTGTTCGCGCACCCGCGAGCCGACCTGACGCGGCGGTTCGTCGCCGCGGTGACCCAGGGCGTGCCGACCGGAGACACGCTGACCGCGCTCGCCGCGGGCGGCGGAGACCTGGTGAGCGTTGAGATCAACGAGTTCTCCAGCGAAGACGCCTCCGCGGTGTTCCATCGCCACGGCGCCCGGCATTCGGTCGTGTACGGCGGCGTGACCGACGTGCTCGGACGGCAGCTGGGCACCCTGACCTACCGGGTGCAGACGGATGCCGAGACCCTGGCGCTCGTCGTCGCCGACCTACGGGCACGCACCGACGTGGTGCTGCCGACCGAGGGGGATCGCGCATGAACGAGTGGGACACTCTCGCACCCGTGTTGCTGCAGTCGATCGGCGAAACGGTCTCCATGGTGGCGGTGTCGCTGCTGCTCGCCGGCGTCGCGGGGCTCGTCATCGGCGCTCTGCTCTACGCGACGCGGCCGGGCAATCTCTTCGAGAACCGCGTCGTCTTCGCCGTTGCGAACCTCGTGATCAATGTCATCCGCCCGATCCCGTTCATCATCTTCCTCACCGCGGTGGCCCCGGTCACGCGTGCCGTGACGGGGACGACCCTCGGAACGGATGCCGCGATCGTGCCGATCACGATCATGGCCACGGTCGTCATCGCGCGGGTCGTGGAGCAGAACCTCGTCGCCGTCGATCCCGGCACCGTCGAGGCTGCCCGCGCGGTCGGTGCGCGCCGGCTCGGGGTGCTGTTCGGCGTGGTGATCCCCGAGGCGCTCGCGCCGCTCATCCTCGGCTACACCTTCATGTTCATTGCGGTCGTCGACATGTCGGCCATGGCCGGTTACATCGGCGGCGGCGGGCTCGGCAACTTTGCGATCATCTACGGCTACCAGCAGTTCAACGCGCAGGCGACGTGGATCACGGTGGCGATCATCGTGGTCATCGTGCAGGCGGCGCAGCTCCTCGGCAACACGCTCGCGCATCGCATCCTCCGCCGCTGAGGTGGGCGCGGAGCGGCGCGGGCGCGGGCGGAGCCCCCGTCGTCCCGGCGATTGAAACGCATCAATTCTCTCGCGGATCGGCTAGCATCCCAACGGGACGGTCAGGGCGGACGGAGGGGGTGCGCGTGCCGAACGGGAGACAGACGCCGAGCATGTCCGATGTCGCGCGCGTCGCCGGCGTGGCCCTCGGCACCGTCTCGAACGTGCTGAACCATCCCGGCAAAGTGTCGCCGGCCACCCTCGCCAAGGTGCAGGGCGCGATCGCCGAACTCGGCTTCGTCCGCAATTCCAACGCCCAGCAGCTGGCGGCGGGGCGGTCGAGCAGCATCGGCCTGGTCGTCATCGACATCAGCAACTCGCTCTTCGTCGACATCGCTCGGGGGGCGCAGCGCTTCGCGGCCGAGCTGGGCATGAACGTCCTCGTGGCGAACAGCGACAACCGCGCCGATCAGCAGCGGGCGGATCTCGACTTCTTCGACGAGGCGCGGGTCAGTGGCATCCTTCTGGCTCCGATGGAGGATGCCAGTGGTGATGTCGCCCGCATCCGCAGCCACGGCCGCCCGACCGTCGTGCTCAACTACGACTCGGGAACGGGTGACTGCTGCCAGGTTCTGGTCGACAACGAGGAGGTCGGGTATCTCGCGGCGCGCCACCTGATCGACATCGGCCGCACGCGGCTGGCCTTCGTCGGCGGGCGCGACTACCTCCAGCCCGTAGCCCTCCGCCGCCGGGGGGTGCGGCGCGCGGTCGCCGAGGAGGGCGGGCGGGTGTCCTTGCAGGAGGTCGCCACCGAGAACCTCGATCCCCCCGGCGGACTCCGGGCGGGGGAGGGGCTGGCCGAGGATGTGCGTGCGGGGCGCCTCGACGGGGTCATCGCCGTCACCGACCTCTTGGGCATGGCGATCATCCAGGTGTTCAACGCGCAGAGCATCGAGGTGCCGCGCGACGTGGCGGTCATGGGATGCGACCACAACTCGGCCGCGTGGGGCGGGATGATCCCGCTGACCTCGGTGCAGATGCAGGGTCTGGACATGGGGCGGGAGGCGGTGCGACTGCTCATGGCCGAGATCGAGGACGGGCCGGCGCACGAGCACATCACGACGTTGCTGCAGCCCGAGCTCGTGATCAGGGAGAGCACGGTCGGACGCGAGCGCGCGGTGGCCACCGAAATCTGAAGCGTTTCAAAAAGTTCTTGACGGCGTCCGAAACGCCTTGCATAATCCTCTTGAAGCGCTTCAATGACGGAGGCGCATTTTCGAGGAGGAAAAGTGTCCACAGCATTCACGCGCTCGCGCCGAGCGACAGTCGTCGTCGCCACCGGTGCCGCCGCGCTTCTCGCCCTCACCGCCTGTGCCGGCGGCGGCAACGCAGCGGGAGGGTCGTCGTTCTCGTTCCTGGTCAACCAGGAGAACACCACGATCCCCGAGCTTCTGACGAGCCTTAGCGCCGACCAGTGCAAAGCCGAGAACGAGGCGCAGCCCCTGCAGGTCGAGACCGTCCCGCAGACCCAGCTCGACCAGAAGCTGCAGCTTCTCGCCGGCCAGAACGCCCTGCCGACCCAGTACGCCGCGGGCAACGCGCCCGCGCTCACCAAGGAACTGGCCGAGGGTGGGCAGGTCCTCGACCTGCAGGCGACCCTCACCGACCTCGGCGTGATCGACAAGATCGAGCCGGCGGCCATCTCGACGATCGAGCAGCTGTACGGCGGCTTCAACGTCCTGCCGTACCAGTACAACATCGAGGGCATCTGGTACAACAAGCAGCTCCTCAGCGACAACGGCATCGAGGCCCCGGCGACGTGGGACGAGCTGGCCGACGCCGCCGCGACGCTCCAGGGCGCGGGCGTGCAGCCGTTCTCGGCCTCGGGCGAGCAGGGCTGGCCCCTCACCCGTCTGATCAGCGGCTACATCTTCCGCGACCTCGGCCCCGACGCCCTGCAGAAGGTCGCCGACGGCGAGGCCCAGCTCACCGACCCCGAGTACGTGGCCGCGGCGCAGGCCGTCGCCGACCTCGGCACCGCCGGGTACTTCGGTCAGGGTGTCGGATCGATCGACTACGACACCGCCTTCAACGCCTTCCTCACCGGCAAGGCCGCGTTCTTCTACATGGGCAGCTGGGCACTGGCGAACTTCGCCGACGAGGCGGCCAACCAGATCGGCTCGGAGAACATCGGCTTCCTGCCCTTCCCCGACGTCACCGGCGGCAAGGGCGACTCGAGCCAGACCCCGGCCAACGTCGGTCTGCCGATGGCGCTGTCGGCCAAGGCCTACAACGAGGGCACCGGCGCGTGGCTCACGTGCATCGCCAACAACTACGGCGCCGAGTCGCTGTCGGAGGCCGCCACGATCTCTGGCTTCACGGTCGAGGGTGACGTGCAGGTCGACGACCTGACCGCCCTCGTGCAGGAGCGCATCTCGTCCACGCAGGAGTCGGTGCTCTGGTTCGAGGCGCTCTTCAGCGCGAAGGCCACCGAGACGAGCCAGAAGAACGCTGCCCAGCTGGTCACCGGCGCGATCTCGCCGCAGGACTTCATGAGCCTGGTCCAGGCCGACCTGGGCTGACGCGTCCTCCGGGGGTGGGGGCGGCCAACACCGCCCCCACCCCTCGTCCCACCTCGAAGGAAAACCCATGCACAAAGTCCTCGGCGATCCACGCGCCATCGCGCTGCTGCTCGGTCCCGCGCTCGTCGTCTACTCCTTGGTGATGCTCATCCCGGTCGTGTGGTCGCTCGGCTACACGCTGTTCGAGGGCAACGCGATCTCGGGGTTCGAGTTCGTCGGGGTCGACAACCTCGCACGCCTCTTCACCGATCCCCGTGTCGGTGAGGCGCTGCGCTTCACCCTGCTCTACGCCGTCATCATCACCGTCGGCCAGGTGCTGCTCGGCTACCTTCTCGCGCTGTTCTACGTCTTCGTCCTGCGCAACCGGGGGAGCGTCGTTCGCACCCTGGTGTTCTTCCCCGTGATCATCCCGACGGTCGCCGTCGCCCTGATGTTCCAGAAGCTGTTCGAAGTGGCGCCGCAGACCGGGCCCGTGAACGCGCTGTTGAACGTGTTCGGGGTGGCATCCGTCGACTGGTTCGGCAGCCCGGTGAGCGCGATCGTGGTGCTGGTCATCATGGACCTCTGGCGCTCCATGGGCTTCTACGCCGTACTTCTGTACACCGGCCTGCTCGACATCCCCGACGACATCATGGAGTCCGCGCGGCTGGACGGGGCGAACGGCTGGCGCCTCGTGCGCAGCATCGTGCTGCCGCTGTCGCTGCCCGTGCTGCTGTCGTCGATCATCTTCTCGATCAACGGCACCCTGAAGGTCTTCGACTCGATCGTCGCGCTGACCAACGGAGGCCCGGGCACCGCGACCACGCCCCTGACGCTCTACATGTTCCAGACCTCGTTCAGCTACGGCGAATACGGCTACGGCGCCTCCATCGCGCTGCTGTTGACGATCCTGTGCCTGATCGTGACCGTCTTCATCTTCCGGTCGTCTCGCCGCGACGTCACGAAGGGCTGATCCCCCATGTCCACCGCCACCCTTCCCCAGACCCCCGAGCGGATCCGCCCGCGCCGGAAGCCCGCCTCGCGCGCCGGTTCGCTGCGTCGTGCGCCCGGTACCGTGCTCATCGTCCTGCTCGTCGCGATCGAGGTGCTGCCGCTGCTGTGGCTGCTGATGAACTCGTTCAAGAGCCAGGACGAGTTCCTCAACGCCCCCACCTGGGCGCTTCCCCGCGCGCTCAACGTGCAGAACTACGTCGACGCGTGGGTGACCGGCAACATCGGTCAGTACCTCGGCAACAGCGTCCTGGCGGTCTTCCCCGCGCTCTTCCTGATGCTGCTGCTGGGCGTGGCCGCGGGCTTCGTGCTGGAGGTCATGGTCTTCCGCGGTCGCGGCGGCATCCTGCTGCTGTTCCTGGCCGGAATCATGGTGCCGGGTCAGATGATCCTGCTGCCGCTGTTCTCGGTCTACTTCCAGGCCGGCATCACGGGGTCGCTGTGGCCGCTCATCATCACGTACACCGCGACGGGGCTGCCGCTGACGGTGTTCATGATGGCGACGTACTTCCGCGCGATCCCGCGCGAGGTGTTCGAGGCCTCGACCCTGGACGGCGCGTCGATCTTCCGCTCGTTCTTCTCGGTCGCGCTGCCCATGGCGCGCAACTCCATCGTCACCGTCGGCCTCGTGCAGTTCTTCTTCTTCTGGAACGACCTGCTCATCGCCCTCACCTTCACGAACTCGTCGCAGCTGCGCACCGTCCAGGTGGGTCTGCTGAACTTCACGGGACAGTTCGGGGCGACGCAGTACGGTCCGCTCTTCGCGGCGATCTGCATCAACGTCTTCGGCATCCTGGCGATCTACCTGGTGCTGAACCAGCGCATCATGGCCGGTCTCGCCAGCGGCGCGGTGAAGGGATGACCGCGCCCGACGAGATCCGCGCGGCCGTCATGACGGCGATCGACACCACCACGGTGGAGGCACGTCCGACCCCGGTGCCCGGACCCGGCGAGGTGCTCGTGGAGATCCGCGCCGTGGGCGTCTGCGGCTCCGACGTGCACTGGTACCGCGACGGCCGTATCGGCGCCACGCGCGTCGAGGATCCGCTCGTGCTCGGGCACGAGGCATCCGGGATCATCGTGGCCGTCGGCTCGGACGTACCGGGGGGCCGGGTGGGCACGCGCGTCGCGCTCGAGCCCGGCGTGCCGTGCGGCCGCTGCCGGCAGTGCCGGGCGGGGCGCTACAACCTGTGCCCGGAGGTGCGCTTCTTCGCCACCCCGCCGATCGATGGCGCCTTCGCGACGCACGTCGTGATCGCCTCCGACTTCGCGCACGACGTGCCCGACGTTCTCGATGACGACGAGGCGGCCCTGGTCGAACCCCTCGCGGTGGCCCTCTGGGCGGTCCGCAAGGCCGCGGTCGGCATCGGCGACCGCGTGCTCGTCAGCGGTGCCGGGCCCGTCGGCCTGCTCGTGCTCCAGGTCGCGGCGGCGGCGGGCGCCGAGCTGTACGTCAGCGACGTCTCGCCCGAGCGTCGCGCGGTCGCGGCCGACCTGGGCGCCACCGGCGTGATCGACCCGCTGACCGAAGACCTGCCCGCCGACAGCACGGTGCTCGTCGAGTGCTCGGGCGTGCCCGCGGCGATCCGCGCGGGTGTCATGGCGCTCGGCCCGGCCGGACGCGCCGTGCTCGTCGGCATGGCGGCCGACGGCGACGTGACGCTCCCGCTGGATGTCATCCAGTCGCGGGAGATCGCGTTGACGGGCACGTTCCGCTACGCGAACCAGTACCCGGATGCCATTGCCCTGGCGGCCAGCGGACGCGTGAACCTGCGCCGGCTCGTCACCAGCGGCCACGCGCTCGGCGGAGTGCATGACGCGCTCCTTCTTCCCGGGCGTGACCGCTCGGCCCTCAAACCGATGATCCACCCCCAGCAGGATGAGAAGACCCCCGCATGACCGTCGCTGTCTCCCCCCTCACCTTCGAGCACCTGCCCGGTGCCCTCGGTATCGGCGTCGCCACGCCCCGGCTGTCGTGGAAGACCTCGGCCCCCGCGGGGTGGCAGCCCGCCGCGTACGAGCTGGAGCTGACGACCGACCGCGGGACGGAGCGCTCCGAGGTGGTCGAGAGCGCCGAGTCGGTGCTCGTCGCGTGGCCCTTCGCCCCGCTGGTCTCCCGGCAGCGCGCCTCACTGCGTGTGCGCGTGCACGGTGGCGACGGCACGGCATCCGCGTGGTCGGAGCCCTCGACCGTGGAGACCGGCCTCCTGGAGGCCAGTGACTGGCAGGCCGGGGTCGTCGGACCCGCCTGGGCGGAGGAACCTGAGGAGCTGCGCCGCCCGCCCCGCGTCCGTCGCGCGTTCGACCTCGGCCCCGACATCGTCCGTGCGCGCCTGTACGTCTCGGCCCACGGCCTGTACGAGGTCGAGATCAACGGGTGCCGCGTCGGCGACGACGCGCTCTCGCCGGGCTGGACGGTCTACGGCGAGCGCCTGCGCTACTACACCTACGACGTCACCGACCACCTGGCGACGGGGCGCAACTTCCTCGGGTCGTGGCTGTCGGACGGCTGGTACCGCGGCCGCCTGGGCTTCCACGGCGGCTACCCCAACCTGTACGGCAGTGACATCGGCCTCATCGCCCAGCTCGAGGTCGAGCACGCCGACGGGACGCGGACCGTGGTCGCGACCGATGACGCGTGGGAGGCCGCGCCGAGCCCGATCCTCACCACGGGACTCTACGAGGGCGAGTACTACGACGCGCGACTGCAGCGGTCCGACTGGGCGTCGGCCGACGACCCGCAGTGGTCGCCCGCACGCCTGCTGCCCGTGGATCACTCGACCCTCGTCGCCCCCGAGGGGCCGCCGGTGCGGTGCACCGAGGAGCTCGAGCCGGTCGCGGTGACCCGGTCGGCCTCGGGCGCCTGGGTCCTCGACTTCGGTCAGAACATCTCGGGCCGTCTGCGGCTGACGGTGGATGCCGAGCGGGGAAGCGTCCTCACCCTGCGCCACGCCGAGGTGCTCCAGGACGGAGAGCTCTACACCCGACCGCTCCGGGGAGCGGCGGCGACGGACGTCCTCGTGACCGACGGGGAGCCGCTCGTGTGGGAGCCGCGCTTCACGATCCACGGTTTCCGGTACGCCGAGGTCACGGGCTGGCCCGGCGAGGTCGCGCCCGGCGCGATCGTCGCCCGCGTTTACCACACCGACATGGAGCGCACGGGGTGGTTCACCTCGTCCGACCCGCTGCTGAACCGCCTGCACGAGAACGTGCGCTGGTCGATGCGCGACAACTTCGTCGACATCCCGACCGACTGCCCCCAGCGCGACGAGCGGCTGGGCTGGACGGGTGACCTGCAGGTCTTCGCCCCGGCGGCCTCGTTCCTCTACGACTGCTCGGGCATGCTGCGGTCGTGGCTGCGCGACGTCGCCGTCGAGCAGCTCCCCGACGGCACCGTGCCCTGGTATGTGCCGGTGATCCCGGGCGGCGAGGAGTGGACGCCGATCCGCCCCGGTGCCGCGTGGGGCGACGTCGCGGTGCTCACGCCGTGGACGCTCTTCCGCCAGTTCGGTGACACGCAGATCCTTCGTGACCAGTACGACTCCGCGCGCAAGTGGGTCGATCTCGTGACGCGTCTGGCGGGGCCGAGCCGCCTGTGGAACACCGGCTTCCAGCTGGGCGACTGGCTCGACCCGGCCGCGCCGCCGCACGATCCCGCGGATGCCACGACCGACCGCTATCTCGTGGCGACGGCGTACTTCGCGTGGTCGACTCGCCACCTCTCGCGGTCGGCGGAGGCCCTCGGGCTCCGTGAGGATGCGGCGACCTACGCGCGCCTGGCGGACGAGATCCGCGACGCCTTCCGCGGGGAGTACGTCACGGCATCCGGTCTGCTCACCAGCGACGCGCAGACCGCGTACGCCCTCGCGATCGAGTTCGAGCTGTACGCCGACGAGCGGGAGCGCGACGCGTGGGGCGGCCGGCTGGCGGAGCTCGTTCGCGCGGGCGGCAACCGCATCGCGACCGGCTTCGCGGGAACGCCGCTCATCACCGACGCGCTCACCCGCTCCGGTCACGTGGATGCCGCCTACGACCTGCTGCTCGAGAAGGAGTGCCCGTCGTGGATGTACACGGTGCTCTCCGGTGGCACCACCACGTGGGAGCGCTGGGACAGCCTGCTCCCCGACGGCACGGTGAACCCCGGCGGGATGACCTCGTTCAACCACTTCGCCCTGGGCGCGGTGGCGGACTGGATCCATCGGACGGTGGGCGGGCTCGCTCCGCTCGAGCCGGGCTACCGCCGCATCGCGTTCGCGCCGCGGCCCGGCGGCGGGCTCACGCACGCCACGACCGAGCACGAGACGCCGTACGGCCGTGCCGCCGTCGCGTGGCGCGTGGAGGGGAACGAGCTGCGGGTCGAGGTGCGCGTGCCGACCGGGGCGACCGGTGTGGTGGATCTGCCGGACGGCCAGCAGTTCGAGGTCGCGTCGGGCGTGCACACGTTCACGTCGGCGTCCACGTCGGAAAGGACGGTCGCGGTCGACGCGTGAGGTCGGGTGGGTGGGGTCCGCGTGCGGATCCCCCCTTCGATCGACACGGTCGGCGCGTCCGCGTTACCCGATGATGGGGCGCTCGCTCGGATACGTAAAGAGGACCTTCCGTTGACGGATGGCGAGGGCGGCGGCGAGGCCGATCGGCCCGATGCGGCCGGCGAGCATGAGGGCCGCCAGCACCGCCTTGCCGAACGCGTCGAGCTCGGCGGAGAGGCCGACCGACAGGCCGCACGTGGCGAACGCGGAGATCACCTCGAACAAGATGCGGTCCAGCGGAGCGTCATGCGTGAGCGTGAGGAGCGTCGCCGCGCCGAGCACGAGCGACGCCCCCAGGAAGGTCACGCTGATCGCGACGCGCAGGATGCCGTGCGGCAGGGTGCGCTGGGCGACGGTGACGTCTTTCGTTCCTCGCGCCTCGGCGAGGATGGCGAGGAACAGCACGGCCAGGGTGGTGACCTTGATGCCGCCCGCCGTGGAGGCGGACCCTCCGCCGACGAACATGAGCGCGTCGCTGAGCAGCAGCGTCGTCGTCGTCGACTCTCCGGTCGGCGTGATGGCGAAGCCCCCGGAGCGCATCATCGTTGACGCGAACAGGCCGTGGAACAGCTTCTCGGGCACCGACATCGGCCCCACCGTGTTCGGGTTCGACCACTCGAAGGCGCACCAGGCCGCCGTGCCCACGCCGAGCAGGATCGTCGTGGTGGCGAGCGTCAGTTTGGTGTGCAGGGTCCAGCGCTGACGGTTCCACTTGTTCTTGATGAGGTTGAGGAAGACGGGGAACCCGAAGGAGCCGACGAACACGCCCACCATGATCGGGAGGAGCACGGGGTAGTTGCCGTCGAAGGTCTCCAGTCCGCCCGTGTGCACGACGAAGCCGGCGTTGTTGAACGCGGAGATGGCGTAGAACAGGCTGTGCCAGAGCCCGGGGCCCCACCCCTCGGCGACGACGAACCCCGGGAGAAGGGCCACGGCGATGGCGGCCTCGATGACGAACGTGGTGGTGAGGACGATCTGCAGGAGGCGCCGCACCTCGCCGAGCTCGGGCGCGCCGATGTTCTGCTGTGCGAACACGCGTCCGCCGAGCCCGAGTTGCCGCGTCACCGCGCGCGCCAGCAACAGCGCGAGGGTCACGATCCCGAGACCGCCGATCTGGATGGCGACGAGGATGACGCCGAGGCCGAACGGCGACCAGGTCGTGGCGGTGTCCACGCTCGTCAGACCCGTGACGGTGATGGCGGAGACCGCCGTGAAGACCGCGTCGATGCCGTCGACGCGCGTGCCGTCGGCGGAGGCCGCGGGGAGGGCGAGCAACCCGGAGAACACCGCCGCCGCGGCGACGAAGATCAGCACGGACACCTGGGCGGGGGATCGGCGCACGAAAGAGGAGGCCCAGTGCGTCATTCGCCGCGTCATCAGGTCACCCTTCCTCGCTCGAGGCGTTCCCCGGCGCCGCCGACCGGATCGTCCCGAGACGCCGGCATCGACCCTACGCGCTGGTCGCCGGGCGTGGTCGCGGACACGGGGCGCGGCCGGCGACGGCGTCAACGTTCGGCCTGCAACGCCGCGTGGGCGCCCCCGACGTCGTGAGTTTGAGAACGATTATCAACCGCGGTACGGTGGATGCCATGACCCGACGCCTTCTCGCCCCCGTCGTTCTCGGCGCGGCCTCCGTGCTCGCCCTCGCCGGCTGTGCCGGGGGAGCGCCCGCCGCCGACTCCCCGTCCGCCGCCGGCGCGGACACGGTCGCGGTCGTGGCATCCACGAATGTCTACGGCTCCATCGCGAAAGAGATCGGTGGCGAGTACGTCGAGGTCAGCTCGGTCATCACGTCGTCGGCTCAGGATCCCCACGAGTACGAGGCGAGTGCGCAAGACCAGTTGACCGTCAAAGACGCGCAGCTCGTGATCGAGAACGGCGCCGGCTACGACGCGTTCATGGACGCGCTGGTCGAGGCCAGCGGGTCCGAGGCCGAGGTCATCAGCGCCGTCGAGTTCAACCACGACTACCCGGGCGCCGAGTCGCACGCCGACGCCCACGCCGACGAGGCGTCCGCCACGCCCGCCCCGAGCGAGAGTGCCGACGAGCACGCCGAAGAAGAGGGCCACGACCATGCCGAGGGCGACGGTCACGCCCACATCGAGGGCTTCAACGAGCACGTCTGGTACGACCCGCACACCATCGAGCACCTCGCCGAGTCGATCGCCGAGCACCTCGGCGAGCTCGCCCCCGACCACGCCGCCGCGTTCACCGCGAACGCTGAGGCCTTCACACAGCAGATCGCGGGTCTCGAGGACTCTCTGGCCCAGATCGAGGCGACGGATGCCGGGGCGAAGGTGTTCGTGACCGAGCCCGTGCCCGTGTACCTCATCGAGGCCGCCGGCCTGTCGAACGCGACCCCGAACGCGTTCAGCGAGGCGGTCGAGGAGGGCCAGGACGTCCCGCCCGCAACCCTGCTGGAGGCGCTGCAGCTGATCGACTCGGGCGAGATCCGCGTCCTGATCGTGAACCCGCAGACCGGTGGAGCCGAGACCACGCAGGTCTTGGACGAGGCCAAGAGCAAGAACATTCCGGTGGTGGAGTTCACGGAGACCCTCCCCGAGGGCCAGACTTACCTCTCGTGGATGCAGAGCAACATCAGCGCCCTGTCGGACGCCCTGAGGGCGTGAGCGACGCGGCACCGCTGCGCATCCGCGGAGCCGCGCTCGCGCGCGACGGACGCGAACTGTGGGCCGGGCTCGACCTCCAGGTCGAGCCCGGCGAGCTCGTGGCCGTGCTCGGACCGAGCGGGTCGGGCAAGACCACGCTTCTGCGGGCGATCCTCGGACTCGAGCGGCTCAGCGCCGGCTCGATCGACGCGCTCGGGGCGCCGGTGCGGCGCGCGGGGAACCGGCGTATCGGGTACGTGCCGCAGCAGCGGCCGCTCCCGCGCGAGACGCCGCTGCGCGGTCGTGACATCGTCGGGCTCGGCGTTGACGGACACCGATTCGGCCTGCCGCTCTCGCGGCGCAAGGACCGCGCGCGCATCGACGAGCTGCTCGAGGCCGTCGGGGCCACCGCGTTCGCGGACCGCCCCGTGGGGCTGCTCTCCGGCGGCGAGCAGCAGCGCCTCCGGGTGGGCCAGGCGCTCGCCGACGACCCGCGCCTGCTGCTCTGCGACGAGCCGCTGACGAGCCTCGACCTGGCGAACCAGCAGGCCGTGGTGCGCCTCATCGACCGCCACCGCCGTGAGCGCGACGCCGCGGTGCTGCTCGTCACGCACGACATCAACCCGGTGCTCTCGCACGTCGACCGGATCCTCTACATCGCCCATGGCCGCTTCACCCTCGGGACGCCCGACGAGGTGCTCACCTCCGAGACACTGACCGCGCTCTACGGCGCCCCCGTGTACGTCATGCGGGCGGGCGGCCGACTCGTGGTCGTCGGCGCCCCTGACGCCGACGAGGCCCACCACCACCACGACGAGGACGACGCATGAACGGGGCCGACATCGGCAACGCGCTGTTCGGGGGAGTGAGCCAGTACGGCGCGATCCTCGAGTTGGTGCAGAACTCCGTCTACGCTGGCGCCGTGCTGGGGCTGGTCGGCGGCCTCATCGGCGTGTTCGTCATGCAGCGCGACATGGCCTTCGCCGTGCACGGCATCAGCGAGCTGTCGTTCGCCGGAGCCGCCGTCGCGCTGCTGATCGGGGTCGACGTCGTCTCCGGTTCGATCGTCGGCTCGCTCATCGCGGCCGCCCTCATCGGACTGCTCGGAGCCCGCGCGCGCGACCGCAACTCGATCATCGGCGTGCTCATGCCCTTCGGCCTGGGGGTCGGCATCCTGTGCCTGTCGCTCTACAACGGGCGCAGCGCCACGCGCTTCAGTCTCCTGACCGGGCAGATCGTGTCGGTGCAGAGCGCCCAGCTCGGCTGGCTCGTCGTGATCGGGCTCGTCGTCCTGATCGCGCTGCTGATGATCTGGCGCCCGCTGCGCTTCGACTCCCTCGACCCCCAGTCCGCCGCCGCCCGCGGTGTCCCCACGACGGCGGTGTCGCTGGGGTTCATGCTGCTGCTCGGCCTGATCGTCGCCGTCGCGGTGCACATCATCGGTGCCCTGCTCGTGATGGCACTGCTGGTCACCCCGGCTGCGGCCGCGATGCGGGTGGCATCCGGACCGCTCTCGGTCCCGCTGCTCGCGGCGGCGTTCGGGTTCGTCTCGGCGGTGGGCGGGGTGCTCCTGGCCGTCGCGGGCACACTGCCGGTGAGCCCGTACATCACGACGATCTCGTTCGTGATCTACCTCGTCTGTCGCCTCATCGGTGCCCGCCGCGACCGCACCACGCGCGCCCTGTAGCGCCGTCGTCCCCAGCCGATTCACCGGTCTCCTCGATAGACTTCCCGCATGGTTCAGCGCAACACGTGGCAGCGCGAGCGCGTTCGCGAGGCGCTCGCCGGCGCGGGGGGCTTCGTCAGCGCGCAGAGCCTGCACGCCACGCTGCGCGATGAGAACACCGGCATCGGCCTGGCGACCGTGTACCGCGCCCTCGCCGGACTCGCGGCCCAGGGCGACGCCGATTCGCTGCAGAGCCCCGAGGGCGAGAACCTGTTCCGCGCGTGCGAGACGCGCGGACACCACCACCACCTGATCTGCCGTTCCTGCGGTGTGGCGGTCGAGATCGAGGCCGACGCCGTCGAGGAGTGGGCCCAGCGCACCGCTGCTCAGCACGGCTTCTCCGAGGCCGAGCACGTGGTCGACATCTTCGGCATCTGCACCGCTTGCGCGCAGGCGCGGGCCCGTGAGCGTGGCGACGAGTAGTCGCACCGCCGCGCCGCCGCCCCCGCGCACCGGCGCCCCCCGCACTCTCGCCGCCCTCGGCCTGGGTGTGGTCGTCATCACCGCGCTCGTCCTCATCGACGCGTTCGCCCCGACGTTCTTCCCCGCGTCGCTGCCCACCCGCGCGCAGGACGGCCTGACTCTCGCCCTGAGCGTCCTCATCGAGTCGCTGCCGTTCGTGGTGCTCGGCGTCGTGCTGTCGATCGTCGTGCAGGTGTGGGTGCCGCCGGGGGCGATCGAGCGATGGATGCCACGAGCGCCCTGGGCGCGCCGGGCGGTGCTGTCGCTGCTGGGCATGTTCATCCCGGTGTGCGAGTGCGGCAACGTGCCCTTCGCCCGGGGGCTCCTCATGCGCGGCTTCGGCGTCTCCGACACGCTGACGTTCCTCGTCGCGGCGCCGATCGTGAACCCGATCGTGATCATCAGCACGCACGCGGCCTTCGGTTTCAGCGACGGCATCCTGGTGGCGCGTCTGATCGGCGGCTACCTCGTCGCCAACCTCATCGGCTGGCTGTACAGCCGGCATCCGGATCCCGACAAACTGCTCACCGAGCGGTTCCTCGAGACGTGCGAGATCGTGGTGCAGGAGCGCGGCGGGCGCGGACGACGCTCGCTCGCCCAGTTCGTGGTGGAGCTGCGGTCGGTCATGCCCGCCCTCATCATCGGCTCGATGATCGCCGGCGCCGTGCAGGTGCTCATCCCCCGCAGCGCCCTGCTCGCGATCGGCTCGGATCCGGCCCTGTCGATCGCGGCGATGATGCTGCTGGCGGTGGTGGTGTCGCTGTGCTCGAACGTCGACGCGTTCTTCGCGCTGTCGTTCGCGTCGACCTTCACCCCCGGATCGCTCGTGGCCTTCCTTCTCGTCGGGCCGATCGTCGACCTGAAGATGTACGCGCTGCTGCGCACCACCTTCACGACGCGCGTGCTCGTCGGACTGACCGCGGTGGTCGTGCTCTCGGCCTTCGCCCTAGGAACGGTGGTGAATCTCCTTGTCTAGAACGAGTGCGCTCGCCACGCGGTGGCTCGGCGTCGGTCTCGCCTCGTGCCTGGCGATCACGACGATCACGCTGTGGCTGACCGGCCGCATCGCGCTCTACATCAACCCCGACTCGGCCTGGTTCGCCGTGGGAATGGCGGTCGTGGCCCTGGCGGGGGCGCTCGCGTCGTTCGTGCTGCCGCTGGGCGCCGAGGTTGACCACGGTCATGATCACGAGCACGGGCACGCTCCGGCGCCCGCGGCCGCACGCCGGGAGGCGTTCGCCCACGCCGATCACGACCATGCCGATGCGCCCGACGCGCATGACCGGGCCGCGCACGACCACCTCGCCGGGCGTCCGCGCCCGACGCTCGCGGGGGCGGCCGCCTTCAGCGGCGGCCTGCTCGCGTCGGGAGCCGTGATCGCGGTGCTCCTGACCCCGCCCGCGTCGCTGTCGGCCGAGCTCGCCGTGTCGCGCGATGTGGGGTCGCCGCCGCTGTTCGCCGGGTCCGACGTGGTGACGCTCGCGGCATCCGGCGACACCTCGACGTTCGGTATCGGCGACTGGTCGGCGGTGTTCGCCCGCGCCACGAACCCCGAGACGTTCGACGGCAAGCCCGTCACACTGACCGGGTTCATCACCCCCGGGCAGGACGGCGCGGCCTTCGACCTGACCCGCCTGGTCATTACGCACTGCGTCATCGACGCGCAGACCGCGAGCCTCCCGATCACCGCGTCGGTGTCGGCCCCCGACACGGGCCAGTGGGTGACGGTCACGGGCACCGTGCGCTCGACGGCCGACGGGGCGCTCGAAGTGCGGGCCGACCAGGTGGCAATGATCGACGAGCCGACGGACCCGTATGAGTACTGACTCCCGCCGGACGCGCGCACGTCGCCGCCGCGGGCGTGGCTTCGCGCTGGCCTTCGCGGCGGTGCTCGGCGCGCTCGCCCTCGTCGGCGGTGTCGGCGGGATCGTCGCGGTCGCCCAGGGACCCCGGGTGACCGACGTGCAGGTCGATCCCGAGGCGGCGGTCGCGGCATCCGGTGCCCGTGTCATCCTCACCACGACCCAGTCGCTCGCGCCGGTCGACCCCGCGCAGGTCGAGGTCGAGCCGGCGACCCCGTTCACCGTCGACACGTCGGGGCGCAGTGTCGGCATCCGTTTCACCCTGCCGCTGCGCGACGATTCCGACTATCGCGTGACGGTGCGCGGGGTACGAGGCCTGGGTGCGGGCCCCGCCGCGACGCTCTCCGAGACCTTCCGGACGCCCCCGCTGCAGGCTTTCCTGATGCAGCGCGGCACCGCCGACGGCGACACGATCTTCCGCACCGACCTGCGGGGCGAGGCCGGCCTTCCCGTGTTCACGCACGAACACATCGAGGATTTCCGCGCCACGTCGAACCACCTCGTCGTCTCGGTGCGCGAGAACGATCAGGCGCGCGTGATCGTCACCGACCTCGACGGCCAGAACGCCCGCGACATCCCGCTCCCCGGTCCCGGGTTCGTCTCGAACCTGCAGTCGGCCGACCGGGGCGAGCGGGTCGGGTTCACCTTCTCGGATGCCACCCTCGGCGCCGCCGGAGGGCGAGAGAGCAAGCTCTTCACCGCGTCGGCCGCCGATGATGCGCCCCCCGTGGAGGTGGGACTCGACGGCGGCGACGTGCGCGTGGCCGACTGGCGCTTCGTGCCCGACACCGACAGCATGCTCGTGCTGACCTTCGACTCGCGGCTGCTCCTGACCGACGCGGAGGGCGGGAACGCCGCGCCCCTGGCGAGCGCCGTGTCGATCGACGGGATCGCCCGCGGGTCGTCGGTGGCGATCGTGGAGCGCCTGGAGGGTATCCGCGAGATCGACCTGACCGACGGGTCCGAGCGCGAGCTCGTGCAGACCGTGAACCCGCCGGGTCTCGCCGGGCGCGCGACCCCCGTGCCGGGACTCGACGCGGGCACGCTGCGCTCGTTCGCCGACATCGGGTCGGATGGCGCGTACCGCTCGACGATCATCGCCCACGTCGACCCCGCGGGCGTTCCGCGGACGCTCCTCGATGTGCCCGGCACCGACACGGTGCTGCAGACCTGCGTCTCGCCCAGTGGTCGCTACGCGGCGGTGCTCGTGGCCCCCGACGCAGTGAGTAACCCCTTCGACCTGTACCAGCTGCCGCTCCCCGAGCGCCTGCAGACGCACCTCGTCGAGATCGACACCGGCGAGCAGCTCGTGGCCCTGCAGGGCTTCGATCTCTCGTGGTGCCAGGTGCCCCCCGGATGACGCGACCCGCGACGCGCGCCGACCTCGCCGGTCTTCCGGTCGAGGTCGCGCCGCGCCTGCTGGGTGCGCACCTGGAGACGGTGGTCGCGGGGGAGCGCGTGGTGCTGCGCGTGACCGAGGTCGAGGCGTACCACGGCCTCGGCACGGGCGATCGCGTCGATCCCGGTTCGCACGCCCGCAGCGGGCCGACGGCGCGCAACGCCACCATGTGGGGTGAGCCGGGGCACCTGTACGTGTACCTCAGTCATGGCATCCATTCCTGCGTCAACGTCGTGTGCGGCCCCGACGGCGTTGCCGGCGGTGTGCTCCTGCGCGGCGGCGAGGTCATCGAGGGGGCCGACGTGGCGGAACGCCGTCGACTCGCGCGCGGCGGCGCGGTGCGGACGCCCCGCGACCTGGCGCGCGGCCCCGGCCGCCTCGGTGATGCGGTGGGCCTGCGGCATCCGGTGCACGACGGGATCGACGCCGTCACCGGGGTGGAGCGGGCGGGCGCGCGGGCGCGGTTGCAGCTCGCCGAACCGGTCGCCGCGGTGGCGGTCGGTCCGCGGGTCGGTGTGGCGGGGGTCGCCGGGACGGCGGCGTTCCCGTGGCGGTTCTGGATCGAGGGCGAACCGACCGTGTCGACGTTCCGCTGGGGGCGGGGCGCCGCGGAGGAAGCAGCCCGTCAAGGCGACACGCCGGGCGTGCTAGACTGATCGCTTGTCTGCGCGCACTCCAGCGCGTGGTACGTACCCCCTCCTCTGATCCCGGCCTCGTGCTGTGTCCAGAACGGGGTGCAGACAAGGGATCTTGGGTGGCACCGTCCGGTGTCACGGTACAGAAGGAGACATCACCATGGCAGCAGTGTGCCAGGTGACTGGAGCGGTTCCCGGCTTCGGTCACAACATCTCACACTCGCACCGCCGGACGAAGCGCCGCTTCGACCCGAACGTGCAGAAGAAGACCTACTTCGTTCCGTCGCTGGGTCGCAACATCAAGCTCAACGTTTCGGCGAAGGGCATCAAGGTCATCGACGCGCGCGGTATCGAAGCCGTCGTTCGTGACCTGCAGGCGAAGGGCGTGAAGCTGTAATGGCGAAGAAGGCTCAGGACGTCCGTCCGATCATCAAGCTGCGTTCGACCGCCGGCACGGGGTACACCTACGTGACGCGCAAGAACCGCCGCAACAACCCTGACCGCATCGTGCTGAAGAAGTACGACCCCGTGGTCCGTAAGCACGTCGACTTCCGAGAGGAGCGCTAAGCACATGGCTAAGAAGAGCAAGATCGCGCGCAACGAGCAGCGCAAGGTCGTCGTCGAGCGCTACGCCGCGAAGCGCGCCGAGCTGAAGAAGACCCTGGTCGACCCCACCGCGACCGACGAGGCCCGCGAAGCGGCCCGCGTGGGCCTGCAGAAGCTGCCCCGCAACGCGTCGCCCGCGCGCGTGCGCAGCCGCGACGTCATCGACGGCCGCCCCCGTGGCGTGCTGACGAAGTTCGGCGTCTCGCGTGTCCGCTTCCGCGACATGGCCCACCGTGGCGAGCTGCCCGGCGTGACCAAGTCGAGCTGGTAAGCACCCGTTTCACATCGAAGGGCGGGGGTTCCGTAGAGGAGCCCCCGCCCTTCGGCGTTGGGTGCGGGTTACGACCCCACGCGGACGTAGCTGGCCCAGTCTGGACCGGATCCCCACCCGCCGACGGCACTGGTCACGTTCTGTGCCACTTCGTTGTCGAGGAAATAGAGGAAGCCGTCGGTGTCCAGGTAGGTGTGGTTTCCGACCGCTTTCGCGTCGTCGCCGAGCCAGACCTCATCGCGGATGGTGCGCCCATTCGTGCTCCATGAGTGTCCGCGGTTGTCGGCGATGAAGGTAAGCCAGTGTGAGTTGTTCCCCGAACCGCTACCGATACCTCCCAGCGCGGACGTCACGCCCGTCGCGACGACGGTGTCTTCGTAGCTCAGAACTCCGTCAGGCGTGAGGTACGAGCGCATTCCCACGGCGGTGGTTCCACTCGGCCGAGACCCGTCCTCGAGGGGACCGGTGGTGAAGTAACTCGCCCAGGTGTACCCCTTGCCGTCGCTGACGTATGTGACCCAGTCGCTCCACGCCAATCCGCCCGTCGCCGAGGTGACATGCTGCGCGATGCGCCGGCTGGCGTAATACAGATCACCCGCGGGCGTGAGATACGTGTGATAGCCCACCGCTCGGGTTCCGAGCGGGAATGTGCGGTCGTATTGTGACGGGCTGCCATTGAGGAGGCGGCTATACGCCCGACCGTCGGCTCGGACGTAGGCTACCCAGTCTTCGCCGCCCCTCGAGTTCCATCCGCCCACCGCGTTCTGGACGTTGCGATCGACGACCGTGTCGGCATTGATGAGCGTCTTGTCGGCCTTGAGATACGTGTGGTTGCCGACCGCGATCGTGCCGGGGCCGGTGGCTGCCCACTCCCGAGGCGAGCCACCCGAGGTGTTGAGGTCGGATGGGGTCGAGCACGGGACGATGCTGCGAAGGTTCCTCTCCTCTCCTGCTTCCGCCGTGGTGGTGGGGGCGGGGGAGGAGAGGACTGCGGGTGCAGGAGATGACTTCGCCGCGGTGGGGGCGGGTGAGTCATCGGTGATGGTCGACGTCGAGGTACCGTCGGTGAGGGAGGTCCATACCTTTTCCGTGTGTGCCTTTGCTGCGATATAGGCCTTCCAGTGAATTGTTGCGGACTGCTGGAGGACATCGCCGTCTGTCGAGGTGTCCGGGAACAGCGGTCCTTGATCGTCATCGCGCTTCATCGCCGCAAGGCGGCCGATGGGCACTCGCACGGGCGCCCCGCATTTGGTGATGATGACATCGCCGCTGAGGGTGCCGGGCACCGTCATGTCGGCCTCGTACGTTCCGATGTCGACCCACTGTCTGATTCGTCCGTTGTAGTCAGGCGAGACCATCATGGTCTGGCCAGTCGAATTGATCGTTCTCACGTCCGACTTCGTGACAGTTTCCTGCATGCCGTACTTGTAGGTGAAGTTGAATTCGGCCTTGTAAGTCTTCGTTGACGTGGAAGAGGTGGAGTCGATCCCCACTTCAACGGCAGTCGAATAAGAGAAGCCCGTTGTAATTCCGAAGCTGAAGTCGTGTGTTCTCGTGGACGTGTAGGTGTCCCAATGTGCCTTTGATGCACTGATGGAATTGAATGGCTCAGGTTGCTGAACCTCACCTTCTGGCATCTTCCTGATCGGGTTGTCGTAATCGTGGTCGTAGAAGATGTAGTCGTCCGGAGTCCACGACTCGTTCGTGGCCTTGGCCTTGCCGGTTCGGAGTGTCACGCCCGAGACATCGAATGTCGCGCCCTTCAGCTCCGGTGCGTTCTGCAACGCCTCGATGATCTTCGGGTCGCCCTTGGGCGTCGGGGAGGGGGTGGGGTACGGGTCCGCGGCGAAGGCCGTGCCCGCCGGCACTGCAGCCAGAATCGCGGAGGCGGCGCACAGGGTGCCCAGGGCGCGGAGCCCTCTTCGTTTCATGAGCGTCATCGTTCGTCGACCTTTCGAGGGTGTTGGTGCCAGTCACCGCGCGAATACGACGTCGCAGTCCGGGGGTGACCGTTCGTCCGGGTCGCTGGTGCGGCCCGCGCGGCGATCGTCGCGTCGAACCACACGTGGAGCAACGACCCGGGCGGCGCCGGTGGGCCTGGTGAAGGACGTGTCGAGCCACCGTTCATCGCTCGTGGCGCGTCTCGCCGCTCGGGCGTGCGTGGACGACGAACCCCGCGCGCCCCGCGGTCGCCGATCGCGGGTGAGTCGGCGCTCGACGGGGGCTCAACCGCTCCGCGACCTACCTTCACCCCGATGCGCGGGGCGGAATCGGGCGTTCCGGGCCCGGGCGGAACGCTCCTTCGGGGCCTCTCGTCGGCCCCAGGGGCCCCTCGCGTCACACCGGACACGCGACACGCGGGTCATCCGCGGGCGAAATCCGTCAAAATCCGCGGAATTCCGCGGTTCGGTTGATACTGTCGAGGCGGTCTCCCGACCACCGAGGAGAATTCCTCCTCGTCCGATGTAACGAGAGGCGACACACGCGTCGCCTGGAGGACAACCACATGGCCGACAAGTCCATCACCAAGACCGAGCTCGTCGCGAGCATCGCCAGCGCGACCGGACAGAGCCAGTCCGCCGTGTCGAGCGTGCTCGACTCCCTCTTCTCCACCGTCTCCGAGGCCGTTGCCAAGGGCAGCAAGGTCTCGATCCCCGGCTGGATCGCGTTCGAGCAGGTCGCCACGTCGGCTCGTACCGGCCGCAACCCGCAGACGGGCGAGGAGATCTCGATCCCCGCAGGCAAGCGCGTCAAGGTCACCGCCGGCTCCAAGCTGAAGGCCGCCGTCAAGTAAGACGACAGACCACGACAGAGGGGGATGCCATCGGCATCCCCCTCTCTTGTCTGCGACGTAGGCTTGGGGGGTGAATCCCCGAGCCCTGCGCGTGGCCGGACCCGTCATTCTGATCGTGGTCGCGGTCCTCGCCGCGGTGGTGGGCCTCGCCTATGGCGGGGGAGCCGCACCGGCACTTCTCGCCGACCCGGGACCGGTCGTGCGGTGGGGCCTGCCGCTGGCGACCCTCGTGGTCAACCTTTCGGCGGCGACGCTGGTCGGATCGCTCGTCCTGGCCCTGTTCGCCCTCCCCGCGGGGGAGCGGCCCTTCGAGATCGCGCTCGACACGGCATCCATTGGGGCGGCCGTGTTCACGGTGTCGGCGGCGGCCACCGGATTCCTGACGTTCCTCAACGTCATCAACGCCACTCCCACGCTCGACGCGGTGTTCGGGCAGCAACTGGGCCGTTTCCTCGTCGAGACCGAGATCGGGCCCGCGTGGCTGCTCACTACGATCGCCGGCGCCGTGCTCACGGTGCTCACCTTCGCGGTCCGTACGTGGGTGCCGACCCTGCTCGTGGCGATCCTCGCCCTGGCATCCCTCATTCCGATGGGCACGCAGGGCCACGCCGGTACCGAGGCGAGTCACACGGCGGCCGTCACTTCCCTGGTGCTGCACATCATCGCCGCGGCCGTCTGGCTCGGCGGGCTCGTGCTGCTGGTGATCGTGCGCCCCGCGATGACGCGGGCGCAGCTGCAGACGACGATGCTGCGCTATTCGTCGATCGCTCTCGTCGCGTTCATCGTGGTGGCCGTGTCGGGGACGGTGCGCGCGTCGATCGGTCTGCTCGGGTGGCAGAACCTGCTTTCGCCGTACGGCGTGCTCGTGCTGGTGAAGGTCACCGCCCTGCTGGCGATCGGTGTGCTCGGCGCCTGGTATCGCCGACGCCTGATCGGGCGCATGGGCGAGGAGCAGGGCTCCCGGCGGTTCTGGGGCGTCATCACCCTGGAGCTGGCGTTCATGGGTGTCGCCAGCGGTGCGGCGGCCGCCCTCGCGCGCACGCCCCCGCCCGCGAGCGACCTGCCCCCCATCGGCCAGACGCCCGCCGAGGTGCTCACCGGTTCTCCGCTGCCGCCCGAGTTCACGTTCGACCGCTGGTTCACCGCGTGGGACATCGACCTGCTCTGGGCTCTGGTCACGGCGTTCGGACTGTTCTTCTACCTCGCCGGGGTCTGGCGCCTGCACCGCCGCGGCGACCGCTGGCCCCTCTACCGCACGGTGCTGTGGTCGCTGGGCATGCTCGCGATCTTCTGGGTCACCAGCGGTCCGCTGAACGTCTACCAGGACTACCTCTTCAGCGTGCACATGATCGACCACATGCTGCTGTCGATGGCGATCCCGCTGCTGCTGGTGCCGGGAGCCCCGGTGACGCTCGCCGCGCGGGCGATCCGCAAGCGCGACGATGGCTCACGCGGCGGCCGCGAGTGGATCCTCTGGGCGGTGCACAACCCAATCGCGACGGTGCTCACCAACCCCTTCGTCGCCGCGGGCCTGTTCATCGGATCGCTGTGGGCGTTCTACTACACCGACCTGTTCCGCTGGTCGCTGTACGACCACGTCGGCCACATCTGGATGGTGGCCCACTTCCTCATCACCGGCTACCTGTTCGTACTGAGCCTGATCGGCATCGATCCGGTGCCCTACCGGCTGCCGTACCCCATGCGACTGCTCGTGCTCATCGCCGTCATGGCCATGCACGCCTTCTTCGGCATCGCGATCATGATGAACTCCGGCCTCATGGTGGCCGAGTGGTTCGGCGCGATGGGGCGCGAGTGGGGTGTGACCCCGCTGGAAGACCAGTACGTCGGAGGGGGCGTCGCCTGGAGCGTCGGTGAGATCCCGACGCTGATCCTCGCGATCGCCGTCGCCATCCAGTGGAGCCGCAGCGACGAGCGGCAGCAGCGTCGTCGCGACCGGCACGTCGACCGCGTGGGCGACGTCGAGCTCGATGCGTACAACGACGAGCTCGCGCGCCTGGCCGAGCGCGATGCGCGGATCGCCGCTCGCAACGGCGGCCGCTGACCGACCGCGCGTCGACCGCGGTCAGTCGGCGCGACCGCCGACCGAGATGGATGCCGTGCCGTCGGGTTGCACGGTGATCTGGCCGTCGACGGTGAACGGAACGTCTTCTTCGACCGTGCGCACCGACCCGTCGAAGATGGAGCGGATCTCCACCTCGATGTGAGCGACCGCCTTCGCGGAGGGGATGCGCCACCCCGCCCCGTCGGGCAGGACGCTGACGGTGGGCTGCTCCGAGATCGCCCAACTCGGCTCGCCCTCGATGCGGTTTCGCACCGTGAGGCCGAACGGGCACCCGGTGGGCTGGAGCACCTTCTGCTCGGCGCACGAGGTGAGGAAGTCCTCCACGCTCTTCTGCACTACCGACACGAACTGCTCGGTGGGTTCGGCCTGTACGTCCACGGGGATGCCGGTCAGCGGGGCGTCCGCGAGGATCGCCACCCCGGGCGTCGCCGAGATCGCGGTGTCGACCGACACGGAGTACAGGCCCGGCGAGAACACCAGCAGGGGAACGGCCGCGGCGGGGTCGGCATCCGGCCCGTCGATGGAGACCTGACGCTTGTCGATCTCGAACCCGTTGACCGAGAACTGCATCGATCCGCGCACGGTGAGGTCGACCACGGCCAGGGGACTGACGTCGAAGCTCCAGCGCGGAACGGCCCCGATCCACCCGTCTTGGCGGACCGAGAACGTCGTGCGGCCCTCGTACCCGCCGGCGCGGTAGTCGACCGTGACCCGCGTGACGTCGCCGTCGGCGACCTCGTCGACCACGCGCGCATCGTGCACGGTGGTGAGGGCGTCGGGGCGGAGGAGCGCCTCGGAGGCGGTGGCCGGCAGGCCAGACGCCTCGAGCTCGGCGGAGTCCACGGCCACGCCCGGAACCGCGAGCGCCTCGGTCGCCTGCCGGTGTTCGATGAGGTCGAGGTAGTGGAGCACGAACGCGCGCGGGCTGTACAGCTCGCGGTACGCGGCGGCGGTTCCCGCCCCGAGGGCGGCGATCAGCAGAACGCCCACGACGCCCAGGATCGTCAGGTCGCGGGCGAGCCGGCGCGGTCGCGTCGGGGCAGCACCCGTAGGCGCTGCCGGGCCCCCGTCCGTCGCGTGCACGGACCCAGTCTAGGAAGCCGACCTGCGGGAGTGCAGAAAGCCCGAGCGAATCCCGGCTTTCAGGAGGGGGACACGAGGCTCTGCACGATCGCGATCGCCACGAGTTGACCTGCTGCGATCGCGTTTGCGAGCGAGGCCATCGGGCCCTGGAAGTGGTCGGGCTGCGCGCTGTCTCCCGCGGCGAACACCCGCTCGGCGCTCGTCCGACCGAAGGGGTCGACCCGCACGGCGCCGGACTCCCGCAGCTCCAGTCCGAGCTGCGCGGCGAAGGGCGCGCGTTGGCGGGAGGTGGGGGCGACGAAGGCTCCGGCCACATCGAGCGTCGAGCCGTCGTCGAGCGCCAGGCGCAAGCCGTCGTCGGTGCCGTCGATGCGGTCGACGCGCGCGGGGTCGAGCACGATGACGTCGGATGCCACGGGCTCGAGCATCGCGCGCAGCATCGCCGCGTGCGGGGTGGCGTTCAGCACCGCGACGGGGCGGTCGGCGAACTCGTGGCCGTGGCAGAAGGGACAGTTGGCGATGCGGTCGCCCCAGTGCTCGGCGAGGCCCGGGATCGGCGGGAGGTCGTCGGCCAGCCCCGTGGCGAGCACGAGGTTCGCGGCGCGGAGCGTCTCGCCGTTCACCTCGACCCGTACCTCGTCGGGGGTGACCGCGGTCGCCGTGGCCCTGGCATCCCGGATCTCGACCGTCGGGTAGGCGGCGACCTCGGAGCGTCCGAGGCGGAGGATCTCGGCGGGGGCGCGTCCGTCGTTGGTCAGGAGGTTGTGCGCGTGCCCGACGGCGGCGTTGCGGTACTCGCCCGAGTCCAGCAGCAGGGTGCGACGGTGCATGCGGCCCAGGGTCAGGGCGGCCTGGAGGCCGGCCGGGCCGCCTCCGATGATGATGGCCTCGTACATGACGGGCTCCTTTCGCTTGCGTTCCGGTCCATCGTGTGACTTCATGTCGACATGAAGTCAAGCGCGGTGTCCATCGGCGAGGCGGCGGCCCGGTTCGGCCTTGACACCCACGTGCTCCGGCACTGGGAGGACACGGGGTTGCTGCGTCCCGCCCGTGATGCGGCCGACCGGCGTCGCTTCGGCGACGACGACCTCGTGCGCATCGCCGTGATCCTGCGGAACAAGGCCGCGGGGATGTCGCTTGACCAGATCCGGGTCCTGCTCGACGAGGACGCGCCCGATCGGCATCGCGTGCTCGAGGAGCACGTGGCCGAGCTCGATCGCCGCGCCGCCGACATCGCGCAGGCGCGGGCGATGACCGAGCACGCCCTGCGCTGCCAGGCGCACGACATCACCGAGTGTCCGCGCTTCCGCCGTCACGTCGCCGACGTGCTCGCCGGTGAGGCGCGGTGGCTCGTCGTCCACACCGAGCCTCCCGCGGGTGCCCCGCGCGGCCCCGCGAACTAGCATGAACCGGTGACCACGCCACCCCTGTCGACCGAGCAGCAGGCGCTGTTCCGGTTGATCGAGGACACCCGTGAGCACGTCTTCGTCACCGGCCGCGCCGGCACGGGCAAGTCGACGCTGCTGCAGCACCTGGCCTGGAACACGAAGAAGCAGATCGCGGTGTGCGCGCCCACGGGAGTGGCCGCCCTCAACGTCGAGGGGCAGACGATCCACTCGCTGTTCCGCCTGCCGATCGGGCTGATCGCCAACGGCGACATCGAGCAGAACGACGCCACCCGCAAGATCCTCAACGCGATCGACACCCTCGTGATCGATGAGATCTCGATGGTCAACGCCGACCTCATGGATGCCATCGACCGTTCGCTGCGGCAGGCACGGGGTCGCCGCGCCGAGCCGTTCGGCGGCACCCAGATCGTCATGTTCGGCGACCCGTATCAGCTCGCTCCCGTGCCGCCCCGCGGCGACGAGGCGCGCTACATCAACGACCACTACCGGTCGTTCTGGTTTTTCGACGCGAAGGTGTGGTCGGGCGAGTCCGCCGGCGATGGGCTGATCGACATCGGCCGACACGGCGCCGATCTGCACGTCAACGAGCTGATCGAGATCCACCGCCAGGCCGATCCCGGGTTCCGGGCGCTGCTGAACGCCGTGCGCTACGGGCGGGTCACGGCCGACATGGCCGGGGTGCTCAATGCGGCCGGTGCGCGGACGCCCCCGCACCCCGACGACGGCGAGCACCCGATCATCACGCTGGCCACGCGCAACGATCGCGTCAACGAGATCAATCGCCGTCACCTCGACGAGTTGGTGGGACGCACCCAGACGGCCAACGCCGAGATCTCGGGTGACTTCGGGCGCGGAGAGGCCGCCTACCCCGCGGAGCCCGCACTCACCCTCAAGATTGGCGCGCAGGTGATGTTCCTGCGCAACGACGGTGCCCAGTTCGGTGAGGCGCCGCGCTGGGTCAACGGCACCATCGGCACGGTCACGCGGATCGCGGGCGACAGCGTGCGCGTCGAGGTCGACGGCATCGAGCACGATGTGGAGCCCGCGGTGTGGGAGCGCTATCGCTACGCGTACGACCCGGGCACGAAGAACCTCTCGCGTGAGATCGTGGCGGAATTCACGCAGTTCCCGCTGCGCCTGGCCTGGGCGGTGACGATTCACAAGTCGCAGGGCAAGACGTACGACCGGGCGGTCGTCGACCTGGGAGCGGGCGCTTTCGCGCCCGGCCAGACCTACGTCGCCCTGAGTCGGCTGACCTCGCTCGAGGGCCTCTACCTGTCGCGCCCCCTGCGCCCCAGCGACATCCGCGTCGACGAAGACGTGCGCCGCTTCATGAAGCAGGCGTGGCTCGGGCGGCAGCAGGCCGCGGCTCAGGCGACCTGAGCGCAGCGCGAGGCGCGATGCGCGCGTCCGTCGTGACCCACGAGGAAGCCGACGCGGATCGGTGCTCGCAGATGTGATGCAGACGTGACGCCGGGAGGGCGCAAGCCGCCACTCCGCGTGTTCGACGTGTGTTTGAATTCTGGGAGGGCACGGTTCGTCGTGCGGGAGTTCTGGGGGTGGGCATGCGGGGATGGCGTCGTTCTGCGGCCGTGGTGATCGCGGGAGCCAGCGTCGTCGCCGTCGCTCTCTCGGGTTGCACGCCCCAGGGGTCGGCATCCATCGACGTGCCCGAGCAGGTGCAGTCGTCGCTTCCCGACGACACCGTCGCTCAGCTGCAAGACGCGGTCACCTCTGCCATGGCGATCACGGGCTCGACCGGCGCCATCGTCGGCGTGTGGGCGCCGTGGAGCGGCACCTGGGTCGAGGGTCTCGGTACCCAGGGGCCCGGCGGAGCCGAGGTCACCGCCGACATGGGCTTCCGCGCGGGCGACGTGACGCGCGCGATGACGTGCGACATCGTCTACGAGCTCGCCGCCGGTGGCACGTTCTCGCTCGAAGACCCGGTATCGACCTGGGTCAGCGGCCTGCCGGGCTTCGATGACATCACGTTGCGTCAGCTGTGCGACGGCACCTCGGGTCTCGGCGCGTACGGGCCGGTGCTGCAGGGCCAGGTGCTGGTCAACCCCGACCGCGCCTGGAACGATCGCGAACTGATGGCTTACGGCGTGGCCAGCCCGCGGCGCAACGAGCCGGGCACCGCCTTCGCGGACTCCGACACCAACTACCTGCTCGCGGGGCTGGCCGTAGAACGCGCCACCGGCGAGAAGCTCTCCACCCTCCTCGCGGAGCGTGTGGCCGAGCCGCTCGGCCTCGAGGCGACGTCGCTCCCCGGTCCTGCCGCCGCACCCCCGTCGGCGAACGCGCTGCGCGGTTTCTGGTCGCAGCCCAACGCGGAGGGGGCGTGGAACTGCACCGACCCCGGCGACTACACCGTCACCTCGGCGAGCTTCGGCGCGGGTGATTCGGGCGCGGTCACCGACATCACCGACCTCGGCCGGTACGCCCAGGCTCTCGCCACCGGTGCGCTGCTGCCCGAGGGCAACGATCGGTTCTCGGCTCCGCTTCCGGTGGGTCCCGACAGTCCGACGTGGTTCACCGCGGCGGGCGGGGCGTTCCAGGCCGGCTCGCTCATCGGACAGTTCGGTTCGGTGCCGGGTTACATCGTCGGAGCGTTCGCCGACCCCACGACCGGCATGGCGGTCGCCGTCGTGCTCAACAACTCCGGCGCCAACCAGGCCGCCGGTGCGTGGCTGGCCTGGGAGCTCGCGGCGATCGCGTCGAAGGCCCCCGCCGCCGAGGGGCGAACGGTGCCCGAGGCCGGGCTGCCGTGGACGCCGCAGCAGATGCGCGACAACCTCGCCACCATCGCCATCTGTCCTCCCGCGCAGTGACCCGACGATGACCGCGCGATGACGGCGCGTTCCGGCCGGGGGTCGGCTGCCGCGCTGGTCCTGGTGGGGCTGGCGTGCCAGGAGGTCGGCGCCTCGTTCGCCGTGATGCTCTTCCCGGATACGGGGCCGCTCGGCATCGTCATGCTGCGGCTGGTGTTCTCGGCCATGCTGCTGCTGGCGATCGCGCGTCCGCGCCTGCGCGGTCACACCGCCGGGGCGTGGCGGTCGGTCATCTGGTTCGGCGTGGTGCTGGCATCCATGAACGGGTTGTTCTACCTCGCGCTGGAGCGATTGCCGCTCGGCGTGACCGTCACGATCGAGGTGCTGGGTCCGCTGACGCTGTCGATCCTCACGGCGACGGGTATCGCGCGCTGGCTGTGGGCCGGCCTCGCACTCGCGGGTGTCGTCGCGCTCGGCGCCGGAGGGTGGGACCGGCTCGACCCGCTCGGCGTGCTGTTCGCGCTCGCCGCCGCCGTCAGCTGGGCGCTGTACATCCTCGCCTCGGCGCGGGTGGGGCGGGAGTTCCCGCGTCTGGACGGTCTCGCGATCGCGATGGCGGTGGGGGCCGTGCTCGCCCTGCCCCTGGGCATCCTGGACGCCGGCGGAGCGCTGCTGCGGTGGGACATCCTGGCGCTGGGTGCCGCGGTCGCGCTGCTGTCGTCGACGATTCCGTACGCACTGGAGCTGATCGCTCTGCGACGACTGCCGGCGTCGGCGTTCGCGATCATGATGAGTCTGGGGCCGGCGATCGCGTCGGTCGCGGGCTTCGTGCTGCTCGGGCAGCGGCTGTCGTGGCTGGAGCTTCTCGGCGTTGCGCTGGTGATCGCGGCGAGCATCGGCGCGGTCGCGGCGGCCGCTCGCCGCGCGCCCGCCGAACCGGTCGGCTGACCCCGGATGCCACGGGCGCGCCGCCCTGGTCACCGATCGTCCACCTGCGTCGACTAGAACGGACCCCATGCCCATCATCGACAGCGCGGTGTACGTCGACGGTCACCGTATCCAGAACCCGGCGAGCCTCGACCAGACCTTCCAGTACATGGAGGCGCACGGGGGAATGGCCTGGATCGGCCTGCTGCGTCCCTCCCCGGAGGAGCTCGAGCGGGTCGCGGCCGAGTTCTCGCTGCATCCACTCGCCGTCGAAGACGCTCTGACCGGGCACCAGCGCTCGAAGCTCGAACGCTACGGCGGCAACCTGTTCGCGGTGCTGCGTCCGGCCCGGTACGACGACGCGACCGAGACGGTCGACTTCGGTGAGCTGCACGTGTTCGTCGGTGCCGACTACGTCGTGACCGTGCGGCACGCCGAGGTGCCCGACCTCTCGCAGGTGCGTCACCGGCTCGAGGGGCAGCCCGACCTGCTCGCGCGGGGGCCCGAGGCGGTGCTGTACGCGATCCTCGACGAGGTCGTCGATCAGTACGATCCGGTGGCGGCGGGGCTGCAGAACGACGTCGACGAGATCGAGGACGAGCTCTTCGACGTCAGCGACGCCGAACTGACCCAGCGCATCTACGAGCTCGCGCGCGAGGTCATCCACTTCCAGCGCGCCACCGAGCCCCTGCGCGACATGCTCCAGGCGCTCCTGCGCGGGGCCGACAAGTACGGCGTCGACATCGAGCTCCAGCGGGCGCTGCGCGACGTGCTCGACCACGTGCTGCGCCAGTGCGACAAGCTCGGATCGATGCGGGCGATCCTCGACAATGCGCTGACCGTCAACGCCACGCTCGTCACCCAGCGCCAGACCGACACCGCGCTCGAGCAGAACGAGCAGGTCAAGAAGATCTCGGGGTGGGCGGCGATCCTCTTCGGTCCGTCGCTGGTGGGCACGATCTACGGCATGAACTTCAAGGACATGCCCGAACTGGACTGGGCCTTCGGCTACCCCACCGCGCTCGCCGCGATGGCCGCAACGTCACTAGCCCTGTGGCTGGTCTTCAAGCGCAAGCACTGGCTCTAGCGCCGCGCGCTCAGGCGGCGGGCCAGCCGCAGTAGGCCTCGGCCAGGTAGGACTGTCCGTGAGTCGACTCGACCACGGCGCGCAGCTCGCCGAGCTGGCGGTGGCGGTCGAAGTCGGTGGCATCCGGTGCGACATGCAGCAGGTTCGTCATCCACCACGAGAAGTGCTGGGCCTTCCAGATGCGCCGGAGGGCCCGCTCGGGGTAGGTCTCGAGCGGCCGCTCGTCGTTCTCGAGCAGAAGTGCGCGCAGGGCTTCTGCGAGCAAGCGCACGTCGGCGATCGCGAGGTTCATGCCCTTCGCTCCGGTGGGCGGCACGGTGTGCGCCGCATCGCCCACGAGGGCCACGCGGCCGCGGCGCAGCTCCAGCGCGACGAAGCTGCGGAACCGCAGCACGTCGCGCTGGAAGATCGGCCCCTCGGTCAGCGTCGTGCCGGGCACGCGCTTCTGCAGTTCGTCCCACAGCTGCGCCTCCGAGAACGCGGCGGTGTCGATCTCGGGGTCGCACTGGAAGTACATGCGCTGCACGGTCGCCGAGCGCTGGCTGACAAGGGCGAAGCCGTCGGGGGAGTTGCTGTAGATGAGCTCGTCGGCACTCGGCGGCGCCTCGCACAGGATGCCGAACCAGGCGAACGGGTACTCGCGGAAGTACCCCCCGGTGCGGGATCCGGTGACCGCGGCGCGGGCGATGCTGCGGGAGCCGTCGGAGCCGACGACGAACTCCGCCTCGATCTCGAGGGGCTGCCCGTCGGCGTCGCGCGCGATCACGCGGGGTCGGTCGCTGTCGGCTCCCTCGACGCCCTCGGCGGTGACGCCGAAGCGCAGGTCCTGGCTGTCGGCGATGCGCGCCGCGATGAGGTCTTTCAGCACCTCGTGCTGCGGGTACAGCCAGACGGCGCGGCCGACGAGCGCGGCGAAGTCGATGCGGTGGCCCTCGCCGGCGAAGCGCAGTTCGATCCCGTCGTGGCGGTGACCGACGGTGCGCACGCGCGAGGCGTCGCCGAGGGTGTCGAGAAGCTCCACGGTGCCCTGCTCCAGGATGCCGGCGCGGATCGTGCTCTCGATCTCGTCGCGCGAGCGTTGATCGATGACGATCGACGGGATGCCGGCGGCATCCAGCAGGTGCGACAGCAGCAGCCCCGCGGGGCCGGCGCCCACGATGGCGACACGGGTGCGGACGGTGGTGGTCATGGCGTCTCCTTCGACGGGTACCCGCCGATGCTGGCGGACACGCCTCGCCCCCACTGGTCTCTTCTCATTGAACGGGCACCCACCCTCTCTCGCGTGAGTCGCCATGATTTGTCGCTTCTCGGGCGCCGCAGGCGACAAATCCTGGCGACTCACGCGGACGGACGAGGGGGGTCAGCGGCGGTAGCCGAGGGCGCGCTCGGTGTCGCGGGCGGCGCGGTGCAGTTCGACCAGGGCGAACTGGGTCTCGGCGTCGCGCGGGAGGACGACCGAGAGCGCGGCGATGACCGCCCCCGTCTCGTCGCGCACGGGCACCGCGACCCCCGTCGACACCTCGTCGACGTACCCGGGCGCGATCACCCGGCCGAGCGTGCGGATCTCGGCCAGCGTGCGCCGGAGCGCGCCCGGGTCGACGATCGTCGCCGGCGTCACCGCCGCCAGGGGACCGGCCAGCACCCGCTCCTGCAGGTCGTTCGGGGCGAAGGCCAGCAGCACCAGCCCCGACGACGACGCGTGCAGCGGGAGTCGTCCGGCGACCCGCGTGATGTTCGCTCCCGAGTCGGGGGCGCTCAACCGCTCGAGGAACAGGGCCTCCTCCTGTTCGAGGATCGCCAGCTGCGTGTGCTCGCGCACGCGCACCTGCACCCTCTCCATGTAGGGGAGGGCGGCCTGGCGCAGCCGCAGCGCGTGCGAGGACCGGGTCGCCAGCTCCCACAGGCGCATGCCCACGCGCACCCGGCGCTCCTCGTCGCGCTCGAGGAGTCCGGCATCCACGAGTTCGTTCACGATCCGGTGCGCCGACGAGCTCGGCAGGTCGGCGCGGCGGCCGATGTCGGCGGTGGTCTGGGCGGTGCGCGTGGGGGTGAAGGTCTCGAGGATGCGCACGAGACGGTCGGTCACCGAGTCGCCCGAGGGGGAGTTGGCCATGCTTCAGGATGCCACGATTCCCATTCAGCGGGAACGAGCTGGCGCCCGCCTCGGCCGGTGCCGGAACATGGCCTGGTCGAAGGAGACCCATGTCCCGCACCCCCGCCGCGCCCGAGACGCTGCTCGCGGCCCCCGACCAGGCGACCCAGGAAGAAATCACACGCGAAATCCGCGATGCACACGCGGCGTTCGACGCGCGCGAGGCCGCCGGCGAGACGCTGCCGGCGACCGCGTACGACTTTCCCGCCTATCGCTCCAGCGTGCTGCGCCACCCGACGAAGAACCCGAAGCTCGTCGACCCCGAGACGATCGAGCTGTTCTCGCCCGCGTTCGGGCAGCGCGACGTCGCCGCGATCGAGTCCGACCTCACGCTGCAGCACGCGGGGGAGCCGCTCGGCGAGCGCCTGACCGTGCGCGGACGCCTGCTCGACTCGTGGGGTCGTCCGCTGGCGAATCAGCTCATCGAGATCTGGCAGGCGAACTCCGCCGGACGCTACATCCACCAGCGCGATCAGCACCCGGCTCCGCTCGACCCGAACTTCACCGGTGCCGGTCGTGCGGTCACCGACGACAACGGCGAGTACGCCTTCACCACGATCAAGCCCGGCCCGTACCCGTGGAAGAACCACCGGAACGCGTGGCGCCCCGCGCACATCCACTTCTCGGTGTTCGGCTCCTCGTTCACGCAGCGGCTCGTCACCCAGATGTACTTTCCCGGCGACCCGCTGTTCGCGCTGGATCCGATCTACAACAGCATCCCCCGGCAGAAGGACCGCGACGCCCTCGTCGGCGTGTACGACCACGACCTCACCTCGCCCGAGTGGGCGACCGGTTACCGCTTCGACATCGTGGTCGACGGCCCCGACGCGACCTGGTTCGAGCAGGAGGGCGACGAGTGATCCCCGGCAAGACCCACCGGCCCGCCCCGGGGCAGACGGTCGGTCCGTTCTTCGCCTACGGGCTGGAGTTTCCGAAGCAGCACCAGATCGCCTTCCCGCACTCGCCCGGTGCGATCGTGCTCTCGGGCACGGTTCTCGACGGTGCCGGGGCGCCGATCCCCGACGCGCTCGTCGAGATCTTCGGGGCGGATGCCGACGGCTCGGTGCCCCGCGCCCGCGGGGCGTTCCGTCGCGACGACCACACGTTCACCGGATTCGGGCGGGCCTTCACCGACGACGAGGGGCACTACAAATTCTGGACGCGCGAGCCCGGTGGCATCCAGGGTCGTCCCGGATTCTTCGCCGCGATCGTGTTCGCGCGTGGCCTGCCGAACAAGCTGCACACCCGCATCTACGTGCCCGGCGACGCCGCGGCGCTCGCCGCCGATCCGCTGCTGTCGTCGCTGGACGAGGCCGAGCGCGCTAGCCTCGTGGCGACGCGCACGCCCGAGGGCCATCTCCGCCACGACATCCGGCTGCAGGGCGAGAGAGAAACGGTGTTCCTTGCCTTCTGACCCCCTGGATGCCGGGCTGCTCTCGCCCGTGACCGCCGGACACGACGGTCTGGTGTCGGATCGCGCCTACCTCGACGCCCTCGTCCTGTCGGAATGCGCCCTCGTGACGGCCTACGCCGACCGGGGGATGGCACCGCGCGACGTCGCGGATGCCGTGGGCCATGCGTTCGGGCTCGACGAGAAGTACGGCTCGCCTTCGCTCGGTATCGACCTCGAGGCGCTCGCGGCAGCGGCGGTCGCCGGGGGCAACCCCGTCATCCCGCTCGTCGGGGAGCTGAAGGATCGTGTACCGGCCGACTGCCGGGTATGGATCCATCGCGGGGCGACGAGTCAGGACGTGCTCGACACCGCGACCATGATCGTCGCCCGTCGCGCGGTCGCCCAGGTGCGGTCCTCGCTCACCCACACCGCGCAGTGGCTGCGCGCGCTCGCCGACGCGCACGCCGACACCGTCGCCGCGGCGCGCACCCTCACGCAGCACGCGGTGCCGACCACCGTGGGGCTCCGCGCGGCGACGTGGGAGCGTGGCATCCGGCGTGCCGTGGATCGGCTCGACGCGCTCGTCTTTCCCGCCCAGCTCGGCGGCGCCGGCGGAACGCTCGCGTCGTTCGTCGAGATTACGGGGTCGACGGAGGCCGCGGCGGTGCTGCCGGCGGCGTTCGCTCGGGCTGCGGGGCTCGACGCCCCCGAGGCGCCGTGGCACGTGACGCGCTGGCCCGTGACCGAGCTCGGCGACGCGCTCACGCAGGCGATCGACGCGGTCGGCAAGCTCGCCGCCGATGTCGCGACCCTCAGCCGCACCGAGATCGGCGAGGTCGCCGAGGGGGTCGGTGGAGGATCGTCGGCGATGCCGCAGAAGCAGAACCCCGCCGAGGCCGTGCTCCTTCGTTCCGCCGCGCTGCGGGCGCCGCAGCTGGCCGCCACGCTGCACCTGGCATCCGCTCTCGCCGTCGACGAGCGGCCCGACGGGGCGTGGCACGCCGAGTGGCCGACGCTGCGGGAACTTCTGCGCCTCGCCCTCGGGGCGTCGTGGCACGCGTCGTCGCTGACCGCGCACCTGCGGGTGGATCCGGATGCCGTTGCCCGCACCGTCGCGCTCACGGGCGGGCGCATCGTCAGCGAACGGCTGCGGGGAGTTCTGGTTCCGCGGATCGGGGCGGAGCGGTTCGCGGCGCTCGTCGCGGGCGAGGGCGACCTGGGCATCGCACTGCGGACCCTGCCCGAGGCGCAGGATCTCGACATCGACGCGCTCCTCGACCCGGCGGGCTACGTCGGCCTCGCGTCGCGCTTGGCTCGCGAGGGGGGACTCGCATGATCTCGCTGACCGCCCCCGTCGGCCGCGAAGGGGCTCCGCTCGTCGTGCTCGGTCCGTCGCTGGGCACCTCGACGATCCTCTGGGACGACGTGGTGCCGCTGCTGGTCGACGACTACCGCGTCGCGGCGTGGGATCTCCCGGGTCACGGTGCGGCGCCGGTCGCCCGTGCGCCGTTCACGGTCGCCGACCTGGCCGACGCCGTCGCTGCGGCGGTGCCCGACGAGACGTTCCTCTACGCGGGCGTCTCGCTCGGCGGGGCCACGGGGCTCGAGCTGGCCGTGCGGCACGGCGATCGGATGCGGGCGGCGGCGATCGTGGCATCCGGAGCGCAGCTCGGCGACCCCGCCGCCTGGGCCGAGCGTGCGGCGCAGGCGCGGACGCAGAGCACGTCGAGCCTCCTCATCGGTTCGGCGCAGCGGTGGTTCGCGCCCGAGTCGATCGCGCGACGCCCCGAGCTCACCGGGCGCCTGCTCCACGTTCTGCAGGACGCCGACGACGACAGCTACGCCCGGTGCTGCGAGGCGCTCGCGGCGTACGACGTGCGCGGCGAGCTCGGGCGGATCGAGATTCCGGTTCTCGCGGCCTGGGGGGAGTTCGACGCGGTCGCTCCCGAGGCGAAGGCCGTCGAGATCGCCGAGGGGGTGCAGCACGGACGCGTCGCGCGCATCGACGATGCCGGGCACCTGCCGCCCGCCGAGCAGCCCGAGGCCGTGGCCGCGCTGCTGCGCTCGTTTTTCGCATCCGTGACCGAGGGAGACGCCCGATGACCCGCCCCGACGGTGACGGACTGACCGACGCCGAACGCTACGACCAGGGCATGGCGGTGCGGCGCGAGGTGCTCTCGGACGCCCACGTCGACCGCGCCACTGCCGCAGCGTCCGAGCTCACCGCCGACTGGCAGGACTTCATCACGCGCGTGGCGTGGGGTGACATCTGGTCGCGGCCGGGCCTGGACCGTCGGTCGCGCTCGGTCGCCGTGCTGAGTTCGCTCATCGCCCACGGGCATCACGAGGAGTTGGCGATGCACCTGCGCGCGGCTCTGCGTAACGGCCTCACCGTCGACGAGATCCGCGAGGTCATCCTGCAGTCGGCGATCTATTCGGGCGTGCCCGCTGCGAATACGGCGTTCCGTATCGCGACCGAGGTGTTCGGTGCCGAGGAGGCGGCGGAGAGCTACGACTGACCCCGGTGGAAGGGGCAGCCCGACGGCGCGTCGGTGCGGCGCACCCGGCCGCCGGAACGGGGCTTGGTCGGCATCCGTCGCCTGTTCACGTCGAGTCCGCGGCCGCTGATGCGGATGCGGGGGTCGCTGAGCGCGGCGACGGCGGCGGCGAGTCCGGCGATCGCGAGCTTCTCGCCGGGGCAGCGGTGGCCCGTGGCCACGTCGGCGCCGCCGTGCGGAACGAACGCGGCCAGCGCCTCGTAGTCGTCGACGCCGCGGAAGCGCTCGGGCTCGAATCGCGTGGGTCGCTCCCATTCGCGCGTGTCGGTGTCGGTGCCGAGGATGTCGAGCACGACGCGGCCCCCCTTCGACACCCGCTGACCGTCGAGTTCGATGTCGGTCGACGCCCACGCGGGGAGCAGGGGGACGAAGGGGGCGGTGCGACGAATCTCCTGCGCGAACATCGTGGCGAGCTCGCCGCCGACGAGGGAGCCGCGGGTGGCGGTCTCGTCGGCAATGCGCTCGCGCCATTCGGGTCGGTCGTGCAGCTCTTTTGCTGCGAAGGCTACGAAGCGGGAGACGGCGATCATGGGGCGGAAGCTGTTCTGCAGCTCGACGCCGGCCTGCCGTGCCGTGAGGAGGTCGCCGTTGCGGTCGCGGTGGGTGGCCCACGCCTGCAGGGCGGTGTTCTCGTCGGGCTGCAGAGTGCCCGCGCGGGTGGCGTCGATGAGTTCGGCGGCGTGGCGATCCGACCACGCGCGGTTGACGAGTGCGAGCAGGAATTCGGGCGAGTAGGGCACTCCGAATCCGTCGACGATCTGGGCTTGTCGTCTTGCCCACCGTGTCTGTGCGGCCGGGGTGCCCGGGATGCCGGCCCAGCGCAGGATCGCGCGGCCCAGGGCCCCGACGGCGGCGTCGTATGCGGTGCGGTCGCCACCCGCGACCCATGCGTCGAGCTCGCTCTGCCACTGCCGGTCGAGTTCGGGGAGGAGGCGCTGCACTTCGGCGTCGTCGTAGAGCACGTCGACGAAGGTGGCCTTGCGGTGGCGGTGGTCGTCGCCGTCGAGGCTGTGCACCGAGCCGTGGCCGAACAGCGATTCTTGGATGAAGGCGGGCATTGCGCCGTGGCGGCGGGTGAGTGCCTCGTCGTAGAACAGTCGCACTCCCTCCTCGCCGCGGACCAGCAGCGCCTCGCGGCCCAGGAGGCGGAACGTCACCGCGCGTGCGCCGCGGTCGGCGCGGCGCCAGAGGTGGGCGCCGAATCCATAGCCGCGCAGAAGTAGCGAGAGGGAGTCGTCGCGGAGGAGGGCCGAGGGGGATGCCATGTCGGCCACGCTCGCACGGACGGGGCGGGAGTCCGAGGGGGCGGCGGTGGCGGGGCGGGTGTGATAGCCGAAGCTTCGGTGGGCGGTGGGCGGTGGGCGGTGGGCGGTGCGCGGTGGGCCGTGGGCAGGGCGCGGTGGCCGGTGCGCGGTGCGCGGTGCGCGGTGCGCGGTGCGCGGTGCGCGTGCGGCTGCTGGATGCCGAATGCGGTGCGCGGAAGTGACGAACCGGCGCCCGGTGCTGGCGCGCGGCTGCTGGCTGCCGAGTGCGGTGCGCGGAAGTCACGGCCCGGTGCCGGTGCCGGTGCCGATGCCGGTGCCCGGTGCCCGCCCGCGGCGTAGATGCCCGCTGCCCGGTGCTCGGGCCCGGTGGGCGGTCAGAAGGGCGCGGGCTCTGGCGATGGCCGCGCCGCCGGTTGGGGTGGCGGGTCGGGGACGAACTGAACCGCTGGCGGGTAGGGGAGGGGATGCTCGGTATAGACGCGGCCGGTGGGTGAGGTGAACTCGAGGACTCCGCCGGGGAGCTGTCGCACGTGCCACGCGGTGAACTGCTTCTGGGTGTGGTGTCTCTGGCAGAAGTGGCAGAGGTTGCAGACCTCGGTTTTGCCGCCGAGGGCGTGATCGTGATTGTGATCGACCTCGCAGCGGATGGCCGGGGCGGTGCAGCCGGGCCACCGGCAGTGGCGGTCGCGGGCGCGGAGGTAGCGGTCGATCGCGGCGGTGCGCTGGTAGGTGTCGACGTGCAGCACCGCCCCGGTGATCGGGTGGGTGATGACGCGGTCCCACGGCAGCGACGTCGCCTCGGCGATTGCACGAGCCGTCTCGGCGTCGACGGGGCCGTGCCCGACGAGTTCAGCGGGGTCCATGTTCTCGTTGCCGGGGTTCAGCATGGTCAGCGCCGGCACGACGACCTGGATCTTCGCGCGGATTGCGCCGAGGGTGCCGGGGCCGTCGTCGGTGCGAGTGGGGTCTGCGGTCGGCGCAGCGGTCAGGAGCAGGTCGGCGAGGATGTCGGCGCGGACCTGATCGGCAGTGCGGGTGTCCGGTTCGACGCGCCCACCGGATTCGACGCGCCCCCCGGATTCGACGCGCCCCCCGGGTTCGACGCGCCCACCGGGTTCGACGCGCCCACCGGGCTCGACGCGCGCACCGGGGTCGCCAGACCCACCGGAATCGGCTCCCTCGCCGGTTTCCGCGCGCGCATCGATGAGGGCGCGTGCCTGCCGCATCAATCGATCGTGAATCCCCTCGGCGAGCACCGTCGGCAGGGTGGCAATGAGATCCGACATGCCGTTGTCTCCGCGGACGATGCGGACGGTACGGGTCTCGCGACCCGACCGGTGTCGTTCGGTGAGGGTGGTGGGCTGGACGCGTTCGGCCAGCATCGCCAGTCGGGCACGCAGCCGGCCGGGGCTGAGCCCGTCGGCGGTGGCCACGGCGAGAACGTCGAACTCCCCTCGATGTTCTACCGGCACGGGCATACCCGCCTCGACGATCACCTGCACGTGGGCGCGTGTCAGCGCCCCGGCCGCCCAGGCGTCGAGCGTCGCCGGGTAGTGGTCGGCGAGGGTCATTGCTCTGCCGATCTGCGCCTGCACGGTGCGATCGGACAGATGCTCGGCCGCGGCGATCTCGGACGCGACCTCGCGCAGCGCGAGTTCGGCCGCTCTCGCCGTGGTCCGCTGGCCAGCGATCGCGTCGAGAGCGAGGTGCCCGGCGCGGGCCAAGGCGCGGACGCGTCTGGTTTCGACGACGGCGAGATCGGCATCGGCCGCGAGCACCTCGACGAGCACCCGGGAGAGGGGGCTATCCCTGTCTGGGGGTGGAGGTGTCGGCGTGCCGGGGTGCATGTCTGCATGCTAGCGACGGCCTCCGACATCGCGTCCGCCACGACGGCCTTGGTGGGGACGATGCGCGCGACCCCTCCGTTGGGGAGGAGCGGTCTCGTGCATCGGCGGCGACGAACTGCCCGGTCAGGGCCGTCTCGCTCTGTCTTGGTCACCACGCAGATGAACTTCTGCGGTGCAGTGCGGAGCCGCCTCTCACCCGACCATCCGCGGGTGCTCGGATAATGGCCGAGTGGAATCGTGGGAAATGCGGGAGTGGTTCGCCGAGTTCCTCGATGCCCTCAACCGGCACGACCTCGATGAGGTGCGGCGGTTCCTCGCTCCCGACGTGCGCCGGGCGCACCTCCCGGCGGGGGCTGACGCGTGGGTCGACGATCTCGCCGAGCTGTGGCGCGGTTTTCCCGACTGGCAGTGGCGGCGCATCCAGATCCTCGTTGAGGACGACCGTCTCGCCGTCCACCTGCGCGGAAGCGGCACGCACACGGGACCCTTCCTCCACCGCGCGGCGACGCGGCGGCGGGTGAACATCGCCCAGTTCGCGATGTACCGGGTCGCCGCGGGCCGGATCGCCGAGGCATCCGGAACCGACGACGCGGATCTCATCGCCCAGCAGCTATAAGGGAGCACCGACCCCCGCAGCCATACGCGAGCACCGAGCCCCGCAGCCATACGCGAGCACCGAGCCCCGCAGCTATAAGAGAGCACCGAGCCCCGCAGCTATAAGACAGCACCGAGCCCCGCGCGGAAGCCGGAAGGCAGCGCGCGCGGCTCACAGTCCGAGCGTGCGGAGCTCGGCATCCATTCGTTCGGCCAGGTGGGCGTAGCCGGTGTCGTCGGGGTGGAGGCTGTCGGCGGCCATCCAGCTGTCGGGGCTGTCGGCGTAGTGCCCGTCGAGCCAGCGGCTCGCGCCGGCGATGTGATCGGCGCCGATGCGGCCCGCGGCATCCCGCACCCACCCGATGATGACGTCGACCGATTCGGGCCGCTCGTCCGTGTACCAGAACGGCTCGACTACGATGATGCGGGCATCGGGGAGGCCCGCGCGCAGCCGGTCGAGATCGCTGTCGATGGCTGCGCGGATCTCGTCGGCCGCCTGGTCGTAACTGAAGTTGTCGTTGAGGCCCATCGTGACGAACACGATGTCGGGGCGATCCTCGATGATCTGGGCCGGGATGTCGTCGAGCCCCGCGCCGATGCTCGCGCGGCGGTTGACGAAGCCGAGGCCGTTCTCGCTGCGGTTGATCTCGGTCCAGCCGCGCTCCGCACTGATGATGGTCGACCAGCGTTTGTCGGCGCGCTGGCCCCGGTGCCGCGCGTGTACGAATCGCCGTAGAACGCCACCGTCGTCGCCCCGGGGGAGGGTTGTGGCGCCGGGGCAGGGTCGGGCGTACAGGCGGAGAGTCCGAGCGTGAACACCGCCGCAACGACAATCCCGAGCAGTCGGCGCATGCGTCAATTCTGCGCGCTCGGGCGGGGGCGTAGCCCGATTTCCGGGCGACGGATGCCACCGCGGCGGGCATTCTCGCATTCACAGGGGCCGTATCCCGCATCGCGAATGACACCCCTCACAGGGACTCATACCGAATTCGCGGCAGATTGCAAGGCCCCTCGGTTCTGAGGATGTGCACCCCATGCTGGAAAGAGCGTCCGGGTTTCCGGTCGCTGATTCACCTTCGGAAGGAACAACATGGGCTTCTTCGGATTCCTGCTCCTCGGACTCCTCGCCGGGGCCATCGCCAAGCTGATCCTCCCGGGCAAGCAGGGCGGCGGCTGGCTGATCACGCTCCTGCTCGGCGTGGTCGGAGCTCTTCTGGGCGGCTTCCTCGGCGGACTGCTCTTCAACGCACCGCTGCAGGACTTCTTCTCGATCCAGACCTGGCTCCTCGCCATCGGCGGCTCGATCATCGTGCTGCTGATCTACGGTCTCATCGTGGGGCGTCGCGCCAAGAACTGACGCGTCGCTGTTGCCGGGCCTCTTCACCCATCGGGTGGAGGGGCCCGGTTTTCGTTGGTGAGGGGGGGTGGGTGCCTTCGCCGTCGCCGGGCCGGTGTCACGCAAAAGGTCCGGCACACCGCTGTGGCGGTACGTCGGACCCGTGGAGGGGCTGACGGGAATCGAACCCGCGCTATCTGCTTGGGAAGCAGAAGTTCTGCCATTGAACTACAGCCCCGAGCGCCTGACGGCACTTCCGCCAGCATAACAGCGTCGGTCGTGGCATCCACCTTCTCGTTCGATCCGCCTCGCGTGACGGGCCGAGGCTGCCCCTCTAGGCTGGGGCCGTGCTGCTCTCCGATCGCGACATCCGCGCTGAACTCGCCTCCGGACGCCTGGGTCTCGACCCCTTCGATCCCGCCATGGTGCAGCCCTCGAGCGTCGATGTGCGGCTCGACCGCTACTTCCGGCTGTTCGACAACCACAAGTACCCCTTCATCGATCCGGCCGAGGATCAGCCCGAGCTCACGCGCCTCATCGAGGTCGAGCCCAAGGAGCCGTTCATTCTTCATCCGGGCGAATTCGCACTCGGATCGACGTTCGAGCGAGTCACCCTGCCCGACGATGTCGCCGCGCGTCTCGAGGGCAAGTCCTCGCTCGGACGCCTCGGGCTTCTCACCCACTCGACCGCGGGCTTCATCGACCCGGGATTCTCGGGGCACGTGACGCTCGAGCTCTCGAATGTCGCGACGCTACCCATCAAGCTCTGGCCCGGCATGAAGATCGGCCAGGTCTGCTACTTCCGGCTGTCATCGCCCGCTGAGAACCCCTACGGCTCCGGCCCCTACGGCAACCGCTACCAGGGCCAGCGTGGTCCGACGGCGTCGCGCTCGGCGCTGAACTTTCACCGCACCGACGTCGGCGCGTCCGATGCCGGCGCTGCCGGGCGCTGAGCCGGGCGTTTGCGCCGCGCGGCGCGGACGGGCGCTGCGCTCGCGCGGTGCCTCGCGCCCGCCCCACGCTCGCGCGCGCCCGCGCCGTGCCGGCGCCGTGCCGGTGCCGTGCTCGCGCGCGCCCAGCAGCGATAAACGCCACCCACGGCGAGACACGCGGTGGTGGGGCGTGTCTCGCCGGTCAGAGCGTTTATCGGTGATCACTCGGATGCCGAGGACTCGAGGCCGCGGCTGAACCCGGCGTCGAAGCCGCGTTCGTAGGCGCGCTGCGCCGCGCGGTGTCCGCGGTGGTGCCCGTGACCGCCGTGTCGGGGGTCGCCGTGCCGGTGCCCGCCGTGGCCGTGCCCGTCGCCGTGCTCGTGCCCGTCGCCGTGGCCGTGCCCGTCGCCGTGCTCGTGCCCGCCGTGGCCGTGCTCGTGCTCGCCGTGCAGGGCGTCGCAACCGCGACCGGCGTGCTCGCCGTGCGGGCGGTGGCCGGGGCCGTGCTCGCCGTGCGGGTGGTGCGCGTGGTCGCCGTGCTCGTGGAGCGCGTGTTCGCCGCGCCCGCCCGGCCCGAACGCGTGCCCGAACCCGCCGCGCCCGCCCGGCCCGAACCCGCCGCGCCCGCCCGACCCAAACCCCGGCCCGAACCCACCGCGTCCACGCGGGTCGAGGCGGTCGTCGTCGAGGCCCAGAGCGTCGGCCACGGCGTCGAGCGAGGCGACGAGTCGCTGCAGCTCTTCGGCCGGAATGTCGGACAGGAGCGCCGAGCGCTCGGCATCCACTCGGTCGATGACCTCGCGTCCGGCCGCGGTCAGCGTCCAGCCGTCGTCGCCCGGCTCGATCCAGCCGCGTTCCGCTAGCGCGGTGACGCGTTTGCCCCCGCGGGCGATGCGCTCGCGGATCCACGGGGAGTCGACACGCCCGTCGATCACGCCGAGGATCAGCGCGGTCTTGGGGCGGAGGCCGCCCTCGCGCAGCTGCGCGAACAGGCGGTGGTGCAGCGCGTGACCGACCGTGGTGAGACGGCGGGCGAGGCTGCGGGGGTCCAGAGGTGTGGAGGTGCTCATGGGTGTTCCTTTCGTAGCGGGGAATTCGCCAATACATGTCATGTGACAACGGATGTACTGTGACATGCATTTCGAATGCTTGTCAAGCGACATGTAAAATCGGGATGTGACCACCGACCCCGCCGACGCGATCGCCGCCGCTCTCGCCCAGCTGCGGGGTCGCCGCCCGCGTCCGCCGTTCGGTCGCGGCGGTCCGCACGGCCACGAGCACGAGCACCACGGGCACGGGCACCACCCGTTCCACGGTGGCCCGCCCTGGGCCGACCCCGGCCAGGGGAGATTCGCCGGAGTCGCGCGCCTGCGCATGCTCGACGCGTTGGTCGCGGCATCCGGCCCGTTGTCGGTGAGCGAGATCGCCGAGGCGGTCGGGGTGGATCAGCCCCGCGCCTCACGCCTGGTGCAGCAGGGCGCGCAGATGGGTCTCGTCGAGCGCGAGCCCGACCCCGACGACGCCCGCCGCACCCGCGTGCGCCTCACCGCCGAGGGCGAGCGCCTCGTATCGGGCGTGCGCGGGCGGCGACGGGATGCCGTGCGCTCCGCGCTGCAGTCCTTCACCGACGACGAGCGCGCCGAACTCGCGCGGTTGCTCACGAAGTTCGCCGACGCCTGGCCGCGGGACTGAGTCCGCGGCATCCGGTTCGGGATCGGTTCGCGTGCGAAACTCCTGAGAAATCGTCGGCGCCGCGGCCGGCACCGGCGGGATTCCGCCGGTCCACGCGTGGTCGATGGCAGAAACTCAGGAGTTTCGCACGGCGGCGTGGGCCGCCCGCACCCCGCCCGCCCCGCCTCAGCGAATCACGGCCCCGCGGTTCGGCACGCGGATCATCAGCGCCAGGCCCACGGCGAGGATCAGCACGATCCCGAGGATGCCGAGGCGCGTGTCGCCCGTGATCCCGACGAACAGCGCGAACGAGCCCGGCGCGAGGAACGAGACGGCGCGGCCGGTCGTGGCGTAGAGACCGAAGATCTCTCCCTCGCGGCCCTCGGGTGTCGCGCGGGAGAGATAGGTGCGGCTCGCCGACTGCACGGGACCGACGAACAGCCCGAGGCCGAGCCCCGCGACCCAGAACGCGGGCTGCGACGTGCCGATGAACAGCACGGCGGAGCCGAGCACGATCAGTCCGATCAGCGACACCACGATCACGCGCTTGGGGCCGAAGCGGTCGTCGAGGCGTCCGGCGAACATCGTGCTGATGCCGGCGACGACGTTGGCGGCGACGGCGAAGTACAGCACCTCGGTCGCCGAGAACCCGAAGACCTGCGCGGCGATGATCGCCCCGAAGGTGAAGACGCCCGTGAGCCCGTCGCGGAACACCGCGCTGGCGATGAGGAACATCAGCACCGGGCGGCTGTCACGCCAGAGCGAGCGCAGCGTCCCCCACAGCACCACGTACGACTGGAAGAACCCGACCCGCACCTTTCGGCGCTGCGCCGGGATCTCGGGCACGCGCACGAGCACGGGGATCGCGAACACCGCGAACCAGACTGCGGATGCCAGGACGGCCAGCCGCACGTTCAGACCGCCGTCCTTCGACACGGCGAGAAGGCCCGCGGCATCCGGGTTCCCGAATCCCTGGATGAACAGCACCAGGAGCACGAGCAGGAGCACGATGCCGCCGACGTATCCCATGCCCCAGCCGAAGCCCGAGACGCGGCCGATGTTCTCGCGCGTGGAGACCTGCGACAGCATCGCGTAGTAGTTGACGCTGGCGAACTCGAAGAAGACGTTGCCGACGGCCAGCAGGGTCGCGCCGAGCACCAGGTAGGCCGGTGTGCCCTCGACGAACACCATCGCGGCCATCGCGAGCACGACCACGGCGGTGTTCACACCCAGCCACAGCTTGCGGCGTCCCGTGCCGTCGCTGCGCTGGCCGATGACCGGGGCCAGCAGCGCCACGGCGATGCCGGCGATCATCAGCGCGGTACCGATGAGGCTGGCGTTCGAGGCGAGAGCCCTCACCAGCGCGGGGTCGTTGGCGTCGTCGCCGGCCGCAGCCACGATGGCCGGGTCGACGAACAGCGTGCTCGAGAGGTAGGTGCTGAACACGAACGTCGTCACGACCGCGTTGAACGCCGCCGAGCCCCAGTCCCACAGCGCCCACGCGAGGACGGGCCGTCGGACGTCGGTGGAAGGGGCGGATGCCGCGGAAGTCATGAGCGTCACGCTAGAGGGTTTCGGTGAACACCGGGGTCCACCGCGAGGGCCGTTCTCGAACGAATCACCCCGAGGTCTCGCTCGCCGCCGGCGTCGTCCCCTCCTCCGGGGTGCCGGCACGGCCCGACCGGGGCGGAACGATGCGGGGGGCGACGCGCGTGATCGCCTGGCGCAGCGTGCTTTCCAGGGGGCGCAGACCCTCGCGCTGCACACCCCCGGCCACCAGCACGACGCGGCCGTCGTACACGATCCACATCGAGGAGCGGCCGGTCCCGTCGCGCACCGGCACGTACCGGAACTCGCGCGCGCACACGAGGAGCTCCTCGGCATCCGCCCGCGCCACGGCCGGGCTGATGAAGGTCTCGGTGCGAATCGCGAGGGTCCTCCCATCGACACCGGTCACGCCCCAGAATGACCCGTCGGGACGGTACAGCACCCCGGGGAGCGCCGTCCCGTCTATCGGAGTCATGGTGAGCGTGCGCGCGCGCACCAGCGAGCGGCCGCGGTGGCGATCCGCGTCGATCTCGACGGAGAAGACCTCGATCGCGTCCCGCCGATCGGAGGCCTCGACGGGGTCGCTCGACGGCTGCCGGGGCGAGCGCGACGACGGCGGAACGCGGCGGGGCGTCATGGTCGCCCACTCTCGGTCGGTGATGGGGTGGACGGACCGGGGGTCGGCGTCGAGGGGGACTCCGGCACGGTGGTCAGCGTCACGGTGACGCCCAGCCGCAGCACCGTCCCCGCCGCGGGGTGCACCCGATCGACGATCGCCGTGACGCCCGCCCCGTCGGCGGTCGCGGCGAACCCGGCGGACTGCAGGGCCGCCGACGCGGCGGCGACACTCATCCCGCTCACCTGGGGCACGACATTGGCCCCGGATGCCACGGTCACATCCACGCGAGACCCGCGGGGCACGGACTCCCCGACGGGAGGATGCTGGCCGAGCACCCGGTCTACCTCGTTGGCCGACTCCACGCGCGATACGTCGCCCAAGACCAGACCCGCGGCGCGCAGGGCGGCGTCGGCGACGGGCAGGCTGCCCGAGAGCGGGGGTACGACGACCGTCGGCTCCACGGTCGATGCCGGCTGGGGAGTGGGGAGCGGCGGCGGCGAGAGAGCCGGCTCGCTCGAGGGAGCGGGCGCCGACGCGGTCGGCGCGGTCGGCGACGGCGTCCCCGGTGCGGCCGCCGCCCCGGGCTCGGCGGTGGACACGATCGCGGCCCACGCGCCGAATCCGAGGATTCCCAGGATCACGATCGCCGCGACGGCTCCGGTCGTGCGCGGGGCCGCGCTCGCCGACGGTCGCCGGTCGGTGTCTGCGGTGCTCGGCCGGAGGTACGCCAGCGGTTCGTCGTCGCCCGGGGCACCGAGCAGCTTCGTGAAGCCCGGGGCCTCGGTATCGCCCGTGTCGTGCGCGGGGGCGCTCGCCGCGGACGGCACCGACGCGGCGGCCGTCCGCAGCGCCGCGCGGAACTCCTCGGCGTCGCGGAAGCGGTGCGCGGGCGTCTTCGCCATGGCGCGCGTCACGACGCGGTCGAACGGGCGCGCGGCCGCGACCAGGGCGGAGGGCACCGGGGGAGGGGCATCGAGATGCGCGCGCAGCACCTGCTCGGTCGTCGCGCGGGGGAACGGGGCGTGACCCGTCAGCGCGAAGAAGAGCACCGCGCCGGCCTGGTACAGGTCGCTCACGGCACGGACCGGCAGCCCGCGGGCCTGCTCCGGCGACATGAACGCCGCGTTGCCGACCACCCCGGCGCCGTCGGCGACGGGCCCGGCCAGCAGAACGTCGCCGCCGAGGGTCGAGCGACCCGTGGCATCCGAGAGCCCGAAGTCGATGAGCCGCGCGGCGGCGGGCGACGCGGCATCGCCCGCCGGCAGCACGACGTTCTGCGGCGTCACATCCCGGTGCACGATGCCCGCGGCGTGCGCGACGGCCAGCCCGGCGAGGACCCCGTCGACGACGGCGGCCGCCTCGGCCGGAGGGAGCGGACCCGCCGCGGCGACCCGCTCCCGCAGCGTGGGGCCGTCGAGCAGGTCGAGCGCGATCCACGGCATCGTGACGCCGGCGGCATCGTGGAGCCCGGCGCCGTGGATCCGTACGATGTTCGGGTGGATGAGGTCGGCCGCGCGCGCTGCTTCGCGCAGGAAGGCCGCGCGCGCCGCTTCGTCGGCGCACAGGTGCGGGTGCAGCAGCTTCACCGCGACGCGGGCGTCCGCGGCCTCGCGATCGACCGCGGCGAACACCGAGCCTGTTCCGCCCACGCCGAGGAGCTCGCCGAGCGCGTACCGCCCGCCGACGAGCCCCTCCGACGTCTCGGACATGCTCAGCCGAACCGCCCGTTGACGTAGTCGTACGTGCGCGGATCCTGCGGTTCGCTGAACATCGCCTCGGTGTCGCCATGCTCGACGATGTGGCCCGGCTGACCCTGGGATGCCAGGAAGAAGGCGCACTGCTGAGACACACGCTGCGCCTGCTGCATGTTGTGCGTGACGATGACGATCGTCACTTCCTTCTGCAGTTCGCTCATCGTCTCTTCGATGACGCGCGTGGAGGTGGGGTCGAGCGCCGAACACGGCTCGTCCATCAGCAGCACCTTGGGGGTGACGGCGAGCGACCGCGCGATGCACAGACGCTGCTGCTGACCGCCCGAGAGCCCGCCGCCGGGGGCCCGCAGCCGATCCTTGACCTCTTTCCACAGGCCGGCCGAGGTGAGCGAGCGCTCCACGATCGCGTCCTTCTCGTCGCGCGAGGCGCGTCGTCCGGTGAGCTTGAGCCCCGCGACGACGTTGTCGTAGATCGACATCGCCGGGAACGGGTTCGGTTTCTGGAACACCATCCCGATGTCTTTGCGGGCGTCCTGCAGCTTCTTCTGGCGTTCGTAGATGTCGTCGCCGTCGAGGAGCACCTCCCCGGCGAGAGAGGCCGAGGGGACGAGTTCGTGCATGCGGTTGAGGATGCGCAGGAACGTGGACTTGCCGCATCCGGAGGGACCGATGAGGGCGGTCACTTGCCCGGCGGGCATGGTCAGCGACACGCGCTCGAGCACCTTGTGGGTGCCGAACCAGGCGCTGACGCGCTGCGCGTCGAGGGTCGACAGCTCCCGCCGCGGGTGCGATTCGGCGTGGGCGGCGGCGATCTCGTCCGCGGCGTCGCGCACCGTCTCCTCGGCGGGCACGCGCAGGGGCGCAGCGGATGCCGCACGCGCCGAGGCCGTGACGACCTCGGTGACGGTGTCGTCGGCAAGGGGAACGCGCGCGGCGGTGAGCTGCGCGGAATCCGCTTCGGCGAGCTCCGCCGGAGCGTGCGAGGAGGGCGCGGCGAAGAACCGGCGCGGGCGGCGCTCCCGGGGGGATGCCGCCGCGAGGGAAGCGTGCACCTCGGTGATGTCGTCGGCGGTCGGCTGATCGTCAGGCGGGGTCATGAAAGGTCCTCGTTCGGGTCGGTCATAGGAGGTTGGGCAGGGCGCCCATGGCGAGGTCGGCGGTAGCGACACCGAGGGCGATGATGAGCGGGACCGCGATGACCCAGGCCTGGCGCCGGCCCCAGGTGTGCCAGAGCCAGACGGAACCGGCCGCGGCCGCGGCGAGCAGCGTCGCCAGGAAGAACGTCGAGAACCACGCCGAGCTGTTGCTGGCCATGGCCCTCTCGTCGTCGGGGAGTGCGGGGTAGAGCATTGCCAGCACGCCCGGCTCGGCGGGGGCGGACACGAGTTCGGCATCCACGGTCAGGACGCCCGAGGGGAAGAGCGCCAAGCCGTCCGCGGTCTGCAGCTCGAGGCGGGCGGTGGCGCCCTCGGTGGGCGGCGGGGCCTCGCCGTCGCGACGCAGACCGAGCACCCGGTAGGTGTGGAGTCCCTGGCCGGTGGTCACGCGCACGTCGTCGCCCGGTTGCAGCCGGTACAGCTGCGAGAACGGACCTCCGTACGTCGTCTGGCGGCCGAGCACGACGCTCGTCCCCGGCTGTCCCGGCATGACGCTGTCACGGCGGTGTCCGATGCCCGAGCGCAGGGTGTCTCCGGACGTACCCTCGAGGATCACCTCGCTCAATCCGATCGCGGGCGCCTCGAGCAGACCGACCGGCGTCCCCACGGGGTTCATCGAGCCGGTCTCGATGGTCTGCCCGGGGGCCACCTGGATCTGGTTCACCGGTGCGGTTCCCTTCGCCATCGCGGTACGAAGCCCGTCGTAGGCGATCGTCTGGGCGCGGTGGTGCTGCAGCGTCGAGAAGACGGCGGCGTGCGCGACGAAGGAGAGCAAGACGAGGGATGCCGTGAGCACGACGACACCGATCCACCACCGCTCGTCGCGCGGGGCGCGCTGCGGCGGGTTCGGGAGCGGCAGTTTCGGTCGGCGGGGCCGTCGGGGCCCGGGCGGACGCGGCCGTCCCGCGCGCGACGGGCGCAGCGACGTCAGCGACGGGAGGGGGCGGCGCGATGCGCGCGACGGAGCCTCGGCGTCGTGACGGGTCGCGGGACGCGCGGGCGCGATGACCTCGGTCGTCGCGGCATCCGTCGACGCCTCCGTCGTGTCGGTCACGCGACGGCTCCCTCGACCGGCGCGGGAGCGCGCAGAGCACGCAATGCCCACCAGGCTCCCGCGACGAGGAGCAGCGCGCCGAGCCCGCCGCCGACCCACCACATCCACACCGGAACGCCCTGGGCCGCGAGGTCGGAGGTGGGGGCAGCCGTCACGAAGATCGGGGCGAGACCGATGCGCTGGGACTCCCAGCCGGTGAGCTGCAGCGTGTGGGCCCCGACGGGCAGGTCGTCGGGCAGTGTGAAGGTGTGGGAGAGGCGCCCCGCCTCATCGGCGGGAACGTTGCCGATCGTCCGCGACTGCGAGTAGAGGAGGATCTGCACCTTCTCACCCGGGCGGAAGCCGTCGAGGCTCACCGTCACCTGGTCGCCGAGGGTGTAGTTCTCGCGATCGGTCGCCGCCTTCTCGCCCGTCGTCGCGGGCGTCGCCGAGATCGCGGGTTCGGTCGCCGGTCCGGCGGGCTGACTCGCGCCCGATGCCGCCCCCGTGGCGGGCGTGGTGACCGCCGAGGTCGAGGCCTTCGCGGGCGGAATCGCGGCGGGCGGAACGTTCCCCGGTGCCGACGCGGGTGGCGCGGCGACCGGCACGCTCGGCGCCGGCGACGGCGACCACGGCCGCACGGTGGTGGGGGTCGGCGAGGGCACCGAGACGACGATGTCGCTCGTGTCCGAGTCGGCGGCCCACGCGACGGCGCTTCCCGCGATGGCGGAGGTGGTGAGCCCGACCGCCAGGGCGGTGGCCGCCCAGAATCGCGGGGCGGGGTGCGGTGCACGCATGTGGCGGGGTCGCTTTCGTTCGGGCCGGAGGGAGGTCGTCATTTCGTGCCCTCGAAGGCGTCGGTGGAGGCCCGCGCAGCCGCGTCGCGCTCCTCGGCCCGCACGATGTCGGCGTAGGCGGCAATGTCTTCGGCCAGGCGGGCGCGTGCGCGCCGGCGCCACCAGATCGCGAGGGCGACCAGGGCGGCGAGCACGAGGAGGACGAGGAGCACCAGCCACGGCACGGCCCACGCGATGACGGATCCGGTGACGACCGCCGGCAGCGGGTCACCCGGGAGGGCGCCGGTGGCCGCGGTGGGGGAGATCCGCACATCGGCGAAGAGCAGCACGAGCGGGGGGACGTCGGGAAGCTCGGCGGACACGTGCGCCACGCCGCCGGGCACGATGTCGTCGACCACGGCGAGGGGGACGGAGGCCAGCGGAATGCCGAACGGCCCGGTGAGCGTCGCGGTCGGCGCCGCCGAGACGCGCGTGTTGCCGGTGTTGGCCAGATCGACGTCGAGGGACGCCGTTCCCGAGAACGGGTTCGCCGGGGTGTAGCCGGCGACGAGCCCGCGCATCGACAGGGCGGGAGCGAGGGCACCGCCGACCCGCACGTAGACGCGCGTGCCGACGCGCTGTTCGAGGGACACACCCGCTCCGCCGGGGGCCGATGCGGTGCTGACGAGAGAGGCGACGATGCCGGCGGAGTGGTCTCCGGGGGTCGCGTCGGCGGGGACCGTGATCGTCACCGGCACGTCGGCGCGGGCCCCGGGGTCGAGGGTCACGGTGGTGCCGATCGCGGCGATGCAGGCGACGTCCTCGGGGGTGCAGACGGCGTTGGACCCGGCTACCGCGGTCCAGGCGCCGAGGTCGGTGGAGGCGGCGTCGGCGTTGATGAGCGTGAACGCGGCCGTGTCGTAGTCGGTTCTGGCATCCGCCGCGTAGACGCGGAAGGTGGCGGGAGCCGCGGAGTAGTTGGTCACGGCCACCCAGTCGGTGATGACGGTGCCCGCGGAGACCTGGAAGGACAGTGCCGCGCGACCGTCGGGGCCCGCGGGAGTGGAGGGCTGAACGCTCCACGTGACATCGTCGTCGGCGGCGTGGGCGGGAGCGCCCGCCGATCCGGCGAGCAGCAGCGCGGTGACGAGGCCCAGGGCGAGCGGGAGGCGACGGGTCATGGGATCGGGCTTTCGGGTGGGGGTCGGGAGAGGAGGTGTCCCGCCCCGCGGGGCGGGGCGGGACACCGGGTGCTCAGATGAGGGTGAGCGTGAGCTTGCCGGTGTAGTCGCCGGCGGCGGTCGCGGGCGGAACCGTGAGCGTCAGGGCCGCGGCCGCTGACGTGGTCACGGGGTTCCCCGTCGTGGCACCGCCCGTGACGAGGGGGCGGGCGGAGGAGAGATCGGTGGATGCCGCTCCCGCGGTGCCGGGACCGCTCTGGAGCGACGGCGTCCAGCCGAGGGCGCTCGCGCCGATGGTGCCGGCCGAGGAGGTGAACACGGAGGACTGTCCCGACAGCGACCACGCGGTGCGCGAGCCGTCGGCGCGCGCGTCGGTGACCGTGACGGTGCCGAGCGAGCCCGTGGCGACCCACGACTGGCCGACAGCGCGCTCGGTCGGGCCCTGGAGTTGCACCGAACTCGGCGAGGCGGTGATCTTCAGGCCCTCGGGGGCCGTGGATGCCGCGGGCACCGACACGGTGACGCCGGTCTCGGCGGTGTCGATCACGACGGGGGCGGCGGCCGTGCGGACGTTGATGGCGGTCGCGGTCGACGTCAGGTGGGCGGAGTCGCCGAGGTATTGCGCGCCGAACGTGTATTCGGTGTCGGCGGTCAGACCGGTCGCGCTCCACGTCGCGACACCGTTCGTGACCTGGGCCTCACCGATGGCGGTGCCGTTCTGGGTGAAGGCGACCGTGCCGGTGGCGGCGGCGGGAGCGACGGTGGCCGAGAGGGTCGTCGCGGTGGCCGAGGTGCCCGAGGCGGCGAGCGTGGTGCTGGTGGCGGTCTGGGGGTCGGGCGTGGTGACGGGGCGCGGGACCTGCTTCCACCAGATCTCCGCGCGGTCGACCTCCATGAAGGCCACGAAGTACTTCGAATCGCCGATCGGGTTCGAGGTGTCGCCGATCTCGGGGTCGCACGTGATCACGAGACGGTTGATCCCGGTCGGGAAGGTGCGCTCGTCGAGCGCTCGAAAGTTCGCGCCGTAGACACTCGTCAGGGTGATCGGCTTCCCCTGCAGGCCCCAGAGGGCAGCCGCCTGGTTCTCGCGTATGACGGCAACGGCGGTCTCGATACCGTCAGGCGTGACCATGTAGGTCCGCGACGACGCGCGGTATCCCTCGGGGCAGCCCGTGTCGACCTTCAGCGACGCGACACCGAGCTTCAGCACCGACTCTCCGGCGTCGGGGTCGATTCCGGACGCGCTCGACGGGGCGATCGTGAAGGTGTAGGCGCCGCCGTTGATCTCGTTGGAGGGGTTCAGGGTCGCGGCGGTGGCGGGACTCGCGGCGACGAGAGCGGACAGGGCCACGGCGGCGGTGAGCGTGGCGGCCAGGAGGCTGCGGGAGCGTTTCATGCGGGTTCTTTCGGGTAGAGGAGCGCGGGTGCGGAAACGGAACGAGAGGGAGTGATGGTAGGTGTGGGAGCGGCCAGACCCGCGGTGACGAGGCCCAGGGCGAGCGGGAGGCGACGGGTCATGGGATCGGGCTTTCGGGTGGGGGTCGGGAGAGGAGGTGTCCCGCCCCGCGGGGCGGGGCGGGACACCGGGTGCTCAGATGAGGGTGAGCGTGAGCTTGCCGGTGTAGTCGCCGGCGGCGGTCGCGGGCGGAACCGTGAGCGTCAGGGCCGCGGCCGCTGACGTGGTCACGGGGTTCCCCGTCGTGGCACCGCCCGTGACGAGGGGGCGGGCGGAGGAGAGATCGGTGGATGCCGCTCCCGCGGTGCCGGGACCGCTCTGGAGCGACGGCGTCCAGCCGAGGGCGCTCGCGCCGATGGTGCCGGCCGAGGAGGTGAACACGGAGGACTGTCCCGACAGCGACCACGCGGTGCGCGAGCCGTCGGCGCGCGCGTCGGTGACCGTGACGGTGCCGAGCGAGCCCGTGGCGACCCACGACTGGCCGACAGCGCGCTCGGTCGGGCCCTGGAGTTGCACCGAACTCGGCGAGGCGGTGATCTTCAGGCCCTCGGGGGCCGTGGATGCCGCGGGCACCGACACGGTGACGCCGGTCTCGGCGGTGTCGATCACGACGGGGGCGGCGGCCGTGCGGACGTTGATGGCGGTCGCGGTCGACGTCAGGTGGGCGGAGTCGCCGAGGTATTGCGCGCCGAACGTGTATTCGGTGTCGGCGGTCAGACCGGTCGCGCTCCACGTCGCGACACCGTTCGTGACCTGGGCCTCACCGATGGCGGTGCCGTTCTGGGTGAAGGCGACCGTGCCGGTGGCGGCGGCGGGAGCGACGGTGGCCGAGAGGGTCGTCGCGGTGGCCGAGGTGCCCGAGGCGGCGAGCGTGGTGCTGGTGGCGGTCTGGGGGTCGGGCGTGGTGACGGGGCGCGGGACCTGCTTCCACCAGATCTCCGCGCGGTCGACCTCCATGAAGGCCACGAAGTACTTCGAATCGCCGATCGGGTTCGAGGTGTCGCCGATCTCGGGGTCGCACGTGATCACGAGACGGTTGATCCCGGTCGGGAAGGTCGTGTCGTTCAAGTGCTCGAACGACGCCCCAAAATCGCCCCTCAGGGTGATCGGCTTCCCCTGCAGGCCCCAGGTCGCGGCGGACTGGTCCGTGCGTATGAGGGCAACGGCGGTCTCGATACCGTCAGGCGTGACCATGTAGGTCCGCGACGACGCGCGGTATCCCTCGGGGCAGCCCGTGTCGACCTTCAGCGACGCGATACCGAGCTTCAGCACCGACTCTCCGGCGTCGGGGTCGATTCCGGACGCGCTCGACGGGGCGATCGTGAAGGTGTAGGCGCCGCCGTTGATCTCGTTGGAGGGGTTCAGGGTCGCGGCGGTGGCGGGACTCGCGGCGACGAGAGCGGACAGGGCCACGGCGGCGGTGAGCGTGGCGGCCAGGAGGCTGCGGGAGCGTTTCATGCGGGTTCTTTCGGGTAGAGGAGCGCGGGTGCGGAAACGGAACGAGACGAGACGTGGGCCGGTGGCACCCGCCGGGAGGGCGGATGCCACCGGTGTGGGAGCGGCCGGAGCCGCCCACGGGATCAGTTGGCGCGGAAGGAGGTGGTGTCACCGGGGTTGTAGGTGGTGGCGCCGATGGTCACGCCGCCGGCGAGGTCGCCGAAGCCGAAGTCCTTGATGACGAGCTTCGACGGGTCGCTCAGGCGCGTGGCCGTGTAGGCCGCGGCCGTGGCGCCCTCGAAGGTGTTGCGCAGGGTGGTGTTGGTCGCCAGCTCGGCGTACTCCACGACGGTGAAGACCGGACGCACGACCGGGAACGCGGTGTTCAGCGCACCCGAGGCGAGCGGAGCGACGCCGTTGACCTGACCGAGCACGGCACCGTCACGACGGTCGGCGACCGTGACGTTGTACGACGTCAGCAGCGTCGAACTGTTGCCCTGGGCGATGTGCTGCGCGATCGAGAAGGGCACGACGGCGTTGGTGACCGCCGCCGTGACCGCCCCGTCGTGCTCCTGCACCTGGTGCGAGCCCGAGCCGTCGGTGTAGGAGTCCGACACGATCGAGCCGAGCGAACCGCCCATCGTGCTGGTCCAGAACGACAGGGTGCCCGAGCCGGACTGCGGCTTGAACGGCACGATCTGGGCATTCGAGGCCTGGTTGCCGACGGTGAAGGTGGTGTTAGCGGCGTTCTCGAGCGTCGTGGTGGCGTTGCGCGTGTAGATGTTGCGCAGCGTCAGGTCGAGGATGCCGTCACCGTCGGTGTCCTGGCCGGCGCTCGTGCCGAGCGGGATGTTGCTCGGTGCGGCGCCGGCGGCGTTCTTGGCGTAGGTGACGCCGTCGAGCGCGATCGGAATGTACGAGTACGTGCCGCCGGAGACCCAGCTCGCCGCGCTCGAGGAGCGCGCGAACTGCACATCGGTGCTGACGAGGTTCTTGCCGCGGAAGACCGTGGTGGTGTCCTTGGCCGACTTCAGCGCCGACACACCCTGGCTCGAGCCGTTGGGGCGGTCGAAGGTGGTGCCACCGCTCTTGGTGGTGATGGGGTCGTTGACCGCACCCGTGGTGGGGTTGGTGGCGTTGTACGAGCCGAGCAGCTTGGTGCCGCCGGCGTTCGTGATGACCTGGCTCAGACCGTTGTACAGGTCTTGCGTGGTGTCGGAACCGACGCCCGCGAGCGAGCGGAAGGTCGGCGAGCCGACGGGCTCGGCGTTGGCGGCACCGGCCGCACCGAACGCACCGAGCGCGACGGCCGCGGCAGCGGCAGCGGCGACGACGGCGCGACGACGAGTGTTCGTTTGCATTGCAACTTCTCCTTGGGTTAGTGTTTCCCCTTATGGCGCCCTGCGTGGGGCCTGGCCCCTCACCTGTGACTTTCCGGTTCTGGTGGGGGGCCGCTCTCGTTCGCGGGGACGAACGAAATGTCTGTGGGTGTTCGGTGCTCAGCCGCCGAGCGTCCTCCTACGCAGGAGGAACGGCGCGGCGATGAGCCCCGCCATCCCGGCGATCAGCGCGCCCCCGAGGACGGGCTGCGCCCCGCTCGAGGGTGCACCGGCGGCCGCGGCGGCGGGGGCGGCCGCCGCCGTCCCGGTGGCCGTGGCGGGCAGTGTCGCCGGTACCGCGGCGCCGGGTGCGACCACGGCCGGCGGCCCGGCTGTCCCGGAGGCAGGCGCCGTGCCCCCGCTCGACGCGGGGAGGGGCTCGGCCGGAACCTCGTTCGTGATCCTCTCTCGCGCCGCGGCGTTCTGCGCCCGTTGGCTGTCGGTGAGCGGGGCGAACCCCTCCGGCAGGTCGCCCGGGGCGAAGCCGGGGCGGTTCCCGGTGGTCTCGACGTACGCCAGGAACTCGGTGAGGCGCGCGCGCTGCGCGGTATCCAGCGCGGGGTCGGCGACGTTGACCGCCGCGTAGAGCGGAACCGTGAGCGGGTAGGCGTCCGCGCCGACGGTGCGCGGGTCGATCTGTGGCAGCGTCTCGGGGTCGCTGCCCGTGAGGGTTCGGGCGGCGTTGCCGATCGTCGTAGCGGTCGGGGCGACCCAGGTGCGCGCTGAGGCGACGTCGTCTTTGCTCGTGCGCGCGGCGAGGGGAAGGGGCAGGGCGGCGCTGTCGAGCGCGAACCGCGCGGCGGAGGCGGCATCGGTCGGCCCGAGGGTGAACCGGTTTCCCCCGATGTGGGGGAGCACGGGCACCCAGCCTCCCGTGGGCGACGCGGCCCCGTTGTCCTTATTGGGATCCCACTGGTTCGTGAACTTCGTGTCGGTGCGGGCGATGCGCGCGGCGTTCGCCGTCAAGCTCTCGGAGTACGGCATCATCCCCACCGAGTCGACCTGGAGCCCGCGGTATCTGGTCGTGAGTTCCTCTTCCTCCGCTGGCGTGGTGGCCTCGGGGAACCGCGTCTGGTCGGCGCGCGGGACGGTGTCGATCGGATCGCGCGACAGGTCGTACGCGAGCCCGCCCCCCTTCGCGTCGGGGTGCCCCGCCGGCAGGAAGTACGGATTGATGCGCGTGCCCCAGGGATCGGGCTCCCCGCGGAGGAAGGCGGCGGCATCGGCGTCGGCCTGGATGTAGCGCCACAGCGCCTGCGTCGCATCCTCCCCCTGCGGGCCGGTGACCACGAAGTGTCCAGAGTGATCCAGGGGCGCGGGATTGCCGAGCGCGAACCACTCCGGATCCGCCACGTCGCGCCCGCCCGCGAGCAACAGCGGGTTCGCGGGGAGCGGGAGAACCCGCGGTCGCCCGTCGAGCCACGGAACATCGTGGTTGTACGACTGCGTCAGGGCCTTGGCGAGCAGGCGAGGAGTGATCTTGATGTCGCGCGACACCACGACCCGCGGGGGTTCATCCAGGGTGGATTGCAGCCTCGACATGACAAAGGACACGGTCAGCGCCGCATTGGCGACCGGCGCGTAGCGGACCCGTGCTTCGTCGACCAGAGCCCTGTTCGCTTCCGCGACGGTGTCGGCGGTGATCGGATTCGCCGTGACCGCGGCCGTCGCGCGTCCGGTCAGCAACTGGTCGCGGGTGACGCCGCCCGAACTGGTGGTGAGGCTGTAGGCGGTGCCGACGCTGGCGCACAGCCCGCGCTGCCACGAGCTCATGGCTTCGGCGAGCAGTTCGCTGCCGACCAGCCGCGACTCGGGCGCCCCGGACGCGCACCCCGAGGTCGGCGAGGCGAAGTCCAGCGGCACGACGAGGCGGTTGTCGAAGAACCCGCAGTCGGGGTGGACCGGCGAACCGATCTGGGTCGCCATCTGTTCGCCGTGCGGTCGGCCGCCGGGTCCCCCGGAAGGGACGCAGGTGAGCGTCGTCGGGTCGTCGTGGGCCCGCTCGCCCGAGTGGACGCCGCGCGGCACGATGACGAGCCAGCAGCGCGTCCGCTGCGCGCTGCCGCAACCGAGATATGGCTGGGTTCCGGCGGTCTGCACCGTGAAGGGAGTTCGCGCCCCGTCGGCACCCACGTACGCGATCGGCTGTTCGTTCGAGTTCGCCGCCGAGTAGAAGCGTGCGGTACCGGTGATGGTGGTTATGTGGCCTGAGGGGTTGATCTGCTCGGGCTTCGACTTCACACCCGCGACGGTGCGAAAAGGCACCAGGCCGTCGTCGGAGGTACCGTCGTAGGCGCCCGCCATGCGCGTGCTCGCGAACCGCCCCTCAAGGACCGCGCCCATTTTTCTTGCGGCGTCGTCGTTCCCCGTCCCCTGCGACCACGCGCCGAACTGGCACGTCTCGGCGAAGTCCGCGGCCAGCGGGTCATCGCCCCAGCACTGCATGAGCTGGAGGAAGTTGCTCGGCAGATGCGGATATCCGTTCCAGAACGACGTCGGCGCCATCCCCGTCGCCGTGACCACGACCGCCTCGTCGCGCAGGCCGGCGGTCTTCGACACCGTGACCTTCAGATTCTTGAAGTCGTCCCAGTGCCCGCTGCCGGCGTCGGCGCCCGAGGCGTCGGTGAGCATCTTCTTGTGATCGACCTGGTATTTCTGCACCGCCGGGTCGTTGCCGCCCGCCCACGCGACGGTCACCGCCGAGCCGGTCTCGGCGGTCGTCGCGGCCGTCGCGGGCGACGAGGCCGGCGGGGTCGCGGCGACGCCGAGGCCGAGGCACATGGCCACCACGAAGGTCGCTGCCGTGGCGATGCGGGGGCGGCGCGAGAGGGAGCGGGTCATGTCGTCTTCCGATCGAGGGGGAAACGGCGCCGGGTGCGCCGGGCGCGTGCGGCCCACAGCGGCGGAGCGACGGCGGCGACCACGAGGCCGACGGCCGCGGCGCCGAGCGCGAGGGCGGGGAGGATTCCCGACGCCGCTACCGGCAGGGTCTGCGGTGTCGCATTCGCGAGCGTGACGTCGGCGCTCAGGCGTGTGCCGCCGGCGCGTGCCGCAGCGGTGCCGGCTGCGGCGGCGCCGGCGCTTCCCGCCGCGGCGGCCGCGGCGAGGGCAGCGTCACCGCCGGTCGCCTCCGCGGCAGCGGGGTCGGAGGAGGTCGGGCCCGTCGCGACGTCGCGCGCCCCGCCCGTGCCGCGACTGCACTGCACGGTGCCGACGCGGTCGCACTCCTCGGGGAAGGGAGCCGTCTTCGCCAGCGCGTTGCCGTTCGGGTCGGACGGGTCGAGCGTGGGGTTGTTGCACGAGGCCACCGAGAACCGCGAGTCGGCCGGGTCTCGGCCGGGGACGCGGTCGAGCTGGCCCTGTGCCGCCGTCACCAGGTTCACCGGAAGCGGGGAGTAGCCGAGCGTCTCGGCCTGCTGCTGGCCCTCGCACAGGAAGTAGGCCCCGAACGCCCCCAGGGTCAGGCCCTTGTCCTCGGTAAAGTTCGACTCTTCGGCGGTGGGCAGGATGATGTAGCTGTAGCTCGACAGGGGATACGTGCGCGCGTCGCTCGACGTGTACACGCGCGACAGATCCTGGGTGAGGTACTCCGTCGACCCGGCATCCTGATTGATCTGGGCCGACAGCAGCGCGACGGCGACGTTCTGCGCGGTCGGCTCGGTGTAGTACCCGGCGCTGTTGAGCAGTTTCACCACGGGGAAGCGGGCGTTCAGCGCGTACGAGTACTCCACGAACGTGATCGCGCCGACCGCGTGCCCCTGGGCGACGTACCCCGCCACGCCATTGGCGCCGGAGCGCGCCACGAACCCGCTGCCGGGCACCGTGGGGTAGTTGCTCGTGACGCCGCAGTGCCCGTTCACGAACGGGCGCCCGACCTTGCCGCAGTAGGCGTCCCACACCGCGGGCTGCTCCTGGCGCATCCACATGCTGAATTGCGCCGCCGTGCCCGAGCCGTCCGAGCGGACCACCGGCACGATCGGTGTCGCCGGGAGCGCGAGCTGCGGGTTGTCGGCCTGCACGGCGGGGTCGTTCCACACCGTGATGGCGCCGGTGAAGATCTTGGCGATGTTCTCGCCCGACAGGCGCAGGTTGGTGACCTGCTTGCCGCCGATCTGCAGGTTGTACATGAACGCGGTGCCACCGGCGACGATCGGCATGTAGGCGAACCCGCGCGCGGGGCGGACGTCGGCTTCGTTGCTGTTCGAGATGGCGTAGGGAATCTCGCTGACGCCGAAGTCGGCGGAGCCGTTCGCGAAGTCGTTGCGGCCCTGCGTCGACCCCGACTCGGTGTAGGTGATCTTCCACTGGTAGTTCGCCCACACGTTGCGGATCCACTGCTGGAGCGCGTTCGCCGACCAGGTCGAGCCCGATCCGACGATCGGGGCGTGCACGGTGCCGACGGCCTGCGCCGGCGTGAGCGTGCCGAACACGCCGAGGCCCATCAGGATGACGCCCAGGGCCGCGGCCACGAGCGAGAGGCGGAAGCGGTTCATGAAGGGGCTCCGTCGGATCGTGCGGCGGGGGCTGCCGTGGCATCCACGGTCGGGTCGGCGGAGCGGCGCTCGAAGCGAGCCGCGTCGCGGGCCGAGGCGGCGCGGGCCTGGGCGAGACCGCGCGGGGAGAGCTGGCCCGCTCCCTTGCCGCCCAGGATGCGGGCGAGCAGGAAGAGCGCGAACACCAGCACCATGAGCACGGCGGCCGCGCCGAAGCCGCGCGCGATCTGCGATGCCTCGGGGCTCTTGACGAGCGTGAACGTCGCGAACGGCAGCGACACCATCGGACCCGAGAAGGGGTTGAGGTTGATGAACGTCGTGTAGCCGGCGGTGAGCAGCACCGGGCTGGTCTCGCCGATGCCGCGCGCGGTCCCGAGGATGATCGCCGTCATGAGTCCCGACTTGCTCGTCGGCAGCACGACGTGCCAGATGGTGCGCCAGTGCGAGGCGCCGGTCGCCAGCGATGCCTCTTTCAGCGTCTGCGGAACCAGGCGCAGCACGACGTCGGCGGAGCGCACGATGATCGGCAGGATCATGATCGTGATGGCCAGACTCGCGGCGAACCCCGACTTGTCCAAGCCGAAGGTCAGGATGTAGGTCGCGTAGATGAACAGGCCGCAGATGATCGAGGGGAGCGCCGTCATCGCCTCGCACACGGTCCGCACGACCCGGCTGAACGGCGAGGGGAACTCGGCCAGGAAGACCGCGGTCAGAAGACCCAGCGGGATCGCGATCGCGAGCGCGAACGCGATCATGATGAGCGTCCCGAGCGCGGCGTGGAGCATGCCGCCGGTGGTGAGCGGGTCGAGCGGCCCGGCGAGCGACAGGTCCTGCGTCCAGAAGTTCAGCTGGAGGAAGGCATCCGACCCGCGGACCAGCGTGAACACCACCACGACCGCCAGCGCGAGGAGCAGCACGAGGGCGGCCGAGTGGATGACCACGGACCAGACGCGGTCGGTGATCGTCACCCGGTCGTCGTCGAAGCTGATCAGCACGACGAAGAAGAGCAGGAACAGCCCGTACGCGATGAGGACGAAGGGCAGTCCGCCCTCGATCGGCAGTACCTGGGTGAACAGCCAGGCGGTCGCTCCCACCGCCGCGACGGCGGCGCCGACAATACGGAGGATGTCCTCCCGGCGGATGCGCGCGAGGGTGCGCTGCTGCTCGGGGTGGGCATCGTGGCCCCCGGAGCGCGCGGGGAGCGACGTGCGCCGCGTGGGCGTCGCCGGGGCGTCCGGTCGCGCGGTGTCATGGATGGTCGTCATGGGGAACCTCAGCTCGCCGCGCCCGAGCGCGAACGCTGGATGATGATGCCCGCCAGGAAGTTGACGGCCATCGTGATCAGGAAGAGCACGAGCCCTGCGGCCATGAGGCCCGAGAGCTCGAATTCCGACGCCTCTCCGTAGCGCAGGGCCACGAGCGACGAGATGGAGTTCGTGCCCGTCGAGAGCACGTGCCAGTTGATGACGAAGATCGGGCTGATCACGATGTACACCGCGATCGTCTCGCCGAGGGCGCGGCCGAGGCCCAGCATCGTCCCGCCGACGATCCCGCCGAACCCGAAGGGGTAGACGACGTTGCGGATCATGCCCCACTTGCTGGAGCCGAGCGCCAGCGCACCCTCGCGCTCGCCCACGGGAGCCTGGCTGAACACCTCGCGCATGATCGACGCGGCGATCGGGGCCACCATCATCGCCACGACGAGACCCGCGAGGAAGGCCGACGCGGTGAACACCGTGGGGGTCGCCAGCGGGTCGCCGGGGTCGAACTGCGGCACCGCGAAGATCGGGATCCATCCCAGGTACGTCGAGATCCACTGGGCGACCGGGATGACGTTCCCCTCGAGCCAGAAGAACCCCCACAGGCCGTAGACGACCGACGGGATCGCCGCCATCAGGTCGACGGTCCCGATGAGCATGCGCCGGAGACCGTCCGGGGCGTACTCCGAGATGTAGGTCGCCGTGCCGATCGCGAGGGGCAGAGCGACCGAGATCGCGATGAGGGCGATGGCCACGGTTCCGAACAGAACGGCGGCGATGCCGAACCTGCCGGAGTTGGGCTCCCAGTCCTGCTCGGTGAAGAACGACGGACCCGCCACGGCGATCGCCTGGGCTCCGCGGTAGGCGAGGAACATCCCCACGAGCGTCATGATCGCGAGCACCAGGACGCCGCCACCGTGCGCGCCGACGCGGAAGACGTTGTCGGAAAGGCCGCGGGGGTGCGACAGCCTGCGCGGAGCGTCCGTCTCGGCGACGGCGTCGGAGGGCGCGGAGGTCGTGTCGGCGGCGTCGGACGTCACGGTGCGGGTGGATGCCATGGCTTCGGGTCTCTCGGGGAGGGCGTGCTCGCCGAAGGGCGGCGACGGAGCGATCATGCGCGAGGGCGGGTCGAGCGGCGAGTGCGTTCCCCGTCGGTGGACGGCGAACGCGCGGGGCGACCGATGCGAACAAAAGGTGAACGTTGGCCGGGGGATCTCGTCTCGTCGCCGGGTCGGGGAGTACGGTCCGCCTCGAGGAACGGCGGGTCGCAGAAGAGCGCGGATTTCGGCCCGATCGGCCGATGAACGGGCACGATCTGACCGCACCGGGGGCACTCGGGGAAACTTCGTCCGAACGGATGACGGGCCCGCCGTCTTCGCGTCGCCCGCCGTGGGAGCATGTCCGTGCTCGGAAGGAACCCGCATGTCCACCCGATCCGTCTCCCGTTCGCGGGCTGTCCCTACGACGACGGTCTCGACGCCCGCACCGCCACCGGTGCACTCCGACGACCGCATCGCCAGCGTGCTCGACAGCCCGCGGGCGCCGTTCGTCTTCGGCGGCATCGTGTTCGGCACGGTGGCGATCCAGGTGCTGTCGAATCCGGTGGCGCTGGTCATGGAGGGGCCGGGCGCCTGGAACCTGCCGCTTCCCGTCGCGGCGGTGGTCGCCGCCATCCTGGCGGGATGCGCGATCCAGGCGTCGAGCCTGGCGGTGAGCACCCTGCGGCCGGCGATCGGCGTCGTGGGAAGCCTCGCCGCCTACCTCTCGCTCGCCTTCCTTCTCGGCATCCCGCTGTGGCTCACCGGTATGCAGATCCCGATCGCGCTCTCGCTGTTCTTCTTCGCCGCACGGCGACCGCTCGGTCACGCCGCGCTCGCGGTTCTGGGTGTCAGCGCGGCGCACTTCCTCTCCATCACCGTCTGGGCGGCATCGACCGGGGCCGACTTCCCGCGCCTCGCGGCGTTCCTCGCCGCCCAGGCCGCGGCGTTCATCGCGATCATGGTCGGCGGCGCGGCGTTGGGCCTGTGGTGGGGGAGTCGTTCCCGTCGCCTCGCCGCCTCACGCGCCGAGGCCGAGGCCGCTACGCACGAGCACGAGGTGCGGGTGCGGCGGGCGCAGGAGGCGGAACGCGCACGGATCGCGCAGGAGCTGCACGACGTCGCGGGGCAGCATCTCGGTGGGTTGCTGGTCCTCGCGGATGCCGCGGCCGCGACCGGAGCGGGGCGCGACGACGAGGTGATGGACCTGCTGCGCGACGTCCGCGCCGAGGGGCGCTTCGTCGCCGCGAGCCTCTATGGCGCGCTCGCCGACCTGCGGGCCGTCGGGGGCACGCCGACGGAGTCGACACGCGATCTGCGCACCGTCGGGGAGCTCACGGACTTCTGGCAGGAGCGCGGGACGCCGGTGACGGTGAGCGTGAGCGGTGACATCGGCGACCTGCCCGCCGTCGTCTCGACCACGGCACTCCGCGTCGTCCAGGAGGCCATGACCAACGTGGCCAAGCACGCGCCCGGTGCCGCTGTCGCGGTCGGCATCGAGGTCGACGACAGCGGCTTCACCCTGGACGTGACCAATGGCCCCGCCCGCGCCGCGGCGCCGTCCGCTCCCGGCCTCGGGCTCGGGTGGGGGCTGGAGTCGCTTCGCGAGCGCGTCGACCTCGTCAACGGCGCGTTGACGGCGGGTCCGCTCCCCGACGGCGGCTGGCGCGTGCGCATGCGGGTGCCCGCGATCACCCGCGTGGCCGACGGGCGAGGCTGACATGCCCCGGACGCGATCGATCCGCGTGCTGATCGTCGACGACAACCGCACGGTTCGGCGGGGGCTACGGATCCAGCTCGACCAGGCCGAGGGCATCCGTGTCATCGGTGAGGCGGCGAACGGCGCGGATGCCGTGGCCATCGGCGTGGCGGAGCGCCCGGACGTGGTGCTCATGGACCTCCAGATGCCCGGCATGAGCGGCTTGGAGGCGACGTACCGGCTGCTCGGCGCCACCGCGAAGGGGGGCCCGGCGATCGTCGTCATGACCTCCCACGCGGGCGATCGGTTCGTGCTCTCGGCACTGGACGCCGGTGCCGTCGGGTACCTCATCAAGGGGCACGACACCGAGAGGCTCACGGATGCCGTGCGCGCGGCCGCGCGCGGAGAGGCACTCGTCTCCTCCCGGGTCACGACACCCGTGCTGCGTGAACTCGCGCGCCGACGCCCCGGCCGGGCCGAGTGGGTGGAGGCGACGACCCTGAGCCCGGCGGAGGAAAAAGTGGTCGCGGCGTTGAGCCGCGGGATCACGGGGAACGACGACATCGCGCTGGCACTGCACCTGTCGGTCAACACGGTGCGGTCGCACGTCCGCTCGGCGCTGGCCAAGACCGGGACCGCCGACCGCACCCAGCTCGCGCTCTGGGGTGTGCGTCACCGCCTGGATCGCGACGCCGGTTAGTCCGATCGGACGAATTCGCGCGATCGCCCGTCGGGCGGTCGTTGGGGAGCGGCGGCATCGAGAAAGCGGCTCCCGCGGGGTCGATGTCATCCCTCCGACACGGGGCGGTTGCCCGGCATCCTCTCGTCCTTCCCCTCGAGGTCGTGTACGTCTTCTCTCGTTCCCCGTCGCCCCCGCGTGAGGGGGCCGCAGCGCGCGGCGGAATCCTCAGCGGCCGCGCGCCGGCACCGCAACAATGGCGCCGTCACCGTCAGGAGGACCCGTGGATGCCATCTACCCGCGCTTCGCCGCGGCTCACCCGATCTTTTACGACGAGCCGCGACGACGCGCCGCCCCGGACGAGCCGGCGTACGCCCCCGAGGGCGCCCTCGACTGGACGGCGTGGACGCACCGGGACGACGGCACGTGGTCCTTCTGGGCACCTCCCGGAGTGACCCTCCCCGAGCAGGGATGGAAGGTGCACGTGAGCAGTGCGGAACAGGGTGCTCGCGAGGTGCTCGCGCGGGTGTCCGCCGCGTGCTTCGACGGGCGATGGGCGTTCAAGCACCTGCCCCACCCCGAAGCCCTTCGGCGCATGTCGGCGAAGGACGCCGACCGCACGGCATCCGGGAAGTTCATCACCGTGTACCCCGTCGACGAGGACGACCTGCGCGAGGCCGTCGTCGCGTTGGACCGCGCCGTGGGGGGAATGCCCGGCCCCTACGTGCTGACCGACGTGCGGTGGGGGGAGGGCCCGGTGTCGGTGCGCTACGGGGCCTTCCGCTCGCGCACGCTCCGCCGCCACGGCTTCGACGTGCCCGCCGTCCGCGACCCCCGCACGGGCGAGCTCGTCGAAGACGTGCGCGAACCCGCCTTCACGCCGCCGTCCTGGGTGAGTGTGCCGGAGTTCCTCGGTCCGCACGTCGCTCGGCTGAGGGAGACCGCGCCGCCGCCGGGCTTTCCCACGGTGACGCGGGCGTTGCACCACTCGAACGCGGGAGGGGTCTACGAGGCCGACGATGAGGGCGTCCCCGTGGTGGTGAAGGAAGCCCGGCCATTCGTCGGTCACACCCCGGACGGGAGGGATGCCGTGCAGCGCCTGCGCGACGAAGAGGAGGTGCTGCGCGCGGTGCCGAGCGCCGGACTCGCGCGCGTGCGTCGCTCCTTCTCCGCCCACGGACACCGCTTCCTGGTCTTGGACCGTGTCGACGGCATGGCTCTGCAGAAGGAGGTCGTCGCGCGCAACCCGAGGGTGCGTGCCGACGCGACCGACGCCGACCGTGCCGCGTACGCGCAGTGGGCGATGCGGGTGCTGGCCCGTTTGCGGGCGGTGGTCGCCGATCTGCACGACGCCGGCTACTCGCACGGCGACCTGCACCCCGGCAACGTCATGGTCAGCGAAAGCGGCGACGTGGTGCTGCTGGATCTCGAGATGGCCCGTCCCCTCTCCGCGGACGCCGCGCCGGTCGTCGGAGCGCCGGGGTTCGCGCCGGCCGACGGGCGCGGGGGTGCCGCGCACGACCTCTATGCGCTCGCGTGCGTCGAGGTGTTCGTGTTCGTGCCGCTGACCCCGCTGCTCGCGCTGGATCCGCGCAAGGCGGTCGACCTGGTCCAGCTCGCGCAACGCGAGTTCGCTCTTCCCGCCGCGTGGGCGGCTGATGTACTGGCACACCTGGCGCCGGAGACCGACACCGGCCGCGGGGAGGCGGAGGCCTCCGAGGCGGCGCTCGTCGCCCTGCGGGACGGGACCGAGGGCGCGCTCGACCGGGTCATCGCCGCGGTCGGCGCGCGTCTGGTCGCCGACGCCGATCCCTCTCGCCACGATCGCCTCTGGCCCGGTGACCCGCTGCAGTTCTCCCGGGCGCCGTTCTCCCTCGCGCACGGCTCGGCCGGGGTGATCTCGGCGCTGCAGTCCGCCCGGACGGCGATCCCGCCCGACCTCTGGGCGTGGACCGACCGCGCCCTCGCCGCGTCCGACGACGCCGTACCGGGGCTGCTGGACGGGCTCGCCGGTGCCGTGGGGGTGCTGCGGCGCGCGGGTCGCCACGCGGAGGCGGTCGCCGTGCGGGACCGGGTTCGCGCGCGAGAGGGGAACGACCTCGACGACGATCTGGGCATCGGCCTCATGCTGCTCAGCGAGGCCGAGCACGATCCCGCCCTGGTGTCCGAGGCCGGGGAGATCGCCCGACTGCTGGAGCGCCGCGCGGCCGCGCGCGAGATCGCGCCGCCCGGGACGGTGGCCACCGGCAGCGCGGGACTGCTCAGCGGGGGAGCGGGCGGAGCCCTCTTCGCCCTGCGGTTGTTCGAGCGGACGGGTGATCCGGCCGACCTGCGGTTGGCCGAGCGTCTCCTCGAGGACGACCTGGTCGCGCTCGTTCCGGCGCCGGATGGCTCACTCCAGATCGACGAGGGGTGGCGCTCCATGCCCTATCTCGCGACCGGATCGGCGGGGATCGGCGTCGTGCTCGCCGATCTGCTCCCCTACTCCCCGGAGCGCGCCCGCTATCGGGAACTTCTGGACGGACTCGTGCGCACGGCGATGACGGGATTCGCCATTCAGAGCGGCCTGTTCCATGGCCGGGCGGGGCTCCTTCTCTTTCTGCTCCACGTGCGCGATCAGATCGACGACGTCGCCGCCGTGGACCGGGCCGTGGCTCATCACGTGGGCGAGCTCGCCGTGCACGGGCTTCGTCGCCCGATCGGGCCGTCCTTCCCCGGCGATGGGCTGCTCCGTGCATCGTGCGACCTCGCCACCGGATCCGCGGGTGTCCTGGCGGTCCTCGCCGCGTACCGCGGTCAGCGGAACGGCGAGTCCGACCCGCTCGCCGCCGTGCTGCCCGGCATCCCGCCGCGGCGCGGTCGCGACACCATGCTTCCCTCGTCCGCTGGGGCGTGGGCGATGACAGGAGGGAGGTGAACGATATGGGCTACCTGCTTACGCTGCAGAACCTCGACAAGGGCGAGGACGAGCGTCGCGACGCGACGTTCTCGAGCTTTCACAGCATGACGCTGTGCTTCAGCACCGCTTCGACGACGCTCTGCTGATCGCCCCGGTCCCCGGTCGCGTCCCGTGCGGGGCGGGCGCCGTTCCGCCTCCGTGCGGGACGCGTCCGCCCCGTTCCGCGGCCGTTCGTGGCCCCGCTCCCCGGGTGCGACGCGGGACCCGCGTAACGTAGAGGTATGGCATCCGAAAACCCCGCCCCCTCCGTCGAGGCGGACACCGCCCCCGAGCAGCTCACCTTCGCCGACCTGGGACTGGATGCCGCTGTGCTCAAGGCCCTCAGAGACGTCGGCTACGAGACCCCGTCGGCCATCCAGGCCGCCACTATTCCCGTTCTCCTGCAGGGCCGCGACGTCGTCGGTCTCGCCCAGACCGGTACCGGCAAGACCGCCGCCTTCGCCCTGCCGGTGCTCTCGCAGATGGAGACCGGCCACAAGAACCCGCAGGCCCTCGTGCTCGCGCCCACCCGTGAGCTCGCGCTGCAGGTGTGCGAGGCGTTCGAGAAGTACGCCGCGCACATCAAGGGTGTCTCGGTGCTCCCCGTCTACGGCGGCCAGGGCTACGGCCAGCAGCTGTCGGCCCTGCGTCGCGGTGTCGACATCGTGGTCGGCACGCCCGGCCGCATCATGGACCACCTCGACAAGGGCACGCTCGACCTCAGCGAGCTGAAGTACCTCGTGCTCGACGAGGCCGACGAGATGCTCAAGATGGGCTTCGCCGAAGACGTCGAGACGATCCTCGCCGACACCCCGTCCGACAAGCAGGTGGCGCTGTTCTCGGCCACCATGCCCGCGCAGATCCGCCGTATCTCGGCGCAGTACCTCAACAACCCCGAAGAGATCACGGTCAAGACCAAGACCACGACCTCGGCGAGCATCACGCAGCGGTACCTGGTGGTGTCGTACCAGCAGAAGATCGACGCCCTCACGCGCATCCTCGAGGTCGAGAACTTCGAGGGCATGATCGTCTTCACCCGCACGAAGAACGAGACCGAGACGGTCGCCGAGAAGCTGCGCGCCCGCGGGTACACCGCCGCCGCCATCAACGGCGACGTCGCGCAGGTGCAGCGCGAGCGCACCGTCAACCAGCTGAAGTCCGGAAAGCTCGACATCCTCGTCGCCACCGACGTCGCCGCCCGCGGTCTCGACGTCGAGCGCATCAGCCACGTCGTCAACTACGACCTGCCGATCGACACCGAGTCGTACGTGCACCGCATCGGCCGCACCGGTCGTGCCGGTCGCACCGGCGACGCGATCAGCTTCGTCACCCCGCGCGAGCGCCGCATGCTGACCGCGATCGAGAAGGCCACGCGTCAGCCGCTCACCGAGATGACGCTGCCGAGCGTCGACGACGTCAACGCCACGCGCCTGACCCGCTTCGACGACGCGATCACCACCGCCCTCGAAGACACCGCCGCGATCGCGACGTTCCGCGACGTCGTCGCGCACTACGTCGCCCACCACGACGTGCCCGAGCAAGACGTCGCCGCGGCGCTCGCCGTGGTCGCGCAGGGTGACACTCCCCTCTTCATGGAAGAGGAGACGATCTCGCAGCCGCGCTTCGACCGCGACCGCGCTCCCCGCGAGGGGGGCGACCGCGAGGGCGGCCCGCGCCGCGAGCGCGACGGCCGCTTCGCGACTTACCGCATCGCGGTGGGGCGCCGACAGCGCGTCGAGCCGCGTCAGATCGTGGGCGCGCTGGCGAACGAGGGCGGTCTGCGCCGCAACGACTTCGGCGCGATCCAGATCCGCCAGGACTTCTCGCTCGTCGAGCTCCCCGCCGACCTCTCGCGCGACACGATCGCCCGCCTCGCCGACACGCGCATCTCGGGCCAGCTCATCGACCTGCGTCTCGACCAGGGCGGCCGCTCCGCCAAGCGCAGCGACCGGCCGCAGCGCCGCGATCGCGATCGCGACTGACCCCGCGGCATCCCCGGTTCGACGCCCTCGCGACCTCTGTGGTCGCGGGGGCGTCGTCGTTGCGGCGGGGCTCGCTCGCTGGGGCGCCGCACGTGGCCCCGCGCCGCGCCGCCGCTTCGCCGCGCCTCCGCGCCGCCGCTGCCCTGTGCCGCGCCGCCGCTGCCCTGTGCCGCGCCGCCGCCCGACCATGTCCCACTTACTGCGCTGTGGAGCGCTCCCAAGCGACACAAAGTGGGACATGGTCTGCCATTAGTGGGACGAGGGGGCTCGATCGAGCCATAAGTGGGACGAGGGGGCTCGATCGAGCCATAAGTGGGACGAGGGGGCTCGATCGAGCCATAAGTGGGACGAGGGGGCTCGATCGAGCCATAAGTGGGACGAGGGGGCTCGATCGGGCGCACGTAGCCGTGCAGCGCAGCGGATGGGCGCCGCCACGCAGGCATGCCAGCCGGAAGTTGAGCCGATACATATCAAGTCTGCTTGACGCGTCGGAGGGGCTGCGATAACGTTGAGTCATCGCGGCTCAACCCGCGAGCAGACTTCATCAACACCGAGTCGTGGCATCCGTCCGGCTCATGATCAAGGAGACACATATGCCCCGTGCAGTGGGAATCGACCTCGGTACGACCAACTCCGTCGTGAGCGTGCTCGAGGGTGGCGAGCCGAAGGTCATCGCCAACGCCGAAGGCTTCCGCACGACCCCCTCGGTCGTCGCGTACACGAAAGACGGCGAGGTGCTCGTCGGCGAGACCGCCAAGCGCCAGGCCGTGACCAACGTCGACCGCACCATCTCCAGTGTCAAGCGCCACATGGGCACCACCTGGAGCTTCGACGTCGACGGCAAGAAGTGGACGCCGCAAGAGATCTCGGCGCGCATCCTCCAGAAGCTCAAGCGCGACGCCGAGGAGTACCTGGGCGACTCGGTGACGGATGCCGTCATCACGGTGCCCGCGTACTTCAACGACGCCGAGCGTCAGGCGACGAAGGAGGCCGGCGAGATCGCGGGCCTGAACGTGCTGCGCATCATCAACGAGCCCACCGCCGCGGCCCTCGCGTACGGCCTCGACAAGGGCAAGGAAGACGAGCTCATCCTCGTCTTCGACCTCGGTGGCGGAACGTTCGACGTCTCGCTGCTCGAGGTGGGCAAAGACGACGACTTCTCAACCATCCAGGTGCGCGCCACCGCCGGTGACAACCGCCTCGGCGGCGACGACTGGGACCAGCGCGTCGTCGACTACCTGATCAAGCAGTTCAAAGACACCACCGGTGTCGACGTCTCGGGCGACAAGATCGCCCTGCAGCGCCTGAAGGAGGCCGCGGAGCAGGCCAAGAAGGAGCTCTCGTCGTCCACGTCGGCGAGCATCAACCTGCCGTACCTCTCGCTCACCGACTCGGGTCCCGTGTCGCTGTCCGAGACGCTCTCGCGCGCCAAGTTCGAGGACCTCACCAAAGACCTCCTCGACCGCACCCGCAAGCCCTTCTCGGATGTCATCCGTGAGGCCGGCGTCAAGGTCGACGACATCGCGCACGTGGTGCTCGTCGGTGGCTCGACCCGCATGCCCGCGGTCGCCGAGCTGGTGAAGAAGGAGACCGGTCGAGACGCCAACAAGGGCGTCAACCCCGACGAGGTCGTGGCCGTGGGCGCTGCCCTGCAGGCCGGTGTCCTCAAGGGCGAGCGCAAGGACGTCCTGCTCATCGACGTCACCCCCCTGAGCCTCGGTATCGAGACCAAGGGTGGCATCATGACCAAGCTCATCGAGCGCAACACCGCCATCCCCACCAAGCGCAGCGAGACCTTCACGACTGCCGACGACAACCAGCCGTCGGTCGCGATCCAGGTCTTCCAGGGCGAGCGCGAGTTCACCCGCGACAACAAGCCGCTGGGGACCTTCGAGCTCACCGGTATCGCGCCGGCTCCCCGTGGCATCCCGCAGGTCGAGGTCACCTTCGACATCGACGCCAACGGCATCGTGCACGTGTCCGCGAAAGACAAGGGCACTGGCAAGGAGCAGTCGATGACGATCACGGGCGGCTCGTCGCTGCCCAAGGAAGACATCGAGCGCATGGTGCGCGAGGCCGAGGAGAACGCGGCCGAAGACAAGAAGCGCCGCGAGTCCGCCGAGACCCGCAACCAGGCCGAGACCCTGTCGTACTCGATCGAGAAGCTGATCAAGGACAACGAAGACAAGCTGCCCGAAGAGGTCAAGACCGAGGTCCAGGCCGACGTCGACGCGCTGAAGACGGCCCTCGCCGGCGACGACGACGACGCGGTCAAGACCGCGTTCGACAAGCTCAACGCCAGCCAGGGCAAGCTCGGCGAGGCCATCTACGCCTCGTCGCAGGCCCAGGGCGAGCAGGCCGACCCGAACGTCGGCCAGCCCGGCAACGGTGAGACGCCGAACCCCGAGGAAGACGTGATCGACGCCGAGGTCGTCGACGACGAGCCGAACGACGACAAGAAGTAAGCGACAGAAGCCATGGCACACAAGGACGACGAACAGCCCCAGGGCTCGGGCGCCGGTCCTGACGAGACGGGGCCGGAGGAGAACACCTCCGGCCCCGCGCCGTCGGACCAGACCCCGGATGCCGAGGGCCTGACCATCGAGGACATCCTCGGCGCTGAGCAGACCCCCGAAGCCGCAGCGGAGGGGGCCACCGACAAGGAGGCCTCGCTGCTGACCGACCTCAAGCGCCTGCAGGCCGAGTACGCCAACTACCGCCGGCGCACCGAAGAGCAGCGCGAACGCGAGATCGAGCGCGCGAAGGGCGAGGCCGTGAAGGGCCTGCTCCCCGTCATGGACGACCTTGACCGCGCGGTCAAGCACGGCGACCTCGTCGAGGGCACTGCTTTCGCCGCCATCGGCGACAAGGTGCGCGCCGTGGCCGAGCGGCTCGGCGTGGTCTCGTTCGGTACCGCGGGCGAGCCCTTCGACCCGCAGCAGCACGAGGCGATCTTCCAGGCGCCCACGCCGGGCGTGACCGAGGCCACCGTGCTCGAGGTCGTCGAGGTGGGCTACCGCCTCGGCTCGACCGAGCTGCGACCGGCCAAGGTCGTCGTCGCCGTGCCGGCCGAGTAGGAGGACCGATGGCGAGTCAGGACTGGTTCGACAAGGACTTCTACAAGGTCCTCGGCGTCGACAAGAGCGTGAGTGCGGCCGATCTCAAGAAGACGTACCGCAAGCTCGCGCGCCAGTACCACCCCGACTCGAACCCGGGTGACGCCAAGGCCGAGGCGAAGTTCAAAGAGATCAGCGAGGCGTACGCCGTGCTGAACGATCCGGAACAGCGCGAGGAGTACGACCAGATCCGGGCCATGGGCTCGGGGGCGCGCTTCTCCGCTCCGGGGTCGGGCGCGGGAGGCGGCTTCGACGACGTCTTCAGCCGCTTCGGGCAGCAGCGCGGCGGCGCGTCGGGTCCCCCGCCCGGCGGGTTCGACGACTTCTTCTCGATGTTCGACCAGCAGGCGGGCGGCTTCGGGTCGGGCCGGTTCGGTCAGACGACCGGCGGCTACCGCGGCTTCGGCGGCCCGCAGCGCGGCGCCGACGTCACGGCCCGCACGACGCTCGACTTCGTCACCGCGGCCACGGGCGAGACGATCACCCTGCAGGGTGAAGACAACGTCCCGTTCAAGGTCAAGGTCCCCGCGGGGGTGTCGGACGGCCAGAAGATCCGTCTGCGTGGCCGGGGCCGCCCGTCGCCGGACGGCGGCGAGAGCGGCGACATCGTCGTGACGGTCGCGGTGCGGCCGCACCCGGTCTTCTCGCGCGACGGCCTCAACCTGCGGCTGACGGTCCCCGTCACCTTCACCGAGGCGGCGCTGGGCGCGACGATCGAGGTGCCCACGATGGGCGGAGAACCCGTGCGTCTGCGGGTCGCCCCGGGCACGCCGTCCGGGCGGGTGTTGCGGGTCAAGGGTCGTGGCATCCACTCGTCCAAGGGCACGGGCGATCTCCTTGCCGAGGTGCAGGTGGCCGTGCCCACGCACCTCGACGAGGCCGCGCGCGAAGCGCTCGAGCGCTTCCACGAGCTCGAACCGAAAGAAAACCCCCGCGCCGACCTGATGGCCAAGGCGCGCCGGTGACGCGGGGCTCCTGGCATCCGGAATGATCGGATGCCAGGAGCCTGGCGATCGACGAGAGAGGAGAGGCCGTGTCCGACAAGGAACTCGACGAGGACGCCCCGATCTTCGCGATCGCCGTCGCGGCCGAGCTGTCGAACATGCACCCGCAGACGCTGCGGCAGTACGACCGGCTCGGGCTCGTCGTGCCTGCGCGCACGCAGGGCGGTTCGCGCCGCTACTCCAGCCGCCACGTGCAGCAGCTGCGGGAGGTCGCGCGCCTGTCGAGCGAGGGCATGAGCCTGCCGGCGATCGCGCGACTGCTCGCCCTCGAGGAGCGCGTGCACGAGCTCGCGCGGCGCGTGAACGACCTCGAGCGTCAGCTCATGGCCGAGCGGCAGTCGCGGCCGGGCGCCCGCGTGTTCGCCGCCGGAGCCACGGGCGCGGTCGTCACGCTGCGCCACGGTGCGCGCGTGCGCCGCGCCACCGACGTCGTGCTCTGGCGTCCGCACGACGCCTACGACGACTGAGCCGGGATGACCGCGGGCATGCGGTGCGGCGCTGCTCTCCCCAGACCAGCCCGCAGCGGGTCGAGCGGGCGGCGGCATCCCGAGCCGTAAAGTTCACTCATGGGCTCGAGGACGACAAGCGCTCAGGGTGAGGACGCGGCGGTGACCGCGGGGCCGTTCCGTCGCGCGATCGCAGGCAGGAGGGGCGAGACCCGTGCGAGCGTCGCGTGGGGGCGCGCGACGTACTGGCCGCTCACCATCGCCGCCCTGGCCTTCCTCTTCGCGTACACCTTCCAGGTGATCGGCGACCTCGTCGGGGTGTGGTCGGTCGTCTGCTCGACGGTCGTCGCGCTGACGTGGGTGATGTTCCTCACCGACTACTTCGCGCGTCTGTTCCTGAGCAGCCCGAAGCGGCTCTGGGTGCGGTCGCACCTCTTCGACGTTCTCGTCGTGATCCTCCCCACCCTCCGCCCGGTGCGGCTTCTCGGCGCGTTCACGCGGTTGGCCTCCTTCACCAAGAGCGTCGGCAGCTCGCTGCGGGCCCAGATGCTCATCTACGGCGCGGGTATCGCCCTCCTTCTCATCTGGCAGGCGTCGCTGGCCGTTCTCTCGGCCGAGCGGCATGCGCCCGGGGCGACCATCACGAGCTTCGGCAATGCCGTCTGGTGGGCGTTCTGCACCATCACGACCGTCGGCTACGGCGACTTCACCCCGATCACCGTGGAAGGGCGCGTCGTGGCGGTGTTGCTGATGATTTGTGGCGTCGTGCTCGTGGGCCTCATCACGGCGACATTCGCCTCGTGGGTGCTCGAGCGCGCGACGCGCGGACACGAGGACCAGCGCCCGGCCACACGCGCCGATGTCGACCGCGTGTTGGCGGCACTGCGGGCTCCGGCCCCGGGCGGGAGCGATCCGCAGAACCGCGGGTGACGGTCTCCCTGCGCCAGCAGCCCGGCGGATCGACCGCCGGCGCCGATCGACCCGCGCCAGGTCAGGCGGGATCGAGCCGGAGCACGGTCGCGGACTCGCCCACCCGCATCTCGTCGACGACCCGCACGGTGCGGGCGAGATCGTCGACGGCCGCGATCACCGTGCCGAATCGCTCGCGGTCGCCGCACACCGCCGTGACGGTGACGAAGTGCGCGCCGGTGTCCCACGTGTAGGTCGCGAACGGGGGAGTGCGCGGGTCGGACGGCAGGGGCATCGCGAGCTTCTCGCCCGCACCCAGGTACGGGCTGCGGAACGACTCGGTGTCGTCGTACTCCATCGGCATCATCGCCCGCGCGGCCCGCAGCTGCGGGGTGATCTCCTGCAGCTGGGCCATCACCACGAGGAGGTCGGGCTCGGTCTTCCACACCCACACGAGCACCCGTCCCGCCGCGCGTCGCATCAGCAGGGGAGCCGCCTGGCTCACCACCCAGGCGAACATCCCGCCGCCCGGGCGCTCGGTCGCGCCGGTCGCCCGGTTGGCCTGTGACAACAGCATCCGGATGGCGGCTTTGCGGTGGCGTCGCCCGCGGAATCCCAGGGAACCCGTCACGGGCACCCAGCGGTCGGCGGGGGCGTCGGCCTGGAGATGAGGCATGGCATTCAGCCTACGAGGCGCGGCCGACAGACGGCACGGGATGCCGGGGTGGAGAGAGCGCTCTCCCGGATGTCGGAGGTCCGTGCCAGGCTATGTTCCGCGGTCATCGCGACCGCGCTCGATCCTTTCCCGGGGGGCCTCGTGCTCGGCAAACTCCTCATCCGCTACCTCTCGCGGTACCGCGTGCTTCTCGTCGCCATCCTGGTCTTCCAGGCAGCGTCCGCGTTCGCGACCCTGTATCTGCCGCGCTTGAACGCCGACATCATCAACCTCGGCGTCGCCCGCGGAGACACGGGCTACATCTGGTCGCGTGGCGCGATCATGCTCGTCATCTCCCTGGGCCAGATCACGGCGTCGGTGATCGCCACCTACTTCGCCGCGCGCGCGGCGATGGCGGCCGGCCGTGACATCCGCCGCGACGTGTTCGAGCGCGTGAGCGGCTTCTCCGAGCGAGAGTTGTCGCAGTTCGGTGCCGGTTCCCTCATCACTCGCAACACCAACGACGTGCAGCAGGTGCAGATGCTGGCGATGATGGGCGCGACGATGCTCGTGAGCGCGCCCCTGCTCGCCATCGGCGGCATCATCATGGCCCTGCAGCAAGACGTCGGGCTGAGTTGGCTCATCGCCGTCGCGGTGCCCGTGCTGCTGGTGGCCGTCGCCCTGATCATCGCCCGCATGGTCCCGCTGTTCCGGAGCTTCCAGGTCAAGCTCGACGCCGTCAACCGCATCCTGCGCGAGCAGCTCACGGGTGTTCGCGTCGTGCGGGCGTTCGTCCGCGAGCGCATCGAAGAAGAGCGGTTCCGCGACGCCAACACCGACATCATGGTCGTCGGCCGCAAGGTGGGCTCGCTCTTCGTGCTGCTCTTCCCGCTCGCGATGCTGGTGCTGAACGTCACCGTGGTCGGTGTCATCTGGTTCGGCGGCATCCAGGTCGATGCCGGCGGTGTCGAGATCGGGACGCTGTTCGCCTTCATCCAGTACGTCGCGCAGATCCTCGGCGGCGTGCTCATGGCCAGCTTCATGACGGTGATGATCCCGCGCGCCGCCGTCTCGGCGGAGCGCATCGGCGAGGTGCTCGAGAGCGAATCCACCCTCGTTCGCCCCGAGAACCCCGTGACGGCCTTCCCCGCTCCGGGCGAGGTGGTCTTCGACGACGTCGCCTTCGCCTACCCCGGCGCCGAGGCGCCGGTCGTGTCTGGCATCACCTTCGCCGCGGCCCCCGGAGAGACGGTGGCGATCGTCGGGTCGACCGGGTCGGGCAAGACGACGCTCGTCTCGCTCATCCCGCGCCTGTTCGACGTGACCGGCGGCGCCGTGCGCATCGGTGGCGTCGACGTGCGCGAGGCCGATCTCGACGGGCTGTGGCGGGGAATCGGTCTCGTCCCTCAGCGGCCCTTCCTCTTCAGCGGCACGGTGGCCTCCAACCTCCGCTTCGGCCGCGAAGACGCGACCGACGACGAGCTGTGGCGCGCGCTCGAGATCGCGCAAGGGCGCGACTTCGTCCAAGAGATGGAGGGCGGCCTCGAGGCTCGCATCGCCCAGGGCGGCACCAACGTCTCGGGTGGCCAGCGACAGCGCCTCGCGATCGCGCGGGCCATCGTGCACCGGCCGCGCGTCCTCGTCTTCGACGACTCGTTCTCGGCGCTCGACCTCAGTACCGACGCGCGATTGCGCAAAGCGCTCTGGGACGAGTTGCCCGATGTGACCAAGATCGTCGTGGCGCAGCGCGTCTCGACGATCACGGGAGCCGACCGCATCGTGGTCCTCGAAGACGGGCGCATGGTGGCCCTGGGTACGCACGACGAGCTCCTGCGAACCAGCCCCACGTACCGTGAGATCGTCGAGTCGCAGCTGGGGGTGGAGGCATGAGCACTCCCGACGCCCTCACCGAAGAAGACCGCGCCGAGCTCGAACTCGCCGAACAGGCCCGTCAGAACTCGGGCGACTGGAACAGCGTCGCGCCGGGCAAGGCGGCCGCGTTCGGTCCGAGCTTCCGCAGACTCATCGGGCTGCTCCGCCCGTACGCGTGGTCGTTCACCTTCGTCTCCGTCCTCGGCGCGCTCGGCGTCGTGCTCGCGGTGCTCGCGCCGCGCATCCTCGGTGACGCCACGAACATCATCTTCGAGGGCGTCGTCTCGCGCGGTCTCGCCGAGAACTTCCCGGCGGGCACTCCGAAAGACACCGTCGTCGAGGCACTGCGGTCGGCCGGTCAGGGCGACATCGCCAACATCGTCTCGGCGATGGACAACTTCCAGGTCGGGGCCGGCGTCGACTTCGATGCGCTGCGCATGGTCATCGTGACGGTGCTGGCGATCTACGTCGGCTCGTCGCTGCTGTCGTGGATCCAGGGCTACGTGATCAACGTGATCATGGTGCGCACCATGTGGCGCCTCCGCGAAGACGTCGAGGCCAAGATCAACCGCCTGCCGCTGTCGTACTTCGACAAGGTCCAGCGCGGTGAGCTGATCTCGCGCGTCACCAACGACATCGACAACATCACCCAGACGATGCAGCAGTCGCTCTCGAGCGCCCTGACCTCGGTGCTGACCGTGGTCGGCGTGCTCATCATGATGTTCACGATCTCGTGGCAGCTCGCGCTCGTCGCTCTCGTTTCGCTGCCGCTCATGGCCGTGATCTTCGGCGTCATCGGCCCGAAGTCGCAGCAGGCCTTCGGCGAGCAGTGGAAGAAGGTCGGCCGACTCAACGCCCGCGTCGAGGAGTCGTTCTCGGGCCACGCGCTGGTCAAGGTCTACGGTCGCGAGAAAGACGCGCGCGAGAAGTTCGAGGTCGAGAACGAAGAGCTGTTCGACGCCAGCTTCAAGGCCCAGTTCCTCTCCGGCATGATCATGCCGGGCATGATGTTCGTCGGAAACCTCACGTACGTCGGGATCGCGGTGCTCGGCGGTCTCATGGTCGCGGGCGGGCAGATCCGCCTGGGCGACGTGCAGGCGTTCATCCAGTACTCGCAGCAGTTCACGCAGCCGCTGTCGCAGCTGGGCGGCATGGCCGCGGTGGTGCAGTCGGGTACGGCCTCGGCCGAACGCGTCTTCGCGCTGCTCGACGCCGACGAGCAAGACCCGGATGCCGCCGACGCCCCCGCACACGTCGAGGGTCGCGGTGTCATCGAGTTCGCCTCGGTGCGGTTCTCCTACACTCCCGACCGGCCGCTCATCCGCGACCTGTCGTTCCGCGTGGAGCCGGGGCAGACGGTAGCGATCGTGGGCCCGACGGGCGCGGGAAAGACCACGCTGGTGAACCTCATCATGCGGTTCTACGAACTCGACGGCGGTCGCATCCTCCTCGACGGGCAGAACATCGCCGACCTCCGCCGCGACGATGTGCGCGCCCGTACGGGCATGGTGCTGCAAGACCCGTGGCTGTTCGCCGGCACGATCCGCGACAACATCCGTTACGGCCGCGAGTCGGCCACCGACGACGAGATCGTCGAGGCCGCGGTGGCCACCCGCGTCGACCAGTTCGTGCACTCGCTCCCCGACGGGTACGACACCGTGCTCGACGAAGACGCCGCAAACGTCTCGGCGGGCGAGAAGCAGCTCATCACGATCGCACGCGCATTCGTCGCCCGGCCGTCGGTGCTGATCCTCGACGAGGCGACCTCCTCGGTCGACACCCGCACCGAGCTGCTGCTCCAGCAGGCCATGGCGGCGCTGCGCGAAGGCCGCACGTCGTTCGTCATCGCGCACCGGCTCTCCACGATCCGTGACGCCGACCTCATCCTCGTCATGGAGCACGGCGACATCGTCGAGCAGGGCACCCACGACGAGCTGATCGCGACCCACGGCGCGTACTGGCGTCTGTACCAGTCGCAGTTCGAGAGCGCCGCGTCCGACGTCGATACCGCGCACGATGCGACGGCCTCGGGCGACGGGGAGCGCGGCGCCGACGCACGGGAGGGCGCCGACGCTCCGGCATCCGACGATGCGCTCGTGGTGTCGGCCCTGGCCGCCGCGGTGCCCGACGTCACGGCCGCGGCCGGGGTCGACGGTCCCCCGCGTCCCGCGCAGGGGGCACCGGTTCCCGACCCGCCCCTCGACGAGACGCGCTGATCCGCCGCCGAGTGCCCCGCCCGCCCGCCGCCGGGCGGGGCACTCGCATCACCGTCGCGGCCTCCCGGGCACTCCGAAACCGCTCGGGTACAGTTGTCGGGCGCATGCACCGCACCGTGCGACCCGTTCCGCCGCACAGATAGGCCTCACCACACGTGACCACTCCTGCGACGCCCGCCGACCATGCTCCGGCTGATCGACCGCTCACGGTCCTCATCGGCGCCGACACGTTCCTCCCGCATGTCAACGGCGCGGCCCGCTTCGCCGAGCGCCTCGCCGCGGGGCTCGTCGCGCGCGGACACGACGTGCACGTGATGGCGCCGAGCGTCGGTCGCGGCAACGCCGGCACGTTCACCGAGGTGATCGAGGGCGAGCCCATGACGATGCACCGTCTGCCGTCGTGGCGCTTTCTGCCGCACGACTGGCTCACGTTCGTGCTCCCCTGGCGGTCCAAGCACTACGCCCGGCGGGTGCTCGACGAGGTGAAGCCCGACGTGGTCCACATCCAGTCGCACATCATCATCGGTCGGGGCCTCGCGCGCGAGGCCCGCAAGCGCGGCATCCCGGTGATCGCGACCAACCACGTGATGGCCGAGAACATCCTCGACTTCACGACCCTGCCCGACTCCCTCGACCGCGTGTTGGTGAAGCTCGCGTGGGCCGACGCGAAGCGCACGTTCGCCCTGACGCGCGCGGTGACGACTCCCACGCGTCGCGCGGCGGACTTCCTCGAGTCGACGCTCGACATCGAGGGGGTCATCCCGATCTCGTGCGGCATCGACCGCTCGAACTACACCCCCGACCTGACCCCGCGCGAGGCCAACCGCATCCTGTTCGTCGGACGCCTGACCACCGAGAAGGGCATCGACGTCGTTCTGCGGGCCCTCGCCCAGCTCGACCCCGAGCTGCACGCGACGTTCGACATCGTCGGCGGCGGCGATCAGCGCCGTACCCTCGAGCAGCTCGCCGAGCAGCTGGGGGTCGCCGACCGCGTCACCTTCCACGGGCACGCCTCCGAAGACGACCTGCGCTCCCTCTACACGCGCGCCAGTGTCTTCGCGATCGCCTCGATCGCCGAACTGCAGTCGATCGCGACGATGGAGGCGATGGCATCCGGTCTTCCGGTGGTGGCCGCCGACGCCGTCGCGCTGCCGCACCTCGTGCACGACGGCGAGAACGGCTACCTGTTCGAGCCGGGAAACGTCGACCAGCTGACCGCTCGCCTGACCGACGTGCTCACCGCCGCGCCCGACGAGCGTCTCCGCATGCAGCAGGCCTCGCTCGACGGCGTGCGGGTGCACGACATCGGCCGCACACTCGACACCTTCGAGGCGCTGTACCGCGGACGCCCCCTGCCGGAGTGACCGCGTGCACGTGGTGATGTTCGCCGACCAGCACGTCGAGTCGCTGGGGGGCGCGCAGGTGTCGATGCGCCTGCAGCGGCGCTTCCTCGAGCGCGCCGGCCATACGGTGACGATCGTGGCTCCGCGCCTGCACCGGCCGTCGCCGCCCGACCCCGCCTCCGTCGACCTGCCGTCGCTGCCGATCACCCTCGACCGCGAGTACTCGCTGACGTGGCCGGGCGCGCGCACGGATCGGTTCGTGGATGCCGCGATGGCGGGGCGACCGCCGATCGACGTCGTGCACGTGCAGGCCGACTTCTGGGGCGCGTTCATCGGCCACCGGTTCGCCGCGCGTCACGGTCTGCCCGTCGTGCACACGATGCACAACCGGGTGGATGTCGGCATCGAGGCGACGACGCCGTTCCCGGCCACCGTGCTCCGGGTGCTCAACCGGTGGGCGCGGCGCGCACTGCGCCCGGCTCACGAAACGTCGGGCCCGCAGGACGGCTGGGCGTACCTCCGACGCCTGGCGCGGCTCTCGGCCGCCGTCACCGCACCCTCGGCCCACTTCGCCCGGCGACTCGAGGCGCACGCGGTCGTCCCGCCCGCGGGCGCAGTCGATGTGATCTGGAACGGCATCGACGACGAGTCGCTCGACGCGGTCCTCGCGGCGGGGCCGGTGGTGCGCCGACCCGGGCGCCCGCGGTTCGTGTGGCTGGGCCGCATGAGCCCCGAGAAGCGTCTCCTTCCGTTCCTCGAGGCGGTCGCGGCGTCCGGGATCGACGCGGACGTCGAGGTCATCGGCGGGGGAGCGCAGCTCACGGCGGCCCGACGTCTCGTGGAACGGGCGCGCCCGGTGGCATCCATCGTCTTCTCCGGGCGGCTGACCTACCCGCAGACGCTCGCGCGGCTGGCCGACGCCGACGCGGTCGTGCAGACCTCGATCGGCTTCGAGACGCAGGGGATGACGGTGTTCGAAGCCGCCTCCCTCGGCACTCCGGCGGTGGTCAGCGACCCCGACATCGCGGACGAGCTGGGGGCGGGGGTCTGGGCGGTGACGGATGCCACGGTCGCGGCGCTCGCCGATACCCTGGGCCGCGCCGCCGCCGACATCGCCGCCGGCGAGCCGGTCGCGGTGGACCCGTCGATCGCGGAGCGGTTCCGGCAGTCGTCGCGCACGGCGGCGATGGTCGAAGTGTACGAGCGCGTCACGACGCGGTAGCGCCGCGGCGGGCGAGGCCCCACGGTGTCAGACGATGCCCGGACGCCCCGTCGCGGGCGACGACGAGTCCCGGCGCACGGGTGCGGCCTGAGCGGGCTCCGCCGGGGTGGATGCCGTGGGCTCCGGCGGGGCGACGAGGTCGGTGCCACCGGGCAGGCGGCGCGGATCGGTGGGGATGCGGCCGTGGCCGTCGGTACTGATCAGCCACACCGTGGCGACGATCGCGACGAGGGCGAGAAGGGCGAGAGCGACGAGGTAAGCCATGGCAGAAAAGCTACGGCTGTACGAATATGGTCCGACAGTGGCATGATGGACGCTGTTCGACATTTTCCTGCCAAACCGGAGGTTTCATGCGTTCCGTCGCCGTCGTCATCCAGCCCGGGTTCGCCCCGTTCGAGTTCGGCCTCGCGTGCGAGGCGTTCGGGCTCGACCGCAGCGACGACGGCATCCCGAACTTCGACTTCCGCATCGTCACGCCCGATCCCGGCGTCGTCCCCTCGAACATCGGCTTCTCGGTGAACGCCGAGCGCGGACTCGCCGACGCCGAGGACGCCGACATCGTGGTGCTCGCGCCGTTCCCGCGCGAGCAGTGGGCGGACCCCGACCCGCGCGTGCTCGACCTCGTGCGTCGCGCGCACGCGCGCGGGGCGTGGCTGCTCAGCGTCTGCAGCGGATCCTTCGTGCTCGCCGCCTCGGGGGTCCTCGACGGGCAGCGGGCGACGACGCACTGGCGGTACACGCAGACGATGAGCCGCATGTATCCGCGCATCGATGTCGACCCCGACGTGCTCTACGTGCAGTCCGGCCGCGTCATCACCAGCGCCGGGACGGCCGCGGGGCTCGACGCCTGCCTGCACCTGCTGCGGCAGGAACTCGGCGCCGAGCTCACGAACCGCATCGCCCGGCGCATGGTCGTGGCCCCGCAGCGCGACGGCGGACAGGCGCAGTTCATCGCCTCGCCGCTGCCGGTCGACTCCTCGCTGTCGCTCGCCCCGGTGACGGAGTGGATGCTGCAGAACCTCGACGCCGACCTGTCGGTCGAGCGCCTCGCCGCCCGCGCGCACATGTCTCCGCGCACGTTCGCCCGCCGCTTCAAGGCCGACTTCGGCGCGACGCCGGCGGCCTGGCTCGCGCGCCAGCGACTGCTTCACGCGCAGCGGCTCCTGGAAGAGACCGAGCTCGGGCTCGACCGTATCGCGGCGGAGTGCGGGTTCGGCTCCGCGGCGGTGCTCCGCCAGAACTTCGCCCGCACGATGGGGCTCACCCCCACGGCGTACCGTGCGCGGTTCTCGCGCGTGGTCCCGACGGGCGGCGCCGACGACGCGGTCGCCACAGCCGTGCCAGCCTGACGTCACAGCTGTTACACAGGGGACACAGAGGTCGGCGTGTCCGGAAACGGGGGGAGGCCAAGGTGAGTCTCGTGGCGCGTTTCGCACCACCACTCCCCGCTCGTGATCCGACGCGAGCCTGCCCGAAAGGACCTCCGTGACAGCGTTCTTCTCCCGATCGACACGGCGATGGCCTGCGCTGGCCGTTGCCGCGAGCGTGGCCTCCGCTCTGGCTCTCGCCCCCGTCGTCGCCCTCCCCGCCGCCGCTGCCGACGGCGACAAGCCCAAGGTCGTCGTCATCGCCACCGGCGGCACCATCGCCGGTAAGGCGAACGGCCGCGACACCTACACCAGCTATCGCGCCGGCACGTACCCGATGGCCGACCTCCTCACCGTGCTGCAGCCCGAGCTGTCGGCGTTTGCGGACGTCACCTCCGTGCAGTTCGGCAACTCCGGCTCCGGCGGCTACAGCATCGCCCAGTACCACGACCTCACGCTGGCCGTCGAGGACGCCCTGAAGGACGCCGACGGCGTCGTCGTCACGACGGGGACGGACACGATGGAGGAGTTCGCCTACTGGCTCGACCTGACCGTGCGCAGCAAGAAGCCCGTCGTCCTCACCGGGGCGATGCGCCCGTGGGCCTCGGGCGCGACGGCATCCGATTCGATGGTCCTCGGGGCGGACGGACCCGCCAACCTCCTGCAGTCCATTCGACTGGCCGCCAGCCAGGAGACGTTCTGCTTCGGCACCGTGCTCTCGCTCAACGATGAGATCCACGCCGCGCGTGACGTCACGAAGGGCAACTCCACGCGCACCGACACGTTCACCACGCGCATGTCGGGGATGCTCGGCTGGATCGACGGCTCCGAGGTCGTGGTGAACCGCGCTCCGGCCCGTGTGCTCGACTGCGAGACCAACGACTGGTTCACGCCGTTCGACCTGCGCACCGTGAGCCGCGACGCCTATCCGCGCGTGGAGATCTTCTACAACGCGCAGGCGGTCGGCGGCGAGGCCATTTCGGCCTGGGCCGAGGCCGGCGTTCAGGGGGTCGTGACGGCGGGAACGGGAGCCGGCGGCATCTCGGGCGCGGCGAGCCAGGCCCGTACGGCGGCGGCGCGCGATCGCGGCCTCTGGTTCGTCAGCACGACCCGCACCGGAAGCGGTTCGGTCAGCGGCGGATCGGGCAACATCATCGCCGGCGGCGACCTCCTGCCGCAGAAGGCGCGCCTCCTGCTCATGCTGTCGCGTACCTTCACCACCGACGTCGCGCAGGCGCGCACGTGGTTCCAGGGCCTCGGGTCGCCCACGTTCGACGCGTCGGCCCTGGCCGCGACCGTCAGCCCGGTGCCCGTCGCCGATCCCGAGCCCTCCGCGACGCCCGACCCGTCGGCGTCGCCCGACCCGTCGGCAACGCCCGGCCCCGAGGCGTCGGCGTCTCCGACCCCGGGCGCGACGGACCAGCCGACGCCGGCCCCGTCGCCGTCCGCCTCGGCGGGACTCGTCGGTGCCCTGCCGTTCACCGGTGGCGGGGGTGTGAGCGGCCTCGTCGTGTTGGCCGGCATCCTGGCGGTCGTCGCCGGCGCGGTGCTCTACCACCAGCACCGGCGACGCGCGAGCGTTCCGCCCGTGCTGCGCTGAGGCTATGACGAACCCCGGGGGACCGAGGTCTCCCGGGGTTCGTCGTGTCATCGCTCAGTCCTGGCCATGCGCCGCCGCGAAGGCGGCGTGGTCGGCGCGCGCGAGGTCGGCGTACGCGAACGCCCACGACAAGAGCGCCTCCGTCAGGGCGTGGCCGGCACCGGCGTAGCCGGCGATGTGAGGAGCGTCCGGTGACTGCGCGTGCGCACGGGCGAGCGTGATGGCACAGGCCTGGGCGTACCGCCGGAAGGGTTTGTCGGCGAGGTCGACCATCTCGATCCCGCCCTTCATGTCATGGAACTGCCGCACGTAGAAGTCGGCGTCGACGCTGCGCACATGCCCGAGGAACGGGTCGGAAACGCCCTGGAGGACGCGCTGCAGCGCCACCACGCGGGCCCCTTCGCCCTCGGCAGCGATGAGCGAGACCAGTGACTCCGGCTGACGGATGCCGCCGAACTGTTGCAGCACGCTGGCGCCGGCCTGCTTCCCCTGGAGGACGAGGGCGTGCCCATCGGCGTCCTGCAGGAGAAGGAGATAGCACCGGGTTCCGACGCTCCCGACTCCGACGACGCGGCGGGCGATGTCGCTGAGGCCGTACTGCTCGAGGGCGAGGCGCACATCGACGTTCGCCGAGGTGCGGTATTCGCCGTCCACGGCGAGAACGCGGGAGGCGGCCTCGGCGTCGACGGGGGTCATCGTGGGAGGGCGGTGAGTGAAGGTGAGGCGGCCCGAGCCGGCATCGGCGGTCAGGCGACGAACGGCCCGCGCCCCCGTGCGTCTCTCGGCGTCGGCGATCGCCTCGGCCAGCACCTGGCGCGTCGATCGGTCATAGGAGGTGACCAGGTCGCGCGAACTGAAATGCTCGAAATAGCGGTCGATGGGGTCGCGGTCGACGAGTGCGGTGATGGCTCGGACGTAGGCCCGGACGGTGGATGCCACGGCGTCGCGCACGACGGCGAGGTCGCGATGGGTTTCGCTCCCCGCCAGGACGACGCTCGTCACGAGTCGCTTCAGGTCCCACTCCCAGGGGGCCCATGCCGCCTCGTCGAAGTCGTTGAGGTCGAACACGAGCGTGCGCTGCGGCGAGGCGTAGAAGCCGAAGTTCGCCACGTGGGCGTCCCCGCACGACGCGACATGGATGGGCGTGGACGGATCGCGGGCGAGGTCGGCGGCCATGACGGCCGCCGCACCGCGGTAGAACGCGAAGGGGGTCGCCGACATCCGCTCGATCCGCAGCGGAACCAGTTCGGGGATCCGGGTGGCATTTTGTGCCTCGAGGATGCCGAGCGGATCGCGGCCCTCGACCGTGAGGCGTCCGAGGTCGCTGCGTGGCACCCTCTGCCGGACCTCGCGGCCGCGGGCGCGGCGCTCGGATGCCGAGGGCGGCGGGTTCCAGGGGATGTCCGGGCGAGGTGCGGCGGGTGGGGGCGTGCTCACGCGCTCACGATAGACCCATCGCCCCGGCCGTCGCGGGTGGGGCGATGGCCGCGGCAGTTCTGGCCCGGGCGCGGTGAAGCGGCCTCGTCCGCGTGGACGAGGCCGCTCCGATGGTGCGTGATCAGGGCGCGGGGGTGAAGAACGGATTCGACGGCGACTGACGCGCTGCCAGCACCGCGTCGACCGAGGGCAGTGACCGTGCACCGTTGCGGATCGCGTCGCGCGCCGCCTCGCGGTTGTTGCGGTAGATCTGCTCCGCATCGGTTGCCGCCGGGTTGACCCAGACGGCGGCGATGACTACGTGGGAATCGGTCCACTCGACGGGTATGTCTCCGTCGGCCACGGCGTCCGCGATCCCGGATGCTACGCCCGCCTGCGCTGGTCCCCAGATCAGCAGGCCGTGTTCGTCGCTCGCGGGCGCCGCCTTCGTCACGAACAGCGTCAGAGGCTTGACCGGCAGGGACGGGCGCAGGATCGCGACGAACGGTACGTGCCCCTCGCTCGGCGTGGCGAGGGCAGTCGCCCACGCGCTCCCTGCCGGACCTTCGCGGTGGCCGAGCACCGTGTTGATGTGCGCCGCGTGCGCACCCTCTCCGACGAAGCTCTCCCCGATCTGCACCTGGAGGGTCATCAGATGAGCCCCTGCTCCGTCAGCCAGTCGGTCGCGACGTCTTCGGGGTCTTCGCCGTCCACATCAACGAGGGCGTTGAGCTTCTGCATCTCCTCGGTCGTGAGCAGCGGCGAGATCTCGGCGATCACGTCGGCGATGGCCGGGTACTCGTCGAGCGTCGACTGCTTCAGCGTGAAGGCGCCCTGGTAGACGGGGAAGAACTCCTGGTCGTCCTCGAGCACGACGAGGTCGAGCGCGGGGATGCGACCGTCGGTCTGGAAGACCTCACCGAAGTTGCAGTCGTCACCCTTCTGGGTCGCCGTGTAAATGACGCCCGTGTCCAGGAGAGCGACGTTGGAGTCGGGGACGTCCAGGCCGTAAGCGGCCTTGAGGCCGGGCCACCCATCGTCGCGGGTCGAGAACTCGCTCTCGATGCAGAAGGTTTGCTCGCTCGCCGGCAGCTTTGCGACGTCCGAGAGCGTCTTCACGCCGAGCTCTTCGGCCTTGTCGGCGCGGATGGCGAACGCGTACGTGTTGTTCAGCGGCGCCGGGTCGAGCCACGCGATGCCCTTGGCGGCATCCGCCTCCTTCGTCGCCTCGAACTGGGCGTCAGCGCCGGCGACCGGCGCGGTGTTGCCGTTGTAGGTGATCCACGAGGTGCCGGTGTACTCCCAGTAGCCGATGAACTCGTCGTTCTCGAGCGCCTGGCGCACGTTCGCCGATCCCACGAGCTTGGTGTTGGCTTCGACATCGGCGCCGCGGGCGTTCATCAGCTGCGTGGTGATGTGGGCGAGGATGTACTGCTCCGAGAAGTCCTTCGACCCGATCTGGCCGGTGAGTCCCGCGAGCTCGTCGCTCGTGCTCGTGGTTGAGGATCCAGCACCGGACGAACAGCCGGTGAGCGCGAGGGCTCCGACGGCAGCGGCGGCGGTGAGTGAGAGAAGCGGATGACGCTTCATTGTGTCTCCTTGGGGTGTGGTGCGGGTGGGGTGGTGCGGGGCGACGACCGATGGCGTCAGATTCCCCTGGGGGTAAGCAGGTCTTCGGCGATGCCGGCGATCCAGTCGATGAGCAGTGCGATGCACGCGACCAGGACGGCGCCGACGATGAGGACGGGATAGCGCTGAAGTTTCAGGCCGTTGACGATCATGTCGCCGAGGCCGCCGGCGTTAATGAACGTGGCGATGGTGGCGACGCCCACGCAGAACACGAGGGCGGTACGCAGGCCCGCGAGGATCACGGGTACCGCGAGCGGCAGCTCAATGCGGGCGAGCACCTGGACCGGCGTCATCCCCATGCCTCGCGCGGACTCGCGGATGGCGCCATCTACTTGCTCGATGCCGATCATCGTGTTGCGCAGCACCGGGAGAAAGGCGTAGATGACGAGCGCGACCAGGGCCGTGGTGTAACCGGTCTGCCAGATGATCGCGAGCAGGATGACGACACCCACGGCGGGCGTGGCCTGTCCGATGTTCGCCAGCCCCAGGACGATGGCGCGCACTGCCGCGGAGGGCGTCTTCGCGAGCAGGATGCCGAGAGGGATCGCGAGCACCGCGACCAGCGCGGAGGCGGCGACGGTGAGGCTCAGGTGCTCCCCGATCCGGAGGATGAGGTAGTCGGGATTGAGGGTCCGCTGCTCGATCGAGTCGAGAGTCAGCGATGACACCCAGAAATACAGCGCCGAGAGGATCACCACGACGACCGCGGGAGTGATGAGCCGGCGCCACACGCGTGCCCCGCTCCTCCGCGGACGGGAGGCCGCGAGGCGCGCGGCGCCGATGCTCTGCGTCTCGGTCGTGACGCTGGTCATCGCGCGCTACCCGATCGGGGCGTGAGGTCGTCGACCTGGACGCCGAGTGCGGCGGAGATGCGCTCCATCGTCAGGGTGCCGCGGGCGCGACCGTCGCCGTCGACGACGGTGATGATGGGTGTTCCGTTGACCACGAGGAGATCGAGGGCGTCACGGAGGTTGTCATCGAGCGACACGGTGGCGCGGTTGTCGGCGGCGACCGGGCCCAGCGGGGCGTCAGCCACCGGGATGAGCGCGAGTCGCTTGAGCGCCGCTCCCTGACCGATGAACGACCGGACGTAGTCGTTGGCCGGTGCGGCCAGGATCGCCGCCGGGGTGTCGAACTGCTCGATCCGGCTCTGCTCGCTGAGGACGGCGATCCGATCGCCCAGACGGATAGCCTCGTCGAAGTCGTGGGTAACGAAGATGATCGTCTTGCCGATCGACTCCTGCAGTCGCAGAAACTCCGCCTGCAGTTTCTCGCGGGTGATGGGGTCGGTAGCGCCGAAAGGCTCGTCCATGAGCATGACGGGCGGGTCTGCCGCCAGGGCGCGAGCGACGCCGACGCGCTGCTGCTGTCCGCCGGAGAGCTGGCGAGGATAGCGATCGGCGAAGTCTCCGGTCAGCTGCACAGTGTCGAGCAGCTCCTCGACGCGATCGGCCGTCCGCTTCTTTGACCATCCGAGGAGCTTGGGCACCACGGCGATGTTCTCGCCGATCGTCATGTGGGGGAAGAGGCCGATCTGCTGAATGACGTAGCCGATGTGGCGGCGGAGCTCGTTGGGGTTGAGCGAGAGCACGTCGCGGTCGTCGATCGAGATGGTGCCAGAGGTCGGCTCGATGATGCGATTGATCATCTTCATCGTGGTCGTCTTCCCGCAGCCGGAGGGGCCGACGAACATGATGAGCTCCCCCGGCTCCACGGTCATCGAGAACGCATCGACCGCAGGGGTGGACTGACCGGGGTAGATCTTCGTCACACCGTCGAGGCGGATGCCGACTCCCGACGAGTCGGTCGCGCCGGCCGGTCGGGAAGTGGTGGTGGTGTCAGACACGGAGCCCCCTTGAGGTGGTGACGCGGGTGATGAAGACGAACGCGGCGTCGATGAGCAGTGCGAGGACGATGACGCCGAGCGTGCCCGTCAGCGCGAAGTTCAGGGCGTTGGCTGAGCCGAGCGAGGACAGCCCCATGAAGATGAACTGCCCGAGGCCGGGTCCGGCAACGTACGCGGCGATGGCGGCAATGCCGACGGTCAGCTGCGCGGCCACGCGCACGCCGGTCAGGATGATGGGCCAGGCAATCGGCAGCTGAACCGACAGAAGGATGCGGGCCGGTGACATGCCCATGCCCTTGGCGGACTCCATGATGGCCGGCGACACTTCCCGCAGACCGACGACGGTGTTCCGGACGATGGGCAGGAGCGAGTAGAACACCAGCGAGAACACCGTGGGGGTCCAGCCGAGTCCGAGGACCGGGGTCATCAGCGCCAGCAATGCGAGCGAGGGGATGGTCAGCGCGACGCCCGCGGCGGCGATGGTGAGCGAGCGTGACACCGGGCGGTTCCACACGGCAACGCCGAGGGCAATTCCGATGATCGCGGCGATCACGATGCTCAGGGCCACCACGGCAACGTGCTGCAGCACGAGTTCCAGGATGTCGTCGCTCCGGCGGCTCCAGAAGGTGAGGAGTCTGCCGAGGTCGAAGTCGGACATGCGTCGCACTCCTCTCCTCATCGAGATGGGCCGTGGATCACGGCTGCGGCTGACTGTACGGCCGGGGGTGATTATCCTCAACCAGTGTTGCCGTTATGGCAACACGGGGGCGTCTGGGTCGTATCCGATCGACCGTGAGAGGTCACGCGCACTGGAGGCGACGAAGCGAGCGAGGCCCTCCAGCCGGTCGCCGATGCGGGTTTTCGGTGCGCTGACATTGAGCGCCGCGATGATGCGTCCGGTGAAATCGCGCACGGGTGCGCTCGCCCCCACGACGCCGAGTTCGAGTTCTTCGTCGAGAAGGGCGTAGCCAGCGGAGCGGATCCGCGCGAGTTCCTCGCGCAGGCTGTCGAGGTCGGAGACGATGAGCCGATCGGCCGGGGGGCTTGGCAGTACGGAGAAGCCCGCGGCGTGCGGGGGGACCGGTCCGACGATCGCTTGATCCTGACCGTGTTCGGCGTACCAGCGCTCGAGCGAAGCGTCGTCCCAGTCGCTCAGGAGAACGCGACCCGACGGGGTGCGCCAGGCCGCCGTTGTGACCCCCTCCCAGCCGGTCGTGCGGAACTCGTGTGGGCTCAATTCGCTCGCGATCGTCAGGACGTTTCCGCCGCGCAGGACGCACAGGTGTGTCGTCTCGCGCGCCCGCTGGGCCACGCGGCGCAGGATCGGCTGCGACTCGCGCGTAAGTGTGCTCTCGACGGTGAGGGCGGCGAGGGCATACAGGCGTGCGCCCAGGCGGTATGCGAGCGTGTTTTCGTCGCGATCGACGAGCCCAGAGTCGGCGAGCGTGGCGAGAGTCCGCGAAACGACGGCCTTGTCGCGCCCGGTGATCTGCGCGACCCTCGAGACTCCGAGCCCCCCGGTTGATACGGATTCGGCCGAGCCAAGGATCTCCAGAATCTCGACGTCGCGGGCGAGGCCCGAAGAGTTGCGGCGCGGTGCCGGGGAGTGGTCTGCCATGGACGGCAACGCTAGTCGGTTGCCATATCGACATCAATAGGTGCTCATAGGGCATCCTGGCTCTATCGTGGCCGTGCGGTCGCCGATGGCGGGCTCGAAGACGAGAGCCGCAGGAGCGCCCGCCCCCGATCCACGATCTCAAGGACTGGTCCCGTGACGAAGCGCACACTCACCGTCGGATTCATCGGCCTGGGCAGTATGGGAAGCGGCATGACCCGCAATCTCCAGGCGTCCGGCTTCTCCCTGGTCGTCACCGACGTGCGGCCCGAGGCTGCCACGGAGGCCGTGTCCCGCGGCGCGGTCTGGGTCGACACCGCGGCCGAGGTGGCATCCCGGTCCGACCTGGTTATCACCATGCTGCCCACCCCCCGGCACGTCGACCAGGTGCTCCGCGGGCCCGAGGGCCTTCTCGGTGCCCTGCCAGAGGGCGGCACCTGGGTCGATATGTCGACGTCGGTGCCCGAGGTGGCCGATCGTGCCCGCGCAGACCGCCCTGACCTGCATATCCTCGATGCGCCGGTGAGCGGCATGTCGGTGGGGGCCGCAAACGGCACGCTGCAGATTTTCATCGGCGGCGGGGCGGGCGACGTCGAGCGTCTGCGCGGGGTGTTCGAAGCCATGGGCGAGCCCGAGCGCATCCTGCACGTGGGTGCCCACGGCGCCGGCTACGCGGTCAAGCTCATGATCAATCAGCTCTGGTTCTCGCACCTCATTGCCACCGCCGAGGTGCTTTCTGTGGGCGTGAAGGCCGGTGTCGACCTCGAGGTGCTGCGCCGCGCTCTCGTTGCCAGCCCCGCCAATAGCAACTTCGTCGAGCACGATGTGCTGTCGATCCTCGACGACGGCGACTACGACGAGGGCTTCGCGCTCGCGCTGGCCTGCAAAGACCTCGGCCTGTCGGTCGACCTCGCCCGTTCGGTCGGGATGCCATACGAGCTGTCGGGTCTTGTCGACCAGCAGTTCCGTCGCGCCAAGGCGATGTACGGCGACCGTGCCGGGGAAATGTCGCCGTTCCGGCTCTACGAAGACCTCCTCGGCCAGCCCCTGCGTCGCGCCGCTGCTCCGGCGGGGGTGGCCCAGTGATCAATGAGGCGGCCTTCCTCGCGGGCCTGCCCGCCGATCTCTTCATCGACGGTCGGTGGCGCGCGGCATCCGACGGGAGTCGCTTCGATGTCATCGATCCCTCGACCGGCGACGTGCTGGGGCGGGTCGCGGACGCGACCGTCGACGACGGCGACGCCGCCCTCGCCGCCGCGCACCGGGCGCAGGAGTCGTGGGGCCGCACCGCCCCGCGCGAGCGCGCGGAGATCCTCCGCCGCGCGTTCGACATCGTCACCGCGCGTACCGAGGACTTCGCTCTGGCCATGACCCTCGAGATGGGGAAGCCTCTCGCCGAGGCGCGCGGAGAGGTCGCCTACGGGGCGGAATTCCTGCGTTGGTTCAGCGAGGAGGCGCCGCGCATCGCGGGGCGCTACTCCGTCGCACCCGACGGCCGCAACCGCCTGATGGTCGTCCAGCGCCCGGTCGGACCGTGCCTGTTCATCACGCCCTGGAACTTCCCGTTGGCGATGGCGACGCGGAAGATCGCCCCGGCGATCGCGGCCGGCTGCACGATGGTGCTGAAGCCCGCGGCTCTCACCCCTCTGACTGCTCTGCTCCTCACCGAGGTGCTCCGGGAAGCGGGACTTCCCGACGGCGTGCTCAATGTCATCCCCACCACCCACGCCGGCGCGGTGACGGGCCCGCTCGTGCGGGACCCGCGGCTGCGCAAACTCTCCTTCACCGGCTCGACGGGCGTCGGTCAGCGTCTCATCGCCGATTCGGCGGCGCAGGTTCTCCGGGTGTCGATGGAGCTCGGCGGAAACGCCCCGTTCCTCGTATTCGAGGATGCCGACCTCGACGCCGCCGTCGATGGCGCGGTGTTGGCCAAGATGCGCAACGGGGGCGAGGCGTGTGTGGCGGCCAACCGGTTCCTCGTGCACGAATCGGTCGCCGCAGAGTTCACCGAACGGTTTGCGGCGCGCATCGGCGCCTTCGTCCCGGCGCGCGGCACCGAGCCGCGCTCGACCGTCGGCCCCTTGGTCGACGCGGCGACGCGCGACAAGGTTGCCGCCCTCGTCGACGTTGCGGTAGCGCAGGGTGCCCGCGTCGCTGTCGGCGGCGCCGCCATCCCGGGACCGGGGTACTTCTACCAGCCGACCGTGCTCGTTGACGTCCCGGCCGACGCCGACATCCTCCGGGAGGAGATCTTCGGCCCCGTCGCCCCCATCCTTACGTTCCGCGATGAGGAAGAGGCGATCCGCCTGGCCAACGACACCGAGTTCGGTCTCGTCTGCTTCGCCTACACGCGCGACCTCGATCGCGGCCTGCGGTTGGCGGAACGCCTCGAGACCGGCATGCTCGGCCTGAACGCAGGCGTGGTGTCCAACCCCGCCGCACCGTTCGGTGGTGTCAAGCAATCCGGGCTCGGCCGCGAGGGCGGGGCGGAAGGCATCCACGAATACCTCGAGACCGTCTACGTCGGCATCGCCGACCCGTTCGCCTCCCGGAGCACCTGACCATGGACATCAGTGAATTCAGCCTCGACCTCTTTTCGCTCGCCGGACGCACGGCGATCGTCACCGGGGGCAACGGTGGTCTCGGCCGGGCCTTCTCGGTGGCGCTCGCCGCGGCCGGGGCGGACGTGTTCGTGCCCTCGCTCGTCGATGACGACGGGGAGACGGAGCGTCTGGTTACCGCTCACGGGCGGCACTACGCCTTCGCGCAGTCCGACATCACCGCCGAGGGGGAACCCGAGCGCGTCGTCCACGCGTGCGTGGAGCGTTTCGGCGGCGTCGACATTCTCATCAATTCGGCCGGTATCAACCTGCTCAGCGACGACGTCGTGGCCTTCGACCGTTCCAAATGGGACCCGATGATCGCGGTGAACCTCACCGCCGCCTTCGATTTCGCCCGCGCCGCGGCGGCCGTCATGATCCCCTCCGGTCGCGGCAAGATCGTCAACATCGCCTCCCTCTTCTCCTTCCTCGGCGGGCGGCAGTCTCCCGCGTATGCCGCGTCGAAGGCGGGCATCGTCGGCTTCACCAAGGCCTATGCCGATGAGCTGGGGGAGTTCGGCATCCAGGTCAACGCTGTCGCGCCCGGTTACTTCGCCACGGCGCTGACGGAGAAGACCCGGGGGGATGCCGACGCCAACCGCCGCATCGTCGACCATGTCCCCGCCGGGCGGTGGGGTGACCCCGCCGACCTCATGGGCGCGGTCGTGTTCCTCTCCAGCCGCGCGAGCGACTACGTCACCGGGCACACGCTCGTCGTCGACGGCGGATACCTCCTGCGCTGACCCGCACACCCACCGATCAGGAAGACCGACATGGCCGATTCCCGTTCCCCGCTCACCCGCTCCGACATTGTTGATCGGCTCGTGGACCTCCTCGGTGCCGATGCCGTCGACACCCGCGACGACCAGCTGCGCGACGCCAGCGTCGACCGCTTCAAGAAGTACTCCGCCGTCCACGGCATCTTCGACGGCCCGTTCCCCGCGGCGATCGTCTTCCCCCGTTCAACGAACGAGGTGGCCGCAGTGCTCCGCTTCGCCGACGACAACCGCATCGCCGTCGTCCCCCGCACCGGCCGAACCGCGACCGAGGGCGGGCTCGAGACGGTCGTGGCCGACACGATCGTGCTCGATGGTTCCCGCATGGATGCCACCGTGAAAGTCGACACCACCGACATGATGGTCACCGTGCAATGCGGTGCCCCCCTGCAGCGCGTCGAGGACGAACTGCGCGCCCGGGGCTTCACGACGGGGCACTCGCCCCAGTCGAAGCCGCTCGCGCAGTACGGCGGGCTCGTGGCGACTCGCTCGATCGGACAGTTCTCCACTCTCTACGGCGGGATCGAGGACATGGTGGTGGGCCTGGAGGCCGTTCTCGCCGACGGCACCGTCACGCGGATCAAGAACGTGCCGCGCCGTGCTGCCGGCCCCGACATCCGTCACCTGATCATCGGCAACGAGGGCGCGTTCGCGTTCGTCACCGAGGTGACGGTGAAGATCTGGCCGTACCAGCCCGAGAACAATCGCTTCTTCGGCTTCCTGAGCGAGGACTTCGGGGCCGGCATCGACCTCCTTCGCGAGCTCGTCACGCAGGGCTACCGCCCCTCGGTGGCGCGCGTGTATTCGCCCGAGGACGCTCGCCAGCATTTCGCGCACTTCCACGAGGGTAAGTGCGTCGTCATCCTCGTCGCGGAAGGGCCGCGCCGGCTCGCTGAAGCGACCGCGGAAGCCATCGTCGAGGCCGCGGAGGGCAAGCCCCTCGATCGCGTCGACGACGCCCTCATCGAGGCATGGTTCGACAATCTCAACTGGGGGCAGGACAAGATCGACCGCGAAAAACGCGAGATGCTCGAGAGCGCGCACCTGGGATATACGACCGAGGTCTCGGTGGATTGGTCGCGGGTCGTCGAACTGTACGAGTCGGTCATGTCGCGGGTGCGCCGGGACTTCCCCCACGCCGATGACCTCACGATGCTCGGCGCGCACTCCTCGCACAGCTACCAGACCGGCACCAACCTGTACTTCGTCTACGACTACGACATCCGGTGCGAGCCGCGCGCCGAGATCACGGAGTACCACGAGCCGCTCAACGCTATCGTCGTCGAGGAGGCGCTTCGCTTCGGGGGATCAATGGTTCACCACCACGGCATCGGAAAGTACCGGACGCCGTGGACCGCGGAGGAGCACGGCAGCGGTCTGGCGTTGCTGGAGCGGATGAAGGTGGCGCTCGACCCGAACGGCATCATGAACCCGGGCACCATCTTCCCGCTGGAGAGCTGATGCCCGCCGTCGTGGCGATCGACAACGGGTCTCAGTCGACGAAGGTGCTCATCGTCGACGAGACCGGTCGTGTGCGGTCGCAGGCGCGTGTCGGGCTCCGGCCCTACGAGAGTCCGGCCCCGGGTCGTCAGGTGCACCCGGGCGATGACGTGTGGGAGTCGATCGTGCGCGCGTGCCGACTGGCGCTCGATCGGTTCGACGGATCGCCCGACGAGATCGTCGGGGTGGGGCTGTGTACGATCCGCTTCTGCCGTGCGCTGCTGCGGGCGGACGGTTCGCTCGCCGAGCCCGTGCTGAGTTGGATGGACGAACGGGTCGGTCGCGCGCACGTCGATGCGCCCGACGTGGCGCACGTGGTGACCTCGTCGGGCTACGTGGCACATCGCCTGACGGGAGAGTTTCGCGACGCCGCCGGGAACTACCAGGGTCTGTGGCCGATCGACCAGCGCACGTGGCGGTGGTCCGATGATCCGGGTGACGCGGCGGCGACCGGCATGCCCCGCTCGCTGCTGAGCGAGCTCGTCGACCCGGGCGACCGCCTCGGGTCGGTGACGACCGAGGCGGCCGCGGTGACGGGGATCCCCGCGGGAGTCCCCGTCTTCGCGACCTCGAATGACAAGGCCGTCGAGGCGTTGGGTGCGGGACTGGCGTCGTCGGAGGACGTGTTGCTGTCGTTCGGTACGTACATCGCCGCGATGACCGTTGCCGACGGGCCGGGCGGGGGAGAACATCACTGGGTCAACTTCGGTTCTCGCCCCGGCCAGTACCTCGCCGAGTCGACGGGGATCCGGCGAGGGATGTGGACCGTCAGCTGGCTGCGCGACCTCCTGCACCCCGGCGCTCCGGGAGACGATCTGTACGCCTTCGACCGGGAGCTGGGGCTCGCAGCCGCCGCGGTCCCGGCCGGATGCGACGGGGTGGCGGCGGTGCTGGACTGGCTCGCGCCCGCGGAGGAGCCGCATCGCCGCGGGGCGTTCGTGGGCTTCTCCGGGGCGCAGGGGAGGGGGCACCTCTTCCGTGCCGTTCTCGAAGCCATCGCCTTCACGATGGCGGACCACGTCGAAGAGATGGAGGGCGAGCGCGGGACCGCCGCGTGCGGCGTCATCGTGACCGGTGGTGGGGCGCAGTCGTCCCTGCTCGTCCAAATCGTTGCCGACGTCCTGGGCCGCCCAGTGCGACGAGCCCTCGTCGATGACGCGGCGGGGATCGGTGCCGCCGTGTGTGCCGCCGTGGGTGCGGGGCTGTACCCGACGTGGGATGCCGCGGTGGCGGCGATGGCGGGAACCGGTGTGCCGGTCGCCCCCTCGGCGGATCACGCGGCCTACGCGGGTCTGCGTCCCTGGCACCGTGGCATCCGCTCTCGTGTGGCTGAGCTCGCGGACTGGATGGTGTCCGAGCGCGGGTGACGCCGGCGATCCGCCCGCGAGGCGGCCGTGGCATCCCGCGGTCGTACCATTGCCGGCGAGGGGAGCCACTGCTAAACTTGAGTCAACGCAGCTCAAGTTTTACGAGTGCGACACAGACTTCCAGGAGCCGCCATGAACGCCACGCAACAGCCCGGGCAGGAGGACGCGCAGAGCGCCCTCGAGCAGTTCGGCATCAACCTCACCGACCGGGCCCGTCAGGGCAAGCTCGACCCCGTGATCGGTCGCGACAGCGAGATCCGCCGGGTGAGCCAGGTTCTGACGCGCCGGACGAAGAACAACCCCGTCCTCATCGGTGAACCCGGCGTCGGAAAGACCGCCGTCGTCGAGGGGCTCGCCCAGCGCATCGTCGCGGGCGACGTCGCCGAGAGCCTGAAGAACAAAGAGCTCATCGCCCTCGACATCTCCGCTCTCGTCGCCGGTGCCATGTACCGCGGGCAGTTCGAGGAGCGCCTGAAGAGCGTGCTGAAAGAGATCACCGAGTCCGACGGCCGCATCATCACGTTCATCGACGAGCTGCACGTGCTCATGGGCGCGGGCGGCGGCGAGGGCTCGGTCGCGGCCTCGAACATGCTCAAACCCATGCTTGCCCGCGGTGAGCTGCGCCTGATCGGTGCGACCACGCTCGACGAGTACCGCGAGTTCATCGAGAAGGATGCCGCTCTCGAGCGCCGCTTCCAGCAGGTGTACGTCGGCGAGCCCTCGGTCGAAGACACCATCGCGATTCTGCGTGGCCTGAAGGAGCGGTACGAGGCTCACCACAAGGTCGCCATCGCCGATGCGGCGCTGGTGGCGGCGGCATCCCTGTCGAACCGGTACATCCCCTCGCGTCAGCTGCCCGACAAGGCCATCGACCTCATCGACGAGGCGGCGTCGCGGCTGCGCATGGAGATCGACTCGGCGCCGCTCGAGATCGACGAGCTGCGCCGTCACGTCGACCGGCTCAAGCTCGAGGAGCTCGCCCTCAAGAAAGAGAAAGATGCCGCTTCGAAGGAGCGCCTGGCGACCCTGCGCGACATGCTCGGGGCCGAGCAGGCCAAGCTCGACGAGCTGCAGGCCCGTTGGGAGCGAGAGCGCGCCTCGCTCAACCGCGTCGGTGAGCTGAAGACACGTCTGGACTCCGCCCGTGTCGACGCCGAACGCGCGCAGCGTGAGGGAAACCTCGAGCGGGCGTCGCGATTGCTCTACGCCGAGATCCCCGCGCTCGAGCGCGAGCTGATGAAGGCCGAGCAGGCCGACTCCCACGGCGAGGGGCGCATGGTCAACGAGCAGGTGACCGATGAAGACATCGCCGCGGTCATCGCCGCGTGGACCGGCATTCCGGTCGGGCGTCTCCTGCAGGGCGAGACCGAGAAGCTGCTGCACCTCGAGCGTGAGCTCGGCAAGCGCCTGATCGGCCAGAGAGATGCGGTGAAGGCGGTGTCCGACGCCGTCCGTCGCTCGCGCGCGGGGATCAGCGACCCGAACCGCCCCGTCGGCTCGTTCCTGTTCCTCGGGCCCACCGGTGTCGGCAAGACCGAGCTGGCGAAGGCGCTCGCCGACTTCCTCTTCGACGACGAGCACGCCATGGTGCGCATCGACATGTCGGAGTACGGCGAGAAGCACTCCGTCTCCCGACTCGTCGGTGCTCCTCCGGGCTACGTCGGCTACGAGCAGGGCGGTCAGCTCACCGAGGCCGTGCGCCGGCGCCCGTACAGCGTCGTGCTGCTCGACGAGGTCGAGAAGGCCCACCCCGAGGTCTTCGACGTTCTGCTGCAGGTGATGGACGACGGCCGGCTCACCGACGGCCAGGGCCGCACGGTGGACTTCACCAACGTCATCCTGATCCTCACGTCGAACCTCGGCTCGCCGATCCTCATCGACCCCACCCTCTCGATCGAGACCAAGCGCGAGCAGGTGCAGGGACTGGTGCGCCAGGCCTTCAAGCCCGAGTTCGTGAACCGTCTCGACGACATCGTGATTTTCCAGGCGCTCACCGAAGACGACCTCGCGCAGATCGTCGAGCTCGCGGTCGACGCGCTGCACAAGCGGCTGCGTGAGCGTCGGCTCACCCTCGCGGTCACGCCCGACGCGCGGTCGTGGCTCGCGGAGCGCGGCTACGACCCGGTGTACGGCGCGCGTCCGCTGCGGCGCCTCATCCAGTCCGAGGTGCAGAACCGCCTCGCGATGGCGATCCTTGCCGGCGGCGTGCACGACGGCGACCTGGTGCGCGTCGATGTCGCCAGCGATGGGGAGTCGCTCGTGCTGACGAGTGAAGGTCCGGCCGAGGCGCCGGGCAATCCGGAAGACGACGACGTGATCGAGGCCGAGATCGTGGAGGAAACCGGGGGCGGCGATTGATGTGCCTTCGGGCTTCAGAGCGCCCCTGATTCCCGATACCACATCAGTGGTAGCCTGATGTTGTATCGGGAATCGCGTAGGAGGTCGTATGCGTGCACACATCGAATCGCCCGCGGATATGGGCCGGGTGGTGCGTCGCATCCGGGAATCTCAGGGATGGTCGCAGCGGAAGCTCGCTCAGGCCCTTGGCGTCGGTCAGCGTTACCTGCACGAACTGGAGGTCGGGCGCGCGAAACGCATCGACGAGCACTATCTTGAGGTGCTCGCCGCGCTCGGGGTAAATCTCGTCGCCGAGTTCGACGACGCGCTCGTTCGTCCATCGCCGGCGCCGGGGAGCGAATCGCGGACAGACGCCCCGTCCTCGGGCGCCGTCCGGTGACCGCGGATCGTCTTCCGGTCGAGCTCTACGGCACCACGATCGGCCATCTGGAACGAGACGGTGATCGCGCGGTGATGCGCTGGTCCGCTGAGGCTGAGCAGCGGTGGGGGTTGGGCTCACGCGTTCTCAGCGCGAGCCTGCGCGTCGGGCAGGACTCCGCGGATCTCAGCGAAGCGTTCTTCGGAGCCCTCCTCCCGGAGGGCGAGCACATCGCCCGCCTGGCGCGCGAGGTGAAGGCCGATCGCGGAGATCTGGTGGGGCTGTTGGCAGAGGTCGGTGCCGACCTCGCGGGCGCGCTCCGGATCGCCAGGCCTCCTGCCGCAACTCCCCGAGAGCCGGAAGTGCTCGCGCCGGCCGACGTTGCGGCGCTCGTGGACCGGGCGGACGGCTTTCTGTTGGGCGGGGGTGGTTCGGCACTGCCGGGATTCCAGCGCAAGCTCACGCTCACCCGCCACCGCGGTCGATGGCTCCGGGGGAACGGTGCCCTCCCCTCGACCCACATCCTCAAGCCGGTCGGTCCGGATGCGCGCGCGGCCGTGGAAGCGGAGGCATACGCCCTCGCGGTAGCGCGGGAGGCGGGACTCACCTCAATGGACGCGTGGACCGAGCAGATCGGCACGCGGTGGGTGCTCGTGATCGAGAGATACGACCGTCGCCGGATCGACGACCGCATTGAGCGCCTCCATCAGGAGGACGCTGCGCAAGCGCTCGGCATCCCCTGGGGTGGCAACGAGAAGTTCGAGCAGAACGATCCTCGTGCGTCGCTGCGCGCGGTCGCTGGTCTGCTCGATCGCGGACGAAGCGTGTTCTCGGCGCGTGACGAGGATCGGCGGAAGCTCCTCCGATATACCGCGTTCACCGTTGCGATCGGCAACACCGATGCGCACGCGAAGAATTTCTCGCTGCTTCACGATCACCACGGGTCTGTGTCGCTCGCGCCGATCTATGACGTGGCGCCGCTCGCCCTTGCGTACGATGCGACGACACGGCTGTCGATGCGGATCAACGGCGTCGAGCACCTGCCCGAGGTGACCCGCGAGGACCTCGTCGCTGAGGGGGCGGCGTGGGGTCTGACGGATGCCACGGCTCGCGTCGCCGTGGACGAGACACTGTCGACGATGGTGGAGGCGACGCGACGCCTCCCCGCGCACGACAGCATCGAGGCGCACGTTCCTGGCTATGTTCGCGGACAGGCGCAGAATTTGCTCGAAGGGAAGCCGGCGCGCATCGCGTCGCATCTGCCGCTCATGCTGCGCGACCGCCTCGGCACCCCTCCGCAGCGCGACGCCGCTCGGGAGTGATGGCCGTCAGGCGTCGAGCAGCAGCGACTCCGCGAGCGGACGACGCTCGCGCGGCGCGGCCTCGCGGGCGCGGACGGCCTCGTCGGCGGCATCCGGGTCTCCGAAGGCGCCCACGGCGATCACGGTCACGGGCGCGAAGCGCGCGTCGATATCGAACGACGCGCGCAGGTCGTCGGCCGCGAAGCCGCCGATGGTGTGGGTCGCGAGGCCCCGGGCGTGCGCCTCGACGGTGAAGAACGCGGCGGCCTGGCCGGCGTCGTACATCGCCCACGGGCGCGCGCGGCCCTCGGGGTCGGCGGTCTCGGCGAGAACGACGAGCAGCGCCCCGGCGGCCGGTGCCCAGCCCTGGTTGAATCCGACGAGCGACTCGACGATGCGCGCGTGGGCGTCGGTGCCGCGACGGGCGAGGAGGAACCGCCACGGCTGGCTGTTGTTGGCCGACGGTGACCACCGGGCGGCCTCGAAAGCGGCGCGCAGCGCCTCCTCGTCGATCGGCGCCTCGGCGTCGAACGCCCGGGTGCTCCAGCGCTCGGCGAGAACGTCGAGGATCGGAACGTCGGTGCGGGCGGTGCGGTCGAGAACGCGGGGCATGGGGTACTCCTCAGCGGGGGGGGGGGGGGGGGAAACGAAGCCGGGGCTTCGTTGACCCTCCCCATCGAACGCGACCGCGCCGCGCGATGTTCCCCCGTGACGCCGTGTGTCGTCACAGACCCCAGGATGCCGGTCCGGCGGTGCCCGCGGGATACTCGTCGAGCGGCACCTCGCCGGCACGCCACGCGTCGATGACCGGCTGCACGATGCGCCAGCACTGCTCGGCCGCGTCGCCACGGACGGCGAGCATTGCGTCGCCGTCGAGGATGCCCGACAGGACCTCGCCGTAGGCCTTGAGACCGCCCTCGCCGAGGTCGGCGCCCAGGGTGACGCGCTCGAGCTCGAGGGGGTCGGCGGCGCCGTTGACGTTCAGGCCGAGACTCATCGTGTCGGGGCCGAGCGAGAAGGTGAGCGCCGTGGGAGAACTCTCCCCGACGAACCCGTTCGGCAGGTGCCGCACCGGCTTGAAGGTCACCGTCACCGCCGGGTCGCCCGCGTCGGAACCGAGCCCCTTGCCCGAGCGCAGCACGATCGGCACGCCCTCCCACCGAGCCGTGCGCACCTCGACGGTCATCTCGGCCAGGGTTTCTGTCTCTCGCGCGGGGTCGACACCGGGCTCGTCGGCGTAAGAGATGAAGTGCCGGTCGCCGACCGTGCCCGCGGTGTACCGCGCGCGGCGCGAGTTCTGCACCGGATCATCGCCCCACACGTGGGTGGCGCGCAGCACGGCGGAGGTGGCGTCGCGCAGATCGAGCTGGTCGAGCGACGCCGGCGGCTCCATCGTGACGAACGCCATGACCTGCAGCAGGTGGCTCTGGATCATGTCGACGAGGGCGCCCGCGTGGTCGTAGTAGCCCGCACGCCCCTCGAGCCCCAGCTTCTCGGGGTAGTCGACCGTGATCCCGGCGATGTCGTCGGCCGACCACACGCTCTCGATGAGACGGTTGGCGAAGCGCACGCCCAGGAGGTTGAGCACCGTCGAACGGCCGAGGAAGTGATCGATGCGGAACACCTGCTCTTCCGGTACGAGCGTCGCGACCTGAAGGTTCAGCGCGTGGGCGCTGGGCTCATCGGTGCCGAACGGCTTCTCGAGCGCCAGGATCGTGCCGGCGGGGATCGTCACGTCGGCCAGGGCCACGCACGCCCTCTCGGCCACGGCCGGCGGAACGGCGAAGTACAGCGCGGGCCGCCCCTCGGCGGCATCCAGGAGCTGCTGCAGATCGGCAGCCTTCGTGATGTCGGCCTGGCTGTAGGTGGTCTCGGCCACCATCGCGAACGCCGCCTCCGAGTCGGTCGTCGCGAACGAGGCCTGCACCACCTCGCGCCAGTGGTCGTCGGCCCAGTCGTCCATGCCCGCGCCGTGCAGGCGGACGGAGCGGCCGGGCTCGCGCGTGAGCAGCTGCCCGAGCGCGGGCAGCAGGAGCCGCGAAGTGAGGTCGCCCGAGGCGCCCAGGATGATCAGGGTGGTGTCCGCAGCCATGCGGCTCACTGTAGCGACCGCAGCCGACATCTCCGGATGCTTGCGGAGGATCCCGGATTCTCCTTCCGGCCCTGACGGGGCGCTGTCCCTGCCACAATCGCCAGGGTGAGCACTCCGATCGAAGACTATGCCGTCCTCAGCAACTGCCGATCCGCCGCTCTGGTGTCCGCGGAGGGGAGCGTCGACTGGCTGTGCCTGCCCCGCTACGACAGCGCCTCGATGTTCGCGGCCCTGCTGGGCGACCACAGCCACGGCTCCTGGTCGCTGCGGCCCACCGATCCCGAGGCGCGCGCGACGCGCCGGTACGACGGCGACACGTTCGTGCTGGTCACCCGCTGGGAGACGCCGACCGGTGTCGCGGAGGTGCACGATGCGATGCCGGTGGGGGGCCGTCACGACCTCGTTCGGCGCGTCGTGGGCATCTCGGGCGAGGTCGACTTCGCCAGTGAGGTGCGTCTGCGCTTCGACTACGCCCGGGCCGTGCCGTGGGTGCGTCAGGTGGGGGCGCACGGCGAGCACGCGATCCTCGCCGTCGCCGGGCCCGATTCGGTGATCCTGCGCGGACCGCGTCTCATCGCGGCCGACACGGCTCACCGCGGTTTCTGGACCACCGTCGCCGGCCACACGGTCGATTCGGTGATGTCGTGGGGGCCGTCCTGGCAGGAGCCGCCCGCGGCGATCGACGTCGACGCGGCGCTCGCCGAGACGCGCGAGTGGTGGTCTGAGTGGGCCAGCCGTGTGCAGGGCGCGGGTCCGCACGAAGCGCTCGTCCGGCGTTCGCTCTTGGTGCTGCGCGCGCTGACCGACGCCGACACGGGCGGCATCGTCGCGGCCGCGACGACCTCGCTCCCCGAGGCGTTCGGGGGCAGCCGCAACTGGGACTACCGCTACGTGTGGCTGCGTGACGCGGCCCTGACGCTCGAGGCCTATCTCGACCACGGCTACGTGGGGGCCGCGCGCCGCTGGCGCGAGTGGCTGTTGCGCGCGATCGCCGGAGACCCGGCCGACGTGCAGATCATGTACGGCATCGCGGGGGAGCGCGACCTGCAGGAACGCGAGCTCGACAGCCTCCCCGGCTACGACGGGGCCGCGCCCGTGCGCATCGGCAACGGCGCGGTCGATCAGTACCAGGCCGACGTGATCGGCGAGGTCATGGTCGCCCTCGAGGCGGCGCGCCACGCGGGCGTGGAGGAGACGCCCTTCTCCTGGGCGCTGCAGCGCGCACTCCTCAACCAGCTCGCGACGACATTCCACCGGCCCGACCTCGGCATTTGGGAGATGCGCGGGGAGTCTCACTTCTTCACCCACTCGCGCGCGATGGTGTGGGCGGCGTTCGATCGTGGCATCCGGGCTGTCGAAGAAGGCGGCCGCGAGGGGGAGGTGGCGACGTGGCGCGAACTGCGCGATCGCGCGCGCGCCGAGATCGACGCCCGCGGGGTGCACGAGGGCGGGTGGTTCACCCAGCACTTCGACACCGACGAGGTCGACGCGTCGCTGTTGCTGCTGCCGCAGGTCGGCTTCTGCGCTCCGGACGATCCGCGCATGCTCGCCACCGTCGCGCGCATGGAACAGACCCTGATGCCCCACGGGTGGCTGTTGCGGTACCGCACGACCGGCGTGGACGGACTCGAGGGCGACGAGCATCCGTTCCTGGCGTGCTCGTTCTGGCTCGTGGAGCAGTACGCGCGCAGCGGTCGCCGCGACGAGGCGGTCGCCCTCATGCACCGTCTCACGGCGATCGTCAACGACGTGGGACTGCTGTCGGAGGAGTTCGACCCGATCAGCGGCCACCACGTCGGCAACACGCCGCAGGCGCTGTCGCACCTCGCGCTCGTCGGTGCCGCCGACGCGCTGGAGGACACGGCATCCTGACGTCGGGGGAGGACTGCCCCGCCGCCCGCCCCGCGCTCTAGAGTCGAGCCATGAGCGACGATGACGTCGAGCTCCACCGCTTGCGTGAGCGCGTCTACGGCGGCGCCGGAGGGTCGGCGACCGCGGCGGAGATCGCGCGGCTGACCAAACTCGAAGACGCCGAGCGGGAGCGCCGAGCGCCGCGACCCTCGGCCGCGCCCGAGACGCACGAGAGCACCGTCGCCGCCGAGCCCGAGCCCCCGGATGCCACGCCCCCGCGCCGTCGTGCCCTCGCGGCCGTGGCCGCGGTCGTCGCCGCCGGTGTGCTTCTCGCCGCTGGATTCGCCGCCGGTGCGTCTTCGCCCGCGTTCCTCGCCGCACCGACCTCGACGCTCACCCCGACCGCCCCCGCGTTTCCCGAGCTCGCGTTCCCGCAGACCGATGACGACCTCATCTCGGCTCCCCTGATCGACGACAGCGGTATCGATCCGTCGAGCACTCGCTACATCGCCGTCATCTTCGGGTTCCGCGTTTTCCTCGCCGCGCGCGAGCGCGGGGAGGGGGTGTGCGTCGTCACCTTCACCGTCGACGATGGAGAACCCTGGGCGGCCGGTTGCACGACCGGGGGCCCCTTCGACGACGGAGCCGTGTTCGGGGTCAACGAGCACCTGAGCATCGCGCTGGGTGACGCGAGCCGCATGTCGATCAAGGGCACGCCCGTGCGCCTGTCGGACTCGGTGACCGCGTTCGTCACCGGCTGACACGCGGGGCCCGGACGACAGAACGAGGGGTGGATGCCAGAAGCCGTGGCATCCACCCCTCGAGACCGGGTTCGAGCCGGTCAGCCGCGCAGCGCCTCGACCAGCTTGACGCGGGCACCCATGCGCAGCAGGGAGTTCTGGTAGATCCGCGAGGCCACGGCGATCGCGGCGACGCACGAGGCGATCAGCACGAGCAGCGAGAGCACCGGCTCCCACCACTGGGCGTCGCCGAGGTACATGCGCAGCGGCATTCCCACGGGGGCCGAGAACGGCACGTACGACATGATCGTGAGCACGACGGGGTTGTCGTTGAAGAAGATCACCAGGAAGTACGGCGCCATGATCAGCATCGTGATCGGCGTGGTCGTCGCCCCGATGTCTTCCTGGCGCGACACCATGGCCGCCGCGGCGGCGAAGAGCGCGGCCAGCAGCACGAACCCGAACAGGAAGAAGATCGCGAACCACGCGATGGGGGCGCCGAGTGCCCCGAGTACGCCGACCTGATCGGTGACGGCGAGCCCCACCACGGCTACCGCCGCCAGCAGCACGATCTGGGCCATCGCCAGGACCGTGTTGCCGATGACCTTGCCGGCCAGCAGCACGCGGACCGGGATCGCCGAGATGAGGATCTCGACCACGCGAGTCTGCTTCTCTTCCACGACGCTCTGCGCGATCGTGCCGCCGAACGTGCTCGCGGCGATGAGGAACACCAGTCCGAAACCGAGGGCGATGAAGTAGCGCAGCACGTCGGCGGCTCCGGCGCCGGGTTCGAGCGCCTCCACCGGGGGCGTCTCGCTCAGCAACTGCAGCAGGGTCGAGGGCACCCCGTCTTTCACCACGACGGTGTAGTCGAACGAGGGGTTCGATGATCCCGAAACGAGAGCGGCATCCACCGTCTCGTCTTCCACCAGGGCGCGGGCGGCGTCGTCGGAGTCGGCGACGGTCGTCTCGACCCCCTGGAGCCCCGAGACCGCGGCCTCGGTTTGACTCGTCACGGCGACGGGGATGCCGCTGCCGACGGCGTCGCGAGCGGCGAAACCGCCCCACAGCACCGACGCGAGGGCGGCGACGACGAGGACGATCGTCGAGATCACGAAGGCCTTGCTGCGCAGCTTCGAGCCGATCTCGCGCTCGGCGACGAGCCAGACGCCCTGCAGCTCGCCCGGGGCGCGCGGCGCCGGGGGACGCGGAGAAGTCGCGGTGCTCACTGGATGACCTCCTTGAAGATGTCGGCGAGGGTAGGACGCTGCGGCGCGAAGCTCGCGACGTCGCCGCGGGCGACCGCGGCGCGCAGGACGCTCTGAGCGGATGCATCGTCGTCGGCGTCGAACACGGCGTACCCGCCGTCGAAGTCGAGCACCGTGACGCCGGGCTGCTCGCGGATCCAGCCCGCGTCGCCGCCCGAGACGAGCTCGTACCGGTGCGTCGCGTGCTGAGCGCGGAGCTCGTCGCGGCTCCCGGCCGCGCGGATCGTGCCGCCCGCGATGATCACGAGGTCGTCGCACAGGCGCTCGACCACGTCGAGCTGGTGCGAGGAGAAGAGCACGGCCGCGCCGGTGGCCGCCTTCTCTTGCAGCACGCCGGCGACGACGTCGACCGCAAGCGGGTCGAGGCCCGAGAACGGCTCGTCGAGGATCAGCACCTCGGGCTCGTGCACGAGCGAGGCCGCGATCTGCGCGCGCTGCTGGTTGCCGAGCGACAGGGTCTCGACCAGATCGCCGAGGCGCTCGCCGAGGCCCAGGCGCTCCAAGAGAGCCGTCGCCTTCGCGGTGGCTTCGGCCTTCCCGAAACCGTGCAGACGGGCGAGATAGGCGATCTGCTCGACGACCTTCATCTTCGGGTACAGCCCGCGCTCTTCGGGCATGTATCCGAAGCGCCGGCGGTCGGCCGCGGTGAGCGGGGCGCCGTCGATCGCGACGGTCCCGGCGTCTTTCGCGAGAACCCCGAGCGCGATCCGCATGGTCGTGGTCTTGCCGGCGCCGTTGCCGCCGACGAAGCCCGTCAGCCGCCCGGGGGCGACGGTGAAGCTCACGTCGTCGAGCACGCGGCGCCCGCCGTAGCTCTTGGTGATGCCGTTCAGTTCCAGCACGGAACACCCCTCTCTGGTGATGGTGTCCACGCTATTGACGGCGGCGGTGCACGGCATCCGCCCGGGGAGGGGTTCCCGAGCTCCCCCCTGAGGGGGAGGGGTCAGGCCAGGCCGTGACGGTGGGCGAGCACGACGGCCTGCACGCGGTCGCGGGCGCCGAGCTTCTGCAGCACGTTGGACACGTGCGTCTTGACCGTCGCTTCGCCGATGTAGAGCCGTGCGGCGATCTCGGCGTTGCTGAGCGCCTCGGCCACGAGCCGGAGGACTTCGCTCTCGCGCTCGGTGAGCGGGTCGTGCAGCTCGAGCGGCGCGACCTCGCGCGAGGGGAGACGGGATGCCGGTGCGGCGGGCTCCGAGGCGGTGAAGCGCTCGATCACGCGGCGCGTGACGCCGGGGGCCAGCAGCGCGTCGCCGGCGCCGACCACGCGGACGGCGGAGACGAGGTCTTCGGGCCCGGCGTTCTTGAGGAGGAACCCGCTCGCACCGGCCGACAGGGCGGCGAAGAGGTAGTCGTCGCGGTCGAACGTCGTGACGATGAGCACCGCGGCATCGGAGGCGGGGTCGGCCACGATGCGCCGGGTCGCCTCGAGTCCGTCCATGTCGGGCATTTGCACGTCCATGCAGATCACGGTGGGACGAAGTTCCGCCGCCGCCCTGATCGCCTCGGCCCCCGTCGCGGCCTCGCCGACGACATCGATGTCGTCTTCCAGGGAGAGGATCGTGCGGAACCCCGCCCGCATCATGGCGTGGTCATCGACGAGGAGCACCCGCAGCTCAGACACGCGTCGCCCCCGCCTCGACGAGGGGCACGCGGACGCGCACGAGATAGCCTCCGCGGGTGCGGGGACCCATCTCGATGTGCCCGCCCGAGACCGCCGCGCGCTCCCGCATACCGCGCTGCCCGAGCCCCGGGGTGTCGGAGCCGCGGCGCCCGGTGTTCGCGACCTCGAGTTCGACGGCATCCGCCTCGAACCGCAGACGCACGTCGGCCGTGGCCCCGGGACCAGCGTGGCGGCGCGCGTTGGTCAGGGCCTCTTGCGCGATGCGGTACAGGTTGACCTGCACGAGGGGCGGGGGATCCACCGCGGGTGTCCCGATCTCGGCGAAGGTGGTGGGAATGCCCGCCGCAGTCGCCTCCTCGGTGAGGGCCGCGATCGACGACAGGCCGTGCGTCGTGGGGGCGGTGTCGGACGACGCCGTGTCGCACGGGCCGCCGTCGGGCGTGCGGAGGGTCTCCAGCAACTGGCGAAGTTCGTGCAGCGACGTGCGCGCCGACCCCTCGATGCCCGTCAGCACGTCGCGCGCTTTCTCGGGATCGCGCGACATCACCGACCGGGCGACCCCGGCCTGCACGCCCATCAGCGAAACGTGGTGGGCCACGACGTCGTGGAGCTCGCGCGCGATGCGCACGCGGTCGAGCGCAACGGCCTGCGCGGCCGTGATCTCGCGTTCGGCCTCGAGCTCGGCGGTGCGTTCCTCCAGCGCCACCCGCTGGAGTCGCTGCTGGTGGGAGCGCTCGCCGAAGAAGTACGCTCCGCCGAAGAACAGCGCGTTGAGCCCGAGCCCCAGCAGCTGGGCCGCGACGAAGGGCGAGAACGCCCCCGCCCGCGAGGGCATGCCCTCGGGGACCTGGTCGATCGGCATCGTGGCGTCTTGGAACATGACCACGAACAACCACGCGAACATGCCCAGGATGATCGCGACGCGCACGATCGTGGCCCGTCGGCGGTCCGTCGACCACGCACCGACGGAGTACAGCGCGATGAACATCGCGATATTGCCCGCGTAGACCTCGGGGATGCGCAGGGTCACGGCGAAGAAGTACGCCACCGACACCACCACCGCCACGATCGAGGGCCAGCGGCGGCGGAACGCCAGCGGCACGGCGAGAACCACGACGTAGACGACGGCGAGCACGAACTCGGCCTGCTCGTCGCCGTAGAGCCCGCCGATCGCCGAGAGGACGGCGCTGAGTAGCCCGCCGACGAAGAGCACGGCGGCGAGGGCGATGTCGCTTCGCCACTGCGCGCGGGTGAGGGTCGGCATCCCTCCACGGTATTGCTGACCCCCGACACCCGGCATCCCCCGTCCGACGGAGACGCTCCGTCCGGGAATAGATCGTGCGCCGAAATGCTTTCACATGAATGAACCTGGGCGCTGTGCGCCCCCGTCGTCCCGAGAGGATCACCGTGACCGAGTACACGATCGGCTACATCGTCGGCAGCATCTCCAGCACCTCGATCAACCGCCGCCTGGCCAAGGCGCTCGAGAAGGTGGCGCCCGAGGGCGTGACCCTGAAAGAGATCCCGATCAAGGACCTCCCGTTCTACTCGCCCGACTACGACGGGAACTTCCCCGAGGTCGCCCGGGACTTCAAGAGCGCGATCGAGGATGCCGACGGCGTCATCGTGGTCACTCCCGAGTACAGCCGCTCCATCCCCGGCGTGCTGAAGAACGCGCTGGACTGGTCGGCGCGTCCCTACGGTGAGGCGTCGTTCAACGACAAGCCCACCGCCGTGGTCGGCACGTCGCAGGGCGGCATCGCCACCGCCGCGGGCCAGCAGCACCTGCGCGCCGTGCTCCTGCACTACAACGCTCTCGTGCTGGGCCAGCCCGAGGGCTACATCCAGTCGACGCCGGGTCTGTTCGACGAGGACGGCACCGTCAACGACGAGGGAACCGCGGCCTTCCTCCGCTCGATCATCGAGGCCCTTGCGACGCTGGTGGAGCGCACGGCGCCCGCCGACGTTCCCGCGGTCTGACGCACATTCTCACGGCGGGGTCGGGTTCGCCCGGCCCCGTCGTCGTGCGTCCGGCGGGGTTCGCGCGCGACTCAGGCGCCGAGCGCGTCTGCCTTGCGGCGCAGCAGGGTCGCCTCGCGGGTGTTGCGGGTCAGTCCCGCCGCCTCGAGCAGGTGCATCCGTGCTTCGTCGACGCGACCGAGCCGGGCGAGGAGTTCGCCGCGCACCGAGGGCAGCAGGTGGGATCCGCGCAGGCTCCCGGCATCCACGATGGCGTCGACGATCGCGAGCCCCTCAGCCGGGCCGGATGCCATCGACACGGCGACGGCGCGATTGAGCTCGACCACGGGGTTGGCGGTGAGGCGGGCGAGCATCTCGTACAGCAGGACGATCCGATCCCAATCGGTGCCTTCCACGCTCGGCGCCTCCGCGTGACACAGGGCGATCGCCGCTTGCAGCTGATACGGACCACGCCCGCGTCCGAGGGCGTCCGCCCGATCCAGCAACGCCCGGCCCCGGGCGATGGCCGACCGATCCCAGCGCCGGCGATCCTGGTCGGCCAGCAGCACGGCATCCCCGCGCGCGTCGATCCGCGTCGCGAAGCGTGACGACTGCAGTTCCATGAGCGCGCAGAGGCCGAGCACCTCCGGTTCGCGGGCGAGCAGGCCCCCCAGCACGCGTCCGAGGCGAAGGGCCTCGTGGGCGAGCTCGGTGCGGAGCACAGCGTCGCCGGTCGTGGCGAGGTAGCCCTCGGTGAAGATCAGGTAGATGACGCTGAGCACCGCGCCTCGCCGCGCCGGCCACTCCGCCGGTTCGGGCACCTCGAACGGCACCCGGGCGGCGCTCAGCGCCTTCTTCGCCCGCACGATGCGCTGCTGCATGGTGGGGACGGGCACGAGGAAGAGGCGAGCGATCGCCTCGGCGTCGAGACCGCCGACGACCTTCAGGGTCAGCGCCACCTGCGCCTCACGGGACAGCACGGGGTGACACGCGGCGAAGACGAGGCGCAGCACGTCGTCGTCGATCGGCTCCCAGGCGTCGTCCGAGACCTCATCGAGGTCGGAGGCGAGGAGCCGGTACTTCTCGCCCAGCCGCTCCTGGCGTCGCCAGCCGTCGATGGCGCGGCGCTTGGCGACGGCGGTGAGCCATGCCCCGGGGTTCTGCGGGACTCCGTCGCGCACCCACTGCCCCATGGCCTCGACGAGCGCGTCCTGCGCGAGGTCTTCCGCCGTGCCGAGGTCGCCGACCACGCGAGTCAGCGCCGCGACGATCCGCGCACCTTCGATGCGCCAAATCGCCGCGACGCGGCGCGCGACCTCGGATTCGGTCACCGCGAGGACTGCTCCTCGCGCCAGCCCTCCTCCTTCTGGATGAACTCGTTGTCGGCGAAGGCCGCGAAGTCGGTCTCGTCGGTCACCCGGCGAACCTCGAGCTTGTTGCCGGGGCTCAGCGGCGCCCGTCGCGCCCACTCGATCGCCTCGTCGCGCGAGGACACCTCGATGATCCAGAAGCCGTTGAACAGCTCGTGGGTCTCGCCGTACGGGCCGTCGGTCACGACGGGCGCCTCGCCGGCGAAGTCGACGACGAACGCCGAGCTGAGGTCTTCGGCCAGACCCTCGCCCGCGACGAGGACACCGGCGGTCATCATCGCCTCGTTGTAGGCGCCCATCCGGTTGATGATCTCCTCGAAGGGGATCTCCTTGTACGCGGCGTACGCCTCGTCGGTGCCGCGCATGATCAGCATGTACTTCATCGTGAACTCTCTTCGTCGTGTGCTCGGTCGAGCGCCTTCGGGGAGCGGATGCCTGCCCCTACTATCGCGTCGAACGGCGGCGCAGGGAATCGACAGCGCCTCGGAAGAAAGTTCTTCGGATGCCGCTCAGCCGAAGATCATCGGCAGATCGTCGTCGTCGTCCGTCGAGAAGTCGAGGTCGGCGACGACGGGCACGTGGTCGCTGGGGATCTCGCCCTTGCGCTCGTCGCGGTGGATCTCGGCGCCCTGCACCGCGTCGGCGAATGCCCGCGAGCCGAGGATGAAGTCGATGCGGAGCCCCTCGTTGCGGGGGAAGCGCAGCTGCTTGTAGTCCCAGTACGTGTACCCGCTCGGGATCAGCGGACGCACGACGTCAGCGAGTCCGGCGGCCTCGAACGCGGCGAACGCGGCGCGCTCGGGCGGCGAAACGTGGGTGGTCACACCCTCGACCACCGTGGGGTCGCCGTTGTCGGCATCCGTCGGGGCGATGTTGAAGTCGCCGGTGAGGGCGAGCGGCAGGTCGGGGTTCGTCGCGAGCGTGTCTTCTGTGTGGCGGCGGAGGGCCTCGAGCCAGTCGAGCTTGTAGCGGTAGTGGGGGTCGTCGAGCCCGCGACCGTTGGGCACGTACAGGCTCCACACGCGCACGCCGCCGACGGTCGCGCCGATCGCACGTGCTTCGAGGGGCAGATCGGGGCCCTCTTTGCCCTTCTCGAACCCCGGCATGCCGGGGAAGGAGATCTCGACGTCGTCGAGCGGCTCACGGCTCGCGATCGCCACGCCGTTCCACTGGTTCAGGCCGTGCGCGGCGACGTGATACCCGGCCTCTTCGAACGCCGCATACGGGAACTGCTCCGTCTTGCATTTGATCTCCTGCATCGCCAGGACGTCGATGTGCTCACGCACGCAGAACTCGACCGTGCGGACGACGCGGGCGCGGATGGAGTTGACGTTCCAGGTGGCCAGGCGCATGGCATCCAGCCTACTTTCGGGCGGGGACATCGCCGTGCGCTGCTCCGAATGGATGACCGCGGGCGTGATCCATACGGAGCAATAGACTCGACGCCGTGACTGCCGCCTCCACGCCCGAGCTCGAAGCCGACCGCCAGGCCCTCATCGGCCTCATCAACGCCGAGGCGGTGTTCCACGGCGACTTCACCCTCTCGAGCGGCAAGAAGGCGACGTACTACGTCGACATGCGCAAGCTCACGCTCGACCACCGCGCCGCTCCCGCGATCGGCCGTCTCGTGCTCGACCTCGTGAAAGACCTTGACGGCGTCGTCGCCGTGGGCGGGCTCACCCTCGGCGCCGATCCCATCGCCAACGCCGTCATGCATGAGTCGGTGCACGCCGGGCACCCGCTCGACGCGTTCGTCGTGCGCAAGGAGCCCAAGGACCACGGCCGCGGTCGCCAGATCGAGGGCGCCGATGTGAAGGGCAAGCGCGTCGTCGTCGTCGAAGACACCTCGACCACCGGTCAGTCCGCGCTCAAGGCCGTCGAGGCCCTGCGCCGCGAGGGCGCCGAAGTCGTCGCCGTCGCGGTGATCGTCGACCGCAAGACCGGCGCGCAGGCCGCGATCGAGGCCGCGGGCCTGCAGTGGCTGGCATCCATCGACCTCGACGACCTGGGCCTGCAGCCGCAGTAACGTGCGGCGCGGTTGCCGCGCGGCCTGTTCGCGGCGCGGATCGCCCTGTTCCGGCGACACGGCCAGTTCTCGTGACGGGCGGGCACCGGATGCCACGCCCGCCGCCGCGATCAGTCGGTGCCGTCGCCCGGACCGTCGAAGGGGTCGCGGCCGCCGCCGCGCCGCGAGCGCCGCCACTGCACGAGGAACGCGACGAGGGTTCCGGCGGTGATGAGGATGGCGGTGAGCAGCCACAGGGTGCGATCGTCCATGCGCCCATCTTCTCTGATCAGGGGCGCTTTCCCGTCGCGGCGTCGGCCACGATCTTCGCGATGCGCGCGGCGCGGGTCTGTGGGCGCACGGCCGTCGCGATGAGCGTCAGGCCGAACTTCCGACTCGAGGGCGGGAACGCGTCCCAGGCGGCGCGTGCGGCCGGCGCGGCGTCGAGCGCCGCCGCGAGGTCGGGCGGTTCGATGCCGGCCTCGGGCCCGTCGAGCAGTTCCCACGCGCCGTTGGCGCGAGCGACCTCGAGCGCGCGGAGACCCGCGGCGCGCAGCCGGCCGTCGGCCTCCAGCCGCGCGATGCGTGCCTTGTTGGTCGCCGCCCATCCGCTGGTCGGTCGCCGCGGGGCGAACCACAGCCCAGAGCTGACGTCGTCGAACACGCGAACCGGGCCGTCGATCCATCCGAAGCACAGCGCTTCGCAAATCGCCTCTTCGTAGCCGACATAGCGGCCCGCGTCGGCGCCGCGTCCGCGGAGCAGCCAGGCGCCCGTCGACGTGGTGTGGTGCTCTTCGAGCCAACGCCCCCAGGCAGCGGCATCGACGGCCGCGACCTTCACCCCGTCGTCGAGCGCGCCCATGTCAGAGTCCCGCGGTCAGCCCCTCTTCGCCGTCGGCCAGATCGGTCTCGACGGGCTCGTCGCGCAAGAGCTCGGCGACGGACGGCAGGATCTCGTCGGGGCGGAAGGGGTACTTCTCGATCTCGCGCTCATCGCTGATGCCGGTCAGCACGAGCACCGTGTGAAGCCCGGCCTCGATGCCCGCGACGATGTCGGTGTCCATGCGGTCGCCGATCATGCCGGTGTTCTCGGAGTGCGCGCCGATGCGGTTGAGCGCGGAGCGGAACATCATCGGGTTCGGCTTGCCCACGATGTAGGGCTCTTTGCCGGTGGCCTTCGTGATGAGCGCGGCGATCGCCCCGGTCGCCGGCAGCACGCCCTCGTGGGAGGGGCCCGTGGCATCGGGGTTGGTGGCGATGAACCGGGCTCCGTCGCGGATGAACCGGATCGCCTTGGTGATGGCCTCGAAGGAGTAGTTGCGCGTCTCGCCGACGACGACGTAGTCGGGCGCCGTCTCGGTCATGATGAACCCGGCCTCGTGGAGGGCGGTGGTCAGGCCCGCCTCGCCGATGACGAAGGCGGTGCCGCCCGGCATTTGCGATCGCAGGAAATCGGCCGTGGCCAGGGCCGAGGTCCAGATGGAGGACTCGGGGACCGTGAGGCCCGACGCCCGCAGCCGCGCGCTGAGATCGCGGGGGGTGAAGATCGAGTTGTTGGTCAGGACGAGGAACGGTGTTCCTTCGGCCCGCCATTGAGCGAGAAGTTCGGAGGCGCCGGGGACCGGCGTGTTCTCGTGGACGAGCACGCCGTCCATGTCGGTCAGCCAGCACTCCACGTCTTCACGGGTTCGCATGGCCTCAGCCTAGCCCCGGCCTTCGTCACGCCCGTCGGTGGGAAAGTTCTCCCCATCGATATTCCGCAGCGGGAATGAACCCGTGACGGGGTGCCGCGATCTCGTTAGGGTCGAAGGGTGGCGCGCAGCGAGTGGGACCCCCGGAACCTCCCCGACCTCTCGGGGCGCGCGTATCTCGTGACGGGCGCCACGCGCGGTCTCGGCTTCTTCGCCTGCGAGCAGCTCGCCGGCGCCGGCGCGCACGTGGTGCTCACCGGCCGCAACCCGAATCGACTTGCCACGGCGAAAGCGGCGGTCAAGCGCACCCATCCGGATGCCTCGATCGAGACGCTTCTGCTCGATACGAGCAACCTCGGGTCGGTGCGCGCCGCCGCCGCAACCGTGCGCGCCCGAGGACGACTCCACGGGCTGCTGATGAACGCGGGCATCGTGCATCCCCCGAAGACCCGCGAACTGGCGGGCGGTCACGAGCGCGTGTTCGCCACCAACGTGCTCGGCCATTTCGCGCTCGCCGGTGAACTCCTCACGCCCCTGGCCTCGGCCCGGGGGCGCATGGTGTGGGTGGGGAGCATGTCGACCTCCCTGTGGGCGCACCTGCCCACCGACCCCGAGCTCGTCGAGGGGTACACCCCCTGGCGCGCGTACGTGCAGTCCAAGGCGGCGACCACGGCGCTCGCTCTCGAGGCCGACCGGCGTCTGCGCGCGCACAGCGTCCCCGTCGAGAGCCTCGTCGCCCACCCCGGGTACTCCACGAGCGGCCGGACCCGTGGCATCCGGGGCGTCAACGAACCGACGCGGCTGACCCGTTTCGTCGACAACCTGCAGGCGCCCCTCACGCAATCGAAGGAGCAGGGGGCCTGGGCCCTCGTCCGCGCCCTGGTCGATCCGCTCGCCGAGGGCGGGTCGATGTACGGACCGGCGCTCGTGGCACGCGGGACTCCCCGAAAGGCGACCCCCGCCCGACGCACGCGCGACGCTGCGCTGGGCGACGACCTCTGGCGCGCGTGCGAGACGGCCACGCACGTGCGCTGGCCGTTCGAGCGGGTCCGGCGAACGGTGTCCTGACCGTCCCGCGATGTCGGGGCCTGCCCCTACAGTGATCGCATGGACCAGGCGACCGCCGACAGCATCGATGCCGCCGATCTGCGCGGTCTGACCGCCACCGAGGTCGCCGAGCGTGTGGCCGCGGGCCAGACGAACGCCTTCGCCGCCGACAGCAGTCGTTCGGCGTGGAACATCGTGCGGGCCAACGTCTTCACGCTGTTCAACGGCATCGTCGGCGCCTGCTTCCTCGTGCTGCTGCTCCTCGGACGCTGGCAAGACGCGCTGTTCGGCATCGCCGCGCTATCCAACGCCGTGATCGGCTGTGTTCAGGAGTTCCGCGCGAAGGCAGCGCTCGATCGGCTCGCGCTGCTCAACGCCCCGCGCGCGCGGGTGCGTCGCGACGGTGTCGATGCCGAGATCGCGCCGCCCGAGGTGGTGCGCGACGACCTGCTCGTGCTCCGCGCGGGTGACCAGGTGCCGGCCGACGCGGTCGTGGCGGTCTCGCACGCGCTGCAGATCGACGAGTCGATGCTCACCGGCGAATCGGATGCCGTCGACAAACGCCCCGGCGACGAGGCGCTGTCGGGGTCGATCGTCGTCGCGGGCGAGGGAACGGCCCGTGTGACCCGCGTGGGCGCGGAGTCGTACGCGAACGCGTTCGCCGCCGAGGCGAAGCGGTTCCAGCTGGTCTCGAGCGAGCTGCGCACCTCGATCGATCGCGTGCTGCGCTGGGTGGGCTGGGGGATCGGCCCCATCGGGCTGCTCGTGCTCAACGCCCAGATGATGGTGGCGGGCGGGTGGGCGCAGGCGTGGCAGCAGGGCACGTGGCAGCAGGCCGTCGTCAACACGATCGCCTCGCTCACGGCGATGATCCCGCTGGGTCTCGTGCTCATGACCTCGATCGCCTTCGCCGTCGGCGCCGCGCGGCTGGCCGGTAAGAAGGTGCTCGTCAACGAGCTCCCCGCCGTCGAGGGTCTGGCCCGTGTCGACATCATCTGCCTCGACAAGACCGGCACGCTCACGGCGGGCGAGATTCGCTTCGACGCCGCGCTCGAACTGTCGCCGCGTGACGGGTGGCGCGACACGCTCGCCTGGTACGGCGCCGCCGATGACGCGAACGCGACCGCGCAGTGTCTGCGCGAACCCTTCCCCGTCGCCACTGCGCTGGCCGTCGCGCAGCGCATTCCCTTCTCTTCGGCGCGCAAGTGGAGCGCCGTCTCGTTCGTCGAGGGTGCCCCCGGCACCTGGGTGCTGGGCGCGCCCGAGATGGTGTTCGGCGACGCCGCGGCCGATCCCGCCACCGAGCTCGGCGAGGCGGTGACCCGCCTGGCCTCCTCGGGTCGGCGCACGCTCGTGCTCGCCCACACCGCGGCCGCCCTCGACGAGGCCGACGCCGACGCCGAGAGGTTCCCGGCCGACCCCGTCGCGGTGGCGGTCCTCACCTTCGCCGAGGCCGTGCGACCCGATGCGCCGGAGGCCCTGGCCTTCTTCCGCGCGCAGGGCGTGGCGGTGCGTGTCATCTCGGGCGACAATCCGCGCACGGTCGCCGCGATCGCGCGCGAAGTGGGGCTCGAGGTCGACCAGGGCTACGACGCCCGTGGCCTCCCCGACGACGATGTCGAGCTCGGGCGCGTGCTCGAGGAGCACACCGTCTTCGGGCGGGTGACCCCCGACCAGAAGAAGCGCATGGTGGTGGCGCTGCAGGCCCGCGGGCACGTCGTGGCGATGACCGGCGACGGCGTGAACGACGCGCTGGCGATCAAGGCGGCCGACATCGGTATCGCGATGAACTCGGGCGCCGCCGCGACCAAGGCCGTCGCCCGGCTCGTGCTGCTCGACGGACGCTTCTCGCACCTGCCGTCGGTGGTCGCCGAGGGGCGCCAGGTCATCGCGAACATCGAACGCGTCTCGATGCTCTTCCTCACTAAGACGGTGTACGCCACCGGGCTCGCGGTGCTCTTCGGCGCCCTCGTGCTCGAGTTCCCCTTCCTGCCGCGACAGCTGTCGATCACCGACGGTCTGACCATCGGCATCCCCGCGTTCTTCCTCGCGCTCCTGCCCAACACACAGCGCTACGTGCCCGGATTCCTGAAACGCTCGCTGAGCTTCGCCATCCCGGCGGGCATCGTGATCGCCGTGTCGCTCACCCTGTACACACGGTGGGCGATCGACATCGGTCTGAGCGTGGAACAGTTGCGCACCGGCGCCACGATCATCCTCGCCATCGTCGCGATCTGGGTGCTGACGGTGCTTTCGCGGCCGGTCACGCGCGTGAAGGTGCTCGTGATCGGCGCGATGTTCATCGCCCTCACCGCGATCTTCACGGTGCCCGTGCTGGGGCAGTTCTTCCAGCTGCAAGATCCGGGCGAAGACGGCGCCTATCTGATCACGGCCGTCGTCGTCGTCGCGATCGCCGCCATCGAGGTGGTGCGGTTCGCTCACCGTCGTTTCGTGCAGCGGATGCTCGCGTCGCCGCCCGCGACTCAGGGAGCGGGCGAGGGCAGTGGCGCCGCCGTCGCCTGACGGAAGTAGCGTCGCGACGTGGGCGGGATCCAGACGGCGGCGATCACGGCGATCGTCGCGACGAGCGGAATGATCACGGCGAGGTCGCGGTCGGTGAGGGCGAGCGACAGCCCCTGCAGCACCCCGAGGACGGCGAGATACGCCGTGAGCAAGACGCGGGCCAGCCGGCTTCCGCGGGCGAGCGACGAGGCTCCGGCGACCGTGAGCAGCCCGAGCAGAATGGTGGCGGCACCCACGAGCGAAACGGCGAGAACCTCGTCGTCGGGCACCTCGTACCGCGCCAGCAAGATGAGGATGCCGAGGGCAGTGTTGGCGAATCCGCCGATGTAGACCAGCACGACGGCGAGCGTCACGACGGCGGGTCGCGGGGTGGCGGGGGCGGGAGCGGTCATCGGTGCCTCACGGTAGGTGCGGTCAGCGTACCGCGCGAGAACAGGCTCAGCGGGTGAGCCAGACCGAGCTGCCCGCACCCTCGGGGAGCGCCACGTCGACACCGTCGGCGCGCACGAGTCCGGGTGAGACGACCTCGAGCTCGTGTCCGACATCGATCCGGCGTTCGACCAGGGCGCGCAGGAGGTCGGGATCGCGATCGCTCACCCGGAGCACGCGCCCCGCGTGACCGGAGACCGCGTCGGCGAGCAGCACGAAGGGCTCGCGGTGCACGGCGCCGGTGGCATCCGGAATCGCATCGCCGTGCGGGTCGAACCTCGGCCGTCCGAGCCTCTCGTCGATGCCCTCGAGCAGGCGATCGCTGAGGGAGTGCTCGAGCACCTCGGCCTCATCGTGCACCTCGTCCCACGCGTACTGGAACTCGCGCACGAGCCAGGTCTCGATCAGCCGGTGGCGGCGGATCACCTGGGCCGCGCGGCGCTCGCCCGTCGCGGTGAGCGAGACGGGTCCGTACGGGCGATGCTGCACGAGCCCCTGGGCGGCGAGCTTCTTCACCATCTCGGTGACGCTCGAGGGGGCCAGACCCAGGACGCCTGCGAGCTGGGACGGCGTGATGGGGTCGTCTTGCCACTCGGTGTGGTGGTAGATGGCCTTGAGGTAGTCGTCGGCCACGGGCGATTCCACCTCGCCAGCCTATCCGCCGGTGAGCACCAGCCACAGGAGCACGGCGTTCAGCGCGATGAGAAACACGGATGCCGCCACCCCCGCCGCCGTGGTGAGGGCGCGGTTGCGGTACGCGCCGAGGACGCTCCGTCGCGCCGTGAGGGCCACGAGCGGCACAAGCGCGAACGGGATGCCGAACGACAACACGACCTGGCTCAGCACGAGCGCGAGCGTCGGGTCGATCCCGAGGCCGAGGATCACCAGCGCCGGGATCAGTGTCACCAGCCGGCGCACGACCAGCGGGACGCGCACGCGAAGGAGTCCGTGCATGATCTCGGCGCCGGCGTACGCGCCGACCGACGTCGAGGCGAGGCCACTTGCCAGCAGGCCGACGGCGAAGAAGGTCGCGACCAGCGGACCGAGCCCGTCGCGCAGCGCCGCGTACGCCCCCTCGAGACTGTCGGTGCCGTCGACCCCGGCGAGGTTCGCCGCCGCGAGCAGCAGGATCGCGAGGTTCACCGTGCCGGCGACCGCGAGGGCGATAGTGACGTCCCATCGGGTCGCTCGCAGCAGTCGCGCGGTCGAGAGTCCGCGGGCCCGTTCGAGATCGGCCGCGGCCGTCGGGGTCGCCGGGGCGAAGCGGTCCCTGCTGAGGGCGGAGTGGGCGTAGATCGCGTGCGGCATGATCGTCGCCCCGAGGATCGACGCCGCCAGCAGCACCGAGTTGACCCCCTCGAAGCGGGGCACGAGACCGCCCACCACGCCGGCCGGGTCGGGCGGCGCGAAGAACAGTCCCGCGGTGAATCCGACCGCGATGATCAGGAGCAACCCGATCACCACCGTCTCGAATGCCCGGGCACCGCGGCGGGATTGCACGACGAGCAGGGCCATCGAGACGATCCCCGTGATCGCGCCACCCCACACCAGTGGGATGCCGAAGAGCAGGTGCAGCGCGACGGCGCCGCCGATGACCTCGGCGATGTCGGTGGCCATGGCGACGAGCTCCGCCTGTACCCAGTACGCCCGCCGCGCCCACGGATGGCGAATGCGACGTCCGAGCACCTGGGGGAGACTCTCGCCGGTGACGATGCCGAGCTTGGCCGAGAGGTACTGGATGAGCCAGGCCATGACGTTGCCGAGCACCACGACCCACACCAGCAGGTAGCCGAAGACGGCGCCCGCGGTCATGTTGCTGGCGACGTTCCCGGGGTCGAGGTACGCCACGCCCGCCACCATCGCCGGCCCCAGGAGCCACGCCGCCCGCTGCGGAGCGTGCCGGCGGTCGACGGCATCCTGATTTTTCGGCATGCCGAAATCGTACCGATATTTCGGTGCACCGAAAAATCTCGGAACCCCGGGCGTCGCTGCCTGCCCCGCGACGGGGCCGCGACCGGCCAGCCCGCGCCGCCCGGATAGCCTGAAGTGGTGAGCGATGGCGACGAGACCCCTCCGCCCCTGCACGGGCTCGGTCCGTGGCCCGGCGGGCCCGAGGCCTGGCCCGACGACCCGCGGTTCGACCGTGAGCTGCTCGCCGAGGGCGACCGCCGCAACGTCGTGGACGCCTACCGGTACTGGACGATGGAGGCGATCGTCGCTGACCTCGATGCCCGGCGGCATCCGTTCCATGTCGCCATCGAGAACTGGCAGCACGACCTCAACATCGGTTCCATCGTGCGCAGCGCCAACGCGTTCCTCGCCGCCGAGGTGCACATCATCGGAAAGCGCCGCTGGAACCGCCGCGGCGCCATGGTCACCGACCGGTACCAGCACGTGCGCCACCACGACGATGTCGCCGCGTTCGCGGCCTGGGCGCGGGAGGCAGGGCTCCCCCTCCTCGCCATCGACAACGTGGAGGGGTCGGTGCCGGTCGACCGGGCCGAGCTGCCCGAAGCGTGCGTGCTGCTCTTCGGGCAGGAGGGCCCCGGTCTGTCCCCCGAGGCGCTCGCCGCGGCATCCGGGGTGATCGAGATCACCCAGTACGGGTCGACGCGGTCGATCAACGCGGCCTCGGCCGCCGCGGTCGTGATGTACGAGTGGTGTCGCCGCTGGGCGGGATGACCGCGCCTGCGGCGCACCGGATGCGGGTGGGGAGACCTCGCGCCGTCAGCGGACGGAGCGCAGATCGCTCACCGCGGCGCGGTCCGCGGCAGACCGCGATCCCCGCGTGAGGCGGAACGCCACGAGCGCGCCGGCGAAGAGGATCGCGGCGCTGGTCAGGACAGCGACGGTCAACACGGCGCCCGCGAACGGGCGTTCCCGGTATACGTAGCCCGCGGACGCGTCGTCCCACGCCTCGTACTCGACGAAGTACGACCCGCCCGCGCAGAAAACCGCGATGGCCAGAATGATCGCCGCGGCCACGAAGAGCGTTTCCGTTGTATGCCCCCGCATGCAACCAGGCTAGGGCAGCCCGGTGTCGGGGACGTGTCGGGCGGGCGAAGCTCAGGTTCCGGCGCGCGGGTGGATTTCGTAACGAAGACGGCGTCGGGCACCCGCAAGGCGGCTCCCGTGGTCGGTCAGCCGCCCGTCGTCATCCAGGCGCGTCCGCGGACCCGAAGCCCCAGGGTGGCGGCGCGGGCCAGCATGTACACGCCGAAGAAGGCCGCCGCGAGCCACGCGAGACCCGGTGCCCCGCCGCCGGCGAACAGGGCGACCAGCACGAGCGCGGGCACGTAGGGAACGAGGTTGATGACCCCCGCGATCGCCAGATACCGGGCGTCTCCGGCGCCGATGAGCACGCCGTCGAGCACGAACACGAACGCCGCGAGGGGCTGAGCGAGAGCGAGCACGATCAGCGCGGGCTGGATGAGGGCGGCGACCGCGGGATCGCCGGTGAACACCAGCCCCAGAACTCCGGATGCCGCCCCGACCAGCGCCCCGACGGCGACGCCGAACCACACCCCCCACGCCACCGTGCGCGAGAGCACGTGACGGACGCCCGCCCTGTCGCCCTCTCCGAGCGACTTGCCCACGAGGGCCTGGGCTGCGATGGCCAACGCATCGAGCGCGAACGCGGCCGTCGAAAACACCGTGAAGGCGATCTGCCACCCCGCGAGCTCGGTGGTTCCGAGGCCCGTGGCCACCGCGACGGTGGCGAGAAACGCCACGCGCAGACTCAGGGTGCGCAGGAACAGCCACCCGCCCGAGCGCGCCGTGCCCCGCAGGCCCATCGGCTCGGGCCGCACCGAGGCCGCATGGCGGCGAGCCAGGCGCGCGGCGATGACGACGTACGCGCCGACCATGCCCCACTGGGCCACGACCGTGCCCACCGCGGAGCCGGCGATGCCCCAACCGAAGCCGTAGATGAACAGCGCGTTCAGCGCGGCGTTCGCGCCGAATCCGACCCCCGCGATCCACAGCGGGGTGACGGTGTCTTGCATGCCGCGCAGGAGCCCCGTCGCCGCGAACACGACGAGCATGGCGGGAAGACCCCACATCGAGATCGAGAGATAGACGCGGGCGTTCTCGGAGACATCGGGCGCCGCGCCGAACACGTCGACCAGCAGGGGCGTGGCCAGAACCCCCGCCAGCGCGAGGACGGCGCCGATCGTCAGCGCGAACCACATGCCGTCGATGCCCACCGACACCGCGCGCGAGAGATCGCCCGCTCCGTAGCGGCGTGCGACGGCGGGCGTCGTGGCGTAGGCCAGGAACACCATGAGTCCCACCACCGTGTGCAGCACGGCGCTGGCGACCCCGAGACCGGCCAGTGGGGCGACCCCGAGGTGGCCGACCATCGCGGCGTCGACGATGAGGAAGAGGGGCTCGGCAATAAGTGCGCCGAGCGCCGGCACGGCCAGCCGCAGAATCGCGCGATTCAGCGAGACGGGCGGCGAGGTGGTCACTCCCCGAGCCTAGGGGCGACCCCCGACACGGCCGTCGCGCGTCACTTTCCTGCCTCACGCCGGGTCGCGGTGTCCACCCGGAGCGTTCTCGGAGCGGCGGCACTTATCCTGTGTGCATGACCGAGACCCCCCGCTCCGGTCTCGCGCTCGAGGAGCTGAGCGACGAGATCCGCCCGCAAGACGACCTGTTCCGCCACGTGAACGGCCGCTGGCTGGAGCGCACCGAGATCCCCGACGACAAAGCCCGCTGGGGCTCGTTCCACCTCATCGCCGAGCAGGCCGAGGCGGACGTGCGCACCATCGTGGAGGAATCGCAGCAGGCCGAGGCGGGCACCGAGGCCCGCAAGATCGGCGACCTGTTCGCGAGCTTCATGGATACCGCGCGCATCGACGAGCTCGGCGGAACGCCGCTGACCGACCAACTCGCTCGGGTCGACGCCGTCCGCGACGTCGCCGGCTTCCTCCGTCTCGTCGGTGAGCTCGAGCGCGACGGCGTGAGCGGACTGCTCACCCTCTTCGTCGAGCCCGACCCGGGCGACCCCACCCGTTACGTTCCCGTCGTCTACCAGGGCGGACTGTCGCTGCCCGACGAGAGCTACTACCGCCTCGAGAACTTCGACGAGACCCGCGCCGCCTACCGCGCCCACATCGAGCGCGTCTTCGAGCTGGCCGGGGTCGCCGAGCCCGCGGCATCCGCTGATCGCGTCTTCGCGCTCGAGACCGAGCTCGCCACCCACCACTGGTCGCGCGAAGACAGCCGCGACGCGGTGAAGACGTACAACCTGAAGACCTGGGACGAGACCGTCGCGCTCGCCGGGGTGGACCTCGAGCCGTGGCGCGCCGGGGTGGCCCCGGGCCACGAGGGTGCCTTCGCCGAGGTGGTCGTGTACCAGCCGAGCTTCATCGAATCGCTCGGCGCGCTTCTGGTCGAGGACCGCGTCGACGACTGGAAGGCGTGGTTGCGCTTCGCGATCGTGCACTCGTCGGCGGCGTTCCTCTCCGACGATTTCGTCGCCGAGAACTTCGCCTTCTACGGCACGCAGCTCACCGGCGTCCCGGTCAATCGCGAGCGCTGGAAGCGCGGCGTCGGTCTGGTCGAGGCGGCCCTCGGCGAGGCCGTCGGCAAGGTGTACGTCGAGCGCCACTTCCCGCCCGCGGCGAAGGATGCCATGGACGTTCTCGTCGCGAACCTCGTCGCGGCCTACCGGCAGTCCATCGAGAACCTCGAGTGGATGACGCCCGAGACCCGCGAGCGTGCCCTGGCCAAGCTCGACGCGTTCACCCCGAAGATCGGCTACCCCGAGAAGTGGAAGGACTACTCCACTCTCGAGGTCGACGCGGCCGACCTGGTCGGCAACGTCCGTCGCGCGCACGTGTGGGAGCACGACCGGCAGCTGGCCAAGGTAGGGCAGCCCATCGACCGTGACGAGTGGTACATGACCCCGCAGACGGTCAACGCGTACTACAACCCGCTCATGAACGAGATCGTGTTCCCCGCGGCGATCCTGCAGTACCCGTTCTTCGACGCCGATCGCGACGCCGCCGCCAACTACGGCGGCATCGGCGCGGTCATCGGCCACGAGATCGGCCACGGCTTCGACGATCAGGGCAGCCGCTTCGACGGCGACGGGTCGCTGCGCGACTGGTGGACGGATGCCGACCGCTCGGCGTTCGAGGAGCGCACCGCGGCGCTCATCGCGCAGTACGACGCCCTCGTGCCGCAGGGACTCAGCGAGGACCACCGCGTCAACGGCTCTCTCACGATCGGTGAGAACATCGGCGATCTGGGCGGCCTCGGCATCGCGATCCGCGCTTACCGCTTTTCGCTCGGCGAGGACGAGCCGGTCGACGGTCCCGTCGTCGACGGGTACAGCGGAATCCAGCGCCTGCTGCTCAGCTGGGCGCAGATCTGGCAGCAGAAGGGGCGGGATGCCGAGACGATCCGGCTCCTCACGATCGACCCGCACTCGCCCAACGAGTTCCGCTGCAATCAGATCGTGCGTAACATCGACGCGTTCTACGACGCGTTCGAGGTCACCGAGGGCGACGCCCTGTGGCTCGACGCAGACCATCGCGTCACCATTTGGTGAGGTGGCGTTTGTTGCTCTTCTGACCCGGAAGGAGCCACGCTCGTGGGCATGCCCCCGGTTCCCGAGCCCGCCGCCCCCGATCCCCTCGGGGGGCCGGTGGAGTCGTTCCGACGCGACGCCCCCGCCCTCCGGGCTGCCGGACGCAAGGGTCCTCGGCGGCTGCCCCGCCGGGCGGCCGCCGGACGCCGGTCGTTCACGGCGACGCTCCGGGCGCTCGATGAGCTCGCGGCATCCGGGGCGAAGGTGTCGGTGCGCATCGACGATCTCGACGGTGGCTCCCCGGTGCTGGAGGGCGACGACTTCGTCACTCTGCCGGTGGGGGGTCTGGGGGTCGTCCCGCTGCTGATCGAGGTGGCCGCGTCGTTTGAGTCCGGCCGCGTCGATGCGCTCGAGATCGTCGACCGGGCGATCGTGCAGGCCGCCTCGGCCGGAGGCGCATGGCAGCACCTCAAGGCGCCCGCGTTGCCGCTCGCGGATCTCGCGGTGCTCGCCGCCTCGGCGGGCGACGCGCTCGCCGCCAACGCGCTGCTGCAGCGGGTGGGGCTGCCGTCCGTTCGGGCGCGCATCGAACAGCTCGGCCTGCGGCGCACGGCTCTCCTCGACCGCTTCCGCGACGACCGCGGGCCCGACGACGCCCCGCACGTCGCGCTGTCGACGGCGCGCGAGATGGCGGCCGTGTTCGCCGGTCTGGTGAACTCCACGGTCGTCTCCCCCGGCGTGAGTGCCCAGGTGGCGGAGTGGCTGAGCCTGAACCACGACCTGTCGCTCGTGGCATCCGCGACCGGCCTCGACCCGTTCGCGCACGAGAACGACCGTCACGGGCTGCTGTTCGTGAACAAGACCGGACGCTCCGAGGGCGTCCGAGCCGAGGCGGGGGTGCTCGGCGGCCCGCGGGCCGGCGTCGCCTACGCCCTCATCGTGAACTTCGACGACCTCTCGATCGCGCACCGGCTGCGCGCCCACGACGCCTTCCGCGTGCTGGGCGTCGAGCTGATGGAGTACGTGTACTGACGCGCGGGCCTGAGTCCGACGCGGTCAGCGCACCCCCTTCATCAGGGCGAGCACCGGCTTGGTGGCCAGGAGCAGGGCGATGCCGAGCGCGATGGCGATCGCGCCGAGGATCGTGAAGTACGGCACCTCGTTGCGCGGGTCGTAGAAGCCGGCGAGCCATCCGGCGATCGAGGTCCCCAGCGCCACCGACAGGAAGTAGAGCGCGACCATCTGCGTGTGGAACCGCTCGGGGGCGAGCTTCGTCGACACCGACAGGCCGGGCGGCGAGATGAACAGCTCGGCGATCGTGAAGACGAACAGGATGCCCACGATGCCCAGGAGCGGCGTGGCGTTGGCGGGGCCGTTGGCGAAGGGCAGGAACAGCAGGAACGCGACGCCCATGACGATCGCGCCGATGCCGAACTTGACGGGCGCGCCGGGCTGTCTGCTGCCCCACCGCGTCCAGATGGCGGCGAACACGCCGGAGAGGATGATGACGAAGATCGGGTTGATCGAGTTGACCCACGAGATCGGCATCTCCCAGCCGAAGATCTCGCGGTTCAGCCGCTGGTCCGAGTAGATCGTCAACACGGTGAACTGCTGCTGGTACAGCGACCAGAATCCGACGTTGACCACGAACAGCGGGATGAACCCCAGCACGCGGGAACGCTCGGTGGCGGTGATCGCGCGAGACGAGACGATCACGGCGAAGTACGCGATCGAGGCCGCGACGACCACGAGGATGACGATTCCGGCGAGGTTGTCGGCGCGGATCACCCCCAGCAGCACGAGCGCGACCACCACGACGATCCCGGCCGCCGCCGCACCGACGACCATCCCCCGGCGTGAGGCGGGCAGCGGGTTGGGCACGGCGCGCGACGCGGCCGGCAGCGCCCGTCGGCCGAAGGAGTACTGCACCAAGCCCGCGGCCATGCCGACCGCGGCGGCGCCGAAGCCCCAGTGGAACCCGACCGACGACTGCAGTGCGCCGGTGACGATGGGGCCGAGGAACGCGCCGAGGTTGATCCCGAGGTAGAACAGCGAGAACCCGGCGTCGCGGCGCGCGTCGCCCGGCGCGTAGAGCGTCCCGACCACCGACGTGGCGTTGGCCTTGAGCCCGCCCGACCCGATCGCGACGAGCACGAGGCCCGCACCGAGGCCCACCATTCCCGGCAGGATAGCGAGCGCGATGTGCCCGGCCATGATCACGATCGCGCTGTAGAACAGCACGCGCTCGGATCCGAGCAGCCGGTCGGCCACCCACGCGCCGAGGATCGTTGCGAGGTACACCGACCCGCCGTACGCGCCGACGATGCCGGTCGCGACGGTCTGATCGATGCCGAGGCCGCCCTCGGCGACCGAGTGGTACATGTAGATCAGCAGGATGGCCTGCATGCCGTAGAAGCTGAAGCGCTCCCACATCTCCACGCCGAAGATGTGGGCGAGGGCCCACGGCTGCCCGAAGAAGCGGCGGTCGGTGGTGCTCTCGTCCACGGCGGTGTGGTCGCTCTGCGAAGACATGCGCTCCACGTTAGACCTGCGGGCGTGCCGCGGTGCCGGGTGGGCGTCTTCGGAGAGTCCCCTCGTGTCTCCTGCCGCAACAGCGGCCCGAACGCAATCCCTCCTTTCGCGCCCCGGCCCGGTGGGACGCTGGTGCCCCGAAACCTAGAAAGGACTGGGACCATGTCCGACACCTCTGCCACCACCGACCCGTTCGCGAACTCCGCGGGACCCGAGGGTCACTCGATCACCGACTGGACCGACCTCGGTCGCGAAATGTGGTCGTACCTCACCGGCCGCGGCGCTGCGGTCAACTACTCCTTCGTCGAGATGACCGTCGAAGTCCCGCGCGATATCGGCCCCGATGCTCCTCGGGCGACGTGGAAGCTCAACGGCACGCTCCGCGTCACGACGAGCGACGACACCGCGCCGGGCTCCGACCCGTATCGCGGAAACTGAGGGCGGGCGCCGTCATGGTGCGCCTCGACATCGACCTCGCCTTCTCGGAAGAGAAGACGGGGGCGGATGCCACCCTCCCGCCGTTCGAGGGCACGATCACCGCGGCCGGCTCCGAGGTGCGCGTGACCATCAGCGATCCGTCGCGTCTGCCCGGCAATGGTCGCCGGACGCTCGCGGAACTCTCGACCGTCGCGGACGCGCTCGCCGCGCGCGGGATCTCGGTGTGCGTGGAGGGTCCGGACGGCCCGATCGTGCACCTCGGCGACGTCAAGAGCAGCCTGCTGCAGCGCGTCGTCACCGGCTCGCCGCACATCCGGCTCGGTTCGGTGGGTGCCGTCGCGCCGCTGCTGACGCGACGCAACAGCGGACAGGCGTTGCGGTTCCCCGTGCCGCCGGGCACGCCCCTGCCGCTCGTCCCGACCGTGAACCGAGTGGTGCGCCGTCGCATCACCACGACGCACTACACCCCGGGATCGGGCCGCCCGCGCCTCATCTTCGCGGTCGGCACCTCGGGCTGGGACGGTTCTCCCCCGCGCGAGTTCGACCTGCTGCCCGAGAAGACCGTGATCGGGTCCGGCGACGATGCCGACCTGCGGCTGCCCGGCCTCGCGCCGGTGCACGCCGAGATCCGCCACGAGGGCGACGACGAGTATGTGCTGTACGGCTTCGACGTCGTGGGTGGCGGCGGTGCTGCCGTCGAGGGGCGTCGTGGTAACGGCCGGATCCTGCGCACCGGCGCGCGGATCGAGCTGGGCGACTGGCGCCTGGCGTACTTCCGGGCCGAGTGGGCCGACCACGGACGGCCGTACGGTGGCCGCGTCGGCGGCGAGCTCGCGCGTCAGCGCAAGCAGCCACCGCGCGGGGGGAGAGGGCCGCTGAGCACGGCATCCGATCCGGACTGAGCACAGCGACGAGGGGGAGGCGTCGTCGAGACGCCTCCCCCTCGTCGTGCGCGGCGGGTCAGGCCGTGAAGACGATCGTGTGGTTGCCGTGGCGGATGATGCGATCCTCGGCGTGCCACAGCACGGCGCGCGAGAGCACCTGACGCTCGACGTCGGCCCCGCGGCGCGCGAGCTCGGCGGCCGAGTCGGCGTGGGTGACGCGGACCGTGTCCTGCTCGATGATCGGGCCCTCGTCGAGGTCGCTCGTGACGTAGTGCGAGGTCGCGCCGATGAGCTTGACGCCGCGCTCCTTCGCCTTCTTGTACGGCTCGGCGCCGATGAAGGCCGGCAGGAACGAGTGGTGGATGTTGATCACCGGCACCCCGATCTTGTCGAGGAAGTCGGGCGAGAGGATCTGCATGTACCGCGCGAGCACGACGAAGTCGACGTTGCCGACGAGGAGTTCGAGGATGCGAGCCTCGGATGCCGACTTGTCGGGGCCGGGCGTCGACGGGATGTGGAAGAACGGGACGCCGAACGAACGCACGTCTTCCGCCGAGGTGGTGTGGTTCGACACGACCATCGGGATGCTGACGGGCAGGTCGCCGCGGCGGTGGCGCCACAGCAGGTCGAGAAGGCAGTGGTCTTGCTTCGACGCCAGGATCGCCATGCGCTTCGGCGTCGAGAGGTCGGTGAGGTTCCACTCCAGCTCGAAGCCGTCGCCGAGGGTGCGGTCGAGGTCGGCCTCGATGTCGGGCAGGGATGCCGCGAGGTCGGGCCGGTGGAACACGACGCGCTGGAAGTACGCGCCGCCGCGGGTGCCGTCGGAGTACTGGTCGAACGCGACGATGTTCCCGCCCTGGCGGGCGATGAGGGCCGAGACCGCGGCGATGATGCCGGGGGTGTCGCTGCCGTGCACGATGAGGCACGCGTGATCGGGCTGCAGGTGGGGGCTCACGGAGACCATCGGACCATTCTGCCGTGCGTGGGGGGACTCTTCGGACACGCGCGGGCCGAGCTGGGGCGCCGGACGTGGCCCCGGGGCCACGCGAACCGCCCCGGGGCCACAGGCGCGCGGGGGCTGACGATAGACAGGGCCGGCGTGGTGCGCGTGCCCGCCCTAAAGGTGCACGACGAGCTTGCGTGCCGAGACGCCGCCGCGCTGGCGGTCGAGCGCAGCCTGGATGTCGGCCAGCCCCGACCCCACGATGAGCGGCTCGGGCATCGGACGGAGGCGGCCGGTGGCAAGCGCACGCGGCACCACGTCGCCCCATAGCGCCGACCCGATCTCGTCGTCGCGGAGGCTGCTTCCCCACACGAACCCCGCGCGGATGCCGGCGCGTCGGGCGCGGAGGGTCGACCGGGCCGTGGTCAGCCCGATGCGGCCGAAGACCGGCAGCATCGCGGGAAAGAGGTGCCGACGCCCGGCGAGGTCGGCGAGGGAGATCGGCGTGCTCGCCATCGCCAGTCGTGTGCCGCCGGTGCGGCGGAGGACCTCGATGCACGCGTCGGTCGACCCTGCGCCCAGCGCGACGGCCCCCCTCACGGGGCGACCGTCGATCGCGGCGACGAGGTCATCGACGGCGCTCGCCGAGGCGTAGTCGACGACCGCGTCGGCGCCGAGCGACTGCACGAGCGCCGTGTTGCGCGGTGAGGCGGTGCTGACGACGTCGTACCCCGCAGCGCGAGCCAACTGGATGGCGTTCATTCCGACGCTGGTCGATCCTCCCCACACCACCACGACGCCATCCAATGTGCTCGGCACGGTACCGGTCGGCATCCGCAGCCCGAGGTGGGCGGGCTGGAACAGGGCGCACGCGGCGGTCGACAGGCCGAGGGGGAAGACCGCGGCCTGGTCGTCGGACAGGTCGTCGGGCGTGGGTGAGGCGAGACGTTCGAGGAGCACGGTGTACTCCTGGAACGCGCCTTCGCGCAGGGGGTCGCGTCCGCGGTCGGTCCCGGTCGCGAGGCCGAACACGCGTTGGCCGACGTGGAAGCGCGTGACGTCCGAGCCGACGGCGACGACCTGGCCGGCGACGTCGGACCCGAGGACGGCGGGGGTTCGCAGCCACCGGTAGGTGAGGCGGCTGGTGCCCTGGATGACCCAGTCGATCGGGTTGACGGCCACCGCCCTCACCCGTACGAGAATCTCGTCGGCGGCGGGGCGGGGAATGGTCGTGCTGATGACGCCCACCCGTGCGCGCGGGGCGGGGAGGATGGCGGCGAACTGGTCGGACATGGGGCCCCTCGGGTCGCGATGACACTTGGTGTCTTCACCAGAGTGTAGTGATGACACTACGTGACATCGCTTATGCTCGTCGACATGGCCAGGTGGACTCCCGATACGAGAGAACGGCTCCGCGCTGCGGCGCTCGAGCTGTTCCAGGAGCGCGGCTTCGACGCGACCACGGTGCCCGAGATCGTTGACCGCGTGGGGGTTACCCGGCGCACCTTCTTCCGTCACTTCAGCGACAAGCGCGAGGTGTTCTTCGGTGACGACGAGATCCCCGCGCTCGCCGCCGCGACGATCGCGGCCGCGCCGGCCGGTGCGGCGCCGTTCTCGATCGCCTGGCAGGGTTTTCACGTGCTCGCTACCGAGCGGTTCGAGCCCCGCCGCGAGTACATGGCCGCTGCCCGGCGCATCATCGAGGCCGAGCCCGCTCTCCGTGAGCGCGATCTGCAGAAGCAGGCCGATCTGCGCGATGCCATCCGCACCGGATACCTCGCCCACGGTGTCGACGCGGTGACGGCCCGGGTGGTCGCCGGTGTTGCGGTAGAACTGCTGCAGATCGCCCTGGAGCAGTGGCTGGCCGACGAGGCCGGGGCGCCGTTGACGCAGCACTTGGCCGCCGTCCGTACGGGCATGGCCGACGCGCTCGACGACGCGTGAGGTCGACGGTCGCCCCGGCCTCGGGTGTCGGAGCCCGGGGATAGCCTGGTGGATGCCATCCCTCGTGGCATCCGTTCCCCTCGATCCCCCAGGAACCCCCGTGATCAGCACCCTCGACCGCCCCGGTTGGCGCACGTGGACGCTGTGGATCGTCGGGGTGCTGGCGTACGTCGTCTCGATCATCAACCGCACCTCTCTGTCGGCGGTCGGGGTCGACGCCGCGGTGCGGTTCCAGGCCGACGCCTCGGCGCTGTCGATGTTCGCCGTGATCCAGCTCTTCGTCTACGGCGCGATGCAGATCCCCGTCGGTCTGCTGCTCGACCGCTTCGGCGCGCGTCCCATGATCGCGATCGGCATGCTCCTCATGGCCGCGGGCCAGCTGGTCATGGCGTTCGCCGACGCGGTGGGGATCGGCATCCTGGCCCGCGTGCTCATCGGCGCGGGTGACGCGATGATCTTCCCGAGCGTGCTGCGCGTCATCGCGACGTGGTTCCCGGCGCAGCGGGCGCCGGTGCTGGTTCAGCTGACGGGGATCATCGGCCAGCTCGGTCAGATCGTGGCCGTCGTGCCGCTGGCCGCTCTCTTGCACGCCACGAGCTGGAGCGTCGCCTTCGGCAGCGTCGCGGGGCTGGGCGTGTTGTTCGCCGTGCTGACGTACGCGATCATCCGCAACCGGCCGCCCGAACGGCGCGACGACCCGGTCGACACCTCGGTCGACACGCAGACCGGCGCGATCCGCGTGGTGAAATCGTCTGCCGACCTGCGGCAGGGATTCCGCGAGTCGTGGTCGCACCCCGGCACGCGGCTCGGTTTCTGGTCGCACTTCACCACGCCGTTCGCGGGCACCGCGTTCATGCTGCTGTGGGGCTTTCCGTTCCTCACGGCGGGCGAGGGGCTCGACCCTGCCACGGCCTCGCTCGTCATGACCTCGCTCGTGCTGTTCAGCATCCTCAGCGGCCCCGTGATCGGGGCGCTGTCGAGTCGGCATCCCTCGCGTCGATCTCGGTGGCTGGTGCTTCCGACGATCGTGTTCCAGGCCGTCGCGTGGATCGTGGTGATCGCGTGGCCCGGGGCCGCCCCGGTGTGGCTGTTGTTCCTGCTGATGTTTGCGCTGTCGACCGGCGGCCCGGCATCGATGATCGCCTTCGATCACGCGCGCACCTTCACCCCCAGCCACCGGCTCAGCACGGCGACGGGCATCGTCAACGGCGGTGGGTTCCTCGCGGCGTTGCTGGCGATCCTCTTCATCGGTGTCGCGATGGACGTGCAGGGCGCGGGCAGCCCCGACACCTATTCGCTGGATGCCTTCCGCCTGGCGTTCCTCACGCAGGTGCCGCTGTGGCTGGTCGGGGGGATCGCGATCGTCGTCGAACGCGGGCGGACGATCCGTCACGTCGCGGGAACGCACCCGCGCTGAGCGGACCCGTCGTGTGGGCGGACGGGCGCTTCCCACGGTGCGCGGATGCCGCGGGTGCCAGACTCGGAGCATGAGCACGACCGGCATCGACATCCGCCCGCTCGACAGCCTCGAGGCGATTCTCGCCGGGGCGCAGCTGTTCGACGACGTCTGGGTCGGTGACCGTGCGACGATGCCGGCGAACATCCTGCGGGCGCTCGAGCACTCGGGCAACTACGTCGTCGGCATCTACGACGACGACCGGATGATCGGCGCATCGGCGGCGTTCTTCGGCCCTCCGGCGGAGCGGACGATGCACTCGCACATCACGGGGGTGCTCCCCGGGCATCAGGGGCGAGGCATCGGGCGTCGACTCAAGGCACACCAGCGCGAGTGGGCGCTGGAGCGGGGGATCGGGCGCATCACCTGGACCTTCGATCCGCTCATCCGCCGCAACGCGCACTTCAATCTCGCCGTCCTGGGGGCGAGCGCCACCGAGTACCTCGTGAACCAGTACGGCGAGATGCCCGACGACGTCAATCGCGGCGACGAGTCCGACCGGCTGCTCGTGACGTGGGCCATCGCCGAGCCGCCCGCGCCGACGCCCGCCGACGACGAGGTGCGGGCGATCGTCGAACTCCCTGACGACATCGAGGCGCTGCGGCGCAGCGACCCCGCGGTGGGCGCCGAGTGGCGGTACCGCGTGCGCGAGGAGCTGCGGGGACACCTGGCATCCGGTCTGCGGATCGGCGGCGTCGACCGCCGCGGCTACCTGCTCGTCGCGCGGTGAGCGGGCTCATTCTTGTGGGATCTTTCCCATGGCGGGACGTGTGGGTTTTATCCCACAGAGAACCTTGTGGGTTTTATCCCACACAACGTAATGTGGGATAAAACCCACAGATGCTCGGAGGTGGCCATGCAGGTTGCACGTTCCGCCGACCTCGGCGCACTCGTCGCGGAGCGCCGCGAACAACGAGGTCTGTCGCAGGAGCAACTCGCCAAGAACGCGGGCGTGACACGCGACTGGCTCGCGCGCTTCGAGAGGGGGAAGCCCTCGGTCACTCTGCACCGAGTGTTCTGGGTGCTCGAGGCGCTCGGGCTGACTCTCGAGGTGCACGATGACGAGTGAACTGCACGCATACCTCGACGGGGTCCGTGTGGGCGCCTTCACGCAATCCCACGCGGGTGCGCTCGGCTTCGAGTACGACGACCAGTACCGGCGCTCACGAACAGCCACGCCGATGTCCCTATCGATGCCTCTCGCTCGACAGGTGCACAAGAACGGCCCCGCCCGTGCATACCTGAGAGGGTTGCTGCCGGACAGCGCCGGCCGTCTCAAGGAACTCGCGAGCGAGTATCACGTGTCCGAGAACAACCCTTTCGCTCTCCTGTCGCACATCGGTCGCGACACTGCCGGCGCTGTGCAGCTTCTGCCGGACGGTGAAGACAGTGATGACGCAGCCACCCGCACGGGTCGATTGCAGAAGCACTCTGACGAGGACTTCGCCGCCCTGGTCCAGGACCTGATCGCCCACGCCGCCACGTGGGGGGTGCGGCGAGCGGGGCGATGGTCGCTGCCCGGCGCACAGCCGAAGACCGCGCTGTTCCGCACGGCTGAAGGGCTGTGGGCCACCCCCCTGGACTCGACCCCGACGACGCACATCATCAAGCCCGCCGTTCCTCCGTACTCCGAACACCACATCGTGGAGTACATGACGATGGCGGCGGCGCGCCACCTCGGCCTCGACGTCGCAGAGAGTGAGATGGCCACCACCCGTGCGGGCGACAACGTCTTCATCTCCCGCCGATACGATCGTGCGTTCACCGGCGAGCGCTGGGCTCGATTGCACCAAGAAGATCTGTGTCAGGCGCTGGCCGTCGAGCCCGACAAGAAGTATCAGAGCGACGGCGGCCCCGGCGTCGGCAAGATCGCGGATCTGTTCCGGGGTCTCCCGAATGGAATCGACCGTCAGAACAACAGTCGAAGGTTCTTCGACGCCCTCGCCTTCAATCTCGCGGCCGTCGGCACCGATGCGCATGCGAAGAACTACTCGCTCCTGTTGAACGGCTCGCGCGCGACCCTTGCGCCCCTCTACGACCTCGGCACGCACGCCCCCTACCCCACGCCGGAGGGGCAGCCGATGAAACTGGCGATGTCGCTCGACGGCGAGTATGTCATCGACCGCGTCGGTGAGAACGCTCTCCGGGTGGCCGGCCGACGACTGGGACTCGACCCCGACGAGGCGCTCCTGCGAGCGCGCGAGATCCTGCGCGGCATCGTGTCGGCATTCGATCACGCTGCCGCAGACGCGACCCACGTTCTGGGAAACGTCCCGACGATTGCCCGAGTTCGGGATGCCATTGCGCGCAACGCTCGCGCGCGCGGATGGGTGGCGTCAACCACCGCCATTCCGCTCCGCGACTGAGTCAGCCGCCCGAGACGGGCGTGTCTTCCTCGGCGGCGGGGTCTCCCTGCCCCGGGCCGGGGCGGACGGCGGCATCGTCGCGCACGTCGATGCGCGTGATGCCGTCGTGCTCGGTGACGTCGAAGCGCGGCGCGGCGTCTTCTTCCGTCGCCTTCGGCGCACTCGTCAGCTGGTCGTGACGGTTCTCTTCGAAGCTCTTCTCGTCGCTCATCTCGTTCTCACTCTCCGGCCGAACGCCAGGCGTCCGACTCCATGTGCGATCCCGCCTGGGGTCCCATCTGCAGCATCCCGCCGTCGACCACCCAGCTGGCTCCGGTGACGTACGAGCCGGACGGCGAGGCGAGGAAGCGGATCACATCGGCGACCTCGTCGGGCTTGCCGGGGCGTCCGAGGGGGATACCGGGGCGGTGGACGCGGTCGGCATCCTCGGCATCCATGTCGTTGATGGGCGTGGCGATCTCGCCCGGGGCGACCGCGTTCGCGGTGATGCCGTACTGCCCGAGTTCGAGCGCCATCGTCTTGATGAGGCCGCCGAGCCCGTGCTTGGCGGCGACATAGGGTGCGGAGCCGACGCGGGGCTGGTGCTCATGCACGCTGGAGACCGCGATGAGGCGGCCTCCGTTTCCGGCCGCCACCATGCGGCGGGCCGCGGTGTGCATCGCGAGGAACGCGCCGTCGAGGTTGAGGGCGATGTCGGTGCGCCAGGTCTTCATGTCGAGGTCGAGGAAGCTGCCCCCGATCCCGCCGCCGGCGTTGTTGACGAAGACGTCGAGGCCGCCGAGCTCGTCGGCGAGGGCGTTCACGGCGTCGGGGATCGCGTCGAAGTCGGTGGCGTCGAACTGCGCGACGACCGCGCGGGCGCCGCGGGCGCGCACGGCGGCGGCAACCTCTTCCGCACCGTCCTTGTCGCTGTTGTAGGTGATGGCGACGTTGAGGCCGGCTTCGGCGAGGGCGAGCGCGGTGGCCGCGCCGATGCCCGAATCGGAGCCGGTGACGATCGCGTGGCGGGGAGTGAAGTCGCTCATGCCCCCGACGCTACGCCGGGAGGCGCGGCGGGGCGCCGCCCTTGCCCCGCCGCGCGCGAGGCGTTACGGCTGCACAACTCCTGCAGAAGCGCCGGGGTGGAATTCGTCCGTTGGGTCGCCGGGGGCTGCACAACTCCTGCGGAACCGCCGGCGCCGTGGCATCCGGGGCTGTGTAGGCCGGATTTGCCGGAGTTGTGCGTCGGGTTGCGGGCGTGGCGGCACAACTCCGGCGGAACCGCCGGGGCCGTGGCATCCGGGGCTGTGTAGGCCGGATCTGCCGGAGTTGTGCGTCGGCACGGGCGCGCGTGCACAACTCCTGCGGAACCGCCGGGGTGGTGGCATCCGGGGCCGTGCAGTCCGGATCTGCCGGAGTTGTGCGTCGGGTTGCGGGCGTGGCGGCGGAGTTCGGCTGCCGGTGGCGGTGTGGATGCCGTGGGGCGGCGTCGCGGCGGGGTGGATTCGTCCGTTGGGTCGCCGCCGGGGGCTGCACAGCTCCTGCATAAGTGCCGGGGGATGTGGCATCCGGGGCTGTGTAGGACGGATCTGCCGGAGTTGTGCGCGGCCTGGGCCGGCGCGGGCGCGGCGTGCATAACTCCTGCGGAACCGCCGGGGCGGTGGCATCCGGGGTTGTGCAGGTCGGATTTGCCGGAGTTGTGCGCGGCCCGCCCCGGCAGGGACGCCGCGGCCCGGCGGCGAACGGCAGGGAGCCGTCCACGGGGGCGCGACCGAAGGGACGGCACGCCGGATACCCTGCCCTCATGCCGCCCCGCACTCCCGCCGCCCCCGTGTTCCTGGATGCCATCGAGCTGCGCGTCCTGCACCTGCCCCTGGTCTCGCCGTTCACGACGTCGTTCGGCACCGAGACGGTGCGCGAGGTGATCGTCGTCCGCGCCGAGACCGCCGACGGCGTCGGCTGGGGCGAGGTCGTGACGCAGGCGGAGCCGTTCTACTCGAGCGAGTACACGCAGGGCGCGTGGGATGTGCTCACCCGCTTCCTCGGTCCCGCGCTCCTCGAACGCCGTACCCTCGCGCCCGAGGAGGTCGCCGGCATCCTGAGCCCGGTCGTCGGACACCGCATGGCCAAGGCCGGGCTCGAGCTCGCGGTCATCGACGCCGCGCTGCGCGCCGAGGGCCGCCGCTTCGCCGACTATCTCGGGGCGGGCAAAGACCGGGTGCCCTCGGGCGTCTCGGTGGGGATCCAGCGCGATCCAGAGGCCCTGGTCGAGACGGTCGGCGGGTACCTCGACGAGGGCTACGTGCGCATCAAGATCAAGATCAAGCCCGGGCGCGACGTCGACGACACCGCCGCGGTCCGCGCGGCCTTCGGCGGCATCCCCCTGCAAGTGGATGCCAATTCGGCCTACACCCTCGCGGATGCCGACACGCTGGAACGGCTCGACGCGTTCGACCTGCTCCTCATCGAGCAACCGCTGCAGGAGGACGACCTCGTCGACCACGCGACGCTCGCGCAGCGTCTGCGTACGCCGGTGTGCCTGGACGAATCGATCGTCTCCGACAAGGCCGCCGCCGACGCCCTGGCGCTCGGCTCCGGCTCGATCATCAACATCAAGGCCGGACGCGTCGGCGGCTACCTCGAGGCCCTCGCGATCCACGACCGGTGCCGTGCGGCCGGGATCCCCGTGTGGTGCGGCGGCATGCTCGAGACGGGCATCGGGCGGGCCGCCAACGCCGCACTCGCGGCGCTCCCCGGGTTCACGCTGCCCGGTGACATCTCGGCATCCACTCGCTTCTACGACCGCGACATCGTGACGGAGCCCGCCGTGATCGAGGACGGACACGTGCGTGTGCCCACGGCCCCCGGCCTGGGAATCGTGATCGACGAGGCCGCGCTCGAGGCGTTCACCGTGCACCGGGAACGCCTCACACGATGAGGGGTGGCGTCGCTCGATAAACTGGATGCCGCGCACTCGCGCTCGCACCCACAACTTTCCCGACCATTGGAGCCACCGTGGCCGAACAATCCCGCCTCGACAAGGTCATCTCGCTCGCGCGCCATCGCGGGTTCGTGTTCCAGGCCGGTGAGATCTACGGCGGTTCGCGATCGGCGTGGGACTACGGCCCCCTCGGCACCGAGCTGAAGGAGAACATCCGTCGCCAGTGGTGGCAGACGTTCGTGCGCGGCCGCGGCGACATGGTGGGCCTGGACTCCAGCATCATCCTGCCCAAGCGCGTGTGGGAGGCCTCGGGCCACGTCGCGACGTTCACCGACCCGCTGGTCGAGTGCCTGCACTGCCACAAGCGCTTCCGCGCCGACAACCTCATCGAGGACTTCGAGGCCCGCAAGGGGCGCACGGCCGAGAACGGCCTCGCCGACGTGCCGTGCCCGAACTGCGGCACGAAGGGGCAGTACACCGAGCCGAAGTCGTTCTCGGGCCTGGTCAAGACCTACCTCGGCGTCGTCGACGACGAGTCGGGCCTGCACTTCCTGCGCCCCGAGACCGCGCAGGGCATCTTCGTGAACTTCTCGAACGTGCTCACGGCATCCCGTCGCAAGCCCCCGTTCGGCGTCGGCCAGGTCGGCAAGGCGTTCCGCAACGAGATCACCCCCGGAAACTTCATCTTCCGCACGCGCGAATTCGAGCAGATGGAGATCGAGTACTTCACGCCCCCCGCCGAGGCGCAGGAGTGGTTCGAGCACTGGGTCGAGGCGTGCTGGAATTGGTTCGTCGACCTCGGGATCGACCCCGAGAACATGAAGCGGTTCGACGTTCCCGAAGACGACCGCGCGCACTACTCCGCCGGCACGATCGACGTCGAGTACCGCTTCGGCTTCCCGGGCAAGGAGTGGGGCGAGCTCATGGGCGTCGCCAACCGCACCGACTACGACCTCAAGAGCCACTCGGATGCCTCGGGCTCGAGCCTGACGTACTTCGACCAGGCCTCGGGCGAGAAGTACACCCCGTACGTCATCGAGCCGTCGTTCGGCCTGACGCGTGCGATGATGGCGTTCCTCGTCGACGCCTACGTCGAAGAAGAGGTGCCCAACGCCAAGGGCGGCACCGACACCCGCACGGTGCTCAAGCTCGACCCGCGCCTCGCGCCCGTGAAGGCCGCCGTGCTGCCGCTCTCGCGCAACGAGCGTCTGTCGCCGCTGGCGCGTGAGGTCGCCGACACCCTGCGCTCCGCGGGGTGGAACGTCGACTTCGACGACGCCGGCGCGATCGGCCGCCGCTACCGCCGACAGGACGAGATCGGCACCCCGTACTGCGTCACGATCGACTTCGACTCGCTCGACGACAACGCCGTGACCGTGCGCGACCGCGACACGATGGGCCAGGAGCGCATCCCGCTCGAGGGCCTGCACGCCTACCTCGCCGAGCGCCTGCGCGGCGCCTGAGAGCACCGACAGAGACCGGATGCCAGACCTCGGGGTCGTGGCATCCGGTCTCTGTCGTTGGTGGCCGGGCATGACAGCGCCGTGACAGCGCCCCCACCGCCGTGACAGCGTCGCGACAGGACCCTCGGCGCATCCTGTCGTCATGACCACCACATCCACCCGCGTTCCCGCGGTGCGAGCCGACGGGCTCGTGAAGACGTTCGGCTCGAACAGGGCCGTCGACGGCGTTGACCTCGTCGTCGAAGCCGGGACCGTCTACGGCGTTCTCGGCCCCAACGGTGCCGGCAAGACCACCACCATCAGCATGCTCACGACGCTGCTGCGTCCCGACGGTGGACGGGCCGAGATCTTCGGCCACGACGTCGTGCGCGAGGCGCACGTCGTGCGCCAGCTCATCGGCCTGACGGGGCAGTTCGCCTCCGTTGACGAGAAGCTCTCGGCCACCGAGAACCTCATGATCTTCGGCCGGCTCCTCGGCCTTTCGCGCGCCGATGCCCGCCGCAAGTCCACCGAGCTCCTCGAGGAGTTCGGCCTGACCGAGGCCGCGTCCCGGCCGCTCGCGAAGTTTTCCGGTGGCATGCGCCGACGCCTCGACCTCGCGGCATCCCTCATCGCCCAGCCGCCGCTCATCTTCCTCGACGAGCCGACCACGGGCCTCGACCCCCGCACCCGCGGGCAGATGTGGGACACGATCCGGCGGCTCGTCGCGACCGGCTCCACGGTCGTTCTCACGACGCAGTACCTCGACGAGGCCGACCAGCTCGCCGACCGCATCGCCGTCATCGACCGCGGACGCGTCGTCGCCGAGGGGACGGCCCTCGAGCTCAAGGCATCCGTGGGTCAGGCCTCGCTCGTGCTGCGCCTGAAGCCGGGCTCCGACCTCGAGGTCGCCCGTGCGACGGTCGGCCGGGTCCTGGATGCCACGGCCATCGTGTCTCCGGAGGCGGCGCGCCTCACCGTGCCCATGTCCGACCCCGACCAGGTCACCGACCTGCTCGTGGCCTTCCGCGACGCGGGCGTGCACCTGAACGAATTCAGCGTGCAGCAGCCGACCCTCGACGAGGTGTTCCTCACCCTGACCGGCAGCGGAGTGCCGGCCGACGACGACGCGGCGCGCGCGAGCGCCGCCGACCTGGAAGGAGTTCGCGCATGACCGCCATCACGATCCCCCGCGACCTGCCCCGCACCGCGGGGCTCGGGCTGACGTTGCGCAACACCCTCACGATGGCGGGCCGTGGTCTGCTGAAGATCCGTCGCACGCCCGAGCAGCTCATCGACGTCACGGTGCAGCCGATCCTCTTCACGCTGATGTTCACGTACATCTTCGGCGGCGCGATCGCCGGAGACGTGGCGAGTTACCTGCCGATCATCATCCCCGGCATCCTGGTGCAGACCGTGATCACCACCTCGGTCGTTACGGGTGTGCAGCTGCGCGAAGACATGGACAAGGGCGTGTTCGACCGGTTCCGGTCGCTGCCGATCGCCCGCATCGCGCCGCTGTCGGGCGCACTGCTCGCCGACACCGTTCGCTATGCGATTGCGACGACTCTGACCTTCGCGATGGGGTTCATCATGGGGTTCCGGCCCGAGGGCGGCCTCGGTGCGGTGGTGCTCGCGGGCCTCCTCGTGATCGTGTGCTCGTGGGCGATCAGCTGGATCTTCGCGTTCTTCGGCGTCATCGCCCGTAGCGCGTCGAGCGTGCAGGGCGTGTCGATCCTGATCCTCTTCCCGCTGACCTTCCTCTCGAACGCCTTCGTGCCGTCGAACACGATGCCCGAGTGGTTGCAGTGGTTCGTCGACATCAACCCGGTGTCGCACCTGGTCACCGCGGTCCGCGACCTCGTCAACGCCGGAACCCTCGGCGCGGACGCCGTCCTCTCGCTCGTCGGCGCGGCCGTGATCGTGGCGGTCTTCGCGCCGCTCACCGTCCGCGCGTACATGCGGAAGGCCTAGTTGTAGTGCCCAGGGACGTTGTTTGACCTGGTTGCCGTGATGTGACGAGAACCTCCCGGCAGAGTGGAGCTGCTACCGCTTCCGCTCTGAACCAGGAGGTTCTCGTGTCTCACGCTAATGCGGCGCTCACGCCGCGCCAAAGGCTTCGGCTTGCCCGGCAGATTGTCGATGACGGCTGGCCGGTCGCTGCCACCGCGCATTTCTTTCGGGTGTCATATCCGACAGCGGCGAAATGGGCTCGCCGGTATGTCGAACTCGGTCCCGAAGGCATGACCGATCGTTCGAGTCGGCCGCACTCGCATCCGAACCGAACGTCGCAGCCAGTGGTGAAGAAGATCGTGCACCTGCGGATCAGGAAGCGGCTCGGACCGGTCCAGATCGCTGGGCGGCTCGGGCTGAGCGCGTCGACTGTTCATGCGGTGCTGGTGCGTTGCAGGCTGAACAGGCTCACGCACGTTGACGTGCGGACGGGCGAGCCGGCGCGTCGTTATGAGCACGAGAGTCCGGGGTCTCTGATCCACGTCGATGTGAAGAAGCTTGGCAACATCCCCATCGGCGGTGGCTGGCGATTCGTCGGCCGAGCCCAAGGCATGAAGAACCGTGCGGCGACGGAACCGAACCGACGCAAGGGCAAAAACAGAGACCCGCTGATCGGCCACGCGTTCGTGCACACCGTCATCGACGATCACTCCCGCGTTGCCTACGCCGAGATCCATGACGACGAACGAGCTGACACCGCGATCGGCGTGCTGCGCCGAGCGGTCTCGTGGTTCGCCGACCACGGCGTGACCATCGAGCGAGTGCTCTCCGACAACGGATCGGCCTACCGGTCGCACGCCTGGCGGCACGCCTGCAACAACCTCGGGATCACGCCGAAGTTCACTCGGCCACGACGCCCGCAGACCAATGGCAAGATCGAGCGTTTCCACCGCACCCTGGCAGACGGCTGGGCCTACTCGAAGCACTACAACTCCGAGTCAGCGCGCCGGGCCGCGCTGCCCGCCTGGTTGCACTTCTACAATCACCACAGGCCCCACACCGCCATCGGCAAGCTCCCGCCCATCAGCCGGATCTCAAACAACCTGCCTGGGCACAACACCTAGTCGAGCAGTCGCCCCAGCAGATCGGCATCCACTTCTCCCAGAGGGATGCCGGGCGCGGGCGCCGGATCTTCTCCGGTGCCCGCGTCGAGGCGTTCCTGCACCCAGCGGCGGAACGGATCGTGGTCGTCGGCGCCCCCGCGGAGGGCGTCGGCGCGCGCGAGTGCCTCGGCGGCGACACCGGGGCGTCCGGAGGCGGCGTTCCAGCCCGCGACGGTCACCAGCACCGCGGCGACGATGGGATGATCGCGGGACTGCACCGAGACCGGAAGCGCCTCCCGCAGCGCCGCGTGCGCCTCGTCGATGCGATCGAGCAAGAGCAATGCCTGCGCGCGCTGCGCCCCGCACCACGCCGTAATCTGCTCCGGGAATCCGGGCTCGAGCTCGATGAGGTCCACCTCGCGCAGCGCCGCGGCACCGTTCCCCGCGGCGACCTCGACCTGCGCCGCCGTCATGCGGGCCTGCGCCAGGGCGCGCACGGAGCCGTCGGCGACGGCGACCGCGTCGATCTCGTTCGCGCGCTCCCGCGCCGCCTCGAGCCGGCCGAGACGCAACAGGATGCCGACCGCCTGCGCCCGCTGCTGGAGCAGATCGGGCACCGATGCGAGGCCCTGGACGGTCTCTTTCGCCCGGTCGATGATCGTCAGCGCCTCGTCGAGCCGGCCCGCCAGCACGAGCCATTCCGCCCGCAGCTGGCTCGCGATGCCGGTCGTCCACGGGTCGCCCACCTCGGTGGACAGGAGCAGAGCCCGCTCGCTCTCGACTCCCAGGGTCGCCACGTCCCCCTCGTTCTGGGCGGCCCCGGCGCGCAGCACGTGCAGAGTGGCCCGCGACCACGCCGGTGCGGCGCCCACCTCTGCGTCGGAGATGTCGACGTGCCACGTGCGGCCGGCCTGGCCGTCGCCGGCCGCCAGCACCGATTCGGCGAGGCGCAGCAGCGGTGCGATGAGCACGGTGAGCTCCGACGGATGCCGGCGGGCGGCCTCCTCGAGCTCGAGACGTCGCTGCGCGTAGCGCCCCGGGTCGATCGAGGCGGCGCGCCCGCGCTCGGGGAACGAGGCGGTGAACAGCGAGACCGCCTCCACGACGACGGTCGGCTCGTCATCGAGCGGGGCATCGGGCTCGGCCACCTCGACGAGCGCGTGCCGGAGTTCGTCGATGCGCTCCCGCACCGCCCAGGGCCAGAGCAGGCTCCGCAGCAGTCGCCGTGCCCCGGGGCGGTCGCCGGCCGAGGTTCGGGTGCGCAGCGCCGCGGAGAGGTTCTCCTCGTTGGCGTCGAACCACGCCAGGCCGGCCCGGAGCGCCGGTCCGCGCATCCCGCCCTCGGTGCGGGCGGCGAGGGTCGTCAGCACGTCGGCGGCGCGTGTGCAGTACTCGTTCTCCGCGCCGTCGGCGCGCAGGCGGTCGAGCCCGTACTCGCGGACCGTTTCGAGCAGACGGAACCGCCCGTCCCGCCGCACGAGCAGCGACCGGTCGACGAGGGCGTCGAACACCTCGGCATCCACGTCGAAAACCGCGGCGACGGCTCCCGCGTCGGCGCTGCCGATTCCGTCGGGGAACACCGCCGCGGCGCGCAGCGCGACCCGCTCGGCGTCGGTGAGGGTGTCCCAGCTCCCGTCGATGAGCGCCCGGAGCGTGCGATGCCGGTTCGGGCTCAGTCGGGGGCCGTTCGACAGCAGGGCGAAGCGATCGGCGAGGCCGGTGTCGATCTCGGCGAGCGTGAGGGTGCGCGCACGCGCGGCAGCGAGTTCGATGGCGAGCGGCAAACCGTCGAGCCGCTGCACGATGTTCTCGGCGACCGCGCGTTCCTCGGGCGTCGGCGCGGTGCCGCGGGCCGACCGCACGCGGCGGGCGAACAGCTCGTCGGCGTCGAGGGCGGGCAGGGGGCCGAGGTCGACGAAGGCCTCGCCGACCACCCCCAGCGGCTCGCGACTCGTGGCGAGAATGCGCAGGCCCGGCGCGCTCCGCAGCAGCGCGAGAGCGACCTCGGCGGCTTCGGCGATGACGTGCTCGCAGTTGTCGAGCACGACGAGCACGTCACGCCCCGAGACAGCGTCGAGCACACGCTCGCGGGAGGTCATCGGGACCGCTCCCGTGGCCTCGGTGAGCCGGATGCTATGCCCCACCGCACCCGCGAGAGCAGACCACACTTCGCCCGGTGTCGCCGGCGCGAGTTCGACGACGAGGACGTCGGGTGTGCCGCGCACGCTCTCGAGCGCCAGCGTCGTCTTGCCGGCGCCGCCCGGTCCGATCACGGTCACGAGCCGGTCGGTGGCGAGGCGGTCGCGGATCGCGTCGAGTTCGGCCGCGCGACCGACGAGCTCGGCGATTGCGGCCGGAATCGCGGGCGGTGCGGATGCCGGGACGACCGGGGCCCCCGCGGCGGCGAGCCTCTCCGCGTGTCCGCGGTCCTCCCACAGGTCGCGTATCAGCCAGTCGAAGCCCTCCTGCGGTATCCACGGGTCTCCGGACCACACCGTGAGCGCCTCGCGCGCGAGCGCCGCGTCGCCGTGCTGGCGGGCGGTGGCGACGAGGTCTTGGAAGCGCGTGACATCGACGTCGTCGCGCGAGAGCTCGAGTCGGTACCCGCCGGGCGTCGAGGTCACGAGGCCGGGCGGCAACGACCGCCGCAGTCGTGACACCAGCGATTGCAGAGCCGCACGCGGGTCATCGGGGGAATCCGACGGCCAGACGTCGTCGGTGAGGGCGCGGTACCCCACGGTGGTTCCGGCGTCGATGGCGAGACGCAGCAGCAGAGCCTGCTGCCCGCGTCCCGGGACCGTTGCCTCCTCCGTGCCCCACGACACGGAGAGGCCGCCGAAGAACCTCACCTGCACGGTGTTCACCCTAGGCCGGGAGTGCGCGCGTCGTACTCGCCCGCACGACGAGCCGCGGGTGCGTGACGCGGACACGGTCGTCGAGCCCCTTGGCCTCCCACACGTCCGCCAGGAGTGCGACGCATGCCGCGCCGAAATCGCGGGGTTCGAGGTCGAACGACGTGACGCTCGGGGTGAGCAGAGCGTGCATCGGCTCGTCGACGTACGCGGCGAGGAGCAGGTCGTCGCCGACGCGGCGCCCGGCGCGGGCGGCGGCGTCGAGCGCGGGTGCGGCCGACCCGCTCGGCACGACGACGAGCGCGTCGATGTCTTCGGTCGCGAGCACGTCGTCGACGGCGGCGGCGACCTCGTCGGCGGCGGGGACGAACGCGATGCGACGCGAGACCGGGATGCCCCCGCGCTCGGCGATCCCGTCGGCGTACGCGCGTGCGATGTCGTGGCTCCACGCGGTGCCGTCGGGGGGCAGCACCGCTCCGATGCGGCGGGCGCCCGCGTCGAAGAGGTGGTCGAGCAGGCGCATCATCGCCGCCGCGTGATCGGACACGACGCTCGCGGTGACCCGGTCGTCGCCGCCGACCAGGTGCTCGCCGCTGATGACGGGGCGTCCGGTGTCGAGGATCGCCCGGATGCCGGCATCCTCGGTCGTCGCATCGACCACGACGTAGCCGTCGACGAACGCGGTCGGCGCGGAGGTGTCGCCGGGGGCCCGGTGGGGCAGCAGGATGACGGAGAGCCCGAGGCGGTCGGCGGCATCCACCACGCCGAAGGCGAACTCGGTGTAGTACGGCAGCCGCGTCGACCCCGGGGGAAGATGCAGACCGACGGCGCCGTAGCGGGCGGTGCGCAGGCTGCGCGCGGGGACGTTCACGGTGTAGTTCAGCTCGCGCGCGACCGCGAGCACGCGCTCACGCGTTTCGGGCGAGACCCCCGGCTTGTCGCGCAGGGCGAAGGAGGCCGCCGCGATCGACACGCCCGCGGCGGCGGCCACGTCGTGGAGCGTCGGCTTTCGGGGGGTCACGCTTGCCGACGCTACCCGACGGTCCGGCGGGGTCTTGCGGTCGCGCCAACTTAAACGTTTAATGTCCCTGAAACACCACGGGCGCGCGAACCGAAACACCCGGTCCGTAGCCTCGGCCTCATCCGGTCGCGATCGACGACGATTCCGACCGGGGCCCCACCCCGCTCCGCCGGTCCGCCGGTGCTCCCGAAAGGTCTCCCGTGTCCTCCTCCACCCGCGACACCGCGGCGGTCGCCGCCGCCGGCTCGACCCGCGTGCCCCTGCGCCTCCCCACCGCGAGCTCGACGTTCATCGTCGGCATCGCCGGCTACCTCGGCGTCAACCTCTCGCCGTACATGATCATCGCCGTGCAGGAGGGCCTGGGCGCCGATGTCCTCACCGCCAGCTGGCTCGTCACCGGTGCCCTGCTGCTCACCGCGCTCACCGGCCTCGCCGTGGCTCCGCTGTGCGCCGGGCGGTCGCGCCGCACGGTCGCTCGCGCGGGTCTGGTGCTCGCCGTCGCCGGCTTCGGTCTCGCCGCCCTCGTCCCCGTCCTGCTCCTCCCGGGTCTCCTCGTCGGCGGAGTCGGCGCGGGTGGGGCGGTCGCCGCCTCGGGCGCGGCGATCGCGGCCTTCCGCAACCCCGACCGGGTCGCCGGCTTCTACGGCCTGGCCAACCGCGGCATCATCACCGTCGTGCTCGCGGTCGTCCCGATGATCGGCCTCGCCCCGATCGACGTGTTCGGGTCGATGGCGGTGTTCAGCCTCGTCGCGCTCGTGCTCGTGACGTGGCTGCCCGGCGCTCCCGCCGCCCCCGTGCACGCGGCGGCCGCGGCCGGTGCGGCGGTGCCGCTCGAGGTTCCGCCCACCGGAACCGTGCGCGCCGCGGCGAAGCCCTCGCGCACCGTCACGATTGCGGGCATGACGCTGCTGGTCGTCTTCGCGCTGTGGGCCGCGAGCGAGGACTCGCTGTGGGCGATGGTCGGGGTCATGGGTGCCGACCAGGCCGGGCTCACGCCCGAGGGCCTCGGCATCGCTCTCTCCGGAGCCACCGCGGGTGGCCTGCTCGCCTCGATCGGACTCATGATCGTGGGCGACCGCCTGGGTCGTGGCATCCCGCTCATCGTCCTGCTCGTGCTGGGCGGCATCCTGAAGATCGTGCAGGGCACGATCTCCGACCCCACGCTCTTCGTGGTCGTCTTCATCGTCTGGAACACCGTCTATGCGCTGGTCTTCGCCTTCTTCATCTCGACGTCGGCCGCGCTCGACGCCGACGGACGCTGGTCGGGCCCGCTCCTGGCCACCTACCTCGTCGGCTCGGCGCTCACGCCCGTGATCGGCGCGAACCTCGTCGCCGCCCTCGGCTACCAGGGCTTCACGATCGCCCTCGCGGTCGCAAGCTTCGTGCTCGCCGTGCCCGCCGGCATCATCGGTCTGCTGTCGCGCCGCCTCGAGCGTCAGGCGGCGGAGGTGGTCGCATGACCCGCACGCTCTACCGCGGTGGACGGATCTTCACCGCCGACCCCGCCCGCCCGTGGACGCACGCGGTGGCGTTCGAGGGGGAGCGCATCGTCGCGATCGGAGATGCCGCCGAGGCGGGGGGAGGCGCCACCGTCGACCTCGACGGAGCGGTCGTGCTCCCCGGCTTCACCGATGCCCACACCCACCTGCTGATGCTGGGGGCATCGCTCGGCCAGGTCGCTCTCACCGACGCGCGCACGCTCGGCGACATCCAGGAGCTGCTGCGCGAGGCCCGCGCCGCCGACCCCGATGCCCCGGCGCTCCGCGGTCGGGGCTGGCTCTTCGACTCGGTGCCCGGAGGAGCCCCGACGGCCGCGATGATCGACGCCGTCGTCGCCGACGTGCCGGTGTACCTGGATGCCAACGACTACCACTCCTGCTGGGTGAACACCGCAGCCCTCGCTGAACTCGGCATCACGCGCGACACCCCCGATCCGCTCGGCGGCACCATCGGCCGCGACGAGCACGGCGAGCCGAACGGCATGCTGTTCGAGACCGCGGCCGTGCAGTACGCCTGGGGTCAGCGCGATGCCTCGATGACGGATGCCGACCGCGACGAAGCCGTGGAACGGGTGCTGGCCGCGTACGCCGCCGCCGGGGTGACGGGCGTGGTCGACATGGCGTTCGACGAGCACGCGCTCGCCGCGATCGAGCGGGCGATCGAGCGTCACGGGGGAGAGCTGCCGCTGCGCGTGTCGGCGCACTGGCTCCTCGAGAACACCGGCGACCCCGATCGCAACCTCGCCCAGCTCGACCGCGTGGTCGAACTGGCCCGCCGCCCCGCGTCACCGTGGCTGCGGGTGGTGGGGGTGAAGCTCATCCTCGACGGAGTCATCGACGCGTGCACCGCCGCGATGGGCGCCCCCTACGCCGACGGCTCGAACGCCGAGCCGATCTGGCCGCTCGACGATCTCGCGCCGATCGTTGCGGCCGCGGACGCCGCGGGTCTCCAGATCGCGATGCACGCGATCGGCGACGCCGCGAGCGACGCCGCGCTCACCGCGATCGAGTGGGCGATCGAGGCGAACGGCGACATCCCCCGTCGCCACCGCCTCGAGCACCTGGAGTACGCCGCCCCCGGCACGGCCGAGCGGATGGCACGGCTCGGGGTGACGGCATCCCTGCAGCCCGTGCACGCCGACCCGGCGATCTTCGCCAACTGGGCCGCAATGCTGGGAGACGAGCGGGTGGAACGGGCTTTCGCGTGGCCCGAGTACGAGGCGGCGGGAACGCTGCTGGCCTTCTCGACCGACGCCCCGACCGCCCCGTACGACGCGCTCGCGAACATGTACGTCGCCGCGACCCGCGCCTCGGCGCTCGATCCGTCGGTGCCGGCGATCCATCCGCAGTACGCCCTGCCGTTGGAGAACGCGATCGGGCACGCGACCCGGGATGCCGCGGCTTCGGTCGGCGACGCCGAGTGGCGCGGGCGGCTGGCCCCGGGCTTCGCCGCCGACCTCGTCGTGCTCGACACCGACCCGTTCACCGCGGGCGCGGCATCCCTGCTCACCGCCCGCGTGGTCGAGACCCTCGTCGCCGGCCGTTCCGTCTTCACCGCGAGCACCCCTGAGGTGTTCTGACAGGATGACCACCTCACCCCCGAAGGAGCCTCAATGACCTGGCGCATGCCCAGCGAGACCGCCTCGCACACCCGCACGTGGATGGCGTTCCCGAGCGAGGGACCCACCCTGGGCGAGACGGATGCCGAGCGCGAAGCCGGTTACGCCGCCTGGGCGGCGGTCGCCCACGCCGTCGCCGACTTCGAGCCGGTGACGATGCTGGTCGACCCGAGCGAGATGGTCCGCGCTCGCCGGATGCTCTCGGGCGACATCGAGATTCTCGAGGCCCCGGTCGACGAATTCTGGCTCCGCGACTCCGGCCCGACCTTCGTCGTCGACCCCGAACGGCCCGGCGTCCTCGGGGCCGTCGACTGGGTCTTCAACGGCTGGGGCGACCACGACTGGGCGGTGTGGGCGAAGGCCGCGGATCACGCACGGATCATCGCCGAGGCCACCGGGGCCGAGCTCGTGCCCTCGCTCCTGGTGAACGAGGGAGGTGGCATCCACGTCGACGGCGAGGGCACCGTGCTCCTCACCGAGACCGTGCAGCTCGACCCGCGCCGCAACCGGTACGCCGACCGCTCCCGCGTCGAGGCCGAGATGCTCCGCGCGATCGGCGCCACGCACGCCGTGTGGTTGCCCCGCGGCCTCACCCGCGATTACGGCGACTTCGGGACGAGCGGCCACGTCGACATCGTCGCGACGCTCCCGTCGCCCGGCGTCGTGCTGCTGCACGACCAGCAGAACCCCGCGCACCCCGACCACGCCGTCTCGGCGGAGCTGCGGGCCTTCTTCGAAACCCAGACGGATGCCACGGGCCGCCCGTTCACGATCCGTGACCTGCCCGCACCGGCCACCGTGCGCGACGCCGAGGGCGACGTGGACTGGAGCTACGTGAACCACCTCGTCGTGAACGGCGGAGTGATCGCGTGCGGCTTCGGCGAGGAGGACGCGGATGCCACGGCCCGCGGCATCCTGGAAGAGGTGTACCCGGGTCGCCGGGTCGTGACGGTCGATGCCCGTGAGCTGTTCGCGCGCGGCGGCGGCATCCACTGCATCACGCAGCAGCAGCCGGAGGTGACGGCGTGATCGACGTCGTCGAGGCCTCGATCGCCGACCTCGCCACGGCCCTCGCCGAGCGCCGCACGACCGCCGTCGAGCTGGTCGAGGCGCACCTCGCGCGGATCGACGCGTACGACGGCCCCGACACCGCGACGAAGCTCAACGCCGTGGTGGTCCGCAACCCCGACGCGCTCGCCGAGGCGGCGGCATCCGACGCCCGTCGCGCCGCCGGGCAGGCGCGGGGGTTGCTCGATGGCATCCCGTACACGGCAAAAGACAGCTACATGGTGCGCGGTCTGACCGTCGCGGCGGGCAGCCCCGCGTTCGCCGATCTCGTCGCCCGCGACGACGCGTTCACGATCGCGCGCCTGCGCGGAGCCGGGGCCATCTGCCTGGGGCTGACGAACATGCCCCCGATGGCGAACGGCGGCATGCAGCGCGGACTCTATGGTCGGGCGGAGAGCCCGTACAACGGCGAGTACCTCACGTCGGCGTTCGCGTCAGGCTCGTCGAATGGCTCGGGCACCGCGACCGCCGCATCGTTCGGCGTCTTCGGCCTGGGCGAGGAGACATGGTCGAGCGGCCGCGCCCCCGCGGCGTGCAACGGCCTGTGCGCGTACACGCCCTCGCGCGGCGTGATCTCGGTGCGCGGCAACTGGCCGCTCGTCCCCACGATGGACGTCGTCGTGCCGCACACCCGCTCCATGGCCGACCTCCTCGCGGTGCTCGACGTGATCGTCGCCGACGACCCCGAGACGCGCGGCGACTTCTGGCGCGCGCAGCCGTGGGTCCCCCTGCCCGCGGCCTCGGAGGTACGGCCGGGGTCGTACGCCGGACTCGCGGCCGGAGCGTCGCTGGAGGGTCTGCGCATCGGCATCCCGCGCATGTTCGTCGGCACCGATCCGCTCGTCGGCACCGGCACCGCGGGGGTCGGTGGGCCGACGGGCGAGCGGATCGAGCCGCGGCCGTCACTCCTCGATCTGTGGGCGGTCGCTCGAGCCGACCTCGAAGCGGCGGGCGCGATCGTGGTCGACTGCGACTTCCCGCTCGTGAGCACCTACGAGGGCGATCGCCCGGGTGCGCCGACGATCCGCACGCGCGGGCTCGTGTCGGAGGAGTTCCTGCACCGCGAGATCGTCGACCTGTCGGTGTGGGCGTGGGACGACTTCCTCCGCGCGAACGGCCACCCCGGCCTGGCGTCGGTGGACGGGGCCGAGATCTTCCCGCACCCCGAGGGCGCCCTGCCCGACCGCTACACGGGCTTCGACGACGACATCGCGGAGTACCCCGCGCGCGTCCGCGAGCACCCGGTGGCGTCGTTCACCGAGATTCCCGAGCTGGCCGCGGGGCTTCGGGGACTCGAAGAGACCCGGCGCCGCGACCTCGAGGAGTGGATGGATGCCGAGCACCTCGACGCCCTCGTCTTCCCGACGCTCACCGACGTGGCGCCGTCCGACGCCGACGTGAATGAAGCCTCGGCCGACATCGCGTGGCGCAACGGCGTGTGGGTCGCGACGGGCAACCTCGCGATTCGGCACTGCGGCGTGCCGACGGTGACCGTGCCGCTGGGGACGCTCCCCGACATCGGGATGCCGACCGGGCTGACGTTCGCCGGCCGCGCGTACGACGACGCGGCGTTGCTGTCGATGGCGGCGGCGTTCGAGGCGCTGCGTCCGCGGCGGACGGTGCCGCCGCGGACGCCGCGCCTGGACGGGTAGGGTATGGCGTCGCGTTCGGGCGGGCCGTGTCGCGGCTTGAGGCACGATTCGCGCGGTGGGGCGTGGTCTTCCCGTCCCACCGCAATGATTGTGCCCCAAGACGGTCGGATGGATCGTAGGGTCGCCCGTCAGCCCTCGTAAGTCATGGGCATGTCGATGACCTCGAAGATCTCGGGCGCAAACCAGCGTTCGCGTCCTCCCCTGCCGTATGTGCCAAGGGAGCGGAGCCAACCGCGCTTCTCGGCGTTCTTTATGAGCAGGCGAGTTCCTTGGTTGGTCATCTCGAGCTCGTCTTCGACCGACTTGACCGTGACGAAGGGGTTCCGAACGATGATGTCCACGAGGCGCGGCAGTTTCGACCGTTCCTTGATCGCCTCCGAGTGGTACTGCTCCCGGATAGAGATCAGTCTGCGAGAGCGATCGACGGCGTCGTCTGCTTGTGCGCGCACGGCCTCGAGGAAGAAAGTGAGCCACCCCTCGATGTCGGCCTTCTCGCGCACAGCCTGGAGCCGCTCGTAGTACTCGTCGCGATGGGTTTCGAAGTAGTTCGAGAGGTAGAGCAGCGGCAGGGGGAGGCGCTTGCGCTCCATGAGGAGGAGGTTGATGAGTAGCCGCCCGATGCGACCGTTTCCGTCGAGGAACGGGTGGATCGTCTCGAACTGGTAGTGCATGAGGCCGGCCTGGACGAGCGCCGGCATGGCGCGACCGTCGTCGTTGACGAATCGCTCCCAATCGGTGAGGAGGTCGCCCAGGTGTTGAGGCAGAGGCGGCACGAACGTTGCGGACGTCGGCGTCGCCCCGGCCCGGCCCACCCAGACGGGCGAGCGTCGGAACTCCCCAGGTGACTTCTCCTCGCCCCGCACTCCGGTCAAGAGCGTCTCGTGGACCTGGAGGATAAGTCTCTGGGTGATCGGCAGCGTGGCTGCCAGCGTGTATGCCTGGTGTGTTGCCTGCAGATAGCGGTGAACCTCTGCCGTGTCGTCGTTTCGCGCGTCCGTATCGATCTCGGCTTGAAAGACCTCGGACAGCGACGCCTGTGTGCCCTCGATTCGCGAACTCGCGAGTGCCTCGCGCCGGAGGTACGTCCACGCTACAACTAACTGCGGGTTTCAGTTGGAGCGTCGCGATGTGGGTGTAACTCGAGTTGGAGCGTCGGCTTCACTCTCCAAGTGACGGAGGTGTCCGTTGGAGCGTTGATCACGCAACTGGCGGTATCCACGCCTCGGGTCGGGGAGACGACGCTCGTGCCGGCTAGCAGAGCGGTCCCGTCCGGTACTGCACCCACCAGCCCGGCATGCCGCTGTCGCCTCCGATGGCCCGGGTGACACCGTTCTCGACAGCGAAACCGCACCAGTACAGGGTGGTGCCGTCGACGAAGTAGCCGAGCGACACGGGTGTGGCGGTGAGCGGCGCCCCTTCGAGATCCGGGGGAACGAACTCACTATCGCTGGAGGTCGCGACCCACGTGGTGCCGCCCTGGAGGTACTGCATCCACTGGATGGAGCCGTAGAAGCCGCCGGTCGCCTTGGTGACCCCGGTGGCCGCGACGGAGCCGCGGTTGTACAGGGTGGTGCCGTCGATGACGTAGTTGCGGGTGACGGCCGTGGCCGTGGCCGGTGCGCGGAACGATTCCACCGACCCCCAGCTGTCCCGGATGATCCAGGTGCTCCCCTTGAGGTACTGCACCCATGACGCACCGAAAGCCGTCCCACCGATGGCCCTGGTGACGTTCGTGTCGACGCTGCTGCCGTTGAAGTAGAGCGTCGTCCCGTCGAGCAGGAAACCGAGGGTCAACGGGGTGGCCGTCGTCGGCGTGCCCGAGAGGGTGGTGTCGTCGAAGCTCTTCGTGCCGTCCACGATGTACCAGGTGTCTCCCTTGAGGTACTGGGCCCATTCGTTGAACGGGAGCATCACACCGAACATCGAGGTTCCCCCGACGACCTTGGTGACGTTGGTGTCGAACAGTTCGCCGCCGTGATAGAGGTTCGTCCCGTCGATGAAGAAGCGGACCGTCACGGGCTGGGCGGTCCACGGCGGCGTTCCGGGGCTCCCACTGGGGAAATTCCGCCCTTCTCGGAGCCCCCATCGGGTGGTGACAGCGGGAGAGTTCAGACCCGCACTGACCGTGCTCGCGCCGGAGCTGAGTGCGGTGATCGTTCCGGAGCCTCCCAGAGTGGGAATGGCGATCCCCGGGAGGGCGATACGGCCGTTCACGTCCGTGATGACGGTGCGAGTGGTCGTGCCGTCCGGGAATTGGTATCCCCCGGCGAGAGTCAGGGTCACCTCACGGCCGGAGGCGGGGACGCCGCCCACGGTGAGGACGAGGGAGGCGCCGCTGATCGTGCCGCAGGACACGCCCGCGTAGGACGGCTTGTCGAACGCGAGGCGCACCTCCGCAGGGTTCGAGGCGGCCGCGGTGGGGGCCGCGGTGGCGATGGCGACCGCGGGAACCGTCCAAGCGGCGCTCCGGAGGAGGGCTCGACGGTCGACTCCCGGGGGTCGATGTGCGGGGATGTGGCGATGTACGGCGCTCATGCGTGGTGCCCTTCGGGTGGTCGTTGCGGAGTGACCAGGAGGGCGCCGATTATTCGCAGGCGATGTTGCGCACTCTTTACACGTGGACCCCGAGCGCGGCGGGTGAAGACCGGGATCAGCCGAGGTGCGCGGCGACGCCCCCGCGGGCAGCCGCGGCCGCCTCGAGCAGCCGCACGCCGATGACACCCTCCGGCTCCCATGTCGTGAAGCACTCGGTCGACCACCGGGCATCGGGGGCGGTCTCGACGGCGCCGTAGACGCGCGCGAGCTCCGCGACAGGCGGCGTCAATCGGGGCAGGAGGACCGTGAGCACGACGCGATCGGCGACGACGACCTGCGCCGCCGCGCCCTCGTCGAGCGGGCGGATTTCGACGGGCGTCTCGGCGAGTTCCTCGGGCGTGAGCACCGCGGAGACTGCCCCGGCGAGGGCATCGATATCGATCGGTTCACGGGTGAATGCGACGCTGCTACGGGGCACGGTTGCCTCTTCTCCGGCGGGTCAGGGGTGGCTCATCGCCCTCCGGAACCGGGGGTGCGGGCGTCGCCGCGCGCACGGGCGGGGACCCAGAATCGCGGGGCGCGCCGACCTCTCGCGTCTCGCCCACCTCCTCGTCGAGAGGCGCGGGTACGGCGGCATCCTCGATCTCGGCGATCGCGTCAGTGGCATCCTCGGGCGACACATCTCTCACGACGGCCTCCGCCGGCGAGCCGGGGGAAGATGCATTCTCCGGTTCACCCGCACTGGCGACGAAGTTCGCTACCTGCACCAGGGTCGGACGCTCGCCGCGGCGGGCGAGGCGGCCGCGGCCGGCGATCATCGGCTCGGCGTAGAGCTTGGGCAGCAGCGCGCCCTCGGAGCGGTCGCCCGACATGATCAGCGCGGTGCCGCCGGTGTCGCGGATGCTCTGCAGCGCCACGTCGAACATCGCCCGCGATGCTCCCGCGACGGGACGGCTCACCACGACGTTCAGTCGCAGGTCACGCGCCGACGCGAGGTACGGCAGCAGCGGGCGCAGCGGCTCGGTGCCGCCGGCGGCGAGGACGTCGAAGTCGTCGGCGATCACGAGGATGCGCGGCCCCGCCTCGCGGTCGTTCTGCCGTTTTTCGAGCTCGACCGCGATCGACTCCGCCAAGAGCCGCGCCTGCCGATCCGACGACGCGTGCCCGCCGAGGTAGGCATCCGGGATCTCGGATGCCAGCTCCCCCCGCGCGTCCATGAGGGCGACGACGAGCTCCTCGGCGGAGTGCCGGTCGATCGCGCCCTGCACGATCCCGCGCAGCGCCGTCGTCTTGCCGCACCGGCTGTCACCGAGCACGAGCAGGTGCGGGTCGCGCGTGACGAGGTCGAGGGCGACCGGCTGCATCGTGTCTTGACGCAGGCCCAGGGGCACGGCATCCGGTTCGTCGATCGCGTCGGGCAGCTCGGACGGCGGCAGCACCTCGGGGAGCAGGCGGATCGGCGCCGCGCCCTGACCGCCCCAGCGGGCCGCGCTCTCGCGCGCGAGCCGTTCGAGGGCCTCGCCGGTGTCGCCGTCGTCGACCTCTTCGAGGAGGGGCAGCGCGATCTGCGCGAACAGCTTCTCGTCGGTGAGCACGCGGCCGGGTTCGTCGGCGCGGAGCGTCTGCGAGAGCTTCCGGGCGATCTGCGAGTCGGCCGGGTCGTTGAGCTTGAGCTCGAGGCGCGTGCCGATGAGGCCCTGCAGGTTCATGCGCAGCTCGTTCCAGCGCGAGAGGGCGACGACGACGTGGATGCCGAAGCTGCCGCCGCGTTCGAGCAGGTGCGCGAGCGGGGCCTCGAGGTCTTCGAAGTCCTGGCGCAGCGCTCCGAGCCCGTCGATGAGCAGCACGACGTCGGCGCTCGGCAGGTCGGGGAGGCGCCCGTCGGCGTGCTGCCGGCGCATGTCGGCGAGGGAGTCGAGGCCGTGGTCGCGGAATACCCGCTCGCGCACGGCGAGCATGCCGGTGAGCTCCTCGAGCAGACGCGTGAGTCGCTCGCGGTTGCCGCGCGTCGCGACACCGCCGACGTGCGGGAACGGCTCGATGCGGGCGAGGCCGCCGCCGGTGAGATCCATGCCGTAGATGCTCACCTGGCGCGGCGAGTGCGTGAACGACAGCGACGCGGCCAGCGTCCGCAGGAACATCGACCGCCCGGACTGCGGGGCGCCGGTGATCGACACGTGTCCGCCCGAGCGCGTGAGGTCGAGCATCCACGGCGACTGCGTCTGCGTCGACGGGGCGTCGAGGAGGCCCATCGGCGCGCGCAGCGTTCCGGCGCCGTCGGCCTGCGGCAGGACTCCGCCGAGCGTCAGCACCGGCGGGAGCGGGGGCAGCCACACGGGGCGGGTGCGCGCGACGCCGCGGGCCAGGCGAGACGTCGCCGCCTGCACGAGCGTGCGGCCCGTGGTCGGGGTCTCGGGCTCGGCGCTGTCGAGATGCTCGGCCTCGGGACTGTCGTCGGGCAGGTCGTACGCGGGTAGCGGCAGCACGGGCGGGGCGTCGTCGTGCCGCGGGCCCGACTCGAGGGGATCGGGCACCGGACCTGAGACGTACCCGGCGCGGAAGCGCGTGTAGACCGACGTGTCGACCTTGAGGTACCCGAAGCCGGGGATGGCCGGCAGGTGGAAGGCATCGGGGGTGTCGAGCACGACGGCCGACTCCGACTCCGAGAACGTCCGCAGGCCGATCCGGTACGAGAGGTACGTGTCGAGGCCGCGGAGGCGTCCCCCCTCGATGCGCTGACTCGACAGCAGCAGGTGCACGCCGATCGAGCGGCCGATGCGCCCGATCGTCAGCAGCAGCTCGACGAAGTCGGGCTCGGCGGTGAGCAGCTCGCCGAACTCGTCGATCACGAGGAAGAGGTGCGGCAGCGCCGGAAGCTCGGGACGATCGCGTCGCATCTGCCGGTAGTGCCCGATGGATGCCGCGTTCCCGGCATCCTTCAACAGGCGCTGCCTGCGCACGACCTCGCCCTGGATGCTCGCGCGGGCGCGCTCGGTCAGCTGCGGGTCGTCGGCGAGGTTGTCGATGATGCCCGCGACGTGCGGCAGGCGGGCAAAGGGCGCGAACGCCGCCCCGCCCTTGTAATCGACGAGGATCATGCTGAGGTCGTCGGGGGAGTGGGTGAGCGCCAGACCCAGGATGAGGGTGCGCAGCAGCTCGCTCTTTCCCGAACCGGTCGCGCCGATGCAGATCCCGTGGGGGCCCATGCCGAGCTGCGCCGACTCCTTGAGGTCGAGTAGCACGGGGCCGCCGCGGTCGTCGACGCCGATCGGCACGCGCAGGAACTCCGCGGCACTGCGCGTACGCCACGCGGCGGAGGTGTCGACGGCATCCACGTCGGCGACGCCGAGCAGCTGCGTCACATCGGGGGCGAGCGCGGTGCCCGCGTCTTCCGCCGAGGTGCGCGTGAGACGCAGCCCCGCGAGCGGGCGGGCGACGATCTCGAGCGCCGCCGGGGTGACGGGATCGATCCGGATGCCACTGACCGCGGCCTCGCCCGAGGACGGGGTCTCGATCGTGGCGGAGTTCTCGTCGACGGTCACGCGCACCGCGACCGTCGTCGGCTCTTTCAGGCGGTCGTCGACGAGGTGCACGACCGTCACGCCCAGGGCGGTGAGGTCGAGGGCGGCATCCAGGCGGGGAACGGGAGAAGCGGCGTGATCGGCCTCGTCGACGAAGATCACCAGGCGCCCGGGCTTCGTGCGCCTGCCCGCGCGGCGCGAGGCGGCGGCCGTCGCGACGCGGTCGCGCAGCTCGTCGCGCAGGAGCGACAGCAGTTCGGGCAGGCTCGGCGCCACCCGGCGGGCGGTGACGGCTCCGGCGGGCGGGGTGTCGCTCGAGAGGTGGGGCAGCAGATCGAGCCCGCGCCAGTCGTCGCGCTGTGCGGGGGCGATCGCGGCGGCGATGTGGACGTCGTCGGGGGAGTGGAACGCGGCGATCTGAGCGGCCATCGCCCGCGCCACGCGCAGGGTGTCGCTCCGCGCGCCGACGAGCGAGACCTGGCCGCCGCGCTCGAGATCGACGGTGGCGGGCATTCCCTGCGCGATGCCGGCGAGGCGCACCATGCGCTCGGCGGACTCGCGCATCACCGGGTCGAAGGGCTGCACCGGGTTCTGCTCGGGCGGCAGTGCGACCTCCACGGCGCGCAGGTCGCCCGTGCCGATGCGCACGCGCAGGAAGTCGGCATCCCCCGGCCGCCGCTCCCACCGCCGCGCGGGGTCGGCCGCGATCTCGACGAGCGTCGCGGGCGCGGGATGCAGCGCGAGCGCGGCGCCGCGCTGCGTGTCGGCGGTCTCGCGGACGCTCTCGCGCGTCTCCTCGAGGTAGTCGAGGTAGCGCTCGCGCTGCACGCGGCGCTGACGGGCGGCGTTGCCGCGCTGCGTGAGCGCCATGCCGAGTCCGCCGACGAGCGCCACGACGAGGATGACGGCCCCCACCACGACCATGATCGGGTTGTTGCGCAGCAGCACGATCATCGTGATCGACGACAGGCTGCCCACGATCGGCAGCAGCGATTGGAGGGGGAACCCGGTCGCGCCTTCGCCGATCGGCGGCGGGGGTGCCAGCAGGATCTCGGGCGCCGGTTCGACGGCCTCGCTGATGCGGGCGGGGCGGTGGACGATGCGGACGGTCATGCGGTCCTCCCCGTCGCGGCGACGAGGGTGGCAGCCAGCTGCACCACGGCGCGATGGGTCAGCGAGCGGCGGGGGCGTCCGCCCGCGGCGAGGCCCGCGTCGTACGGCACGGGGAGGACGGGGTGCTCGGCCCCGGTGGCGAGGGCGCGCGCGACGCCGTCGCCCGCGCGCGCGTGGTCGACGAGCGCGAGGGCCACCGACGGCGATTCGGGCAGCCCGGCGATCGCGTCGACCACCGAGCGTGCGTGTTCGGCCGGCGACCGTCGCGCGTCGCTCACGAGGCACACCGTGTCGCACAGGGCGGCGCACGCGGCGAGGTCGACGAGCGGATGCCGCGCCCCGAAGTCGGTGACCGACACGTCGAAGAAGCGGGTGATCGGTGCGGCTTCCCCGAGCCACGCCCCCACGGCGTCGTCGGCGTCGCGGGGGCGCAGCGGCACCACGCCGTCCCTGCCCTCGAGGCCCGTCAGCGCCTCGGCCGTCGTGCGCGCGGCGGCGCGGGTCTCGTCGGGGGCGACCGGATCGGCGCCCAGGCGCGCGGTCAGGCCCGTCGTTCCGGCGGAGACGTCGATCGCGAGCACGGGCTCGCTCCGTCGTGCGGCGATCACCCGCACGAGCTGGTGCGCGACCGTGCTCGTCCCCGCACCGGCCGAAAGCGACACCACGCCGATGCGGCGGGTCGTCGACAGTCCGCCGCGGATCGCGGCATCCCACCCGGTCAGCTCCACCCGCCCGTTCGCGCCGCTGCCGAATACCGCGGTCGACAGGGCCCGCAGGTCGAGCACGGTCACGAACCGCCGCCGAACATGCCGAGCAGCTCGGCGTAGATGCCCAAGGCGCCTACGAGCAGCGGGATCAGCGCCACCACCGCGAGCGTCTCGACGATGGTGCCGAGACCGCGCAGTCGAGCTCGAACGTGGGGCCGCGGGCGCACCAACACCATCGCCGCGATCAGGGCGGCGACGGCGACCGCCACGCCCGCACCGATCCAGCCGAGACCGCCGACGAGCAGCACGGCGAGCCCCGCGGCGGCGATGACCCCGGCCGCGGCCCACAGCAGCCACCCCTGCCACCGCAGGGGGAACGCGCGGGTGCGGAGCGCCGCAACGAGGAAGAACGCCAGCGCCAGCAGCTCGGTCCAGATCGTGCCCGACAGGGCGAGGACGACACCCGTCACACCCAGAACGGATGCCACGGCCCCCACGCTCCACGTCAGAGCCGCGTAGGCCTCGTCGATCGCGGCGAACGCGCGGGGCCGGGCGGGCGGGGCGCCATCGGCGGCGCGCTGGTCGAGGTCGGTCAGCCCCGCCGCCGACAGCGCGATCCAGGGCAGCGGGCCGGTGGCGAACGCGGCGATGACGCCGGTCACGGCCGATGCCGAGACGGCATCCACTCCCGCCAGCAGCAGGCCGAGGAGCAGCGACGAGAGGACGGCGCCCAGGGCCCCACCCGAGGCGGCACCCCGACGACGATGGGCCACACCCACGCCGAGGAGGGCGACGGTGAAGCCGATCGCGAGGGCGGCCGAGATCCCGGCGAGAAGCGCCGACGGTCCGGATGCCATCGCGGCCGCGGTCGCGCTCCCGATCGGCAGCGCGAGTCCGGCGGCGGCCGCGGACACGCACGTCGACAGGCGACGGAGTCCGCCGAGCCCCAGGCCCGTCGCGATCGCCGCGAGGAGCACGGCGGCCCCGAGGAGGGCGAAGGCCGCGGCCGTCGACGACGACCACGGCGACAGCCATCCGGCGACGGCGAACGCGGCGGCGATGCCCGCACCGCCGGCGACGGTGCGCGAGCGCTCGTCCCAGCGGTCGGGCCGGGCGTCGTGCGCGTCGGCGGCGGCGTCGGTGACGTCGATCACGACGGGCGGCGGGGGCGCGGCATCCAGACGGACCAGGCGTACGAGGGTGCCGTCGGGCAGGTCGAGCTGCTGCGGGGTGAGGGCAATGTCGATCTGCTCGCCGTCGGGGGCGATGACCGCGAGCGGGCGGGCGACCGTGCCGGCGGTCTCGCCGAGCAGGTCGAGCAGACGCGGGATCGCGGCCCCCACGGGCTCGCCGCTCGGCACGACGACCTCGGCGCGGCGTTCGGAGCCCGCGACGGTCAGACGGGTGTAGATGCTCACGGCGTTACGGCTCCGGTGGGGGTCTGGACGGTCGAGGTCGCTTGCTCGGCGCGCTCGGTCAGCAATTGCGAGACGAACGAGACGCCGACGCACGCCGCGCACGCGATCGCGGCCACGATGATCGAGCCCATCAGCCGCTTCCCATGGTCGTTGACCGTGCGGCGTTCGCCGATGTGGCCGTAGACGAGGGCGGCGCCCAGGCGCATGCGCTGGATCTTCGCCTGCTCGATGAGGACGGTGTCGCGCTGGTCGGGCATTAGCGCACTCCTTCCGAGACGCGCAGTAGTGCACGCACGTGCGGGGCGAGGTTGAGCAGCTCGCCGAGGCGCTCGGGATCGAGCGTCGCGAGGACGTCGTTCAGGCGGTTCCACCCGCCGCCGTCGGTCGAGCCGAGGGGCATCAGCACCCCGGGGAGCCGCGGGCTGCCGACGGTCGTGCCGCCGACCTCGTCGATCCAGCGCTTCGCGTCGATGCCGAGCGCGCGAATGCCGACGGGCCCGATGAGCAGCGCGAGCGGTTCGGGGTGGGGGGATGCCGTGGCCCGGCGCGCCAGGTCGGGCGCCCCGATCGCGGCGAAGGAGATGCCGATGAGCGGGAGACCCACCGTCGCAGCGCGCGCCAGGAGTTCGCGCGCCTCCGCCGTCGCCGTCTGGCCGCTCTCGCGCCCCACGCCGGGAACCGCGGCCCACGCGCGCGTCGTCTCCTCCAGGCCCTCGCTCGTGCGACCGACCTGCACCGTTGCGAGCGCGGCCCGGTCGCCTCCGCCGACCGCGACCCAGTGGCTGTCGAGCGGAACGCGCCGCCGCGACCGCTCGGTGAGGTCGTCGCGGTCCCACGGCGCGAGCAGCGGCTCGACCGCGCCCCACGCTGTCGGCTCGGCCCCGCTGAACAGGGCGACCGCGGCCTCGGCGACGCCGCCGAGCCGCACTGGACGCGTGACCCGGTGCCGCGTCGAGATCGTCGCCACGACCTGCAGAGTGGATGCCACCTGCGCCCGGACGAAGAGGGGGTGCACGTTCTCGGGGCTCGGTGAGTCGGCAGTGAGGGCCTCCGCGGGAGCATCGAGTCGCACCCCGCTGTGCCCGTCGTAGAACCCGTCGGCGCGCGTGCGGACGACCCAGTGGCCCTGCACCGCGGACAGCACCTGCGCGAGCGGCGGGGTCATGCGCGAGAACTCGCTCGACACGATGATCGGGCGCAGCCCCTGGCTCGCGGTCTTGTGCAGGAAGTCGCTCATCGCCGTCGTCAGGGCGATGATCGGCGCGCGCGTCTCGGTTCCGGCCCAGCCGGGGCCGGCCGCGTCGAGGAGAGGATGTGCGACGGTGCTCATGCGGCATCCCGGACGGTCAAGGTGCGGTCACCGATCTCGAGGACGACGGCGGTGGGCACGGGCGTGCGCTGGTGGGGGAGAAGCGGAGTCGAGGCGCCCGCGCCGCGGACGAACGTGCCGTTCGTCGAGCCCAGGTCGGTGACCCAGACCTGACGGCCGTCCCATTCGAGACGGACGTGCGACTTCGACAGCGTGCGCGACATGTCGGCCCAGCGGTAGACCTCGGCGGGGGCGTCGGCCGGGGCGGATGGGTCGCGGCCGAGGACGAGCGCGGTGTCGAGCGTGAGGCGCTCGCCCGAGTCGAGTATCAGCGTCGGGACCACACCGCGGCGGGCGCGGCTCGGCCCGGCGGTCGGGGCGGCGTCGGGAAACTGGAATGCCGCGATCGCCGGGGCGAAGGGATCTCGACCCTTCCGGAGATCGAACATCCCGAGCGTGCCGGATGCCAGCGCCCACAGCGCCGAGCCACCCGCGGCCGCGCCCGTGGTGCGGCGCACGATGCGGGCGTCGACGGTGGCGGCGCCGAGGGTGCGGCCGGTGCGGCCGAGAAGCCACACCGCGACGGCGAGGAGCGCGACCGCGACGACGACGACCAGCCAGCCCAGGGCGGGAGGTCCGGCGACGATCACGACGATGCCCGCCGCGAGCAGGGCCAGGGGCATGACGACGTCGAGCGCCACGGCGCCGACGATCTGCCCCGCGCGGGCGCGCTCGGTGAACACGAGCGGATCGACGTCGGCCAGGCGCAACGGATCGTGCGTGCTCGTCATCGGGCCCCCTCCCTCGACCTTCCACCCTAGGCGGGACGCTCCGACGCCGCCCGTTCGGGCCCTCCCTTGCGTGGATAACCCGCGGGGCGGCAGAATTACCGGCTCACCGGCGGGTCAGCGGGGTGTACTCGCGTCGCGCGACCATGGCGAAGATCTCTCGCGCGGCCGCTATCGAGATCTCCTCGAGGTCGGAATCGAGGGGAAAACGAATGGCGTGGTCGAGGACGCCTTTCGTGTCCGGATGCCAGGTGTCGACCTCGACGAGCATCTCGTCCACCGGCCCCGTCTTGGTCTGGCGCCTCCGGAACAGTCGCGCCGGGACGAGTCGACCGTCGATGCGGCGTTCCTGGACGAAGTAGCGGAGGACTTTTCCTGTCGGAGCTTCTCGTGCCACGCGGCGACGCGGTTGAGGGCGCGGAGGCGTGACAGGAAGTCCTCCAGTGCGGCGCTTTCCTCCGCGAACTCGGCGCGCCCCAACGCTCGTCGATTGGCACCTTCGGGGTGAAGCGGCGACGGAAGACCGACGCCTGACCTTCCACCATCTGCTCGCGGATGAAGTAGCGCGTGGACGGTGTCGTGGACGCCTGGCGGAGGACAGCCAGAGCCGCTGGCGGGATCTCCATCTCTCCCGCGGACCTCGGGTTCACAACGAGGCCTACCTCGGGCGCAGCGCCGCTGACGAGTAGGCGGCCCGGCATGAGCAGCGCGCTGCGGCCCTCGCCGAACTCCGCCGGCACCTGGTCGGTTGCGGTGAAGACGGCGAGGAAGTTCTCGTCGTTGCGATGAACGACGAGGGGCTGGATCGCCGTCGGGTCGGGCGTTCCGTCGACGAGAACGACCAATTCGGCTTGCAGCAGCGCCGGTGCCAGCCGCTCTGACGGCAGCTCCCCGGACCGCACCGACCTCATGGTGACTTCGAGGTCGTTCTCGGGGCGAGGCCCTGTCATGTGGGGCTCCGTCATCACCTGGTAGCTCCGCGTGAACCCAACTCCGCGAGCGACCGGGATCCGGAACTCAACCGACCAATCCGGCGTTATGCCTGGCTCGGGATGAGTTCTTCACCTTGAAGGTTTTCTAGCTGATCTACTGCGACCGTCGTTTCGTACACACCCATATCCATCCGCTCCAGGCCCGCCGCCTCTGCGCGCGGGGCATCGCGGCCGACATACACAAGGCGTGCGAGTGTGCGGGTGCCGTCGTTCCATCGACGGACGACCTGGAAGGGCAGTCCTCCGACGTCGGCCGTAAGCTTCAGCGTGTAGGGCTGATCGATGAGGTCAGCGTCAATGACCCGCGCCCAGAGTCGCCGCTCCGTCAGCTTGGCTCCATCGACTGGGGTGTAGGAGGCGAGCACGATGCGTCCGTCTTCTAGCGTGTCGGCAAGAGTGGGCACACCGTCCCATAGGGCAAATCGGCCGCAGACGTCCGAGGGCAGAGCATCACCATGGCCGGGCTGCCAGCCCGAGGCGACATTCGCGTACACCGCCAGGAACTCCTCACGTCCGTCGGAGTGCACCCGCCACAGTTCCGACCCGGGCGGCACTCGCGTCGGCTCGACCCACCACAAGGGCACGAGACCTCTCGCAGTCGGTGCGAAGCCCGTTCCGGTGAAGGGGGGCAGTCCTTTGAATCCTTCCCCGCCCTCCCCGGTGGCTGAGATAAACGTGATTCCCGCGCTCCGAAATCGGAGGACATCCACGTGCGTGCCGTCCGGTGCATCCTGATCGGAGGAGGGGTATCCATGCGCTTCGAGAAGATCGGATGCGGTGTGTGCCCAACCGGTGTCTCCGGCGCGCGCGACGAAGCCGCAGAGCAGATCGTCTCCCTGCGTCCACAGTCGTAGACGGTCCGGCGTCACAATTTTCTCGAAGATGTCCATCACTTGGCTCCCCCTTCACTCCTGGACAGCATCGCGAAGCGTGCGCACCGTCGTCCGGTGATCAGTAAGGTCGCTCAGGCGTATCGGAATCACAATGCCACCATTCGAACCTCGTGGGTCGAGGAGCGTGGCACCGGGTAGTTGAGCGATGCGTTCCGCAGCCTCTCCGCCGGCATAGAACAAGTGGGCAAAACGGTTCGCAGCACCGCGCGGCGCGGGCGTGTGCACGAGTACTCCGTCGGCGTCGGTGATGGTGCCCATCCCCAGCCACTGTCCGTGGTAGAGGCCCTCGGTCGATAGGGAACGTACTTCCCTGGCGTCGCTAGGAGGACGGACATCGCGATCCCGGCCCCGCTCGCCAAAGAGGATGAGCCGGTCGGCCATGGATCCGTCGCGCAAATCTTGGGACGACGCAAACCAGCCCTGACCTGTCCGGATGTACACTCCCGTAGGCCAGACGCGGTCTCGGAGATCCTGGTCCGTCATGTCCTCTGCGATCACAGCTCTACCCAATCGCCTGCCTCCTTATACGCCACCAGAACTTCTTGGCCGTCGGGTGTGATCCGATAGATCTCCGTGCCATCTTTCAGTTCGGTTCTAGTTGGCAGGTGATACTCGGGGATGATCTCGGTCGCACCCTTGCCCACGAACCCTGTACCGAGATAGGGATTCTCCGGCCCGAGCGGATCCATGTCAGGCGGACTAAAGTACGGCCGACCGGAGCGGTATAGCGGCAATCCCGCCTTCTGCGCCGCCTCGCCCGCTGGCACCCGAAGGTCGAACTCGTCGGTCATCCGAAATCGCACGGCATAGGTGCCTCCCGAGGGTTCGGTGAACTTGGTGGGCACAGTTCGATTCTTGCCGTAGTCCAGCCCGAACCCGTCCGCGATCTGGTGTGAGTCGATCAATTTCTGAGCGTCTGCTGCGCGGGCGACGAATCCACCAACGGTGTCTTTCGGTCCGCCCTTCGTCGGCATGCCGGTCACTTCCTGCGAAAATCGCCCCGAGATGACGTGACGAGGCAGCTTAACCCAGGGGTCCAACGGTTCCTGATTGATTTCGAGGGCGTCGGGGAAGTCTTCTCGTGAGGGTGACCCATTCGTCTGCAGACGGACGTAATCATCGCCTCCGGAGTGTCGAGAGTACCGCTGGCCGCGGTACTCGAACTGCGTTTCGCTTACGGGAATCGTCAGCATCCGTTACCCCACCGGTATCCATTCTTGGTTGCGCAGCACGGCGATGAGCCTTTGTGTCCCATCATCCAGGACTCCCCACATCTCGGTGCCGTCTCTCATGTCGACCCGGTCGGCGCGGTACTCGGGGATGATGTCGTCCGCCGTCTTAAGGAAACCATTCCCCGTAAACGGAGGCGAATAGGCCGCAGGCTCGGCAACGTAATACCGGATCGTCACCATTCCACGGCGGAGGCCGCGCGGCGCCGCAAGCGAGTGCTTTACATTGACGACGAGCTGAGCGACGCGGCAACGCCCGGCTTCGCACTAATCCAATTACGTGAGTGGTCGCGACCCGAGGCCAACCAATGCGATGGTCCGCGAGAAAATTCACGTCTTTCGGATCAGTTCCCGGGACCACGGGCATCTCGGACGCCGTAGTCCTCGGACGAGTCAGCCCCTGCTCGGAGGGCGCCAGCCGAACCGGGCGGCTCGGTCGAGCGCCACGAGCCCGCGGCTCCTGGCCTGCCGGATCTCTTCCTCCAACACTTCATCTGTGGGAGCCACTCGGTCGGAAGCGGAGATGGCCTCTCCGATCACCTGGATGGGAACGCCGTCGACGAAGTGTCGCGGACCAAGCGGGAGCAGCGTAGAACCGGGGAGAAAAGCAATCTCTCCGTCTTGTGGGAACGCGGAGAGCGGAGCAACCTCTCGGCCGGTCTCGCTCACGATCACGATGGCTCCCATGCTGCTCATGTTTCCGGTAGCAAGTCGGACGTCCCGTGTGGCGGGGAGCACGCTGTCGAGGGGGATCGGTGTGGTGATTTCGCGAGGAAAGCCCCGCCAACACAGGCCGCGGTATCGAGGGAGCGTCGCGAGGGCTCCGGTCAAATCGGATGTGTTGCTCATCGTGGGATCTCCGTCCGCACAATCACTTGCGTGACCGCATTGGCGACGCCGTCATCGCCGAGGTCTTCCGCTTGTCCCCCGCGCCGGGCCATCGCCTCGGAGGAAGCCGAGAGATACGGGCCGGCGCCTGACGGGTTTTGAGCGACATAGTGAAGCCCCGGGAAAAACTCGCCTTCATCCATGTGAAGGACGCCACGCGGCTCGACCAACGAGTTCAGAGTCGAAATCCACGTGTCGCCCCACTTCGTGTACGCCCATTCGCCGAGAACGACCGCGGCCGCGGGCCTCCACAGGATGGTGGAGAGGCGCCCCTCAGTGCTCCGCACGTGGACTTCGGAGATATCGAGGATCACGTCCACGCCCGCATTCCCACCAACGCGAAAATTGACGTCGCCCCGGTTGTCCACACTAGTGACCGCCGCGACAGACCGTAGGAAGTCGACAGCAGCACGGGTCCATCGGCCGCGAGCGTTGTTGGATCGCCCGCCCAGCATCTTCTCGATACCGACGGATCCTAACGTTCTCGCAACATGGCGCTCGAGTTGGGCCCACACCTCCTCTTCGCTCGGGATACCGGAATCCGTCACTCACGCACCTCCCGCAGATGAACGCGCCAAATGCCGGCGCCGTCTTGGAACTTGCTGAGGACGTCGAACGTCGTGCTGCGCTGATAGAGCAACTCGGCTTCATCGGCGTACCGTGAAAGAGGTGAAACCGACGAGGGAGTTATGCCGTCGATGGTAATGATGCCCGGTGTCTCGTCCCGGCCCAGCGCCTGAACTGCGAAACGGTGTGCGACGCCAGGATCCGTCGTCGTGCTCATGAATGACGGGTCGCTCCACCTCTGCCCGGCTTCGAACTGGTCGAGCAGATTCTGTGTCATGGTGACTCCGCGAGAGAAGAAGTGCCCAGGCGTTGCTTCAGCGGGAAGGTTGGCCAGCCCCTGCGTCAAGTCTGCAACTCTGCTCTCGAGAAGATCAACGTCCTGGGGCGCGTCCCCGTAGTTTCGCAGATAAGGATTGATCGCGTCGTACCCCTCGTCCGTGGTGTACCAGTAGATCGCCTTGGCTTGGTCCGGGGTGAGCGCAGGGTAGGCCTCGGAGATCCGCTCGGCCCATTCGTCCACACGCATGGGGTCGACTTCACCCGAGGCGAGGCGGAATTCGTCATTGATTGCGTTGAGGCGATCGACGGGAAGCGGTGGAGCATCCGCACCCGTGTGCAGCGGGGGTGCGTCGAGGCCGGTGTGGGGCGGAACGTGCGGAGTGTCTGCTGCCCCACCGCCGTCGCCACTTTCGGTGTTGCTCGCGTCGTCGCCACGACCGGGACCGCTCGCGTCGTCGCCGCGGCCCACGCCGCTGCCTCCCGCGTCGGAGCCGCCGTGTCCGCCGTTCTCGCCGCCGGCGTGGCTGCTGCCGCCGCCGGTCTCGGTCGAGGGCTCGCGTACGACCGTCGACTCGCCCGCTCCGCCCGTTTCCGTACGAACCGGCGCGTCCTCGACGATCGAGTTCACGGCACCGGGGCCGGCCTCGCCGCGCACGCCCCCAGCCGAGACGAGCTCGGGCTCGCGCACGGGCGCCGCGACGCCGGCATCCGCTCCACCGTCGGTGCGCACGGGAACGTCGACGCCGCGCGCGGCGTCGAACGCGCCGGCGGGCATCTCGATACGGCCCGAGGGGATGGCATCCATCGGCGGGAACTCGTACACCGGGATGCCATCGTCGACACGTGCCGTGATGCTGTTGAGGTCGACTCCCGCATCGTCGAGGGCACGCATCGCGGCGATGGGGTCGTCGGCGACGAACGGCATATCGGGGGTGTTGAGGTGGAAGCCGTCGGTGGCATCCGAGCCGAGCCGTCCGATGATGCCATCGAGACCCTTGATTCCCGCCCCGCCGAGCTTCATCGCGCCGTTCATCGCGTGCGCGGTCGGATCGACGAAGTCCACGAACTTGGCCGTCTTGGACACGGCGGATGCTGCCCCTGCCGCGGTCTTCACGCCCGACACCGCCGCGCCCGCGGGGATGATGATCGTGGCCACGTTGAACACCGACTCGCCCAGGGCGGTGCCGGGGTCGTCTTGCCACTTGTCCCACGCGATGAGGGACTTGCCCATGTTCAGGAACGCCTCGTCGGTGGTGTCCTTGAAGTCACGGAGTTGCTGGGGGACCAGCTGACCGCCGAAATTCTGGGCGACGTCGTCCGCCATCAGAAGGATGTTCAAAGGTGGCGTCGAGTTCATGAGAGCGCCCGCGGCGAGCGTGCCGAGGCCGCCCCATGCCGAGCCCCAGGCATCGGTGGAGAAGAAGGTCCACGTGGCGGGGTCGAAGCCGACCAGGAGGGAGCCCAGACCCGACAGCGTGCCACCGATGCCGCCGACGATGACGCCTTCCCACAGGAAGTCTTTGACCACGAACTTCGCCGTCGCCTCGCCGCACCCCTCGGTGCGCTCGACGTCGGCACCCCACGGCATCTCGGTTCCCTCGGGGATCTCGGAGATGCCGTAGCCGAGAGCATCGTCCTCGGACTGTGCCGCGTGCAGCGGGGCCGCCCCGTACAGGGCTCGGATGCGGTTCGCGCAGGCCCGCTCGGCCTCCCACAGCTTGACCTGCTGCGCGTTGACCGCCGCGATCAGCTCGTTGTTGCGGTCGACGTGCTCCTGCGACTCGTGCCACTCCTTCGTGACCGTGCGGTACTTCTCCGGCTTTGCCGCGCTCGACGAGGATGTCGTCGACGAGCCCCACGAACCCTGGTAGGTCGGCATGGCCGTCGCGCCGCCGTAGGGCGACTGCGCCGCCGTCCACGCCGGATTGATCTCGCGCACCTGCACGCCAGCCTGAATCGAGTCGACGAACGTCTGTGCCTGCACACGCAGCGAGTCGAGCTCGGCCTTGATCGGGCGCACGTCGGCGGCGAACGCGATCAGGGCGGCCGACACTTCGGCGAGGTTGTCGCTGACCTGCGTGGCCTGCGAGCTCACCGGGGTCATCAGCCCCAGCAGGGTGGGGGACTCTGGCGCCTCGTAGACGCCGGCCATGCCCTGCCACGTGAAGTGCACATTCGAGCCGTGATCGGCGACCTGGCCCGAGATCGTCCCGACCGTGCGGGCGTTCTCTTCGATGGCTTCCGGGTTGATCTCGTCACCCGGGATCTCGCCGACCTTGATCGCGTCCGGCATCACATCACCCCGTGCGGGAGAGAGGGCGGGTACACGGCGGCGACGGCGGCACTCTGCGCGTTGGCCGCCATCTCCATGTCACCCGCGACGTACGCTTCGGTGGCGCTGACGACGCCCTGCGCCGCCGCACCGATGCGGGCGCTCATGCCCTGGATGCGGGGGCCCTCCTCCTGCTGGAAGTAGGCCTGGACGGCCTCCGAGATCGCGCCCGAGTTCGTCGCTGTCACGGCCCCCTCGAGAGCCGGGCTCAGCGAGTTCAGCGCGGCGCCGAGCGCCTCGGCATCCACGTTGACGTCGTGCAGCACGGCCACGACGCCCGATGGCTGAATGCTCCACCTCGTCATCGCCCGTTCCCCTTCATGTGCTCAGACCCGCACGGCCCCGCGCGCTGCCACCACCGATGCGGGTGCAGTGCGCACCCGGCATCATGCAGACATCGTCAGCCGATCGACTCCACCGCCGCGCGAGCCTTGCTCAGCGCGGTCTGGGCGGACTCGTCGTTGCGCTCCAGCGACGAGCGGAGGGTCTGAATGATGCCGCGCACCTCGGCGGCGGCGTTCTTCCAGCGGAGCTCCTTGCCGCGGTAGTCCTCGGACACGCCGTCGGCGGAGTAGTCGGCCATCGCGGCCTGCACGTCGCGGTCGCGCTGGTCGATCAGCGACTCGAGCTGCGCGGCGACGCGGTTGAAATTGTCCTGAGCGTTCTGCGAGGCCGCGATCGAGTAGTCGCGACGATCTCCCTGGTTCACCATGAGTTAGTCCCTTCCGATTCTCAGCGGCCGCCGAAGCGCGCGGCGTCGAACGACGATCCGGCTTCGAGGCTCGTGGTCTGGTCGACCATGGACGACTCGCCCTCCTGGAAGGAGCGGTCCATTCCGGAGATGCCGCCCAGGACGCCGTCGAGCGCGAGCTTCAGCTCGGCCGAGATGGCATCCGTGCGCGACTTGAAACGGTCGAAGGCCGCGCGGCCCGCGCCCTGGAACTGTCCCTCGAGCGGTTCGGCCGCCTCGAGCAGCTGGCGCACCAGCAGCGACAATTCATCACTGGAACCCGAGGTGGCTTTACCCAGCACACCCAGAGTGTCGGAACCCATTGCGAACTTCACGAGAGCCCACCCTTCGATCGCGAATCACGTGCAACGAACCCTGAAACCCTAACCACGCCCGAGAGGCCCAGGAAGAAAGATGAGAGAACTCTCCTTTTTCTCCCCCGCTGTGGAGGAGGGATCAATCGCCCGCCTTCGCCGCTGCTTTCGCGGCGCGCTTGTACTCGCGCACCTTGGTCAGCGACTCTGGGCTGGTGATGTCGGCGACCGAACGAAACGAGCCCTCGTCTCCGTACGACCCGGCGGCTTCGCGCCACCCGACACCGTCGTAGCCGTACTGCTTGCCGAGCAGCGCGAGGAAGATCTTCGCCTTCTGCTCGCCGAAGCCCGGCAGCGCCTTCAACCGCTTCAGCACGGTCGCGCCGTCGGGATCGTCGCGGGTCCACAGGGCCGCGGCATCCCCGCCCCAGTCCTCCTCGATCGCCGTGCACAGCGCCTGCACGCGCTTCGCCATCGAGCCGGGGAAGCGGTGCACGGCGGGCGACTGAGAGAAGGCGGCCGCGAAAGCCTCGGGGTCTTCGTGCGCGAGGGCCTTGGCATCCATCGATCCGACGCGCTGCTCGATCTTGAGCGGTCCTGCGAACGCGGTCTCCATCGCCACCTGTTGGTCGAGCAGCATGCCGATCAGCAGTGCGAGGGGGTTCGTCGAGAGCAGGTCGTCGGCGGCGGGGTCGTCGGTGATGCGCAGGCTCATTTGCCCATTCTCGCCCGGGTCAGGCGGGTTCGGCGATCCACTTCTGCGCGTAGGGCATGGCATTCAGGGATGCCAGGTCGACGGTCACCGCGCGGGGCGGGCGTGCCTGTGGTTGGGTCTGCGCGCGCCGCGTGTGAGGAGGGGAGGGGTGGGGGCGGAGGGAGGGCGGATACCGGGGTTTCGGTCCTCCGTCGGTCACGGGTCCTCCGTCGGTCACGGGTCCTCCGCCGGTCACGGGTCCTCCGCCGATCGCGGGGAGGGTGCCCGGGTCAGCCCGCGTCGGCGATGCGCGCGGCGGAAGCCTCGGGCTCGGAGACCTCGATGCCGAACAGCGCGGACAGCGCGTCGATGTAGTCGTCGGCGCGGCCCGACTCGGCGAGTTCGTGCGCGCGGGTCGTGGGAGTGTGCAGCAGCACGCCGACGAGGTGGCGCAGGGCCTGCTCGGTCTGTCCGCCCTCGTCGCCGCGGGCACGAACCCGGGCGACCTCGGCGTCGAGCACCCCGAACACGTGGGCGCGCAGGGCGACGACCGCGGGGGTGATGTTCTTGCGCTCGCCCACCGAGGCGAAGCGGCGCGCGGCGTCGCGCACCAGGTCGCGCGCGGCATCCGTGGCCTGGAGCTCTTCGAGCGGGGCGTGGAGGCGGATGGTCTCGAGGTCGAGCAGGTCGATGCCGGGAACCGCCGCGACATCGGGGTCGACGTTGCGGGGGAGGCCGAGGTCGATCACGAGGCGGCGTCCGGTGTGTTCGACGGGGCAGCCGGCGGGAGCTGCGACGGCCGCTTCGGCGGCGGTGCGCCCGGCGGCGAAGGTCGCGGCACTGAGGACGTGGTGCTCGCTCGTGGTGCACGTGATCACGAGGTCGGCGTGCGCGACGGCGGTGGGGAAGGTCTCGGCCGAGACGGCGCGGAGGCCGTGCTTGGCGGCGAACTTCGCGGCGCGGCCCGAGGGGGAGTGCACCGAGATGTCTTCCGCGCCCTGGTCGCGGAGGGCTGCGACCGTGGCGGCGGCGTAGGCGCCCGTGCCGACGAGGAGCACCCGCTGAGTGGACCAGTCGGCGATGCGGCTGTCGGCCAGCTCGAGGCCGAGGCGCACGAGGGAGCGGCCGGCGCGACCGATCGCGGTGGCGTTCTTCACGCCGCGCTGCGCCTCGGACGCGCGCTGGAACAGGCGCTCCAGCTCTCCGGACGTGGTGCCGAGGTTGCGCGACTCCGTGAGGGCGCGCCGCACCTGACCGGCAATCTCACCTTCGCCCACGACGACGGATTCGAGACCGGATGCCACCGAGAACAGGTGCTCGGCCACATCTCCGCCACCGAGCACGGTGTACGAGCCCGCGAGCTCACTCGCGGGCACGCCGGTCGCCGCCTCGATGGCGCTCAGCGTGGCCTCGACTCCCACGGCGACTGCGGCCGTGACCGGCTCGTCCATGTCGACGTAGGCCTCGAAACGATTGCAGGTGGCTACGACGACCGCTCCCTGCACGCACTCGTCGTGCGCGGCGATCAGGGGGGCAACGGGGGTGGTGGGTACGCTGAGCCGCTCGAGGAGATCGAAGGACGCGGTCTTGTGACTCGCGCTGACACAAAGCAGCACGCTCTTATTCTACGCCCGGCCCCTCCGAGGTATTCCGGGCCGCCTCTCGACATCGAGGCATCGCTCCCGATCCCGCGTGGGCGAACGGGCCCGGGTGCGAGGATGGATGCCATGGCCTCCCTCGACGCGCCCCTCCTCCGTGCCCTCCGCGGCGACCGCCCCGAGCGGCAGCCGGTGTGGTTCATGCGGCAGGCGGGGCGCTCGCTGCCGGAGTACCGGGAGCTCCGCGTGGGGACGCACATGCTGGATGCGTGCCTGACCCCCGACCTGGCGGCCGAGATCACGCTGCAGCCGATCCGCCGACACGGGGTGGATGCCGCCATCTTCTTCAGCGACATCGTGGTGCCGCTCCGGCTGGCGGGCGTCGCCGTCGAGATCGAGCCCGGCCGCGGCCCGGTGTTCGCCGATCCCGTGCGCACGGCTTCCGACGTGGACCGCGTCACCGCGATCGACCCGCGGGAGGTTGCCGCCGCGGCCGCGCCCATCCGCGAGGCCGTCGGTCTCGTCACCGCAGAGCTCGGCGACGCGGTGCCGCTCATCGGCTTCGCCGGTGCGCCCTTCACGCTCGCGGCCTACCTGGTCGAGGGGGGTCCGTCGAAGGAGCACCTGCGGGCCCGGGGCATGATGCACGCCGATCCCGAGTCCTGGCACCGCCTCGCCGGCTGGCTCGCCGAGGTCTCCGGCGCCTTCCTCCAGGCGCAGATCGAGGCGGGGGCGCAGGCCGTGCAGCTGTTCGACTCGTGGGCCGGCTCGCTGTCGCGCTCGACGTTCCTCGAGTTCGTCGCCCCGCATTCGCGCGCCGCGCTCGAGGGCATCGAGGTTCCCCGCATCCACTTCGGCGTCGGCACGGGGCCGTTCCTCGCCGACATGCGCCTGGGGGGCATCGCCGACGCGGTGGGCGTCGACTGGCGGATGCCGCTCGACGAGGCCGCGGCGATCGTCGGGCCCGACGTGACCCTGCAGGGCAACATCGACCCGGCCCTTCTCGGCGCCCCGTGGCCGGTGCTCGCAGCTCACATCGACGACATCCTCGCGCGGGGCCGTTCGGCGCGCGCCCACATCCTCAATCTCGGCCACGGCGTGCCGCCCGACACCGACCCGACGGTGCTCAGCCGCATCGTCGCCCACGCGCACGGGGAGACGGTGTGAGCGACCCGCTCGAGCGACTGGCCGAGCACGCGCACGAGACCCACGTCGTCATCGCCGGCGGCGGAGTCTCCGGGCTCGTGGCGGCGCTGGAGTGCGCGAAGGTCGGCATGCGGGTCACGGTGCTCGAGGCATCCGGGGTCTTCGGGGGCGTCATCCGGTCCGCGAACGTGGGAGGCCTCATCCTCGACGTGGGGGCCGAAAGCTTCGCGACCCGCGGGGGAATCGTCCGCGGTCTGGTGGACGAGCTCGGTCTCGGCGATCGAGTGGTCGCGCCGAACCCGGTCGGTGCGTGGGTCGCGGGAATCCCGGGGGTCGGGGCGGCGCCCCTGCCGAAGGGCGGAGTGCTCGGCATCCCGGACAATCCCTGGGCCCCCGACGTGCGACGCGTGATCGGGTGGGCAGGTGCATGGCGGGCCTACGTCGACCGCGTGCGGCCGCCGCTGACGATCGGCCACGAGCGGAGCCTCGGCGCGCTCGTCCGTAGCCGAATGGGCGCGCGCGTACTCGACCGCCTCGTGGCGCCGGTGACGAGCGGTGTCTACTCCGCCCGTCCCGACGACATCGACGTCGACCTCGCCGCCCCCGGACTCAACGCCGCCCTCACCCGCCTGGGCTCGCTCGGGGGAGCGGTGGCCGAGGTGCGCGCCGCGCGCGCCACCGCGCCCGCGCCCGACGCCCCCGCGTCCGACGTGCCGGTCGAGGCCGGAACCGCCCCGCGCACGCCGGCTCCCGGCGGTGCGGTCGAGGGCATCGCCGGCGGAATGTCGCTGCTGGTCGATGCCCTGGTGGCACGGCTGACCGATCTCGGTGCCGACCTCCACACCGACGTCGCCGTCGAGGGACTCGTCCGCGACGACGAGAAGTGGCGCGTCGAGACCTCCGGCGAGGCCGACGCGCTGCTCGCCGACGCCGTCATCGTGGCGCTGCCCGAAGGCGCCGCGCGCGCTCTGCTCGCCCCGGTCGTGCCGGGGCTCCAGGCGACCGAGCCGGTCGCGCCGGTCGTCGAGGTCGTCACCCTCGTCGTCCACGCCCCCGTGCTCGACGCCGCTCCCCGCGGCACGGGTGTGCTGACGGTGCCGGGCAGCTTCGTGGGCAAGGCCCTCACCCACTCGACGGCCAAGTGGGACTGGGTTCAGGATGCCGTCGAGCCCGGCATCCATGTCGTGCGGGTGTCGTTCGGGGCGCAGGGCGAAGAGCCCGCCACGGCCGACCTCGACGAGGAAGCTGCGGCCGCGCTCGCGCTCTCCGAGGCCGCGGCGATGCTCGGGGTGCCGCTCCCTCCGTCGTCGCTGCGCGCCGCGCATCGTGTGCGGTACGTGCAGTCGCAGCCCGGGGCCGCGATCGGTCGGGCGGCGCAGACCGCGGCCGCGCGGGGTGCCGTCCGGGCGGTGGCCGGTCTCGCCGCGACGGGCGCGTGGCTGTCGGGAACGGGTCTCGCGCAGGTGATTCCGGATGCGCGGGCAGAGGCCGACCGAGTGCGGAGCGCCGCACTCTGGAGCCGCGGCTGAGGCCTCGCGCGCCGATGGTCGGCCCGCGGTGCGGCGATGTCAAGGCCGGATGCCGGAATCGGAATACATGGCTATCGTGAGAGTCGACCAGCAGTGATCGAGCGTGAGGAGACCCCATGAGGGGCAAAGCAGCACTCGTCGTCGGACTCGTTGCGGGCTACGTGCTCGGAGCACGCGCCGGCCGTGAGCGGTACGAGCAGATCAAGGTGCAGGCCGAGAAGGTCTGGGATCAGCCCATCGTCCAGGGCCAGGTCGCCAAGGTGAAGGCGTTCGGCGTTTCCGCGCTCACCGCCGTTCCCGGCGTGGTCTGGAAGGGCGCGAAGTCGGTCACCGGCGCCGCCGCGAAGTCGGGCAGCGTGTCTGAGCGCGCCGAGCGTGCGGGCCGTGCCGCCAAGGCATCGGCCGGCGAGGTCGCCGACGCCGTCGAGAGCTCCGTCGACGACGCCACGAGCGCCGAGAAGTCCGCCACCGAGAGCGCGCGCGCGAGCAAGAGCAGCTCCACCTCGTCGGAGAGCTGACGCATGACGACTCCCCGCGGTTTCCGCGATCGCGCAGACGACAGTCTGTTCACGCTGCTCGGCGACATTCCCGAGCTCGTGCGCAACCTCGTCGTCGCCGAGATCAACGGTGCGAAGGCGTGGGCGCAGAAGACCGCGAAGGATGCCGGGATCGGCGCCGGGTGGTTCGTCGGCGCCCTCATCGTGATTTTCTGGGCCGTTCCCGTGTTCTTCGCCTTCGTCATCGCGGGCCTGTCGTCGTGGTGGCCCGTGTGGCTGTCGGCGCTCGTGGTCTTCGGCGTGATGGTGGTCATCACCGCGATCCTGGCGTTGCTGGGTTACCTGCGGTTCAAGAAGCTCTCGAGCCGCGAGAACCCCGGCAAGGCGATCGCCGAAGACGTCCGCATCGTGAAGGAGGCTGGCGATGAGTATTGAGCGTCCCGTTCCGGTGCCGCGCACCGCGGTTCCGCTGGGCATCACCGACCCCGTCGAAGAGGCCCGCGCCGAGCTGAAGGCCGCTCTCGCGGCCATCGAGGTCAAGGCGAACGTGCCGCGACGCCTCAGTGAGGCCGTCGATACGCGGGTCGCCGAGGCCCGCGAGGGTGCTCGTCGCAATCCGGCCGCCGCCGCCGCGGTCGTCGCCGGTGTGGCCTCCGCGGTCGGTCTTGCCGTCTGGGCCGTGGTTCGCGCCTACACCCGCTGACGCCTCGCCGTCGCCCTGACGCGGTGCTGCGCCCGTCGGCGCCGCATCACGGCATCCGTTTTCGTCGTCCAACGCACACGATCCGCACGAACGCACACGGTCGGTACGTCCCGAACGTGTGCGCTCGTGCGGATCGTGTGCGTTCGCCCCGCCGGGCAGCCCGGCCGCAGCGCCGCCGCAGCCCGCCGCGCCCACGCGCGGCCGCGCGGCCGCGAGGCCGTCGCCGCGGGTCAGGGCTCGTGGGTGAACAGGTCGTCGAGGAGGTCCTGGAAGTACTCGGGCGTCACGGCGATCGGGCCGGCGTAGGCGTGGTCGAAACCGGCGATCGCGTACAGCAGCAGACCGACGAAGAGCGCGAGCATCCCCGCCATGAGCAGGTGCACGCGGAGGTTTCGCACCTCGATGAGCGCGATGAGCACCGCATTGAGCACCGCGCCGACGCCCAGCACGATCCACAGCACGTTCGGCAGCGCCAGGGTCGTCAGGGCGATGCGCTCGCGCCGGTTCTCCACCAGGAGTTGAAACTGGTCGAGCGACTGTTCGACGTACAGGATCTGGGCGGGAGTCGTGGGCTGCACGGCGGCGATCGCCTGCTGCATCGCCGTGACATTGGCATCCGTGTCGGACGGGATCTCCAGCCGGCTCTGCTGCGGCCAGTCCACATCGATGACGTTGCGGGTGTACGCGATGACCTGCTCCTGCAGCTCGCTCGCCTGCGGCTCGGGGAGAAGCGCCGCGGTGCGGTACAGCGAGGCCAGCGACGACGACTCCTCGAGCACGATCCCGTCGACCTCGGTGAAGTTGCCGTAGGCCGCGGCGGCGATGAGGGCGAGGGTCACGCCGTAGAAGACGCCGTACGCGCCGACCGCGTAGCTGAGCACGCGGTCCCACTCCTCACCCTGCGGGGCGACCTTGTGCACCCAGCGCCGCAGGATGAGCAGGATCGCGCACGACCCGCCCACCACGAGCGCGATGAACAACGGCAGACCCACCGACAGGGGAACGTCGTACAGCCACATGGGCGCGCCTTTCCGGACGGCATCCCCCGACGCCGTCGTCGCACGATACCAGCGGTGCTTCGCCCCCGAGTCAATCGGTTTGGACACCCGCCCGCACAGGACGAGACTTGACCCATGGCCCACGACGAATCCTCTTCCGTGTACACCCTGTGGGCGGTCCTCCGCCGTGACCCCGAGCACCCGGTCACCGCGGTCGACACCGCCGAGCTCGCCGACCTGACGGCGCTCATCGAGGCCGACGGGGTCACCGTGCGCGGCTTCTACGACGTCAGTGGACTCCGCGCCGACGCCGACCTCATGGTCTGGCTGCACGGCGAAGACCCCCAGGCGCTCCAGCGCGACCTGCGGCGCCTGCGCCGTACCGAGCTGCTGAAGAACCTGCTCCCGACGTGGAACGCCATGGGCGTGCACCGTGACGCGGAGTTCAACCGCTCGCACGTGCCCGGCTTCCTCCGGGGCATCGAGGCGAAGGACTGGCTGTGCCTGTACCCCTTCGTCCGCAGCTACGAGTGGTACCTGCTGCCCGAGGCCGAGCGTCGCGAGATGCTGATCGAGCACGGCAAGAAGGGGTCGGCGTACCGCGAGGTGATCGCGAACACCGTGGCATCCTTCGCCCTGGGTGACTACGAGTGGCTCCTGCCGATGGAGTCCGACAACCTCACCGACCTCGTCGACATGATGCGCGATCTGCGCTACACCGAGGCGCGCCGTCACGTGCGCGAAGAGGTGCCGTTCTACACGGGGCGCCGGGTCACGCTCGACGAGATCCCCGAGATTCTCCAGTGAGCGCGCCCCTGCGCCTGGGCACGCGCCGCAGCGCACTGGCCATGGCGCAGTCGCAGATGATCGCCGACGCGGTGGCCGAGTCCTCCGGCCGCGACGTGGAGCTCGTGCCCATCGTCTCGGAGGGCGACGTCAACCGCGCCTCCCTGTCACAGCTCGGCGGGCGCGGGGTCTTCGCGAACGGTCTGCGCGAGGCGCTCGCTGCCGGGCGCTGCGACTTTCTCGTGCACTCGCTCAAAGACCTGCCGACGGCCCAGCCCGACGGACTGGTGATCGCGGCGACGCCCCGGCGCGAGGATGCCCGCGATGTCGTGGTCACCCGCGACGGCACACCGCTGTCGGAGCTCGAGCCGGGTTCGCGCGTGGGCACCGGATCACCGCGCCGCATCGCGCAGGCCCTGCGGCACAACCCGCGCCTGGACGTTCGCGACATCCGCGGCAACGTCGACTCGCGTCTCGCGCGCGTTCGCGACGGAGAGTTGGATGCCGTCATCCTCGCGGCCGCGGGCATCTCGCGGCTCGGCGGCGACCTGGGCGGCCTCGAGGCCGAGTACCTGGGACTGAGCGAATGGCCGACCGCGCCGGGGCAGGGGTCGCTGGCGGTCGAGACGCGCACCGACATCGATCCCGCGATCTTCAGCGCCCTCGCGGCCCTCGACGACCTCGACACCCGCGTGGCCATCACCGCCGAGCGCACGGTGCTGTCGGTGCTGGATGCCGGATGCCACGCGCCCGTCGGCACGCACGCGGCACTCTCGGACGGCGACCTGCGCCTGCGCGCGGTCGTGTACGCGCTCGACGGTGCGCATCGGATCGGAATCGATCGGACGGTACGGGTGGACCAGGGGTATGCTCGGGAAACTGGCAGTGGCAATGATGCGGATGCTGCCGACGACGGGGGACCCATCGCGCGTGCGACGCGTGCGGGCCAAGAAGCCGCGCGTCGGTTGCTCGAACGCGGGGCGGCCGACCTGGTACCACGAGAGTCGACCACATGAATGAAGGCCATCGGCACACGCCGACCTCAGAGAAGCCGCTCGCCGGTCGGCGCGTTCTCGTGCCCCGCGGCGGTCCGTGGGGCGACGGTGTCGCCGCGAGCCTGCGTCAGCGCGGCGCCACCCCGGTCATTGCACCGTTGATCAACTTCGCCCCCACCAACGATCAGGCGACCCTCGAGCAGGCGCTCGCCGATCTCGCCGCGGGGGCGTTCGACTGGCTGACGCTCACCAGCGCCACCACGGTCGACGTGCTCTACGCGTACCGGGCCGAGATCCCGGCATCCACCAGGGTCGCCGCCGTCGGCGAGACGACCGCCGCGGCCATGCAGGCCGTCGGGTACCGCGTCGACCTCGTGCCCGATCGCGACAACTCCGCGCAGGGCATGGCCGAGCAGATGATCGCCCTCGAGGCCGAGCCGCGCAACGTCCTCACCCTGCGCAGTGAGATCGCCAAGCCCGTGCTCACCCGCATGCTGATCGAGGCCGGGCACCACGTCCGCAGCGTCGTGGCCTACCGCACGGTCGGCGTGCCGGTCACCGACAAGATCGCCGCCGACGTGCACTCCGGACGCATCAACGCGATCCTCGTCACCAGCGGCTCGGTGGCCGAACAGGTGGTCGCGCAGTTCCCCGAGATCCCGGCATCCACCGTCATCGCCGCGATCGGACCGCGCACCGCCAAAGATGCCAAGCGCGCGGGCCTGAGCGTCGACGTCGTCGCCGACACCCAGACGGTCGAGGCGCTGATCGAGGCCGTCGCCCGCTTCGCCCTCCCCTCGGAGTCAGAGACCCCCGCATGAGTTTTCCCGAGCACCGTCCGCGGCGTCTGCGCCGCACCCCCGCCGTGCGCCGCCTGGCCCGCGAGACCCACCTCGTTCCGTCGCAGCTCGTGCTGCCGCTGTTCGTGCGCGAAGGCATCACGGAGCCGAGCCCCGTGGGGTCGATGCCGGGCGTCGTGCAGCACTCCATCGACTCGCTCCGCCGCGCCGTAGCCGAGGCCGCCGCGGCCCGCATCGGCGGCGTCATGCTCTTCGGTGTGCCCGAGACCCGCGACGCCGTGGGGTCGGGCGCCGATGATCCGAACGGCATCCTGAACGTCGCGACCGAGGCCGTGGTGGCCGAGGTCGGCGACGCGCTCGTCGTGCAGACCGACCTGTGCCTCGACGAGTTCACCGATCACGGACACTGCGGCGTGCTGCGCGCCGACGGGGCGGTCGACAACGACGCCACGCTCGAGCGCTACACCGCCATGGGCCTCGCCCAGGCGCGGGCCGGGTCGGCGATGCTGGGCCTGTCGGGCATGATGGACGGCCAGGTCGCCGCGGTGCGCGACGCGCTGGATGCCGAGGGCTTCACCGACACCCTGCTGCTGGCCTACTCGGCCAAGTACGCGGGGGCGTTCTACGGTCCGTTCCGCGAGGCCGTCGATTCGCAGCTGCAGGGCGACCGCCGCTCGTACCAGCTCGACGCGGGCAACGGTCGCGAGGGCGTCCGCGAGGCGCTGCTCGACGTCGACGAGGGCGCCGATGTCGTCATGGTCAAGCCGGCGCTGCCGTACCTCGACGTGCTCGCCGACGTGAAGGCGTCGGTCGACGTGCCGGTGTGGGCGTACCAGGTGTCGGGCGAGTACGCGATGGTCGAGGCCGCCGCGGCCCACGGCTGGATCGATCGCCGTGGCGCGATCCTCGAGAGCCTGCTCGGCATCCGCCGCGCCGGCGCCGACGCGATCCTGACGTACTGGGCCCTCGAGGCCGCCCACTGGCTCCGCGCCGAGCTCTGACCCTCGCGCCCGCGCCCGCGCCTGCGTGCGTGAGTTGCCAGAATCTGTCGCTTCGGCCGAGCTGAAAGCGACAATTCCTGGCGACTCACGCCGGAGGGGCGGGGGAGAATGGGACACATGACCGATCTCAACGACCAGTGGTTCGCCCGTGCCAAGGACGTCATCCCGGGCGGCGTGAACTCGCCGGTGCGGGCCTACGGATCGGTCGGCGGGACGCCGCGGTTCGTGCAGTCCGCCGCGGGTTCCCGGATCACGGATGCCACGGGCCGCGAGTACGTCGACCTCGTCGCCTCGTGGGGTCCGGCCCTCCTCGGCCACGCGCACCCCGAGGTGGTCGGGGCGGTGCAGTCGGCGGCATCCAAGGGTCTGTCGTTCGGGGCGCCCACGGGGGCCGAGGTCGAGCTCGCCGACCTGATTGCCCACCGTGTGCAGGTCGGCGACCTGCGGCCGGTTGAGAAGGTGCGGCTGGTCTCCACGGGTACCGAGGCGACGATGACGGCGATCCGTCTGGCGCGAGGTGTCACCGGCCGCGACCTGCTCATCAAGTTCGCCGGGCACTATCACGGGCACTCCGACGGGCTGTTGGCCGCGGCCGGTTCGGGCGTCGCGACGCTCGCCCTTCCCGGTTCGGCGGGTGTGCCGGCGCCGATCGCGGCGCAGACGCTCGTGTTGCCCTACAACGACCTGGATGCCGTGCGCGAGGCGTTTGCGGTGCACGGCGAGAACATCGCGGCGATCATCGTCGAGGCGGCCTCGGCCAACATGGGCGTCGTTCCGCCGCTGCCCGGCTTCAACGCCGCGCTCGCCGACATCGCCCACAGCCACGGCGCGCTGCTGATCATGGACGAGGTCCTCACCGGCTTCCGCGTGCACCCCGCCGGGTTCTGGGGCCTGCAGGCCTCGCAGGGCGAGACGTACCTGCCCGACATCCTCACCTTCGGCAAGGTCGTCGGCGGAGGGATGCCGCTGGCCGCCCTCGGCGGCCGTGCCGACGTCATGGACCACCTCGCCCCGCTCGGCCCGGTGTACCAGGCGGGCACGCTGTCGGGGAACCCGCTGTCGGTCGCGGCGGGCCTCGCAACGCTGCGACTGGCGACCCCCGAGGTGTATGCCGCGGTCGACGCTTCGGCCGCGCGCATCGCCGACGCCCTCGACGCGGCGCTCACCGCCGAGGGCGTCGTGCACACCGTCCCGCGCGCGGGCTCGCTCTTCGGCGTCGCGTTCCTGCCCGAGGTTCCGCGCGATTACGCCACGGCGCTCACGCAGCAGTCGTGGCGCTACGCCCCGTTCTTCCACGCCATGCTGGATGCCGGTATCTCGCTGCCCCCGAGCGTGTTCGAGGCGTGGTTCCTCACCGCCGCGCACGACGACGAGGCGCTGGAGCGCGTGCTGGAGGCGCTGCCGGCGGCCGCGAGGGCCGCGGCCGGCGCGGCGGACCCGACGCTGCTCGCGCAGTAGCGGCCGGGGCGGGGCCGGGGCGGCGCTTGCGTCGCGCTCCGACGCGGGCGCGGGGGCTGCGGCCGGGGCTCGCGAGCCGCCGCTTGCGTCGCGCACAACTCCGGCGCGGGCGCGGCGAGGGCGGGCGGGGCTCGCGGAATGCCGCGGGCGGCGGCGGAGCGGCCGCGCGAGGTGCAGGAGTTGTGCCCGGTGCGGCGGTGCGCGGGTGCGGCGTCCGGAGCGGCCGTCGCTACGTGCGGCAGCGGCGGCCGGCGACGCACAACTCCTGAAGAACGGCGGCGCTGCTGGGCGTGGCCCCCGGAATTCGAGGGCTGGCGGCGGCGAGGGCGCGCGAGGTGCAGGAGTTGTGCCCGGTGCGGCGGTGCGGCGGTGCGCTGGGCGCTGGTGCGGCGGTGCGGCGGTGCGGCGGTGCGCGGGTGCGGCGTCCGGAGCTGCCGTCGCGACGTGCGGCAGCGGTGGCCGGCGACGCACAACTCCTGAAGAACGGCGCCGCTGGCGGCCGGGGCTCCCGGAATTCCAGGGGCGGCGGCCGAGCGGGCGCGCGCAGTGCAGGAGTTGTGCCCGGTGCGCCGGGCCCGGGCCGACCGCCCCCGGACGGATCGCGCCGCCCCGGGCGGTGGAAGACTGGACGGATGCAGACTCCCCAGCCCCGCATCGTCGTGCTCGCCGGCGGTGTTGGCGGATCGAAGTTCACCCTCGGCGTCCGTGCGGCCCTGCGTCGGCGGCGGGCGCCCGAAGCCACCGTGGTCGTCAACACCGGCGACGACCTGTGGCTGTCGGGCGTGCGGCTGCAGCCCGACGTCGACTCGATCACGTACGCGCTCGCCGGGGTCAACGACACCGTGCGCGGCTGGGGGCGCGCGGGCGACACCGAGCGCGTCAACGAGGAACTGCAGGCCTGGGGCGCCGGGTGGCCGTGGTTCACGCTCGGCGACCTCGACCTCGGCACCCACCTCGCCCGCACCGGCTGGCTGCGCGAGGGGCTGACCCCGACCGAGGTCCTCGGTCGGATGGCGGAGCGGTGGCCGCTTGGCATCCGGTTGCTCCCGATGACCGACAGCGAGGTCGACACGCACGTGCACGTCGAGGACGGTCGGCGCCTGCACTTCCAGGAGTGGTGGACCCGCTATCGCGCCGGCCTGGTCCCGACGCGGTTCGAGAACCCCGGAATTCTGGATGCCGTGCCCGCCCCGGGCGTCGTCGAGGCGATCGCGCAGGCCGACGTGGTGCTGCTGGCCCCGTCGAATCCGGTCGTCTCGATCGGTCCGATCCTCGCCGTTCCCGGCATCCGGGAGGCGTTGCGCTCCACGACGGCGCGGGTCGTGGGAGTGTCACCGATCATTGGGGGACGGGTCGTGCGCGGCATGGCCGACGTGTGCCTGACCGCGATCGGGGTCGAGACCTCGGCCGCGGCCGTCGCGCGACACTACGGCGCGCGATCGGCCGACGGGGTGCTGGATGCGTGGTTGCTCGCCGAGGAGGACGCCGAGGCAGCGGCCGGCGTTGAGGCCGCGGGGATCCGGGCGGTCGTCGCGCCGCTGTGGATGCGCGACGAAGACGCGTCGGCGGCGATCGCCGAGGTGGCGCTCAGGGCCTGATTCAGGCCGCCGCTGCCGCCAACACCGCCGCCGTCCGCGGCCCCACACCCAGCGCCACGGCCTCGGCGAGTTGCGCGGCGGTGTCGACGTCGCGGCGGAGGGTCGACCCGCGCGGAACCGCGAGGTCGGTGCAGCCCAGCAGCCGGTGGCGGGCTGCGGAATCGGCGCCGAAGGCCGAGACCCACACGGCGCCCGGGCGGGCGGTGACGAGGGTGGAGCCGGTGCCCTCGGCATCCGGGACCAGGCCCCGCTCGACATGGCCGGCGAGTTCGAGCGCGGCGTCGAGGTCGTGCGGCGTCAGCGCGGGAAGGTCGCCCAGCAGAGCCGCGCGGGGCGCGCCCTGACCGGCGGCGACCGTGCCGAGCGCGATCGCGGAGTCGAGGCCGCGCACGTCGCCCTCGGCGATGACGTCGACCGCGGGCCACTGCGACACCTGCGTGCGCACGCCGGGATCGTCGGTCACGACGAGCACCCGCGTGACCCGGGGTGTTGCCGCGACCGCGGCGATCGTGTCGAGCGCGATCGCCCGCGCGAGCGCCTCGCGATCGGTGGCGACATCGGCCAACCGGGACTTGCCCTGCGCGGCGGGCTTCACCGGCACGACGACGGTCCAGCCGTCGCGGATCTCAGAAGTGCTCATCGCCTCCATTGTGTGCCGAACTCCGGAGTTATCTGCTTAGGGTGGCGTTTTCGGTGCGAATGGGGCAGGGCGCGCCCGATTCTCAGGAGTTCGGCCCGCCCCGTCCCCGCACCCACCGCCCTGGACGCCGCCGAGTCAGGCGAACCGCGCCCGCAGCCGCGGCAGCACCTCGGCGCCGTACGTGCGCAGGAACTCCTCCTGGTCGTGGCCGGGGTCATGGAACACGAGGTGGCGGAAACCCAGGTCGACGTAGTGCGCGATGCGCTCGACGTGCTCGTCGATGTCGGTCGAGACGATGAACCGGGATGCCGCCCGCTCGATGGGCAGCTCATCCGCGAGGCGCTGCATCTCGAGCGGGTCGTGCACGCTCATCTTCTCTTCGGGAGTGAGGGCGAGCGGCGCCCAGAAGCGGGTCTTCTCGAGCGCGGTGTCGTGGTCGGGGTGGTACGAGACCTTGACCTCCATGAGCGTGTCGATGTCGTCGCGCGTGCGCCCCTCTTTCGACAGCCCCTCGTCGAGGGCCGGCAGCAGCTTCTCGGTGTACAGCTCCGGGTCTTTGCCGCTCGTGGTGATGTAGCCTTCGGCGATGCGGCCGGCGAGACGCGTCGCCGCGGGGCCCGAGGCGCCGATGTAGATCGGCACCTTCTGCTCGGGACGGTCGTAGATCGTGGCATCCTTCACCGAGTAGTAGGTGCCCTCGAACGTGACCCGGTCTTCGGTCCACAGCTTGTCGATGAGGGTGATCGCCTCTTTCAGGCGCTGGAAGCGCTCGGGCGGCTCGGGCCACTCGAGGCCGAGGGTGACCTCGTTCAGCGCTTCGCCCGTGCCGACGCCGAGGGCGACGCGGCCCGGGAACATCACGCCGAGCGTCGCGAACACCTGAGCGATGACGCCCGGGTGGTAGCGGAACGTGGGGGTGAGCACCGACGTGCCGAGCATCACGCGCTGCGTGCGGGCGCCGAGCGCGCCGAGCCAGGGCAGGGCGTTGGGGGCGTGTCCGCCCTCGTGCCGCCACGGCTGCAGGTGGTCGGAGAGGAAGACAGAGTCGAAACCCATCTCCTCGGCGAGCACGCCGAAGTCGAGCAGCTCGTTCGGCCCGAACTGTTCGCTCGAGGCCTTGTATCCGAATCGCAGCGGAACGCTCATGACTCTCCTTCTCCGTGACCCGCGAGCGGGCCGATGCGTCAGCCGCGCACGGGGCTGTGCGCGGGTTCGAACTCCGACCCGTCGGTACCGGTCAGTCTCTCGTGAAATGCCTGCACGGTGCCCGGCCACAGAAGTGTCAGCCGCCCCGATCTCTCGTCGACGTACCAGTTGCGGCATCCGCCGGTTATCCAGGGGGTGGATGCCGCGGCCGCGGCGATCTCGTCCGTGTACGCCGCTTCGGCCTCGGGGCGGACGCGCAGCACGCGGTCGGTGCGGCGGTCGCGCTCGGCGAGGGCGCGGACGACGTACGCGGCCTGCTCCTCCATCATGAGCACGGCCGAGTTGTGGCCGAGGCTCGCGTTCGGTCCGTTGAGGACGAAGAGGTTCGGGAAGCCCGAGACCACCGTGGAACCGAAGGAGGTCATGCCGGTCTTCCAGTGCTCGGCGAGGGTGTCGCTCTCGCCGCGCACGAGATCGGCGTACGGCTGCTGCGTCGAGGCGAAGCCGGTGGCCAGCACGAGCACGTCGGCGTCGTGCTGTCGGCCGCTCGCGGCGGTGAGCGTCGACCCGTCGACCCGGTCGAGGGCGGTCGGTTCGAGCGTGACCCGGTCGGATGCCACCGCGGGATAGAACGCGTCGGAGAGCAGCACGCGCTTGCACCCGAAGGCGTAGTCGGGCGTGAGGGCGGCGCGCAGGGCGGGGTCGGCGACCTGGGCGTACAGGTGCGCGAGGGCGGCGTCGCGGGCGGCGGCGGAAGCCGCGGTGTCGCCGGAGCGCGACGCGAAACGTGCCTCACCCTCGGCGTAGAGCTCGGCGCGCAGCCGCGCGAGAGCGCCGGGGCTCTGGGCGAGGCGTTCGCGCTCCTCGAGCGGGATCTCGCCGCCGCCGCGGGGCACGATCCAGGCCGGGGTGCGTTGGAAGAGCGTCACGTGGGCGGCGGTCTGCGCGAGTTCGGGCACGAGCTGCACCGCGCTCGCTCCGGTGCCGACGACGGCGACCCGCTTCCCGGTGAGGTCGACGTCGTGATCCCAGCGCGCCGAGTGGAACAGCGGTCCGGGGAAGGACTCGAGGCCATCGATCGCGGGCACGTGAGGCTCGGTCAGTCGCCCGCACGCGAGCACGAGGGAGCGGGCCTGGAGCTGCTCGGCGCCGGTGTCGACGTGCCACAGCGAGGTGTCGGCATCCCATTCCGCGCCCACGAGGGGGGTGCGCAGCCGGATGCGATCACCGAGGCCCGCGGCGACGTCGCGCAGGTAGGACTGGATCTCGTGCCCCTCGGCGAATGTCTGCGACCAGCCCGCGTGCGGGTGCGCCGCGTAGCTGTACAGGTGTGCCGGTACGTCGCACGCGACGCCCGGGTAGGTGTTGTCGCGCCAGGTGCCGCCGACGTCGCCGGCGCGCTCGATGACGATGACGTCGTCGCGACCGGCGCGGCGCAGAGCATCGGCCATGCCGAGCCCGGCGAATCCCGCGCCCACCACGACGACGTCGACGACGCTCACGTGCGGGTCCCCGACGTCGCTACCCCGTAGTCGGTGGTGCGCAGACGGAACGGCCGCATCAGGCTTCGCGCGATCCGTTCGGCCGCCGCGACCGGCAGTTCGAGGCCCTGCTCGATGCCGGTGTCGGGCCTCACGCGCCCGTCGTAGAGCGTGCCGCCGAGGTCGTCGCCGCCGGCGCGCAGCAGCACCGCGGCGTTCTCGCGTCCGACGCGGGTCCACGGGATCTGCACGTGCGGGATCGCCCCCGACAGCATGAGGCGCGACACCGCGATCATCGCGCGGTGCTCGTCGAGCGGGGAGCGCCCCTCGACCAGCGGCACGTCTCCGCCCGGGAGTGGGATCGGCACGAATTCGGCGAAGCCCCGCGTCTCAGCCTGGAGGTCGCGCAGCCTCCGCAGGTGCGCGATGCGCTCCGCGGCGGTCTCGACGTGTCCGTAGAACAGCACGGACGTGGAGCGGAACCCGGCGCGGTGCGCGGCAGTGATGCCCTCGACCCAGCGGTCGATCTCGAGGTCACCCGGGGCGACGAGCCCGCGCACACGCTCGCTCAGCACCTTCACGCCCGTGCCCGGCACGGTGTCGACGCCCGCCTCGCGCATCGCGGCGAGGGCGCCATCGAGGCCGAGGCCACCGCGATCGGCGAGGTCGCGCACGTCGAGCGGACGGTACGCGTGCACATGGATGCCGGGAGCCCCGCGCTTCACCGCACGCACGAGGTCGAGGTATCCCGCGGGGTCTTCGCCCGCCGGGAGCGCGCCCTGGAGGCAGATCTCGGTGGCGCCGAGGTCGGCCGCGTCGGCGGCGATCGCCTCGGCCTCCGCGAGGTCGAATTCGCCCGCGCCGTTTCGGCCGGCGCGGCGGAACCCGGTCGAGGTGAGGTTGCGGTTCTGCACGAGCGTGATGGGCTCGCCGACGGTGTAGCGGCGCGCGTCGTCGGCGGCCGTGGTCAGGGCGTCGAGCTCGGCGCCGGTGGCGTGCAGGAGTCGCGTCCAGTCGGCGTCGTCGAGCGCGAGGGGATCCGCGGCGGCGCGCTCGGCGAGGCGCTGCACGCCGGGGTCGGCGGGGCGGGCGGAGGAGATTCTGGCTGCGGAGGATGCGGCGGGGTCGGGGCGTCCTCCCGTCGCGGAATCCCCTCCCGTGGCGGGCACAGCCGGCACCGCGCCCGGGATCACGTCGGCCGCGAGGCCCGTGGCATCCGCCAGTGCCTGCACGGGAGCGTGCAGCGCCGGGTCGATCCACCGCTCGGCGTCGCGCACGTACTCGGGGTGGGACGTGAGCCGCTCGCGCAGCAGGAAGCCGTGGGCGGCCGTCTGCGCGGCGAGGTCGTCGATGTGCGGCCACGGACGCTCGGGGTTGACGTGGTCGGCGGTCAGCGGCGACACCCCGCCCCAGTCGTCGATCCCGGCCTCGATCAGGTGCCCGAGTTCGCGCGGGTCGGAGAGGTTCGGGGGTACCTGGATGCGCATGTCGGGGCCGAACACCAGGCGCGCGACGGCGACTGTCGCGAGGTACTCGTGCATGTCGGCATCCGGAGCGCCCTGCATGGCCGTGCGGGGCTTGGCGCGGAAGTTCTGCACGATGACCTCTTGCACGTGCCCGTATCGGTCGTCGCTCTCGCGCAGGGCGACGAGGGACTCGGCGCGGTCGCGCACGGTCTCGCCGATGCCGACGAGGATGCCGGTCGTGAACGGGATGCCAGCGACCCCCGCGTCGTCGATGACGCGCAGGCGCAGATCGGGGTCTTTGTCGGGGGAGCCGAAGTGCACCTGACCGGGCTCTTCGTAGAGCCGGCGGGAGGTGGTCTCGAGCATCATGCCCATCGACGGCGACACGGGGCGGAGCGCCGCGAGCTCGTCGGGGTGCATGACGCCGGGGTTGGCGTGCACGAGCATGCCCGTCTCAGCGGTGATGAGGTGCGCGATGTGCGCGACGTACTCGATCGTCGAGGCGAAGCCGTGCGCGTCGAGCCACGCGCGGGCCTCGGGCCAGCGCTCTTCGGGACGGTCGCCGAGCGTCAGCAGCGCCTCTTTGCAGCCCAGGGCCTGGCCCTGCCGCACCACCGTGAGCACCTGCTCGGGGCTCATGTACGCGGGCTTGCGGAGCAGGTTCAGCTGGCCGGGGGTGTCGACGAAGACGCAGTAGTGGCACCGGTCGCGGCACAGCGTGGTGAGGGGCACGAACACCTTGCGCGAGTACGTGATGACTCGCGGGCGCCCGGCGCGCCGCAGCCCCTCGTCGCGCATGGTCGAGGCGGCGCGGGAGAGCACATCGAGCGGCGCGTGGAGCAGCAGTTCGGTCTCATCGACGTCGGGGCGGTGCCCGGCGCTCACGCGCGCGAGGAGGTCGTGGATGGTTTCGCCGGGGCCGGGTGCGACCTGCGGCGCAGCGCTGCCCGTGCTCATCGCTCCAGGCTATCCCTCCCCTCCGACACCCGGGCCGTGGGCGGGCGGGCGCCGGCCGGAGGGATCGTTGCGTTCTCGTGAGGCGCGGCGGTGATTCGGGCATCGCGGCGCTGGCAGGATGGATGCCATGGTGACCCTGCTGCTCGATTCGACGCAGCTCGAGGTCGTGCTCTCGCCGACCGAGCGTGCCCTGTCGTTCCGCAAGCGCAACATCGTGGTGCCGCGCTCCACGATCGATCGCGTCCAGCTCACCGACGACGCGTGGACGTGGTTGCGGGGCGTTCCCAACCCCGGCACCAACCTGCCGACCGCCGTCGCGATGGGCACGTGGAAGTCGGCCGGGGGCAACGACTTCGTCATCATCCGGCGCCGCAAGCCCAGCGTGGTCGTCGACCTGCGCGGGCATGACGAGTTCGAGCGGCTCGTACTCACCACCAAGCACGGGGTGGCCCTGCTCAAGGCGCTGCGCCTCGACGTGGCATCCGAGCCCGAAGACGTCGCCGACCTCGTTTCCTGACGCCGGCGCGGAGGTCTGCCGGCGCGGGCCTTGGCGCCGAATGCACACGTTCGGGTCGAGCGCACACGGTGCGGACGTCTCGAACGTGTGCGCTCGTCTCGAACGTGTGCTCTCGCGGCACGGCCCTGCCCGGGCCGGCCCGCCCGCCGCCCGAACGCCCCGCGCCCCTCAGCCTGCCCGAACGCCTCAGTCGATGTCGCGGCGCCAGGTGGTGAACAGGCCGATCACGACGAGCACCACGGCGTAGGCGAGCAGCACGAGTCCGCCGGCCCACCACTCCAGCGGCTCCGACCCGCCGGTCGACACCGCGCCGAAGATCGTCTGGCCCACGAGCGCGTCGCTCGCGGCGCTGGGTAACCAGCGCACGACCTCGTCGAGCCCGTCGACGATACCGGCCACGGTCCGCACGATCGGCTCCACGAACAGGGTCACGGCCAGCACGATCACGATCGCCGCGACCTGGTTGCGCACGACCGTGCCGACGCCGATCCCGACCACCACCCACAGCGCGAAGGCGAGCAGCATTCGGCCCACGAGCACCCAGGTGTCGGACTCCCCGAGCGCGGTGTCGAGGCCGAACGCGGTGAGCACGCCCGCCCCGGCGCCGATCGCCGCGATCGAGCCGAGCACGCCGTAGAGGAGCCCGACCAGGATGCCGACGACGAACTTCCCCGCCAGAACGACACCGCGACGCGGTGTGGCGAGGAACGTGGGGGTGAGGGTCTTGTGCCGGAACTCCGTCGTGACCATCAGGGTCCCGATCAGGAGCGGAAAGACGTAGCCCACCGCCGTCGCGGAGCTGTAGATGAGCGCGGGCAGCCCCTCTGCCGTCGGCGCGGGGCCGTTGGCTCCCGTGAGACGACCGGATGCCACGCCCCCGAACGCGAGAGCGAGCACACCGGCGGTGAAGCCGACGTAGACCACGAGCACGATGGCGAGCACCCACCACCCGGCGGTGGAGAACTGCTTCGTGTATTCGGAACGGGTCGAGGCGATCACGCTCATCGCTGCACCTCCGTGTCGTCGGTGCGGGCTTCGTCGCCGGAGGGCACGACGTCGATGACGCCCGTCGAGGCCACGGCGTACGACGGACGCGGGGCGCTCGCCTCGGCGTCAGGCCCGGCCGGGGCCGCGTCGCCGACCGCGGACCGCGGCGGGGCGAATACCGGCACAACCTCCGTCGAGCGGCGGGGCGCCTCTACCGGCGCGGCCGCGTCGGCCGATGGGGATGCCTCGACCGGAGCCGGCGCGTCTACCGGCGTGGGCGCCGCTGCTGGCGTGGGCGCCGGGACAACGGCATCCGGAGCCCCCACCGGTGCCGGCGCGACCGGCCCCGCGGCGCTCGCGTGCACGCGCGCTCCGCTGACCAGGTCGAGGAAGATGTCCTCCAGGCTCGCGCCCTTGCTCTGCAGGTGTGACAGCGCCACGCCCGCGCCGGCGGCCATCGTCCCGATCTCGACGGGCTCGAGGTGACGGATCGTGAAGCCGTTGCGCAGCAGCTGGTAGTCGATGCTGCGCTCGTCGAGGAGGCGCGACAGGGCGTCGCGGTCGGGGGAGTCCACGACCGTGGCGTATTCGTCGGGGTCGGCGAGGTCTTCGGTGCCGCCCTGGAACACCAGTCGGCCGCGCGAAATGATGAGCAGAGCGTCGACGGTCTGCTGCACCTCGCTGAGGAGGTGCGACGAGATCAGCACCGTGCGTCCCTCTTCGGCGAGGTGACGCAGGAGCGAGCGCATCCAGCGGATGCCCTCGGGGTCGAGACCGTTCGAAGGCTCGTCGAGCACGAGCACGCCGGGGTCGCCCAGCAGCGCCGTCGCCAGGCCCAGCCGCTGCCGCATGCCGAGGGAGTATCCGCCGACCCGGCGTCCGGCGACGTCGGCGAGGCCGACGAGCCCGAGGACCTCGTCGACGCGCGAGAGGGGCAACCGCGCGGCCCGGGCGTAGGCCCGCAGGTGGTTCGCGGCCGATCGCCCCGGGTGGAAGCTGGATGCCTCGAGCGCGGCGCCGACGCTCTGCAGGGGCGCCGCGAGGTCGGCGTATCGACGGCCACCGATCGTGGCGGTGCCCGACGTGGGACGCACGAGCCCCAGCAGCATGCGCAGCGACGTGGTCTTGCCCGCGCCGTTCGGGCCGAGGAATCCGGTGACCAGGCCCGGCTCCACCCGGGCGGTCAGTCCGTCGACGGCCGACACCGCGCCGAAGCGTTTGGTCAGCCCCGAGAACTCCAGCACCTGTCCTTCGGGCATCGGGCACCTCTCGTTCGGCGGGCGTTTTCCTCATCTTCCCCGATCCGGGGCCGAAAACCCATCTCGCGGTCTGTGTAACGTGGCACCGTGAACGCACAGCGATCCGACGACGACGCGGTCGCCGCGCGAGCCTGGCGCGGCGTCGGCCACCTGACCCTGAACCGTCCGCGCGCGATAAACGCCCTCGATCTCGGCATGATCCGCGCTCTCGCGACGACGCTGGACCGCTGGGAGCACGACTCCGACGTCGACCTCGTGCTGCTCGACGGCGCGGGCGACCGGGGCTTCTGCGCCGGCGGCGACGTGCGCGCGCTCTACGACCTCATCGTGGCGGGACGCCTCGACGAGGTGCACACCTACTTCCGCGAGGAATACGCGCTCAACGCCCGCCTGTCCGCGTACCCCACCCCCCTCGTCGCGATCGCCGACGGCGTCACGATGGGCGGCGGCATCGGTCTCGCCGGCCACGCGCGCATCCGCATCGTCACGGAGCGATCGCGCCTGGCGATGCCCGAGACGCGCCTCGGATTCACCCCCGACGTCGGTGGGTCCTGGCTTCTCGGCCGCGCCCCCGGGCGCCTCGGCGAGTACCTCGGCCTCACCGGGGCGACGATGGATGCCGCGGACGCGCTGTACGCGGGATTCGCCGACCACCTCGTGCCCACCGCGCACCTCTCCGCCCTCCACGAGGCGCTGCAGTTCCGCGCCGACCCGGCGAGCCCCACCGAACTGGTGCTGCTGTTCGACGAGACCCCGGAGCGGTCGAACCTGGAGACCTGGCGCCCGTGGATCGACGACGCGTTCTCGGCGGACGACCTCGGCGGCATCCTGCACCGCCTGCGCCAGCGCTGGGAGCCCGAGGCCCACGCCACCGCGGATCTCCTGGAGACCTCGGCACCGACGGCGATCGCCGTGACGCTCGAGGCCGTGCGCCGCGCCCGCGCCCTCCCCTCGCTGCGCGCGGCGCTGGAGCAGGAGTACGGTCTGGTCATGTGGTTCGCCGCCACCCAGCCCGACCTCGTCGAGGGCATCCGCGCGCAGCTCGTCGACAAGGACCGGTCGCCCTCGTGGACGCCGTCGCGCCTCGACGACCTCCCGCCCGACCGCGTCGCGGAGGCCTTCGCCTACGCCCCCGAGCCTGCGCTGTGGTGACGGCGCGATGACGACGCACGGACCGCGACGGCGGTGGTCGATCGGGCGGATGCTCGACGGGTTCTTCTTCGTCTTCGCCGGCCTCGCCGCCGTCTGGCTCGCCTACCTGAGCTTCACCCAGACCTTCACCCTCGGCTGGGGCGGCGTCGTCATGGCGCTGGTGTTCTGGGGCCTCCTCGCGTACCTCGTGCTGCCGAGACTGCATCGCATCCTCACCTCCATCTACGTGCCGGACTACTTCATGGGGCGCACGCGCACGTCGGACGGTCTGCTCGGCGACCCTGTCAACCTCGCGTTCCACGGCGACCGGGCCCGGATCGAGGCGGCGATGGCCGCGGCGGGATGGATCCCGGCTGACCCCGTGGGCTTCGCCTCGTCGTGGCGCATCGTGGCATCCACGCTCACTCGACGCAGCTATCCGACGGCACCCGTGAGCCCGCTGTTCCTTTTCGGCCGTATGCACGACCTCGCCTACCAGCAGGAGGTCGCGGGGTCGCCGGCGCAGCGTCACCACGTGCGCCTCTGGCAGTGCCCGGACGAGTGGCTGCTGCCGGGCGGACGCCGGGTCGACTGGCTCGCGGCGGGAACGTTCGACCGCGCCGTCGGACTCTCGCTCTTCACGCTCCAGGTCACCCACCGCATCGACGCCGACACCGACATCGAGCGCGACCACATCGTCGAGACGGTGCGAGCGGTGCCGGGCGTCGCGGTCGATGTCATCCGTGATTTCTCCACCGGCTACCACTCGCGCAACGGCGGGGGAGACAGCATCACCACCGACGGCGACCTGCCGATCCTCGATGTGCGCGGGGTCGACCCGCGGGTCGTCGGGGAGCGGATGGATGCCAGCCCGCAGGGCATCACCGGGGAGGCGCGACCGTGAGCGAGCGGCATCCGAAAAAGAGGGCGGCCTTCGAGCCGCTCGCCGCCCCCGTCACCCACGACCCGATGATGCGTCGGCCGGGTGCGACGGTCGCCGGCGGAGTGCTCGTGCTGCTGCGCGCCGTCTCGGGACTCGTGTGGGCCTTCACGGTGGCCTTCGACCTCCCGCCGTGGCTGCAGGTGCTCTCGGCTGCCGCGGGTGGCGACGCCGACGAGCCGACGGCGCTCACGCTCTCCGACTTCGACGTGGATGCCGGGCTGTTCCTCGGCATCATGGGGGTGATCTTCCTCATCCAGACGGTGTTCGGCATCCTGCTGCTGCGCGGCAGCAACGTCGCGCGGGTCATCGGAATGCTGCTGTCGACGATCTCGATCACGGCGGCGTTCATCGGCTGGTGGGAGTTCGGGCAGGAGATCACCGTGGGTACCACCCTGATCACGGTGAGTCTCGACATTCTGGTGCTGCTCGCCCTGTCCAGTCGTGATGCCGCCGCCTACGCCCGCCGCAACGAACGGCGCTGACGCCGGGTCCGGTCGCGGGCGATCGGTGTCATCCGCACAACTCCTGCGGAGTGGTCGCTGAGGCGCCGACGGCGCGGGCATCCGGCAGTTCTGCCGGAGTTGTGCAGTCGGCGGCGCGCGGCCGGGTGAAAGCCAGGGGCGCACAACTCCTGCAGCATCCGTCCGTGGGCCGGGCGGCGGGGCGAACTCCCGGAATCTGCCGGAGTTGTGCAGCCGTCGGGGAGTCCCCGGCCGGATCCCGGGCCCCGCACAGACGGCGCCGACTAGCCTGGAGGATGCCGCGCCCGAGCGGCGGAACGGATGAGGGTGTGTTCGACAGTCCCATGTCGCTCTCGGCATACGAGGTGCTTCGCGTCGAGGCCGAGATCGACGACGAAGGTCTGCGCCGTGCCTATCGCGTGCGGTTGCGCGAGACGCACCCCGACACCGGTGGCGACGCCGCCCTGTTCGTGCAGGTTCAGCGGGCGTGGGAGCTCGTCGGGACGCCGGAGGCGCGCGCGGCCTACGACCGCGGGCGCGGGCACGCCGCCGCCGAGTGGGGCGGCGAGGCCACGGCATCCACTCCCGCGCGTCCTGACACACGTCCGCGGGCCCGGGCGTACGGGCAGCCCGGCGGGTGGCGGCGCGAGCGCTACCTGTCGCTGATCCGCGAGTGGGTCGGGCGCGGCGTCGACATCGCCGACCCGTACGACCCCGCGCTCGTGCGGTCGGCACCGCCGGAGATCCGACACATCCTCGCCGACGCGCTCGCCGAGGAGGAGACCGCGCGACTGGTCGCCGAGCTCGGCATGGGGTACACCGTGTGGCACGACGTCTTCGCCGACCGTGACGGCCTCGACCCGGAGCAGAAGGTCGATCACCTCGTGCTCGGGCCGAGCGGTCTCTTCGCGATGCTCAGCGAAGACTTCGGCGGCCCCGTGGGTGTGCGGCGCGGCGAAATCACGGGCCCGAACGTCATCGGCGCGCCCGTGACGCAGCTCGTTTCCCGCGCTCGGGTCGTCGCGCGGGCGTCCGGGGTGCGCTTCAGCGGTGCCCTCGTCGTGCTCCCCGACGACGCGATCCTCGACGCGGTGACCGAGCTGGGAAAGGTGCGCGGCACCCCGGTGGCGCTCGTCGCCCGCAGCGCTCTCACGACACTGCTGCGCCGCGGCCTCCCGGGGGCCCGCGAGGTCGGCGGCACCGAGCTGTTCGACATCCGTACCCGCCTGCAGCAGCGCGTCCGCCACGTCTGACGGCCACGCTCGGGCCCTTCGCGCGGCGGCGGCTCGTCGGAGGTGCCTAGGGTGGGGACATGAGTACCGACGAGACCCCGGATGCCACGGCATCCGACGACATGAAGCGAAAGTTCAAGGAAGCCCTCGAGAAGAAGAACGGGCAGCACCGGTCGGGTCAGGCGCACCTGGACGGTCACTCCGCTGTGCAGGGCACGCACGGAGCCGTCACCAAGCGGGAGTTCCGCCGCAAGAGCGGCTGACCCGGCCCGGTCAGAACTCCTGAGAATCGCGTCGGTGGAGGTCTCCTCCAGCGAGCCGGGGAGGCCCCGCCGCGAAATCTCAGGAGTTCGGCCCGCCCTCACCCGCGCAACGGCGCCTCGAAGAACGCGAGCTCCAGCGCCATCGACCGGTCGAACGCCGCGGCCATCGCGGCGCGGACGGAGGGGGAGGCCGCGCGGGCCGTGGCATCGACGATCCGTGTGGCCTCGGCCGACGACGCCGCGAAGGCCTCGTCGCCGTAGGCCGTGAGCCAATCGGCGTAGGGGTGCGCGGCGGTGAACGTGCCGCGCCACCGCGCACCGATGTCGGTGTACAGCGTGAAGCACGGCAGCACCGCGGCCACGAGCACCGCGTACGCTCCCGCGGCCGAGACCGCGTGCAGGTGGTCGGTGTAGGCGGTGGTGGCGGGCGCCGGCGCGAGGTCGGTGGCATCCACGTGCGACTCGTGCAGCGCCGCCTCTTCGGCGAGGCACGAGACCGACGCCGCCGCCCAGAAGCGCTGCTCCTCGGCCGTCGGGGCCAGCGCCGCGGCGCGCGCCAGCACACGGGCGTACTCCCGCAGGTACAGCAGGTCTTGGGCGAGGTACCAGGCGAAAGCCTCGCGATCGAGGTCTCCGGATGCCAGTCCCCGCACGAACGCGCACCGATCGACGTTGGCGCGCACCGCCGCTGTCGCCGCCCACCGCTCGGCGGTCCACGAGCCGCCCAGGTCGAGGAAGGGCCGTAGCTCGTGGAAGTGGTCGATCGGACCGTTGCCCCGCCCGACGTGCAGGGCCTCGGCGTTCTCGAGCGCGCCAGTGAGCCACCGCTTCGCGCGGGTGAGAGCCGCGGGCCAGTCGAGGCCGTGCGCGGCGAGGGTCGCCATCGCCGACGACAGCGAGCACCCGGTGCCGTGGGTGTGGCGGGTCGCGACGCGGCGGCCGGGCACGAGGTGCACCCCCGCGGCGTCGATGACGGCATCCGGACTGTCGGGTCCGGCGAGGTGTCCGCCCTTGAGCAGCACCGCGGTGCCGGCCCGCGCCGCCAGTGTCTGGGCCTGCGCGACGGCGGTGTCCCAGTCCGCGGCGACGGGCTCCTCGACGAGGACCGCGAGCTCGGGCAGGTTCGGGGTGACGAGGTCGGCGTGACGGCAGAGGTCGCGCACGGCGTCTTCGGCGTCGGCGTCGAGCAGGCGGTCGCCGCTGGTCGCGACCATGACGGGGTCGAGCACGACCACCGCGGGGCGCATCTCGTCGAGCCACGCGGCGACGACGGCGGCGACCTCGGCCGACCCCAGCATCCCGATCTTCACCGCGTCGATCTCGACGTCGTCGCTCACCGCCCGCAGCTGCGCGTCGAGGAACGCCACGGGCGGCACGTGCACGTCGCGCACCCCTCGGGTGTTCTGCGCGACGAGCGCGGTGACCACGGCCATGCCGTACCCGCCGAGCGCGGCGATCGACTTGAGGTCGGCCTGGACCCCCGCGCCGCCGGTGGGGTCGGTGCCGGCGATGCTCAGCACGCGGGGAATCATGCCCACGCCCCGCGCAGTGCCCGCGTCGCTGCCGCGGGATCCGCGGCACCGCTCACGGCCGACACCACCGCGACGCCCGCGGCACCGGCCCGCCGGAGAGCGGCGACATCGCCCACCTCGATCCCGCCGATCGCGACGCAGGGCAGAGGGGCGGATGCCACGAGCCCGGCGAATCCGTCGATGCCCAGCGGTTCCGGGTGATCTGTCTTGGTCGAGGTGGCGCGGATGACGCCGACCCCGAGGTAGTCGACGGTGCCGGACGGGAGCGCGGCGGCGGCCGCGAAGTGCGCGGCGGTGTTCGCCGTCCAGCCGATGAGGGAATCGGCTCCCAGGAGCCGGCGTGCGGCGAAGACCGGCAGATCCGTCTGGCCGAGGTGCACGCCGTCGACGCGTGCGCCCGCCGCGCGGGCGGCGAGCACGACGTCGACGCGATCGTCGACCACGAACATGACCCGCCCGGCGATGACGTCGGCGAGCGCCGTGACGCGGTCGAACAGGTCGTGCCCGGTCGCCGTCTTGTCGCGGAACTGCACGACGCTGACACCGGAGCTCGCGGCGGCGTCGACGATATCTGCCACGCGGGCGAACGGCATCCGGTGATCGGTGACGAGGTGCAGGCTCAGGTCGACGTCGGTCATGCCCGCACCCGCCCCTCGAGGTCGGCCGGTTCGATCGCCGCGAGGGCGTCGAGGAACGCGACCGCGAACGATCCCGGTCCGGTCGAGGCCGCCGCGGCACGCTCCGACGCCACGGCCCACACCGCGCTGGCCGTAGTCGCCGCGGTGAACGGGTCGGTCACCGCGAGGAAGCCCGCCATCGCCGCGCCGAGGGCGCAGCCGCCGCCGGTGACCCGGGTGAGCAGAACGCTGCCGCCGGGCACGCGCGCGGTGCGCTCGGCATCCACGATCAGGTCGACGGCGCCCGAGACGGCGACGGTCCCGCCGGTGCGGGCGGCGAGCGCCCGGGCGGCGTCGAGCGCGGCCTCGGGGGTGTCGGTCGAGTCGACGCCGCGGCCGCCCGCGCCGGTCCCGGCCAGGGCGAGGACCTCCGATGCGTTCCCGCGGATCACGGCGGGCCGTGCGGTGAGCAGCTCGTGCGCGAGCGCGGTGCGCACCGGCAGCGCGCCGACGGCGACCGGGTCGAGCACCCACGGCGTGCCGACGACGACGGCCTCCCGCGCGGCGTCGCGCTGCTCGGCGGTCGGGGTGCCGAGGTTCACGAGCACGCCCCCGGCAACACCGGCGAACATTCCCGCTTCGCCGGGGATGTCGCACATCGCGGGCGCGGCGCCGAGGGCGAGGAGCGCGTTCGCGGTGAAGTTGGTCACCACGGCGTTGGTGATGCACTGCACGAGCGGCGGGGAATCCCGCAGTGCGGCCAGGGCCTCGGCGGGGGTGGACGGAGACGACGACGTGCGAACGACCATTCGCGACATCCCTTCGCTAGTACGAACTAGATCAGGTTCGACGGGTGTGTTCTCAGCCCCGAAGGGCACCCCGTGTCACTGCCGCGACCGTAGCACAGCGGGTCAGTCGTTGAGCCCCAGCAGGTCGAGGGGATGGGTCAGCCGCCACCAGGGGCTCGGTGGCTCGATCTCGGTCGCCAGCCGCGCCTCGACGGTGTCGATGTCGAGCGGCCCGGTCGTGGACAGCGCGCCGACCGTGTCGCCCTGTCCGCGCGCCTCGCCGAGGTCGAACGTCGAGGAAGACTCCGCGCGGGCGCCGTTCCAGAGCACATTGATCGCGTCTTCGGCGGTGACGATGTCGACATCGTTCCCCCAGAGCGTCGAGACACGGCCCACGACGGTCCCCGCGGGCACCGAGGTGCGCGCCTGCACTTCCTCGGTGAGGCGGGCGAGCAGATCGCGGCTCGCCTGGTCGCGCTCCGCCGGACCGGGCTGCCCGAGCACGGCGGCGTAGACGCGAACGGTGCTCGTACCCACCACGAACTCTTTCGCCGACAGCAGGTTCCAGGCATCCAGGGTGCCGGTCTTGATGCCGATCACCCCCGGGTCGGCGAGCAACGGATTGCCGTTGCGGAACGACCCCGCCCCCGGGAGCGTGAGCTCGGGGGTGCGCACGATCTCGGCGATCACGGGGTTCTGCAGCGCCTTCTCGGCGAGGGCGATCAGCGCGCCCGGCGTCGCGACGTTCCCGGCTTCGATGCCCGTCGGGTTGACGATCGTGATGCCCGTGATCCCACGGTCGGTCAGGTAGGTGTTCGCGGCGGCGACGAAGTCGGCGTTCGAGGGCCAGAGATCGGATGCCAGGCGCTGGGCGTAGTTGTTCGCCGAGGCGATCAGCATGCCCTGGAGCATCTGGTACTGGGTCAGGGTCCCGCCGACGGGGACGTCGAGCGAGGACTCGCCGCGCGCGCGGTACTGCCAGTAATCGGCGCTGTCGGCCTCGGTGAACGCGTAGGTCGGCCCCTGTTCGCCGGGGGCGAGGGGGAGACGGTCGAGCACGAGCAGAGCCGTCACGACCTTCGTGATGCTCGCGATCGACTCGGGGGCGTCCGCGGACGAGAGCACATCGGGCATGCCCTCGACCGCGACCGCGGCCGCCCCCTGGCCGGGCCAGGCCGGGGCAGATATCGGGGCCACCGTGGTCTGGACGCCGACCGCCTGCACGCGGGGGGTGACCGCGTTCAGCGGCCAGAGCAGCGTCACCGCGCTGTAGGCGGCGACGAGCAGCAGGATCAGGAGCGTCGGAACGACGGTGCCCGGACGCAGGATCCGGCGGCGATGCCTGCCCAGCAGGTCGGCCGTCGGCGATACGGGGCCGGCGACGACGAACTCCGGCGCGGGCCGGGGCGCGCTCGCCTCCGCGGGGTCGACCCACGTCAGCGCGATCGGCGCGCCGATGGGCGTGGACGCCGGGGTGGCGGGCTCGGGAGCGACGGCGGTGTCGGGGGACTCGGGAGCGACGGCGGTGTCGGGGGCCGGGGTCTCGCCCTCACCCTCGCCTTCGCCCTCGCTCGAGGGTGCCTCCCGATCGCGCAGCGCGCGCCGCGTGGCCGGGGTCTCGTCGTGCACCCGCCCACGCTACCCCGGCGACCTGCCTATACTCGGGAAACACAACCACGGGAGTCCGGTGAGCCGGGCTGAGAGGAAGCGACCCACGCTTCGACCGTCGAACCTGATCCGGATCATGCCGGCGCAGGGAGGAGAGAAATGCACACGTCTACGTCTGCCCGCACGGCACCCGCCGTCGCCACGTCCGACCGCTTCCGCTGGCGCGTCGTCGACATCGTCGTCGCCGCCGTCCTCGGTGTCGCGATCGGCCTGGTGTTCTGGGCCTGGAACACCGTCGGCGGCCTGTGGTTCGCCGCGATGGACGGGTTCACCCCGGGCCTGGGCGGCATTGCCGTCGGCATCTGGCTGCTCGGGGGCGTCGTCGGCGGGCTCGTCATCCGCAAGCCGGGCGCGGCACTCCTGGTCGAGCTCGTCGCCGCCATCGTCTCGGCCCTCATCGGCAACGTGTGGGGCATCAGCACGATCTTCTCGGGCCTCGCGCAGGGGCTCGGGGCCGAGCTCATCTTCCTGGCGTTCCTCTACCTGCGCTTCACGCTCCCGGTGGCCATGCTCGCCGGCGTCGGCGCGGGTATCGGCGCGTGGGTGCTGGAGTTCTTCGTCGGAAGCTCCCCCAACATCCTCAAGACCGTCGAGTTCAACCTGCTGTACCTCGGCACGCTCGTGGTGTCGGGGGCGCTGCTGGCCGGTCTGGTCGGCTGGCTGCTCGTGCGCGCCCTCGCCGCGACGGGTGCCCTCGGCCGATTCGCCGCGGGGCGGGAACGGCGCCGCGACGTCTGATGCCGCATCCCGCTCGCGTCGACGTCGACGGCTGGGGGTGGCGGTACGCCGGCCGGCGCCTCCCCGCCACCCGTGACGTCGACCTCGTGATCGAGCCCGGCGAGCGCGTGCTGCTGCTCGGCGCGTCGGGTGCCGGTAAGTCGACGCTGCTCGCGGGCCTGGCGGGCCTCCTCGGCGGGAGCGACGAGGGCGAGCGCACCGGCCGCATCCTGGTCGACGGGGCACCGCCCGAGGCGCAGCGCGGGCGCATCGGACTCGTGCTGCAGGACCCCGAGGCGGGGGTCGTGCTGTCGAGAGTCGGCGACGACGTGGCGTTCGGCTGCGAGAACCTCAGGGTCCCCGCCGACGCGATTCCGGCCCGTGTCGCCGAGGCGATGGCATCCGTGGGTCTGACCGTGCCGCCGGACCGCCCGACGAAGGCGCTCTCCGGCGGGCAGAAGCAGCGGCTGGCGCTCGCCGGGGTGCTCGCGATGCGGCCGGGGCTGCTGCTGCTCGACGAACCGACCGCCAACCTCGACCCCGACGGGGTGCGGGAGGTGCGCGCCGCCGTCGAGCGCGTCGTTGCTCGCGATGAGACGACCCTCGTGCTCATCGAGCACCGCACCGCGGTGTGGGCCGACCTGGTCACCCGCGTCATCGTGCTCGCCCCCGGCGGAGGTCTGCTGGCCGACGGCCCGCCCGCGTGGGTGTTCGCCGAGCACGGCGATGCGCTCGCCGCGGCGGGGGTGTGGGTGCCGGGGCGTCCGGTCGATCTCCCCGTTCTGGAGCCGGTGTCGTCGGGGGTGGATGCCGCGCTCTCGACGTCGATGCTCACGATCGGTCGCGATCGCCGGGAGCCCGTTCGGTCGGCGCTGAACCTGTCCGTGCCCGTCGGAGCCGGAACGGTGGTCACGGGACCCAACGGCGCCGGCAAGTCGACGCTCGCGCTGACGCTGGCGGGGCTTCTCCCCGAGCTGTCCGGCGAGGTGGTCGCCGCGCCCTCGCTCGCCGCCCGCGGCGTGCGCCGCCCGTCGCGCTGGCGCTCGACCGAGCTGCTCACCCGCATCGGCACCGTCTTCCAGGAGCCCGAGCACCAGTTTCTCGCGGCGACCCTCCGTGACGAGCTCGCCGTCGGTCCGCGGGCGCTGCGGATGCCGGCATCCCAGGTCGACGCGATCGTCGACGAGCTGCTCGAGCGGCTCGATCTGGCCTCCCTCGCCGAGGCGCACCCCTTCACGCTCTCGGGCGGGCAGAAGCGGCGGCTGTCGGTGGCGACGGTGCTCGCGTCGTCACCCGCGGTGATCGTGCTCGACGAGCCGACGTTCGGTCAGGACCGGCGCGGTTGGAGCGAACTCGTCGGGCTCCTGCAGCGGGAGATCGCGCGCGGCCGCACGGTGGTCGCGGTCACCCACGACGCCGACGTGGTGCGCCATCTCGGTCAGCACCGGATCGTGCTGGGGGATGCCGCGTGACCGGGCTCATCTCTCGTCGGGAGCAGGCGATCGCGTGGCTCGATGGGGTCAACCCCGTCACGCGGATCGTCATCGCGCTCGTGCTGTCGGTGCCGCTGTTCGTCACGCTCGACGCCGTCAGTGCCGCGACCGCCGTCGTGCTCGAACTCCTATGCGTCCCGCTCACCGGTCTCACGTACGCGACGGTGCTGCGCCGCCTCGTCCCCGTCGCGGTGTTCGCGCCGATCGCGGCGTTCAGCATGCTGCTGTACGCCCGGCCGGGCGGCACGGTCTACGGACAGTTCCTCTTCGCCACGATCAGCGACGACTCCATCGCCCTGTCGATCGCGGTGCTCATCCGGGTGATCGCGCTGGGGCTGCCCACGATCCTGCTCTTCGGCCGCACCGACCCCACCGAGCTCGCCGATGCGCTCGCCCAGGTCGCGAAGCTGCCGAGTCGGTTCGTGCTCGGCGTTCTGGCGGGAGCGCGCACGGTCGGTCTCTTCGTCGACGATTGGCGCACGATGACCCTCGCCCGCCGCGCGCGGGGTCTGGGCGACCGGGGAGCCGTGCGGCGGTTCTTCTCGATGGCGTTCGTGCTGCTGGTCTTCGCCGTGCGCCGCGGCACGATGCTCGCCACCGCGATGGAGGCCCGCGGCTTCGGTGCCGACACCGAGCGCACCTGGGCGCGGCCCTCGCGGCTTCACCCGCGCGACGCCGTGGCGCTGACGGGGGCCGTGGGGCTGATCGGCGTGGCGCTGCTCGTCGCCGTGGCAACCGGGGCGTTCCGCTTCGTGGGGGGCTAGTCGGGTGATCCCGACATATCTCGACCCCGGGTTAACGATGCGGTGAACATCACTGGTCCGTCTGCCCCGGGGGCTACTCTGTTACCCGGGCGTCGGGGGTACTCGCCCGGAACGCGTGTGAGGGGATGCCGTGGGTTATCCGTATGCGCTTCTGGTGATCAGCGTCGCCGTCGTCGCGGCCGTGCTGTTCGTCGCCATGCCGCACGTCGGTGCGCGGGGTCCGCAGGCGCTGTTCTTGCGCTTCGCCGCGGCATCCGGGATCGCCGCCGTCGGCGCCAGTGTTCTCTACCTGGCCTACGGCAGCGGGGGCGGCTCGGTCGCTCTCGCGCTCGGAGACATGTGCATGGTTCTCGTGCCGCTCCTGCTGTTCGTCGCCGTCCGCACTCTCGAGGGGCGCCGCGCGCTGCGCACGTCGCTCCTCGCCTTCGTCGTGGCGATCGTCGTTGCGGTCGTGACCTCCCTCACCCCGCTTCCTGATTCCCTGGCGGTAAAGGTCGCGGTGCTCGCGGCCACGTGCGGCGCGTGCGCCTGGGCGGCGGCGCGGGCACAGGTCGAACCGCGGGCGCCGATGCTCACGATCGCGATCGCGACCGGCGGGTACTCCCTCTTCTCTCTCGCGCGCCTCGCGGTCGCCGCCGTCCTGGGGTGGGGGTCCCCGCCCTACGCCGTCGGGTTCTCGTTCCTCCCCGCCATGGTCGTCGGATCGCTGGTCATCCTCGCCATCGGGATCGCGGTCGTGCAGCTGCGGGTGCTGACCCGGGGCGCTCCCGAGCGCGCATCCACCCCTCGCACCGGGACGATCGTCGTGGTGGGTGACTGGAGTCTGGCATCGGCGGCGTACGGACCCGACCGGGTGCGCGCCCTCGTGCTCGACCTGCGTGCCGCGGGGCGCGCGCTCGACCCGGAGGCGGGCCAGGTGCCGCGCGGTGTCGAGGTCGGCATTCCGCAGGCGGTGGCGGTGCTATCGGAACGGCTGCGCACGGCCTACGGCTGGACGCCCGACGAGATCGCTCTCCTCGCCGACGGCTCGGCGACGGCGGCGCTGCGCACGCACCCCGTGCGCGTCTCCGGGTGGACGTGGCCGCGATCGACGCGATCCTGAGTCCCGGGTAGAGTGACACTCGGTTTCTGCTTCGAAGGAGAAGGCATGGACATCACGGGTGCATCCGCCCTCGTCACCGGCGGGGCCTCGGGCCTGGGTCTGGCGACGGTGCGCCGCCTCGCCGCCGCCGGCGCGCACGTCACGGTCGTCGATCTCCCCTCGTCGGACGGCGCGCGCATCGCCGACGACCTGGGCGCCTCGTTCGCCCCGGCCGACGTGACCGATCCCGAGCAGATCGCCGACGCGGCCGCGCTCGCCGCCGACGCCGGCCCACTGCGCGTTGTCGTCAACTGCGCCGGCATCGCCCCGCCGGCGAAGGTGCTCGATCGCGACGGCGTCCCCACCGCGCTCGCCGATTTCGAGCGCGTGGTCCGGGTGAACCTCCTCGGCACGTACAACGTCATCGCGCAGACCTCGGCCGTGATCGCCGCGACCGACCCGACCGACGGCGGTGACCGCGGCGTCATCATCACCACCGCCAGTGTCGCGGCCTTCGACGGGCAGATCGGGCAGCCGGCCTACTCCGCCAGCAAGGGCGGCGTGCACGCGATGACCCTGCCGATCGCGCGGGAGCTCGCGCGTCACGGCATCCGGGTGGTCACGATCGCCCCCGGCATCATGGAGACCCCGATGCTCAAGGGACTCCCGCAGGCCGCGCAGGACTCGCTCGGCCAGCAGGTGCCGCACCCCTCACGCCTCGGCGCCCCCGACGAGTACGCGCGCCTCGTGCTCGCCATCGTCGACAACGGCTACCTCAACGGCGAGACGATCCGCCTCGACGGCGCGATCCGGATGGCCCCGAAATGACCGACGGCATCCGGCTCCACGTCGAGGGCGCTCTCGCCCGCGTCACGTTCGACCGTCCGGCCTCGCTCAACGCGATGGATTTCCCCATGGCCCGACGCTGGCGCGCGGTCGCGCACGAGGTGACCTCTGACGCGTCGGTGGGAGCGGTGATCCTGGATGCCACGGGCCCCGCGTTCTGCGCGGGCGGCGACGTGGTGGCGATGGCGGCGAGCGGCGCCGCGGGTGCGGAGGTGACCGCGACGGCCGAGGCGATCCACGACGGCATCCGCACCTTCGTCGAGGCGCCGCTGCCGATGGTGGCTGCGGTGCAGGGGGCCGTCGCGGGCGGGGGCCTCGGGCTGATGCTCACCGCGGACTACGTCGTGGCGAGCGAGAACGCCCGCTTCGTCAGTCGCTATGCCAACATCGGCCTCACTCCCGACCTCGGGGTCTCCACACTCCTCCCCGCGGCGATCGGCCAGCGCCGCGCCCTGCAGCTCCTGCTCCAGGACCGCATGCTCGATGCTGCGGAGGCCCTCGACTGGGGACTCGTCGCCGAGGTCGTGGCATCCACGGATCTGTCGGCGCGGGTCGACGAGATCGCGCGGTTCTGGCTCGACGGGGCGACCGCCGCGTTCGGTCAGGCGACGCGGCTCGTGCGCGGGGGCGCCGGCCGGACGTTCGTCGAGAACCTCGCCGACGAGGCCGCGACGATCGGTGCGGCCTTCGACACCCCCGAGGCGCGGGCGCGGGTCGCGGCCTTCGCCGCCCGCTCCGCGAAAGGAACAGCGTGACGCTCGCCGGAAAGACCATCCTGATGTCGGGCGGAAGCCGCGGCATCGGCCTCGCGATCGCGCTGCGCGCCGCGCGCGACGGCGCGAACATCGCGCTGCTGGCCAAGACCGACACCCCGCACCCGAAGCTCGAGGGCACGGTGCACACCGCCGCCGAGGCGATCCGGGCCGCGGGCGGGCGGGCGCTGCCGATCGTCGGCGACGTGCGCGACGAGGAATCGATCACCGAGGCGGTCCTGAAGACGTCGGGCGAGTTCGGCGGCATCGACATCGTCGTCAACAACGCCAGCGTCATCGACCTGTCGGGCTCGCTCGACCTCGCGACGAAGAAGTACGACCTCATGCAAGACGTGAACGTTCGCGGCACGTTCCTGCTCTCGCGCGCCGCGATCCCGATGCTGACGGGTGCCGCGAACCCCCACATCCTCTCGCTCTCGCCGCCCCTGAACGTCACGCCGAAATGGCTGGGCGCGCACACCGGCTACAGCCTCGCGAAGTTCGGCATGACGATGGCAACGCTCGGGATGGCGGCGGAGTTCGCGGATGCCGGGATCGCCGCGAACACCCTGTGGCCGCGGACGACCATCGCGACCGCGGCGGTGCAGAACGTCATCGGCGGCGACCGGCTCATGGCCGTCTCGCGCACGCCGGAGATCTACGCCGACGCGGCGTACGAGGTGCTCACGGCGCCGGCGCGCGAGCGCACCGGGCAGACGCTCATCGTCGAGGACGTGCTCGAGGCCGCCGGCGTCACGGACTTCTCCGGCTACGCCGCGGTGCCCGGCACCCCCGACGCCGCGCTGTACCCCGACATCTTCCTGGACTGACGCGCCCCGCGCCCCCGCGCGCCCGCGCCCCGCGCCCCCGCGCAGGCCCTGATAAACGGGATCGGCGGGAAGAAACGCGCCGCCGGGCCGTTTCTCCCCGCCGATCGCGTTTATCGCGAGAGGGGGCGCGCGCTCAGATCAGCCCGAGCTCCGCGAAGGCGTTGTGCACGCCGTCGTCGAGCACGGCGGTGGTCACGCGCCCGGCGAGGCGCTGCAGCTCGGGCTGGGCGTTGCCCATGGCGACGGGGGTGCCGACGACCTCGAACATCTCGACGTCGTTCCAGCTGTCGCCGATGCCGATGGCATCCACCGCGTCGAGGCCGAGCAGGGCGAGCACCTCGAGGATCGCCGAGCCCTTGGTGACCCCGGCGAGGCCGATCTCGCCGTTGGATCCGCCCGGCAGCGGGATCGACCCGGGGATCACGTGGAACCGCTCGCCCAGCTCCTGCGCGCCGTGCGCGACGGTGTCGGGGGCGGGGCTGATGAACACGGCCTTGGCCACCTGATCGCGATCGATCTCCGCGAGCGGACGCGTGCGCGGAATCGGCGACGTCGTCGGGGCGGCGAAACCGAGGGCCGTGAGCTCCGCGGCGCGCTCGGCCCGCCGTGCGCGCACGTACTCGTCCATGAGGGGCTCGATGCCGGGGGAGGCGAACACCGCCTCATGGGTCTGGAGGAAGTACTGGATGCCATGGGCGGCGAAGTACCCCTCGATCGCGGCCACATCATCGCGGTGCATCGGGTGCTCCACCACCATCTCGCCGTCGCGAGTGGCATAGGCGCCACCGTTGCTGATGGCGCCGTCGAAACCGATCGCCTTGACGTCGGGGTGGATGTCGCCCTCGGCGCGGCCGGTGCACAGCCACACGAGGTGGCCGTTGGCGCGGGCCTGGCGGATGGCGGTCACCGTCGAGGGGGCGATCGCTGAGCCGTGCTCGAGGATCGTGCCGTCGACGTCGAGGAAGGCGATGCGGGTCATGTGCACTCCACAGGATCGGCCCCGGGCCGTGAGGCCCGGGGCCGACCCGATCGATGGGATCAGCGCGTCAGGGACGCGCCGTTGGTCCGGATGACGTCGGCGTACCAGTGGAACGACTTCTTCCGGTACCGATCGAGGGTTCCGGAGCCGTCGTCGTTGCGGTCGACGTAGATGAAACCGTATCGCTTGCTGAGCTGCGCCGTGCTGGCGCTGACGATGTCGATGCAGCCCCACGAGGTGTAGCCGAGCACGTCGACGCCGTCCGCCAGCGCTTCGCCGACCTGCACGAGGTGATCGTTGAGGTACTGGATGCGATAGTCATCGACGACCGTCTTCTCGCCGTCCACCTCGACCAGCTGGTCACGGGCGCCCAGGCCGTTCTCGACGATGAACAGCGGCTTCTGCCAGCGGTCCCAGAACTGGTTGAGCACGAGGCGCAGCCCCACCGGGTCGATCTGCCAGCCCCACTCGCTCGCGGGGAGCGTCGGGTTCGGCACGCCGCCCATGATGTTGCCCTCGCCGCCGACCTTCTTCCCGGCGTCGGCGGTCTCGGCGATCGACATGTAGTAGCTGAACGAGACGAAGTCGACGGTGTTCGTCAGGTCGGCGCGGTCCTCGTCGGTGATGTCGAGCTCGATGCCCTTCTCGCGGAGGGTCCGCAGGAAGTACCCGGGATATTCGCCGCGGGTGTGCACGTCGCCGTAGACGAGGTTGCCGTGGTCGGCCTCCATCACCGCGACCGCGTCGGCGGGCGACGGGCTGAGCGGGTAGATCGGCATCGACAGCACCATGCAGCCGACCTGCGCGTCGGGTGCCACCTCGCGGGCGATGCGGGTGGCCCGGGCGGATGCCACGAGCTCGTGGTGCATCGCCTGGTACAGCTGCGCGGTGGGCACGCCGCCCTCGGGGATCGGGATGCCGCCGCTCATGAACGGCGCGTGCAGGAGCGAGTTGATCTCGTTGAACGTCAGCCAGTACTTCACGCGGCTGCCGAAGCGCTCGAAGAGCGTGCGGGCGTAGCGCTCGTAGAACCCGATCAGCGCGCGGTTCGTCCACCCGCCGTACGCCTCGGCGAGGTGCAGCGGCGTCTCGTAGTGCGAGATCGTCACGAGCGGCTCGATGCCGTGCTTCTCGAGCTCGTCGAGCACGCGGTCGTAGAACGCCAGGCCCGCCTCGTTCGGCTCGGTCTCGTCGCCGTTCGGGAAGATCCGGCTCCACGCGATCGAGAAGCGGTAGACCGAGAACCCCATCTCGGCGAACAGCGCGATGTCCTCGGCGTAGCGGTGGTAGTGGTCGATGCCGACGAGCTTGAGGTTGTCGGGCGTCGGACGCTCGCTGCGCGGACCGGAGATGCCGCGGGGCATCACGTCCTGCACCGACAGGCCCTTGCCGTCCTCGTCGTACGCGCCCTCGATCTGGTTCGCCGCGGTCGCGCCGCCCCAGAGGAAGCCGTCGGGGAAGGGGGTGTTCGTCATTCTTTTCTCCAGGGGTCAGCGGGCGGAGGTCATCGAGTCGACCGACACGGCCCGGAACAGGGTCTCGCCGTGGGACAGGGGACCGGATGCCACGTCGGCGATGTCGGGGTAGAGCTCGCCGTTGGTCACGATCACCGGGGTGATCAGGTCGTAGCCGGCGCGCTCGATCGCGTCGCCGTCGAACTCCAGCAGGAGGTCGCCGGCCTTCACCTGCTGGCCCGAGGAGACCTTCAGCGAGAAGTGCTCGCCGCCGAGCTTGACGGTGTCGAGCCCCACGTGGATCAGCAGCTCGACGCCGTCGGTGCCGCGCAGCCCCACGGCGTGGCCGGTCGGGAACGCGGCGACGACGGTGGCGTCGATCGGGGCGTACACCGCCCCCGAGGTGGGGCGGATCGCGACGCCCCGGCCCAGGGAGCCGTCGGCGAAGGCGGCATCCGGAACCTCGCTGAGGGCGACGGCGGTCCCATCGATCGGGGAGAGCACCACGGCGTCGGTCGCGGCGGTCGGTGCGGGGGTGCCCGCGTCGTCGGCGGGGTCACGGAAGCCCACGAGCACCACGAGCAGGAACGGGATGAGGATCGCCGCGGCGAGGCCGATGCCGAGCATGACCATGTTGCCGTTGCCGAGGAGGGCGGGAAGCGCGAGGCCCGACGGAACCACGAAGGCCGTGGAGAAGACCCCGCCCATCGCGATGATCGCGCCACCGATGGCGCCGCCGACGACGCCGAAGGCGAAGGGACGCTTCAGCGGCAGGTTGATGCCGTAGATCGCGGGCTCGGTGATGCCGGCGAGGAAGCCCGAGAGCGTCGCCGGTGCGGCGAGGGAGCGGAGGTTCTTGTTGCGCGTGCGCACGAGGACGCCGGCGACCGCGGCCGCCTGGGCGAGGACCGCGGCGAAGACCGGGCCGATGAGCAGGATCATGCCGGTGGTCTGGTACTCGAGCTGGAACAGCGGCACCAGGCCCCAGTGCAGGCCGAAGATCACGAACACCTGCCACAGGCCGCCCATGATCGCGCCGCCGAGCCACGGCACGGTCTGGAACACCCAGCCGATGCCCGCGGCGAGACCGCCGCCGATGAGGGCCGAGATCGGGCCGATGACGACGAACACCAGCGGCACGGCGACGAGCACCACGATCATCGGGGTGGCGAAGCGGCGGATCGCGCCGGGGAGCACGCGCAGCAGGACACGCTCGGCGTGGCTCTGCAGCCACACGATGATGATCACCGGGATGACGCTCGAGACGTAGCTGACCATCGTCACCGGGATACCGAAGAACGTCACGTCGGGCGCGCCCGTGAGGGCCGTGATCGACGGGTAGACGAGGGCGCCGGCGATGGCGAACGACGTGAACTCGGATGCCTTGAAGTAGCGCGCCGCGGTGATCGCCAGGGCCATCGGGAGGAAGTTGATCAGCGCGTCGGAGAGCGCGTTGAGGATCGTGTACGTGGTGGTCGTGGCATCCATCCAGCCGAACGTCACGGAGGCGGCGAGGAAGGCCTTCAGCAGACCCGTGCCGGCGAGCGCCCACAGGATCGGCGTGAAGATCGCCGAGATCATCTTGATGAAGCGGTTGAAGATGCTGCCCTTCGGGGCGTCGTCACTCGCGTCTGCGCCGCCGCCGAGCTTCGTCTGCGCCTGAATGGCGGCGTAGACGTCGGGAACGTCGTTGCCGATGACCACCTGGTACTGCCCGCCGGCCTGCGCCGTGGTGATGACGCCGGGGGTGGCGCGGATCGCCGCGGCATCCGCTTTGCTCTCGTCTTTCAGCACGAACCGGAGCCTCGTCGCACAGTGCACGAGGGACTGGACGTTGCTCTCTCCACCGACACCGGCGAGGACACCCGCCGCCGTTTTCGCGTGATCCGTCATTGGAATCCGCCTGCCTTTCACCGCATCTGCGCGGCCTGTCGACTGTTCTGTGGCGACGACCCCGGAGTGTTTCGGGCAATAAAAAAGACCCGAACCCGTTCATCGCTCGGAAGCGATGTGAGTTCAGGTCTTGCCCGCTCGCGCGGTAACAATCCAGAAAATCGTCGGCAGGGTGTGACACCTGCGACGGTGACTATAGCACCGGGGCGCCGGGGCCGCCAGTATCGTCGGCACGCCCCATGCTCGTGGCCAGCCGCTCGACGTGGACGATGAGGTACAGCACCTCTTCGTCGGTCAGGGCCGAGCCCGTGGCGGCCAGGACGTAGGCCTTCACGGACTCGGCGATGCCGAACGCCCGCGGATACCGGTGCTTGGCGAACTCGAAGAACGACGAGTCCCCGCTGGCGAGCATCGTGCGCTCGACGAGCCGCTGCAGCAGGAAGCGCACGTGCAGGATGAACCGGGCGTAGTCGGCGCTGCCGGTGTCGAGCGAGGTACCGAGACCCGTCTCGACCGTGCGAACGACGTGCTGGACGCGCCGGAACAGCAGGGCGGCGGTGCCGTTGGGCTCGTCGCGGGTGGCGTTGAGCAGGTGCATCGTGAGGAACACCCCCTCCTCGGGCGGCAGCTCTCGCCCCAGGGATGCCGCGATCGAGGCGGCCATGTGCTCGGCGACGCGCGACTCGTCGGGGTGGAGGATGCGCAACTCGGGCATCGACGTGCCGGGGATCCGGATCCCCTGGTCGAGACGCTCGACGACGTAGTGCACGTGATCGATCACCGCGAGCGGCAGACGCCTCCCGAGGTCGCGCCCGAGTTCGCGTTCGGCCTCGTCGACGGCCCGCATCACCGCCTGCACGAGGGCATACGGCGCGTCGGTGAGGAGCTTCTGCGCGTGGGCGGTGTCGGTGGCCTGGTCGAGGACGAAGGTCTTCTCGACCTTCGCGGGGTCGATGCGCCCATCGTGCTTGAGCTGGAACCCGATGCCGCGGCCCATGAGGACACGTTCGCGACCGTCGGCGTCGATCGACACGACGACGTTGTTGTTCAGCAGCTTCTGGACGCCGCTGGGCGGGATGGAGACGTCACCGGCACCGGGCATGGGATGCAGTTTAGGGCTGCCGTGTCGCGGGGTGCGCGGCATCCATCTGCACAACTCCTGCAGGAGCGGGCTCTGGGCGCGCGGGGGGCGTGGGAAGGGGCGGTGTGGCCGGAGTTGTGCGGCCGAGCCCGCGCCCAGCCGGGGTGCAGGTGCTCGCCGGTACCCTGGAAGGCATGACCGATCAGCCCCCCGTGCGCACGACCACGCCCCGGCAGGTGCGCCCCGCGGGGGCCCCGGCCGATACCGGTATTCGCCAGGTGCGGCCCAAGACCGAGGGCTGGCAGCAGCAGAAAGACGAGACCGGTCGCCCGCTGCTCCAGTTCGCCAGCCCCAAGCGCGGCAAGCCCCCGGTCCACCTCGCCGACCTCACGGCCGACGAGCGCGTGGCCAAGGTGAAGGAGCTCGGGCTCCCCGGCTTCCGCGCGAAGCAGCTCGAGAAGCACTACTTCACCCACTACACGTCCGACGCGTCCGCGATGACCGACCTTCCGGCATCCGGTCGCGACGAGCTCGTCGCGGGGATGCTGCCGCCGCTGCTGACCGAGGTGCGCCGCCTCGAGACCGACCGCGGCGACACGATCAAGTTCCTGTGGAAGCTGCACGACGGCGCCCTCGTCGAATCGGTGCTCATGCGCTACCCGGGCCGCATTACGCTGTGCGTCTCGTCGCAGGCCGGGTGCGGCATGAACTGCCCGTTCTGCGCGACCGGGCAGGCGGGGCTGACGCGCAACATGTCGGCGGCCGAGATCATCGAGCAGATCGTGCGCGCCAACCGTCTCATCGCCGAGGGTGGCCTGGGCGGCAAGAAGAGCGACGACCACTCGCTCGATCGCGTGTCGAACATCGTCTTCATGGGCATGGGCGAGCCGCTGGCGAACTACGCCCGGGTCATGCAGGCCGTGCGCGTCATGGTCGACAAGGAGCACGGACTCGGCATGAGCGCGCGCGGCATCACGGTGTCGACGGTGGGCCTGGTTCCCGCGATCACGAAGCTGGCGAACGAAGACATCCCGGTGACCTTCGCGCTGTCGCTGCACGCGCCCGACGATCACCTGCGCGACGAGCTCATTCCGGTGAACTCCCGCTGGAAGGTCGACGAGGCACTGGATGCCGCCCGCGCCTACTTCGACAAGACGGGGCGCCGCGTCTCGATCGAGTACGCCCTGATCAAAGACATGAACGACCACGCCTGGCGCGCCGACCTGCTGGCCGAGAAGCTGAACGCCCGCGGTCGCGGCTGGGTGCACGTGAACCCCATCCCGCTGAACCCCACACCGGGCTCGATCTGGACGGCGTCCGACGTGCCGGTGCAGAACGAGTTCGTGCGGCGGCTGAACGACGCCGGCATCCCGACGACCCTCCGCGACACCCGCGGCAAAGAGATCGACGGCGCGTGCGGCCAGCTCGTGGCCACCGAAGACGACGAGGCCGCGGCCGCCGCGACACCCGTCGCCTGACGCGCGGGGGGCGTCGGCGGCGGGCTGTGCGCCCGCGCCCCTGCCCCACGCCTGCCCCACGCCTGCCCCGTGCCTGCCCCGCGCCGCGCCGCGCCTGCCCCGCGATAAACGCTATTCCCGGCGAGAAACGCGCCCTCGGTGCGTTTCTCGCCGTGGATCGCGTTTATCGGTGTGGGGGCTGGCGTTTGTCGGCCGGGGGTGCGCGGCGAGAGCCAGGCGTGCGGCCCCGTGTGTCGGTGGCCGCCGATAGCGTGGAGACATGGTCGCTTATCGCTATCTCGGCAACAGTGGATTCAAGATCTCGGAGATCACCCTCGGCAACTGGGTGACCCACGGCTCGCAGGTCGGTGACGACGCTGCCATCAAGACGGTGCACGCCGCGCTCGACGCGGGGATCACGACGTTCGACACGGCCGACACGTACGCCAACACGGCGGCGGAGGTCGTGCTCGGCAAGGCCCTCGAGGGGCAGCGTCGCGAGTCGCTCGAGATCTTCACGAAGGTGTACTTCCCGACCGGTCCGCAGGGCCCCAACGACACCGGGCTCAGCCGCAAGCACATCATGGAGTCGATCAACGGCTCGCTGAAGCGTCTCGGCACCGACTACGTCGACCTCTACCAGGCGCACCGCTTCGATTACGAGACCCCGATCGAAGAGACGTTCCAGGCCTTCGCCGACGTCGTCCGTCAGGGCAAGGCGCTGTACATCGGCGTGTCCGAGTGGACCGCGGAGCAGCTGCGCGAGGGCCACGCGCTGGCGAAGCAGCTCGGCATCCAGCTCATCTCGAACCAGCCGCAGTACTCCATGCTGTGGCGCGTCATCGAGGGCAAGGTCGTGCCGGCTAGCGAAGAGCTCGGTATCTCGCAGATCGTGTGGTCGCCGATGGCGCAGGGTGTGCTCAGCGGCAAGTACCTGCCCGGCCAGCCGGTTCCCGACGGCTCGCGCGCGACCGACGAGAAGAGCGGCGCCACGTTCATCCAGCGTTTCCTGCGCGATGACGTGCTCGAGGCCGTGCAGCTCCTGAAGCCCATCGCCGACGAGGCCGGGCTCACCATGCCGCAGCTCGCGATCGCGTGGGTGCTGCAGAACCCCAACATCGCCGCTGCCCTGGTGGGCGCGTCGCGCCCCGAGCAGCTCGCCGACACGGTGAAGGCATCCGGTGTGCAGCTCGATGCCGACACCCTCGCCGCGATCGACAAGGCTCTCGGCGACGCGGTGTTCTCCGACCCCGAGAACACGTACGAGGTCTCGCCAAAGGCCCGTCTGGTCTAACCCTCGCGGAGCGGGGCCTGGGCGAGACCCCAGGCCCCGCTCAGCAGATGGCAGGAATCGCGTCGTACTCTGTGCGAATGTCCTTTTCCGCTCACCGGCCGGGTCGCTTCGGTTCCGACGGCCGCATCGAGTTCACGACGGACGAGGAACGCGAGCCGCAGTACCTCGACGACGTCCTCGCGAAGCAGCACGACGACGCCGATGCCGCAACCGAGGAGGTGACCCCCTCCGACCCCACCGAGCCGTGGGGGGCGCCGCCCGCCGGTGACGACGATGAGACCCTTCCCGTTGCGCCGGTCGACCCTGCAGCGGCGACAGACGCCGAGCCCGAGCCCCGCGACCTCGGGCCCGAGCTCGAACCGCGCGACGTCGGGCCGGACGCCATCCCCGACGCCGCGCCGTCCCCCGACGCCGCGCCCATCCCCGACGCCGCGCCGTTCCCCGCGCCCGTGGCATCCGATGCCCGTCCGCCGCGCCTGCGGCGCGCTGACCCCCGCCGCCCGAGTCTGTCGCTCGTGCGCCGGATGGCCGTGCTCGGCGGAGCGGACAACGACGTGCTCAACGAGGTGCCCGAAGAGGTGCCGCGCTTCGTGCAGATGTTCCTCGTGCTGCTGGGCACGGCCCTGGTCTCGGCCCTGTCGATGATGTTCGCCCTGATGACGGGGGTGCGCGTGAGCGTCCTGCTCGCGATTCCGCTCGCCCTCGTGTGGGGCCTGATCATCTTCAACCTCGACCGGTTCCTCACCTCGACCATGCGGTCGACGAAGAACATCTTCCGGCTGCTGGGTCTGGCGGTGCCGCGCGTGATCATGGCGGCGCTGATCGGCATCGTGGTCGCCGAGCCGCTGGTGCTGCAGGTGTTCCAGAACGACATCAACCGCGAGGTGAACTCCACCAACGTCACCCAGGCCCTGAGCGATCAGGATGCCGTGACGAACGGCCCCGAGAAGCAGGCGCTCGACGCCGCGAGTGCGCAGGTGGCGGCGCTGGAGAACCAGGCTGCGACGGGCATCGTCGCCGGGACCTCGTCGACGTCGGCGGAGGCGGCCGCCGCGCAGCAGACGGTCGAGCAGCTCACCCAGCAGCTCGCCGCGCAGCAGACCGTGATCGACCAGGCGCGCGCGGTGTACCAGTGCGAGCTCACCGGCCAGGGTGCCGGCGAGGTCCCCGGGTGCACCGGCATCGCCGGCGACGGCGCGAGCTCCGACGCCGCCGAGGCGCAGCTCGCGCAGGCGCAGTCGGCGTACGACGCGCTGTCGGCGCAGCTGCAGCAGGCCCAGACGGCGCTCGCCGCGGCGAACTCGGCCGGTGCCGATGCTGCGGCGGCCTCGGCCGACCAGAACAAGCAGCAGGCGCAGGACCAGCTCCCCGCCGCCCGCGCGCAGTACGAGTCGGCGCTCGCGGCCTACAACGAGCGCGCCTCGTCGGTGGCCGACGGCAACGCCGGGGCCGTGGGGTTGCTGAGCCAGATCTCGGCGCTCGAGCGGCTGTCGGAGCGTGAGCCGACGCTCCGCTGGGCGCACTGGCTCATCGCGGCGCTGTTCTTCATGATCGAGCTGCTCCCGGTACTGGTGAAGGTGCTCACCGGCTTCGGCGGACCGTCGCTGTACGAGAAGGCCGAGAAGATGCGCACGCAAATCGCCCTCGATCGCGTCACGGCGCGCACGTTCCGCAAACGCGCCGACGTGATCGCCGACGAGGCCGCGCGGGTTCCGGCGGGCGTCTGATGACCACGTGGAGCGCGGGGCTGCTGCTGTACCGGCGGCGCCCCGCGCTCGAGGTGTTCGTGGCTCACATGGGCGGACCGTTCTGGGCCCGTAAAGACGCCGGTGCGTGGTCGATCCCGAAGGGGGAGTTCGACCCCACATCCGAGCAGCCCGTGGATGCCGCGAAGCGGGAGTTCCGCGAAGAGCTCGGCGTCGAGCCGCCCGACGTCGAATGGGCCGAGCTCGGCACGTTCTCCTACACCTCGGGGAAGAAGATCGTGGTGTTCACGGGCGACGGTGCCGGGTTCGCGGCATCCGCCTTCGTCTTCGGCGAGTTCGAGATGGAGTGGCCCCCGCGGTCGGGGCGTCGAGCGTCGTTCCCCGAGGTCGACCGCGCGGAGTGGATGGGCCTGGATGCCGCCCGCGAGGCGCTCGTGAAGGGCCAGCGGCCCGCGCTCGACGCGCTGGAGTCTCTGCTCGGGGCCTGAGTCGGGGCGTCCCCCGGCCCGCGCGGCCCGCGAGCCAGCCGAACTCCTGAGAAACGGCGCAGCTCCGCCCGGCTCGTCGGCCGGTGATCGGAGTTGGCCCGGTTTCTCCGGAGTTCGGCCCGTGCGGCGGTGAGGGCGGGGTGCCCCGGCCCGTGCGGCGGTGAGGGCGGGGTGCCCCGGCCCGTGCGGCGGTGAGGGCGGGGTGCCCCGGCCCGTGCGGCGGTGAGGGCGGGGTGCCCCGGCCCGTGCGGGCAGTGAGGGCGACGGTCGCTCCCACCGGCGAGGGACGGCTTACGGGCGCAGGAGCACCTTGCCGACGCGCGGCGACAGGCTCGCGGTCACCGCGTCGCGGATGTCATCGAGGGCGAACGTCGCGGCGACGGGGAGGGTGACGGTGCCGTCCGCGAGGTAGCGCGACAGTTCGCCGAAGAGGGCGCCGCGGGTCTCGGCATCCATGGTTTTGCTCACGACGCTGCCCCAGAATCCCTTGACGGTCGCCTGGCGGAAGATGATGTCGCCGGCCGACAGCTCGAGCTTTCCCTCGCCCATCGACCCGAAGATCACGAGCGTGCCGTTGTCGGACAGGAGCGAGAGCACCTGGTTGCTCGCGGCGCCACCGACCGAGTCGACGCCCGCGACGATCGGGGCGCCGGCGGCGAGGGCGAGGGCCTTCTCGCGCCAGTCGTCGGCGTCGGTCGAAACGATCCCGTCGATGCCCTGCTGGGCGAGTTCGTCGACGGCGCTCTGGCGACGGACGAGGCCGATGACCCGGATGCCACGGGCCTTCGCGATCTGCGCGACCATGCGTCCGACCGCGCCGTTGGCGGTGTTCTGCACGATCCCGTCACCCGGCTTCAGGTCGAGCGAGTGCAGCAGGCTGATGGCGCTGAAGGGCATGGCGACCAGCTGTGCGGCCATCTCGTCGGAGAGGCCCTCGGCGACGGGGATGAGGCCGGCGGCCGAGGCGACGACGTACTCGGACCACACGCCGAACGTGCCACCGGCCGCGACGCGTTGGCCGAGCTCGAGGCCCTCGACGCCCTCGCCGAGCGCGTCGATGACGCCCACGGCCTCGGTTCCGGCGCGGGCGGGCAGCTCGGGCTTGTAGCCGTAGGTGCCGCGAATCGTCCACAGGTCGTGGTTGTGGATGGGCGAGAGCGTGATGCGCAGCCGCACCTCGCCGGGTCCGGGCTGCGGGGTCTCGACCTCGTCGACGGTCAGGACGTCGGCCGGTTCGCCGAACTCGTGGTGCACAATCGCGCGCATGTCTCTCCTCCGCGGTTATTTTGTAACGACCGGTCTAATATAGACCCCGACCGGAGAGAAGGAAACCCATGGGCAGGATGCCGACGTTCGACCGCTCCGCCGTCGTCGATGCCGCGCGCGACGTGTTCTGGCAGCGCGGCTACGCCGAGGCCGGCATCACCGAGCTCGAGGATGCCACCGGTCTCACGCGGTCGAGCCTGTACAACGCGTTCGGCAGCAAGCGCGGTCTCTTCGATGCGGTGCTCGCGGCGTACCTCGACGACGTCGTGCGCACGCGGCTGCGTCCGCTGGGCGGGGGAGACCCGGGTGCGCTCGAGGCGTACGTCGACGAGATGAGGGCCGCGATCGTGGCGGACAGCCCCCGCGCGCGTCTGGGATGCCTGCTCCTGAACGCCGGGTCGTCGCCCCTCGCGTCGGATGACGCCGAGGTCCGCGCGCTCGTCTCGCGCTACGCCGCCGAGATGCGCTCGGCGATCCGCGACGCCGTCGCCGATCGCCGACCCGACCTGACCCCCGACGCCGTGGACGCGCTGTCCGGCGTGTGCGCGTCTCTCGTGGTGGCCGCCCTCACCCTCGCGCGCGCCGACCGTGACGGGGCGCTGGCGACGCTGGCATCCGTGCCCGTGACGCTCGAGGCGTGGCGCTGAGGCGACGGCCTCGCGCGCGGATGCGGCGGGCGGAGGGAGTCGGAGCCGCGGGTCAGGCGAGCTTGACGGCCGTGCCGTAGGCGACGACCTCTTGGAAGTTCTGCGCGACCTCGCTGGTGTCGAAGCGCATCGCGACGACGGCGTCGGCACCGAGAGCCTGCGCCTGCTCGATCAGGCGCTGCTTCGCCTCGTCGCGGCTCTCCTGCAGCTGTTTGGTGAGTCCCTCCAGCTCGCCGCCGAAGATCGACTTCAAGCCGGCACCGAACTGGACGCCGATGTTGCGGGAGCGCACCGTGAGGCCGGTGACCTCGCCGTAGACCTCGACGATCTGGCGACCCGGGACATCATTCATCGTGGAGACGAGCATGCGGTCAGTGTGACAGCCGGGCGGCCCGACCCGCCAGCGTTTTCGGCTCGTGCGAGAAAAACGCGGGCACAATGCTGTGATCGCCCCTTCCCGTCCCGGAGGTTCGCATGGCATCGACCGCCCCGCGCATCGTGATCGTCTCGGGGGCGCGCACCCCCATCGGCTCGTTCGGGGGTGCGCTGTCGGGCGTCGACGCGCACGAGCTCGGCGCCGTCGCCGTGACCGCCGCGCTCGAGCGGGCGGGCGTGGCCGCGGGCGACGTCGACGAGGTCGTGATGGGCTGCATCGCGCAGAACGGCCCCGACGCATACAACGCCCGCCGTGTCGCCCTCGCCGCGGGGCTCCCGACCCGCGTCCCCGCCTTCACCGTCAACCGCCTGTGCGGGTCGGGGCTGCAGGCGATCTGGTCGGGCGCGCAAGAACTGCGGTGGGGTGGCGTCGATGTCGTGGTTGCGGGCGGCGACGAGAGCATGTCGCGGACGCCCTTCCTCGACTACGGTGCGCGCGGCAATTCCCGCCTCGGAAACCGGACGCTCCTCGACGGCACGCTCGCGATCCTCACCGACCCGTTCAGCGGCCGGCACATGGGCACGACCGCCGAGACGGTGGCATCCCGCTACGGGGTGTCGCGCGAAGAGCAGGACGCCTTCGCGGTCGAGAGTCAGCGCCGGGCGGCCCTGGATGCCAGTCGCGCGGCGTTCGCGGAAGAGATCGTGCCCGTGACGACCGGCGGGAAGCGGCCGGTCGAGGTCGCAGTCGACGAGCACCCGCGCCCCGACACGACGCTCGAGGTGCTCGCGGGGCTCCGGCCGGCGTTCGAGGCGGGCGGGTCGGTGACGGCGGGCAACTCCTCGGGGATCAACGACGGTGCGGCGGCGACCGTGCTGATGCGCGAGGACGACGTGCGCGAGCGCGGGCTCACGGGGCTGGCGACGCTGGAGGCGGTGGCGACCGCCGGCGTGGACCCCGAGATCATGGGGTACGCCCCGGTGCTCGCCCTGCAGCGGCTGTGGGAGCAGACGGGGCTGACGCCGGCCGATGTCGACGTGATCGAGCTCAACGAGGCGTTCGCGGCGCAGGCGGTCGCCGTGATCCGCGATGCGGGACTCGACCCCGAGAAGACGAACCCGTACGGCGGCGCGATCGCGCTCGGGCATCCGGTGGGGGCGACGGGCGCGATCCTCACGGTGCGCGCGGCCCTCACCCTGCAGCGCCGCGACCTCGAGTATGCCGTGGTGACGATGTGCATCGGCGGCGGCCAGGCGCTGGCCGCGCTGCTCCGGCGTCTCTAGCCGCGCGAGGGGTCAGTTTCTGTCGCCTGGCGGTGGGCGAAGCGACAGAAAGTGACCCCTCACGCGAACGGGAACGGCCCCCACCCGCACGGGTGAGGGCCGTTCCGGACCGGGGTCAGGCCGTGCGGCGCTTGCGCAGGGCGAAGGCCAGGCCACCCGCGACGAGCAGGAAGCCGCCCGCCAGCGCGAGGCCGAACGGGGCCTCGGCGCCGGTGGTCGCGAGGGCGCTTCCGGCCTGCGCGTTCGACGACGACTGGCCGTTGCCCGTCTGGCCGCTACCGGGCTGGCCGGTGCCCGGCTGCTCGGTACCCGGCTGCTCCGTGCCCGGCTGCTCCGTGCCGCCACCGGGGGTGCCGGTGAACAGGGCCGCGCGACCGGTCGAGGCCGGGTCGACGACCGTCATCGCTTCGAAGTACGCGATGGTGGCATCCAGGTCGATCTGGCCGGTGTCGGTGCGGTCGGTGCCCTTGGCGAAGGTCGAGAATCCGTCGCCGCCGTTCGCGAGGAACGAGTTGGTCACCACGGTGAAGGTGTCGGTGTCGGCGACCTTCTTGCCCTGGTAGGTCATCGACACGACGGAGCCGACGCGCGGGTTGGTGGCATCCTGCGTGTACTCGTAGGAGAAGCCCTCCGAGACGCCGAGGTGCAGCTTCGGACGGTCGCCCGTGGCCTTCCACTGCTCGTTCAGGATGCCGCGGATCTGCTCACCCGTGAGGGTGACGGTGACGAGGGTGTTGGCGAACGGCTGCACGAGTGCGGCCTCCTTGTAGGTGACCACGCCGTCCTCGCCCTTGAGCAGGTCGGCGCGCAGGCCGCCGGGGTTCATGAGCGCGATCTGCGCCTTCGTTCCCCCGTACGCCGGGTTCTCCGACGTCGCCCACAGGTAGACGTCGGCGACCCAGTTGCCCATCGACGACTCCACGCCACGGTCGGATCCCGAGGGGGTTCCGCCGCGCATGATGTCGGCGCTGACCGCACCGACCGGCTCGGCGCCGATGACGTCGGCCTCGGCGACGTACTCGGCGACCTTGGCCTGGATCGCGGCATCCGCCGGGAAGGCCTTGGCAACCGGGAAGGTGGCGGCGTCGATGGATGCCAGCTCGTCGGCGCGCTTGTCGTACCGCAGCGACAGCTGGCCGAGGGCCTTGCCGTACTCCGACGCCTGGATGACGGGACGGGTGCGGTCGGTACCGGCGACGGGCACGTCGCACGCGTACGTCTGGTGCGTGTGCGCCGAGACGATCGCGTCGATCTCGGGCGAGGCCTGCGTGGCCAGCGCGCCGAAGCCCGCCTGGTCGCCCGCGACGTCTGTGCAGTTGTTCGAGGTGGCAGCCCCCGAGTGCGTGAGCAGGACGATCACGTCGGCGAGGTCGCCCTCGGTGATCTCGGCGGCCACGCGGTTCGCGGCCTCGAGCTGGTCACCGAACTCGATGCCGGCGATACCGGCGGGGTCGACCATCGTGGCGGTGTCTTCGGTGACGGTACCGATGAACGCGATCCGCACGCCGTCGACCTCCTTCACGGCGAACTCGTCGAGGACGGGCTCCTTGGTGCCCTTCGCGTAGACGTTGGCGCCGAGACCGAACTCGCCGCCGCCGTACTCGGGGAGCACGCGGTCGGTGAGGTCGGCGAACCCGCGGTCGAACTCGTGGTTACCCACGGCCGAGACGTCGAGGCCCGCGTCCACGAGCGTGTCGATCGTGGGGCTGTCCTGCTGGATCAGCGACGTGAACGTCGAGGCGCCGATGTTGTCGCCCGCAGACACGAACAGGGTGTTCGGGTTCAGGGCCTCGGTGGTGTTGACGGCGCCCGCGATCACGGCGGCGCCGGCCTCGCCCTGCGATCCGGCTTCCAGGCGGCCGTGGAAGTCGTTGATCGTCAGGATGTCGATCTCGGCCACGTTCGGGTCCTGCACCGCGTAGAGCGTCGTGGTGCCCGAGACCTCGTTGCCGACGGCCACGAGCGGCCGGCCGGTCGGAGACATCTCGGCGGGAATGAACTCCAAGCCCTCGGGGCCGAGGTCGCCGGCGCGCGAAAGGACCTCGCGGTCGGCTGCCTCGTCGCCCGTGACGTCGTCTTCCACCGACACCGAGAAGTCGCGGTTGTTGATGTAGGAGGCGTACGTCGGGGCGCTGGGGTCGGTGATGTCGTACGCCATCACACCGCCCACACGCTCGAGACCGATGAAGGCGTAGGTGCGCCCCTCGACGGTGCCGAGCGCGAGTCCCTCGGGCTCGGGGCCCTTGTCGTCGCTGCGGCCCTCGAGGTTGGACTCGGAGTGGTTGGAGTTGAAGAACGCCGGGTTCGCGTCGTGCGTGATCTCTTCGAAGGCGGAGCCGGAGTCGAACACCTGCGTGCCCGTCTCGGCATTCCACACCGAGAACCCGCGGCCACCGAACGTGTACAGCTCCGTGTAGCAGGTGCCGTCGTCGTTCAGGCCCATGTCAGTCGCGACGTTGAGGCGACCGAGGTCGGCGTCGCCGAGCTTGCCGGCGAGGGGGCTGTCGGCGCAAACGGGGGCGAGCCCGTTGGACCCGAGGTCCTTCACGCGTGCGGTGTCGTTGAAGTCGCCCCACTCGCGGCCGTCGCCCTCGTTGGCCGTGACGAGGTAGGTCTTCCCGTCGACCTCGTAGGCCTGCATGCCGTCGGGCATGTACATGCCGAACAGGCCCGGGTAGCTCTTCTCGTTGTACACGGGGGCGTTCCGCGGGTCGCGGTCGCTCGCGTCGAGCGTCTGGGTGCCGTAGTCCTTGAAGCCGAGCGACCAGACGTCGGTCACCGTCGCCGAGGCGATGTCGATCACGGCCACCGCGTTGGCTTCCTGCAGCGCGGCGTAGGCCGTGCCGCCGGCGACGGCGATGTACTCGGGCTCGAGGTTGCGGCTGACGCGGTTGGATGCCAGGGGCGCGTCGCCCTGGTCCGGCGCGGCCACGTCGGGCCCGGACACGCGCACGTCGGCGTCGAGCGTCTTGGCGCCGCCCTCTTCGAACGCGCCGAATCCGGCGGTGCGCACGGCCTCCTGCGCCGGAGCCGACTTGCCACCGGGGAGCGCGACGACGCCGATGGAGCCCTCGGGGTCGGTGGAGAATTTGTCGGCCGGCTCGCCCTCGTTGGCGACGATGGCGTAGGCGCCGTCGTCGCTCAGCGTGACCATGTCGGGAAGTGACCCGACGGTGACCTCGCCCAGGATGGTCGCGGTGGCGGCATCAGCGTCGAAGAACACCAGTCGGCCGGGGGCCGTCTTGTCTTCCGCCTCGAGCGCCACGACGCCGAGGCCGTCGGCGCGGACCGCGAGGGAGTTGGCGACCCCGGTGCCGGCGAGAGAGTAGAGCTTGGTCGGCGCGGCCGGGTTGCTGTTGTCGAGCACGTCGACGGCGCCGGCCTGCGCGTTCACGACGAACAGGCGGTCCTTGTAGGCGTGCACGATCTCGGCGGCCGAGGCGTCGAAGACGCCCGTCTCGTAAGAGCCGATCGGACGCAGAGTGAGCGATGTGTCGGGTGCGGTGTCACGGACGGGATCGGCGACGATGGCGGCGGAGGCCACGGTCGATCCGGTCAGCGCGAGCGCGCACACCGCGGAGGCTGTCACGGTGACCGCGACAGCGCGGCGAAGGAAAGTCGAAGGCATGAACGTCCTCGGTGCGGGGCGGGCGGATTGGTGCGACCGACACGGGGCGCCGATCGCGCCCACTGTGTCGCGCTGTCATGACGTTCCGGTGAACGGGGCACGAATGCGCGGTACGCAGGTGTGTCGAAGATCACCCCGCGGTTCCACTCCGCGCAGGCGGTGGGGACGAGGGGACTAGCCTGACCGCATGACCGATTCGCCCGTGGGGGCGCACCCCGATGAACCTCACCGGCAGGGACTCGCACAGCGATTGAACTGGCTCCGCGCAGGAGTGCTCGGCGCGAACGACGGCATCGTCTCGACGGCGGCGGTCGTCGTCGGTGTCGCGGGGGCGACGAGCGAGGTCGGGCCCGTGCTCATCGCGGGTCTGGCGGCCCTGGTGGGTGGCGCGATCTCAATGGCTCTCGGCGAGTACGTATCGGTGTCGAGCCAGCGCGACAGCGAGCACGCGCTCATCCAGAAGGAGCGCCGCGAGCTCGCGGAAGATCCGGATGCCGAGTTCGCCGAGCTCGTCGGTCTGTACGAGGCGCGTGGTTTGACCTCCGACACGGCGACACGAGTGGCGACCGAGCTCACGGCATCCGATGCCCTCAAGGCGCACCTCTCGGTCGAGCTGAACATCGACGCGGACGACGTGGTGAGCCCCTGGGCGGCGGCGCTGGCATCGGCCGTGGCGTTCACGGTCGGCGCGATCCTGCCGATGCTGACGATCCTGCTCGCGCCGGTCGAGGTGCGCGTGCCGCTGACCTTCGTCGCGGTGCTCCTGGCTCTCGCCCTGACGGGGTACCTGGCCGCGTGGATCGGTGGAGCACGACGGGGCCGCGCGATTGTGCGCACGGTCGTCGGCGGAGCGCTCGCGCTCGGGGCGACCTACGCGGTGGGCGCGCTGTTCGGGGTGGCGGCGGGCTGATACCGGCGATGTCGGCGGGTCGTGCGACGATGCCGGGAACGATCACGACGGGAGTGGCATGAGCGATCAGAGCACCACGTACGAGACGATCCGGGTCGAGCAGCGCGGGCGTGTGGGGTGGATCACCCTCGACCGACCCGAGGCGTTGAACGCCCTGAACACGCAGTCGATGACCGACGTGGTCGCCGCCGCAACGGCGTTCGACGCCGCGACCGACATCGGGGCGATCGTGATCACCGGTTCCGAGAAGGCCTTCGCGGCGGGTGCCGACATCAAAGAGATGGAGGGCAAGTCCGGGCTCGAGATGACCCTCACCGACCACTTCGGCGCGTGGAGCCGTTTCGCGGCGGTCCGCACGCCCGTGATCGCCGCGGTGTCGGGGTACGCCCTGGGCGGCGGGTGCGAACTCGCCCTCATGTGCGACATCATCCTGGCCTCCGACGGCGCGAAGTTCGGCCAGCCCGAGGTCCAGCTCGGCGTGATTCCGGGCATGGGCGGTACGCAGCGGCTCGTTCGCGCCCTCGGCTCCTACAAGGCGGCCGACATGGTCCTGACCGGGCGCATGATCGACGCGGTCGAGGCCGAGCGGGCCGGCCTCGTCTCGCGGATCGTGCCCGCCGCCGACCTGCTCGACGAGGCGGAGGCGGTCGCTCGCACCATCGCCGAGAAGCCGCTCCCCGCCCTGTACGCCGCGACGGCGGCGCTCGACGTCGCCCTCGAGTCGACGCTCGCCGAGGGCGTGCGGTTCGAACGCCAGGCCTTCGCGTCGCTGTTCGACACCACCGACCAGAAAGAGGGCATGGCCGCGTTCCGCGAGAAGCGGCCGCCCGAGTTCCTTCACCGCTGAGCGATCAGAGGGGCGGGCCGGGCCGGGTTCGGTATCGTCGGGAGTTCAGTCTTTCGCTCCGGCCCGAGAAGTAGATGGCGTCCACACCCCGCATCCCCCAGCCCGGGTCGTCGCGCGTCGAACCACGCCGCATCGGTGGCTACACGCGGGCCCAGTGGGTGGGGTCGGTGGCCGTGCTCGGGGTCGCGGCGCTCGTGCTCGCGGGAATGCTCGTGCTGATGGCCCGTGTGCTGGTGTCGGTGGAGCCGGTCCGGGAGTTCCTGGCGACCTATCCCGGTGAGTACGCCCTCCCCACGGGGGCGCCGGTGGGGATCCCCGCGTGGCTCGGCTGGCAGCACTTCCTCAACAGCCTGTTCCTGCTCCTCGTCATTCGCTCGGGGCTGCAGTTCCGGCGCGAGAAGCGCCCGAACGCGTTCTGGTCGCCACGGGGCAACAAGCGGCGCCGGATCAGCCTCGCGCTGTGGTTCCACCAGGCGATCGACGTGTTGTGGATGGCCAACGGCGTCGTCTTCGTGGTGCTCCTGTTCGCCACGGGGCAGTGGGTGCGGATCGTTCCGACGTCGTGGGAGGTCATCCCCCACGCGCTGTCCGCCGCGCTGCAGTATGCGTCGCTGGACTGGCCGACCGAGAACGGGTGGGTGAACTACAACAGCCTCCAACAGCTGTCGTACTTCGCGGTCACCTTCGTCGCGGCGCCGCTGGCGATCGTCACGGGCGTGCGGCTGTCGGGCGTGTGGCCGCGCGACGCCGAGCGCCTGAACCGCCTCTTCCCCGCGGAGTGGGCGCGTGGCATCCATTTCCCGGTCATGCTCTTCTTCGTCGCGTTCATTGCGGTGCACGTCTTCCTCGTGCTCGCGACCGGCGCGCTGCGCAACCTGAACCACATGTACGCGGCGCGGGGATCGGTCGCCCCCGACGCGTTCGCCTCCGACCCGACGGGTCTGCTGCTGTTCGCGGCATCCCTGCTGGCGATGGCTGTGGCGTGGATCGCCGCGCGCCCGTCGGTGCTCATCCCGATCGCGCGGCTGTTCGGTGAGGTGAAGCAGCGCTGACGCGGGTTCCCGGGCGTGCTGCCGGTGGCGGGCGCCCGCGGCGGTCCGCGTGGGCCGGCGAAAGCACACGTTCGGTACGAACGCCCACGTTGCTGCGCGCCATAGCGTGTGCGTTCGTGTGGATCGTGTGCCCTCGTGGCGCCTGGGCGGCGGCGGCGCGGCCCGGGCGGCGTGCGCGGGTGCCGCGGCCCGGGCGGCCCGCGCGGCGGCGAGGCGCTTACGCGGACCGGGATGCCGCCGCGTGCAGGCCGCGGTGGATCAGCTCGACGCCGAACGTGAAGTCGGCGTCGGGGAGGTGTGGTGCGGCGGCGCCCGCATCGGGAGCAGCGCCGGATGCCACCACGCCGACGCTGTCGTACTGCAGGCGCTGCTGCTCGTGCCAGACGTGCCCGAGCACGAAGTGCCGCAGCGTCGTCGCCGCCCGTGCGGAGGTGTCGGCGTCGAACCCCTCCGCGGCGACGGCGGCGGCGAGGCGGTCGTGCGCCGACGTGGATCCGAGGCCGAGCGCGAGGGTGCTGGAGACGACCTCGGCGCCGTCGCGATAGGCCAGAAGTGCGTCGCGCAGCGCGCGCGCCTCGGCGATTACGCCGGAGCCGACGAGCAGGGATGCCGCCCGCCCCACGATGCGGTCGGACAGCTCGGCCAGCAGCGACTGCTTGTTGGCGAAATGCCAGTACAGCGCGCTCGGCTGCACGTCGAGCCGTGCTGCGAGCCGCCGCATCGTCAGATCGGCCAGTCCGTCGTCGTCGAGGATCTGCAGCGCGGCGCGCGCGACGTCGTCGGCGGAGTGGCCGCGACCGCGTCCGGGAGGAGTCACGCTCCTGAGTATAGTGAACGGCGTTCAGGTGAACAGTGTTCAGGTAAGGATTGACATGACCCCTCGTACTCCGGATGCCACCGACCTCGCCCGCGTCGCCGTCTTCGCCGCGCTCATCGCCGTGCTCGGTCTGCCGGGGAGCTTCCCCGTCTTCGGCGGCGTTCCCATCACGGCCCAGACGCTCGGTGTGATGCTCGCCGGCGCCGTGCTCGGTCCGTGGCTCGGCGCCCTGTCGGTGACGGTCCTGCTCGCTCTCGTCGCGGTCGGACTGCCGCTCCTGGCCGGCGGACGCGGCGGATTCGCCGTGTTCGCGGGGCCGACCGCCGGGTACGCGCTCGGGTGGATTCTCGGCGCCATCGTCGTCGGGCTCATCGTGCACGCTGGCAACCGGCGCCCCGTCTGGTGGCGAACCGCCCTGGCGATGCTCGCCGGGGGTGTCGTCGCGATCTACGCGCTCGGCATCCCGGTGCAGAGCCTGGTCACGCGACTCCCGCTGGCCGAGACGACCCTCACGAGTCTCGTGTTCGTGCCGGGCGACCTCCTGAAGGCGGCGATCGCGACGATCGTGGTGACTGTGCTCGTGCGGGTGTATCCGCGCGGCTTCCGTCGGCAGTGGCGTTCCGATGTCGGCGCGGAGTCTGCCCCCGTGGGCGCTGCGGCGTGATCCTGCGCTGTCGCGACCTCGGCGTGCGCCTCGAGGGCCGCCACGTGCTGCGCGCGGTGAGCCTCGACCTCGACGCCCGCACGGTCGCGGTGATCGGCGACAACGGCTCGGGCAAGTCGACCTTCGCGCGCGTGATCGCGGGGCTCGTGCGCCGCACGGAGGGGGAGCTGCGCGTGCTCGGACTCGACCCCGAGACCGATGCCGCCGAGCACCGCCGCCGCGTAGCCCTCGTGTTGAGCAACCCCGACGCGCAGATCGTGATGCCCCTCGTCGCGGACGACGTCGCGTTCTCGCTGCGGGCGGAGCGGCTCCCCCGCGCTCTCCGCGCGGCGCGGGTGTCGGAGGCTCTGGCGAGGTTCGGTCTGTCCGATCTTGCCGATCGGCCCGCCCACGACCTCTCGGGCGGGCAGAAACAGGTGCTCGCGCTGTGCGGCGCGTTCGTGCGCGCGCCCGCCCTCGTCGTCGCCGACGAGCCCACGGCCTTCCTCGACGCGCGCAACGCGCGCCGCGTCGCCGACCACCTCCTCGCCGACGCCGGGCACGCCCTGGCGCTCGTCACGCACGACCTGGCGCTCGCGCGCCGCTGCGACGCCGCGGTGCTGTTCGCCGACGGTCGCGTCGCCGCCGCCGGAGCGGCATCCGGAGTGGTCGACGCGTACGAGCGGACGCTGGTGTGCTGAGCCTGTATCGGCCCGGCGCGGGCGTCTTGCATCGGATGCCGGCCGGCCCGAAGATGATCCTGCTCGCGGCCGCGGCGGTCGGTCTCGCCGCGTTGCCGACGGTGGCGTGGGCGGCGGCGGTGTGCGCGGCTGCGGTTCTCGGGGCGTACGTCGTTTCGGGCGTCGGTCTGCGCGAGCTCGCGCGCCAGGCCGGGGCGCTCCGCTGGGTCGTCGCGGTGACCGCGCTCGGGCAGATCATCTTTCTCGGGCCCGAGCCCGCCCTCGCCAACACGGCGCGGGTGGCGGCGGCGCTGCTCGTCGCCGCGCTGCTCCCCCTGACGACCCGCGTCGAAGACCTGCTCGACGCACTCGAACGCGGGCTCGGGCCCCTTCGCGGGTGGGGGATGGATGCCGAACGCGCGGCGCTCCTCCTCGCGGTGGCGATCACGACGATCCCGGTGCTCGCTCGCCTGGGTGCCGAGGTGCGCGAGGCCCAGCGCGCGCGAGGGGCGCGCCCGTCGCTGCGGGCGAGCATGGTGCCGTTCATCGTGCTGTCGCTCCGCCACGCCGATCAGCTCGGCGAGGCGCTTGCGGCGCGCGGGGTGCGGTGAGCGTGCGCCCCCCTTCGGCGTGCGTGCTCTGAGCGGCCGACCACCCCGAACCGGGGTGGTTCTGCCTCGCGCCTAGAAGGGCGGCGGGTCGGCGTCGATGCGCGTGCCGAGGGGGGAGAGCCAGAACAGGTCACCGGTGTCGGGATCTCGTGCGGGGGCCCACCGCGTCTCGTGGCGGATGCGATGGTGGCGGCGGCACTCGGGTTCGAGGTTCTCGTCGTCGGTGGGGCCGCCCTCGCCCCAGGCTCGCAGGTGGTCGAGGTCGCATTCTCGGGCGGGGCGCCCGCAGCCGGGGAAGACACACGTCGGCGAGGTGATGCCGAGCCAGCGGCGGAGCGCGGCGGGCACGCGGTAGGCCGTTCGGTCGAGGGTGAGGGGTGCGCCGGTGACCGGATGGGTGAGGACGCGGATCCACGACGTCGCCTCGCCCGCGAGACGTCGTGCGGTATCGAGGTCGATGGGGCCGTAACCGTCGAGCGTCGCCGGTGTCGTGTCGGCACCGAGCAGGGTGAGCACGGGGATCGTGACGACGACGCCGGGGCCGGCGGCCGGCGTGGGGCCGGCGCCCGGCGCAGGGCCGGCGGCGGGCGCGGAACCCGCGCCGAGACCGGTGCTCGCGCCGAGACCGGTGCCCGCGCCGAGACCGGGGCCCGCGCCGAGACCGGTGCTCGCGCCGAGACCGGGGCAGGCCGCGAGGCCGCTCGCCTCAGAGCGCGTCGACCCCGTGAGGAGATCCGCGAACGCGTCGGCGCGGAGCTGGGTGAGCGTGCGCTCTTCGTCGGGCGCCGTGCTCAGGTGGCGAGCGAGCCGGTCGACCCGCGTCATCGCGTCTGCCGCCCGGTCGGCGGGGAGCAGCGCGGTGAGCGTTGCCATGCCGTCGAGCTCGGCCGTCATCCACACGCCCCGGTCGCGCCGGGCCCGCTGGTGGCGGATCTCGATCGACTCGGCGTGCACCCGCTCGCGCAGCACACGGGCCGAGACAGCGAACCGGGCCGGAGGAAGCCGGAGCGCGCGATCGAGGACGCCGGTGTCGAACGCCTCCCACGAATCAGCATCGTCGGGGAGGGAGGCCGCCAGCCGGGCGGTCTCGACCGCGTGGCGTTCGGACACGTCTCCGTCGGCAAACGCGGCCCAGAGGCGCGGGCAGCGTGCGCGCAGGGTCTCGGCGTGCGCGGCGCGCGTGCGCACCGTCTGCTCGGCCACGCGCAGACGAACGGCGATTTCGGCGACCGCTGCGCGTTCGGCCATGTCGATCCGGTCGCGCCGGACCGCGGCGGCCGTGCGCCCGCGCGGATCGTGCCAGATACCGTCGAGCGTGGGGTCGGGTCCGACCCAGGGCTCGGGGTCGGCGACCGCATTGACGAGGATGCGATGGATCAGACCGTATTCGGCGGACGTCGCGCGATGCCGCTCGCGGGCACGGTCATCGAGTCGGTCGAGGAGCCGAGCGGCGACGGAGGCGGCATCGTGGGGCGACCTGACGTCTGCACACCCCGCGTCGAGCTCGTCGCTCAGACCGAGTTCGACCGCCCACGCCGAGTCGGCAGCCGCCTGCATCTCAGCTTCCCCAGGTTCGGGTGCTCCACCCCACGGATCGACCGGCATCGGCCGGTCGCTCAGCGGTGTGCGGATTCCCATGCTCGAACACTAACGAGGGGGTCCGACATCGCCCCGGGTCAGGGGCGGGCGAGGTCCGAGCCCGCCAGAGCCAGGCCACGAGGCGTCGAACGCACCGTCTGCTCGGTCACGGGTCGACGGACGCCACCCCGGCCGCCAGCCCCTCGGCATACGCCTCGTCGGCCCCCAGGCGGAACATGTCGTGCGCGGCATCCCGCACGATCGATCGCGCGCCCGGCAGATCGAGGTCGCCGACGAGATCCGGGCGACCGCGCACGATCGCGACGGGCAACCGCGCGGCCTTGCCCTTGACGAGGTCGGTGGCCGCGGCCAGTTCGTCGGCGACGCACGGCAGCGTCACGACGAGCGGGCGGCCCTCGGCATCCGTGGTTCCGCGAAGGTCTTCGAACACGTGCACCCCCGCGGCGCCGATCGCGTGATCGGTCTGCCCCTCGCGCCACGCACGGCCGAGCGTGTCGGTGATGAGCACCCCGACGCGGGCGCCCGTGGACGCCCGCAGCCCCGCCGCCAGAGCGCGCGCCGAGGCGTCGGGGTCTTCGGGCAGCAGCAGCACGGTGCCCTCGGGGGTGTTGCTCGCGTCGACGCCGGCGGCGGCCGAGACGATCCCGAGCCGGTTCTCGACGATGCGCGTGACGTGCCCCGAGGGAGAAGTGCGGGATGCCACGAGCCGCACGGTCTCGCGCGTGATCGCGTCTTCGCGGTCATCGGCCCGGAGGATGCGCCCCTCGGCCTTCGAGACGATCTTGCTCGTGACCACGACGATGTCGCCGTCGCGAAGCGTGTCGCCCGCGGCTTCGTGGATCACCGCGACCAGGTCGGTTCCCGGTGAGATCTCACCGATGCCGGCGAGGGCCCAGATCTGCAGCACGTCAGCGGACGAAACGCACCTCGGTGAGCTCCTCACCGAGGAAGGGCTGCACCTGGGTCGCACCGTCGAGCGCGAAGCCGTTGCGCGTGTAGAAACGGTGCGCGCGCGGGTTGTCGTCGGCGACCCAGAGGTAGAGTCCCTCGCCCTCTTCGACGGCGGCGTCGAAGAGCTGCTGGCCGATGCCGGTGCCGTGGAACTGGTCGAGGAGGTAGATGAAGTAGAGCTCGCGCGGGCGCGGCGCGTCGTCGTCGCGGGCCGGGCCCGAGCCGACGAAGCCGACGATGTCGCCGTCGACGAGCGCGGCGTGCATGCGGTAGTCGTCGCCCTGGGAGGCCCAGTGGGTCCAGAGCTCGGCCAGGCGCTTGGGGGAAACCGCCTCGAGGGCGGCCGTGCTGATGAGGTGGTCGTACGTCTCGTGCCAGCACGTTGCGTGCACGCGGCCGAGGGCCTCGGCATCCACATCGCGCACCGGACGGACGACGATGTCGGTTCGGGTCTCCGCAGTCATGGCGCGACTCTACGCGGGTGCTCGGCGACGGTGAAATCGGTTCGGGCGACCGGCGCGATGCGGTAAGGCTTCGGCATCCTGCCAGACTCCCGTGCCACGATCCCGGGCATGACCGCGCGCCCGGCCCTCACCTCGGTCGAGGCGCGTATCGACGCCTTTGCAAACCGTCTGCTGCGCTCCGCGCCCGAGACGGGAGCCCGCGCGCGACTGGTCGAGTTCGCGGTCTTCGTGCTCAAGCAGGCGTGGGCGTGCGTGTTCGGCGTGGCCCTGCTCGCGGTCCTGCTCGCCGCGAAGCTCTGGTACCCCGACGATGCGGCGCTCGCGCGCAACGACGCCCTCACGATCGCCGCGGTTCTCATCCAGGTCGGCATGCTCGTCGGGCGGCTCGAGACGCTGCGCGAGCTGCGCGTGATCGTGCTGTTCCACATTGTCGGAACGCTCATGGAGCTGTTCAAGACCGACGTCGGATCCTGGATGTACGCGGCCGACGGCGTGCTGCGAGTGGGCGGCGTTCCGCTCTACAGCGGCTTCATGTACGCCGCGGTCGGCAGCTACATGGTGCGGGTCTACCGCCTGTTCGACCTGCGGTTCTCGCGCTATCCGCGGCGGTGGCTCACCGCGATCGTGGCCGCCGCGATCTACGCCAACTTCTTCACCCACCACTGGATCGTCGACCTCCGGTGGGTGCTCATCCTCGCGGTGGTCGCGCTGTGGTGGCGGACGACCCTGCACTTCCGCTTCTTCCGAGGGACATTCCGGATGCCACTCCTGCTCGCCTTCGCCGGAGTGGCGCTGTTCATCTGGCTCGCCGAGAACATCGCCACGTACGCGGGGGCCTGGCTGTATCCGTCGCAGGTGGCGGGATGGCATCCGGTCGACGCGTCGAAGCTCACGTCGTGGTTCCTGCTGATGATCGTCTCGGTCGTCCTGGTCGCCTGGGTGTATCCGCCGCGCGAACCGGATCCCGCCGATGCGTCGGCAGCTCACAAAGGAATCGCCGTTCCCTCTCTCAGGCGCGGGCGGCATCCGCTCGCTCGTACGAGGCGATGAGCTCGAGCTCACTCGACTTCCCCGGCAGGAAGAACCACGCCACCGCAGCGCCGAGGGCGATCGCGACTGCACCCACGGCGTAGGCGGCGATTGCTCCGGTCATGAGCGATTGCTGCGCGGCCTGGATGATCTGGTCCTTGTACTCCGGGTACTGGTCGGCCACATGCACCGCTGAGGCGTACGACGCTTGCAGCGCTGCGGTGACCTGGTCGCTGATGCTCGATGCCTCGGACGACTCCGAGATGAGCTTGGCGAACGCGTGCGCGAAACCGGCGGCGAGGATGGCGCCCAGTACGCCCTGCATGACCGATCCGCCGAGGTCGCGCTGCAGGTCCGCGGTGGCAGAGGCCATGCCGATCCGACGCACGGGGGTGGACTCGGTGATGGCGCGGGAGGCCGGGGTCATCGCGAAGCCCGCTCCGATCCCGATCACGAGGTAGGCGATCGAGACGTACCAGAACGGCGTGGTCTCGTTCCAGAAGAGCATCGTGACGAACCCGACCAGGACGAACCCGTACCCGAGCATCATCGTGAAGCGGGACCCCCGAGTGAGGACGAGCCGTGCCGACTGCGGGGCGACCAGGAGCAGACCGACGCCGGCGGGGACGATCGAGAGGGATGCCTCCAGGGTCGAGTATCCGAGGATGTTCTGCTGGAACTGCTGCCCGACGAACATCGCGCCCATGAGCGAGCCGAAGACGATGAGTCCGGCGGCCGCGGGAGCCCAGAACGTGCGGCGCCGCGCGACCTTCAGGTCGTAGAGGGGGCTCCGCGCGGTCAGCTGGCGCCACGCGAAGAGCGCGATCAGAACGGCAGCGGAGATCAGCAGGATGACGCCGAACGTGCGCGTGGTCGGCACGAACACCGTCGACAGCCCGAGCACGATCGAGCCGATCATGAACACGGAGATCACGCCACCGAGGTGATCGACCTTGTCGTCGTTCTCGGCGACATGCGACGGGACGAACAGCCACGCGAGGATGACCGCCGCCATCGCGAACGGCACCGCGAGCAGGAAGGCGACACCCCACCACAGCCACAGCAGCAAGATGCCGGCGAGGACCGATCCGATCACGGTCGCGGTCGCGCTGACCGCCGACCACAGCGCGATGGCGACGGTGCGCTGCTTTCCCGGACCCCACAGCGCCGTGATCAGTGAGAGCGTCACCGGGTACGCCATGCCCGCCGCGATACCGGTGAGGATGCGCGCGACGACGAGCATCTCGACGGAGGACGCGAACGCGGCGACGAAGCTGAGGACCACCGTGAATGCCAGGCCGATCAGCAGCAGCTGCTTGCGTCCGTAGCGGTCGGCGACAGCGCCGAGGTACAGCACCGACATGGCGAGGCCGAGAGAGCAGCCGACGGCGACGAGGTTCAGGGCCGTCTGCCCCGCCCCGAAGGCGTCGCCGATGTCGGGCAACGCGATATTGGCCGCCGCGAGGTTGATGTTGCACACCAACGCTCCGAGGATCAGCGCCGTCAGCACGAGCTTCGGGCGGGGCGGCGCGGCAGGGGCGGCGGGCGCGGATACCGCGGCGTCGGCGTCGGTCACGCGACAACAGTAGCGAGCAGCACCCGCCCGGCGCGGGCCGGGGGTGCCGTCGCTTTGTCGGCTCGACACAAGAGAATCGCTCATCTCTAGGGACATCACTACGCTCGCCGGTCGTGAACGTTCTCTGGCGCACCCTGCTCGTCCTCCTCCGCGCGCGGCGACGTCTGCGCCGCGAGGGACCGATCGATCCGAACACGATCGGTCGGATGCCGCTGCGCGTGCTGCCGACCGACATCGACGTGCTGCGCCACCTCAACAACGGCCGATACCTGTCGCTGTTCGACCTCGGGCGCTGGGACCTGCTGACGCGGACGGGCCTCGCCGGAGCGATGAAGGCGCACGGGTGGTACGCGGTGGTGGGGGCCGAAACGATCACGTTCCGCCGTTCGCTGGAGCTGTGGCAGCGCTTCGACCTCGAGACGCGCCTGCTCGGGCACGACGACCGCGCGGTCTATCTCGAGCACCGCGCGGTGGTCGACGGGGAGATCTTTGCCCGGGCGATCATCCGCGCGCGCATTCTGCGGCGCTCGGGCGGCACCGTGCCCCACGACGAACTGTTCGCGGCGGTCGGGCGCCCCGAGGGGCTGCCCGACATCGAGCCGTGGGTGCACGAGTGGGCGGCCGCGTCCGCCCTGCCCTCGACGAAGCGCCCCGCGCCGAGCGAGTGGCGCTGAGCTAGCTGGCGAGCGTACGGACGCCGGGGGTCCCGCTCTCCGCGTCGGCGGGGGCGAGCTGCGCGATCAGATCCTCGACGAGCACCTGCACGTGGTCGCGGAGTTCCCGGACTCCCTCGAGGGAGAGGCCGGCGGGATCGGTCAGATGCCAGTCGAGGTAGCGCCTCCCCGGGTAGACGGCGCACGCGTCACCGCACCCCATCGTGACGACGACGTCCGCCGCGCGGACCACGTCGTCGGTCAACGGCTTCGGGAACTCCTCCGACACGTCCACCCCGATTTCCTGCAGCGCGAGCACCACGTGGGGGAGAAGGTGCTCGGCCGGTTGTGATCCCGCGGAGCGGACGTGGACGCGACCGCCCGCGAGGTGGCGGGTGAGAGCGGCGGCCATCTGGCTACGGCCGGAGTTCTGGACGCAGACGAAGAGGATCTCGGGGACGGGTTTGGCCACGAGGCCGCGCGACTGAGCGAGCGCGGTGAGGCGGTCGCGGGCGAACTTCTCGGCCAGCGTCGGCAGGAGCGAGGACACCCGGGCGGTGCGACCGAGCGCCGTGTAGGACTCGAACACGACGCGTTCCACCGTCTCCTCGCTCACCATCCCCGCGAAATGATGGGCGAGTCGTGCCGCGGCCCTGCTGAGCACCGCGTCCGCGGCCAGCAGGGACTCTTGGCGTCGGCCGACGTGCGGCGGGATCTCGGCATCGGGCGTCTGGGCGGTGAGTGAATTGTTCGACATTGGACCTCCTTCACCACGACTGATTATAGATGAACATCTATGTGAAAACGAGAGGTGAGATAGATCTTTGTCTATCTCGTTCTAGGCTGAGCGTGTGCCTTCGTCTGCGTCCCTGCCCGCCGGTTCCGAACCGGCTCGGCCGCGCCTGGAGCGGTCCACCGCCGAGGTGCTGGCGCGTACGCTCCGCGTCGTCGCCGACCCCACACGTCTGCAGCTGCTCAGCGTGGTGCTCGACTCCGCCGACGGCCGCGCGACGGTGGGGCAGCTGGCCGACGCGCTCGGGCTTCGCCAACCCACGGTGACCCATCACGTGCGGATTCTGGTGGAGGACGAGCTCCTCGTGCGCACTCGGTCCGGCAAGTACATCTGGCTGTCGGTCGCGCCCGACCGCCTCGCGGCGATCGAGGATCTGCTGCGGTGACGAGCGGCGGCGGCACCCATCGGGTGGGGCGGCCCCTCGGGGCCGACGCCGCGCGAGTGCGCGCCGCACAGGCGGCCGTCCTCGGCGACACGGGGGTGCTGCGCGTCCTCAGCGCCATCGCCGCGGGAACACCGGACGCCGAGATCCCCGAGGTGCTGCAGACGTCGACCCTCGCGGTGAGTGACGCGATCGCGCGCCTCGAAGAGGGGGGAATTGTCGGTGTCAGCGCGACCGGCGAGCGAACGCTCACGGCCGACGCCTGGGTTCGGTTCGGTCGGCTGCTGGCGACGGGGTCTCCCGCCCTCTCGGTCGTGAACCCCGACGTCCGCCTCACCGTCCTGCCGGATGCCATCGAGAGCATCGCCCGTGATCTGACGTACCGCTTCAGCTCGACCTTCAGCGCGGAGACGGTGTCGCGGTACGTCGCCGAAAGCTACGCCCTGATCAGTCGTCGCGCCCGCGTGCGGGCTCATCTGCCGATGCTCACCGCGCGGTATGCCGCCGACCGCCTCGACGCCCTCGCGTCGGCGAACGGCCTCGTGCTCCGGGACACTCCGGAGGTGCTCTTCGTCTGCGTGCAGAATTCGGGTCGGTCGCAGATGGCCGCGGCCTACCTCCGCTACCTCGCCGGTGGCGCGGTGCACGTGCGGACCGCGGGGTCCGACCCCGCCGGCGAGATGGACGAGCGCATCGTCCGGTCGCTCGCCGAGGTCGGTGTGCCGTTCGGTGACGAGTACCCGAAGCCCCTGACGGACGAGGTCGTGCAGGCGGCGGACTACGTCGTGACGATGGGCTGCGGCGACGCGTGCCCGGTGTATCCGGGCCGGCGCTACATGGACTGGGACCTCGACGACCCCCTGCTGCTCGACGACACGGGGATCGCCCGCGTGCGCGACGAGGTCCGCGGGCGCGTGGAGGGCCTCATCCGCGAGATGCGGCTCTTCCGGTCGCCGAGCCCGGGAGTACCTGACTCCGTGTGAGGCCCGGCGGCCGGATCAGCCCCGGCCGAAGCGCGCGTCGAGCCACGCGACCTGGCGCGCCCAGTGCCGTGTTCCGCCGCCCTCGTGGCCGTTGTAGGGGTACACCTCGATCGCTGCATCGTCGGATGCCAGGCCGTGGAAGGCCGCGAACACGCCCGACGGCAGCACGATGTCGTCCATCAGTGCCACCGAGAAGAACGCGGGCACGCGAATGCGGCGGGCGAGGATCGCCGCGTCGATGTGCGAGAGGGTGTGCAGCGCCGCCGCGGTGTCGTCGCGGTGGATCGAGAGCCACCGCGTCACCTCGGTGAACGGCGGCGAGGGAGTCCGAACGATCCCGTTCGGGATGTCGCACAGGAACGGCACGTCGGGCATGACCGCGGCGACGGCGTCGCCGGAGAGAGCCGCTGCGGCGATCGCGAGCGCGCCGCCCTGGCTCCCTCCCGCAACGGCGATGCGGGTGGCATCCACCCCCGGCAGGTCGCGGACGACGTCGACTAGGCGCGCGGCGTCGGTGTACAGGCGTCGGTAGTAGTAGTCGCGAGGGTCGAGGATGCCGCGGGTCATCACGCCGGGGTGGGCGGCGGAGGATCCGTGCGGGTCGGGGGTGTCGCCGATGCTCCAGCCGGAGCCCTGGCCGCGAGTGTCCATGATGACGTGCACGTAGCCGGCGGCCGCCCACGCGATCTTGTCGCCGGGGAGGCCGCGGCCGCCGCCGTAGCCGATGTACTCGATGACCGCCGGCAGCACCTCGTCGCCGTGGGGGCGCACGACCCAGCCGCGGATCTCGTCGCCGGCGAACCCGGTGAAGGTGAGGTCGCTCACCGAGAGGGCGCGGACGGGGCCGTCGACGGGGGTCAGGGTGGCGGGCCGGGCGGCGGCGCGCGCCTCGGCGAGCGTCTCGGACCAGAACGCGTCGAGGTCCGCCGGCTCCGTGAGGTCGGGGCGGTACTCGCGCAGCAGCTCGAGCGGCATATCGGTGAAGGTCTGGGCCATGCGGAAGCTCCAACGGATCGGGATGAGGAGACAGTAGCGAACAGGAGCCGGGGTGGTCGACGCGACGCGTGATCGGGGAAACACTCCCCCTGGAGTGTGAGGCCTCACATCTCGACCGGGGTGGGAGCGATTCCACGCAAAACAGTGATTGACAGGCCTCCTGGGCGCATCGAAGATGGTGCAAAGTGAGCGCTCACAATTGGAGCGGTTCCCCACCGGCCCTGCCGGACACCCATCGTCGAGGAGGACGATCTTGGTGCTGTCACGCCCCCACACCGATGAGGCTGCGCGCGGGAGGACGTTCCGCCGCGCCGGCTCCATTCTCGCCACCGCCGCCGTTCTGCTGAGCGGTGTCGTCCCCGCCGTCGGCGCCGCCGCGGCGCCCCTTCCCACCCCCGTCGCGTCGTACGACTTCGCGGACACGAGCGGGACGACGGTTCCCGACGCCTCGGGCAACGGCCACGACGCCGCGATCCGCGGCACCGGGTTCACCGTCGAGGGAGACGCCCTGTCGCTCCCCGGTGGCGCGGCCGGCTCCACCGCCGCGTACGTCCAGCTGCCGACCGGGCTCTTCGACGGCCGCAGCACGGTCACCGTGTCGGCCTGGCTGCAGGACCGCACCGGCGCGGGGAACCAGGCCGCGATGTTCTTCGGCACCACCGAGAACCTGCCGCAGCAGTACTGGCTGCTGAACCCCGCGAACCCCGCGGGGCGGGTCAAGTCGGTGGTGACCGACGGTCCGCGCATCGCGCAGCCGTGGACCCTTGAGAGCGGGATCGCTCCGACCAACGGGTCCCGCGGCATCCCGGGGCCGGCGGCGACGACCGACTGGGCCCTGTACACCACCGTGATCACCCCCACCTCGATCACCGCGTACATCGACGACACCAAGATCGGCACCGTCGCCACCACGCGCACCGTCGCCGACTTCGGTTCCGACCTCGTGGCCTATATCGGCAAGTCGTCGTACCCCGACCGCCTCTGGAAGGGCGGGGTTCGCGAGGTCGCGATCTTCGACAGCGCGCTGACCGACGACGAGGTGACGGCGCTCGTGGCGCAGGGAACGCCGTCGAACCAGGAAGACGTGGATGCCGCGGCCGCCGCGCTCGCCATTCCCGGGGCCGACGATGTGCGCGGCAACGTGACCCTGCCGACGTCGGGTTCGAACGGGACGACGGTGTCGTGGACCTCGTCCGATCCCTCGGTCGTCTCGGTCACCGGCGAGGTCACGCGCCCCGCGACGGGCGCCGCGGCGAAGACGGTCGAGGTCACCGCGACCGTGAGCAAGGGATCCAGCTCCGCCACGCGCGCTTTCTCCCTCGCGGTGCAGCCACTGCCCGAGGAGCAGGAGCTCGGGGCCTACTTCTTCCCCTTCTTCACCGGCGAGAGCACGACGACCGACGAGGAGATCTCGTTCGCGACGAGCCGCGGCAATGACCCCCGGAGCTGGCTCACGCTCAACGACGGAAAGCCCGTCCTCACCTCCGACCAGGGGGAGGAAGGCATCCGCGACCCGTTCGTGCTGCGCTCGCCCGACGGTGACCGCTTCTACATGCTGTCCACCGACCTGAACATGTTCGACCGCTACAACGGCGACTTCGGCCGCGCGCAGGAGGTGGGGAGCCGCGCGCTCAACGTCTGGCAGTCCGACGACCTGGTGACCTGGAGCCCGCTGCGGCAGATCACGGTCTCCAGCGCCCTCGCGGGCAACACCTGGGCACCCGAGGCCACGTGGGATCCCGACCGCGGCGAGTATGTCGTCTACTGGGCCTCGAACCTGTACCCGAGCGCCTCGACCGACGGGCGTAGCGCGGCCGACAGCTACAACCGCATGATGATGGTCACCACGCGCGACTTCGTCACCTTCAGCGAGCCGACGCCCTGGGTCGATGTGAAGCGCGGCGCGGGCAAGGGCACGATCGACGCCACGATCGTGCGGGACGGCGACGTCTTCTACCGGTTCATCAAGGACGAGGCATCCATGACCGTCCGTCAGGAGAAGTCGACCGACCTCACCGCGACCGTCACCGGCTCGCTTCCGACGACCACCTCGACCCCCGGCTGGCAGCTCGTCAAGGAGCAGATCGGCGTCGGCCAGCCCAACCCCTGGGGCGGCACGTTCACCAACGGCGAAGGCCCCACGGTGTTCGCCGACAACGCCGAGGCCGGTCACTGGTACATGCTCATCGACCAGCCGAGCTACCACGGCGGCCAGGGCTACCTGATGTTCGAGACCCGCGACATCGCGTCGGGGACCTGGACGTCGGTGACGGATGCCGAGCTTCCCAGCCGTCCGCGTCACGGCACGGTGCTGCCGATCACCGCGGAGGAACAGCAGCGGCTGATCGCGGCGTACCCGACCGACGAGACCGCGGACTACTCGATCACCGCCGCTCCCGAGGAGGAGGGGGCGGAGATCTCCGACGAGATGTACGGCGTGTTCTTCGAGGACATCAACAACGCCGCCGACGGCGGGCTCTACGCCGAGCTCGTGCGCAACCGCTCGTTCGAGTTCCTCCCCGTCGACAACCGCGACTTCACCGGCATGACCGCGTGGACGCCCGTGGGCGCCGGGGGCAGCGGCTCGGCGAAGCCCGTCACCGACGCCTCCCGCATGAACGAGCGCAACCGCACGTACCTGCAGCTCGACCTGACGAGCACGGGGGCCGGCACCTACGGCGTGGAGAACGCCGGGTTCGACACCGGCATCGCGCTCACCTCGGGCGCGCTCTACGACGTGTCGTTCTGGGCACGCACGACGGCTCCGGCCGGCACCCCCGTCTCGGTCGTGCTGCGCTCCGCCGACGGGACTCCGCTCTCCGACCCGTTCACCGCCACGGTGGCCGGCGACGGCTGGGTGAAGTACACCGGAACCGTCACGGCGACGGCGACGACCGACCGCGCCCGTCTGCGCGTGCAGGCCGGGGGCGCGGGCAAGCTGCGTCTGGACGAGGTCTCGCTCTTCCCGCGCGACACCTTCCAGGGGCGCCCGAACGGGCTGCGCAAGGACATCGCGCAGAAGATCGCCGACCTGCACCCGAAGTTCGTGCGCTTCCCCGGCGGCTGCATCGTCAACGTCAACAGTCACGAGGACTACTCGGCGGCATCCGGCTACCAGCGTGCGCGGTCGTACCAGTGGAAGGACAGCGTCGGACCGGTGGAGACCCGGGCAACGAACGCCAACTTCTGGGGCTACAACCAGTCGCTCGGCCTCGGCTACTACGAGTACTTCCAGTTCGCCGAGGACATCGGGGCGAAACCCGTGCCCGACGTGCCCGCGCTGCTGAACGGCTGCGGCCAGGCGCTCCAGCCGACCGACCCGGCGCTGCTCGAGCGCCACATCCAGGACACGCTCGACCTCATCGAGTTCGCCAACGGCGGTGTCGACACGACGTGGGGCAAGCTCCGCGCCGACATGGGGCACCCCGCACCGTTCGGTCTCGACCGCATCGAGATCGGCAACGAGGAGAACTACCCCGAGGCGTTCATGGCGAACTTCGTGCAGTTCCGGGATGCCATCAAGGAGAAGTACCCGGCCATGATCCTCATCAGCAACTCGGGGCCCGACGCCGAGGGCGCGACCTTCGAGAAGCACTGGGCGCAGAACCGGGCCGAGAAGGTCGACATGGTCGACGAGCACTACTACCGCGACCCGTCGTGGTTCCTCTCGCACAACGCCCGCTACGACGCGTACGACCGCAACGGACCCGACGTGTGGATCGGCGAGTACGCCTCGCGCGACAACCGCTTCTTCAACGCGCTGTCGGAGGCCGCTTACATGACGGGTCTCGAGCGCAACGCCGACGTGGTGAAGATGGCCTCGTACGCGCCGCTCCTGGCCGACCAGAGCAGCACGCAGTGGCGGCCCGACCTCATCTGGTTCGACCGTGACCAGGTGTGGGGCTCGGCCAACTACGAGGTGCAGAAGCTGTTCATGCGCAACACGGGCGACCGCGTCGTGCCGACCACGGCGGCCGGGGATCTGGCATCCACTGGTCTTGCCGGAGCCGTGGGGCTGTCTACCTGGAGCACCTCCGCGCGCTACGACGACGTGAAGGTCACGACGCCCGACGGTGAGACGCTCTTCGCGGACGACTTCTCGGACACCAACGCCGACGGCTGGACGCCGCTCGCGAACGCGGGCTCGTGGTCGGCGGCGGACGGCAGCTACGTGCAGTCGTCGACGACGGCGAACAACACCCTCGTCGCCGGCCCCGCCCTGGAGGCCACCGACTACGACCTGTCGCTGAAGGCGACCAAGCTCGCCGGGGCCGAGGGCTTCCTCGTCGGATTCGGCGTGCAGGGAGCGGGCGACTACCTATGGTGGAACCTCGGCGGCTGGGGCAACACCCGCAGCGTCGTTGAGAAGGCGGTCGGGGGGACGAAGTCGATCCTGACCGACACCGGGACGCCGCGCGTCACGACCGGCCGCACCTACGACCTGCGCATCCAGGTGCGCGGACCCGAGGTGACGCTGTTCGTCGACGGGCAGCAGGCCGGACGCTTCACGAACACGGCGGTCGAGCCCTTCGCCCAGGTCATGACGAAAGACGACGCGACCGGCGACGTCATCCTCAAGGTCGTCAACGCCCAGGCGAAGGAGGCCGCGACGCGGGTCGATCTCGGCGGCCTCGAGGTGCTGCCGACCGCCCAGATGACGGTTCTGTCGGCCGCGCCGTCGGCGGTGAACACGGCGGATGCCACGCCCGTGGCGCCGCAGACGTCGGAGGTCACCGTGAGCGGGAGCTTCACGCGCACGTTCGCGCCGTATTCGGTGACGTTCCTGCGCATGCACACGCGGACGCCCGACACTCAGGCTCCGACCGTGACGGTGTCCACCTCGCCGGGCGCGCCCGACGGAACGAACGGGTGGTTCGTCTCGCCCGTCTCGGTGTCGGCGACCGCGACCGACGACACCGACGACGCGCCCCGTGTGGAGGTCAGCACCGACGGCGGAACCACGTGGGCGGCGTACACCGGCGCGCTCACCCCGGCCGACGGAACCACGACGCTCGCCTTCCGGGCGACGGATGCCGCCGGCAACGTCTCGGCATCCGTCCCCGCCGTGATCCGCGTCGACCGCACGGCCCCGACCGTGGTGAGCGAGATGGATGCCACGACCCGGACGGTCCGCCTCGCGGGCGCCGACAGCGGGTCGGGGGTGGACCGCCTCGAGTACCGCATCGGCGATGCCGGGGAGTGGACCGCGGTGTCGGGGGCTTCGGCCGACGTGCCCGTCCCGGCCGGGGTGACCACGGTGTCGTACCGAGCCGTCGACGCGGCGGGGAATGTCGGCGGCACCGGCTCGGCATCGGTGGGTGCCGGCGCCGGCGACCCGACGCTGTCGGTGTCGGGCGACCTCGTGGCGGGCGGCGTGATCACCGTGTCGGGCGCGGGGTGGTCGGCGGAGGCCGACGGCCTGCTCGAACTGCACTCGACACCGATCGACCTGGGGGTCGTGCGCACCGACGCCGACGGGGCGTTCCGGGTGAACGTCACGCTGCCGGCGACCGTGCCGGCGGGCGCGCACGAGGTGGTCGCGCTGATCGGTGACGAGCGGGTGGCGGTCTCGGTCGAGATTCGCGCGGCGGCGACCCCGGGCCCGGTGCCCCCGTCGACGGGCGGTCCGGCCGCACCGGACGCCGGTTCGCCGCTGGCTGTCACGGGAGGCGCGGTGTCGACCGTCGCCGCCGCGCTGGGGCTGCTCGCGATCCTCGTCGGACTGACGATCCGTCGTCGCCGCCGCGCCGACGCGCGCTGAGCGGAACGCCGAGGCCCCGGCCGCACGTCGTGCGGAGCCGGGGCCTCGGCCGTCGCGCCCGCCCGGGGCGCACGGGGAGTTCCCCGGTCCGCGGCGGGCCGCCGGGGGCGCGCGCGGTGGGTGCCTAGGCTGGGGAACATGAGCGAGAACGACCCGAACACGCACGGTTCCCGGCTCTCCTCCGATGTGGTCGAGCGGGCGGTCGCTCACGTCGCGGCGTTCGCGGAGAACAGCGACCCCACCCCGCCGGTGGTCGCGGATCCGGCGGCCGCGACCTTCCTCGCCGCCGCTGCCGACGGCATCCTGCGCCCCGAGGGCACCACCGCCCCCGCCGCGGCTCTGCACCGGCTCGCCGGCGATGTTCCGGCGTCGCTGCCGTGGCTCGTGCGCGGTGCCGTGCAGGTCGGGGGCGCGGTCGCCCCCGTGCTCCCCACGCCCGCGGTTCCCCTCGCCCGCCGAGCCCTCGCCGACGCCCTCGCGCCCCTGTTCGTGGACGCCCGTGGTGAGCGCCTCGGCCCCGCGCTCGAGGCCGCGCGCGCCGCGGGCGAGATCCCCGACCTGCTGCTCCTCGGCCCCGCCGTGCGGGGCGAGTCCGCGGCGCGGCGCCGGCTCGATGGCATCCGGACCCTCGTGGAGCGGGCGGACGTCGATCGCGTGTCGGTCGCCGTGGGCGATGTCGTGACGGGGCTGTCGTCGTGGGCCTTCGACGCCGACGTCGAGCACGCGGCCGAGCGTCTGCTGCCCCTGTTCCTCGACGCGGCCGCGGCGGACACCCGCGTGATGCTGGTGGTGGAGGGGCGCGACGATCTCGACCTCACGGTCGCCGTCCTCACGCGCGTGCTCGAGGAAGAACGGCTGCGCTCGGCGGTCGCCGGCATCGCGCTCCCCGTCGCCGTGCCCGAATCGGTGGACGCTCTGCGCGAGCTCTCGGCGTGGGCACGGGTGCGCGTGGCCGAGGGCGGTGGCTCGCTCGCGGTCCGCCTCGACGACGCCCTTCCCGACACCGACGATGCCCTGCGTGCGGCGCGCCACGGATGGGCAGCCCCCGCCGCGACCACGACCGCCGACCTCGACGCCCTCACGGTCGTGGCCGTGCGGGAGGCGCTCGGGCGCCGCGCCGCGCGAGGGCTGACGGTCGAGTTCGCCACCGCCGACCCCGTGCGCGCCGCTCTCGTGCGCGCGCTCGACGACTCGGAGGAGGGGAGCATCGCCCTCGCCGTGCCGCGGGGCGCGACGTGGATTCCCGGCGACGAGTACCCCGCTCTGGTGCCGGTGGTGCACCCCGACGAGGCCGACGCGGTGATCGCCCGGCTCGCCGCGCGCGTCGCGCGCCGCACACCCCCCGAGGACCCCGATCCGGCCGCGCGGCTGACCGCGGCTCTCGACGCCGGTCCGACGTCGCCCGCGGCGGCCCGGACTCCGCAGCGTCGCCCCGTGCCCGATCGGGCGATCCTGCGCGACCCCGCCCTGGACGACCCCGCCGATCCGGGGCTCACCCAGGCCGTCCTGGGAATCGCGCGCGACGCCGCCCCCGGCGACACCTCGGCGCTCGGCCCCGACGTGCAGCAGATGCTCTTCGGCGGGCAGGCGTTCGTCGACACCGCGGTGTTCTCGGCGCGCGAGACGACCGAGCTCTCCGGGTCCGCCCCCGGGTTCCGCAACAGCGCCGGCACCGACCCCACCGTGGCCGAGGACCGCGCCTGGGCGCACAGCGTCCTCGGCGCCGTTGCCGGCTCCACGGCGGGCGATGCCACCGCCGCGGCCGGGCGGGTCGAGGACCAGGCCGGACTCGACGCCGTCATCTCCCGTGTCCGCGACGCGGCCGAGGCGTGGGGAGCGCTGCCCGCCGTCGAACGCGCGAGCGTGCTGCAGGCGGCATCCCGCTCTCTCGACGAGCACCGCGCGGCGCTGGTGGAGGTGCTGGCGTCCGAGGGCGGGGCCCTGTTCGCCGAGGCCGACGGCGAGGTGAGCGTCGCCGTCGACGCGGCGGCCTACTACGCCGCGACCGTGAAGGAGCTGGACCGGGTGGCCGGGGCGGTGTTCGTGCCCGATCGGGTCACGGTCGTCGCGCCGCGCTGGAACTCCTCGGTCGGCCTGTGCGCGGCCGAGACCCTCGCCGCGCTCGCCGCCGGGTCGGGGGTCGTGCTCACCCCGTCGCCGCGCGCGCGCCGTGCGGGCGCGGTCGTGGCCGAGGCGCTGTGGGCGGCCGGGGTGCCCCGCGACGTGCTCGCCTACGTCGACCTGAACGAAGAGGCGTCGGGCCGGGCGCTCGTCGTGCATCCCGGGATCGACCGGGTGCTGCTGTCGGGGGCGCGGACGACGGCCGAACGGTTCCTCGGCTGGCGTCCCGACCTGCCGCTCCAGGCCCTGACCGCCGGCCGCAACGCCGTGATCGTGACCCCGTCGGCCGATGTCGATCGCGCCGTCGCCGACATCGTCGCGGGAGCGTTCGCGCGCGCGGGGCAGGCCGCGACGGCCTCCTCGCTCGTCATCCTCGTGGGGGCCGCCGCGCGCTCGTCGCGGTTCCTCGATCAGCTGAAGGATGCCGTGACCTCGCTGCGGGTCGGACCCTCCGACGACCCGCTCTCCGACGTCGGTCCGCTCGTCGAGGAGCCCGCGGGTGACGTGCGGCGCGCCCTCACCGTGCTCGCCGACGGTGAGCGCTGGCTCGTGCAGCCGCGGGAACTCGACCTCGGACCCGAGACGGCGGGGCGCTACTGGACTCCCGGGGTGCGCGTCGGCGTGCACGCCGGTTCGCACCTGACCCGGGCCGCGGTCGCGGCGCCGGTGCTCGGCATCCTGCACGCTCCCACGCTCGCGCGGGCGATCGAACTGCAGAACCTCGTGGGCTCGGGATTCGTCGCCGGCCTGCACACGCGCGACGTCGCCGACCTCGACCTCTGGCTCGCCACCGTCGACGCCGCCGTGCTGCGGGTGAACCGGCCGACGACCGGGGCGGTCGTGCAGCGCGAACCGCTCGGCGGCTGGGGTGCGGCCGGAGTCGGTCTCGGGGCGATGTCGGGCGGTCCCAACCGGCTCGTCGCCCTCGGCTCGTGGCGGCCGTCGTCGGGGGGCCCGGCGTCGTCGACGCTGCACCTGCGCGGGCTCGACAGCCGGATCTCCTCGCTCATCGAGGCGGCGCAGCCGACGCTCGATTACGCCGCGTTCGAGTGGCTGCGGCGGGCCGCGCTGTCGGATGCCGTGGCCTGGGACCGCGAGTTCGGCCGGGTGAAAGACGTCTCGCGCCTCGGGCTCGAGCGCAATCTGCTGCGGTACCGCCCGGTCGATGTGGCGGTGCGCGCTACCGCCGACGCGCCGTGGCAGGCGCTGCTGCGCGTGCTCGTGGCTGCGGTGCGCTCGGGGTCGACCTTCAGCCTCAGCACCCCGGTGGGCCTTCCCGGGCCCGTGCGGCACCTCCTCGGCGAGAGCAACGTCGCCGTGTCGGTCGAGACCGACGGGGAGTGGTTGCAGCGGATGGCGGGGGGTTCTCCGGATGCCGAGCCCGCCGACGGCACGGCCCCGGTCGCCGCGGCACCGGCGGGACCGCGGGCCGCGCGCGTGCGGTTGGTGGGATCGGCGGCGGCGGTCGAGACCCTGCGCGTGGCGCTGGCGGAAACCGTCGGTGGCGACCCGGCGCTCACGGTGTACACGGGCGAGGTGACCACCGCCGGCCGCCTCGAGCTGCTGACGTTCCTGCGCGAGCAGGCGGTGTCGATCGAGGCGTTCCGTTTCGGCCGCCCCGACCCCTGGAGCGTCGAGGTCATCTGACACCTGCCCCCGGGCCGGGCCCCGGGCCGGCGCCGGCGCCGGCCCCGGCCCCGGCGCGGGCGTTTCGCGCGCGCGGGGTCACACGTTCGGGTCGAACGCACACGGTGCGGTCGGCCGTTGCGTGTGCCTTCGTGCGGATCGTGTGTCTTCGCTGGCGCGACCCGAGCCGCGTCCGGGCGCGGGTTTCGAAAACGTTTTTGCGCGGGCGGGGCAGCGGATACGGTCGAAGCAACACGGAGGAGCAATGATGACCACCGCCCGCTTGACCCTCGACCCCCGCTTCGCGATCGGGGCCGTCCGCCGCCGCCTCTTCGGCGGTTTCGTCGAGCACCTCGGACGCCACGTCTACGACGGCATCTACGAACCCGACCACCCCGAAGCCGACGAGCAGGGCTTCCGCCGCGACGTGCTCGAGCTCGTGCGCGAGCTCGGCGTCTCGATGATCCGCTACCCCGGCGGCAACTTCGTCTCGGGCTTCCGCTGGGAAGACAGCGTCGGGCCGCGCGAGCAGCGCCCTCGCCGCCTCGACCTGGCGTGGCATTCCACCGAGACGAACGAGGTGGGCCTGCACGAGTTCGCCGACTGGCTCGACAAGGCCGGCAGCGAGCTGATGCTCGCGGTGAACCTCGGCACGCGCGGCACGCTCGAGGCCATCGACCTGCTCGAGTACAGCAACCTCCCCGGCGGCACCGCCCTGGCGCAGCAGCGCATCGACAACGGTCGCGCGGCACCGTTCGACGTGCGGGTGTGGTGCCTCGGCAACGAGATGGACGGACCGTGGCAGCTCGGCCACCGCTCCGCCGAGAACTACGGCAAGCTGGCGGCGCAGACGGCCAAGGGCATGCGTCAGCTCGACCCCTCGATCGAACTCGTCGTGTGCGGATCGTCGGGGGCGCAGATGCCGACGTTCGGCGAGTGGGAGCGCGTCGTGCTGACCCACACGTACGACGACGTCGACATGATCTCGTGCCACGCCTACTACCAGGAGCACGACGGCGACATCGACTCGTTCCTGGCATCCTCGGTCGACACCGATCGGTTCATCGAGTCCGTCGTCGCCACGGCCGATCACGTCGGCGCTGTCCGCGGCAGCAGCAAGAAGATCGACATCTCGTTCGACGAGTGGAACGTCTGGTACATCGACCGCGTCGCGTCCGAGAAGCCCTCGGCCATCGACGACTGGCCCGTCGCCCCGCGCCTGCTCGAGGACGTGTATTCGGCGGTGGATGCCGTGGTCTTCGGGAGCCTGATGATCTCACTGTTGAAGCACGCCGACCGGGTGGCATCCGCGTCTCTCGCCCAGCTGGTCAACGTGATCGCCCCGATCATGACCGAGCCGGGCGGACCCGCCTGGCGCCAGACGACGTTCTTCCCGTTCTCGATCACCTCGCGCCTCGCGCAGGGTGACGCGGTGCGCCTGCAGGTGGAGGCGCCCACGATCGACACCGCGAAGCACGGCACGTTGCCGGCGGTGGATGCCGTGGCCACCCACGACGCCGAGACGGGCGCCGCCGCGGTGTTCCTGGTCCACCGAGGGCGTCAGGAGCCGGTCGAGGTCGCGATCGACGTCCGCGGTCTGGGCGAGGTCGAGCTCGTCGAGACGCACCTGCTGCACGACGACGACCCGTACGCCAGCAACACGCTGAACGACCGCGAACGGGTACAGCCCCGCCCGCTCGACGGGGCCCGGGTCGTCGATGGCATCCTGCACGTGACCCTGCCCCCGATCGCGTGGGCGGCCCTGGCGCTGCGACGCGTCGGCTGAGAAAAGCGGAAACGCCCGTTCCTCACCGAGGGAGGAACGGGCGTTTCGGTGCGCGAGAGCGTCAGGCCAGCTGGGCCCGGCGCGCGTGCAGCTGGTCGAACGTCGCGAACGACTCGGCGATGGGGCTGCCGGTGAAGTGACCGACCCAGCCGTCGTCGTCGTGGAAGAAGCGCACGCTCACGTAGTGCGGCGCCGTGCCCATGTCGAACCAGTGCGTGGTGTTCGCCGGCACCGAGATGAGGTCGCCCGCCTCGCAGTACACGGCGTGGACCTTGTCGTTGGCGTGCAGGTAGAACACGCCCGCGCCCTGGGCGAAGTAGCGGTCCTCGTCGTCGTCGTGCTTGTGCTCCGAGAGGAACTTCTGGCGGAACGGCGTCTTGAGCTCGTCGTAGTCGGACTGCGCGGGGTCGAGCGCGACGACGTCGACGAGGGTGTACCCCTCGCGCTGCTTCACCTCGTCGATCTCGGCGGCGTAGAGGGCGAGCACCTCGTCCTGCGAGGCGCCGGCGGGCACCTCCTTGACGTCCCAGCGCGAGAAGCGGGCGCCGAGCTCGGCGAGGGCCGCACGGATCTCGCCCTCGTCGGTGGTCTCGAGCACCGGAGTGTTCGGGTCGGTCTCTTTCCAGACGGTCAGGAGCGTCACGGCTCCTCCTCTCGGACGAATGCGGTCGGGATGCTCCGATTGTCCCGCCCTTCCCGTCCTCTCGGCCACTTCGGGCGTCCACGGACGCCTCTTCCTGTAACAAACCGCAACCTCGACTAACCCGCTCCGGGCGCCCCCTGCTTGACTGCTCGACGGCCGCCGCACCACAGCATCCGCGACGGCCCTCCGCACCCGACCTTGTCCGAAGGGGACCCCGTGTCCGTTCGCTCCCACCGCTGGGCCACGCTGATCGCCACCGCCGGCGTCGCCGCCCTCGCGCTCACCGGCTGCGCGCAGCAGAACACCGCCGCGCCCGCCGCCTCCGCCCCCGCCGTGCAGAAGGCCGAGAACCTTCCGGCCCCGTTCGACGCCGAGCCGCTGAAGGTCGCGCTCGTGCAGCAGTCCGGTGCCGGCGACTACTTCACCGCGTGGACCGCGGGCGCCAAGGCCCAGGCCGCCGCCGTCAACATCGACCTCACCGTCTACGACGCGCGCAACGACAACGCCAAGCACGCCTCCGACCTCGAGCAGGCGATCGCCTCCCAGCCCGACGCGATCATCGTCGACCACGGCCAGACCGACACGATCGAGCCGCGCGTGCACGAGGCGGTGGATGCCGGCATCCCGGTGATCGTCTACGACCTCGGCCTCGAAGACACCGAGGGTGTCATCGTGACCTCGCAGTCCGACGCGTCGATGGCGCAGGGCGTGCTCGACCAGCTCGTGGCCGACAACGGCGACGGGGCGAAGGTCGGACTCGTCAGCGCCGAGGGCTTCGCGCCGCTGGATCGTCGCAAGGCGGTCTGGGACGAGGTCGTCGCCGAGAACGGGCTCGACCAGCTCTTCTTCACCGGTGAGGTCACCGAGTCCACCGCGACCGACAACATCCCGCTCGTCGACGCCGCGCTCAAGGCCAACCCCGGCGTGCAGGCGATCTTCGCCCCGTACGACGAGATCACGAAGGGCGTTGTGCAGGCCGTGCAGCAGAACAACCTGCAGAACGCGGTGAAGGTCTACGGCATCGACATCTCCAACGCCGACATCGAGGTCATGATCGCCGAGGGCAGCCCCTGGGTCGCCACGAGCGCCACCGACCCCTCGGCCATCGGGGCGGCCGTTGTCCGCACGCTCGCGCTGCAGCTGGCCGGCGAGCTGACCGAGACCTCGGTGCAGTTCCCCGCCGTGACGATCACGCGCGCCTTCCTGCTCGAGAACGAGATCACCAACGTCTCCCAGCTGCGCGAGGCCGAGCCCTCGCTGCTGCTGAGCGACACCGTGGTCGCCGACTGGCTCCCCGCCGTCTCGGGATGACCTCACCCCTCTCGCACGCCGCTCCGGCGGATGACACCTCCGTCATCCGCCTGAGCGGCGTCGGCGTGCGCTTCGGCAGCAACCAGGTGTTGCGCGAGGTCTCGCTCGCGCTCGAGCCCGGGAGCATCACGGCGCTGCTCGGCACCAACGGTGCCGGCAAGTCGACCCTCATCGGGGCCGTCTCGGGCGCGAATGCGAGCTACACCGGCGACATCGCGGTGGGCGGTCACGTCCTGCGCCTGACCTCGCCCGCGCGCGCTCGGCGCGCCGGCATCGAGACGGTCCACCAGCGCATCGCCGACGGCATCGTCCCGGGGCTGAGCGTCGCCGACAACCTCGCGCTCACCGATCTCGCCACCGGCGGGCACCGTCTCGTGCGCCGGGCCGAGGCCGAGCGCGTCGCCCGTGCCGCCCTCGACCGGCTCGGTCTGGCGTGGTCCGACGAGGTGCTGAGGGCGGATGCCGCGCGCCTGGGCACCTCCGACGCGCAACTGCTCGTGCTCGCCCGCGCCCTGCGCTCGACGCCGCGCCTGCTCATCCTCGACGAGCCCACGTCGGCGCTCACCGCCGCCGAGGCCGACCGCCTGTTCGCGGTGCTGCGGGTGCTCCGCGACGAGGGGTTGTCGATCCTGTTCGTCAGCCACCGCTTCGGTGAGATCGAACGGCTCGCCGACCGCATCCTCGTGCTCCGCGACGGGCAGCTGGAGCTCGACGCACAGCGCCCCTTCGACTGGCACGCGGCGCTCGAGGCCATGCTCGGTGTCCCCACCGACCTGCAGCAGCACGTCACCGAGCCGCTCCCCGCGGGCGCGGAGGTGCTCCGCGTCGAGGCGGCCGCGCTCCTCCCCGGCCGCGAGTCGCTGTCGCTGAGCGTGTTCGGGGGTCAGGTGACCGGCATCCTGGGTCTGCTCGGGGCCGGCAAGACCGAGCTCGCCGAGATCGTCTCCGGCGTGCGCCCGGTCGGGGAGGCGCGGCTGCAGCTCGACGGCGTCCCGTACCGTCCGGGGTCGCCCGCGGCGGCGAAAGCGGCCGGCGTCGTGCTCGTGCCCGAGGACCGCCAGCGCCAGGGCATCCAGCCGGGATGGTCGATCGGCCGCACCGTGGGGCTCCCGGTGCTGCGCGAGCTGTCGCGCGGGGGCGTGATGTCGACCGGGCGCGAGCGCGCCGCGGCCGACGACGTGATCGATGCGTACGGTGTCGTCGCCGAGTCCGCCGACACCCGCGTCGACGACCTGTCGGGCGGCAACCAGCAGAAGGTCGTCGTCGGGCGCTGGCTGCGCACCGCGCCGCGCCTGGCCGTGCTCGACGAGCCGTTCCGCGGCGTCGACATCGGTGCCCGCCGCCGCATCGGCGACGCCGCCCGCGACCGAGCTGCCGCGGGAGCCGCGGTGGTCGTGCTCTCCAGTGACGTCGACGAGATCCTCGACGTCGCCGACCGCATCGTCGTCCTCGTCTCGGGACGCATCGCTCTGGACACCCCCGCCGGGGTGCTCGACCGCGCGCGCATCGTCGCCGCGCTCCTGGACGACCCCGGCCACCGGAAGGAAACCGCATGACCTCCGTCTCGGCTCCCGCGCCCGTCCGCGCGGGCCTCGGCTCCCGCGCGATCGATATCGTCGCGAAGTGGGGATTCGTGGCGGTGACGGTGCTGCTCATCGTCTTCTTCGCCGTGACCGAACCCGCGTTCGCGACCCCCGAGAACGTATTCGGGATGCTGAAGTACATCGCCCCGATCGGCATCGCCGGGCTCGGGGTCACCCTCGCGATGACCGTTGGCGGTCTCGACCTCTCGGTCGGCGCGAACGCCGGGTTCGCCGTGTCGATCGCGGCGTGGACGCTCGTCATCGCCGGCCAGGTCGGCGGCATCGCGGTGGGTGTCGTGCTCCTCTCGGGCGCGCTCATCGGCGCGCTCAACGCCGCGCTCATCGTCTTCGCGCGCATCCCCGACCTGCTCGCGACCCTCGCGACCATGTTCACCGTCGTCGGGCTGAAGCTCATCATCGTCGACGGCAAATCGATCTCGTCGCAGATGACCCTCGCCGACGGCACGACCGCGCCGGGACGCTTCACCCCCGACTTCCTGTGGTTCGACCGCGGCTCCCTCGGGCCCGTGTCGGTGCCCGTCCTGCTCTTCCTGGGCCTCACGATCGTGCTGTGGTTCGTGCTGGACCGCACCCGTTGGGGTCGCGCGCTCGCCGCCGTGGGCTCGAACCCCGAGGCCGCCCGTCTCGCCGGCATCCGCGTGCGCGCCTACCGGGCCGCGGCGTACATCGGCTGCGGCATCCTGGCCTCGATCGCCGGTCTCGTGCTGGCCGCGCGCATCGGTCAGGGCGACGTCTCCGCGGGCAACAGCCTGCTCCTGGATGCCGTCGCTGTCGCGCTCGTGGGCGTCTCGGTGCTCGGCATCGGCCGACCCAACGCGTGGGGCACGGCGCTCGGCGCCGTCCTCATCGCCGTCATGGTCACCGGGTTCTCGATGATGGGCCTGCCGTACTACATCCAGGACTTCGGAAAGGGCGTCGTGCTGCTGGTCGCCCTGCTGTTCAGCTTCACGTTCCGCCGCCGCAAGACCACCATCGTCGCCGGGAGCACCACCGCATCATGACCGAATCCCTCCTCACCGATCAGCTCACCGTCGAGTCCGTTCCCGCGTACCTGCGCGCGCGCCCGCACCTGGCGGGGCCGCTGGAGGTGGCATCCATCGTCTCGGTCGACGAGGTCGGCGACGGCAATCTGAACCTCGTCTTCATCGTGAAGGATGCCGCCGGGCACGGTGTGGTCGTGAAGCAGTCGCTGCCGCACGTGCGCGTCGACCCGTCGTGGCCGCTCACGCGCGAGCGCGCGGCGCGCGAGGCCGTGGTGCTGGGCGTGCACGAGCGCATCGACCCCGCCCACGTGCCGGCCTTCCACGGGTTCGACGCCGAGGCCCTCGCGCTCTCGATCGAAGACCTGAGCGACCATGCCGTGTGGCGGGGCGAGCTCAACGCCGGACGCCTGCACCCGTACGCGGCGGCCGAGCTCGGCCGGTACGTCGGCGCCGTGGGCTTCGCCACCAGCGTGTTCGGCACACCCGGTCCGGAGCGTCGGCGGGCGATCGCGGAAGCGACCAACCCCGAGCTCAGCGAGATCACCGAAGACCTCGTCTTCACCGAGCCGTACGTCGACCACGAGCACAACGGCTGGCTCGCCGCGAACGAGGACGACGTGCGCGACCTCCGCGCCGACCGCGCGTTCGTACGCGAGATCGGCCTGGCCAAGCAGCGGTTCCAGGAGAGCACGCAGAGCCTGCTGCACGGTGACCTGCACACCGGGTCGGTGTTCGTCCGCGCCGAGGGGGCCTCGGTGCGCGCGTTCGACTCGGAGTTCGGCACGTACGGTCCCACCGGGTTCGACCTCGGCGCGGTGTGGGCGAACCTCCTCATCGCCGCGGCCCGCGCGCACGTTCTCGGGCGAACCGCGGATGCCGAGACGTTGCTGACCCTGCCGGTGTCGCTCCTCGACGCGTTCGAGGCCGAGTTCCGCCGACGGTGGCCCGACCGCGTCGACCCCCGCGTGTACGGCGACGACGTGCTCGCGCACACGCTCGCGCAGATCCGGTCGGATGCCGCGATCTACGGCGCGGCCAAGGCCGTGCGCCGCATCGTGGGGTTCTCGAAGGTCGCCGACATCCAGACGCTCCCGGAGACCGAGCGCGCCGTCGCCGCCCGGCTGGTGCTGCGGGCCGCGCGCACGCTCGGCACCGCGCGCCTCGATGACGCCGACCCTCGCGTGCTCACCGCGCGGACGCTCGAGATTCTGGCCTGACGCTCAGTCGGTTCGTCGCCGCTCGACGAGGATCGTGTCGCGCCAGCGGCCGGCCCACGGCCCGCAGGTCATGAGCGCGATGCGTTCGCGCCGCCCGATGCGTCGGAAGCCGGCGCGGTCGTGGAGCGCGAGGCTGGCGGTGTTCTCGGGGAAGATGCTGGATTGCACGGTCCAGATGCCGGCGTCGTCGGCCGCGCGGAGGAAGGCGTGCAGAAGCATCGCGCCCACGCCGCGCCCCCGCGCCCGATCGGCGACGTAGACGGAGTGCTCGACGACGCCGCGGTAGACGGCGCGGGTCGAGACCGGCGACGCGGCGATCCACCCGATCACCGCCGCGTCGGTGTCGACGGCGACGAGGCGGCCGATCTGCAGCCGGCCGGAATTGAACGTCGCCCAGTCCGGCGTCTCGCACTCGAAGGTCGCGTTGCCGCCCTCGATGCCCTCGCGGAAGATCTCCTCGACCGCCGGCCAATCGTCGGCGGTGAGCGCTCGCACGGCGACGCGGCTCATGGCCGGAGGGCGCGCGCGGCCTGGTCGAGCGCGTCGGTGACGACGCGGTAGTACGCCCACCGGCCGCGCTGCTCGCGCGTGGCGAGACCCGCGTCGACGAGGAGCTTCATGTGGTGCGAGACGGTCGGCTGAGACAGACCGACCGGCTCGGTGAGGTCGCAGATGCAGGCCTCGCCCTCGCCCGACGCGGCGATCAGCGACAGCAGGCGCACCCGCGTGGGGTCGCCGAGCGCCTTGAAGATGCGGGCCGTGTGCTCGGCCTCCTCGGGAGTGAGGACGCCGCCGGTCAGGGGCGTGCAGCACACCGCGGAGTCCGGAGCGGACAGGAGCGGGAGCGTTGTGGGCATGGGGCGATTCTCGCACGTCGTATTGACATCTGTCGATACATCGATGATCCTCTATCCATCGATGGTCGTCGATGCTCGCTGAGAAGGGAAAGAGGATTCCGATGGAGAACGCGTTGCCCGTGGTCGTGATCGGAGCGGGGCCGCAGGGTCTCGCCGCCGCCGCCCATCTGAGGGAGCGGAACGTCCCGGCCGTTGTGCTCGAGGCCGGCTCCGGGCCTGCCGCGGCCGTGGCCGAGTGGGGTCACGTGCGGCTCTTCTCCGAATGGCCCGAACTCATCGACACCGCCGGTGCGCGGATCCTCGCCCCGACCGGGTGGGCTGCCCCGACTTCGGGCTACCCGACCGGCGCGCAGTGGATCGAGAAGTACCTGGAGCCGCTCGCGGGGGCCCTGGCAGACGACATCCGCTACGACAGTCGCGTGATCGGGGTGTCCCGGCTCGGCCGCGATCGCCTCGTCGACGCGGGGCGCGGCGACCAGCCCTTCACCGTTCACGTTCAGCCCGCCGACGGCGCGGAGTACCGTCTCCCGGCCCGCGCGGTGATCGACGCCTCGGGTACCTGGTCGGTACCGAACCCGGCCGGAGCCGACGGGCTTCCGGCCCTGGGTGAGCGCGCGGCCGCCGACCTGCTGTCGTACCGGATCCCCGACTTCCGCGACCGTGAGGGGTTCGAGGGGCGGCACACGGTCGTGATCGGCTCGGGGCACTCCGCGCTGACCGCCGTGCTCGCCCTCGCGCGCATGGCGCGCCGCGACCCGTCCACCACCGTCACGTGGGCGCTGCGTCGCGCCACGGCGGGCACCGCGTTCGGCGGCGGCGAGGCCGACGAACTGCCCGCCCGTGGGGCCCTCGGCATCCGGGCGAAGGAGGCCGTCGAGGCGGGACTCGTCACGCTGGTCACGGGCTTCCGCGTCGAGCGGGTGGCGCGCGACGGGGCGCGTCCGGTTCTGATCGCGGAGGACGGTCGCACGCTGACCGCCGACCGGGTCGTGGTGCTGACGGGCTTCCGTCCCGACCTGTCGTTCCTGTCGGAGCTGCGGCTGGAACTCGACCCGACGCTCCAGGCTCCCGTGCGCATCGCCGCCGAGGTCGACCCGAACGTGCACTCGTGCGGGTCCGTCGCCGCGACCGGGGCGGTCGACCTCGCGCAGCCCGAGCCCGACTTCTACCTCGTGGGCGCGAAGTCGTACGGACGCGCGCCGACCTTCCTCGCCCTCACCGGGTACGAGCAGGTGCGCAGCGTCGTCGCCGAGCTCGCGGGTGATCGCGAGGCGGCCCGCCGGGTCGAGCTCGCGCTGCCCGACACCGGGGTGTGCGGCGGGGCGGGGCTCTTCGATGCCTCCGGCGTCTCGCTCGGCGCCGCCTGCTGCGCGCCCCCGGTCCTGCAGATCGGGCGCGCGCCGGCGACCGTGTGACGCAGAAGAGGGGCGGATCGATGCCGATCCGCCCCTCGGTGCGTTACGCGTCAGCGTGCGAGCAGCGTGCCCTGGATCTTCGCGGACACCGCTTCGCGCAGGGGCCGCACCGCGTCGGCATCCCACGATTCGGGGTTGGGGAACGACCACTCCAGCACCTCACCGCGCGGGGTCGAGGGGAGCGCGAGGCCCGGCTTCATGAGCACCACGACGTCGGCGGTGTCGAGGTCGTCCTCGGTGACGGGGCGGGGGACGCGATCGGTGATGTCCATCCCGAGCTCGGCGACGGTGGCCGCGACCGCGGCGTTCACCTTGTCGGCGGGGGCGAGGCCCGCCGAGGTGGCGGTGAAACGATCGCCGGCGAGGTGCTCGAGGAGGGCGGCGCCCAGCTGGGAGCGACCGGCGTTGTGCTGGCAGATGAAGAGGACGGTGGGGGCGGTGGTGGTGCTCACGGGTGTTCCTTCGGTGATCAGGGGGTGGTGAGTCGAGGGGCGAGTTCGGTGATGCGGCGCTCCAGCTCGTCGTAGGCCGAGTCGAAGGCGTCGGTGGTGCCGGTGCGCACCGGGTCGGGGATCGACCAGTGCAGGTTGCCGGCCACCCCGATCTCCTCGTGCGCCGTGTCGCAGACGGTGATGACGAAATCGGAGTCGGTCAGCACGGAGTCCAGCGCTTGGGGTGATCCGGCGGAGAGGGTGAGCGCGTGGCGCTCGGCGGTGGCGACCGCACCGGGGGCGATCCGCTCGGCGGGATGGGTGCCCCCGGACGCGGCGGGAATGGTGCTGTGTGTGGCCCAGAGGGCGGCCGCGAGCTGGGACCGGGCCGAGTTCGCGGTGCAGACGAAGACCACCCGCTGCGCGCGCTCCGTCCTGCCGGGGGCCAGGTCGGCCAGCGCCGCTTCCGTCAGGCGCACGTAGCTGCGCCGACGGTCGGCCTCCGAGCGGGAGCGCTCGACCATTCCGACCGATTCGAGGACGTTCAGGTGGTGCGCGACGAGGTTCGACGGCAGGCCGAGGGTGGCGCGGATCTCCGAGGGAGACAGGTCGCCCAGGGTGAGCAGATCCACGATCCGCAGGCGCGACGGGTCGCCGAGGGCGGCGTGCCGGGCGGCCCGATCTTCCACGGCCGAAGTTCTCTCAACGTTCATTGCCTCAATATTGACTGATCTATCCCTCACGGGTCAAGATGATGCCGTGACTCCCACCGAATCCGTCTCCGCTCCGCGCCGGCCCCACCTCGCTCGCCGGGTGGCGGCAGAGTTCGTCGGCACAGGTCTGCTGGTCACGGTGGTCGTCGGATCCGGCATCGCCGCGCAGCGCCTTTCGCCGGACGATGTCGGGCTGCAGCTCCTCGAGAACAGTCTGGCCACCGCTCTCGGGCTGGCCGTGATCATCCTCATGCTCGGTCCCGTCTCGGGAGCGCACCTGAACCCCGTGGTGTCCGTCGCCGACTGGGTGCTCGGGCGCCGTTTGGGCACCGGTCTGCCGCTGCGCGACCTCGGTCCGTACCTCGCCGCGCAGATCTTCGGGGGCATCGCCGGGACGCTCCTGTCCGGCGTCATGTTCGACGTCGCCCCCGCCTTCTCCGCGAACGAGCGCGCCACCGGCGGCCACCTGGTGGGAGAAGTGGTGGCCACCGCGGGACTCGTGCTGCTCATCTTCGCCCTCGCCCGCACCTCCAGCGGGGTGACCACCGCGGCCGCGGTGGGCGCCTACATCGGTGCGGCGTACTGGTTCACCAGCTCCACCTCGTTCGCGAACCCGGCCGTGACGATCGCGCGGATGTTCACCGACACCTTCGCCGGCATCGCGCCCGCGGCCGTGCCGCCGTTCATCCTCGCCCAGTTCGCCGGCGCCGCCCTCGGGCTCGCGCTCGTGGTCCTGTTCTATCCGACCGCCGCCCGGACCGCGGGCGAGGTCGTAACCCCCGTGCACCTCGAAACGCGATCCTGAAAGGTCCTCATGCACCTCGTTGCCATCGGCGGAAGTGACGCCGGAATCTCCACCGCCCTACGCGCCCGGGAGCTCGACCCCTCCGTCGACGTCACGGTCGTGGTCGCCGACGCGTACCCGAACTTCTCCATCTGCGGCATCCCGTACTTCTTCTCGCGGGAGGTGCAGCCGTGGCAGTCCCTGGCGCACCGCACCCACGCAGACCTCGAGGCCACCGGCATGACGCTGCGCCTGGACACCCTCGCCACCGGCATCGACGTCACCGGCCAGAAGCTCACCGTGCGCGCCGCCGACGGCACCGAGTCGACCATTCCCTACGACGCGCTCATGGTCGGCACCGGCGCCTCGCCCGCGACCGCCGGCATCGCGGGGCTCGACGAGCTCGGACCCGACGACGGTGTGCATCTGCTCCACTCGATGGGCGACACCTTCGCCCTGGAGCGCTTCCTCGACGAGCGTCAGCCCCAGAGCGCGATCATCGTCGGCGCCGGGTACGTCGGTCTCGAGATGGCGGAGGCCCTCACCGTTCGGGGGCTCCACGTCACGCAGCTCCAGCGCGGACCCGAGGTGCTGTCGACCCTCGACCCCGAGCTCGCATCCCTCGTCCACGACGAGCTCACCCGGCACGGCGTCGACGTTCGCACCGACACCCGCGTGGCCTCGGTCGCCCGCGAGGGTGGGCGTCTCACCGTCACCGGCACGCACCACGGCGAGCCCGTCGCGCACACCGCCGACCTCGTGCTGGTCGTGGTCGGGGTCCGCCCCAACACCGAGCTGCTCACCGCGGCGGGCGCCTCGACCGGGGCCGGCGGGGCGGTCGTCGTTGACGAGCAGATGCGCACGGGTCTGCCGAACGTCTGGGCCGCCGGCGATGGCGTGGTCACCCACCACCGTCTCCTCGGCGTCACCTACCTGCCGCTCGGGACCACCTCCCACAAGCAGGGCCGCGTCGCCGGCGAGAACGCAATCGGCGGCGACGCCCGGTTCGCGGGCAGCCTCGGCACGCAGGTCGTGAAGGTGTTCGACGTCGTCGCCGCGCGCACCGGCCTGCGCGACCACGAGGCCGTCGCCGCGGACTTCGCGCCGCACAGCCACACCGCGATCGCCGACGACCACAAGCGCTACTACCCGGGTGCCACCCCGATCAGCATCCGCGTCACCGGCGACACCCGCGACGGTCGCCTGCTGGGCGCCCAGCTCGTCGGCACGCGCGGCGCGGAAATCTCCAAGCGCGTCGACACCTACGCCGTAGCGCTCCACCACGGCATGACCGTGGCCGAGATGAGCGACCTCGACCTGTCGTACACGCCCCCGCTCGGCTCGCCGTGGGATGCCGTGCAGATGGCGACGCAGGCGTGGGAGCGCGAGGCCCGCGCGCTGGCGCTCACGCGGTAGTCGGCGGGGTCGCCCGCGCTGCGTGCCGCCCCCGGCCCCGGCCCCCGTCCCAGTCCCAGTCCCAGTCCCAGCGATAAACGCTTCCCGCGACGAGAAACGCGCTCAGCAAGCGTGTCTCGGCGTGGGAAGCGTTTATCGCGTGGTGGGGGCGACGCGCGTCGGGGCAGGGGCGTAGGCGTGCGCGGGTGCGGGCGACGCGCGGCGACGCGGGGATGCCAGAGCTCAGCGTGTCGCGACCGCGAAGCGCAGCAGCCACTCGGTGATCTCGAGGTGGCGGCGGGCCGCGGCGACATCGGCGCCCCACGCGTACATGCCGTGGCTTGCGACGATGAGTGCGGGGACCTCGGGAACCTCGGCGGTCGCCGGCCGGTAGACGGCGTCGAAGCGGGCGGCCTCGACTGCCATGTCTTGATCGTTCTCGATGACGGGGATCGTCACGGTCTCGTCGTGGGCGCGGTGGCCGATGCCCTTGAGCATCTCCATGTCGCGGATCTCGACCCCGCCCGGCCAGCGGTGCCCGGCCACGACCGCGTCGAACGCGTGCACGTGGAACACCGCCCCCGCGCCCGTGCGCGCGGCGATGTGGGCGTGCAGGCCGGCCTCGGCCGAGGGCGGACGGGTGTCGGCGGCGTCGAGCGCCGTGCCGTCGGCGCCGATGAGCACGACGTCACGCTCGGTGAGCTCGGACTTGTCCAGGCCCGAGGCGGTGACGGCGAGCACGAGCGGATCGCGGTCGACCACGAGCGAGAGGTTGCCCGAGGTGCCGCGCATCCAGCCGTAGCCCGAGAAGCGCGCGGCCTCGGCGGCGAGGGCCGCCCCGGCGGCGCGCACCCGGTCGGGGTGGGGGAGGGTCACCGGGTGAGCCCGATCTCGTCGAAGGATGCCACCGCCGGGGCCGCGAAGTTCGCGCCGTGCCAGGGCTCCCCCTCGCGGTCGAGCGCCACGACCTGCCACCCGGCGGCGAGGGCGGCGGAGACCTCGTCGGGGTGATCGGTGAGGAACAGCGCCCGCGATGGCTCCACCCCGAGGGCGGCGGCGATCCGGTCGTACGAGCCAGACTCCTTCTTGGGGCCCGCGCTCACGGTGTCGAAGAAGTCCTCGACGAGCACGGTCAGGTCTCCCTGCGGGGCGTGGCGGAACCACGGCACCTGCGAGGCCACCGAGCCCGACGAGTACACGGCCAGACGGATGCCGTTGTCGCTCCACGCCCGCAGCCGGGTGGGCACGTCCTCGAAGAACTGCGAGTGGATCTCGCCCGTGGCGAAGCCCTCGGCCCAGATGATGCCCTGCAGGGTCTTCAGCGGCGTCGACTTGACGTCGGAGGCCATGAGCCCGCGGAGCGCGTCGGCGATCTCGGCGTCGGAGGCATCGGCATCCAGGCCCGTCTCGGCGATCGCGTCGGCACGGGCAGCGCGCACGGTGTCGTCGTCGCGGCCGAGCACCTCGTCGAGGCGCGGGCGGGCGTAGTCGTACAGGTCGCCGAGGATGAACCCTGCGGCGCTGGTGGTGCCCTCGATGTCGAGAACGACGACGTCGGCGGAGATGGCGGTCATTGGGGATCCTCGTCGGGAGAAGGGGACACGGGACGGAAGGCGACGGTGTCGGGCTGCACGGTCGCGGCGATCGGGGCGGGTTCGGCGGGGGAGCGGCGTCGGCGGAGCGCGGGTGCGGCGTCGACGGCGCTCGCGTCGGGGACGGTCGAGAAGTGCTCGCCGACGCGCGCGGGCTCGAACGTGCCGCGGCTGGTGGCGATGCGGGTCACCAGGCGCGGGGGAGTGACGTCGAACGCCGGGTACCACGCGTCGCTCACGAGCGGGCTGGCCGTGCGGTGGCCGAGCACCTCGAGCACCTCGCGCGGATCGCGGTCCTCGATGACGACGTCGGCACCCGTCGGGGCGCCGGGATCGGGCGCTTCGACCATGGCGATGTACGGGATGCCGAATGCCGCCGCCGCGGCCGCGTGCGCGAGCGTGCCAACCTTGTTCACGACCGACCCGTCGAGGGCGACCCGGTCGGCCGCGGTGACGACGGCGTCGATGGGCCCGGTGCCGACGCCCCGGGGAGAGGAGAGGGCGGCGGCGGCCATGCCGTCGGTGATGAGCGTGACCTTCTGCCCGAGCTCGCGCAGCGAGTGGGCGGTCAGGCGCGCGCCCTGCAGGTACGGGCGGGTCTCGGTCGCAATCCACTCGATCTCGCGCCCGGCTTCGCGAGCGGCGGCGACGAGGCCGAACAGGTAGGCGTCGGCCCAGCAGTGCGTGAGGATGCGCGGCGATTCCGGCAGCAGCGACAGCGTCGCCCGGCCCAGGCGCAGACTCGCCTCGCGGTAGCCGCGGTCGACCGCGGCGGCGGTCTCGAGCGTCGTGGCGACGAGGGCGTCGGTGTCGTCGGCGTCGCGGCCGGCGTCGAGGATGCGGGCCACCGCGTCGCGCGGGTGCGCGTTCGTCGGCCGCGCGGTGGCGAGGGCGCGTCCGGCGCGTCCGAGGGCCGTGCGCGCCTCGCCGAGGGGGAGCGTGCGCGCCTGCAGGGCAGCGAGGGCCATGCCCGCGGTCGCGGCGTAGAGGGGGCCCGAGCTCTGGGTCACCATGTCGCGGATCGCCGCGGCGACCTCGTCGGGGGTTGTGGCATCCACCCACTCCACCCGCGCGGGGAACACGCGTCGGTCGAGGATGCGGACGACACCGGCGGCCTCGTCGAAGACGACGGAATGCTCGAGGGTCGCGGTCGTGGCAGACATCGAGGTCATCCTCCCACGGGGCACGGACACGGACCGAGTCGATGACGCCGCGCGACCGGATGCCTGAGCGATTCGGCAGGTGTCAGTTGCTGGCCCTGTGAATGACGTCACGATGCCAGCCGGCGAAGTTCTCTACATACGGTGGCTCGGTAGGGGCGACTTCGTCGAAGAACTTTCTCATATCACCGGTCCACCGGCCTCGACGCTGCAATCCGTCTTGACCAGCGAACATGAACACGGTTCTCGGGAACTCGGACGATTTCTCCGTCACCCTGTCGACGAGGAAGCGATGCATATCGAACGCGATCCGGAACGCCCGAACCGCCTGTTGTCGTTCTGGCTGGTAACCGGCGTGAACGACGCGATTCCGCAACGCAGCCGTTTCTCGGCGATAGGCCTGCCAGGCGGAAGACGCGGACGTCCAATCGCCGCCCAAGCGACCGATCGTGTGCGCTGTAGCTCGTTTCAAGGCCGTGTTGTTAGGTGTAAAGATGTGGGCTGCTGCATCTACGGCAACGCGCCAATTCCTGTCCGCAGAGGTCACACATTCCTCCCACAGCAGGGACGATAGAACTGCGTCCAGGAGGACTTCGGTCGCTGTCGCCGCGGCGACGACGGCGGCTCCATACTCGCCCTCCGCGTGAAGCAATCGCCGCGCCTCTATCATCTGTTCGCGCGCCGCCGTTTCCGGGGAAGCTGCGCCAATGCGTTCTGCCCAGCTGGCGAAGGCGTCCTGATCGAAATCCAAGCTCTCGTCGACTGGGATGTTCGTGTGTTCGAGCATCATCACTCGCGGCCCACTCCACTTGAGATGCGGGAGATCATCCAGATCGAACTCCGCGGATTCGTGCATTGACTCTTCCATCATGATCATGACCGACGTTCGCTCGTAGGTCGGCAAGAGTGGGGAGCGGCCTTTGTCCATCAGCCTCACGGCCCTCACCACCGTGCGAGCAGCGTGAAGGGCTCGCATGAAAGAGTCCTGTCGAGGTTGCAGATCCCGCATTTCGCCGGTCCAATCCGGAGTTGGCCGGTCTGGAGAGTTCGCGGAAGTAGTTACTTCGACGATCGAGTGCCTCTGGAACAGGGGATGGGTCGGAGAGGCATCAGCCCATTGCGACGCGAAGTCAGCCCCGGCAATGCTGAGAACGGCACCAATAGAGAGCATGGTGGAATCTCCGCTTGGCAGGCGCGTGTGTCGAACGGTGACGTGCGCGAACGCGGGCCCGGATGACTCGTCCGCCCCGTGATAGAGCTGAAGGGTGTTGAATCCCTCGGGCACGTCGATCGGATCGGGAAGGCGGAACGAATATCGGATGAAGTGGTGATGAGCCTCAGCGTGTTCACAGCGAGGGGCGCCGCAGACGGGCGCTCTGTTCGTCGCCGAACCCCCGTGGAAGGGTCGAGGTTGGGTCACGCCCGGTACCTCGCTATGCCACGTCAGGGTGCGTCGAGTACCGCCCGATGACCATCGCGATCCCCTCGCGTACGAGTTCGCTCTCGGTTTTACCGGTTGTCGCTCTGATTGCGCTGAGTGTCTCGTAGTCGGTTTGTGGAACTCGCCCTCGCACGGTGGGAGAGGTTCCGGATGCTGCGGCGGAACGGCGCGGGCGTCCCGGCTTGCGCATGGCTTCGCGGATGTTTTGCTCGTCGCCGAACTCGCGGAGAAGGAATGCGCGGCCCGCTGCGGAGGCCGCGTCGCCAGCGCGGACGTCGAAGGGGGGCGCAACAGGGCTGTCGGACTCGGAGATCCGCTCCGCCCGAGTGTCATTGTTTTCGATCATCCGGGGTTCTCCTCTCGATACCGTCTCAGCTTCGGTCCCAGACGCATGGCATGGAAGACCCGGGCTTCTGGGACTCCGCCGAAGTCTTCGACCAGGATCTCGAGTTCACGGGAGGTCTGTGCGTGCTCGGGTCCGATGTAGAGCACCACTCTCCCTCCGCGTTGTCCGGTTTCCGGAAGCGTCGCGACATAGGTCGCGTGCAGGATCGCGTAGACCTGGTCGGATTGGCTGACACCGTGCTTACGACTCGACTCCTCCCAGATCGGGCTCACGATGATCTCGCGCTCCTAGAGAGAAGATCGACCGAAAGAAAATGTAGCACAGTTAGCCCTTCGTGCGTCCGAAGGCTCAGTATCGATCCGTCCGGTTGCTCGCGCACCTGCCGAGCCGGGGGCCATGACCGAGGCACCGCGCAGTTCACGAGTGATTTCGCCCGTACAGGTCCCGCGAGCCAGAAACGCTTGGCATCTGTTCCTGCTGTCGCGCTGCGCATAACCTCAGCGCTTCACGCACCCTCCGCCCGATCCGGCCGGATGCCGCTGACCCGGCGCGCATCGCTGAGGTTGCGCCTGCCGCTCGCGCGCCCGCGCACACGCGTGAGACAATGACGGCGGCGTGCCCGGACCGACCTTTCCCCGCACGGCGCCGCGAGTGCCGACGGGTCGAAGGGCCACCGAGCCCAGAGGACAGCGTCCGCCGCACCTTCTTACGAGGAGCAGAGATGTCCGCGAACCCCACCGCCGCCGCCGTCGAATCCAAGACGAACGAGCGCGTGCAGCAGCACCGCCGGTACCTCATGTGCCGCCCCGAGCACTTCACCGTCAGCTACAGCATCAACCCGTGGATGGAGCCGTCCCGCCCCACCGACACGAACCTGGCGATCCAGCAGTGGCAGGCGCTGTACGACACGTACGTGTCGCTCGGCCACGAGGTCGAGCTCATCGACCCCGTCGAGGGCCTGCCCGACATGGTCTACACCGCCAACGGCGGCTTCGTCATCGACGGTGTCGCCTACGGCCCGAAGTTCCGCTTCCGCGAGCGCGCCGACGAGGCTCCGGCGTTCATCGACTGGTTCGCCGCGAACGGCTTCGAGGTCGCTGCGCCCGTGGAGGTCAACGAGGGTGAGGGCGACTTCCTGCTCGTCGGGAACACGATCCTCGCCGGCACCGGCTTCCGCTCCACCGGAGATAGCCACCGCGAGGTGGGCGAGGTGTTCTCGCGCGAGGTCGTTTCGCTCACCCTCACCGACCCGCGGTTCTACCACCTCGACACCGCGATCGCCGTGCTCGATCCCGTCGAGGGTGCCGGCGGGGTGGAGCGCGCGAACATCGCGTACCTGCCCAACGCGTTCGACGAGCGCAGCCAGGCGATCCTGCGCGAGCGCTACCCCGACGCGATTGAAGTCTCGGATGCCGACGGCTCGGTGTTCGGGCTGAACTCCGCCAGCGACGGCAAGAACGTCATCATCTCGCCCCGCGCGACGGGCTTCGAGGCGCAGCTGCGCGAGCGCGGCTACACCCCGGTGCTCGTCGACCTGTCGGAGCTCCTCCTCGGTGGCGGCGGCATCAAGTGCTGCACGCTCGAGCTGCGCGGGGGCACCCGATGAGCACCGCCGTCGACGACCTCGGCGCCCAGCTCATCGCCGCCGAGAGCGCGCACGTCGCGCACAACTACCACCCGCTGCCGGTCGTCGCCGCGCGCGCCGAGGGGGCGTGGGTGACCGACGTCGAGGGCAAGCGCTACCTCGACCTGCTCTCGGCCTACTCCGCCCTGAACTTCGGTCACGGCCACCCCGCTATCCTCGCCGCCGCCCGCGAGCAGCTGGAGCGGCTGACGCTCACGAGCCGGGCGTTCCACAACGACCGGCTCGGGCCCTTCGCCACCGCGCTTGCGCAGCTGTGCGGCAAAGACCTCGTGCTACCGATGAACACCGGCGCCGAGGCGGTCGAGACCGGCATCAAGGTCGCCCGCGCGTGGGGCTACCGTTCCAAGGGCATCGCCCCCGATGCCGCGACCATCATCGTCGCGAACGGTAACTTCCACGGCCGCACGACCACGATCGTCGGGTTCAGCGACGACCCGGTCGCTCACGACGACTTCGGCCCCTACGCCCCGGGCTTCGTGCACGTGCCGTACGGCGACGCGGAGGCCATCGCCGCGGCGATCGACGAGAACACCGCCGCGGTGCTCCTCGAGCCCATCCAGGGCGAGGCGGGCATCATCGTTCCGCCCGAGGGGTTCCTCCGTCGGGTCCGCGAGATCTGCACCGAGCACACCGTGCTGTTCATCGCCGACGAGATCCAATCGGGCCTCGGCCGCGTCGGCGAGACGTTCGCGTGCGACCGCGAGGGTGTCGTGCCCGACGTGTACCTCCTCGGCAAGGCGCTCGGAGGTGGCGTCCTGCCCCTGTCTGCGGTCGTCGCGAACGAGGACGTGCTCGGGGTCATCCGCCCCGGCGAGCACGGCTCGACCTTCGGCGGTAACCCGCTGGCGGCGGCGGTGGGTCTGCGGGTCGTCGAGATGCTGGCATCCGGAGAGTTCCAGACCCGCGCGAAGGCGCTCGGCGAGCACCTCGCTCAGCGACTCGAGTCCCTCGTCGGTCACGGGGTCACCGCGGTGCGCGTCGCGGGGCTGTGGGCGGGCGTCGACATCGATCCGGCCGCGGGAAGCGGTCGTGAGATCGCCGAGAAGCTCCTGTCGCGCGGTGTGCTCGTGAAGGACACGCACGGGCAGACGATCCGCATCGCCCCGCCCCTGACGATCCGCGCCACCGAGATCGACTGGGCGATCGAGCAGCTGCGCCACGCCCTGTCCTGAGAGCGTGAGTCGCCAGGATTTGTCGCTCCGGCCCGGCCTGAGGCGACAAATCCTGGCGACTCACGCGACCGTGACGGTCAGCTCGTGCCAGCCTGTTGCGCCGTCGGGGGCGGGGGCGTTGCGGGCGGGCGTCTGCGTGTCACCGTCGGCGGACGTCGCGCGGCAGCGGACGGTGTGAGGGCCTTCCGTGGCCTCCCACGGGATGCTCCATTGCACCCATGTGTCGGACGAGATCGCGGTCGCGAGGCGCGCGGGCTGCCACGGCCCGTCGTCGATCTGCACCTCGACGCCCGAGACGCCGACGTGGGTGTGCCAGGCGACACCGGCGATGGTCGTGGGGCCGGCGTCGACGCGGGCTCCGGAGCGGGGGACGTCGATCCGCGAGGCCAGCTTCACCGGCCCGCGCGCCGACCATCCGCGCGAGGTCCAGTACCCCTCGGCGCGGGCGTACTGCGTCACCTCGAGCTCGGAGACCCACTTCGTGGCGGACACGTAGCCGTAGAGACCTGGGACAACCATGCGGACGGGAAAGCCGTGCTCGAGCGGCAGCGGTTCGCCGTTCATCCCGATCGCCAGGAGGGCCTCTCGCTCGTCGGTCAGCGCCTCGATGGGCGTCGACGCGGTGAAACCGTCGACGGAGTGTGACAGCACCATGTCGGCATCCGGGGTCGGTCGCGCCATCGCCAGCACGTCGCGGATCGGAACGCCCAGCCACCGCGCGGTGCCGATCAGATCACCGCCGACGTCGTTCGACACGCAGACGAGGGTGGCGACCGTCTCGCGCTGGGGGAGGGCGACCAGGTCGTCCCACCGCAGCACGACCTCCTGCTCGACGAGACCGTGGATGCGGAGGCTCCACGTGGACGGATCGACCTGGGGCACGACGAGCGCGGTGTCGATGCGGTAGAACTCCGCCGCGGGCGTGATGACCGGGGAGAGTCCGGGGATGCCGAGCTCCGCCGCCGCGGGGATCGTCGCCGTGACGGCGGGCGTCGGCAGCCGGAGCGCCGCGCGGATCGCCGAGGTCGCCTGCGCACCACCGCGCAACGCCGCCGAGCCGACCGCGGCGAGCACGCCGCCGACCACCGCGACGCCGGAGAGCACCAGAACGCTGCGCCGACTGGGGCCCTCGGCGCCGGAACGGTCCGGAGCATCCGCGGCGAGGGGCCGCGGGAGCCGGGCGATGAGCACCGCGCCGACGACCGCGGTGACGGCGCCGGCGACGAGAGAGGGCGCCGGCGACAGGATGCCGGCGTCCGCCCGTGTCATCGACACGATTGCGCCGACGCCGCCGAGAGCTGCGAGAACGACGCGGCCCCACGGGGGGCGGCGGCGCTCGAGCACCCCGGCGACGGCCGCGACCGCGAGGAGCAGGACCGCGATACCGACGAGCAGCGCGGCCTTGTCCGCCGTCCCGAACCAGCTGATCGCCAGCTCCTTGGCCCACGCCGGGGCGATGTCGATCATCCCCCTGCCGATGACGGCGAAAGGACTCGCCGAGGGGGCGACGACGGCCGCGGTGAGCTCGCCGACTCCGGCTCCGAGCGCGGTCGCCGAGATCGCGGCGAGGGCCGCGAGAAGGTCGGGGGTGCGGGACGGAGTGGGGGCCACGATCGGAGCCTAGGGAGCGTGCCGCCCACCGGCGCCGTCGGGATCCGAACTCACAGCCAACCGGCACGATCCCGCCTGCCCGCGCGGTGCCCCGCCAGCCCGGTCACACGCTCAGCGCGACCCCCGCGAGCCGTTCCGACTCGTCCCAGACCCGTGCCGCTTCCTCCGGGTCGCGCAGGGGACGGTACAGCGCGTGCGTGGCCGCCCGGCCGCCGACGTGCAGCGGACCGCGCGGGCCGTAGAGGACGTCGGTGCGCGGCGACGTCGTGGTCGCGGCCAGGAGCGCGGGCTGGGCGGCCGAACGCACCGTGCCGACGAGGATGCCGTGACGCGACATCCAGCGGATGGCGCGGACCTGCGGGGTGTCGGTCGTGCGGCCGATCTCGGGGCGCGCGGCGAGGAGGCTCGTCGGGGCGACGCCGGGGTGCGACAGCACGCTCGTCAGCCCCCAGTTCGCCGCCCGGCTGCGGCGGTCCAGTTCGAGGGCGAACAGGCCCAGGGCGATCTTGGACTGGGAGTACACGCGCTGGCCGTCGTAGGACCGCTCGGCCTGGAGGTCGTCCCAGGCGATGCGGCCGCGCGCGGCCGCGATGCTCACCTGCGTCACGACACGCGCCCGACCGGCGGTCAGGAGCGGCAGCAGGTGGCCGACCAGGGCGACGTGGCCGAGGTGGTTGGTGCCGAACTGGAGTTCGTAACCGTCGGCCGTGGTCTGCCGCTCGGGCGGGGTCATCACCCCGGCGTTGTTGATCAGCAGATGGACCGGGCGGCCGTCGGCCCGCAGGTCCCGGCCGAGAGCGGCGACGCTCGACAGCGACGAGAGGTCGAGGTCGCGCAGCTCGATTCGCGCGCCGGGCACGCGGTCGCGGATCGACCGGACGGCGCGATCGCGCTTCGCGCGATTGCGGACGGGGAGCACGATCTCGGCGCCAGCCGCGGCGAGGCGCTCGGCGATGACGAGGCCCATGCCGTCGCTGCCGCCGGTGAGCACGGCGCGTCGGCCGGTGAGGGAGGGAAGGGGGATGTCGATGTCGGTCACGGTGTCTCCTCGGTCGGTGTCCTGCCAGCGTGCGCGGATCGGTCCTCGCCAACCAGGACCCGTCGATCCCCTGCTGCCCGGTCCCCCGAAAGGGGGATCGCCGCGTCCTGGTTCCGGAGCCGGGCGACGGGTAGACAGGGGAGCATGATCGATCGGTCGGCTCTCGCGGACTTCCTCCGCACCCGTCGCGAAGCGCTCCAGCCCGAGGACGTCGGACTCCCGCGGGGCCCGCGCCGCCGCACGGCCGGACTCCGCCGGGAGGAGGCGGCTGCGCTCGCGCACATGTCCACGGACTACTACGCACGGCTGGAACGCGAACGAGGCCCGCAGCCGTCGCCGCAGATGCTCGGCGCGATCGCGCAGGGGTTCCACCTCACCCGTGCCGAGCGCGACCATCTCTTCCGCGTGGCCGGGCATGTCCCTGACGAACGGGGTTCCACGACGGAGCACATCAGCCCCGGCCTTCAGCGCATCCTCGACCGTCTCGACGACACCCCCGCCGAGATCATCACCGAACTGGGCGAGACGCTCCGACAATCCCCTCTGGGCGCCGCCCTGACCGGGGATGCGTCGGTGCGCACGGGCCCGGAGCGGAGCCTCGGCTACCGATGGTTCAGCGAGCCGGCGTCGAGGGCGCTGTACGCGCCGGAGGAACACGAGTTCCTCAGCCGCCTTTTCGCCGCCGGCCTGCGAGAGCTGGCGGGCCGCCGTGGACCCGGCTCGCGCGCCGCGCTGCTCGCCGACCAGCTGCTCGAACGCAGCGCCGAATTCCGCACGCTGTGGGCCGCGCACGAGGTCGGGCTACGTCCGCGGCAGACCAAGACGTTCGTCCACCCGTCGGTCGGCGTGCTCGAACTGCACTGTCAGACCCTCGTCGATCCCGAGACCTCGCACTCGCTCCTGGTGTACACCGCGGTGCCGGGCAGTGAGAGCGCCGACCGGCTGCGCCTGTTGGCCGTGGTCGGACCGCTCGTCCGCCCCTGACCCTCCCGACGCGCGGTAGCGTGCGTCGCATGGGTGAATCCGTCCGCACCGTCCGGCGGCCGGCGACGGACGGGGCGCCGGCGTTCGACCTGACGTACGTGCGGTCGGGGCCGCGCACGGCCACGCCCGCGCTCGTCATCCCCGGAGGCCCGGGCCTGGTCTCGATGCTGCCGTACCGGGGTCTGCGTCGCTGGGCGGCCGGCGGCGGTCTCGACCTGATCATGGTCGAGCATCGCGGCGTCGGCCGGTCCCGTCGCGACCTCGCCGGCCGTGACCTGCCCCCCGAGGCGATGCGGGTCACCGCCGTGCTCGACGACCTCGCCGCCGTGCTCGACGCCGAGGGGGTCGACCGGGCCTACCTGGTCGGTTCGTCGTACGGCAGCTATCTCACGTCGGGCTTCGGGGCACGGCATCCGGAGCGCGTCGCCGGAATGCTGCTCGACTCGGCCCTCCAGTCCGCCGACGACCTAGGCCTCGAACGCGCGCACCTGCGCGGACTCTTCTGGGACGCCGACGACGAGATCGCGCGCGGCGTGCGCGGACTCGTCGCCGACGGCATCGACGAGCGCGTCGTGCTCGATGTCGTCCGGGCCGCCTACGAGCTCGCGGGCCCCGAGCTGGTGCTGCCGCTCGTGCGGCATCGCCCGGGGTTCGCGTGGCACGCGCTCGCCGCGTACGCCACGCGCGACGGGTCGGTCGCGCGCATCCCCGGGATCTACGAGTTCGACCTCGTCGGCACGATCGCGTTCCGCGAGCTGAACTACGGCGCCGCACCCGACGGCCTTCCCCTCGACCCGGCGCTCACCTACGCCCCGCTGTCGTCGCGGTATCCGGCGTTCGAGGGAGAGCCGTACGACCTCACCGCCGCCGCGCGCGATTTCCGGTGGCCCGTCGTTCTGCTCTCGGGTGACCGCGACCTGCGGACCCCTCCCGCGATCGCCGAGCGGGTCGCCCGGGCGGCTCCGGATGCCACGCTCGTGCGGCTCCACAACGGCCACAGTGCCCTCGAGACCCACCCCCTGGCGCTCCTGAACGCCACCCGGCGGCTCGTGCGCGGCCAGCAACACCGGTTGCCCGGCGACGAGGCGGCGCTCGAACGCCTCCCGCGGAAGGGACCGGCAGCGCGGTTCCCGCAGCTGCTGCGCGTCCTCGCGCGCGCCGACACCCTGCTTCGCGCGCGGCGCTGACGGGTCCCTGCCGCGTCCGGGCGCCGCTGTCAAGCCTCGGCCGTTTCGGCGCGCACCGGAAGAATCGAGGAATGAGCGACGCCGTTCATCCCCCGTTCCCTCTGCTCCTCCCCGACGACACCCCCGATCTCGACGACGTCCGCGCTGCGCTGGCACGGGCGGATGCCGTCGACGGATTCGGCACCGACATCGCCGCCACGCTCGCCTGGGCCGTCGGCGTCGTCCGACCGCGCTCGGTCGCGGCGACGTGGGAGCTGCTCGCCTCGGTCGCCGCGCGCGACGTCACCGCGGCCCGGGTGCTGGAGCCGCACCTCGACGCCCTCGGGATCCTCGACGAGGCCGCCGCCGAGGGGCTGGCGCTCGACGTCGACCGAGACGGCGCCTGGGGTGTCTTCGCGGCCGAGGGGCCGGGCGCGCGCCTCGAGGCGCGACAGGATGCCGGCACCTGGACGCTGCACGGAACGAAGCCCTGGTGCTCGCTCGCCGCCCACCTCACGCACGCGCTCGTCACCGCCTGGGTCGACGACGAGCGCCGGCAGCTCTTCGCCCTGGACCTCCGCGACCCCGCGGTGACGGCGCGAACCGGCCCCTGGCATTCCCGGGGGCTCGAGCGCGTGGTCAGCGCCCCGATCGACGTCGACGGGGCGGTCGCCGTGCCGGTGGGGGAGCCCGGGTGGTACCTGCGGCGTCGCGGCTTCGCCCACGGTGGCGTGGGGGTCGCGGCGTGCTGGTGGGGCGGGGCGGTGCCGCTCTGGTGGGCGCTCGCCGAGGCCGCCCGCGGCGACCGTGCCGATCAGCTCTCCCGCGTGCACCTCGGCCGAGCCGACACCGCCCTGTGGGCGGCGCGCGCCGTGCTCGGGGAGACCGCGACGGTGTTCGGCGCCGGAGGCTCGGCATCCGCGGGTCTGCGGGCTGCTCGCGCGCGCACCGTCGTGGCGGATGCGGTCGAGACGGCGCTCGCGGAGTCCGCGCACGCCCTGGGCCCGCTGCCGCTCGTCGCCGACGAGGCGCACGCCCGGCGCGTCGCCGACCTGCAGGTGTACGTGCGCCAGCATCACGCCGCGCGCGACCTGGCGAAAATCGGCGGCGACGTGGCGACGGAGGCGGGAGCATGGTGAGCTTCGACCACCGCGATCCGGGCACCGACGAGAGCGTGTGGGCGTCGGCCCTCGGAGCGCCGCTCCCGGCGCTCGACCTCGACGTCGACCGCCTCATCGTGGTGGCCGCGCACCCCGACGACGAGAGCCTCGGTGCCGCGGGACTCTTGGCGACCGCGGCGGCCCGGGGGATCGCGATCGACCTGATCGTCGCGACCGACGGCGAGGGGTCGCACCCCGACTCGGCCACGCACAGCCCCGCCACCCTGGGGCTGCTGCGGCGCCGCGAGCTCATCGAGGCGGCGCGCATCGTCGGCGTCACCGCCGATCCGCTCTTCCTGGGCCTTCCCGACGGCGGGACCGACGAGTACCGGGATGCCATCACCGCGGCGCTCCGCCACACTCTCGACCGGGCGGGTGCGGAGCGCGTGCTCGTGCTGTCGACGTGGCGCGGCGACGGGCACCGCGATCACCGCGTCGTGGGCGAGATCGTCGAGGACGTGTGCGCCGCCCGCGGCGTGCGGTCGCGCGCCTTCCCGATCTGGCTGTGGCACTGGGGCGCACCCGACGACGTGCCCTGGCCCCGTGCCGAGGCACTTGAGCTCGACTCCGCCGCGCGAGAGGCCAAGACCCGCGCGCTCGACGCGCACGCGAGCCAGCTCCGGCCGCTGTCGGCCGCTCCCGGCGATGAGCCGATGGTGCACGCGCGCATGCGCGCGCACTTCGAGCGCGCCACGGAGGTGTTCTTCGCCCCCGAGCCGGCCGCGGAGGGGGACGCCGCGGGGACGGTCGGCCAGGACTACTTCGACGACCTGTACGCGCGCCACGACGACCCGTGGGGCTTCGATTCGCGCTGGTACGAGGAGCGCAAGCGTGCGGTCCTCCTGGCGGCGCTGCCCCGGCCCCGGTACCGCGCGGCGTTCGAGGCCGGCTGCTCGACGGGCGCCCTCACCGCGCACCTGGCCGACCGCTGCGACCGCGTGCTCGCCGTCGACCTCGCCCCGGCGGCTCTCGAACGGGCCCGCCGCCGGCTGGACGGGAACGAAAACGTCGAGGTGCGTCGCGCGCAGCTCCCCGACGCGTGGCCGGAGGGGGAGTTCGACCTCGTCGTGCTGTCGGAGGTGGCCTACTACTGGGGCGCCGGTGACCTCGACCGCGGTCTCACGGCGAGCGTCGGCTCGCTCAGCGGCGACGGTCATCTCGTCGCCTGTCACTGGCGGCATCCGGTGGCGGAGTATCCGCGCGGCGGCGACAGCGTCCACGACGCCCTCGCGGCACGGTCCGATCTCGTGCGCCTCGTCCGACACGAGGAGGAGGACTTCGTGCTCGAGGTGTTCGGGCGCCCGGGCGCGCGCTCGGTGGCGGCCGAGGCGGGACTCCTGCCGTGAGGGCCGTCGCCGTCGCGATCCCCGCGCACGACGAGGAGGCGCTCATCGGGCGCTGCCTCGCCTCGGTGACGCGCGCGGTGACCCACGCGCGGGAGCGTGAGCCCGGCCTCGCCGCGGCGGTGGTCGTCGTGCTCGACGCGTGCGGTGACGGCACGGCCGAGCAGGCGCGGCGCTGGCCGGTCGCGACGGTCGAGATCGCCGCGCGTCGCGTCGGCACCGCCCGGCGGGTCGGCGTCGCGCACGCGCTGTCCGCTCTCGAGGCCCCGCCCGAGAACACCTGGATCGCGATGACGGATGCCGACACGGTGGTGCCCCGCGACTGGATCACCCATCAACTCGACCTCATGGATGCCGGGATCGACCTCGTCCTCGGCACGGTGCGCCCCGACTTCGCCGACCTCAGCGCGCGCCACGCCGCCTACTGGCGCGCGACGCACCACCGCGGGCGGCCGCCCGGCAACGTGCACGGGGCCAACCTCGGCGTCCGGGCGAGCACGTACGCCGAGGTCGGTGGCATCCCGGATCTCGTCGAGCACGAAGACGTCGCCCTGGTGCGCGCGGCCCGGTCCGTCGGCGCGCGCGAGCGGGCGAGCGACGTGCACGAGGTCGAGACCTCGGGCCGCTTCACGGGACGCACGCCGGGGGGCTACGCCGCGTTCCTGCGTCGGGTGCACGACTGGATCGACGCGCCGTCGCTCGCCGCACCGGGTGCCTGACGCGTCCTTGGGGTCTCGGCATCCATTCGTCAACCACCTCCGTCGCGGGGGTGCCCACGGCACAGACTGGGCGTCCGCGACGAGAGGCATGACGATGAAGGCACTGACCTGGCAGGGCAAGCGCAACGTGAGCGTCGAGGAAGTTCCCGACCCCACGATTCTTGAACCGACGGATGCGATCGTGAAGATCACGTCGTCGGCGATCTGCGGCTCCGACCTGCACCTGTACGAACTGTTCGGCCCCTTCCTCGACAAGGGCGACGTGCTCGGCCACGAGCCGATGGGCGTTGTGGTCGAGGTGGGCTCCGCCGTCACGACGCTCGCCGTGGGCGACCGCGTCGTCGTGCCCTTCAACATCTCGTGCGGGCACTGCTTCATGTGCCTGCGCGGACTGCAGTCGCAGTGCGAGACGACGCAGGTGCACGAGTACAACAGCGGCGCGTCGCTGTTCGGCTTCACCAAGCTGTACGGGCAGGTGCCCGGCGGGCAGGCGGAGTACCTGCGGGTGCCGCTCGCGGACTACAACCACATCCGCGTCGGCGACGACCTGCCCGATGACCGGTATCTGTTCCTCAGCGACATCGTGCCGACGGCCTGGCAGGGCGTGCAGTACGCCAACGTCCCCGACGGCGGCACGCTTGCCGTCATGGGTCTCGGCCCGGTCGGACAGTTCGCCGCGCGCATCGGTGTGCACCTGGGCTACCGCGTGCTCGCGGTCGAGCCGGTGGCCGAGCGCCGTGCGATGGCCGAGCGCCACGGGGTGCAGACCTTCGACCTCAGCGACTCCGTGGTGGACGAGCTCCGCGATCTGACCGACGGTCGCGGCGCCGACGGCGTGGTCGACGCGGTCGGCATGGAGGCCCACGGTAACGGGGGCATCAAGTTCGCGCAGGATGCCATTGGGCTGCTGCCGGACGGCATTGCGCAGAAGCTCATGGACACCGCGGGTCTAGACCGCCTCGCCGCGATGCACGCCGCGATCGACCTCGTCCGCCGCGGCGGGACGGTGTCACTGAGTGGCGTGTACGCCGGTGATGCCGACGTGCTCCCCATGAAGACGATGTTCGACAAGCAGATCAGCATGCGCATGGGGCAGTGCAACGTCAAGCGCTGGATCGACGACCTGCTCCCGCTGGTGGAGGATGCCGCCGACCCGCTCGGCGTCATGGATCTGGTGACCCACCACGCCCCCCTCGAGGACGCCCCCGCCCTCTACGAGGCGTTCCAGAAGAAGGAAGACGGCTGCATCAAGGTGGTCCTGCGCCCCTGACCCCGTTGCGTGAGGGGCCAATATCTGTCGCTGCGCGGCTCGCCAGGCGACAGTTCTTGACCCCTCACGCGGTTAGATGCGGCCGGCGTGGACCGACTCCAGGGACTCCGCGTCGGCGGGGCTCATGCCGGGGATGGGCTCGCCGTTCCAGACGATGTCGTCGCCGAGGGCGGCGAGAACCTCTTTGCGGTCGCCGTGCGAGATCTTCGCCCCGTGCACGATGGTCGCCGGGCTCCACAGCATCGCCGCGCCGTCCCACCAGCCCGCTCCGACGTCGCGCACGTGCAGGAGGTCGTGAAGCGTCTTCGGCAGGTGCTGCAGCGGCTCGGTGAAGGCGTCGGCGAGCACCGCGAGCGTGATCTGGCGCTCCGTCCCCGGAACCGCGACGACCGTGTGATCCACGGCTCCCTCGATCGCGCGTGAGACATCGTCGGCCTCGAGCAGGATGACGCCGTTGGTCGGCCGCGGGTTGCACTCGATGATCTTGTAGTCGGGCGCGGCCTCAGTGCCGTGGTCGACGAAGTCGAACGAGATCTGCCCGGTGAAGCCAGGGTCGAGGGCATCGACGAGCTGCTGCGTGTACCGCAAGGTGTCGGTGCTGTCGACGGCGACGAACGCGATCGCGGTGCTGTGGGCCCACTGCTCGGCGGCCTTGTACGTGGTGTGGGCGGTCACGCGGCCGTCGACGACGACGCTGTACGTGCACACCATGGGACCGTCGACGAACGGCTGCACCAGCCACGGCTGCTCGGGCGTGGGAACGCACTCCTCGACGGGCATCTTCCCCGCGAGCGGGCCCGTGTTGGTGAGGAGGCCCACGCCGCCGCGCGAGAACGCCGCGCGGGCGAAGTAGCGGGGGAAGCGGTCGATCGCCTCGCGCAGCTCCGCGGGCGAGGTGACCACGACGGTCTCGGGGATGGGGACGCCCGCCCCCTGCGCCAGCCGCTGGAAGCTCGCCTTGTCGTGCAGACGGGCGAGGTCGGCGAAGCTCCCCGCGTACAGTTCGACGCCCTCGGGAAGGTCGGCGACGCGGGCGGCGAGGTAGAAGACCTCCTCGAACGTCGGGATGATCACGTCGATGTCGTGCGCGCGCACGTAGGCGTTCACGGTGGCGATGAAGGCATCCGTCTCGAACCGGGGGGACGGCGTCACCAGGTGCCCGGCGAGGAAGCGCGAGTGATTGCCGACGGCACCGTCGTAGGTGTCGCTCGCGAACACGGTGTGGCCGACGCTCCCGAGCTTGCGGATCAGATCGAGGGCGAACGTGTTGCGGGAACTGGTGACGAGCACGCGCATGGCGGCACCCCTTCGAGTGGGCGGATGGTGGGGTCAGCCTAGCCAGCGCCGACCCCCGGCCCGGGAAACACCTCCGCAACACGGGCGTGGGTAGGCTCAGGGCATGGGTGACCTGTTCGACGGTTACGGCTCCACGCTGGCGCCGCGCAAGACCGCATCCGGCATCCCGGCGTACGACGAGATGTTCGGTGTCCCGGCCACCCCCGGAGATGCTGCGCCCTCGCGAGAGGCGTATCGGGAGCTGTACCAGGCGTTGGCGAAGATGACGCAGGAGGAGTTGCGCGGGCGCACCGATTCGCTCGCGAGCTCGTACCTCGCGCAGGGCGTCACGTTCGACTTCGCCGGCGAGGAACGGCCGTTCCCCCTGGATGCCGTGCCCCGGGTGATCGCGTACGACGAGTGGTCGCGCATCGAGGCGGGCGTGAAGCAGCGCGTCCGCGCGCTCGAGGCGTTCCTCGACGACGCCTACGGCAACCAGCACTGCGTGCGCGACGGCATCCTCCCGGCGCGTCTGATCTCGTCGTCGCAGTACTTCTACCGCCAGGCCGCCGGCATCCGCAGCGCCAACGGCGTGCGCATCCAGGTGTCGGGCATCGACCTCATCCGCGACGAGCACGGAGAGATGCGCGTGCTCGAAGACAACGTGCGTGTGCCCTCCGGCGTCTCGTACGTCATCTCGAACCGGCGGGTCATGGCGCAGACCCTGCCCGAGCTGTTCGTCTCGATGCGGGTGCGCCCGGTCGGCGACTACCCGAACAAGCTGCTCGCGGCGCTGCGTGCCTCGGCCCCGCCCGGCATCGACGACCCGAACATCGTCGTGCTCACCCCGGGCGTCTACAACTCGGCGTACTTCGAGCACACGCTGCTCGCGCGGCTCATGGGCGTCGAGCTCGTCGAGGGGCGCGATCTGCTGTGCATCGGCGGCAAGGTGTTCATGCGCACCACCCGCGGTCCGCAGCGCGTCGACGTCATCTACCGCCGCGTCGACGACGACTTCCTCGACCCGCTGCAGTTCCGCGCCGACTCCATGCTCGGAGCTCCCGGGCTCATGCTCGCCGCGCGGCTGGGCAACGTCACGATCGCGAACGCGGTGGGTAACGGCGTCGCCGACGACAAGCTGCTCTACACCTACGTGCCCGACCTGATCCGGTACTACCTCGCCGAAGAGCCGATCCTGAAGAACGTCGACACGTGGCGGCTGGAAGACCCGGGCGCGCTCGAGGAGGTGCTGGATCGGCTCGACGAGCTCGTGGTCAAGCCCGTCGACGGCTCCGGCGGCAAGGGGCTCGTCGTGGGCCCGGATGCCTCGCCCGCCGAGCTCGACACGCTGCGGCAGCGGCTTCTCGCCGACCCCCGCGGGTGGATCGCGCAGCCGGTCGTCATGCTCTCGACCATCCCGACCCTCGTCGAGGACGGGATGCGGCCCCGCCACGCCGACCTGCGGCCCTTCGCCGTCAACGACGGGGACGACATCTGGGTGCTCCCCGGCGGCCTCACCCGCGTCGCCCTCCCCGAGGGGCAGCTCGTGGTCAACTCCAGCCAGGGCGGTGGCTCGAAAGACACGTGGGTGGTCGGCGGCTCCGCCCCCTCGCACGTCGAGTACGGCCAGGGCACCGGCGTTTCGGGGCTCGTGGCCGACCAGGCCGCGGTGACCGAGGCGATCCCGATCATCTACGACGGCCAGCCCGCCCCGGCCACGGCACCGCGCGATGCCCGCGCGGGCCGCGATCAGCAGGAGCAGCAGCAGCAGGCCGACGCCGGAGTCCAGCACGGCCCGCAGGCCGAGCAGCAACAGCAGCAGTCGTCGACGGAGGTGCCCCCGTGCTGAGCCGGATCGCCGAGTCGCTGTTCTGGATCGGCCGCTACGTCGAGCGGTCCGACGGCACCGCCCGCATTCTCGACGTGCACCTCCAGCTGCTGTTGGAAGACCCGTGGATCGACGAGGACACCGCGTGCCGCTCGCTCCTGAGCGTCATGGGATCCGCGCTGCCCGAGAACGTCGACAGCGTGCGCCGCGACGACGTGCTCGCCCGGCTCGCGGTCGACCGCATGAACCCGGCGAGCATCGCCTACTCGCTCACCGCAGCGCGAGAGAACGCCCGCCGCGCGCGCGAGATCGTCTCGACCGAGCTGTGGGAGGTCCTCAACACCACGAACTCCCGGATGCCGCGGCGCCTGCAGACCGACAAGGTGCACGAGTTCTTCCAGTGGGTGCGCGAGCGTGCGGCCCTGGCCATCGGCATCGTCGACTCCTCGACGAACCGCGACGAGGCGTGGCAGTTCTTTACTCTCGGGCGCAGCATCGAGCGCACCGACATGACCGCGCGCCTGCTGGCGACGCGGTCGCTGACCGAGGTTTCGGGACCGTCGTGGACGACGATCCTCCGCTCCTGCGGGGCGTACGAGGCCTACCTGCGCACGTATCGCGGGATGCCGAGCGCGCGCAACGCCGCGGAATTCCTGCTGCTGGACCGCCTGTTCCCCCGGTCGATCATTTACTCCATCCAGCGCGCCGAGGACTGCATGAGCGCCATCGATCCCCGGGCCGACCGCGTCGGCCACTCCAACACCGTGCTGCGGGCCCTGGGCCAGATCCGCAACGATCTGGAGTACCGCCCGATCAGCGACATCCTGGCCGAACTGCCCGAGCACATGCAGCGCGTGCAGACGGTGACGCGGGAGGCCTCCGAGGCGATCCGCTCGCGATTCTTCCCGACGCAGGCGGAGCCCGCGTGGATCGGAGAGATCTCGTGAAGCGCCTCCGCGTCGAGCACCAGACCGGGTTCGCCTACCCGGGCGACGTCGTGGCGTCGTACAACGAGGCACGGATGCTCCCCGTCTCGACCGACAGTCAGTTCGTGCTGAGCTCGTCGCTCGACATCGAGCCCTCGACCTCGGTCAACCAGTACGTCGACTACTTCGGCACGCGCGTCGCGGCGTTCGACGTGCTCTCGCCGCACTCGGCGCTGACGATCACGGCGCGCTCTCTCGTCGAGGTGCGTCCGCGCCCGATCGAGCACACCGACATCACGTGGGAGGCCCTGCGCGACGAGGCGGGCCGGTCGATCGCGACCGTGGAGCAGCTGACCCAGACGCGGCGCACGATCGCGCACCCCGAGATGGCGGAGCTCGCCCGGTCGATCGCCGCGCAGCACGAGCGCCCCGGTCACGCCGCGCACGCGATCGCAGAGGCCGTCGGCGACGCGATCGAGTACATGCAGGGCGTGACCGGCGTGCACTCCACCGCCGTCGACGCCTGGGAGGCGCGCAAGGGCGTCTGCCAAGACATTGCGCACATCACCCTCGGAGCACTGCGCGAGGTCGGCATCCCGGCCCGTTACGTCTCGGGCTACCTGCACCCGAAGCCGTCCGCCGAGGTCGGCGAGGCGGTGACGGGGGAGTCGCACGCGTGGGTGGAGTGGTTCGCCGGCGACTGGCAGGGCTTCGACCCGACCAACAACATCGAGATCGGCGACCGGCACGTGCTGGTCGGCCGGGGTCGCGACTACAACGACGTTCCGCCGCTGCGCGGCGTGTACGCGGGTCCGGGCAAGAGCCACCTCAAGGTCAAGGTCACGATCACGCGCGAGACCTGAGTCTCCCGGCGGGCGAGCGCGTGCCGACAGGTGCACTCGCCGCCGCGCCGAGCGTGAGAGTGGATGCCAGACCAAGGGTCAGGAACCCCGCCGCGGTGAAGGCTGCCGCACGCGTGCCGTCGCTGAACGCCGCTCGGGCGTCGGCGGCGATGTCCTGCGTCTGCGGAGACTGCTCGAGGCCCAGGATCGCGGCTCCCGCGCTGTCGACGACCTGCGTCACCACCTGGTCGCGCTGGTCGCCCGGGAGACCTCGAGCGTCGAGGGCGGTGGCCAGCGCGCCCGCGGTCGTGGAGAACAGCACCGTGCCCAGAATGGCCACGCCCAGGGCCGCGCCCAGCTGCCGTGAGGTCGATTGCGTTCCCGAGGCGGCACCGCTCTCGGCGGGCGGCACCTCCGCGAGGACGACGCCGGTGAGCTGCGCCGTGGCCAGACCCACGCCCACGCCGTAGACGAACAGGAAGGGGATGAGCGGCCCCCACGTGGCATCCGGTCCGATCGTGAACGCCACGCCGGCGACGCCCACGATCTCGGCCAGCAGACCCGCGCGCACGATCCACACCGGGGCGACGCGTCCGCTCAACACCCCCGCGATGCCGCTGGCCACGAACGAGCCGACCGCGAGGGACAGCAGCAGCAGCCCGGTCTGGAGGGCGTCGAACCCCACGACGAACTGCAGCCACAGCGGCAGGGCGAGGATGATGCCGAATTCGCCGAGCGAGACCACGGCGGCGGCGATGTTGCCGTTGCGGAACGAGGCGATCCGGAACAGCCCGAGCGCGAGCAGTGTCGAGCGTCCGGTGCGCTGGCGGTGCAGCCCCCAGGCGATGAACGCCACGAGGGCCGCGAGCGCCACGGCGAAGGCGAGGGGGACGGGGGAGAGGGAGAACGGCCACTGCGCACCACCGATGGTCGGCGTCTCCTGAACCGTCCACCACCCGTAGGTGCGTCCCTCGATGAGTCCGAACACGAGCGGGGCCATCGTCAGCACCGATAGCAGCGCCCCGACACCGTCGATCGCCTCGCGGCGGTCGCTGCGCGATTCGGACACCGTGAGCAGGACGCCGATGACGATCAGGATGCCGAGGGGGATGTTGATCCCGAATGCCCAGCGCCACGAGAACGCGGTGGTCAGCCAGCCTCCGAGCAGGGGGCCCACTGCCGCCATGCCGCCGATGGTGGAGCCCCAGACGGCGAAGGCGATGCCGCGCTCGCGCCCGCGGAAGGTGGCGTTGATGAGGGAGAGGGTCGTGGGAAGGATCATCGATCCGCCGATGCCCTGCACCAGGCGTGCCAGGATCAACAGCTCCCCGGTCGGGGCGAGCGCTGCGGCGATCGACGCGACGGCGAAGATCGCCACACCCAGCAGCATGAGCCGTCGGCGTCCGAACCGGTCGGCGAGGCTGCCGAACACCAGGAGAAGCGAGGCGAAAACGAGCGTGTACGCCTCCTGCACCCACTGAACCTCGGTGGAAGAGATGCCGAGGTCTTCCACGATGGAGGGGACGGCGACGTTGACGATCGTCGAGTCGACGATGATCAGTGAGACGGCGATGCTGATGAAGACGAGCCCCGCCCAGCGGCGCCCGGCCCTACGGTCGGTCATATAGCTAGCTTATCTAGGGAAGCATCCGTCGGGAAGTCTCTCGACGACCACCTCCGACCGAGCTCGCCTGGCCGTTCTGCGCAATCCGTGTCCTAGCATCGAGGCGGGGGAGGCTGCCGTGGACGTGACGTCTTCTTTGCAGGGCATCACCGCCGCGGTAGCGCGCGTCGTGCGCGGCGCGCGTCCGGACGCCCCCGCCCCCGACATCGCTGATCTGCGGTTCCTCGCCGACATCGAGGCGGGCCCGGCGCCACGGGTGTGGGTGGATGCCAGTGCGCGCACGCTCGAGGCCATGCTGATCGCCCGCTCCCGCGTGGACCGGGTGGAATCGGGGGTGCGTCTGGTCGACGAGCACTTCGTCGACGGGCGCATGAGGGGGCCGGCGGTCCTCGATGCCACCGTCCGTTCGTCCCTGTACTCGGCCGTCGCCGAGGTCTATGCGGCGGCGGGATCACCGCGCCGGGCGGGCGAGTACGCCGCCGCGGCGATCGCCGACGCCGGCGACGCGGCCGCACTCTCCCGCGCCCACGCGGTGCGCAGCCTCGCCGCCGCGCTGAACGGCGAGTACGTGATCGCCGCCGAGAGCGTGACGGAGTGCCGTTCCCTCGCGTCTACCTCCGGGTGGGACGACCACCACGCGGACTACGACCTCCTCCTCGCGCAGATCCTCCTCGCCGCGGCCGCCCTCGACGCGGTGGCGCTGGACCGGATCGCCGAGGCGCTGCGTGCGGGCTCTCCCGCCGACCCGTTCTGGCAGTACTCCGCGCGCGCAGCCGAGGCGATGTGCGCCCTGATCCGTCGGGACTACGCCGAGGGGGTGGTGCGGGTGGCCACGCTCGCTGCCGGTACCGAGGCGCACAACAGTCACGCGATGGTGCGCGGCTTCGCCCAGGGCGTTTACGCCGATCTCCTCCTGGCCCGCGGAGAACCGCGTCGCGCCCTGGCCGTGCTCGAGGGGGCGCTGTCGTCGCCGGGGCACGCGCTGTGCTTCGACATGCAGCGTGGCGCGGCGCTGATCGCGCTCGGCCGGGAGCGTGAGGTGCTGGAGTCCACCGACGGCTGCATCCGGATGGGGGCGAACCACTGCGTGCGCACTCTCAGTCCGCTCCTGCTCCGCCGCGCCGTCGCGCACGCGCGCCTGGGCAATCACGCGGCCGCCGACGCCGCTTTCGCCGAGGGCTTCACCCTGGCGGAGAGCCTCGGGGGATCGCTCACGCCCTATCTCACGCTCCCCGAGGCGGAGGTGCACGAGCTCCTCGCCCGGCTGGCGGACCGTCGTCCCGCCTCCGCCCCGGCGGTGCACCGTGTGGCGGGAATGCTCGCCCTGGTGCCAATGCCCGAGCCCCGCCCGCCGATGCCGAACCTCAGTCCGCGGGAGGAGCGACTCGCCCTCCTCCTGCGCGGCCCCCGCACCCTGGCCCAGATCGCGGTCGACCTCGGTGTGTCACCCAACACCGTGAAGTCCCAGTTACGTTCGATCTACGCCAAGCTCGAGGTGACCGGTCGCGACGCGGCGGTGGCGGTGCTCGAAGCGCACGGCTTCTATATCTGAGCCGCGCGGGATCTCTCAGGACGAGGGTCGCGCGTGCGGTGTTGCCCGTGGCATCCGCTCGCTCGGAGGGATCGGGATCGGGGTCGTCCCGGCGATTTCGTCGCTGAAGTCTTCGGGCTCGGGGGAGACGGTGGTCAGCGGCCGTGTCTCGTCGAGCGTCAAGCGGAAACGCTTGGTCTCGTGGCGGTGCACGCGGCCGGAAGCCAGGGTCCAGGCCACCCCGATGCCGCACGCCACAAAGGCCATCACGGCGGCGAGGCCGATCGCGGCGCGCGGGCCGAATTCCCCGGCCACCCATCCCACGACCGGGGCGCCCACGGGCGTTCCGCCGAGCAGGATCGCCATGTACAGCGCCAGGACGCGCCCGCGGAGGGCCGGATCGGTCGTCGTCTGCACGTAGCCGTTGGCGGTGGTGAGCATGGTCACGACGCAGAAACCCGTGAGCACCAGGGTGGCGGCGTAGGCGGCGTAGCTGGGGGCCACGACCGAGAGGGCGGATGCCACGGCGAAGCCGCCCGCGCCCAGGATGACCAGGCGCATCCGGGCGCGTTCGCGACGCGCGGCGAGCAGTGCCCCGGCGAGCGAGCCGATGGCGACGAAGGAGCTGAGCAGGCCGAAGCCGTCGGCGCCGCGCCCGAACTCCAGCGCCATCGTCGACGCGAAGATCGGGAAGTTCATGCCGAAGGCGCCGAGGAGGAAGACCATCGAGAAGATCACGACGAGGTCGGGGCGCTTCGCCACGTAGCGGAAGCCGTCGGCCAGGCGCGCGGGACCGCCGCGGCGGTGGTGGACGACCAGCTCGTGCGGGCGCATGAGCAACAGGGCGGCGATCATCCCGAGGAACGTGACCGCATTGGTGAGGAACACCCAGCCGGTGCCGACGACGACGATCATGAGACCGGCCACCGCCGGGCCGATCAGCCGGGCGGTGTTGAACGAGGCGGCGTTGAGCGCGACCGCGTTGGAGGCATTCTCTTGCGCGACGAGGTCGGAGACGAAGGCCTGGCGCGCGGGGTTGTCGAACGCGGTGATCACGCCCAGGGCGAGGGCGAACCCGAACATCAGCGGCAGCGTCATGACGCCGGTGACGAGCAGCACGCCCAGGGTCACGGCCAGGGCGAGCATGGCCCCCTGCGTGCACATGATCAGCCGGCGGCGGTCGAAGCGGTCGGCCACCCAGCCCGTCACCCCCACGAGTAGGAGCGGCGGGGCGAATTGCAGGGCCATCGTCACGCCCATCGCCGCGGCGTCGTTGGGGGTCAGCTCGGTGAGCACCACCCAGTTCTGCGCGGTCGCCTGCATCCACGCGCCGATGTTCGACACGAGAGCGCCGATGAACCAGACCCGGTAGTTGTAGACCGAGAACGAGCGGAACATCGCACTCATCGCTCCGCCACCTTTCGCATGATCTCGGCTGCCGCGGCGAGGGTCTGCCGCTCGTCGTCGCTGAGCGCTCCCAGGGCCTCTTCGAGCCACGCATCGCGCCGGCGGACGGTCTCGTCGACCACGACCCGCCCGGCCTCGGTGAGGGCGATGGTCACCTTGCGGCGATCCTCGTCGTCGGGGGTGCGCGAGACGTAGCCGGCCTCTTCGAGCAGCGACACCGTGCGGTTCATCGAGGGGGCGGTGACCCGCTCGCGGTCGGCGAGCTGTCCGAGGGTGTGCTCGCCGTGCACCGTGAGCGCGGCGAGCACGGCGAACTGTCCGTCGCTCATGGTGTCGACCGCGCGCTGCGCGCGGAGGCGACGAGCGAGCCGGAACGTCGCCATCCGCAGGTCGGAGGCAGCGGTGTGCAGGGCGGCACGCGACTCGGAGTGGGGGGATTCGTCGACGCGTTCAGTCATGGCTCTCTTTAGTTAGCATAGCTCATTAGTTCGGCTAAGGGTTTCCGGTACGCGCGGCGGGGAGGGGCCTCCCTCGCGCCGCCCTAGACTCTGCCCATGCCCGAGTTCATCGACGCCTACGGCATCCCGATCGTGTACGACGTGTACGAGGCCGAGGCGCCGCGGGCCGTCGTGCAGCTGCTGCACGGGGTCGGTGAGCACGCGGGGCGCTACGCGGCCCTCATCGAGGTGCTCGTCGCCGACGGCTACACCGTCTACGCCGACGATCACCGCGGGCACGGCCGTACGGGCCTCCGGCAGTGGGGCGGCGACCGCACCAAGCTCGGACGCCTCGGACCCGGCGGGCTCGGCGCGGCACGGGACGCCGTGTGGACCCTCGCCCAGCTCATCCGTCAGGCCCATCCCGACCTGCCGCTCGTGCTCCTCGGGCACTCGTGGGGCTCGTTCCTCGCGCAGATGCTGCTGGACCGGCATCCGGATGCCATCGACGCGGTCGTCCTGAGCGGATCGGCGTTGCGCTGGCCCGGTGCGCTGAACTCCGGCGACCTCAACGCCCCGTGGAAGCACCTGCACGGCTCGGGCATGGAGTGGCTCTCGAGCGACGAGCAGGTCGGCCGCGATTTCGTCGCCGACCCGCTGACCACGACCACGCCGCTGCTGCGCCTGTTCGGACCCATCGAGACGGCGAAGATGCTCGGCCGACCCCGGCGCGACCTGGGCCACGACGTGCCCATGCTGCTCATGGTCGGGCGCGACGACACCGTCGGCGGCCCCCGGAGCGTTCATCGGCTCGCCGACGCCTACCGCTCCCGCTCGGGGCTCACCGACGTGACGACCCTGGTCTATCCCGGCGCGCGGCACGAGATCTTCGCCGAAGTGCAGCAGGCCGAGGTGCGCGCCGACCTGCTCGCGTGGCTCGACGCGCGGTTCCCCGCGCGCGGCTGAGGCGGGGGAGAGCCCGCGGCATCTCGGCGCGACCCGCCCGCCGTAGGCTGGGATCATGCACGGCGAGTACAAGGTTCCCGGGGGCAAGCTGGTCGTCGTCGACCTCGAGGAGCGTGACGGCCGGATCTCCGGGTTCCACCTCGCGGGCGACTTCTTCCTCGAGCCCGACGACGCCCTCGATGACATCGACGCGGCGGTGAACGGGCTGCCCGTCGAGGCCGACGTGCCCACGATCGCCGCGGCGATCCGCGCCGCGCTGCCCGAAGGCGCGCAGCTGCTGGGCTTCACCCCCGAATCGGTGGCGACCGCCATCCGGCGCGCGCTCGTGACCGCCCCCGGCTGGGGCGACTTCGAGTGGGAGGTCGTGCACGACGCCCCGGTCTCTCCGCGCATGAACCTCGCGCTCGACGAGGTGCTCACGACCCGTGTCGGCGCGGGCCTGCGTACGCCCACGCTGCGCCTGTGGGAGTGGAACGAGAACGCCGTCGTGATCGGCTCGTTCCAGTCGCTGCGCAACGAGGTCGACCCCGAGGGGGCGCAGAAGCATGGCTTCGACGTCGTGCGTCGCATCTCGGGCGGCGGCGCCATGCTCATGGCCGCGAACTCGATCGTGACCTACTCGCTGTACGTGCCCGCGTCGCTCGTGGCGGGCATGACGTTCGCGGATTCGTACGCGTTCCTCGACGACTGGGTGCTCGAGGCGCTGCGCTCGCTCGGCATCGACGCGGTGTATCAGCCGCTCAACGACATCGCGGGGCCCCACGGCAAGATCGGCGGGGCCGCGCAGAAGCGTCTCGCCAACGGCGGGGTGCTCCACCACGCCACCCTCAGCTACGACATGGACGGCCAGGTGCTCACCGAGGTGCTGCGCATCGGGCGCGAGAAGCTCAGCGACAAGGGCACCGTCTCGGCCGCGAAGCGCGTCGACCCGCTGCGCAGTCAGACGGGTCTTGCCCGGGATGCCGTCATCCAGCGGTTCATCGACACGTTCACGACCCGTTACGGGGCGACCACCGGGCATATCACCGAAGAGGAATATGCCGAGGCTGAGGCTCTCGTCGCCGCCAAGTTCGCCACTGACGCGTGGCTGCAGCGCGTTCCGTGAGCGGCGAGACCCTGGCGGGCGTGTGGGATCACGGCTCCGTCGAGATCCACCACGCCGACAACCTCGCCGTGACCCCTTCCCTCCCCGACGGCTCCTTCACCCTGGTGTACCTCGACCCGCCGTTCAACACCGGTCGCACGCGGTCCAAGGCGGTCGAATCGGCACGGTGGACGCCGCCGGTCGACGAGACCCCGGATGCCGAGGAGCCGGTGATCGTGGCATCCGAACCGCCCTCCGACCCGGGGATGCTCGTCTTTCCCGACGAGGAGGAACCGGCTCCGGCGCCGGTCGTACAGCGCGGATTCCACGGTCGCGAGTACGCGCGGCTGCGGGGCGACCTGCGCACCTACGACGACCGGTTCGACGACTACTGGGCGTTCCTCGAGCCCCGGCTCGTCGAGGCCTGGCGGCTGTTGGCCGACGATGGAACCCTCTACCTGCACCTCGACTACCGCGAGGTGCACTACGCCAAGGTCATGTGCGACGCGCTGTTCGGGCGGGAGCGCTTCCTCAACGAGCTCATCTGGGCGTACGACTACGGCGCGAAGACCCGGCGCCGCTGGCCGACGAAGCACGAAACGATCCTGGTGTACGTGAAGAATCCGTCGCGGTACTTCTTCGATTCCGAGGCGGTCGACCGCGAGCCGTATATGGCGCCGAGCCTCGTGACCGCCGAGAAGGCCGCGCGGGGCAAGCTCCCCACCGACGTGTGGTGGCACACCATCGTGCCGACGACGGGGCGCGAGAAGACGGGATACCCGACGCAGAAGCCCGAGGGAGTGCTGCGACGCATCGTGCAGGCGTCGAGCCGCCCCGGCGATCGCGTGCTCGACATGTTCGCCGGCAGTGGCACGCTCGGTGCGGTCGCGGCTCCCCTCGGGCGTCACGCGGTGCTGATCGACGACAACGCCGACGCCGTCGCCGTCATGCGCAAGCGGCTGCCCGACGCGGCCGTGCGCGGCTGATCGGGGCTCGGTGCGTCGCCGATCCCGGCAAAGTTAGGGTGACCTTATGACCCATGAATTCGACCCCGAGACGCGCCGAGCCGTGCTGGCGCACATGAATGCCGATCACCGCGACGACAATCTGTTGATCGCGCGCGCCTTCGGCGAGGACCCGGAGATCGCGACGGCCGAGATGACGGGGTTCGACGGCGACGGCGGCGACTGGGTGGTCCGTCGCGGTGGTGAGTCGTCTGCGTTGCGCGTCGCCTGGCCCGGCGGGGCGATCGCGGACCGCCCGGAGGTGCGCCGCGAGATCGTCGCCCTCTACGACGAGGCGTGCCGGCGCCTGGGGGTCACTCCCCGACCGCACTGATCGCAGAAAAAAGAACTTAGGGTGACCTAACCTTCTGCGTATGATGGCCTCATGAGCGACGTCGTCTCCTTCTCTGCCGCCCTCCGCGAGCGCTCCCGCAGCGCCCACTCCGCGAGTGAGCACGCCGGCTTCATGGCCGACCTCATGAGCGGTGCCGGCACGCGCGACGACTACGTCGCCCTCGTCGTCCAGCACTGGTTCATCTACGCCGCTCTCGAGGAGGCGACGGCCCGGATGCGGGTCGACCCCGTGGCATCCCTGTTCCTCAGCGACAAGCTCACGCGCCTGCCCGCCATCGAGGCCGATCTCGCGTTCCTTCTCGGTCCCGACTGGCGCACGGTCGTCTCGCCGCTGCCCACGACCCAGGCCTACGTCGCGCGCATCCGCCGGGTCGCGGCGACCTGGCCCGGCGGCTTCGTCGCCCATCACTACACGCGCTACCTCGGCGACCTCTCGGGCGGGCAGTTCATCGGTCGTCTCATGCAGCGGCGGTTCGGCTTCGACACCAACGGCATCGGCTTCTACCTCTTCGGCGACATCGCCGACCCGGAGGAGTTCAAGAACGTCTATCGCGAGAAGCTCGACGCCGCTCCGTGGAGCGAGGACGAGAAGGCGCGCGTCATCGACGAGGTGCCCGTGGCCTATCGCTTCAACACCGAGCTGTTCGAAGACCTCGCCCGCGCGAAGGCGGCTCAGACCGCCTGAGCCGCGGGTCGCGCCCCGCGGCGGCGCACGAGCAGCACGACGGCGAGGACGCTCGCGGTGACGAGCAGGAGGAGGCCGTACAGGCTCCAGGGCACCGCCGCGATGGAGAAGTCGGTGACCACCGGTGCCCTGGCTCCCGCGCCGAGGCCGACGCCCTCGGGGGCGACGGTGACCTGGCCGCTCAGCCAGCCGAGCGAGAAGGCCGGCACCTCGCGGGTGATCTCGACCGTCGAGCCGGTCACGACCTCGGGGAGCTGCGTCGGCGCGGTCGCCGTGGCGAAGAGTCCGGTGGTGGCGATGGTCTCGAGGCCCGTGAGCCGGGTATTGCCGGTGTTCTCGAGTCGGTACTGCACCGTCAGGCGGCCGGATTCGAACGGGTTCCACGAGCCGTCGTAGCGCGCGGTCACGCCCGTCACCGCGGCCGAGGGGGCGAGTGCTCCGGCGACCCGGAGATTGATCCGCGTCCCCAGACGGCGGTCGACCGACAGGGCGCTCGAGGCATCCGTGCTCGTCAGCGACGTCACGATCCCCGCGGAGTGGTCGCCCGGGCGGGCGTCGGCGGGCACGGTGACGGTGAACGGGACGTCGGCGGTCTGGCCCGGCGCCAGCTCCAGCGAGGTCTGTGCGACCGAGACCCACGTCCCCGCGCCGGTCGAGGCCGCGCCGGTGACGAGCACGTCGATCTCACCGCTCGGGGCGGTGAACGCGTCGGCCGCGTACACGGTGAGGGGGAGGGGCTCGGTGCCGGTGTTGACGACGATCATGGTGTCCGACACCGTCTCGCCCGGGTCGACCTCGTACGCGAAGTTGGCGCGGCCGGTGCCATTGCCGTTGTCGGCGGTCTGCACGCTCCACGCGATCCCGCCGGCGTCGGCGAGGGCCGCCGGGGGCGACGCGGCGAGGCCGAGGGCGAGCGCCCCGATGAGGGCGAGGAGGCGGAGGCGCGGCTGAGCGGTCACGGGCGGCTTTCGGGTCGCAAGTCGGACGGGGCCCCGGCGGACGCCGGGGCCCCGGGTGGGGTGGTTACTGCAGGGCGGTGATGGTGAGCTTGCTCGCGTAGTCACCGGCGGGGGTGGTTCCCGGAATGACGAGCGAGAGGTCGGCGCCCACCGTGGCGCTCGCGGCCGCGGTCGACGACGCCAGGACGCGCGACGAGCCGAGGCCGGTGCCGCCGAGGCGCGTCGAGGTGACCTCGGTGCCTCCGGTGACGCTCGACCCCGCCGAGACCACCTCGGGCTTCCAGCCGAGGAGGCCTCCCGAGAACGACTCGCCCGTCGACGAGGTGAAGTCGCCGACCTGCCCCGAGATGCTCCACGTGTACGGCGCGGTGCCGCCGGCGCGGGTGTCGGTGACGACCACGGGGGTGAGGGAACCGGATGCCACGAAGTTCGCGCCGTCCTGCACGGCGGTGCCGAGGTTGGCGGGCGAGGTCCCCTCGAACGCCCACCCGAACGAGCCGGTCGGGGGGTCGACCCAGGCGGGCACGTCGACGATCACGTCGGACGCGGAGGCGAAGGAGATCGGGGTGAACGTCTCGAAGGGGGTGTAGACCGCCCCGCTCGCGGTGTACGTGGCGATGCCGAAGGTGCCGGCGGCGAGGTTCTGCGCTTCGGTGGTCGTCAGCGCCAGATCGACCGAGAAACTGCCGTCGGGCTTCAGCTCGATCGCGCCACTGGGGGCACCCCCGATGGTCGACATGCTCTCCGCCGGTACGGCCCACTTCTGGGCGATCACCGACCGCGCCGAGGACGGAGCGCCGGCCGACGGCTTCCAGACGTCGGCGAACTTGCCGAACACCACGTAGGCGCCGCTGAATTTTCCGGCCAGCGGCGGGCGGGCGCCGTTGGTGGCGGTCCCCGAGGGCAGGAACCCGCTACCGGTCACGGTGACAGTCTCACCCTGCGCGAGGCCGCTGGTCTTGGACACGGTGACGGCGGGTCCGGCCGTGGTCGCCGCCGTGTAGGCGATCGACAGGGGGCTCGCGGGCTTCCGCGCGTCGGCCGCACCTCCGGAGGAGTACCAGTACGGGCCCTGCCCCGTCTTGATCTGGAAGTCCACGAAGGACTGCGGGAACGCGCCGGAGGTGGCTCCGCCGGTGACCTGGGCCACGGAACCCTCGGGCACGGTCACCGTGCGTCCGAGGTACTCCGGGGTCACGGTGAACCCGGTGGGGGTCACGTCGACACCGGTCAGGGTCGCGACGACGACATCGGTCTCGGGGGTGAGGCTCTCGAACCTGTCGGGGTCGTCCATCGAGGTGCCGTACCCGCCGAGCGTCGCCGTCACGGTGCCGGTGCCGTCGGCGGCGACCGTCAGCTTCGGATCGGTGATCCACGACCGCGTCATGCCCGAGTAGAACGCCGATGTGAACGAACCCGTCCACTGGATGACGGCCGTATTGGCGTCGACGTCGACCGTCCCGGTTCCGCCGACGATCTCGGCGATGTGGCCCGAGTTCAGCCCGTTGCCGGTGGTGAGGGTCGTGCCCGCGGCATCCGTGCGCAATCCCGCGAAGGTCGCGGCGGCGTAGCTGCCGTCGGACTGACGCTTGAGGATCGAGGTGTTGCCGTCGGTCTGCTTCCAGTTCGCCTGGGTGACGCGGTCCGCCGACGACGCGGCCGTGACGATGCCGGCCGAGAGCAGGTTGACGGTCCCCGGGGCGAAGGACGCGGCGTTCGCCTCGGCGTTGATGCCCCAGCGGAAGACGGCCCCGTCGATCGTGGATGCCGCCGCCTGGGCGGGGGCGGCGACGAGTGCGCCGCCCAGCGCGAGCGCCGCGGTGGTCAGCGCCGCGGCGGCGACGAGCCCCGGTCGGGGGCGGCGTCTGGATGTGGAGTCCACGTTCATTCCTTTCTCCGCCCTCGGAGGCCTCCGACGGCGTGCGTCGGCCGCACCCGATGTCGGGCGCAGGAGGGCAGGTTAGGCTTACCTAAGCATGAAGGGCCAACCTCTGGCAATGTTAAGGATAGGCTTGCCTAACTCGGAGCTTCGCATGACTCATCGATCGGTGCGCGGTCTCACCGCGTTCGCTCTGGCCGTGACCGTCGCCCTGACCTCGGCCTCGTGCGCGGCCGTCGGCTCGGCACACGGCGGGGCCGGAGCGGCCACGCCGCCGCTCGCCGACGTGACCCCCGTGGCCGACCCGCTGACGTGGGAGGGGCCGTCCACCGCCGTCGCGGCATCCACACCCCTCGATCCCGTGACCGACGGCGTCCCGGCGTTGCCCGCCACGGTGACCGATGCGCAGGGCACGGTCGTCACGGTCGCCGACACATCGCGCATCCTGACACTCGACATCTACGGCTCGCTCTCGCGCATCGTGTTCGAGCTGGGCCTGGGCGACGCGGTCGTCGCCCGCGACGTCTCGACCGCGTTCCCCGAGGCGGAGCACCTCCCCGTCGTCACCGAGAACGGACACGACCTCAACGCCGAGGCGATCCTCGACGCCGCGCCCACCGTCATCCTCACCGACACGAGCCTCGGTCCGTGGGACACCATCCTGCAGATGAGGGATGCCGGGATCCCGGTCGTCGTGGTCGACTCCCACCGCTCGCTGGACTCTGTCGCCTCTCTCGTGCAGCAGGTGGGGGAGGCGCTCGGCGTGCCGGAGCGCGCCGCCGCGCTCGCTGCCCGCAGCACCGCGGCCGTGGAGGCCCAGATCGCCCAGATCGCCGCGATCGCCCCGGCCGACCCGGCGCAGAAACTGCGGATGATGTTCCTGTACGTGCGCGGGCAGTCCGGCGTGTACTACCTGTTCGGGGAGGAATCCGGGGCCGACAGTCTGATCGAGGCCCTGGGCGGCATCGACGTCGCGGGGGAGATCGGGTGGACCGGCATGCGGCCGATCACCGACGAAGCGCTCGTCGACGCCAACCCGGATCTGCTGATCATGATGACGAAAGGCCTCGAGTCGGTCGGAGGGGTCGACGGGCTCGTCGAGCATCTCCCCGCCGTCGCCCAGACCGACGCGGGGCGCCACCGCCGGATCGTGGACATGTCGGACACGACCGTGCTGAGCTTCGGTCCCGCCTCGGCCGAGGTGCTCGACGCGCTCGCCGTCGCGGTGTACGCCCCCGGGGCCACGGGGTGAGCGCGACCGTCACCGAGCGGCGGCCGGTGCGGGTCTCGTCGCCGACACCGCGCGCGGGGCGTCGCGCGCCCGCGGTGTTCATCGCCCTCGCGGTGTCTCTCGTGGCGCTCGTGATCGTGTCGGCCGGGAGTGGTCAGCTCGCGATCCCACCCGACCAGGTCGTCGGGGCGTTCGCGCGCGCGTGGAACGACGGTGTGCGCGCGATCGGCTTCGGCGTGCTCTCCGTCCCTCCCGGCGCGGCCGTGGAGCATGTCAACGGCGAGGCGACGCTGTGGCTCATCCGGATGCCCCGTCTGCTCATGGCCGTGCTCGTCGGCGCGACGCTGGCGACCGCGGGTGTCGTCATGCAGGGCGTCTTCCGGAACCCCCTGGCCGAGCCCGGCGTGATCGGCATCTCCTCGGGCGCGGCGGTGGGCGCATCGGCATCCATCGTCTTCGGGCTCGGGTTTCTCGGTCCCCTCACCCTTCCCGTCCTGGCCTTCGTCGGCGGGCTCGTCGCGACCGTGATCGTGTACGCGTCGGCGCGCGCCGACGGACGCACCGAGGTCGTGACCCTGGTGCTGACCGGCATCGCCGTCAACGCCGTCGGGGGCGCGGCGATCGCCCTGTTCACCTACCTCGGGTCGACGCAGCAGCGTGAGCAGATCGTGTTCTGGCAGTTGGGGTCGCTCAACGGCACCCGCTGGGGCGATCTCGCGATCGTCGCGCCGCTCGCGGTCGTCGGCATCACGGTGTGCCTGTTCCTGTCGGGACCCCTCGATCTGCTGTCGCTGGGTGAGCGCCAGGCGGAGCACCTCGGCGTCCGGGTCGAGCGGCTCCGGGTGGTCGCCATCGTCGTCATCGCGGCGCTGACGTGCGCGGCCGTGGCGTTCTGCGGGATCATCGGCTTCGTCGGCCTGGTCGTCCCCCACCTCATGCGGATGCTGCTCGGCCCCGGTCATCGCCTTCTCCTTCCCGCCAGTGCGCTCGGCGGTGCCGTGCTGCTCGTGGCCGGCGATCTCGTGGCGCGCACCGCGGTGCCGGGATCGGAACTGCCGATCGGGATGCTGACCGCGCTCATCGGCGGTCCCTTCTTCTTCTGGCTGTTGCGGCGCACGCGGCGTCGATCGGGGGGATGGGGATGACGGCTGTGCTGCGCGCCCGGGGGATCTCGGTCGACGTGGGCGGGCGGCGCGTGCTCGACGGCGTCGACCTCGATCTGTTCGCCGGGGAGATGCTCGTGCTGGTCGGTCCCAACGGCGCCGGCAAATCGACGCTGCTGTCGGTGCTGGCCGGCGACCGTGTCCCCGCGGCGGGGTCTGTCGAGCTCGACGGCGCGGTCCTGGAGTCGTGGCCCGTCGCCGAACGCGCGCGACGCCGGTCGGTGCTCACGCAGAGCAACGAGGTGTCGTTCCCCTTCCTCGTCCGCGACGTCGTTCGGATGGGGCGGGCACCGTGGCGGCGGCATCCGTCCGCATCGCGCGACGATGCCGCCGTGGCCGACGCGATGACGGCCGGTGAAGTGATCGCGTTCGCCGAGCGACCCGTCACCGGGCTGTCGGGCGGGGAGCGCGCTCGCGCGGCCTTCGCCCGCTCGTACGCGCAGGAATGCCCGATCGCGTTGCTCGACGAGCCCACCGCGAGCCTCGACATTCGTCACCAGCACCGCGTACTCGCCCGCACCCGCGACCGGGTGAACGCCGGGGGAGCCGCGATCGTCGTGCTGCACGACCTGGGCCTGGCCGCCGCCTACGCCGACCGGATCGCGCTCCTCGAAGACGGGCGCGTGGCAGCGGTCGGTCCGCCGCGGGATGTGCTCGAGCGCGAGCTGCTCACGCGGGTCTACCGGCATCCGATCGACGTCGTCGACGGACCCCGCGGAACCCTGCTCGTCCTCGCCGACGCCTCGCCCGTCCCGTCCGCCGACCCCGGAGAACAGCTCGCATGACCCCCCGGCCCCGCCTCTTTCTTGCCACCGTGACCGCCCTGGGGATCACGCTCGCCGGTGCTGTCGTCGCCACGCCCGCCTGGGCCGCGGGGACGGTGTCGGTCGCCGGTCCCGACGGCACGGCGACCGCCGCCGAGGACCACGCCACCGATGTCACGGTGTCGGGGTCGGGGTTCCAATCGATCCCCCACGGGTTCGGCGGCGTCTACGTGCTCTTCGGCTGGGTCGACGACCCCGCGGGCGGATCGTGGCGCCCGAGCGCGGGTGGTGTGGTGGGCGAGGACTACCGCTACGTGCCCGACGCCGAGGCGGCCGACAACAACGGGTACCAGCGCTTCCTGGCCTTTCCCGGCAGCCAGACCGAGAGCTCGGCGAACGGCACGGTCGGCGCTGACGGGGCGTGGTCGGTCGGGATGGTGATCCCCGGCGCGGTATTCGAGAGTCAGGACCGCGACGGTCGCGTCACCTCCGTCGACTGCCGGCGCGTCACGTGCGGCATCATCACGATCGGCGCCCACGGCGTGAAGAATTCCACCAACGAGACGTTCACGCCGATCTCGTTCGCCGCCGTCGAGCCGGCGGCCGAGGGCGCGCCCGGGGTCGCGCCCGAGGTCGCACCCGCGATCCCCGGCGCGGTGCGCGTCGGCGTCGAGTCGGGCACGGTGGCGGCCGGGTCGTCCATCGTCTTCACGGGCCAGGGCTTCACCCCCGGGGAGCAGGTGGTGGCGGCGCTCGACGGCGGCCTGACGGCGGTGGGGCCCCTGACCGCGGGCGCGCAGGGCGAGGTCGCCGCGGCGCTGCCGGTGCCCCGCGACATCCGCAACGGCACCCACCTGATCACGCTGCGTGGCGCCGGTTCGGGCGGCGTCGCCGAGGCCGAGGTGAGCGTCACCGGCGGCACCGCCGAGGTCGTCGCCACCGCTCCGGCGGTCCCGGCCTGGTCGCTCGTGCTGCTCCTGGCCTGCATCGCGGTGTCGGCGGTGCTCGTGATCGCCAGTGTCGTTGCGGCGCTCGTGCGGGCCCGCGCCCGGCGGCGGGCGCGTCGCGCGGCCCGGGTGGCCTCGCCCCCGGGCGTCCCCGCCGAGGCATCTGCCGCCGAAGCATCCGCCGCCGAGGCATCCCCCGCGGAGGCATCCCCCGCCGCGGCATCCCCCGTGGCTGCCGCGCCCGCCGCGGCATCCCCCGCCGCAGCCTCTCCCGCCGGAGCGGCACGATGAGGCCGGGGGCGCTGCTGCGCGCGGGCCTCGCCGTCGCTCTGGCGCTCGTCGCCGCGGGTGGCGCGTCGCCCGCGACCGCGGTGGGGCCGGACGACGTCATCGTCACGGTTCCGGGGCCGGGCGGAACCTCCGGCGCAGACGGCACGATCACGAACGCGCAGCTCCGCTGGGGGCTCAACGCCGAGTCGGGCGGCGGGGCGTTCGCCGGCGGATGCAACTTCTTGAGCGCCGGGCGCGCGGGCGACGCCGGAGGATCCCGGGTGTGGACCCGCGACGACGGCCTGTACCGCGTCGAGGACGGCCGCGTGCGGATCGAGAAGCCCACCGCCGCGGGCGGGTGGACCCCGGCCTCGTGGGAGTCGAAGTGCCTCGACCCGAGCGGATCCGCCGTGTCGGTGGCATCCCCCACCCGGACGACGGGCAACCAGGTCGTCATCGACGGGGGAACCGGTCAGCGTCGCGACGGCCAGATCGACATCCGCTGGTCGGGGTCGTTCACCGTGGCCTTCTACGGCGGCATGACGTACTGGAGCGTGACCGACCCGCGGTTGACCCTCGACGCGACGGGCGCGGGGCGCCTGGTCGGCACGGCGAGCGGATACGGCGCGTCGATGGACGATGTGACGACGTGGACCCCGATCGCCCCGCGCGAGGTCGTCCTCGCCGAGATCCGCTCGGCCGATTCGTCCGCCGACGGCGGTTTCTCGGTCACGCCCGAGTATCTCGGGGTCGCGACGACAGGCGCCGGCCAGGTCGCCCGTTCCGGCGCCAACGCGGCCTTCTGGGGGTCGTTCCCGCAGTCGTTCGTGGACTTTCACCGCCTCACGGGTCAGCAGGGGTACTGGCTCACGACCGGGGGCATTCGGGATGCCGCGAAGCCGGCGACCCCGATCACGGTGAGCTTCGACGCCACCGCGCCCATCGCCGCCCCGGCGCCGAGCGGGGCGAGCGGGGGCGCGCCCGCCGGGGCGCCGAACACTCCCCTGCGGCGCGCACCGGCCGCCGTGGATCCCGCGATGCCCGCGCGCGCGTTCTTCGCCGCGAACACCCCGCTCACGACGCAGCCCGCCGCCCCCGGGCTGGTTCCGTCCGCCGGGGGCGGTCTCCCGCCGGTGGTGCCGCCGTTGCTCGGTTCGGCCGCGGCCCTGAGCGTCGCGATCGTCGCCGTGCTCAGCATGATGCGGGTTCTTCCCTGGCAGCGTCGGTCCGTTCGCTAGCCCGCGCGGGTGGCGGTCGCTTCCGTGCCCGGCGCGGCGTGTCCCGGCTGGACCCGCCCGGCCCGCGGCCCGCGCCCCTAGGGTGAAACCCATGGAATTCGGCATCTTCGTCCCGCAGGGTTGGCGTTTCGATCTGGTGGGCATCGAGCCCGCCGAGCAGTGGCGTGTGATGAACTCACTCGCGCAGAGCGCCGACGAGGGGCCCTGGGCCTCGATCTGGGTCTACGACCACTTCCACACCACGCCGGTCCCCAGCGCCGAGGCCACGCACGAAGCATGGACCCTCATGGCCGCGTTCGCCGCCGTCACCGACCGCGTGCGTCTGGGCCAGATGTGCACGTGCATGGGCTACCGCAACCCGGCGTACCTGGCGAAGGTCGCCGCGACCGTCGACCTCATCTCGGGCGGGCGCGCCGAGATGGGCATCGGCGGCGGCTGGTACGAGCACGAGTGGCGCGCGTACGGCTACGGCTTCCCGCCGATCGCCGAGCGCCTCGGGCGCCTGCGCGAGGGCGTCGAGATCATGCACCAGGCGTGGACGACCGGGTCGGCCACGCTCGCCGGAAAGTACTACGACGTCGACGGTGCGATCGTGCAGCCCCAGCCGCTGCAGGCCGGCGGGGTTCCGCTGTGGATCGCCGGCGGCGGCGAGAAGGTGACGCTCAAGATCGCGGCGCAGTACGCGTCGTACACGAACTTCGGCGGCTCGCTCGAGGAGTTCGACCACAAGTCCGAGGTGCTGCGCGGGCACTGCGAGACCCTCGGCCGCGACTTCGGTGAGATCACCCGCTCGACGAACTTCAACACGATCGTCGCGGCGACCGAGTCCGAGGCCGACGACCGCCTGGCCGCCGTCGTCGCTCGGCTTCGGCCCCACGTCGGCGACGAGCAGGCGGATGCCATCGAGGCCGACTACCGCTCCTCCGACACGTTCGGCACCCCCGAGCAGATCGTCGAGCGTCTGCGCGAGCGCGCCGCTCACGGCCTCGGCTACGCCATCCAATACTTCCCCGAAGCCGCGTACGACACCTCGGGCATCACGCTGTTCGAGCGCGAGGTGGTTCCCGCTCTCCGCGCGTGAGGTGCCAGGTTTTGTCGCCTGCGCGGGCTCGCCGGCGACAAAACGTGGCGACTCACGCGAGCGGGGCGACGTCGGCGTAGGCGTACGGGACGACGGGCGGGGTGGATGCCGGGGCTCCGAACACGCGAGCGCGGCGGGCCCTGGCATCCCAGGTCGGCCAGCCCGGGTCGCCGTCTCGGACGAAGGCGACCGCCGCCGCATGCATCTCGGCGGCGAGGTTCGTCGGCGGCGCGTCGCCGGCGATCGCGGCGACCCCGTCGACGGGAGCCTGGGCGAACGGGATGCCGAGGAACACCGCCGTGCCATCGCGCGCGACCCCGCGCACCGCCCCGCGTGACGTGGTGACGAGGGGAGCGGCATCCATCCCCTCATCCTGCCCTTCTGTGCGCGTGAGTCGCCAAGATCTGTCGCTTCACTCGATCGCCAGGCGACAAATCCTGGCGACTCGCGCGCTCGGCCTGCCGCCTCAGGCGTCGCGGCGGGCGCCCTGCGACGGCGTCACCGTGAAGACGTTCGGGGCGCGGAATCCGGATGCCGCGAACGCGGCGTGCACGGCCTCGGTCGCCGCCGGCACCAGCTCGGTGGGGATCAGGGCGATCGCCGCTCCGCCGAAGCCGCCGCCCGTCATGCGCGCGCCGAGGGCGCCGGAGGACAGGGCCGTGTCGACGGCGAGGTCGAGTTCGGGCACCGAGATCTCGAAGTCGTCGCGCATCGAGGCGTGCGACGCGGTCAGCAGGTCGCCGATCGCGCGCGGGCCGTCGGCGTCGAGGGCGGCGACGGTGTTGAGCACGCGCTGGTTCTCGGTCACGATGTGCCGCACGCGGCGGAAGGTCACGTCGTCGAGGATCTCGGCGGCGCGGGGCAGGTCGTCGACGGTGAGGTCGCGGAGCGCGGGCACGCCGAACGCGGCGGCGCCCTGCTCGCACGAGGCGCGGCGTTCGCGGTAGCCGCCCGAAGAGTGCGCGTGCTCGACGAGGGTATCCACGACGAGGATCGCGAGCCCCGTCTCGGCGAAGCCGAGCGCGACCGGGCGGGTCTCGAGCGTGCGGCAGTCCAGGAACGTGGCCGCGTCGGCCACGCCGAGCATGGATGCCATCTGGTCCATGATCCCGGTGGGTGCGCCCACGGCATCGTTCTCGGCGGTCCGGCCCACGCGGGCCAGCGCGACCTTGTCGAGGCCCGCGCCCCAGACGTCGTTGAGGGCGGAGGCCACGGCCCCCTCGATCGCGGCCGACGACGAGAGCCCGGCCCCCACCGGCACCTCTGATGCCAGGGCGATGTCGACGCCCCGGGGCTCGGCATCCGGAGCAGCCCGACGCAGCGCCCACGCCACCCCCAGCGGGTACCCCGCCCAGTCGAGGCCACCGGCGGCGATGCGGGCGTCGAGGTCGGCGAGCGGCACCTCGACGGCCTCGTCGGCAAAGGTCGAGCGCACGCGGATCACGTCGTCGGAGCGGACGGCCACCGCGGCGGCGGTGCGCTGGGCGATCGCGAAGGGCAGCACGAACCCCTCGTTGTAGTCGGTGTGCTCGCCGATGAGATTGGCGCGGCCCGGAGCCGACCACACCCCCGCGGGGGTGGCATCCGTCAGGGTGGTGAGCAAGGTGCGGGCGTCGTCGACGGCGGTCATGCCGTCACCTCCGGAACGGTGTCGAGGGCGGCGCGCAGGCGCTCGGCCTGGGCCTCGGGGGTCACATCGCCGATCCAGGCGCCCATGGCGGCCTCGGATCCGGCGAGGTACTTCAGCTTGTCGGCAGCGCGGCGGGGCGAGGTGATCTGCAGGTTCAGGCGCACGGCGTCGCGCGCCCGTCCGACCGGGGCCTGGTGCCACGCGGCGATGTAGGGCGTGGGGGTGTCGTACAGCGCGTCGATGCCGCGGAGAAGCCGCAGGTAGAACGGGGCGAGCTCGTCGCGCTCGGCCTCCGTCGTCTCGGCGAGGTCGGCGACGTGCCGGTGGGGGAGCACGTGCACCTCGATCGGCCAGCGCGCGGCGAACGGCACGAACGCCGTCCAGTGCTCACCGCGCAGCACGACCCGCTCGCCCGCGCTCTCGAACTCGAGGATGCGCTGGAAGAGGTCGGGTGAGGTGCGCGCGACCGTGTCGAGCAGGCGGTGGGTGCGCGGGGTGACGTAGGGGTAGGCGTAGATCTGCCCGTGCGGGTGGGGGAGGGTGACGCCGATCTCCTGCCCGCGGTTCTCGAACGGGAACACCTGACGGATGCCGGGAAGAGCCGACAGCGCGGCCGTGCGGTCGGCCCACGCCTCGATGACGGTGCGCGCGCGGGTGCGCGAGAGGCTGCCGAACGAACCCTCGTGCTCGGGGCTGAAGCACACGACCTCGCAGCGCCCCACCGAGGTGCGGGTGCGCCCGAGACCGGGGAACTCCAGGTCGTCGTCACCGCGCGGCGGGTCGATCGCGGCGGGGGCGTCACCGGTGGCCGTGTCGAGCGCGGGGCCGAACGACGGCGACTTGTTCTCGAACACCGCGACGTCGTAGCGCGACGGGATCTCCGACGGGTTGGTCGGCGTCTGCGGAGCCAGCGGGTCGAGGTGCGCCGGGGGGAGGAACGCGCGGTTCTGACGATTGGATGCCACGGTGATCCAGTCACCCGTGAGCACGTCCTGTCGCATCGTCGCGGTGGCGGGGCGCGGGTCGAGCGCGCGCGCATCGACGGAGCGCTCGGAACCCAGCGTCGTGCCGGGATCGTCGAAGTAGATGAGCTCGCGGCCGTCGGCGAGGCGCGTGGGGCGCTTGACGACTCCGGCGCCGAGCGTCACTGCGGGAGGGCTGTCCGTGTTCACGATAACACGCTACAGATCGGGCGTGATATCGTCAACATGGAGGGGGTGGCATGCGCGTATCGATGGCCGATGTGGCCGCAGCGGCGGGGGTTTCCGCTCAGACCGTCTCGCGCGTCGCCAACGGCAGCGCGCGCGTGGATCCTGCCACCCGTGCCCGCGTCGAGAAGGCGATGGGCGACCTCGGCTACCGGATGCACCGCGCGGCGCGAGCGCTGCGCACGGGGCAGACCTCCACGATCGGACTGGTCGTGTCGACCCTGGCATCCGTCGGCAACTCCCGCATGCTGCAGGCCATCTCCGAGGCGGCCGCGGCGCGCGATTACGCCCTCGCCGTCGTGACGGTGGGGGAGCGGGGGGTCCGCGACGCCTTCGCGCGGCTGCGCTCGCAGGGGGTCGACGGTGCGGTCGTGCTCAACGAGGCGACCGAACTCGTCCGTGACACCGACCCGCCGGGCGACCTGCACCTCGTCGTCGTCGATTCGCCGCCCGACGAGCGGTTCTCGATCGTGCATACAGACCACGCCGGCGGCGCCCGCGTCGCCACGGCGCATCTGCTCTCCCTCGGCCACGCGAGCGTGCATCACGTCGCCGGGCCCGTCCGGTCTTTCGCTGCGGCCGAGCGCGAGCGGGGGTGGCGCGACGCCCTCGCCGCCGCCGGGGTGTCGGCGCCCGATCCCGTCCGCGGCGACTGGACCTCGGCATCCGGTCATGCCGCCGCCCTCACGCTGTCGGGGGCGACCGCGGTCTTCGTCGCGAACGATCAGATGGCCCTCGGCGCGCTGCGGGCGTTCGCCGACGCCGGTCGCCGCGTGCCCGACGACGTCGCGGTGGTCGGCTTCGACGACATCGTGGATGCCGCCGAGTACCGGCCCCCGCTCACCACGGTGCGCCAGGACTTCGACGCGCTCGGCGCTCGCGCGGTCGCGGCGCTGATCGACGCGATCGAGGGCGGTGCGCCCGTCGCCGAGGCGGTGCCGGCAGCGTTGGTGATCCGCGACAGCGCGCGCTGATCGCGGCGTCCGGGGCGCGTTCCGTGCGGTGGGGCGGTCATCGAGCACCCCACCGCACGAATCCCGCCCCGAACTGCGCCGACGCGCCTACTCCTCGAGCGGCCCCAGCGCCGGCGCGGCGACGAAGCGGGCCACGGCCTCGAGCGCCTGCTCGAGTTCGAGCACCACGATCTCGTTGTTGCCCGCGCGCGTGGCGGGCCCGGGCACGTACAGCGTTCGCTGCGGCACGTTCCGCCAGTACCGGCCGAGGAAGAAGCCGTTCACGAACGCGAAGCCCTTGCCCCAGGCCGCGGTGTCGAGGAACAGGTCGGCGGGGGCGTCGAGGTCGAAGGTGCCGCGCAGCAGCGCCCGCCCGACGGATCCCGAGCCCGACCCCGAGCCCGAGCCCGACGCCGCGGCGAGGTCGACCGGCGTCGCGGTCCAGCCGGTGAGCGGTGCGCCGTCGAGCGTCGCCCCACCGATGAGCCCCTTGGCCTCGCCGAGACGGTCGGCGTAGTTCACGCGGCCCTGGTCTTCGACGAGCACGGTGAGCCGTGACCCCGCGGGGATCGCGAGCGCCCGCTCGTGCAGGCTGCGTGACAGGCGGCCGACGAACGCGCCGTCGACGTGCACCCACGCCAGGTCGCGCACCTCGCCGAACGCGAGCACGGCGCGGTCGCCGCCCCCGGCGGGCAGGTCGACGTCGTAGCGCACGAGCGCGCCGAGGTGGCCGAGCTCCTCGAAGGTGGCGGGCGCCTCGGTCGAAGAACCGGTGGATGCCGGCATCCACTCGCCCTCACCCGAGAGCGGCACTTCGAACGCGGGGGCGTCCGGACGCGGGACCGGTACGTCGGCGGGCACCGGCGCGTACGTGGCGATGACGTCGCGGAACGCGTGGAACTTCGCCGTCGGGTAGCCCGACTCGTCGATCGGGGCGTCGTAGTCGTAGGACGTGACGATGGGGTCGTACCGGCCCTTGTCGTTCGCGCCGTTCGTGGTGCCGAAGTTCGTGCCGCCGTGCACCATGTAGATGTTCACCGACGCCCCCGCCGCGAGCAGCACGTCGAGGTCGTGGGCCGAGGCCGCCGGGTCGGTGGTGTGGTGGATGCTGCCCCACCAGTCGAACCAGCCGTCCCAGAACTCCGAGCACATGAGCGGCCCGGTCGGCTGGTGCTCGCGGAGGGTCGCCAGGCGCTCGGCCGAGCGGGAGCCGAACGAGCCGGTCAGGTGCAGGTCGGGAAGGCTGCCGTTCTCGAGCATCCACGGCATCGGCTGGTCGACGGTCGTCAGCGGCACGGTGATGCCCGCGTCGCGCGTCACGCGCGCGAGTTCGCGCAGGTAGTCCTTGTCGGAGCCGTAGGCGCCGTACTCGTTCTCGATCTGCACCAGCACGACGTTGCCGCCCCGGTCGATCTGGCGGGGTGCGACGATCTCGTAGACCCGCTCGAGATAGGCCGTCACGGCCGCCAGGTACTGCGGCTCGGATCGGCGCAGGCCGATCCCGGGCATCGAGGTGAGCCACACCGGCAGCCCGCCGTTGTGCCACTCGGCGCAGATGTAGGGGCCGGGGCGCACGATCGCGTGGAGGCCCTCGGCGGCGACGAGGTCGAGGAAGCGTCCGAGGTCGTTCCAGCCCGTGGCATTCCACTGCCCCTGCACCGGCTCGTGGGCGTTCCACGCGACGTAGGTCTCGATGGTGTTCAGGCCCATGGCCTTGGCCGTGCGAATGCGGTCGGCCCAGTGCTCGGGGTGAATGCGGAAGTAGTGCAGTGTGCCGGAGATGACCTGGAAGGGCTCGCCGTCCAGCAGAAAGTCGGTCTCGCCGATGGTGAAGGTGGTCACGGTGTCTTTCGGTATCAGGGGGCCAGCTGAACGCGGACGCGCGCCCAGGCGAGCGCCGGGAGGGTGAAGCGCAGGATGCCGTCGACGACCTCGACCGGGAGGGCCACGGGCGCCACCGGCTCGGCGTCGGCGGAGTTGGTGGTGTGCCGGTCGCCGCCCGGGGGCACGGTGATCACGACGGCGTCGACGGATGCCACGGGGCCGAGGTCGAGCGCGATCTCGGTCGCCGCGTCGAGCGAGCGGTGCGCGAGGAAGACGTGGGCGACGTCGCCGTCGACGGTGGCGATCGCATCCACCGCGTCGACCTCGCCGTGGCGGGCCGTGGCGATGCGAGCGCCGTCGACGCGGACGGGCACGACGCGACCGGTCGCGGCCTCGGCGGTCAGGCGGAAGGGGTGGAACGTCGTCTGGCGCCACGCGGGACCGCCGCCGGGCTCGGTGCGGATCGGGGCGATGACGTTGACCAGCTGCGCGAGGTTCGCCATCGAGACGCGGCCCGCGCGGCGCAAGAGCGTGATCAGGAGGGACCCGACGACGACGGCGTCGGTCACGGTGTAGTCGTCCTCGATGAGGCGGGGCGCCACCGGCCAGTCGCCGGTGAAGACGCGCGGTTTGTCGACCTCGTTCCAGCGGGTCTGGTTCCACACGTTCCACTCGTCGACGCTGATGCCCACCGGCGCACCGCCGGGAGTCCTGGCATCCATGTCGTCGATGAGGTCGACGACCTCGCCGATGTAGCGGTCGAGGGCAGCGCCGCTGGCGAGGAAGCTCTGCGGGTCGGCGGGGTCTTCTTCGTAGTACGCGTGCACGGAAATGTGGTCGACGAGGCCCGCGGTGTGCCGCAGCACGGTGCGTTCCCACTCGCCGAACGTCGGCATCTCGTGGTTGGAGCTGCCGGCCGCGACGAGCTCGACGGTCGGGTCGATGAAGCGCATCATGCGCGCCGTCTCGGCGGCCAGGCGCCCGTACTCGTCGGCGGTCTTGTGGCCGATCTGCCACGGCCCGTCCATCTCGTTGCCCAGGCACCACAGTCGGATGCCGAAGGGCTCCGCGCGGCCGTTCTCGCGGCGGCTATCGCTGAGCGCCGTGCCGGCGGGGTGGTTGGCGTACTCCAGCAGGTCGGCGGCCTCGGCGACGCCCCGCGTGCCGAGGTTCACCGCCTCCATGACCTCCAGGCCCGCGGCATCGGCCCACTCGGCGAACTCGTGCAGGCCCACCTGGTTGGTCTCGGTGCTGTGCCAGGCGGCATCCAGGCGCACCGGTCGCTCGGCGCGGGGGCCGACGCCGTCTTCCCAGCGGTACCCCGACACGAAGTTGCCGCCGGGGTAGCGCGCGACCGTCGCCCCGAGCTCGCGCACGAGGGCGAGCACATCGGAACGGAAACCGGTGTCGTCGGCAGTCTCGTGACCGGGCGAATGGATGCCGTCGTACACACAGCGGCCCATGTGCTCGACGAACGTGCCGAAGAGGCGGCGGGGCACCTCGGCGCCGACCTCTCGGCGGTCGACGGTGATGCGGGTGGGGGAGGTCATGCGGCTCTCCTGGAGCGGGAAGAAAAGGGGGCGGGTCGCTCACTCACGATGCGACCCGCCCCGCTCATCGGCTTACTTGTTGACGCTGAAGCCCTGGTCGTTGCCGTACTGGACGAGCTGGTCCTGCCACGCGGTCAGACCGGCGTTCAGGTCGCCCTGGGTGGCGTAGGCCTGGCCCACGGTGTCGCCGAAGATGCTGTTGGCGTACACCTGGAACGGCAGGTAGCTCCAGCCCTCACGGACCTCGCTCGAGGCCTGCGTGAGCACCTGGTTGATCTGCTGACCGCCGAAGTACTCCGACTCCTGGTCGACGAAGGCGGGGTCGCTCAGCTGGGCCGTGGTGGAGGGGAAGCCGCCCGACTCGGCGAAGATCTCGAGGCTCTCCGGGTCGTTGTTCAGCCACTTGAGGAACCCGGCCGCGAGGGCGGGGTTCTGGCTCTGCTTGGTCACGGCCTGGCCACCGCCACCGTTCTCCGCCGTCACGGGCGTGCCGTCGTAGGTGGGGATGGGCGCGACGGCCCACTTGCCCGCGCCGTCGGGAACCGACGACTCCAGCACACCCGGCATCCAGGCGCCGATCACGAGCGAGGCGATCGAACCGTCACCGAGGCCCTTGAACCACTCGTCGCTCCAGCTGGGGGTGTCCGACAGCAGACCACCCTCGATGAGACGGTTCCAGTTGTCGGCGAAGGCCTTGGAGCCGTCGTCCTGGAGGTCGATCGTGACGTCGGTGCCCGAGGTCTGGAACGGCGTTCCGCCGGCCTGCCAGATCATGCTCGTGGTGAAGCCCGAGTCGCCGGTGTCGGCGGTGATGAACTTCGTGGGGTCGGCAGCGTGCAGCTTCTCGGCCGCGGCGACGTACTCGTCCCACGTCGTGGGAACGGCGATGCCGAACTGGTCGAAGACCTCCTTGTTGTAGAACAGGGCCATCGGGCCCGAGTCCTGCGGGAGACCGTAGATCTTGCCGTCGAAGTCGACCGAGCCCCACGTGCCGGGGCTGTAGTCGCCCGAGAGGTCGCCGAAGCCGTACGGCGCCAGGTCGAGGAGCGAGTCCGAGAGGGCGAACTGCGGGAACGCGTAGTACTCGATCTGCACGACGTCGGGGGCGCCGGAGCCGGCCTTGATCGCGTTCTGGAGCTTGGTGTACTCCTCGGTGTTGGTACCCGCGTTGACGTAGTTCACCTTCACGTTCGGGTACTTGTTCTGGAAGGCCTCGACCTGAGCCTCGGCGGACGGCGTCCACGACCAGTACGTGATCTCGCCGCCCTCTTCGAGCGCCTTCTCGATGTCTTCGGGGCTGCCCCCGGTGCTGCCGCCGCCGGTGCTGCCGCCGGAGCACGCGGTGAGCGCGCCCACGGAGAGCGCGGTGGCGGCCACAGCGAACACGGCCCGCCGGGCGGCGGTGCCCTTGCGCATGAATGTCATCGGGTTTCCTTCACTTCGTTGTTGTGGATGGTGGTGCGGGAGTCCGGGGCAGGGCGCTCCGGGTTTCGGGAGGGAGCTTTCGTCACTGCTTGACGCTTCCGGCGCTGAGGCCGGACTGCCAGAAGCGCTGGAGCACGAGGAACGCCGCGACGATCGGAATGATCGAGAGCAGGGCGCCGGTGATGACGAGGTTGTAGATCGGCTGGGCGCCGACACCGGTGGCCTGGGCGTTCCACTGGTTCAGGCCGACCGTGAGGGGGTACCAGGCCGGGTCGCTGAGCATGATGAGCGGCAGGAAGTAGTTGTTCCAGGTCGCCACGACCGCGAAGAGCAGCACCGTCACGATGCCGGGCGTCAGCAGCCGGATCGAGATCGTGAAGAACGTGCGGAACTCGCCGGCCCCGTCCATGCGAGCGGCCTCGAGCAGCTCGGTGGGGATGGCATCCGTCGCGTACACCCAGATGAGGTACAGGCCGAACGGGCTGATGAGCGAGGGGATGATGATCGCCCAGGGGGTGTTCGTGAGGCCCAGCTGGCTGAACAGCAGGAAGGTCGGGACGGCCAGGGCCGTGCCGGGGACGGCGATGGCGCCGAGCACGACCGCGAACACGGCCTTGCGCCCGCGGAAGTTGTACTTGGCCAGGCCGTAACCGGCGAGGGTGGCCAGCAGCGTCGCTCCACCGGCGCCGACGACGACGTACAGCAGCGTGTTGCCGAGCCAGCGCACGAAGATGCCGTCGCGGTAGGTCAGGGTCTGGACGATGTTGTCGCCGAGGGCGAAGTCGTTGCCGAACCACAGGCCGAACGTCGAGAAGAGGTCGGGCTGGGTCTTGGTCGCGTTGATGAGGAGCCAGAACAGCGGCACGAGCGTGTAGAGGAGGTACAGGCCCATCACGACGCTGAGGACGAGCGACTTCTTGCTCTGCGTCGGCGACGTGCGCGCGAAGCCGCGGTGCGAGCGCGTGCGCGAGGTAGTCACGGCGACGGTGTCGGTGCGGGGTGCGGTCGCGGTGGTCATCGCGCCTCCTGACGAGAGCCGCGCAGCTGCACGACGTAGGCGATGATGGCGGTGATGACGCCCATGATGATGGCGACCGTGGCCGCGTAGTTGTACTGCTGACCGGCGAACGAGAGGTTGTACGCGTACATGTTCGGCGTGAAGAACGTCGTGATCGTGTTCGGGGCCAGGGGCTTGAGGATGTTGGGCTCGTTGAAGAGCTGGAAGCTGCCGATGATCGAGAAGATCGTGGCGATCACGACCGCGCCGCGCACGGCCGGGATCTTGATGGAGAAGATCGTGCGCCACGCGCCGGCCCCGTCGATGGATGCCGCTTCGTACAGCTCACCGGGAATCGTCTTCAGCGAGGAGTAGAAGATGAGCATGTTGTAGCCCACGAACTGCCACGTGACGATGTTCCCGATCGATACCAGCATCCACTCGGGTACGAACGGCTGGATGACCGATCCGCCCAGCAGGTCGTTGAGGTTGCGGGTGAGGCCGAACTGATCGCCATAGATGTAGCCCCACATGAGCACCGCGACCACGGCGGGCACGGCGTAGGGCAGGAAGATCACCATGCGGTAGAAGCCGGCCGCGTGCAGGCGCGCGCTGTCGATGGCGAGGGCTGCGGCCAGCGCCAGCACGAGCATGATCGGCACCTGCACGACGAGGAAGAGCGAGACGCGGCCGAAGCCGTCCCAGAACTTCGGGTCGGAGAACGCCGCGATGTAGTTGTCGAAGCCGACGAAGGCGTTGCCGCCGACGAGCTGGTCGCGGAACAGGCTGAGGTACAGGGAGTACGCCAGCGGCGCGAGGAAGACGAGGGCGAAGACGATCGCGAACGGAGCGACGAAGAGCCACCCGCGATCATCGATTCGTGCGCGTCGCCGGCGGCGCGGCGTGCGCAGGGCGGGCGGGGGTGCCGCGGTGGTCGTCATCGTCCGGTTGCCTCTTCGTTGGTGCACATCTCGGCCGGGTCGCCGCGATGTTGACGTAAACATAACTCGCCGGCGGTTAGCATGTCAACGTCAACACGAGGAGGCAGACGTGAGCGAGACGACCGCGGTGTCGATGCCCGCACGGGGGCGCGGACGACGTCGCGAGGTGTCGATGGCCGACGTCGCGGCCGCGGCCGGCGTCTCCGGCCAGACGGTTTCGCGCGTCGCCAACGATCGCGCCAACGTCGACCCCGAGACGCGTCAGCGCGTACTCGACGCGATGGCCTCGCTCGGCTACCGGCCTAACAGTGCCGCACGCGCGCTGCGCTCCGGGCGCTTCCGCAGTATCGGCGTGATCATGTTCTCGCTGAGTTCCTACGGCAACACGCGCACCCTCGACGCGCTCGCGTCGGTGGCGGCGGCATCCGGATACTCGATCACTCTCATCACCGTGCAGTCGGCCTCCCAGTCCGACGTGTCGGGGGCGTTCCTGCGCCTGCACGAGCACGCCGTCGACGGAATCGTGATTCTCATCGAGACGCATCGGCTCGGTGAGAACGAGCTCTCGATCCCCTCGGGGCTGCCGGTCGTCGTGGTCGACTCCAGCGCCGACTACCCCTACGCGGTCGTCGACAACGACCAGGCGCAGGGAGCGCGGCTCGCGACGGAGCACCTGCTCGATCTCGGGCACGAGACCGTGTGGCACGTGTCGGGCCCGCCGGAGTCGTTCGCGGCCGAACGCCGTCGCGACGCGTGGCGCGCGGTGCTCGAGGAGCGGGGTTGCTCCGTGCCGCCCCTGCAGATCGGGGAGTGGACGGCGGAGTCGGGTCATCGCATCGGTACCGAGCTGGCGCGCGACGCGGGGGTCACGGCGGTGTTCGCCGCGAACGACCAGATGGCCCTCGGGGTGATTCGCGCCCTGCACGAGGCCGGACGTGATGTGCCCGGCGAGGTGAGCGTGGTCGGTTTCGACGACATGCCCGAGGCGGCGAACTTCTGGCCCCCGCTCACGACCGTGCGTCAGCGCTTCGAACGCGTCGGCGAAGAGGCGATGAGCGCGCTGATCGCCGACATCGAGGGTCCCGGAGGCGAACACGCGCGCACGCTCGTGCCGACGTCGCTCGTGGTGCGCGAGAGCTCCGGCCCCCGCGCCTGAACGAGCCGCGGTCCTCGACGCGGGGCGAGCGGAGGAGATCGGGCGAGCGGAGGACCGACGTCTCGGCATCCCTCCTCCCTCCGCCGCTTCTCCTCCGCTGGCCACGCGCGCGGAGCGCCGCGCCCGGGGCTCCACGCCCGGGGGTGAATCGTGGTCGCACGCTCGCGGTGTCGGGCGGGGAGTCCGCCGGCTGAGCGGATTCGAGCGTTGTGCCGCGGAGCCCGACTCCGCTAGGTTCGATGTTGACGTCAACATGTTGACGTCAACATTTCCCCTCACGAGGCCGCAGTGCTGCGGCCGGATCGGAATGACGATGAAGTCAGCTCGACTGCTGTCGATGGCCTGTGCCCTCGCCCTGGCCGCCGGTGGGATCGCGGCGCCCGCTGTCGCGGCGCCCGCTGTCGCGGCGGGGTCGGATGCCGTCCGCATCACCCCGAACCCCGCGTCCGCGGCGGAGCCCTTCGAGGGCTGGGGGACCAGCCTGGTCTGGTTCGCCAACGCCACCGGCAACTACCCCGCCGACGTGCGGCAGAAGCTCTTCGACGCCGTCTTCGGCGAGGAGGGGCTGAACCTCAACATCGCGCGGTACAACGTCGGCGGCGGCAACGCCTCCGACGTGCCGCCGTACCTGCGGCCCGGAGGCGCGGTCCCGGGGTTCTGGAACCCCGATCTCCCGGCCACCGACGCGCAGGGTGAGATCACCTCCACCTACGCCGACCGCGCACGCTACCGCGACGCGTGGAATCCCGACGACCCGACCCACTACGACTTCGACGCCGACTCCGCGCAGCGGTGGTGGCTCGACGCGCTGAAAGACAAGGTCACCCACTGGGAGGCCTTCAGCAACTCCCCGCCCTACTTCCTCACGCAGAGCGGATACGTCTCGGGTGGCATCAACAACGCCACGAGCGAGCAGCTCGCTCCCGCCGACATGGACAAATTCGCCGGGTATCTCGTGAGTGTCGTGGACGAGCTCGAGAAGGAGCACGGCATCCGGTTCGACACCATCGACCCCTTCAACGAGCCCAACACGAACTACTGGTCGACGCAGATCCCGAACGGCGCCACATGGCCCACGGGCGGACGCCAGGAGGGCGCGCACATCGGGCCGCAGGCGCAGGATGCCATGGTGAAGGCGCTCGCCGCCCGTCTCGCGCAGCCCGGGACGAGCACGGATGCCGTGATCTCGGCGATGGATGAGACCAACCCCGGCATCTTCGCGACGAACTGGAACGCGTGGTCGCTGGAGTCGAAGGGGCTCGTGGATCAGCTCAACGTCCACACCTATGGCACCGGCGGGCGGCAGGTCGTCCGCGACATCGCCAAGGCCGCCGACAAGCCGCTGTGGATGAGCGAGGTCGAGGGCAACTGGACGGCCCAGAGCCGCGGATTCGTCACCAACGACATCGAGAACGGTCTGGGCATGGCCCAGCACATCGTCGGCGACCTGCGGGAGCTGGAGCCGGAGGCCTGGGTGTTCTGGCAGCCCGTCGAAGACCTCTACAACATGGAGAAGGTCGAGAAGCTCAACTGGGGCAGCGTCTTCATCGACTTCGACTGCAACGCCGAGGGCAATTCGCTGCGGCGCATCGCCGACGGCGACGCCGACCCGTCGTGCCAGGTGCTGACGAACGAGAAGTTCAACACCGTGCGCAACTTCACGCACTACATCGCCCCGGGTGACCGACTGATGCCGACCGACAATGCGCAGTCGACGGCGGCCATCGACGCGGACGGTGACGGTGCCACCATCGTGCACGTGAACTCCGAGGCCACCGACCGGACCGTGCAGATCGACCTGCGCGACTTCGGCACCGTCGCCCCCGGCGCGACCGTCACCCCCATCGTGACGACGCAGTCCACGGCGGAAGAGCCCTCGATCAACGCCCTCACGGAGGGCGAGAAGGTCGTCGTGGATGCGGCATCCCGGACCGCCACGATCACGGTGCCCGCGAAGTCGGTCACCACGTTCCTCATCGACGGCGTCTCGGGTGTCTCCGGCGACGCCGCCGCCTTCCGGGACGGCGACTCGGTGCAACTCACGGGCCTGCAGAGCGGTCTGGCGCTCGATGGCAGCGAGAGCCTGACGCTTGCCGCGTCCGCCACGACGGCCGACGAGGCGCGGACGCAGACCTGGACCGTTCGCAGCATCGACGGCGAGGGCACGAACCGCCACCGCTTCACGCTGCAGAACGGCGCGGGGGCGTTCCTCGCCTCGCGCAACGGGGGGACCGCGCTGGTCGACTCCGACCCGGCCGCTGCGGCGGCCGACCCGGCCCTCCAGTGGATGGCATCCACGACCGACGGCACGTACTCCTCGGTGCTCAATGTCGCGAGCGAACGGGTGCTGGACGTCAACGGTCAGAGCACCTCGCCCGGAGCCGCTGTCGGGCTGTACACCTCGAACGGCGGCTACAACCAGCAGTGGCGCATCTCGACCTCCCGCATCGTCGGTACCGAACCGCTGTCGGTTTCCACGGCCGTGGGCGTCGCCCCCGAGCTCCCCGGTGACGTCACGGTCCGCTACGCCGGGCGCACGCTGCGGTCGGCTGCGGTGACCTGGCGCCTCGACGGTCTGGACTGGTCGCGACCCGGCACCGTGCAGGTGCGGGGGACGGGCACCGACCTCTTCGGCTCGACGTTCGAGGCGACGGCATCCGTCGAGGTCGGCGCGTACACCGCGACCCGGCCCGCGTCGACGACCGTTCCGGCGGGCAGCGCCCTCGAGACGGTGAAGGGGCTGGGCGACGGGAGTGTGCAGGCCGAGCTGCGTCCGTCGGGGTCGGGCTACTGGATCCCCGTCGAATGGGCGTGGGACGGTGTGACGGACGCCGACTTCACCGAGCCCGGCACCGTGTCGGTCGAGGGTGTGGCGACCGGGCCGAGCGGGGAGCGTCTGGCGGCGACGCTGACGGTGATCGTCACCGAGGCCTCGGAGCGCAATGTCGCTCCGGAGAGCACTCCGTCGGCGACCTTCACCGAGAGCTCCCAGTACAGCGTCGCCAACACGATCAACGGCAGCTCGACCGACAAGGGCTGGTCGAATTGGAGGTCGGGCACCAAGAACGCCCAGGACACCCTGAGCTATGCGCTCGCCCAGCGCGAGACCGTGACGGGTGTGTCGGTGCAGTTCTACCGCGACGGCGGCAGCCTCAGCTGGCCCGCGACGATGCGCGTGGATCACCGTGTCGAGGGCGGCGAGTGGGTCCAGGGCGACGTGGTCACTGTGCCCGAACCCTCGAGCGGGGCTCCGAAGGTCGACGTGCCCGTGGGGGCCGCGGCCGATGAGGTGCGCGTCGTCATGAACGCCCGTTCGCAGACGCACATGATCGTGTCGGAGGTGGAGATCTTCGCCGCGTCGGCCGCCCCGGCCGGTATCGCCGATCTCGCGCGCCTGACCGTGGGCGACGAGCCGGTCGAGGGCTTCGCCCCCGACGTGTTCGCCTACACGGCCGCCTCGACGGGGGCCGCATGGCCGACGCTGCACGCGCTCGCGGTGGACGAGGACGCGAGCGTCGTCGTCACCCCGCCGGGCGACGCCGAGGGCGCCGGATCGGTGCGCATCACCGCACCCGATGGCACCGAACGCACCTACACGGTGACCATCGCTCGCACGGTCGGGCTCGACACCCCGGTGATCGTCGGAGAGCCCCGCGTGGGGTCGACGGTGCGCGCGACGGTCGTCACCGATCCGGACGACGCGGCGCTGGCCTACGTCTGGCTGCGCGATGGCGCGCCGATCGCCGGAGCGACCGCCGACGCGTACGCGGTGACTCCCGCGGATGAGGGACGCCGGATCGCCGTCGAGGTGACCGCGGTCGCCGACGGCTTCGCCGCGGGTGCGGCCCGCTCGTCGGCGATCGTTCCCGCTGCGGCATCCGTCGACCCGAACCCCGGCGGCGGAACCGGCGGGGGTAACGGCTCGGGCGGGGGCTCGGGGGACGGGTCCGGAGCGGGCGGCGGATCGTCGACGGGCGGCGGTTCGGGGGCGGGTCCCTCGGGCCCGTCGACCGGCGCCTCGACGGGTGGTCTCGCGACCACCGGCCTGAACGCCGAGGGCGTCGCGGCCACGGTCGCCGGTGCGGTGCTGCTGCTCCTGCTGGGCGGGGGGCTGGTGCTCCTCCGCCGCCGCCGCCGGACGGAGGCCTGAGCCCTCTCGCCTCACGGGGCCGCGTCGGTCGCCTTCGGGCGGTCGGCGCGGCCCCGTCGTTCTCGGCCCGTCCGAGCGGTCTGCGCGGGGCCGCGCACCGTCAGCGTCGCCGGGCCGCGGGAAGGTCGATCGGACCGGTGACCGACAGCTCGTTCTCCCAGACCTCGATCCCGCGAACCCCGGGCATCCGCGCCTGGGTGAAGACCGGGTCCAGCCCCTCCCGTCGCTGCTGGGTGTAGTCCTTCAAGAGCAGGAAGGCGACGCGCGAGAGCAGGGCGATGGCGACCAGGTTGACGATGGCCATGAATCCCATCGCTCCGTCGGCGAAGTTCCAGACGACGTCGGCCGAGACCAGGGCCCCGGCGAACACGGCCGCGATGGCGAAGAGACGGTAGCCGAGGAGCGCCGCCGGGCTCGAGGTGATGAATTCGATGTTCGTCTGGCCGTAGTAGTAGTTGCCGAGGATCGAGCTGAACGCGAGCAGGAAGATGATCACGATCAGGAGGATGTTCGACCAACTCCCGAGCGCGCTGACCACTGCCCCCTGCGTCAGCCCGATGCCGCGCTCGGCGCCCGCGAGGTCGGGGACCGAGACGAGGATCAGGAATGCCGTGATCGAGCACACCAGGAACGTGTCGAAGTACACGCCGAGGGTCTGCACGAGCCCCTGCTTCACCGGGTGCGTCACGGCCGCACTCGCGCCGGCGTTGGGCGCCGAGCCGAGCCCGGCCTCGTTCGAGAACATCCCCCGCTTGACGCCGGTGAGGATGATGTAGCCGAGCGCGGCGCCGACGACCTCGTTCGGGCCGAACGCGGAGGTGAAGATCAGCGCGAAGACGCCGGGAAGGCGCTCGATGTGGATGGCGACGATTACGAGCCCCAAGAGCAAGTACAGCAGCGCCATGACCGGCACCAACGTCTGCGTGACCGAGGCGATGCGGCGGACACCACCGAAGATGACGAGCCCCATGAGGACCGCCAGAGCCACCCCGATGGCCAGCGGGAGCCACGCCGCAGACTCCTCGCCGAAGCTCCCCGAGATGGTGGCTTGGATCGTGTTCGCCTGCAGGGAGCTGAAGGCGATGGGGAAGCAGATGATCAGGATGACGGCGAACAGCACGCCCATCCACCGTGCGCCGAGTCCGCGCTGCATGTAATAGGCGGGGCCGCCGAGGAATCCGTCCTTGTCCCGCGTCTTGTACAGCTGCGCCAACGACGACTCGATGAACGCCGATGCGCCACCGACGAACGCCATCAGCCACATCCAGAAGATCGCGCCGGGGCCGCCGATCGCGATGGCCGTTCCCACTCCCGCGATGTTGCCGACGCCGACCCGGGAAGCCGCCGAGATCGTGAACGCTTGGAACGACGAGATGGACTGCGGCTCACCGGTCTCGGTGCGCGGCGTCCGGTCCTTCAAGGTGCGGAACATCTCGGGGATCATCCGGAACTGCACGACGCCGGAGCGGACCGTGAAGTACACGCCGAGAACGACGACGATCGGGAGGACGATCCACGTCCAGAGGTTGTCGCCCCAGGTCAGCAGCCACGCATTTACAGATTCCATCCGCACAGTATGGTGACCGCGACCGCCGCTCGCCAGTTCGCCGACGGCGGGAGCACCCATGCGCCCTGCCGTGAGGGGCCCCTCGGACGACGCGAATTCACTGCGCTGGTGGCATCCCCCGTTCGCCGATCTCGCCCTGCGCGCCTCGAACCACGGAAGGATGGAGAGGTTCGACATTCCCCTCTCCGAGGAGCCCCATGCACGTCAACGCTTACGCGGCGTCTTCCGCCACGTCCCCCCTCGAGCCCACGACCATCGAGCGTCGCGACGTCGGCCCCGCCGACGTCCTCATCGACATCGCCTACGCCGGCATCTGCCACTCCGACATCCACACCATCCGTGGCGAATGGGGTGCGGTGCCCTACCCGCTGACCGTCGGTCACGAGATCGTCGGCACTGTTTCCGAGGTGGGCTCCGACGTGACCAAGTACGCCGTCGGCGACCGCGTCGGCGTCGGCTGCATGGTCAACTCGTGCCGCGAGTGCGAGAACTGCCGCGCCGGTGAGGAGCAGTACTGCCTCAACGGCAACATCGGCACCTACGGCGCAATCGACCGCGACGGCACCGTCACCCAGGGCGGCTACGCGCAGAAGATCGTCGTCGACCAGGACTTCGTGCTGCGCGTGCCCGAGTCGATCCCGTACGAGGCGGCCGCGCCGCTGCTGTGCGCCGGCATCACCACGTACTCGCCGCTGAACCACTGGAACGCCGGCCCCGGAAAGAAGGTCGCGGTCGTCGGTCTCGGCGGCCTCGGGCACATGGCCGTGAAGATCGCGGCGGCCATGGGCGCTGAGGTGACGGTGCTCTCGCAGACGCTCAGCAAGAAGGACGACGGCCTCGCGATGGGCGCCGCGCATTACTACGCCACGAGCGACCCCGAGACGTTCGAGACGCTCGCGAACACGTTCGACCTCATCATCAACACCGTCAGCGCCCCGCTCGACCTGAAGCAGTACCTCGGCACGCTGACGCTGGACGGCACGATGGTCAACGTCGGGGCTCCGCCCGAGCCCCTGCCGATCCAGGTCTTCACGCTGTTCACCAACCGTCGCTCCTTCGCGGGGTCGACCATCGGTGGCATCCGTGAGACCCAGGAGATGCTCGACTTCTGCGCCGAGAAGGGCATCGCGCCCGAGGTCGAGGTCATCCCCGCCTCGGCCATCAACGAGGCGTACGAGCGCGTCCTGAAGAGCGACGTGCGCTACCGCTTCGTCATCGACGCCGCGACCCTCGCCTGACCCCGGATGCCACGGCCCCGGCGTTCTTCGGAGCGTCGGGGCCTCGGCATCCGCACAACCGTCTCGATAAACGCGATCCGCGGCGATACACGCGACGTCGTCGCGTTTCCCGCCGCGGATCGCGTTTATCGGATGCCCACGGCCGCGCGCGCAAAAGGGGCGCCGATCCACACGGAACGGCGCCCCTTTTGCGTGCGGGTCAGGCCTGGCCGAGGGCGGCGGAGACGACCGCGCGGGCCTCCTCCTGCACCTCGCGCAGGTGCTCCTCGCCGCGGAGCGACTCGGCGTATAGCTTGTAGACGTCTTCGGTGCCCGAGGGGCGCGCGGCGAACCACGCGGACTCGGTCTGCACCTTGAGGCCGCCGATCGCGGCGCCGTTGCCGGGCGCGTGCGACAGCTTCGCGACGATCGTCTCTCCGGCCAGCTCCGTCGCGGTCACGGCCTCGGGCGAGAGCTTCGACAGCGCCGACTTCTGCGCGGGCGTCGCGGGAGCGTCGACGCGCTGGTAGGCCGACGCGCCGAACTGCGCCTCGAGCTCGGCGTAGCGCTGCGACGGCGTCTTGCCGGTGACCGCGAGGATTTCGGCAGCGAGCAGGCACAGCAGGATGCCGTCTTTGTCGGTGGTCCAGACCGTGCCGTCTTTCCGCAGGAACGAGGCGCCGGCCGACTCCTCGCCGCCGAAGGCGACCGAGCCGTCAAGCAGCCCCGGCACGAACCACTTGAAGCCGACCGGAACCTCCAGCAGGGTCTTGCCGAGGGCGGATGCCACCCTGTCGATGATCATCGACGACACGAGGGTCTTGCCCACCGCGGCATCCGCGGGCCAGCCGGGACGGTGCGAGAAGAGGTAGTCGATCGCGACGGCGAGGTAGTGGTTGGGGTTCATCAGCCCCGCGTCGGGGGTGACGATGCCGTGGCGGTCGGCGTCGGCGTCGTTGCCCGTGAGGATGTCGTACTCGGCACGCGCGGCGACGAGCGAGGCCATCGCCGAGGGCGACGAGGGATCCATGCGGATCTTCTCGTCCCAGTCCAGCGTCATGAACTTCCAGGTCGGGTCGACCTCGGGGTTCACGACGGTGAGGTCGAGGCCGTACACCTCGGCGATGAGCGCCCAGTACTCCACCGACGCGCCGCCCAGCGGGTCGGCGCCGATGCGGACGCCGGCGTTCCTGATCGCGTCGACGTCGATGATGGATGCCAGATCCCGCACGTACGCGTCACGGAAGTCGTACTGGCCGAGGCTGTCGAGGTCGATCTCGGTGTGCGGCGTGCGCTGCACACCGGTAAGGCCCGCGGCGATGAGCTCGTTCGCGCGGTCGGCGATCCAGCCCGTGGCGTCGGTGTCGGCCGGCCCACCGTGCGGGGGGTTGTACTTGAAGCCGCCGTCGCGCGGCGGGTTGTGCGAGGGCGTCACGACGATGCCGTCGGCGCGGCCCGGGTCGTCGCTCGCGCGGCCGCGGTTGTAGGCGAGGATCGCGTGGCTGAGGGCGGGGGTCGGCACCCACGAGTCGCGGGAGTCCACCCGCACGTCGACCCCGTTGGCCACGAGCACTTCGATCGCGCTCCGCTCGGCGGGGAGGGACAGCCCGTGCGTGTCGCGCCCGAGGAAGAGCGGTCCGGTGATGCCCTGCGCCGCGCGGTAGTCCACGATCGCCTGGGTCGTGGCGAGGATGTGATCCTCGTTGAAGCTGGTGCTCAGCGACGACCCGCGGTGGCCGCTGGTGCCGAATGCGACGCGCTGGCCGGGCACCGTGGCATCCGGCTTGCGGTCGTAGTACGCGGCGATCAGTTCGTCGATGTCGATGAGATCGGATGCCTCGGCGGGCTGTCCTGCGCGACTGCTCATGCCCACAGTCTGCCCGCTGTGGCGCCTGTGCGCATACGCGCGGGCGCATTCTCGGCACCGAATTGCCTGAATGTGCGGCGAGCGAAATGGCCGGGCCCGGTCGAGGCGGGGCGGGGAGCCGTCATCTGCGGCCCTCGGGTGCGCGGGGTGGATAAAGTCGAACAGGGGAGGGCACTCGTGAAACGCATCGGTGTCGTCGATGACCACGACCTGGTGGGACTGGCGTTGCAGAACCTGGTCGCCACGTCGTCCAGGGTGACGTTTGCGCGCCACGAACACACCGTTCCCGCGATGATCCGCGAGGCGCGCGACGCCGACCTCGTGCTGCTCGACCTCAGCCTGCGCGACGGCACGACGCCGCAGGAGAACGTCGACGCTCTCCGGCGGTGGGGGGCGCACGTCCTGGTGTTGAGCTCCGCCGAGAACCCGTTCCTCGTGCGCGAGGCCTCGCGCACCGAGGCGTTGGGCATCGCGCGCAAGTCGCTGCCCAGCGACGACCTCCTCGCGGCCATCCTCGAGGCGTCCGACGGACAGCACGTGCCCACGACGGAGTGGGCGTCGGCGCTGGATTCGGATCCGGGTCTCACCGCGGCGCCGCTGACCGACCGCGAGCGGGAGGTGCTTTCGCTGTACGCCTCGGGGATGGGTGCACGCGAGGTCGCGGCCGCGCTGTGGGTGAGCGAGAACACCGTGAACGACCACCTGCGCCGGATCAAGGCCGTGTATCAGCGCCTCGGCCGCCCCGCCCCGAGCAAGGTGGATCTGTACCGGCGGGGGATAGAAGACGGGTTCCTCCCCGTCCCGCGCCGTGACTGAGTCGCGCGCCGCTGGCGCCGCCGTAGAAGCCACACAGCGCGTGCTCTTGCTCGCGGTGGCCGTGTCGATCGTCGTCTCCGGCGCGGCGGCCGCCCTGGTGGTCTCGACCGTGAACGACGCCGCCGCGCCCGGATGGTGGACGGCGCTCGTGCTGGGGGCCTTCGGGGCGCTGCTGCTGGGCGGAGCGATCGGGCCGGTCCTCGGCCCCCGCGCCGGTCGGCGGGTTGCCGGGACGGCCTCGGTGGTCTTCGCCGGCGCGGTCTTCGCCTACCCGCTGGCGGGGCTGGCGCAGGTTCAGGCAGGTCACGACGGCACGATCCCGTGGTTGCTGACGGCGGTGTCGGCTCCGTCGCTGGCGGCTCTGGTCGCGGGGGGATGGCGGTGGGTGGCGGCGCTGCTGTCGCTGTGGACGGTGGTGGTGGTGTTCTCGCGCACCCTGCTCGGCGGTTACTCGCTCACCGGGATGGCCAACGACACCCAGGCGCTGCTCTCGGCGGTCACCACGTGCGCCGTCGCCGCGGCGGCTCTGCGCACCGCCGCACACGTGGATCGCACCGCGGAGCGCGCCGCCGCGGCCGCGTCGGTCGAGGCGGGGGAGCGCGCGCGGCTGTCGGCGCGCTCGCGCGCGGCCGCGTTCGTGCACGATGAGGTGCTCGCCGCCTTGCGCGGGGTCGCCGAAGCCCTGCCCGGCGCGGAGGGCGCCGTGCTGCGCCAGGCCGAGCGTGCCACGGCCACGGTGCGGGCGCATCCGCCCTCGCCCGATCTGATCGCCCGGATCGCTGAGCTCGCCGCCGAGGCCGGAGCCGCCCTCGAGACCCATCGTGCGGCGGACGCGGCGACGTGCCCGCCGGAAGTCGCCGACGCCCTCGTCGCCGCCACCGCCCAGGCCCTGCAGAACACACGCCGCCACGCTCCGGGTGCCCGCAGCCGGGTCCGCGTCGAGATCGACGGTGTGGGAGGGCGGATCGAGATCGCCGACGATGGCCCGGGATTCTGCCCCGATCGCGTGGCTGCGCAGCGTCTGGGATTGGCCACCACGGTGTTGGGGGTTCCCGGGGCGATCCCCGGGGTGCGGGCCGAGGTCGACAGCGCCCCCGGGGAGGGCACGCGGGTGCATCTGCAGTGGAGCGTGCGCGACCCCCTCTGGGAAGAGCCGGAGGTGGGGGGATGGAGCCTGCGCACTCGGGAGCGTCTGGTCGGTTCGCTCTTCCTCGTGACGCAAGTCGCTGTCGCCGTCGTCGCCGCGGTGCACGGTGGTTCCGCAGGCGCAGGAGCGGTGTCGCTGGGGATGCTCGGTGTCCTGCTCGTCGTGGCGGCCCTGGTGGGGCGACCCCGCGGGGAGATCACCCGCACGCGTGCGGGCGTGGCCCTTGCGGTGCTGTGCGGCGGCGTCGCTCTCGGGCTCGGCGTCCTCCCCGTGCCCGTCACCTACGGGTCAGCGTGGTTCGTCACCGCTTCGGCGTTCGTGCTGGTCTCGCTGACCCTGCGCGCCCGAGCCGGCTACGCGCTCAGCGGGGCCGGCATCCTGCTCGCTCTCCTCGGCGTCGACGCGCTCACCCGTCAGGGGGATCTGCCGCAGATGATCGGGATCGGGTCTCGGGTGGTGACGGTGGTGGGCTTGAGTGTCGTCTTCATCACCGTGCTGACCCGGTTGCGCCGGTCGGCGGCGGCCCAGGCCGACCGTCGCGTGTGGTCGGCGCGACGAGCGGCGTGGGATGCCGCCTCCCATGCCGAGCTCCTCGCCCACCTCACCGAGGTCGACGCCTACGCCCGGCCGCTCCTGGAGCGGGTGGTGCGGGCGGGCCGGATCACCGACGAGGACCGCGCCGAAGCGCTGGCCGTCGAGGGGCGGCTGCGCGACGGCTATCGCGCCGGCCGGCTGCACGGTCACGGAATTCCGGATGCCGCGATGCGGGCGCGCCTGCGGGGCGTCGACGTCGTCCTGCTCGATGACGGTGGCGCGACAGGCCCGTCCGAGACCTGGCTGCCGGGCCTGTCCGACCTCGTGCGAGATCGTCTCGCGGCGGCGGAGCGCCGGGTCGTGGTGCGTCTGCTCCCGCCCGGGCGCCCCGCGCTGGCGCACGTGGTGACGGACGGGAGGCTGACGGCCTACCCGCCCGCGGCGCTCTCTGCGGCCGGGTCCGGCTCGATCGGCGTCCACGGCGAATAGTCGCGGTCGAGGATCGAGCGGTCCGGACGCTGCCCCCGCGACCACCACCGGGCCTCGTACCCCGTGCCGTCGAGCAAGACGCGGTCGCCCTGGTTGTAGAGCACGTCCACCGCCCACTCCGGGTAGGTTCCCTCCGGCAATTGCGGCAGACGGAAGGGCTCATCGGATGCCAGGACCGGACCGAGATAGCTCCAGGCCGAGGCGCCGGTGTCCAGCGTCGGATCGTCGGGCGGCGTGCCCCCCTCGTTCCACCATTTCGACACGTACACCGAGCCGTGCCACACGACCTTGATCCCGCGCGAGTAGAACGAGGTCGAGCTCCACACCGGGTAGGGGCTGGTCTTCGGATCATCGTCGACCACCGGTTGCTCCGCCGGGGGAACCGCGGCGTCGACGCGACCGAGGTAGCCCTCCGACAACACGTCGGCGAAGGATTCGCCCGCCTGTTCGATGCCGCTGCACCGGGCCGAAACGGTTCCGGTGAACGGATAGTTCGACCCGCACGTGTGATCGCGATTGAGCGACCACATCGACAACCGCGCGAGTCCGCGCTCGCTCGCGAAGGAGCGGAGGGCGCGCGCGTCGTCGAGGCTGAAGACCTCGGACGGGACGTCATTGCGCCCGATCATGGGGGTCGCGCCCATCAGCGTCGTCACCCCGCCCGGGGGAAGGTCGCGTCCCGCCCCGTCCCAGAGGTCGCGAAGCTGGGAGGCCATGGCATCCAGGGCACGCTCGGAGACGGCGACGAGGTCGCCGGGGTTCTGGATGCCGTAGTTCATGGTCATCGCGTTCACTCCGTCGACCTGCACCCCGGCGTCGAGCATGCCCGAGATCAGGTCCAGCCCCTCGTCGGTCAGCCCCTCGGGGGCGATGGGCAGAGTCAGCCAGACCTCGAGCGGGTCGTCCGCGGGGCGCGACCGCTGGAGGAGGGCGACGGCGTCGGCGCGTCGAGCCGACGCCGCGCGGTCGGAGAGCATCTCGCCTTCGATGTCGAGGTCGATCGTGTCGACTCCGTAGCGATCGATGACGGCGGCGTAGGCCTCGGCGAGACTCTGCGGGGTCGTGCAGGCCCCGGCGAGCTCGGTGTTCGCCGCCCCACCGAACGACACCGCCACGGGCCGGCCCTCGCGATGCAGCCGCTCGATGCGGCGGTCGAGGTCGAAGCGGGTCGCCGCGTCGTCGAGCGAGTACGCCTTGCCCCACGTGGGTACGCAGGCGGTATCGGAGGCGGCCACCACGAAGGCGAGCACGGCGCCCCCGGGCGCGGTCGCCAGGGCGGTCTCGGCGAGCTCCGCTCCCTGATCGAGGGTGACGTCGTAGTATCCGGCGAACCATCGCTGATCCAGCGGCGTCCCGGTCACCGGGAGAACGGGCGGCGGCGCGACCGCGGCGACCCCGACCCCTACCAGCGCCAGAGAACCCAGCACGCTCACGGCGACCCGTGCCCACGACACGCGCCGTCCCGAGAATCGCTGGCGCACCCGGGGGCTCATCCGGTCACCGGTTCGATCAGGCCGTCGTCGAGGACGCGGCGCCACGCGGGGACGGTGCTCACCGGCGCCGTGCTCGTCCGCGGGTGGACGGGGACCCAGATCCACTCGAGCCAGCCGTTCCACAGGTCGGCGGCGGCGGAGCGGAGTCCGATGAGGCGGACCACCGCGCCGCTCACGCAGACGGCGGTGAACAGGGCGAACAGGGCGGCGACCCACGACTGCTCCCCGACCGAGCGCACGACGACGATGATCGACGCCGCGGCGATGACGAGGGGCGCGAGCACGAGCAGTGCGCCCGCCGGTGTGCGCGTCCCCTGCTTGGGCGTGCGGGCGAAGGCCATGCGGTGCCCGGTGAAGGCCTGGGCGAGGGATCCGATCGTCCCCGCGAGATTGACCGCCAGCAGCAGCAGGTTCAGGCCGTACACCCCCAGAATGTCGCGGCGGCGGTAGCCGAGCATGCGGAGGTCGTGCGCCATCTCGACGAAGTAGGGCAACGCCATCAGGATGAGGACGACGCTCACGAGCTCCCCGTTGAGCGGGACGATCGTCAGCAGCACGAGCAACCCGGCCGTGACCCAGGCGATCGAGCCGAGGTAGTTCGTGCGGAGCATCACCTCGGCGACGCGCATCGGGTGACCCGCCGCCCGACGGGCGGCCGCTGTGCGCCAGAGCGCCGGCAGCACCAGCAGCCCGCCGTTGGCCCAGCGGCGCCGCTGGACGACGAGAGTGCCGTAGTCGGGCGGGGTGGCGCTGTAGCTCAATCGCTCGGGATAGTTCACCAGCTCCCACCCGTGGGCGACGACGTCGATGCTGGCCTCCGTGTCTTCGATCACCGTGCGGCCGCGCACGAATCGGACGACCTCTCGCCCGTCCACGGTGTCGACGGTGCGCAGGTCCTCGAGCAGGGCCCAGCGGATCACCGCGTTCGCCCCGACCCAGAACGTGGCGTCGAAGGCCGTCAGACCCTGATGGACCAGGTGCTGGAGATCGGTGGTCGCCCCGGCCAGACGCTCGATGGTGCTGCGCCGGCCGCGGTAGGCCGAGTACGGGGTCTGGATCACCCCGATCCGCTCGGAGCCGGGCTGCTCCAGCGCGTAGACGAGCCGCGCGGCGTACTCCGGCAGCAGCATCGAGTCGGCATCCAGGGTGATCACCGCGTCGCAGGCCGCGACCTCGACGACGTGTTCGACGCCGTCGAGGTCGCGCAGCTGGTGGGTGCCGCCCACCAGCGCGAGATAGGTGTTCAGGTTCGCCGCCTTGGTGGGTTCGTGCGAGAGGGCGGCGTATCGCTTGCGCTCGAACACGTCGATCTCGGCGGACAGGATCCGGGTCAGGCGCCGAGCGAGCGATCGCACCCGCGACGGAGTCAGCTCCTCCTCCCCGGCGTCGCCGGCCTCACCGAGGGCCTCGGCCACCGCGCGCAGCTCGTCGGCGAGGGCCCCCAGCACCCGTTCGGCGAAGAACGTCCGCACGTGGTCGTCTCCGGGCTCGAGAGCGGCGAGATCGCGAGCCCAGCGCGCGACCGCGTCGTACGCCTCGGCGACAGCGCGGCGCGCATCGGGCGCGGGGAGCTCGGCCGCCGCCTCCAGCGTGGCCCGCGCGTGCTCCCGGGGGACGGCCAGGACGCTGCGGATCTCATCGGCGATCGCGCGGGTGCGAGAGAGGCGGTCGACGACCACCGGGTCGTCGCTGGGCGGGTCGTCCAGCAACAGCACCACGCGCAGGTGAGGGACCTCTTGAAGCGCCACCGACCACAGGGCCATGCGGACGTAGACGGGGTCTTCGCCGTACGAGGGCAGCAGGGCGAGGACCCGCAGGTCGTCGCGATCGAACCGGTCGTCGATCTCCGCCCGTCGGGCGCGACGGTGAGAGGCGAGCCGGGGGAGTGCTCCGACGCGCGCCAGCAGATACATGCTCGCCGAGAACGTCAACGCCGTCACCGAGACCAGGAACACCAGTGTGCCGAGGAGATGCCAGACGTCCACGAGCGCTCCACCGCGGGACAGCGTGACCACGACGGTCGTCATGTACAGCAGCCACAGGGTCGCGCAGGTGACCAGCGCCACTCGCGAGCGCACGATGCTCGCCGCGGACGGGCGAGGGTGGAGGGCGCCGGGAGTGGCGTCCCCGCGCCGCGCTCGCGAGCGGTGGCGCGGGGGTCTTGTGCGGGCGCGGCTCATCATTGATCAGGCCTCCTTGCTCGCGCGGTGCTGACGCGTGTGGGCGTGCGCGATCCGCCTTCGGGTGGCGGTGGACTTCATTGTGGCGGGTCGCCCTCCTCCCCGGAGGGCTCGAGAGCCCCCTATTCCGGTGGTTCTGCGGCCGGAGAGGGGCCGCCCGGCGCAGAGGGCTAGGCTGGGCCGGTGCTGCCCGACACAGAAACCGTGCCCGCCCGTCGTACCTACAGCTACCTGGGCCCGGCCGGCACTTTCACCGAGGCGGCTCTCGCGCAGGTCCCCGAGGCGCGCGACCAGATCTGGCGGCCGGTGCGCAACGTCGGCGAGGCGCTCGCCGACGTGGTCGAAGGGCGCTCGGATGCCGCGATGATCGCGATCGAGAACTCGGTCGACGGCGGTGTCTCGACGGCGCAGGACGCCCTGGCCACGGTCCCGGGTCTGCGCATCGTGGGCGAGTACCTCGTGCCGGTCAACTTCGTGCTGGTGGGTCGCCCCGGGGCGACGATGGCGGAGGTGTCGCTCATCGCCGCGCACCCCGTCGCCTACGGGCAGTGCCTGGGCTGGCTCCGCGACCACGTGCCCGCGCACGCGCACCTCCCCGCGGCGAGCAACGTCGCCAGCGCGCTGGGCGTGCTCGACGGGTCGAGCGGAGCGGATGCCGCGATCGCGGCGCCCGGCATCGTCGCTCATCACGAGGTCGAGGTCCTCGCCGAGAACATCGGCGACAACGCCAACGCCGTGACCCGCTTCGTGCTCGTCAGCCGCACCGTCGCCCCCGCCCCGCCGACGGGAGCCGACAAGACCTCGCTGATCGTCGAGCTCCCCGAAGACCACCCGGGTGCGCTCCTCGAGCTCCTCGAGCAGTTCGCCACGCGCGGGATCAACCTGAGCCTGTTGGCATCCCGCCCGATCGGCGACGCGCTCGGTCGCTATCGCTTCGTGATCGACGCCGACGGCCACGTGCACGACGAGCGGATGGCCGACGCCCTGCTGGGTCTTCGTCGATTCAGCCCGAAGGTGATCTTCCTCGGCTCGTACGCGCGCGCGGACCGAGCAATCGTCCGCTACCCGCAGCGCTACTCCGACGACGTCTTCGTCGAGGCCCGCGACTGGCTGCGCGGCCTATTGAGTGGCGAACCCGAGGCCTGACCGGCATCCCCCAGCCGCGCCGGGCCCGGGTGGGCCCGGTCGCGACGACGGGGTGAGTGGATGCCGGGACCCCGCGCCCCGGCCGAGCGTCAGGCCGCGACGGGAGTCGTCGACGCCACGAGCTCCAGGGTCTGCGCCCGAGCCTCCGACGTTTCCATCGGCTCGCCGTCGTAGGCTCCTGCGACGGGCGAGAGCATGATCTCGTCGACGCCGTGCTGCGCCGCAAACGCCGTGAGTTGCGCCCGCACGTCGTCGCCCGTGCCGACGAACCACTTCTGCCGGGTCGAGGCCATGATCGACTCGGCCAGGGCGTCAAACGGGTCGGCCTGGGCCTGCTCGACCGTCTCCATCGGTACGAGGGGGCGGTTCGTGCGCAGCCGCGCCATCATGCGCAACTGCGGGAGGGCGCGTTCCTCCGCCTCGGCGGCGGTGGGAGCGGCCACGACGTTCGCGGTGACGAAGGTGCGCGGCCCCGCGCCGGACTCGTTCGGCTGGAACTGGTCGCGGTAGAGCCGCAGTGCGTGCTCCAGGCCCTCGCCGGCGAAGTGGTTGGCGAACACGTACGGCAGACCGAAGCTCGCCGCGAGTTGCGCGGAATAGTCGCTCGAGCCGAGGAGCCACACCTGTGGCATCCCGGATGCCGAGGGTGTCGCCTTCACCTGATACTCGGTGCCCGAGGTGAAGCGCACGGTCGCCCCCTCGGGGGAGGTGAGCGCGAGGATGTCGGTGATGTGGTCGGGGAAGCGCGAGACGTCGCTGGTCGTCCCCGAGCGGTGCAGCAGTTGCGTGATGACGGGGTCGCTGCCCGGAGCGCGCCCGATGCCGAGGTCGACGCGGCCGGGGGCGAGGGCCTCGAGGGCGGCGAACTGCTCGGCCACGATGAGCGGCGAGTGGTTGGGGAGCATGACGCCACCGGAGCCGACGCGGATGCGTTCCGTTCGTGCGGCCGCCGCCGCGATGAGGACGGGCGGCGTCGTGGAGGCCACCGCGGGCATGTTGTGATGCTCGGCGAACCAGTAGCGGCGGTAGCCGAGGCGGTCGGCCCGGGCGACGAGGTCGAGAGAGGCGGCGACCGCCTGTGCGCTGGTCTGCCCGGCCCGCACGGGGACGAGGTCGAGCACGGAGAGGGAAGGCATCGCGTCGGTCACTCCGGTGACAACGGGCTGTGCGGCGCACGTATTCCACCGCCGGAGGGTCGACAACCCCCTTCGCTGAGAAGCCGGGGGGCCGTACGGTTTCGCGAAGCGCTCGGTCCCCGCGAGCGCCGAAGGCCCCACCGAGGAATGGAGGACGCTCATGAGCGACAACACCACAATGCTCCGTACCCACCTGGCCGTGAACGAGGCGGTGTTTCCCCTCGCACAGGGGCAGGATGTCGACGGCCTCAAATCTCGGATCGAAGACGCCGTTCGCGCGGGGGGTCGCTTCGAGTCCTTCACGGTCGTCGGCAACCGGGAGGTGAGCGTGCTGTTCTCGCCCCGAACGTCGGTGACGCTCTCGGTCGAGACGGTGTCGTTCGATGCGCGCGACACGGGCGACGCGGGCGAGCCGTTCGGCGGGTTCTTCGACTTCTGATCACGGTTTCCCCACACTCAGCTTTCTCTCAGCGGGATCGCGTGACGAATGGGGCGCGGCGAGCGTCTTCCCTATGACCTCGCGGAACACACGGTTCCGGACACACATGGAAGGAAGCGACATGGCTGACAAGACCAACGCCACAACCACCCCCGCTCTGAAGGGCGACGGCAAGACGGTCATCGTCGACGCCGTGGTCGGTAAGGTCGCCGGTATCGCGGCGGCCTCCGTTCCCGGCGTGCACGCCCTCGGCGGCGGTGCAGCCCGCGTGATCGGCAACATCCGTCAGGCCGTCGGCTCGAAGGACCACGCCCAGGGCGTGAGCGTCGAGGTGGGCGAGACCGAGGTCGCCGCCGACATCGCGATCCAGGTCGACTACCCCGAGCAGCTGCAGGTCGTGGCATCCAATGTTCGTGCCGCGGTGCGCGACGCGATCACGGAGCTCGTCGGCATGAAGGTCGCCGAAATCAACGTCACGGTTGTCGACGTCTTCATCCCGGGCGACGACGACGACGAAGACACCACCGCCGACGCGCGCGTCAGCTGATCCCCGCAAGAGGAGGGGCGCCGATGTGGGTCGGCGCCCCTTTTTCATGCCCGGATGCCGACCGCGCGGCGGTCAGCCGCCGTTGCGGACCCGGTCATAGGCGTCGAGCGCCCGCTGGCGCGTCTCCTTCAGATCGACCATCGGCGCGGGGGCCCCACCGTCGAGGTGCTCGGGAGCCCACCGGCGGATGTACTCGTCGTGCGGGTCGAACTTGGTGCGCTGCGTCTCGGGGTTGAAGACGCGGAAGTAGGGGGCGGCGTCCGCGCCGGAGCCCGCGACCCACTGCCAATTGAACGGGTTGCTCGCGGCGTCCGCGTCGACCAGGCAGTCCCAGAACCACTGCTCGCCGTATCGCCAGTCGATCAGCAGGTTCTTGGTGAGGAAGGACGCCGTGACCATGCGCACGCGGTTGTGCATGACCCCGGTGTGCCAGAGCTGCTTCATGCCGGCATCCACCACCGCGATTCCGGTCTCGCCGCGCTGCCATGTCTCCAGGTGCGCCCGGTTCAGGCTCGGCCACGGGAACGCGTCGTATTGTGCGCGCCAGTTCTTCGTCGCGAGGTCGGGGGAGTGGAACAGCACGTGCCAGGCGAACTCGCGCCAGATGACCTCGGAGAGGAAACCGGCGGCCGACTCCGCGTGTGCGCCCGACCCGCGGTGCTCGATCGTGTCGTGCCACACCTGGTAGGGGCTGATCTCGCCCCACCGCAACCGCGGTGACAGGTTCGAGGTCGCGCCTCCCGCGAACGCGTCGCGCGAGAACGCGTAGTCGCCGAGGTCGTCGTCGAGGAACTCCCGCAGCCGTCGTTGCGCCGCGGGTTCGCCGGGCTCCCACGTCTCGCGCAGGCCCCCGGCCCAGTCGGGTGTCGTGGGCAGAAGCCCCCAGTTGGCGAGGTCGTCCGAGTCCGGCCGTGACGACGGCCCGGGCACGGTCTGCGCTTCGGGGAGGGGCGGTCGAGGCGCCGGCATCTTCTCCACTGCGCGGCGGAACGGGGTGTACACGCCGTACGGCGTGCCGGAGCCGGTGCGCACCGTCCACGGTTCGAAGAGCAGGTTCGCCGCGAACGACGCCGCCGTCACCCCGTCGCCGCGCAGCGCCTCTTTGATGCCGGCGTCGATCTCGCGCTCCGCCCCGCCGTAGCGGCGGTTCCAGAACACCGCGCCGGCGCCGAGCTCGTCGACGATCGCCGGGAGCACCTCGGACGCCCGTCCGCGGCGCAGCACGAGCACCGAGCCAGCTTCCCCGAGACGTTCCCCGAGGGATGCCAGGGAGTGGTGCAGCCACCACCGAGCCGCCCCGCCGAGGGGGCGCACGCCGTCGGACTCCTCATCGAGCACGTACAGGCCGATGACCGATTCTCCGCGGTCGATCGCGGCCCGGAGCGCCGGATGATCGGCCAGCCGCAGGTCGTCGCGGAACCACACGAGAGACGGAGAACCCATCCTCCGACGTTATCCAGCCTCCGGGCCGCTTCGCCGGGCTTGACACGCCCGGCCCGCCCGGCGCGGCCCCGGCCCGCCCGGCGCGGCTCGAGGTCACACGTTCCGCACGAACGCACACGGTACGGCCGGCCATAACGTGTGCGCTCGACCCGAACGTGTGCTTTCGGTCGCGGCTACAGCGACGACGTGTCGTGGTCGGCGGGGAGGGCGATCGCCAGGCCGCCCTCGACGATGCGGGTGTAGATGCGGGTGGCGTCGCCGAACTCGTCGCCGTCGAGTTCGATCGGCTGTGCGGGCGACGTAGCCAGTTCGATGCCGTGGCCGCGCAGGTACCGCACCGACGAGTCCTTGCGCCGCTCCAGCACGCGGCGACCGGCGCGGAAGCGGCGCAGCACCGAGTTGTCCCACCAGATCTTGCGCCACACGCCCACCCAGCCCAGGGGGCCGGTCGGCTGGATGATGGCGACGTCGAGCAGGCCGTCGGCGATGGATGCCTCGGGGATCAGCGCCACACCGCCGGGGAGCGCGCCGCAGTTGGCGAACAGCACGCTCTGTACCTTGGCCGAGTGCAGCCGGTGCCCGTCGAGCTGGTACATCACGCGGAACGGCTTGGCGTTGACGAGCGACCGAGCCGCGCCGTCGACGTAGGCCACCCACCCGACCGACTTCTTCAGCTGGGGGCGGGTGTTCTGGATCATCGCGGCATCCAGGCCCATTCCCGCCATCACGACGAACCCGTGCTCCTCGACTGTGCCGTCGGCGCGGCGGATCCGGGCGACCCCGGTGTCGGTGGGGTGGACCTTGCCCTCGAAGGTCGCGCGGATCATCGCGTCGGCGTCGTCGAGCGGCAGGTTGAGGTTGCGCGCCAGCAGGTTGCCGGTGCCGCTGGGGACGATCGTGAGGGGCACGCCCGTGGAGGTGAGCGCCTCGGCCACCGCGCGCACCGTGCCGTCGCCGCCGGCCACGAGCACGGCATCCACGTCTTCTTCGAGGGCGGCGCGGGCGGCGTCGTCGCCGAGGTCGTCGACGGTGGTCTCGTAGAACAGCGGCTCGTCCCAGCCGGCTTCGGCCGCCAGCTCGCTCACGCGGGCCCGCAACACGTCGGCGTCGACCTTGATGGGGTTGTACACCAGCGCGGCGCGCTTGCCCGGGGTCGGCTCGGCGTCGATGGGGGCGTCGTCGCCGTCGGGCGAGACCCGGCGGGCCTCTCCCTCTTCTCCGTCGGCCGTGTCGGGTTCGACGTCTTCCGGCTCGCGGATGACGTCGTCGGGGGATGCCGCGGCCTTGGGGTCGGGGTCGTCGACGACGTCCTCACCCTTCAGGCTCGACTCCTCGAAGTGCTGCTGCGACCCTTCCGAGGCCAGTTCGTCCTTCTCGGTCTCGGGCGAGGAGGGGACGTCGTTCTCGGGGGCGTCCGCGTCGTCGCGCGGTTCGTCAGGGGCGGCCATGGCATCCACCCTAGGACCGCGACCTCGCGCGCCCGTCCGCGCGAGTGGGGGTTGACCGCCGACCGGCGGGGTGTGTCGAGCGTTGAGCGTTCACGATGCGGCCCCTCACCGTTCCCCCCACGGGGCTAGCGTTCGCTCGTGACGCTGTTCGAGCAGCCGCCGCATCGGGCCCCGCGCCCGGTCGATGACGGCCCTTTCGCCGCTCTCGCCCGTGCGCGCCGCCGCCGACGGTCGTGGTGGGTCGTGGGGATCGCGGGCGCCGTGCTGCTCCTGCTCACCGGTCTCGCAGCGGGCACCGGTGGTCTCGGCATCCCGCAGGTGATGGCCGCACTGGGGCCCAAGACGCTTCCGGCCGCCATCGCCGCGGTGGCCGATCGCGCGTACCTGACCGAGGAGGGGAGGGAACTCCTGACTCAGGTGGGTGCGCGCGATGCTCGGGGCGACGACCTGAACGACGCGTGCGGCGGAGACGACCGCAGCGGGGATCACGCGACCTACGGCTGCTACTCGCGCGCCGGGATCGTCGTCTTCGTCCCCGCCGACGCGCGCGTGGCGGATTCGGCCGTCACGACGCTCGCGCACGAGCTCCTGCACGCGGCATTCGATCGGCTCGGTGCGGGCGAGATCTGGCGCGTCAAAGATCAACTGCACGCGGCGATGGAGCGCGTGGCTCCGGACGATCGTGTGCGCCAGCAGATCGAGTGGTCGATCGACGGGCACGAAGAGTCCCGCGACACCGAGCTCTTCGCCTACCTGGGATCGCAGGTGTGGCCGGACGGAGGGTTCTCCCCCGAGTTGGAGGCCGTGTACGCGCGGTACTTCACCGACCGCGCCGCGCTCGTCGCGGTCGGTCATCGCGTGGAGGGAGACGTGGAGCGCCTGCTGGCCGATTACGAGAGCGCCGTCGACGACCTCACGCGGGGCACGGCGGATGCCGCGAACGAACGCGCCCGGCTCGAGGGAGATCGACAGATGTACGAGGTCGATCGTCAGAGCTACCAGCAGGATGCCGATCGGTACAACGCGCTCGACCCCGTCGAACGGGGGCGCTGGACGGTGAGCCGGTCGGACTCCACGGGCTCGGTGTACACGGGGACGTGGCAGGACGCCCTCGCCGCCTGGCTGGCCGATCTCGACACCCGGCGCGCGGACCTCGACGCTCGCATCGCCGCCGTCGACGCGGCTGACGCGGCTGCGGCGGCGCGGCTCGCCGAGATCGAGGCGCAGTACGCCGATGTCGTGACCGTGACGCGGGCGCTCGACCCCACGGCGCCCGGCGCCTGAGGCGCGGGAACACGCCCGGCGCCGACCGTAGGATGGACGCGTGATCGACCTGACTCTGCTGCGTGAAGATCCCGAACTGGTGAAGCGCTCCCAGATCGCGCGCGGGGAGTCGCCCGACTCCGTCGACGCGGCGATCGACGCCGACCGTGACCGCCGCGCGGCCATCACCTCCTTCGAAGAGCTGCGGGCCGCGCAGAACGCGCACGGCAAGCGCGTCGCCCAGGCCCCGAAAGACGAGAAGCCGGCGCTCGTGGCCGAGGCCAAAGAGCTCAGCGAGCGGGTCAAGGCCGCGCAGCACGCCGTGACCGAGGCCGAAGAGGCCGCCGCGCAGGCCCTCGCGAAGATCGAGAACATCGTGCTCGAGGGCGTTCCCGCCGGTGGCGAAGACGACTTCGTCACCCTCCGCACCCACGGCGACGTGCCGTCGTTCGACTTCGAGCCGCTCGACCACCTCGCTCTCGGCGAGAAGCTCGGCGCGATCGACATGGAGCGGGGCACGAAGGTCTCGGGCAGCCGCTTCTACTTCCTCACGGGCATCGGCGCGCGGCTCGAGCTCGCCCTCATGACCCTCGCGCTCGACCGGGCCCTGCAGGCCGGGTTCACCCCCATGATTCCGCCGACGCTCGTGCGTCCCGAGGTCATGCGCGGCACCGGTTTCCTCGGCCAGCACGCCGACGAGGTGTACCACCTGCCGAAGGAAGACCTCTACCTCGTCGGCACGAGCGAGGTGCCCCTCGCCGGCTATCACATGGACGAGATCCTCGACCTCGAGCGCGGTGCCAAGCGCTACGCCGGCTGGTCCACCTGTTACCGCAGCGAGGCGGGCTCGTACGGCAAAGACACCCGCGGCATCATCCGCGTGCACCAGTTCAACAAGCTCGAGATGTTCGTCTACACCGACCCGGCCGACGCCGAGGCCGAGCACGACCGCCTCGTGGCGATGCAGGAGGGCATGCTGCAAGACCTCGGGCTCGCGTATCGCGTGATCGATGTCGCCGCCGGCGATCTCGGCTCGAGCGCCGCGCGCAAGTTCGACATCGAGGCGTGGGTGCCCACGCAAGACGCCTACCGCGAGCTCACCAGCACGTCGAACTGCACCACCTATCAGGCGCGTCGCCTCGACACCCGCTTCCGCCCCGCCGACGGCGGCAAGACGCAGCCGGTCGCAACGCTGAACGGCACGCTCGCCACGACGCGCTGGATCGTCGCGCTGCTGGAGACCCACCAGCGCGCCGACGGGTCGGTGACGGTGCCCGAAGTGCTGCGACCGTACCTCGGCGGACTCGAGGTCATGGAGCCCATCGCATGACCGACGAGGCCGCCCTGCCCCGCATCGGAGACGTCGAGGCAGAGTCGCAGAGCGAGGCGGCCGAGGTCATCGACGAGGTCGCTCAGACCGCGCCGGTCGGGCGCATGCTCATCGCCCTCGACATCGACGGCACCGTCCTCCTCGAAGACGAGACGCTGAGCCCCGGCATCGTCGAGGCGGTCGCGCACGCGCAGCGCGCCGGCCACGAGGTCATGCTCGCCACCGGGCGCAGCTGGGACAGCACCTTCCCGATCATGGAGCGCCTCGGCATCCATCCCGAGTACGCCGTCTGCTCGAATGGCGCGATCGTCATGCGACGGGTGGGCGGGCCGGATGCCACCGAGTACGAGCGCGCGCATGTCGAGACGTTCGATCCGTCCGAGGTGCTGGCGCTGCTGGGCGAACACCTCGGCGACGCGCACTTCCTCGTCGAGCTCCCCGACGGGCAGCGCAACTTCACCGATTACCTCGACGACTGGAACCTGCAGGGTGCCAACCAGGTGACGTTCGCGGAGCTGTCGCACCAGCCGGTGTGCCGTGTGGTCGTGGTCGCGCCCCAGCAGACCGATCAGGACTTCCTCGAGCTGGTCGAGCGCATCGGACTGAGTCAGGTATCGTACGCGATCGGCTGGACGGCGTGGCTTGACATCGCCCCGCAGGGGGTCAACAAGTCCACCGCCCTCGAACTCGTGCGGGAGTGGCTCGGCATCCCGCCCGCTCACGTGCTCGTCATGGGCGACGGCCGCAACGACATCGAGATGATGCAGTGGGCTGTCTCGCACGGCGGGCGCGCCATCGCCATGCAGCAGGGCCCGCCCGAGGTGCACGCGGCCGCCGGTGAGGTCGGGCTCTCGGTCAGCGAGGGCGGCGTCGCTGCGGTGCTGCGCGCTCTTTAACCGCCCGGGAACCCTCGGGGTCTGTGGCGCGCGGTCGCTGACACGCCATCGAAACGTCACGTAACTTGTCTGACATGCTCACCTGCCAGGGTCGGGGAACCCCCACGATCGCGCGCCGAGAGGCCCGTGCGGCTCACGATCGTGCTCTCCCTATCCCGAGGAGCCTGAATCGCGCATGTCTGCACACACCCCCGCTTCACCCCCGAGAGCGGCGCGCCGCCTCGGGGCCGCGCTCGTCGCGGCTCTGGCCCTCTTCGGGCCGCTCGCCGTCGCGCCGGCGGCGCACGCCGCCCCGCCCGCGGCGACTTTTACTCTCGAACTGACCCCCGCCAGCGCGACCGAGGGTGACACGATCGTCGCCACCGTCACCGGCGCGGGCATCAGTGACCTTTTTGCCTATGACCTCGTGTTCGCCGTCACCGACGGTGTGCTCGAGGCCGCGGATGACCTCCCGACCGGACCGGAAGGCGGCTTCACCTCCGCCGTGGACGGCCCCGGCACGGTCACCGTTTCGCACACCCGCCTCGGCACCTCGCCGGGCCTGTCGGGCAGCGCCGTCCTCGCGACGGTGCCCCTGCACACGATCGGCTCCGGCACGGCCCGCGTCGAGCTGACGTCGGTGCGTCTGGTGTCGTCGACGGGCGAGACTGCGACGCAGACCGCCGTGGCATCCGAAACGGTCGACCTCGCCGCTCTGCCCACGCCGACCCCCACGCCCACCCCGTCGGCGACGCCCACCCCCTCGGTGTCGGCCTCGCCGTCGGCGTCGAGCGCGCCCGCCACGACCGGCTCGAACGACCTGGCGACCACCGGCGTTGACGCCACGCCGTTGCTCATCTCGGGTGCCGTCGCCGTCGCCCTCATCGCCGCGGGAGCAGTGTTCGTCGCGCGCCGCCGTCAGGGGGTGCGCGAATGATCTCGCCCGCCTCGTCTGCCACGACTCGTGAAGGATCGCTCATGACCCCCCTGTCCCGCCGTGCCTTGGCCGTCGCCGCGACCGTCGGCGTGGTCGTCACCGGTGCGCTCGTCGCCCCGGCCGCGGTTGCTGCCCCGGCGCCGGCCGCTGCCCCCGCGACGGCGCCGTTCCTCGCCCCGTACTACACCGAGCTCGACCTGACGAACGATTCCCAGGTCACCACGGCCGACCTGGAGGTGCTCGCCGGGGAGATCGGCGAGACCTCGGCCGGTGCGGGCTGGGCCGAGATCGCACCTCTCGACCTCGACGACGACAAAGCGATCACGGCCTCCGATCTGGCCCTGCTCGCGGAGCGCATCGTCTACGACGACGGCCCCTTCCAGATCGTGGAGGCCGACACGCTGTCGATGCAGGCCGCGATGAACGCCGGTGTGCTGACCTCGGTCCAGCTGACCCAGCAGTACCTCGACCGCATCGCCGCGTACGACAAGGTGGTGCGGCAGGAGGGCGGCCGTGCACTGAACTCGATCATCACGACGAGCGACGTGGCGTTGAAGGCTGCGGAAGCGGCCGACGGAATCCGCGCCGAGAAGGGCATGACCAGCATGCTGCTCGGCATCCCGGTCGCCCTGAAAGACAACTACAACACCGTCGACATGCCGACCACGGCCGGGTGTGGATGCTGGAACCAGAACCAGACCACGACGGATGCCTCGATGGTGAAGGGCCTGCGAGCCGACGGCGCGGTCATTGTGGCCAAGGCCAGCATGGACGAGTTCGCCATCAACCTGTCGTCGCAGTGGTCGGCGTTCCAGCCCGACGGCACCGCGCTGACGGTGTCGAGCCCGTACGACACGACCAAGAGCTCGGGTGGGTCGAGCGGTGGCACGGGGGCCGCGATCGCGGCCAACCTCGCCGGCATCGGCTTCGGCACCGACACTGGGGGATCGATTCGCATCCCCTCGACCTACAACCAGGTCGTGGGTGTTCGCCCGACCGTGGGGCTTGCCAGCCGCGACGGCATCGTGCCCCTCGCGCTGTCGCAGGACACCGGCGGCCCTATCGCCCGATCGGTGCTCGACGCTGCGGTCGCCCTCGACGCCGTCGTGGGTGAAGACGCGGGCGACCCGATCACGGCTCGCTCGGCAGGTCAGATCCCCGAGAGCTACACGGCGTACCTCGATGCGGGCTCGCTGAAGGGAAAGAAGATCGGCTACATCTCGTCGATGGTCGGGTCGAACTCCATCACGCAGCGGCTGTTCGAAGAGGCGCGCGCGACGTTCGAGGCGCAGGGGGCCACGCTCGTCGAGGTCGCCGCGCCCGAGGGATTCGCCGCGATCGTCGGCGAGGGGAGCGGAAGCGGGCCGGAGTTCGGTCACGACCTGAAGGACTACATCGCCAAGTACCTCAACCCGGCGGTGAGCGCGAACAGCCTGCTCGCGATCTCGCAGTCGCCGAACATCGTGCCGGGCCGCGCGACCAACCCGTATGGTCAGCGCGCCGCCGTCACCGAAGAGGCGTACCAGGCCTGGGCGGGTCCGGAGGGCTCGCACACGCTGCAGCTGGCCAAGGGCAAGCAGATCATGACCGCCCTGATGAATGATCAGGGCCTGGATGCTCTGGTCTACCCCACGGCCAACCCGTACAGCCTGATCGGGACCAACATGCGCCTGAGCCCGAACACCGGTCTGCCGGCGGTCACGGTTCCGATGGGGCAGGGAGTTGACGGTGAGGCCTCGACCGGAGGCGTGAACCTGGAGTTCCTCGGTCGCGACTTCGCCGAGGGTCCGCTCCTGGGCCTCGCGTACGGCTTCGAGCAGGCGACGCACGCCCGCACCACGCCGGCCGCCTACGGTCCGCTCGGCTGATCCTGACGCGGCGGCGGCTCCGGACTCACGGGTCCGGGGTCGCCGCCGTCGGCGTGTTCGGGGGCTTCTCCTCCGGGAGTGCTCGGCGAGGGCGGTGCTGCGCGCGCTCTACGCCGCGATCCCCGCCCACGCCTCGCGCATCGACGAGCGCAGCAGCCGCACATCGTTCCGGTCGAGGTCGCGCCGACTGCGCTCGAACGCCGCGCGGGAGGCATCCCGGAAAACGTCGGCGTGCCGGGGAGCGGATGCCGCGAGCGAGGCGAGGCACTTCTGCAGGCGCACCTGTACCTCGATGTGGGGCGCACCGTCGCGGGCGAGGGGGCGGAACGCATCGGCGACGATGTCGCGCAGCTCGGCGGGCTCCAGGAAGACGCGCCCGTACTTCACCTCGTCGTCGGGCTCGGTGGTGATCGCCCGGGTCAGCACGCGTTGCAGGGCGGCGATGACCTCGATCGCGGTGCCGGGGTCGTTCGTCGCGGGGGAAAGGGCGCGGCTGCCGATCTCGGTGAGCGCGATCACGCCGAAGCGCGGGTCCTGCTCGTAGGTGCGGTGATTCTCGATCCGGAAGGCGCCGCGCACCGCCTTCGTGAGGTCGTCATCGACCGGTCCGGCGACGCGGACGAGGGGGATGCGGGCATCGGCGACCCGGCCGGGTGTCGCGTCGACGTAGATGCGCACGTCGCGGTCCTCGGCGACACGGTTGAGCGCGGCGACGTCGACGTGAGTGACGTAGCCGACCTGGTCGGTGTGCACGGACCGGACCCCCAGGGGCACGGTCGTGAGCGTTCGTGCGCCGAGAGCGGGAGAGGTGGCGTGCATCTCGAGTGCGGTGGTCGCCGCTTTCTCGACGCGGTCGATCACGTCGGCCATCCGGCCGAACGTCGCCAGGTGCGAGATCCATCGCAGCAGCGTGAACACGACGATGCTGATCACCACGAGCGTGCCGACGAACAGGATCGTCCGCCCCTGCTCCGTGTAATACGGGGTGGAAAGGGCGACGATGCCGACGAGTGAGTAGGTGAACGCCCCCACGAACGTCGACACCGCGTTCTGCGAGGTCGTGTCGGCGATGAGCAGGGGAGTGGATCGCGGCGTCGCCGTGGTCGTCGCCGCCGAGAACGCGGTGACCATCGCCGTCACCGAGAAGGTGCTGACGGTGAGCATGGCCGTGGCGATGATCTGCAGGAGGGAGCCGACGGCGTTCTGGCCGAGGTCGATGGTGACGCTGAACGGGAGGAACGGGCCGAGGAACCCGGCAACCAGGGCGACCGCAATGCCGATGAGGGTGAACAGCGCGGCACGCGCCCACACCTTCTTGCCCAGCCGGAGGAAGAAGGATGCCAGTGACCCGCGGTTCGTCGTCATCCCCCGACGCTAGCGGCCTCGCCCTCGCGAGCATCCCCGGTTGCGGAACGTTCCCGTCCGGGTCGACTGCCCCCGGTGGGCACGGTCATCCGGGGAGCGTCAGCCGATCGTGGACAGGAGGATGTTGTCCGACCCCTCGGGGCTCCGGAAGAGAGGGGCGCAGTTCGCGTCGATCGTGACCTCGGTGTCGTTCGCGCCGGGGGTGTGGCGCAACTCCAGCGGACCGAGGTCTCCCGGCGGCAACTCCACCGTGTAGGAGACGGTGCGCGTCTGCCCCTTCTCGAGCAGCAGCGTCCTGCTCTCGGCGGGGTTCGAGTGATCGGAGCCCGACCGGTCGCGGAACCTCGGATCCCACCAGTCGCCCTCCTCGGGCTCGACGGACAGGATCTCCCCACCGGGAGGGGCGAAGAACAGCACGTCGAGCATCATCGTTCTCAGGTCGATCCCGCGTTCGATGTTGCGAAGGCCCAGGGTGTACCCGCTCTTGATGTCGTCGGTGATGCTGTTGTGCAGCTCCATCGACACGGTGATCGTGCGGTTGTCGACATCGCACGTCGCGCGCTGCGAGTACGAGAGGTGGTACTCGAGCTTCCCGATGGAGTAGTCGTTGAAGTAGATGCCGAGCTGGGTGGCTTCGGTCGTGTCCTCGCGCAGCGCGCCGTCGAGACCGTACTGGTGGGCGAGGGCCTCGAGGCCGGGATCCTCGAACCAGGCGAAGATGCGACCTTCCTCCGCACTGCGCACGATCTGGCCCCACATCGCGCCGATGTCCCACTGGCGACTGGTGAGCTTGGCGAACATGCTCGAGCTGACCTCGTTGAAGTATCGGTCCATGGCCCCGTTGTCCATGCCGAATCGCTCGTACGGCGCGCTCATGAGGACGGATGCCGCATTGTTGGCGTCGACCGTCTCGCCCGAGGCAAGCGTGAGAGGGCCGGTCGCGGTGAGGAGGTGGGCGAGGACAACCGGGTCGATCGAGATCGCGCCGTCGAAGGGCGGCTTGTCCGTCCACTCGCGCGTCTTCTGGAAAAGCTCGACCGTGGTCGGGAAGTGCGGCGTCATGTTGAAGTTCGACGACCAGCTCGTCAACTCCTGCGGGTAGAGCTCTCTCGTGTCGGCGGGAAGCCTGATGAGCGAGCCGTTCTCGGTGTCGAAACCCCGCGCGGGAAGGTCGACGTACATCAGATCCGTGCCGGTGTCCTGGCTGAGGAGTTCGACTCGTCCTTCGTCGACCTTGAGCACCAGCCACTGCGCGATGCCGCCACCGGTCGCTCGGATCTCCGCCGGGGTCTGGATCATGAGCTGGTACAGCATGGGTCGGTCGGCGCCCGCCGCGTGGAGGAGAGCGGGAAGATGCTCCTCGACCGTCTTCAGAACCGGGGTGGCCTGCTCGATGAGCCGCGTGAGCTCGTCGACGGGGGCGGAGATCTGGGGAAGCACGTCGGTGCGATCCATGGATGCCGCGATGGCGGATGCCTCGTCGAACGAGGTCAGCACCGTGGGGATGACCGTCCCGGCGTTGAGGAACGGTTTCATGTTGATCCCCGTCCCGCCGGGTGCGTCGTTGCTCGCCTCGGACATCATCGTCATGACCGGAGGAATCGTCTGCGAGGTGATCGTGTGGGCGATGTCGGTGACGGCCCGCACGGCGAGCACGTTGTTTCGGGCTGCGGGGATCTGCGCCGCGAGATCCCACAGAGGGCCCTGAGTGGTGTCGTGCGCCCGTTGCGCACGGGCGACGATGTCCGCGCCGGAACGCTCGATCTCCGCGGCGTCACCGCTGGCGGCCGCCTGCACGAGCACCTTCGACTGAGCCAGCGCACCCTCGAGATCGTCGCGCACCTCGACCGCCTGCCAGGCGAAGGCGCCCGCGGCGGTGAGGACGGCGAACGCGATCACCGAGAGGGGGCCGCCGACGAGAGCCACCACGACGGAGGCCTGGCGGAGCCACTTCTGTGCTGTGGTCTCGGCGGCGGCATGTCGAGCGAACGGCTGTTTCGGCGTCAGCCCGCCGGCTCGCAGGTCGTCTACCGACGCGCGTCTGCTCGCACGGGTCTGCTCGTGCGCATCCAGCCCGGTCCCCACTGTCACCCGCAGATCGTAACCGCACGAGGTGACAGTCTTCTCACACCCCTGTGAACTCTGTGGGCAGACGGCATCGTCCTGCCCGCCGCTCGGTCGCGACGTTCGCGTTCTCGGTGGATGGAGTCGCGGCTGGGTAGACTCGCACGATCGGGAGGGTTGTCCGAGCGGCCGATGGACCTGGTCTTGAAAACCAGTGGGCAGAGATGTCCCGTGGGTTCGAATCCCACACCCTCCGCCAAAAGAAGGTGGGCTCCGCAGGGGCCCGCCTTCGGCGATTCAGGAGTGCGCTGCCCGCTAGCCCAGGACCTCGTCGACCACCCGGACACAGTAGGCTTCCGCGGTCTGCGGATTCGTGGTGGGCGAAGGCGCGAGTGCCATGAGCGTGCCTACGAGGACCGCGCCGGTGATCGCGAGCACGATGGTGTCGGGGTCGCGGTCGGGCGCCAACTCGCCGCGCTCGATCGCCGCGAGCACGAGCGACCGATTGTGGGAGTGGATGACGCTGCGGAACCTCTCGAAGTAGCGGTCGAACATGCCCCCTCCGGAGCCCCTCTCTGAGCTGACCCGGAGGGCGAACGCACCCGCCTCGGAGTGGGAGAGGCGCAAGGTCGCCATGGCGATCTCGACGAGTTGTTCGCGGATGCCGCCCGAAGACGCTTCCGCGGGCACGAGGGCGTGCGATCGGAGCACGTCTTCCATCAGGTCGTCCGTCGATTTCCATCGCCGATAGAGCGCCGGCTTGCCGACACCCGCCTCGCGCGCGATGGCCTCGAACGTGAACCCCTGCAGCCCGCTGGCCAGGTAGACGCGCTGAGCCGCCAGAAGCACTTTCTCCCTGATCAGGGGGTCGCGCGGTCTGCCCTTGGGGCGAGTCTCCGCGTCGACCACGACCGCACCTGCCTTTCGCGCTCCAGCCTACAGATCTGCCCTTGCGGCGAAGACCGGGGCGACCTAGTGTGTTTGCGTACTAAGTCCGTACGAAATAGACAAAGGAGTCTCCATGTCCACACCCACCGTTTCCGGTGACCGCAAGATCCCCGTCATCACGAAGGACCTGCTCGACGGCGACGTCAACAGGTGGCGCCGCTTTGGCGAGGTGGTTCCCGCGGGCCAGTCCTTCCGATCGGATGGCACGCCGGACTATGGCCTCTTCGGCCCGGGATCCGTGACGTGGGAGGTGATGCTGCACCCGGCGACGATCGTCTTCGAGTCGGCGGCCCAGGGCGGCATCCAGTTCCTTTACAAGCCGATCACGGCAGGGATCCGCGACGCTGATCCGATGAGCCGCAAGGCTCGTGCCGGCAGGTTCACCATGTTCGACTTTTTCGAGCGTCTGCAGCGCAACTCCGGTATGCACGCACCGATGTGGTTGGGCGACACGGCAACGGCCACCAGCATGGCCGCGCATCTCCACCGCATCCACGGTCACGTGCAGGGCCCGGTGATCGATCCGGAGGATCCGTCGATCGGCGGGTACGCGGCAGCCGAGCCGCGCGATGCGATGTGGGCCGCGATCACCGAGATGCACGGCATCCTTGGAATCTACGAGAACCTCGCATGGCACGGGGAGGAGCCTCCGCGGCCGTTGACCGATGCCCAGCGCGACCAGTATGTCCTCGAGATGGGCCCGTATCTGCGGCTCGTGGGTGCGGAGGAGTCCGAGATCCCGACCACCATGGCCGAACTCGACGCGCTGTACGAGAAGTACTGGCCGTACTTCGGCCACTCGAAGAGCGTCTTCCGTGACCTGGAGACCGGAGTCGACATGATCGAGCAGTACTACGCGGTCGGGCGGGAGAACTGGCATCCGAGCCACACCATCGTGGTCGAGGCGCTCGAAGAGGTCTACCAGCAGTGGATCGAGGTCATGGATGCGATCCTCCCCCGGCGGCTGCAGGAGGCGGCGGGTCGCTCGCCTGAGACCATCGCGGCTTCGTCGGAGATCATTCGAGCTCGGGAGGCGGAAATCCGAGAGATCCAGAATCCGGTGAACGAAGCGCGTCTCATGCGCCTCTTGTGGGGACCGGACGGCGTCGATCTCATCCACAATGCCCGCCGCCTGCAAGAGGCTGCTCCTCACCTCTAAATCCTCGACGAGAGTCGTCAGCGGTCAGGCGACGCACGCTCGAGGATTCGAGCCGGCGTGCGTCTCTTGACGGATCTCATGAACGGTCGAATTTAAGAGTCAGCAAGGGGCGCTCATCTACGGCTGGATGAAGGGCACGTTACCGACCCGCAGGAACTTCATCTCCGGGTCCCGACAACCCGAACTTCGTGCGCGACGGGATCGCGTTCGCCGACTGGGAGAATGCGTCGAACGTGGACAGGTCGCTCGCGGTCATCGGAACCCTTTGACTTGACGGCGCAGGTCACACACCAGGCGGGAAACAGTGCCGTGATCACCTTCACCGCGACCAACTCAACCACTCTGGGGTCTGAGCTCGGGTGGACCAGTGAGGAACGCGCTTTGCCGAATTCTCTGCCCGGCGGCCGTGGCCCGTTCTCGGAAGTGTCCCAATCGTGCGCCTGGACCGAGCCCTACCCGGGTGGGTGAGTACGTGAAGGTTAGGTTGATATGGGGCACGGTTTGGGGCTGACATCGATGCTCATTCTTGCCAGTTGCGCTGGCAATATTGCCGCGAGTGTCACTGATGAAGATCTGATCGCGTCGGAACCGCGAGAGCTAGCCGGTAAGTGGCAGTCCTGCGGTGGGGACCTGAACTATCAGGTCAGCCTGACGTTTGACCCGGGTGCGTGTACTCAGGGAGGAGCATTTGCGTTCGTCTGGCGCGTGCCCAGCGGTGGGCTTCAACTGTGCGTCAAGATTCCACGCGACGCCCCGCTGGACAGCTTGCGCAAGGACCAGTACTTCGTTCTGAACGTGGGGACGTCCTCTGCACCGATGCTGTCGAACGCATGCGCTTGAGACGGCGCTCAAATTGGAGGGGGAAGAGCCGCTTATCTGCCGAGGCGCTCGCGAGCAATGGTGACAATGAGATTTGATGATCTGTCGGATGCGACGGCTGTCCTTTCGAGCCTCGTCCGCGATGCGACTGTCGTGTTCCCGGACGAGATCCAATTGTTTGGTGCCTGGGTAGAAAGCCCGACAAGCGTGTGCGTGGTGTGGAGCAGAAGCATCGACACGGATCTTGTGTTTGGGCGGCGCATCAGCTTCCCCCCTCACGCCGTCGAAGGGGATCCCAGATCGACGGGTGCCGATGTGGCGCAGTCTCTCCTTGAGCCGCCTGGTGACGCCGCGAACAGTGCTCACCATGCCGATGGTGTGATGTGGTTATGGATGCGCCCGGGCGAACCAGTACCGAGGTGGCCTTTTTCGTCGTAGGCAGCATGTCGTCGACCAGATGGTCCTGGTCGGTGGTCGGCACGCGCTCCTCAGATGGAATACGGACGGTTGCTTTGGTCGATCCGGGAAAGGCTGACTAGCGTCTTTTGCATGGCCACCAATTGGTTCTAGGCGCCCGACCGATGACGTGAAGCTACCCAGTCCAGCAGCCGCTTCTTCTCGCACGAGGGGTCGAAAGCCATCGCGCAGGTTCCGCACCGAAGGAAGCGGCTCCCGCAGGGGTGGCCGCTTCCGTCTCATTCACCCGCGCCACGCGCCGCAGTGCTCTTCACGCAGTTCACAGACGAATCTCCTTAAACTCGTCCCCGACCTGCGCTTCGTCGCGGTCATGACGTGCCGATGGTGGCATCCGTCGTCTCGAAAGGACCCGAGTGAGCAAGACCACGACCCCGCGCGGGCGCAAGACCGTCGCGCGTCACGGGCGCCTGCGATCCGTCGGCCCGATCGCCCAGCTCTTCCGTGGCCTCGCCGTCGCCATGGCCGTTCTGCTCGTCGCCGGTGCCGCGGTCACCGCGTATGCCGTGTACGACCTGTCGTCGAGCTTCACCGCCGACGCCGTCGAACTGAAGAACCAGCCTGCCGTGCCGCCGGACATCGGCGAACTCCAGGGCGGCGTCAACCTGCTCCTCGTCGGTACCGACGAGTGCGAACCCGAGTTCGCGCAGTACTTCGGTGACCGGTGCAGCGGACCCGACGCCGAGGGCAACCTCAACGACGTCAACATGCTCGTGCACATCTCGGACGAGCCCCGCCGCGTCACCGTCGTCTCGTTCCCGCGCGACCTCATGGTGCCGATCCCCTCGTGCATCGACGCTGACGGCAACGAGACCTCGGCGATGTACAAGCAGCAGATCAACAGCGCCTTCATGTACGGCGGTCTGCCGTGCGTGGTCGAGACCATCTCCGAGCTGAGCGGGCAGGAGATCCCCTTCGCGGCGAAGGTGAGCTTCGGCGGCGTCATCAACATCACGGATGCCATCGGCGGCGTCGACGTCTGCATCGCCAACGGCATCAAAGACCCGTACACCGGCATCGACTGGCCCGCCGGCATGCGCACGATCAAGGGCCTCGATGCCCTGCAGTTCCTGCGCACCCGTCACGGGGTGGGCGACGGCGGCGACCTCGGGCGCATCTCGAACCAGCAGCAGTACATGTCGCGGCTGGCCACGAAGCTCAAGAGCGAAGAGGTGCTGTCGAACCCCGCGACGCTGTACAAGCTCGCCTCGACCGCCCTGCGCAACGTCGACCCGTCAACGTCGCTCACCAACCCCCTGACGCTCGTGCAGATCGCGATGGCGGTGAAAGACGTGCCGTTCAACGAGATCGTGTTCGTGCAGTACCCCACCTACCCCGACCCCGCCGACTCCAACCGCGTGGTGCCCGACACCGAGGCGGCCGACGTGCTGTGGGCGGCGCTCGCGGCCAATCAGCCGATCCAGCTCTCGGGCGACCTCAGCGGCGGCGACGGTGTGATCGTCGACGAGAACGCGCAGCCGGCTCCGGCCGAATCCGCGGCGCCCGCCCCGGCTCCCACCGAGAGCGCCGCACCATCACCGGAGCCCTCGTCGAGCGCCATCACGCTCCCGTCCGAGATCGCCGGGCAGACGGCCGCGCAGGCCACCTGCTCGAACGGCAACGTCCGCTGATCGCCGGGGCGTGGCATCCCGAACTCGGATTCGGATGCCACGCCCCGAGCGGCTACTATGGACCGGTGTGCTCGCGCCTCGGCGTCGATCACCTGGAGACGTCGCATAGTCAGGCCTAGTGCACCACCCTGCTAAGGTGGAGTCCCCGTAAGGGGACCGAGGGTTCAAATCCCTCCGTCTCCGCCAAGAATCCCCCGGTAAATCGGGGGATTTTTTCGTGGATCGCGGGGTTATCGGGGGGTTATCGGCCAAAAAGTGTGTATGGGTCGGGCGTGTTAGCCGCGTCCTGCCCATCCGGTTCGGGTCCAGAGGCCTTCCTCGGGGTTGAGGGCGGTGTCGTAGAGGGCGGGCCCGAGGGGTTCGTCGACGTGCGCTGCGGGGATGGGGGTCTCGGTGGGGCGTGCGAGGTCGAGGGCGTGCTCGAGGGGAAGTTCTCGGAGGGTGAGGAACCATTCGACTGCGCGGCGGCGGTGCTGTTCGCTCATTCCGCGGTGTCGGCGTATCAGGTCGCGGATTTGGGCGTTGAGGCTCTCTAACGCGGAGGTCGTGCGCGGGGTGCCGTAGACGATGTGAGTGAACAGGGTCTGACGGCGTGTGACCAGGCGCATCAGTAGCCAGGCTTTGCGGAGGCGGTCGTGGGTGAAGCCCCACTGTCCGTTGCGGAACATGGTGCGTTCCCGGGTGAGGTGACCGAAGGCCTGCCACCATTGCTCGAGGCGAAGCTGCCACTCGATCGCGGCGGTTTCGTCGCGGACGGCGCTGAGGTCCATCACCAGGCGTCGTAACGCTTTGCCGGCGGTAGTTCGCGGGTGTCGCGTCAGATGGCGGGTGATGTTCATTTGCAGGTGGAAGATGCAGCGTTGATGCGCGGTCTCTGGCCAGCATCGTCTGAGCGCGCTGGGTAGACCGGAGCCGCCGTCGGAGACGAGGACGGCGGGCGCGGGAACCTGTTCCACCAACGCAGCCCACGCGGCGGTCGATTCGCGGGCGCACCACTGCCAGGCCAGGACGCGTCCGGTGTCGCTGAGAGCGATCAGTAGGCACCACGTTCCTACCCAGACACCGTCGACGAGGACGGCGTGGTGGACCGTCTCGACTTTCCCGAGATCGGGAACCAGCTCCCAACACCACGCAGACCGGCGGCGGAAGGATCGTCCCGACGCCGTCCCATCTGTTTCGGCTTGGGTGCTCTTGCCTACGATCCAGTTCACGAACCGGCGGAGCTGTTCTCGACGCGCGACGTCGGGACGGCGCCTGGTCGACGATGCTCCGCACGACGGGCACCGCCACCGCTGCGTCCCTGCCGACGTCCGCCCGTTCTTCACCAGCAGCGACCCGCATACCAGACAAGTCGTCGAGTTCGTCGGAAGGTCCACGACTAAGGGTCGCGGACCATACCGATCCCCGATTCACCGCGAAATCACGCGGCTAAACGACCATCCCATACACACTTTTTGGCCTATAACCCGGATCGCGCGCTCGACGACACGGGTTGGCGGACAGCTGACGTGAGTCCAGGGTGCGTGTCACGATTCGGCGGAAGCGAGTTCGTCGAGGTGGCGCGCGAGTGTCGTGAGCATCTGACCCGATCCGTGCGGATCTCCGCTCCACAGGCCCTGCATGGCGATTCCGTCGAGTAACGCTCGCAGCCTCCGCGCCTCGTATTCAGGGTCGCGCCCGGCGTCGAGTTGGCCGACTGCCGTAAGAATCTCGATCGCGATTCGACACGCTCTGCTCACCGCTGCGTTGAGTCTGGCGGCGGCCGGGCGAAGACTGCTATCGCTGAGGGAGAGCACGCCGAGTTGTACTTGCGCGATCAGCTCAGAGCGCCGCTCATCGTCCAGGGGAAGCAGCTGCACGAGCAGCGCATCCGCCAGCGCGCGGCCGGTGAGGTCGAGCGAAGTGATCCTGCTCGTCGCTCGTTCTTCGATGAGTTCAAGGCAGTACTCCCGAAGAGCGTGCTGGGAAGGAAATGCTCTCCGCAATGACGCGGCTGCGATTCCCGCCTCGGCTGCCACCCCCCGCACCGACAAGCCGGTGAGTCCGTCGCGTCCGAGGACACGCAGAGCCGCCGCCGCGATCTCGGCGGTACGTGCCTCTGCATCGATTCTCCGCGGCATGGACTAGGCGGACGGGGCTCTCTGTGCCACGCCGGTAGGTCTCCTGGGCCAGATCGTGTAGCTGAGCGCCCAGACGAGATCGATGGCGAAGATGATCCCGAGGATGCCGAAGTACCCCGAGAGTGCCGAGGTGCGCGCGGGGTCGTTCACGACGAGGATGATCGCTCCGAGGATGGCCGCGGCGATGACGACCGCGAGACCGGTGAGAAGCACGTCCCGCCAACACTTGACGGTGTAGCGAGCCCCGACGAGACGCTCCGGCGCAGGGCCACCGGCAAAGCGACGCTGGAAGCGCGCGTCAGCCCACGCGACCATCCGCTTGCCGTACGCGACGGAGATGCCGATATAGATTGCGGCCAAGCCGTGCTGCCAGGACGCTGTTCCGCCACCGAGCAGGTCGACGGCGACCAGCACAAGAAGGACGACGTCGATCACGGGGGCGAGGATGAGGAGCGCTGCGCCGAGGCGAGGGCGGCGTAGGAGATACCGTGACGCGAGCCCCGCAAGAATCGCCACCCAGAATGCGATCTCGCACACCACGATCGCGGCCAGAATCATGTCCCCTCCTCACCCGTTCCGTTCGTCTTATGAGTACGAGCGTACTCAAACGGCCTTGCGTGTTCTTCCCCGCCGGGCGCGAAACATGATCTTCTCGCCGGGAAAACTGATTGACATCCGGTCGGAACCAACCCGAAACGGGGTGCTCTCGATACTGGGGTCATGAGCCCCGCTGACTCGGTATCCACCCGCGTGAACATCGCCCTGCTCGGTGTCCGCAGCGACGCCCCCGTTCGTCGCACGGGCGGCGCCGGCCCGAGCGACGACGGTCACTTCGTCATCGGCGGAGAGGGTGCCGCCATTCCGCTGAACCCCGACAGTCCCTACGTCATCCGCTCCGGGCGGTTGACTCTCGGCGGTGCCGACCTGGGCCTCGACGTCCAGCCGGTGCGGCGGCCGAAGTTCTACGACCTCGAGACCGCCGACGGCACCGGCTACGAGAAGATCGCCAAGCTGCACGGCCGGGACATCCTGGCCACGACCGTCGTCCAGACCTGCGTCCGGTACGACGAGAGCGAGCGCTGCCGCTTCTGCGCGATCCAGTCTTCCCTCGAATCGGGCGCGACCATCGCGGTGAAGACGCCGGCGATGCTGGCCGAAGTCGCCGAGGCGGCGGTGCGCCTGGACGGCGTGCGGCAGATGGTGATGACCACCGGCACCTCGAATGGCTGGGACCGCGGGGCCAAGCACCTCGCGCGCTGTGTCGCGGCGGTCAAGGCCGTCGTTCCCCAGCTGGAGATCCAGGTGCAGTGCGAGCCGCCGGCCGACCTGCGGGCGATCACCGACCTGTACGACGCGGGTGCTCGCTCGATCGGCATCCATGTCGAATCAATGGATGACGAAGTGCGGCGCCGCTGGATGCCCGGCAAGTCGACCGTGTCGATGGACGAGTACCGCGCAGCCTGGCGTGAGGCGGTGCGCGTGTTCGGCTACAACCAGGTCTCGACCTACCTGCTGGTCGGGATGGGGGAGGACCCCGACGAGCTCGTCGCTGGGGCGCGCGAGCTGATCGAGATGGGCGTCTACCCGTTCGTGGTTCCGTTCCGCCCGCTCAAGGGCACGCTCGCCACCGACGTCGACAAGGTGCCCGCGCCGGATCGGCGCGTGCTGCACGACGTGACCACGCGGGTGGCCGAGCTCCTCACCGCCGCCGGGATGCGCGGCGAGGACCAGAAAGCCGGGTGCGCCGCGTGCGGCGCGTGCGGCGTGCTGAAGACCGCGGGAGCCTGAGGTGCTCGACGTCACGGTGCTCAGCGGCACACGCACCGCGGTGCCCACGACGTGGTCGATCGTGCGGGCCGACGCCGCGCAGGCCGCTGCCTACCGCCGCATCCGCCGTGACGTCTTCGTCGACGAGCAGGAGCTGTTCCGCGGCGACGATCGCGACGCCGTCGATGACGACGGCCGGACGATCGTGCTCGTCGCGGTCGGATCCGACGGCACGGTGCTCGGCGGGGTGCGCCTCTCTCCCGCCGTCGCCGGGCGGGACATCGGCTGGTGGAGCGGCAGCCGCCTGGCCGTGGCGCGCGGCGCGCGTCGCGCCGGCGGGATCGGCCCCGCCCTCGTGCGCGAGGCGTGCGCGACAGCCCTGGCCATCGGGGTCTTGCGATTCGAAGCGACCGTGCAGCGCGCGAACGTCGAACTCTTCCGCCGGCTGGGCTGGATCGAGTGGGGCACGCAGGTCGTCGCCGGGGTGGACCACGCGCGGATGCGGTGGCCCATCGACCGGATCGCCGCCCTCGTCGCCGCGACGAAGGCTCCGCTCGGTGACACCATCGGCATGTTCGCTGCCGACGGCCCGTCAGCGCTCGGCGGCGCCGGCTTCATCGGCGACGACGGCGCACCGGTGCCCGGCACGGAGGTCGTCGCCGCGTGCGATGCGATCCTGCCCGCCCTGCTCATGCGCGACCCCGAGTGGGCGGGGTGGTGCGGCGTGCTGGTCAACGTCAACGACCTCACCGCGATGGGCGCCCTGCCTTCGGGCCTGCTCAACGCCGTCGCCGCGCCCACCGCCTCGTTCGCGCGGCGCGTGCTGAACGGACTCCGCAGCGCGGCAATCGCGTGGGACGTGCCCGTCCTCGGCGGGCACACGCAGGTGGGCTCCGCCGCGCCGGCCCTGACCGTGACCGCGCTGGGACGGACCGCTCATCCCGTCCCCGGCGGGGGCGGTCGCCCCGGTCACGAGCTCTCCCTCACGACCGACCTCCGCGGTCGTTGGCGCCGTGGGTTCGAAGGTCGCCAGTGGGACTCGACTTCGACCAGTGCCGGGACGGAGTTGCGCGCGATGGCCCGTTCGGTGCACGACGCACGTCCCGAAGCGGCGAAGGACGTGAGTATGGCCGGCATCGTGGGCACGGCGGCGATGCTCGCCGAGGCCTCCGGTGTCGGGGCGACGATCGATGTCGCCGGTATCCCCGTGCCCGAGGGCGCGGCGATGGGCGACTGGCTGACGTGCTTCCCCGGATTCGGGATGTTGACCGCCGATGCGCCCGGCGGTAGCCGCATGCACGCCGGCCCCGCTCACACGGCTGCGATCGGTCGCCTCGACAGCAGGGCAGGCGTCCGCCTGCGCTGGCCCGACGGGGTCGAGACCGACGCCGTCGGCTCCACGGCGACCGGGCTCGGGCCCGCCGCCGCCACGATCTCAGGCGCGCGCGCCTGACCACGGAGCGCCCGCCCGCCGGGCGTCCCACCGCCGTTCCGGCACCACCTCGAACCACCGAAACGACAGGAGAACACCATGAGCACCGCACACTTCGACGACGAGATCGCCGCGAACATCGAGAAGTCGCTGAACGAGATCCCGCACCCCTCGCTTCCCAAGGGCAGCAACCTCTACGGCTCCACCAAGGTGTTCCCCGACTACCAGGCGGAGAACGGCGAGGCGTACTTCACGCTGGTCCACGGCATCCCGCACGAGTCGTCGGTGAGCTTCGTCGCCGTTCTGCAGGCCACGCGCGCGCTGCGCAAGGGGTTCGAGTCTGCGATCTACTTCTACGGCCCCGGCACCCTCGCCGCGATGGCCACGCGCGGGTTCCCCACGACGGGCGACGCCGGCTTCCCGGGCGAGCTGAACATGAACGGCTCGATCGAGACGTTCATCAAGGAGGGCGGCACCGTCTTCGCCTGCCGCTTCGGCATGGCCCTGCACGGACTGCGCGAAGAAGACCTCATCGAGGGCGTCATCCCGTGCCACCCGCTGGACGTGCAGGACGCCATCATCCACTACGCGCGGAAGGGCGCGATCATCAACTCGACCTACAACCTGTGAGGCCCGCCATGCCGGTCACCGTTGCCGCCGTTGCGGCGAATTTCACACGCGATCTCGATCAGAACTACGCGCTCATCGCCGATCTCGTCGCGCAGGCGCGCGAAGCGGGGGTGCAACTGCTCGCTCTCCCGGAGGCCGCGATCGGCGGGTACCTCTCGTCGCTCGGCAACCACGGCGACACCGTGAAGACGACGAGCCGCTCGCTGCCGCCCGCGATCCGCCTGGACGGCCCCGAGCTGCGGCGCGTGCAGGAGATCGCGGGCGACATGATCGTCGTCGTCGGATTCTGCGAGCTCGACGACGACGGCGAGACGCGGTACAACGCCGCGGCCTGCCTCGACGGCTCGACGATCTATGGGTCGTACCGCAAGGTGCACCAGCCGCTCGGCGAGAACATGTCGTACTCGGCGGGCGACCACTACGCCGCCTTCGACACCCCCGTCGGGCGCGTGGGTCTGCAGATCTGCTACGACAAGGCCTTCCCGGAGGCGGCGCGTTCCCTGGCGCTGGACGGGGCCGAGATCATCGTGAGCATCTCGGCGTGGCCGGCAGCGCGCACCGCAACAGCGGAGAACCTCCAGGAGGATCGCTGGACGTACCGGCACAACCTCTTCGACATGTCACGCGCCCTCGACAACCAGGTGTTCTGGATCGCGTCGAACCAGGCGGGGACCTTCGGTTCGCTCCGCTACGTCGCCAACGCCAAGGTCGTGGACCCCGGCGGCAACGTGCTCGCGACGACGCTGCTCGATGCGGGTCTCGCCGTCGCGGAGATCGACGTTGCGGGCACGTTCCAGGCGATGCGCGGCGGGATGTTCCACCTGCGGGATCGTCGGCCCGACGCGTACGCGCCCGATCTCGTCACCGCTCGGGGGGTGCTCGTCGATGCCTGAGATGCGTTTCGCGGTGCGCTGGCCCGATGGGTCGGAGACCGATCACTACTCTCCGAGCCTGGTCATGCACGACCACCTCGCCGTCGGGGAGACCTACCCCGTCGCCGACTTCCTCGCGCGCACGACCCGGGCGCTGGGTGAGGCGAGCGAGCGCGTGCGTGCCCGCTACGGGTTCGCGTGCACGTCGGCGATGGCCGAGGAAGCCGCGATCGCCGAGGCGGCGAAGAGCCGGGGCGACGGAGCGGTGCTGGTGCTGCGGATGGAGCCGCCGCTGGCGAGATCGGGGGCGGCCTCGTGATCCCCGTCACCCTGAGCCCGGGGGATTCCTTCGACACCGTCATCGTCGGCGGCGGCCAAGCCGGCCTCTCGGTCAGCAAATACCTCGTCGACCGTGGCATCCGGCACGTCGTGATCGAGCGGGACACGGTCGCGCACGAGTGGCGTGACGGCCGGTGGGACAACTTCACCCTGGTGACGCCCAATTGGCACTGCACACTGCCGGGCTTCCCGTACGACGGGGACGAACCCGACGGCTTCATGAAGCGTGACGAGGTCTACGCCTGGGTGCGGCGCTTCGCGGACTCGTTCGACGCGCCCGTGGCCGAGGGGGTCGCGGTCACCGCGGTGCGGCGGGAGCCCTCGGGGCGCTTCACGGTGGAGACCTCCCGCGGCGTCCTCACCGCGACCACCGTTGTCGCGGCGGTGGGCGGATATCACGACCCCGTGGTGCCGGCCTGGGCGGAGGCCATCCCCGCGCACGTGCATCAGGTGCACTCGCACGAGTACCGGAATGCCGCGTCGCTGCCCCCGGGCCCCGTGCTCGTGGTCGGCACCGGTCAGTCGGGCACCCAGATCGCGGAGGACCTGCACCTCGAGGGCCGCGACGTGCATCTGGCGGTGGGCCGAGCGCCGCGCGTGGCGCGGTTCTACCGGGGTCGGGACTGCATGACGTGGCTGGCCGACATGGGCGTCTACGACGTGCCCGTCAGCACGGTGGGTCTGGCCAAGCGCGAATCGACCAACCACTACGTCACGGGCCGCGATGGGGGCCGCGACATCGACCTGCGCGCGTTCGCGGCGGCGGGCATGCGGCTGCACGGGCGTGCGCTCGGGGCCGACGGCGACGGCATCCGTTTCGGTGACAACCTCGCCGCCGATCTCGACCACGCCGACTCGGTCGCCGAATCGATCAAGCACGACATCGACGCGTACATCGCGAGGGAAGGGATCGACGCACCCGGCGAGGAGAGGTACCGGCCCGTGTGGCTGCCGTCGGGGGGCGAGGATGCCGTGGCGTTCGACGACATCCGGACCATCGTGTGGGCCATCGGCTTCCGCGCCGACTGGTCGTGGGTCGGGCTCGACGTCTTCGACGTCGAGGGACACCCCGCGCACGTGCGTGGCACGACCACCGAGCCCGGCTTCGCGTTCATCGGCCTGCCGTGGATGCACACGTGGGGCTCGGGGCGATTTCTCGCCGTGGCCGACGACGCGGAGCACGTCGCCGCCACGGTCGCCGCCCACGTCGGCGACCAGTCGCTCGCTCGGCTGGCGGGGTGACCGGCCTACGCTGGATGGCATGTCCAGCCTGACGATGGGTGCGGTCGCGGCGCACTTCGGTCGCGACGTGGGCCGCACCCTCGTCAAGCTCCCCGGCATCCTCGAGCACGCCCGCGCGGCGGGTGTCGAACTGCTCGTCCTGCCCGACGCCACGATCGGCGGGTATCTCCTCGACCTGCACCACCCGGCCGACAGTGCCGACGGCATCCCGCCGGCCATCGACCTCGAGGGGCCGGAGGTGCAGGCCATCGCGGATGCTGCGGGCGACATGGTCGTCTGCTTCGGCATTGCCGAGCGCGTGCGCGACGAGGCTGGCGAGCACCGGTACAACACGGCCGTGTGCGTGAGCGGTGGCGAGGTGCTCGGCACGCATCGCAAGGTGCACCTGCCGCTCGGCGAGTCCGACGCCTATCGGGCGGGCGACGGGTTCGCCGCCTTCGACACCCCCAAGGGGCGCATCGGCATGCTTATCGACTTCGACAAGACGTTCCCCGAGAGTGCGCGGTCGCTCGCGCTGGACGGCGCCGACATCCTCGCGTGCCTGAACGCGTGGCCCGCGAGCGTGACCGACCGCTCTGACCGCATGCGCAACGACCGACAGGCGCACCTGTTCGACCTGTATGACTGCGCGCGGGCGGCCGAGAACCAGGTCTTCGTCGTGTCGGCGAACCAGACGGGCGTGCTGGGTGGCCTGCGCTTCCTCGGTCAGGCGAAGGTCGTCGATCCCGCCGGCGAGATCATCGCGAAGACCTGGGCCAAGGGTGGGCTGGCCGTCGCGACAGCCGACGTCTCGGCAGACGTCGCGCGTGCTCGGCGATCGCTGAACCACCTGAGCCAGCGACGGCCCTCGGCCTACCGCGGGAGCTGAGCGTGCGCATCGAGCTGATCACCTACTCGACGAAGCCGCGCGGCGGCGTCGTGCACACGCTCTCGCTCGCCGAAGCGCTCGCCCGCCGTGATCACGACGTCACCGTCTGGACGCTCGGTCGCGGCGGCGACCAGGCGTTCTTCCGCCCCGTCGACCCCGCCGTGCGCGTCCGGGTCGTGCCCTTCGCGCCGCGGGACGACGAGAGCGTGGGCGCCCGGATCGAGCGTTCGATCGTCACGATGCGCGCGGAGTTCGCGGCACCGGCCGGCGCCGTCGTGCACGCCCAGGACTGCATCTCGGCCAACGCCGTGGGCCCCGCCATCCGCACCATCCACCATCTCGACGCCTTCGAGACGCCGCGGCTGATCGAGTGCCACGAGCGCGCCGTCGTCGAGCCGATCGCCCGCATCTGCGTGTCGCGGGCCGTCGCCGCCGAGGTGCGCGAGAAGTACGGACTCGGTGTCACGGTCATCTCGAACGGGGTGGATGCCAGCCGCTTCGCGGCCGCCGCTTCGCCCGGGGCAGCGGCGCTCCGCGATCAGTGGCGGGAGCGGCTCGGGCGCTACGTGCTGGCCGTGGGCGGCATCGAACCGCGGAAGGGGAGCATCGACCTGCTCGAAGCCTTCGCGCGGGTGCGCGACCGGCATCCCGAAACGTCACTCGTCTTCTGCGGGGGCGAGACGCTGTTCGACTACCGGGACTACCGCGCGCGATTCGATGACCGCGCCGAGGAACTCGGCATCCGTCCCGTGGTGCTCGGCGCCCTCGCCCACGAGGAGGTGCCGCCCCTGGTGGCCGCCGCCGGGGTGTTGGCGTTCGTCTCGACGAAGGAGGGGTTCGGGCTCGCCGCGATGGAGGCGCTCGCCGCGGGGACCCCGGTCGTGGCGCGCGACCTTCCGGTGTTGCGCGAGGTCTTCCGCGACGCCGTCCGGTTCGCCGACGGAACCGACGTCATCGCGGGCGAGCTGTCGGCGGCGCTGGAGGGTGATCACGTCCCGGCGGAGGTCGGTGTCGCGGTGGCGCGCTCTTATTCGTGGGATGCCGCGGCGGAACGCCACGAGCGTTTCTACCGTGCCGTCCTGCGAAACGGGGGTGATGGCGGTGCGCCGATCGATCTCGCGGATCTTCGCTGACGCGGCGGCGGACGATCCCTCGCGCGTCGTCCTCGTCGACGCCGACGGGGAGGTGACGGCCGCGGCGCTGGACGCGGCGGCGAGCCGTCTGTCGGCGACGCTGCGGGCGAGCGGGGTGGGTCGCGACGACCTCGTGGCGATCTCGCTCCCGAACGACCGCTCGTTCGTCGTCGCGGCCGTGGCTGTCTGGCGCGCGGGCGCCACCCCGCTGCCGATCGCGCCGCATCGCTCCGACGAGGAGCGCGCTGTGCTCGTCCGTGCCGCCGGGCCGACGGCGTTCGTCGGCGACGGTGCGGTCGACGCCTCCATCGCGACGGTGCCGTCGGCCCGGGTCGCGTCCGCGTGGGTGGGTGCGCCGGTGCCGCCGACGGAAGACGTGTGGGCCGCGCACTGGAAGGCCGTGCCGTCGTCGGGAAGCACCGGTGAGCCCAAGATCGTGCTGGCCGCCGGACCCGCGCTGTTCGATCCGACCCGCCCGGTGGCCGACTTCCTTCCGCGTGAGGCGGTGCAGCTGGTGTCGGGTCCGCTGTGGCATTCCGCCGTCTTCACCTACGCGATGCGGGGGCTCCTGACCGGGCACCGCCTCATCGTGCTGCCCCGCTTCGACGAGCGCGCCTGGCTCGAGGCTGTGGCACAGCACGGCGCGACGTGGGCGTTGGCGGTTCCGACGATGATGCACCGGCTACTGCGGGAGCCCGCCCATGCCACCGCGGACGTCTCGAGCCTCGAGACCGTCGTGCACATGGGTGCGCCGTGCCCCGTCGCCCTCAAGGCGCGGTTCCTCGAGTGGCTCGGTCCGCAGCGGGTCATCGAGGTGTACGCCGGCAGCGAGTCCAACGGTCTGACGATGATCGGCGGCGAGGAATGGCTGCGCCACCCCGGCAGCGTGGGGCGACCGATCGGCGGGACCGAGGTGCAGATCCGGCGCGGTGACGGAACCCTCGCCGGGGTGGGCGAGGTCGGCGAAGTGTGGATGCGGCGCGGCGCCGACCCCGCCTACCGCTACCTGAACGCCCCGAGCCGCCGAGACGCGAAGGGCTGGGACACGCTGCGCGACCTCGGCGCACTCGACGCCGACGGCAGGCTCTTCCTGCGGGACAGGGTTGACGATGTCATCGTGCGCGGGGGAGTGACCATTGCTCCCGCCGAGGTGGAAGCGGCCCTCGAGAGCCATCCGTCGGTGCGTAGCGCTCTCGCGTTCGGGCTTCCCGATGGGCGAGGAGGCGAGGTCGTCGCCGCGGTCGTCGATGTCGCCGATTCGCCGGTCGACGAGGGCGAACTGGACCGCTGGGCGGCGCAGAAGGTCGACCCGGCCCACCGGCCGGTGCGGATCCACCTCGTCCGGGAACCTCTGCGCAACGATGCGGGGAAGGCCAGCCGGGGCGCGTGGGCGCGTCGGCTGCGCAATGCGTGAGGGGTGACTTCCCGACGCCGCCGGTGTTACGTCGCCCGCGGCGGCGCCGTCGACTCCCGCACCACGAGCTCGGCCGAGAGCTGTACGCGCCGGTTGGCGATGGTCTCGCCGCGCGACATGGCCAGGGCCAGACGGGCCGCCTCGGATGCCATGCCGGCCAGCGGCTGATGGACGGTGGTGAGCTGCGGGTTCACCCAGCGGCACAGGTCGACGTCGTCGAAGCCGACGACGGAGAGGTCTTCCGGCACACTCAGCCCCCGTTCGCGCGCCGCCAGGTAGATGCCGTAGGCCTGCTCGTCGGAGCCGCTGATGATCGCGGTCGGGCGATCGGCGGAGTCCAGCAGCTCCCCGCCGAACCGGATGCCGCCCGAGGTGAGCGAATCACCGATCCGCACCAGTGACGGATCGGGCGTGATGCCCCGGCGTCCGAGCGCGGACATGTAGCCGTCGAGCCGGTCCTGGTGACACTCGAGGTTCAGGGGACCGGTCACGAACCCGATGCGCGTGTGTCCGAGATCGAGCAGGTGGTCGGTGGCATCCCGGGCACCCGACCAGTCGGCGGCCGACACGGTGACGAACGACTCGGTGTCGGTGCCCACGGGGTCGACCAGAACCACCGGCACGTTCAGGCGCGTGAGTTCGTCGCGCCCGACGGGGTCGATCTCGGTGACGACGATCACGATCCCGTCGGTTCCCCGCCCGGCGACGCGCTGCAGCCACTCGGGGGAGCCGGCCGGCGACCCGTCGGTGGCGGTGACGACGAGGTCGGCGCCGGCGCGCGCCGCTTCGGCTTGCGCCCCGCGGAGGAGCTCGGTGGCCCACTGAGTCTCGAGGCTGACGATGACGAAATCGAGCAGGGAAGTTTCGCGGCGCGCCTTTCGGCGTTCGTAGCCGCGCTCTTCGAGCAGTTTCTCGATCTCTTCGCGCTTGGGGGCGGAGATGCCCGGGCGTCCGTTGAGGACGCGCGAGACCGTCGGCACGGAGACTCCGGCGACGTGGGCGATCTCCGCCAACGTGGCGGTGCGCTGCGACATGTGCTCCCTCTTCCCGTCCGACGCCCCCCAGGGCACTTGACCGCGGAGCGGCGGTGGATCTACTATAACCATCACGCAAGTTGCGCAACAAGTTGCTTCCAGTGTCGGTAAAACTTGCGATGCAAAACGTGCGCCATGCAACGATCGCTGGCGCACCACACCTGCAGCACAAGAGGAGAAAATCCATGTCAAAGAAGACATCGTCGTGGCGCCGCGTCGGCGCGACGGCTGTCGCAGGAATCGCCCTGCTGTCCCTCGTCGCCTGCTCGGGCGGCGGATCCGGTGGCAGCGACTCGGGCTCGGCGACCGAGGGAAACCTGGTGTGGTGGGGGTGGACGCCTGACAAGCCCGTCGCCGACCAGCTGATCGCGGCGTTCAACGAGGAGTACCCCGACATCACGGTCGAATTCGTCTCGAAGCCGATCGACAACTACGACTCGGTCATGGGCCCGGCCATCACCTCGGCCGACGGCCCCGACATCTTCAACGTCGCTCCCGGCTCGGCCAATGGTGGCGTCGAGACCTTCCAGGCCGGCGCGATCGACCTCGGTCCGGTGGTCGAAGAGTCGCTCGGCTCGGATTGGCGCGAGAAGCTCTCGGCATCCGGGGTCGAAGGGCTCGTCGTCGATGAGAAGGTCGTCGGGCTCTCGGCGGGTTCGGTCTACTCGGGGAGCCTCTGGATCAACAAGGACATGTTCGACGCGCAGGGCCTGACGCCCCCGACGACGCTCGAGGAGTGGAAAGAGGTCTGCGCCGCGTTCCAGGCCGCGGGCCAGGGCTGCTTCGTGCAGGGCGCGGGCCAGTGGGCGTTCGACATGGACACCTTCGAGGCGATCATGGAGAACGTCGAGCCCGGCGCCTACGTCGAGGCCTCGCTGGGCGAGCGCTCCTACACCGACCCCGCCTTCGTCGAGGGCATGGAGATCTGGAAGTCGCTGTTCGACGACGGGATCATGCAGGAGGGTGCGGTCGGCCTGCAGCAGTACCCCGACGCCAGCAACGCCTTCATGTCGGGCCAGTACGCGATGGTCATGATGGGCACCTGGTACACGCAGTACACGGTGCGCGACACGATGATCGGCGCGATGGAGGCCGCGGGCGTGTCCAACCCCGAGCCGTTCACGATGATCCCCATCCAGTTCCCCGATGTCGCCGGCACCGGCAACACCGGCAACATGTTCGGTGACGCCGACTACGGTCTGGCCATCAGCGCCCAGTCCGACCAGCAGGCTGCGGCCAAGACCTTCGTCACGTGGCTGACCACGACCGAAGCCGGTCAGCAGACGGTCGCCAACACGCTCAACGACATCCCGTCACTGCTGGGCATCCAGCCCCAGTGGGACGAGATCGACCTGGTCAACGCCGAGGTCCAGCTCGAGGCGCTCCAGGAGTACACCGACGTTGCGGCCTCGTCGTCGCAGCCGCGGTTCGCCACGGTCTCGGCCGATCTGAACTCCGCGTTCCGCGATGCGCTGATCGGTGTCGCCACGGGTGACGTCACGATCGACGACGCCCTGGCCGGCCTGCAGGCCGTCGTCGACGCGCAGAAGTAACCAGCGCCACCCCTTCGTGGGCGGGATCCCCTCCCGCCCACGAAGGGCCCCCTGCCTGACTCAAGGAAGAGCACATGAGCACCCTCACCGAAACACTCGTGACCGCCGGCCGGTCACGACGCAGCGCGAGACGTGTCCCGCGCACCGGGCGCAAGTCCCCCTACCCCGGCGGTCTTCCCTGGATCCTGCCGGCTCTCGCCCTGGTCGTCGGGATGATCTACTTCTCGATCGGCTACACCGGCTACGTCTCCACGCTCGACTGGAACGGCTTCATCCTCAGTCCGTCGGAATCCGTCGGAGCCGACAACTACGTCGCCATGTTCGGCGACGAGGTCTTCTGGCAGGCCATCTGGCACACCGCGATCTTCTTCGTCGTGACCTTCACCGCGCAGACCGTCATCGGCTTCGTGTTCGCGGCGATCATGCACTCGCGCATCCACCTGGCGCCGGTCTACAAGGTCATCATCTTCGTCCCCACCGTCCTCGCCCCGGCGACGATGGCCCCCGTCTTCCGCCTGATCTTCGACGCCAACGGGTCGCTGAACGGCATCCTTTCGGCGATCGGCCTCGGGTCGCTCACCCAGCCCTGGCTCGCCGGTAACGTCACCGCGATGCTGGTCGTCATGCTCGTCACCATCTGGCAGTGGACGGGTCTGACCTTCATCCTCTTCTACGCCGCGATGAGCCAGATCGAGCCCGAGATCCTCGAGGCGGCACGGGTCGACGGGGCGGGCAACATCCGTACGCTCTGGTCGATCGTTTGGCCGATGTGCCGCGGCACCGCCGTCGCCCTCGCGGTGCTCGGAGTCATCGGCGCGCTGAAGACGTTCGACGTGCCGTACCTCGTGACCAAGGCCGGGCCCAACCACGCCACGGAATTCCTCGGCACCTACATCTTCCAGACGATGGTCCAGGAGAAGCACTTCGGATACGCCGCAGCCATCTCGATCGCCCTCCTCGTGCTGGCGATCGGCGCCGGTCTGCTGATGAACCGGATCAACCGACAGTCCGAAGGAGCCTGATCCATGTTCGACATCCGCTCCCGATCCTCGCGCTGGGGCCTGCAGCTCCTCGCCACTCTGATCGTGCTGCCGTACCTGTTCCCGCTCATCGCGATGGTGCAGGGGTCGCTCGCCGGCCAGGGCTTCGGCAACTACGCCAAGGTCTTCGCCACCGGCATCGTGCACACCTACTTCCTGAACAGCATCATCATCGCCGCCTCGACCATCGCCCTCGTCTACGTGTGCACGATGCTCGCGGCGTTCGGCTTCGCGAAACTCCGCATCGCGGGCAAGGAGATCTGGTTCTGGCTCCTGCTCGTCGCGCTGACGATGCCCGAGGCGGTGCTGCTGACCCCGCTGTTCGTCACCGCGTCGACCTTCGACATGTACAACGAACTCATCGCCGTGATCCTGCCGCTCGCGGCCCTGCAGGTGCCCTTCACGGTGCTCCTGGCGCGCAGCTTCTTCAACGGCATCCCGACCGAACTCATGGAGGCGGGCCGCATCGACGGCGCGAACATCGTGCGGGTGTTCTGGCACATTGTGCTGCCGCTGACCCGCCCGATCGCCGGCGCCATCGTCGTGCTGACCCTCATCAACAGTTGGAACGCGTACCTGCTGCCCCTGCTGATGCTGAACGACCCGAACAAGCAGGTGGTGACGTTGCTTCCGACCTTCTTCATGAGCCAGTACACCAACGACCAGACGGGTGTCCTGGCGGCGGCGGTCATCACGGCCGTGCCGGTGATCGCGGCCTACCTCCTCCTGCAGCGCTCGTTCGAGCGCGGCCTCGCGGCGGGAGCCCTCAAGTGACCCGCGGGCTGCTCACGGGCCAACTCGCCGTGGTCACGGCGGGCACGTCCGGTATCGGTCGCGCTGTCGTCGACCGCTTCCTCGCCGAGGGGGCCGACGTCGTCACGACCGGCGTCACCGCGGCACGTATCGCCGAGGCGCGCGAGGCGTGGGGCACCCGGGTCCGCGTCCTGCGGGCCGACGCCAGCAGCCTCGACGGCCTCGACGACCTCGCCGCCGAGGTGCGCGCGATGGGCCGAGGCGTCGATGTGCTGGTCGCCAACGCCGGGCGCGACGTCGCGTCGACCCCGATCGCCGACATGGATGCCGCGGCTTTCGACTTCGTGAGCGATCTGAACTTCCGCGGAACGTTCTTCACGGCGCAGCGGTTCGCACCCCTGCTCAACGATCACGCCCGCATCGTGCTGGTGTCCTCGATCGCCGGGACCAACGGCGGTCCGGGCCACGCCGTGTACAACGCGTCGAAGGCGGCGGTCCGCTCCCTCGCCCGCACGCTGACGGCGGAGCTCGGGGAGCGCGGCATCCGGGCCAATTCGGTGAGCCCCGGCCCCACGGCGACGGCGGGTTTCGATCAGTTCACCGGAGGCTCCGAGGCGGTGGCCGCCGCGGTGGCCGAGATGGTGCCGCTCCGGCGGATCGGCCGGCCCGACGAGGTGGCCGCGGCCGTGGCGTTTCTCGCCAGCGCCGAATCCAGCTTCGTCGCCGGTGTCGACCTCGTCGTCGACGGCGGTATGAGCCAGGTCTGACCCTTTCGCCCGTTCCCCTTTCGTTCTCTCGTTCATCCCCCAAGAAGAAGGACTCCTCTTGAGCACTCCCCTGAAGTTCGCTGTCGTCGGCACCGGTTGGCGATCCGATTTCCACATCCGCATGGCCGCCGCCGCGCCCGACCGGCTGGAGGCCGTCGGCGTCCTCGCCCGCAGCGACGAGGCCGCCGAGCGCATGGCCCAGCGATGGGGGATCCCCGTCGTCCGCACGATCGAGGAGATCCTCGCGCTCGAGCCCGACTTCGTGATCGCGTCGGTCTCGTGGCCGTCGATGCCCGGTGTCGTGACCGAGCTCGTCGAGCGCGGGGCCAAGGTGCTCGCCGAGACCCCGCCGGCCCCGACGGCCGATGGCTTGCGCGACCTGTGGGCGGCGGTCGGCTCCTCCGGACGCGTCCAGGTCGCCGAGCAGTACATGCTCATGCCCGGTCACGCCGCTCGCCTGGAGGTCGTGCGGTCGGGCGCCATCGGTCAGCCGACGGCGGTCGAGGTCGCCTCGACGCACCTCTATCACGCGACGTCGATCATGCGCGCCTACCTCGGTGCGGGAATGACGGATGCCGTCGTCTCGGCGCGCACGTTCACGGCCCCGCTGGCCGATCCCCTCACGTTCGACGGCTGGGTGGAGAACCCGCAGCCGCAGCCGCGCACCACGACGATCGGCACGATCGACTTCGGTGACGGCCGCATGGGGCTGTACGACTTCGTCGACAACCAGTGGTGGAACCCGCTGCTGGCCCGGCGCCTCGTCGTCCGCGGCTCGCTCGGCGAGATCGTCGACGACGCGGTCACGCGCCTGTCGAGCGAGGGCGTGCTGACGTCGCCGATCACGTACCGCCGCACCGGGGTCGACATGAACCTCGAGGGCAACGAGGTCGTCTCGGCCGCGTTCGAGGGGCGCATGGTCTACCGGAACCCCTGGGTGGGCAGCCGCCTGTCGGAAGACGACATCGCCGTCGCCTCGTTCCTTGAGCTCACCGGGCGCTGGGCGCGCGGCGAAGCCGAGGGCCCCTACTCCCTGGCCGACGCGTGCCAGGACCATCTACTCGGACTCGCCATCGAAGAGTCCGCTCGCAACCGCGCCGACGTGCGCGTCACCAAGGAGGTGTGGGCCTGATGCCCCTCATCACGATCGAAGTTTCCGAGACCGTCCCCGTCGCCACGCGCCTGGCATACGCCGAGGCCGTGCACCAGGGTCTCGCCGAAGGCCTGGGCATGGACATCGAGGACCGCTTCCAGGTGATCCACCCGCTCCCGGCCGATCACATCATCGCCGACCCGCACTACCTCGGTGGCGAGCGTCGCGACGTGCTCTACGTCCGCATCCTCATGGTGAGCATGTACGACGACGAGACCAAGGCCCGCGCGTTCCGCGCCATCGCCCGCCGCCTCGAGGCGGAGGGCGTGCGCCCCGATGACGTGTTCATCGCGGTGACCGAGAACACGATTCCCGACTGGTACCCGGGTGCACGAGGGGAGTCCGCGACCGATGACTGATCTCTCGCAGCGCCGCGTCGGGGGACGCGTGCGCCTCGTCGACCGGTCCGGGCGTCCCCTCGCGGGGGCCCGGGCCCGGGTCGAGCAGACGGCGCACGCGTTCGGCTTCGGCAACATCGGGTTCGACTTCATCGAGTGGATCGCGGGTGAGCCCGACATCGAGGGGGCACGTGAACTTCAGCACTTCGGCGGAGCGCTCTCGCTCGACCCGGAGCGCCTGGCCGCCGACTACCTCGACCTCTTCAACGCGGTCACCCTGCCCTTCTACTGGCGCGGGTACGAGCCCCAGCGGGGGCAGACCGACGAGGTCCGGCTGAAGCGGACCGCCGAGTGGTTCGCCGCGCGCGACGTCCAGATCAAGGGCCACCCCCTCGTCTGGCACACGCTCACGCCGTCGTGGCTGCTCGACCTGAGCGACACCGAGGTCGAGGACGTGCTGCGCGACCGCGTCCGCACCACCGTGGCGAACTTCGCCGGGGTGATCGATCTGTGGGATGCCATCAACGAAGCGGTGATCCTGCCGGTGTTCACCGCCGAAGAGAACGCCGTCACGCGGCTGGCCCAGTCCAAGGGACGCGTCGAAATGGTCAAGCTCGCGTTCGAGTCCGCCCGCGAGGCGAACCCCGATGCCCGCCTCGTGCTCAATGACTTCGATCTGTCGGCGGACTACGAGCGCCTCATCGCGGACTGTCTGGATGCCGGCATCCAGATCGATGCGCTCGGGGTGCAGACCCACATGCACCAGGGGTTCCGCGGCGAGGAGCAGATCGCGCAGATCCTGGAGCGCTTCGCCGCGTTCGGGCTGCCGCTGCAGATGACCGAGACCACGCTGCTCTCGGGCGAGATCATGCCGCCCGAGATCGTCGATCTCAACGACTACATCGTCGACGAGTGGCCGAGCACCCCCGAGGGGGAGGCACGGCAGGCCGACGAGATCGTGCGTCACTACCGCACGGTGCTCGCCAATCCCGCGGTCGAGTCGCTCACGTACTGGGGCATCACCGATCACGGCGCCTGGCTCGGCGCGCCCGCCGGCCTCCTCCGCGCCGACGGCACCCGCAAGCCCGCGTACGATGCGCTGCACGCGCTCATCCGCGGCGAATGGTGGATGGGGCCGACCGACCTCACCGCCGACGCCGACGGGATCGTCGCGATCGACGGGTTCGCGGGCCGGTATCGGGTGGACACCGGCGCGGCATCCGCCGTCGTCGAGGTGTCGGACTCCACGCCGATCGAGATCGTGGTGGATCCCGATGCCCGGTGAGGCAGCAGAAACCACACGCGTCGGCGGCGGGGTGAGCGACGTCGTCGCCCTCGCCGCCGGCGCGGCCCCGGTCCTTCGCGCCGCGAGCCGCGAGGCCCGGGCCGGCTGGCTGCGCGCTATCGCGGGGGCGGTGGATGCCGCGGCGGACGCGCTCGTCGAGATCGCTGACCGCGAGACGCACCTGGGCGTCGAGCGCCTGCGTGGCGAGGTGGCCCGCACCACCGGGCAGCTGCGGCTGTTCGCCGGAGTGATCGAGGAGGGCTCGTACCTCGAGGCCATCGTCGACGCCGCCGACCCCGGCGCGGTTCCGCCGCGTCCGGAACTGCGCCGCCTGCTGCGGCCGCTCGGCACGGTCGCCGTCTTCTCGGCGTCGAACTTCCCCTTCGCGTTCTCGGTCGCCGGCGGCGACACCGCCGCCGGCCTCGCGGCGGGATGCCCCGTCGTGGTGAAGGGGCACTCCGGCCACCCGGAGCTGTCGCGGGCGACCGCGCGGATCGTGACCGACGCGCTCGCCGCCGCCGGTGCGCCGGCGGGGGCCTTCGGCCTCATCGAGGGGCGCCAGGCGGGACTCGATCTCGTGCGGGCACCGGCCGTCCGCGCCGCGGCCTTCACCGGCTCCCTCGCGGGGGCGCAGGGGTTGATGGACGAGATCGCCCGGCGCCCCGACCCGATCCCGTTCTTCGGCGAGCTCGGGAGCACGAACCCGGTCGTGGTCACCCCCGGCGCGATCGCCGCCCGGGGCGACGCGGTCCTCGACGGGCTCGTCGCGTCCGTCACCCTCGGCGGGGGACAGTTCTGCACGAAGCCGGGACTGGTCTTCGTGCCGCGCGGGGTCGCGGACGACCCGCGCCTGCGGGCGCGCGTCGCGGAGCGCCCCGTGTTCACCCTGCTCACCGATCGCATCACGGAGGCGTTTGCCCCCGGGGTGGATCGGCTGCGGGAGGAAGGGGCGGCGCGCGTCGTGGCGGGCGAGGCCTCGGAGGCGTCCGGCCCCGTGCGCGCGGTGGTCGTCGCGACCGACATCGCCACGTTCCGCGAGCGGTCCGACGTGCTGCTCGAGGAGTGCTTCGGCCCCGTCACGGTGCTCGTGGAGTACGACGCGATCGAGGAGGTCGTCGCCGCCCTCGCCCGGGTCGGCGGCTCGCTCACGGGCACGCTCCACGCGCAGCCGGGCGAGGCGATCGACGCGGTCGTCGCGGCCCTGGAAGAGCGGGTCGGACGCGTCGTCTTTGACGGCTGGCCCACGGGCGTCGCCGTCACCTGGAGTCAGCACCACGGGGGGCCGTGGCCGGCGACGACGAACACGTACACCTCGGTGGGAGCCACCTCGATCCGTCGGTTCCTGCGCCCCGTCGCCTACCAGCAGGCGCCGGACGCGGCGCTCCCCGCCGACCTGCGCGACGAGGCTCTGGCGGGCATCCCGCACCGTCGCGACGGCGAGCTCGTCCTGCCGTCCCCGAACAGAGGAACCACCCCATGACCGACCACGCACCCGAGGGCGGCCGGCGCAGCGCCGAGTTCTACGGCGGCGATGACCGCAATGCCTACCTCCACCGCGCGTGGATGCGCCGCGGCGTGCCGGACCACGCCTTCGACGGACGTCCGAACATCGCGATCGCCAACACCGCGTCGGAGCTCACCCCGTGCAACTCGCACCTCGACGAGGTCGCGCAGAGCGTCAAGAACGGTGTGTACGAGGCCGGCGGCATCCCCTATAACCTGCCGATGGTCTCGATCGGTGAGACGACCGTCCGCACGACCGCGATGCTGTGGCGGAACATGGCCGCGATGGCGGCCGAGGAGTTGCTGCGCGCCAACCCCGTCGACGCGGTGGTGCTGCTCGGCGGATGCGACAAGACCATCCCCGCCCTCCTCATGGCCGCCGCGTCCGTCGGCATCCCGGCCATCGTCGTGCCCGGCGGGCCGATGCTCAACGGCACGTTCCGCGGAAAGCCCCTCGGGTGCGGCACCGATGTGTGGAAGCTCAGCGAAGAGGTGCGCGCCGGTGGGCTGGCGAGCGACGTCTTCCGCTCGACGGAGTCGTCGATGATCCGCAGCCGCGGGCACTGCAACACGATGGGCACCGCCTCGACGATGGCGTTCATGGCCGAGGCCCTGGGCATGACGCTGCCCGGAATCGCCGGCATCCCAGCGCCCGACAGCCGCCTGCTGGAGTACTCGCACGCGACCGGCCGCCGCATCGTCGAGCTCGCGCGCGAGGGGCTCACCCCCGCGGATGTCATGACGAAGGCCTCGTTCCACAACGCGATCGTCGCGCTCGCCGCGATCGGCGGATCGACCAACGCCGTCGTGCACCTGCTCGCGATCGCCGGACGCGTGGGCGTCGACCTCACGCTCGACGACTTCGACGCGATCGGCGAGAGCGTGCCCCTGTTGGTCAACCTCCAGCCCGCCGGGACGTATCTGATGGAAGACCTCTTCCGCGCCGGCGGCTACCTCGCGGTCCTCCGCGAGGTGCGGGACCGCCTCGACCCCACGGCGATCACCGTGGCCGGCCGTCCGTTCGTCGACGAGCTGGATTCGCACGAGGTCTGGGACCGCACCGTGATCCGCCCGGCGGACGAGCCGCTGCTGCCGGATGCCGGAATCGTGGTGCTGCGCGGAAACCTCGCGCCGTCGGGAGCGATCATCAAACCCGCCGCGGCCACTCCGGCGCTGCTGCGCCACCGTGGCCCGGCCGTCGTGTTCGACTCCGTCGAAGACATGCGGGCCCGCATCGACGACCCCGACCTCGTCGTCGACGAGAACTCCGTGCTCGTGCTGCGCGGGTGCGGACCGCGGGGCTACCCCGGGATGCCGGAGGTGGCGAACATGCCCCTTCCGCGGAAGCTCCTCGAGCGCGGGGTGCGCGACATGGTCCGCATCTGCGACGGTCGCATGAGCGGAACCGCGTACGGCACCGTCGTGCTGCACGTCGCCCCCGAAGCCGCCGCCGGCGGCCCCCTCGCCCTCGTGCGCGACGGCGACCTGATCGAACTCGACGTGGCGGGCCGGAGCCTGACGATGCTCGTCCCCGACGACGAGCTGCGCGCGCGCGAGCCAGCGCAGGCCGCGACCGCCGCGTACGCCTCGCCGCGGCGCGGCTGGGAGCAGCTCTACGTCGACCACGTTCAGCAGGCCGATACCGGTGCCGACCTCGACTTCCTCGTCGGGGCAACCGGACCGGCCGTCCTGCGCGAGTCCCACTGACCATGAAGGAGCCCCGATGTCGTCCCTGATCCACGCCGCCGTGCTGCGAGAGCCCGGCGAACCCCCGCGGATCGAGCAGATCGAACTCGCCGACCCCGGTCCGGAGGAGATCCTCGTCGAGATCGAGGCGGCGGGCGTCTGCCACTCCGACCTCCACTACCTCCGGGGAGAGCTGCGGTGCCCGCTCCCCGTCGTGCCGGGGCACGAGGGCGCCGGCCGTGTGCGGGCGGTCGGCGAGCGCACGAGCGGCGCGATCCGTGTCGGTGACCGGGTGGCCCTGCTGTGGCGCCCGAACTGCGGGCGCTGCCGCCAGTGCATGGTCGGAGCCCCGATCATGTGCGAAATGGGCGCGGTCCAGGCTCAGTCCGGCGGCCTGCTCGACGGCACGACGCGCATGAGCGACACCGACGGTCCCGTGCACCACCTGCTCGGGGCGTCGAGCTTCGCCGAGCGGGTCGTCGTGCACGAGCGCAGCGTCGTGCCCGTGCCCGACGACATCCCCGCCGAGATCGCCGCGATCGCGGGGTGCGCCGTGATCACCGGTGTCGGGGTCGCGCGCAACGTCATCGGCCGGTGCCTGGGCGACCCGGTCGTCGTGATCGGGGCGGGCGGTGTGGGGCTCGCAGCGATCATGGGGGCGAAGCTCTCCGGCGCCTACCCGCTCATTGCCGTCGACGTCGACGAGAACAAGCTCGCGCTCGCCCGTCGCCTCGGGGCCACGCACACGGTGCTCGCGGGGGAGGGCGACCCGGTCGACGACGTGCTCGCGATCGCGCCGGGCGGGGTGGCCTGGGCCATCGAGGCCGTCGGCCGCCCGCAGACTCTCACCACCGCGGTCCGGATGCTCCGGCCGCTCGGCACCGCGGTCGCGGTCGGGCTCGGTGCCGTCGGGCAGACGTTCGACGTGCCGATCAACGAGCTGGTGCAGCGGCAGAAGAAGATCGTCGGGTCACTGTACGGCTCCTCGGTTCCGGCGCTCGATCTCCCCGCGATCTTCGAGCTCTACCGCGCGGGGCTTCTTCCTCTCGACGACCTCATCGGCACCCGCTACCCGCTCGACGGCGTGAACGAGGCGTTCGCCGCGCTCGCCGCCGGTGCGGTCGGGCGCGCGGTGATCCTGCCGGGAGGTGTTCCGGCATGACGTACGCGAGCTACCCGAGTCTCGCGGGACGCGTCGCCGTCGTGAGCGGCGGCGCGACCGGCCTCGGCGAGGAGATCGTCCGCCAGCTCGTCGCGCAGGGCGCCCGCGTCGGGTTCGTCGACATCGACGTTCCGGCGGCGGAGGCGCTCGCCGCCGAGCTCGGCGGGGCCGCACGGTTCCTCCCGTGCGACGTGCGCGACATCCCCGCGCTCGAGGACGCCATCGCGCGTTTCGCCGACGAACTGGGTCCCGTGCAGATCCTCGTCAACAACGCCGCGCACGATCTGCGCCACACGATCGACGAGCTCGACGTGGCGTACTGGGACGACCGGCAGGCCGTGAACCTCCGCCACCACTTCTTCGCCGCGCGGGCCGTCGCCCCGATGATGCGGGTGGCGGGCGGGGGGTCGATCATCAACATGGGGTCGATCAGCGCGCACATCGACCTGCAAGACCTGGTCGGCTACATCACCGCCAAGGCCGGCATCGAGGGACTCACGCGCACGCTCGCCCGCGAGCTCGGGCCCGATCGCATCCGCGTGAACTGCGTCATTCCCGGGTGGGTCATGACGGCGCGGCAGGTGCGTGACTGGGTGACGCCCGAGGCGGAAGAGCACATCCGGCGCAGCCAGAGCCTGGAAGACAAGGTGTACCCGGCCGACGTGGCGCGCATGGTGCTGTGGCTGGCCGCCGACGATTCCGAGATGTGCACGGCGCAGAAGTGGGTGGTCGACGGTGGGTGGCTCTGACCTGACTCGTCCGGCCGGGGTCCGCTGGATCGGCGACCCCGCGGTCGACCACGGCGAGGGCGCCTTCTGGGATGCCGCGACGCGCACGCTGCGCCACGTCGACATGCTCGCCGGCGACCTCATCACCGTCGCCGGCGAGGGGGCATCCGTCGATCGCACGCCCATCGCGGACGTCTTGAGCGTGATCCGGCGTCGTCGTGACGGCGGGTTCGTCGCCGCGGTCGAACGCGGTTTCGCGCTGCTCGACGACGACCTCGCCGTCGTGGGGAGGATCCCGGTGTTCGACGACCCCGCGGTGCGCATGAACGAGGGCGCGTGCGACGCGGCGGGGCGCTTCTTCTGCGGCTCGATGGCGTACGACATGCGACCGGGCGGTGGGCGGCTGTACCGCCTCGACCCCGACCTGAGCGTGCACGTCGCCCTCGAGGGGGTGTCGATCCCGAACGGACTGGTCTGGACGGATGCCGGGACCACGGCGCTCCACGCCGACACGCTGTCCCGCGAGATCCGGGCCTACGACTACGACGCCGATCGCGGCACGTTCGGCGCCTCGCGGGTGTTCGTGCGGATGGAGGACGACGCTCCGGGGTCTCCCGACGGGATGGCTCTCGACGCCGAGGGTGGCCTGTGGGTCGCGATGTGGGGTGGGGCCGCCGTTCACCGCTACGACTCCGACGGGCGACTCGATCAGGTGCTGCCGCTCCCCGTGACGAACCCGACGTCGTGCGCGTTCGGCGACGGCGATCATCCGGTCCTGTACGTCACGACCTCGCGTCAGGGGATCGCGGCGGGGGCGGAGCCTCACGCGGGTCGCGTCGCCGCGGTGCCCTCGTCCGTGCGCGGAGCCCCGGTCTTCGCGTTCGGCGGCTGACGGTGTCCAGTGTCGGTTCGGGGTACGGACGGTGACGCTACGCCCGCCGCACCTCGAGCGCGTCGATTCCCGGCATCCCGAACCACGACCGTCCGCCGGCGGCATCCACGATCGTCATCAGCACGGCGTCGCACGAGCGGCAGCGCGCGACGGCGCCCATGGCGCTCACGTACACCGCTACTCGGGCGACGGCACCCCCGTCTCCGCACGCCCGGCAGCGGACGAGGGAGTCGGTGGCATCCCACCCGAGGAGGTCGGCCAGGCGGCCGGCGAGCGCGTTTCCGTCGAGTGCGGTCATCACGAGCCTCCGAATCGCTCGGTGCGGATGTCGCCGGGTCGGTGCCCGGCATCCAGGAGCCAGCGCGCGACCGCCTCGACGAACGGAGTCGGTCCGCAGACGTACACGCGGGGGTTCTCGTCGGCCGGAACCACCGCGTCGCGGAGGCGATCCGCGGTGAGCCGCCCCGGCGGCACGGTCGCCCCCGGCGGAGCGCTGCGGGTGTAGACGGGGTCGTACCGGAGGGTTCCGGATGCCGCGAGGAGGGCGAGCTCGTCGGCGAAGAACACGTCCTGGGGCGTGCGCACCGAGTACAGCAGGCGGAACTCGCTCGTGTCGCCGCTGTCGGCGTGCGCCCGCGCCATCGCGAACAGGGGCACGACGCCCGAACCGCCGGCGATCAGCTGTACCGGGCGGGGGTCGGGGTCGGGTGTCGGCGTCCAGATGAAGAACGCCCCCAGCGGCCCGTGCACCTCGACCTGGTCGCCCTCCCGCAGGTCGTGCACGAGGAAGGGCGACACTTCGCCCTCGGGCACCTCGTCCACGGCGAGCGTGAGGCGGGTGCCCTCACCCGCGGAGGCCAGCGAGTACGAACGGGTCGCCTGGTAGCCGTCGGGCGCGGTCAGACGCACGTCGACGTGGGCGCCGGCGTCGTTGCCGGGCCACGTCGGGGCGTCGAGCTCGATCCGCCGCGCCGTCGCCGTCTCGGCGCGGGAGGCGATCACGGTCGCGATGTGCCAGCTCGCGGGCCGCCGCGTCACCAGTACCGCTCCTCCTGCCACGGGTCGCCGTGCAGGTGGTAGCCGTTCTGCTCCCAGAAGCCGGGATCGTCGTCGGGCATGGTCACCAGGCCCCGCAGCCACTTGGCGCTCTTCCAGAAGTACAGGTGCGGAACGAGCAGGCGCGCGGGCCCGCCGTGCTCGGGCGTGAGCGGCTCACCGTCGGCCTCGAAGGCGATCCAGCTCTTGCCGTCGAGCAGATCCTCGAGGGGAACGTTCGTGGTGTACCCGCCGTACGAGTGCGCCATGACGAAGTCGTGCGCGGTCTCGACCTCCTCGAAGACGCGGTCCAGCGACACCCCGCGCCACGGCATGTCGAGCTTCGTCCAGTGCGTGACGCAGTGGATGTCGACGGTGATGTCTTCCATTCCGAGCGCCTGCAGCTGCGCGGCATTCCAGCGGTGGTCGCCGTTCTCGGTGCGGACGACGAACTCCCAGGCGTCCGCCTCGATCTCGGGCGTCGGGCCGGCCGACAGAACGGGCCAATCGCCGACCAGGGTCTGCCCCGGGGGGAGGCGCGGATCGCGCTCGGCCCGGCGTCCGGAGAAGCCTCGGGTGATGAACGACATGGATGCCTCTTTCCTCCCGGAACCCGACGAGTTTCACCCTAGCTACGTCGGGGGAGCGGCGACAGAGACGAATGTCGAGGCTCGCGGGCCCGGCGTGCTCAGTTCGTCGAGGTCCCCTCGGTCGGGCGTGCGTCCGCGGCCGCCGCGAGCACGGTGTCGACGAGGGACGCGGTCTCCTCCCCGCCCACGGCGATGGGCAGGAGCAGATCGCCCGCGGTGGTGAGCAGCACCCCCGCCGGCCGGTCGCCCGGGATTCCGAGGGCGAGAGCGAACTGGCCCGACGCGTCAGCGTGCAGTCCGCCGGCGTCGTCGAGCGCCGAACCGTCGCCGACGGCCACGATCAGGCGCACGTCGACGAGCGACTCGAGGAGCGCGCGATCCCACGTCATCCGGTCGATGAGGTTCTCGCACGAGCTGCACCCCCGGCGAACGAACAGCAGCAGCTGCGCACGGCCGCGCAGGGCGCGCTGGCGCGGGACGACGACGGCGCCGTCAGGGGACATCAGGGCGGCGTCGGGCGCGGTGCCGTCCGCGGCGGGGCGCGATCCCGTGGGGCGCAGCGACGCCCCGATGAGCGCGATCGCGAGGCCGACCAGCACGACCCCCGCGCTCGCGACCGGCTGCGCGATCACAAACGTGAGGAGGGGGCGTGCGGTCGGTGCCTCGAACACCCCCGCGACGACGACCCCGCTTACGGCGACCAGCGCCGCGTTCCGCGCGGTCATCCACGGCCCGACCCGGGTGGATGCCACCCGCCCGAAGCACCCGCACTCGTCGGTCGAGTGCCGCGCCTGCGCCCGCAGCCCGACGGCCAGGAAGAGGAGCGAGAGCGCGAGCGCGGAGAGCGCCGCGGTGACGACGACGGGTCCTGCCCCGAACAGCAGGCCGACCGTCGTGAGGATCTCGGTCACCGCGACCGCGACGACGACGGCACGCGGTGGGAGATGCTCGATGCGCAGGGCGCGGAGAGTGACCGGGGCCGAACCCAGGTCGAGGAGTTTGCCCGCGCCGCTGACGGCGAAGGTGGCGGCGGGGAGCAGAACGAGCCCGGGCATCCCCCCAGGATCCCCCCGCGCGTCCACTCCCTTCCGGGCTCGCGGGGCGGGTTAAGTCGGTCAGGAGCCCGTGGGTGCCTGGTGGTGGCAGCAGGCCGGAACGCCGAGGGTCCGCAGCGCGGCGAAGCCGGCGGCATCCACCTGACCCGAGGCGGTCGCGAACGCGTCGAGGTCGATGCGCTGACCTCCCAGCCACGTTCCTTGGATGCCGATCGCGCCGATGCGGGCGGGGTCGACCTCGGCAGGGTCGGCGTCGAGGGCGACGAGGTCGGCGAGCTTGCCCGGAACCAGCGACCCCACGTCCGAGTCGGTGCCGAGGGCATACGCGCCGTTGATCGTCTGGGCGGCGATCGCCTGGTCGAGGGTCGTCGCCTGCGCCTCCCCGCGCACCGTGCCGCTGGAGGTCCGTCGCGTGACCGCGGTCTGGATGTTCAGCAGCGGCGTGGGCGGGCTGACGCTGCCGTCGTTGTGGAACGACGGTTTCAGTCCGGCCTCGAACGCGTCGCGGAAACGCTGCCATTCGGCGCCGATCGCCGACTCGAACATCTGCCCGTCGAGCAGATCGCCCCAGTAGTAGAACTGGAACGGCCCCATCGAGGGGACGACGCCGAGGTCGGCCATGCGTCGGAACTGATCGCGGCGCGCGCCGCCGATGTGCTCGACGCGCCACCGGTGGTCGGTGCCGGTGAGGCCGTGCTTCTCCAGTGCCCGGCTGAAGGCGTCCATGACGATGTCCAGACCGATGTCGCCGTTGACGTGGAAGGCCATCTGCCACCCCTCCGGCGCGTGCGCGTCGAGCAGCGCGTCGAGCTGGGTGCGGGAGTAGTTCATCGGCTTGTCGCCGGTGACCCCGGCCGGGATGCCGGCGGCCCGGGTCGCGGCGGTGTCGAGGTACGGCTCCGACATCGCGACGTTCCCCACCCACGGCGATCCGTCGGCCCAGAGCTTGATGCCCTGCTTGTGCAGCATCGTGGCCGGGACGTCCGAGACGAAGGGCTCGCCACAGTCGGCCTCGGTGGACATGTGGTACAGCGTGATGCGCAGGGGAGCGCTCGGCAGGGTGGCGAGCGTCTCGTACGCGCCCTTGAGGGGCGTCTTGTACGTGAGCTCCGACGTCGAGGTGATCCCCGCGCTCGCCATGAGCATGTAGTACTCGACGGCGCCCTGCAGCGGCGTGGCGCTCGCGGCAATGGCGCTGAGCACGGGGGCCGCGAGCGCCATCGCCGCCGGCACCTCGGTGGCGCGTCCGTTGAGGGCGCCGTCGGGCGTGCGACCGAAGAACCCTCCCACCGGGTCGGCGGGGGGCTGGTCGAGCCAGCCGAGCGCGCGGATCACCGCCGTGGTCACGTACGAGGTGTGGCCCGAGTTGCCGAAGACGAGCACGAGGCGGTCGCCGAAGATCTCGTCGAGCACCTCCGCGGTCGGTTCCTCGTGCTGCTGCAGCAGACCGTCGAACCCGAAGAACGACAGGGGCGTGCCGGGCTCGGTCTCGGCGATCGCTTTCCGGAAGACCTCGACCACGTCGTCCCAGGTCGGAGCGAACCAGGGGGCGATCCAGTACGACGGGTACATCGTCGCCATGCCGCTGAGGACCGGATGCGAGTGCGAGTCGATGAACCCGGGCAGAAGACACGCGGCTCCGGTGTTCTCGACGGTGGCCCCCGGGAGCGCCGCACGGCAGTCGTCGAGCGACCCCACCGCCACGATGCGGTCGTCGCGAATCGCGATGGCCGATGCCCGGGGCTGCGTGGGATCCATGGTGATGATCGTCTCGGCGGTGAGAATTTGCTCCATGGCCCGATTCTGCTGCCCCGCGCCGGGGCGGCGATAGTCCCGAGTCCCGGTCGTGTCGTGCGGGTGTGTGAAGATGGCGGTCTGCCTACCCAGCCAGAGGAGCACGCATGTCGGTCGGTCTGCTCGCCGTCGTCGATGACATCCTGAGCGCCGCCCTCAAGGCGAGCGCGAAGACGGCGGGTGTCGTGATCGACGACGCCGCCGTGACGCCCCAGTACGTGCAGGGCATCACGCCCGCCCGCGAACTGCCCGTGGTCTGGAAGATCGCGCTCGGCAGCATCATCAACAAGTACGTCATCATCATCCCGATCGCGCTGCTGCTGACCGCGTTCGCTCCGGCGGTGCTGCCGTACCTGCTCCTTGTTGGCGGAGGGTTCCTCTGCTTCGAGGGCGCCGAGAAGGTGCTCGAGTGGTTCGGGGTCGCGCACGGTCACGAAGACGACGGGCCGCGTGACGAGAAGAAGCTCGTCCTCGGCGCGGTGCGTACCGACCTCATCCTCAGCACCGAGATCATGCTCATCGCGCTGGCGAGTCTCGACCCCGACTTCGGCATCTGGATGACGCTCGGTGCGCTCCTCGTGATCGGCGCGGCGATGACGATCGTCGTCTACGGCGCCGTCGCGCTCCTGGTGAAGATCGACGACATCGGGCTGCGGTTCATGAAGAGTCCCGCGCGCAGCGTGCGGCGTTTCGGCGTGCGGGTCGTGGCATCCATGCCCGCGGTCTTCCGGGTCATCAGCGTGATCGGAACGGTCGCAATGCTCTGGGTCGGCGGGCACCTCGTGCTGCAGAACCTGGCCGAGACCCTCTGGGCCGGCCCGTACGACCTGGTGCACGTCGTGACCCACGCCATCGAGGCTGCGGGGCCCGTCGTCGTGTGGATCGTGGAGACGGCGATGTCGGCGGTGTTCGGGTTGATCCTGGGCCTGGTCATCGTGGCCGTGATCACCGGCATCCGACGGGTGCTTCCGGGCAAGACGACGGAGGATGCCGCGCACTGACGGCAGCGCTGAGGCTCAGTCGAGCCGCGAGTGCTCGCCGAGTCGGTGCCACGTGCGGTTGTGGTACACCAGGGCGGCGCCGGCTTCCCCGGGCTCGAGGTCGCGCTCGACGTCGACCTGCAGGGCCTGAGCGGCGATGACGGTTGAGCCGCCGGCATCCATCCGGCTGACGATGGCGCACCGGAGCCACGCGCGCACACCGTGGTACACCGGCTCGCCCGTGGGCAGGCGCGACCAGGCCGACGTGTCGGCGAAACGGTCGAGGCCGCTGGTGGCGCCGGCGCGGGCGAGGCCGATGTCTTCGGCGTCGAGCAGGTGCACCACGATCGTGGACGCGGCCACGATCGTCGGGGTCGCCGACGACATGCTCGACACCGAGAAGATCAGCAGCGGCGGGTCGGCCGAGACCGACGACACCGACGAGGCGGTCAGGGCCACGGGGCCGTGCTCGCCGTACGCGGTGATGACCGCGATTCCCCCGGGGTGGCCGCGGAACGCGCGCTTGAAGTCGTCGGCCGAGACCGACGTGCCGATGGCGGGAGTGCTTGCGGGTCGCTCCTGCGGGAGAGAAGTCATACCTCGACGGTAACTCGCGCCGGCCGACCCGGCGCCGGAATCCGCAACGCGGCGACACACGCCGGGGGTTCGCCGGCCCGGCCCCGATCTGTGTGAACTCGGCGTTTGTGAGGCCTCACATTCGGTGGACGCCGCAAATTGGTGACCTTTTTGCCGCAGATAGTGCTTGACAGCAGAGGAACTGTGAGCGCTAACATTCAGGAGTCAGCCCGCCCGAGGGGCTGCATCACATGATCCGGCGACGCAGCCGGCGAAACGAGGAGGTTTCAACATGAAGGCGAAGAAGACTGCCGCCGGAATCGCGCTCCTGAGCGCGATCGCGCTCACCGCGGCCGGCTGTGCCGGCGGTGGCTCGGCGGCCGGTGGGGGCGAAGACGACGTGATCACCGTCGGGTTCGCGCAGACCGGATCCGAGAGCGGATGGCGCAGCGCCAACACCGAGTCGATGAAGGAGGCCTTCTCCGAGGAGAACGGCTTCAACCTCATCTTCAACGCGGCCGACAACAAGCCCGAGGCGCAGATCGCGGCCGTCCGCAGCTTCATCAACCAGGGCGTCGACGCGATCGTGCTCGCTCCCATCGTCACCGACGGCTGGGACGACGTGCTCCAGGAAGCGAAGGATGCCAACATCCCCGTGATCCTCGAGGACCGCACGGTCTCGGCCCCCGAAGACCTGTACGCCAGCTGGATCGGCCTGGACTTCGAGAAGGAGGGCGAGACCGCGGGTGCCTGGGTCGCCGAGAACTTCGGCTCGCAGCCTACGAACCTCGTCATCCTCGAGGGCACGACCGGCTCGTCGGCCGCGACCGACCGCGCCACCGGTTTCGCGAAGGCCATCGAGGGCACCGACATCACGGTCCTCGACTCCCAGACGGGTAACTTCACCCGCGCGGAGGGCAAGACCGTCATGGAGGGCTTCCTCCAGAAGTACGGCTCGCAGATCAACCTGCTCTTCGCCCACAACGACGACATGGGTCTCGGCGCGCTCGACGCGATCAAGGCCGCGGGCCTCACGCCCGGCACCGACATCAAGATCGTCACGATCGATGCGGTCAAGGACGGCATGACGGCGCTGGCCGAGGGTGAGTTCAACTACATCGTCGAGTGCAACCCGCTGCTGGGTGAGAAGACCGCTGAGGTGGTCAAGAAGGTCGTCGCCGGCGAGACCGTCGACAAGCAGTACATCGTCGAGGACCAGGCGTTCGACCAGGAGCAGGCCAAGGAAGCCCTGCCCGACCGCGCGTACTGACCCCGCCGCGGACGCCCGAGCGTCCGTTCCCCGGGTGTGCGGGGCCGTTCCGGCCCCGCACACCCTCCGCTCACCCTCCCCGAGAAAGCGATCGAGCATGACATCCGAACGTGCTGCCGTCGTCGCGATGCGCGGCATCAGCATCTCCTTCCCCGGAGTGAAGGCGCTCGACGGCGTGGACTTCACTCTCTACCCCGGCGAGGTCCACTCCCTCATGGGAGAGAACGGCGCCGGAAAGTCGACCCTCATCAAGGCGCTGACCGGCGTCTACGGCATCGACTCCGGCACCATCCGGGTCAAGGGCGAGGAGCGCCTGTTCCGTTCCACCGCCGACGCCCAGGCGGCGGGCATCGCCACTGTGTACCAAGAGGTCAACCTGTGCCAGAACCTCTCCGTCGGAGAGAACGTCATGCTCGGCAACGAGGTGCGGCGTGCTGGCCTGGTCGACTGGCGCGCGACCCACGCCGCCGCGGCGACGGCCCTGGCCGAACTGGGCCTGCACATCGACACCCGGTCGATCCTCGCCAGCCACTCCATCGCGGTGCAGCAGCTGGTGGCCATCAGCCGCGCGATGGTGGTCGACACGAGCGTCCTCGTGCTCGACGAGCCCACCTCCAGCCTCGACCGCGGCGAGGTCGAACAGCTCTTCGGTGTCATCCGAGACCTCCGCGACCGCGGAGTGGCCATTCTCTTCGTCTCGCACTTCCTCGATCAGATCTACGAGATCTCCGATCGCCTGACGGTGCTGCGCAATGGCACGCTGGTCGGGGAGTACCCCGTCGCAGAACTCGGTCGCGAGCAGCTGGTCGCCCAGATGATCGGCCGCGAACTGGGCGAGTTGGATGCCATCTCCGCCAGCGCGGAGCGCCCGATCGACCGGTCGGGCACCCCCGTGCTGCGCGCGGTCTCGCTCGCCCGGAAGAACGCTCTGGAACCCGTCGACCTCGAGGTCTACCCCGGCGAAGTCGTCGGTCTCGCGGGACTCCTGGGCTCCGGTCGAACCGAACTCGCCCGCCTCATCGCCGGCGCCGATCGCGCCGACCAGGGGCAGGTGGAGGTCGACGGGAAGCCGTCGCGCCTGGGATCGCCCCGGCACGCGCTCGACCGCGGCATCGCCTTCTCGTCCGAGGACCGTCGCGCCGAGGGCATCGTCGGAGACCTCACCGTCGCCGAGAACATCATCCTCGGCGTGCAGGCCCGTCGCGGTGCGCTGCGCAAGGTCGGCTCCGCCGAGATCCAGGCCATCGTCGAGGAGTACATCACCGCGCTCGGGGTGCGCCCCGCCAACCCGAACGCCCTCATCCGCAACCTCTCGGGCGGCAACCAGCAGAAAGTGCTCCTCGCGCGCTGGCTGGCGACCGCCCCCGAACTGCTCATCCTCGACGAGCCCACCCGCGGCATCGACGTCGGAGCCAAAGCAGACATCCAGCGCAAGGTCGCCGAGCTCGCCGAGCAGGGACTGTCGGTCGTGTTCATCTCGTCGGAGCTCGAGGAGGTGCTGCGCATCGCCCAGCGTGTCGCCGTGCTGCGCGACCGTCGTAAGATCGGCGAGCTGGCCACCCGGGACGTCGACCTCGACGGCCTCGTGACCTACATCGCCGAGGGGCAGCCCGAGACAACGTCGTCCGATCGGGAGAAGATCGCATGAAGAAGTTCCTGTCACACCGCCTCGTGTGGCCGATCGCCGCGCTCGTGGCGCTCATCGCCATCAACACGATCTCGCGGCCGTCGTTCCTCAGCATCACGGTGCAGAACGGCCAGCTCTACGGCTCGCTGATCGACATCCTGCGCAACAGCGCGCCGCTGATGCTCGTCGCCCTCGGCATGACGCTCGTCATCGCCACGCGCGGCATCGACCTGTCGGTCGGCGCGATCATGGCCGTCTCCGGGGCCGTCGCGCTCACGATCATCGAGGCCTCGCCCGACCCGGGCAACCTCGGTGTCGTGATGGTCGCGATCGCCGGGGCCGTCGGGAGCGCGTTGCTCCTCGGCGTCTGGAACGGCTTCCTCGTGTCGGTGCTCGGCATCCAACCCATCATCGCCACGCTCGTGCTCATGCTCGCCGGCCGCGGCGTCGCCCTGCTGATCACGAAGGGGTTCATCACCACGATCAACAGCGACCCGTACCAGTTCATGGCGCAGGGATACGTGCTGGGTCTGCCGTTCGCGTTCTACGTCTCGATCGTGGCGGTCATCGTCGTCGGCGTGCTCGAACGCCGCACGGCGCTCGGCATGCTCACCGAGGCGGTGGGCATCAACCCCGAAGCCAGCCGGCTCGCGGGCGTCCGCTCGCGCGGCATCATCTGGGGCGCCTACATCGCCAGCGGAACCCTCGCGGGTATGGCCGGCATCCTCTACAGCTCGAACATCATGGCCGCCGACGCGAATGCCGCCGGCCTCTACATCGAGCTGGATGCCATCCTCGCGGTGGTCCTGGGCGGCACGTCGCTCGCCGGGGGCAAGTTCAGCCTCGCGGGCACCGTCGTGGGCGTGTTCACGATCCAGACCCTGAAGAGCACGATCACGTTCCTGGGTGTCCCGCCCGCCGTCAGTCCCGTCTTCATGGCCGCGGCCGTGCTGATCGTGGTGCTGCTGCAGTCGCGCCGGTTCCGCGCGTTCTTCCAGACCGCGGGCCGTTCGGCGCTGCGTCCCCTCACCCGACGTCCTGACGCAAAGGTGCTGTCCTGATGGTCACTCTCACCGCCGAACGCGGCCCCGTCGCCGCGACCACCTACCGCCGCTTCCTCAGCCGCCACGTCTCGTGGATCCCGGTGTTCGCCGCGGTCGCCATCCTCGTGATCATGATCGCGGGCTCGATGGCCTACTTCCCGAACTTCCAGCTCCCGCGGATCCTGTCGGCGATCCTGCTCGACAACGCCTATCTGCTCGTCCTCGCGGTCGGGATGACGTTCGTCATCCTCACCGGGGGCATCGACCTCTCCGTCGGAGCGGTCATGGCCTTCACCGGCATCCTCTGCGCGAAGATGCTCTCCGACGGGGTGCCCGTCGCGGTCGCGGTCCCGACGATGATCCTCATCGGCGCCGCGATCGGGCTCCTCATCGGGGTGCTCGTGCAGTTCTTCGACGTGCAACCGTTCATCGCCTCGCTGATCGGGATGTTCCTGGCGCGCGGTCTGGCGTTCGTGGTGAGCCTGGAGTCGATCAAGGTCGAAAACGATGGTCTGCTGTGGCTGCAGTCCACCCGGTTCTCCTTCGCCGGCTGGTACATCACTCCGACCGGCATTATCGCCCTGCTGACGGTCGCGCTCGCCGCGTTCGTGCTGCGGTACACGCGCTTCGGCCGCACCGTCTATGCGGTGGGCGGCAACGAGCAGTCCGCGCGGCTCATGGGCCTTCCCGTCGTCCGGGCGAAGCTCTCGGTCTACGTCGTCAGCGGCGTGTGCGCGGGGCTCGCCGGCATCGTGCTGACGGCGTACTCCGGGGCGGGGTATCCGCTCAACGGTGTGGGCACCGAGCTCGACACGATCGCGGCGGTCGTCATCGGGGGCACTCTCCTCACCGGCGGCAGCGGGTTCGTGCTCGGGTCGATGATCGGGGTGTTCGTCTACGGTCTGATCCGCACGATCATCTCCTTCTCGGGGGCCGAGCAGTCCTGGACCCGGATCACGGTGGGCGCGCTGCTGCTGTTGTTCGTCGTCGTGCAGCGCATCATCGTGTCGCGGTCCGCGCTCAGTCGGTGACGCGCCCGTCGCCGATGCGTGCGTTGCCGAGAGGCCCGGTGCATGATTGACCCCATGTCCGCCGTCGCCCCGCCCCTCCTCGAGGTGCGCGGGGCGACGGTGCGGTTCGGCGTCGAATCCGCCCTCGCCGACGTCGACTTCCGCTTGCGCCCCGGCGAGGTGCACTCGCTGATGGGCGAGAACGGCGCTGGCAAGTCGACGCTCATCAAGGCGATAACCGGTGCTCTCCGGCTCGATGCGGGTGAGATCGTGCTCGAGGGGCGCGAGATGCGTTTCGGCTCACCCGCCGACGCGCAGGCCGTCGGGATCTCCACGGTCTACCAAGAGATCGACCTCCTGCCGAACCTCACGGTGGCCGAGAACATCTCACTCGGCCGCGAACCGCGTCGATTCGGGGTCATCGATCACCGTGCCATGCGGGAGCGGGCCGCCGAGGCCCTCTCGGCGCTCGGCGTCGACGTCGACCCGTCGTCGGTGCTCTCGTCGCACCCCCTCGCCGTGCAGCAGCTCGTCGCCATCGCGCGCGCCGTATCGATCGATGTCAAGGTGCTCGTGCTCGACGAGCCGACCTCGAGCCTGGATGCCGACGAGGTCGCCGAGCTGTTCCGGGTCATCCGCGACTTGAAGTCGCAGGGCATCGCGATCCTCTTCGTTTCGCACTTCCTCGATCAGGTGTACGAGATCTGCGACCGTGTCACCGTACTGCGCGGAGGACGCCTCGTGGGGGAGTACGGCACGCGCGAGCTCCTGCGCATCGATCTGGTCGAGAAGATGCTGGGTGCCGCGGCCGAGGCTCTCGCCCCCCTCGGTCTGCGCGCGCCCACCCCCGCGGAGGGGCCGTCGGTCATCAGCGCCCGAGGTCTGGCATCCGGACCCCGTCTGCGCGAGGCCGACGTCGACGTCGGCGAGGGCGAGGTCATCGGCGTCGCGGGTCTCCTCGGATCGGGGCGTAGCGAGCTGGCGCGCGCGCTCACCGGGGTCGACCACCCCGACGGCGGCGAACTGCGCATCGATGGCGAGCCCGTGCGCCTGGGGTCGCCGCGCGAGGCGATCCGTCAGCGCGTGGCGTACTCGTCCGAGAACCGGCGCACCGAGGGGATCATCGGCGACCTCAGCGTGCTCGACAACATCACTCTCGCCCTGCAGGCCCAGCGCGGGATCTTCCATCGCCTGAGCACGGTGCGCCGGCGCGAGCTCGCGGCCAGCTGGGTGGAGGCGCTGCACATTCGTCCGACCGACATCGATCGCCCCGTCTCGACCCTCTCGGGCGGCAACCAGCAGAAGGTCCTGCTGGCGCGGCTGCTGGCGCTGTCGCCGCGCGTCATCGTGCTCGACGAGCCGACCCGCGGGATCGATGTGGGCGCCAAAGCCGAGATCCAACGATTGGTGGGGGAGCTCTCCGACAACGGGCTGTCGATCGTCTACATCTCGGCCGAACTCGACGAGGTGCTGCGCGTCGCGCACCTCGTGGCGGTGATGCGCGACGGCGTGCTCGCTCAGATCCTTCCGGCTGCCGAACTGACCTCCGACGCCCTCCTCGCCCTCGTGGCCAAGCCCGCCGCGGCGGACGAGGACGCCGCCGATGGCTGACGACAAGTCCTCCCGCACCGCGAACATCTTCGACGTCGCCCGCCTCGCCGGGGTGTCGCACCAGACGGTGTCGCGCGTGCTCAACAACATGCCGAACGTGCGCCCCTCTACGCGCGCGCGCGTGGAGCAGGCGATCGCGCAACTGCGCTACAGCCCGTCGCCGGCGGCTCGCGCCCTCGTCACCCGGCGCACGCGCACCATCGGCCTCGTCACGCCGGGAACCGTTGACTACGGCCCGTCGTCGATCGCGACGAACTTCAACTTCGCCGCCCGAGCGGCGCGGTACAACGTCGACGCGATCAGCTCGCCGCAGAACGATGTCGCCGCGGTCCGCGCGGCGATCGACGGCCTGTTGAAGCAGCGGGTGGATGCCATCGTGCTCATCGTCATCGATACCGAGGTGCTCGCGGCGGTGCAGGCGCTCGAGATCGACGTGCCGATCGTCGCGGCGGCCACGACCAGCCGCCCGCACCCTCGTCTGGTCGCGATCGATCAGTATCGCGGGGCGCGAGCTGCCGTGCGGCATCTGATCGAGGCCGGGTATGGGACCGTCCGGCACCTCGCTGGCCCCGCGCGCAACCCCGATGCGGTCGAGCGTATGCGGGGCTGGCGCGAGGAGGTCGCCTCCGTGCGCGCGCAGTCGACGCCCCCCGTCTACGGGGACTGGACCGCGGCCAGCGGCTACCGCCTCGCCGCCGAAGCCGACATCTCGCCCGGAGAGGGCATCTTCGTCGCGAACGATCACATGGCCATCGGCGTGCTGTCGGCCCTGCGCGAGCGCGGGCTGCGCGTCCCGGAAGACGTCGGCGTCGTCGGGTTCGACGACGTGCCCGAGGCGGCGTACCTTCACCCCTCGCTGACGACCGTGCGGCAGGACTTCGCCGCGCTCGGCGAGATCCTCATGCAGAAGGTGCTGCTGATGGTGGAGGAGCCCGACACCGTCAGCGAAAGCACACCCTTGCCGACGCGCCTCGTCGTGCGCGACTCGGCGCCGCTGCGCCGCTGACGACCCGCCGTCCGCGCGCCATCGCCGCTGCCCATCGCGTCACATGCTGGCGCAATTCGTCCTGTGAGCGCTAACATCGCGTCAGCCGTCGTGGAAGACGGCGTCATGCAATGTCGCATTCACGAGAGGACCCGCACCCCCGTGCCCACGCTAAATCGGACGGTTCGCCCACGCCGTCACCGCTCCTGGACGCTCGCCGTCCCCGTGGTCGCCGCGCTCGTCGCGGCGCCGCTCACCGTTCCTTTGGTCGCCGCGGCCGACGTTCCGTCCGCGGGACTCGTCGTGGCCTACCCGCTCGACGAAACGTCGGGCACCGTCGCGCGCGACGTCTCCGGCAACGGCCACGACGCGGCGTACGTCGGTAGTCCGACGCTGGCGGGCGCCGAAGGCGTTCGCCTCGACGGCGCCGACGACTATGTGAGCGTTCCCAACGACATTTTGGCGGGGCTCTCCTCGATCACTGTCAGCACCGATGTGATCGTTCGTTCGGAGCAGTCGGGCAACTACTTCATCTGGGGCCTGGGCAACACCACGGACTGGTTCGGAAACGGCTACCTCTTCGCCACCGGCACCCCTGCGCGCGCCGGCATTGCCAGCGGCAACTGGACGACCGAGCAGGAGACCCGCGGCTCGGCGAACATCGAGCGCGACGTGTGGAAGACCCTCACGTACACGCTCGACGCCGGAAGCACGACGGCGCGCCTGTACCTGGACGGCGTTCAGGTCGCCGAGAACACGACCACCACGACGACCCCCGGGTCGCTGGGCAACGGCACCACGACGGCCAACTACCTCGGCCGGTCGAGCTACACCCCCGACAAGCGCCTGGCCGGGAGCCTGCGTGACTTCCGCCTCTACGATCGTGCGCTTTCCGCCGACGAGGTGAAGAGCCTGGTCAAGACCCCCGAGGATCGCGAGGCTGCGCAGGCGGCGCTCGACGCCATCTCGGTCACCAACATCGACGATGTGCGCGGCAACCTCACCCTCCCCGCCTCGTCGCAGGGGCTGGACGTCACGTGGTCGTCCGCGAACACCAACGTCATCGCCGCAGACGGCGTGGTCACGCGGCCCGACAGCGACACGACCGTCGCGCTGACGGCATCCGTCACCAAGGGCGCCGTCACGTTGAGCCGGTCGTTCTCGGCTGCCGTGCGCAAGGCCGCGAACATCGGACCCTTCGAGGGCTACACGTTCGCGTACTTCACAGGCAACTCCGTCGCGGGCGAGAACATCTACTTCGCCGCGAGCAACGGCAACAACGCCCTGTCGTGGACCGAGCTGAACAACGGCCAGGCCGCCCTCACCTCGACCTTCGGCGAGAAGGGTCTGCGCGACCCGTTCCTCATTCGTTCCCCCGAGGGCGACACGTTCTACCTCATCGCCACCGACCTCTCCATCGGTCGCAACGGCGACTGGGACCGCGCGCAGCGCCAGGGGTCGAAGTACCTCGAGGTGTGGGAGTCACACGACCTCGTCACCTGGAGCGAGCAGCGCCACGTGAAGGTCTCGCCCGACACGGCCGGCAACACCTGGGCGCCCGAGGCGTACTGGGACGAGACGCTCGGCGAGTACGTGGTGTTCTGGGCGTCCAAGCTCTACGCCGAGAACGACACGAACCACACCGGAAACACCTACAACCGGATGCTGTACGCCACCACGCGTGACTTCGTGACCTTCAGCGACACGAAGATCTGGCAGGACGGGATGTCGCGGATCGACTCGACCGTGATCAAGGCCGACGGCGTCTACCAGCGCTTCACGAAGGACGAGGGTGCCGGCACGACCGGCTGCAGCGACATCATTCAGGAGAGCTCACCGGTGCTGACCGCCACGCTCGACAAGTGGGAGCCCGTCACCTCGTGCATCGGCAAGAAGGCCGGTACGGGTGCGGTCGAGGGGCCGAGCATTTTCAAGGCCAACCCGGGCGACGTCAACGGTGACAAGTACTACCTCTTCGTCGACGAGTACGGCGGGCGCGGGTACATCCCCCTCGCTACGACCGACATCGCGAACCCGGACTGGAAGGTGCCGGCGAGCTACCGCCTGCCCGCCAGCCCGCGGCACGGCACGGTCATCCCCGTGACGGCGGACGAGCTGTCGGCGCTGCGTGCCAACCTGCCCCAGCCGGTCTCGGCCAACGAAGACGGTGAGATCCTGCGCTACGACTTCAGCGACGCGTCGGGAGCGGTCCTGCACGATCGTTCGGGCGCCGGACGTGACGCGCAGATCCAGGGCGGTGCGACGTTCTCGGACGGTGCGCTGACCTTCGACGGGACGAACGACTACGTCGACCTTCCCGACGACGTGCTCGCAGGCGTCAACGACTTCACCGTCGAGACCGAGCTGCTCCTCGACCCCGCTCAGCGCACGCCGTACTTCCTCTACGGCTTCGGCAACACCGGCGGCGACGGGGCCGGAAACGGCTACCTGTTCTCGACCGGTGACGGTCAGTACCGCGGCGCGCTCACGACCGGCAACTGGAGCGGCGAGCAGAACACCGGCTCGGGTTCGGCGCTTCCCCGCAACACGTGGGTGCACCTGACCTACACGCTGAGCGGGAGCACGGCGCGCCTGTTCCTCGACGGCGTTCAGGTCGCCGAGAACCGCAACGTCACGGTGCGTCCCGGCGACATCGGTGGCGGTCGCACGGCGGCGAACTACATCGGCAAGTCCGTGTACAACGCCGACAACCTGTTCCGCGGCAAGGTGCGCGAGTTCGCCCTGTTCAACCGGGCGCTCTCGCCGACGGAGATCGTCGAGCAGTCGGGCAACCCGACCATCCTCGGGGCCGTCAGCCTCCAGGATGCCAGCGCGCTCAAGGTCGCCCCGATGGTCGACGGTGCCACGCGTTCGGTGGTGTTCCCGGTGAAGCCCGGCACCGACCTGACGAAGCTGCGTCCGACGTTCGCCACGGCGACGGGCACGACGGCGACCCCGGCCTCGGGAACCGTGCGGAACCTCACCTCGCCGGTGACGGTGACGCTGAAGACCGAGGGACAGGCCGACACGGTCTGGACGCTCTCGGCGGTCGAGATGAAGAGCCCGGTCCTGCCGGGGCTGTACGCCGACCCGAACATCGCGGTGTTCGGAGACACGTACTACATCTACGCCACGACCGACGGCGTCCCGGGCTGGGGCGGCAACGCGTTCTACGTCTGGAGCTCGAAGAACCTCGTCGACTGGACGCGCTCGGACGAGCCCATTCTGACGCTGGACGGCGCGAACGGGAACGTCCCGTGGGCCACCGGCAACGCCTGGGCGCCGACGATCATCGAGAAGGGCGGGAAGTACTACTTCTACTTCAGCGGCCACGAGCCCAACGCCAACCGCAAGATGATCGGCGTCGCCGTGGCCGACAGCCCCGAGGGGCCGTTCACCGCCGAGGCGCAGCCGATGATCACCAACGCCGAAAGCGTGAACAGCGGTCAGGCGATCGACCCGGCGGCGTTCACCGACCCGAAGACCGGCACGTCGTACCTCTTCTGGGGCAACGGTCGACCCGTCTACGGTGAGCTCTCCGACGACATGAAGAGCATCAAGGCGGGGACGATCAGGTCCATCAGCGGTCTGACCGACTTCCGCGAGGGGCTGTTCGTCAACTACCGGGAGGGGATGTACCACCTGACGTACGCGATCGACGACACCGGGTCGGAGAACTACCGCGTCGGATACGCCACGTCGACGAGCATCAACGGACCGTGGACGTACCGCGGCATCCTGCTGCAGAAGGACGCGTCGCAGGGCATCCTCGGCACGGGCCACAGCTCGATCATCACCGTGCCCGGAACCGACGAGTGGTACATCGCGTACCACCGGTTCGCGATCCCCGGCGGGAACGGCACCAACCGTGAGACGACGATCGATCGACTCGAGGTCGGGCCGGACGGGTACTTTACGACCGTGAAGCCGACGCTCTCCAGCGTCGAGCCTCGCGAGGTGCCGGACACCCCGGACCCGACGCCCACTCCGACGCCGACCGCGACGCCGACCGCGACGCCGACGCCGACGCCGACGCCGACGGCCACGCCGACGCCGACCGCGACGCCGACGGCTACGCCGACGCCGACGCCGACTGCGACGCCGACTGCGACGCCGACCGCGACGCCGACGCCGACCGCTACGCCGACCGCGACGCCGACGACGGCGCCCGGTGTCACTCCGGCCGTGTCGGTCTCGACCACCACGGTCGAGCGTGGGGGCGTGGTGCGGGTCACCGTCGCCGGCCTCGACGCCGGTGAGCAGGTCACGGCGGAGCTGCGCAGCGACCCGATCCGTATTGCGGGCATCCCCGTCGCGGACGCGAGCGGCCGCGTCGTGTTCGACGTGCGCATCCCGGGCGACCTGGCCGCCGGAAGCCACTCCATCGTGGTCTACGGAGCTGACGGGGCGGTGATCCAGAGCGTGCCGATCACCGTCGTGGCATCCGGCCAGCTGGCCACCACCGGTGCGCAGGCGCCGCTGGGTGCTGCCTTGCTCGCGGTGTTCCTGCTGGTGGCAGGAGCCGTGGTCTGGACGGTCCGCCGTCCGCGCCGCGCATAACGGCATCCCGCTCCCACGGCGGTGCGGCGGCTCTCTTCGGAGAGTCGCCGCACCGCCGCTCTGTGCCAGCGAACCCGCGATAAACGCGATTCCCGGCGAGAAACGCGTTGTCGTCGCGTTTACCGCCGGGAATCGCGTTTATCGCGGAGGGGGCGGGGAGGGCGGAGCGCGCTCAGCTCTCCAGAACCGCCCAGCCGTGCGGCGGGAGGGCGATGCGGCCATCCTGCAGCGCGCCGTCGCCGGCGACGACGGAGGCCGCGTCGGCGGCCGGGAGCGTCACGGGGGCGTCGTCGAGGCTCAGCGCCACGACGACCGCGTCGGCGTCCACGGCGGTGCGCAGCACCAGCGTCGTGTTGGTCACCTCGACCACGTCGGTGCGGGCGCGCCAGAGCCAGGGATGCCGTCGGCGCAGGGCGATGAGCGCGCGATGCGCGTTGAGGATGCGGTCATCGACGCCCGTCACCTCGTCGGGGGTCGCCGGGAAAGCCGGGCGCACCGCGTCGTCGCCGCCCTCGCGCTCCTCCTTCACCGCGGTCCAGCCGAACTCGTCGCCGGCGTACACCGAGGGGGTGCCGGCGACGGTGAACAGGACCGCGAGGGCGTGCGGCACGAGCTCGCGGCCGACGGCCGAAGCGATGCGGGTGACGTCGTGATTGCCGACGAAAGTCTGCGGCACGAAGGTGGCCAGAAGCTCGCCGTGCCGCTCGATCGCGTGGCTCAGCTCGAAGAAGTTGCTGTCGGCGATGCCGTGCCAGATCCCCTGCCAGAGCTCGTACTGTGTGAGCGCGTCCATCGTCGAGGCGTCGACGATCGCCGGTCCGTCACCGTGGATGACCTCGCCCACGAACCACGCCTCGGGGAACCGCTCGCGCACACGCGGGAGCACGCGGGCCCAGAACTCCGGCGGCACCGCGTACGCGGCATCCAATCTCCAGCCGTCGATCCCGCGCGCGAGCCAGTGGCACATGACGTCGGTGACGAGGTCGACAGTGGCATCGGAGGAGTGGTCGAGCGCGACGAGCGCGCCGTGCCCCTCGAACACGTCGGCCTCGAACCGCCCGTCGACCCAGCGGCCGCGGAAGAGGTCCGCCGCGCCGCCGTCGCCGTCGAGAAGCGCACGGAACGCGGGGTGGGTGCGACCCACATGGTTGAAGACCCCGTCGAACAGCACCCGGATGCCACGCGCTTTCGCCGCGGCCAGGAGGCGATCGAGGTCGGCGTCGTCCCCGAGCCGCGGGTCGACGCGGTAGTGGTCGACGGTGTCGTAGCCGTGGGTCTCGGACGCGAAGACGGGGCCGAGCAGCAGACCGTTCAGGCCGAGCTCGATGACGTGGTCGAGCCACGGCTCGAGGCGCTCGAGGCGGTGCACGGGTTCCGCGCCGGGATCGACGCCGTCGCGGATCGGGGCACCGACGAACCCGAGCGGGTACAGGTGCCACCAGAAGACGTGTTCGGGCCAGCGGGGCATGGGCCGAGGCTATCCCGCGGCGTACGGGTGGGGCGACGGGTTGCGCTGCGCCGCTCGCTGCGTCATCAGGCCCGCACGCGCTCGGCGGGGAGGGTGAACATCGGCAGGTCGATCGCGCGGGTCCGGGCCGCGTCGATCGCCGCGGCGACCGCGCCGATCGAGACGATGTCGGCGCCCAGCGGCGAGGCGACGATCTCGGGAGCGGGCAGGTCGAGGGTCGCCGGCAGCGCATCGACGGCGGCGGCGATGATCGGCGCAGCGCCAGCGGCGATGGCACCGGAAACGATCACGCGCGTGACGTCGAACATGCTGCCGAAGACACCCGCGACCACCGCGAGTGCCTCGCCCGTGCGATGTGCTGCGGCGAGGGCGCCCGGATCGCCCCGACCGGCGAGGGCGAGGACGGTCTTGGCATCCAGCTCGGCGGGGTCGAGCGTCGCCAGGGCGCTCCCGGCAGAGAGCGTGCCCGCGGCGATCGCGTCGCGCGCGAAGCGCACGCACCGGGGTGCGAGGCCCTCCGCGCCGTCGATTCCGTCGATGCGGTCGAACACGATCGTCTCGCCGGCGCCGCCGTGCGCCCCTCGCAGGAGGCGGCCGTCGACCCAGAGTCCCGCGCCGAAGCGCTCGCCGGCCAGAAGGGCGACGAAGTCGTCGCAGCCGATCGCCGCGCCGGACGTGCGCTCGGCGACGGCGGCGAGAGCGGCGTCGTTCTCGACGCGGACGACGGGCGCCCACGGGGCGAAGGTCTCGATGAAGTCGGGGTTCATTCGCTGCCAGAAGCCGTCGTGGTGCGCGGGGGAGCGGCCAGCGCGGTCGACGGGGGCGGGGACGCCGACACACAGAGCGACGAGATCGTCACGCGTGGCGCGGGCGCGAGTCAGCGTCGCCTCGACGACCTTCTCGGCGGCGCGGCGGCGGCGCTCGGCCGAATCGAGCCCGGGGTCGATCGCCACGCGCGAGGTGGCCACGGGGGTGCCGCGCAGATCGGCCACGGTTGCCGTGACGTGCCCGCGTCCGGCGTCGACACCGACGACGAGGCCGGCATCGGCGCGCAGGGCGAACCGGCGCGCGGGGCGTCCCTTGGAGTACTCGCCCACGACGCGGGAGTTGGGCATCTCGACCAGGAGCCCGCGCTCGACTAGTTCGTCGAGGACGTCGATCGTCGTCGAGCGGGTGAGGGTGACCGCGGCCATGACATCGCTCGCGGTGAACGCCTCCGCGTCCCACGCGTAGGCCAGGACTGCGTCGAGGCTGTGGCGGCGGAGCGAGGGCGCTGCGGGTGTGGCATCCGTCATCGGATCTTGACCCCCCTTCGTGTCTCCTGCAATACTGCCGTTCATCGGATTGATTCGTCGAATAGATTTAATCCCCGATTCAAGATCGCAAGGACGCGAGGAGGAAACGGTGTCAGGGAAGACGGCAACGATGCGGCGAGGGGTCGCCGCGTCGGCGGTGACGATACTGGGGGCCGCACTGCTGGCGGGCTGCTCCGCCGACGGTCGCGAGACGATCCGGTTCACGTTCAGCAAGCGCGAGGCATTGGCCTTCATGGACCAGGTGGTCTCCGACTACAACGCCTCGCAGGATCGCGTGCGCGTCGAGATGGACACCTCGGGCGTGGACGTCGTCTCGGCGAGCTTCGTGCGCGGCAACCCGCCCGACATCATGCTCGCGAACTACAACTACGAGGTCGCCCGGTTCGTGCAGCGGTGCGCGCTCACCGATCTCTCCGACACGCGGGCCGCCGCGAGTGTGCGCGACGATCTGCAGCCCCTCATGGATCAGTACGGCGTGTGCGAGGGCCGCACTAGTGCCCTGCCGTATTCGGTCATGGCGTCGTCGGTCATCTACAACACCGAGATCTTCGATCAGTTCGGCCTCGAGGTGCCCACCACGTGGGACGAACTGATCCAGACCGCCGAGACCCTCCAGGCCGGTGGAATCACCCCCTTCTACGGCACCTTCAAAGACGACTGGACCGTCGGTCAGGGGTGGTACGACTACGCCGTGGGTGGGTCGCTGGACGTTCTCGACTTCTTCGACGGCCTCGCCGCCGAGGGCGATCAGGTGGGGCCGGATTCCACGGTGTCGTTCGAGAAGGACTTCGTCGATCCGATGGATCGGATGCTCGAGCTCGCGGCGAACTACACCAACCCGGATGCCGAGAGCCGGGCGTACGGCGACGGAAACCTGGCCTTCGCCCAGGGGCAGGCCGCGATGTACCTCCAGGGACCGTGGGCACTCGGCGAGATCGCCAAGACTTCCCCTGACCTCGGCGCCGGCACCTTTCCGCTCCCCATGACCGACGATCCCGACGACCTCGCCGTGCGCGTCAACATGGACCTGGCCGCCATCATCCCCGAGGGGTCGCGCCACCCGGAGGCCGCCCGCGACTTCCTCGAGTACCTGTACCAGCCGGAGATCATCGAGGCGTACAACGAGTCGCAACTGGGGTTCGCGCCGACGAAGGATGCGCCGTCGCCGAGCGACCCGCGCGTCGCGGGGATGATCCCGTACTACGACGAGGGGCGCATCTATCAGGGAGCCTCCGTGCTCGTCCCGAAGACGATCCCCGTCTTCAACTACGCGCAGGCGATGATCTTCGGGGCCTCGCCCGCGAGCACGCTGCGCACCATGGACCGGGACTGGTCACGCCTGGCGTTCCGCCAGCCGGCCGCGTCGACCACCGACTCTGTCGAGTCCGCCGCCGAGGGAGACGTGCGATGACCACCACCACGACCATCGTCACCGGGGGCAAAGCCGCGGCGCGCCGCAGCACCCGCCGGGTCGAGCCGATCTACTACTTCTTCCTCGTGCCCACGCTGGTGCTGTTCACGCTGGCGATCACCGTGCCCGGCATCATCGGGATCTTCTTCAGCTTCACCGACTCCATCGGCATCGGCGAGTGGAATTTCGTCGGGCTGACCAACTACGTCGCCCTGTTCAGCGACCCGGCCATCCTCCAGGCGTACCTCTTCACGTTCGGGTTCTCGGTCGCAACGGTCATCGTGGTCAACATCGTGGCGTTCCTGCTGGCGGTCGGGCTGACGGCGCAGATCCGCTTCAAGAGGGCGCTGCGCACGGTCTTCGTCATCCCGATGGTGATCTCGGGCATCATCATCGCCTACGTCTTCAACTTCCTCTTCAGCAATTCCGTGCCGCAGGCAGGTTCCGCTCTCGGCCTCCCCTGGCTGGAGACCAGCCTGCTGGCCAACCCTGATCTGGCCTGGGTGGCGATCGTCATCGTCACCGCGTGGCAGGCGATCCCCGGGACGCTCCTGATCTACATCGCGGGGCTGCTCTCGGTGCCCGGTGACGTGTACGAGGCCGCGGGCCTCGACGGCGCGAGCAAAGCGCAGCAGCTTCTGCGCATCACGCTCCCGCTGGTCGCCGGGTACGTCGTCATCAACGTGATCCTCGGCTTCAAGGGGTTCCTCAACGCCTACGACATCATCGTCGGCCTCACCGGCGGAGGCCCCGGCACCGCGACCCGCAGTGTCGCGATGTCGATCATTCTCGGATTCAACGGCGGCGACTACGCCTACCAGATGGCCAACGCGGCCCTCTTCTTCATCGTTGCGATCGTCATCTCGCTCCTGCAGCTCTCGCTGACCCGCGGAAGGAACACCCTGTCATGACCGCTCTGAACCAGCCGGCGCTCGCGTTCGAGCAGGCCGACCTCGCCCTCCCCGATCAGCGCCGCACCGCACGTCGCCCCCGCCGCGTCGGCGCCGAGCGCATCACCTGGTCGACCACGACGATCCTCCTCCTCTGCTCGGTCACGGTGCTGCTGCCCCTGTACGTCACCGTCACGATGGCGCTGAAGAGCGGAGCGCAGGTCGTCGACGGCAACGCCTTCTCGTTCCCGACGCCGATCAGCGTCGACGGTTTCGTGCAGGCCTGGACGCTCACGAGATTCCCCGTCGGGCTCGGCATCTCGCTCCTGGTCACGGCCGGAACCGTCGCGGCGACCATCATCCTGGCCGCGTTCGCCTCCTACGCGATCGCCCGCAACTGGGACCGCAAGCTCTTCCGGTACTCGTTCTTCTACCTGCTCGCGGCGATGTTCATTCCGTTCCCCGTCGTGGCCCTGCCGCAGATCCAGCTCACCGGCCGGGTCGGGCTCGACAACCCGTTCGGCGTGATCATCCTCGCCACGATGTTCCAGCTGAGCTTCAGCGTGCTGCTGTTCACCGCGTTCCTGCGCTCGATCCCGCTCGAACTGGAAGAGAGTGCGCGCATCGACGGCGCCACGACGTGGCAGACCTTCTGGCGGCTGATCTTCCCGCTGCTCGCGCCGATGAGCGCGACCGTCGGCATCTTCGCCTTCCTGTACGCGTGGAACGACTTCATGATGCCCTCGCTCATCATCAGCGACCCGGCGATGCAGACGCTGCCGGTGCGTCAGAACCTCTTCCAGACGCAGTTCAGCAACAACTACAACGTCGCCTTCGCGTCGTACCTCATGGCCATGGCCCCCGCGATCGTCGCCTACCTCTTCACCCAGCGATGGGTGATGGCCGGTGTCACGCAGGGTGCCGTCAAGGGCTGACCCGACCTCCCTCGAAAGGACCCGTTCCCGTGACCACCGCCGCACCCTCCGTGCACGCCCGCGAACTCTCCACCAGTCCCGATTGGTGGCGTCAGGCCGTGGTGTACCAGGTGTACCCGCGCAGCTTCGCCGACAGCAACGCCGACGGTCTGGGCGATATCCCCGGCATCACCGCGCGCGTCCCGTACCTGGCCGAGCTGGGGGTGGATGCCATCTGGCTGAGCCCCTTCTACCCCTCGGCGCTCGCCGACGGCGGGTACGACGTCGCCGACTACCGTGACGTCGACCCGCGCCTGGGGACCCTGGCCGACATGGACGAGCTCATCGCACGGCTGCACGCCCAGGGCATCCGGGTCGTCGTCGACATCGTGCCCAACCACACCTCGGACGACCACGCGTGGTTCCAGGCGGCGCTGGCCGCCGGCCGTGGCTCCGCTGAGCGTGACCGCTACATCTTCCGCGAGGGAACCGGGCCCGACGGCGCCGAGCCGCCGACGGACTGGCAGTCGGTGTTCGGCGGCCCCGCGTGGGAGCGCGTCGCGGACGGGCAGTGGTACTTCCACAACTTCGACGTCGCGCAGCCCGACCTGAACTGGGCGAACCCCGAGGTGCGCGCGGACTTCGTGAAGACCCTGCGGTTCTGGAGCGATCGGGGCGTCGACGGCTTCCGCATCGACGTGGCCCACATGCTCACGAAGGACCTCACCGAGCCGCTGCCCTCGGCCGCCGAGCTCGCCGCGATGCCGCAGGACGGCAGCCACCCGCTCCTCGACCGCGACGATGTGCACGAGGTCTACGCCGAGTGGCGGGCGGTGTTCAACTCCTACGACCCGCCCCGCACGGCCGTTGCCGAGGCGTGGGTGCACCCCTCCCGCGTACCGCTCTACGCGAGCATCGAGAGCCTGGGGCAGGCGTTCAACTTCGACCTGCTCGAGGCCGACTTCGACCCGGCGCAGTTCCGCCGCATCGTCGCCGACAACCTCGCGCTCGCCGCCCGCTCGGGCTCCTCGACGACGTGGGTGCTCTCGAACCACGACGTCGTGCGTCACGCCACGCGGTACGGCCTGCCCGACGCCGAGCGCGGCGCGGACGGGCGCCCGACGCTCAAGCACGGCAACCGGTGGCTCCTCTCGGGCGGGGTCGCGCCGACCCTCGACGCCGAGCGCGGCGAGCGTCGCGCCCGCGCGGCCGCCCTGTTCGTGCTGGGGCTTCCGGGCTCGGCGTACCTCTACCAGGGGGAGGAACTGGCGCTGCACGAGGTCGCCGATATCCCCGACGCCGCGCGCCAGGACCCGACGTTCTTCCGCAGCCCGGGGGTCGACCCGGGGCGGGACGGATGCCGCGTCCCGCTGCCGTGGACGGCCGAGGGGCCGGCGTTCGGTTTCGGTGACGCGGGCGCGCACCTGCCGCAGCCGGAGTGGTTCGCCGCGTACGCGGTCGACCGCCAGGACGGCGACCCGGCCTCGACCCTGTCGCTGTACCGGCGGGCGCTCGACCTGCGGCACGAGCTGCAGACGGGCGAGGAGCTGGAGTGGCTCGACCTTGGCCGGGAGGATGTCGTGGCCTTCGCCCGCCCGAACGGGTGGACGATCGTGACGAACTTCGGCACCGAGCCGGTGGCGCTCCCCGCGGGCGAGGTGCTCCTCGCGAGCGCCGACGTCGCGGACGGCACGCTCCCCGGCGAGGCGTCGGCCTGGCTCCGGAGCGCGTAGTCCCGGCATCCGTGCCCCTCGAGTGTCCAAGACACGCCGTATCGCCCCCGAGAGCAACGGCGTGTCTTGGACACTCGGGGATTCGGAGCGGCGGTGCGGGGAGGCGCGGGCGCGGTCAGGCGGCGGTGGGCGGGACGCGCACCCACGCGTCGCCGCGGCGCTCGATCGCGCCGGCGGCGGCGAAGGCGTCGAGCCAGCCGCGCATGGGCCAGGTTCCCCAGCGGCGGTGGAAGGTCGCGCCGTTGCGGAGAATGTCGTCGAGATGCTGCCAGGGCGGCGACGACACCGGATGCCACTGGTGGTAGGCATCCGCCCCGCCCGTCCACACCAGCGGAACACCCGCGGCCCGCGCCGTCCACGCGAGGTCGGTGTCTTCGGCGCCGTACCCCTCGTACCCGTCGTGGAACCCGCCGAGCCGCTCCCACGTCGCCGGGGTGACGGCGAACGACAGCGACCAGAAGAGGTCGTACTCCCCGGCGGTCGCCACGCGCGTCGCTCCGGGCGGCAGCGCTGGGCGGGCGCGGTGCGGACGCGTGAGGAAGGGCAGATCGTCGGTGCGGGGCCGCTGGACGCTCGCGAGGTAGGTCACGGGCCCTGCGAGGATCGCGACGGGGTGCGCCTCGGCGGCGGCGGCGTACCGGGGGAGGAGCTCGGGGCCCGGCAGGCAGTCCACGTCGAGGAACACCAGCAGCTCCGCGCCGTCGGCGATCGCGGCGGCCGCCGCGGCGTTGCGCCCGGCCCCCACGCGCATGCCGTGCGGGCCCGGCGAAACGTGGAGCGCGAGACCCCCCGCCGGCGCCGGTGGTGTCGCGTCGAGCCCCACCTCGACCCGCTGCGCACCGCTCGCGACGTCGGCGAGCACTGCGCGCTGACGCTCGAGGTGGGCGCGGCGGGCGTCGGAAGAGACGGTCAGGGTCGCGATCCTCACGGCACCATCGCCTCGACGGCCTCCGCGGCGCGCCGAGCGGCGCCGGCGACCTGCCAACGAGACCAGTCGGGGGCATCTCCCGCCGCGGCCTCGACGAGCGCGACGATCCCCGCGGCGTCGACGTCGTCGGGGGCCACGCGCGCGAGCGTCCAACGCTCGAGGGCGTCGGCGGTGGCGCGCTGCTCGTCGAAGGGGCGGTCCTGGGCCACGACGACCGCCCGCGCCCCCGCAGCGGCGAGGTCGGCAACGCTGTTCTGGCCCGCCGCGCTGACCACGACGGTGCTCGACGCCAGGAGCGGCCACGGGTCGTCGATGCGGGAGGCGGTGTCGTGGCCGATCGCGCGGACGCGCCACCCGTCGGCGGTGAGGCGTGCCACGGCCTCGGCGCGGACGCGGTCGTCGAGCGCGCGGCCGAGGAAGAGCACCGACCGGTCGGCGCGGGCGTCGTCGGCGGTCCGGCCGTCGTAGCGGGAGATTCCGCCGGTCCACACCACGCGGTCGGCCCGCGCGGCGAGCGCCGTGGCGGACACCGCCCCGTGCGCCCACGGCGCGAGGATCCGGTCGGCGAGGTCGTACGCGAGCGCGTGGGCGGCGTCGGTACGCTCGCCCGGTTGCGTCACCGCGAGGGTGCGCAGCCCGAGTAACCGCGCGAAGGCGACCACCTCGGCGCTGACGTCGACGACGAACGCGCGCAGGTCGGCGGAGCGGGACGCGATGGTCGCGAGCCGGGCCCGGTGCCCGGGGTGGTCGTGCGGGGCCCAGTGCAGCGCGCCGCGGACCGTGGGGTCGCCCGCGCGCGGGTCGCAGACCGAGCCGTCTTCTTGCTCGACGGTGTCGGCATCGTGGGGCAGCACGACCCACTCCACGCGCTCCTCCAGTTCTGCGGGGCGCGGGAGAGAGGAGAACACGCGCACGTCGCGGTGCAGGTGCGGCTGCACGGCCCGGAATCGCGCGACGTGACCGTACCCGTGGTGGTGCACGTACCAGCCGATCACCACGACACCGCCGGGACGCGGCGCACCGCCACGGGCTGCGCGGAGTAGGCGAGGACGCGCTCGATCTCGCGGTAGCGGTGCGTCAGCGCGTGTTCGCGCACGGCCGCGCGTCGCGTCCGCACGCGAAGGAGGGGGTCGCGCTGGCCCTGCCGGGCGAGATCGCTCGCGGCGTGGGCGAGGGCGGTGACGTCGCCGGGCATGACCGCGGCGGTCCCGGGCATGCCGGCGAGCACCTCGGAAACGCCGCCGATGTCGAAGGCCGCGACGGGGGTGCCGGTGGCGAGCGCCTCGGCGATGACGAGACCGAAGGGCTCGTCCCACATCGGCGTCACGAGGGCCACCGCCGACTCCCCGACCAGCCGGCACAGATCGCTCTGGTGCAGCGCGCCGACGTACCGGGCGTGCGCGCCCAGGCGCGGGGCGACCTCCTGCTGGAAGTAGTCGACGTCGCCGATGCGGCCTGCCAGCACGATCTCGGCGCCCGCGGTGCGCGCAGCCTCGATGGCCAGGTGAGGCGCCTTCTCGGGCACGATCCGGCCCGACCACACCCAGCGGGATCCGCCGGGGCCATGTCTCCAGCGCTCGGTGTCGATCCCGTTCGGAAACACGAACGCGTCGACGCCCTCCGCCGACCATGCGCGCGCCGTCGCCTGGCTGACGGCGACGAAGCGATGCGCACTCCCGCGGGCGTAGGCCGCCGCGTCGAGGAGCGGTTCGAGCGGCGGGGTGTGCAGGGTCGTCACGACGGGGATATCGGCATCCCGGCTCCAGCGGATCGGGGCGGGGTGCAGGCTGTGGTTGTCGATCACGTCGTACAGGTGCCGGTCGGCGCGCAGGCGTTCGAGGGCGACAGCGTGCGCCCCCTCGGTGGCGGCCGCGTACCCCTCGGGGTACACCGTGTCGGAAGCGTCTTCGACGCGGGCCCACTCGGGCGAGCGGAGGGCGAACTCGGGCGTCTCCCCGAGGAAGTCCGACCCCTCGGCAGCGCACAGGGTGACCTCGTGTCCGCGGTCGCGCATCCATCGCACGCGGTCCCACACGGTCGCCTCGAGACCACCCGCGTGGGGCTGGCGCAGCGGGTAGCGCGACGGGGCGACGACGAGCACGCGCAACGGCGTGAACCCCCGGGTCATGCGGCGTCCGGCATCTGCAGGGCGCGCCGGTACAGCGCGACGTGGGCCGCGCGCACCGCGTCGCGTTCGACGACACGCTCCGTCCGGCGACGGGCCACCTCGGCCGCACGCGCCGCCGAACCCGGCACGGACCAGCCCGGGGTCGTGGCATCCACGATCGCCCGCTCCAGTGACACCGGATCGCCCACCCGGAAGGAGTGGAAGTCGCCGGGGTGCTGGGCAGCGATGTGCCCCACGCGTGTGCCGACGACGGGCACGGCGAGGTCGTAGCAGAGCTCGGCCCACCCCGACTGGGTGCCGTGCGTGTAGGGCAGCGCGCAGGCGTCGAGGTCGGCGAGCCACGCCGCGAGGGCGTCGTCGTCGAGGCGCGCGGAGCGTTCGAGTGTCACGCCGTCCGCGGCCCGGGCGAGGGCCTCGATGGATGCCGCGGCGTCGGTGTCGCGGACGTTCTCATTGATCCGCACGACGGCCTCGACCGCGGCCCCCTCCGCGCGCAGGGCGGCGACAGCGCGCACGAGCGTCGCGGTCGTGCCGACCCCGTCGATGTTGGGACGGAGGTCGCGCAGGTGCACGCCGATGCGGGTGGCCGGATGCCGCCGCCCCCGGGGCGGAGCATCGACGTCGAGAAGGGTGGGGTGCGGGATCACGGTGCTGGAGCGGTCGAAGTCGCGCCGCACCTCTTCGTCGGTCGGGCCGGTCAGGGTGATGAGCGCATCGGCACCGCGCACGAGCACGTTCAGGGCCGCGCGGTGCGCGCCTTGCGACACCAGCTGCGGGTTCTCCAGGTCATGCACCGTGTAGATGAGGGGCCGCCCGAGGCGCCGCAGCGCGCGGACGGTCTCGGTGAGGTCTTCGGCGGTGTACGACTCGATGCCGAAATGCAGGTGGACCAGGTCGATCTCGTCGGCGTTCGCGTCGAGCCACGCCGGCAGCAGCACCTGGGGCGGCCACCACTGCCCGGGGCGGGCGCCCGGGGGCGGCGGGTCGGGGAGCAGATCGATGACGCGCTCGTCGCTGATGGCCCGCACGTAAGGGTGCCCCGAGGGGACCGCGGCAACACGGATACGTGGGATGGGTGCAGCGTCGATCGTCATTCCTCCAAATGTGCGGCGGTCGTGTCGCGTATCGCATCGACGAAGGCATCGCAAGGCAACGCAACGGTGGGAAGTCGAGGGCGCCGACGGCGTACCTTCACATCATGGGCGGCAGACACGACGGTTCGGAATGCCTTGCGGACCACGCGACGGCGGTGATAGCGCGGCGTCGGCACTACGCGGAGTTCTTCGGTGACGCGCCCCCGCCGGAGGGATACGGGGTCGTCGTCGGCAACTGTCAGGCCGAGTCGATCCGCCTGGTGATCTCCGGCGGAAGCCACCCCGCGGTGCGGGTGCCCGCGGTGCACGAAATGGATGCCGAGGACGCCCGGCGCCTCCACCGCTTGCTGGCGGGCGCGGCGTTCCTGGTGGCCCAACCCATCCGCGACGACTACCGCAACCTCCCCCTGGGCACGGCGCAGGTGCGTGCGGCACTCCCGGCCGGGGCGCGGACGGTCGTCGTGCCGTCGCTGCGCTACGGCGGACTGCACCCGTTCCAGGCCGCGATCCGCGTCCCCGGGATCGACGAGGACCCGCCCGTCGTGGCCTACCACGACGTCCGCGTGCTCGCCGAGGCGGCGGGGCTGCCCGTTGCCGCGCGGCTTCCCGCCGCCGCGGTGCGCGCGGTGGCCGAGGACTCCCTCGTCGAGCTGCGTCGCCGCGAGGAGATCGGTGTCGACGTCGTGGCATCCGATCTGTACACCCCCGTCGTTGCCGACCTCCACCGCACGGTCAACCACCCGGGGAACGCGGTGTTCCTGCCCCTGGGGGAGCGGATCGTCGCCGCGCTCGGAGCGCCGGGCACCGCCGTCGACCCCGGACGCCCGATCCTCGCCGGCGTGCAGGCGCCGCTCGAGGAGGGGGTGGTCGAGGCCTGGGGGCTGGATGCCAAACCCCGGGCCGACTGGATCGTGGGCGGTGAGCGGGTCGAGGTCGCCGCCGTCGCCGAGGCGCACCGCCGGTGGTACGCGGACCACCCCGCGTTCGTGGCGGCCGCGGTGGAACGCCTTGCCCCGCTCGTGCATCGGTGGCGCGCCGCGTGAGCGCGCTGCCCGTCCTCCTCGTTCCGCCCGGTCCGCACGGGGTGGCGGGGTACGCCCGCGACATCGCCGACGCGGTGGACGCGATCGCCCCCGGAATCCGGCGCGTGACGCCCGACGAGCTCGCCGCCCTCACCTCCGGAACGCCGCTGCACGTGCACGTCACCGACCGCATGTGGGGGGCCTCGCCCGAGGAGGCGACCGAGCGGATCACGGCGCTGGCGGCACGGCATCCGCTCACCGTCACGCTGCACGACGTGCCGCAGGCCTCGGACGGGGAGCGCAACCGACCCCGCCGCCGCGCGTTCTACGCCGCCGTGGCGAAGGCGGCGCGCGCGGTCGCGGTCAACAGCGCGCATGAGCGGGCACTCCTGGCCGAGGAGGGCGTGTGGGACGGGCCGGTCGCGGTCGTGCCGATCCCGGTGGACGCCCCGGCCCCCGCGACTCGGCCGCACCCCGACGGTGCGATCGGGGTGCTCGGCTTCTTCTACCCCGGCAAAGGGCACGACGAGGCGCTCGCCGCCGCCCGGGAGGCGGGGATCGCCCGGCTCACCGTGCTCGGCCGGGCGTCTGACGGGCACGCCGCCGACCTCGAGGCGTTCGTCCGTCGCGCCGCCGACGCGGGGGTCGCGGTAGAGGTGACGGGATGGCTCGACGACGCGGCGATGGCCGCGCGCGCCCGGGCCATCTCGGTGCCCCTCATCGCGCACCGCCATGTCTCGGCGTCGGGGTCGCTCGCGTCGTGGATCGGGTGGGGCCGGCGCCCGATCGCGGTCCGCAACCGCTACGTCGACGAGATGGACGCCCTGCGGCCCGGTACGCTCCACGTCGTCGAGCCCGACGAGCTCGCCGACGCCGTGCGCGCGGCCATGCGAAACGCGGATGCCACCTGGCACGGCATCCATCCCGTCCCCGCCGGGCGCACCGACGCCGCCCGCGCGTATGTGGAGTGGTGGGCGGGTGCGGCGCCGTGGGGTGCTGCAGCGCCGGGTGCGGCGCCCTCTTCCGGTGAGTGTCCAGAACACGCCGTTGAGGCGCCGGGGGATGCGGCGTGTCTTGGACAGTCGGCGGGCGTGGGCGCGGGGGCGGGCGTGGGTGTGGGGGCGTGGGTCGTGGGGAATAGGTGGGACCTCGTCGCGGGGCGGGAGCCGGAGCTGCCGCGCGTCAGCGTCGTCGTGACGCACTACGACCAGCCCGAGGAGCTCGCCCGCACCCTCGCGGCGCTGCGCGGACAGGACTACCCGAGCGACCTGCTCGAGATCGTCGTCGCCGACGACGGCTCCCCCGAGCCGCCGATCGTGCCCGCGGGCGCGCGCCTCGTGCGGCAGGCCGACCGCGGGTTCCGCGCGTCCGCCGCGCGCAATCTCGGCGTGGCCGCGAGCACGGGCGACGTGCTGTGCTTCCTGGATGCCGACACGACCCCCGAACCCGGCTACGTGCGCGCGCTCACGCGCCTGCCCGCCCTGCTGCCCGAGGCCGTGACCGTCGGACGCCGCCGCCACGCGGATCTGGCCGGGCTCGGCCCCGAGGTGTCCGTCGCCGAGGCGGGCCCCGCGCGGGCGCTCGCCGAACCGGGATGGCTGAGCGAGGAGTACGCGCGCACGGGCGACCTGCTGCGCGCCGACGACCGTTCGTACCGCTTCGTCATCGGCGCCGTGATGGCGTGCTCGCGGGCGCTGTTCGACGAGGTCGGCGGTTTCGACGAGTCGTTCACCGTGTACGGCGGCGAGGACTGGGAGTGGGCGCATCGCGCCTGGCAGGCCGGCGCCGTGCTCGCCCACGTGCCCGACGCGGTGGCCTGGCACGACGGCCCCGACTGGTCGGGCCGCGACCTCGATCGCGCGCGCGAGGGCAACCGCCAGACGCTGCGTCTGGCGGCCGACATCCCCGTCGCCGGGTCCGCCGGCCGGGGCCTCCTCCCAGCGACCCCCGACCTGGTGGTACACCTCGCGGGGGAGCACCCCGAGGCGGCGATGTTCCTCTGCGTCGACTCCGTGCTGGCCGCGTTCCCCCGGGCCGTCGTCGTGCTCGACGCGCCGCCGTCCGCCGCCGCGCTCGCCGCCGACCCGCGCGTACGCGCCGGGGCGGTGCCCGACGCGCGGGTGGTGTGGCGCCTCGACCGCCCCGTGCTCGTGCAGGACACCGACGGCCTCGCCGCGCGGCTGACGGCACTCGGCCAGGGCGAGGAGGGGCGCCTCGACGTCCGCGCCGCCCACGGAACGCCGGTCGGCGCCGCCGTCGCGCGCCGCGCCCGTCGCCGCGCCGAGCGCTGGGGTGCGCCGGTGGGGTTCACGGCGGGGGAGGTCGTGGCATCCGGGATTCATCTGCTGCGCGACGAGCCGCACCTCGAGGCGTGGGTGGGCGGCTGGGGCGGGCTCGACCGCTTCACGTGAGCCCGCCGGGCGTGCGGCAGCGGCGGGGGCGGCGTGGCTCCCCCTCCTCTTCCTGATAAACGCGATTCCCGGCGAGAAACGGCGGCGCCGCGCGTTTCTCGCCGCGGATCGCGTTTATCGCGGGCGGGCGGCGGCGGCGGCGGAGCGGCGGGGCGGCGGCGGGGCGGCGCGGCGGGGCAGCGGCGCGGCGGCGGCGGGGCTCCTTCCCCTGCGGCGAGGCTCCTTTCCCTCCCGATAAACGCGATTCCCAGCGAGAAACGGGGGCGCGGCGCGTTTCTCGCTGGGAATCGCGTTTATCGCCGCTCGGGTGTGGGCCGCTCGGCTGCTGCACGCTGCACGCTGCTGCTCCCGCACGGCTGCTCGGGCGTGGGCGACGTACCGACACCGCGGCCCGGCCCTGGAAGAATCGGGGGATGACCGCCACGCTCGTCGCCCAGGGTCTCGCCGGCGGCTACGGACACCGCACCCTCTTCGACGGCGTCGACCTCACGGTCGCCCCGGGTGAGGTGATCGGCGTCGTCGGGGCCAATGGCGCGGGCAAGTCCACGCTGCTGCGCCTGCTCGCCGGCGTCGACGAGCCGCAGGCGGGATCGATCGCGCTCGCCCCGGCCGATGCCTTCGTCGGCTGGCTGCCGCAGGAGCACGAGCGCGTGCCCGGTGAGTCTGTCGCGCAGTACCTCGCCCGCCGCACCGGGTGCGCCGAAGCGACGCGCGAAATGGATGCCACGGCCGCCGCCCTCGGCGACCCCGACGCCGTGGGAGCCGATGACGCCTACGCCACTGCCCTGGAGCGATGGCTCGCGAGCGGCGCCGCCGACCTCGACGAGCGGATGCCGGTGGTGCTCGCCGACCTCGGGCTCGACGTCGGCCCGGACGCGCTGATGACGGGCCTGTCGGGCGGGCAGGCCGCGCGCGTGGGGCTGGCGGCGCTGCTGCTCTCGCGCTTTGACATCGCCCTGCTCGACGAGCCGACGAACGACCTCGACCTCGACGGCCTCGAGCGTCTCGAGCGGTTCGTGACGGGGCTGCGCGGCGGTGTCGTGCTCGTCAGCCACGACCGCGAGTTCCTCGCCCGGTCGGTCACTCGCGTGCTCGAGCTCGACCTGGCGCAGAACTCCCATCGCGTCTACGGCGGCGGCTACGACGCCTTTCTCGAGGAGCGCGCGACCCTGCGGCGTCAGGCGCGCGAGAAGTACGACGAGTTCGCCGAGACGAAGGCCGACCTCGTCGCCCGCGCCCGTACCCAGCGGGAGTGGTCGAGCCAGGGCGTGCGCAACGCGATGAAGAAGTCGCCCGACAACGACAAGATCCGCCGCAAGGCATCGATGGAATCGAGTGAGAAACAGGCGCAGAAGGTGCGGCAGATGGAGAGCCGGATCGCGCGGCTCGATGAGGTCGAGGAGCCGCGTAAGGAGTGGAAGCTGGAGTTCACGATCGGCTCCGCGCCCCGCTCGAGCTCCGTGGTCTCCACACTCTCGAGCGCGGTGTTCCGGCAGGGCTCGTTCACCCTGGGACCGATCTCGCTGCAGGTGAACGCGGGGGAGCGCATCGGCATCACCGGGCCGAACGGTGCCGGGAAGACGACGCTGCTGCGTGGCATCCTGGGTCGTCAGGCGCCCGACGAGGGCTCGGCGAGCCTCGGCACGAGCGTCGCGATCGGCGAGATCGACCAGGCGCGGTCGCTGCTGGTGGGGGAGCGCCCGCTGGCCGAGATGGTCGAGGCGCTCGTTCCCGAGATGACCGCGGCCGAGGTGCGCACGCTGCTGGCAAAGTTCGGCCTCGCAGCCGCGCACGTGACGCGGCCCGTCGACGGCCTCTCGCCGGGCGAGCGCACGCGCGCGGGGCTGGCGCTGCTGCAGGCGCGCGGGGTGAACGTGCTCGTGCTCGACGAGCCCACGAACCACCTCGACCTGCCCGCGATCGAGCAACTCGAGCAGGCGCTGGAGTCCTACACCGGCACGCTGCTGCTGGTCACGCACGACCGCCGCATGCTCGACGCCGTCCGCACCGACCGCCACTGGCGCGTCGAGTCCGGTCGCGTGACGGAGGCGTGACGGGGCGTCGGCGTCCCCTCCTCCGTCGATAAACGCTTGCGGCGCCGGCAAACGCGGGCTGCGCGCGTTTCTCACCGCGGGCGGCGTTTATCGCCGGATGCCGGATGCCGGATGCCGGGTGCCGGATGCCGGATGCCGGATGCCGGGTGCCGGGTGCCGGGTGCGGGCCCCGGAGCGTCAGCGCCCCTGGCGCTTCTTGTACGGCTTGGGCTGACCCTTCACGATCGGGGCGCGGCCCTTGCCCTTCGATGCGCGCGCCTTGCCGCCCTGCGGCTGGGGCGCCGTGGCGGCCTGTGGAGGAGCGTCGGCGATACGCGCCCGCGCCTCGTCGAGCAGCAACACCCCGGCGGGCGTCAGGAGCGTGGGGGGCGTCCGCGACACCAGCGGCTGCCCCACTTCCTCCTCGAGCTTGTCGATCGTCGTGTACAGCGAGGCGAGAGGGATGCCGAGTTGCTCGGCCGCGCGCGGGAAGTGCAGTTCCTCGGCGAGGACGGCGAACCGGACGAGGTGCGCGAGCTTCATGGCATCCATTCTCTCCCGCGCCTCGCCGGTTGCCGGCCGCGCGCGGTGCCGAGAGCACACGTTCGGGACGAAGCCCCACGTTCCAGACGTCCGCAGCGTGTGCGTTCGACCCGAACGTGTGTCCTCAGCGCGGGCGCCAGCCCCCGCCGCGCGCGGCCTCAGGCCGCGAGGAAGCGGTCGGCGGTGCGCAGCGACAGGGCCATGATCGTCAGCGCGGGGTTCGCGGCCAGGGCCGAGGGGAACACCGAGTTGTCGCAGATCCACAGGTTCGGGATCTCGTGCGAGCGCCCGTCGGCATCCACGACGCCGTCGTCGGGATCGGCCGACATGCGGCACGTGCCGACGGTGTGCGCCGAGCGGGAGAGCACCAGGGTCTCGCGCGCGCCCGCCGCCTCCATCACCCGCTGCAGGAAAGCGGTGGCGTGCCGGTCGAGCGCCTTCTCGTTCGGCCCGGCCGTGAAGTTCACCCGAGCCAGAGGAATGCCGACCTCGTCGGTCTCGTCGGCGAGCTCGAGGCGGTTGCCGTCCGACGGCAGGCACTCCCCGTTGATGCCGATCCCCGCCATGTGCTGCGCCTGGTCGAGACGCTGCATCAGCTCACGGCCCCACAACCCGCCGCCCCGGGCGACCGTCGTCGCGAAGGTCAGGGGCATGACGCCCAGGCTCTGCACGAGGTATCCGCCGGCGAAGTCGGCGTCGTCCGGGCGCAGCATGTCCTCGGTGATGACCGCGGAGGGATACCCGCGGTGCCCCCGGACCGGCTCGTCGAACCGGCCCCACACCTGCGTCGCGCCGTGCGCGAGGAAGTTGCGGCCCACGTGCCCGCTGCCGTTGGCGATCCCGGTGTGCAGCAGCAGGCGGGGGGTCTCGACGCCTCCGCCGGCGAGCACGAGCGCACGGCAGCGCTGGCGCACGTCGACGCCGCCCTGCCGGTACACGACCGCGGCGACGTGCCCGCGCGCGTCGAGCTCGATGTCGTGCACCATCGCGCCGGTGCGGATCTCGGCCCCCTCGGCCACCGCGGCCGGGAGGTAGGTGTTGGCGGTGGTGGCCTTGGCATCCGTTCGGCACCCCTGGTGGCACGCGCCGCAGTTGACGCACGAGCCGCGCTCGCCGTGGTGGTCCTGCAGCCGCGCACGGGTGAGCACGGCGGCGGGCGCGTCGGCCCACCGGATGCCGAGGGCCTCGCACCCGCGGGCGACGAGGTTCGCCGACGCATTGCGGGCCGGCGGGGCGTAGGCGTACTCGCGCGTCGGATCCCACGGGTACGGCGTCGGACCGGATACCCCGATGTCACCCTCGACCCGCGCGACGTACGAGAGAAGCTCGGCGGGGTCGAGAGGCCAGTCGCGGCCTTCGCCGGTCTCGGAGCGCAGCCGCAGGTCGCGCGCATCGGGGCGCGGGCTGAACGCTCCCCAGTGCAGGGTGGATCCGCCCACGCCCCGGCCGCTGTTGTTCGCCCCGAACGCGACCGGATCCTCGCCGCCGCTCAGCCGCTCCGACATCCAGTTGATCTCGAGCGCCTCGATCTCGTCGGCGGTGAGGTCGTCGAGCGCGAAGTCGCGGCCGGCTTCCAGCGCCACCACCGACAGCCCCCGCCGGGCGAACTCGGCGGTCAGCGGCGCACCGCCCGCTCCCGTGCCGACGACGACGACGTCGACGATGTCGTCGGCGCCGTAGGTGCGCATTCCGTCCAGGTTCACGCGGGGTCTCCCGTCGCGATCGTTCCGCCGACACCGGCGGGTTCCCAGTCCTCGCGGCGCCCCAGCTCGAGGTGCACGTACCCCCGGATGGGCAGGGTTCCTCCCGTGGCGAAACCGTCGAAGCCGGTGCGGGCCATGCTCGCGGGGTGGGCGAGCCACTGGCGCACCAGGTCGACACGGGCGTCCTCGAGCCACGCCGCGAGGAGTTCGGCATCCAGGGGGCCCTCGGCGGTGCTTGCGCCCTCGATCGCGGTGCGGAGCACCTCCTCCCGCTCGACGGGGTCGGTCGGCCAGACCGCTGCGAGCGTGGTCAGACCCGCACGGTACGCCTCGGGGTCGGGCGGGAGGCCGTCACGGCGCCACCCGTCGCCGTCGCCGCGCGCGAGCTGCGCGTCGACCCGGGCGGCGATGTCGATCGCGGGTCCGTCCTGGGGCACGACGAGGTCGGCGATCTCGCGCAGGAGTGTCAGCTGCGCGAGATCGAGCACGCGCGGAGCGTAGCCGCGGTCGTCGGGGACGGCCCGGCGGTTCAGCGCGCCGCGCGCGAGGGCGTCCACGCGGTCGCCGGCGATGAGCCGCGCCCAGTCATCGGGGATCGCAGGGCCGGCGAGCACCTCGTCGGTCACGAAGTGGGCGATCGCCGCGGCGGCCTCGGGGGCGCGCTCGAGCGGGATCAGGTGCCCGGTATCGGCGAGGGAGTGGAACCGCGCGCGGGGGTACACACCCGAGAGCAGCTCCGGCTGCGCGGACGCACCGAGGTCGGCGTCGTCCTCTCCCGCCAGCACGAGCACCGGGAGGTCGAGGCGGCCCACCTCGTCACGGGCGTCGATCCGGCTCCCCGTCTCCAGCCACGCCCGCCACGCCGTCGGCGAGGTGCGGCGCAGGTCGGCGAGGGCGAGGGTCTGCGCCGCGGGGTCGAGGGGCCGGGCCGTGTTCTGGTCGATGAAGGTCTCGGCATCCTGTTCCGAGATCGCGCCGTCGGCGACCCACGAGAGCATGAGGGCGCGCCGCTCCTCGTCCATGGGTTCCGGGCGCGGCGGGGACGGCGCCATCAGCACCATGCCGCTGAGCCCGGCCAGCGGCGCCTCGCCCCCGAGGACACGGGATGCCACGAGCCCGGCGATCTTTCCGCCCATGCTGTGGCCGCCCAGCATCCATCGTCCGCCGGGGTGGGCCGAGAGCGCCTCGATGACGTGGTCGGCGGTCTCGTCGAGCGAGGAATCCGGCGCGGTCGCGGCCGATCCGAAACCGGGCAGATCGATCCCGCGCACGCGCACCCGCCCCTCGAGGAGTTCGCCGAGGCGGGCGAAGGAGGCGGAGCTGGCCCCCAGGGCGTGGAGCAGGTACAGGGTGACGGGCGCCTCGCCCGGGGTGGCTTCGTGCGTGGGCATATCCTCACGCTCCCGCACTCGGCGGTGGGGAAGGGGCCGGTTGCGGGAGCGGACGTTTTGCGCAAGGCCCGGCCCGCGGGCGGGTATCCGGTCCGTGCAGACCTGGGCTGTGCGGCGGCCGCCCCGAGTCTGCGGGCCGAACTCCTGAGAATCGGGGCCGTCCCGCCCCGCAGCCGCCGAAAAGGGGCCGCACGAGCGCGGAAGCTCAGGAGTTCGGCCCGCGGCGCGCCGGGTTCGCCGCGGGCACCCGCCCCGCCCCGGCCGCGGCCTACGGCGTGACCATGCCGCCGTTGACGTTCAGCGTCTCGCCCGAGACGTAGCTCGACTCCGCCGAGGCGAGGAAGACGAACGCGGGCGCGATCTCGGCGGGCTGCCCGGCGCGCTGGTACGTGCTCTCGTCGTCGAAGTGCTCCATCTGCTCGTCGGAGACACCCTGACTCACCTGCAGCGCCGACCACGTGGGTCCCGGCGCGACGACGTTGACCCGGATGCCACGGGAGGCCAGCTGCTGGGCGAGCCCCTTGGACAGGTTGTTGATCGCGGCCTTGGTGGCGGCGTAGTCGAGCCGGTCGGGGGCGGGAACATAGGCCTCGAGCGACGCGGTGTTGATGATCGTCCCGCCCTCCGGGAGGTGCGCGAGCGCGGCCTTGGTGATCCAGAAGGGGGCGAACACGTTCGTGCGGAACGTCTGCTCGAACTGCTCGTCGGAGAGGTCATCGACCTTCTCGACCATGACCTGCTTGCCGGCGTTGTTGACGAGGATGTCGAGCCCGCCCAGCGCCTCGACGGCGTCGGCGACGAGGGCACGGCACGCGCCGGGGTCGGTGATGTCGGTCGCGATCGAGACGCCGGTGCGGCCGGCATCCCGGATCTGCGCGAGAACGTGGTCGGCGTCGCGCTGCTCGTCGGGGAGGTGGACGATCGCGACGTCGGCGCCCTCGCGCGCGAAGGCGATGGCGACGGCGCCCCCGATGCCCGAGTCGCCGCCGGTGATGAGGGCCTTGCGGCCGACGAGCCGGCCGAGGCCGCGGTAGGTCTTCTCGCCGAGGTCGGGGACCGGGGTCATGTCGGCCTGCACGCCCGGCTCCGGCTGGTGCTGCACGGGCGGTTCGACGCGGGCGTAGCGGGTGACGGGGTTGTCGAAGGTGAACTGGTCGCGTTCGGTGCTCATGCCCGTGAGAGTAGGGCGCGTCACTGTCGACGGCGGCACCCTTGACGAATCCGGGGATGCCACTCGCCCCGCGTCGATGCCGGCGTCAGGGCAACGGGTGCGCGGGGGCCGCGGCGACGGCGAGGACGTCGTCGAGCACGCGGGAGACCCGCTCGGCCGACGCGCGCCACGAGAACCGGGCGGCGTTGCGCGCCCCCTCGGCCACCAGCCGGTCCCGGACCCGCGGATCATCGATGACCGTGGACATCGCCCGCGCGATGTCATCGACGTCGTACGGATCGACGAACAGGGCCGAGTCCCCGAGGACCTCCGGCATCGACGCGGCGCGCGCGGCGATCACCGGGCACCCGCACCGCTGCGCCTCGAGCGGGGGGATGCCGAACCCCTCGTACAGCGACGGAAAGACGAAGGCCAGCGCGCCGCGGTACAGCTCGGCGAGCTCATCGTCGTCGACGCGACCGAGGAACCGTACTCGCGCGGTGCGGTCGCCGTACTCCTGGCGGGAGAAGCTGCGCGTCTGTCCTCCCACCACCCGGAGCTCGACATCCGGGTGCGCGCGCGAGACCCGCTGAAAGGCCTCGATCATGCGGGCGAAGTTCTTGTGCGCGTTGGGCGAAGACACTGCCAGGAGGTAGCGTCCGGGCGCGGCGTCGACGCCGGGCCCGCGGGGACGGAATCGCTCGTCGGCGGCGTTCGCGACGACGGTGAAGGTCTCGGGTGCGACACCGAAGTGCTGCGCAATCTCGGCCCGGGAGAAGTCGCTGACCGTGAGGAGATGCGCGCTGTGCGCGATCAACCGCGGGACGATCACTCCGTACAGCGCACGGAAGCGCCGACCGAAGCTCTCGGGATGCCGGACGTAGGTGATGTCGTGGTGGGTCGACACCTGCGGCCGGTACCAGACGGGACCGGTGCTGGCGAGGCCGAGGAGGAGCGCACGCCGCCGACGCGCGAACAGCGGCAGGTCGACCTGTTCCCACGCGTGACCGGTGAGCCGCCCCACGCGCTGGAGGGCGGCGGGGTCGAGCCCGGCGAGGTCGATCGTGCCCCGCGGCGCCGCGAGGACGACATCGGATCGGAGCTCGAGGAGCTCGCGCGTGATCTCGGTGGCGAACCGCTGGATGCCGGTGGTCTTCTGCGTGAGGAACCGGGCGTTGACGACGATCACACCGTGCTCGCTCGGGCGTGCTCCGCGGTCCGGCGGTACAGCTCCAGGGAATCGCGGCCGATCGCGTCGTCGATCAGGGCGTGGCGAGCCCACTCCCGCGCGGCGCGCGACATTCGTGCGCGGAGGTCGGGGTGGGCGAGCAGCCGGTCGGTGGCGTCGATGAGCTCGTCGTCGTCGGCGCACACGAACCCCGTGAGCCCGTGCTGCACGCTGTCACGGTTGCCGACGACGTCGGAGACGACGGCGGGGATCCCCTGCGCCTGCGCCTGGATGAGCGAGAGCGACATGCCCTCCCACAGCGAGGGAAAGAGCAGGACGTCGATCGAGTCGATGAGGTCGGTCAGCTGCTCCGGGGAGACCCACCCCGTGACACGGACGGGAGAGTCGGCGAACCACCGCCGCTCGTCGCGCTCGGATCCGCCACCGATCCACACGAAATCGGCCTGTCCCGACAGGGCTCTGGCCGCCGCCGCGAAGCGCCACGGCGCCTTCTGCGCGGTGACGCGCCCGATCATGCCGACGACGGGACGCCGGTCGGGTGCCACCGCGCGCGGCTGTAGACGAATGGAGTCGGAGGGGACGCCGGTGCGCAGCAGGTGAGCGCGAGCGGGGCGCAGATCGCTCTCGGCCAGCGCGTACTCCGAGGGCGAGGTCAGCACCAGAGTGGAGCGGCGCGCGAGCAGGCGCTCCAGGCCCCGGATGCCGTGGCGCACGGGTGCCGGCACATCCAGGCGCAGGAAGGCGAAGCCGTGGGGAGAGTAGAAGACGCGGTCAGCGGGCAGTCTCCGCCGCAGCGCGAGGCGCCCGACCGCGCCGGCGTAACTCGAGTGGAGGTGCACGATGTCGACCTCGGTGGCGCGACGCACCACGGCGGCGGAGAGCGCGCGGAGATCACGGACGTGGCCGCCGGTCGCCACGCGTTCCAGCCCGACGCGAGGGTCGAATCGCGCGCGCAGCACCGCGTCGGTCGGGGTGTCGGGGCGGGGCGCGAAGAGCACGCCGACCTCGGCGCCCTCCTCGGCCTGGCGCCGGGAAAGACTGTCGACCAGACTCAGCACACCGCTGCTCATCGCCTCGGTCACGTGCAGCACACGGGTCATCGCGTCGCCATCTCTTTCCAGGTGTGGGCGATCCCCTCGGCGAGGGTCTGGTCGTCGTCGGCGCCGTATTCTCGGCGGAACCGCGACACGTCGAGAACGACGTGGTCGACGAAGGTCGCGGGCTTGGGAACGACGGCGATCTCGAAGTCGTGGCCGACCACCGTCCGGATGGCGGCGAAGACCTCCGCGACCGAGTGACCGTGGCCGCTGCCGAGGTTGTAGGCCCGGTGCACGGGCGGGGTCTCGACCATCCGGAGGACGCGGGCGACGAGGTCGTCGACGTGGATGTAGTCGCGCACCATGGAGCCGTCGCCCACCTGCACCACCGCCTCGCCGCGGCGGATCCGGTCGAGCGTGAGCGGGATGATGCCCTGGCGCTTGGCCGGGTTGGCGTGCGGGCCGTACGGGTTCGAGATGCGCAGGGCCACGGCATCCAGCCCGGCGGTCGTGGCGTAGTAGTCGAGGTAGCGCTCGACGGTCAGCTTGCCGATGCCGTACGGGGAGACCGGGGCGAGGGGGGTGTCCTCGGCGAAGACGCGTCGCGGCTGCGGGCCGTAGATGGCGCCGCCGCTGGAGGCGTAGAACACCCGCTGGACGCCGGCGGCGACGCACAGGGACAGCAGCTCGATGCTCTGGCTGACGTTGGTGCGCAGATCGACGGTGGGTTCGCTGTCGGCCGTCGCCGGCGTCGTGGTCGAGAGGAAGTGGAAGACGTAGTCCTGGCCCTCGAGCGCGGCGGCCAGGTCGGCCGAATTGAGGAAGTCTCCGGCGATCACCGCGATGTCGGGAGACGAGAACGCGCGGATGCCACGGCTGAAGCGATCGAAACCCGTCACGTCGTGGCCGGCCCGGGCAAGCGCGTCCGAGAGGCGAGCGCCCAGAAAGCCGTTGGCGCCGATCACGAGGCACCGCGCCATCAGCGGCGGACTTCGGCGTCGTCGGTGCGCGGCATGGGAACCTCTCGACGAATCGACTTCACGGGCGGCGCCGATCAGCGACGGCGCGTGAGACCCCCCAGCGCGCGGAGGTCTCGGCGGGCGACGAGCAAGAGCAGCGCACCGACGACGATGGCCCAGGTCGCCCCGGTCGCGAGCAGACGCCCTCCCGCGTCGAGCGGGGTGAAGAAGCACGCATCGACGAGGGATGCCACGGCGCACGACGTGAGGAAGACCGCGACCGGTCGGAGGCCCGCTCGGGCGAGGGTCGCCGACGAGACGCCTGCCCGGGGCAGGAGGAGGAACGCCATGAGCCACAGGACGAACTGGCCGATCGCCATCGCCGTCGCGACGCCGAGGGGCCCCATTGTCGACAGCGTGATCACGAGTCCGATCATCAGGAGCCGGCCGATGGCTTCGCACGCCAACAGCAGCCCCGACCTGCCCGTGGCGACGAACGCCCAGTACTGCGGGTACCCGAGGGTTTGGAACAGGGCGCCGACGGCGAGGACGGGGACGAATACCGCGGCGCCCGTCCACTCCCCGCCCAGCACGACGGTGATGGCGGGTTCCGCGGTGGCCGCGAAGAGGCTGAGGTAGGCCAGAGCCGGGTAGCTCAACAGCGTCTGATACCTCGCCAGTCGGGTGACGAGCGGCGGGGGATCGGTGGCATCCGAAAGGCCCGGGACCACGACACGGGTCAGGGGCGTGATGAGCTGATCGATCGGAAGATTCACCAGCTGAATCGCCCGGCTGAACAGACCGACCGCCTGATCCGTGGTCGTGCGCCCCAGCATCACGATGCCGACGTTGGTGGAGGCGTAGTTCAGCAGGTGGACGACGAACGTGTGGCCCCCGAAGGTCAGGAGGCCGCGCATGTCGGCTCCGCGGCGGGGGCGCCCCGGATGCCACGGTGTCAGCGCCACGACCAGGACGAGCGTGATGAGCGCGGCGACGGTCCCCTGCGAGGCGAGTGCGAGGTACCCGCCCCCGAGGAGCGCGAAGACGATCGCGGTGCCGAGGCCCAGGAGATCCCCGGTCAGTTCCGACGCGGCCAGACGGCCGAGGCGCCCGGAACGGTTGAGCTCGACGCGGAACTGGGCGCTCGCCGACCGCAGGACGAACGCGGGCGCGAGGAGGGCCAGGACGACGACGAGACGGTCATCGCCGACGGCGACGCTGACGGGCACCGCCACGGCCAGCACGAGACCGGCGGCGAGCAGGCCGATCGAGGTATTGGTCCAGAACAGGTTCGTCCGCTGCTGCGCGCTGAGCGCCGGGGCACGCAACGCCGCCATGCTCAGTCCGAAGTCGCCGAGCACGGCGGCCAGCCCGGCGACCGCGGCGCCGATGGCGACGATGCCGAAATCGGCCGGTCCGACAAGTCGAGCCAGCACGACGATGCCGACGATCTGGGACAGATACCGCCCCCACTGCGCGCCGAGCAGGAAGACCGCGCCGCGGCGACGCGGAGAGGCGACGGAACTCGAGGTCATGGCGCCCCTCTCGGGCTGTACGGTGTCGGCCGTGAGCACGCTAGCCAGTCGACGACGCCCCTCCGCTCCGCCGTCCGCCACGGCGAACGGGTTAGTCGACTCCCCGGTGGCGCGGCGGATCATGGTCGTGCTGCTGTGCGCGTACTCCCTCGTCGGGCCCCTCATCGAGACGCTCGTGACGGATCGCTCCCGCTACATCGAGGGAAAGACCGCCACGGCGCCGCTCGCCGCGGCCATCTCCGACGTCGGGAGCATGCTCGTGCCGGTCGTCGCCGCGGCGGCGGCGCTGCTCTTCTTGCTCTTCTCGCGGGTGTCTGGCCCGGGGCTGCTCGTGGTCGCGCTTCCCGGTCTGCTGCTCGCGGCGAACGAGTTCCTGCACGGACGTCCGCCCAGCCTCGGCCTGCTCTTGACCGCTGCCGCGGGGGTCTTGCTGGTGACTGTGCGGGTGAAACCGCGCGATCTCGTCGTCTTGGGGTACGTCGGTGCCGTGGTGGCCGCGGGTTCGATCGTCGTCATGTACCTGTCGCCCTCGACGGTGCTCATCTCGGGTGGCGTCGGGCTGTTCGAGAAGTCGATCACCGGCGCTCCGCTGCTCGCGGGGATCTTCTCGCACTCGAACATCCTCGGGATGTATCTCGCGTTCACGCTGCCGTTCGTGTTTCTCCTCCCGTGGTGGCCGCTCCGCTGGGCCGCGTTCGGGGTCGTTGCGTGGGCGCTGGTGTTGACCTCGTCCCGAACGGCCCTCGTGGGGGCGGGGGTGATCGTCGCCGTGCTGCTGCTCTCGCGCCTGCTCCCGCGTCCGGCGTTCCTCGCCGTCAGCGGGGTCGGTGCGGTGGGGGCGCTGATCACGGTGATCAGCCTCCCTTTCCGCGAGACCGACCCCGAGGCGTACACGTATCGCGGGGCGATCTGGATCCACAACCGCGCCGCCCTCGGCGATCACGGGCTGTTCGGCCTCGGGGCTCACTGGTACGCCGACAACTACGCCGCGCTGCGAGACGCCCTCTCGAGCGCGGCCAGCCACGGCCACAACCTCGTGCTCACCACGCTCGTCCTCGGGGGCGCGTTCGTGCTGGCGGGATGGCTCGTCGTCCTCTTCCTCGCCTTCGCGGGCTCTGCGGGCGACCCGGTGAGATCGACCTCCGTCGTCGGAATCGCATTCGTCCTCGGCCTGCTGGCGGTGGGGGCGACGGAGACGCCCTTTGCTCTCGTCGGATGGGGGCCGCTCTCGGCGTCGGTGCTGATTCCGCTCTTCGTCCTCGCCACCCGCCGGGGGATCGAGCGCGAGGAGGCCGTCGAGGAGGCGCCGCCGACGACGCGGGCGGAGCGGCGCCGTCGGCAGGGCCGTCGCTGATTCGCCGGGCCCGTCAGCGGCGGCGGCGGAGAACGCTGCGCATTCCCCGCGTCAGACGACGCCACCGCGCCGCGTTCGGGCCGGTCTCGGCATCCCCGGCGTGCCGGGCGGAGGCCAGGGCGATGTCGTCCGGCGGCCAGACGAAGCGCCAGAGAACGCGCAGACGCACGCTCGCCGGCTCGTCGCGCAGGGCGTGCCAGTACGCCCGCACCGTGTTCGGCTCGCCGCGCCAGTGCCAATCGTGTGGCCGCGCGGACGCGTGGGCGTCGAGCACCTCGGCGGGGAGGAGGCCGCTCAGCTCCGCCCGCAGGACCGGGACCGCCCCGAGTTCGCACGCCCGTTCCGCGCTGCCGGCGGCGGCGGCGAGCATGGTCGCGGCCGCGGTCGAGGCCGCCGCGGAGCGCGCGCCGGCTCCGATCTCCGGGCGCACCGCGTGCACCGCGGCGAGGACCGCGTGGGTGTCGCGCCGGGGGACGGCGACCTCCACGCCCGCATAGACGACGGCGGTGCACCGTCGAGCGACGGCCTCGAAGGCTTGCTCGTCGTCGAGCGCGAGCCCGGGCACGCGCCGGTGCACGTCGATCTCGCACCCCCACCCCGGGGGCGTCATCGTCGCGGTGTGATGCACCGCGGTGCCGTGCCAGGGATCGGGTTCGCGGCGCCATCCCCACGCGGTGAGCGCCTCGGCGAGGGCATTCCACTGCCGCGGGTGGCACCAGACGTCGACGTCGCCCGAGTGTTCGCGGTCGCGCAGACCCTGATGGTGCAGCGCCGGTCCCTTGACGAAGACGCACGGGATGCCGTGTGCGGTGGCGACGCGCGCCGTGACGGCGTACACGAGCTCATGCATGGGCGAGGACAGCACGGGCACGTCGAGGTGGGCGATCCGCGCCGGATGGTCGGCATCGCGAGCGGCGATGCCGAGCGCGGACATCTCGTCGACGATCGCCCGTTCGCCCTCGTCGAGAACCGTGAGCGGACCGTCCTCGACGAGCCGGCGCCACAGGGCCGCGCCCGCGCCGGTCAGGCACATCGCCTCCCCCGGGATCGCCGGGGCAAGGAGGATCTCGGCTTCGGGTGCGAACAGGGTCGAGCCGCGGACGTCGAGCGCACCGGACGCGACCGCGACCCAGCCTGCACGGGGCGTCGGCTCAGCGGGCATGGGGGCTCTCGGATGATGGGCGGGTCGCCCCCACTCTGGACCGCCCCGGGAGGGCCGCAGCCCCTCGCTCCCCGCGCGCGGGGAGTCCCGTCGGCTCCTTCACCCGTCGGATCGCCCGTTCGTGGCGCTTAGGTCACGCGTCGGCGGGGCGGCTTCCGGCCATGCCCCCGCGGGAACCCCGACGCGTCAGAGCTCCAGCGTGCGCTCGAGGAAGGCGTTGCGGAAGACCCCGCGCGGATCGACCTCCCGGGCGACCCCGGCGAAGTCGTCGGCATGGGTGAGCGTGGCGCGCACGGAGGAACCCGGCAGGGTGAACGCCTTGCCCCAGTGCGGGCGGACGTCGAAGGGGGCCAGCGCTTCCTCGACGTGCGGGAGGACGGCGGCCACTCCCGCGTTGTCGTTGCGCCACGTGAAGTGCACGGCGAGCACGTCGCGCTCGAACGCGGGGCTGAGCCACAGACCATCGGATGCCACGGTCCGAAGCTCGCTCACCAGCAGCTGCTCCGCGAACGACGGGGCGATCTCGCGCACGGCCGTCAGCGCCTCGCGCGCCGCGGAGAGCGGAACGAAGTACTCGGACTGGATCTCGTCTCCGTCGCTCGGCAGCGCATCCGCCCGGAAGTGCGGCAGGCGCGTGTGCCAGGGGCCGGGAGTGCCGATTTCCGTGGTGTTGTTCACCGTGCGGATGCGCCCGAGGTGCAGCGGGCCCTGCAGGGGGCGGGCGCCGAGGCCGCGCAGGAGCGCGTCGGCCTCGTCGCCGTCGGCCGCCTTCGTCCAGACGAGGTCGTCGTCGGGGTCGCCCCAGGTGGTGAAGATGCTGACGCTGCGCGCGCTGGCGAACAGGCGCTCCGGGTCGGCGATGATCGCGTCCCAGGCGAGACCGGTGTACACCTGCGGGGTCACGGTGTAGGTCGGCTCGGTGCGAAGCTCCACCGCCGTGACGACTCCGAGCGCTCCGAGCGAGAGGGCGGCGGCGGGGAACCACGCGTGGTCCTGGTCGATGCGGTGCGCCGTGCCCGTGGCATCCATGATCTCTACCGCGGTCACGGCGCTGGAGAGGTTGCCGTTGCGGGTGCCGGATCCGTGGGTGCCGGTGGCCGTCGCCCCGGCGACCGAGATGTGGGGGAGCGAGCCGAGGTTGTGCAGGGCGCGCCCCTCGGCCTCGAGGACGGGGGCCAGCTGCGCGAAGGTCACGAGACCCTCGACGCGCACGCGCTCGCCCGCGACTTCGATGCTCACCGGCATCCGTTCGAGCGAGACGAGCGCGCCCTCGGTGTCGCCGATGTCGTTGAAGGTGTGCCGGGTCGCCTGCACGCGCAGGGACTCCGCTCCCGGGATCGCCGCGGCCAACTCGTCGAGGTCGGCGGGAAGCAAAGTGTCGGCCGCGCGATAGCGGTGGTTCCCCGACCAGTTCGCTCCGGCAGGTCGTGTCTGGATCATGGGTCCTCCGTCGGTCCGGTTCCATCCTCCCCCCTTCTGGGGCGGGCGGATGCCACGGGCTCAGGGCGTGGGGAACAGCTCCGCCTCGAACACGGCCTCGGCGGCCCCCACGAGCAGGCGATTCTCACCGAGTCCGGCGACGCTCAGGCGCAGGCCCTCCGCGCAGGCGGGCATGGTCTGCGCGCGGACGGAGTCGTCGAGCGCGTCGAGATCGAGCGCCGCGAGCGTGGCGAGGAAGCCGCCGAGCACCACGACCGAGGGATTGAGCACGTTCGCGGCGTTGGCCAGAGCCGTGGCGAGAATGCGCCGTTGGCGCGCGGTCTCGGCCCGCACCGACGGGTCGTGGGAGGTGGCCAGGGCGTCGTCGAGGGTGGCGTCGTCGGCCTCGTCGAGACCGAGGACCGCGAGCAGGCGCGCGCGGCTCACCTCGTCTTCGAGCACGCCGTCGGCGGAGCGCCGGTCGGCCGCGTCGAGGATGCCGGGGCGGTTGCGGCCGAACTCGCCGGCGTACCCGCCCGCGCCGCCCAGGAGGAGGCCGCCGACGATCACGGCGCCACCGATACCGCTCGCGCCGCCGTTGAGGTAGACGACGTCGTGTGCCCCGCGCGCCGCGCCGAACAGGTGCTCGGCGAGGGCGCCGAGCGCCGCGTCGTTGCCCACGCGGGCGGGGATGCCCGCGGCGCCCGAGACGAGGTCGCCGATGGCGGCATCCGTCCACTCCAGGTGCGGGGCCGTGCGCACGCGTCCGTCCGACCCGCGGACGGGGCCGGGGACCGCCACGCCCGCGCCGACGAGCCGACGGCCGCGCAGCGGACCGCGACGCCACGCCGCGACGCGCTCGCCGACGAGGCTCGCGGTGCCCTCGGGGGTGAGGAGGTGGGTCTGCGGGAGGCGTTCGCGGGCGACGAGGGTGCCGTCCAGCGCGAGGGCGCCGATGTCGAGCGCGTCGACTTCGGGGTTGACCGCGATGGCGACCACCCGCGGATCGGGGGCGACGGTCGGCGACGGGCGTCCCACGCGCCCGGCGGGGTCGGGGGCGCGTTCGACGACGAGGCCGTCGCCGACGAGCTCGGCCACCAGATCGGCGATCGTGGAGCGGTTCAGGCCTGTGGCCTCGGTCAGGGCGGCGCGCGACCGCGGACCGTCACGGTGCACGGTGCGCAGCACGAGCGCGAGGTTGGCGCGGCGCATGCCGTCGCCCCTGCTCGCCGTGACCATCCGACCACTGTGCCATGGCCGACGGCGCCGAGGTGGTCAGCGGCGCGCGGCCCGGTGCCGCGCCCCGGTGCCGTCGTCCCACCCTGGGGCGATAAACGCCTGCCGCGCCGGGAAACGCGACGGCGACGCGTGTGCCCGCGCCGGCCGCGTTTATCGGAACGGGCCCTGGCCGGGGCGGGCGGTGCCAGGATCGGAACATGGACCTCTCCGGCATCCCGATCACGACCATCCGCGGCGAGCAGACCACCTTCGGCGCCCTGACCGAGGGGAAGGCGGCGCTCGTGGTCAACGTCGCGTCGCGCTGCGGGCTCGCCCCGCAGTACGAGGCGCTCGAGGCGCTCCACAAGAAGTACGCCGACCGCGGGTTCACCGTGATCGGCTTCCCCAGCAACCAGTTCCTGCAGGAGCTCAGCGACGAAGACAAGATCGCCGAGTACTGCTCGGCGACGTGGGGGGTGACATTCCCGATGTCGGAGAAGGTCAAGATCAACGGCCGTCACGCGCACCCGCTGTACCAGGAGCTGACGCAGACCCCGGATGCCGAGGGCAAGACGGGCCGCATCTCGTGGAACTTCGAGAAGTTCGTCGTCGCCCCCGACGGCCGCGTCGTGCGCTTCAGCCCGCGCACGCACCCCGACGCCCCCGAGGTCGTCGCCGCGATCGAAGACGCCCTGCCGCACTGACGCGCGTGGATCGAGTGTCCAAGACACGCCGCATCGACCGCAGGGCGTACGGCGTGGCTTGAACACTGAACGGACATGCGCGGCTCGGTAGCCTGAGCGCATGACCGATGCCGTCGTCCTCGTCTCCGGCGGTGCCGCCGTCACCCCCTTCACCGACCCCGAGCGGGCCGCGGCAACGGGACTGGCGGCGGGCAACACGATGACCGCCCTTCGCGCCCACCTCCTTGACCGCGGCATCCGGGTCTTCACCGCTCCGGCCCGCATCGGTGCGGGGGAGGTGCACGAGGATGCCGGGTGGCAGGGCTTCTCCGACGTGCCGGTCGTGCTGCCGGCCGAGGTCACCATCAACGCCGTCGGCGACGTCGACGACGCCGGGGTCGCGCTCGCCGCGTTCCTGCGCCGGATCGCGGCCGAGCAGTCGCTCGAGACAGTCGCGCTCGTCGGCCACTCGATGGGGGGACTCTTCTCGCGCGCCGCGATCCGCGAGCTCGGTACCGACGGTCCGCGCGTGGAGCGGCTCGTGACCCTCGGCAGCCCGTGGGACGGGTCGGTGCTGGGGGACTTCCTCGACGGCGAGATCACCGAGGCCGACGCCCATGACGACCCCGCGACCCTGAAGATCTTCGCCGAGGCCCGCCCCTACGCCGCCGCGAACTCGCAGGGCGCCGCCGCCGAGGTGTCGCGCCGGTACCTCCGCGGCTGGAACGACGCGCAGGCGGGGGTGCTCGACGGCATCCCGGTCACCGCGATCGGGGCGGGGTACTTCGCCGCCGCCGACGAGCCGCGCCAGCTCTGGCCCCACGACGGCCTGGTCTCGCTCACCAGCGGCCGGGCCGACGGGGTGCCCGCCTCGGTGCTCCCCGACGTGGCGCGGCACTCGTTCCCCGACCACGTCCACAGCATCTTCTTCGCCGAGGGCTTCGGTTTGCCCTGGGAGCGCGCGCTCACGTGGGACCCCGAGGTTTTCGCCGTCATCGATACGGCACTCTCGATCTGAAGAGCCCCCTGGACGCGGCGGCATCCGGGGTATATGTTGTGAACACCAACAAACCCCGTGCCTCGGCGTTCGACCGTGCGCGTCCATGCGAAGGAGCAGGAATGCCCACCCCCACTCGTGACGACAAGTTCTCGTTCGGTCTCTGGACCGTCGGCTACAACGGCACCGACCCGTTCGGCGGCCCCACCCGCAAGCCCCTCGACGTCGTGCACGTCGTCGAGAAGCTCGCCGAGCTCGGCGCCTACGGACTGACGTTCCACGACGACGACCTGTTCGCGTTCGGTTCCACCGACGCCGAGCGTCAGACGCAGATCGACCGCCTGAAGGGCGCGATGGAGGCCACCGGCATCATCACGCCGATGGTGACCACGAACCTCTTCTCGGCCCCCGTGTTCAAGGACGGCGGCTTCACCTCCAACGATCGCGACGTGCGCCGCTTCGCGCTGCGCAAGGTCCTGCGCAACGTCGACCTCGCCGCCGAGCTCGGCGCGAAGACGTTCGTCATGTGGGGCGGCCGTGAGGGCGCCGAGTACGACTCCGCGAAGGACATCCGCCAGGCGCTCGAGCGCTACCGCGAGGCCGTCAACCTCCTCGGCGACTACGTCACCGACAAGGGCTACGACATTCGGTTCGCCATCGAGCCCAAGCCCAACGAGCCCCGCGGCGACATCCTGCTCCCCACGCTCGGTCACGCGATCGCGTTCATCGACTCGCTCGAGCGTCCCGAGCTCGTGGGCCTGAACCCCGAGGTCGGACACGAGCAAATGGCCGGCCTGAACTTCGCCGCTGGCATCGCTCAGGCGCTGTACCATGACAAGCTCTTCCACATCGACCTCAACGGTCAGCGCGGCATCAAGTACGACCAGGACCTCGTCTTCGGTCACGGCGACCTGCACAACGCCTTCGCGCTCGTCGACCTGCTCGAGAACGGTGGCCCCGGCGGCGTCCCGGCCTACGACGGCCCGCGTCACTTCGACTACAAGCCCTCGCGCACCGAGGACGAGACCGGTGTCTGGGACTCGGTGTCGGCCAACATGAACACCTACCTGCTGCTGAAGGAGCGCGCCGCGGCCTTCCGCGCCGACCCCGAGGTGCAGGAGGCGCTCGAGGCGGCGAAGGTGCTCGAGCTCGCGCAGCCGACGCTCAACGAGGGCGAGACCTACGACGACCTGATCGCCGACCGCTCGGCCTACGAGGACTTCGACACCGACGCGTACCTCGGCGGCAAGGGCTTCGGCTTCGTCCGCCTGCAGCAGCTCGCCACCGAGCACCTGCTCGGCGCGCGCTGAACCGGAGCGGGACCGGATGCCCGTGGGGGGCGTCCGGTCCCGCTTCTCCCGCGGTTCCGGATGCCATGGCATCCGGGACCGCGTCAGCCCGTCAGCCCCGTCAGCCGCTGAGTGTCCAGGACACGCCGCACCCGTCCACCGGGAAACGGCGTGTCCTGGACACTGAACGGACCAGGCGTCGCGCCGGAGTGGTCGCGACGAGAACGAAGGAGTGAGCATGGCGCTCGTCATGGGAGTCGATTCGTCGACGCAGTCGTGCAAGGTCGTCGTGGTCGACGCCGAGACCGGGCTCGTGGTGCGCGAGGGCCGCGCCACGCATCCCGCCGGCACCGCCGTCGACCCCGAAGCGTGGTGGATCGCGCTACAGGATGCCATCGCCCAGGCCGGCGGCCTCGACGATGTCTCCGCGGTCTCGATCGCGGGCCAGCAGCACGGCATGGTCGTGCTCGACACCGAGGGTCGTGTGATCCGTGACGCGCTGCTGTGGAACGACACCCGGTCGGCCCCGGCGGCGCGCGAGCTCATCGCCGAGGTCGGCGCCGAGGCCTTTGCCGGACGCACGGGCTCGGTGCCCGTCGCCTCGTTCACCGGCACCAAGCTGCGCTGGTTGCGCGACGCCGAGCCCGATAACGCCGCGCGCGTCGCGGCCGTCGCCCTGCCGCACGACTGGCTGACCTGGCGCCTGCGCGGCTTCGGCCCGGGCAACGCCCGCCTCGACGAACTCGTGACCGACCGCTCCGACGCCTCGGGCACGGCGTACTGGGGCGCCGAGGGGTACGACCGTGACCTGTTCGTGCGTGCCCTCGGCCACGACGCGGTGCTGCCGCGCGTGCTCGGCCCGTGGGAGAGCGTGGGCACGCTCCCCGGCGGCGCGCTCGTCGCCCCCGGCGCGGGCGACAACGCCGGCGCCGCGCTCGGCCTGGGGGCGGGGCCCGGCGACGTCGTCGTTTCGCTCGGCACCTCGGGCACGGTGTTCGCCGTCGCCGACGACCCGACCCGGGACACCACCGGCACGGTCGCCGGTTTCGCGGACGCCACCGGCCGCTTCCTCCCGCTCGTGGCGACCCTCAACGCCGCCCGCGTGCTCGACGCGTTCGCGAAGCTCCTCGGGGTCTCGCACGACGAGCTCGGCGCGCTGGCCCTGGAGGCCGAACCGGGCGCCGGCGGCATCGTCCTGGTGCCGTGGTTCGAGGGGGAGCGCACGCCCAACCTGCCCGACGCTCAGGCGTCGCTGAGCGGCCTGACCCTGGCATCCACGACCCGTCCGAACTTCGCCCGCGCGGCGATCGAGGGCATGCTGTGCGGCCTAGCCGTGGGGCTCGAGGCCATCCAGGCCCAGGGCGTCGTGGCGCGGCGCGTGTTGCTCATCGGCGGGGCAGCGGCGAACGAGGCTGTCGCGCGCATCGCCGCGCAGGTGTTCGACACCGGGATCGTCGTTCCCGCCGCGGGCGAGTACGTCGCGCTCGGCGCCGCGCGCCAGGCCGCGGGCGTTCTCGCCGGCGGACCCGTCGACTGGCAGATCGCCACGACCCGCGAGGTCGCGCCCGACCACCGTCCCGAGATCCGCGCGCGGTACGACGCGGTCGCCGCGGCGCGCGCGCAGGACTGAGGCGCCGACGCCGGCGCGCTCCGTCACCCGCGGGGCGGCGGCATCCGGATCGGTTCGTCGGCGCCCTGCACGCGCACGTACGACGGCTGCCGCGCCGCCCGCACCCACGTGTACGCGCGGGTGCCCCGGATCGGGTGGCGCACGGTGTCGAAGCGCAGCCCCCGGTCGTCCTGATCGGGGTCGAGACGGAGATCGAGCAGGGCGAACGGATGCCACGCCCCCAGGGGCGTCGCGTGCGCGAGCGTGAGTGTCCAGGGTTCCGTGGGGAGGTCGCCGACCACCTCCGCCGGGTCGGTCGCGGGCGGTCGTCCCGCGCGCGTTCGCGCGCCGAGCAGCACGGGGCCGCGCGGACCGCGATAGGGCAGGACGATCCCGAAGCGCGCGCGCTCGGCCCGCCGGTGCGGCACGAGCGCGAAGCGTGCCGGCAGTCCCCATCCCGTCGAGGCGAATTCGATGTCGCCCGCTCGGCCGTCGGCATCCACGCGCAGAGCGAGCCCGATGATGTCCGGGAGCGGCGCGGGGAGCCCGAGCGATCGGGAGAGTCGTGCCACCACCGGTACGGGCCCGGTCGGTGCAGAGTCGATCCAGGAGATGCCGGACCGGCGGGCGCACGGAATCCAGGTCACGGCACCGCTCAGCACGACGCTCCGGCTGTGGATGGGACGTGGATGCCGCAGCCGCTGGCCGAGGGCGAAGGCACCGCTCAGCAGCCCGCCGATCGACCGCGCGACGGGGGCATCGGCGAGGGGCGGGATGGCATCCGACACGGTCATGCGCCCATCGCACCCCGTCGACCCCGCGCCGCAGAGGGGGGTGCGCGCCGCTACTGTGAAGGACCATGAGCGGCGACGGCGGACCCAAACGCGCCGGCGTGCGCGAGGTCGCCGCCCGCGCCGGGGTGTCGACCCAGACCGTTTCGCGGGTGCTCAACGACTATCCCGGCATCCGAGATGCCACCCGCGAACGCGTGCTCGAGGCCGTCGCCGCCCTGGATTACCGGGTGAACAACGCCGCCCGCGCGCTCGGCACCAGCCGCACGCGGACGGTGGGGGTCGTGGCATCCGATGCCGCTTTACACGGGCCGTCGGCGGGGATCGCGGCGCTCGAGCGCGCGGCCCGCGCTCGCGGCCGCTGGATCACGACGGCCTACAGCGCGTCGGACGACCCGTCCGACATCGACGCGGCCGTGCGGCACCTGCTGGCCCAGGGCGTCGACGGCATCGTGCTCGTCGCCTCCCACGCGCAGACGCCCCTGAGCGGATACGACGTCCCGATCGTGCCGCTGTACGGCGAGTCGGGCGATCAGCAGCGCGCCGCCGTCGCCCTCATCGTCGGGCACCTCGCCGATCTCGGGCACCGACGCATCGCCGAGGTCGCCGGTCCCGCGGACTGGCGGGAGGCCCGCGCCCGTTCCGCGGGGGTGGCGTCGGCGGCCCGGGAGCGCGGCGTCGAGATCGCCTGGCGCGGGGCGGGGGACTGGAGCGCGGCCTCGGGCGCGGCGCTCGCCGACGCCGTGGCGCAGGCCGTGCGCGAGGGCGTCGGAGCCGTCGCGGTCGCCAACGACCAGATGGCGCTCGGGCTCGTCTCGGGGTTGGCCGCGCGGGGCCTGTCGGTCCCCGTGGACGTGTCGGTCGCCGGCTTCGACGACAACCCGGATGCCGCCTTCTACACGCCCGCGCTCACCACGGTCCGCCTCGACGTCGAGGGCGAGGCTGAGGATGCGGTGGCCTCGGTGCTGGGCGAGGCCCCGGTGCCACCCGCGGATCCCGTGCTGGTCGTGCGCGCGTCGACCGCCGGCACATCCGCCCCTCGCGCGCGTCGGATGTTACCGGTAACATCACCCGTGGGCCTGAGCCCGCCACCGCCCGACTGAGTCGAAGGAGACCCGCGTGTCCGACGCCGCCCCGACGTTCACCCCCGAGGTGCAGGAGGCCATCGACGCCGTCCGCGCCGATGTCGCAAAGCTCCACGCCGAGCTCGTGCGCTACAACCTCATCGTCTGGACGGGCGGCAACGTCTCGGGACGCGTCCCCGGCGCAGACCTGTTCGTCATCAAGCCCTCGGGCGTCTCGTACGACGACCTCGCGCCCGAGAACATGATCCTGTGCGACCTCGACGGGAACGCGATCCCCGGTACGCCCGGCAGCGAGCGCAGCCCCTCGAGCGACACCGCCGCGCACGCCTACGTCTACCGGAACATGCCCGAGGTCGGCGGCGTCGTGCACACGCACTCCACGTACGGCGTTGCGTGGGCGGCCCGGGGCGAAGAGATCCCCTGCGTCATCACGGCGATGGCCGACGAGTTCGGCGGTCCCATCCCCGTCGGCCCGTTCGCGATCATCGGCGACGACTCCATCGGTCGCGGCATCGTCGAGACGCTCCGTGGCCACCGCTCGCGCGGCGTCATCATGCAGAACCACGGCCCCTTCACGATCGGCACGAACGCCAAGGATGCCGTGAAGGCCGCCGTCATGCTCGAAGACGTCGCCCGCACCGTGCACATCGCGCGCGAGGCCGGTCCGCTGATCCCGATCCCGCAGGACAAGATCGACGCCCTCTACAACCGCTACCAGAACGTCTACGGACAGAGCACGGACGACCGCCGATGAACGCGCACATCACCGAAGGCCGGGCCTCGCTCGGCATCGAGCTCGGCTCGACCCGCATCAAGGCCTGCCTCATCGGCCCCGACGCCGAGGTGCTCGCCGTCGGCTCCCACGAGTGGGAGAACGTCTACGCCGACAAGCTGTGGACGTACTCGCTGGATGCCGTGTGGTCGGGCCTCCAGGCCGCCTACGCCGATCTCCTCGCCGACGTGCAGCAGCGCTTCGGCGTGACTCCCGAGCGGTACGCCGCGATGGGCGTGTCGGCGATGATGCACGGCTACCTCGCCTTCGACGCCGAGGGAGAGCTGCTGGCTCCCTTCCGCACGTGGCGCAACACGAACACCGGTGTCGCGGCGGCCGAGCTCACCGAGCTGCTCGGCGTGAACATCCCGCTGCGGTGGTCGATCGCGCACCTGCACCAGGCCGTCGTCGACGCCGAGCCGCACGTCCCCGAGATCCGCTTCCTCACGACCCTCGCCGGGTACGTGCACTGGAAGCTCACGGGCGCGAAGGTCCTCGGCGTGGGGGACGCCTCGGGCATGTTCCCGATCGACTCCGCCACCCGCGACTACGACGCCGAGCTCGTCGCGCGCTACGACGCCCTCAGCGCCGGTCGTGTCCCGGCGCTCCGCGAGCTGCTGCCCACCTCCCTCGTCGCGGGCGCGGCCGCCGGTCGGCTGACCCCCGCGGGCGCCCTGCTGCTCGACCCGAGTGGAGCGCTGCAGCCCGGCATCCCGTTCTGCCCACCCGAGGGCGACGCCGGAACCGGCATGGTCGCGACCTGCGCCGTGGCCCCCCGCACCGGCAACGTCAGCGCCGGCACGAGCATCTTCGCGATGGTCGTGCTGGAGCGGCCCCTGGCCGAGGTGCACCACGAGCTCGATCTCGTCACGACCCCGTCCGGCGACGCGGTGGCGATGGTGCACTGCAACAACGGCGCGAGCGAACTGGCGGCGTGGGCGAACATGTTCACGGCTTTCGCCGCCGCGGCGGGCACGCCCGTCAGCCCGGATGCCACGTACTCGGCGCTGTTCGACGCAGCCCTGTCGGGTGAGGCCGACGCGGGCGGGCTCCTGGCCTACAACCACCTCGCCGGCGAGCCCATCGCGGGGCTGGAGGAGGGGCGCCCGCTCGTGGTGCGCACCCCCGACAGCCGCCTGACGCTGCCGAACTTCATGCGCGCGCAGCTGTACGGCGTGTTCGGCACGCTCGCGCTCGGCATGGCCGTGCTGCACGCCGAGGGGGTGCAGCTCGACAAGATGTACGCCCACGGTGGCATGTTCCGCACCGCCGGCGTCGCCCAGCGCTTCCTCGCCGCCGCGCTCGACGCCCCGGTCGCCGTGGCCGAGACCGCGTCGGAGGGCGGGGCGTGGGGCATCGCGGTGCTCGCGGCCTACGTCGCCGACGGCGCCGGTCGCGACCTCGACACGTACCTGCGCGAGGCGGTCTTCGCCGACGCGCCGATCGTCACCGCCGACCCCGACCCGGTCGACGTCGCCGGCTTCTCGTCCTACCTCGACCGCTACCGCACCGGCCTCGCCGTCGAGGCGGCCGCCGTGGCATCCCTCTGAACACCCGAAGGAACGAAAAATGTCCCGCACCCCTTTGAAGAACGACCTCGACGGCTACGAGGTCTGGTTCGTCACCGGTAGCCAGAACCTCTATGGCGAAGAGACCCTGCAGCAGGTCGCCGAGCAGTCGCAGGGCGTCGTGGAGGGCCTCACCGGCCTCCCCGTGAAGGTCGTCTGGAAGCCCGTGCTGAAGGACTCCGACAGCATCCGCCGCATGGCCCTCGAGATCAACGGCCGCGACGACGTCATCGGCGTCATCGCATGGATGCACACCTTCAGCCCCGCCAAGATGTGGATCGCGGGTCTCGACGCCCTGCAGAAGCCGCTGCTGCACCTGCACACGCAGGCCAACGTCGAACTGCCGTGGAACGACATCGACTTCGACTTCATGAACCTCAACCAGGCCGCCCACGGCGACCGCGAGTTCGGGTACATCCAGACGCGCCTGGGCGTGGCCCGCAAGACCGTCGTCGGTCACGTGTCCAACCCCACCGTGCGCCAGCAGATCGAGGACTGGGAGCGTGCCGCCGCCGGCTGGACCGCCGCCCGTACCCTCAAGCTCGCCCGCTTCGGCGACAACATGCGCTTCGTCGCCGTCACCGAGGGTGACAAGACCGAGGCCGAGCTGCGCTTCGGCGTGCAGGTCAACACGTGGGGCGTCAACGAGCTCGTCGAGGCCGTCGAGAAGGCCACGGATGCCGAGATCGATGCGCTCGTGCAGGAGTACGTCGACAGCTACGACGTCGCCGAGGAACTGCTCCCCGGCGGCGCACGTCACCAGTCGCTGCGCGACGGCGCCGCGATCGAGGTCGGCCTGCGCTCGTTCCTCGAGGAGGGCGGCTTCGGTGCCTTCACCACCTCGTTCGAAGACCTCGGTGCCCTGAAGCAGCTGCCGGGCCTCGCGGTCCAGCGCCTCATGGCCGAGGGCTACGGCTTCGGCGCGGAGGGCGACTGGAAGACGGCGATCCTCGTGCGCGTGGCGAACGTCATGGGTGCGGGTCTTCCCGGTGGCGCGTCGCTCATGGAGGACTACACCTACGACCTCGTCCCCGGCAACGAGCGCATCCTCGGCGCGCACATGCTCGAGGTCTCGCCCTCGCTCACCACGGCCAAGCCGCGCCTGGAGATTCACGAGCTCGGCATCGGCGGCAAGGACGACCCGGTGCGCCTGGTCTTCACCGCCGACCCCGGCGCCGCGCTCGTCGTTGCGCTGAGCGACATGCGCGATCGCTTCCGCCTCACCGCGAACGTCGTCGAGAACGTCGAGGCGCCCGACCTGCCGAAGCTCCCCGTGGGTCGCGCGGTGTGGAAGCCGGCCCCCGACTTCGCGACGTCGGCCGCGTGCTGGCTCGCCGCGGGCGCCGCGCACCACACCGTGATGACCACAGCCGTGGGCATCGAGGTGTTCCGCGACTTCGCCGAAATGGCCAAGACCGAGCTCGTCGTCATCGACGAGGACACCACGGTCCGCGGCTTCCAGAGCGAGCTGCGCTGGAACCAGGCGTACTACCGCCTGGCCCAGGGCATCTGATCCCCGCCGCCCCGGGTTGCTTCGTGCCCCGGGGCGGTGCGGCACGTGCGCGTCTCGTTCGGGGCGCGTTCCGTGCACCGGGGCGGCCATCGTGCGCCCCGGTGCACGAATCGTGCCCCGGACCCGCGTCGGTGGTGGGCTGCCGCGGGTCCGGGGCACTTCTGCGTCCGGGCCACTCCTGCGTCCGGGGGTCGGTGACCCTTGTCCCACTTCTGGCGGTGCATGTCCCGGAAGGTGCTGTCTGAGCCCGCGTCAGGTGTCAATAAGTGGGACATAGATCGGGTACTGGGACATGGACCGGGTACCCGGACATGGGCGCCCCGTACGCGCTACAGCCGCTGGCCCAGCGACCACAGGCGGTCGGCGCGGCCCGAGATCGCCTCCGACAGCGTGAACGCCTGGGCGTCGGTGAGGGATGCCACGTAGTCGACGATTCCGCGGGAGCGCGCGAGCGTCTCGGCCTCGGCATCCGAGGGGCGACGCTCGGCCGGGAGCTGGGCGTACTGCTCGCGGGCGAGGGCGATGAGCTCGCGCAGGCGCCGCGGGGTGCGTGCGCGATCGAGGTCGTCCTCGAGCCACTCGCCGAGGGCCCGCACCGACCGGGCGAGGATGCGGCTCATGCCGCGCTGCTGGATCGCCAGGTCGGGGCGGCTCAGCACGAAGCGCTTGTGCACGAACTTCAGCACCTCGACGTGGTGCCAGGCCGACGGCGAGAGGGCGACCGGGCCCGACCGCGGGGTGTCGAGGGGCCGCAGCCGTGCGGACTCCTGGAACCGCCGGATCCACCGGTCGGTGAACGCGGCGAGCCGCCGCTCCGCCGTCAGCGAGCCGTCGAACGGCCGGGCGAGCAGGTCGGTGACCATCTCGGCATCCACGTCGCTCACCGCGGCGTGGAACGCGTCGTCGTCGGCGATCCACGGGTCGTCGCGGCGCATCTTGCGGCGGAGGCGCTCGAGAGCTGCGCCCGGGAGGAGCTCGGCGCGCACCTCGGTGTCGTCGCGCGTCCGCCACTCCCGCGCGTCGTCGAGCCAGCCGCGGAACTCCGCCGCGATCGGGGCGTGGTCGAGGATCCCCGCGCGGTAGAAGTCGTCGACGTCGTGCACCGAGTACGCGATGTCGTCGGCCAGGTCCATCACGGCGCCCTCGATGCTCTGGCGCAGGGGCTCGGCATCCACGCCCGCACGCGCGGCGTCGAGGTCGGCGAGGTCGATGTCGTACGCGGAGTACTTGTGCACGCGGTACGCGCCGTCGGGAGAACGACGGATGCCGCGGGGCGGGCCGATCCGCTCGATCTCGGCCGCGGATACCGCCGGCGACCAGGGGTACTTGGCCGAGGCGGCGCGGACGGCGGCGGTGAGGTTGAGTCCGCGCGGGGCGTTCTCGATCACGTCGAGCGCGGTGAGGATGCGATAGGTCTGGGCGTTGCCCTCGAACCCGTCGGCGAGGCCCAGTTCGGTGCGCGCCAGGCGGTCGAGGGTCGACTCGCCGAGGTGCCCGAAGGGCGGGTGCCCGAGGTCGTGAGCATACGCGGCGGCCTCGACAACCGTGAGGTTGCAGACGTCGCCGCCGCCGGCTTCCCGCGACCGGGTGTTGAGGGTGAGGGCCACCACCCGGGCGATGGCGCTGACCTTGAGGGTGTGCGTGAGGCGGTTGTGCACGGGAGCGCCCGAGATCGAGGGCGACACCACCTGCGTCACGGCCGACAGCCGCGAGAAATACGGCGAGAACTGGATGCGTTCGAGGTCGATCGACCACTCGTCGGCGCGGGTCTCGTCGCGCTCGGGGTACACGCGGGACGCCGTCGCGAACGTGGGCTCGTCAGAGAGCATCATCCGTCCACGCTAACGCGTCGCCCCGGGGTCCCCCCGCCATACGCGAGTGTCCAAGACACGCCGCGACGGCGAAGCCGCCAACGGCGTGTCTTGGACACTCAACGGGGAGGGGAGGGGAGGGGAGGGGTCAGGCGCGACGCACGTCCACCTCGACGACGCGGGCGTCGTCGGGGGTCAACTCGTACGTCGGGCCGGTGATGACGAGCGGCACCGCCTCGTCGGTCTCGGCGCACGACGGGCCGACGCGCAGCTCGACCGTGCCCGGCTCGACGACGCGACGCAGCGCGCGGTCGGTGTACGCCAGGCGAGAGGCCGGCACGGTGAACCGCACGTCGGCGCTCTCGCCGGGCTCGAGCTCGACGCGGGCGTAGGCCACGAGCTGCGCGACGGGGCGCGTCACGCTCGCGGTGGTGCGGTGCGCGTACACCTGCACCACGTCGGCGCCGCGCACCGAACCGGTGTTGGTCACGCGGGTCGACACCGAGAACGCATCCCCGGCTCGCACCTCGGCGGCAGAACCGGATGCCACGGCCCCGTCGACCGCGAGCGCCTCGCGGCGGAACGTGGTGTACGACAGCCCGAAGCCGAAGGGACGCACGGGGGTCGGGTCGGTGCTCGTCACGCCCGAGGGGCCGCCGAGGATCGGGTGCAGGTACGAGTACGGCTGCGCACCGGCGGAGCGGGGGAGCGAGACCGGCAGGCGGCCCGAGGGGGTGGCATCCCCCGACAGCACGGCGGCCAGCGCGGGAGCGCCCTCCTCGCCCGGGAAGAACGCCTGCAGCACGGCTGCCGGACCGTTCTCGCCGTCGAGCGCCCAGCCCAGGGCGTAGGGGCGACCGGTGAGCAGCACCATGATCACGGGGGTCCCGGTGGCCGCGACCTCCTCGACCAGGCGCCGCTGGAGCCCCGGCAGCTCGAGCGAATCGGCGTCGTTGCCCTCGCCGACCGTGCCGCGGCCGAACAGGCCCGCGCGGTCGCCGACCACGACGATCGCGACGTCGGCTTCGCGCGCGACCTCGACGGCGGCGGCGATGCCCGACGCGTCGTCGCCCTCGACCGCGCAGCCCTCGGCGAAGGTGACCTCGCCGAAGCGCGCGGAGAGCGCCTCCCGCACGGTCGGGATCTCGAAGCCCATGGGCGTGCCGGGGTGGTGCGCGAGCACGTGGTTGGCGAACGAGTAGCAGCCCATGAGGCCCTCGGCGCTGTCGGCGTTCGGTCCGATCACGGCGATCCGGCCGGGTGCGGTCAGCGGCAGCGCACCGTCGTTGCGCAGCAGCACGACCGACTCCTCGGCGATGCGGCGGGCCAGGGCGCGGTGCTCGGCGTCGTCGAGGTCGACCGAGGTCGGGACGTCGTCGAAGTCGGCATCCAGAAGACCGAGGTCCTCCTTCTCGGCGAGCACGCGGGAGACGGCGCGGTCGATGACCGACTCGGGCAGCGCTCCGGATGCCACCCGCTCGGCGAGGTGCGGGTAGGCGTCGGGCCCGGGGAGCTCGACGTCGATCCCGGCCTCGAGCGCGAGCTGCGCGGCCTCGCCGAGAGACCCTGCGATCCCGTGCATCGAGCGGAGGAACTCCACGGCGAAGTAGTCGGAGACGACCGTGCCGTCGAAGCCCCAGCGCCGGCGCAGGAGATCGGTGAGCAACTCGGGGGAGGAGGCGACGGGCACGCCGTCGATCTCGGAGTAGGAGTTCATGACCGAGCGCACACCACCGTCGCGCACCGCCATCTCGAACGGCGGCAGGAACACGTCCTGCAGCTCGCGCGGACCGGCGTGCACGGGGGCGTGGTTGCGGCCCGCGCGTGAGGCGGAGTACCCCACGAAGTGCTTCAGGGTCGCGTGCACGCCCGCGGACTGCAGGCCCCGCACGTACGCGGTCCCGATCGTCCCCACCACGTACGGATCCTCGGCGATGCACTCGTCGACGCGGCCCCAGCGGGCGTCGCGGATGACGTCGAGCACGGGGGCGAGGCCCTGGTGGACCCCGACCTCCCGCATCGAGCGACCGATCGCGGATGCCATGAGCTCGACGGCCTCGGGATCGAACGACGCGCCCCACGCGAGCGGGGTGGGGAAGGTCGCCGCCTTCCACGCGGCGAAGCCGGTGAGGCACTCCTCGTGGACGAGGGCGGGGATGCCCAGACGCGTCTCGCTCTTTAGCCGACGCTGCTCGCTCCACAGCCACTCGGCACGTTCGATCGGGTCGACCGGCCGGGTGCCGTAGACGCGGGTGAGGTGGCCGAGGCCGTGCACCGTGGCATCCGCGTAATCGGTCGAGGTGACCTTCTCACCGGACATCGGCGCCACGACCTCATCGCCCTGGTCGACCCAGTAGCCCACCAGCTGAGCGAGCTTCTCGTCGAGGGTCATCTCGGCCACGAGCGCCTGCACGCGAGCCGAGACGCCGGGGGTCAGCGCCGCGCCGATGTCGGTGTTCTGAATGGTCATGGGGGATCAGCCCTTCACAGCGCCGGTGAGGCCACCGACGATCCGACGCTCGAAGACGCTGAAGAACAGCAGAGCGGGAATCATCGAGAGCGAGGTGAATGCGAGCACTCGCGCGGTGTCGACGGAGTACTGCGAGGCGAACGCCTGCGTGCCCAGCGGCAGCGTGTACGAGGCTTCGTTGTTCAGGATGAACAGCGGGAGCATGTAGGAGTTCCAGCTGTTGACGAAGGCCAGGATGCCGACGGTGACGACCGCGGGAACGGCCAGCGGCAGCACCATGCGCCAGAAGAACCCGAGACGTCCGAGCCCGTCGATCGAGGCGGCCTCCTGCAGCTCCTTGGGGATGGCCGCGAGGAACGGCGACAGGATGATGATCGTCAACGGCAGCGCGAAAGCGATCTGGGGAATGATGACGCCCGCGAGGGAGTTCGTCAGTCCGATGTTGCGCACGAGGATGTACAGCGGCGTGATCGCGACGGTCATCGGGAACATGAGTCCGGCGGTGAAGAGCGCGTAGAGTGCTCCGCGTCCGCGGAAGCGGTAGCGCGACAGCGCGTACGCCGCCATGAGCCCGAGGGCCACGACGAACACGGTCGTCGCGATCGCGGCGATGGCCGAGTTTCCGACCTGTCCCCAGAAGACGCCGCTGACGAGCACGTCGGCGTAGTTCTGCCAGTTCCACTGGGTGGGGAAGCCCGAGGGGTCGACCGTGATCTCGGCGTTCGATCGGAAGCCGCCGAGGATGATGTACACCACGGGGGCGAGCATCAGTCCGATCAGCAGCAGGGCGACGAAGCCCACGATCACCGAACTGGAACGGTTCTTGCCGCCGGAGGGGCGGTGGCTCGAGCGCGGCGCCTTCGGCGCGACGAGGGTGGCGGTGGCGGTCACTTGGTGCCTCCCGTGAGGGCGCCGGCCGTGTCGCGACGGAGCACGAACCGCTGATAGATGAGGGCGACGGCGAGGGAGATGAGGAACATCACCACGGCCACGGCGCTGCCGTAGCCGAAGCTGCCGGCGTTGCGGCCGTTGGCGACCATGTAGGTGGCCATGGTGGAGGTTCCCGCCGTCGAGGCGACGTACTGACCCCAGATGATCCAGACGAGGTCGAACAGCTGCAGGGAGCCGATGATCGAGAGGAACGCCCAGATGCGGATCGTCGGGCCCATGAGGGGCAGCACGATGTGGCGCTGGATCTGCCAGAACGACGCGCCGTCGATGGCGGCGGCCTCCGACAGCTCCTCGGGGATTCCCTGGAGGCCGGCGAGGAAGAGGATGACGGCGAAGCCGATGTACTTCCACGTGATGATGATCAGCAGGGTCCAGATCGCCAGCGCGGGGTCGGAGATCCAGTCAGCCTGGAGCGAGCCGAGACCGATCTTCTCCAGGGCGCCGTTGAGCGCTCCGCCGGACTGCAGCATGAGGCCCCAGCCGAGGCCGACGACGACCTCGGAGATGACGTAGGGCACGAAGATCAGCACGCGGATGAGCGACTGCGCACGCATCTTCCGGTTCAGCAGCAGCGCGAGCCCGAGGGCGAGCGGCCCCTGCAGGACGAGCGAGCCGATGACGATGAAGACGTTGTGACCGAGCGCCTCGTGGAAGGCGGGGTCGGTGAGGATCGTGAGGTAGTTGCGGAAGCCGACGAAGTCGGTGGGGGCACCGAATCCGGACCAGCTGTAGAAGCCGTAGAAGGCGGCCAGGGCCACCGGCAGGATGACGAACGAGACGAAAACCACCAGGGCCGGGCCCAGGAGGATCGCGAGCTCGCCGCGGATGCGCCAGTTCTCGCGGCGGCGCCGGGCGGAGGCCGGCCCGGCCGAGGGGGTGCGGGTGGCACCCTCCTCGGCCAGGCGGCGACCGGCGACGTCGTCCGACGCGGTGGCGACGGGATGACGCACGGTGGTCATGGGGAGCCTCCTCAGGAGCGCGATGCGGCGGCGTTGACGGCGTCGACGATGCCCTGCGGGCTGCCCTTACCGGCGAACAGGTCGACCACGGCGACGTTCAGAGCGTTGCCGACGTTCTGGCCGTAGAGCGTGTCGAGCCACACCACGACGTAGGGCGCCTCGGTGTAGGCGGTCAGCGCGGACTGCAGCGCGGGCGTGGTGACGGCGCTGGTCGCCTCGCTGGAGGCGGGGATCGTCTGGAACGCCTCGGCGTACCGCTCCTGGTTCTCCTGGGTCACCATGAAGTTCAGGAAGTCGGTGCACTCCGCGGGCGCGTTGACCCAGCACGCGTACCCGTCGACGCCACCCATGATGGCGCCGGGCTCGCCGTTACCACCGGGAACCTCGGGGAACGGGAACCAGCCGAGGTCGGGCAGCGGCTGCTCGTCGGGGGTCAGCGACGCGATGACGCCCGGGTTCCAGGCGCCCATGAGCTCCATGGCGGCCTGGCGGTTGGCGAGCAGACCCGCCGACGAACCGGCGCCCTGCTGGGCGGCGGTGGTGAGGAAGCCCTCGTTGAACGGCTCCGTGGCGAGGAAGGACTGCAGGTTCTCGCCGGCTTCCAGCCAGCACGCGTCGTCGAAGCTGCGGCTCTCGGCGGCGTCGGCGAGCACGTCCTCGGCGCAGGCGCGGAGGGCGAAGTTGTAGTACCAGTGCGCGGCGGGCCAGGCGTCCTTGGCGCCCACGGCGATCGGGGCCACTCCGGTGGCCTTGATCTTCTCGTCGGCGGCCTCGAGGTCGGAGATCGTCGCCGGTGCTTCGGTCACGCCGGCGGCGGTGAGCAGGTCCTGCGACGTGAAGATGCCCGAGGGGAGCACGGCGACGGGCATGCCGTAGTTCTTGCCGTCGACCTCGAACGCGCCGAGGGATCCGCCGAGGGCGTCCTTGACGTCCGCGGAGATCTTGTCGGTGAGGTCCATGGCCTGACCGGCCTCGACGATGTCGGCGAGCTTGCCGCCACCGCGCGCCATGAAGATGTCCGGCGCGTCGCCCGAGTTCAGAGCGGTCTGGAGCTTGCCGTCCATCTCCTCGTTCTGCAGGGCCTGGATCTCGATGGTGACCCCGGGGTTGGCCTCTTCGAAGGCCGCGGCGGTGTCTTCCCAGTACTGCTTGCCGTCGCCCGTGGTGGAGTTGTGCCAGAACGTCAGGGTGACGCTGCCGTCGGCGTTCTGACCGCCGCCACCGCCGGCGCAACCGCCGAGGGCGAGGGTGCCGGCGACGGCGATAGCCGACGCGGCGAGGATCTTCCTCTTGTTCATGTGATTTCCCGTTTCTCTTCGTCGAGGTGCGTCCCTCGCGGGATGCTCCGGTTTCGGCTGCGATGCCGTTCTTTCACACCGGGTGTGCGGCCCGGGGTTTCAGAAGTGTCGCCCGGGTGGCGACCATCGTCAAACGTTTTCGAAAATGATTTCCACGCTAATCTCAACCCGTGAACAGACGCGCCACCATCCACGATGTCGCCACTGCGGCCGGCGTCTCGGTGGCGACCGTGTCCAAGGCGGTCAACGGCCGTTACGGCGTCGCGCCCGAGACGGTCGCCCGCGTGCTCGACGCCGTCGAAGCCCTCGGCTACGAGTCCAGTCTGGTCGCCAGCAGCATGCGCTCGCGCCGCACCGGCGTGGTGGGCGTGCTCGTGGCCGATATCGAGCCGTTCTCGGCGGAGATCCTCAAGGGCGTCGGGGGCGCGCTCTCCGGTACGGGCTACGACCTGCTCGCCTATAGCGGCTCGCGTCGCGACGGCGAGGGCTGGGAGCGGCGGTCGCTGAGCCGCCTCAGCGGCACCCTCATCGATGCGGCGATCATCGTGACCCCCACGGTGGTGAACGTCGTCAGCGAGGTGCCGATCGTCGCGGTCGACCCGCACACGGGACGCGCCGACCTGCCCACCGTCGAATCCGACAGCTACACCGGGGCGCAGCAGGCCGTGCACTACCTCGCCCAGCTCGGCCATCGCCGCATCGGTTTCATCGCCGGGCGCCCCGATCTGCGGTCCGCGGTGGCGCGTGCCTCCGGCTACCGTGCGGGACTCGCGGCGGCTGGCATCCCGTTCGATCCGGCGCTGGTGGGGGTGGGACGCTACGAGCAGGACGTTGCGCGCGAGACCGCCCACGCCATGCTCGGACTGCCCGATCGGCCGACCGCCGTGTTCGCCGCGAACGACCTCTCCGCCCTGTCGATCATCGAGGTGGCCGGCGAGCGCGGGTTGCGAGTGCCCGACGACCTCTCGGTCGTGGGGTTCGACGACGTGCCCGAGGCGGCGCGCGCCCAGCCGGGCCTGACTACCGTTCGCCAGCCGATGAAGCGCCTGGGGGCCGAAGCGGTGCGGATCGTGCTGGCGCTCATGGCGGGAGAGACACTGCCCGAGACGCACGTGCAACTCCCGACGCGCCTCGTCGTCCGCGCGACGACCGCGCCCCCGCCCGCGCGCTGAGCCCCGCCGTCCCGCTGATGGGGCCGCGGCGGGGCGGCGCGCCGTGCGGCCGGACCGAACTCCTGAGTTCTCGGCCGTGGCGGCGGGGAGCCCGGTGTCGGAACTGTTCGACGTGCGGTTCCTCAGGAGTTCGGCCGGCGCTCCACCAGCGGCGTGCTCCGGATGCCGAGGGGCTAAGGTCGCGGCGTGACCGTTGTGCTTCTCGCCCCCGATGGGTTCAAGGGCTCGATCTCCGCGGCCGATGCCGCCGCGTCGCTCGCCGCGGGGTGGCGGAGCGTCCGGGGCGACGACCGCATCGTCGAGCTCCCGATGGCCGACGGCGGCGAGGGAACCCTCGACGCCTTCCTCGTCGCCGTGCCGGGGGCGCGCCGGATGCCGGTGCGCGTCACGGGTCCGCACGGCCGCGAGGTCGCGGCATCCTGGGTCCTCCTCCCCGCGACGGGGGACGCTCCGCGCGGCACGGGGGTCGTGGAGTTGGCCTCGACCTCGGGCATCGAGCTGCTCGATGGCGCGCTGCGCCCGCTCGACGCCGACACCCGGGGGTTCGGGCAGGCGATCGCCGCGGCGCTCGACCACGGCGTGTCGCGGCTCGTGCTCGCGATCGGGTCGAGCGCCTCGACCGACGCGGGGTTCGGTGTGCTCGGCGCTCTCGGTGCGCGAATCACGGATGCCGACGACCTCGAGATCGCGCCCGGCCTGCGGGGGATGTCGACCGCCGTCCGCCTCGATCGTTCGGGGCTGCGCGCCCTCCCACCCGGCGGCGCGCTCGTGCTGACCGACGTACGGAGCCCCCTGACGGGCCCCTTCGGCGCGGCGGCCGTCTTCGGTCCGCAGAAGGGGATCGGGTCGGACGACATCGCCGCCGCGGACGCCGCGCTCGTCCGGGCGGCCGTCTTGCTCGACACCGACGTCGCCTACCCGGGCTCGGGCGCGGCCGGCGGCACGGGAGCTGCCCTGCGCGCGTGGGGCGCCGAGCTGGTCCCGGGCGCCGAGCGCGTCGCGGACCTCATCGGTCTCTCGGCCGCCGTGGCCGGCGCCGACGTCGTGGTGACGGGGGAGGGTTCATTCGACGCCAGCTCGGCTACGGGCAAGGCCCCGGCGCGCGTGGCGGCGCTCGCTCGCGCGGCGGAGCGTTCGGTGGGACTCGTCGCGGGCCGCATCGCCCCGGATGCCGACCTCTCGGGGTTCGACGCGGCGGTCGCCCTGGTCGAACTCGCCGGGTCGCCCGACGCACCCCTGGTCGAGCCGGGGCGCTGGCTCACCCTCGCGGGCGCGGCGCTGGCCCGCCGCCTCGGCTGAGCGCGGCGTCGGCTGGGCGCGGCGTGGCGGCTGAGCGCGGCATAGGCCGCGCCCCGGGGCCACGGACGTCGCCCCGGAACCCCCTCACGCCCCGACCACCGCGCCGTCCGTGCGGCGACCGGCCGCCGCAGCGCGCCGCATCACGCCCCGGCTCCGGTACCGTCGAGATGTGTCCACCGTCTCCAGCAACAAAGACGACGAAGTCGACCTCCTCATCGACGCCTGGTCGCAGTTGCTGCCCGACGTCGACCTCACCCCCCTCGACGTCATGTCGCGCCTGCGCCGCGCCGCCTTCCATCTGTCGAAGCTGCGCGCTCGCGCCTTCGCCAGCGCCGACATCGCGGTGTGGGAGTTCGACGTGCTCGCGGTGCTCCGCCGCGCCGGCACCGAGCTGAGTGCCACACGCCTGATCTCGGCGACCATGATCGGCAGCGCTGCCATGACCAATCGCCTCGACAAACTCGCCGAGCGCGGTCTCGTGCACCGTCGGCCCAATCCGTCCGACGGTCGGGCGATCCTCGTGGCGATCACGGCCGAGGGCGTCGAGCGCGTGGATGCCGCGATGACCGAGCTCGTCCGCCTCGAGGCCGAGGCCCTGCGCGACGTCAACCGCGCCGACCAGGCGCTTCTCGCCCGCGTCCTGCGGGTGCTCGCCGCCGGCGAGACCCACGAGGCGTGATCGCCCCGGTCGCACGTCGCTCGTGACGCGAAGCTGACCCCCGGCGAGGCTCAGTCGAAGTCGGCTGCCAGGGCGTTGCGGTGGTACTCGAAGATGATGCTGGTGCGCGTGGATGCCACGCTGTGCCGGCCCGAGAGCTGATCGACGACGAAGCGGCGCACCGCCGAGGAGTCGTCGACGGCGATGTGCACCAGGAAGTCGTCGGCCCCGCCGAGGAAGAACAGCTGGATGACATCGGGGTGGCGGCGCACCTCCTGCGCGAACGCACGGATGCTCTCTTGGCGCTGTCCGGCGCGCAGGGTCACTCCCACGATGGCCTGCAGCCCGCGTCCGAGCCGGCTCTGATCGACGGCCGCGTGGAAGCCGGTCAGGATGCCGCGGTCGATCAGGCCCCGCACCCGCGCGTGCGCGGTCGAGGGTGCGACGTCGAGGGCGGCCGCGAGCGCGGCGTTGGTCATGCGCGCGTCGGAGGAGAGCATCTCGATGATGCGCGCGTCGAGCGGGTGAAGGTCGTCGTCGGCCATTGCAGATCCTTCGGTTCGCCGGTCGGAGGAGGGCGTCCTGCCACGACGATACTGCCGTGCTGGAGGAGAGAACCGAAGGATCTGCGGATTTACGACACCGAAACACGGTTTCCTGCGATTCTTCCTGCCACGACCACCGAGGAGAGTCCCATGCGCGTCGCCGTGCCCACCGAGATCAAGAACAACGAGAACCGCGTCGCGATGACGCCCGCGGGCGTGGATGCTCTGGTGCACCGCGGTCACGAGGTGCTGGTGCAGGCCGGCGCCGGCGAGGGCAGCGGCTTCTCCGACGCCCAATACCGCACCGCCGGCGCCGAGATCGTCGCGACCGCCGACGAGACGTGGGCCCGGGCCGAACTTCTCGTGAAGGTCAAGGAGCCCATCCCGCCCGAGTACGCGCACCTGCGGGCCGACCTGACGCTCTTCACCTACCTGCACCTCGCCGCCGACCGGCCGCTCACCCACGCGCTCATGGCCGCGGGCACCACGGCAGTGGCGTACGAGACCGTGCAGACGGCCGACCGCGCGCTGCCGCTGCTGGCGCCCATGAGCGAAGTCGCCGGACGCCTGTCGATCATCGAGGGGGCGCACCACCTGCTGCGCGCCGCGGGCGGACGCGGCCTGCTGCCGGGCGGCGTCCCGGGGACGCCGAAGGCGAAGGTCGTCGTGATCGGCGGCGGCGTCGCCGGCGAGCATGCCGCGGCCAACGCCCTCGGGCTCGGTGCGAACGTCACCGTCGTCGACATTTCCCTGCCCAAGCTCCGCCGGCTCGAAGAACGCTTCGGCGGCGCGATCCAGACGCGCGCGTCGACCCGACTCGAGATCGCCGAGCAACTCGCCGACGCCGATCTCGTCATCGGGTCGGTGCTCATCCCGGGCGCAGCCGCACCCAAGCTCGTCACCGACGACATGGTCGCCGCGATGAAGCCGGGCTCGGTGCTCGTCGACATCGCGATCGATCAGGGTGGATGCTTTGAGGGCTCACGCCCCACCACGCACGACGCCCCGACGTTCCGCGTCCACGACTCGCTCTACTACTGCGTCGCGAACATGCCGGGAGCGGTGCCGCACACCTCCACGCGCGCGCTCTCCAACGCCACGCTGCCCTACATCACGCGGATCGCCGACGCGGGCTGGGAGGCCGCGGCATCCGCCGACCCAGCTCTTGCGAAGGGCCTGAACGTGCGCGCGGGCGTCGTGGTGAACGAGGGCGTGCGCGCGGCGTTCGACCTCTGACCCCGGATGCCGCACCCCGGTGCCCGTCGCGCCAGCGCCGCGCCGCGCGCCGCGCCGCGCGCCGCGCGCCGCCGGGGCGAGGGCACACGTTCCGCACGACGGCATACGTTCCGGACGTCCCGTTCCTGTGCGTTCGACCCGATCGTGTGCTTTCGGTGGCCCACGCGGCGCCCCGGCCCACACGACGCCCCGGCCCACGCGGCGCCCGGCCCACGCGGCGCCCCGGGCCGGGCGCCCGGCGCAGGCGGCGTCAGCGTGAGCGGAACCAGCGCCGTCGGCGCGGCGCGGTCGCGGGCGGTACCGCGGCGACGCGGCGGCGACGCCGCTCGGTCCACGCGGCGACCTCGGCGTCGACGTCGACCGTCGGCGTCACCACGGGCGGACCGCCGAGCAGTTGCCTCCGCGCCTCGATCACGCGGCGGTTGAAGTCCTCGAGCGTTGCGCGCACGTCGGCCTCGAGGGAGATGGCATCCATGCGCTCGGCGAGTTCGGCATGCTCGACCCGCAGGGTCAGCGCGGGTGGACCGAGGCCGGTGAGCTTCTCGGTCTCGATCTTGCGGCGGATCCACCAGTCGGGGTCGTGACCGCCGCCGAGGTCGGGGAGCGGTTTGCCGGCTCCGGGCAGGTCGTCGAAGTCGCCGCGGCGGATCGCCTGCTGGATCGACGTCTCGACGAAGGCGGCCCGCTCGGCGGCCGTGGATCCGCGCTCGGGCGCCGCGGTTTCGGCCTCGCCCGGGTCGATGCCGGCATCGCGCAGCCGTCGATCCAGGCGATAGCGCTCGGCCGCTTGCCGGGGGTCGTCGCTCATACCGCCTCCGCGGGTGCTCGGGTTCCTCCAGGCTAAGACGCCCACAACTCCGGCAGGCCGTATCAGGGAGAGGGGGATGCCGTTGCAGCGTGCGGATCTGCAGGAGTTGTGCGGGCGAGGCGGTGCTGGCGGCTACAGCCCCAGCCGCCGCAACCGCTCCCGGGCCATGTCCTGCGCGCGCGGGCCCGAGCCGAGGGCCCGCTCGGTCGCCCGCAGAATGAGGCGGGTCGCGGTCTTCACCGGCAGCCAGGATCGGCGGACGCCCAGCATCCGGCGCATCCGCGGCGGGATCGTGGCCACGGCCGCGGCGAACAGCACGCGGTAGGCGACCCCCATGACACCGGGGAACGGTGGCTTGCGCAGAAACCGCACGACGTCGTCCACCCGCTCGTCGCGACGCAGCTCGCCGCGGTCGAGGAAGCCGTCGAGCTCGGCGCGCAGAGCCGCTTCGGTCAGCGGGGGGTTCTCGACGCGCATGAGCCGCCCGGCGGTCGCCCAGTCCGCGACGTACGCGTCGGGCCCGCCGGGAATGCGTCCGCCGTACGCCTGATGGCTCGAGAGGAAGGCGTCGGTGAAGGCCAGGTGCACCCACCGGACGAGGTCGCCGTCATCAGCGGTGTAGCCGCGCTCCCCGCCGTCGCCCGCGGTGTACGTGCCCTGCACGCGGCGGTGGAACCGGCCGACACGGGCGGTCTCGGCATCCGCTTGGGTGGTCGACCCGTACGTGAGCGTGATGACCCAGCGCACGGTTCCGGTGAGGCGCCCGATCGGATCCTCGCGGTAGCGCGACCAGTCGTGCACCCCGGCGAGGGCACCCGGGTGCAGCGCCTGCAAGAGCAGGGCCCGGATGCCGGCCACCAGGGTCCCCATCCCGGCATGCACCGTCCACGCGGGGCCGTTCTCGACGAAGTACCCGGCGTCGTCGCCCTCGGCGATCGCCCGCACGTAGGGCGCCATGCCGGTCGAATCACCGGCGAGGGCCGTGAGCAGGCGTTCGCGCAAGCGGGCGACGTGGCGGGGAACGGGGCGGGGGGACGTCACCGTTCCAGCGTGCCATCCCGCAAGCGCGGGAGGGTCGGATCAGTGGCCGTCGTGGGTGATGACAGGGACGGTCCCGTCGTCGCGGAGCAGCACGGCGTTCTGCGCCGACCCGAGGGCGGGGGTGACCACGACGGCGATGACCGCCGCGGCCACGAGCAGACCGACGACACTCATCGGTTGGGGGGTGCGCGCGGGGGCGTCGGAGGAGCGCGCACGTCGGCGCAAGGTCACAGCGGCGGCGGCTCCCACGACGACCAGCAGTACCGCGGCCGCGGCGGCGGCCAGGACGCTGGTGCGAGCGGGTAAGAGGAACATCAGCCCGGTGACGCCGACGAGAGCGGCCACGACACCGGCGAGGGTGGCCCGCGGCGTGACCAGGCGCCCGAGGGCGAGGGCGGCTCCACCCCAGACGAGCGCGGCCACTCCGAGAGCGAGGAGTCCCGCTCCGAGGCCGCGCGAGGCGGCCCCGGAGCCGGGTCCGACGATCGCGCCGGCACCGAGAGCGGCCACGATGAGCCCGGCCCCCCATGCCGACACGGAGGGCCACGACCGCACGAAGGTCGCGGCGTTCACGCTCAGACCGCCGAAGTGCGGGGGACGTTGCGCTCGGTGCCGAGACCGACACCCAGCAGCACCACGGCGCTACCGAGGTGCAGGAAGTGGTCGGGCACGTTCAGCGCGAGGATGTTCGCGGCGGTGCCGACGAGGAAGAAGCCGACGATACCGAGCAGCAGGTAAACGGCGCCCACCGTGATGTTGACGCCCTTGGCGGCGCGAACGTTGGCGAGACCGGCAATGAGAAGCGCGGCACCGATCAGGAGGTGGGCGATGTTGTGCAGCGGGTTGACCTCGAAGATTCCGAGGAGCAGTCCACCCTCGGTGGCGATGAAGCCGACGCCGCCGGTGACGGCGAAGCCGAGCAGACCGACGAGCAGGTAGACAGCGCCGAAGATGGTGGCGACGATGCGATTCGGTGACGAGCTCATAATGAACCTCCCAGAGTTCTGACAGCGACCACTCGGCCGCCTTCCACTCATCTTCGGAGACGATAAGAGATTCGGATTGGGCTTTGCGGCATCCGAGGTGATCGGGTACAAGAGCGCTCTCGTCTGGCCTGTGAACCGGTGCCCAGACATGACAGAAGGCCCCCGAGTACTCTCCGAGGCCCTCCGTACCGGATCAGACAGTACGGACCGCGCGGACCCGGCCGTGGGGGATTGCGATTTCTGCCCTGTTGGCTTATTCGCGCGTCTGTCACACTCGCAAAATGAGGTTCGAGACGACACTGTCGCAGACGGGCAACAACACCGGCATTGAGGTTCCGCCCGATGTCGTCGAGCAACTGGGCGGAGGTAAACGCGCCGCCGTTACCGTCGACGTCAACGGCTACGTGTACTCCAGCACCCTCGGCGTCATGGCCGGTCGGCACCTCATTCCCTTCTCGGCGGACAAACGGAAGGCCACCGGACTCGCGGGCGGCGAACCCATCACGGTGGAGATCACTCTCGACACCGCCGAACGCCCCGTCGAGGTGCCCGCCGACCTGGCCGCGGCGCTCGCCGAAGCCGATGCCCGCGCCGCCTTCGACGCACTCGCCCCGAGTGCCCGCAAGGCGCACGCGGGCAGCGTGACCGAGGCGAAAGCGCCCGAGACGCGCGCCCGCCGCATCGCGAAGATCGTCGCCGCCCTCGAGTGAGCGCGGGCTCGCGCCCGTGGCCCGACCGATAGCCTGGGACGGGAGGTCGCGTGGGCCGGACGAAGGATGCCATTGCCGAGGGGCTGTCGATCGCGACCGCCGCGGCGCGACTTACCGTGCGCAATCACATCCTCGTGGAGACGATCGGCCACGGCGGACACTTCGATGGTGACGTGTTCGCGGACTTCGCGCGGGACACGCTGCGTGCGCTCGCCGACGAACAGGATCAAGCGGCCGACCGGGTCACCCAGCAGCGCAAGCGCGCGTGGGGGCGGTTCTCCGACTCCTCCGGTACCCACGACTACCGCGACCGCGACACGCGTAACCTTCGCCGCCGCGCGCGTCAGTCCCGCGGCGTCGCCAAAGAGCTGCGCACGCTCGCCGAGGATCCGGAGCGGGTCGCAGAACTCGTCGCCGCCGCGCGCGCGGCGGCCTGGGGAGACGTCGAGTCCAATCTGTCCCAGCGTCTCGACGTCGAGGGCATGACGGCGGATGCCGACCCCGACTACGCCACGATGCGTCGCGCCCGCATGGACGCCCTGCGCATGGTGGATCTCGCCCGGCTGGCCTCGCAGGCGAAGAAGCGGGCGAAAGAGCGTGAGGCTGCCGCGGGCGATGCGGCGCCGACCGAGGCCGCGAGCGGCAAGAAGAAGAAGCCGACGTCGGCCTGATTCCCGGCGCGAGGGCGGGGCCTTCGACCGTCTCGCTCGCTAGGGGTGGGTGCCCTCAAGGACTCGCGCGATCGCGTCCAGTGTTCGACCGATCTCGGGCAGCGCGTCCACCGGCGGGATATTGAGGTGTCCATGCGGCATCCCTTCCGCGATCTCGACCTGCACGCTCACATCAATTCCTTAGTCGCAGAAACAATGGGTCGTTGTTGCGCAAACGAGCGCGAACACGATCCGCGGTCAAGGGCGTCTGCGGGCCGCCATCGCCGTCGCGAGTCCGAGACCACGGTGAGCGTGAGGCTTCGACGCGGCAGCGCGCACGCGCGGCGTCGGAAACGAGGGACCCTCTAGGGCAGGGTGGTCGGCCCCGCGGAGCCGGTGGCGAAGAGAACGTGGGCGATGTCATCGGGTGCGGCGACGTCCGCGAGACCGATCCGCAGCGCGGTGACAGCGTACTCGGCTGTGGATCGAGGGCCCGCCGCCACGAACGAGATGCCCGGCGGAGCGCCCGCCTGGTCTGGCTGCACATTGACCATCACCGACAGCACGGCGGGGAGTTCATTCAGCACGCCGGCGAGAACATCGACGACGGGCCCAGCGAGTGCGGAAAGGGTGGCGCCCAGCGAGGTCACTCGATCCATCAACTCGGTGGTGAGGAGGTTCGCCAGCCCGGTGGTCAATGCTCCTCCGGAGCCGCTGAGCGCCGTGAGGACGGAGCTCAGGGTGGGGAGCCCGAGCGCACCGAGTGCGAGGTTGATCGTCCCGACGATGAGGCCGGTCGGCTGGTTGGAGAGACTCACCCCGATCGTGGCGTCGCCATCGAGAACCTGTCCGATCGTCGCGTCCACCCCGAGCCGCACGGTGGCCAACGTGTAGCCGGCCGCCGCCACGGAAGTGGTCAGATCGATCCCGAGCTGCGCGTCGCGGAGTGCTGCTCGCAGTGCGCCGGTGACATCCTCGGCCCAGTCGTCGAGGAGCGTCCCGGCCTCCGCGACGATGTCAGTGATCACCCCGGCGCTCAGCACGAGTTCGGTGTTCGGCCCGGCGCCGTTCAACGGCCCGGTGAGGCGCTCGATATCGACGAGGATCTGGGCGTTCGCGAGATCGATCGCGAAACCGTCGCCCTGCAACGTCACGTCGAGGAGAGGCTCGACCGTTGCGCTGAGATCGAGGCCGGTGATGGCGACATTCCCCGCCATGCTCGCTATCGAGACTCCGGGCGCCGTGAGGCCGAGGGTGGTTCGCAGGTTCTGAGCGATCAGCCCGCCCTGCCCGACGAGTGCGCCGACGGCGGTGTCCAGATCTCCGACCGCGGCGGTGACCGCCCCGGCCAGAGCTCCGACGGCGGGCGCATCGAGGACGACCTCCATGCCGGCGATGCCGTAGTCGCGCTGCGCCACGGCCTGCGATGGCGTGATGCCCCAGATCTGCTCTTGGAGCGCCGCGCATCCGTCGAGTTGCACGCTCGCAGCGACGGCGCCGATCTCCAGAGTTGCCTGGTCCAACCCCGCGACTGCGGGGAGGAGATCGGTGAGATCGATCGTCGCGGGCTGGGGCACCTGCGGTCCCGGTGTCGTCTCGGACACCAGGATGCCGCCGGAATCGGTGATGAGGCCGGACGCTCCCGCGGCGCGCCCGTTCGTCGAACCCTGAGTCCACTGACCCGCCGCGCCCCACGCCGCCCCCGGAAGAGCGACGGAGAATCCCGTGAGGTCCATCCCGACGGTGCCCAGCGCCGTCACGTCGAGCGGGTTCGCGTAGGTAGTGGTGGGGGGCGACGAACCGAGATCGATCGCATCACCGGGTTGCGGGGTGGAGATGCCAGCGGCATCGACCGTCAGGCGCATCTCCTCGAGTTCGGCGATGGCATCCAGATCGACGCCGAAGACCTGCCCGGCAAGAAGCGTGCCGCGAGAGCGAGTGGCGAGCGCCGTCCCGCCGTCGCAGGCGAGGAGGTCCGTCCCGATCGCCTCCCCGTGGGTCCACTCGGTGTCGCCCCAGCTCGCCGTTGTGGCAGTGACCCCGGCAGGGATCACGAGCACCGCTCCGACTGCGGTCGCGATCGTGGCGCGCGTCCACCGGTTCATGAGCGACCTCCCTGGCGAGCGAGGCGCAGCGCCGCGAGCAGACCGAGCAGACCGACGGCGAGCACCCCGGCCCCCACGAGCAGTCCGGGATCGGACCCGGTCGCCGCCAAACGGCTCGGCGGGTGGGCGGGAACGTCATCGATGGAGGTGGCCGTGAGGCCGACCGCCAGGTGGCCCCGCACACCCATCAGGCCTGTGTCCGATGCCGCCTCGGCGGAGTTCTCGACCGCCAGCGTGACCAGGAGATGCTGCCGCGCCGAGGGCGTCAGGGGGCGCAGCTCGAAGGTCGGTGAGGACGAGGTGTAGTCGTCCTCGGGTGTGGCGACGGTGATTTCGCGTGCGCCAGACGGGCAGACGGGCCGGTCGGGGAGACCGGACCACGGGGAGTCGCAGACCTCCATCCGCATGACCAAGCCGCGGGGGGATGCCGCCAGGGGCCCGCTCTTGCGGAGCTCGAGGGCGAGCTCCGCGTGCGTGGCGTCTTCGAGTCGCGCGGTGATCTGCCAGTACGCGGGCTCGCCCGGGCTCAGGTCGAGGAGCTCCGCCGGATACGGGTCGGCGGAGAGGATCAGCCGGCCAGCGGCCCCGGTGGCAGGGACGTCGATCAGCGCGCCGAGGGCGGCGTCCGAAAGGAGCACGCTTCCCGAACCAAGGAAGGCGAGCGAGGCGACCGCCGCGAGCAGGGCGCTCCCGCGTCGGCCCCGGGGGCGTCGGGGGTGCACCATGTGTCTCCTGCTCAGGTTCCGCCGTCGAGATCTCGCTCGTCGTCCGGTTCATCCTCGACGGATTCTGCGCGGACGGACACCGGCCACCACGCCCACGTCACGACGAGGGCGACGACCACGGCTCCGCCCAGCATCACCGCGGGTGTCTTCGCCCCGATGAGGGCCCCACCGATGGCGGGTGCGCCGATGATGACGCGCGCAGCCTCGGTGACTACGTACGGCTGGAGGTCTTCGTCCGTGTTCGCATCACCGCGAAGAACGAGACTGCGCGCGTGAGGGTTCTCGGCGACGACAGCGATGTCGACGATGCGGTGTGTCACCTGGACGTTCGCGTCCGGGCGCCGGACGGTGACGATGTCGCCAATGGCCAGGTCGGCGGCGTCGACGGTCTGGGTGATCGCCGCGGCGCCCGGAGGAAGAGAGGGGGCCATCGAGCCTGTGACGAAGACGATGATTCCCAGACTCCAGATCGCGCTCGCGGCGAGCCAGGCGACGGCGAGAATGCCGACGCATCCGAACACCATGGTCACGGCATCCCGCACGCGTTCGACCAACGGAACCGGTTGATCATCCGATGACCGAGCGGAGTGCCGGCCGGTTGATCGCGCGGCGTGCGCGGCGAACGGGCGGGATGCCGTGAGCGGTTCGGTCACGAGGTGGCCACGAACTCCCAGGCCGGCGCAACCGTGCGACCCATGTAGTCCGCGGGGGCAGCACCGCCGGCCACGGGAACGGGGTCGGGGAGCGTCACTTCGAAGCAGTAGTACTGCACGGAGCCGGAGGCTTCGAGCAGAGTCTGCGTGGCCGATCCTCCCGTGCTCGCGAGCGCGCCGTCGGCGATGATCGTCGTACCGCCGGCAAATGCCGTGGCATCGCAGGCGAACGGCGTCGCACTGGTGGCGACGCGCACGTCGAGAGCTGCGAAGAGAAGGCCCCCCGAGTCAGCGGTCGTGATTCCCGCTGCCGGCGTGGCGGCCTGGAGTTCGACGGCCCCCGCGATCGAGGTCGCCGTGGTGCGCAGTGCCACCGAGGAGTACACGCTCGCCCCCGGGGAGAGCTCGGTGCCGAGAATTCCGGCGGCGGTGAACACCATCTGACCGCCGGGGTTGTCCGGCTCGTCCGTCCATTCCGCGGCATCGAAGTCCGGCGCATCCGTGTTCTGTTCGATCGCAAAGGTGGATGTCCCCACGCCGGGGCCGCCGGCCCCGTCACCTCCGAAGACCCACTCGGTGTCCGTCCACGCCGCAAGGGTCGCCGCGACACCGATACCGAGGACCGCGCCTCCCGCCGCCAGGGCGAAGATTCGGCGTCTGACGTTTCGACGCTTCTGTTGCTCCATGAGAACCCCCTTCATCCGCGATCCGCCTTGCCCATGCTCGGCGGGCGAGTGAGACCCGCGACGGCGAGCCTGCCGATGGAGGTCCGTCGAGGCCAGGGTGCTTGGCGTGAACCAGCGCAAAGATCAGCAGGGCGCGAAGTGGTTCTCCGCAATTCGGATGAAATCCCCGTAGTTTCCCTCACTACCGGATTACGCAACGACGGGGACGGTACGCGTGCGGAGAAGGGCCAGGGGTTTCCCCATCGACTAGCGTGAAATCACAGCGAGCCGAACCACAGTGGGGGTGGGGATGGGGGCGACGTCGGAGTACTCGAGCCGGGATGATTTCGCCGGGGGGAGTTGCCGTTCCGCTGATCCGGACGACATCGTGGATCAGCTGGCGTCCGGTGCCGCCGTTCTGCTCGTCGGGCCCGTCGGCACGGGCAAGACGGTGACGATCACTCGCGTTGCGCGGGCACTCGCACAGCGCAAGACGCCATCACAACTGATTCGCGGCATGGCCCGGATGCAGACGGCGCTCGTGGGGGCACACGCGCCCCCCGCGCCGGGAACCATCCTGCTCGTGGACGACGCGCACGATCTTGATCGCGAGAGCGCCTCTGTGCTGATCGAGGCGGTGTGCCGACAGGGGGTGGCCGTGTGCTTCACGGTGCAGGCTCCGACCGTCGCCGACGCGCCGGCTGATCCGGTGACCGCCGCGCTTCTCGACCTCGGGACGCGGGGATTCGCTCAGCGGATCGATCTCGAACCCCTTGGTGAGGCGGAAGCCCTGTCCTTCCTCCGGGCACGTGGAGCCGGGGCCCTCGACGACGTGACGGTGGACGTGATCGTCTGGCTGGCAAACGGGTCTCGTGCCCTGTTGCGGGAGCTGGCAGACATCGCGCTCGACGCGGAGCGGGACGGACGCGATCCTCTCTCTGCGATCCGGGAGGTGCCGGTGTGGACGCGGCTCGCGGACACCGTGCAGTCGCATCTCGGGGCGCTCAGCGACGAACATCTCTCGACTCTGGTCGCCCTCCACCGGTTCCCCGGACTGGCGTCGTCGCACGCCGCACGCATTCGCCCCGCGCACGAGGTCGATGCCCTGCGAGCGGGCGGCTATCTCCACCGGGACGAGTCTGATGCGGGCGCGCTGTGGGCGAATCCCCTCCTCGCGCAGGGGGCCGCGCGTGTCCTGGGCGCGCAGCGTGTCCACGCACTCGTTGATTCGTCGATCTCGCGCATGCTCGAGGGCGGGGGCCGATGGTGGAGTCCCCCGATCGCCACCGCGTTGGCCGATGTGCTCTTGGGCGGGAGGCCTCTTGCCGCGCCCGTATCGGCCGAGGTGGGTCGACGAGCTCTCCGGGATGCTGCGCGATGGCACAACGACCACGGTCGTTATGCCTCCGCTGAAGCGTATGCCGCGATGGGGATCAGCGGTGGCGCGGACGACGCGGGGCTCCAGCTGGAGCTCGCGCATGCGAGGGTGTCGGCGGGAGAGTCCGGCGCGGAGTCGCTCGTACCCGCTGTCATCTCGGGGGAGGACGACTGCGCTCGAGCGCTAGAGCTCAGCGCGGCATGGGGAGTGCGCGGCTTCGCGTCGAGTGCACAGGAGTTGCGCTCGGCTCTGGAGCGAGGGTCTTGCGCGAGCGAAGATCACCGCCCGGTGTTCGCGATGATCGACGCACTCCGTTTCTCGCTCGAGTGGCGCGAAGCACGAGATGCCGCGCAAGACGCGGCCGGGGCGACAACGGGGCGCTGGCGAGTGTGTGCGTGGCTGACCGAGGCCTACGCGCGAGCGGAGCTCGGGGATGCCGAGGGCGCGGAGCGACTCCTCGCGCGCGTGGACGAATATGTGCTCGATGGGGGGATGCCGGGGCTGGCAACCGCAGAGCGACTGTGGGTTCTCATCGTGCAGCTCGTCACGCATCTCGTGCTGGGCGAGGACGCCCCCGCGGTCCATGAACGCATCGTGCGAGAGAGACGACGGGCTGCTCGCGAGGGGGACGCCCGGGTCCTGGGTATCGCCGGTCTCGCGATGGCGCTCTCCGCTGCCGTCACCGGAGACAGTGATGCGGCCGTGAAGAGCCTCGATGTCGCGCGCACGCGCTACCTGCCGTTGAGGCAAGACGTGGCGGTCGCCAACGTGAAGTTGTGGATCGCGCAATTCCTGGCGAGAAACGGTCGCGTGCAGAATGCACGCGACATCTCGGTGCGCGTCGAGATGGTCTGGGCGGAGGGGCCTCTGGCGTTGCGACACGCCTGTGCCGCAACGCGATCGGTGATCGATGCTCTGGACCAACGGTACGACGAGGCCGCGGGTGCCGTGCGCGAAGCACTCGCGTTATCGAGCGCGCGGCACGCGCCGATGCGGCGGGCTCGCGATCTGTACCGCGCGGTGGCACTTGGTGTAGTCGGAGAGGACTCGCTTCTCGAGATCAGAGGCCTGCTCTTCGACGGGCGAGCCCGGCTGGAGGAGTTGATGTCGCATCCTCCGCCCCGATCGTTTCGAGACCAGCGTCATGCACAACTGCGCGTCGCTTTCCTCCGCACGCTGATTGCCACAAGCCCGTCCGTTTCGACGGTCGAGGCCGCCGCGCTACGACGCCTGGGCGCGGTCGACACATCGCCTTCCCTCACCCGTCGTGAGTGCGAGATCGCAGGCCTCATCGCCGCCGGAATGTCGAACCGGGAGATTGCTGACCATCTCTTCATCTCCGTGCGAACGGTGGAGTCGCACATCTACCAAGCACGGGGAAAGGTCGGCGCGAGTTCCCGGCGCGACCTCGGGGAACACTCTTCCGGGAGCGCGGTCGGAGCCTGACCCCCCGAGACCGCGCCGAGGGATCGCGCTCCGCATCACTCGCAGAGATGAAGTCCCTGTCGGCGCGCAACTCACCCGGGAAATGAGACAAGGCCCGGTCCTGGATTTCTCCGGACCGGGCCTCTTACTGTCTCAACACAGTGTGCGCCCGAAGGGACTCGAACCCCTAACCTTCTGATCCGTAGTCAGATGCTCTATCCATTGAGCTACGGGCGCAGGGCCTCCGCGCGAAACGGCGCGCAGGCCGTGGTCCAGTATAGCCGGGACCCGCCCCGAGGTCTAATCGGCATGGGCGTGCACGTATCCCGGGCGTGGCGAGCGCATGTCCGGCGGGTGACGAACCGGCGACGTACGCTGGATCCATGAGCGCCTACGTCTCGGCGTTCGAGCTGTTCTCCATCGGAGTAGGACCCTCGAGCTCCCACACCGTCGGCCCCCTGCGGGCCGCGGCAGACTTCGCCGAACGACTGCGCTCCACGGGGGCGTTGGCGCGAGTGGCATCCATTTCGTGTGCGTTGTACGGCTCCCTGGGAGCGACCGGGATCGGCCACGGCACCCCCGACGCGATCGTCGCCGGCCTCCAGGGCCTCGATCCCGAGACCGTCGATCCGGATGCCGTGCGCGCGGCGTGGTCTGCCTGGCCCGACGGGCAGACGCTCGCGCTCGCCGGGACCCAGGGTGTCCCGTTCTCGAAGAGCGACGTCGTGTTCGCCCCGCGTACCCGGCTACCCGGGCACCCCAACGCGATGACGCTGTTCGCGCGCGACGCCGACGGGGCGATTCTCGCCGACGAGACCTACTACTCGGTCGGTGGCGGCTTCATCCGCCGCGAGGGCCAGGAACCGCGCGTGGCGGCGACTCCGTTCCCCCTGTCGTACACCGATGCGGCCACGCTGCTGGAGCTGTGCGACGAGCGCGGCATCACCATCGCCGAGGCCGCGCGGCTCAACGAGCAGGCCCTGCGTTCCGACGTCGAGATCGCCGCGGGGCTGGATCGCATCTGGGATGCCATGGCGGCGTGCGTGGATGCCGGACTCCACCACGACGGCGTGCTGCCCGGCATCCTGAAGGTCAAGCGCCGGGCCTCGGTGATTCGCGCCCAGCTCGAGGCGATCGAGGCCGAGGGGCATCGGGAGCTCCCGGGGGAGTGGCTGGGGGCCTTCGCTCTCGCCGTCAACGAAGAGAACGCCGCCGGCGGGCGCGTGGTCACGGCTCCCACGAACGGGGCGGCCGGGATCCTCCCCGCCGTGGCGATGTACTGGTGGCGGTTCCTCGCCGACTCCGGACTCGGCGTCGGCAACGCCGTGACGCCGCACGGCGAGCTCGTCGGCAGTGCCCTGCTCGGATTCCGCGGCCAGGCCACCACGCCGGGGGAGGTCACGGAAGGTGATGACGATGACATCGCCGAGGCCAACCGGCGTCGTGGCATTCGTCGGTTCCTGCTGACCGCGGCGGCGCTGGGGTCGCTCTTCAAGGCGAACGCGTCGATCTCCGGGGCCGAGGGCGGATGCCAAGCCGAGGTGGGCTCCGCGTGCGCCATGGCCGCGGGCGGGCTCACGGCCGTCATGGGCGGGACGAACCGCCAGATCGAGAACGCCGCCGAGATCGCGATGGAGCACCACCTCGGACTCACGTGCGACCCGGTCGGGGGGCTCGTGCAGATCCCGTGCATCGAGCGGAACGCGATCGCGGCCGCGACCGCGGTCACCGCGGCTCGCCTGGCCCTCCGCGGCGACGGGACCCACTACGTCTCGCTCGACGCCGTCGTCGAAACGATGCGGCAGACCGGCATCGACATGTCGACGAAGTACAAGGAGACCAGCGAGGGCGGCCTCGCGGTCAACGTCATCGAGTGCTGACCCCGCGCCGCCCCGCGCCCCCGCTGCGCCGAAAGCACACGTTCGGGCCGAGCGCACACGCTCCGGCCGACCCGAACGTGTGCGCTCGACCCGAACGTGTGCGCTCGACAGCAAGCCGCGCCCGTGCCGAACGGGTCAGCGCGTGCCGCGGAGCTTTGCGGTCAGGGTGCGCAGCTGCGCCAGCTCGGCGTCGTCGAGGCGCGCCATGCGGTCGGCGATCGAGGTGGCGTGCGTGGAGGCGATGCGGCGGAACGCCACCGCGCCCTGCTCGGTCGCCGTCACCAGGGAGCCGCGGCCATCATCGGGGTCGGCGCACTTGGTGAGGAGCCCCCGCGCGACCATGCGCTCGACCAAGCGCGAGACGCTCGGCTGACTGATCAGCATGTTCGCGGTGACGTCGCGCAGGCGCGCGGTCATGCCGCGGCCGCGGGTAACGGAAAGGAGCACGTCGTATTCGGCCTGCGACAGATCGGCGCCGTCGAAGTCGGCCCGCAGTTCTTCGAAAACCTCGTGCTGCGCGCGGAACAGGCTCTCCCAGGCCTGGACGGCGAGACGGCGATCGGTCATGACTTCAGCGTAGAGCCGTCCGACGGTCGCGAGCACCCGCGCGTGTAGCACACGCGGGTTGCGGGCTACGTCACCAGCCGGTCACCTGACGGGTCGATTCGGTTCACTGTTCGCGTCACCCGGGCTTCTAGCGTCGGGGCATCCCCCCGATCGAAGGTGGTTCTGTCGTGCGTTCTCCGCGTCCCCGTTTGCTCTCCGCTGCTCTCGCAACCGCGCTCGTTGCGGGAGGCGCCCCGACCGTGATTGCCCCGGCCGCGTACGCCGCCACGGCGCCCTCGCGCGTGGTGGTGACCGAGATCGTCGCCGACGTCACCGGCGCCGACGACTTCGAGTACGTCGAGATTCACAACATCTCGGATGCCGCGGTGGATCTTGCGGCATCCGGCATCACCTTCGCGTACTCGTACGACGACTCCACCGACCGCACGCGCGACGTCGCCGTCGCGGCGGAGCCGCTCGTGCTGGCCGCGGGCGAGACCGCTCTCCTGTGGGTCAGCTACACCTCCGGTTCCGTGAACGCCGCGGCCAAGTCGTTCGCGGATTTCCGTGCGTTCCACGCGGTCGCGGACGACGTGCAGGTCGTGCGCCTCACGGGGCAGCCCGGCATCGCCAACGGCGGCAACCGCGGCATCCGCGTGCTCGAGAACGGCGAGCTGACGTCGTGGTCGCACGCGCCGACCGGCGGATTCGGCGTCGGTCTCGCGACCCAGTTCCGCCTTGCCGCGGAGGCGGGTCAGGGCCGCCTCGACGTCCTCGGCGTCAACGCCGCGCCGACGCCCGGCACGGTGCTGCCCGAGCAGGTCGCCGGCCCCGCGGGCACGCCCACGCCGACCCCCACGACGACGCCGACGCCGACGCCGACGCCGACCCCGACCCCCACACCGGTCCCGACCACCCCGGCTCCGTCCCCCACCGCGACCACGCCGGGCGACTCGCTCCTCCCCGGGGCGCCGCTGCAGATCACCGAGGTGCTGCCCGACTCGACGAACGTCGGCGGCTCCGACGGCTTCGAGTTCATCGAGGTCTTCAACGCCACCGATGCGCCGATCGACTTCTCCGACTACGCCATCGACTATCTCTACCCGGTCGAGGGCACGGTCAGCCGCTGGCCGGCCGTCCCGTCGGACGTGGTCATCCCGGGCCGTAGCGCGCTGGTGTTCTGGATCAAGAACGGCGCCAACAGCGCCCTCACCGCGGCCGACTTCAACCGCCAGTTCGGAACCGACCTCGTCGCGGGTGTCTCACTCGTCGAGATCTCCTCCGCCGGAATGGCCAACGGCAGCCCGCGCGGCGTGCAGGTCTCCACCAACACGGGCTACGCGGTGAGCACCGCCTTCTACAACCTCGACGGGCGCGACGACACGCAGGCCGACCGTGGCATCCGGTACACCGCGACCGAGGATGCCGGCCTCCAGCGCATCGTCGACCTCGCTCCGGCGACCCCCGGCGCGACGCAGGGTGACCAGGTCGCCGCGGAGCCCGTCCGGACACCGGTCGACACCGCGGCGCCGACGGTCACCGACCGCACCGCGGCGGAGATCGTTCCCGGCGAGGACTTCGTCATCGACCTCGCGCTCGCCGACGACGTGCAGGTGCGCACCGCCACGCTCGAGCTGCGTAACGACGTGGATGCCGAGCCCCTGCGCGTCAACCTGTCCGACGCCGGCGACGGCGCCTTCCGCCACACGGTGAAGGCCGTCGACCTCACCGGCAAGCGCTGGTACGCGTACACCGTCACCGCGACCGACGGGGTCAACACGACCACGACGTCGGAGCGACGCGTGAACGTCGCCGGCACCTCGGATGCTCCCGTGCGCCTCAACGTGACGGATGACCAGTTCGTCCGTGGCGAGACCGAGCTCGTGGCATCCGGAGATTCGTACCCGAGCCCGCTGTCGTTGTCGATCGACGGGAAGACCGTCGAGACCACGCCGAGTCTCGAGGCGCGACCCGTGTTCGTGTTCGAGGTGACGAACGTCAACTACTACTTCAAGAACGGCGTGCGCATCGGCGACGACGTCCTCACGATCTTCGACACGGGCACGGAGGGCTGGGAGACCATCGCGACGCCCATCCCGCTGGAGTACGTCGAGCGCGGGGGAGCGGTGACGGCCAGCGTGTGGGCGGGCACGAAGAAGGCCCCCGAGATCGACCCCGACGAGAACAACGACGACTTCGAGATCCGGGGCCTGCGCCTGGTGCTGCCGGATGGCCGCACCCTCACGCCCGAGGGGTACGACGATCCCGCGTCCGTCCTCCGCATGGGTGACAGCGCCGGCAAGCTCGACTTCTTCGACGCCCGGTTCACCGTGCCCGAAGACGCGTACTCGGCCGTGGCGCACGCCTGGGACACGACGGCGCGGGAAGACGGCCCCGCGGTGATCGCCGCGACCGACGGCGAAGAGGTCGTCACGCGCACGGTCCGGGTCGACAACACCGCGCCGTCGGTGACCTCTCGCATCCAGGACGGCACCGCCTACCGCGGGACGATCGACATCGACGCCGAGGTCGTCGACGTCGGGTCCGGCGTGGCCGAGGTCGTCGCCCGCCTGGACGGCGCCGAGATCGCGCTGCCGTACAAGACCTCCTCGATCGACCTCGCAGCGGGCGACCACACGCTAGAGATCGCCGCGACCGACGCCGTCGGCAACGCCACGACCTGGACGGCGACGTTCGAGACCTACGCGGAGCAGCCGGGCGCCGGCTTCCTCGCCCCCACGGAGGGCGCGGAGGTCACGGCGGGCGACGTGACGTTGCAGGCCAAGGTCGAAGACCCGCAGGGTGACGCCCTCGACGTCACGTTCCTCGAGGGGCGTCGTCTCGACCTCGCGGACGGCGACGTCGCCGTGCAGTCGGGCACCGTCTCCGACGCGGCGGCGGTCGACCGCACGCAGCCGCAGACCCTCTCCCGGGCTCAGGTCGAGAAGCTCGCGGCCGTTGACGGACTGACCGAGGACGTCACGAGCACGGAGGCGTTCCCGTACCAGCTGTTCGAGGTGGGGGTGGATGCCGACGACGCCGGGGCCGATGTGCGCTCGACGTGGTCCGGTCGTGCCAACGCGGGTGCCTCGGTGATCCTGTCGGTGCAGCGCCGCGACGGGTCGGGCTGGGACGAGGTCGACCGTCATGTCTCCACCGCCGATGACGAGGCGTTCGACCTCGACGGGGTTGTCGCCGTCGATGACTACGCGATCGACGGGGCCGTGCGCATGCTGGTCCAGCACTCCGAGGGCTTCGCCGCCCCCGACCGCAGCACCCGCGACAGCGCGGTGACGCCGCACAACCCCGACGACGTCCCGCGCTCGGAGTACGACTTCACGCTGGGCTGGGAGTCGGACACGCAGTACTACAACGAGAACGAGATGCCCGGTGACCCGTACAAGCACCAGGAAGCGATCCACTCGTACTTCCTGGAGCAGCGGGACGACCTCAACCTGCAGTACGTCTTCCACACCGGTGACATCGTCGACGACTACGACGTGATCCCGCAGTGGGATCGGGCCGATGTGCAGTACGACCGTCTGGACGAGGCCAAGCTGCCCTACGGCGTCCTCGCCGGCAACCATGACGTGGGCCACGACGTGGGGGACTACACCAATTACGGCACGTACTTCGGCGAGAACCGGTTCGCGCAGAACCCCTGGTACGGCGGAAGCTACGAGAACAACCGCGGTCACTACGACCTCGTCTCGGCCGGCGGTATCGACTTCCTGATGCTGTACACCGGATGGCTGCCCGACGACGCGTCGATCGCGTGGATGAACGAGGTGCTCCAGCGCTACCCCGATCGCGTGGCGATCGTGGCGCAGCACGAGTTCATCCTGACCACCGGCGGCCTGGGAGCCATCCCGCAGCGCGTGCTCGACGAGGTCGTGGCGCCCAACCCCAACGTGCGCATGGTCTTCTCCGGCCACTACCACGACGCCTTCCTGCGCACGGATGCGTTCGACGACGACGGCGACGGGGTCGACGACCGCACGGTGTACTCGATGCTGTTCGATTACCAGGGGCTGCCCGAGGGGGGCCTCGGGTATCTCCGCCTGCTCCACTTCGACAACGAGGGCGAACGCATGATGGTGCGCACGTACTCGCCGTCGCTCGACCGGTACAACTCCGACGAGCCGAGTCTGCTCGGCCCCGCCGACGACCCGTACGCGCAGCAGGAGTTCGAGCTCACCTACGACCAGCTCCGCATCGAGCCGCACGGCCGGACGCTCGGAACCGACGCGTTCTCGGCCGAAGTTCTCGGCAACACCGAGATCGCCTCGTTCACGGGCGTCGACAGCGGCACGATCCTCTCGGCATCCTGGCCGCTGACCGAAGAGGGCGAGCACGGCTGGTACGTCCGGTCGAGTGACCCCTACGGCGCCGTGGACTACTCGCGCGTCGCACTCTTCACCGTGCGTGCCGCCCCGGTCGAGCCCGAAGAGCCGGGCACGGAACAGCCCGAGCCCGGGCAGGGGGACTCCGGGGACAGCGGTGGCGAGCAGGGTGACGGGTCGGGGTCGGGTCCGACCGGGGCCGACTCCGCGGCGTCCGGCGGTGCGCAATCCGGTCGTTCCGGTGGCGGGTCTCTCGCGGTGACCGGAACGGATGCCGGGACCCTCGTGCCGTGGGCCCTGGGGGCGCTGCTGCTCGCGGCTGTCGGCGTCGTCATCCGGCGCCGGTCCCGGCGCAGCTAACGCGGTGGCGCCGGTGCGACGGCATCGGCGCCACACCCCGTCGTGGATACAGGAAGGGCCGGTCGAAGCGGCATTCGACCGGCCCTCTGCACCAGAGTGTCCTGCAATCACATGTGGGTAGCTGCCACAGCAAAACAACTACCGTGAGAGCACTCTATAACGGTGAGGTAACGAAGCGGAAGGCCCTGTCGTGATCTTTTTGTGATCACCGCAGCCCCCCGTTTTACCCTGAGAACGTGAGTCGATCCCTGAGTCCGAACGCCGGGAGGTCGCCGTCGACGACCGCGTCGGCGTCGCGAAGGATCCTGGCCGGATCCCTCCCGAATCTGGTCCAGTGGTTCAACCTCTACGTCTTCGCCACCTTCGCTCCGTACTTCCGCGGCGAGTTCTTCGGTGCGTCGGATGCGGGATCCCTCGCCGCCGTCTACGCCGTGTTCGCGACGACGTTCCTCGCCCGGCCGGTGGGATCGTGGCTGTTCGGGCGGATGGCAGACCGTCGCGGCCGCCAGCGCGCTCTGCTGATCGCCGTCATCCTGATGTCGGCCTGCTCCCTGGCTCTGGCGATCACTCCCGGCCGTGACCGGATCGGCGACATCGCCGTCGTCATCTTGGTCGGCATCAGTGTCCTTCAAGGAATCGCGACCGGCGGCGAATACGCCGCCGCGACGGTGTACCTGACCGAATCCGCCACTGCCGGACGGAAGGGCTTCTTCTCGTCGTTCCAAGCGGTGACGATCGTCGCGGGTCAAGTTCTGGGTCAGGCATTCCTCCTGATCGTGCTCGTGATCGGAGGACGCGAGGCCGCCTCGACCTGGGGGTGGCGCGCCGCCTTTGCCATAGCGGGCCTGACGGCGATCGCCGCGATCTGGGCACTCCTCCGCCAGCCCGAAGTTCCCGCCCGCCGCGATGCCACGGCCGGCACGCTCGGGCTCCTGATCCGACAGCACGGGATGCCACTGCTGTGGGTCATCGCGATGACCGCGGGCGGCACCGCTGCCTTCTACACCTTCACCGTGACTGTCCCGACGGTGATGCGTGAGACCTTCTTCGCCGCCGACGGCCGCGGTGAGCGATCAGCGGCGCTGATCGTGCTGATCGGTCTGATCGTGCTCATGCTGCTGCAGCCCCTCGGCGGGGCCCTCAGCGATCGCATCGGCCGCAAGCCGCTGCTCGTTTTCACCGCGCTCGGGGGCATCGCCCTCAGCGCGTGGCTTCTGCAGCTCGCGCGCGAATCGAGCGACGTCTTGCTGGTCGGCGCGGCCTACCTGGTCGCGATGATCGTCATCGCGGGGTATCTGTCCGTCAACGGCGTGGCGAAGGCGGAGGCCTTCCCGCCGGAAGTGCGAGCGCTCGGAGTGGGCCTCGGCTACGCGGTCGCCAATTCGTTGTTCGGTGGCACGGCGCCCGCCGCCTATCACGCGGCCGAGGCGGCGGGTGCTCCGGACGTCTTCAGCATCTACCTGGTCGTCTTGCTCGCGGTGACGCTGATCGCGGCGGTGTCGATGCGCTCGCGATCTGCGGCGTCACCCACTGCGGAGTAGACGAAGGGCCGGTCGGGAGATCCCGACCGGCCCTATTCCCTGCACCAGAGTGTCCTGCAATCACATGTCGGTAGCTGCCACAGCAAAACAGCTACCGTGCGAGCACTCTATAACGGTGAGGTAACGAAGGGAAGGGTGGCTCGTTACCTTTTTGTGATTCATAGGTCGCTCATCAGAACCCCGGCCTGCGGGTGTCCTCACCGCTCCGCTCAGTGGCCGCGCACGTGGTTCCACTGCGTGATGACTTCGGCCCCGTGCTCGAAGCCGAGCTCGCTGACCGCCGAGGTGCCCAGAACGAAGTACCGTCCGCCCTCGGCGGTCAGTCCGAGCCAGACGCCCGCGAGGGCCCGGAGGAAGTGCGAGTGCGAGAACAGCAGTACCTGCTGGCCCGCGCGGACCCGCGGCCGGATGTCGCTGAGCAGCGATTCGGCTCGGGCGGTGACCTGCTCGAGACTCTCCCCGGGGGTAGCGCCCGCGGGCGCACCCGCCTGCCAGATCGTCCAGGGATGACCGAGCCGCTCGGTGATCTCTGGTGTCGTGAGTCCCTCGTACGCGCCGTAGTCCCATTCGACCAGGCGCTGCTCGTGTTGCGCCTGCGGGTACCCGGCACGTGCAGCCGTTTCGACGGCACGCTGCAGTGGGCTCGTGAGGACCAGGTCGTAATGGCGCATCGCCAGGAGTGTTCCCGCGAGTTCCGCCTTGTAGGCACCGGTCTCGGTGAGGGGGATGTCGGTGAGGCCCGTGTGGCGACCACTCCGGCTCCACGCGGTCTCGCCGTGGCGCACGAGGACGATGCGTCCGTCGGGATCAGTCAGTTCGTTGTCCATCACCTCCTCATCCTCCCGCCTATGCGGCGTGCGACACGCCCGGGGGGTGTGGTGGATTGGACGGGTGTGGGGGTTCGGCGTAAGTTATTCCTTGTTCGCCCCACAGGGGAGAGCGGAGCGGCCGGAAGGCCCCGCGTCCTCTCACGTGGTGAACCACCTCTTGTCTTGATCTTGTGGGCTTCGGCTTGTGGGTTTAGGATGGGGAATCTGCCACTCGGCGCTTGCATCCACGGTTGGACCTCTTTCGGGGTTTGTTTTGTGTGTTGTGGGGTGTGGGTGGTGGTTGTGAACTTGCCTCACGGGTACGGTCGGAAGATTGGTTCTGTGGGTGCGTCCGTTCCTTGAGAACTCAACAGCGTGCACTTGTCAAATGCCAATTTATTCCTCGTCGGGCCTTCGGGTCTGGTGAGAATTCCTTTGGATCAAAGTCCAACCTTTTTGGTTGGCATCTGGATAGTCAGTTTTGACTTCCTGTTTGGTCAGATTGAACTCGTCTGCCCTGACCTTATTCCGGTTGGGTGGGCTTTTTTCTTTTACGGAGAGTTTGATCCTGGCTCAGGATGAACGCTGGCGGCGTGCTTAACACATGCAAGTCGAACGGTGAAGCCAAGCTTGCTTGGTGGATCAGTGGCGAACGGGTGAGTAACACGTGAGCAACCTGCCCTGGACTCTGGGATAAGCGCTGGAAACGGCGTCTAATACTGGATATGAGCTCTCATCGCATGGTGGGGGTTGGAAAGATTTTTCGGTCTGGGATGGGCTCGCGGCCTATCAGCTTGTTGGTGAGGTAATGGCTCACCAAGGCGTCGACGGGTAGCCGGCCTGAGAGGGTGACCGGCCACACTGGGACTGAGACACGGCCCAGACTCCTACGGGAGGCAGCAGTGGGGAATATTGCACAATGGGCGGAAGCCTGATGCAGCAACGCCGCGTGAGGGATGACGGCCTTCGGGTTGTAAACCTCTTTTAGCAGGGAAGAAGCGTGAGTGACGGTACCTGCAGAAAAAGCGCCGGCTAACTACGTGCCAGCAGCCGCGGTAATACGTAGGGCGCAAGCGTTATCCGGAATTATTGGGCGTAAAGAGCTCGTAGGCGGTTTGTCGCGTCTGCTGTGAAATCCCGAGGCTCAACCTCGGGCCTGCAGTGGGTACGGGCAGACTAGAGTGCGGTAGGGGAGATTGGAATTCCTGGTGTAGCGGTGGAATGCGCAGATATCAGGAGGAACACCGATGGCGAAGGCAGATCTCTGGGCCGTAACTGACGCTGAGGAGCGAAAGGGTGGGGAGCAAACAGGCTTAGATACCCTGGTAGTCCACCCCGTAAACGTTGGGAACTAGTTGTGGGGACCATTCCACGGTTTCCGTGACGCAGCTAACGCATTAAGTTCCCCGCCTGGGGAGTACGGCCGCAAGGCTAAAACTCAAAGGAATTGACGGGGACCCGCACAAGCGGCGGAGCATGCGGATTAATTCGATGCAACGCGAAGAACCTTACCAAGGCTTGACATATACGAGAACGGGCCAGAAATGGTCAACTCTTTGGACACTCGTAAACAGGTGGTGCATGGTTGTCGTCAGCTCGTGTCGTGAGATGTTGGGTTAAGTCCCGCAACGAGCGCAACCCTCGTTCTATGTTGCCAGCACGTAATGGTGGGAACTCATGGGATACTGCCGGGGTCAACTCGGAGGAAGGTGGGGATGACGTCAAATCATCATGCCCCTTATGTCTTGGGCTTCACGCATGCTACAATGGCCGGTACAAAGGGCTGCAATACCGTGAGGTGGAGCGAATCCCAAAAAGCCGGTCCCAGTTCGGATTGAGGTCTGCAACTCGACCTCATGAAGTCGGAGTCGCTAGTAATCGCAGATCAGCAACGCTGCGGTGAATACGTTCCCGGGTCTTGTACACACCGCCCGTCAAGTCATGAAAGTCGGTAACACCTGAAGCCGGTGGCCCAACCCTTGTGGAGGGAGCCGTCGAAGGTGGGATCGGTAATTAGGACTAAGTCGTAACAAGGTAGCCGTACCGGAAGGTGCGGCTGGATCACCTCCTTTCTAAGGAGCATCTGACGCCCTGTGATGGGGTTGTTCAGGCGCCGGATCAGACCGAATGTGTCTGCCGGTTAGCTCATGGGTGGAACGTTTGATGAGGTGCTGGTTGGGTTTGCCTGGTCTTTAGTACGCCGTTTGCGGTGGGAATGAGATGGGGTGGGTCTGGTTGGTACATGCACGCTGTTGGGTCCTGAGGGGCCGGGCGCTGATCGCATCTTTGGGTGTGGTTGGTGGTTGTTCCTCTTGGGCCTTGTGCTGCTGCCGGTTGGTGGTGGTGTGGGGTACCGCCCGTACTTTGAGAACTACACAGTGGACGCGAGCATCTTCGACATGATCCTTTTGGGGATGGTGTCGTGAAGATGATCTTAAAGATCATTAGTCAATTTTTTGACGATTCAACTCATGTGATTTCAAGTCTTTAAGAGCAAACGGTGGATGCCTTGGCATCTGGAGCCGAAGAAGGACGTAGCAATCTGCGATAAGCCTCGGGGAACTGATAAGCGAGTTTTGATCCGAGGGTGTCCGAATGGGGAAACCCCGCCAGGGCGCGTGCGTGCCTGGTGACTCCCGCCTGAATATATAGGGCGGGTAGAGGGAACGTGGGGAAGTGAAACATCTCAGTACCCACAGGAAGAGAAAGCAAAAGCGATTCCGTGAGTAGTGGCGAGCGAAACCGGAAGAGGCTAAACCTAGCGTGTGTGATAGCCGGCAGGTGTTGCATGTTGGGGGTTGTGGGACTTTTCTGATTGTTCTGCCGAGCAGTCGACGTGACAAGAGGGTATAGACGAACGGTTTTGAATGGCCGGTCATAGAGGGTGCGAACCCCGTAGTCGAAATGCCTGTTCTTGGCGTGAAGAGTATCCCAAGTAGCACGGGGCCCGAGAAATCCCGTGTGAATCTGTCAGGACCACCTGATAAGCCTAAATACTCCCAGATGACCGATAGCGGACAAGTACCGTGAGGGAAAGGTGAAAAGTACCCCGGGAGGGGAGTGAAATAGTACCTGAAACCGTTTGCTTACAAACCGTTGGAGCCTCCTTAGTAGGGGTGACAGCGTGCCTTTTGAAGAATGAGCCTGCGAGTTAGCGATACGTGGCGAGGTTAACCCGTGTGGGGTAGCCGTAGCGAAAGCGAGTCTGAATAGGGCGATTCAGTCGCGTGTCCTAGACCCGAAGCGAAGTGATCTATCCATGGCCAGGTTGAAGCGACGGTAAGACGTCGTGGAGGACCGAACCCACTTAGGTTGAAAACTGAGGGGATGAGCTGTGGATAGGGGTGAAAGGCCAATCAAACTTCGTGATAGCTGGTTCTCTCCGAAATGCATTTAGGTGCAGCGTTGCGTGTTTCTTGCCGGAGGTAGAGCTACTGGATGGCCGATGGGCCCTACAAGGTTACTGACGTCAGCCAAACTCCGAATGCCGGTAAGTGAGAGCGCAGCAGTGAGACTGTGGGGGATAAGCTTCATAGTCGAGAGGGAAACAACCCAGACCACCATCTAAGGTCCCTAAGCGCGTGCTAAGTGGGAAAGGATGTGGAGTTGCTTAGACAACCAGGAGGTTGGCTTAGAAGCAGCCACCCTTGAAAGAGTGCGTAATAGCTCACTGGTCAAGTGATTCCGCGCCGACAATGTAACGGGGCTCAAGCACGCCACCGAAGTTGTGGCATTGACATTTTTGGTAGGCCTTCGTGGTCCAGCCGTGTTGATGGGTAGGAGAGCGTCGTGTCGCGAGTGAAGCGGCGGGGTGACCCAGCCGTGGACGCGACACGAGTGAGAATGCAGGCATGAGTAGCGAAAGACGTGTGAGAAACATGTCCTCCGAAAGACCAAGGGTTCCAGGGTCAAGCTAATCTTCCCTGGGTAAGTCGGGACCTAAGGCGAGGCCGACAGGCGTAGTCGATGGACAACGGGTTGATATTCCCGTACCGGCGAAGAACCGCCCAAGCTAATCCAGTGGTGCTAAGAGTCCTAGCATGGAATGGTCGGATCCCTTCGGGGTGATGAACGTCTGTGTGAACGCTCGACCCCATGCTGGTGCGGCTAGCGTATTAACAGGTGTGACGCAGGAAGGTAGCCCAAGCCAGGCGATGGTAGTCCTGGTGCAAGTGCGTAGGCCGAGTGATAGGCAAATCCGTCACTCATTGAGGCTGAGACACGATGCGGATAAAAAGTGGGTGATCCTATGCTGCCGAGAAAAGCATCGACGCGAGGTTCTAGCTGCCCGTACCCCAAACCGACTCAGGTGGTCAGGTAGAGAATACCAAGGAGATCGAGAGAATCGTGGTTAAGGAACTCGGCAAAATGCCCCCGTAACTTCGGGAGAAGGGGGGCCATCCACTTATTAGGACTTGCTCCGAAAGGGTGTGGTGGCCGCAGAGACTAGTGGGTAGCGACTGTTTACTAAAAACACAGGTCCGTGCCAAGTCGCAAGACGATGTATACGGACTGACGCCTGCCCGGTGCTGGAAGGTTAAGAGGACCGGTTAGCCGTAAGGCGAAGCTGAGAATTTAAGCCCCAGTAAACGGCGGTGGTAACTATAACCATCCTAAGGTAGCGAAATTCCTTGTCGGGTAAGTTCCGACCTGCACGAATGGCGTAACGACTTCCCAACTGTCTCAACCGCGAACTCGGCGAAATTGCATTACGAGTAAAGATGCTCGTTACGCGCAGCAGGACGGAAAGACCCCGTGACCTTTACTACAGCTTGGTATTGGTGTTCGGTGTGGCTTGTGTAGGATAGGTGGGAGACTGTGAAGCGGACACGCCAGTGTTCGTGGAGTCATTGTTGAAATACCACTCTGGTCACTCTGGATATCTAACTTAGGACCGTGATCCGGTTCAGGGACAGTGCCTGGTGGGTAGTTTAACTGGGGCGGTTGCCTCCCAAAATGTAACGGAGGCGCCCAAAGGTTCCCTCAACCTGGTTGGCAATCAGGTGGCGAGTGTAAGTGCACAAGGGAGCTTGACTGTGAGACTGACAGGTCGAGCAGGGACGAAAGTCGGGACTAGTGATCCGGCAGTGGCTTGTGGAAGCGCTGTCGCTCAACGGATAAAAGGTACCTCGGGGATAACAGGCTGATCTTGCCCAAGAGTCCATATCGACGGCATGGTTTGGCACCTCGATGTCGGCTCGTCGCATCCTGGGGCTGGAGTAGGTCCCAAGGGTTGGGCTGTTCGCCCATTAAAGCGGTACGCGAGCTGGGTTTAGAACGTCGTGAGACAGTTCGGTCCCTATCCGCTGCGCGCGTAGGAAGTTTGAGAGGATCTGACCCTAGTACGAGAGGACCGGGTTGGACGAACCTCTGGTGTGTCAGTTGTTCCGCCAGGAGCACCGCTGATTAGCTACGTTCGGGATGGATAACCGCTGAAAGCATCTAAGCGGGAAGCCGGCCTCAAGATGAGACTTCCATACCCTTCGGGGTGAGAGGCTCCCAGCCAGACTACTGGGTTGATAGGCCGGATGTGGAAGCGTAGTAATACGTGAAGCTGACCGGTACTAATAAGCCGATGACTTGATAACACACCGTTTTTGGTGCTTGCGTCCACTGAGTGGTTCTCGATGTACGGTCGGGAACACAACAATGACATTCGTTGTTGGTTTTTGAAACATCAATAGTGTTTCGGCGGCCATAGCGAGAGGGAAACGCCCGGTTACATTCCGAACCCGGAAGCTAAGCCTCTCAGCGCCGATGGTACTGCAGGGGGGACCCTGTGGGAGAGTAGGACACCGCCGGACTTCTTTTAAGTCGAAATGGCCACCCACTGTTGGGTGGCCATTTCGCATTTACACGGACAGATGATCCGTGGATACAGCGTCGACCGCACCCCGAAACCGGGACGCGGTCGACGCTTTTTTGCGTGGCGCGCGCGATCGTGATGACATCCTGCTCGGCCCGGGGTCTGGATGACCACGAGCGTCCCAAGGACGAGGGCGAGCAGACCCGCCGAGGGGATCATGCCCTCATACGCGCGCGGTGGCGTTGCCGCGAGGACTACTCTCATCCCACGGTCGTCTACCCGAGGGAGCCGTCATGCAGGAATTCGACATCGTCGTCGTGGGAGCGGGCATCGCCGGACTGTCCGCCGCCCGTCTCCTCGCCCGAGCCGGGCGCCGTGTCGTGGTCGTGGAGGCCCGAGACCGCGTCGGCGGACGAGTTCATTCCCAGCGTGACGGGCACCACGTCACCGACCGGGGGGCATCGTGGATCCACGGCATCGACGACAGCCCCGTCGAGGCGGCGGCGCGAGCGTTCGGGATGTCCATGGTGGAGTTCACCGTCGGCGGCTATCAACCCGACAGCCGCCCTTTGGCCTACTTCGGTCCGGACGGTGGGCGCCTCACCGCCGACGAGGTCCGGAGTTTCGCCGACGACGTCCGCGCCCTCAACGTCGATCTCGTCGACGTCATCGCCTCCGCCGCCCCCGACGCGACCTACGCCGAGGTCGTCGAGCAGGCTCTCGCGGCCCGCGGTTGGAGCGAGGAGCGCGCGCAGCGTGTGCGGGAGTACAACGGCCGCCGCGCCGAAGAACAGTACGGCGTGCACATGAGCGTGCTGGGCGCGCACGGTCTCGACGACGACACGGTCAACGGCGATGAGGTCGTCTTCCCGCACGGTTACGACGAGCTCGCCACGCATCTCGCGCAGGGCCTGGATGTACGGCTCGAGCACGTCGTCTCGGCGATCCACTGGTCTGCCGACGGCGCCACCGTAACCACCGACCGTGGCGCGTTCCACGGGGGAGCCGTGGTCGTCACCCTCCCGATCGGTGTCCTGCAGTCGGGCGATGTCGTGATCGCCCCGCCCCTCCCCGGCACACATCAGCGAGTGCTGGGGGTCTTGGCATCCAATGCCTTCGAGAAGGTCGTGCTGCGCTTCGCCGAGAAGTTCTGGGATGCCGGAGTGTATGGCATCCGTCAGTTCGGTGCCGAGGGTGTGTGGTGGCACTCCTGGTACGACCTGGGGCGGATCCACGATGAGGCTGCCCTGCTCACCTTCGCCGCCGGCCCCGCCGCCGTCGCCACCCGCCACTGGAGTGACGAGCAGATCGCCGCCTCGACCCTGGCGCAGCTGCGGCGTCTCTACGGCGACGCGGTGCCCGAGCCCGAGAGCGTGGTCGTGACCCGCTGGCAGGACGACCCGTACAGCCGTGGCTCGTACAGCTATATGAAGCCGGGTTCGGTCGGCCCCGATCACGACGAGCTCGCCGTCCCGATCGGGGGCGTGCTGCACCTCGCGGGCGAGGCCACGTGGGGCGATGACCCCGCCACGGTTCCCGGTGCGATGCTCTCGGGTCACCGGGCCGCCGAGAAGGTGCTCGCGCGTGCGGTCCCGATCGACGACCTTTGGGCCTGAATCAGCGGGGGTCGGACCCCGTGGCCACCGGCAGTTCGGGGTGGTTCGACCACTGGCTCCATGATCCCGGGAACACCCGCGGGGAGAAGCCTGCGAGCGTGAGGGCGACGGCCTCGTGCGCGGCGGTGACCCCGGATCCGCAGTACACGCCCACGTCGTCGCCCGGCTGAGCTCCGAGAGAGACGAAGCGGGCGCGGAGTTCGGTGGCATCCCGGAACTTCCCGTCGGCATCGACGTTGTCGGTCGTCGGAGCGCTCACCGCACCGGGCACGTGCCCCGCGCGGGGATCGATCGGCTCGACCTCGCCGCGGTAGCGATCGCCCGCTCGGGCGTCCAGCAGCAGCGACGACTCGGCGAAGGCCGCGACCTCGTCGAGGGACAGTGTCGGCAGGGCTCCGGACGAAAGGGTCACCGACCCCGGCGGCGGGGGAGCCGTATCGTCCGTCTCGAGCGGGAATCCCGCCGCGATCCAGGCCCGCAGTGCGCCGTCGAGAAGCCGGACGTCGGCGACCCCGGCGTACCGCAGCAGCCACCACGCCCGCGCGCTGGAGAGGTTGTGGAGGTCGTCGTACACGACGACGGTGTCGCCGTCATCGATGCCCCAGCGGCGAGCCGACTCCTGCAGCTCCCCGAGTCGGGGGAGCGGATGCCGTCCGTCGGTGGGGTCGCCGTGGGCGGCGAGCTCGCGATCGAGGTCGACATACTGCGCACCGGGGATGTGCCCCTCCCGGTAGGCGGGGCGGCCCTCGGGGCGGTCGAGTCGCCAGCGCACGTCGAGCACGCGGACGGGGCCGCCGTCGGGGAAGCGCCCGGTGTCGAGGGCGGTCCGGAGCGCGTGCGGCGTGGTGAGGATCCGGCCGGTACCGGACATGTCGTCGCGCGGGTCCGGGAGCGACGGGACGTCACTCATCGGTGCGGGTTGGTCGCGGCGCCGTCGAGCCAGAGCGTGTCGGTCGGGTCGCCGTGAGACCCCGCGCGGCCGACGTGTGTGTCGCTGATCTGCGGCCCCTTCGTGATCACGTGGACCAGAGCCATGCCGTGACCACGGCCGAGGCCGTATTCTTCCTTCGCCCACTCGAGGATCGGTGTGGCCTTCGTGTCTGGGCCGAATCCCCGCTCGTGGGCGTGCGCGATGAGTTCCCGGGGAGTGAGGCCGGTCTTCTTTTCGATGGTGTCGAGGTACGCCTGAAACGACATGCGGTCAGGTTAGCGCTCGGCCCGGGCGGTAGCGTCGAAGAATGGCCGTCACCCTGCATCGGGCCCCCATCGCTGAGATCGCCCCACTCACCCTCTACCGTCTGCTCTGGTTGCGCGTCAGCGTGTTCGTCGTCGAGCAGGAGGCGGCGTACGCCGAGATCGACGGGCGCGACATCGAGCCGGGCGCCGAACTGATGTGGGCCGAGGCCGAGTCCGGCGAGGTGCTGTCGACGCTCCGCCTGCTGCGCGAGGACGCCAACACCCGCATCGGTCGGGTTGCCACGGCCCCGACCGCGCGTGGACGCGGGATCGCGGCCGACCTCATGCGCGCCGCCGTCGACCACTTCGACCGCGAGGCTCCCGGCATCCCCATCCTCCTCGACGCGCAGGCGCACCTCGCCGACTGGTACGGACGGTTCGGCTTCGTCGTGAGCGGCGCCCCGTTCGCCGAGGACGGCATCCCGCACCTGCCGATGCGGCGCACACCTCCGGCGACCGCCGCGGGGCCGCGTCCGTGATGGTGGCGTTCACCCCCGGCCGCACGGCATCCCGGATCGGTGCCGTGGCGCTCGCATTCGTGTGCGCCCTCGCTCTCTCGGGATGCGGGCTGCAGTTCTCTCTGGGCTTCGGTACCGACACCGACGGCCGATTCGACGGCACCGAGATCGAGGTGCCCGTGCTCTACGCCGCGGGTACGTCGGGCGGAGTGACCACGCAACGGATCACCGCCAGCCCGGCCGACGGCGGGGAGCTGCGCATCGACATCACCGAGAACGATGTGAGCGGCGTGGACCCGGTGACCCAGTCGGCCACCTGGACCGCGGTGACCGCGGCCACGCTCCTCACCGGCGCCCGCCCCGACACGGCCTACACGTTCGGTTTCGATGCGCGCATCGCCACGCCGGCAGCCGGGGCGGTCACGGTCGTCGGCGTGCTCGCCCTCTACTACGGCACCGAGATCCAGCCTGGCGTCGCCCTCACCGGCGCGGTGACGCCGTTCGGCGCGATCCGCCCCGTCGCGGGGCTCGCCGCGCAAGTGACCGCTGCGGTCGAGGCGGGCGAGCTTGACACGATCCTGGTGCCGGCGGGACAGCGGCTGGTGCGGGATGCCGACGGGAACACCGTCGATCTCGACCAGCTCGCCGCGACCGGGGGCATGACGGTGACCGAGGTCGCCGACGTCGCCAGCGCGTACGCGGTGATGACCGGGGAGGACCTGCCGGAGGCGACCTTCCCGACACCGCCTCCGTCGTCTTCACCCCTGGCGACTGTCGACGCGGACGCGGGCGAAGACCCGACCGCGGATGACGCGCTCGGCGATGCCGTCGACGCGGTGACCGCCCGTGTCGGCGTGGCCCTGGAGGCCGCCGCCGATCCGGCTCGCGCCGACGCCGCCCGCGCCTTGCTCGCCCGCTCGGCCGACCTGGCTGAGGGGGGAGACGCCGCCGGAGCCTTCGCCGCCGCCGCCGCGGCCGCGGAGGAGGCTTCTCTCGCGGCCGTGCCCGCGACGCCCGTCGAGGAGGCCGCGTCGCTCGCCGCCCGCACGCGCGACGACGCCCGGACTCTCCTCGCCGACCTGGCGGGTCGCACCCCCGCGACCCTCGACGAGGCCGATGCGGTGCTCCGCGCCGGTGCCGACGCGGCCGAGGCGTTCGCTCTCGCCGCGTACGCCGACGGCGCCCTCGGGGGCGATGCGACCGTGGGCGACGACGCCACCGATCCCGACGCGATACGCGCGGCGACGACGGCGGCGCTCCTGGCGGCTTCGACCCTGCAGACCGCGCGCACGGTCGCGGACGTTCCGAGCGAGGATGCCGAGGGGCCCCTGGCCGGCGACGCCGATCTCGACGGGTTGGCGTCGCTCCTCCGGCGCGCCGGGATCGCTGCGAGCGCCGCGTTCGATGCCCGCGTGATCGCCCGGCGCGCCGACGCCGACGCGGTGACCCCGGAGGTCGCCGCGGCGCGGCTGGCTGCCGCCGACACCGCAGCGTTGCGCGCCATTGCACTGAACGACGCCCGAGATGAGCTGACCGCGCTGGCACCCGACGACGAGGGGTGGGTGGCGCTCGGGATCTCCGCGGCCGGGTACACCCGCATCTCGCCCGCGCTCGCCGCCACGCAGACGGTGCGCCCGCCCGCCGACGTCGATACCGCCGCTGCCGCCGCCCGGCGCGTGGCCGTGGGCGACGAGTACACCGTGCGAGCCGTCGAGGTGCTCACCACGACGGGCGCCGACGTTCCGTTCGTCCGCGGAACCCTGACGCAGGCCACGGCCGTCGCCACCTCGGATCCCGCGTCGGCCTCGGGGGCGTCGGCCTACGCCGTGCCGTTCGTGACCGCGCGCGTTCTCGCGTTCGCGGGCGGAGTCGAGCGCTCCTGAGCGCGGCCGCGCCCGGGCGTCAGTGCGGCGCGTGGTACTCGGCGGTGCCGCGCTTCCAGTAGCCCTTCACGATCGTGGCCGCCGGGTCGCCGGCCCACCGATCCAGCAGCAGGGCGCGGCCCGCGCGCACGAGGGACTGCTCGGCGGCGACGAACCCGAAGATGCACCCGTCGGGGCGCTCTTCCACGTCGAGCGCGTCCAGCCAGTCCGCCAGCTCCGTCCCCGCGGGGCGGTCTCCGCGGTGCAGCTGCACGACCTCGACGCCCGCGGGTGCCTCGACCGGGAGGTCGTGCGCGGCGGTCGGAACCTCGACCGCGATGCGGCCGACGGCGTCGGCATCCATCGACGCCGCGAACCGGCGGATCGCCGGAACCGCGGTCTCGTCGCCGGCCAGGAGCCACGCGTCCGGTCGCCCGGTCAGCACGAGTGAGCCGCGCGGACCACCGACGCCGGCCGGAGCCCCGATCGGTGCGTGCTCGGCCCAGCGGCTGCCGACACCGTCGCCGTGGAGCGCGAACTCGAGGTCGAGCCAGCCCGCGTCGGCATCCCAGGCGACGGGGGTGTATTCGCGGCTCGGGGCGGACCGCAGGTCTTCGGATGACGCGGAGGCCTCGGGGAAGAACACGCGCACGTGGTCGTCGGCTCCGGGGGAGTCGAATCCGCGCAGGTCGTCGCCGGCCAGCCGCACGCGGACGTACGTCGGGCTCAGCCGAGTGCGACGCGCAAGCGTCGCCGACCGGAAGACGAGGTCGTGCCGACGGGGCTCGAGCCGGGCGCCGAGGAGCGGGTTGGACTTTCTCATATAGCTAAGGCTAACCTAACTCGCCGAGCGGTTTCGTCTGTCGGCGCGACCGCCCTCGTCACCCCGTACTGGAGAGAATCGCATGAGTTCACGCCTGTTCCGCCCCCTCGCCGCCGCCTCGCTGGCCGCCGCCCTCGCCCTCACGGGGTGCGCCGCGGGGACGACCGCTCCCGCCGCCGAGGACGCGACCGCTGCCCCCACGACGGTCACCGTCGAGGACAACCACGGCGAGATCGAGGTGCCCGTGAACCCCGAGCGAGTGGTGGCGCTGGACAACACGACGTTCCAGACGCTCAGTGATTGGGGCGTCACGCTCGTCGCGGCGCCGAAGCCCCTCATGTACGACCTCTGGCCGCAGCTCTCGGACGGCGACGAGGTGCTCGACGTGGGGCTGCACCGCGAACCCGACATCGAGGCCGTCGTGGCCGCAGACCCCGACCTCATCGTCGGTGGCTACCGCTTCCGCGAAATCTACGATCAGCTGACGCAGATTCAGCCCGCCACCATCGAGACCAGCCCGCGCGAGGGCGAGGATCACACGTCGGAGCTCAAGCGGCAGACCGAGATCCTCGGGAAGGTCTTCGGCCACGAGGACGATGCGGCGAAGCTGAACGCCGATCTGGATGCCGCGATCGCCGACGCTCGTGCGGCGTATGACCCGAGCCAGACCGCGATGGGGCTGATCGCCTCGGGCGGGAAGATCGCGTACGCCGCCCCCGGCGACGGTCGCGGCGTGGGCACCCTGTTCCCGACGCTGGGGCTGACCCCGGCACTCGAACGCGCCGCCGAGGACGCCTCGCACGGCGATGACATCTCGGTCGAGGCGATCGCCGCCGCCCAGCCCGAGTGGCTCTTCGTACTCGACCGCGACGCGATGTTCGGGGAGGACGGCTACGTTCCCGCCAAGGAGTTGGTCGAGAACTCCGAGGCGCTGAAGAACGTCCCCGCCGTCCAGAAGGGGCAGATCGTCTACCTCGACGGCAGCTTCTACCTCGACGAGGGCATCCAGGCCTACACGAAGCTGTACCGCTCCGCCGCCGAGGCGTTCTCGTCCTGAGGTGAGACGCCTCTCTCTTCCGGTCGCCGTCGTCGTCGTCGCCGCACTCGTCGTTCTCTCGCTGTTCGTCGGCGTGTACGACCTCGGCGGCGACGACTTCGGCGCGGAGATGTTCTGGATCTCCCGCGTCCCTCGCACCGCGGCGCTCGTGCTCGCCGGCTGCGCGATGGCGGTGTCGGGGCTGATCATGCAGCTACTCACCCAGAACCGCTTCGTCGAGCCCTCGACCACCGGAACCTCCGAATGGGCGGCGCTCGGGCTCCTCCTCACCGTGATCGTGGCCCCGGCGGCGCCGGTCCCGGTGCGCATGGTCGTCGCCTCGCTCGCCGCCTTCGTCGGCACGATGGTGTTCCTGGCGATCCTCCGCCGGATTTCACTCCGTTCCTCTCTCGTGGTGCCGTTGGTCGGGATCATGCTCGGCGCGGTGGTGTCGTCGTTCACGACCTACATCGCCGTTACGACGAACTCGCTGCAGATGCTCGGCACCTGGTTCATGGGGAGTTTCACCGCGATCGTGCGGGGGCGCTACGAGATCCTCTGGATCGTCGCGATCGTCGTCGTGCTCGTGTTCCTCTTCGCCGATCGGCTCACCGTCGCCGGCCTCGGCCGCGACATCGCGACGTCCGTCGGCCTCGATCACGCACGGGTGCTGCTGGCGGGCACGGCGCTGGTCGCCGTGGCCACGGGCATGACCACGGTCGTCGTGGGCTTTCTGCCCTTCCTCGGGCTGGTGGTCCCGAACCTCGTGTCGATGTGGCGCGGAGACAACGCCCGCGCGAACCTGCCGTGGGTGTGCCTCGGTGGCGTGGCGATCGTCGTCGCGTGCGACATCATCGGGCGGGTGATCCGGATGCCATTCGAGGTCCCCGTCTCGATGATCCTCGGCGTCGTCGGCGCCGCCGTGTTCATCTCCCTGCTGCTGAGGATGCGTGCCCGTGTCTGACACCCTCGTCCGCCCCGCCGTCGTGCGGCGCCCGCGCGTGGCCTGGCGCTTCGCGCTCCTCGGCCTCATCGTCGTGATCGCCACGATCGGCGTGCTCACCTGGGACGTGCCCGGCGTTCCCGGGTCCCGCGGCTACGGGATCGCGATGAACCTGCGCGTGGTGAGCGTCGCCACGATCGCGCTCGTCGCCTGCTGCCAGGCCGCGGCCACGGTGCTGTTCCACACCGCGACGGGCAATCGCATCCTGACCCCCTCGATCATGGGCTTCGACGCGCTTTACGTGGTGATGCAGACCGCCCTGGTGTTCTTCTTCGGCGCTGCCGCGCTGACGGCGACCGACGGCCTGCTGAAGGTCGCGATCCAGAGTGCGCTGATGGTGGGATTCGCCACGCTCCTCTACGGCTGGCTCTTCGCCGGGCGTCGCGGCAACCTCCACATCATGCTGCTGGTCGGCATCGTGCTGGGCATCGGGTTCGGCTCGCTCTCCACCGTCATGCAACGCCTGCTCACTCCCAGCGACTTCGACATCCTCTCGGCCCGGCTGTTCGGCAACCTCTCGAACTCGGATGCCGGCTACCTCCCGTGGGGAGCCCTCGTCGTGGCCGCGGTGCTCGTGGCCGTCTGGCGCGCGCGACACCGGCTCGACGTGCTGGCTCTGGGGCGCGAGGCATCCGTGAATCTGGGTCTGTCGTACCGGCGGGAGGTGACCGTCATCCTTGTTCTCGTGGCGGTGCTGATCTCGGTGTCGACGACGATGGTCGGACCGATGACCTTCTTCGGCTTCCTCGTGGCGACCCTCGCGTACCAGCTCGCCGGGTCGTCGGAGCATCGCATCGTGCTCCCGTTCGCCGTGCTGCTGGGCATGGCGACCCTTCTCGCGGGCTATTTCGTGCTGCGACACGTGTTCTACGCCGCCGGGATGCTCTCGATCATCATCGAGTTCGTCGGCGGCGTGTTCTTCCTCGTCTACCTCCTGCGGAAGGGAGCCCTGTGATCCGTCTCACCGACGTCACGATGACCTACGGCGACCAGACGGTGCTGGGGCCGGTGTCGCTGGACATCCCCGCCGGCGGGGTGACGGCCCTCGTCGGCCCCAACGGGGCGGGCAAGTCGACGATGCTCACGATCGTGGGACGCCTGGCGACGCCGACGTCCGGACGCGTCACGGTGGCCGGACATGACGTGGCCACGACGCCCGGACGAACCCTCGCCCGGGTCGTGTCGATCCTCCGGCAGGAGAACCACTTCGTCACGCGCCTGACCGTGCGCGAACTGGTGGGCTTCGGTCGTTTCCCCCACTCGCGGGGGCGGCTGACCGCCGACGATCATGCCAAGGTCGACGAGGCCATCGCCTTCCTCGACCTCGGGGAGCTCGCCGGGCGCTACCTGGACCAGCTCTCCGGCGGCCAGCGGCAGCGCGCCTACGTGGCGATGGTGCTCGCGCAGGACACCGACTACATCCTGCTCGACGAACCCCTGAACAATCTCGACATGCGGCACGCGGTCGCCATGATGGGGCAGCTGCGGCGCGCCGCCGATGAACTCGGGAAGACGATCGTCATCGTCGTGCACGACATCAACTTTGCCGCCGCGTACGCCGACCGCATCGTCGCCCTGTCCGAGGGACGCGTCGTGCACGAAGGCAGTCCCGCGGAAATCATGACGCCCGAGACGCTGGAGGAGGTCTTCGGCACGCCCGTCGAGGTGCGCCGCGACGGTGCGTACCCGCTCGCCGTGTACTACCGCTGACCGGCGCTGGCGTGAGCGGGAGTGCGGTGCGTCAGAGCTCGACGCCGTTGTCGGGGTCATTGACCCCGACGTTGCGGCCCCGGCTCGACTCGAAGGCGATGAGCCACCCGATCGAGACGATCGCCGCCAGGAGGATCCCCAACCACAGGTTCTGGAAGACGAGCCCGAACAGCACTCCGGCCCCCAGCAGCACGAGGCTGCCCAGGATCCAGTAAGTGCGTCCTCGCGGCCAGCCCGTTCCCGATTGCGTCATGCCGCCCAGCCTACGGGCGTGAACCGCCGCCCGACCACGTCGCCGTACCGGCGATCGCGGTGGCAGGCGATCAGGATCCGCGCGTCAGCGGTCGCGGTGGTCTTCCGGGTGCAGGCGCGGACCGCGCCGGGGTTCGAGAGCGGACCCGGCGGCGATGAGACGGATGACGCGCTGCCGGTGCCCCGCGAACGGCTCGAGCAACTCCAGCATCCCGTCGTCGTCGGTGCGGTGGCCGGTCAGCGCGTAGCCGACCTGGTGCGCGAGATGGTAGTCGCCGATGCTCACGGCATCCGGATCTCCGAAGGCGCGGATGCGCGTTTCGGCACTCGTCCACACACCGACGCCACGGAGGCTGATGAACACCCGGTCGCGCGCCTCGCCGTCGACCGCGGCGGCGGCCGCGCGCGCGATCGTCGCGCCGCGGCGGGCCGCCTCGACGATGGTGCGCGACTGCGGCGGTTCGAGGCCGGCACGGTGCCAGGCCCACGAGGGGACGTGCCGCCACCCCTCGATGTCGGGTGGCGCGAACATCGGGTGGGGCGTGGGACCGGGAGCGCGCTCGCCGTACCAGGTGACGATGCTGCGCCAGGCCGAGAAGGCCTGCATGCCCGTGACCTTCTGCTCCATGATCGCGCTGACGAGCGCGTCGAACACGAGGTCGGTGCGGCCGATGCGCAGATCGGGGTGCCGCCGATGCCACTCGGCGACGGAGGGATGCCGCGACGCGTCGAACCCGTCGGGGTCATCGTGAGCGCCGCACAACGCGGGGAGCTGGTCCAGCGCCCAGCCGGCACCGGGCCCCCACGCGGCGGCGCGGACGGTTCCCGCGGCGGTGGCACGCACAGCCAGCGTCGCAACGCCCGCGGGCGTGCGGCTGACCCGCCAGAGAATTCCGCCGGTGCGCAGCGACCGTGTCACGGTGAAGGTGGGATCGTTGCGGCCATGGCGCTGTGCCCCGATCGCGCGGTCGAGGTCGACGGGCCCTACCGGGCGATACTCGGTCTCGAGAGGGGCGGTGGCGACCGGGCGGGGATCATCTGCCCGCTCTCGCGCGCGCACCCCGGTCGATCTCATGCCGACACCCTACGTCGGCCCACCGACATCGCGGCATCCGAGCAGCGCGTGCGTGCGCGCGGGGTCAGAAGCGGTCGGGCGACGGAGTGCCGTGACCGTAGCGGATCGAGACGTCGGCGTGGCGGTCGAAGCGGTACCCGACCCCGCGCACGGTGCGCACGATGTCTTCGTAGACGCCGAGCTTGGCGCGCAGGCGTCGCACGTGCACATCGATCGTGCGCTCGCCGGGGGCCTCGTCGTCGGTTGCGCCCTCCCAGAGCGAGGCCACGAGCTCGGTGCGCTCGATGGTGCGGCCCTCGCGCAGTACCAGGTACTGCAGCAGCTCGAACTCCTTGAAGGTGAACGCGGCGGACTCCCCGTCGATGAGCACCCGCTTGCGGGAGATGTCGACGACGACCCCGCGGGGCGCGCGGTCCTCCTCGAGGGTTTCGTCCTTCGTCCGGGCGACGGCCGAGGGCTCGTGGAGGGCGAGGCGCACGACGTCGACGTCACGTCCCCCCGCTCCGGCGGGGGCGAGGGCGACCGTCGCGTAGGTCTCGGCGGCGGGGGCGAGCTCGCCGAGCGTGCGACGCAGGGCTTCGACGAGCGTGCCGAGGCTGACACCGGCGGCTGCGGCCTTGGCCTCGTCGATGCCGACGTAGAGCGCGAAACCGCGCGGAGCGGTTCCGGCCGGAACGGCGGGCCGGGCAGCCGGGACCGCGGGGGCGGCAGCGGGCTGGGGGGCCGATGCGGGCACCGCGGCGGCGCGGACCGGCTGCGGGCGGGCGGGGATCGAGGCGGGAGAGGTCACGGTGGTGGGGCGGTCGAGAACGGCGGAGGTCGACATGAGGAAGGTGTCCTTCAGTGGTGAACCCGGGCGTCTCGGGGAGCGGGGTTCGACGGGAGGTGTGTGGCCGAGCGGCCGGAGCGCGGTGTCCGGGTGCGCGTGATCGACGCGAAAGGCGGACGACCGGGCGACGACGCCGGCATGCAGAAGCTCGGGGTCGTCGGAACGAGGGTCGCGGTTAGCGGCACATTCGACAACACATGACAACGCGGCCGGGCATCATCATGCCGGCAGTCCCGTTCGCCTCCCGGGCGGACAGAGAAAGCGCGTTGACAGTCATGGGGGTGATTATGACGCACCGAGTCGAACCGCGTCAAATCATGACGCACGTCGCGGATGGCATCCTGCTCGGTGGCGACGCAGAACCCCGGGCTTCATCGAGCACATTGCTCGGAGAATGCCGATGGCATGGGGGCGGCGTAGCGTGACTTCTCGTGACCAATCTGCTCTTCGCCGACGACCGAGCCGCCTCGCGCTTCACTCTGCACGACGGCGACGACCTCGTGTCGGTTCTCGACTACCGCGACGACGGCCGCACGATCGCGCTCACGCGGGCCTTCACGATCCCGACCTTCCGCGGGCACGGCTACGCGGCGGTCGTCGTCGAACGGGCGGTGGATGCCATCGAGGGCGGGGGCGACCGTGAGATCCTGCCCGTCTGCTGGTACGTCGGGGAGTGGTTCGAGGCGCACCCGGAGCGCAACGGAATCCTGCGCACGCGCTGACCGCGGCGCTACCCACGCGTTGCGGGCACGTCAACCCCTGCGGGCGCGGCCGCCGCGGCGGCGAAGGTGGACACGGTGAAAGGGGATGCCATGACCCACGACCGTGACCTGCCCGAGGGCGTCATCGACGCGAGCCCTCCCGGCGCCTGGGAGAGCGGAGCCGTCGCCGACGGCGAGACCTCCGAGCAGAACGAGCACGCCCAGGGATCGCCCCGCCTGAACGACGCAGCGCCCTCCGATCCGATCGAGGGCGACGCCGCCAGCCAGGGGATCGACCCCGACATGAGTACGGAGGAATGACATGAGCGACAACACCCGTAGCCCCGAGCCCTCGGATGGTCCCGAGGGCGGCTCCGCCGCCGCGGACTCGGTCGGCGGTGCCCTGCACGACGACCGGAAGACGGGCGACCCCGGCGAGCAGTCGGAGCCGTTGATGGACACGCATTCCACCGACGACGGGGCGCGCATCGCGGGCGTCGTCGTGCAGACCCGCGCGGACGTCGGCGACAAGTCCGAGGACCGGATCGTCGAGGTGCTGCGTCAGCGATTCGCCGACATCGGTCTCGATCTCGGAGACGATCGTCTCCGTGCCCTCGCCGCGGAGGTCGCCGGGGGCTGACGCTCCGCCCGCGCGGGTGTCACCCGCGCGGGCTGGCCCCCGATGTCGGAGGCCCGACGTACCGTGTGAGCATGCGCATCCTGCACACCTCCGACTGGCACATCGGGCGGTCCTTTCACGGACACTCCACTCTCGACGCCCTGAGTGAGGTGCTCGACGCCCTCGTGGGGCAGGTACGCGCGCACGACGTCGACGTCGTCATCGTCGCGGGCGACGTGTTCGATTCCGCGGCGCCCTCGGCGGCGTGCTATCCGCTCTTGAGCGCCACCCTCGCGGCGATCGCCGAATCCGGGGCGCGTGTCGTCGTCACCAGCGGGAACCACGACTCCGCCGCCCGACTGGGGTTCCAGTCCGCGCTCCTGCGCGACGAGATCTCGGTCGTCACCGACCCCGCCCGCGTGGGCGAGCCCGTCACGATCGCCGACGCGCACGGCCCGGTGCACTTCTACGGCATCCCCTACCTCGAGCCCGCGATCGTCCGGCACCTGTGGGAGGGCGTCGAGGTGCGCAGCCAGGCGCAGGCCGTCGGCCACGCGATGGATCTCGTCCGCCGCGATGCCGCCTCCCGCGGCGGTCGGTCGGTCGCCGTCGCGCACTGCTTCGCGGCCGGGGTGGAGGCGACGCCGGGGGTGGAACGCGAGATCCGCCAGGGCGGACTCGATGTCGTCCCGATCACCTCTTTCGACGGGCCGGATTACGTGGCGCTCGGTCATATCCACGGGCGCCAGCAGCTCTCCGACCGCGTGCGCTACGCCGGAGCGCCCCTGCACTACAGCTTCGGAGAGGCCGGCAAGCCGCGTGGCTCGTGGCTCGTCGAGCTCGATGCGGCGGGGCTCATCTCGGTGGAGTGGATTGATCTCCCCATTCCTCGGTCGCTGGTGACCCTGCGCGCGTCCTTCGACGAGCTCGTCAACGACGCGCGCTTCGACGCGCACGTCGACGAGTGGGTGCGCGCCGAGTACACCGACCCCACACCTCAGCTCGATCCCATGCGCCGCCTGCAGGCGCGCTTTCCCTGGTGCGCGACGGTCGCACACACCCCCGCCGAGACGCGACCCGACGACGGGCTCGGCTACGCCCGGCGGGTGCGTGCCGCACGAGACGAGGGCGAGATCATCGACGCGTTCCTCTCCCACGTGCGCGAGGGCGAAGGGGCCTCCGAGGCCGAGCGCGCCCTCATTCGCGACCTGCTCGATTTTCGCGCCGTCGTGGAGTCCCGGTCATGAAGCTGCATCGACTCGAACTCGAGGGGTTCGGCCCCTTCCTAGAGCGCCAGATCGTCGATTTCGACGCGTTCGCCGACGACGGCATCTTCCTGATCGCCGGGCGGACCGGCGCTGGCAAGTCGAGCGTGCTCGACGGCGTCTGTTACGGGCTGTATGGCGGCGTCCCGCGGTACGACGGAACCGAGCGACGGTTGCGCAGCGATCACTGCGCCGCCGACGATCCCACGAGCGTCACCGTCGAATTCAGCGCCGAGGGTCGTCGGTGGCGTGTCACCCGATCACCCGAGTACGAGCGACCGAAGCTCCGCGGCGGCGGAACGACGAAGGAACCGCATCGCGCGACCCTGGAGGTGCTCGAACCCGAGGGGTGGACGGGTGTCGCGGCCCGGCCCGTCGACGTGGCGGCCCGGCTCGACGAGATCCTCGGGCTCACGCAGCAGCAGTTTCTGCAGGTGATCCTCCTCGCCCAGAACCGATTCGCCCGCTTCCTGCTAGCCAAGAACGACGAGCGACAGGGGCTGTTGCGCACGCTCTTCGGCACGCGCTCGTTCGAGCAGTATGCCGCGGCACTCGACGACCGTCGCAAGCGCGCCCACGAACGCCTCGCCGCCGAGGGCACCGAGGTGTCCACCCTCCTCGACGAGGCCGAGCGCATGGTCGCGGCGTTCGATGGCGTCGCCCCCGATTCCCCCGGCCCCCGCCCTCTCGCGGATCGGCTCGCCGACGTCGTGCGGGGCGCGGAGCGGGTGCAGTACCGGGTCGAGGCGCTCGTCCACGAGCGAGCGACGGCGAAGACCGCGCTGGATGCCGCTTTGCGCGCGGCCCGAGACGCCGAAACGATGCGCGAGCGTCAGGTCGAGCGCGTGCGCGTCCGGCAGGCGCTGGGGGCGTACGAGGCCGATGCCGGGCGGGTCGATGCGCTGCGGGCCGAGGCCGCTGCGGCCCAGGCCGCGGAAGCCCTTCGGGCACCGGTCGACGCCGCCGCGCGCACCCGCGCCGCCGTCGAGTCGAGCCGACAGCGTGTCCACGGGGCCGCTGACATCGCTCGAGAGCGGGGCGAAGCGCACCTCGACACGGTCGACGCACTCTCCGCCCGCGACGACCAGCTCACGGCGCTGCTCTCCCGGGTCGACGAAGCGTTGGCGGTCGAGAACGATCTCGTCGATCGCGACGCCGCCCTCGCCGTGCGGCGAACCGCGGTCGACTCGGCCGAGCGCGAGAGCGCGGCGCTGGCCGTCCGTCGCGCTGAAGCGCCCGAAGCTCTGCGGGCGCTCGATGACCGGCTCAGCGCGCTCGCCGGAGCGACCGCCCGCCGCGATGCCGGGCGCACCGAGCGCGGCGCCGTGGAGCACCGGCTCGCCGCGGCGCGGGAGGCCGCGCGCCTCGCCGAGGAGCGTGAGCAGGCCGATCTGGCCGCGCTCGTCCGCGCCGACGAACTTCAGCGCGCCGTCGAGTCGTGGAGCGCGCTCCTGCGCCGCCGACTCGCCGGGGCGGCGGGAGAACTCGCCCATTCCCTCGTCGACGGTGAACCGTGCCCCGTGTGCGGAGCGTGCGACCACCCCGCTCCCGCCGCGCCGTCGGACGAACTCGTGACCGACGCCGCGATGACCGCGGCAGAAGAGCGTAAGGCCATCGCGACGGAGCAGGACCGTCTCGCCTCCGACGCCTCCCGGGTGGCGCGCGACGCGCACGCGCTGGCGGCTGCCCGCGCTGGGGGAGAGAGCGTCGCGGCACTGACCGAGCGGCTGCGCGCACTCGACGCCGACCTGGTTATTGCCGAGCGGGAGGTCGCCGAGCATGCCCGCCTCGTCGCCGAGCGCGCAGCACTGACCGACCGCGCGGAGGCGGACGCGCTCGAGAGCGAACGACTCGGGCGGGTGCTCGCCGAGGCGCGGCAGGACCTCGCTCTCGCCGCGCAGCACGCCGACGCTCTGCGCACAGAGGTCGCCGAAGCCCGCGGCGAGTTCGCCACCGTTCTCGACCGGCGAGCCGACGTGCGCGACCGGCGAGATGCGGTGCGCGCCGTGATCGCGGCGCTCGCCGATCTCGACGCGCGCATCCGCGCCGCCGACGACGCCCGTGCGGCGCTCGACGAGCTCCTCGCGGTGAGCGCGTTCGACGACGAGGCCGCGGTTCACGCCGCGCTGCGCGATGAGGCGGTGCGCCGTCGGATCGACGCCGAGATCGCGGAGCACGAGACCGCGCTGGCGGCCACGCGTCGCCGGTTGCTCGACCTCGAGCTGCTCCTCGCCGACGCCCCCGACGAACCGATCGATCTCGCACCGACGACCTCCGCCGTCGAGGATGCCCGCGCGGCCGTCGAGGCGGCGGCCGCCGCGCACGCCGACGCCGCGGCGACCGCGGCGCGCGTCCGCGACCTCGCCGAGCGCGCCGACGCCGGCAGCAGCGCAATCGCGCTGCTCTCACAGGAGCACGCCGTCATCGCGCGTCTGGCCGACACCGTCGCCGGGCGCGCCCCGAACACGCGACGCATGACGCTCGAGACCTTCGTGCTGGCCGCCGAGCTCGAGGAGATCGTGGCCGCGGCCAACCTCCGCCTCGACCACATGTCGTCGGGACGCTACCGGCTGCAGCACACCGACGCGCTCGCCGCCCGCGGCGCCGCGAGCGGCTTGGGGCTCGAGATCATGGATGCCTTCACGGGCCAGTGTCGTCCGCCCCAGTCGCTCTCGGGCGGCGAGACCTTCCTCGCCTCGCTCGCGCTCGCGCTCGGGCTCGCCGAGGTGGTCACGGCGCGGGCGGGTGGCATCCGTCTCGACACGCTGTTCATCGACGAGGGCTTCGGCTCCCTCGACGACGACACCCTCGACCTGGCCATGCGCACGCTCGACGAACTCCGCCAGGGCGGGCGCACCGTGGGCGTGATCAGCCACGTCGCCTCGATGAAGGAGCAGCTCCCGGCGCAGGTGCGCGTCGCCGCCACACCGCGCGGCCCGAGCATCATCCGCCAAGACACCGGGGTCCTCCAGCGCTGAACGATCCGCCGAACCCGACGGCGACGAAGCCGCCTAGGCTGGGGGTATGCGCAAGAGCACCCTGTGGACCATTCTCGGCGTCATTCTCGCTGTGATCATCGCGTGGTTCCTGGTCAACCTGCTCTTCTCGCTGGTTGCCTTCGCGTTCCGCCTCCTCGCGGTCGCCGTGGTCGCGGTCATCGTGTTCTTCGTCCTGCGCGCGGTTTTCGCGCGCCGCGACGTCGACTGAGCCGGCCCGGTCGTCCGCGGAGCGCACGCGGGGCGGTCGTGTCCGACCCCCCGAGTAACGTGATCTCTGATGCCTGAAGAACGTTCGTCCCCCCACCCACCCACACGCGACATCGTTCTCTCGCCGCGCCACCGCTGGCGGGCCTACTGGGTCGCCGTGTCGGTGGCCGCCCTGACGATCCTCGACCTCACGAAGGTCAATGTCGCGCTCCCCTCGATCGAGACGGCGCTGAACGCCGGCCCCACCGAGCTGCAGCTGGTCGTCTCGGGGTACATCCTCACCTTCGGTCTCGTCCTCGTGCCGGCCGGTCGCCTCGGCGATCTGCGCTCGCGCCGCGTGCTGTTCCTGGTCGGGCTGTCCCTGTTCCTCGTGACGAGCCTCGCGTGCGCGCTGGCGCCCACCACCGGAGTGCTGCTGACCGCGCGCCTCCTGCAGGGTGTTGCCGCCGGTATCCAGATGCCGCAGGTGCTCGGGCTCGTTCAGCAGCTCTTTCAGGGGAAGGAGCGCGGGCGCGCCTTCGGCCTCTTCGGAGCCACGATCGGCATCGCGACGGCCTTCGGGCCCACGCTGGGAGGTCTGCTCATCGCCCTCGGCGGAGAGACCGACGGGTGGCGGCTGATCTTCTGGATCAACATCCCGCTGGTGGCGATCGTCATCGTCCTTGCTGCCCGGCTCTTGCCCGACACGCGCACCAAGTCCCACCGCGCGCTCGACCTCGATCCGGTCGGCGTGCTGCTGTTCGCCCTCACGATCATCGCGCTGATGTGGCCGTTCCTGTTCACCACCGGGTCGCCCGACGACGACCCGCGCCGGTGGTGGCTCCTCGTGGTCTCGGCGGTCTTCGCGGCGGCGTTCGTGTTCTGGGAGCGTCGCTACGCCGAACGGGGGCGGATGCCGCTGATGCCGTTCTCGATCTTCACGCTCGGGTCGTATCGCAACGGCGTCCTCATCTCCACCGCCTACTTCGCAGCGATCCCGGCGATGTTCCTGCTCGGAACCCTCTTCCTCCAGGGAGGACTCGGCCTCGAGCCCGTCTTCGCGGGAATGGTCACGATCGGTTTCGCCGTGGCATCCGCATGGAGCTCGTGGATCGGCGGAAATCTCGTCACCCGACTCGGGCGCCCGCTGGTGGTGTGGGGGATCCTCGGCATGGTCGCCACGGCCGGCGGACTGGCTCTCGTCGCCCTGACCACCCCGCCGGCGTGGACGCCGTGGGCGATGGCGGCGGTCATGGTGGGGGGAGGGTTCGCGGGCGGCCTGGTCATTTCACCGAACCAGACCCTGATGCTCGCCGACATCCCCGTCGCCAGTGGCGGCGTCGCCGGATCGGTCGGGCAGCTGGGGCAGCGCATCGGCACCGCGGTGGGCACGGCGATCGCCCTGGCGCTGTTCTACGCCACGGTCTACCGCGAGCAGGGCACGACCGACACGATGGTGGTGTTCCACGACGCGTACGCCACCGGCATGATCGCGGTCGGGGTCTTCCTCGGACTCGCGCTCATCGTCGGAGTGGCCGACCTCGCCGGCCGGGCGCGATCGGGATCGCAGACGCCATGACGGCGACGCGGGCTCAGACGCCGTAGAGCTCGCGGAGCTTGGCGCGCAGCTCGTGGCTGCAGCGCTCGACGACGTCGTCCCACAGCTCGGTCGCGCCGTCTTGCGCGCGGTCGGAGACGGCGCGGAGGATCCGGATCGGCACGTCGAACTGCTGGGCGACCCAGGCGAGAGCGTAGGACTCCATATCGACCATGCGGGCATCCAGTCCCCGGATCAGGGCGACCGCGTCGGCGTCGTCGACGAAGTGGTCGCCGGTGGCGATGACCACTCCCTCGGGGGCGATGTCGACCCGTGCGGGCAGCCACACGTGCTCGCCGAACGTGCCGTCCAGTCCCTTCACGTCGTGCTGGATCGTGGCGGAAATGTCGTAGATGCCGCCCTCAAGGTCGGGGTCGATCGCGCCGGCGGTGCCGACCACGACGATCTCGTCGTACGTGCCCTCGCACAGCGCGCGCGTCAGCGCGTATGCCGCGGGGATCTTGCCGACCCCGGTGAGCAGCCGGTCGAAGCCCGGGATGTCGGGCTCGAAGGCGACGAATTCGGACGCGTGGGCGGCGACGAGAAGCTTCACCCCACCATTCTCGCCGACGCCCGGGCCCGCTCAGTCCTGCGCGGAGTCCGAGACCGCCGCCAGCCGGGCGATCTCGTCGGGGGAGAGTTCCAGTGACATGCTCGCGAGCAGATCAGCCACCTGCTCGGGCTTCGACGCGCTCGCGAGGGGCGCGGCGACGGTCGGCTGCGCGCGTAGCCAGGCCAGGGCCGTCGCGGCGATCGACGCGCCGTGAGCGCGGCCGATCTCCTCCAGCACGTCGATGGCCGCCAGGCCCGCGGGGGTCGCGAGCTTCGCGGCGCCCCCGGCGCGGGGTGATTCGCCGGTGGCATCCGGGGTGCGGTACTTGCCGGTCAGGAACCCGCTCGCCAGGGCGTAGTAGGGCACGAGTGAGAGCCCGAATTCCTCGGCGACGGGAACGATGTCTCGCTCGACCCCGGTGCGATGCACGAGGTTGTAGTGCGGCTGGATGGCGACGGGGAGGTCGGCCCCGGCCGCCTCGGCGAGCGAGATCCACTCGCGGATGCGCGCCGCGCTGAAATTGGAGACGGCGACGTGGCGCACGAGGCCGTCGCTCACAAGGTCAGCGAATGCCCCGACGGTCTCTTCCAGCGGGGTCTCCGGGTCGTCGAAGTGGGCGTAGTAGAGGTCGATGGCATCCACACCCAGGCGCGTCAGCGACGCCTCGGCGGCGGCGCGCACGTTCGCGGCCGACAGCCCGCGGAACTCCGGGTGCGTGCTCACCTTCGTGGCCACCACGACATCGGTGGGCGTGCGGCTCTTCAGCCACTCGCCGATGAGGGTCTCGCTCTCGCCGCCGGAGTTCCCGGGGACCCACGCGCTATAGCCGTCGGCGGTGTCGACGAAGTTGCCACCGCCGGCGTGGAAGGCATCCAGTACCGCGAACGAGGTGTCGCGATCGGCCGTCCAGCCGAAGACGTTGCCGCCCAGAGAGAGGGGACGGATGTCGAGGTCGCTGCGTCCGAGGCGCGTCATGATGCCCTTTCGATCGGTGGTCGGTGACACCTGTGTTCAACGACGTCGATCGGCGCGCATTCCCGGGGCGCTCAGCCCCCGGAGAGGATGCCGACGAGCCCGCTGCCCAGGAGCCACAGCCCGACGGCCGACACGGCGACCCAGATCACGACGGTCCCGGGCGGGTATTTGCGCGGCTTGTCGTCGCGCCCGCCGTTCTCGGGGGCGCTCACGAGCGCACCAACATCACGATCGACACGATGAGCACGGCGAGGCCTCCGATTCCGGCGATGGCGGCGATGATGGGGCCGCCGCCCGCGAACAGCGCTGCGGCACCGAGGCCGAGGAAGAGCGCGCCGACCACGAGGCCGCCGATCTGGTACGCGCGGTACCGTCGGCCGCTGCCGATGCTGTCTTCGCCGCTCACTCGTGCCCCTCCCGCTCCCAGGCTACCCAAAAGCGTGACGGCGCCCTGCCACAGGGGGACCGCCCTCGTCCAGCCGGACAGGGGGAATCGTGCGCGGGCGTACGGTATCGACATGGCGCGACCCGTTCCCGACCCCGTTCGTCCTGGCCAGGAGTCTGTGTGGGACTACCCTCGCCCGCCCCGCGTGGAGCGCGTTTCCGCGCGCGTGCAGATCGACTTCGGCGGTATCCGCATCGCCGACACCGATGACGTCGTGCGCGTGCTGGAGACCAGCCATCCGCCGGTCTACTACCTGCCGATCGCGGCGTTCGGCGACGCCCTCACGCTCGGCCAGGGGGCGTCGTTCTGCGAGTTCAAGGGCGGGGCGCGGTACTTCGACGTCCACGGGGGCGGGGGAGCGCTCGCCGAACGCGCGGCGTGGAACTATCCCAGCCCCCTGCCCGGGTACGAGGTCCTCGCCGACCGTGTCGCGGTGTACGCGGGACCCATGGACCGCTGCATCGTGGCGGGGGAGACCGTGCAGCCGCAGCCGGGCGGCTTTTACGGCGGGTGGGTGACGAGCGACCTCGCGGGACCGTTCAAGGGCGTCCCCGGGTCGATGGGCTGGTGACCTCAGCTGCGGTCGAACGCCTGGGGGATCGCGGCGTGCAGGTCGTCGAGCCAGGCGCGGGCGTTGCCGTCGGACGGTGCCCTCCAGTCGCCGCGCGGTGAGAGCGAGCCCGCGGGCGACACCTTGGGGCCGTTCGGGATCGCCGTGCGCTTGAACTGCGCGAAGCCGAAGAAGCGCTGCAGGAACACCTCCAGCCACCGCGCCACGGTGACGAGGTCGTATGACGGCCGGTCGCCCGCAGGGAACCCTGGCGGCCAGGTCCCGGCATCTGGATCTTGCCACGCCTTCGCGGCGAGGAAGGCGATCTTCGACGGCCGGAAGCCGAAGCGCAGCACGTGGTACAGCGTGAAGTCGTGGAGGTTGTACGGCCCGATGCGGTCTTCGGTGGACTGCATGCGCCCGTCTTGACCTGCGGGGACGAGCTCGGGGCTGATCTCGGTGTCGAGCACCGACTGGAGCACGTCGACGGTCGCGGAGCTGAGTTCGCCCGCCGAGATGACCCAGCGGATGACGTGCTGGATGAGGGTCTTGGGCACGCCGGGGTTCACCGAGTAGTGGCTCATCTGATCGCCCACGCCGTAGGTCGACCAGCCGAGCGCGATCTCGGACAGGTCGCCGGTGCCCACGACGATCCCGCCGTTCTGGTTCGCCAGGCGGAACAGGTAGTCGGTGCGCAGGCCCGCCTGGACGTTCTCGAACGTCACGTCGTGCACGAGCTCCCCCGCGGCGAAGGGGTGACCCATCCGGGAGAGCATCTCGGATGCCGCCGGCCGGATGTCGATCTCGTCGATCGAGGCCCCGACCGCCTCGGCGAGGGCGATCGCGTTGCGCTTGGTCTTCTCGCTCGTGGCGAAGCCCGGCAGGGTGTAGGCGAGGATGTCGCTCCGCGGACGCCCCATCCGGTCCATCGCGCGGGCGATCACGAGCAGTGCGTGCGTCGAGTCGAGCCCGCCGCTCACCCCGATGACCGGCTTCGGTCCGCCGATGGCCTCGAGGCGCTGCACGAGACCGGACACCTGGATGTTGAACGCCTCGTAGCAGTCCTGCGCGAGGCGCGCGGGATCGTCGGGGACGAACGGGAAGCGATCAAGGGCGCGGCGCAGGCCGATGTCGGCGGCCGGGGGCGCGAGCTCGAACGACACGGTGCGCAGCGGGGCTCCCGCCGTGCGGCGGTTGTCGTCGAACGTCCCCTGGCGGAGGCGATCCTGGCGCAGGCGGTCGAGGTCGACGTCGGCGACGCTGCGCCGCGGCCCGTCGGGGAAGCGCTCGGTCGTGGCGAGCAGCTGCCCGCCCTCGTAGATCATCGTCTGGCCGTCCCACGAGACGTCGTTGGTCGATTCGCCCGGCCCGGCCGCGGCGTAGACGTAGGCGGCGAGGCACCGCAGGGACTGCGACTGCGAGAGAAGGGCGCGGTCGTCGGCGCGCCCGATGGTGATGGGGCTGCCCGAGAGGTTGGCCAGCACCGTCGCGCCGGCGAGCGCGGCCGTCGAGGACGGCGGGATCGGCACCCACATGTCTTCGCAGACCTCGGCGTGCAGCGTGAGTCCGGGCACGTCGACGGCGTCGAACAGCAGGTCGGGACCGAACGGAACCGTTTCACCGGCGACCACGATGTGCTGCCCCGTCTGGTCGTCGCCGCGGGCGTACCAGCGATGCTCGTAGAACTCGCGGTAGGTCGGCAGGTACGACTTGGGGGCCACCCCGAGGATCCGGCCGCGGTGGACGACCACCGCGCAGTTGTAGAGGCGGTTGCGGTGACGCAGCGGTGCGCCCACCAGCAGCACGGTCATGAGGTCGGCGGATGCCGCGACGACACGTTCGACGGCGCGCTCGACCGCGTCGAGGAGGGGATCCTGCATCACGAGATCGTCGATCGCGTAGCCCGACAGACACAGCTCGGGGAAGACAGCGACGGCGACACCGTCGGCGTCGCACTCCCGCGCGGAGGCGAGCACGGCGTCGGCATTGGTGGCGGGGTCGGCCACCGCGACGGGGATCGTGCAGGCGGCCACGCGCGCGAACCCGTGCCGGTAGACGCTCTCGAACGGCAGGTCGGTGATCACGGCTCCAGTCTGGCAGGTGAGTCCGACACCGCGGCAGACCGTGCGCGCGGATGCGCACCGGCGTTCAGCGCGAGGCGCACTCCCCGGCGAGGTCCGCGCTGATCCCGGCCGCGGCGGACAGGCGGCCGATGGCGTCGGTCGGGTCGGGCATGCCCTGGAGATCCTCCAGGACGGTGACGAAGGATGCCGAGTCGCGCGCGTCACCGAGATGCTCGAACAGAGTGGCGCCAGCATCGTAGTAGGACGCCACTGTCTCGACGTCGGGACGCACGTCGTCCGACCACGGCGTTGCGGGTTCGCGGAACGCCGACGCACTGCGGCGGAACAGATCGGCTCCCTCGGCGGACATCGACTGCAGGCGCGTCAGCGTCTCCGCCGTCACCTCCTGCCGGCTGAAGTCGAGGAACTCCTGCTGGTAGGAGCGGGTTGCGCACAGGATGGACAGAGTCGTCGCCCGCATCGCCGCATCGTCCTCGCCGGGGGCCGCATCGGGCGCCACCTCTCCGGCACTGCAGCCGGACAGCACCAGCATTCCCCCGACGATCGCCGTCGCAGCCCACAGTCTCATCGCATTCCCCCCGATCATGGACGGTAGGGGTCCGGGGTGAACACGAAGGGGATCAGCGGTCGACGAGATGTGGACGCCGCACCGGCGATGTCGGCGGCCCCGATTAGCGTTGACCATCATGCGGTACATCGAGCAAGAAGCGCGGATCGTCTGGAGTGCCAGCGACCTCAAGGCGGCAGCCGAATGCGAGTTCGCCTGGCTGCGGGCGATCGACGCGAAGATCGGCCGGATCGCTGCTGTGCCCGACCCCGAAGACGCCACTCTCGAGCGGGCCGCGGCCCTCGGAACCGCGCACGAGCTGCGGGTGCTCGACGACTACCGCTCCCGCTGGGGCGCCGCCGTGCGAGAGATCCCGGCGGCCCGCTCCTCCGACGCGGATGCGCTCGCCGAGGCGGTCCGCCTCACCGATGAGGCGCTGGCAGACCCTACGGCCGAGGTCGTGTACCAGGCCGCCTTCGCGACCGACGAGTTCGTCGGGTTCGCCGACTTCCTCGTCCGTGAACCCGATCCCGGCGACGGCGGTGCCCGCCCGTGGATCGTGCAAGACACCAAGCTCGCCCGCCGCGCCCGCGTCACGGCTCTCATGCAGCTGGCTGCCTATGTCGACCAACTCGACCGGCTCGGCGTCGCGCGATCCGGCGAGGTGCAGCTCCTCCTGGGCGACGGGGCCACGAGCACTCACCGCGTCGACGACCTCCTGCCGGTGTTCTCCCTGCGTCGTGCGCGCCTGCGGGCCCTCATCGCCGACCGTCGGGCCGAGCTCGGAACAGCGGGGCCGGTCGTGCCGTGGGGCGACCCCCGCGGCGAGCTCGCCGTGATCGCATGTGGACGCTGCGCGACGTGCGAGATCGAGGTTGTCGCCCACCGCGATCTGCTCCTCGTCGCGGGCATGCGGCCGGTTCAGCGCGACCGTCTGCGCGCGGGCGGAATCGACACGATCGACGCTCTCGCCGCGGCGGGGGCGGCGCCCCCGGCGATGAGTGCCGACACGTTCGCCTCGTTGCGCACCCAGGCCCGGCTGCAGCTCGACAGCCCGGCGGGCGACGGGGCGGCGGGGGAGCACGTCGTTCCGACCTTCGAGGTGGTCGCGCCGAAGGCGCTCGGCGTCCTTCCCCGCCCCGATCACGGCGACCTGTTCTTCGACTTCGAGGGCGATCCGCTCTACACCGAGGGCGACCGCGCGCACTGGGGCATCGACTACCTCTTCGGCTGGGTCGACACCCGCGAGCGCTACGGCGCGCTGTGGGCACACTCCTTCGACGAGGAACGCGCCGCGCTCGAGCGTTTCCTCGACCTGGTGGCGGTGCGCCGCGAGCAGTTCCCCGAAATGCACATCTACCACTACGCCCCCTACGAGCCCACGCACCTGCTGACGATGGCCGCGCGCTACGGCGTCCGCGAGGCCGACGTCGACCGGCTGCTGCGCGACGGTGTCTTCGTCGATCTCTACCCCGTCGTGCGCCGCGCGCTCCGCGTGGGGTCGCGCTCGTACTCGATCAAGAAGCTCGAGCCGCTGTACATGGGCGACGAGGTGCGCACGAGCGACGTGCAGCGCGGCGACGACTCGATCGTCAAGTACGTCGAAGCCCGGGCGCTCGCCGCCGACGGCCAGGCCGAGGCCGCGCAGCGCGTACTCGACGACCTCGCCGACTACAACCGCTACGACTGCGTGTCGACCCGGCGCTTGCGCGACTGGCTGGTCGAACGCGCCCGCGAAGGCGGCGCGACCCCCGCGCGCGGCGCTGAGCCCGACGAGCAGGCCTACGCGCCCTCGCGCCACGCTCTCGACCTGCAGCGGTGGGCGACCGAGGCCCCTGAGCCCGACGCCACCGCGCTGCGGCTGGCAGCCGCAGCGATCGACTACTACCCGCGCGAAGAGAAGACGTACTGGGCTACGCACTTCCTGCGTCTGCGCGAACCGGTCTCCATCTGGGAAGACACCCGTGACGTCGTCGTGGTGGATGCCACTCGCTCGCGCGTGGTCGCCGACTGGCACATCGCCGAATCGGGCCGCGGGGCCGAGCGCCGTCTCGTCGAGGTGCGCGGCGAGGTCGCACCGGGGAGCCGGTTGAGCGCCGACTCCGAGCCCTTCGCGGTCTACGACCTGCCCGCGCCGTTCTCTCTCGACGTGCGCCCGCGGTGGATCCACGGTGCACGCCGGGTCACCGTGCGCGAAGTGCTTGACGACGGTGCCGTGATCGAGGAGGTCGCCGTCGACGGGGTGACCTGGGACACGCTGCCCCTCGCGCTCACGCCGCCCGCCCCGCCCCGCGCCGGCAATCAGCAGAAGGCGATCGACGCATGGGCCGATGCGGTGCTCGCCACCGCTCCGTCCCTGCCCGACGGTCCGGCCGCCGACATTCTGCGCCGGCGACCCCCGCGCACGCGATCCGGGGCGCTCGCGCCCGTCACCGCCGTCGACGGGGGCCCGGGCGACGACGAGGTCGCGGCGATCGCGCGAACCGTGAGTGATCTCGACCACAGCTACCTCGCGGTCCAGGGTCCCCCGGGAACGGGCAAGACCTACGTCGGGTCGCATGTCATCGCGCGCCTGGTCGCCGAGCGCGGCTATCGGGTCGGCGTGGTCGCGCAGTCGCACGCGACGGTCGAGAACATGCTCGAGCGGGTCATCGCCGCCGGGGTGCCGGCATCGCGGGTCGGCAAGGCGCCGAAAGATCCGGCCGCACCCCATGCCTTCACGGTCCTGCCCAAGAACGGGATGCCGGCCTTCGCCGCCGAGAACGCCGCTCAAGGGTTCGTCGTCGGCGGCACGGCCTGGGACTTCAGCCACGAGGGGCGCATCCCGCGTGGCAGCCTCGATCTGCTCGTGATCGACGAGGCGGGGCAGTTCTCGCTGGCGTCGACGATCGCCGTGTCGCTCTCGTCCTCCCGGCTGCTCCTGCTCGGCGACCCGCAGCAGCTACCGCAGGTCAGCCAGGGCACGCATCCCGAACCCGTCGATACGTCGGCGCTCGGCTGGGTCCTCGACGGGGCCGAGGTGGTCCCGGCCGAGTTCGGCTACTTCCTCGCGCGCACGCGGCGCATGCATCCCGCGGTCGCGGGCCCCGTCTCGCGCCTGTCCTACGAGGGCCGCCTGGCCGCCCACCCCTCGACCGCGCTCCGCGAGCTCGCGGGCGTCGAGCCCGGCCTGCACGCGGTGCCGGTGCGTCACACGGGCAACGCGACGTGCTCCCGTGAAGAGGCGACCGAGGTGGTCCGGCTAGTGGCTGACCTCGTCGGCCGCGAGTGGACGGGGGCCGAGGGCGGTGCGGGCGACGACGCGATCGTCCACGAGCCGCGCCCCCTGCGGGCCGACGACATCATCGTCATCACGCCGTACAACGCTCAGCAGGTCGAGGTCGAAGAAGCGCTGGCGGCGGCCGGTTTCGCCGACGTGCCCGTGGGTACCGTCGACCGGTTCCAGGGCAAGGAGGCCGTAGTGGCGATCCTCACCCTCGCGGCGTCGTCCGGGCGCGAAGCCCCCCGTGGGCTGGAGTTCCTGTTGCTGCGCAACCGCATCAACGTCGCGATCTCGCGGGCCATGCAGGCCGCCTACGTCGTTTCCTCGCCGTCGCTCCTCGACGACCTCCCGCGCACGCCCGAGGGCGTCGCGCGCCTGAGTGCCTTCGCGCGGCTCATCGCCGCCGACGCTCAGGCGGTGCCGTACAGGCGGTCGCCCGCGTCGCCGAGGCCGGGCACGATGTAGCCCTTCTCGTTCAGGCGCTCATCGACCGCGCCGAGCACGAGGGTGACGTCGTGCCCTTCGACCTGCTTCTCGATGGCGGCGACGCCCTCGGGAGCGCCGAGCAGGCAGATCGCCGTGACGTCCTGCGCTCCGCGGTCGAAGAGGAAGTTGATCGCCGCGCCGAGCGATCCGCCGGTGGCGAGCATGGGGTCGAGCACGAAGCACTGGCGGTCGCTGAGGTCGTCGGGCAGACGCTCGGCGTACGTCGAGGGCTGCAGGGTCTGCTCGTCGCGCACCATCCCGAGGAAGCCGACCTCGGCGGTGGGGAGGAGCTTGACCATGCCCTCGAGCATGCCGAGACCCGCGCGCAGGATCGGCACCACGATCGGGCGCGGCTCGCTGATCTTCACCCCCTGCGTCGTGGTGACCGGCGTCTGGATCTCGATCGGGTCGACACGGACGTTCCGGGTGGCCTCGTAGGCCAGCAGCGTCACGAGCTCTTCGGTCAGCTGTCGGAAGACCGGCGACGAGGTCTGCCGGTCACGCAGCACCGTGAGCTTGTGGGTGATGAGGGGGTGGTCGGCGACGTGGACACGCATAGGCTCAAGGCTAGCCGCTCGACCCCGACTCGCCGCCCCTGTCTTTTCGGAGCACCGTGACCCCCACCGCCGCCGATCTCGCCGCGATGCGGCGCGCCCTCGTACTCGCGACCGCGGCCTCCGGGCACGACGACGTGCCCGTCGGGGCCGTCGTGCTCGACGCCGAAGGGAACGTCATCGGCGAGGGCCGCAACCTCCGCGAGGTCACGGGCGACCCCACCGCCCACGCGGAGATCGTCGCGATGCGGGAGGCGGCCACCCGTCTCGACTCGTGGAATCTGGCCGGCTGCACGCTCGTGGTCACGCTGGAGCCGTGCGTCATGTGCGCGGGGGCCGTCCTCCAGGCCCGCGTCCCACGGGTGGTGTTCGGATCGTGGGATGCCAAGGCCGGGGCCGCCGGGTCTCTCTACGACGTTCTGCGCGACCGGCGCTTGCCGCACCGCGTCGAGGTGGTCGGCGGGGTCGCCGAGGACGAGGCATCCGCCCTGCTCCGGACGTTCTTCGAGCGTCGCCGCGACTGAGCTCGTCAGCGGGGGAGGAGCGGCAGCAGGTCAGTGCCGATCTCGTCGGCGTGCTCCACGTCGCGCAGGTCGAGCAGCTGGAAGTAGACGCGGTCGGCGCCGAGGGCGCGCAGCCGGTCGACCTTCGCGGCAATCTCGTCGGCGCGGCCGATGAGGTTGGCCCCGTTGTCGAACTGCTCCCGCGTCTGCCCGATCGCGGCGGCACGATGCTCGATGGCACGATCATCGGCGCCGAGGATCGTGGGCAGGGCCACCGAGAACTTGAGGGTCCCCGGGTCGCGGCCGATCTCCTCGCAGGCCGCCCGGACGACCGCGAACTTCTCGGCGACGACGTCTTCGGCCACGAACCCGATGTTGTACTCCGTGGCGAAGCGAGCCGCCAACGCCGGGGTGCGCTTCGGCCCGCCGCCTCCGACGATGACGGGAACGCGTGACTGCACGGGCTTCGGGAGCGCCGGCGCGGCATCCAGTCGATAGTGCGCCCCGTCGAACGAGAAAGTGTCGTCGACGGGGGTCGACCACAGGCCCGTCACGACGGCCAGCTGCTCTTCGAGCAGATCGAAACGCTTCGGGGGGAAGGGGATGCCATAAGCCGCATGTTCGCGTTCGAACCACCCGGTTCCCAGGCCCAACTCGACCCGCCCGCCCGACATCGCGTCGACCTGAGCGACCTGGATCGCCAGGATGGCGGGGACCCGGTAGGTCACCGACGACACGAGGGTGCCGAGGCGAATGCGCGAGGTCTCGCGCGCGAGCCCCGCGAGCGTCGTCCACGCGTCGGTCGGGCCGGGAAGCGCATCGCCGTCACCCATGCGCAGGTAGTGGTCGGAGCGGAAGAACCCGTCGAGTCCGTGGGCCTCGGCCGAGCGCGCGAAGGCGAGCTGGTCGTCGTACGAGAAGCCCTGCTGGGGCTCGGTGAACAGGCAGTACTCCACGCGCACTCCTTCAGTCGGCCGAGCGCAGGATGATCGCCTCGGTGGGCGGCGCGGGGTCGGCGGGGCGTCCCACGTAGCCGATGTGGGTCAACAGGGCCCGGCGGAACGGGGCGGGACGCTCGAGGTGCGGGGCGTGTCCCGCGCCCTCGACGGCGATCTCGGTCACCTCGCCGCCCGCGGCGGCGTAGGCGTCGAGCACGTCGCGCGTCTGCGACACCATGGGCTGAGCCGGAGCCACCTCCGCGCCCGGCCAGTCCGGAGCGATGCCGAGCGCACCCAGGTGGGCGAGGTCGGAGAACGAGGCGTCCGAGACGATGGTGTCGGCGGTGCCGCGGATCCACAGGATCGGGGGCTTCACGGGCAGGTCGACGATTCCCGAGACGTCGAAGTACTTCGGGGCCATCGTGTTGAGCACCCCCGTGGTGCCGGGCGCGAAACCCGGCCAGTTCGGCGAGGCGACCACGTCGCCGGGGTAGTTGCCGCCGGCGGTGGAGGTGGTGAGCATCGACTCCACCCACGTGTCTTCGTGCTCGCTCGTGTAGCCGGCCGCGACGTAGGCGGAGCGGAACACCGACCGCGGCGACGTCGGGGCGGAGTCGGTGGTGTCGTGATCGATGAGCCGCTGCACGAAGTCGGGGTTCGCCGCACTGGCGCCGGTTCCGGCGTCGTCGTCGGTGAGCCGCGACCCGTCGCGGCGCGTGCCGCCGAAGCCGTAGGGCGAGATCGGCGCCTGCAGCGTGAGAGAGAGCACGGGGTGGTCGAGGGCGTATTGCAGCACCACACCGCCGCCCATCGCCCAGCCCACCAGGTGAGCCGTCGGGATGCCGAGGGCCTCGAGGGTCGCGTGCACGTCGTCGCTGAAGTCGCGCACGCCGCGCGTCGCGTCGATGGGGGCGTGCTCGGTGCCGCCGAACCCGCGCAGGTCGATCGCCAGCACCCGCAGGTCGCTGGGGAGGTCTTGCATGATCTCCTGCCAGATCAGCGACGACGAGACGCTGCCGTGCACGAAGACGACGGTGTATTCCGCGGCGGTGGCGGGGTCGTCGCCCGCGCGCTCGAGCGCGGTGACGCTCAGCCGGCCGGTGTCGACCTGACGAGAGGTGATGCCGTCGAAGAGAGTCATGGGGTCCTCCGTGTCGATCGCGCCCGCACCGCTACGGGCGCGTTCCGACTCTAACGCCCGCCCCTTTGAGCCGCACTCAGGCTTCGTAGACTGGCACGCATGACGGATGCCACGACCTCGCTGCCCCCCCTCGCCATCCTGGGCGCCGGCTCGATGGGCGGGGCGATCCTGCACGGTCTCGTCGCCGCGGGCCTCACCGCGGGCGGGGTGACCGCGACCAACCGCTCGATCGCGAAGGCCGCCGAACTCGCCGACCTCCCGGGGGTGACGAGCGTCGCCCTCGAGGCGAACCCGGACGGCAACACCGCCGCGGTGGCATCCGCCGATATCGTCCTCGTCGGCGTGAAGCCGGCCATGGTGCCCGACCTGCTCGACGAGATCGCCCCCCACCTGCGTCCGGGCGCCGTCGTGGTGAGCCTGGCGGCGGGGGTGACGCTCGCGACGTTCGCGCGGCACCTCGGCGAGGGCGTCGCCACCCTGCGCTCGATGCCGAACACCCCGTCGCTCGTGGGCAAGGGCGTGACGGGTCTCGCGGCCGGCCCGGCGGCCTCGGCCGACGATGTCGCTCTCGTGCGCGCGCTGTTCGAGACGGTGGGCGCCGTGCTGGAGGTCCCCGAGTCGCAGATCGACGCGCTGTCGACGATCTCGGGATCCGGGCCCGCGTACGTCTTCCTCCTCGTCGAGGAGTTCACGAAGGCGGCGGTGCGGATGGGCTTCGACGACGACGCGGCCCGCCTCCTCGCCGAGCAGACCTTCGTGGGCGCGACCACGCTGATGGCGGCCTCCGAGGTGGACCCCGCCGAGTTGCGCCGTCGCGTCACCAGCCCCAAGGGCACGACCGAGCGAGCGATCGCGGTGCTGCAGCGCGCGCGCCTCGACGACACGTTCACCGAGGCTGCCGACGCCGCTCTCGCCCGCGCGAAAGAACTCGCCGCGGGCGGCTGATCCCGCGCTCAGCGATCCAGCGCGGCAAACCGTTCGATGTCGCTGTTCGTGCCCGAGACGATGATGAGATCGTGGTTGGTCACCACGGTGTTCGCCTCCGCATAGCGGAACGGGCGGCCCGGGCTCTTCACACCCACGACCGTCACCCGATACTTGGTGCGCACGCCGGATTCGTTCAGGCCCACCCCGCGCACGAGCTTCGGCGGGTACATCTTGGCCAGCACGAAGTCGTCGTCGAAGCGGATGAAGTCGAGCATGCGGCCGCTCACGAGGTGCGCGACGCGCTCGCCAGCCTCGGCCTCGGGGTAGATGACGTGGTTCGCGCCGACGCGGGCGAGGATCTTGCCGTGCGACTGCGACACCGCCTTCGCCCAGATCTGGGGCACCTTCAGGTCGACGAGGTTCGCGGTGATGAGAACGGATGCCTCGATGAGCGAGCCCACCGCGACCACCGCCACCTGGAAGTCCTGCGCACCGATCTGACGCAGGGCGTCGATGTTGCGCGCGTCGGCCTGGACGGCGTGGGTGACGCGCTCCGACCACTTCTGCACGAGTTCGAGGTTGCCGTCGACGGCCAGCACCTCGCGGTCGAGGCGATCGAGCTCGCCCGCGCACGCGGCACCGAAGCGCCCGAGGCCGATCACCAGGACGGGCGCGTCGCTGCGGATCCGTTCAACCAACGATGGGCCTTTCCACGGGCAGCGCGTAAAGCTGCGAACGAGACGAGGCCGCGACGGCCGCGGCGAGTGTCACAGTACCAATGCGTCCCATGAACATCGTCACCGCGAGCACATAGACAGCCGGATCGGGCAGTTCTGCGGTCAAACCGGTCGAGAGCCCGACGGTGGCGAACCCCGAGATCACGTCGAAGAGCACGTACTCGATGGGCGCGTCGGTGATCCGGCTGATCGTCACGGTCGACAGGGCCACGATCGTCGCGCCCCAGGCCACGACCGAGAGGGCCACGCGCTGCACGTCGCTCGGGATGCGTCGGCCGAACGCCTGCACCGACGGGCGGCCCTTGGCCTCCGACCACACGGCGAGGGCGAGGACGGCCAGCGTGGTCACCTTGATGCCGCCGGCGGTGGATGCCGAGCCCCCGCCGACGAACATGAGCATGGAGCCGACCACGAGCGTCGCACCGTTGAGGTCACCGACCTCGACGACCGAGAAACCGCCCGAGCGGGTCATCGCCGAGAGGAAGAACGCCTGGAAGGTGGTGTCCCACGCGTCCATGCTCCCGAAGGTCGCGGGGTTGTCGTATTCCAGCAGCAGAATGACCCCGGCACCGGCGAAGAACAGGACGACCGTGGTGATGATCGTGAGCTTCGCGTGCAGCGACCACAGGCGGAAGCGCCACCAGTGCCGCCACAGCGTGAAGATCACGGGGAAGCCGATCGACCCGAGGAAGACCCCGATCATGAGGACCGTGAGCAGGAAGTAGTCCTGTGCAAAGGGGGCGAGCCCCTCGGCATTGGGGACGAAGCCGGTGTTGGTGAACGCCATCGCGGCGTAGTACGGCGCCTCCCACAGGGCCACGAGCGGGTCGATCCCCCCGATGACGAGCGAGGGGTAGATGAGCACCGTCAGCGCCGCCTCGATCACGAGGGTCGACAGGGCCACCGTCCGTAGCAGCTGACCGACCTCGCCCAGGCGCACCGTCTGGCCTTCGTTCACCGGCCCGCCGTGCGCCCGCAGCGGGTTGCTGTCGCCGGCGGCGATGAGCTTCGCGCGCAGGCCCAGGCGCTTGGAGATCACCAGGCCCAGGATCGAGGCGAGGGTGAGCACGCCGAGAGCGCCGACGTTGACGCCGACATAGGTGATCACGCGTCCGAGCGGCGACCAGTCGCTGTACATGTTCACCGTGGACAGCCCGGTGACGCAGATGGTGGACACCGCGGTGAACAGGGCGTCCGCCAGCGGGGTCTGCTTCCCATCCGCCGCCGCAGCGGGAAGGGAGAAGAGTGCCGTGAAGAGCAGGATGAGCGTGACGAACACCAGCACAGCGAAACGGGCCGGGGATGCCGTGGTGAGATCGCGCAGGCCGTCCCATGCCCGAAAAGCGATACGCCGTACGCGCACCGACATGCGCACGTCGTCGGGCGTCGCTGCCATGCGTCGCTCCCTCCGGCGCCGAACCGCGAATCATGGTACTCGGGCGGGCTCGCGGCTAATCTAATGCCATGGCGGACATCTTCGACGTGATCGCTGACGGCACGCGTCGCGACATCCTTCAGCTCCTGCTCGATCGCGCGACCGCGGGGGAGCGGGGCACGAGTGTCTCGCAGATCGTCTCCGCGCTGGGGGTGAGTCAGCCGACCGTCTCCAAGCACCTCAAGGTGCTGCGCGAGGCCGAGCTCGTCTCCGTGCGCGAAGAGGGGCAGCATCGCTACTACAGCCTCGCCGTCGCCCCGCTCGACGAGGTCGACGACTGGCTGGTCCCGTTCTTCTCGGTCGATGTCGAGAACGAGCCCGCCCTGCCGGAATCGGCGGTCCACGCCGCCGAGGTCGTCGGTCGCGCCGCCGCGTCGGTCAAGCACTCCGTGGCCTCGGCCTTCCGCAAGCTGCCCGGGCGCTGAATCCCGCGACACGCCGGGATCGTGGCATCCGGAAAGCACAGTCGTCACACGCGCCCCACGGGTTTACAGCCGTCGCGCGCAGACCCTAGAGTGTGACCCACATCAGAGGGTGAGGATCACCCGTGACGGAGGGTGATCGATGGCGGAGCTGCCCGACGTGCGTTTCCTGACCGTCGCCGAGGTCGCCGAACTCATGCGGGTGTCGAAGATGACCGTCTACCGTCTCGTGCACGCCGGGGAACTCCCCGCCGTTCGCTTCGGACGCAGCTATCGCGTGCCCGAATCGGCGGTCGCCGAGGCTGTGCAGCGCCCGGTGTCCGACGTCGGCTAGACTGATCCGAGGCCTTTTTTCAAACGCCTGCCTGTTCCCGGGGGCCGACATCGGCACCCAGACCCCGACTTAGTGAGGTTTTCCGTGGGTTCTGTCATCAAGAAGCGCCGTAAGCGCATGGCGAAGAAGAAGCACCGCAAGCTGCTTCGCAAGACTCGTCACCAGCGTCGCAACAAGAAGTAACGCGACCACCACACCGAGCGCCTGTCCCGACGTGACGGGCGCTTCGTGTATCCGGGGCGCCGCGCCCCGCCGTTCCTGGAGGAGAAGCATGCAGTCCATCACGGTCCACGATCTGCACGCCGGACGCGACCGTCCGCTGGTCGACGTGCGGGAGGTCGACGAGTTCGCCGCCGGTCGCGTCCCGGGCGCGATCAACCTGCCCATGTCGACGCTCGGCGACAACCTCGGCGCGCTCCCCGAGGGGCCCTTCGACGTGATCTGCCAGGCCGGTGGCCGTTCGGCGCGCGTCGTCGAGGCGCTGACGTCGCGCGGCCACGATGCCACGAACGTCGAGGGCGGGACCGGCGAATGGATCGCCGCGGGGTACGACGTCGAGTCCTGACACCCCGACGCGCCCTCCTAGGATGAGAGGGTGACGACCCTGACGCTGATCGGCAAGCCCGACTGTCACCTCTGCGATGTCGCAGAGCAGATCGTCGAGACGGTCATCGCCGACCTGCCGTCCGGAATCGCCGACCGCGTGGTCGTCGAGCCGGCATCGATCGCCGACGACCCTGCGCTGTACGAGCGGTGGTGGGAGAAGATCCCCGTCATCCTCATCGACGGGGAACTGCACGCGCACTGGCGCGTCTCCGCCGACCGCCTCCGCGCCGCACTGGTGGCGGCCGACCCCGAAGGAGTCTCCGCGTGAGCATCCGCCACATCGTCCTCTGGAAGCTCGCCGCCGACGATGCCGACACGCGCGCGCTGCACGCGGAGCAGATGGAGGAGCGTCTGATGGCGCTTCCCGGGCAGATCGACGAGATCGAGCACTTCGAGGTGGGCCGCAACGTCGCGTACCCCCAGACCAACTGGGACATCGTGCTCGTCAGCGAGTTCGCCGACGTCGAAGCGCTCGAGCGGTATCAGGTGCACCCGGCCCATCAGGACGTCGCCGTCTTCGTCCGCTCCGTCGTCGCCGAGCGCGCGGGAATCGACTTCCCCGCCTGACGCCGAGGGCCGCGTCGTCGGCTCAGCTGAGCGGCCGGGTCGTCACCGGTACCGGCGCCAGCGCGATCCGCACGTGCGCGTGATCGTCCACTCGTGTGCCGGCCGCATGGTCCACGCGCACGAGGCTTCCGTCGCTGGTGCGCACGACCAGGCGCCGGACGCTGCCCAGGAACGTGCTCTCCTCGACCACGGCATCCACCCCGGGGGCATCGGATGCCACGAGCAGCACGTTCTCGGGTCGGACGATCACCTCGCAGTGACCGTCGTGGGCGGTCCCGGCGAGGGGCAGCTCCTGGCCCCAGACATCGACCATGACGCCTTCGACGATGCCGGGTACGGCGTTGACGGGGCCCAGGACGGCGGCGACCGCGGGCTCCCCGGCGCGGGCGTAGACCTCTTCGGGGGTGCCCTCCGCCGCAATCCGGCCGCGGTACATGACCGCGATCCGATCGGCCACCGAGATCGCTTCGGGGGTGTCGCGGGTGACCCAGACCGTGGTGGTGCCCCGCGCGCGCAGCTCTCGCACGAGGCTCTCGCGCAGACGCTCGCGACCCGAGGTGTGCAGCGCGCTGAGCGCGTCATCGAGGACGAGGGCGGGCGGGGCGGATGCGAGCGCGCAGGCCAGGGCGAGACGCTGGCGGTCGCCACGCGACAGGCGCCGCACCGGTACATCGGGGTCGACGAGTCCGACGACGGCGAGGAGGCGCTCGGCCTCGTCGCGCGCCCGGCTGTTCCGGCGGCCGCCGGCGCGGGCGACGACCTCCCCCGCCCGTCCGAAGCGGGGAGCGGGAGTGTCGTCGAAGACACCGGCGAGCCGAGGGGCTTCGGGGCGGAGGCGTCGGTCGATGCGCACGTCTCCGCTGTCGGGGCGTTCGCGGCCGGCGATGATGCGCGCGAGCGTCGAGGCCCCGCAGCCCGATTCGCCGACGACGGCGAGGATGACCCCCGGCTCGATCTCGAGATCGACGTCGGCGATCACCGTCTCGTCGGCGCGGCTGCGACCGACTCCCGTTAGCCCGATGCTCCAGCCCGCGCGGGGTTCACCGGGGGCGTGAACCGCAGGACTTTCGGCGACCATGACGACACGTTAGGCGGAGCCGATGACCTCTCCCGTCCCAGCGAGTGAACCCCCGGGGTCGGGTGGAGAAACTCAGGGGGCCAGGCGCGTCGGTCCGCGGAAGAGGTAGGTGACCTCGCGGATCGACGACTCGCCCAAGAGGAGCATGAGCACGCGCGCGAGGCCCATGCCGAAGCCGCCGTGGGGAGGAGCGCCGAACCGGAAGAAGTCGAGGTAGAAGTCGAGGTGCTCGGGGTCGAGACCCTTCTCTTTCGCCTGCTCGATCAGCACGTCGACGCGGTGCTCACGCTGGGCGCCGGTGGTGATCTCGACGCCGTTGAACAGCAGGTCGTACGACTTGGTCAGCCCCGTGTCGGCGTCGCGCATGTGGTAGAAAGCGCGGATCTCGGGGTGGTAGTCGGCGATGAAGACGAACTGGTGACCGAAGGTCTCCTGCACGTGCGCGGCGATCTGACGCTCGCCCTCGGGGTCGAGGTCGCCGTCGGTGCGGGGGATCTCGTAGCCGCGGGCCGCGACGATCTCGCGGGCCTCGGCGAGGGGGATACGCGGGAAGGGCAGGCTCGGCACCTGCACCTCGAGACCGAAGAGCTCCTGGATCTCGTCGCCGTGCTTGTCTTTGACCGCCTGGATCGCGGTCTGCAGCAGTTCTTCCTGCATGCGCGCGACGTCTTCGTGCGAGTCGATCCAGCTGATCTCGGCGTCGATCGAGGTGAACTCGGTGGCGTGGCGGCTCGTGAACGAGGGGTCGGCGCGGAAGGCCGGGGCGATCTCGAAGATCTTGCCGAAACCGGCGACCTGGGCCATCTGCTTGAAGAACTGCGGGCTCTGCGCGAGGTAGGCCGTCTTGTCTTCGAAGTAGGGCACCTCGAACAGCTCGGCGTTGGACTCCGAGGGGGATGCCATGAGCTTGGGGGAGTGCACCTCGATGTAGTCGCGCTCGACCCAGTAGGTGCGCATCGCGTGCTCGAGCGTCGTCTGCACGCGGAAGATGAGGTTGTTCCGACGCTGACGCAGGTCGAGGAAGCGCCAGTCCATGCGCTTGTCGAGTCCGCTGTCGGCGGCGATCGGGGTCTCGGGGTTGGCCGCGGCGGCGATCTCGAGCTCGCCGATCTTGATCTCGACGCCGCCGAGCTTCACGCGCTCGTCGTGCTTGAGCTCGCCCCGCACGGTGAGGAACGTGCCGTTGGCGAGAGCGCCGATCGTCTCGGTGAGCGCGAGGGCCGCGGCATCCTGCTCGCCGGCGTCTTCGGAGGGACGCGTCGCCGGGTTCACCAGCTGGACGGCACCGGACTCGTCGCGCAGGACGACGAACTGGACCTTCTTCTGATCGCGCACGGTCTCGACCCACCCCGATACGGAGACGGGGCCGGCGGGAAGGGATTTCAGCTGCTTGACCAGGACGCGTTCGCTCACGAGAAGCCAGTCTACGTGCGGGGCGGCGGGGCCCCGTGCGTCAGCGGCCGGCGCCGGCCGTGAGCCCCGCCTTCACGTGCCGCTGGGCGGCGAGGATCACCACGAGCGCGGGGACGCTCGCGATGAGCGAGGCGGCCATGGTGGCGGCCCACGTGTTCAGGTTCGAGTTGGACAGCGCGAAGATCAGCACCGACATCGGGTACATCTCGTTGCGGTTGACCAGCGTCAGGCCGAACAGCAGGTCGCCCCAGCTGAACAGGAACGCGAACACCCCCGCAGTGACGATCGCGTTGCGTGAGAGCGGCACCACGATGCGCCAGAGCGTGCCGACCGGACCAAGCCCGTCCACGGTCGCGGCCTCGATCACCTCGGTGTCCAGTCGCAGCATGAACGCGCGCATGACGATGACGGCGAAGGGCACACCGGCGGTGGAGTTGGCGAGGATGAGTCCGAGGAACGTGTTCAGCAGCCCCCACGAGTTGAACATCGCGTAGAACGAGGTCGCCAGCACGACGCTCGGGATCATCTGGGCGAGGAGTAGCAGGATCAGCGCGATGCTCACCGCGCGCGAGCGCAAGCGGCTCAGGGCGTACGCGGCCGGGATCGCCACCAGGAGGGTGACCAGGACCGAGCCGAGAGAGACGAGGATCGACACGCGCAACCCGTCGAGGCCGGCGTCATCGAGCGCCTTCTCGTATCCGCCGAGACCGGGGGATGCCGGGAACCAGGCGGTGTCGACGGAGTTGGCCGACGGCTGGAGCGAGGCCGAGACCATCCAGTACACCGGGAAGAGGTAGACGGCGAGGACCGCGACCGTCACGAACGTCCACATCCATCCGCGTCGGCGTCGTCGCGGGACGACCACGACGGCCGGCGCGGGTGTGGGCGAGACGGCCGCGGGGGCGGGGGGCAGGGTCACGGTCATTCGTCACGCTCCCGGCGCATCGACATCACGGTGTACACGATCGCGAACACCACGCTGATTCCCAGGAGCAGCATGCCGTAGGCGCCGCCGAGGCCGAACTCGAACTGCTGGAAGGCCTGGCGGTACGACAGCAGACCGAGTGTCACGGTGCTGTTCGCGGGGCCGCCGGCGGTGAGCACCAGAACCAGGTCGACGATCAGCAGCGTGTAGACGACGCTCATCACCACGAGCACCGAGATCACCGGCCAGATCGTGGGGAGGACGATCGCGGTGAGGCGGCGCCAGGCGCCCGCGCCGTCGAGTTGCGCGGCCTCGAGCTGCTCGGCCGGGACCTGCTTGAGGGCGGCGCCGAGGATCGTGGCCCAGTACGGCAGGCTCGCCCAGACGGCGACCAGGATGACCGCCGGGAGTGCGGTGGCGGGGTTGGCCAGCCAAGCCTCGGCGGGGATGCCGATCGCGCGCAGCACGTCGTTGATCGGCCCGTCGCCCGCCAGCAGCGACTTCCACACGGTCGCCACGACGACTGCCGGCAGCAGCCACGGCAGGAGGATGAGGGTCGGCAGCCATCGGCTCCCGGGGAAGCGGCGCGCGAAGAGCAGCGCCAGCAGCAGTCCCAGCACGAGTTCGATGAGCACCGAGGCGATCGTGATCACCAGGGTGTTCGTCAGGGCGCGGAAGGTCACGGGTTCGGCGAGGATCGCCTCGAAGTTCGCCGTGCCCACGAACGGGGCTCGCCCCGTGATGAAGGTGCCCGTGCGGAAATCGGTCGTGCTCATGAAGACGCCGTACCCGAGGGGGAACAGGAAGAACACGACGAAGAACACGATCGCCGGGGTGAGGAATCCCCACAGTTCACCGCGCCGCCGCGCGGCCAGAGAACGCCGGAACCGGCCGGGGGTGCGTGCCCCCGGCCGGCCGGTCGTCGTCAGCGTGTCTGCCGTCACTGCCCGCTGGCCTGCTCCAGCGCGGCCTGGGCCGTCTGGCCGCCGACGGTCGCGCCCTGGATCGCGTCGACGTACTGCTGCTGCAGCGTGTTCCACTCGGTGCCGAGCTGCGCCGAGTTGTAGGCGCCGTCGACGGCGTCCACGAAGGGAGCCGCCGAGGGAACCTGCTCGACGAAGGCCTCCTGCGCGCTCTGCAGCGCGGGGATGTATCCGCCCTGGATCGCGGTCTCGATCTGGTTCTCTTCCGAGGCGCGGCAGGCCACCAGCGCGGCGGCGGCGGCTTCCTTCTGTGCGTCCGCGTTGGCCGCGACGCCGTAGGCGTAGCCGAGCAGGTTGACCTTCGGCGATTCACCGGCCTCCGCCGTCGGGAAGGGGAACGTGCCCCACTCGAACGGGATGGAGGTGTCCACGAGGTTCCACGGGCCGGACACGGTCAGGGCCGCGGCGCCGGAGGTCCACTGGTCGATGGAGTCCCAGCCCCAGTTGACGAACTCGGACGAGAGCGATCCGTTGGCGACGAGGTTCTTGTAGAGGTCGACGGCCGCGATGGCGCCGGGGCCGGTCGGCTCGGCGGGGTCGCCCCCGGCCGAGAGCAGGAACGGCAGGAAGTAGACGGGGGTGGAGCCGTCGCCGCCGATACCGGGGAGCACGATGCCCTTCTGCGTCGGGGTGGTGAGGGAGCCGGCCAGCGCCACGAGGTCGTCGAAGGTCTCCGGTGCGGTCTCGGGAACACCCGCGGCGGCGAAGGCGGCCTTGTTGTAGAAGACGGCGTAGTCCTCGACCTGGACCGGCAGGCCGTAGAGGGTGCCGTCGTAGCGGCCGAGGTCGGCGGCGCTGTCGGCGAGACCGTCTGTGGCGATGTCGTATGCGCTCAGGTCGGCCAGCACGCCCTGCGAGGCCAGCTGAGGCAGCTGGGTGTCGGTGGAGAGCAGGGCCACGTCGGGGAGCGACTTCGCGCCCGCGGCCTGCAGCAGCCGCGTGGTGTAGTCACCGGACTGGGTCTGGACGTCGACGGTGATGCCGAGATCGGCGGCGCACGCCTCGAAGAACTGCTTCTGCAGCCCCTGGTACGGCTCGAAGTCGATGTTGTTCCACACGGTGAGCTCCACGCCCTCGAAGCCGTCGGTGGCGGCGGGGGTGGACTGGCCGCCGGAGCAGGCGGTCAGGGCGAGGGCGGCGGTGAGACCGACCGCGGGCAGGGCGGCGCGACGCAGGCGCTGCGAGGTGGATGCCATGGTGTGTCCGTTTCCCGGTCGACGCCGACGGCGCCGATCGACCTGTGCTGTGGGGGACGCGGGTCGGGCCGCCCACGTCACCTTTCACTTTGGGGTGTTCGCGTGACGAACAGGGAACAACCGTGTCACGCGATGTAACACCGCGCCGTGTCGCGGGCTCCCGACGGGCAGGGTGAGAACATCCCTTCTTCTGCCCGAGGAGCATTCATGGCATCCGTTTCTTCGCCCGTTCAGCGCGTCCTCGTCGACACCGACACCGGTCTCGACGACGCGCACTCGCTGATGTACCTGCTGGCCCAGCCCGACGTGGAGATCGAGGCGATCACGACGATCTACGGCAACACGCCCGTCGTGGACTCCGCGCGCAACGTCCGCACGGTGCTGCGTCTGGCCGGCCGCGAGGACATCCCGGTGCACCTCGGAGAGGCGGGGCCGATCGAGGGAGAGGCCTCGATCGCCGACTTCGTGCACGGGACGGACGGCCTCGGCGACCGCTTCGAGCGGGCCGAGTTGCGCGTGGAGGACGAGAGCGCGGTGGACGCGATCGTGCGCGTCGCCAACGAGAGCCCTGGCGAGGTCGACCTGCACCCGCTCGGACCACTCACCAACATCGCGCGGGCGCTCGAGCGCGACCCCGACCTGTTCCTGAAGTACCGCTCCGTGGTCATCATGGGTGGGGCGGGGGCCTACCCGGCTCCCGGCGGGGCGACGCTGACGGATGCCAACACCGCCAACGACCGCCGCGCGGCCGAGATCGTCTTCGGCGCCCGCAACACCGGCAACGTCGTGATGGTGGGGGTCAACGTCACCGCGACGGCGATCCTCGACGAGCACGTGCTCGCGGTTCTGCGCGGTGTCGGTACCCCCTGGAGCACGTTCGCCGGCGAGGTGCTCGACGCCTACAACGACTTCTACCAGTACAAGTGGGGGCGCCGGATCTCCTCGGCTCACGACGGCCTCGCCACGGTCGTGCTGCACCGGCCGGAGATCGTCACGGGCTGGATCGAGGGCCCCGTCGACTACACCCCGTACGGCGGATCGCTCGCGACGCGCATCGCGCTGACCCACGACGGTCTGCCGCTGGTGTGGGGGACGCCGGAAGGTCCGAGCGTGCGCGCGGTCACCGCGTTCGACGGCACGGAGTTCCTCCGCCGGTTCGTTCAGGCGCTCTCGACGGGCCCGGCGCCGCGGGGCTGACCCGCGCGGGCGTCAGACGCGGGCCGCGGTCGACTCTGCTTCTCGCGCGGTCGACCAGCGGGCTCGGCCGCCGACGACGGTGAGGGAGGCGTCGTCGGGACCGGACTCCACGAGCTCGGCGAGAGCGTCGCGGGGCGTGGCCACCGAGACGGGGAAGACCGCGAGGTCGGCGCGGGCACCGGCGCGGAGGGCGCCGGTGTCGGCATCCATCCCCAGGGCCCGCGCCCCGCCGAGGGTCGCCGCCGAGAACAGTCGCGCGTGCAGGTCGTCGCCGGCGTAGCCCTGTGCGCGGGCGATGTCGTGCAGCGCCGCGACGTCGTGCCACAGCGACAGGCTCGGCGAGGACGACAGCGAGTCGGTGCCGACGGCGATCGCGTTGCCCTCGCGCAGGTAGTCCGCGACGGGCGCGTGGTCGAGTCCGATCACGGCGTTCGACCGCGGGCACAGCGCGACGCTCACCCCGCGTTCGCGCAGCAGTTGCCGGTCGTCGGCGTCGACGTAGATGCCGTGGGCCAGGTGCGTCTCGGGGGAGAGCGCCCCGAGCCCGTCGAGATAGCGGATGACCCCGGTCCCCGCTCCGCCTTCGCGCAGCAGCGCGAACTCGCCGTGGCCGTTCGCGCGCCAGCGCTCGGCGAGGTCGCCCGTGCCGGTGCGCACGTACGCGTCTTCCCACGCCGACTCGGCCGCGTGGATGTGCTGGCGCACGCCCAGCTCTCGGGCCAGACGAGCGAGGTCGCGGATGACCCCGGTATCGAGCGAGTAGATCGCGTGCGGCGACAGCCCCGCGGCCGGTGGCGTGGGGAGGGCTGCGAGCTCAGCGCGCACGGTGCGCTCGCCGCCCTCGGCCCACGTCCGGTCGGTCCAGCCGAGCACCTCCCAGAACGCGATGCCGTGGAGCCCGGCGTCGTGGACGGCCGACGCCGCGTCGGCGTCGGTGACGATCTCGGCCACCGTGGTGGTGCCCGAGCGTAGACACAGGGCCGCGCCCACCGCCGCCGAGGCGCCCCAGTCGCGGGGGAGCGGGTACAGCTCCATGAATGCGCTCATCCACGACTCGAACCCGGTGTGCGCGGCGCGCCCGACGGCGGCCATGTCGCTGTACTGCAGGTGCGTGTGGGCGTTGACGAGGCCGGGGGTGAGCGCGCCGTCGTGTTCGTGCAGCTCGAGCGCCCGGTCGCCGAGGTCGGCGAGCACATCGTCGGCGGGGCCCACGGCGAGGATCCGCTCGCCCTCGACCGCCACCGCGCCGTCGGCGAGAGGCGGCCGGTCCGCCGAGAGCAGGACCGGGGCGCGGTGGACGGTGACGCTCACTCGTCGCCCTCCTCGTCGGGGTTCCACGAGGCCAGGAACGCCCGCTGCGCGGCGGACGGGGTGTCCAGCGTTCCCCCGAACGAGGCGAGGGCGATCGCCGACACCTCGTCGTCGGCCGCGCGAGGGAGCTCGTGCACGCCCGGCGCGAGTTCCGGCGTCGACAGCAGGTACGCGACCGAGGCCAGCTGCACGCCGAACGAGAGGTCCATGATCTCGACCGGGTTGCCCTCGGCGGCGCTGACGTTGAGGCAGTTGCCGTCGTCGAGCACGCGCACGTCGGCGCCGCTCGGCATCCGCAGGATCGACACGGCATCCGTGCGGGCGATCTCGGTAGCACCGGCCACGCGGGCGGCATCCAGCGCGATCTCCTGCCCGACCCCGCCGCCCACGGCCACGACCGCTCCGCTGCGGAGCGCATCGAGGTGGGCCACGTCGATGGTGTGACGGATGCCGGTGGCCGAGATCACGATGTCGGCGCGGCGCACGGCCTCGAGGAGGGTCTGCACTTCGAACCCGGCGAAGGCGGCCTGGAGCGCCGCGACCGGATCGGTCTCGCTCACGATCACGCGCGCCCCGAGGGCGGCGGCGTGCTGCGCGATCCCGGTCCCGACCCGGCCGAAGCCGACGACCACGACCGTCGCCCCGCGGAAGGAACGGTCGGCCACGTCGGCGACCGCGAAGACGACCGACTGACCCGTGCCGTGCATGTTGTCGAAGAGCGACTTCGACCGCGCGTCGTTCGCGGCCACGACGGGGATGCGCAGCGCCCCCTCGAGCTCCATGCGCCGCAGGGGCCGCACCCCCGAGGTGGTCTGCTCGGTCGCGCCGCGCATGGCGGCGACGACCTCGGGCCGCGCGAGGTGCGCGAGACGGATCGTCGCGGCACCGTCGTCGACGATCACCTCGGGACGGTGGTCGAGCAGCGCCAGCGCGTTCGCGCGATCCTCGGCGCGGTCGGCGGCCTCCCGGGCGTAGACGGGGATGCCGGCGTGCGCCAGCGCCGCGGCGACGGCGTCGTCGGTGTTGCGCCCCGACGAGGTGACGGTCACCTCGGCCCCGGCCTCGGCCAGCGCCAGGGCCACCGTGGCGGTCTTGGGCTCGAGCACGTCGGACACGCCGATGCGGACGCCGGCGACGGTGCGCTCACGCTCCAGCCGGTCGGCGAGGGCGGTGGTGACGGGCATGTGCGCCCGCGCCCACTCGATGCGGTCGCTTCCGGCCCGCCACAGCGACGGATCGGCGATCCGGCCGCTCACGGGGTCACCGCCTCGGCGAAGGTGCCCGCGGGGTCGTCGGGTCCGCCCTCGACGACGAGCGCGGCCACGAGCGCATCAGCGAGATGCCGCTGAGCCGCCGTGGGCGGCTCCGTCTCGGTCGGCAGGGGAGAGGGCATTTCGACCAACGATCCCTTCGGAGTCGTGCGCACGTGGGGACGCGGAGACGGCCACGCCGTGGCATCCCTCTGTCGGGGGGAGGCGTCGGCGACGATCCCGCCGATGTCGGTGATCGCGAGGCCCGCGTGCCCCGTGCCGGTGAGCACCGTGAACGCGGTGTGCCCCTCGGCGCTCGCCGCGGCGGAGACGGGGTCGACCCGGACGCCGTCCAGCCGCGCCGCGAGCCGCTCGACGGGGTCGTCGCTCGCGCGCACGACGGCAGCACCGAGACGGCGCAGAAGCGTCGTCAGGGTCAGGGCCAGCGGGCCATCGCCGACCACGCGCACCGTCGACCCCGCGAGGGTGAGGTTCGTGCGGGCGGACAGGGCCAGGACGACCTGCTCGGCACGCGCGTGGGCGTAGAGGAGGCCGAACGCGCGCGAGGCGAGGGGATCGGGGGCGTCGGCGTCGTGGGCGACATCGAGCTGCCAGTCGGTGCGGAGCGCGCTGCACACGGCCGGAGGCAGCGGCGGCAGAGCACCGCCGTAGACGGCGACGACGGGCCTGCTGTGCCGAGCGTCGACCAGGCGACGCGCGATCGGAAGCAGGCCGTCGAGCCCGCCGGGGAAGGAGGACCAGAAGGACGACACGGGTCGAACGTAGGGCGGGACGGCCTCGGGCGCCAATTCGGGCCGTCTGCTCCCTAGGATGACGCTCGTGACCTTCTCCCTCTCGCCGGAGTCGTACCGCGTCCTGCGGCCGGACCCGGCGCAGCCGCACCGGCGCGGGTGGGACCTCGCGCTCACGGTCGTGCTGCTCCTGCTGCTGCCGCTGCTGGCCGTGGCCTGTTCGTACGCGGGCCTGCTCCTGGCCTTCGCCTCGGACGCGTGCGGCGCCATCCCGTGCGACGACGGTCTGGTGAACGTCGGACTGTGGTCGGCGGTGATCGCTCCGTGGGGCGTCCTGCTGGTCACGGTCGTGGTGGCCATCGTGCGGCTGGTGCGCCGCCGCCTCGCATTCTGGGTGCCGCTGGCGGGAAGTGTGCTGATGATCGCGGTGTGGTTCGTCGCCGCCGCCATCGTGGGCGCCGGGGTCTCGGCATCCTGAGGTCCTCGGCAACCGCCCAGGATGCGCGGAGGGCGCACCCGTAGGCTGACCTCAGGCGTCCGGACGGGCAGCCGATCACCGAGCGCGAAGGCACCCGATGACCGACACCACCCTTTTCCTGGCCGCGGGGTCCGAGAACTCCACGTCGGGCGATCAGTCGTGGCTGACGTCGCTCGCGGACTGGACTGTCTCGCTCATGGAGATCATCGGCCCGGTGGGGGCCGGCGTAGCCATCGCCCTCGAGAACCTCTTCCCCCCGCTTCCGAGCGAGGTCGTGCTGCCCATGGCGGGCCTGACCGCCAGCCGCGGCTCGTTCACGCTGTTCGAGGCGCTGCTGTGGACGACGCTCGGCTCGATCGTCGGCGCCTTCGCGCTGTACGGGCTGGGACGCTGGCTCGGCGCCGCACGGCTGCGCGCGTTCGCCGCGAAGATGCCGCTGCTGCACCCCGAAGACGTCGACCGCACCGTGGCCTGGTTCGAGCGGCACGGCGGCAAGGCGGTGTTCTTCGGGCGCATGGTGCCGATCTTCCGCAGCCTCATCTCGATCCCGGCCGGGGTGGCGAAGATGCCCCTGTGGCGTTTCGGGCTCCTCACCGGGGCGGGCAGCCTCATCTGGAACACGATCTTCGTCCTGGCCGGCTACCTGCTCGGGGAGAACTGGCACGTCATCGAGCAGTACGCCGACATCCTGCAGTACGTCGTGATCGCGGCCGTCGCGCTCGGGGTGGCCTGGTTCCTCTACGCCCGCATCCGGGCGCTCCTCGCCTCTCGCCGCGACGCCTGAGCGCCGTCGTGCGCGGATAGAACGTCGTCGAACCAACGGCGCCGCCCGCTCAGCCCGCCCACAAACCGCGAACGTAGACTGGACGCCGTGCCCGCCGACCGCCTTCATCTCGTGCGCCACGGGGAAGTCCATAACCCTCGCCGCGTGCTCTACGGCCGTCTCCCCGGATTCGGGCTCAGCGTCGACGGCCGCCGCATGGCACGGCAGGCCGCCGAGTACGTGAAGGGCCTCGACCGCCCGGTCTCGGCTCTCGTGGTCTCGCCGCTGCAGCGCACGCGCGAGTCCGCCGAACCGTTCGTGGAACTCTTCGGCATCGAGCCGTACATCGACGACCGCGTCATCGAGCCCACGAATGTGTTCGAGGGGCGCCGGATGAAGCGGGCGCTCGCCAACCCCCTGAACTGGCGCCACCTGTCGCGCCCCGCCGTGCCCAGCTGGGGCGAGCCCTACGAGCGGATCGTCGCCCGGGTGACCGAGGCCATGACCGATGCGTGGGAGCGCGTGCCCGCGGGCGACGTCGTCGTCGTCTCGCACCAGTTGCCCATCTGGGTGACCCACCTCGCCCTCTCCCGCCAACCCACCCGCCACGATCCCCGCAAGCGTCGGTGCGCGCTGTCGAGTGTGACGAGCTTCGAGCGGCGAGACGGCGCCGACGGGTCGTCTCGCTGGGTCGAGGTGGCGTACGCCGAGCCGGCCAGCACCGCCGGAGCCGTCGACGTAGGAGCCGTGTGATGCGCCGAATCCTCTCCGCCGCCGCCGTGGCGGTCTTGGCCGTGGGCCTGGCCGCGTGCAGCGCCGACCCGCTCGCCGAGCAGTACCGCGCCGGCGACAACAAGGGCTACATCGCCGCGAACGGGTTCCAGACCCAGGAGATCGCTCCCGACCAGCGCGGCGAGGCGGTCGATTTCTCGGGCACCCTCGATAACGGCTCCCCGGTCGCCAGCGCGGACTTCGCCGGGCAGGTGCTCGTGGTGAACTTCTGGTACGCCACGTGCGGTCCGTGCATCATCGAGGCGCCCCGCCTCGAGGCGGCGTACCAGTCGTTCGAGGGGCAGGACGTGTCGTTCCTCGGGATCAACACGTACGACCAGCCCTCGACCGCGCTGTCGTTCGCGCGCGACAACGGGGTGTCGTACCCCAGCGCGATGGCGGTGGGTGACGCCGAGCTCAAGCTCGCGTTCGCCGAGAAGACGCCGATCAACGCCACCCCCACGACCCTCGTGCTCGACCGTCAGGGCCGCGTCGCGGCCCGCGTGATCGGCGAACTGCCGGAGGCGTCGATCCTGGAGGCCATGGTGCGCACCGTGGTGGCGGAGAGCGCGTGAACCCCGGAGCCCTCGTCTTCGACGGAGCGCTGTGGCTCGCGATCCCCGTCGCGCTGGCCGCGGGCCTGATCTCCTTCCTCTCGCCGTGCGTGCTCCCGCTCGTGCCCGGATACCTCGGGTTCATCGGCGGTGCCGTCGCGCCGCGCGGGGGCTCGGCATCCGCCCCCGGTCGCTCCCGGCTGGTGTTCGGGACGCTGCTGTTCATCGCCGGCTTCACGCTGGTGTTCATGGCCGTGAACGTCTTCGGCGGCACGGCGGGCCTGTTCTTCCTTCGCTATGCCGACGTCATCACCCGCATCATGGGCGTGGTCATCATCCTGCTCGGGCTGGTGTTCATCGGCCTGTTCGGCCTCGCCCAGCGCTCGGTGCGGTTCCAGGCCCGCGGAAACGTCGGGCTCATCGGGGCGCCGCTCCTGGGGATCGCCTTAGGCATCGGCTGGACCCCCTGCATCGGTCCGACGCTCGCGGCGATCCTCTCGGTGTCGTACAACCTCGGCGACCCCGGCCGGGCCGCCCTCCTGGGCTTGGCGTATTCGCTGGGTCTCGGCATCCCGTTCCTCCTCCTCGCCCTCGGCTTCGGGTGGGCGACGCGCTCGGTGGCGTTCGTTCGTCGTCACATCCGCGTCGTCAACCTCATCGGCGGGGCCCTGCTGATCGCGCTCGGCCTGCTGATGGTGACGGGCGTCTGGGGCACCTGGATGTCGAACCTCCAGGGGGTGATCGGCAGTGTCCAGCTCCCGCTCTGATCGAGGAAACACCGTGACCGAATCCACCGACGGCGTGCTGCGTCCCTCCGACCACGCCGATTCCGCGCCGCCGGAAGGTGACGACATCACCTCGCCCCGTCTGGGCGTCGTCGGATGGCTGCGGTGGGGCTGGCGTCAGCTCACCAGCATGCGCACCGCGCTCGTGCTGCTCCTCCTGCTCGCCATCGCGGCGGTCCCCGGGTCTCTCGTGCCGCAGCGCAGCGCCGACCCCAACGGCGTCACCCAGTACTTCACCGACAACCCCGACCTCGCGCCGGTGCTCGACAATCTGAGCCTGTTCGACGTGTACACGTCGCCGTGGTTCTCGGCGATCTACATCCTGCTGTTCATCTCGCTCATCGGCTGTGTGCTCCCGCGCACGAAGCATCACTGGAAGGCCCTGCGCTCGCAGCCCCCGCGCACGCCCGCGCGGCTCGCGCGCCTGGACGACCACCGGTCGGTCACGGTGCCGGTGCCCACGGGGCAGGATGCCGCCTCCGTCGCGGCCGCGGCGGTCGACAGCGCCGGCGCGCAGCTGCGCAAGGGCGGCTACCGCGTGGCGCGCTACGACGGGCGGGGCGCGTTCTCGGTCTCGGCGGAACGCGGATACCTGCGCGAGACCGGCAACCTCGTCTTCCACGCGGCCCTCGTGGGTGTGCTCATCGCCGTCGGTGTCGGCGGTGGCTTCACGTACACCGGACAGCGGGTGCTCGTGGAGGGGCAGGCTTTCACCAACAGCCTGCTCGACTACTCCTCGTTCAACCCCGGGCGGTTCGTCGACAGCAACGCGCTCGCGCCGTACTCGATGACCCTCGACCGCTTCGACGTGAGTTACGTGCCGCCGGGGCAGCCCGGATCAGGCCAGGCCGGCGACTTCGCGGCCAACGTCACCACGATCGCGCCCGGCGGCGATCGCCGTGAGGGGCAGGTGCGGGTGAACCACCCCCTCGACGTGCAGGGCGACCGCGTGTACCTCCTCGGCAACGGGTACGCGCCGACCGTGACGATCCGCAACGCCGCGGGCGAGGAGGTCTTCCACGACTCGGTCGCCTTCCTCCCGCAGGATGCCAATATGACCTCGCTCGGAGTGATCAAGGTCGCCGACGGCATGCCCGAGCAGCTCGGCCTCATCGGGTTCTTCTACCCCACGATGGACACCCTCGACACCGGGGCGCTCACCTCCACCTACGGTGCTCTCGAGTACCCCGTGCTCACGCTCCGCGTCTACGCCGGCGACCTCGGTATCGACGACGGTACACCGCGGTCGGTGTACACCCTCGACCCGAGCGGCATGACGCAGATCGCCGGCGGTGAGAGCGGCACGCCCGCGCTGCGGCTCATGCCCGGTGAGACGGCGGAGCTGCCGAACGGCCTCGGCTCGATCACGTTCGAGAACGAGGCGCCCGCCGGGGCCACCGGATACCAGGGGTCGGTCAAGCGCTTCGCGTCGCTGTCGATCCACCGCGACCTCGCGGGACCCTGGGTGCTCGCGTTCGCGACGCTGGCGACCCTCGGTCTGCTCGCGGCGCTGTTCGTGCCGCGCCGACGCATGTGGGTCAAGGCGACGACGCAGGGCGACACCGTGCAGGTGGAGTACGCCGGCCTCGCCCGCGGCGAGGACCCCACCCTCGCCGCCGCCGTCGACCAGATGGTCGAACGGCATCGCTCCTCGCTCCCGGCTCCGGACGACCAGAGCCGCCCCGACACCGGAAAAGTAGACTGACACCATGCCCGGAACCGATCCGATCCTCCTCGACGAGATCTCCCTGCTCCTGGTGTGGACGTCCGTCGCGATCTACGTGCTCGCGTTCATCGCGTACGCGATCGATCTCGCCCGGCGCTCCGACCTCGCGCTGAAGGCGAAAGACGAGGTCGTCGCGCGCGAGCTCGTCACCGCGGGCGGGGGCGGCGTGCTCGGCGGATCCGCTGGGTCGACGGCATCCGGAACCCCCGCGGCGAAGCCGCGCTACGTGTGGGCCCGCATGGGCACGGCGCTGACCGCCCTCGGCTTCCTGTTCCACCTCGGCGCGACGGTGTTGCGCGGGGTCGCGGCCGAGCGCGTGCCGTGGTCGAACATGTACGAATTCGCCCTCACCGGCGTGCTGCTCGTCGTGGCGGTGTACCTCGCCGTGCTCACCCGCTACGACCTGCGCTTCCTCGGCTCGCTCATCACGGGCCTCGCGGTCGTGCTGCTGGGCGGCGCGACGCTGGCGTTCCACGTCGAGGTCGTGCCGCTGGCCGACCCGCTGAAGTCGGTGTGGCTCGTCATCCACGTGTTCGTCGCCTCGCTGGCCACCGCCCTGTTCGCCCTCGCGTTCGGTCTGTCGGTGATGCAGCTGCTGCAGGCGCGGCGTGAGCGCAAGGTCGCCGCCGCCGCGTCGGAGGGTGCTGCTCCGCGCCGGAGCTTCCTGCAGACGCTCCCGACCGCCGACGCGCTGGAGTCGCTGGCCTACCGCTTCGCGATCGTCGGGTTCATCTTCTGGACCTTCACGCTCATCGCCGGCTCCATCTGGGCCAACGACGCGTGGGGTCGGTTCTGGGGCTTCGACACCAAGGAAGTCTGGACGTTCGTCATCTGGGTGCTCTACGCCGGATACATCCACGCCCGCGCGACGCGCGGCTGGCGCGGAACCCGCTCGGCGTGGCTGTCGATCATCGGCTTCGCCGCGGTGCTGTTCAACTTCACGATCGTCAACGTCTTCTTCAAGGGCCTCCACGCCTACTCCGGCCTAACGTCCTAGCCCCCCCCCGGCCCCGCCCCCCCGCCCCCCCGCTGAGTGTCCAAGACACGCCGCATCGGGGCCGTGGCATCCGGTGTCTTCTGGACACTCGCCTGTCGGGCAAGGGGCGTCACCTCGCGCGCGCGAGGAGAGCACGCCGAACCGGGGCGATGATGTCGCGATCGGGTGACTCGAGGTGGTGCGACAGGACACGCACGAGGATCCATCCCGCCTCGGCGATGGCCCGCCACCGGTCGGCATCGCGTCGGAATTGATCCGGTTGCGCGTGCTGCCGCCCGTCGTACTCGACCGCGACCCGAGCGTCGGGGTAGGCCATGTCGAGGCGTGCGACGAAGAGCCCCTCCGAGCGGAGGGTCCAGTTCAGCGCGGGCTCCGGCAGCCCGGCGTCGATCAGGAGAAGCCGGACCGCGGTCTCGCGGGGCGACTCCACGCCCGGCCGGATCCGTTCGCACGCGCGACGGAGAGACACCGCTCCCCGGCCGACGAAGGCCGCAGCCGCGGCGTCGAGCGTCGCCTTCGGGATGCCGTGGGACAGCATCCAGTCGCCGATCGCGACGAGGGGGGTTTCGGGGAGCGAATCCGCGAGATGCGTCCACGTCGCCACGGGCGTGGTGAGGGGGAGTCCGTGTGCGCGCGTGACGTCGGCTGGTTCGAGCGCGATCCGGTGTCCGACGACACCCACGGTCCGCGGTTCGCGAGCGGGGGGTGCGGCGCTCACGTGCAGCGCGTCCGAAAGGGATCGGAGCGGGAGAGGCGCCTCCCACAACGCGGCCGCGGTCTCATGACTGAACACCTGGCCGGGGCGGAGTCGCGGCGCGTAAAGACGGCACCGGTCGAGAGTGTCCCGTGCAGGCGTTCCGATCCGCGCGCGGACGCCGTGGAACGGGGACTGCAGGTCGGTGGCGACCAACCGTCGTCGGGGAACGCCGAGGCGGTCGGCATCCTGAACGTGGAAGGCCTCGGGGAGATGCTCGGGAAGGGGCCGGGGTTTCACCGTCCCATCACAGACGCTCCCGTGCCGCGGCGCGCAGATCCCTCCACATGAGGGCTTCTGTGGAGGAGCCGTCGCGCGGGTCTCCCACGTGCGAGTGTCCAAGACACGCCGCGCCGCCGAGGGGCGATGCGGCGTGTCTTGGACACTCAGCGGGGGGAGGGGGGGCTACGCGGGCTGGGCGGCGGCGCGGACGCTCGTCGTGCGGCGCCGCACCACGACGAGGGTTGTCACGATCAGCGCGAGCGCGGCCCAGACCAGTAGCCCCACGACGCCGGCCGCGATCCCGCCGGACGAGGCGAGGGCGCCGAGCATCGAGGCGTACGCCGGGGAGGTGGGCAGCAGCGTCGACAGGGCCGCGAGGAACGGCGGGACGGTCGAGACGATGTTGGCGGCGACGGCCAGTGCCCCGATGATCGCGGCGATCCAGCGCCCCGCGCCACCGAACACGGCGACGAGCGCCTGATTCACGGCGGCGAAGGCCACACCGGCGACGACGCAGACGAGGGCGAACAGCGCCCAGTCGCTCCAGTCGTACCCGGATGCCACCTGCACCACGCCCGCGACCAGGATTCCCTGTGCGGCGCCGATGATCCCCGCGGGGAGGTAGCCGCGGAGGGCGACGAGGCCGGACGCGCGACGGCTCACGAGCGCGCGGGCCGAGACCGCCTGGAAGACCACGAACGAGGCGAGACCGCCGAACCACAGCACGGCCATCGCCAGCAGCGGCACCGCCGCGGTACCGAAGAGCGAGTCGCTCACGCCGGTGGTCGAGACCGGGTCGGCGACGATGTCGGCGAGGTTCTTCGCCTGATCGTCGGTGTAGGTGGGCAGCTGCTGCACGGCGGTGTCGAGACCGTCGGCGAGGGAGGTGGTGCCCGAGGCGACCTGCGAGACGCCGTCGGAGAGCTGACCCGCGCCGGTCTCTGCGTCGGAGGCCCCGGATGCCAGCTGTGCCGAGCCGGAGCTGAGACCCGCGGCGCCCGCACCGAGCTGGCGTGTCCCCGTGGCGAGCTCGTTGGCGCCCCCGGCGAGGCCGTCGATGCTCCCGGCGATCGTGTTCAGGCCCGCGGCCGCCTTCGTGGCTCCGCCCGCAAGACCACGCGCACCGTCAGCGAGCTGCTGGTTGGCGGCGGCAATGGCGCGGATGCCGGCGGGAAGCTGGGCGGCCTCCCCGGCGAGAACGCCGATCTGGGTGACGGTCTCGGTGGCCTGAGGGAGGGCGGCGTTGGCATCGGCGGAGGCCTGGCGCAGCGCGGCGCACTGCTCGGGTGTGCCGATGCAATTATCGGCGGCCTGCTGCAGCGCGGCCGCGGCCTTGACGAGGGCATCGTTCACCTCGGGGGCGGCCTGCGACAGGTCGGTGGCGACCTGTGCGAAGTCCGGGGGAATCTGGTTCGCGATGCCGGTGACGGTGGCGGCGAGTTGTTCGTTGCCCTGTGCGATTCCCTCGGCCCCACCGGCGAGATCGCCCACGCCCGTGGCGGCCTCCCGGGTGCCGTCGGCGAGGGCCGTGGCCCCACCGGCGAGCTGGGAGGCGCCGTTGGCGAGCGGTCCCGTCCCTGCGGCGAGCTGCTGCGCACCCGTGGCCAGTTCCGACGCGCCGTTCGAGAGGGCGCCGAGACCGTCCTGCAACCCGGTCGCGCCGCTCGCGGCCTGACCCGCCCCGTCGGCGAGCTGGTGCGCGCCGTCGGCCGCCGTGCCCAGCTGTTGGCCCAGGGTGGTGAAGCCGAGGAAGACGTTCGTGAGGTACTGCGACGACAGCTCGCTGCCGAAGACGGAAGAAGCGGTGGATGCCAGCTGTGCGGTGATCGCGCCATCGACGACGCGCGCGTCGGGCGCGGTCTCGACGCCGATGGTGGCGCGCTCGGGAGTCTCGCCGGGGCGGGTCGACAGAGCGGCGGCGGTGAAGTTCTCGGTGATGGTCACGACGGCGGTGTAGGTGCCGTCCTCCAGCCCCGTGGCGGCATCCGCGTCGTTCGAGATGACCCAGTCGATGTTGCTCGGCTGGTCGTCGGCGCCCTTGACGAGGCCGCCGGTGAGCTGGCGGCCCAGCGGCACGAGCTGACCGTTGAGTTCGACGGCCTTGTCGTCGTTGACGATCGCGGCCGTGATGTTCTCGAGGCGGTCGGTGGGGTTGTACAGCGCGCCCACCAGGATGCCGCCGATCACGGCGGGCAGGAGCAGCACGCCGATCAGGGTCAGCCAGGTGACGGGGCGGCGCGAGCGGGAGCGCTCGACGGGGACGGTCATGCGAACACCTCGGAGAGATCGGCGGAGGACTCGGGTTCGGGACGGTTACGGTGCGGCGAGGGCAGCGCCAGCGACGTCACGTCGGGGCGGTGCGCGTCGGCGAGGAGCGAGAGCGCCCGGCGTTCGTCGCGGGCGGAGACGACGAGCGTGAACGGCGAGGAGGCGTCGCCGGAGCGTTCCTTCGCCTCGACGGCCGCGCGCCGGAGAACCTCGGCGACATCCGCGCGTGCGTCGTCGTCGAGACGGTCGACGTCGGAGATGACGACCACGCGCGTGCCCCCGGCGACAGCCCGGGCGACCTCGTCGGATGCCGCGGTGTCGTCGTCGAGGAGGGCGACACCGACGCGCGAGCGAACGGCGCCGGCGCGCTCGGGCACGAGGAGTCCGTCCACGCGCAGTCGACCGTCGACCGCCGACACGCGACCGGAAAGTGCCAGCAGGAGGGGGCGGGTGACACGCGTCTCGCCCGTCACGAGCAGGGTGTCCCCGTAGCCGACGCGCAGGTGCACGTCGGAGAAGATGCGCTCGCCTCCCTCGGTCGTCGCGGCGCCCAGGTCGTCGGCCGCGATCGCGATCGCGGGTCCTTCCGGCCAGGCGGTGAGGCCGAGCTCGCGCTGGACGGCCTCGCCCTCGACGTCGAGCTTGGGCAGCAGTCGGTCGAGCCAGCGCGGCATCCACCAGGCCTTCGCTCCGAGCAGCGCGAGCACCGCCGGGACGAGGGTCATGCGAACGAGGAACGCGTCGACCGCGACGCCGACCGCGAGGCCCAGCGCGATGGGCTTGAGGCTCGAGTCGCCCTCGGGCACGAACGCGACGAAGACCGAGAACATGATGACGGCCGCGGCCACGACCACGCGGGCCGATCCCCGGAAGCCGCTGCGGACGGCGCCGAGAGCGATCTCGCGCGGCGTGCGCCCCTCCCGCGCGGCGTGCACGTAGTCCTCGCGCATCCGCGAGACGAGGAACACCTGGTAGTCCATCGCGAGACCGAACAGCACGCCCATCAGCACGATCGGCATGAAGCTGATGATGGGACCGACCTTCGCCACGTGCAGGGCGTCGGCGAACCAGCCCCACTCGAACACCGCGGCGACGACACCGAAGGATGCCGCGACCGAGAGCAGGTATCCGCCGGCGGCGGTCAGGGGCACCCAGATCGAACGGAAGACGATCATGAGGAGGATCAGGGAGAGACCGACGACGAAGATGCCGAAGGGGAGGAGCGCCGCCCCCAGCTGGTCGGAGATGTCGATCGTCACGGCGGTGTAGCCGGTGACGAGCAGCCGCACGCCGAACTCGTCGTACAGCCGATCCTCCTGCGCGCGGAGGTCGCGCACGAGGTCGGCGGTGCGCGGGTCTTCGGGGCCCGTTTCGGGGACGATCTGCACGATGCCGGTGTCCGCGGTCTCGTTGGGGGTGGCGAGGGCCACTTCGGCGACACCGGGGATCTTCGCGACCTCATCGCCGATGTTCTGCATGAGGGTCAGCGGATCGTCGGAGGTGACGATGGTGCCGGTCATGATGAGCGGGCCGTTGGCGCCCGGACCGAAGTACTCCTCGGTGAGCTCGTACGTGGTACGCGCCTCGTTGCCGGGGGGAAGCTGCCCCGCGGTGGGGAGCGTCAGGGCGAGGCTTCCGGCGGGGATGGCAGCGACACCCAGCAGCGCGACGACCGAGACCGAGGTGACGACGGGGTGCTTCGTGACCAGGCCCACCCAGCGGGCAGCGGGGCCGTGCGACCGCGTCTCGGCGGTCGCGGCCTTGCGGCGCCGCCAGCCGACGACCCGGCCCTTGGCGAAGCCGAGGAAGGCGGGGGTGAGGGTCAGCGCGATGCACACCGCGATGGCGACGGCCACGGCCGCGGCGATGCCCATCGTGGTCAGGAAGGGGATGTTGGCGAAGCCCAGACCGATGAGCGCGATGAGCACGGTGATGCCGGCGAACACCACCGCCGACCCGGCCGTTCCGGTGGCGCGGGCGGCGGACTCCTCGGGGTCCATGCCCTCGCGTACCTGATCCTGATGTCGGGACACGATGAACAGGGCGTAGTCGATGCCGACCGCGAGCCCCAGCATCACCGCCAGGAGCGGTGTGGTCGAGGACACCGTCGCGAACCCGGTGGAGATGAAGATCAGGGCCACGGAGAGGGCTACGCCGAGGATGGCGGTGGCCAGGGGCATCCAGGCCAACCGGAGCGAGCGGAAGGTGAGCATGAGCACGATGGCCGCGATGACGACGCCCAGGGCTTCAGTGATGCTCGCGCCCGGGACCTCGTTGGCGAACAGCTGCCCGCCGAGCACGGCCTGGGAGCCACTCGGGAGCGCCGCGCCGAGCGTCTGCGCGTCTTCGCGGAGCCCGTCCTCGGTGGCGGTGGGCACTGCGGTGGCCTCGCCCGAGAACTGGACGTTGATGATCGCCGCGCGGTTGTCGTCGGAGACGCCGCCGGAGACGCGCGCGTCGTAGGGGTTGCTGACGGCCTCGACGAAGTCGAGAGTGCCGATGTCGTCGATGGCGGTGCCGATGGCATCCTGATAATCCTGGTCGCGCACGGACGCCCCGTCGGCGGCGACGACCACGATGGTGGCGCTCGCGCCGCTGACCTGGGGGAACGTGCGCGAGAGCATCTCGAGCCCGGCCTGCGACTCGGTGCCGGGGATGGTGAAGGTGTTGTCGGTGCCCTTGGCCAGGAGCGCGACACCGCCGATGCTGAGGGCGAGGATCACCAACCACGCCGAGAGGACGCGCCACGGGTGGCGGAACGACCAACGGCCCAGGGTGTACAGGAAAGTAGACACGGCGGCGGCTCCCACGTTCGGCGGACAGTCGATACAACACCGTATCGGATACAAGACTGTATCGTAGCGGGGGAGGGCGCGCGCGAACCTGAGTCTCGCCCCTGAACCGAGGGGGACGCATGACGGACACGGCACCGACGCCGTCGCGTCGACGCGAGAACACCCGCACCCGGTTGATGGATGCCGCCGCCCAGCTCTTCGCCGAGGTGGGCATCGAGGCCGCCTCGGTCGAGGCCGTCAGCGAGCGGGCCGGATTCACCCGGGGGGCGTACTACTCGAACTTCGCCTCGAAGGAAGAGCTGTTTCTCGCCCTGTGCGAGCGCTCTGCCGAAAGCACGATTGCCGCGGTGCGCGAACGCGTCGCCTCGATCGAGATCCGCGGCCTCGACGCCGACGGCGAGGTTCTGAACCTCGTGCAGGAGGTGCTCGAGGTGACCGCCCACGATCGTCTCGACGTCCTTCTGACCGCCGAGATCCGGGTGCAGGCGCTGCGCAACGCCGACTTCGCCGAGGCCTACCTGGCGCTGGACCGGGGGCTCTCCGAGAACGTCGCGCAGCTCGTGCACGACATCGCCGAGGCCCGCGGTCTGACGCTGCGGCTTCCGGTCGAGGGAGCGACCGAACTGCTGCTGTCGACGTGGATCTCGATCAGCGAGCGTTCCCTCATGACGCGCCAGGAGGCGACGGCGGCGCGCCGCGAGCTCGCCGAGCGCCTGTCGCACCTCGTGACGCTCATCCTCGAGTGAGCCCGATCTCGAGCGCGCGGTAGCACCGCCCGAGGCGGTCGAACCACCACTCCCTCCGCTCCTCCGGGGCGGCCACGCGGTCGAGGTCGGCGGACGACGGCTCCGGTCGGGTGAGCGCGAGTACCCCGCCCCGGGGCCGCAGAGGCTCGGCGACCACATCCGCCGTGAACAACGCGGCCGTGCCGAGGCCGCAGTCGTAGTCGAGGTCGGGCAGGGCGGCGGCGAGGGCGACGCCCATTGACAGGCCGATCGAGGTGTCCAACGCGCTTGAGACGACCGCGGGAAGCCCCGCCTCTGCGACGATGGCGAGGGCCGTGTGCACGCCGCCGAGCGGTTGCGCCTTGATCACGAGCAGGTCGGCGGCGCCGGCGCGCGCCACTCGCAGGGGGTCGGCGGCCTTGCGGACGCTCTCGTCGGCGGCGAGGGGGATGTCGAGGTACCCGATGCGCTCCCGGAGCTCCGCGAGCTCCTCCACCCGGGCGCAGGGCTGCTCGACGTACTCGAGGTCGAACTCCGCCAGCGCGTGCACGGCGCGTTCGGCCTCGTCGACGTTCCAGGCGCCGTTGGCGTCGACCCGCAGGCGTCCCTCGGGGCCGAGATGGTGCCGCACCGCCCGCACGCGCGCGACGTCGTCGGCGAGCGTCTGTCCCGGTTCAGCGACTTTCACCTTGGCCGTGCGGCATCCATCGAACCGCGCGAGCACGGCCTCGACCTCCGACGCGGCGACGGCGGGCACGGTCGCATTCACGGGGATGCTGTCCCGCCGGGCGGGGGGCGCGGGGTGCCAGCCGAAGTCGATCGCGGCGGCCAGCCACGTCGCCGCCTCGGCGTCGTCGTACTCGACGAACGGGGAGAACTCCGTCCACCCCTGCGGACCCTCGAACACCACGGCCTCGCGTGTACGGATGCCGCGGAACCGGGTCGCCAGGGGGAGGGCGACGACGCGGGCCGTGGACCGGATGTCGGCGAGGGCGGGGAGGGTGCTCATCGTCCCATCCTGGCCTCCGCCGAAGGCGCCGGGAATAGGCTGGCCGCATGCTCTTCGATACCCCGGTTCGGCTCGGCGTCCAGATCCAGCCGCAGCACGTGCAGTACTCCGACATTCGCGACGCCGTCCTTCGTCTGGAGGAGATGGGTGTCGATGTCCTGTTCAACTGGGACCACTTCTTCCCGCTCTACGGCGACCCCGACGGCGAGCACTTCGAGGCGTGGACGATGCTGGCCGCGTGGGCCGAGCAGACCGAGCGCGTGGAGTTCGGCGCCCTGGTGAACTGCAACAGCTACCGCGGCCCCGATCTGCAGGCCGACATGGCTCGCACGATCGACCACATCAGTGCCAAAGGCAGCGACACCGGCCGCTTCATCTTCGGCACCGGATCGGGCTGGTTCGAGCGCGACTACGCCGAGTACGGCTACGAGTTCGGCACGGCAGGCTCCCGCCTGAACGCGCTCGCGAGCGACCTCGACCGCATCGTCGACCGCTGGGGCAAGCTCAACCCCGCACCCACCCGCGCGATCCCCGTCATGATCGGCGGCAAGGGCGAGCAGAAGACGCTGCGCATCGTGGCCCGTCACGCCGACATCTGGCACAGCTTCGTCGCCCCCGACGAGCTCCCGCACAAGTTCGGCGTCATCGAGCGCTGGGCCGAGACCGAGGGGCGCGACCTGTCGGGCCTGGTCGTCTCGAACGAGCTGAAGGACCGCGACGAAGACATGGCCGACGCGCTCTTCGACGCCGGGACGCGCCTGTTCACGCTCGGCTTCTCGGGACCCGACTGGGACTACTCGCTCGTCGAGCGCTGGCTCGCCTGGCGGGATGCCAAGAACGCCTGATCCCATGACCGTCTCTGACATCTTCGATCCCGCCGAGTGGACCCTGGCCCCCGGGGCCGAGGAGTACACCGACATCACCGCGCACGTCACCCACGACGGCCGCGTCGCGCGCATCGCGTTCGACCGCCCGGAGGTGCGCAACGCCTTCCGCCCCCACACCGTCGACGAGCTCTACCGGGCGCTCGACATCGCCCGGCAAGACCACCGCATCGGCGTCGTGCTGCTCACCGGCAACGGGCCGAGCCCGAAGGACGGCGGGTGGGCGTTCTGCTCCGGCGGCGACCAGCGCATCCGCGGGCGCGACGGGTACAAGTACTCCGAGCACGAGGATGCCGTCGCCGACCACGGCCGCGCCGGGCGCCTGCACATCCTCGAGGTGCAGCGGCTGATCCGCTTCATGCCGAAGGTCGTCATCGCGGTCGTCCCGGGATGGGCCGCCGGGGGCGGACACTCGCTCAACGTCGTGTGCGACCTCTCGATCGCCAGCGCCGAGCACGGTCGCTTCAAGCAGACCGACGCCGACGTCGGCTCGTTCGACGCCGGGTACGGCTCCGCCTACTTCGCGCGCCAGATCGGGCAGAAGTTCGCGCGGGAGGTCTTTTTCCTCGCCGAGGAGTACTCCGCGCAGCGCGCGTACGAGCTGGGCGCGGTCAACCGGGTGGTCCCGCACGCGGAACTCGAACGCGAGGCCCTCGCGATGGCCCGCACGATCCTCACCAAGTCGCCGACGGCGATCCGCATGCTCAAGTTCGCCTTCAACGCCGTCGATGACGGCCTGGTGGGCCAGCAGCTCTTCGCGGGTGAGGCGACGCGGCTCGCGTACGGCACCGATGAGGCCGCCGAGGGGCGCGACTCGTTCCTCGAGAAGCGCGACCCCGACTGGTCCGACGTCCCATGGCACTACTGAGCACCGGATGCCGTCGGCCGGGCCGCTCGTGAGGCTCGCGTCGGTGGTATCCGACGATCCGCGCGACGTGCTGCGGGCGCTGCGCCACGCGGTGCTGGGTGCCGGGCCCGCTCTTGCCCTGGGGGCCGGAACCGGGATGCCGGGGGAGGTGCCCGCCGGGACGGCCGTCGTCATCACGACGTCGGGGTCGACGGGCGTGCCCAAGTCGGTCGCGATCGGGCGAAACGCCCTCATCTCGAGCGCGTTCGCGACCTCCGCCCGCCTCGGTGAGGGAGCGTGGCTGCTGGCGGTGCCGGCAACCTACGTCGCCGGGGTGCAGGTGCTCGTGCGCGCTCTCGTTGCCGGCCGAGAGCCCGCGGTGCTCTCGGGGCACTTCCGCCCCGAGTCCTTCACGGCGGCGGCACTCGGTATGGCCTCGCACGAGAACGGCGCACGCGTGCCGACGTACACCTCTCTCGTTCCGGCGCAGCTGCAGCGGCTGCTCGAGGCCGCCGAGAGCGAGCCGCAGGTCGCCCGGGCGCTGCGGTCGTTCGAGGCCATCCTCGTCGGCGGGCAGGCGCTGGCGCCGTCCGTGCGGGAGCGCGCCGCCGCCGCCGGGGCGCGGATCGTCCGCACCTACGGCTCCACCGAGACGAGCGGGGGCTGTGTGTACGACGGCGTTCCGCTCGACGGCGTCGATCTCGCGATCGTCGACGGCGAGGTACGGGTCGCTGGCCCCACCCTGGCCGACGGGTACCTCGGCGAGCCGGAGCGCACGGCCGAGGCCTTCGTGACGGATGCCGCCGGCACCCGGTGGTACCGCACGGGAGACGGCGGCGAGATCGTCGACGGCGTGCTGGCGATCACGGGGCGGCTCGACAACGTCATCGTCTCGGGCGGTATCAACGTTTCGCTCGACCGCGTCGAGTCTGCGGTGCGGGCGCTGCCCGGGCTCGAGTCGGCCGTCGTCGTGCCCGTCGACGATGAGCGGTGGGGCCAGGGGTCGGCGGTCGTCGTCTCCGCGGCGCCCGGCCTCGACGAGGAGCTGCTGCTCGACCGTGTCCGCGACGCCGTCGCCGCGGACGTCGGCGCGGTCGCCCGGCCGGCGCGCGTCATCCTGGTCGAGGCGCTTCCGCTCCTGGCATCCGGGAAGCCCGACCGCGCTACGCTCCGGCGTCGGTTCGGCTCCGCGAAGAATTAGGATGACCCTCCGTGTCAGCACAGTCTCGTAAGCGCTCGCGTCCGGCCCCGAAACGTCGCCCCGGCGGGAACCCCCAGAAGCCGAAGAGTGCCGCCCCGCAGGCGGTGGCCCCGGCGACGGCCCGCGACTGGATCGCCGCCGCGCGCCTGCGCACGCTGCCGCTCGCGATCACGCCGGTGCTCATCGGCACGGGCGCCGCGACCCTCGTCGACGAGAACCTGCACTGGGTGATCGCCCTGGCCTGCCTCGCCGTGGCCTTCGCCCTGCAGATCGGGGTCAACTACGCCAACGACTACAGCGACGGCATCCGGGGGACCGATGACGTCCGCGTGGGCCCCGGCCGGCTCACGGGTGGACGCAAGGCCCGCCCGCGCACCGTGCTGCTCGTCGCGCTGGCGTTCTTCGCGCTCGCCGCGGTCATCGGCCTCACGCTGGTGGTGCGCACGGAGCAGTGGTGGCTCCTCGCGGTCGGGGCGCTGTGCATCGTCGCGGCGTGGTTCTACACCGGCGGAAAACGTCCCTACGGCTACAACGCGATGGGCGAGCTGTTCGTCTTCGTCTTCTTCGGTCTGGTCGCCACCCTCGGAACGACCTGGCTCCAGGTCGGGTCGCTGCCGCAGGAGGCCTGGTTCGGCGCGGTCGCCGCGGGCCTGCTCGCGTGCGCCGTGCTGCTGGCGAACAACCTGCGCGACATCGATCAGGACCGCCTCGCCGGAAAGCGCACCCTGTCGGTGCTCATCGGCCGCCGCGCGACACAGGTGCTCTTCACGCTGTTCGTGCTGGCGCCGTTCGGGATCGCGGTCTTCCTCGCGCTGGTGTATCCCGTGGCGTGGCTCACCCTGATCGCGCTGCTGGGGGCACTCTCGGCGATCCTCATCGTGTGGACCTATCGCGCCCCGCGCGAACTGATCGTCGCGCTGCAGGTGACGAGCTTCACCTCGGTCGCCTACGGCGCGCTGCTGTTCTGGGCGTTCGTGGCCTGAGCGCTCAGCGCGCGGCGTCGGGCTCGTCGTCGCGGCGCGGGGCGTCGAAGACCGCGTCCTCGGCGTCGGCGTCGACCTCCGCGCCCGTGCGGCGGTTCGCCGCCCGGCGCGCTTCGCGGCGCTCGGCGAGAACGCCGGTCACGTCGTCGAGCGGGCGGCGCAGGAACAGCAGCGACAGGCTCAGCCCGATCAGTGCCGCGAAGACCGCGGCCAGCCACGGCAGTTCGCGGAAGATCGGGAACAGCAGCAGGATGCCGAGGGGCACGAGGAAGGCGAGCAGGCGCAGCACCGTATAGACCAGGGCGGAACGGGCACGCATCGCCCCAGTCTACGGCGGCCGTGCGACCACCCGGCGCCCGGCCCGTGTCCAGGGAGCACACGTAGAATCGGGACATGGCACGCCTGTTGCTGATCACCGCGCTCGTGGCGACCGCGTTCTGGGTCTACACGATCGTCGATTGCGCCGTCCAACCGGCCGCCCGTCATCGCGGGGTCAGCAAGCCCGCGTGGATGGTGATCGTGATCGTGCTGCCCGTGCTCGGCGGCATCCTGTGGTTCGTCATCGGTCGCGGACGCGCCGGCACTCCCGTGCGGCGACGCGCCCCCGACGACGACCCCGAGTTCCTCGGCGGCCTGTCCGAGCAGGCGCGCGCCGAGCAGGACGAGCGTATCCGCCGCCTCGAGGAGGAGCTCGCGCACCTCGATTCCGAGGCCGACGACCCACGCGGGGTCCCGCCGGAGACGAAGCCGACGACCGACGGTGACTCCGACGGCACGCCCGGCAAGGGCGACGACGACACGCGCGGTCAGCGCGGCGCCGTCGGCTGACCGTGGGCACGACCGAGCGGGGCGTCCGGGCCCCGGCCACGGACGCGGCTGCCGCGCTGCTGTCGGGTTTTGTCGCCCGCGGGGTGCGTCACCTCGTGGTGAGTCCCGGGTCGCGCTCGCAGGCGCTCGCCCTGGTCGCCGCCGAGCTCGAGAAGGCCGGCCTCGTTCGCCTGCACGTGCGCATCGACGAGCGCGTCGCGGGGTTCACCGCCCTCGGCATCGGTCGCGAGACAGGGATGCCGGCCGCCGTGATCTGCACGTCCGGCACGGCCGTGGCCAACCTCCTCCCCGCCGCTCTCGAAGCCCACCACTCCGGCATCCCGCTGCTGCTGCTGACCGCCGACCGGCCCCCGGAGCTACGCGGGGTCGGAGCCAACCAGACCACGCGCCAGCCGGGGTTGTTCCGCTCGGCCGTCCGGTTCGAGGCTGACCTGCCCGTCCCCGAGGTCGGCGACCCCGACGGCGCCACGGAGCAGACCGCCGAGTTCGACGCCCTCGCGGCCACCGCGCTTTCCGCAGCCCGCGGCGAGGGCGCCCGTCCGGCGGGGCCCGTACATCTCAACGTTCCGCTCCGCGAGCCGCTGGCCGGCCCCGTCCCCGCCTGGCTCGTGCCGCGGGCGACTCAGCGCGCCGAGGGCGACGCGGTCGACGAGACCCTCGAGGCCTCCGGCGCGCTGTACCAGGGCGGGGGAGGCATCGGCATCGCCGACGTCCCGCCCGAGCCCGAGGCGGCCCTCGTGCTGGAGCCCGGACCGCGCACGATCGTCGTGGCCGGGGCCGACGCCGGCGCCGCCGCCGAAGACCTCGCCCACCGGGGGAGTTTTCCGCTCGTCGCCGAGATCGTCAGTGGAGCGCGCTTCGGTCGGCACGTGGTGCACGGGTATCGCGCGCTGCTGCGCGAGCCCGCGCTCGGCGGCCGTATTGAGCGCGTCGTCGTCTTCGGACACCCCACCCTGACCCGTGAGGTGACGCGTCTGCTCTCCCGTGACGACGTCGAGGTGATCGCCGTCCGCGGGCCGGGCGAGCCGGTCAACCTCAACGGCGCGACTCAGGCGGTGGATGCCGTGCGCTCCGGCTCCGGCGATGTCGATCGCGCGTGGCTCGGGGAGTGGATGCGGGCCTCGCGCGCCGCGGCCGTCGACCTCAGCCCGCCCGCGCCCGATGCCGAGGGGCTGTCGTCGGCGGTGCCCCACGAGCGCCTCGGCGCCCTCAACGCCGAGGTCGAGGTGATGCGCGCCCCCGTCGACCGGGCCGCGCTCGTCGACGCCCTGTGGCGGGCCACCTGGCCGCACGACCGGCTCGTCTTCGGTTCGTCGCGACTGGTGCGCGTGGCCGACGAGGTGCTGGGTGGCAAGAAGGTCGCGGTGCACGCCAACCGCGGTCTCGCCGGCATCGACGGCACGATCGCCACGGCCACCGGCGTCGCCCTGGCCAGCCAGGATGCCGAGCGCCCCGGCGTGACCCGTGTCCTGCTGGGCGATCTGGCATTCCTGCACGACGTGGGCGCGCTGCTGCTGCCCCCGGGCGAGGAGGAGCCGCGCCTGCAGGTCATCGTTGGGAACGACGGCGGGGGCACGATCTTCGACGGACTCGAGGTGGCCGCGGTCGCCGGCGCCGAGGCCTTGGAGCGCGTGCAGTACACCCCGCAAACCGCGCGGCTGGAGCAGCTGGCCCTCGCGTTCGGCTGGGAGTACCGGCGGGCGACCACCCGCGTCGCCCTCGACCAGGCGCTCACCGCGCCCGTCGGCGGCCGGCAACTCATCGAAGTGCCCCTACCGCGCTGATTCGCGCCGTCAAGCCGTGGTGTCCGGGTGCCCGCGCGCGCCAGGATGTCCCGATGAGTACGAGCAGCAGATGGTCCATGCCCGCCGCCGAGGCGCTCAGCGTCGCGCCCGGGTTCCGCCTGGCCGACATCGACACCCGATCGACGCCCGGTTACAACGGCGACAAGGAAGCAGGAAAGGCCGACCTCGAGGCGGGGATCGAGCCGCTCGCCGAACTGCAGGAACGCCTTTTCGCCCAGAGCGTCGCGGGCACGGCCACCGGTTCCGTGCTCCTGGTGCTCCAGGCGATGGACACCGCGGGCAAGGGCGGCATCGTGACGCACGTGGTCGGATCCGTCAACCCGCAGGGTGTCGACCTGGTCTCGTTCAAGAAGCCGACCGCCGAGGAGCTCTCGCACGACTTCCTGTGGCGCATCCGCACGCGCCTGCCGGATGCCGGCCGTCTGGGCGTCTTCGACCGCTCGCACTACGAGGACGTGCTGATCGGACGCGTCCGCGCGCTCGCCCCCGCCGACGAGATCGAGCGCCGCTACGGCGCGATCGCCTCCTTCGAGGCGGAGGCCGCCGATCTCGGCATCCGGGTGGTCAAGGTCATGCTGCACATCTCGAAAGAGGAGCAGCGGGAGCGCCTGGCCGAGCGCCTGGACCGCCCCGACAAGCACTGGAAGTACACCCCGTCCGACGTCGACGAGCGCGCCCTCTGGGACGACTACATGGACGCGTACCAGGTCGCCATCGAGCGCACGTCCACGCCCCTCGCGCCCTGGCACGTCGTCCCGGCCGACCGCAAGTGGTACGCGCGGCTGGCCGTGCAGCAGTTGCTCACCGACGCCCTCGCGGGAATCGACCCCCGCTGGCCGGCGGCCGACTTCGACGTCGACACCGAGAAGCGCCGCCTCGCGGCATCCTGACGTTCTACGCCAGCGCCTCGACGATGGGGCGGAACTTCACGCGCGTCTCGAGCAACTCCGACTCGGGCACGCTGTCGGCAACGATCCCCGCACCCGCGTAGGCCGTGATGGGGGAGGTCGGCGAGGACGGGAGGGGGCGGTCGATCTGCGCGCACCGCAGGGCGATCGCCCACTCGCCGTCGCCCGAAGCGCCGATCCAGCCCACGGCTCCGGCGTAGCGGCCGCGGTCGAAGGGCTCGAGGCGCCGAATGACCTCCATTGCCGTGCGCGTCGGGGTTCCGGCGACCGCGGCGGTGGGGTGCAGAACGGTGACGAGATCGAGAGAGGATGCCGCCTCGGAGAGCTCGCCCTCGACGTCGGTGGCCAGGTGCCACACGTTCGGCAGCTTCAGGGTGAAGGGCTGCTCCGCCGCGGCGAGGGCGGACGTGTGCGGGCGGAGGGCCGCGAGCACGCTCTGGACGGCGAAGCGGTGCTCCTCCTGGTCTTTCGCGCTCTCGGTGAGAGCGAGCGAGGCCGCGACGTCGCTGTCGGCGTCGCCCCCGCGCGCGGTGGTGCCGGCCAGGACCCGCGCGGTGACGGTGCCGTTCGATACGGTGACCAGCGTCTCGGGGCTCGCGCCGATGAGGCCGTCGACGGCGAACACCCAGCAGTCCGGATACCCCTCCAGGAGCGAGCGGACGAGGCGGCGCAGGTCGGAACCGGCCGGCAGCGTGCCGACGATGTCGCGCGCGAGGACGACCTTGCCCACCTCTCCCGCGTGGATCGCCTCGACCGCCTGGCGGACGGCATCCTGGTACCCCTCCGCAGTCTGACGACCGGGGCCGAGGGTAGCCGACCAGTGGGGTCCGAAGGGGGAGCGTGGCGGCAGATCGGGTTCGGGCTCGTCGGGGGTGTCGGCGAAGGCGAGGCGCGTCACCCACGCGCGTCCGCCGTGGCGACCGACGATGGTGCCGGGAACGCGCAGCACGCTCTCGCGCTCTGACCGCGGGTCGAACACGAACGACCCGAACGCGACCAGCCCGGTGCCGGGAAGCTGCACGGGGTCGTCGATCTCGGCGGCGGCGGCGATCCGACGCCAGCGGTCGGCGATCGTGGCATCGCCGGGCTGCGCGCCGGTGTAGCGCAGCGTGAGCAGGTCTCCGAAGGCGGCGAGCGTCTCGCCACGGCGACTCCAGAACAGCGGGTCGTACCCGGTCGTGTAAGCCAGGACGTCGTCCATCGGGGGGAGTTCGCGCGTCACCACGCGCAGATGCGGCACGAGGTCATCCGCGGGTTCCAGCACGGGTCCACACTAGACCGCGACTTAGACTCGCGGCATGACCTCCCGTCCCGCACCCGGCACCCGGCTCGTGTTCCGCTGGCGCAAGTGGGACGGCTCGCCGCACTGGGAGCAGGACTCCGTCTACCTCGGCTCCGACGAGTGGGGCGACTGGTTCGGACAGCAGGTGGGGTGGCGCAGCGTCCGCCCCGGCCGGGAGTTCGTGTGCCGCGAACCCAACGTGACGCTGGTCCCCGCGAGCGGCGACTGGGCCTTCACCCACAACGCCGCCCCGCACCCGGTCGCGGTGTACATCGACCTGGCGTGGGGCGCCGGCTTCGATGACGACGGCACGCCCACCGGCATCGACATGGACCTCGACGTCGTCCGCCGCACCGACGAGCGCGGGACGTGGATCGACGACCGCGACGAGTGGGACGACCACCGCGTGCGGTACGGCTATCCGGCCGAGGTGGTCGCCCACCTGGAGGCCGTCGCCGTCGACCTCGAGCAGAAGGTCCTCGAGGGGCGGGCGCCGTTCTCGGACGCGGTCACGGGCCCATGGCTCCAGCGCCTCGCCGACCTCGCGGAGGCCGGGACCGACGAGCCGCCGCGCGCCTAGACTCGACGCGTGAGCAGCGACCCCAACCGCGCCGATCTCGGCAAAGACCCGCAGCGCGTCAGCGGCATGTTCGACCAGGTCGCCGCGGCCTACGACCGCACCAACTCGGTGCTGAGCCTCGGCAACGACCGGTTCTGGCGCGTCGCGACGCTCAAGGCCGTCGCGCCGCAGCGGGGCGAGCGCATCCTCGACCTCGCGGCCGGTACCGGCACCTCGTCGATGGCGTTCGTGCCGAGCGGCGCCCACGTGGTCGCCGCCGACTTCTCCCGCGGGATGATCGCCGAGGGGCGCCGCCGTCACGGGCACGTTTCGAACCTGGAGTTCGTCCAGGCGGATGCCACCGACCTGCCGTTCGCGGACGGGGAGTTCGACGCGGTCACGATGTCGTTCGGTCTGCGCAATGTCAACGATCCCCGACGGGCTCTGCGCGAACTGCGCCGGGTGACGCGTCCCGGCGGACGGATCGTCGTATGCGAGTTCTCGCATCCGCCGTCCCGGGTCTTCAACGGCCTGTACCGCTTCTACAACGGCCGGGTGCTGCCGGTGGTGGCGAAGGCCGTGAGCTCGAACGCCGAGGCCTACGACTACCTCAACGAGTCGATCCGCGACTGGCCCGACCAGCCGACCCTGGCGGCGTGGATGCGCGATTCAGGGTGGGACGATGTGGCGTACCGCAACCTCACCTTCGGCATCGTCGCGCTTCATCGCGGGACGAACCCCGGCGCCTAAGGCCCCCTGTCAACCGTCGAGATACCGGCGGCGGCCCCCAACCGCGCCAGGATAGGCTGAAACCGTGACCCCGAGACCGCCCGCGGCCGGCACCCGCCTGTCGGGCAAGCTGGGCCTGAGTGACCGCATCTTCGGCGGGCTGCGCGCGCGCACCCTGCTGTCGACCGTCGAAGCCGGCCTCGACCGTGTCGAGAGCACGCTCGAGCGCGAGGTGCGCAGCGCCGACCGGCTCGCCGATGTGACCGCCCGGTACCTCTACGAGGCGGGGGGCAAGCGCGTTCGACCGATGCTCGCGATCCTCACCGCGCAGCTCGGTCGGGGGACGACCGCCGAGGTGGTCGAGGTCGCCACGGCGCTCGAGCTGACGCACCTGGGCTCGCTCTATCACGACGACGTCATGGACGGTGCCGACAAGCGCCGGGGCGTGCCGAGCGCGCAGACGGTGTGGGGCAACAACATCGCCATCCTTACCGGTGACCTGCTGTTCTCGCGGGCGAGCCAGCTCATGGCCCGCCGCGGAGAGCGCGCGATCCAGCTGCAGGCCGACACGTTCGAGCGCCTCGTCCTGGGGCAGATGCACGAGACCGTGGGGCCGCAGGAGGGCGACGACCCCGTCGAGTTCTACCTCCGCGTGCTGGCCGACAAGACCGGGTCGCTCATCGCCGCCGCCGCGCAGTCGGGTGTCATCTACTCGGGCGCTCCCGAGGAGTTCGAGGAGCCGATGGTCGTGTTCGGCGAGAAGGCCGGAGTGGCCTTCCAGCTGCTCGACGACGTCATCGACCTCTCGCCCGATCCGTCCGAGACCGGAAAGGTGCCCGGCACCGACCTGCGCGCCGGCGTTCCGACCATGCCGTACCTGCTGCTCGGACACCGCACCGATCAGACGTCGACCGATCTGCGGGCCCGCATCGACGAGGGGCAAGACCTCATCGCCGCCGGCGCCGATCCTGCGATCCTCGACGACGCGCTCACCGAGCTGCGCGAGCACGAGACCACTCGCGAGACGCTCGATCTGGCCCACCGCTGGTCGCAAGACGCCATCGACGCTCTCGCCCCCCTTCCCGACGGCGCCGTGCGCGAGGCTCTGACGCGGTTCGCCCGCGCGGTCGCCGACCGTTCCGCCTAGTTTTTCCCCACCCCCCGATCTCGATCGAGAGGACCCCCATGACGAAGTTGCGCCTTGCCATCGTCGGCGCCGGCCCCGCCGGTATCTACGCCGCCGACATCCTGCTGAAGGCCGAGCGGCAGTTCGACGTGTCGATCGACCTGTTCGAGCAGCTCCCCGCCCCCTACGGTCTCGTGCGCTACGGCGTTGCCCCCGACCACCCGCGCATCAAGGGAGTCATCACGGCTCTCCGCGAGGTGCTCGATCGCGGCGATATCCGCATCTTCGGCAACGTGCGCTTCGGTGAAGACATCACTCTCGACGACCTCAAGCAGCACTACAACGCCGTCATCTTCTCCACCGGTGCGATCCGCGACGCCGACCTCGACATCCCGGGCATCGACGCGCACGGCTCCTACGGCGCCGCGGACTTCGTGAGCTGGTTCGACGGTCACCCCGACGTGCCGCGCGAGTGGCCGCTGGATGCCGAATCGGTCGCGGTGATCGGCAACGGCAACGTCGCGCTCGACATCACGCGCATCCTCGCCAAGCACGCCGACGACCTGCTGCCCACCGAGATCCCCGCGAACGTCTACGAGGGGCTGAAGGCCTCGCCCGTCACCGACGTGCATGTTTTCGGTCGCCGCGGTCCCGCGCAGGTGAAGTTCACCCCGCTGGAGCTGCGTGAGCTCGGCGAGCTGCGCGACGTCGACATGGTCGTGTACGACGAGGACTTCGACTACGACGAGGCCTCGCGCACCGCCATCGAGACCAACAAGCAGGTCAAGGTCATCGACCGCGTGCTGCAGCAGTGGCGCACGCGCCCGGGTGTGAACAATGCCGGGGGAGAAGCGTCCCGCCGCCTGCACCTGCACTTCTGGGCCAAGCCGCTCGAGGTCGTGAAAGACGCCGACGGTCGCGTCGCCGCGTTCCGGTACGAGCGCACGAAGCCCGACGCCGAGGGCGGGGTCGTCGGCACCGGCGAGATCCGCGAGGTGCCGATCCAGGCGATCTACCGCGCCGTCGGTTACTTCGGCTCCCCCGTGAAGGACGTCCCCTTCGACGAGCGACACGGTGTGATCCCCAACCACGAGGGTCAGGTGCTCCACCACGACACGAACGAGCGGGTTCCGGGCGTCTACGCGACCGGCTGGATCAAGCGCGGCCCCGTCGGACTCATCGGTCACACCAAGTCGGATGCTATGGAGACGGTGCGCCACGTCATCAACGACCAGAGCGAGTGGTGGCGGCCGGCTCACCCCGAGGAGGAGGCCATCCCGGCGCTCCTGGCCGAGCGCGGCGTGCGCTGGACCGACCTCGAGGGGTGGCACCGCCTCGACGAGCACGAGATGGCCCTGGGCGCCCCGCACGAGCGCGCCCGCATCAAGGTCGTCCCGCGCGACGAGATGATCCGGGTCTCGCGCGGCGAGTAGGTCCCGCGGGAACCAATCCCCCTCGCGTCCCCGCCCTAGGCTGAGACCATGGGGGACTGGCATCCGGACATCCTTGGCGACGGGTTCGCGCAGCGGACGTTGCCGCTCGGCGCCGATGACGAGGGCGAGGTGGTCGCCACCCTCGTGCGGGCGATGCCGAACCCGGGGGAACGGCTCTTCGGGGCGTGGCGCGATCTCGACGTGCTGTACGTGCACGGGTGGTCGGACTACTTCTTCCAGACCGGCCTCGCGCGCTTCTTCACCGACCGGGGTGCGCGCTTTCACGCCCTCGACCTGCGCAAGTACGGCCGGAGCATCCGCCCGGGGCAGACCCAAGGGTATGTCGCCGCGCTCGACGTGTACGACGCCGACATCGAGGCGGCCCTGGAGGCCATGGGCACCGAGGCTCAGGGCCGACGGCTGGTGCTTCTCGGCCACAGCACCGGCGGCCTCACGCTGACGCTGTGGGCCGCGCGGCACCCGGGGCGCGCGCACGCGCTCGTGCTGAACAGCCCGTGGCTGGAGCTGCAGCTCGGCCCCCGCGGGCGTCAGGCTCTCGCCCCGATCCTCAACGCTCGCGCGCGCATCGACCCGCTCGGTGCGCATCCCGTCGTGGACCTGGGCTTCTACACCCGCGCCCAGCGCGAGGTCGGCACCCTGCCCGACAGCCCCGACGGGTGGCGGCCCGAGCGGGGCTTCCCGACCCACCCGGGCTGGCTCGCCGCCGTCGTTGCGGGCCACGCGCGGGTGGCATCCGGGCTCGATGTGGGGTGCCCGGCGCTCGTGCTGCTGTCGCAGCGGTCGGCCTCGGCGCTGTCGTGGAACGAGGCGATGCGGCACACCGACTCGGTGCTCGTCGTCGACGACATCGCTCGCGCGGCCACCCGCATCGCGCGCACGGTCACGATCTCGCGCATCGACGGGGCCCTGCACGACGTCTTCCTGTCGGAGGAACGTGCTCGGGATGCCGCCTACGCCGGGCTCGCGCAGTGGTTGCGGTGGTTAGCGTAGATCCTGAGTGAAGGAGCACCATGACCTCGACCCCCACCGACCGGTACCGCGCCGCGCGCGATGAGCTGCTCGCCGCACGGACGGACCCCGCGCGGGCGGCGTCGTTCTCGTGGCCACGCTTCGACGGGCCCTTCAACTGGGCGATCGACTGGTTCGATCCGATGGCGCGGGGGAACGACGCCCCCGCTCTGGTCGTCGTCGATGACGACGAGACGCATCACGAGCGCACGTTCGACGAGCTCGCCCGGCGGTCCGACCAGCTCGCCGCGTGGCTGGCCTCCCGCGGGGTCCGCCGGGGGCACGCGGTGCTGCTCATGCTCGGCAACCAGGTCGAGCTGTGGGAGTCCATGCTCGCGATCATGAAGCTCGGCGGCGTGATCGCCCCGACCACGACCGCGCTCGGTCCCGGAGACCTCGCCGACCGCATCGTCCGCGCCGAGATCCGTCACGTCATCGTCGGCACAGCGGATGCCGACAAGTTCGACGATCTGCCGGAGGGTCTCGGCCGCATCGTGGTGGGGGAGGAGCGTGCGGGGTGGGCCCGGTACGACGACGCGTTCCTCGTCGAGGCGCCGCCCGCGCGGCATCCGGGGACGCTCGCCGACGACCGGCTCCTGCTGTACTTCACCTCGGGCACGACGTCGAAGCCGAAGCTCGTCGAGCACACGCAGGTTTCGTACCCGGTCGGGCACCTCAGCACGATGTACTGGCTGGGCCTCGAGCCGGGCGACGTGCACCTCGCGATCAGCTCGCCGGGGTGGGCGAAGCACGCGTGGAGCTGCTTCTTCGCGCCGTGGATCGCGGGGGCGACCGTGCTGGCCCTGAACTACTCGCGGTTCTCGGCCGAGCGTCTGCTGCACGAGCTCGAACGCGACCGGGTCACGACGTTCTGCGCGCCGCCGACGGTGTGGCGCTTGCTCATCCAGGCCGACCTGTCGGGCCGCCGGGGCGCGCTGCGTGAGGTGGTCTCGGCCGGAGAGCCGCTGAACCCCGAGGTCATCGCGCACGTGCAGCGCGCGTGGGGGCTCGACATCCGCGACGGCTACGGTCAGACCGAGATGACGGCGATCGTCGCGAACACGCCGGGGGCTCTCCTCGTGCCGGGGTCGATGGGGCGGCCCCTGCCGGGGTGCCCCGTGGTGATCGTCGATCCGCTCACGGGTGCGCTCGCCGACGAGGGCGAGATCTGCCTCGACCTCACCGACCGGCCGCTCAACCTCATGACGGGGTACGTCGGCGATCCGGAGCGCAACGCGGAGGCCTTCGTCGACGGGCTCTTCCACACCGGCGACGTCGCTCGTCGCGACGAAACCGGGAGCATCACCTACATCGGGCGCACCGACGACGTCTTCAAAGCGTCGGACTACAAGATCAGCCCGTTCGAACTGGAGAGCGTGCTCATCGAGCACCCGGCCGTCGTCGAGGCCGCCGTCGTGCCGGCACCCGACGAGCTGCGTCTGTCGGTGCCGAAGGCGTACGTCGTGCTGGCCACCGGCCACGAACCGGGCGAGGAGGTCGCGCTCGACATCCTGCGCTTCGCCCGCGCGAACCTGGCGCCCTTCCAGCGCCTGCGACGGATCGAGTTCGCGGAGCTTCCCAAGACCATCTCGGGCAAGATCCGTCGCGTGGAACTGCGCGATCGCGAGGAGCGCGCCGCGCGCGGTGAGGTCGTCGTCGTCGAGTGGCGCGACGACAGCCTCCGCGGCTGACGGCAAGCCCCCTCGCGTCCGCCGCGTTCTCGTGTGAGCATCGGATCATGAGCAACGAAAAGAAGCAGCCGTTCGAGAACCCCACGGTCGACGACGACAGCGACCTGCCCCGACGTCAGGAGGACCGCGGCATCGGGCGCGAGACCGAGCGCGAGATCGACCAGTTGATCACCGGCTTCGAGGGCTGACCCCCTAGCTCGGCTCGGTCGTGCGGATCAGCCCGCACGTCACGCACGACCACGCCACGAGGAAGCGTTCGTCGTCGAGGACCTCGAACCGCAGCGGGTCGCCGCACGTCGGGCACCGCGGCATCCCGTCGGGGGTGCTCAGCGGTAGTTGATGAACTGCAGGTCGACGTCGAGGTCGGCGGCCTTGAGGAGGCGCTGGACCTCCTGCAGGTCGTCGCGCGACTTCGACTGCACGCGCAGTTCATCACCCTGGATCTGCGACTTCACGCTCTTGGGGCCTTCGTCGCGGATGATCTTGCCGATCTTCTTCGCGTTCTCCTGCGAGATGCCCTCCTTCAGCGTGGAGGTGATGCGGTACTCGCGACCGCTGGGGGTCGGCTCGCCGGATTCGAGGCTCTTCAGCGAGATGCCGCGCTTGATGAGCTTCGTCTGGAAGACGTCGAGGACGGCGTTGGCTCGCTCCTCGGAGTTGGCCTTGATGAGGATCGCTTCGCCGCTCCACTCGATGGACGCGTCGGTGCCCTTGAAGTCGTAGCGCTGCTCGACCTCTTTACGGGCCTGGTTGAGCGCGTTGTCGGCTTCCTGGCGGTCGATCTTGGAGACGATGTCGAATGAGCTGTCGGCCATTCCGCGATTCTACCGAGCGTCGACGATCCTGGCCCGGTGTTCTCTCCGCGCTCGTAGACTCGCTTCCCATGCGAGCACTCACCGAAGAAGAGGTCCGCGACGCGTTCGTCAACGCCGCCCCGGACGAGCTCCGCGTCGTCGCGCTGCCGCACGACTTCGTTCTCACCGACTGGGATCACCTCGACTTCCTCGCCTGGCGCGACCCTCGCACGCGTGGTCGCGGGTATCTCGTCACCGAGCGCGAGGGGCGCCTGACGGGCGTCGTGCTGCGGGTGGCCGACGGGCAGTCGCACGCGCGGTCGGCGATGTGCAACCTGTGCCACACGATGCAGCCGGGCGATCAGGTGGCGCTGTTCACCGCGCGCAAGGCCGGCGCTGCGGGCGAACACGGCGACACGGTCGGCACGTACATGTGCACCGACATGTCGTGCCACGAGAACGTGCGCCTGGCGATGCCGCTGGCGCCGAGCGAGATTCGCGGGAGTGTGGACAGGAAGATCGACGGCACGAAGCGCCGCACCGAGGAGTTCGTCGAGCGCGTGCTCGAGACGGCCGGGGTCGACCGATGAGCGGGCGGGTCGTCGTCATCGGAGACGCCCTGATCGACGAGTTGCGCGACGACACCGGTGTGCGCGAGTTCGTCGGAGGCGCCGCGCTCAACGTCGCCGTCGGCCTCTCGCGTCTGGGCGTGCCGGCGTCCCTCATCGCGATGGTCGGCGACGACGCCGCGGGTGAGCAGATCCGCGCGTACCTCGCCGAGTACGACGTCGAGCTGCTCTCGAGCCCGTCGGAGCACGGATCGTCGCGCGCGGTCAGCACGCGCTCGGCCGGCGGGGAGCCGGAGTACGTCTTCAACGACGCCGCGCAGAACCGTCGCGTCCGCTACGGCGCTGCCGAGCGGGCGGCGCTTGCCGACGCGGCGATGGTCGTCGTGAGCTGCTTCCCCTTTGACGACGCCGAGCAGACCGGCGCGCTTCTGGATGCCGTGGGCGCGGCGTCTCTCGCGATCGACCCCAACCCGCGCGCCGGGATGCTGCACGACCGTGAGGAGTTCGTGCGTGGCTTCGAGAAGGCCGCGGCCCGCGCGCAGCTGGTGAAGGTCGGCGAGGACGACTCCCAGCTGCTCTACGGCGCCCCGCTTGAGGAGCTTCGTGAGAAGCTCGCCGGTCTCGGCGTGAATGCCGTACTCGCCACCTACGGCGCCGGGGGAGCAGCCGTCGACGCCGGAGACATCGCCGTGTCACGCGGAATCGCCGACCTTCCCGGACGCATCGTCGACACGATGGGCGGCGGGGATGCCGTGCTCTCGACCACCGTGGCACTGGTGCGCGCGGGGCTCCCCAGCGACGAGGCCGGATGGGCGTACGTGCTCGATCGCGCCATGGAAGTGGCCGCGGCGACGTGCCGCAGCGAGGGAGCCTTGCTGCGCATCCCGGAGTGACCCTGACCCGTGTTGGAAGCATGCCCTCGGGGAGGGTAAGCTAGGTGATCGCGCCTCTGGTCGACTGAGAAAGCCGGGCGGGTGCGCACTTGGCGAGTTACCCAAGCGGCCAAAGGGATCTGACTGTAAATCAGACTGCATTGCATTCGGGGGTTCGAATCCCTCACTCGCCACCACGAACAACAGCGACAGCCTCGGGAGACCGGGGCTTTTCGCTTTCTCTGGTGAGTTTCTCCTCGAGAATCCGCCCGCCCGCCATTCGCACGACGAGGTCGGCCTCGGCGATGAGGCGCTCGTCGTGGCTCACACACACCACCGCGGTGCCCCGCGCCGTCTCCTCGGCGATCGCGCGGCGGATGAGCGTCGCGCTCGCGGCATCCAGGCCCGTCGTCGGCTCGTCGAGCAGCAGCAGGTCGGCGCCGCGTGCCAGACCTTGCGCGAGCAGAGCGCGTTGACGCTGGCCGCCCGAGAGCGCGGCGAACGGTCGGCGTCGGAGTGCCGTTATGTCGAGGCGGCGGAGGGCGTCGTCGACCGCGGCTCGGGCGTCGCGATCGAGGCGGCGCAGCGGGCCGACGCGCCCCCACGCGCCCACGGCGACGACGTCGCGAACGGTGAGGGGGAGCCGCTCGGCGACGGCGGTGCGCTGTGGCACGAAGGCTCGGGCCTGGGCCGTCACGCGGACCGAGCCCGCTGAGGGCGTACGTGCCCCGGCCAGCACCTCGATTAGCGTGGATTTCCCCGACCCGTTGGCTCCGACGAGCACCGTCAGGGCGTTCCGGGCGATGTCGAGGTCGACGTCGGCGACGGCGCATGTCTCGCCGAAGTCGACGCGGATGCCGCGCAGCTCGGCGACGGGGGGAAGGAGGGGCGTCCGGGGCATGGCATCCATTCTACGAGTTTGAGAATCATTCTCATTACGGATACGGTCGTGCCTCGTGTCCTGGTTCACCGATCCCTTCTCGCTCGAGTTCGTCCAGCGTGCGCTCGTGGGCGGCGTGCTCGTGGCCGTGCTGTGCGCGGTCGCCGGGACGTGGGTGATCGTGCGGGGGATGGCCTTCCTCGGTGAGGCCCTCGCCCACGGAATGCTCCCCGGCGTGGCGCTGGCCACGGTCCTGGGTCTCCCCGTGCTGCTCGGCGCTGCCGTCAGCGCCGTCGTGATGAGTCTCGGCATCGGCGTGGTGCAGCGGCGCGCGCGGCTGTCGTACGACACCAGCATCGGTCTGCTGTTCGTCGGCATGCTGGCCCTCGGCGTGATCGTGATCTCCCACGCCGGAAGTTTCGCGACGGATGCCACGGCGATCCTGTTCGGCGACATCCTCGCGATCGGCACCGACGACCTCGTCGTGCTCGTCGTCGCCGTGGCGCTGGGCGTTGCCGCGGCGGCGGTGTTCCACCGGTCGCTCGTGGCCCTCGCCCTCGACGAGCGCATCGCCCGCGTGCTCCACCTGGGTCCGCGCGTCGCCCAGACGGTGCTGGTGGGGCTCGTGACCCTCGCCGTCGTGGCCTCGTACCAGGCCGTGGGGTCGCTGCTCGTCGTCGGTCTGCTCGTAGCTCCGGCCGTGGCCGCGCGGCAGTGGACCGAGCGGATCCCCACCACCATGGCGCTCGCCGCCGTCATCGGTGCCGCCGCCGTGGGGGTGGGACTCCTCGTCTCCTGGCACGCGGCCACCGCGGCCGGGGCCACAATCGCCGCCACCGCGATCGCCGCCGCGGGGATCTCCTGGGCGGTCCGCACCGCCCGCGACGCCATCCTCCGTCCGGCGTTCACCTCCGATCTCGTTTCCGCCTGACCCAGAGAGTTCTCATGCGTTCCCGCTCCACCCCCCGACTGTTCGCGCTCGCCGGCATCGTGGTGCTCGCCCTGACCGGGTGCGCCGCGAACGCGCCGACGGAGGCCCCGACCGACTCCGCCCCCGACACCCACGGCGCCATCGACGGTGCCGCCGAGCTCGCCGAACCGGCGCTCGGCCTCACCTCGGTCGACGCCGAGGGTCGGGTGTCGCACCTTGACCTCCTCGACGAGACGACGGTCGATCTGGGGACGGTCCGCGCTCCCTCCGCGATCCACAGCGACGGCCGCTACCTCTTCGCGATCGATGAGGCCGGGGTGTCCGTCGTCGACAGCGGCGTGTGGACGTGGGACCACGTCGATCACTTCCACTACTACCGGGCCTCGCCCCGCGTGCTCGGTGACGTCGACGGTGCGGGCGAAGCGGTCGTCGCGACATCGAACTCGTCGACGACGGGCGGAACGGGCGTGTTCTTCCCCGAGTCCGGCGACGCCGTGCTGCTGGACACCGAGGCGCTCTCGACGGGGCGTATCGAGGAGGCCTTCCGCCTCACGCGCGAGCCGGGACCCGGCATGGTCGTTCCCGCGGGCTCCTTCGCCGCGATCGCGTCAGGCGACGAGGTGACGCTGCATACGGCTGCCGGTACCCCCACCGGCGACACCGCCGCGTGTGTCGATCCGGCCGGGACGATCACCACGCGCGTCGGCGCGGTCATCGGATGCCAGGACGCCGCGCTCCTCATCCACGTCGAGGACGAGCGGCCCGTCGTCGAGCGCATCCCCTACCCGGACGACGCAACGGCGCCGCGGGCCACCGCGTTCGCGAACCGGGAGGGCCGGCCGCGCGTCGCAGCCCTTGCCGGTGACGCCGGCATCTGGATTCTCGACACCCGCGCCCGCTCCTGGGCCCTCCTGCCCGTCCCCGAGCCCGTCGTGCAGGTCACCGCGGTCGACGATGCCGACGCGACCGTGCTCGCGCTGACGCCGGACGGGCGCGTGCTCGTGCTCGACGGCGAGACGGGCGCCGTGCGCGCGGCATCCGTTCCCCTGGTGGGGGCGAGTCTCGCCGCCGGCGAACCCGTGAACCTCGTCGCCGATCAGCAGCGCACCTACCTGAACGGTCCCGCCGAGGGGCGCCTGTGGGAGATCGACTTCGCCGACGATGCGCGCATCGCCCGCGAGTTCGTCTCCGAGCGCACCCCCGCGTTCTTCGCCGAGACGGGACGCTGACATGAGGCTGCTCCGCATCGCCGCTGCTCTGCTCCTCGGCGGGGGAGTCCTCGCCGGATGCGCGACCAGTGCGAGCGAGCGTCCGCTCGTGGTGGTGTCGACGAACATCCTGGGCGACGTCGTATCGAACCTGGTCGGTGACGACGTCGAGGTGATGACGCTCATGCGCCCGGGCGCCGATCCGCACTCGTTCGAGGTCTCGGCATCCGAGGCGGCACGTCTGCGCGCGGCCGACCTCGTCGTATCGAACGGGCTGGGGCTCGAGGAGGGACTGCAGCAGCATCTCGACGGCGCCGCCGACGCGGGCGTCGCGACCTTCGTCGCGGGTGACGCGGTCGAGGTGCTGCCGTACACGTCTACCGACGCCGACGGTGCCGACGACCCGCACTTCTGGACCGACCCCGCGCAGACCCTCGCGGTGGTCGATGCCCTCGTTCCCGCGCTCGAAGCGATCGACGGCGTGGATGTCGCCGCGGTCACCGCTCGAGCCGCCGGCTATCGCGCCGAGCTCGAGGCCCTCGACGCCGAGATGAGCGCCGCTTTTGCGGCCATCCCCGAGGCGCAGCGCGCGCTCGTCACCAACCACCACGTCTTCGGCTACCTCGCCGAGCGCTTCGGATTCCGCGTGGTGGGAGCGGTCATCCCGGGCGGCACGACCCTCGCGGCCCCCAGCGCGAGCGATCTCGCCGACCTGGTCTCCGCGATCGACGAGGCGGGCGTTCGCACGATCTTCGCCGAGTCCTCGCAACCCGACCGCTTGATGAAGGCGCTCGCCGAGGAGGCGGACGTCGACGTCATCGTCACCGAGCTCTTCACCGAGTCGTTGACGGATGCCGCCGGGGGAGCCCCCGACTACCTGACCATGATGCGCGTCAACACGGAGCGCATCGCCACCGGCCTGTCGCCCTGAGCGCCCGGCCACCCCAGAGAAGAAAGAGGAATCACATGCGCACCCTTCCCCTCCGCCGTGCGGGGCTGCTCGCCCTTGCGGTCGGCGCGACCGTCGGTCTGACCGCCTGTGCCGGCGGCACCGGCTCGACCGCTCAAGCCCCTGCCCCCGCCACCAGTTCGTCCGCGTCGGACGAGACCGGAACCCGCGTCGCTCTGTCGTACCCGGGCGGCATCGTCGTGCTCGACGGTGGGACGCTCGAGGTCGTCGGTGACGTGGAGTCCGAGGAGTTCACGCGTCTGAACTCCGCCGGCGACGGCCGGCACATCATGGTGACCACGACCGCCGGCTTCCAGGTGCTGGATGCCGGAACGTCCGAGGAGGCGCCCGTTCTCACCGACCTGGTGTTCGACGCCGACAAGCCCGGACACGTCGTCGTCCACGGCGGCAAGACGGTGCTGTACGCCGACGGCACGAGCGACACCACCGTCTTCGACACCGATGCGCTCCTGGCATCCCCCGACGAACTCCCCGAGACCGAGACCATCCCGGGGGTCGAAGCGCACCACGGCGTCTCGATCGTTCTCGAAGACGGCTCCTTCGTCACGACCGTGGGCAACGCCGACGGACGCACGGGCATCGCCGTGAAAGACCCGTCGGGCGCGACCGTCGCCGAGAACGCCGACTGCCCCGGCGTTCACGGTGAGGGCACCGCGCAGGACGAGGTCGTGGTCTTCGGCTGCGAAAACGGCGCGCTGATCTTCGACGGCGGCGAGATCACCAAGGTCGCCGCTCCCGACCAGCCCTACGGGCGCACCGGCAACCTGTTCGTGAGCGAGACCAGCCCGCTGGTGGTCGGCGATTACAAGGACGACCGCGACGCCGAGGGCTACCTGCTGCACCGTGTCGCGCTGATCGACACCGCCGCCAAGACGCAGACGGTCGTTGACATGCCCGAGGGTGCCGAGTACACCTTCCGCGACCTCGCGCGCGGCCCCGGAGACCTCGGCTACATCCTCGCCTCGGACGGGGCGATCCACGTCTTCGACCCCGAGGCGAGCGCCTTCACCGATGCCTTCCCCGTCATCGACGCGTGGGAGGGGCCCGTCGAGTGGCAGGACGCGCACCCCGCGATCAAGGTCAGCGGCGACATCGCCTACGTGACCGAGCCCGCGAAGAACATGGTGCACGCCGTCGACCTCACCACCGGTGAGGTGCTTACCAGCGCGACCCTCGAGGTCACGCCCAACGAGATCGCGCTCACCCGCTGATCTTCCCGGCCGCCCCGGCCGGACCGCGATCGAACGCCGTTTGCAGGGCCGCCCGTACCGCCCGGATACCCGGACGCTCGGCGGTTCCCCTGCGAACGGCGGTGAAGATTTCGCGTCGCGGACGGCCGGGGAGGTCGATCAGCCGCACGGTCGGCTCGTCGTCGCCGAACACGAGCGCGGGGATCATGCCGACCGCGTGACCGGATGCCACCAGCCGCACGTGCGCGGTGAGGTCGGTGAGCTCGAACCGCACGTCGGGCTCGAACCCGGCGGCGCGGCACTGCTGCGTCGCCCACTGGCGGGCGGCGGTTCCCTCGGGTTCCATGACCCACGCCCGGTTGCGGAGGTCGGAGAGAGTCGCGGCGGCGTCGCCGGGGGCGACGGCGAGCCGGATGGCATCCTGGCCCAGGGCCCGGCGCTCCAGGATCGCCCGCTGCTCGCGGGTGTGGCCCGGGTACTGCTCCGCGACGGCGAGGTCGAAGCCGCGCGCCGTCACCTCGAACAGGCTCTCTTCGGGGGCGAGCTCGGCGATCTCGACGCGCAGGCGCGGCTCGGTCTCGGTCAAAACACCGAGGGCGCGCGGCACGAGTCCGTGCGCGGCGGACTGCATGACGGCGAGGCGCACGGGCGCCATCGAGGGCTGCAGGCGCTCGATCTCGGCGCGGGCGGCCTCGTCGGCGGCGAGCATGCGGGCCGCGTGCGCGGCCAGAGCCTCGCCCTGCGCGGTAAGGCGGACCCGCCGGCCGTCGGGTTCGAGCAGCGGGACGCCCGCCTCGCGCTCGAGGAGCGCGAGCTGCTGCGAGATCGTCGAGGGGCTGAACGACAGCGCGTCGGCGACCGCGGCGAGTGTGCCGCGCATCGACAGCTCGTGCAGGAGCCGCAGCCGGCGCAGATCAAACATCGCTCACCCTTCGGTTCTGTCGACCATTATCCGTCGATAACCGTCGCTTTTCCCGATCTGATCTCGCGCGCACACTGAGGGCATCCGAGGAAGGATCCGCATGTCGCTCACCGATGTCGCCCCCGCCGCTGTCGCTCCCGCCGATCTGGCCGATGAGGCCATCGCCCTCGTGCGGCGCTGGTTGGCCGAGAGTCGGGCGGAGCCGGTGGATGCCGCGGCGACACGCCTCGCGGGCGTGCTGCGCGATCCGAACGGTCTCGCGTTCACGGTCGGCTTCGTCGACGGCGTCGTGCGCCCCGAAGACCTGCGGGTCGCAGCCCGCAATCTCGCGGCGCTTCCGCCGCTCGTCCCCGGATTCCTGCCGCTCCACCTGAAGGCCGCGATCCGCCTGGGCGCCCTGACCGCCCCGATCCTGCCGCGCGTGGTGGTTCCCGCGGCGCGCACGGCCCTGCGCTCGATGGTGCGCCACCTCATCGTCGACGCGAGCGACCGCAAGCTGGGCGGGGCGATCTCCGCGATCCGCGGCCGGGGTGACGGCATCCGGCTGAACGTGAATCTGCTCGGGGAGGCGATCCTCGGCAAGAAGGAGGCCGCGCGACGGCTCGACGGCACGCGTCGGTTGCTCTCCCGCGACGACGTCGACTACGTCTCGATCAAGGTCTCCTCCACGGTCGCGCCGCACACGCCGTGGGCGTTCGAGGCGGCCGTCACCGATGCCGTCTCGGCCCTGCGTCCGCTCTACCGCGTGGCGAAAGAGACGGGGACCTTCCTCAATCTCGACATGGAGGAGTTCAAAGACCTCGACCTCACCCTCGCCGTCTTCGAGACGCTCCTCGGCGAGGCGGAGTTCGCGCGGGTCGAGGCCGGGATCGTCTTGCAGGCCTACCTTCCCGATGCCCTCGCCGCGATGATTCGCCTGCAGAAGTGGGCCGCCGCGCGGGTGGCATCCGGGGGTGCGCCCATCAAGGTGCGCGTGGTGAAGGGCGCGAACCTGCCGATGGAGCGAGTGGATGCCGAGGTGCACGACTGGCCGCTGGCGACCTGGCCGTCGAAGCAGGCGACGGATGCCTCCTACAAGGCGGTGCTCGACTACGCCCTGCGCCCCGAGCACACCGCGCACGTGCGGATCGGGGTCGCCGGACACAACCTCTTCGACGTCGCCCTCGCGTGGCTGCTCGCCGAACGGCGCGGGGTGACCGACGGGATCGAGATCGAGATGCTCCTCGGCATGGCCACCGCCCAGCAGGCCGTGGTGCGGCGCACGGTGGGCTCGATCCTGCTGTACACCCCGGTGGTGCATCCGCAGGAGTTCGACGTGGCGATCGCGTACCTCATCCGCCGGCTCGAGGAGGGGGCGTCGAGCGAGAACTTCATGTCGGCGGTGTTCGACCTCGACACGCACGAGGCGCTGTTCGCCCGGGAACGCGACCGCTTCCTCGCCTCGCTCGTCGACCTCCCCGCGGGCGTTCCGTCGTCGCACCGCGTGCAGGATCGCACGGTGCCCGCTCCTCCCGCGCCGGGCACGGGATTCCACAACACCCCCGACTCCGACCCCGCGATCGCGGCCAACCGGGAGTGGGCCGCGGGGATCGTGTCGCGGATGGCCGCGTCGACCCTCGGCGCCGACACGATCGCCGCACACACCGTCACCGCCGCCGCCGCCCTCGAGAGGGTGATTCATGATGCCGCGGCCGCCGCCGCCGCGTGGCGCGACCTCGGTGCCGACGCGCGCGCCGAGATCCTCCACCGGGCGGGGGATGCGCTCGAGGCCCGTCGCGCCGACCTCCTCGAGGTGATGGGCGCCGAGTGCGGCAAGGTGATCGAGCAGAGCGACCCCGAGGTGTCGGAGGCGATCGACTTCGCCCACTACTACGCCGAGCAGGCGCGCCACCTCGACCGGGTTGACGGCGCGCGGTTCACGCCCGTGGGGCTGACGGTGGTCACCCCGCCGTGGAACTTCCCCGTCGCGATTCCCGCCGGTTCGACGCTCGCCGCGCTCGCCGCGGGGTCGGCCGTGGTGATCAAGCCGGCCGGGCTGGCCGAGCGCTCGGGTGCGGTCATGGTCGAGGCGCTGTGGGAGGCCGGTGTTCCGCGCGAGGTGCTGCGGCTCGTGCAGGTCTCCGAGGGCGACCTCGGCCGCGAGCTGCTCACGCACCCCGCCGTCGAGCGGGTGGTGCTGACCGGGGCGTACGAGACCGCCGAGCTGTTCCGCTCGTTCCGTCCTGATCTGCCGCTCCTGGCCGAGACGAGCGGCAAGAACGCCGTGATCGTCACGCCCAGCGCCGATCTCGACCTGGCGGCCAAAGACGTCGCGCTGTCGGCCTTCGGCCACGCGGGCCAGAAGTGCTCGGCCGCCTCGCTCGTCGTGCTGGTGGGGTCGGTCGCGACCTCGCGCCGCTTCCGCGAGCAGCTCGTCGACGCGGTCACCTCGCTCGAGGTGGGGATGCCGTGGGACGAGGCGGCCCGCGTCGGACCCCTCATCGAGCCGGCCCAGGGCAAGCTCCTCCGGGCGCTCACGACCCTCGAGCCCGGGCAGCGCTGGGTCGTCGAGCCGCGCCGCCTCGACGACGACGGACTGCTGTGGCGTCCCGGCATCCGCGAGGGGGTCGAGCCCGGCAGCGAGTTCCATCGCACCGAGTACTTCGGTCCGGTGCTCGGCATCATGACCGCCGCGACCCTCGACGAGGCGATCGACCTGGTCAACGCGGTCGAGTACGGCCTCACCACCGGTCTGCACGCGCTCGACGAGGCGGAGATCCAGCGGTGGCTCGCGCGCATCGAAGCGGGCAACCTCTACGTCAACCGAGGGACGACCGGGGCCATCGTGCAGCGCCAGCCCTTCGGCGGGTGGAAGAAGTCCGCGGTGGGCGCGGGCACCAAGGCCGGCGGCCCGCACTACCTCTTCGGGTTCGGAACGTGGACGGATGCCGACTCCTCGGCGCCCCGCGGCGCCGACGCGCTCGCCGCTCCGGCGCTCGCCGCCGTGCCCGCGGAGGACCGCGCGTGGCTGGCATCCGCTCTCGCTTCGGATGCTGCGGCCTGGGGCTCGGAGTTCTCCCTCGCCCGCGACGTGACGGGGCTGGGGTCGGAACAGAACGTGCTGCGGTACGCGGTGGTGCCCGTCACCGTGCGGCTCGAGGACGCGTCGGAGACCGCGCTCGTGCGGGTCGTCGCCGCGGGGGTGCGCGCCGGGGCGCCCGTCACGGTGAGCACCGCGCGCGTTCTCTCGCCCGCGGTGCGCGCGTGGCTCGGGGGCGTCGGTGCCGGCGGAGTTGTGGAGGCCCCGCGGGAGTGGGCTCGCCGCGCGGCCGAGCTCGCGCGAACCGGCGGCCGGGTACGGCTCCTCGGCGGGTCGCCGGAGTCGTTCGCCGAGGCCACCGACGGATCGCCCGCCGTCGCCCTGTACGGCAATGACGTGACCCGGTCGGGCGAGGTCGAGCTGCTGCCGTTCCTGCGGGAGCAGGCCGTGTCGGTCACGGCGCACCGCTTCGGCACCCCACGTCGTTACACGGTGCCGCCGCTCGTGACGCGCTGAGCCGCGCGGAGGACGGAGCTGGGCACGGCGGTTCCCCGCCGGGTCTGGGGCGAGGTCTCCGGGACGCCGGCGACCATGCGCAGCGGGAGTGTGCCGGCCCACACCGACCGGTCCTCCCCGTCATCTTCCTCTTCGACGAGCGACCCGGCGTTGTCTTTCACGCTCGCCTCCGACAGCGGGATGCGCAGCACCATCGTGGCCGCGAGCTCCCGCGCCGTCATGGGGCGCACCTCCGCGCCGCGCCCGGGCATGAGGTGGTCCGACAGCGTCAGTAGCGCCGCCTCCTTCTCCTCTGCGGGGACGACGGATGCCACGCCGTGCACGACCGCGCACCGATAGCGCATCGAGCTGTCGAAAAGGGAGCGAGCGTACTTCAGCCCCAGCAGCTGCGTGATGGTGAGGCAGACGGGGGCACCCGCGGCGATGCGGCGGAAGAAGTCGCTGCCGGTCGAGCCGTGGATGAGGACGTCGTCGCCGTCGCGGCCGATTCCCACCGGAAGCGCGACGGGGCGGTCGTCGCGCACGATCGCCAGAGTGGCGGAGAGGGCGCCGTCGATCACCTCGTACAGCGCGGCGCGGTCGGTGCGCTGGTAGGCGGCGCCGCGGTGGATACGAGTCAGGGGCGTGATCGGCAGATCGGACATGGTGCTATTCCAGTCCCGCGACTGGTCTGATACGTAGTCCGGTTCTGGCGGTGATCGATGGACCAGTGACAGGATGCCGGAATGATCGCTCTCGGCATCCTGGACCGCTCGTCGCCGCTGCCCCTGCACGAGCAACTCGCTCGAGGAATGCGCGCGGCCATCGTCGAGGGGCGCTGGGGTGCGGGCGAGGTCGTTCCGTCGACGCGGGCGCTCGCGGTCGATCTGGGAGTCGCGCGCGGCACGGTCGTGACCGCCTACGAGATCCTCGCCGGGGAGGGGTACCTGCTCACCCGCGGCGGCGGTCGCACGACGGTGGCGCCGCGGGCGTGGCATCCGGTGCCCATCGAGCCCGCTCTCGCGCCGTCGGTGCCCGCGGCGTCGTCTCGCGTCGTCGATCTGCAGCCCGGACGTCCCTCGACCCGGGGAGTCGCGGATGCCGGGTGGCGGTCGGCGTGGCGGCGGGCGAGCGCGGTCGATCCCGCGGCCGACGTCGATGACGAGGCCGGGCTCCCCGCCCTGCGCGCGGAGATCGCGCGGCACCTGTCGCGCACTCGCGGCGTCGACGTCGATCCGGCCGAGGTGATCGTGACCGCGGGCACCAGCGACGCGCTGCTGCTGACCCTGCTCGCGCTGACGCCGCGCGCGGGAGGGCGCCTGCGCGTGGGCGTGGAGAACCCGGGGTATCCGCGTGTGCGGATGGTGCTCGCCCGGCTGGGGATGGAGGCGGTGCCCGTGCCGGTGCGTCCGGACGAGGGCCTGGATCTCACCGCGCTCGAGGCGCACGGCGACCTGGACGCGATCATCGTGACGCCCCACCACCACTACCCGTTGGGGACCCGGCTGGATGCCGCGGGCCGGGCGCGTCTGTTGGCCTGGGCGGCGCGGACGGGCGCGGTGGTCGTCGAAGACGACTACGACAGCGAGTTCCCGCACGGACGCGCGCCGCTGCCACCCCTGCGGATGCTCGACCCCGCCCGGGTCGTGCTCGTGGGCAGTCTGTCGAAGGTGCTCAGTCCCGCGCTCCGGTGCGGGTGGGTGATCGCCTCCGGCGACCTGCGCGATCGTGTGGTCGCGGCGCGGGCCGACCTCGACTCGCCCGTTTCGCTCGTGGAGCAGGAGGCCCTGGCCCTGTATCTCGCGGACGGTGCGCTCGCTCGGCACACCGCGCGTCGGCGGCGCGAGTATCGCCATCGCCGGCGCCTGTTGGTCGAGGCGTTCGTGGGCGTCCCCGGGGTGCAGCTCACGGCGATGGAGGGGGGATTGCACGCCGTGGTGCTCGTTCCCGGCGCCGAGGAGCGTGCCCTCGAGGAGGCGCTGGCGGCTCGCGGCATCCTGGTGTCGGGGCTCTCGCGATATGCGGTGCCCGGAGCGCCCACGGACCTCCCGGCCGGCCTGGTCATCGGATACGCCGAACCGCCCGTCCCCGCGCTCGTCGAGGCGGTGGAGGCGATCGTCGACGAGGTCGCGGCGATGGCGCAGCGCCGGGGTGTGCGCGGGCGGTGAGCCCGGGCGGCGTGCCCGGGTGGCGTGCGCGGGCGGTGAGTGCGGGTGGTGTGCCCGGGTGGTGCGTGCGGGTGGTGCGTGCGGGTGGTGAGTGCGGCTGGTGTGCCCGGGTGGTGCGTGCGGGTGGTGCGTGCGGGCGGTGAGTGCGGGTGGTGTGCCCGGGTGGTGAGTGCGGGCGGTGAGCCCGGGTGGTGAGTGCGGCTGGTGTGCCCAGGTGGTGCGTGCAGCGTGAACGCGGGTGGTGCGCGCAGCGGGGGTGCGCGCGGGCGGGAAGTGCAGCGCGGAGTGCGCGCGCAGAGCCGGGCAACGAAGTCGCAACGCCCTGGAGAGAAGAGGTCCCGGTTAGAACGGGGGAGCGGCGGGGAGGGGATCCGGCGCGAACATGACCCTCGGCGGTGGCTTCTCGCTGAATCGCTGCCCGAGCGGGCTCCGGAAGTGCAGAGTTCCGTCGGGATCCTGCGCGACGGTCCACTCGGTCTCGGTCTTCAGAGTGTGATGACGAACGCAGAAGTTGCAGAGATTCGTCACCCGCGTGGCGCCGCCGTGCTGCGCTTCGTGGTTGTGATCGATCTGGCAGCGGGCGATGGGGGCACGGCATCCGGGAGCCCGACAGTGCCGATCGCGCGCCGCGAGGAACCTCCGTTGTGCCGCGGTGGGGGCGTATCGGTCGACGTCGAGCACGGTGCCGGTGACCGGATCGCACAGCACGCGATCCCACCCCGGAGCGTGCGCGGCCAGGCGCCGTGCGGTCTCGGGGTCGATGGGAGTGTGTCCGTCGACGGTCGCGCCGGCGTCGAGGTGGCCCAGCAGGGTGAGAACGGGCACGGTGATCTGCACGTGCCCGCGGATTGCGCCGAGCCCGCCGGGGCAATCCACGTCGTTGGTGGGGTCGATCGACGGCGCTGCCGTGAGCAGAAGGTCGGCGCACACATCAGCCCCGATCTGAGCGAGAGTGCGCTCGTCGACGACGGCGGGGCCGGCGGAGCGGTCGCCGGACGGGACGGCCGCGACATCGCCGGAGTCAGCGCCGTCGCCAGTCCCCGTCGCCGCAGGTGGGTTCTCCACACCGGTTCCCGCTGCCCCCGCCTCCTCCGCCGCCGCCTCCGCTGCGCCCGCCTCCGCCGCGGCGCGAATGGCAGCCGCCTGCCGACGCAGACGATCGCGGATTCCGTACGCCACCGTCGCGGGAAGCACGACGGCCAGCTCTGCCATGCCGTCGGCGAGATCGCGCACACTGACCCCGCGCGTCGCGGCGGCGCGTGCATGCCGTTCCGTCATGCCGACGGGATGAACACTCTCGGCGAGTTCGCGCCCGAACGCGCGCACGCGGCCCGGGGAATCGCGCTCGGCACGAGCCAGGACGACCTGCTCCCACCCGGCCCGGGTCGTGTCGTCGTCGAGCACGATGCCGGTGTCGAGAATCGCCTGCGCGTGACGCGCGCCGATCCGGCCCCCGGCGAGTGCATCGACGGTGGCCGCGAACTTCGTGACCATCGTGTAAGCGTCGCCCAGCTCTTTCTGCACGGTCTGATCGTGGGCGTGGGTGGCCACCGCGATCTCGAGGGCGACCGACCGCACCGGGAGTTCCCGATCGCGCGAGGCTCGCGACCTCGATCGCGCGACCTGATCGAGCGCGATCTGCATGACTTCGGCTCGACGGCGGATCAAGCGCGCGTGAACGCGCGCCGCCTCGGCGGTGTCGGCACGAATGGCATCGACGAGCGACCTCAGCACACCGCCGCTATCGCCATCGGCATCCGGTGCCGAGGGGGAAGGAGCGGGGAAGGTCATGCGTCCAGATTAGAAGATATGTTCGAAACTTGGGGGTGAGGTCACCCCGCTGGCGGTGCCTTTCACCCGCGGCGTGGGCGCCCCAGCTCAAGCCCCAGCGCCTCACCGCCCTCAAGCTCGGCGCCCCAGCCCACGCCTCAGCGCCCCGCCGCCCCCAAGCCCCGACGCCCGCACACCTCACGCCCCAGCCCCCAGCGCCGAAGCCCCGCCGCCCGCACACCCCAGCCCCCGGCGCCGAAGCCCCGCACGCCCCGGCCCCGCATCCCCCGTCACCCCTCCAGAATCTCCAGCGCCGCCATCGCCGCGTTCTGCCCGCCGATGCCGCTCACCGCGCCGCCGCGCCGCGCGCTCGACCCGCACACGAGCACCCGCGCGTGCGCGGTCTCGACGCCCCACCGCCCGGCCGGGCCCGACGCGGGAGTCTCCAGCCACGGCCACGACAGCGCGCCGTGGAAGATGTCGCCGCCGATCATGTTCAGCGACCGCTCCAGGTCGGTGGTGGTGCGCGCTTCGATGCACATTCGCCCGTCCGGGGCGACGGCGATGCACTCGCGCAGCGGCTCGGCCAGCACCGCGTCGAGCGATTGTTGCGCGGCGGCGAGCAGGCGTGCGCCCGCGGCCACCGGGTCGACGCCGTCGATGAGGCGGTGCGGCACCTGGAGCCCGAAGAGGGTCAGCGTCTGCGCGCCGGACGCGCGCAGGTCGTCGCCGAGGATCGACGGGTCGGTGAGCGAGTGGCAGTAGATCTCGGCGGGGAGCGGCTCGGGAAGAAGGCCCCCGGATGCCGCGACGTAGGCCGCGTCGAGCTGCGTCATCGTCTCATTGACGTGGAAGGTGCCGGCGAAGGCCGCCTCGGGGGCGACCGACGTGTCCTTCAGCCGGGGCAGGCGGGTCAGCAGCATGTTCACCTTGACCTGGGCGCCCTCGGGGGTCTCAGCCGCGGTCGGGGCGCCTCCCGCGGTGAGTAGGCGTGCGAGCACCGCGTCGCCCACGCCGCTGAGCACGAGCTCGCCCACGTAGGCCTCGGAGCGGTCGGTGACGATGCGCACCTCGCCCGACGGTGAAACGGAGATCACCTCGACCCCGGTCCGGATCTCGGCGCCGGCCTCGCGCGCCGCCCGCTCGAGCTCGGCGGTGACGGCCCCCATGCCCCCGACGGGAACATCCCAGTGCCCGCTCTCGCCACCGATGACGTGATAGAGGAAGCAGCGGTTCTGCGCGAGCGAGACCTCGTCCGACGACGCGAAGGTGCCGATGAGGCCGTCGGTGAGCGCGATCCCGCGCGCGAGATCGCTTTCGAGCGAGGCGCGGAGGAGGTCGCCAAGGGGGCGTGTCGTGATCGCGGTCCACAGTTCGTCGTCGCCGACCCGCTCGCGCATCTCGTCGGACGTCGGCAGCGGGTCGGTCATCGTCGGGAAGACGGCGCGTCCGAGCGGCGCGATGCGCTCGCCGAAGGCGGCGAACCGCTCGGCCTCGCCGGTGTCGCCGAGCGTCCGGACGAACGAGGCGGCGGTCGCCTCGGCATCCTGAGTGTCGATCAGGATGCCACGGGTGGGGTCGGCCGGATCGGGGGTGTACGAGGAGTACCGCCGGCGCCGCAGGTCGATGCGCAGCCCCAGGTCGTCGATGATCTTCTGCGGCAGCAGGCTCACGAGGTAGGAGTACCGCGACAGGCGGGCGTCGACCCCCGCCCAGGGGCGCTCCGACACGGCGGCGCCGCCCACGGCATCCTGTCTCTCGAGCACCACCACCGAACGCCCGGCGCGGGCGAGGTAGGCCGCGGCGACGAGGGCGTTGTGCCCTCCGCCCACGATGACGACGTCGAAGCGATGGGTGTCGCGGGGGTTCATGGGTCCACGCTATCCACGGCGATCGGATCAGCTGAAGGGGGTGGCGCAGTAGCGTGGATGCCATGACTCTCGCCGCTGACCTCCTCGACATCGCCACGCGCATCGCCCGGGAAGCCGGAGAACTGGCCGCCCTCCGCAGGCGGGAGGGGCTCTCGATCGCGACGAAGTCCGTCGCCGCCGACATCGTGACCGCCGCCGATCGCGAGGTGGAGGCGTTCATCCGGGCCGAGCTCGTGCGCGAGCGCCCGGGTGACGGTTTCTACGGCGAGGAGTCCGGCGCCGAGGAGGGGACGAGCGGCATCACGTGGGTCGTGGATCCGATCGACGGCACCGTCAACTACGCGTACGGGATCCCGGCGTGGGCCATCAGCATCGCCGCGGTCGAGGGCGCGCCCGACCCGGCGACGTGGTCGGCCCTGGCCGGCGTCGTGTACAACCCGGTCTCCGGCGAGATGTTCCGCGCGTCGCGTGACGGCGGAGCCTGGCTCGGGGAGGAGCGGCTCGCCGTGACCGCCGACGTGGGCGAAGCCGGGGGCCTCGTCGCGACCGGCTTCGGGTACGACCCCGCCACGCACGCCCCGACGCTCGAACGACTGGCGCGCGTCATGCCGATCGCGCGCGACATCCGCCGCATCGGGGCCGCGTCGCTCGACCTGGCCTCGGTGGCCGCGGGGCGCGTGGATGCCTACTACGAGAAGGGCACCCACCCGTGGGACCACGCGGCCGGCGTGCTGCTCGTGCAGGAGGCCGGTGGCATGGTCGGTGGCGCGCCCGGCGGGCGTCCGGGCAAGGGAATGGTCATCGCGGCCGGAGCCGACTTCTTCGGTCGTCTGCAGGCGGTGCTCGACGGCGAGGAGTGAGACCGAGGGCCCGTTCATGGCTTTCTCAGCCCGGCGGGGGTAGTGTGTTTACCTGATCGTTATTTTCGCGACCCGAATTCGCGGAAGTGGTAGAAGCCCCGAAAGCCCGAAGCCGTCGCGCTCGCGACACGACACGAGAGCCCCGCGCGTTGCCGTCAGAAGCCTACGAGACTGAGCCCGCCCGAACCCGGCGAACCAGTCGACCCACCGCCGCGCCCGTCGCCCCGCAGCTCACGCGGGCCGAGATGCGCCGCCTTTCTGCCTCGACCCCCGCCCTCGACGAGGCACCCGCCGACGAGGTCGTCCGCGACCCGGCCCCCGCCGGCGCCGAGAACGCCTCCCAGCCGGAGATCGTCGAACAGGTCGCCGCGGCCGTCGTCGAGACGGTGATCGCCGCCACCATCCACCCGACCCTCCCCGCTCCGCGTCGCCGCTCCTCGCGTGCCACCGCATCTTCCGTTACCTCCCCGACGCAGGGCGAGTCGGCCGAGTCCACGGCATTCGATGCGCTCCAGGTGACCGTCGTCGACGAGAGCCGCTCCGACGACCGTGAGGTCGCCGTCATTCTGCAGAGCGCCGAGATGACGGATGCCACCACCCCGGTGTCGCTGCCTACCTCGCCCATCACGCTCCCGTCGACGCGCCGCAGTCGGCGTCGCCCGGCGGAGCTCTCGGACGCGAAGGTCCCCGAGGCGGAGCTGCCCGTCGCGGCGGAAGACGCTGACGGGCAACCGCGTGTCGAGCCCTCCGCCGACAATCGTGACGAGGCGGCCGACGCCTCCGACACGGTCGCCGACGAGTTCGAGGCCGCCGCGCGCCTGTTCGCTTTCACCGGTGAGACTCCCGTGCAGGCGCAGGCGCAGGCGCCCGAGCCCGTGGCTGAGCCGGAGCGCCCGATCGCTCAGGGGCTCCCGGTCGATGCGGCCCCCCGCGGTCGTCGAAACGGTCGGCGCGTGGCCGCGGCATCGTTCTCGGTCGGCGTCATGGGGCTCGTCGGGCTCCTGACGGTCGGCATGACCATGCCGGTGAGCGCTCTGGCCTCGGCCAGCGGCACCGCCAACGTCGCCTCCATCGAAGCCCCGACGGAGAACCTCGTCGCCGGGGGAGACGTCTCCGGTGACGCCATCCAGGCCTATGTCGCCCCCGCGGAGTCGCAGGCCGGAGTGGTCGACCGCGCCGACGGCTACAGTGCCGCCACGTACGCGCAGATGGCCGCCGACTCGGGCATCTCGAACTTCTCCAACCTCTTCGTCAACGACCCGACCGCGCCGATCCAGTGGCCGTTCGCCGTCGGTGTGCCGATCACGTACGGCTTCGGCATGCGCGACGGCCGTCTGCACGAGGGCGTCGACTTTGTGCCGGGCGACGGGTCGCCGATCCAGGCGATCGCCGATGGAACCGTTCGGATCGCGACCGAGAGCGGCGGCGCGTTCGGCGTCACGGTGCTCATCGACCACGAGATCGACGGGCAGCTCATCTCCAGCCGCTACGCGCACATGCAGTACGGCTCGCTCCAGGTCACGCCCGGCCAGCGCGTCACGGTCGGTACCTTCCTCGGACGCACGGGCAACACCGGTCGCTCGTTCGGAGCCCACACGCACTTCGAGCTGCTGCAGAACGGCTCCACGCCGAGCGACCCGCTGCCGTGGCTGCACCAGCACACGGGAGGCTGACTCGATTCGAGGATGGGGCCTTGGCTCTGATATCCTCTTCTAGTTGCCCGGAGTGATCCGGGTACGCCCCGATAGCTCAGTGGCAGAGCACTTCCATGGTAAGGAAGGGGTCGTCAGTTCAATCCTGACTCGGGGCTCACAGCATCTCCTTCGCGGGGGATGCCGCGCGGCGGGGTAGCTCAGTTGGTGAGAGCGCACGACTCATAATCGTGAGGTCGCGGGTTCAAGCCCCGCTCCCGCTACAGAGACCCAGATCAGCCCCGGCTCCGGCCGGGGCTGGCCTCGTTATGGGGCCATGTTCCCGCATGCGGGTTATCGGCCAAAAAGTGTGTATGGGTCGGGCGTGTTAGCCGCGTCCTGCCCATCCGGTTCGGGTCCAGAGGCCTTCCTCGGGGTTGAGGGCGGTGTCGTAGAGGGCGGGCCCGAGGGGTTCGTCGACGTGCGCTGCGGGGATGGGGGTCTCGGTGGGGCGTGCGAGGTCGAGGGCGTGCTCGAGGGGAAGTTCTCGGAGGGTGAGGAACCATTCGACTGCGCGGCGGCGGTGCTGTTCGCTCATTCCGCGGTGTCGGCGTATCAGGTCGCGGATTTGGGCGTTGAGGCTCTCTAACGCGGAGGTCGTGCGCGGGGTGCCGTAGACGATGTGAGTGAACAGGGTCTGACGGCGTGTGACCAGGCGCATCAGTAGCCAGGCTTTGCGGAGGCGGTCGTGGGTGAAGCCCCACTGTCCGTTGCGGAACATGGTGCGTTCCCGGGTGAGGTGACCGAAGGCCTGCCACCATTGCTCGAGGCGAAGCTGCCACTCGATCGCGGCGGTTTCGTCGCGGACGGCGCTGAGGTCCATCACCAGGCGTCGTAACGCTTTGCCGGCGGTAGTTCGCGGGTGTCGCGTCAGATGGCGGGTGATGTTCATTTGCAGGTGGAAGATGCAGCGTTGATGCGCGGTCTCTGGCCAGCATCGTCTGAGCGCGCTGGGTAGACCGGAGCCGCCGTCGGAGACGAGGACGGCGGGCGCGGGAACCTGTTCCACCAACGCAGCCCACGCGGCGGTCGATTCGCGGGCGCACCACTGCCAGGCCAGGACGCGTCCGGTGTCGCTGAGAGCGATCAGTAGGCACCACGTTCCTACCCAGACACCGTCGACGAGGACGGCGTGGTGGACCGTCTCGACTTTCCCGAGATCGGGAACCAGCTCCCAACACCACGCAGACCGGCGGCGGAAGGATCGTCCCGACGCCGTCCCATCTGTTTCGGCTTGGGTGCTCTTGCCTACGATCCAGTTCACGAACCGGCGGAGCTGTTCTCGACGCGCGACGTCGGGACGGCGCCTGGTCGACGATGCTCCGCACGACGGGCACCGCCACCGCTGCGTCCCTGCCGACGTCCGCCCGTTCTTCACCAGCAGCGACCCGCATACCAGACAAGTCGTCGAGTTCGTCGGAAGGTCCACGACTAAGGGTCGCGGACCATACCGATCCCCGATTCACCGCGAAATCACGCGGCTAAACGACCATCCCATACACACTTTTTGGCCTATAACCCCCGCATGCCGTCAGTCTCGCGTCGACCGTTTCGGGCACGGTTATGGAAGCTCTCAACTCCCAGCTGGCCGTCGAAGCTGATATCAACGCGGATGGGGTCGCTGTCGCAACTGATACGCCGCGGCTTGCGTATTCTGCGGACTCGGAAATGCGCTTCAGCGGACGACTCTCGACATCCAGTGAGTACCGTACAGCGGTGGGCCCTCAGCCTTTCCATTGCGAATCATCGACTCAGCGAGCCGAGTTCGACGTGACCTTCGAGCAGCCCTGGGCGAGCGACAACCTCTTCCGCGTGCAGGAGGCCATCACCAAGGCGAGCGTTGTGTGGCGGGTGCTGCCAGACTCCGCAGATGCGAGTACGCAACGGTCTTCAGCCGCTTTGGAAATCGTCGGTGGCGATCTCGAGACCACAACCTATCCCGCGCGTTTGCTTCGCTCGACCGAGCCGAATCTGCTTCTGCTGGCACGAACGACGAATGGGGCAGCCCGGACTCTCGCACCACTCGCGCCGGGAAAGTTCATCGGTCAACGCCTCACAGTGTCTCCCTCGAGCCTCAGCGGATCCTTCACCGTTCGACACGGCGTCTCCCACCGCACTTCGCTGATGGACGCCTCCGACAAGGTGATCACCGTCGGGCAGTTCCTTCGACTGATCTGGCTGGGAACGGCTTGGGCGCAGGAGGGTGCGCTGTAACGTCGGCTTCGATGGGGCGTACGGGGGTGTTTCCCGAACGGGGACCATCACGCCCCCACCGGGGCATGTGTCCTTCCCGCGCGCGACGCCCCCGCCAGAACTCCGGCTCCCGCCCTCGTCAGCCCTGCGGAAGAAACTGATTCAGCGAGATCTCGCGCCGGTCGAACGGCCCACGACGGGCGAGCACCATCGTGTAGCCCTGCGCGCGGAGTTCTTGGGCATACTCCACGTCGAGAGCGCGGTGGCGCACCTTCTCCCAGCCTCCGGCCAAGCGATACGCGTGTGTGACAGTGCGTGGGCGAGTCATGCAGCACCTCCCGGGACCAGCGTGACACGGTGTGCTTTCGACAGGAGGGCGAGCGCGTTGCGAACGCATGAACGCGCTGGCATCCGGTCATTCCCGTCGTCGTGCGTGACCGGTGAGTTCGCCCCAGTCGGCCGCCGGCCCGCCCCCGGGGCGCAGCGATGACAGGAACGCCATGTGCACCTTGAAGCACGCCAGACGCAGGGTGCTCGCCCACCCGATGACCTCGTCACCGTGCACGGCCTTGTACATGACGCCGTCGCCGGGGGAGACCCGGCGGATCTCGACCCGGCCGTACACGTGCCCGTGCGGATCGACCATGCGCCACGTGCCGGTCGGTCCCTCGACGGCGGCCAGCACGGGATGCCACTGCGTCATGGTGTGCCGGATCCTTCCTCCGGCCGAGTGAGCACGACGGTACCCCCACCCGCCGACATCGCGCCCGGGGCCGGCAGCGCCGTGCTGCTACGGTGTCGGTGACTTCGGGTCGAAGTCGTCACGTGTTCGGGGGAGCAACGGGTGGGGCGTTCGGTGAGGGCTGCCGCGGGAATCATGATGGCCGCGGGTATTTTCGGATCGACTCTCTTCTCGGGCGGTGCCGCGCTCGCGGTTCCCGATGCGGCGGGTGATCCGTCGGACAAGCTCTCGGGGCGCCTGTCGGAAGTGGTCGAGCTCGACCTCTCGACGGACCCGGCCGAGGCGAGCGCCCAGATCGACGCGGAAGCGGTGACGCTCGGCAAGGTCGGCGCGGGGCCGGCGAGCCTGCAGGTATCTGCCGAGGGCATCGCCGTGACGGTCACCTACCGCACGCCCCCGACCGCGGCCGACATCGCTGCGCTCGCGCGCCTGGGGACCGTGGATGACGTCGCCGCGAAGTACCTCGTGGTGGGCGCGATCGTGCCCGCCGCGGCCCTGCCCGAGGTCGCGGCGCTGCCGAACGTGCGCCGGGTCGTGGAAACCGTGTCTCCGGTGTCTTCCGGTGGCACGCGGTTCGCCCTGGCCTCTGCCTCCGCCGCGGACGACGACTGCCGCTCGGTCCCGGCGAACCTGGTCGAGCCGCTCGCTGTGCCGGCGGCGTGGGAGAAGTACGACGTCGACGGCTCCGGCATCCGCGTGGGCATCATCTCCGATTCCTACGACACCGCCACGGACGCCCCGACGACCGCCGAAGACGACATCCTCTCGGGCGTGCTTCCGGGGCCGGGCAACCCCTGCGGCTGGGAGCAGCCGGTGGAGGTGGTGCAAGACGCTCCGTTCGCGGCATCCGACGAGGGTCGAGCGATGGCGCAGCTCATCCACAGCATCGCCCCGGGCGCGACGCTCCTGTTCGCCTCGGGCGTGAACGGTCAGGTGGGTTTCGCGAACGCCGTCGAGAAGCTCATCGCGGCGGGTAGCGACATCATCGTCGACGACCTGGGCTATGTCGACGAGCTGATGTTCCAGAACGGCGTGGCGGCAAATGCGGTGACGGATGCGGCCGCCCTCGGCATCCCGTTCTTCACTGCCGCCGGCAACGACACCTCGCTGGCGACCGTCGGTCCGAGCACCGGAAACGTCATCTCGTCATGGGAGGCCCCGGCCTACCGACCCATGGACTGCCCGGAGGTCATCGACGCCCTCCTCGAGGAGGACGACGAGACGGGGGACTGCCTCGACTTCAGCCCGACCGGCGCCGGAGACCCGACGAACACGCTGACGTATCCCAACCTGTCGGCACAGGAGACCACCACCGCGGAGATCATGCTGCAGTGGGCTCAGCCCGACGGGGCCTCGGATACGCAACTGATCGCGGCCGTCATCGACCCCGACACCGACGAGATCGTCGGCCTCACCCCGATCCAGCCGCTCGGGACGCCGTGGCAGGTCGCCGTGTTCGAGCCGGTGAAGGGCGACACGCGCACGGGCGGGGACTACGACTTCGTCGTGGTGCGCGTGACCACCGACGGGGTACCCGCCTCCCTTCCGCGGGTCAAAGCGATCTTCCTGGGCAGCTACCTGCGCGGCGCGGAGCATTTCCGCAGCGACGGCGGTGACCTCGTGGGCCCCTCGATCTACGGGCACGCAGGAACCCCCGCGACGATGAGCATCGTCGCGGCGAACGCCGAAACCCCGTCGACGCTGGAGTACTTCAGCGGGACGGGCCCGACGACCCTGTACTTCGAGCCATTCCCCGGCACCTCGCCGCTCCCCGAGCCGATCAGCGGTGCCCCCGACGTCACGAGCCTCGACGGCGGGTGGACGAGCTTCTTCGGCGGGCCTGTTGCCGACCTCGACGACACGTACTCGTTCACCGGGACGTCGGCCGCGGCGCCCTCCGCCGCGGCCGTCGCGGCGCTCGCACTGCAGTACGACCCGGAACTGACGCCGGACCAGATCCGCGAGCTCCTGACCGCGACGGCCGACCCCATCACGACGGTCTTCCCCGGTGTGCGGGTGCAGGATGCCGCGGGGGCGGGGCGCGTGAACGCGGAGGCGCTGCTCGACGCGATCGCCGGCCCGACGCCGACCCCCACGCCCACCCCTGAGCCCACTCCCACCCCGACCGCCTCGGCCTCCGCCGTGCCGATGCCGGCGGCGATACCGGCCGGGACGCGGCGCGGCGCGTTGCCGCAGACCGGGACCGACGGCGCCGCGGCGTTCGTGGGAATCGGCGTCGGTGCTGCCCTGCTGGCCGTGGGGGCGGGAGCCGTGCTCGTGGCGCGTCGTCGCCGCCGCGACCGGGTCTGAGCGCCGCCCTCCGCGGGCGTGGGAACGGTTTCATGGAAATGCCGGGAGACGCCTCCCGGATCCCCTAATGTCAACCCTATGCGGGCAGCTATTCAGGCCACGGGAGTGGTCAAGAAATTCGGCGATGTCACCAGCGTCGACGGATTGAATCTCACGATTCCCGAGGGGTCTTTCTACGGGATTGCGGGGCCGAACGGCGCCGGAAAGACGACCTCGATCCGCATGATCACGGGCCTCCTCGAGCCGGATGCCGGAACGATCGAGGTCGCCGAAACCTCGGTGTGGCCGAATCCTCGGCGTGCGAAAGCCCTGCTGGGCTACGTCGCCGACAATCCGCCGCTGTTCGGTCGATTGACCGCGCGGGAGATGCTCGATTACGCGGGAATGCTGCGCGGAATGGCCGCGGCGGATATTCGCGACCGCGGAAACGACCTCCTGCGAGTGCTCGATCTCGAAAGCGACGCCGGTCGGCCGATCGCGGACTTCTCCCTCGGCATGACCAAGCGCGTAGGACTGGCGGTGGCGATGCTGCACGCGCCCCGCGTGCTCGTGCTCGACGAGCCCTTCGGTGCGCTCGACCCGGTCAACACCCAGGTCATGGAGCAAATGCTTCAGCGGTTCCGCGAAGGGGGCGGCACCGTGGTGTTCTCCAGCCACGTGCTCGACGTGGTGCAGAAGCTGTGCGATCGCGTCGCGATCATCGCCCGCGGTGCGCTCGTCGCCGAGGGCACCGTCGCCGAGCTCTCGCACGGCGGATCCCTGCAGGATGCCTTCGTCGACATCGTCGGCGGACGCGAGCTCGCAGAGGGGGATCTGTCGTGGCTCTCGTCCTCGCCCGCCTGAGGCTCGCGATCCAGATCGGCGGGGCGCGCACATCGGGCCTCGGCGTCGCCGTCTTCGTGCTGGGCTGGGCCCTCGGCATCATCGTGGGGCTCTGCGGGGGCGTGCTCGTGGCCGCCCTGGACTCGGGGGTCTCCCCGTTCGGCGACCTGCTGGTGATGCTGCTGTTCATTGCCCTCTTCGGCGGATGGCTCGTGCTTCCGATCGCGACGCCGGTGCCGACGGCGAACATCATCGACCCCGCGGTGCTCGAGCAGTATCCGCTGACGCGCACGCAGCAGGTCGCGGGGCTCCTCCTCGGGGGGCTGATCTCGCCCACGGCCGTGGCCACGTTCCTCACCGCCGCCGGAGGCGTCGCGGCGATCAACGTCGACCCTGCCGCCCGCGCGGTCGCCGTGGTGGCCGCGATCCTCTTCACCGTGATGTGCGTTGCGTCGTCGTACGCCGTGCGTGCACTGTTCGCCGAGGCGCTGTCGGCCCGCCGTGGCCGCGACATCGCGGTCATCCTGTCGACGCTCGTCATCCTTGCGCTCTACGTCCTTCCCCACCTCCTGCGCCCCCTCCTGGGAGCGGCGGAAGATGCCGGGGCGATCTTCGTCACGATCCTCACCTGGACACCGCCGGGCGCGGCGGGAGCGATGGGCTACGTCCTCGGGGCGGGCGATGTGGTGGGGGCACTCGGCCGTGCCGGTGTCGTCGTCGCGACCATCGCGCTCGCCGCCGTGCTGTGGGGCGTCGCCCTTCGTCGTCATGTGAAGGGCCACACCGCACGGGCGGTCTCCCCGAGCCGCCGGCGTGAGGCTACGGGGCTGACGCTGGTGCCGCTCGTCCTGCGCGCTCTGCCGTCGGGCGCCGCGCTGGGCGCGGCCAGTCAGCACCTGCGGTACTACTTTTTCCGTGCGCCGCGCGCGGCGCAGTTCGTAGTGCTCGGTCCCGTCGTGGGAGTGATGTTCGCCGGAGCTCAGGTCCACGCGACGGGTCTGCCCTTCGCGGCGGCCGTCGGCGCGGTCGCCATGGGCGCGAGCGCCCTGTTGAACCTCTTCGGGTTCGACGGCCGCGGCGTGGAGCTGACCGTCCAGACCGGCGCGTCGCTCGGTGCCGTGCTCCGAGGCAAGCTGCTCGCGGTGTCGGTGTTCGTCGTCCCCGGCGTCGCCCTGTTGACGATCGGGCTCGGCATTGCGACCGGGCTCGCCGATCAGATCCCGCTCGCCCTGGTCTCGGCTCTGGCGGCGCTCCTGCTCGCGTTCGCCGTGGGGGCGGCCGCGAGCGCGTGGAACCCCTATGACCAGGAGGCGCCGCAGGGCGACCGCAGCACCCTGTCGGTGCGCATGCTCGCCGCCTTCGCCCTGTCTTTCGCTGTCGTGTATGGCGTTGGCTGGCTGAACACGTGGGTGCAGCCCGTCGTCCCGATCGAGGTCGTGCTGGGCGCGGCCCTGGTGCTGGCCGCCCTCGCCGCGGTCGTCTCCACGCGCGCGAGTGGCGCGTTCCTCGACCGCCACCCCGCCCGACTTCTCGCGGCCTTCACCCCGCGTTGACCCCCCGGCCCGTCCGTTTCCACCAGAGGAGAAAACCGTGTCCACCGCTCCCTCCACCCCCCGCAAGGGCCGCATCCTGGCGAACAGCTTCCTCATGGCGCTGTTCGCCAGCGGCGGCTATCTCATCGTTGCGCTGATGAGCCAGCACCAGGCGCTGACGATCGCGATCGCGATGGTGTCCATCACGGTCGTGCTCACGCCGATCTTCTACTGGACGAACGTGCGCCGCGCCCGTCTCGCCGCGGCGCCGCGCCGAGACTCCTGAGACGACGGGTGGCCGCGCACACGCGGCCGCCCGTTACGGTCGAGGAATGAACGACGCACCGGAACGCGCGGCGGCGCTCGGGCTGGGACTCGCCGCCGTCGGACGCCCCGCCTACATCACGGCCGGACGCGACGACGACCTCGGCGATCCTGCCGAGCGATCGATCGAGGCGATGCGCGCGCGCAGCCACGATCTGCTCGATGCGGCGTGGGAGCTCGGCATCCGGTACATCGATGTGGCGCGGTCGTACGGCTACGCCGAAGAGTTCCTCGGGACCTGGCTCGCGCGGCACCCCGGACGCTCGCGCGAGCTGACCATCGGGTCGAAGTGGGGCTACGCGTACGTCGGGGGCTGGCGAATGGATGCCACCGTCCACGAGCGCAAAGAACACTCGGGGGAGATGTTCCGTCGGCAATGGCCCGAAACGCTCGCGGCGTTGGGGCGCGCACCCGACTACTACCTCATTCATTCGGTCACGCCCGAGAGCCCCGCGCTGCACGACGCGGCGCTTGTGGATGACCTCCGTCGTCTCGCCGAGACGGGGGTGCGCGTGGGCCTATCTACGAGCGGTCCGCACCAGGCCGCGGTGCTCGATGAGGCGCGCACCCTCGCGCGGACGCCGTTCTCGGTGGTGCAGGCGACCTGGAACCTTCGGGAGTCGACGGTGGCTCCAGCCCTCGCGCGCGCCCACGCCGACGGCTGGACGGTCGTCGTCAAAGAGGCGCTGGCCAACGGGGAGCTGGCCACGGCCGACCCGGCCGACGACCTGGCCGCCTCCGCGGCGGGGCTCGCCCCGGATCTGTTCGCTCTCGGGGCCGCACGGGCTCAGGCCGGGGTCGATATCGTGCTCAGCGGCGCCTCCACACCCGCGCAGCTGCGTCGCGGTGTGGGGGCCTCTCCGGTGCGGGTGGACGACGATGCCCTGCGGCTGCTGGCCGTCGAGCCCGAGGAGTACTGGCGGCGGCGGTCGGAGCGGGCCTGGCGCTGAGCGGCGGAATCAGAACCGCTCGTACAGATCGGTCGCCCGGAGGCCGGTGCCGCCGACCGCGCGCACGCCCGGCGCGGGGTGGAGGTCGAAGACGTCTCCGCGGCGCGTCAGCACCGCGGTGTAGTCGCCCCGGCTGTCGAGCTTGAGTTCGAACCGGTCGGTGTCGATGAGGCGAAGCGTCACGACAGCACCACTCCGGGCGAGAAACTTCACTTCCTTTTCGCGCGCCGTCGGCAGGGGGATGAGGGGTTCGTCGGCGTCCATGCCCCGAGTGTCGCACGCCCGCCCGTGCGGGCCCTCGGCCTCAGCGGTGGTTCCGCCAGGAGTGCTGCGGGTCGTAGCCGAGCAGACGCCGTGCCTTGTCGATCGACAGCAGCGTGCCGGTACCGTCGAGGTCGCCGCGGGTCTCGACGTTCGGGAACACCTCGGCGACCAGCTCCGCGTTGGAACGCGTCGTGACAGTGTCGGCGGCGGCGATGATGAAGCGGTCGAATCCCGCCGGAGCGTTCTCGAGAGCTCGCTGCACCGCCTGCGCGCCGTCGCGTGCGTCGATGTATCCCCACAGGTTCCACTTGCGGGTGCGCGCATCGTCGTCGAACGGGAACTCGGCGTAATCCTCGGGCACCATCACGTTCGAGAAGCGCAGCGCCGTGATCGACAGCTCCGGATGCCATCGCACGAGCTCGCTCGCCAGGTGCTCCTCGAGCACCTTGACCAGCGAGTACACCGATTCGGGGCGCGGGGCGTACTCCTCGTCGACGGGGATGTAGGGCGGGTCGATGTCGAAGGGCAGCCCGAGCACGGTCTCGCTCGAGGCGTAGACGATGCGGTCGATGCCGAGGCGGACGGCGGCCCAGAACACGTTGAACGTGCTCGTCATGTTGTTGTGGAAGGTGGCGATGTCGGACCGGATGCCGGGGGCCGGGATCGCCCCGAGGTGCACGAGCGCATCGATACCGTCGTGCTGATCGTTCACGCCAGCGAGGGCGTCGATGACCTGTCCGTAGTCGGTGAGGTCGACCTGGACGAATCCGGGACCACGTTCCCCTCGCACATCGAGGCCGATGACCTCGTGACCCGCGGAGCGGAGCTCGCGGGCGACGACGGTGCCGAGTTTTCCGGAGGAGCCGGTGAGAGCGATGCGCATGGGAGTCGTCCTTGAGTCGGGGGCGTACGCCCGACGTTACCCGTCCCCGCGGAGGCAGAGCCTGTCCGGCAGCCGCGCCGCCCCCGGGGCGCTTCTGTGCCATGCGGCTGGTGCTCTCGTCAACCTCCCCTGCGTTCGGGTGGCGGGGTGTTTCTCTAACTAGAGGAACCGGTGTCACGAAACGTCGCGACCCCGGCCGGAAAATCTGCCGACAGGACCAGGTATGCCCTCGTTGTCTTCCGCGACTGACGCGTTCCTCGCGTCGCGGGCGGCGGACGGCGATCAGATCGCGTTCGGAGTTCTGGTCCGGCGCCACGCGCCGTTCCTCGTCGCCTTCGCCACCAAGCTCACCGGATCGCGCGCCGATGCCGACGACTGCGTCCAGGAGGCGCTCATCACGGCGTGGCGCCGGTTGCCCGATCTCGCTGATCCGGAGAAAGTGCGGAGCTGGCTCACCACGATCGTGTCGCGCAAAGCGACCGATCGGCTGCGCGCGCGGAAGATCTCCGAGCAGATCGACGAGCAGATGGTGGCCTCGGGCAGTGACCCGGAGGGCGCGACTGTGGCATCGTCGCAGATGGCCGCGCTGAAGAAGGTCCTCGCCGATCTTCCCGAGGAGATGCGCGTCGTGTGGGTGCTGCGCGAGATCGGCGGTCACAGCTACGACGAGATCGCGGCCGAGGTCGGCGAGACGGCCGCCACGGTCCGCGGGCGATTGGCTCGGGCCCGGAAGACGGTCGTGGAACGCATGCAGGAGTGGAGGTGATCGAATGAGCGAGAACGACGACGACGTGGGCGGCTCGGGCTACTCGCTCGAGGAGCTCTCCGCGTACCTCGATCGAGGGCGCACGCCACCCATCGCGGCGATCGACCGCAATGCCGAATGTCAGGCCCTGCTGGCCTCCATGGAGCGCATGGGGCGGCTCTCGCGCGAACTCGTCGAGGAGCAGGCGGCCGAACCGCTCGCGGAGTCCTGGTACGACGGGATCATGCGCGAGGTGAGGCGAGAGTTCCGCGCGGGCCGAGACCTCCCCCTGTCACACACCGACGACGGCGTCGAGATCGTCGTGACCGAGGGGGCGCTCTACGAACTCATTCGCAGCATCGGCGACGACATCCCCGGGCTGCTGGTCGGGCGAGTCCGCCTCGATCAGCCCGACTCACGGGCGCCCCTGGACGTGCGGGTCACCGTGAGCGTGCTCTTCGGGCGTCCGATGCGCGAGACGGTAGAGCGGATGCGGGGCGACATTCGCGAGGCCATCGAGCGTCACGGCGATCTGCGGGTGGGGCGCGTGGACGTCACCGTGGGTGACGTGCACCTGGAGGGGGAGCAAGAGCAATGACCGACACCGCTGCCGACCTGGCACCCCGTATCGATCTGGCCGTCGCCGCGGTGACGGGGGTGCGCGAGTGCTACTCGGCACGCTCCCTCGTCGCGCGCGCCTACGAACGCGCCTCCGACGTCGTTGGATCACTGTCGTCCGTGGAGGAACGAGCGGGGGAGCGGACGATCACCGTCTGCATTGGCGTCTCGACCGACGACGACAGCGCGGTCGTGGCATCCGCCGTCGCCCGCGCGGTACGACAGGTCGAACCGGAGGCGGCCCCCGCCACGGTGCGCGTTCGCGTGGCGCGCCTGGTCGCCCCGCGCATCTGAGGCGCTGGCGCCCCGAGCCCGCGCGCGGCCGAATACGCTGAGAGCACCGACCCTCGCCCCTTCGGAGGACGTATGCCCGCGCAGACCGTGATCGCCGTCACCGGATCGACCGGGGCCGTGGGAGGACGCGTGGCACGCGACCTCTCGGCCCGCGGCATTCCGCAACGTCTCCTCGTTCGCGATGCCTCACGGGCACCCCAGCTTCCGGGGGCCGAGGTTCGAGTCGCGGGGTACTCCGATGCCGACGCGGCGTTCACGGCACTCACGGGTGTCGACACGCTCCTGATGGTCTCGGCGTCCGAGACCGCCGATCGGGTCGACCACCACCGGACCTTCATCGACGCTGCGGCTCGCGCCGGCGTTCGCTCGATCGTGTACACGTCGTTCTTCGCCGCGGCGCCCGACGCCGTCTTCACCCTCGGCCGCGATCACGCGGCCACGGAGGAGCTGATCCGCGAGTCGGGGATGAGCTGGACCTTCCTGCGCGACAACTTCTACATGGACATGATGGAGCTCTTCGCCGGTGACGACGGCGTCATCCGGGGGCCCGCGGGCGCCGGACGCTGCTCCCTGGTGTCGCGCGCGGACGTGGCCGCGACGGCGGTCGCGGTGCTGCGGGATCCCGCCGCCCACGCCGACGCCGCGTACGACCTGACCGGGCCCGAGGCGCTCACCCTCGACGAGGTGGCGCAGAAGATCTCGGCGGTGCGCGGCCACCCCGTGCGCTTCGTCGATGAGACCGTCGACGAGGCCTACGCCTCGCGCGCGGTGTACGGCGCCCCGCGGTGGCAGGTCGACGCCTGGGTGAGCACGTACACCGCGATCGCCAGCGGTGACCTCGCCCGCGTCTCGGGCGACGTCGAGGCGGTCACCGGGCGGCCCGCCCAGAGCTTCGACGAGTTCCTCGGCGCGATCGCCTGAGTCGCGGCGATTCTTCGGCTATGCTGACCGCGTGCTGACCTGTCGCTGTTGTCGCTGAACGCCTCCCGCGTTCCCTTTCGACGACCCCGTCAGCCGCGCCCGCCGGCGCCTCACCCCCAGGACTCCATCGTGCGTTACGCCCAGAGCGTCGCCGACCTCGTCGGCAACACCCCCCTCGTCCGTCTCACCCGTGTGACCGACGGCATCCCGGCCACCGTGCTCGCCAAGATCGAGTACTTCAACCCCGGCGGTTCCGCGAAGGACCGTATCGCCGCCAACATCATCGACGCGGCCGAGCGTGACGGGCTGCTCCGCCCGGGCGGCACGATCGTCGAGCCGACCAGCGGTAACACCGGCGTGGGGCTCGCCCTGGTCGCGCAGCAGCGCGGATACCGCTGCGTGTTCGTCGTGCCCGACAAGGTCGCCGAAGACAAGCGCGCCGTGCTGCGCGCCTACGGCGCCGAGGTCGTGGTGACCCCGACCAACGTCGAGCCCGACGATCCGGAGTCGTACTACAGCGTCTCCGACCGGCTCGTGCGCGAGATCCCGGGCGCGTTCAAGCCCAACCAGTACGCCAACCCCAACGGCCCGCGCAGTCACTACGAGACCACCGGCCCCGAGATCTGGCGCGACACCGACGGGCGCCTCACCCACTTCGTGGCCGGCGTCGGCACGGGCGGCACGATGACCGGCACCGGGCGGTACCTGCGCGAGGTGGCGGGAACGGGCGTGCGCATCGTCGGGGTCGACCCCGTCGGGTCGATCTACTCCGGCGACGACATCCACGGGTACGACGTCGAGGGCGTCGGCGAGGACTTCTGGCCGCCGGCCTTCGACCCCACCGTGGTCGATGCGTACGAGCGGGTGTCCGACGCCGAGTCCTTCGCGATGACGCGCCGGCTGGCCCGCGAAGAGGGGCTCCTCGTCGGCGGCTCCAGCGGCATGGCGGTCGTGGGAGCGCTCCGCGTGGCCCGTGACCTCCCCGCGGATGCCGTGGTCGTGGTGATCCTGCCCGATCACGGCCGCGGCTACCTCAGCAAGATCTTCGACGACCAGTGGATGACCGCGCGCGGCTACGCCGTCGAGCCGGTGGCATCCGTTCTTCCTTCTATCGCCCCCGAGGAGCACTCCGAATGAGCACCCACGACGCCGCCCGCGGCTTCGACAGCCTCGCCGTCCACGCGGGACAGGCCTTCGACCCCACGACCGGCGCGGTGATCCCGCCGGTGCACCTGTCGACGACCTACGCGCAAGACGGGATCGGGGGCCTTCGCGGCGGCTACGAGTACGGCCGCAGCGGCAACCCCACGCGCGCCGCGCTCGAGACCCAGATCGCCGCACTCGAGGGTGGGGTGCGCGCGCTGTCGTTCGCGTCGGGCCTGGCCGCCGAAGACGCGCTGCTGCGCGCGGCCCTCGTCCCCGGCGACGAGGTGCTGCTCGGCAACGACGTCTACGGCGGTACGTACCGTCTGCTCGCGCGCGTTCTCGGCCCGTGGGGCGTGAAGCTGCGCGTGGTCGACATGAGCGACCTGGATGCCGTGGCCGCGGCGATCGAGGAGCGCGCGCCGCGCATGGTCTGGGTCGAGACGCCCAGCAACCCGATGCTGCGCATCACCGACATCGCCGGGCTTGCCCGCCTCGGGCACGCCGCGGGAGCGATCGTCGTCGTCGACAACACCTTCGCCTCGCCCGCGCTGCAGCGCCCGCTCTCGCTCGGCGCCGACGTCGTGGTGCACTCCGCCACGAAGTACCTCGGCGGCCACAGCGACGTCGTCGGCGGGGCGCTCGCGTTCTCCGGCGCCGAGCTGGCCGAGAAGACGCAGTTCCTGCAGTTCGCCGCCGGTGCGGTGTCGGGGCCGCTCGATGCGTACCTCACCACGCGCGGCATCAAGACCCTCGGCATCCGCATGCAGCGTCACAGCTTCAACGCCCAGGCCGTCGCCGAGCACCTCGTCACCCACCCGCGCGTGGCAAAGGTGTACTACCCGGGACTCCCGGCGCACCCGGGCCACGCGCTCGCGGCGGCGCAGATGAGCGGGTTCGGCGGGATCGTGTCGCTCGAGCTCGCCGACGGGGCGGCCGCGCGCCGCTTCGCGGAGTCGACGCGCCTGTTCACGCTCGCCGAGTCGCTCGGCGGTGTGGAGTCGCTGGTGAACTACCCGGATGCCATGACCCACGCGTCCGTTCGCGGCACCGAGCTCGCGGTGCCCGACACGATCGTGCGCCTGTCGGTCGGTATCGAGTCCGCCGACGATCTCGTGGCCGACGTCGACCAGGCGCTCGCCGCGCTCTGAGACCCCGACGCCCGGAGAGCCCGGCGCCGTGCATCCGTGCGGCGCCGGGCTCTCTGGCATCCATAAACGCGATCTGCGCCGGGAAACGGGCGCGGAGCGCGTTTCCCGGCGCAGATGCCGTTTATCGGTGAGGGGGTGTCAGCGCTCGGCGCGGGCGAGGTTCTGCTCCAACTCCTCGCGCGTCTGACGCACGACGTACGCCGGCTGGTCGCGCTCGACGCGCCAGCTCTCGGCGAGAGGGCCCGCCGAGACCGTGTCGTAGCCGAACTCGTCGTAGATGCGGGTGACCAGGGCCACGGCCGCGGCGGAGTCGCTCGAGGTCGCCAGAGCGCGGCGCCCCGGAGTGCCGACGGGCGACCCGTCGGTGAGGATGTCCGCGGCCATGATGTGGTTGAACGCCTTCACCACCGTGCTCTCCGGCAGGTGCTGCTGCAGCATCTGCGAGGTCGTTGTGCGCTTCTCGTCGAGCTCGGCGATCTGCCCGTCGCGCTCCCAGTAGTAGTTGTTGGTGTCGAGGACGGTCTTTCCGCCCAGCGGCGCAACGGGGACCTCGCGGTACGCCTTCAGCGGGACCGTGACCACCGCGATGTCGCCCGCCTCGGCGGCCTCCTCCGCCGTGGCCGCACGCGCCCGGTCGCCCAGAGAGGCGACGAAGTCGGTGAGGGTCTCAGGCCCGCGCGAGTTCGCGATCACCACGTGGTACCCGCGGTCTACGAAGCCCCGGGCGAGGGCTTGGCCGATGTTTCCTGCTCCGATGATTCCTACGGTCGTCATAGTCAGGCGAACCCCGCGGGCGGTCGGTGCATTCCCTGTCAGCCTCACCGAGGCGGGGCCGGAAGGGCAGGTAATTAGCATTCCGAGATATCAGTGTCAACGGGCAAGACAATCTTCCGGGGATCGGTAATTTTCTTCCTGTCGCACCCTCGCGATAAAGGTCGCAGACCGGTGTTCGGGTCATCGTTCTGCTTGATCTGTGAGGGCGACGGCCCCCGGTGGACGCGGCTTCGGACCACCGGGGGCCGCTTTTTTTTCGCGGGTCGCGGCCATCGGCCCCGCAGCCGGGGTGGAAGACTGGTGCGTCGGCGCCCACTCGGCCGCCGTTCCCTGATCGTGCGAGGACCCGCATCCCGTGACCCCCGACCCCCGTCCCCCGCGCACCACCCGCTTCTACACCGTCTGCATCGGGGTCGGGCTGCTCGCCGGCCTCCTGTCGGGGCTCTTCGGCGTCGGCGGCGGCACCGTGATCGTCCCGCTCCTCGTGCTGCTCCTCGGCTTCGATCAGCGGTTCGCCGCGGGGACCTCGCTCGCGGCGATCGTGCCGACGGCGTCGGTGGGTGTCATCACGTACGCGATCGACGGCCACGTGGCGTGGATCCCCGCGCTCATCCTGGCCGCCGGCGCCGTGCTGGGGGCGCAGGTCGGAACGTGGTTGCTGCCCAAGCTGTCGCAGACGGCGCTGCGCTGGGCGTTCGTGGCGTTCCTCGTCGCCGTGATCGTCAGCCTGTACCTCGTCATTCCCTCGCGCGATGCCGAACTGGAGCTCACCTGGACCACGGGACCGGGACTGGCCGCTCTCGGTGTGGTCACCGGCATCCTGGCGGGTCTTCTCGGCGTGGGCGGCGGCATCATCGTCGTGCCCGCGCTGCTGCTGCTCTTCGGAACGAGCGACCTCATCGCGCGCGGCACGTCGCTGCTCATGATGATCCCCACCGCCGTGTCGGGCACCGTCGGCAACCTCCGCCGCTCGAACGTCGACCTGCGCGCGGCGGCATGTATCGGGATCGCCGCGTGCACCACGACCGCTCTCGGGGCATCGTTGGCGAAGCTCGTCGACCCGTTCGTGGGCAACGTGCTGTTCTCGATCTTCCTCGTCTTCATCGCCGCTCAGATGGCGGTCAAGGCGGTGCGCGGACGCCACCAGCGCTGAGGGTGTCCGCCGCGGGCGTCGGTAGACTGGCGGGGTGCCCGTGAACCCCGAACTGGTCGGTCGTGTGTTTCCGCCGACCGCGCCGTATCTGGTCGGCCGCGAGAAGGTGCGCGAGTTCGCCCGCGCCGTCTTCGCCGATGCGCCCCCGCACTCCGACCCCGACGCGGCCCGCGCTCTCGGCTACGCCGACGTCGTCGCTCCGCCGACCTTCGCGATGGTCGTGCAAGACCTGACGCTCCAGCAGCTGCTGGGTGACCCCGACTCGGGGATCGAGCTGTCGCGTCTCGTGCACGCCGAGCAGCGGTTCCGCTACTCGCGTCCGATCGTCGCGGGCGACGAACTCACCGCCACGCTGTCGGTGACCGGCATCCGCGCGCTCGGGGGCAACGCGATGATCACGAGCGAAGCCGAGATCGTGGATGCCGACGGCGCCCATGTCGTGACCACGACGAGCGTGCTGCTCGCGGGGGAGGCCGGGGCATGAGCGAGTTCACCGTCGGAGACGTCATCGCCGAGCGTTCGGTGCACCTCACGCGCGAGTCCCTGGTGCGGTACGCCGGCGCCTCGGGCGACTTCAATCCCATCCACTACCGCGACGACGTCGCCGCCGCGGTCGGCCTGCCGGGCGTTCTCGCGCACGGCATGCTCACCATGGGCATCGCCGTGGGGACGCTGGCCGAGGCGCTCGGCGACACCGGACGCATCCTCGAGTACGGCGTGCGCTTCACGCGCCCGGTCGTCGTCGACCCCGAGACCGGTGCCGACCTGCACGTCGCGGCCAAAGTGGGCGCCGTCGACGACGAGACCGCCCGCATCGACCTCACCGTGACGCACGCCGAGACCACGGTCCTCGGCAAGGCGCAGGTGCGCGTGCGGCTGTCCTGATGCCCGAGGTCGCACCGATCCCACTGTCGCAGCTGACGACGCTGCGCACCGGCGGAACCCCCGCCCGCACCGTCGAGGCGACGACCGTCGACGACCTCGTCGGCGCGGTGCGCGCGGCCTGGGATGCGGGGGAGCCGTGGCTTGTCGTCGGGGGCGGCTCGAACCTCTTCGTCGGCGACGCGCCGTTCGAGGGAACGGTCGTGCTCGTGCGCACGTCCGGCATCGAAGAGCTGCCGGGCTCCCGCCCCGGCACGGTGCGCCTGCGCGTGCAGGCCGGTCACGACTGGGATGCCCTCGTCGCCGAGACGGTCGAGCGGGGCCTCGCCGGCATCGAGGCGATGTCGGGGATCCCCGGCACGGTCGGCGCTGCCCCGGTGCAGAACGTCGGCGCGTACGGCCAGGAAATCGTGCAGACCCTCGTCGAGGTCGAGTTGCTCGACGAGTCCTCGGGTGAGCGCGAAACGGTCGCGGCATCCGATCTTCGACTCGGCTTCCGCACCTCGGTGCTCAAGCAGCACTACGGCTCGGTGCCGGACCGCTCGGCCGTGATCCTCTCGGTCACGCTCGAGCTCGAGGTCGTGGGCAGCGGCGAACGGCCCATCGCGGGCACGCAGTTGCGCGGAGCTCTCGGGCTGGATGCCGACACCGCGGTGTCGCTGCGCTGGATCCGCGATCACGTGCTGGCGACGCGGGCGCGCAAGGGAATGGTGCTCGACGCCGAAGACCCCGATACCTGGAGCGCCGGGTCGTTCTTCCAGAACGCGATCGTGTCGGAAGCGTTCGCGCGCACCCTGCCCGCGGAATGCCCGAAGTGGCCGATGTCGCCGACGTTCGATCCGGTTACCGTCATCCCCCTCGCGGCCTTCGACGGCGCCGTGCCGCCCCCGGTGATCGAGCAGCGCGAGGTGAAGGTCAGCGCCGCGTGGCTCATTGAGCACGCGGGGCTCTCGCGTGGATTCCGCTTCCCGCGGTCCCGCGCGGGCCTGTCGACCAAGCACACCCTGGCCCTGACCAACCGCGGCGAGGCCACGGCCGCCGAGATCGCCGAGCTCGCCCGGTTCGTGCAGCAGCGCGTGCAGGCCGAGTTCGGTCTGCTCCTGCAGCCCGAGCCGGTGCTGGTGAACGTCGAGCTGTAGCTCCCGTTCTCGCTCCTCTCGCTCCGCTCGCGCGCGAGTCGCCAAAGTATGTCGCTCATGGGCCGTCGGAGGCGACACATCTTGGCGACTCACGCGAGGAGACGGCGGATGCGGGCGAGAAGAGCTTCGGGAGCGTCGAAGTCTCGCGCGGTGACCACGGTCACCCGGTAGCCCAGCGACTCGAGCTCTGCACGGCGAGACTGATCACGGCTCCACTGACGAGGGTCGCGGTGGTAATCGCCGTCGTACTCGATGACCAGGCGTGCCGTCCGATAGAGCAGGTCGACGCGCGCGACGAAGCGTTGACCGTCGAAGATCTCGACATTGGTCTCGGGAACCGGAAGTCCCGCCTGGATCAGCAGGACGCGAAGCTCGGACTCCCGCGGGGACTCGGCCCGGTCGTCGGCGAAGTCGACGGCGAGACGCCTCCGCCGGGATCCTCGCCCGCCCAGGAAACGCAGGTGAGTGCGCTCCAGGTCCCTCCGCGCGGCGAGGGGTCGACGGTGGGAGAGGAGATGGTCGGAGATGGCGGTCAGCTGCCCGACCCCGAGACTTTCCGCGAGCTCCGCCCACGTGCGGAGGGCCGACGTGCAGCGGATGCCGTCCACCCGGACGAGGTCGTCCTCCTCGATCGTCAGCGAGCGCCCCGTCGTCCCCGGGCGCCGGATGCGATTGTGCCCGCTCGGCACGCCGATCACCGGATGACTCCACGCTCGCGTGGCGACCGGGAGAGGGAGGGGCATCTCGAGAAGAACGGCTGCCGTGGCACCGCAGAAGAACGCGTGCGCGGGCAGGGCGCGCTGGAGTGCGGCCAGCCGTTGACGATCCGTCGCAGATGTTTCGACGCGAACGCCCGCGTGTGGGACCGACCAGCGCGCGGATCGCAAGCTGCTGGGCGAGAGCCCGGATGCCGATCCCTCCGCGATGGTGAAGGCGGCGGCGGGGGCGACGAGGTGGGGTGATGTCGGCATCCGCCGATCTTCGTCCCCGGTTGCGGCGACGGTGTGATGTTCTCCCCAGGTGGAGAAGGGGTGACCCGGGTGAGTCGCCAAGATTTGTCGCCCGGGCAACGCTCCGGGCGACAAATCTTGGCGACTGACGCCTTAGGAGAAGAGGCGCTGGAGGCGCTGGATGCCCTCCAGGAGGTCTGCGTCGCCGAGAGCGTACGACAGGCGGAGGTAGCCGCTCGGGCCGAAGGCCTCGCCGGGCACCACCGCCACCTCGGCCTGCTCGAGGATGAAGTCGGCGAGCTCGAGCGAGGTCGTGGGCGTAACGCCGTTCCACTCGCGGCCCAGGAGCCCGCGCACGTCGGGGTAGACGTAGAACGCCCCGAGAGGGTTGGGCACCTCGACCCCGTCGATCTTCGACAGCTCCGACACGATCAGGCGGCGGCGGCGATCGAACGCCGCCCGGAACTGCTCGACCTCGTCTTGCGGGCCGTTCAGCGCGGCGGCCGCAGCGCGCTGCGCGACGTTGTTGACGTTGCTGCTGAGGTGGGACTGCAGGTTGGCGGCGAGCTTCATGGCATCCGCCGGGCCCACCATCCAGCCCACGCGCCACCCGGTCATGGCGTAGGTCTTGGCGACGCCGTTGAGGAGGATGGTCTGGCCGGCGAGCTCGGGCACGGCCTCGACGATCGAGACGGCGCGGACTCCCTCGTATACGAGGTTCTGGTAGATCTCGTCGGTGATGACCCAGAGGCCGTGCTCGAGCGCCCAGCGCCCGATCTCCGCGGTCTCTTCGGGGGTGTAGACCGATCCGGTCGGGTTCGAGGGCGACACGAATACCAAGACCGTCGTCTTGTCGGTGCGCGCGGCTTCGAGCTGGGCGACGGTGACCTTGTAGTCCTGGTCGGCGCCGGCGAACACCTCGACGGGCGTGCCATCGGCGAGGGCGATCGCTTCGGGGTAGGTCGTCCAGTAGGGCGCGGGCAGCAGTACTTCGTCGCCGGGGTTCACCACGGTCTGGAACGCCTGGTACACCGCCTGCTTTCCGCCGTTGGTGACGATCACCTGTGACGGCGCGACCTCCAGGCCCGAGTCGCGCAGCGTCTTGGCCGCGATCGCCTCACGGAGCACGGGGAGTCCGGCGGCGGGGGTGTAACGGTAGTTCGCGGGGTCGCGGAGCGCCTCGGCGGCGGCATCCACGATGAACGCGGGGGTGGCGAAGTCGGGCTCGCCCGCCGCGTACGAGATGACGGGGCGGCCGGCGGCCTTGAGGGCCTTCGCCTTGGCGTCGACCTTGAGGGTCGCGGACTCGGCGATGGCGGAGAGCTTGCGGGAGAGCGGTGCGCGGTCGGTCACGGCACCGAGCCTACTCGGCACGCCCGGGATGCCGCGGCCTCGGGCCGAGGTGACGCCCGGGATGCCGCGGCCTTGGGGAGGTTTCCGGGATGCCGCCGTCTCGGGCGCGCAGGCGAGGGCGGCGTGCTCACACGGTCGAGCCGAGGAGCACCCAGACGCCGGGGACGATCAGCAGGATGCCGAGGACCAGGCCCACGATGGAGGGAACGGCCGGCAGCCGCCGCCGCGAGCGCAGCACGATGCCGAGGATCGCGAGCACGATCGTGAGGGCGCCGATGACCGTCATCACCGGCAGCAGCACGATCCCGAGCCACCAGATCGCGTTCATCTCGGGGATGAGCCCGATGAGGAAGACCGCCAGAACGGGGACGAGCACGAGTGCGGCGAGGACCACGGCGACGATGCCGAGGACGTCGACCGGCCGCGCGTCGGGAGGAGGAGGGGTCATGCGGTCACGGTAGCGCGTGGCGGGAGGCCGGTGCCCGGTGCGTTAGCGTGGCGTCGTGACAGCAGGGGTTCGAGAGCGCACGCGCACGCATCGACAAGGGATCGCCGCCCTCCTTCGCCTGGGTATCGCCACCGTGGTCATCGGAGTCTCGACGGGGCTCGCGGTGCTGCTGCTGGTGTGGATCGTGCACACCGTCGAGCACCTCGTCTGGAGCCACGACGAGGGGCCGTTCCTCGACGGGTTCGCCCTCCCCTCGCCCTGGTGGCTGCCGATCCTCACGGTCGGCGGGGCGGGGGTGATCGCGGCGGTCGGTTGGTACCTGCTGCGACGCTTCGGTCGGCGGATCGCCACGGTCGAGCAGGGGGTCGCGGGGGCGCACATGCCCTGGTGGGAGACGCTCGCCGACACCGTCATCCAGGTCACCTCCGTCGCGCTCGGTGCGTCGATCGGCAAGGAGGTCGCCCCTCGCGAGCTCGCGTCGATGGCGGGATCGAAGATCGTGCTGTGGTTCCGGCTGGACGCGCGGTGGGGGCGCATCCTCATCGCCGCGGCGGCCGGCGCGGGTCTCGCCGGCGTCTACAACGTTCCGCTGGGTGGGGCGGTGTTCGCCATCGAGATCCTCCTCGCGCAGTTCAGCGTCGGGGCGGCGGTCGTCGCCCTGTCGGTGAGCGCGATCGCCACGATCGTGGCTCGCCCGCTCGTGGGCGACGGGTCGCTGTACCAGATCGCCCCGGTCGAGGTGAGTCCGTCGCTGCTGGTCGCCGCCATCCTTCTCGGACCGCTCCTGGGGTGGGCGGCGACGAGCTTCTCCACCGTCACCGCGCGACTGGCGGCCTTCCGTCCGACGGGATGGAAGCTCCTGGTCTCCCTTCCCCTCACCTTCGCGGCGGTGGGAGCCCTCGGGGTGTTCTTCCCCCTCATTCTCGGCAACGGCCGTTCCCTCGCGACCGCCGGGTTCGACCTGTCTCAGCCGGCCCTCCTGCTGCTTTTGCTCGCGCTGCTGAAGTACGTCGCCACCGTCGTCTCCCTCGGCTCCGGGGCGGTCGGCGGCACCCTCCAGCCGTCTGTGGCGATCGGGGCGGCCCTCGGCGCGGCGGCGGCGGCGGGGTGGGCGTACGTGTGGCCCGGGGCTGACGGAACGGCGCTCGCGATCGTCGCGGCGGCGGCGTTCCTGGCATCCACCATGCGTGCCCCGTTCACCGCGATCATCCTCGTGATCGAGTTCACCGCGACCGGTTTCGACCTGCTGCTGCCGATCTTCCTCGCCGTGGCCGGGTCGCTCGCCGCGTCGCGGTTGACGACGCCGGCGAGCCTGCGCCGCTTCGCGCCGCTGGACCCGGCGCGCGAGTAGACGCCCGGGGCGCGCGAGTAGCCACTGCACCCGGCGCGCGAGCAGACCCCGCCGCGACCTGCCGCGCGAAGGGCCGGAGCGCACGGCCCCGGCCCTTCGCGCCGCGATCAGTCGAGGTACTTCGCGTACGCCGGCAGCGTCAGGAACGCCGGGAACTCCTCGCGCAGCGCCACTTCGCGGAACACCTCGGCCGCGTCGTCGAAGCGGTCACCCTCGACCCGGGGCACCTCGGCGAGCACCTCACGCAGCAGGCCCTCGACGTACTCGCGCGTGATGAGCGTGCCGTCGTCGGTGGAGCGGTCTTGGTGGATCCACTGCCAGATCTGCGAGCGCGAGATCTCGGCGGTCGCGGCGTCTTCCATGAGGTCGTCGATCGCGACGGCCCCGAGGCCCCGCAGCCACGCCTCGATGTACCGGATCGCCACCGCGACGTTGCCGCGCACCCCGCCCGCGGTGATCGGCAGGCCGATCCGCAGGTCGAGCAGCTGCTCGGGGCGCACCGACACCTCCTCGCGCAGCCGGTCGAGCTGGTTCACGCGGTCACCGAGCACGGCGTCGAATTCGGCCCGGGCCACGGGGATCAGGTCGGGGTGGGCCACCCACGTGCCGTCGAAACCGTCGCCGGCCTCGCGGCGCTTGTCGGCGGCGACCTTCTCGAACGCGGCATCCGTCACCTCGGGCTTCCGACGGTTGGGGATGAAGGCGCTCATGCCGCCGATCGCATACGCGCCGCGCTTGTGGCACGTGCGCACGAGCAGCTCGGTGTAGGCCCGCATGAACGGCACCGTCATCGTCACTTCGCTCCGGTCGGGCAGCACGAACCGGGCGCCGCGACCGCGGTAGGTCTTGATGATCGAGAAGATGTAGTCCCACCGCCCGGCGTTCAGGCCCGCGCAGTGGTCGCGCAGCGCGAAGAGGATCTCCTCCATCTCGAACGCCGCCGGCAGCGTCTCGATGAGCACCGTTGCGCGGATCGTGCCGTGCGCCAGGCCCAGACGCTCCTCGGTGAACGAGAACACGTCGTCCCACAGCCGCGCCTCGTCGGCGGACTCGATCTTCGGCAGGTAGAAGTACGGTCCTCGGCCCGCCGCGATCAGAGCGTGCGCGTTGTGGAAGACGTACAGCCCGAAGTCGACGAGAGAACCGGATGCCGCAAGCTCCCGGCCGGCGCGATCGATCACCGTGATGTGCTTCTCGGGCAGGTGCCACCCACGCGGACGCATCACGATCGTGGGCGTGCGCTCGGCGGTGACGCGGTACTCCTTGCCCTCGGGGCTGGTGTACTGCAGCTGCCCCCGGATCGCGTCGAACAGCGAGAGCTGACCGCGGATGACGTTGCGCCACGTGGGGGAGGTGGCATCCTCTTGGTCGGCCAGCCACACGCGGGCTCCGGAGTTCAGCGCGTTGACCGTCATCTTCGGGTCGGTGGGGCCGGTGATCTCAACGCGGCGGTCTTCGAGCCCGGGGCCGGCGCCGGCCACGCGCCACGACGGGTCGTCGCGGATGTGCGCGGTGTCGGAGCGGAAGTGCGGGTCATCGCCCTTGCCGATCTCGACGCGTCCGCGCAGGCGCGCCGCCAGCCGGTCGTGGCGCCGCCGGGCGAAACGGTCGTGCAGCTCGGTGAGGAAGGCCAGAGCGGCGGGGGTGAGGATCTCGCCGTCGCGCCCCTCGAGAGGGCGTTCGATCCGCAGGTGCGGGGCGGGAGTGGATGCCGAGGGCTCTGGCATCCGTCGGTCGTCGGTGGGCGGGGAGTCGATGAGGGTCATGATCGTGGCTTTCTGTTTGGGTCGCGAACCGCGCGGGGAGGCATGTCCCGAAAGTGGTCACTGAGGCGGGGCTGAAGTGACCACAAGTGGGACATGGTCTGCGATAAGTGGGACGAGGTTCGCGAAGCACGGGGTCAGTGGAACTGCGCGGCCTCGGTGGAGCCGGCGAGGGCGAGCGTGGCGCTGTCGGGGTTGAGCGCGGTCGAGACGACGTCGAAGTAGCCGGTGCCCGCCTCGCGCTGGTGCTTGGTGGCGGTGTAACCGACGGCCTCGGCGGCGAACTCGGCCTCCTGCAGCTCGACGTAGGCGCTCATGGCGCGTTCGGCGTAGCCGCGGGCGAGGTCGAACATCGAGTGGTTCACGGCGTGGAAGCCCGCGAGGGTGATGAACTGGAACGCGTATCCCATCGCGGCCAGGTCGGCCTGGAACGTCGCGATCTGCGCGTCGTCGAGGTGGCGCTTCCAGTTGAAGCTCGGGGAGCAGTTGTAGGCGAGGAGCTTGCCCGGGTAGCGGGCGTGGATCGCCTCGGCGAAGCGGCGGGCCAGCTCGATGTCGGGCTCGCCCGTCTCGACCCACAGCAGGTCGGCGTAGGGTGCGAACGCGAGGCCCCGGGCGATGACGGCATCCAATCCGGGGCGCACCCGGGAGAAGCCCTCGCTCGTGCGCTCGCCGGTGAGGAACTCCGCGTCGCGCGGGTCGATGTCGCTCGTGAGCAGGTCGGCGGCGAGTGCGTCGGTGCGGGCGATGATCACGGTCGGCACCCCCGCGACGTCGGCGGCGAGGCGCGCGGCATTGAGCGTGCGGATGTGCTGCTGCGTGGGCACGAGCACCTTGCCGCCGAGGTGGCCGCACTTCTTCTCACTGGCGAGCTGGTCTTCCCAGTGGATGCCGGCGGCCCCCGCCTGAATGAGCGAGAGCGCGAGTTCGTAGGCGTTGAGAGGCCCGCCGAACCCGGCCTCGGCGTCGGCGACGATCGGCGCGAGCCAGTCCCGGGTGATCTCGCCCTCGGCGCGCTCGATCTGGTCCTGCCGCAGCAGCGCGTTGTTGATGCGGCGCACGACGGCGGGCACCGAGTTGGCGGGGTAGAGGCTCTGGTCGGGGTAGGTGTGACCGGCGAGGTTGCCGTCGGCGGCGACCTGCCAGCCGCTGAGGTAGATCGCCTTCAGACCCGCGCGCACCTGCTGCACGGCCTGGCCGCCGGTGTAGGCACCGAGCGCCCGCACGTACTCCTCGGTGTGGAGCAGGTTCCAGAGGTTCTCGGCACCGCGGCGGGCGAGGGTGGACTCCTCCCGAACGCTGCCGCGGAGCCGGACGACGTCGTCGGCCGAGTAGGTGCGCTCGATGCCGTCCCAGCGGGGGTCGTTCTCCCACGAGGCGCGGATCTCATCGGCGGTCTCGGTCTGGTCGCCGGGGCGCAGGGGCGGCTGGGCGGGGGTGGCCTGGATCGTCATGTCGTCCTCCTTCGGGTGGCGGGGCGTCAGTGCCCCGTGGAGACCACTGTGAGCGAAGAACCACGGTCAATTCGGCGATCAGGTGTGTGAAGTTTGCCCGTTCTTCCGATTCGGTGAGATCATCGCGACATGGACACCGGTGTCTCGCTGACCGACCCCTCCTCGGCATCCGACGATGAAGGGGTGGACGCCCTGACGATCGGCAAGCGCATCCGACAGTTGCGCACCGCCCGCGGACTCACGCTCGATGAGCTCGCCGCGGCGGTCGGGCGCGCCCCGAGCCAGATGTCGATGATCGAGAACGGGCGGCGCGAGGCGAAGCTCACGCTGCTGCAGGCGATCGCGCGGGCGCTGGGCACGGGCCTAGACGCCCTCCTGGATGCCGAGCCGCTCGACGAGCGCGCGGCGCTGGAGGTCGCGGTCGAACGGGCGATGCGCGGGTCGACGTTCCAGGCCCTGGGGATCGCGCCGTTCCGTGTCGGCAAGACCGTCCCCGACGAGGCGCTCGCCGCGATGCTCGCGCTCCAGGCCGAGATCGAGCGCCTCCGCGACGAACGCTCCGCGACCCCCGAGGAGGCGCGGCGGGCCAACGTGGCGTTGCGTCGCCTCATGCGCACGCAGGACAACCACTTCCCGGAGCTGGAGCGCACGGCATCCGAGATCCTGTCGGCCGTCGATCACCCCGGGGGGCCGCTCACGCAGCGCGCCGCGAGCGACATCGCCGCGTACCTGGGGTTTTCGCTGCACTACGTTCCCGACCTGCCGCAGACGACCCGCAGCATCGCCGACGTGAAGAACGGGCGGCTGTACCTCTCGACGCGCGTGGCCAAGGGCGACCCGCGTGCCGCGGTGCTGCAGGCGCTGTCGAGCCGCATGCTCGGGCATCGCGAACCGACGAGCTACGGGGAGTTCCTGCGGCAGCGCGTCGAGACGAACTACCTCACCGGTGCCCTGCTCCTGCCGGAGAAGCACGTCGTTTCGGCGCTGACGGATGCCAAGGCCCGTCGGGCGCTCAGCATCGAAGACCTGCGCGACGCCTACTCGGTGTCATACGAGACCGCCGCGCACCGATTCACCAATCTCGCGACGGTGCACCTTGGCATCCCGGTGCATTTCCTCAAGGTGCACGAGTCGGGGACCATCACGAAGGCGTATGAGAACGACGACGTGAACTTTCCGACCGATCGGCTCGGGTCGATCGAGGGGCAGATGTGCTGCCGTCGGTGGACCAGCCGCGTCGTCTTCGACGAGGACGACCGCTTCAACCCGTACTACCAGTACACCGACACCGGCAACGGCACGTACTGGTGCACCGCCCGCGTGGAGCAGTCGAGCGAGGGCGCGCACTCGGTGAGCGTGGGGGTGCGCTTCGACGACACGAAGTGGTTCCGCGGGCGCGACACCCCCAACCGTGGGGTGTCACGGCACGCGGTCGAGACCTGCTGCCGCCGCCCGCCCGCCGAGCTGGAAGCGGCGTGGCGCGACAACGCCTGGCCGAACGTCCGCACACCCCGCACACTGCTCGCGACGCTGCCGACCGGGGCGTTTCCCGGCGTCGACACGACCGAGGTGTACGAGTTCCTGGAGGCGCACGCCCCGCGGTGACGGCGTGGGGTTCGGCGCCCGGTGCCTGCGTCGGGGTCGCCAGTGCCCACGTTCGGGTCGAGCGCACACGAACGGGACGCCCGGAACGTGTGCGCTCGTCCCGAACGTGTGTGTTCGCGCGGCCCGCGGGCGGGCGACCGGATGCCGCGGCGTCAGGCCCGCTGCACCCGCAACGCCGCCCACAGCTCGGCGCGGGTCGCGAACGAGGTGAGGTCGCGCCCGAGCAGACGTTCGGCGACCGCCAGCCGCGTCCGCACGGTGTGACGGTGCACGCCGAGGGCCTGGGCGGTGGCCTCGTGGGAGCAGTCGTGGTCGAGCCACGCCGCCAGGGTCTCCACGAGCCGCGTGCCCTCGGCCGCGTCGTGCGCGGTCAAGGGGGCCAGCTCCGCCGCCGCGAGCGTCGGGGCGTCCGGCCCGAGCGCCGACAGCACCCCCGAGGCGGCGACCGCACCGAAGGTCGTGACGGGCCCGACACCGCGGTCGCGGGCGACCCGCGCCTGCTCGACGGCCGCGGTGAAGCGGTCGTAGCCGGTGGGGTCGGACACGCCGATCCGCGCCCCGAAGCGTTCGGCCGCTTCGTCGAGGGCGTGCTGCTCGCTCGCCGGCAGCACCACGACGACGCCGTCGTCGGACCGACCGAAGAATAGACCGCCGTGGCGTTCCTCGGCGCGCAGCTCGAGGAGTTCGGCCAGGCCGTCGCTGCGGGCCGCGGCCGCGTCGGTGAGGGCGACGACGATGGGCGCCGAGGGCAGCGGGCCCCAGGCATCGCGGGCGATCCGGCGCGCGAGGGCGGGATCGTCGGTGAGGAGCGACTGCACGAGCCCCGCGCGCAGCGCGCCGCGCGCCCGGTTCAGCCCCTGGTGCTGCTCGAAGGCCAGGCCGGCCATGGCGATCACCGCGGTCACCACGCCCCGGCCCTCCTGGTCGAGCTCGCCCGCCGCGATCGCGATGACCCCGCGCAGGTGACCGCCCCGTCCGAGCGTCTGCAGGGTGAAGGGGCGGCCGTCGATGCGCAGCGACGATCCCGCGCGCGCTCCCCGCCGCAGGACCGCGGCCACTTCGCCGCGCAGGGCGCTCGAGGTGTCGGCATCCAGGTCTCCGCCCGGGTGCGCGCGCATCAGCTCGCCGGCCCCGTCGAACAGTCCCACCCAGGTGCCCAGCTGCCGGGCGAGCTCGGCGAGGGTCGCGCCGAGCCCGTCGGGGCGGAGGGCCGCGAGGGCGATCGCGCGCTGCGCCGAGAGCGCCCAGCTGCGGCGGGCGTAGGCCTCGGCGGCGATGGCCTCAGCGTTCGCGCGGGCCACCGCGATGAAGGGGGTGCGGTACGGCACCTCGAACAGCGGCAGATCGTGTTCGCGGCACGCGGCCGAGAGCTCGGGTGGGATGCCGTCACGCACGACCTCCGTACCGAAGCCGAGGCCCGCGACCCCCCGCGCCGTCAGCCGCTCGACGTAGTCGCCCGCCGAGGTGGCTCCGCGCCCCTGGAACTGCGTCCCCGTCGTCAGCAGCACCTGGCCGTCGGACAGGAACGGGGTGGGGTCGGCGAGGTCGCTGCTGTGCACCCACCGCACCGGGCGGTCGAGTGCCTCGGGCGCGGTCCCGCCGTGTTCGAGGCGCAGGTGCAGGTCGCCGCGGCGCAGCAACGCGCCGAGGGTCGGGGTGTCGGTGGCATCCATGAGCGCCTTTGCGAGGGAGGTGTGTACGTCTCGTACAGCCGGGTATCCAGAATGTACAGCACGGACGGTGCTCGACCCGGGCGCCGTTCCCTACGCTCCGGAGCATGACCGCACCGCACACCGTCACCGCGCCCCCCGTCGGCGGACCCTCGCTCCCGCAGGAGCGCCGCCTGGTCACGAGCATTCCCGGCCCGCGCTCGCAGGAGCTCCTCGACCGCAAGGCCGCGGCCGTTTCGGCCGGCGTCGGCCATACCGTGCCGGTGCAGGCCGTCGCCGCGGGCGGGGGAGTGATCGTCGACGCCGACGGCAACTCGCTCATCGACCTCGGCTCCGGTATCGCCGTGACCACGGTTGGAAACGCCCACCCGGCGGTCGTCGCGGCCGTGCAGGAGCAGGTCGCCGCCTTCACCCACACGTGCTTCATGATCGCGCCGTACGACTCGTACGTCGCGGTGGCCGAGGCGCTGAACCGCCTCACCCCCGGCGACCACGCCAAGAAGAGCGCCCTGTTCAACTCCGGCGCCGAGGCCGTCGAGAACGCCATCAAGATCGCGCGCAAGCACACCGGCCGCACCGCCGTGGTCGCCTTCGACCACGCGTACCACGGCCGCACGAACCTCACGATGGCCCTGACCGCCAAGAACATGCCCTACAAGAGCGGCTTCGGTCCCTTCGCGGCGGAGGTGTACCGCGCGCCGATGTCGTACCCCTACCGCGACGGCCTGTCCGGTCCCGAGGCGGCAGCCCGCGCCATCTCGGTCATCGAGAAGCAGGTCGGCGCCGACAACCTCGCCGCCGTGGTCATCGAGCCCATCCAGGGCGAGGGCGGCTTCATCGTCCCCGCCGAAGGATTCCTGCCGGCCATCGGCGACTGGTGCCGTGCGCACGGGGTGGTCTTCATCGCCGACGAAGTGCAGTCCGGCTTCGCGCGCACGGGCGTCATGTTCGCCTCGGAGCTGTTCGGGATCGTCCCCGACCTGGTCACCACCGCCAAGGGCATCGCCGGCGGACTGCCGCTGGCGGCCGTCACCGGTCGGGCCGAGATCATGGATGCCACCCACACGGGCGGCCTCGGTGGCACCTACGGCGGTAACCCGATCGCGTGCGCCGCGGCTCTGGCATCCATCGACGCGTTCGAGAACGACGGCCTCATCGAACGTGCCCGCGAGATCGGCGAGATCCTGACCTCCCGCCTGTCGGCGATGCAGCAGGCGGACGCGCGTATCGGCGATGTCCGCGGCCACGGCGCGATGATCGCCGCCGAGTTCGTCGATCCCGCCACCGGTGAGCCCGATGCCGCGCTCACCGCCGCCGTGGCCAAGGCCGCGATCGCGGAGGGGGTCATCGTGCTGACCTGCGGCACCTACGGGAACGTCATCCGTTTCCTTCCGCCGCTGTCGATCGGCGATGATCTGCTCAACGAAGGTCTCGACGTCGTCGCGGACGCCCTCGCCCGCCACTGATCACCGAACCGAGGGGGCGGCAGACGACCCGACGAGCCGCCCCCTCGCTGCACCATCCGGGTCACCGATGCAGAGAAAGAAGATTTCATGGACGAGATCACGCGTGACGTCGTCGTCATCGGAGCGGGGGCCGCGGGCTTGACCGCGGCGAACGACCTCCGCAAGGCCGGTCTGTCGGTCGTCGTGCTCGAAGCGCGCGAGCGCGTGGGCGGGCGCCTGTGGACCGACGTCATCGACGGGGCGATGCTCGAGCTCGGTGGCCAGTGGGTCTCGCCCGACCAGGAGGCCCTCATCGACACGGTGGCCGACCTCGGCCTGTCGACCTTCAGCCGCTACCGCGAGGGCGACAGCGTCTACGTCGGACCTGACGGCGTCGCCCGGCGCTTCACGGGCGAGATGTTCCCGGTCTCGCCCGAGACCGAGGCGACGATCGACGAGATCACCGCGCGCCTGGATGCCATGGTCGCCGAGATCGACCCGGACAAGCCGTGGGAGCACCCGAAGGCCGAGGAGTGGGACAAGGTCTCGTGGGACGCGTGGCTCCGCGCGCAGACCGACGACGACGAGGCGGTGCGCAACCTCGCCTTCGCGACCGGGTCGGCGATGCTCACCAAGCCGACGCACACGTTCTCGCTCCTGCAGTCGCTGCTCATGGCGGCATCCGCGGGCTCGTATTCGCACCTCGTGGACGCCGACTTCATCCTCGACAAGCGCGTCGTCGGCGGCCTCCAGCAGGTTCCCGAGCTGCTGGCCGAGCGCCTCGGCGACGACGTGCTGCTGAACCAGCCCGTGCGCACCCTCCGCTGGGGCGACGACGGCGTCACCGCCGTCGCCGACGGCGTCACGGTGCGCGCCCGCTTCGCGATCCTGGCGCTGGCTCCGGTGCTGTACTCGCGCATCTCGTTCGAGCCGCCGCTGCCGCGCCTGCAGCACCAGATGCACCAGCACATCTCGATGGGCTTCGTCATCAAGGTGCACGCGGTGTACGACCGCCCGTTCTGGCGCGAGCAGGGCCTGTCGGGCACCGCGTTCAGCCCCTACGAGCTCTCGCACGAGGCGTACGACAACACCAACCACGGCGACGAGCGTGGCACGCTGGTGGGCTTCGTCTCCGACCAGAACGCCGACGACCTGTTCCGCGTCAGCGCGGAGGAGCGCAAGGAGCGCATCCTCGAGTCGCTCTCGCACTACTACGGACCCGAGGCGAAGAACCCGATCGTCTATTACGAGAGCGACTGGGGCACCGAGGAGTGGACCCGCGGCGCCTACGCCGCGAGCTTCGACCTCGGCGGCCTGAACCGCTACGGTGCCGACCTGCGTGAGCCCGTCGGCCCGATCCACCTCGCGTGCAGCGACATGGCGGGCGCGGGGTACCAGCACGTGGACGGCGCGATCCGCCAGGGTCGCCGCGCCGCCGACGAGATCCTGGATCGGGTCCGCGGATGACCGCCCCGGTGGTCGTGGGGTACACCGCGACAGACACCGGCGCCGACGCCCTCGCGCTCGGCATCCGCCTGGCGCGCGCCATCGGTGCGCCGCTCGAGGTCGCCCTCGTGCTCCCCGACGCCCGCAGCGTCATCACCCCGCCCGACGCCTCGTATGCCCGTCTCGTGCGCGAGCAGGCCGATCTGTGGCTCGGCGAGGTCGCGGCGACGATTCGGGATGCCGTGCACCACCGCGAGCACATCCGCCACGCCGACTCATTCGCCGAGGGGCTCGTCGCGTTCGCCGACGAGATCGGCGCCGGGTACATCGTGGTGGGCGCCGCCAACGGCGGTCTGCGCGGGCGTCACCGCCTCGGCTCCGTCGCCTCCGAACTCCTGCACTCCTCGGACGTGCCGGTCGTGCTCGCCCCGGAGGGATCGCGCCGCGTCGACCCGACGGTCGGGATCAGCCGGATCACGGCCGCGATCGGCAGCCGACCCGGAGCCGACGTGCTGCGCGAAGAGAGCATCGCGCTCGCCGCCGCGGCATCCGTGCCCCTGCGTCTGCTGTCGTTGGTCACGGTCGATCTCCCGCCGGGACTGCAGACCGGGGCGATCCGTATCGCGGGGGCCGCGCACGCGGAGGAGGTGCTCGCGCAGGCGCGAGCGGCCCTGCCCGCGGGTGTCGCGGCCGAGGTGGCGGTCGCCGACGGCGAGAGCATCGAGGAAGCCGTGCGCGACCTCGCCTGGGATCCCGCCGAGCTCGTCATCGTCGGCAGCAGCCGCCTGGCCCAGCCCCGACGCCTGTTCCTCGGTTCGACCGCGGCGAAGATGCTGCACGAACTGCCCGTTCCCCTCGTCGTCGTGCCACGCAGCCGTGCCGACGTCTCGTCCTCGGAAGGATCGCGGCCATGACCGCTCCCGACAGCGCCGCGGCGCCCCTGTCACCCGCCGCCGGCACCGACACCGGTGGCCTGTCGAAGAAGGGGTTGAGTGCCGGCACCATCGGGCTGCTCGGCGCCGTCGTCATCGGCATCTCCTGCATCGCCCCCGCCTACACGTTCACGGCCGCGATCGGCCCGACCGTCGGCGCGGTGGGAATGCAGGTGCCGGCGATCATCCTCGTCGGCTTCATCCCGATGCTCCTGGTCGCCTTCGGCTACCGCGAGCTGAACAACCGCATGCCCGACTCGGGCACGTCCTTCACCTGGGCCGCCCGGGCCTTCGGCCCCTGGATCGGATGGATGGCGGGGTGGGGCCTCATCGCCGCGACCGTCATCGTGCTGTCCAACCTCGCCGGTATCGCCGTCGACTTCCTGTTCCTGCTGATCTCGCAGCTGACCGGTCAGCCGGGCGTGGCGGATCTGGCATCCAATCTGCCCATCAATATCGCGGTGTGTCTGTTGTTCGTCCTGGGGGCGACCGTGGTGTCGTACCGCGACATGCAGACGACCCAGAAGCTGCAGTACGTGCTCGTGGGGTTCCAGGTCATCGTGCTCGTCATCTTCGCGGTGGTCGCGATCGCGCACGTGGTGGGCGGGGATGCCTATGACGCGACGCCGTTCGACTGGTCGTGGTTCAACCCCTTCGCGGTGACGTCGTTCAGCGCCTTCGCCGCGGGCGTCTCGTTGTCGATCTTCATCTTCTGGGGGTGGGACGTCACCCTCACGATGAACGAGGAGACGAAGGACCCCGAGAAGACGCCGGGGCGGGCGGCGACCATCACGGTCGTCACGATCGTCTCGCTGTACCTGCTGCTGGCGGTCTCGATGATCATGTTCGCCGGCATCGGCGACGGGGAGTTCGGCCTGGGGAACCCCGACATCCAGGACAACGCGTTCTTCGCGCTCGCGGGTCCCATCCTCGGACCCTTCGCTGCCTTCGTCTCGCTCGCGGTGCTCACCAGCTCGGCCTCGTCGCTGCAGTCCACGTTCGTGGGTCCGGCCCGGACCCTGCTGGCGATGGGTCACTACGGGGCCCTGCCGCCGAAGTTCGCCGCGGTCAGCCCCCGGTTCTTCACCCCCGGGTACGCCACGATCGTCTCGGCCGTGGTGGCTGCCGGGTTCTACGCGGTCATGCGCGTGGTCAGCGTCAACGTGCTCTCCGACACGATCCTCACGCTCGGCATCATGATCTGCTTCTACTACGGGCTCACCGCGTTCGCGTGCGTCTGGTACTTCCGCAAGCAGTGGTTCGACTCCGCGCGGAACGTGTTCTTCACGTTCCTCTTCCCGCTCGTGGGTGGCGTGATCCTCGCGGTCATCTTCGTCACGACGCTGATCGACAGCATGAACCCCGAGTACGGCAGCGGCTCGGAGATCGGCGGGGTCGGCCTGGTGTTCATCCTCGGCGTGACCATCATCGTGCTGGGAGCGGTGATCATGGTGGTGCAGTACTTCCGCCGGCCGGCCTTCTTCCGCGGCGAGACCCTCGCCATCGATGCCCCGCCGAGCGCTCGCCGCGTGCGGCGCTCGGCCCAGTGACCCTCGACCACGACACGAAACACGGGAGCCCACATGAGTGACTACGCCGTCGTCAACCCCGCCACGGGGGAGACCCTCGCCGAGTACGACACCCTCTCCGACGCCGGCGTCGAGGCCGCTCTCGCCGCCGCGCACGACGGTTACCGCGTCTGGTCGCGCACGGCTCCGGCTCAGCGCGCCGAGGCCCTGCGTCGCGCCGCGCAGCTGCACCGCGAGCGCCGCGACGACCTCGCCGCGATCATCGTGCGCGAGATGGGCAAGCCGCTGGAGGCCGCGCTCGGCGAGGTGGACTTCGCCGCCGACATCACCGAGTACTATGCCGACAACATCGACAAGATCACCGGCGACACCCCGATCGACATCCTCGGGGAGGGAACGGCAGTGATCCGCCGCTCGGCCCTGGGGCCGCTGCTCGGGATCATGCCGTGGAACTTCCCGTACTACCAGGTCGCTCGCTTTGCCGCCCCCAACCTCGCGGTGGGGAACAGCATCCTGCTCAAGCACGCGCCGCAGTGCCCCGAGTCGGCCGAAGCCCTGCAGCTGATCTACCGCGACGCCGGGTTCCCCGAGGGGGCCTACGTCAACATCCGCGTCACCAACGACCAGGCGGCGACCATCATCGCCGACCCGCGGGTGCAGGGGGTGTCGGTGACCGGCTCCGAGCGCGCCGGGGCGGCCGTCGCCGAGATCGCCGGACGCAACCTCAAGAAGGTGGCCCTGGAGCTCGGCGGGTCCGACCCGTTCCTCCTCCTCTCTACCGATGACCTCGACGCCGCGGTGCAGGCGGCGGTCGATGCGCGCCTGGACAACAATGGGCAGTCCTGCAACGGCGCGAAGCGCTTCCTCGTCATCGACGACCTGTACGACGCCTTCCTGGCGAAGTTCTCCGCCGCCCTCGGCGACGCGAAGGTCGGGGATCCCTTCGCGGAGGACACCGTGCTCGGGCCCCTGTCGTCGCTGGCCGCCGCCGAGCGGCTCGACGAGCAGGTGCAGCGCGCGGTCGCCCAGGGCGCGACGCTGGAGGTCGGAGGCACGCGCGACGGCGCGTTCTTCCCCGGGACGGTACTCGCCGACGTCACGAGCGACATGGACGCCTACCGCGAGGAGTTCTTCGGCCCGGTGGCGACCGTGTACCGCGTCTCGGGCGAAGACGAGGCCGTCGCCATCGCCAACGACACCGGCTTCGGTCTGGGGTCATACGTCTTCACGACGGATGCCGCCCAGGCCGAGCGCATCGCGGAGCGCATCGAGGCCGGGATGGTCTACGTCAACCTCGTGCTCGCCGACTCGCCCGAGCTGCCGTTCGGCGGCGTCAAGCGCAGCGGCACCGCGCGCGAGATGGGGCTCCTGGCGGCCGACGAGTTCGTGAACAAGAAGCTCATCCGCACGGCCTGAGTCGTCTCGTCCCCCGGCGCGGTTCGCCACGCCGGGGGACATGGCATAGACTGGGTGGTGCAGTCGAAATCTGCATTCTTTCGCCGTGCCCCGCGCACAGGCGGCATCCCTCCCCGAGAGATTCCTGGCGAAAGTGTGTCGGTTTCACATCCTGGATCCGCGAGGATCTTAGGGCGGTAGCTCAATTGGCAGAGCAGCGGTCTCCAAAACCGCAGGTTGCAGGTTCGATTCCTGTCCGCCCTGCGCACAGCGCACGCTGGCAACGAGAAGCGACCTAGGTGGTTCGATGACGCAGGACGAGGCGAAGGGCGAGATCGTCGCAGAACGCGGCGCGCCCCGTGAGAAGAAGCTGAACTTCTTCGCGCGGATCGCTCTTTTCATCCGCCAGGTCATTGCGGAGTTGCGCAAGGTCGTCACACCGACCCGGCAGGAACTGCTCAAGTTCACCGCCGTGGTCCTCGGGTTCGTCGTCGTCATGATGGCTCTCGTCTACGGCCTCGACGTGCTGTTCGTGTGGCTGACCAGCGCCGTGTTCGGCATCCCGGGCGCCGCCGGCGCCTGACCGGCGCTTCGGCGGACGCGCGGCCCCACGAGCGGCCGCTCCAGAACGGAAGAGATCACCAGTGTCTGAAAGATATGTCGACGACGCCGATTGGGCGACCGCGGCCGAGCAGTCCAGCGAGGACGACGAGGCCCAGGAGGGCAACGTGCTCGCGTCCCAGGAGCACGCCTCCGACGCGGCCGAGCACAACGCCATCCACATCGTCGACGAAGAGAACGACGATGACGACGCCGACCTCGGCGACGTCGACACCACCGACCCGGAGGCGGACGCGATCGTGAACGACGCTCTCGAGATCGACGAGACCAGCGAGGCCGAGGCCGCCGCCGAGGTCCTGAACGACTCCCTCGCCGAAGAGACCGCAGAGGAGGCCGCCGAGGCCGCCGACGAGGTCACCCCCTACGACGGTCCCGACATCAACGGCGAGCCCGACGAGCCCGTGCTCGACGAGGACTTCGTCGACGAGGTCGCCGGTGCCGCCGGCGTGATCGACGAGGTCGAGGCATCTGTCTCCCCCGCCGATGCCGCCGAGGCGCCCGCTGACGAGGACTCCGACGACGAAGACGCCGACCCGTACGAGGCGTTCCGCGCCGAGCTGCGTTCGCTCCCGGGCAAGTGGTACGTCATTCACTCGTACGCCGGTTTCGAGCGCAAGGTGAAGGCCAACATCGAGCAGCGCAAGTCGACGCTCGAGGTCGAGGACGACATCTACCAGGTCGAGGTCCCGATGGAGGACGTCGTCGAGATCAAGAACGGCCAGCGCAAGATGGTCACGCGCGTGCGCATCCCGGGCTACGTGCTCGTGCGTATGGACCTCAACGAAGACACCTGGTCGGTCGTGCGTCACACCCCCGGCGTCACTGGCTTCGTGGGCAACGCCCACAACCCCACGCCCCTCCGCTTCGAAGAGGCCTTCACCATGCTGAAGAGCCTCGTCGAGGTCAAGGAGTCCGCGCCCGCCAAGGGAGGAGCCGCCAAGGGCTCGCCCACCACGGCCCGCGTCATCCCCGCCGAGGTCGACTTCGAGGCCGGCGAGACCATCACGATCAAGGAGGGCTCGTTCGCGGGTCTTCCCGGCACGATCAGCGAGATCAAGCCCGAGAGCGGCAAGCTCACGGTGCTGGTGTCGCTCTTCGAGCGCGAGACCCCGGTCGAGCTGTCGTTCGACCAGGTCACCAAGATGATCTGACGCCCCGCGTCTGCGAACGCCCCGCCCGGCCCCGGCCGCGCGGGGCGTTCCGCGTTGCGCGGGGTGGTCACTGCGATTGACGAACGCCCCGGCCGGGCGGGGCGTTTCGCGGGGTGTTCACCGCGATAAACGCGATCGGCGCGAGGAAACGGGTTGCCGTCGCGTTTTTCGCCGTGGATGCCGTTTCTCGGTGCGGTGCGGGGGCGACTGCGCGCGCGGGGCGGTGCGCTGCGGGGGCGACTGCGCGCGGGGCGGGGCGGGGCGGGGGCGACTGCGCGTGCACCCAGCCGATAAACGCGATCGGCGGGGATAAACGCCGCGCTGTCGCGTTTCTCGAAGTGGATGCCGTTTATCACCGCCGGTGCCGGGGGCGCGCACGCGCCGGCCCGGGCCACGGTCCGGGGTCAGCGAGACCTGGGGTTGCGGTCGATCTGCAGGAGGTTGGCGGTATCAGTGGGCCCGGTCGGAGGGAGTCCGGCGGACCGGAGCGCGTCGTACAGGCCGTCCCCGCGAAGTGCGCCGGCGTAGTCCCAGCGGGCGATGCGCCAGCCGGCTCGGCGGAGCGCGTCTTCCCGGCGCTTTTCGTCGCGTACGGCGGCCGCAGCCTCGGCGGGATCGTCGGGGCTGTACTTCATCCACCCGTCGGCTTCCCCCAGCACGCGGAACTCGGGCCAACAGAAGTCGGACCGATAGCGGCGTCCGGCCACACGGTGCTCGGCCTGCAGCAGCGGCTCGGGGAACCCGTACCAGTGGATGACGGCGCGACTGACCGACTCCACCACGGACTCCGCGTCGCCGTTCGCGTGCTCACACACCCACTCCAGCCGCCGCCGTCCCCGGATCGATCGCTGCGAGACAGCGGTGTCGTGCACGTGCCGGGGGTGGATATCGAACGTGCGGATCGCGGCATCCGCCACCGCCAGGCCGAAGGCCGGCGGCAGCGCCCGCGCCAGATCGGCGACGGTATCGACGGGCGTGGTGATCCGCAGACCGTCCACCGCCGCCGACCGCCGCGCGTCGGCGCTGGTGTGGGCCACGACGTCGCCGTGCACCAGCGAGCGCGACCGGCGCCCGTCGAAGATGTGGACACGGTGGGGATGCCCGAATAGCGGCAGCCCGAGGAGGGCAGCGGCGGACTCGTGCGAGAAGACCACACCAGGCCGGACCAGCGCGTACGCGTGCACGCGCAGCAGGTATCTCTCCCATTCTGGAAGCGCGTCCCACACCTCCCGCGGGGTATAGACGCCCGGTCGCACACGCTGAAGGCTCGCATCGCGGTGCGGGTAGCGGCTCGCACGCTCGGCATCCGCTGTTCGCAGGAGTGGCGCGGGAGGCGGTCGGAGGGCGAGGGGGTGCATCAGCCGAGGATGCCAGCGGCGGCGCAACGCGCGCGGAGCCCTGTGGACAACGTCCGCCGTCACCGATAAACGCGATCCGCGGGGAGAAACGCGTTGTCCCTCCGTTTCCACCCGCCGATCGCGTTTATCGCTGCAGGAGGGAGGCAGCTGCCGAACCGGGAGAGCGCGGATGCCAGGGCGTGGCGTATGATGGGGAGGTTGCTCGTGCGTCTGTGCGAGCGCGACCGCTGTCCGGAACCGCCGGACGTGCGGGAGAGAGGACGCCCCCGGGGCGCCCGCTCGATGAGAGGAAGAGGATATGGCACCCAAGAAGAAGGTGACCGGCCTGATCAAGCTCCAGATCAACGCCGGTGCCGCCAACCCGGCGCCGCCGATCGGCCCCGCGCTCGGTCAGCACGGCGTCAACATCATGGAGTTCTGCAAGGCCTACAACGCCGCGACCGAGTCGCAGCGCGGCAACGTGATCCCCGTCGAGATCACGGTGTACGAGGACCGCAGCTTCACGTTCATCCTGAAGACGCCCCCGGCCGCCGAGCTCATCAAGAAGGCCGCTGGCCTCCAGAAGGGCTCGCCGACGCCGCACACCACCAAGGTGGGCAAGCTCACCAAGGACCAGGTGCGTCAGATCGCCGAAGCCAAGCAGCCCGACCTGAACGCGAACGACATCGAGGCCGCGTCGAAGATCATCGCCGGCACCGCCCGTTCCATGGGCATCACGGTCGAGGACTGAGGGAGAAAATCATGGCTACCAAGTCCAAGGCATTCCGCGCCGCTGCTGAGAAGATCGCGGCCGACACGTTCTACACCCCGGCCGAGGCTGTCGCCCTCGCGAAGGAGACCGGCTCGAAGAAGTTCGACTCGACCGTCGAGGTCGCGCTGAAGCTCTCGGTCGACCCCCGTAAGGCCGACCAGATGGTCCGCGGCACGGTCATCCTCCCCCACGGCACGGGTAAGACCGCGCGCGTCATCGTCTTCGCCAACGGTCCCGCGGCCGAGGCGGCTCTCGCTGCCGGTGCCGACGAGGTCGGCGGCGCCGAGCTCATCGAGAAGGTCGCCGGCGGGTACACCGCGTTCGACGCGGCCGTCGCCACGCCCGAGCTCATGGGCCAGGTCGGTCGTCTGGGTAAGGTCCTGGGCCCCCGCGGCCTCATGCCGAACCCCAAGACCGGCACCGTGACCCCCAACCCGGCCAAGGCCGTCGAGGAGATCAAGGGCGGAAAGATCGAGTTCCGCGTCGACAAGCACGCCAACGTGCACTTCGTCGTCGGCAAGGCCTCGTTCTCGGCCGAGCAGCTCGACGAGAACCTTCAGGCCGCGCTCGAGGAGATCGTTCGCCTCAAGCCGTCCAGCTCGAAGGGCCGTTACATCCAGAAGGGCGCCGTCTCGACCACCTTCGGTCCCGGCATCCCGCTGGACGTCAACGCCATCGTCTGACGTTCGTCGCCGAAAGCCCCGCCGCGCCCCGTGCCGGCGGGGCTTTCGCGTGCGCGCGCCCCACCGCACGCCTACGGCGCCCGCCACCGTCCACCTACGGCGCCCGCCGCCGCCCGCCTACGCCGTCGCCCTCCGGCACGGCGCCGCGTCTGCACGGACGTGCAACACAGCGTCATCCGGGAAGGATGCCGCCGCCGTTCATGTTGGGCTGGAAGCGCGCTTCGCGCTCGCCCCCCGATCCACACAGCAAGGAACATTTATGCCCCGTCGTCGTCTTCCCGTCCTCGCCGCCGCCCTCGGCGCCCTCGCGCTCACGCTCACGGCGTGCAGCGGAGGCTCCACCTCCGGTTCGGCCGAGCAGGGCGACGATCTCGGCCTGGTCACCGGCGGCACGCTCACCGTGGCTACGGAGGGCACCTACCGTCCGTTCTCGTTCCACGACGCCTCCGGCGAGCTGACCGGCTACGACGTCGAGATCGCCCAGGCGGTCGCCGACAAGCTGGGCCTCGAGGTGCGCTTCCAGGAGACCCAGTGGGACGCGATCTTCGCGGGCCTGGATGCCGGACGCTTCGACGTCATCGCGAACCAGGTCTCCGTCACCCCCGAGCGGGAAGAGCAGTACCTCTTCAGCGCGCCGTACACCGTTTCGCGCGGCGTGATCGTGACCACGGACGCCGACTCGTCGATCTCGACGTTCGCCGATCTGTCGGGCAAGACCACCGCCCAGTCGCTGACGAGCAACTGGTACGAGCTGGCGACCGAGAGCGGCGCGCAGGTCGAGGCCGTCGAGGGCTGGGCGCAGGCGGTCACTCTCCTGCAGCAGGGTCGCGTGGATGCCACGGTCAACGACCAGCTCACCTTCCTCGACTACGAGAAGACCAACAGCCCCACCGGCCTGAAGATCGCGGCCGAGACCGAAGAGACGTCGCAGAGCGCCTTCGCGACCCGCCAGGACAGCCAGGCTCTGGTGGATGCCATCGACACCGCGCTCGAGGAGCTGCGCGCCGACGGCACCCTCACCGAGATCAGCGAGAAGTACTTCGGCGCGGACGTCACGAAGTAAAGCCCCGCTCGACGCCCGCCCCTCGCGCCTAGCGTGAGTGGGCGGGCGATCGCGTGCGCGAGAGGAAGGAGGACGAGTGAACGACATCTGGACGCTGTTGATCGACTCGTTCTGGCCGATGGTGCTGGCGGGCCTGCGGGGCACGATCCCGCTGTCGCTCGCGTCGTTCGCGATCGGCCTGGTCATCGCCCTGGGCATGGCGCTCCTGCGCCTCTCGCGCCACGCGGCGATGCGCGGCATCGCGCGCTTCTACATCTCGGTCATCCGGGGCACGCCGCTGCTGGTGCAGCTGTTCGTGATCTTCTACGGCCTGCCGGCCGTGGGGTTGGTGATCGATCCCTTCCCCGCTGCCGTCATCGCGTTCTCGCTCAACGTCGGCGGGTACGCCGCGGAGGTGATCCGCGCCGCGATCCTCTCCGTCCCCCGGGGGCAGTGGGAGGCGGCGCACGTCGTGGGGCTTTCGCCCCGAAAGACGCTGACCCGCATCATCCTGCCGCAGGCGGCCCGGGTGTCGGTTCCGCCGCTGTCGAACACGTTCATCTCGCTCGTGAAGGACAGCTCGCTGGCATCCCTCATCCTGGTCACGGAACTGTTCCGCCAGGCCCAGAACATCGCCGCGTTCTCGTACGAATTCATGGCGATCTACCTGGAAGCCGCCCTGATCTACTGGCTGTTCTGTCTCGTTCTGTCGGCGGGACAGGGAGTCATCGAGAGGAGGCTCGATCGCCATGTCGCACGGTGACGACGCCCTGACCCCGCCCCGCCCCGCCGACGAGGCTCCATTGCTGCAGGTCGTGGGCCTGCAGAAGAGCTTCGGCGCGAATCGCGTGCTCGACGGCGTGGATCTCCAGGTCCGTCGCGGTGAGGTGCTCGTGCTCATCGGGCCCTCCGGATCGGGCAAGACGACGGTGCTGCGGTGCCTCAACGGCCTGGAGACTCCGGATGCCGGGCGCGTCGAGGTCACCGAGGGACCGGCGATCGACTTCGCGGGCGCCGTGTCGGCGCGGGATATCCGCGTCCTCCGCGACCGCTCGGCGATGGTGTTCCAGCACCACAACCTCTTCCCGCACCTCACCGTGCTGCAGAACGTCATCGAAGGCCCCGTGCAGGCGCACGGCGTGCCCAAGGCCCAGGCGATCGCGCGGGCGGAGGCGCTGCTCGATCGGGTCGGCCTCGCCGAGAAACGCGACGCGTACCCCTTCGAGCTGTCGGGAGGTCAGCAGCAGCGCGTCGGGATCGTCCGGGCCCTGGCGCTGCAGCCCGACCTGCTGCTCTTCGACGAGCCGACGAGCGCCCTCGACCCGGAGCTCGTGGGCGAGGTGCTGAAGGTGCTGCGCGGGCTCGCCGACGAGGGCTGGACGATGGTCATCGTCACGCACGAGCTCGCTTTCGCCCGCGAGGTCGCCGACGAGGTGCTCTTCTTCGACGAGGGCGTCATCGTCGAGCGCGGTGCACCGCAGACGCTGTTCACGCGTCCCGAGAAGGAACGCACGCGCCGGTTCCTCGACCGTATTCTGCGTCCCCTGGACTGATCCGCTCTAGGCGCTCTCGCGGATCTCGAATCCGGATGCCGCGGCGTCGCCGTCCGCCTCGGCCACGTCGACGCGATCGACGCGCGCCAGCGGCGGGCCGTGGTGGGCCCAGGCAATCATCGCCTCTACGGCTTCGGGCGCTCCCGCAACCCGCGCTTGGACCGTACCGTCGCGTCGGTTGCGCACCCAGCCGGTCACACCGTGATCCTCTGCGGCCGCGCGCATCGCCCACCGGAAACCGACGCCTTGGACGTGCCCGCGGATCGTGATCTCGATCGTTCGCATCGCTCCATTGTGACCTCAGCCGGTGAACACCGGGAAGACGAGCGAGAACGCCAGGCCCCACATCACGATCGCGATGATGCCGTCGAGCACGCGCCACGCGCGCGGCGAGTCGAGCCACCGCCCGAGGAATCGAGCGCCGAAGCCGAGGGCGGTGAACCACACGACGCTGGCCGTGGCCGCGCCGATGGCGAAGACACCCCGCGCGTCGCCGTGGGTCGCGGCGACCGAGCCCAGGAGGAACACGGTGTCGAGGTAGACGTGCGGGTTGAGCCACGTCAGGGCGAGACAGGTCAGCACGGCGGCGGTCGCGGTGGGGGTGATGGGTCGGGTACGCACGTCCGCGATCGCGCCCACCGGCGCCGGGTCGGCCGAGGCTCCGTCGACATGCAGGGCCTCGCCGCGGGGGCGCAGCGCGCGTCGGGCGGCGACGACGCCGTAGCCGATGAGGAACGCGGCTCCCGCCCAGCGGACGACGACCAGCAGCCAGGGCACCGCCGTGACGGCGGCGCCGATCCCGGTCACTCCGAGGGCGATCAGGAGGGCATCCGAGATCGCGCACACCGCAACCACGGCCAGCACGTGCTCACGCCGCACGCCCTGGCGCAGCACGAAGAGGTTCTGCGCGCCGATGGCGACGATGAGCGACAGGCCGAGGCCGAAACCGGCGGCGAGAGAGGTGAGCACGCCCCGACGCTAACCCGGTCGTGACGACACGTACAGCTCAGGATTCTGTTGGACCATTAGCATCGCTTCATGTCGATTCCCCTGGACCTCGCCCGGACGCTGGCCGTCGTGGTCGATGAGGGAACCCTGGATGCCGCGGCCCGCCGCCTGCACATCACTCCCTCGGCCGTCAGCCAACGTCTCCGAGCGCTCGAGGACCAGCTCGGCCGCGTCGTCCTGGTGCGTTCCAAACCCGTCCGCACGACGCCGGCCGGCGATGCCGTGGTGCGTCTGGCCCGTCAACTCGCGCTGCTCGAGCACGACGCGCTCGCGGCGATCGGGGCGGAGGGCGGGGCCGTGGCATCCGTTCCCCTGGCGGTGAACGCCGACTCGCTCGCGACCTGGTTCCTGCCGCCGCTGACCCGCGTCGCCGCGCGCCGCGCCGTGGTGTTCGACCTGCACCGCGATGATCAGGACTTCACGGCCGGGCTCCTCGAAACGGGGATCGTCATGGCGGCGGTCACCTCGCGTGAGGCCCCGGTAGCCGGATGCCGCGTGCGCCGCCTCGGGGTGCTGCGCTACGAGGCGGTGGCGGCGTTCGGCTTCGCCGCGCGGTGGTTCGCCGGCGGGGCGACCGCGGACGCTCTCGCCCAGGCCCCCGTCGTGGATTTCGACCGGCGCGACGACCTGCAGACGCAGTGGCTCGAGCGCCGAGGTGCGCCGGCGCACGTGCCGCCGCGACATCGCGTACCGGCATCCCAGGATTTCGCCGCGGCGATCGACCTCGGGTTGGGGTGGGGGCTGCTGCCGCGGTTCCAGTCCGCCGCGGGGTTGGCCGCCGGAACGCTGGTGCCACTCGGGGGCGACCCGGTGGACGTGCCGCTGTACTGGCAGCAGTGGAACCTCACCTCGCCCCTGCTCGACGAGGTGGCCGACGAGGTGGTCGTCGAGGGGCGTCGGGTGCTCTCGGTGGAGTGAGGTCAGTCGTCGCTGACGCGCAGCACGATCTTGCCCCGGGTGTGGCCCTTTTCGAGTTCGGTGTGCGCGGCGGCGACGGCGTCGAGGTCGTACACCCGATCGACGAAGACACGCACGGCCCCCGAATCGAGCAGGCGACCGACGGTCGCAAGGACCGCTCCGTCGGGGACGACCTTGTAATCGGTCGAGCGGATGCCGCGCGCCGACGCCGCCTCACGGAAGCCGGGCCATGCGCCGGTGGGCACCTCGATCAGGAGGCCTCCGGGGCGAAGCACCTCCAGTGAGCGCGTCCCGGTGTCGTCGGAGACGTTGCCGATGAGGTCGATCACCACGTCGACGTGGTCGACCACGTCTTCGAATCGCACCGCGGTGTAGTCCACGACCTCGGCGGCCCCGAGTTCACGCAGCCACTCGAGGTTGTGCGGCGAGCCCGTCGCGATGACGTGAGCGCCGAAGTAGGCCGCGAACTGCACGGCGAAGTGGCCGACCCCGCCGCTGCCGGCGTGGATCAGGATGCGCTGGCCCGCGTGCGCGAGCGCGGTCTCGACGACGACGCCCCACGCGGTCAGCGCCGCGAGGGGGACGCCCGCGGCCTCGACGTGCGAGAGCGAGGCGGGCTTGCGCGCGAGCGACAGGGACGGCACGACCGTGTACTCGGCGTATGTTCCCGGGGTGCGGGGGGTGGGTGTCATCCCGAACACCTCGGTGCCGGGCGGGAAGGGGTGTGCGTCGTACGGGGCGCTGACGACGATTCCGCTGAAGTCGTACCCGAGGGTCGCGGGCCACTGGGTGATCGCCCCGGAGGCTCCACGTCCGGCGCGCGTCTTGGCGTCGATGGGATTGATGCCCGCCGCCACGACCCGCACGAGCACCTCGCTGAGAATCGGGCGCGGCAGCGGCACGTCGGCGGGCCGCAGCACGTCGGTGGCGCCGGTGGCATCCATGACCATCGCGCGCATGGTCTCGGGCGGGGGAGGGGGTGGGGTCTCGACGGAGGCCTCGGGACGCGTCGATCGGAATCTCATCGGGCGCTCCTTCTCGTGGGTCACGTCGATGGCTGCTCCGCCTCGACCCCCTCAGTCAACCTCGCCATTGTCTCGACGGTGTTACACCTCGGTCACCGTGTCGCGTCGCTCGCTCGGTGCCGGTCGGGGACCTCGCCGACGGCCAGGGCGTGCAGCATGGTCGACAGGTGCTGGATCTCGTCGACCGACCAGTCGGTGAGCGCGTCGAACAACCGGCTCTCGTGGGGGGCTCGCGCCTCGCTGAGACGCCGGTGCCCCTCGTCGGTGACCGCGATCAGGCGGGAGCGCCGATCGTTCGGGTCGGGTGTCCGGGTGACGAGGCCGAGGCCCTCCAGCTCGCTGATCGCGCGGCTGAGGAATCCCTTGTCGGCGGAGAGCTTCTCGGCGAGGGACGACAGTGTCATCGGCCCGAACCGGCTCACCACCGACAGGGCCTTGAAGGTCGCCGGGAGCATCCCGGGGCTGACCCGTTCCGCCGCCTCCGAAACGAAGCGGCGGAACACGGTCATGAGCTCCGAGAACGACGATTCGAGCGCGTGCACGGCGGCCTGCCGCTCGTCGTCGTGTTCGCTGATCACGTCAGCCATCCTCCCCCATCGGGGCGTCCGCGCGGCGACGGGTGTCGGCATCCACCGTCTTCACCGTGCCCGTGGCCGACAGCGTGGCCATGCCCTCGGGCACCGACACGGTGGCCAGGTCGGCCTCGCTCGCCGCGATGCGCTCGGACGTGGTCATCTGCGTGAGCGGGCGGTTGGGGAGGAAGAGGATCGCGATGAGGCTCACCACGGCGACGGGAACCGCGACGAGGAACGCCTGGGCGATCGACTGCGCATAGATGTCCTCGACGATGAAGCGCACCGCCTCGGGCAGCGCCGACACCTGCGGGATCGTGCCCGACTGCAGCGATTCGGCGACGGGTCCGCCGGCCGCACCGAGCCCCACGATCGCCGTCTGCAGCTCTGCCCCGCGGTCGGTGAACAGTCCGGTCGCGGTGCTCGCGAGGACGGCGCCCATCACCGAGACTCCGATCGTGCCGCCGAGGCTGCGGAAGAAGGTGACCCCCGAGCTCGCCGCGCCCATGCGGGCGGGGTCCGCGGTGTTCTGCACGATCAGCACGAGGTTCTGCATCGTCATTCCCACGCCCGCGCCCAGCAGGAACATGTACAGCGAGACGAGGGCGAAGTTCGTGTCGTAGTGGATGGTCGACAGCAGGAACGTGCCCGCGATGAGGAGCGTGCCACCGGCGATGAGGAACGGCTTCCAGTGCCCGAAGCGCGTGATGAGCGCGCCCACGATGACGGATGCCAGGAGGAGACCGGCGATCATCGGGATGGTCATGACGCCCGCTTCGGTGGGCGTCGCGCCGCGGGCCATCTGCATGTACTGGCTGAGGAACACCGCGGTGCCGAACATCGCCAGGCCCGTGGCGATCGAGGCGATCGTGGCGAGGGTGAAGGTGGCGTCGCGGAACAGCGTGAGCGGAACCAGCGGCTCGGAGGAGCGCAGTTCGACCACGATGAAGAGGATCGTCGCGAGCACCGCGCCGCCCACCATCAGCAGGGTTTCGGTGCTGGCCCAGTCGAACGAGCGCCCGGCGTTGGTGACCCAGATCAGCAGCAGCGAGACCGCTGTCGAGAGGAGCACGATTCCGAGGTAGTCGATCTTGACGGCGCGCTTCGCCCGCGGGGGGAGGTGCAGCGTGCGCTGCTGGATGATCAGCGCCGCGACGGCGAAGGGCAGGGCGACGAAGAAGTTGAAGCGCCAGCCGAAGGTGTCGGTGATGACGCCGCCGAGGAGAGGTCCGCCCACCGTGGCGACGGCCATGACCGCGCCGAACAGGCCCATGTAACGGCCGCGCTCGCGCGGGCTGATGATGTCGGCCATGATCACCTGGCTGAGCGCGGCGAGGCCGCCGGCTCCCAGGCCCTGCACGGCGCGGAAGGCGATGAGCATGTCGGTGCTCTGCGAAAAGCCGGCGGCGGCCGTGGCCAGCACGAAGATCGCGATCGCGATCTGGATCAGGACCTTGCGGTTGAAAAGGTCGGCGAGCTTGCCCCAGATAGGGGTGGAGATCGCGGTGGTGAGCAAGGTCGCGGTGATGACCCACGTGTAGGCGTTCTGGTCGCCCGACAGGTCGTGGACGATCACCGGCAGCGACGTCGAAACGACGGTCGAGGCCAGCATCGAGACGAACATGCCGAGCAGCAGGCCGATCAGGGCCGGCAGCACCTTGCGGGGTGCCGCGGTATCGGGGACGGAAGCAGTCATGCGGAGCTCTCCAGGGGAGAAAGAAGGATGCCGCGACGACGTCGGCGCGTTAGTTGACGAAGATCAACTATACGCCGACTGTTTGATTTGGGTCAACTATCCGTCGAGGAGCGCGAGCGCGCGATACCTCTCCGTCGGCTCGGGTCGGGGCGCGGGAGGGCGCCCGCCCGTGGTGCGCCGGTACAGCTCATCGATGAGGGAAGTGGCCAGGCGCACGAGCGTGGCGATCTCTTTCTCGTCGCGGTCGACCCACTGGCAACGCGGCTCGTCGCCCACGGGGACGAAGGCGTCGTGCTGCTCCCACGCGACGAGCGTGCGCTCGGCGCCCAGGACGTGCTGCTGCCACCACACCTGTCGCAGGTACGTGCGCGGGATCGAGCGCCACGCCTTGTTCGTCGTCTTGATCTCGGCTAGCACGATCCGACCCTCGCCGTCGACGACGACCCCATCGGGGGTCGCCAGATGCCGCTTCTCGACGACCGCGTGATAGAGCGCCGACGAAGGCTGGATGCCATGGGTCGCGGCGACCCAGGCCGCGATCTCGGGCTCGCGTCGACGGCCGTGCGCCGTGTACGCGTTCCCCGAGAAGTTCGAGCCCAGGAGCTTGGCATCCGCGGCGCGGGCGATCGCGTTGGGGCTCGTCAGGGTCGCGACGTCGGTCGCGGTGATGCCGCGCGAACGGGCTCGGATCCAGGCGACGCGATCGCGCGAATCGGCGACGATCCGGGCCTCGAGATCGGCGCTGCGGGAGGCGACGAGCTCGGGGGACATGCGTTCGACCCTAACTCGGTCGCGGCCCTGTTTCGATCCGAACCCCGGCGCGTCGGCATCCCGCCCCTTGTCCCCGAGGTAAGGGTGACCTAAGTTGGTCGCATGATGCCCGCGCTGAGACGGCCCGACGGAGGTTTGTGGCGCGATCTCGAGGGGGCGGTGCTGCTCGGCGGAGACGCGCGGAACCTCCCCGAGATGCAGCGCATCGCCGCGGCGCTGTCACCCCGGGCGCACGTCACGGTGCTGATCGAGGCGGTCGCCGACGCGCAGGTCGAGCCATTCCCGGCCGGCGACGCACGGGTGTGCTGGCTCGTGCGGACCGCCGCGGGCGGGTTGCGACCGCGCGGGGAGCGGCTGGGCGCCGCGATCCACGCCTGGTGCGCCGAGTGGGCCTGCGGCGAGGCGCCCGTGTGCACGGTGTGGCTGGCCGCCCGCACGCCCACGCGGGTGGTCCGTATGACGCGGGCGCTGCTGCCCTCGGCCTGACGCGCGCGGCGGTCGTGTGGGCGGCGTTCGTCGTGCGCGCGCCGTCGGTCGAGAGCACACGTTCGGGTTGAACGCCCACGTTCCGGACGTCCCGAACGTGTGCCTTCGACCCGAACGTGGGCGCTCGGCGGGGTGCGGGGCGGGGCGGGGTGCGGGGCGGCGCGCGGGGCGGCGCTCCTGCACAGGCGGGGGAGGTGGCGAAGTGTCCACAGACGGGGCCTGGAGCAGGGTCGCAGGAGGCGTGAGTCGGGCACGCTGACCGGATGCCACGGGACATCACCATCGACCAGGCGCGGGCTGCGCTGTCCTCGCGTGCCGAACTTCTCGACCGGGACGTTCCGGTGAGGCAGCTTCGCCGCGAGGTGGCCGGTCCGGTGCGGCGCGTGCATCGGGGGGTGTACGCGGCGCGGGAGTTCGTGGAGGACCTCCGTCCGGCATCCCGCCATCGGCTCGACGCGATGGCTGTCGTCCGTCGGATGCGAGGGGGCGGCGCTGTGGTCTCGCACCTCTCCGCCGCTGTCATCCACGACCTCCCTCAGTACCGTTTCGTGGCTCGGCCGGTCGAGCTCACCGTCCGTGCCGATTCGCGGTCGTCGAGCAGTGCCCGTGTGCGACGACACAGCGACGACCTCGACGACGGCGATGTCGTCGAGGTTGATGGCATCCGGTGCACATCTCTCGAGCGGACCGTCTTCGACGTCGCCCGGACGGCCGGACTCGAGGTCGCCGTCGTGTGCGCGGACGCGGCGCTCCGGCGGGTCGCGGGGCGAGAGCGCGTGATCGACGCCGCCGCACAGGAGGCATGGCGCGAGCGGATGCGGGAGCGCGCAGCGCGGGCGACCGGGCGGCGGGGCGTGGCCGCCGCGCGGTGGGTCATCGAGTTCGCCGACGGGCGTGCAGAGCTGCCGGGCGAGAGCGTGAGTCGACTGCAGCTGTTCCGACTCGGTTTCCGTGACCTCGACCTGCAGGTGCCGGTGGCGGGCCCGTCGGGGTGGGAGTACTTCGTCGACATTGCCGTGGGGGAGCGCCGGATGTTCTGGGAGTTCGACGGGAAGGGGAAGTACCTCGATCCCGAGCTGCGGGGCGATGCCTCCCTCGACCAGGTCTTCCTGGCAGAGAAGCGGCGCGAGGACTGGATCCGCGGGAAGACTCAGTGGCGGCTGTGTCGCGGCGGATTCCGCGACATCGCCACCCCCGAATCGCTGGCGGACCGCCTTCGCGCCTTCGGCGTGGCGCTTCCCTCCTGACGCCCGCTGCGTCGCACATCCCGTGCGGCACGACGTCCGGCGCCGAGCGCACACGTTCCACACGTCGTCCTGCGCCGAGCGCACACGTTCCGCACGTCGTCCTGGGCCGAGCGCACACGATCCGCACGAGTGCACACGGTCGGGGCGTTCGGATCGTGTGTCTTCGTGCGGATCGTGTGCTTTCGCGCGGGGGTGCGCGGCGCGGGGCGCGGCGCGCGCGGGCGGCGGCGCCGCGCCGGCGCCGGGGCGGATTTGGGGCGGAGGAGGGGGTGGGGTACAGTGGATGCAAGCCAAAGACCGCCGGTCATCAGAGTGCTCGCACTCGATCGAAGCGTCTGCCGAAAGGCAGAGGACCTGCGCAGGTAACATGTAACTCTTCCCGATCGGGATTTTGAGCTCCGTGCGCCTGCGCCGGAGCTCTTCTTTTTTGCAGCGTGCCCCGGTGTCTTCGGCTGGCGCCCCGCTTCCGCGGAGCGCCTCGTACACACAAGGAGTGGCCATGGCGCAGAAGGATGCATCGGTCGCCGAGCTCACGAAGCACTTCGAGAACTCGACTGCCGTTCTGCTGACCGAGTACCGCGGTCTGACGGTTGCCCAGCTCAAGCAGCTGCGCAACGACATCCGTCAGGACGCGGAGTACGCCGTGGTGAAGAACACGCTGACCAAGATCGCCGCGGCAAACGCGGGGGTCACGGGACTGGACGACGAGCTCAAGGGCCCGTCTGCCATCGCGTTCGTGCACGGCGACCCCGTCGCCGTCGCGAAGAGCCTGCGTGCCTTCGCCAAGGCTAACCCTCAGCTCGTGGTGAAGGGCGGCTACTTCGATGGCGCCGCTCTGACCGCGGATGAGGTCAACAAGCTCGCCGATCTCGAAAGCCGTGAAGTCCTGCTGGCGAAGCTCGCCGGCGCGATGAAGGCGACGATGACCAAGGCGGCATACGTCTTCCAGGCGCTTCCGTCGAAGGCCGTTCGCACGGTCGACGCGTTGCGCGAGAAGCAGGACACCGCGGCCTGACCCGGCCCGGCTGACAATCCCGATCAAGGAGAAACACAATGGCTAAGCTCAGCACCGAAGAGCTGCTCGACGCGTTCAAGGAGCTCACCCTCATCGAGCTCTCCGAGTTCGTGAAGGCGTTCGAGGAGACCTTCGACGTCACCGCCGCCGCCCCCGTGGCCGTGGCCGGCCCCGCCGCCGGTGGCGCCGCCCCCGCCGAAGAGGTCGAGGAGAAGGACTCGTTCGACGTCGTCCTCGAGGCCGCCGGTGACAAGAAGATCCAGGTCATCAAGGTCGTCCGCGAGCTCACCTCGCTCGGCCTCGGCGAGGCCAAGGCCGTCGTCGACGGTGCTCCCAAGGCCGTGCTCGAGGGCGCGAACAAGGAGACCGCCGAGAAGGCGAAGGCTGCCCTCGAGGAGGCCGGCGCTTCGGTGACCCTGAAGTAATTCAGGTCGCCTACGCGATCAACGAAGGCCCGGATGCCATGGCATCCGGGCCTTCGTCGTTCCCAGTGGGGTGAAACCCGGCGTCGAGAAGGGCGAGACGGAAGTTCACCAACTGGAAACATTCGAGCCTGCGAATCAGCTATGCGGATCGTTTACGGTCGTGGAGACCCCCGTCGATCCCTCTCCGGCGCTCTGCGTCGGCTTCGCAGGAGACTCATGCCCACCGTGCACTCACGGCTGCGTTCGCGCCGCTTCACGTCCGCGCTCAGCGCCGCCCTCGGCGTCGCTCTGCTCGGCTCCGCTCTCGTCCCCCCTGCCGCCGTCGCGGCCGAAGGCCCCCGGGTGGTGATCAACGAGGCCTACCTGAAGGGCGGGAGCGCCGGCGCCGCCTACAGCCAGAAGTTCGTCGAGCTGTACAACGCCGGAGACACCGCCCAGGACCTCAGCCAGTGGTCGCTGCAGTACCGCTCGGCCAGCAGCACCGCTGCTCCGACCGGCGCGAACACTCAGACGCTCAGCGGTTCGATCGCCGCCGGTGCGTACTACCTGATTGGCTTGCCGGGCAACGGCACCAACGGTGAGGCGCTTCCCGCCGCCGACGTGACGAGCACGGGCCTGAACCCGTCGGGCACCACCGGACAGCTGTGGCTCGCCAACGTCACGGAGTCTCTCGCGCTGCCGGCGGGATCGGTGAACGATGCCCGCGTGGTCGACTTCCTCGGCTACGGCGCCGGTGTCGCGTTCGAGACCGCGGCGGCCACCGTGAACGGCGGCAACACCACGCCGAACTCGCTGGTGCGCACCGACTTCGTCGACACCGACAACAACTCCGCGGACTTCACCAACGCGACGACGATCACGCCGCAGGGCTCCGGATCGACGACGCCTGACCCCGAGCCCACGGGTACCCCGACGGCCACGCCTACCGCCACGCCGACGGCGACGCCCACCCCGACCGCGACGCCGGGGACCGTGGTGTCGATCCGCGACATCCAGGGCACCGGCGCCGCGACGCCGCTGCTCGGTCAGACCGTGACCACCCGCGGTGTCGTCACCGCGGCGTACCCGACCGGTGGGTACAACGGCTTCTACATCCAGACCGCGGGCACCGGCGGCGCCGCCGACGCCTCGCGCACCGCGTCGGACGCGGTGTTCGTCTGGGGTTCGCGCGCCACCGCGAAGGTCGCGATCGGCGACCACGTCGAGGTGACCGGCACCGCGAGCGAGTTCAACGGCCTCACGCAGCTGCAGTCCGACGCCGACCTCGTCTCGGTCCTGACCGAGGCCGCGGAGCCCGTGACGCCGACCGCGCTGAGCTGGCCCAAGACCGACGAGGAGCGCGAGCGCTTCGAGGGCATGCTCCTCGACCCGCAGGGCGACTACACGGTCACCAACACGTACACGACCAACCAGTACGCCGAGGTCGGCCTCGCCGCCGGCACGACGCCCCTGCGCACGCCCACGGACGTTGCTCGCCCGGCCACGCCCGAGTACGTCGCGGCCGTCGCCGACAACACTGCCCGCGCGGTCGTCCTCGACGACGGTGCGTCGCTCAACTTCCTCTCGACCGCCAAGGACGTTCCGCTGCCGTACCTTTCGCTCACCGCCCCGGTGCGTGTGGGGGCCGCGGTCGACTTCACCAAGCCGGTCGTGCTCGACTACCGCAACAGCGCCTGGAAGTTCCAGCCGACGCAGCAGCTCACGGCCGACCGCGCCGCCGAGGTGCAGCCCGCCACGTTCGAGAACGATCGGACCGCCGCACCCGCGGAGGTCGGTGGCGACGTGCGCATCGCGAGCTTCAACGTGCTCAACTACTTCACGACGACGGCCGAGGCCGTCGGCTGCACCTCGGTGTACCGCGACCGCGAGGGCAACGCCATCACGGCGAACCGCTGCCCCGACTCCGGTCCGCGAGGCGCGGCGAACGACGTGAACCTTCAGCGCCAGCAGGCGAAGATCGTCGCCGCCATCAACGCGCTCGGCGCCGATGTCGTGTCGCTCGAAGAGATCGAGAACTCCGCGGAGTTCGGCAAGGACCGTGATGCGGCGCTGTCGACCCTCGTCGCCGCGCTGAACACCGCGCTCGGCCAGGAGGAGTGGGCCTTCGTCGCCTCGCCGTCGGCTCTGCCGGCGTCGGAGGACGTCATCCGCACCGCCTTCATCTACAAGAAGGCCGCGGTCGCACCCGTCGGTGACAGCGTGATCCTCGATGACCCCGCCTTCGCCAACGCCCGTCAGCCGCTCGCTCAGGTGTTCGCGCCGGTGGATGACGCGGATGCCACGTTCCTCGCGATCGTCAACCACTTCAAGTCGAAGGGCGACAGCACCCCGGCGGCCACGGGTGACAACGCCAACGGCGTGCAGGGTGCCTTCAACGGCGACCGCGTGCGTCAGGCGCAGGCTCTCGTGAGCTTCGCCGACCAGCGCGCCACCGCAGCCGGTACCGACGACGTCTTCCTCATCGGAGACTTCAACGCCTACACGCAGGAGGACCCGATCCAGGTCTTCCGCGACGCTGGCTACGAGAGCCTCGGAGCCAGCACGGGCAAGTACTCGTACTCGTTCAGCGGTCAGTCCGGCTCGCTCGACCACATCCTCGCGTCGGAGTCGGCGCAGGAGCTGGTCACCGGCACCGACGTCTGGAACATCAACGCCGTCGAGGCGCTGGCGCTCGAGTACAGCCGGTACAACTACAACGCGACGAACTTCTACGACGCCTCTCCCTACCGTTCCAGCGACCACGACCCCGTGGTCGTCGGACTGGACCTGTCGAACACCACCGAGGTCAACCTGATCGGCATCAACGACTTCCACGGTCGTATCGACGCCAACACGGTGAAGTTCGCCGGTACCGTCGAGCAGCTGCGCGCCCAGTACGGCGATGCCAACTCGCTCTTCCTCTCCAACGGTGACAACATCGGCGCCTCGCTGTTCGCCTCGGCGTACTTCAACGACGAGCCCACGCTCGACGTGCTGAACGCGCTCGACCTGGCGGCATCCGCTGCCGGCAACCACGAGTTCGACCGCGGCGCCGACGTCCTGACCGGCGAGGTGTCCGAGGAGGCGAACTTCCCGTACCTGGCCGCGAACGTGTTCCGCGACGGAAAGCCGCTGCTTCCCGAGTTCGCCATCGTCGAGGTCGACGGCGTACGCGTCGGCGTCATCGGCGCGGTGACGCGTGAGACGTCGCAGCTCGTCTCGCCCGGTGGCATCGAAGGGGTCGAGTTCCGCGAGCCGGTGGCCGAGGTCAACCGCGTGGTCGCCGCGATCAAGGACCAGGTCGACGTGATCGTGGCGCAGTACCACGAGGGCGCGGCGCAGGGTGAATCGACGAAGACGACGATCGAGCAGGCCGTCGCCGCCGGTGGCGCGTTCGCGAAGATCGTGAACGAGACGGATGCCGCGGTCGACGCGATCTTCACCGGTCACACGCACCAGAAGTACGCGTGGGACGCGCCGATCCCCGGCGCCGAGGGCACCCGCCCGATCGTGCAGACGGGAAGCTACGGCGAGAACATCGGCCAGATCGTCCTGACTGTCGACCGTGACAACGGCGAGATCGTCGACTACACCGCCCGCAATGTCAGCCGGCTCGCCGCGGCGACCGTGCCGAACAACCCGGCGCAGACGGCCGAGAACAGCGCCGCTCTGGATCGCGAGCTGATCGCGACCTACCCGCGCGTGGCGGAGGTCGACGCGATCGTTCGTCTCGCCCGGACCGAAGCCGATCGCGTCGGTGCACAGCCGGTGGGATCGGTGACCGCCGACATCACCACCGCCTTCCGCGGCGGCGCGTACGTCGACGGCGTGTACGCCGGCGGTCAGCGTGACGACCGCTCGAAGCAGTCGGCTCTCGGCGGCCTCGTCGCCGACGCGCTGCGCAGCACGCTCGCCGACCCGGCGCGCGGGGGAGCGGAGATCGCCCTGGTGAACCCCGGTGGGCTCCGTGCCGACCTGCTCCACGGCGAGGATGGCGTCATCACCCTGGCCGAGGCCAACGCGGTGCTGCCCTTCGTCAACAACCTGTGGACGACCACGCTGACCGGTGACCAGCTGCGCCGCGTCTTCGAGCAGCAGTGGGGTGACACGGCCGGTCGTGACCGCGATCTCGCTCTCGGTGTGTCCGAGAACGTGCGCGTCACCTACGACGCGTCGCGGGCTGCGGGGCAGCGCATCACCGGTATCTGGATCGACGGCACGGCGGTCGACCCCGAGCGCGAGTACCGCGTGGCATCGTTCAGCTTCCTCCTGCAGGGCGGTGACGCGTTCACCGTCCTCCGCGAGGGTGCCGACACGCGGGACTCGGGTCTGATCGACCGCGACGGGTGGATCGCCTACCTGAGTGAGAACCTGGGGCTGACGCCCGACTTCACCGCTCGCTCGGTGCAGGTCACGGGGGTCCCCGCCGAGGTGGAGCGCGGGACGACCGCGACCTTCACGGTGTCGAACCTCAACCTCACCTCGCTGGGTGCGCCGGTGAACACCACGCTGTCCGCGGCGATCGCCGAGGGCGAGCCGGTGCAGGCCACCGTCGTCGACGGCAGCGCCACGGTGGTCCTTCCGGTTCCGGCCGGTGCCGCCGAGGCGAGCGTGGTGTCGCTGACGGCTGAGCCGAGCGGGACCACGCTCAGCCTCCCGCTGCGCACGGTGGCCGCTGCCGGCTCCGGCCAGGACGGCTCCGGCCAGGACGGCTCCGGCCAGGGCGGCACCGGCTCGGGCGCGGCGACCGGCTCGGGCTCCAGCTCGAACTCCGGTGCGCTCGCCCAGACGGGTGTGGACGCTGGCTGGATCGGTGCCGGTGTGCTCGCCGCTGCCGCGCTGGCCGGACTCGGCCTGATCGCCCGCCGCCGCGCGGGATCGCGCCAGGCGGACTGAACCACAGAAGAAAGGGGCCCCGGATGCCATGGCATCCGGGGCCCCTTTGTGGTCATCCCGTGCGCGGGGGAGCGGTGGAGGCGCGCACCACCAGGCGTGTCTCCGCCGGAGTGCGGGGCGGGGGGTGGTGGCCGTCGAGGATCGACAACAGGAGACGCGTCGCCTCGACGCCCTGGGCGTCGGGGAACTGTTCGATCGTGGTGAGCGCGAACATCTCGGCGTAGTCGTGGCCGTCGATCCCCACGACGCTGAGCTCGGTGGGCACCGAGATTCCCATGCGGCGCGCCGCGATGATGACCCCGATCGCCACCTCGTCGCACGCGGCGACGACGCCGGTCGGGCGCGAACTGGCATCGGCGAGGAACGAGGCGGCGGCGGCGTACGCGTCGGTGATCGTCAACGTCGAGGGGACGTTGCGGATACGCACCGCCAGCCCGCCGTCGTCCATGGCGGTGCGGTAGCCGATCGAGCGTTCGTCGACGTCGCGCGCCGGCGCATTGGTCGGCGGTGTGCTGCCGACGAAGGCGATGTCGGTGTGTCCCAGGGCGATCAGATGCTGGGTGATGATGCGGGTGATGCCGATGTTGTCGAGTCCCAGCGTCGGGATGCCCGGCAGCGGGTTACCGATGCAGACCGTTGGCTTGTCGATCGCACGCAGTCTCTCCAGATCGGTGTCGCCCGGTTCGAGGGCGACGGCGATGACGCCGTCGAATCGCTTCCGCGCGAGGTACGTCGAGTAGAGGCTCTCTCGATCCCGAGAGCCGGGCTCGGCCACGTACAGGGTGACGTCATACCCCCGGGGGATGAGCGAGCGCTCGACGCCTTCCACGATGGAGCCGAAGTACCACCGATTCACCTTGGGGACGATCAGCGCAATCGTGCGCGTCCTGCCGGTCGCGAGGCTCACCGCGCTGGTGGAGGGGACGTACCCCAGTGAGGCGGCGGCATCCGTCACCCGCTGCTTGGTTTCGTCGGAAACGTATCCGCCACCGGTGAGGGCGCGACTGGCGGTCGACTTCGACACGCCCGCCAGGCGTGCCACATCGGCGATACCACTCATGAGTCGACTCCTGCATCACGACGTCGACCTCAGCGTCGACCTGCATGAGAGTATCCGATTCCCCGACAACATGGAACCGGTTCCCGAGCGCGAATGCTCGGGAATTCCGCGGAAAGACGCAAGTTACCCGTTCGTGATATGCACCCTGTTGCGGATCGCAGGGATTGGGCTTAGCGTTGCCTGGAATCGGTTCCCGACGGGGCCCGATGCACCAACAGTGACTCGATGAGGAGGACCACATGGGCCTGACACAGCGTCGTCGCCTTTTGGCGCCGATTGCCCTGGCCGGCGTTGCCGGCATCGCTCTGGCCGGATGTTCGGGAGGACCCGGCGCCAGCAGCGGGGGCGGCGACGGCGGAGGCGACTCGAACGTCGTCACCGTCTACGGAACGATCTCTGACACCGAAGCCGAACTGCTCGACCAGTCCTGGGCGGACTGGGAGGCCGAGAACGACATCGACATCCAGTACGAGGCGTCGAAGGAGTTCGAGGCGCAGATCGCCGTGCGCGCGCAGGGCGGTAACGCCCCCGACATCGCGATCTTCCCGCAGCCGGGTCTCATGCGCGACATGGCTGCCCAAGGCTTCCTCAAGCCCGCTCCCGAGGCCGTCGTGGCCAACGTCGAGGAGTACTGGTCGGAGGACTGGGCCGGCTACGGCCAGTACGACGGCACCCAGTACGGCGCGCCGCTCATGGCCAGCGTCAAGGGGTGGGTCTGGTACTCGCCGCAGCAGTTCGCCGACAACGGGTGGACCGTGCCGAGCGACTGGCAGGGCCTGCTCGACCTCACCGCCCAGATCCAGCAGACCACCAACACGCCCCCGTGGTGCATCGGCTTCGGTTCCGACGCCGCCACGGGCTGGCCCGGCACCGACTGGATCGAGGACATCGTTCTGCGCCAGTCCGGCCCCGAGGTCTACGACCAGTGGGTCGAGAACGAGATCACCTTCACCGACCCGCAGATCGCCTCGGCGTTCGACGAGTTCGGCAAGATCGCGCTCAACCCCACCTACGTCAACGCGGGCTTCGGTGGCATCGACACGATCGTGACGACGCCCTTCGGTGACCCGGCTACCGCGCTCGTGAACGGTCAGTGCGCGCTGCACCACCAGGCGTCGTTCTACGACGGCTTCATCACCGACGCCGGCGGCACCGTCGCCGAAGACGGCGACATCTGGGCGTTCCTCACCCCGCCCTTCGAGGCCGGCGCGACCGGCAACGTCGTCACCGGTGGTGGCGAGATCGTCGCGGCCTTCAGCGACAGCGAGGCGACCCAGAAGGTGCAGGAGTACCTCTCCAGCCCCGAGTGGGCCAACTCGCGCGTGTCCCTGGGTGGTGTCATCTCCGCCAACACCGGCCTCGACGCCGAGAACGCCTCCAGCCCGATCCTGCAGCAGGCCATCACGATCCTGCAGGACCCGGCGACCACGTTCCGCTTCGATGCCTCTGACCTGATGCCCTCCGCCGTCGGCGCGGGGACCTTCTGGGCCGGGATGAACTCCTTCGTGAACGGCACGCCCACGGCCACCGTTCTGGAGCAGATCGAGGCCGGCTGGCCGTCCAGCTGATCCGGATGCCACGGGGTCGCTCCTCCTCGGAGGGGCGACCCCGTCGGCTCCCCTGAGAGTCCGTCGACGCACTCGAAAGGTTCCCCATGCGCGAATTCTTCCAATGGCTGAGCACCCTCTCGCCGTTCCTGGAGATCCCGATCATCATCGGCGTCTTCGTGGCGGTCGTGGGTCTCATCCTCTTCCTCGTGGAGATCGCCCCGCGTCGCGGGCGCGGATACACGATCGCCCGGCTCGCGGCTTGCGTCGTGACCCCCGCCCTGGTGCTGTGGCTGCTGCAGTCGTACCAATGGGCCATCATCGCGGCCGCCTTCGTCGGTCTCGGCTTCTTCTTCCTCGACATGCGGGCCCGCAAGGGTGCCGGCTCGCTGTTCCAGCTCGTGGCCTTCCTCGCCCCGGCCATCCTGTTGCTCGTGGTGGGTCTCATCGTCCCCGCCGTGCAGACCACCGGTCAGGCCTTCTTCAACCGCACGGGTGACACCTTCGTGGGCCTCGAGAACTTCGTCTGGATCTTCACGCAGCCGCAGGGCGTGCGCGTGGTGGTGAACACCATCGTCTGGGTGGTCATCACCCCGATCGTCTCGACGGTCGCCGGCCTCGCCTACGCCTACTTCATCGACAAGGCGCGGGGCGAAAAGTACTACAAGATCCTCGTCTTCCTGCCGATGGCCATCTCGTTCGTGGGCGCCTCGATCATCTGGCGCTTCATGTACACCAGCCGTCCGGCCGGTCAGGAGCAGATCGGCTTCCTCAACCAGGTCATCGTGTGGCTGGGCGGGCAGCCGGTGAACTTCCTCGCCGTGGAACCGTGGAACACCCTGTTCCTCATCGTCGTGCTCATCTGGGTGCAGACCGGTTTCGCCATGGTCGTCCTCTCGGCGGCGATCAAGGGCGTACCCACCGAGCAGCTGGAGGCCGCCGAGCTCGACGGCACGAACGCGTGGCAGCGGTTCATGAACGTCGTCGTCCCCGGCATCCGGGGGTCGCTCGTGGTCGTGCTGACCACGATCGCGATCGCGTCGCTGAAGGTGTTCGACATCGTGCGCACGATGACCGCCGGCACCAACAACACCTCGGTCATCGCCAATGAGATGTACACGCAGCTGCGCAGCTTCGAGCAGGGCCGTGCGGCCGCCTTCGCGGTGGTGCTCTTCGTGCTCGTCCTTCCGCTCGTCGTCTACAACGCGGTGCAGCTGCGCAAGCAACAGGAGGTCCGCTGATGTCGGCCGTCACCCCCATCGACCTGCCCGTCGACCCCGAGACCCGGGAGGAGCTCACCCGCGGTGAGCGCAAAGCCGAGCGCGGTGTCGCCGCCGGCGCGAAGAGGCGCTTGACCTCTCGCGGCGCCACGATCGCCGCGCTCGTCATCGCCGTGCTGTGGACGTTGCCCACGTTCGGGCTGTTCCTGTCGTCGTTCCGCCCGCAGCAGCTGATCCAGACCACGGGGTGGTGGACGATCTTCCAGAACCCCGGGTTCACGATCGACAACTACGCCACGGCGCTCCAGGCCGGAAACAGCCAGCTCAACATGGCGGGCGCGTTCGTCAACTCCATCGCGATCACGCTTCCCGCCACGATCATCCCGATCACGGTGGCGCTGCTGGCCTCGTACGCCTTCGCCTGGATGGAGTTCCGCGGCCGGAACATGCTGTTCATCCTCGTGTTCGCGCTGCAGATCGTGCCGATCCAGATGGCGCTGATCCCGCTGCTCCAGCTGTTCTCGGGCGGCACGATCTTCGGCATCCCGATGATCCAGGGAATCGGCCAGGCCGGCTACGCGCAGGTCTGGATCGCGCACACGATCTTCGCCCTGCCGCTGGTGATCTTCCTGCTGCACAACTTCATGTCGGAGATTCCGCGCGATGTCATCGAGGCGGCGCGCGTGGACGGCGCCGGCCACGGGCAGATCTTCTTCCGGATCATCCTGCCGCTGACGATGCCGGCGGTCGCGTCGGTCGCGATCTTCCAGTTCCTGTGGGTGTGGAACGACCTTCTGGTGGCGTTGATCTTCGCCGACGGAAACGTCGCTCCGATCACCAAGCTCCTGGCCGAGATGACCGGAAGCCGCGGGCAGGACTGGTACCTGCTCACCGCGGGGGCGTTCATCGCGATCCTCATTCCGCTCACGGTCTTCATCGCCCTGCAGCGGTTCTTTGTCCGGGGCCTGCTCGCCGGCTCGACGAAGGGCTGAGCTCGAGAAACAACGAAGGGCGTGGCATCCGGATCACGGATGCCACGCCCTTCGGTCGTGCGAGGGAACTCAGCCGGCGCAGGCCAGGCGCGTCTGGATGCTGCGCATCGCGTCGATCTCCGCGGACTGGCCGGTCACGATCGCCTGGGCCACTTCGCGCACGCGCGGCTCGTCGCCGAGCTCGATGACGGCCTCGGCCATGGGAATCGCGCCCTGGTGGTGGCGGATCATCAGCTCGAGGAAGAGGCAGTCCGCGGGCTGTCCCTCGAGCGCGCGGAGCTGGTCGAGCTCGGCATCCGACGCCATGCCCATCTCGGCGAGGAGCTCGTCCTGCGACAGCGCGGCGGTGTCGCCGTGGCTGTGCTCTCCGGACGCTTCCATCCACGCCATGAGGGGCTGCGACGACGCCTGCGGGAGACCCCACTCGACGAGCCACCCGAACATCTCGCCGCGCTGGCCGGACTGGGCGGTGGCGATGTCGTATGACAGCACGCGCAGTTCGGGGTCGGAGGTCTTGCGGTAGATCTCCATCGCCATGAGGACGGCCTGGGTGTGGTGCACCTGCATATCGCGGGCGAAGCCCGCATCCGCGGAGGTGGTCGTGGGTGTGGCGGGAGTCGCCGTCGCCCCGAACGCGGTGAATCGTCCGACGGCGAAGGCGACCGCGAGCAGGGCGACCACGGCGACCGCGAGGACGATCCGCCGCGCCGCCGGCCGGGCGACCGGGGCGTCGTCGCTCATGTCAGGCCTTGCCGGGGCCGTTGACCGCGCCCGAGCACGTGGCGTTGGGCTCGGGAACGTTCTGGCTGCGCCAGAACTCGGTGAAGAACTCCGTGATGCGCGGGTCGGCGGGGTCGTCGACCTTGAGCTGGTGGTTCCAGCCGCTCACGGCGACCGGGGTGTCCAGGCCGGGGTACGGCGAGAGGATGGCGTAGCTGGAGGGCATGACCGATTCCAGTGCCTCGATGCCGGCGGCGTCGACGCGCTCCGGGTCGTAGGTGATCCAGACGGCACCGTGCTCGAGCGAGTGCACCGCGTTTTCGTTCTGCTGCGGTTCGGTGTACACGCCGCAGTTGAGCCAGTACGGGTTGTGCGGTCCGCCGGCGGGCGGGGTCTGCTCGTAGGTGACCGTGCCCTCGACGTGGTCGGCCTCGTTCTCGAAGGTCTGCACGCCGTCGATCTCGCGACCCGTGCTGTTGCCGGCCTCGTAGCTGGGCGGCGGAGCGGGGGCGAACACGATGGATGCCACGACGATGCCGATCACGGCGACGGCCGCGGTCGATCCCACGACCCACCAGACGAGCTTGCTCCGCCTGCGGCGCGCGATCTGCTTCTGGTAGTCGGCCAGCTTCTCTTGCCGCTTCTGCTCGCGCTGCTGCTTGACGGTGAGGTTGATGTCGGCCTGCGTCGCGGGGTTGCCGCTCGTGCGCTTGTCGGGGGAGGGGCTCATGCGTTCTGTGCTGTCTCTCTCTGGCGGCGGGAGGCATCGGTCCGGTCCGATGGCCCCCAGCCTATGCGGATGAATGCGACGGCGGCCTGGGAGGAACCCGCGAGCCGGGATGGTGGGGAACCCGCGCCGCGCGCTAGTATGACGATGTCGAATCGATTCGAGGTTCGATGATCCCCCCTCGATTTCAGCCCGGCCCGTGCCGGGCCGTCCGTGTTGCGAAACGAACTGACTGACGTGCTCGATACTGCCTCTCATCCCGTGATCCCTCCGACCGACCGCCGCGAGCACCCCGCCTCGGGGGCGATCCGCGCGCTCGGGAGCAATCCGGCGACCGCCCCGGTCGTGCTGCACCCGGGCGACAGCATCCCGGCCGCCCGGCGTGTGCTTTACATCGTGCTGCTCGGGGCGCTGACCGCGCTCGGTCCGTTCACGATCGACCTCTACCTGCCGGCGTTCCCGATTCTCGAGGCCGATTTCCAGACCTCGGCGGCGGCGATCCAGCTCACGCTCACGGGCACGATGGTCGGCTTCGCCCTGGGGCAGCTCATCGTCGGACCCCTCAGCGACAAGGTCGGCCGCCGCATCCCGCTGTTGATCGTCACCGCCCTGCACGTCGCCGCGAGCGTGTTCGCCGCTCTCGCGCCCACCCTGGGGACGCTGTCGATCGCCCGCGTGCTCATGGGCGCGGGTGCCGCCGCGGGTGGCGTCGTGGCCGCCGCGATCGTGCGCGATCTCTTCGGCGGCCGCCGCTTGGTCGTGATGCTGTCGCGCCTCGCGCTGGTCTCGGGTGTCGCGCCGGTCCTCGCGCCCCTGGCCGGGTCGATCCTGCTCACCGTGATGCCGTGGCGCGGCATCTTCTGGGTGCTGGCCGCCTACGGCGCGGTCATGCTGGTGTCGGCCATCATCTTCATTCCCGAGACCCTGCCCGCCGCTCGTCGTGGCGGTGCCGGCTCCACCACCGTGTGGCAGCGGTATGCCAGCGTCTTCCGCGACCGCGTCTTCATCGGGGTCTTGGTCATCGGGGCAATGACCTTCAGCGGTCTGTTCTCGTACCTGTCGGCCTCGTCGTTCCTCTTTCAGCAGAGCTACGGATTCGACGCTCAGCAGTACGGTCTGCTGTTCGCCGCGAACTCCGTCGGTCTCGTGATCGGCGTGCAGGTGGCATCCCGTCTGGCGGCGCGCTTCGGCCCGCAGTGGGTGCTGGCGTTCTCGACCGCGTCGCTGGTGCTGTGGGCCACGGTCATCGTCGTCTTCGACCAGCTGGGCTTCGGGCTGTGGGGCACGATCGTGCCGCTGTTTCTGTTCATGACCTCGTGCGGGTTCACGTTCCCGTGCGCGCAGGTGCTCGCCCTCGACCGCCACGGCAAGGCCGCGGGCACGGCGCAGTCGATCATCGGCGCGGCGAACTTCGGTATCGCCGGTGTCATCTCGCCGGTGGTCGGGCTGCTGGCCACCGGCTCGGGCATCACCGCCACGACGATGGCCTCCGTGATGGTCGGGTGCGCCGTCCTCGGCGTTCTCGCGCTGTGGCTGCTCGTGCGTCCCCGGACCGTCGAGCGCCTCGCTCCGTGACCGGAGCGAACAGTAGCAGAGCGTCTCGCGGAGTTCCGCTGCCCCGTCGGGGCGGGCATCATGGGCCGATGGACCTCGATTCCGACCGTGTGCCGCCGCTGATGGTGCGCTTCGAACGCGCCTGGGGCCTGGTCGGTCTCGTGCTCATCGCTCTGGCGTGCGGATTGGGCGCCTGGGTGTACGTCCGAGGTGCCAGCCCGTTCACGCTCGACGTGTGGTGGAACCAGCTCTTTGCGGGCGCCCCGTCACCGGCGCTCCTCTCTTTCGCGCTGGTGATGAACCAGATCGGCGGGTACGTGACCGCGATCCTCATCGTTCCGGTCGGGGGCGCGCTCGCTCTCGTGCTGATCGGTCGTCGCTGGGCCGCGCTGTACTTCCTCGCCGCCGTGGCCGCCAGTGCGCTGCTGGTCCAGGTGCTCAAACAGACGTTCGGTCGGGCCCGACCGCAAGACATCCTCGTGCTCTCGGACTACGGCTCGTTCCCCTCGGGGCACACCGCGAACGCGGCGACCCTCGCGATCGTTGCGGGCATCATCTTCCCGTCGATCTGGGTGCGTCTGGTCGGCGGTGCGTGGATCGTGCTGATGGCGTTCAGCCGCACGTACCTGCACGCCCACTGGCTGTCCGACACCGTCGGCGGAGCGCTCGTCGGCGCGGGAACGGCCCTCCTCCTGGCCGCGCTGTTCTCGCACCTGCGCACGCGCGACGATGACCGGCTCGCGCTCCGGCGTGCTCGATCGCCGCGAGATGCCGCGTCCCCGACCGGGTCCTGATGTACTCGGTCGGCACGTTGGTGACACTCGGATAGGGAGAAGGCCTCCACGATTGGTGGTGTCTAACGTCACCGAAGTGGAGGCCTTCTCTTGGTCCACCGTAATGCGCGGCTCACTGTCATGGGCCGTCTGATTCTCGTGCGCCGGGTCCTCGCCGGCCGACCTGTTTCACATGTCGCGAAGGAGATGGGCGTCTCGCGACAGTGTGCCCATCGCTGGCTTGTCCGCTACCGTGCGGCGGGCGAGGCGGGACTGTCGGATCGGTCCTCGCGTCCCATCTCGTCGCCGACGGCGACTCCCGTGGCGACAGCGGCCGCCGTTGTCGAGCTGCGCTCGCGGGAGCGGCTCGGGCGCGACGATATCGCCCGCCGTTGCGGTGTCAGCCCGCGCACAGCCTCCCGGTTGATCGCGAGGGCGGGCCTTCCGGCGTTGCATGAGCTGGACCCGGTCACGGGGATCGCGTTGCGCGCATCGCGGCGCACCCAGATCCGTTACGAGCGCGCCACCCCGGGGGATCTGATCCACATCGACGTCAAGAAGCTCGGCCGCATCCCCGCCGGTGGCGGCTGGCGCTCCCAGGGTCCTGACTTCATCGATCACAACCACGGCAGGGACCGCCGGGTGAAGCTCGGGTTCGACTACGTCCACGTCGCCGTCGACGACCACTCCCGACTCGCGTTCGCGCAGATCCTCCCCGATGAGAAGGGCACCACCTGCGCGGCGTTCCTCGCCGCCGCGGCGGAGTTCTACGCCCGCCACGGCATCCGGATCCGCGAGGTCATGACCGACAACGCCAAGAACTACACGGTTTCGGCCACGTTCCAGGGGCAATTGGCCGCACTCGGCGCGAAACACATCACGACCAGGCCGCACTGTCCCTGGCAGAACGGCAAGGCTGAACGCTTCAACCGCACCATGCAGGACTACTGGGCCTACCGCGCCCCCTACGTCTCTAACCAGCATCGCGCTGAAGCGCTCGCACCCTGGCTCGAGCACTACAACTACGATCGACCACACACCGCCTGCGGCGGCCGACCTCCGATCAGCCGACTGTCACCAACCTCATGACCGAGTACACCTAGACCGGCCGGGGACACGTCGCGTCTCAGGGGCGGCGCAGCTCCAGGGGCATCGTCGAGGTGTCGATGAGCGGATCCTCGTCCTGGCGGGCGACGACGGCCTCCGCCTCGGCGGGTGTCTCCACCGCCGGCACCGAGCCCAGCAACGGGCGCCGGGCGGTCTCGCGCATCGACAGCAGAGCGATGAGTCCCAGGGCGGCGAAGAACATGATGTAGAACGCCGGCATGAGGGTGTTGCCCGTCCACTCGATGAGCGCCTGGCTGAACAGCGGGGTCGTGCCGCCGAAGAGCGACACCGCGATGTTGTACGCCACGGCCATCGCCCCGAAGCGCGAGGCGGTGGGGAAGAGGGCCGGCAGAGCGGATGCCGAGATCGCGACGTAGAACGCCACCGGGACCGCCGCGAGGAACAGGGCGATGATGACCGCCCACAGCTCACCGATCTGCATGATGAGGAAGGCCGGGACGAGCAGCACCAGCGCGGAGGTCGCGGCGATGGCGTACACGGGCTTCCGTCCGATCCGGTCGCTGAGCTTCCCGATGAAGGGGAGCACCGCCGACATCACCAGCAGCACCGGCACCGTGGCGATGGCCGCACCGAGGTTGGAGATGCCGACCTCCGTTTCGAGGTAGGTCGGCATGTAGCTGGTGAGGGCGTACCCGGCGGAGTTCGTCGCGGCGACCAGGGCGATGCCGATGAGCAGGGCGCGCCAGTGGTGGCGCACGATGCCGGCGAGACCCTGGCGGGCCATCGGGTCGTCGGACCCGACCTCCTGCGCGGCCTCGACGGCGTGCGCCTGCTCGAACGAGGGGGTCTCGGGGATGCGGAGGCGGAAGTAGATCGCGACGATGCCGAGCGGGATGGCGAGGAGGAACGGGATGCGCCACCCGTACTCGACCATGGCGTTCTCTCCCGAGATCGCGGTGGTGACGGCGGTCGTGATCGCCACGACCGAGGCACCGGCGGCGAACCCGACGTACGAGCCGACGTCGAGCCACGACGACCAGAAGCCGCGGGAGCGGTCGGGGGAGAACTCCGAAACGTACGTGGTCGCTCCGGCGTACTCGCCACCGGTGGAAAAGCCCTGCACCATCTTGAGCAGGTACAGCGGCACGATCGCCCAGAGGCCGATCGCCGCGGAGGTCGGGAGCATGCCGATGAGGGCCGTGGCGGCGGCCATCATGGCCATCGTGAGGAAGAGCACCTTCTGGCGACCGATGCGATCGCCCAGGGGGCCCAGAACGAATCCGCCGAAGGGGCGGACGAGGAACGAGATGGCGAAGCCCAGGAGGGTCACGAGCAGACCCCAGGGTTCGGGAAGGTCGGAGGTGAAGACGACCGCGAGGGTCACCGCCAGGTAGCCGTAGATGCCGAAGTCGAACCACTCCATGAAGTTGCCGACCACGGTGCCGCCGATGGCGGTACGGACGCGCTTCTTGTCGACGACGATGACATCGTCGACCTCGAGTCGGGGGGTGTCAGGTGCCGCGGGAATATGCTGGCTCATACTTCTACCCCTACCCCGATCGCGCGGCCTTTTCCAGCCGCTCGGGCTGCGTGGGGCGGGTGTGGTATTCCCCCGCTCAGGAGAACGACAGTGTCTGATCACCCCAGGCGCGGCGGAGTCCGCCGTCGAGGTCGTCGACGACGAGGTCGTGACGGTCGATCACGAGCGTCGCACGGGCGTGCGGCCCCTCGACGGTGAAGGGCGGCCACACGGGGGCGTTCGGCGCATCGGGTTCCTCGCCCCGCGCGAACGCGGTCCACCGCGACTGCATCCGCGCGGAGATCAGCTCAGCGACACGGTGTCCGCCGAGGCGGAAGGTCATGTCCTTCGGCCCGCTCACGAGGTTGCCCCAGAGGTACGGAAGCTCCGTCGCGTGCGTCGCGCCGAGGCCGATGAGGCGCAGGAACGGCGACGCGTGGTCGAAGCGGTACAGCCACACCGGTGCCGCGGCCGCGTGTCCCTCGGCGATCCACAGCGTCGGGAGGCGGAAGCCGATGTCGCGCGCGACGCCCAGGCCGATCGCGCGGTGCCGCACGTGTTCGTACGCCGTGAGCACCTGCTCGCGGGTGGGCAGTTGCACGGCGGGATTCTCGGCGGCCATGTCGGCGAACATCTGGTCGATGCGGTCGCCCGTGATGGGGATGAGCGGTGACTTCATGAACGAGAACAGCGACGCTTCGTCTTTGTTCGTGCCGATGAGCAGGGGCACGGGGATGCCGCGCCCCTCGCGCAGCACCGTGACCGGCGCCTCGGGAAGAAGGTCGCCGTCGACGACGGGGGCGAAGGCGAGCGTGCCGGGGTCGGTCGTGGGGACCGCCGCGTAGACGGCCTTGCCCGCCTCGACGATCGCGTCGGCAGAGGTCGACCGCAGCGCATCGGGTGCGCCCGCGTCGGTGGGGTCGATCCCGAGCTGGGTCAGGAACTGCTCGGCCACCCTCTGGGCGCGGTCGACGCCGTAGACGCTCGACGCGGGTGAGGACTGGGCGATGGCGCGGTGGAACAGGCCCGCGGCCGACGGGGTGGCCAGGAGCGTCGTGACCAGACCGCCGCCCGCGGATTCGCCGAACACCGTCACGCGAGCCGGGTCGCCGCCGAAGGCGGCGACGTTGCGCTGCACCCACCGCAGGGCCAGCAGCACGTCTTTGAGCGCGAGATTGCCGTCGAACCCGGCGCCGGGCACCGCGTGCGACAGGTCGAGGAACCCCAGGGCACCGAGGCGGTAGTTCACCGTCACGACGATGACGTCGCCCGAGGACACCATCGACGTCGCGTCGTAGAGCGGCTGGCTGGACGAGCCGAAGGTGTAGGCGCCGCCGTGCAGCCACACCATGACCGGGCGCGGCGCCTCGGCGGCCTCGGCGGGCGCCCACACGTTCAGCGAGAGGCAGTCCTCGTCGAGCACCGCATCCTCGCCGAGCGGGATCGCCGGGTTCGCCGGTTGCGGGCACGCGGGGCCGAAGGCCGTGGCATCCGTCTCGCCGTCGGCATCCGGCGCCGCGATCGGGTCGCGCCAGCGTAGTTCGCCCACGGGCGGCAGGGCGAAGCGGATGCCACGCCACGACAGCACCCCGCGCTCGAGGAGGCCGCGGAAGGTTCCGGCGGGGGCGGCAGCGACGGTGGGGTCGGAGGAGGGGGTGTGCATGGGAGTCCTCACGCGGTCAGCTGGTGGATCAGGTGTCCGGCTTCCGTGGCGGCGAGCACGGCGAACAGCACGGTCATGATGATGGCGTTGTGCGCGATCATCTCGTTCTTCAGGCGCTCCAGGGAGTGGACGATGCGGGGCAGGCCCGTGGCGCCGAGGAGCGTCGGGATCACGAGGGTGAGCGACCCCGCGACAGCGAGGGCGAGGCACAGCAGCACCGTGACGGCGACGGGGAGGTGGGCGTTGCCGAGGAGGGCGCCGCCCTTGAGCTCCAACGGCACGTTCTTGCTGTTGGTCACGGCCATGAGCACGCCGAGTCCGACGGCGCGTCCGGGGGTGATCGTGTCCACCGCCGCCAGCCACGAGGGGACGGTCGGCGCCGCTCCGGGCTTCGGGCGACCCCGCCAGCTCATGACCGCGAAGACCGTGAACCCGACGGTGAGGAGCGCGGTGAGCACGAGAACGACGATCTTGCCGCCCGTGCCCTGCGACGCCGCCGAGGCGCCCGCCGATGTCGCCGCGCCGATTGCGACGACGGCGACGGTGACCAGGAGGAAGCCGGCGGTGTACGCGGGTGCGGCTGTGCGGCCGCGCGCCGAGAGAAGGATCGCGACGACGGCGACGATCGGCAGCGGCGAGATCGCCATGCCGACGGCCAGGGGCAGGAGAGAGGACAGCTCGGACATCGGTGCCGACGCTAGTCCCCGTTCGAAACGCCCCCGCGAAAATGGTCGGTCGACACGACAGAACCGGATGCCGCGGTGTCGTGCGCGACCGCGAAGACCGCCTCGAGCACGGCGGTGTCTGCCGCCGCCGTGAGTCGCGCACCGAGGAGGTGCGCGCGCGAGTCCGCGCGCAGCCGCGCCCGGGGCGACGGTGCGCCGGGGGACATCACCCGCACGCGAAGGCGCGGGCCCGCCGCGGTGGGGGTGATCCGCACCTCGATGTCGGCGGTGCGGACGCGGGCGTGCTTGGCGACGTTCAGCAGCCCCTCAGCGACGACGTCGACGACGTCACGGGCGAGCCCCGGATCGCCGAGGAGCACGTTCCTCGCGTCGTCGCCGATATCGGCGCGCACCGGCATCGCCCGCCCCCAGGTCTGCAGCAGGGGGTCCAGCGGGACGGCCGTCGAGACCGCCGCGGGCGCGTCGAGGGCCCCGCGCACGGCGCCGGCGAGCGGGCGCAGGCCCGCCAGGAACGCCGTGATCTCGGCCTCCGTCGGCTGCGGCTGCTGCAGCGTGAGCCGCACCGCCGCACCCTGCGCGTCGCGATGGAGGAGCTCCGCGGCCTCGTGCAGGCCCGCGCGAACCCGTCGCGTGCCCAGATCGTCGGCGCGCGCCCGTGCGCCGATCGCGGTCGAAAGGCGTCGCCGCTCCACGGTGAGCGTCCGGAGCGCTCCCCGGCCCCGGGCGAGGGCGGCGGAGAGGGCGGGGTACGCGAGAACCGGAATGATCGCGAGGGGGAGAGCGACACCCTGAGCGATCGCCACCGCACCCAGTGCCAGACCCGTGAGCATGGCGCCGGCGAGGAAGACGACGGTGCTGGCCACGTGGCGTCGGCGCAGCACCGCCCGGCGCGCGAGGAGGTCACCGGCGCCGCCGCACACGAGGGCCGCGAGCAGCCCGATCACGAGGTCGAGAGGCGAGACGCTGCGCAGCGCGTAGGGGAGAACGGCGAGGCTGTAGATCGCCGCGGGGAGACCCACGGGGGGAAGACGAAACGGTGTGCCCGCGACGCGCGCCGCGGCGGGGGCCGGGCTCGCGGGCGACGTCGCCGTCAGGCGCTCCTCGGCCCTCGTCGACAGGGCGTGCGCGTGCGCGCGGAGATCGACGGCGAGCGACCGCACCCCCGCGACCGTGGCCGGACGCGGGGCCTCCAGCGCGTCCGCGGCGGCGGCGGTGTCCGCCCGCGCGAGGTCGCTGTACCGACGCACCCGGTCGGCTCCCCCCTCCAGCTGCGCGAGGACCTCGCGCAGCAGCGCGTTGGTTTCGCGCGTGGACCGGGCGAGGTCGACGAGGGCGGCCGTCCCGCCGAGCGCGATCGTCCACACAACGAGGTTGGTCGCCGCCCGCAGCGGGGTGGCGTCGGCCGAGGGGATCGCCAGGCCCAGCGCCTGCGAGACCGCGTCCTGCACCGCCGGTCGAGCGATCGAGGCGACGACGAGCGTCCCCACGACGATGCTCGCGCGAACCGCGCGCCCGAAGACGGCGCGCTCGACGAGGCCGACGAGCGCCCACGCGCCGGCGAACGGCAGCGCCGCCAGCGCGCCCACGGCCAGGCGCTCCCCTTCGGAGAGCGTCTCGGGCAGAGGGGCGAGCACCGTCACGGACACCCCGACGATCGCCACGAAGGTCCACCGCGACACGAACCGCCCGCTCGAGAGCACCGTGCCCACGGCTCGCAGCAGCGCGGTCACGGGGCCGAACCGAACTCCGCCAGATACAGCGCGCTCGCCCGCACACGCGGATTCGTCCCGGGGGTGCGGCCGAGGTCGAGGCGGTCGAAGATCCGACTCACCGTGCGCTCCACGGCGCGCGTCGTCGTTCCCCGCTCCCGCGCGATCTCCTCGTTGGAGCAGCCGCGGGCGATGAGAGCGAGCACGTCGATCTGCCTCTTCGTGAGGCGGGTGAGAGGCGACTGACGCGCCGGGGGAGCGGGCGGCACCGTCGACGACAGCGCCGCCTCGATGGCATCCACCACGACATCGGCCGAGGTCACGTCGAGTTTCGAGACGAACACTGCGCCGCGCGGGCCCTGGCGTCCGGCCGCGGCGACCGCCGCGGGGAAGCTGCTGAGGAAGACGACGGCCAGGTGCGGGGCGAGCCCCGCGAGCATGACGGCCAGCTCCACCCCCGAGGGGCGGGAACCGAGGTCGATGTCGGTGAGCAGAACATCGGGGTCCGTTTCGGTGAAGGCCGAGGTGGCCCCCGCGGCGTCGGCGGCCCCGGTCGCCTCGAACCCTCGGTGCGTCAGCATGTCGCACAGCAGCGCGCGCATCGCGGGCTGATCTTCCACGACGAGCACGCGTCGCACCCACGCGGTCTCCACGGCCTCACCCTAGCGGCGTCAAGCCCCCCTTTTCGGCCGTCGGCGCGCGTACCGTGACGGTCATGAGCGAGCTGTCCGCCCCCACCGGCCGTGAACCCGCGCTCGTCGCGCAGCCCCGCCCCGACGGATCGCCGCCGCGCGCGCTGGTTCTCGGCGCGACCGGCTATCTCGGCGGTCGGTTGGTGCCGCGGCTGCTGGCCGCCGGGTATCGCGTGCGCGTGCTCGCGCGTGACCCGCGCCGCGTCGACGCGTTCCCCTGGGGCGACGAGGTCGAGACCGTGGCGGGCGACGCGACCGACGCCGAGGCGGTCGGCCAAGCGGTCGACGAGGTCGACGTGCTCTACTACCTCATCCACTCGATGGGCGGCGGACGCGACTTCGAGGCCACCGACCGCCGTGCCGCCACGACCGTGGCCGCCGCCGCGTCCGCGGCCTCCGTCTCACGGATTGTCTACCTCGGCGGGCTGCACCCCGACGACGCGACCCTGTCGGCCCACCTGCGCTCCCGCGTCGAGGTCGGGGAGATCCTCCTCGCCAGCGGTGTGCCGACCCTCGTGCTCCAGGCGGGCGTCGTGATCGGGTCGGGCTCAGCCTCGTTCGAGATGGTCCGCCACCTCACCGACGTGCTCCCGTACATGCCGGCACCGAAGTGGGTGCGCAACCACATTCAGCCGATCGCGGTGCGCGACGTGCTGCACTACCTGATCGGGTCGGCCCGCGTCGCGCCCGAGGTCAACTGCGCCGTCGACATCGGCGGTCCCGACGTGCTGCGCTACGGACAGATGATGAACGGCTACGCGGTCGAGGCGGGCCTGCACCAGCGGGCGATCGCGGCGCTGCCGGTGCTGACTCCGCGGTTGGCCTCGCACTGGGTCAACCTCGTCACCCCCATCCCCAAGGCGATCGCGCGACCCCTGGTGGAGTCGCTGCAGAACGACTGCGTCGTGAAGGATCGCGCGATCGACGACCTCGTGCCGCGTCCCGAGGGCGGGCTGATGCCGTATCGCGAGGCCGTTCGCCGGGCACTCGGACGCGTGAACGAGGACGCGATCGAGACGAGCTGGCAGGATGCCGAGGTCTCCGGCGCCGCGAGCGACCCGCTGCCGAACGACCCGGAGTGGGCGGGCCGCCTGGTGTACACCGACGAGCGCACCATGCGCACCTCGGCGTCTCCCGCGCAGCTCTGGTCGGTCATCGTGGGGATCGGCGGCGAGAACGGGTGGTACTCCTCGCCGCTGCTGTGGGCGATCCGCGGGTGGATGGACCGCCTGGTCGGCGGCGTCGGGCTGGCGCGTGGGCGACGGAATCGCTCGGTCGTCTCTGTCGGTGACGCGCTGGACTTCTGGCGGGTCGAGGCCATCGAGCCCGGGCACCTGCTGCGTCTGCGGGCCGAGATGAAGGTGCCGGGCGGAGCGTGGCTCGAACTGCGCGCGAGCGCCGACGGCGACGGCGCCCGGTTCGATCAACGCGCGCTGTTCTTCCCGACGGGGCTCGCGGGGCGCCTGTACTGGCTGGTCGTCCTGCCGTTCCACGGCCTCATCTTCAGCGGCATGGCCCGCCGCATCACCGCGGCGGCCGAATCGGTGCAGCGCGACGCGCACGCCTAGGCTGAAGACGTGCCGCACACCGCCCGCGTGATCACCGTGTCCGACCGCTCGGCCGCGGGTTTGCGCGAAGACCGGGGCGGTCCGCTCGCGGTGTCGCTCCTGCGTGACGCGGGCTTCGACTGCGGTGACCCGGTCGTCGTGCCCGATGGTGCGGACAGCGTCGAGGCGGCCCTCCGTGCGGCGATCGCCACGGGCGCCGGGCTCGTCGTCACGACCGGCGGTACGGGCATCGCCCCCACCGACCGCACCCCCGAGGGCACGGCGCGTGTGCTCGACCGTGATCTTCCCGGCATCGCCGAGGAGCTGCGTCGTCGGGGTCTCGCCGACACGCCCCTGTCGGTCATCTCGCGGGGGCTCGCCGGCATCGCCGGCACCGGGACGCTCGTGGTGAATCTCCCCGGCTCGACCCGGGCCGTGTCGTCCGGCATCGCCGTGATCGCCGAGATCGCCCCGCACGTCCTCGATCAGCTCGCCGGAGGAGACCACGCATGAGCGCCGTCCGCATCGCCCGCATCTCGGAGCAGCCGCTCGACCTCGACGCGCACCTCGACGCCGTCGAGGACTCCTCGTCGGGAGCCGTCACGACGTTCGTCGGTCGTGTCCGCGACACCGACCCCGATGCGTCGGACGCCGTCGTCGCGCTCGAGTACAGCGCGCACCCCGACGCCGAAGCGGCGCTGCACCGGATCGCCGACGGCGCGGCCGACGGCACCGACGCGCTCGTCGCGGTGAGTCACCGCGTGGGGCGTCTGGGCGTGGGGGAGGCCGCGGTCGTGATCGCGGTGGCATCCGGTCATCGGGGCGTCGCGTTCGAGGTGTGCCGCGCCGTGATCGAGACGATCAAGACCGACCTGCCGGTATGGAAGCGTCAGGTCGAGGCCGACGGGACGACGGCGTGGAAGGGCATGGGCGGCTGAGGCCGAAACGCACCCGGCCGGAGCCTCGCTCAGCCGCCCGCGAAAGGCGGCAGCACGTCGACGTGCGTGACGGCGTCGAGCGGCGCGTCGTCGTCGCGGCGCTCGCCGTCGACGAGCACCGCGCAGCGATCCAGGATGCCGCCGAGCTCGGGGTGGTCGGCCACGATCGCCGCGCGCAGGGCGACGAGGGTCGGCTCGTCCCGGTTCTCGGCATCCGTTCCCGCCGCCTCCGCCGCGGCGGCGAAGTAGCGCACGCGCACGCGCACGCTCACGCCGGTTCCCCGGCGCGGTGCCAGTCGCCCGACTTTCCGCCGGTCTTCGACACGATGCGCACGTTCTCGATCGAGGTGCCCTTGTCCATGCCCTTCACCATGTCGACGATCGCGAGGGCGGCGACCGACACGCTCGTGAGCGCCTCCATCTCGACGCCCGTCCGGTCGGCGGTGCCGACGGTCGCCTCGATCTCGACGCCGTCGTCGACGATCGCGAGATCGACCGAGGCGCGGTGCACGCCGATGACGTGGGCGAGGGGGAGGAGCGCGGGCGTGGACTTGGCGGCCTGGATGCCGGAGATCCGCGCCACGGCCAGCACGTCGCCCTTCGGCGCGGTGCCGTCGCGGAGCGCGGCGACGACCTCGGGCGCACACCGCACGAAGCCGCGGGCGGTGGCGGTGCGGACGGTGGGCTGCTTGGCGGTGACATCGACCATGCGGGCGTGGCCCGCGGCATCCAGATGGGTGAAGGTCATGAAATCAGCATGACATCGAGCGGGTCGCCCACGGCGACGGTGGATACTTCGGCGGGCACGATCGCGAACGCCTCGGCGCGGGCGAGCGAGGCCGCGAGGTGCGATCCCGAGCCGCCCGGCGTCGCGGGCTGCACGGTGCCCGCGGCGAGGTCGACCGCGGCCGGGAGATATTGGCGGCGTCCGGGCGGGGTGCTCCAGGTCTCGGATGCCGTGAGCCGAGCGATCCGTCGATCGATGACCGTGCGGCCCTGCAGCGCGAGGAGCGCCGGGCGCACGAACACCTCGAACGACACCGCCACACTCACGGGGTTGCCGGGGAGGCCGAAGACGAGTCGGCCGTCGTCGAGGACGCCGAAGGCCTGGGGTTTTCCGGGCTGCATCGCGACCTTGACGAACGCGATGAGGTCGGACAGAGCCTGGCGGACGGGCTCGTAGGCGCCCGCACTGACCCCGCCGGTGAACACGACGACGTCGGCGTCGGTCGCGTGCTCGAGCACGGCCTCGATTGCGCTCGCGTCGTCGTGGACGGACGCCACCACGGTGACCTCGGCGTCGGCTTCGGCGATCAGGGAGGCGAGCAACGTCGTGTTCGAGTCGGGGGTCTGTCCGCGGCCCGGCACGGTGCCGGGGGCGACGAGTTCGCTCCCGGTCGACACCACGGCGACGCGGGGGCGCCGGCGGATCTCGAGCTCGGGGACGCCGGCGGCGGCCGCCGCCGAGAGGGCGAAGGCGCCGAGGCGCTCGCCGGCGGTGAGCACGGTGGCGCCCGTGCGCACGTCTCCGCCCTGGCGGCGAATGAACGCGCCCGCCGCGGCCGGTGCACGGAGCACCTCGACGGTGCCGAGGGAATCGGCGAGACCTCCGGCGGTGTCCTCGAACGGAACGATCGCGTCGGCCGCCGTCGGGACGGGCGCACCCGTCATGATCCGCACCGCCTCGCCGGCGCCGAGGGCCGGGTCGTCGGACGAACCGGCCGGGAGATCCGCGACGACCCGCAACGACACCGGGTGCGTGGCATCCGCCCCGTCCACGTCGGCGAAGCGCACGGCGAACCCGTCCATCGAGGAGTTGTCGTCGCCGGGCAGGTCGTGCCGGGCGGTGACGGCGGCGGCGAGCGTGTGGCCCGCGGCGTCGGTGAGCGCGCGGGTCTCCACCGGCAGCGGCGTCACGGCGGCGAGGACGCGGGCGCGGTGCTCCTCGACGGTCAGCAGATCGGTCACGGGGTCCTCCGGGCAACGAGCGGGACGATGTCGTGGCGGGCGCGCAGGGCGTCGATGACCGCCATGCGCCCGAGGAGCGGTTCCCCGGCGCCGGTGACGAGCTTGATCGCCTCGGTGGCGAGGAGTCCGCCCACCTGCACGCAGAGCGACCCCAGGACGCCCACCTGAGCGCACGTCGGCGGTTCGCCGACGGAGTTCGGGGGAAAGACGTCGGCGAGCGTCACGGCGGGGTGGCCCTCGGGAGGGCGCGACCAGAACACCGTCGCCTGCGCCGACCACTCCTGCACGGCGCCCCACACCAGCGGCATCCCGAGCTCGTCGGTGGCGGATGCCACGGCGCTGCGGGTGTCGAAGGTGTCGCTGCCGTCGATCACGACGTGGGCGTCGCCGAGGAGCGCGCGCGCGTTCTCGGGCGTCAGGCGGCGGTTCTCCTCGCGGACGCGCGTGAGGGGGGAGAGGTCGCGCACCGCCCGGGCGGCGGAGGCGGTCTTGGGGGTGCCGATGTCGTCGACACGGTGCAGCAGTTGGCGCTGCAGGTTCGTGCGCTCGACCATGTCGTCGTCGATCACGACGAGTTCGCCGATCCCCGCCGCGGCGAGGGCGAGAAGCACGGGAGAGCCGAGGCCGCCGGCCCCGACGACCGCGATGCGTGCCGCCGCGAGACGGCGCTGCCCCTCCTCACCGATGCCGGCGAGCACCGCATGGCGGGCCGTGCGGATCAGCTCTTCGGGGGCGAGGGACGCCACCGGCTTGACGAGTGGTCTCATCCGCCGATCGCGCTCATCGTGCGCTCCGGCTGGATGAAGTCGGCCCGGGCAAGGCCGACACGGTCGGACCCGTGGGCGCGGGGCTTCCGCCACATCGCCTCGCGCCAGATCTGCGCCAGACCCTCGTCGTCGGCGCCGTCGCGGAGCGCGGTGAGAAGGTCGGTCTCTTCGTGCGAGAACAGGCACGAGCGGATGCGACCGTCGGCGGTGACGCGCGTGCGCGAGCACGCCGCGCAGAAGGGCTCGGTGACCGACGAGATGATGCCGACGTGACCGGCCAGGGTGCTGTCGCCCGCGCGTCGCACCTCCCAGCGCTCGGCCGGCGCCGCCCCGCGGCCCCGGGGGTCGGCGGCGAGGTCGAACGTCTGCTCGAGGGCGGCGCGGATCTCGCGCGCGGGCACGACCTGCGTCTCGGTCCACGACCGGTCGCCGTCGAGGGGCATGTCTTCGATGAACCGCATCTCGAAACCGTTCGTCACCGCCCAGTCCACGAGCGGCACGATCTCGGTGTCATTGATCCCCCGCAGCAGCACGGCGTTGATCTTGATGGGGCCGAGGCCCGCCGCCCGAGCGGCCTGCAGCCCGGCGAGCACCCTGTCGAGGTGGGGTCGGCGGGTGAGCTCGGCGAAGGTCTCGGGGTGCAGCGTGTCGAGCGAGACGTTGACGCGCGTGAGGCCCGCGTCTTTCAGAGCCTGAGCCCGGCGATCCAGCCCCACGGCGTTGGTGGTCATCGAGATCGGCAGGTCGGGGTGGTCGGCGCGGATGCGGGCGATGACGTCTTCGAGGTCTTTGCGCACGAGCGGCTCGCCGCCGGTGAGGCGCAGCTCCTCCGCGCCCAGGGACCGCACGGCGACCCGCACGATTCGCGCGATCTCGTCGCCGGTCATGAGCTGCGTCTGCGGCATCCAGGGGAGGCCCTCGGCGGGCATGCAGTACGTGCAGCGCAGGTTGCACTTGTCGATCACCGACACGCGCAGGTCGCGGGCGACGCGGCCGAACCGGTCGAGAAGTCCGCCCTCTCGCGGTGCTCCGGTCTCGCGCACGCCATCCATGGGTCGAGCCTAGGCGAGTGCACGACCCCGGGGGTCGGCGTTAGCGTCGACCCATGCCGAACACTTTCCGCATCGCGCAGGCCGCACGCTTGCTCGGCGTCAGCGACGACACCGTGCGCCGCTGGATCGACCAGGGCCAGCTGCCGACGACCGGTGCGACGCCGGTCGAGATCCCCGGTGACGCCCTCGCCGCGCGCGCGGTCGCGCTCGCCGACGAGCCCGACGATCCCACCGGCGTCGCTTCCAGCGCCCGCAACCGCTTCGTGGGGCTCGTCACGCGGGTGCGCATCGACGGGGTGATGGCCCAGGTCGACCTGCAGTGCGGCCCGCACCGGGTCGTGTCGCTCATGTCGGCCGAGGCCGCCGAGGAGCTCGCTCTCGCGCCCGGCGCGCTCGCCGTGGCATCCGTCAAGGCCACGGTCGTCACGATCGAAACTCCGCACTAGCGACTCTTTCGAGCCTCATCCTCCGCACATGCGGGAGAATGGATGCCGCGGGCCGTCGGCGCCGCGGAAAGGACCGCCGTGCGTCGCCCCTCCCGCCTTCTGGTGCTCCTCGCGGCCGTCGCCGCGCTCGGCAGCGGGTGCACCGGAACGGAGCCCGAGCCGGGAGGTGCACTCTCGGGAACGGTGCAGGTGTACGCGGCGGCCTCGCTCCAGCGCCCGTTCGACGAGATCGCCCGCGCCTTCGAGGCGGAGAACCCCGGCGTGAGCGTGCAGCCCGTGTACGACGGGTCCCAGACCCTCGCCACGCAGATCGACGCGGGCGCTCCCGCCGACGTGTTCGCCGCGGCCGACGAGCGGACCATGTCCGAGATCGGGGTCGCGGCCCCCGCCCCCCGGATCTTCGCGGAGAACACCCTCGTGATCGCCGTCCCCGCCGGAAATCCGGCGCGGGTCGTGACCCTCGCTGACCTGGCGCGCGTCACCACCGTGCTCTGCGCGGCCGAGGTGCCGTGCGGGGCCGCCTCCACGACGCTCCTGTCGAACGCGGGGGTCACCGTGTCGCCCGCGAGCATCGAGCAGAACGTCACCGCCGTGCGCACGAAGGTGGCCGCCGGGGAGGCGGATGCCGGTCTCGTCTACGCCACCGACGTCGCCGGACGCGACGACGTCGAGGCGATCGTGCCCGAGGGGGCCGAGGCCGTCGTCAACCGGTATCCGATCGCGGCGCTCGCCGGGGCCCCGAACCCGGCCGCCGCCGCGGCCTTCGTGGACTTCGTGCTGTCGCCGATCGGGCGGGCGATCCTCGCCGACGCGGGATTCCGGGCACCGTGAGGGGCGGCGGATTCGTCCCGCGCTGGCTGTTCGTGCCGGCGGTCGTCGGGCTGCTCTTCCTCCTCGTGCCGTTGGCGGCGCTCATCTCCCGCGTGGACTGGTCGACGCTGGGGGCGGAGGTCACCTCTCCCGCGGCGCTCTCGGCGCTCGCGCTGTCGCTGGGGACCGGGGCGGCGGCCACCGCGGTGTGCGCGGTCGTCGGCATCCCCCTGGCTGTTCTGATCGCGCGGAGCCCCGCCCGCACGGCGGCGCTCCTGCGCGCGCTCGTGACGGTGCCGCTCGTGCTGCCGCCCATGGTCGGGGGAGTGGCACTGCTGTACCTCTTCGGGCGCTCGGGCTGGTTCGGCGCGCTCGGGCTGCCCTTCACCACGCCCGCCGTCGTGCTCGCGCAGGTCTTCGTCGCGCTGCCGTTCCTGGTGCTGGCGGTGGAGGGAGCCCTCCGCAGCACCGGGGTGGAGTTCGAGCGGGCCGCGGCGTCGCTCGGCGCGAGCCGCGCCACGATCCTCCGCCGCGTGACGCTGCCGCTGGCGGCGCCCGGCATCGTCGCGGGCGTCGTGCTGTGCTTCGCGCGCGCGATCGGGGAGTTCGGGGCGACCGCGCTGTTCGCGGGCAACCGGCCCGGGGTCACCCAGACGATGCCGCTGGCGATCTACACCGCGTTCAACGGGGCCGGCGTCTCGCAGGGCACCGCGGTCGCGCTGTCGCTCCTGCTCCTGGTCACCGCGATCGCGGTGCTGCTGCTCGTGCGCGGCTGGCGTCCGACGGGAGCCGCACGATGACCGCGGCGAGCCTCCGCGCCCGGGTGCGGGTGCGCCGACGCGACTTCGACGTCGACGTCGCGCTCGAGGTCGCCCCCGGCGAGACCGTCGCGGTCATGGGGCGCAGCGGGGCGGGGAAATCCACGCTGCTCGACGCGCTCGCGGGGCTGCAGCCCGTACACGAGGGGGAGATCTCCGTCGACGGGCGGGTGCTCGACCGCGTCGTGCGGCCGCGCGTGCGCACCGCGCCGATGCACCGCGGCATCGTGCTGCTCGGTCAGGACGCCCGCCTGTTCCCGCACCTCACCGCCCGCGAGAACGTCGCGTTCGGTCCGCGCGCTGCCGGTGTCGCCGCCGACGAGGCCCGCGCCGACGCCGACCAGTGGCTCGCGCGCGTGGGGCTTCCCGGCACGGGCGACCGCCGCCCGGCAGAGCTCTCGGGCGGGGAACAGCAGCGCGTCGCGGTGGCCCGTGCCCTCGCCGCGCGGCCGCGCGTGGTGCTGCTGGACGAACCGCTCGTCGCCCTCGACGCGGTGACGGCGTCGGAGATCCGCGCAATGCTGCGCGAGCGTCTCGCCGGTGTCACGACCGTGGCGGTCACCCACGACGCGGTCGACGCGGCCGCCCTCGCCGACCGCCTGGTCATCCTGGAACGTGGGCGCGTGACGCAGGCGGGGCCAGTGCGCGATGTGTTGAGCGCCCCCGCGACCGCGGTCGCCGCCCGCATCGCCGGGCTCGAGCGCCTCGTCGGGACGGCGCGCGGCGGCGGGTGGGAGAGCGGCGATGCTCGTCTGGAATCGACGGATGCCGCCTCCCGGGCGCTCGCCGCGCACGAGGGGTGGGCGCTGGCCGCGGTGTTCCGTGCGGCGGATGTGCGCACGGGTCCCGCGGACGGCGCGTGGAGGGCCGTGGTGCGCTCCCTGGAGCCGACTCCCTCCGGCGTGCGGATCGTCACCGATTTCGGCGTCGCCGAGATACCCGCGGTCGAGGCGGGAACGGTGCACGTGGGCGACGCCGTGGAGCTGTGGATCCCGCCGGACCGCGTGCGGTTCGTCGCGGCATCCTGAGGTGATCCCCGACTAGATGCAGAGGGGGTCGCCCAGGTCGATGCGGGTGCCGTCGACGGTGAAGCTCCCCTCCGCGCACAGCAGCGTGTCCGGCGACGGGCGCACGACCAGGGTCGTGTACGCCCCCTGGACATCGTGTTCCGTCGCCTCCTGTCGCAACGGCCCATCGGCCGCGGTCTTGGGGTAGATCGCGATCGAGACGGTGTTGCCCATCGCCTTCCCGTCGTACCGGGTGATGCGGCCCCACCCCGCCTGGCATTTGTCCGACCACACGATCTCGAGCAGGGAGTTGTCGGCGCGAGTGTCGCCCGTCGCGACGGCGGCATCTTCGACGCAGGCCGTTGCGGCGGGATCGATGCCGTTCTCCACGGCGATCTGCGGTGCGCCGGGAGGCGGGGTGGTCAGGGCCGTGACGGCGGCGACGCCGCCGAGAGTGACCAGGCTGCCCGCGAGGAACGTGCCGAGGGAGAGCAGAACAGCACCGCGGCGGCTGAAACCGTGCGGGCGCTCGGTGCTCTCGGTGGCCTCGACCGGCGCTGCGGCCAGCCCCGATGGTGTCGCCCGGCGGGCCAGGTCGGCGCGGCGTTGGAGAGCCGGCGCGGGGTCTTCGTCGAACGCCCGGACGAGGGCATCGACGGTCCGCTCGGTCGGGAGCGATCGCCCCGAGAGAGCGTCCGAGATCACCGTGCGCGAGATTCCCGTCCGATGCCGCAAGTGCGCCAGCGTGGGACTTCCGGCCTCCAGCCGGAGGCGGCGCAGTTCCGCTGCGAACTCAGCGATTCCTGCGCCAGGATCGGTCGTCTTGTCTTCGTGCGACTGCTCGCCGTTCATCTTTCTCCCCTTTAGAAAAATGACCGACCGGAATTTCCGGATACGTCCGGAACGGATGATTCCGGTCCCCACGGTGAACATACATGGTGAATTCTCCCCATGTGGTCACCCGGGGCCCCTGCGCTCTACTTAGCTCCGAGGCCAAAGTCAACGGACTTGTACACACTGGGGGAGGGGCCATGGTCATGGGCTGGCTATGGCGTCGACGGGGCGCAGTCGCGTCGGCCGCGACGCTGACGGCGGCAGCCGTGACGATCTCCACGCTCGCGGTGCTGCACCCCGGCATTCCCACCGCCGATCTGGAGCTCGACGACGGCGGAGTCTGGGTCACGAAGTCGTCGGACCTGTTGGTCGGCCACCTGAACTACCCGTCCCGGCTCCTCGACGGCGCGCTGCGAACGCGCGCGGCCGAGTACGACATCCTGCAGGACGGGGACACCGTCGCCGTCGTCGATGGTGTCAACTCCACGCTGACGCTGGTCGATCCCGCCGAGGTGGCTCTCGGCTCGGACACGACCCTTCCCGCGAACGCCTTCGTCGCACTGGGCGGAGGGACCCTCGGGATTCTCGCCGACGGGCGCATCTACTCCGTCTCTTCCTCCGCCATCACCGGCACGACCTTCGATCCCGAGGCGGCCACCGCCGATGTGGGGGAGGGGGCGGCCATGGCCGTTTCGCGGTCCGGCACTCACATCGTCGCCGCGTCGACACGGGACGGCGCCCTGCTCGAGGTCGACGCGTCCACCGGCGAGACCCGATCTCAGGCGCTCGCAGACGTGGGCGACGCGGCGGCGCTGTCGGTCACCGTCGTGGGCGAGAACGGGGTGGGCCTCGACGCCACCTCCGGCACGTTCTACACGCGGACGGGCTCCGCGGTGCCCGTGCCCGGGGGCGAGGGGGCACGCCTGCAGCAGCCGGGGGCGGACGCCGATTCGGTCTACATCGCGACGGAGACCGCGCTTCTGCGGCAGCCCCTCGGCGGCGGTGAGGCGGAGACCGTCGCGACGGTGTCGAAGGGCGTTCCCTCCGCGCCGGTGGTCGTCGGAGGCTGCGCGTACGCGGTGTGGAGCGGTACCGGGGCGTACGTCCGGGATTGCCCGGGAACCGACGACGATGTCCAACACACCATCGAGACCACCCCCGACGCGCGCCTGGTGCTGCGCACGAACCGCCGAGTCGTCGTGGTCAACGACACCCTGGCCGGCACGGTGTGGGCGATCGACCAGAACGTCCAGCGCATCGAGAACTGGGACGAGGTCGTCCCGCCCGCCTCCGATGAGGCCGAGGAGGAACAGAGCCAGGACGAGAAGCCGCAGTTCGATCTGCCCGAACGCAGCGCCGAGAACACGCCTCCCACCGCCGTTGACGATCAGTACGGCGTCCGCGCCGGCCGGACCACGATCGTGCGGGTCACCGAGAACGACACCGATCCCGACGGCGACCTGCTTGCGGCCTCCCTGGTCGGCGACCCACCGTCGGGCTGGGACGTGCAGCCGGTCCTCGGCGGTGCCGCGCTCCAGGCCTCGGTGCCCGCCAACGCCACCGGCGCGACCGCACTGCGGTATCGCGTCGACGATGGGCGCGAAGGCACGGCCGAGGCGACCGCCACGCTCACCGTCCGGCCCCCCGAGGTCAACGAGGCCCCCGTCCAGAAGCGCACCGACACGATCCTGGTGGAGGCGGGCGCGACCCTCACCTACGGGGTGCTGGATGCCTGGAGCGATCCCGACGGGGACGACGTGTTCCTGCAGAACGCGTCCGTGGAGGGCGGCGACCTCGTCACCTTCCGCAGTAACGGGGTGATCGAGTACACCGCGGCGACCGCGCAGACGGGCCTCCACGAGGTGACGCTCGTCGTGTCGGACGGGCGGGAGACGTCCGAGGGCACCCTGCGCGTCGACGTGCGACCCTCGGACACGCTGAACCCCGTCGCCAACGCCGACCGTGTCACCGCGGTGGCCGGTGTGCCCGTGACCGTCGCACCGTTGGACAACGATCTCAGCCCCACGGGGCGCCCGCTGCGCCTGTCGAAGCACGACACCGTTCCGGGCGCCACGATCACGCCGGATTTCGCGGCGGGCACGTTCGATTTCGTCACGGATCAGCCCCGCACCTTCTACGTGCAGTACCTCGTGACCGACGGACCGCACTCGGCCGTGGGCATCGTGCGAATCGACGTCGTCGCCGCCGGGTCCTCGCCGCTTCCGCCGGTGGCGGTGCGCGATCTCGCCCTCCTCCCCGCGGGTCGGAACACGCTCGTCGACGTCCTCGCCAACGACGTCGACCCGAGTGGTGGCATCCTCGTCGTCCAGACCGCGCGGGTCGCGCCCGGGGCGGGCATCTCGGTGGAGGTCCTCGAGCACCGGATCCTGCGCGTCACCGACCTGTCGGGGCTGTCTGGCCCGGTGACGATGACCTACACCGTCTCCAACGGAACCCAGACTGCCACCGGGGAAGTTCTCGTTCTCCCCGTCCCGCTGCCGGCCCAGTTGCGTCCGCCCGTCACCGTGGACGACACCGCCATCGTGCGCGTCGGCGATGTCGTCTCGATCCCCGTGCTCGACAACGACTACAGCCCCGACAACGACACGCTGCGACTGGAGCCCGCTCTCGTCGAAACCGACGTGCCGGACGTGGAGACGATCTTCGTCGACGGCGATCGGATCCGGTTCCAGGCCGGCACCGAGCCCGGCACCGTGCACGCGACCTATGAGGTGTCCGACAGCCAGCAGAACCGCACCGCGGGCTACCTCACTATCCAGGTGCTGCCTCCCGATCAGGGCAGCAACTCTGCTCCGCGGCCCAAGCCGGTGACCTCGCGCGTCATCGCGGGCAACACCGTCCGCATCGCGGTTCCGCTGGAGGGCATCGACCCGGACGGCGATTCGGTCGAACTGGTGGGCGTGGCATCCAACCCCGAAAAGGGTGCGGTCACCACCGGCGACAGCTGGTTCGTCTACGAGGCCTATCCGGATGCCACGGGGCGGGACACCTTCACGTACACCGTTCGCGACCGGCTGGGCGCCGAGGCGCAGAGCACCGTCGTGGTCGGCGTCGCCGCCCCGGGCTACGACAATCAGCCGCCGTATGCGGTCAAGGACACCGTGACGGTCAAGCCCGGACGTCGGGTCGCGGTCCCCGTGACCGCGAACGATTCCGACCCGGACGGGGATCGGATCTCCATCGACCCCGATGGCCTGACGGCACCTGACGGCGTCGCGGCGGAGGTCCTCGGGGGGCGCGCGGTGCTGACGGCGCCGAGCACGCCCGGTCAGTACCCGTTCACTTATGCGATCGCGGACTCCTTCGGGGCGACGGCCGTGGGCTCGCTCCTGGTGACCGTCGACCCCGACGCGCCGGCCGTCGCCCCCATCGCGCGCGACGATCGGGTGGTCCCCGGTCAGGTCACGGCCGCTCCCACCGTCGACGTGGCCGTGCTCGAGAACGACGAGGATCCCGATGGAACGGTCGACGACCTTCGCGTCTCGACGAGCGACCCGTCCACGTCGGTCGGAGCCGGTGGCATCCTGACGATCACCCTGCAGCCGGCGGCGCAGATCGTCCGCTACCGGCTCCAGGATGCCGACGGCCAGACCGCCCAGGCCTTCGTCTTCGTGCCGGGAGTGGCGACCCTCGTGCCCACCCTCGCGTCAACGGAACCGATCACCGTCACCAGCGGCGAGAGCGTGCGCATCCTGCTCGCCGATCACGTGCACGTTCGTCCCGAGCGCCAGCCGCGCGTCGCGACGGCCGATTCCGTGCGCGCCGGACACGCGGACGGCTCGCCGATGCTGGTGGACGAGCGCACGCTCGACTACCGATCCGCTCCGGGCTTCTTCGGCCGAGACTCACTGGGCGTGCTCGTGACCGACGGGACCGGGCCCGACGACCCCGAGGGGCTCTCGGCCTACGTCTCGATCCCGATCCGTGTGCTCCCGGGCGAGAACCAATCGCCCGTCATGCGCAACGCCTCGGTGAGAGTCGCGCCCGGCGAGGGCAGCCAGACCCTCGACCTCGCGCGGCTCACCCGCGACCCCGATGAGGGGGATGAAGACCGACTCACGTTCTCGATCGACGGCGATGTCCCCGCGGGCTTCCGCGCGTCGATCTCGGGGACGACGATGGAGGTCTCGGCCGAGGCCGATGCCGCCGCCGGGGCGACCGGATCGGTGCGCGTCCTGGCATCGGACGGAACCTCTGCTCCGGGAGCGGGCTCGGTCACACTGACCGCCGTCGTCTCCCAGCGACCGTTCCCCGTCGCCAACGACGACGTCGTCGCGCGGGCCGATCAGGGGCGCACGACGAGCGTCGACGTGCTCGCCAACGACATCAACCCCTTCGCGGATCAGGGCCCGCTCGAGCTCCTCTCGGCTCGCGTCGACAGCGGAGAGGGCACCGCGGCCGTCAGCGGAGGACGTGTGGACGTCACCCCGGCCGCCGACTTCGTCGGCACCATGGTCGTCGGCTATCGCATCGGGGATGCCACGGCCTCAGCCGAGCGCCAGGTCGAAGGTCGCATCCTGCTGACGGTGCAGGGCCGCCCGGGTGCACCGGGAACACCCACCGTCACCTCGATCCAGGACCGGACGGTCGTGCTGTCCTGGTCGACCCCGACCAACAACGGTTCGCCCATCACCGGGTACACCGTGACGTCGCCGCAGGGGTACAGCAAGGCGTGCGCGTCGACCACGTGCACGCTGGACGGACTCACGAACGACGTCGAATACACCTTCACGGTGGTCGCGACCAACGCCGTCGGGGACTCCGACCCCTCACCGGCCTCGGCTCCGGCCCGACCCGACGCGCGCCCCGACACCCCGGGGTCGCCGTCGGCCGTGTTTGGCGACCGGAGCCTGACGGTGTCGTGGGCGGCTCCGCGCTCGACCGGATCGCCGGTGACCTCGTACAACCTCGAGATCTCTCCCGCCCCGGCCACCGGGCCCATCCAGCGCACGGGGGTCAGCGGGACCAGCCTCGTGTGGGACGGCCTGCAGAACGGCGTCGCCTACCAGGTTCGCGTCCAGGCGGTGAACCGCGCGCCCGAGCCCAGCGAGTGGAGCCCGTACTCGGCGGCCGTGGTGCCCGCGGGGGTTCCCGATGCGCCGGGTGCACCGACGACCCTCCCGGCGACGCCGGTCGGATCTCAGGCCCAGATCGGCGTCTCGTGGACCGCCCCGGCGAGCGACAACGGCGACCGCGTGTCGAGCTACACCCTCACGGTCAAGCGCGGAGGGTCGGTGGTCAACACCATCCAGACCAGCGCGACCTCGCAGAACGTCGTCGTCGACACCAGTGAGACCGACTACGCGTTCTCGGTCACCGCGCGGAACAAGGCGGGGGATTCGGCGGCGAGCGCGGATTCGGCGCCGCGCCGAGGGGCCGTGGCCCCGGGGGCTCCGGCGAAGGTCGTCACGACCCCGCGGGATCAGTCGATGGGGGTCGAGATCACTCCGGGGCCGCTCAACGGCTCGCGTTCCGACGAGATCCAGTACCGCTATCGCGTCGACCAGACCGGAGCACAGGGCACCCTCCCCGTCTCGGGCGGCTCGATCTCGGGTCTGTCGAATGGGTCGGCATACACCGTGAGCGTGTGGGCGATCTCCTCGGTCCAGGGCGTCTCGCCGGGCGCCGAGACGCGGTCGAACGAGTCCGTGCCCTTCGGGAAGCCGATCATCTCCTTCGAGCAGGTGAACCGTCAGGACCGCGCGGTGCAGTTCGTGTGGTCGGTCAACTCCAACGGTCGCCCGATCACGTCGACGAACGCTCCGGTCGGCGGCGAGGGCCGGTTGTCGTGGACGAAGGACGGGCTGCAGCCGAGCGAGTCGTACACGTTGAACCTCTCGTACACGAACGAGGCGGGGACGTCGTCGGATTCTCGGACGGGTCAGGCGAATGATCCGCCGCCGACGCGGGCGTGGATCACAGACATCTCTGGGAAGTCGGCGACGTTGAACTTGCAGAGCTATCAGGCAGGCACCTTTGAGATTCGGTGCTGGGCCGCGTCGTCCTACGACGACCGCAGGTGGGACGGCGTTACGAATGCCAACTACGCAGGGGCGGTTGCCAACGTGGCGATCCCCGCGAACGGCTCGGTCCGGATCGCCTGCCCGGACCCGAACAACCGGCTTGGCGACGGGAAGCCTTTCGCCCTGGAGATCTTCAGCAAGGAATGGGTCCAGGGCCGATAGCCCAGGGACGGCACGGAGAGGTCGAGACAATGACAATCACCCAAGAACAGATCACCTGGTTCGCCGACACGTTCCAGAAGCTCAGTGACAACGTCGGGCTCGCCGTCCTCGGCAAGCCCGGGGTCGTGCGTCTGGTGCTGACGGCCTTCCTCGCCGAAGGTCACGTGCTCCTGGAGGACGCGCCCGGAACGGGCAAGACGCAGCTGGCCAAGGCGCTCGCGGCGACCGTGCAGGGCTCGAACAGCCGCATCCAGTTCACGCCCGACCTGCTGCCCTCCGACGTCACCGGCACCGTCATCTACGCCCAGAAGACGGGGGAGTTCCAGTTCCGACGGGGGCCGATCTTCGCCTCGATCGTGCTCGCCGACGAGATCAACCGCGCCTCGCCGAAGACGCAGTCCGCTCTGCTCGAGGTCATGGAGGAGGGGCGCGTCACCGTCGAGGGCACGCCCCACCCGGTGGGGCGGCCGTTCCTGGTCATCGCGACGCAGAACCCCATCGAGCAGGCGGGCACCTACAAGCTCCCCGAGGCTCAGCTCGACCGGTTCCTCATCAAGACCAGCATCGGCTATCCCGATCTCGCCGCCGCCGAACGCATTCTCTCGGGCGCCGCAGTGAAGGACCGATCCGCCGCCCTCACCTCGATCGTGACGACGTCGATGGTGGCCGAGATCACCGAACTGCTCACGTCCGTCCACGTCGACCCGGCCGTGCTGCGGTACGTCGCACAACTCGCGGAGGAGACCCGGAACGACCCCAGCACGCGCCTCGGGGTGTCGGTACGCGGGATGCTCGGCATGATCCGCGCCGCCAAGGTGTGGGCGGCCACCGACGGTCGTGGATACGTCCTCCCCGATGACATCAAGGCCCTCGCTGGCCCCGTCTGGGAGCACCGCCTGGTCATGGACCCCGAGGCAGAGTTCGCCGGCTCGACCGCCGCGGGTGTCGTCGAGCGGGCGCTTGCCGCCGTCAGCGCCCCGCAGTCCCGGACGACCGCGGCATGACCCTCCGCCGCCCGCTCTCGCTCGCCCGTGACGCCCTGCGCCGTCTGGGCGTTGTCATCGCGCCGCGCCTGCGGGTGGCATCCGCGCTCGGGTGGACGTTGGCGCTCGTGGCGGTGATCGCGCTCGCCGCGGGCACGGTCTTCGGATGGGGCGAGGTGACGGCGCTGGGCATCGGAGCCGCGGCCATCCTCGCGTGCGCGGTTCCCTTCGTTCTGCTCCGCCCTGTGTACGCGGTGGAGATCGAGCTGGCGGCCCACCGTGTGCGGGTGGGGGAGCGTGCGGTGGGCCGTCTCGTCGTGCGCGGTGCCGGTCGCCGGACCTCGCCGGCCACGCGCGTGGAGCTCCCGGTGGGGATGGCCCGGCCCTGGTTCCGGATGCCGCGGTTGGCGCCGGGAGAAGAACACGACGAGCTGTTCACCGTGCCGACGCGGCGGCGGGCCGTCCTCACGCTCGGGCCGGTGACGTCCGTGCGCAGCGATCCCCTCGGTGCTCTGCGGCGCGAGATCGCGTGGACCGAGCCCGAACTGCTGTACGTCCACCCGCGCGTGGTGACCCTCGACAGTGAGACGACCGGCCTCCTGCGTGATCTTGAGGGGCTGTACACGCGCGAACTCGCGGACGACGACATGTCGTTCCACGCACTGCGCGAGTACGCCGCCGGCGACGACCTGCGGCACGTGCACTGGATCTCGACCGCCCGCACCCAGACGCTCATGATCCGTCAGTTCGAGCAGACGCGCCGCTCGCACTTGCTGCTGGTGCTCTCCACCGACCTCGACGACTACGCCGACGACGACGAGTTCGAACTCGCCGTGTCGGTCGTCGGATCGGTGGGTCTGTCGGCGCTGCGTGGCGGGAAGACCGTCACCGTCCTCACGCACGATGGAGCGCTGACCGCGCCCGGGGAGCGGGGCTTCATGGACGCCCTCTCGGCGATCGAGGCGACCCCCCGTGCAACCGGAGTGGCCCACCCCGCCCGTTCCATCGCCGCAGCGGCGCCGGGTGCGTCGGTCGTCGTCTTCGTCACGGGGAAGATCGGGGCGCTCGCCGATCTGCGGGCGGCCTCGCTGCGTGCTCCCGCCACGGCCCGCACCGTGGCGGTGCGGGCGACGACCGGGCAGGAGCCGGCTCGGCGCGCGATCGGTGATCTCACCCTCGTCGACATCGCCGACCTCGATCAGCTTCCGGCGGGCATGCGGGCGGTGGCGACGTGACGCGGCGGTGGGTGGTCGACGTTGTCGCGATGGCGGCATTGGGGGCGATCGCCCTCATCCCGCTGTGGTCGGCATACGGCGGCGCGATGTTCTGGGTGACGGCGGGCGGCGCGATCCTCGTCGGCGCGGCGCTGGCCGTCGTCGGAGCCGTGCGCCGGTGGCCGGTGATCGTGCTGGCCGCGTCGGTGGTGCTGGCGTACTTCCTGGTCGGCAGCGCGTTGGCGTTCCCTTCCCGCGCGCTGTGGGGCTTCGTCCCGACCGTCGAGACGGTGACGGACCTGGCCACCGGAGCGGCGCGGGTGTGGAAGGAGTCGGTCACTCTGCCGCCCCCCTTCGTCGGGGTCGAGTCGATGTACGTCCTCCCGCTCCTTCTGGGACTGATCGTGTCGGCCGTGTCGGTGTCCGCGGCTCTTCGGACGCGTCGCGCTCCCGTCGCTCTCCTCGCTCCCGCGGCGCTCCTGGTGGCATCCATCGCCCTGTCGACCTTCGACAGCGTCGCGCCGGCGCTCGTGGGCGGCGGTTTCGGAGCCGTCGCCCTCCTCTGGTCGGTGTGGCGCTCGCGCCTGCGGTCCGCCGAGATCGATCGTGGGGAGGATGCCGGAGCGCAGCCGTCACGCACGGCGGTGGTGCCCGCGGTGGCCGCCGTCTCGATCGCGGCCCTCGTCGTCGGAGCGGGAGCGGTGGGGACCGCGGCCGCCACAGCCGCGCCGCTCGGGGATCGTCAGGTCGTGCGCGACCACGTCGTGCCTCCGCTGGAGCTGCACGACTACGCGTCTCCTCTGACGGGGTTCCGCAAGTACACGAAGGACGCCGACGACGGCACCCTGTTCACCGTTTCCGGTCTCCCGGAGGGAGCGCGCATCCGCCTGGCGACCCTCGACGCGTATGACGGTGTCGTCTACTCGGTCTCGGGTGCCGGCTCGGGGGCCGGCACGTTCTCCCGGGTGGGGCGGCGCCTCGAGCCCGCGACATCCGGCGACCCCGCCCGTGTCGAGGTCACGGTGGGCGCGATGCGGGGAGTATGGATGCCGACCGTCGGCTATCTCACCTCGGTCTCCTTCGACGGGACGGATGCCGTCGAGCGCGACGGCGCGCTGCATTACAACAACGCGACGGGTACCGCGCTGGTGACCTCGGGGCTGAGCGAAGGCGACACCTACGGCTTCGAGACGATCGTGCCGACTCTGCCGACCGCGGAGCAGCTGGATGCGGCGCCGATCGCGCCAATCACCACGCCCGCTCCGGAGCGGGTGCCCGATGACCTTGTCGCGGCTGTCGATGTGGCCACCGCGGGCGCTGAGACACCGGCCGCGCAGGTGCGTGCGATCGAGGCGTACTTCCAGACCAACGGGTTCTTCTCGCACGGGCTCGAGGGCGAAGTGGCTTCACGCTCAGGCCATACCCTCGCCCGGGAGAGCGATCTCTTCTCGCAGCCGCAGATGGTGGGCGACGACGAACAGTACTCCGTGGCGATGGCGCTCATGGTCGCGCAGCTCGGGATCCCCGTGCGTGTGGTCATGGGGTTCTCCGGCAAGAACGAAGGACTTCCCGGCGGCACGCTCGAACTCACGGGCGAAGAGCTGCATGCCTGGGTCGAAGTGCCCTTCGACGGATACGGCTGGGTGCCGTTCTGGCCCACCCCCGCCGAAGACAAGGTGCCGCAGGAACAGACACCGCAGGAGCGGCAGAAGCCGCGTGTCCAGGTCGCCCAGCCCCCGGCCCAGCCTCAGGAACCCGCACAGCTGCCGCCCGCGCCGCCGGTCGAGGACGCCCGCGACAGCGAGGAGCAGGCGGATCTGGGATGGCTCTGGATGGTCCTGCAGATCGCCGGATGGTCGCTCGGCGCCGTCGCGGTCCTGTTCGCGCCGTCTCTGCTGCTCGGCCTCGCCCGAGCTCGCCGACGTCGTCGTCGGGCCTCGGCCGACGACCCGGCCGAGCGGGTTTCGGGCGGATGGGCCGAGCTCGTGGACACTGCGCGCGATAACGGGGCGAGCGTCGCGGCCGGGGCGACCCGCCGTGAGCAGGGCGTCGCGTTGGACGCGCATTTCCCGACGGCCGGTGTCGGGGCGCTCGCCGTCCGAGCCGACGCGGCCGTCTTCGGGGGCGGACATCCCGCCGACGACGAAGCGGCGGCGTTCTGGGCGGATGTCGCCAGTGCCTCCGGGGGGATCCGCCGTGCCGTGCCGTGGTGGCGTCGGGTGCTGTCGCGGCTGTTTCCCGCGTCCGTGTGGGAGAGCGTGCGTGCGCGAGTGCGGCGCCTCGGCGGGCGGAGGAGACGATGAGCGAATCCTCGGGCACCGTCCACCTCGAGTGGGGGGCGAGTTCGGACACCGGTCTGCGGCGCGCCGTGAACGAAGACGCCTACCTCGCAGAGGCGCCGATCTTCCTCGTCGCCGACGGCATGGGAGGGCACGAAGCAGGGGCGGTCGCCAGCGGACGGGCGATCGACGGATTCAGAGCCCTCGTCGGACGCGAGATCGTGACCGTCGACGACGTCCAGGACGCGTTCGCGGAAGCGGCCCGCAGCGTGCGATCGATCGCGACCCGCGTTTCGGCGGCGGGTACGACTCTCTCGGGCATCGCCGTGTGCGAGCAGGTGGGTGAGCCGTACTGGATGGTGTTGAACATCGGCGACTCTCGCACGTACCGGCTCCTGGACGGACGTCTCGAACAGATCAGCATCGATCACTCGGCTGTTCAGAGCTTGATCGACGCGGGCGAGATCGATGCGGCCGAGGCGGAGCGGCATCCTCAGCGCAACGTCGTCACCCGCGCCGTCGGCGGAGGGTCCACGGGGGTGCCCGACTACTGGCTCCTTCCGATGGCGCCCGGTGACCGCATGATGATCTGTTCCGACGGTCTGAACAAGGAAGTCGGCTTCGACGACATCCATCGCGTGCTGATGGAGGAATCCGACGCTCAAGCAGCGGCGGAGCGACTCGTCGAGGCTGCTCTGCGCCGGGGAGGCAAGGACAACGTCACCGTTGTGGTCGTCGACTCCTCGTTCGTGGGGGAGTTCGACGTGAACGAAAGCACCGTCCCGCGGGTTCCGGTGAGACCGCACATGTCGCCGCGTCATGCGGGAGAGGGAACATCCGATGTCGTCATATGAGCCCGGAACCTGGCACGGGGCGATCGCTCCCAGCGGTGTGGCTCTGCTCGCCCCGCCGCTCGACGACAGCATCGCCGAGCGCGTGTGGACGGCGTTGTCGACCTCCGCCGGTGTCGAGGCGGTGATCGGGACGCTCGTCGGGGCGTTCGGGGCCTCGTTCGCGGTCGAACTCCCCACCTTCGCCCTGATCGTTCCGACCCTCTCCGGTGAGTCCCGCGTGATCGTCCGAGGCGACGTGTATGTCCGCGTGGAGAGCGCCGCCGGTGTTACGACCGAGATCGTCGCGGAGCCCGGGACGTTCTGGACCGAACGCGCGTTACCGGGCGTGGTGCGCGCCGAGATCGGCGCCCGCGCAGCGACCGTCTCGCGCCGTCTTCTGCCGGTGAAGGACGGGCTGGTGCTGGCCACCAGCGTGTCCTGGGCGTTCGACGACGCCGCGCCCGGCGAGAGCCGACCGGTCGTGTCCACCGTGCGTCCCACGCCCACGCCCACGCCCGCGCCCGCGCCCGCGCCCGACCCCGCACCGGAGCCGGAGCCCGCACCGGAGCCGGAGCCCGCACTGGAGCCTCCGCCCGTTTCCGCGCCGGCCGTTCCGTCCGCCCCGGACCCCGCGGTCGTCTCGGTCGAGACACAGCCCCCGATCGCGGAAGACACCAGCGGCCCGATCGACTCGAGGGCGGAGTCACCGGAGATTCCGTCTCCCGCCGTCGGTTCATCGGTCGTCGGCGACGACACCTCCACCCTGCACGAGCTGCTCTTCGGACACACGAGAGCCGGGTCGATCGAGGATGCCGCCGTCCGTCCGACGGAGAGCGACATCGACGAGGCGGTCCCCGCCCCCTCCTTCATCGGGTCGATCCCCGGCGCCGGCACGGCCGTCGTTCCGCCGCGGCTCGGTGACCACGACGGCCGCACGATTTCGGGGGAGGAGCTTCGGCGCCTGGCTGCCCAGACTCCCTCTCCGCCATCCGGGGAGCGGGGCGTGCCGACCATGATCACCTCGACGGGCGCGCGGTACCTCCTCGATCGCGGAGCCGTCATCGGATCCCAGCCGAGCGTGGTGCGGGCGACCGGGACGCTCCCGCACATGGTCGCCGTGTCGGGTCCGGCTTCCGAGATCTCCCGCCGACACGTCGAGATCCGCGTCGAGGGGCCCAACGTTCTCGCGGTGGATCTGAACTCCACCAACGGCACCTATCTCCTTCGCATCGGTGTGGATCCTCTTCGCCTTCACCCCCTCGCGGCGACGCTGCTGGTGGCGGGGGACAGGCTCGACCTCGGTGACGGAGTCATGCTCGACTTCGAGGGGCTCCCGTGAGCGGCCGCCGTCCGGCCGCGGATCCGCCCGTTCTCGCCGGCTACACCTACCTCGAGCCGCTGGGCACCGGCGGGTTCGCCGACGTGTTCTTGTACCAGCGGGAATACCCGCGCAACAAGGTGGCGGTCAAAGTCATGCTGCGTGATCGTCTTGATGACGAATCGAAGCGGCGTTTCGTCGACGAGGCCAATCTCATGGCCGAATTGGGCAGCCACCCCTCGATCGTCCAGATCTTCGATTCGTCGGTCTCCGACGATGGGCGCCCCTACTTGATCATGGAGTATTGCCCCGGCCCCAACCTGCAGATCCAGCATTCGCGCCAGCCGTTCTCCGAGGCGAAGACGCTGGACTACGGCGTTCAGATCGCCGGTGCCGTCGAGATGGCCCACCGCGCCGGCATCCTGCACCGCGACATCAAGCCCGCGAACATCCTGGGCGGCGCGTACAACAGGCCCAAGCTCTCCGACTTCGGGATCGCCGGATCGAGTTCGAGCGCGTCGGCGGGGTTGAGCGTGCCGTGGTCGCCCCCGGAATCATTCGGTGGCACGGCCAGCCCGGCATCCGATGTGTATTCCCTCGCGGCGACCCTCTACACGCTGGTGGCGAACCGCAGTCCGTTCCAGATTTCGGGTGCCTCCAACGGTGATTTGGACATGATGCGCCGTATCGAGACCATGCCGTTGCCGCCCATCGGGCGCCCGGATGTCTCGGATGCGTTCGAGGCGGTCATGGCTCGGGCGATGGCGAAGAACCCGCGGGATCGATACGCCAGCGCACTCGAGTTCGCCCGGGCGCTGCAACACGTGCAGATCCTCCTGAAGTTGGGAGTAACCCAGCTCACCGTCGAAGAGGAGGAGATCGCGCCCGTCGTCCCGGACGAGGACGGTCCCGGTACGCGGCATCGCGAGGTGAAACAGATCGACGCGCAAGCGCCGACGGCCCCGCCCTCCTTTTCTGCGCCCACTATCTCCCGTGTGGGGGGCAGCCCGGTCGTCGCCGACACCATCGACGCCTCCCGGATGCCGTCAACGGCGGGGGCCGGACGCCCCGTGTTCGTCCCGTCCTCGGAGCCGACCGAGACGTCCCTCGGGCCGGTGCCGACGCCGACGCTGGTTTCCGAGCGCGTGGGCGATGTCGCGTCCGCTCCCGTCCCCGCCCGACGAAAGCCCCGCTGGGGTCTCCTCGCCGCGACCGGGGTGATCGTCGCCGTTGCTGCCGCGGTAGCCGTCGCCGCGGTCGTGATTCCCCGTGACGAGGTCGAGAGTCCTCGTCCGGCGATCTCGATCGACCCGGTGGATGCCGCGCCCACGCCGGCGTCGTCGACCCCCCTGGTGTCAGACCTCACCGGCGTCGTCACGGACGGCACCGCCGTCTTCTCCTGGACCAATCCCGCGCCCGCGTCGGGCGACCTGTATCTCTGGCGTCCCGTCGTCCCGGGCGAGGAGCACGACTTCGAGGAGACCGCCGAAACCCGCGTGACGGTCCCGGCCACGGGTTCCGCTGCACCGTGCATCGAGGTGGTTCTGCGCCGGGCCGACGGACGATCCTCCGCTGACGGTGCCGAAAGGTGTGCGACATGACCCCGATCCCGCTCCCCGCCGAAATCGGCTTCGATGACGCGGCCGTGCACGTGGAGTACTGCGGCGAATGGATGCGTGTGGCGCCCGGGCAGACCTTCACGGTGGGGCGCGAAGCCGACCTCGCCATCGACGACAACCCGTTCCTTCACCGGAGGCTCCTGGAGATCGCGCAGTTCGAGGGGCTGTGGATGCTGCGCAACGTCGGCTCCCGCCTCGCTGTGACCGTGAGCGACGGCGCCGGCCGGCTCCAGTCGTGGCTCGCCCCCGGTGCGTGGCTCCCCCTCGTCTTCGGCCGGACGACGGTCGTCTTCAGCGCTGGACCGACGACGTATGAGATCACGCTGCTCGTGGCCGAACCGGTCTTCAGCGAGACCCAGCCCACCGCGAGCGAAGGATCGACGACCGTGGGCGAGGTCACGCTCACCCTGTCGCAACGGCAACTCATCGTCGCGCTCGCCGAACCGCTCCTGCTGCGCGAAGGCACGGGGCTGGGAGAGATCCCCACCAGCGCGCGGGCCGCCGCGCGCCTCGGATGGGCGATCACGCGCTTCAACCGCAAGCTCGACAACGTCTGCGACAAGCTCGATCGGCTGGGCGTCCAGGGGCTGCGGGGAGGAGTCCGCGCCTATGCCACGAATCGGCGCATCCGGCTCGTCGAGTACGCGATCGCATCGCGCGTGGTCACCCGTGCCGATCTCGCGCTCCTCGATATTGATGCGACTCAGGCGGAGGACGCGGCATCGTGAAGATCAAGGTTGCCTATCACCGATCGGGCGGCGATGTCGTCCCGGTTGTCATCACCGCCGAGGCGACGGCGACGATCGGAGAGATCGCCCGTGAACTGATCGACACCGATCCCACGGGTGCGGACCGATCGCGATTCGGTCGCCGCGTCACTCTGCGCGTGCACACGCCGCTCACGGGGCGAGACACCCTTCTCCCCGCCACGCGCGCCGTCGGCGAAGCGGCGATAGCCTCCGGAGCCACGATCTCGGTGGCTGAGGCCGAACCCGAGAGCGTGGGGGGATCGGCCGCGGCGGTGCTGACGGTCGTGGCGGGCCCGGATAGCGGTCGCTCCTTTCCGCTGGCGCTCGGCGAGACCGTTATCGGACGAGACCCCGCCGTCGATGTCGTCGTGACCGATCCGCTCGTGTCCAAGCGTCACGCCCGTATCGAAGTGGGCACGGGCATCGAACTCGTCGACCTCAACTCGGCAAACGGCATCCTCGTGGACGGGGTGCGCGTCACGCGTGTCGTCCTCGCCACCGGTCAGTACGCGCAGATCGGCGACACCACGATCGCGGTTGCCCCGGTCGTGTCTCTTCTTCCACCGCGCGAGCGCGTGAGCGGCGGCGTCGAGCCTTTCCTTCGCTCGCCGCGCGTGGAGATCCGCTTCGCCGAGCGCGTGCATCCGCGACCGCAGGTGCCGGTCAGCCCCACGCCGCCGGTGTTCAGCTGGATCATGCTCATCGCCCCGATCGCCCTCGGGCTGGCGATGTTCCTCATCACCAATCGCGCTCTGTCGCTCCTGTTCGTCGCGATGGCGCCCATGATGATGGCCGCGAACTATTTCAACGGGCGGATGAAGAACAAGCGCAGCCAGCGCACCGACCTGGGCAAGTTCGAGGCCCAGCTGGCCTCGCTCGAGAAGACTCTCGCGCAAGAGACCGCCGAGGAAGTGGAGTTGCGCCGAGCTGAAGCGCCCTCGACGGCCGAGGTCTACGCGGCAGCCCTGGCGCGCGGTCCGCTGCTGTGGGCACGGCGTCCGGAGCACTGGTCCTTCCTCACCGTGCGTCTGGGTGTGGCCACGATGCCCTCGCGCTCGCGCGTGGCGCCACCTCCCGACGTCGATGACGGAATCCCGGAGTTGTCACGGCGACTGGATGCGCTCGTCGAGCGGTTCGCGGCGGTTCCGAACGTCCCGGTGCTGGAGTCCCTGCCGGTCTCGGGCGCTCTGGGCATCATCGGTGCACAGTTCGGGCCGCACGTGCTGCGGTCGATCCTCGTGCAACTGCTGGGGCTGCACTCTCCCGCCGAAGTGAACGTGGTGGCCCTGACCAGTCCCGAGGAGCGGGCCGAACTGGAGTGGTTGCGGTGGCTCCCGCACACGAGCCCCGCGCAGCCCCCCATCGACGGCATCCGTCTGGCGGATTCCCAACCGACGATCGCGGGTGTGCTGTCGCAGTTGGAGGGCCTGGTCGCACAGCGACTCGGGCGCCGCGCCGACGACCCGCTGCCGCCGCACGGTCCGCTCGACGACGATCTGTCGGCGACCTCCCGTGGGGGGCGGCTGGGTGGGCCGACGCCGGACGGTCCGCCTTCACCGCCGATCGTCATCGTCGTGGTGACCGAGAACGCCGTCGTCGACCGCGCGCGTCTGCTGCGCGTGGCCGAGACATCGTCGCTGACGGGGATCGTCCCGATCTGGCTCGCAGCCGACCAGGTCTCCCTGCCGGCGGTGTGTCGCACCTTCATCGACGTCACCCACGGTCTGGACGCCGCCCGTGTCGGCTTCGTCCGACACGGACGCGTGGTCACCGGTGTGCAGACGGAGGGTGTCGATCGCGACCACGCCGAGGTCTTCGCGCGGGCATTGGCCCCCCTCGTCGATTCGGCCGCCGTGGTTTCGGATGCCAGTGATCTGCCCCAGGAGGTGTCTCTCGTCACCCTCCTGGGTACCGACATCATCGAGACCCCGTCCACCGTCGTGGAGCGATGGCGACAGAACGAATCGCTCCACGACCGGACCGCCGCTCCGCAGGCGAAGGCTCGGGCCGGCTCGCTGCGCGCACTGGTCGGTCAGATGGGGGTGGATGCCATGCACCTCGACCTGCGTACTCAGGGTCCGCACGCGCTGGTCGGCGGCACCACCGGAGCGGGCAAGAGTGAGTTCCTCCAGTCGTGGGTACTCGGGATGGCCGCGGAATACAGCCCCGACCGGGTCACCTTCCTGTTCGTGGATTACAAGGGCGGCGCCGCCTTCGCCGATTGCGTGCGCCTGCCCCACTCGGTCGGGCTCGTGACCGACCTCAGTCCCCATCTGGTGCGCCGGGCTCTGACGAGCCTCCGCGCCGAGCTCCGGTACCGCGAGCACTTCATCAACCGGAAGAAGGTCAAGGATCTGCTCGAGCTCGAGCGGCGGGGAGACCACGACGCTCCGCCCGCGCTCGTGCTCGTCGTCGACGAGTTCGCCGCGTTGAGCAAAGAGGTCCCGGAGTTCGTGGAAGGCGTCGTCGACATCGCGCAGCGGGGACGCTCCCTCGGCATCCATCTGATTCTCGCGACTCAACGGCCGGCGGGAGTCATCAAGGACAACATCCGCGCCAACACCAACCTGCGCATCGCTCTGCGTGCCGCCGACGAGTCAGACAGTACCGATGTCATCGGAACACCGGTCGCCGCTCACCTGGACCCCGGTATCCCCGGCCGTGGGATCGCCAAGTCGGGGCCGGGGCGACTGACCGCGTTCCAGTCCGCGTACGCCGGAGGGCGCACCGGGGCGGTGCCCGAGCGGGGGAACGCCGTGGTGATCCACCAGCTGGGCTTCGGTGCGGAAACGACGTGGACGCGCCCGGAGGAACCCCGGTCGATTCCCGCGGCGCCCGGGCCGACCGATCAGGTGCGCCTCGTGGATGTCATCGTCGCGGCCGCGCACGAGGCGCAGGTGCCCCCTCCGCGTAAGCCGTGGTTGGCCGAGCTGAGCTCCGCCTACGACCTGTCCAAGCTGGGTGCGCGCACCGACCGTGAACTCGTGCTCGGCGTCGCCGACCTGCCCGACGACCAGGAGCAGCGAACCGTGCGCTTCCTCCCCGACGTCGACGGCAACCTGGCCGTGTACGGGACGAGTGGGTCGGGCAAGACCGTCGTCCTGCGCACGCTGGCCGTCAGTGCCGGGATCACTCCGCGCGGGGGCCCCGTCCACGTGTATGCGCTGGACTTCGCCGCCGGCGGGTTGAAGATGCTCGCCGACCTGCCGCACGTGGGCGCTGTCGTGGGGGGTGATGAGCACGACCGCGTCGTGCGCCTGTTGCGCATGCTGCAAGACCTCGCGGCCGCGCGTGCGCAGGCCTTCCCGATGGTGAACGTGGGATCGATCGCCGACTATCGCACGGCGGCGGGAAAGCCCCACGAGCCGAGGATCCTGTTGCTCGTCGACAACCTGCCCGCCTTCCGGGACGCGTACGAGGTGGTCGGGCCGCGCGCGGCATGGTTCGGGGTGCTCCAGCAGCTGATGAGCGAGGGGCGGCAGCTCGGCATCCACGTGGTCTTCACGGCGGATCGACCGGGCAGTATCTCCGCGTCGATCACCGCGAGCGTCCCGCGTCGCATCGTGCTGCGGTTGGCCGAAGAGAACGCCTATCGCCTGCTGGGTGTGGCCCCGGACGTGCTCGACGGTGCGCCGCCCGGGCGCGCTGTCATCGACGGGTTCGACACTCAGATCGCCGTGTTCGGCGGCTCGGGCAACGTCGCCGATCAGTCCCGGGCCATCGGGCAGTTCGCGCGTGCGCTCGCCCGGGAGGATCGGACTCCCGCTCCGCGGATCCGCGTCCTGCCGACGGAGTACCCGGCTACGGCCCTTCCCTCCGAGGTGGGCGGGCTCCCGGTACTGGGGCTCAGCGACGAGACGCTCGAGCCTGTGGGCTTCGATGCCACCGGAGGCTTCCTCATCGGTGGAGGGCCGGGCAGTGGGCGCACGAACGCGGTCCTCGCCGTCGCCCACGCGTTGCGACGCTGGAGTCCGGATCTGATCATGATGTACGTCGGTGTCCGTCGATCTCTCGTGCCCTCGCAGTTCGATTGGACGCTCGCGCTGACGACGCCCGAAGAGATCGCCGACATGGCCAAGCAGCTGAGCGCGGCGCTGAAGTCGGGGGAGCGGAAGCGCCGGATGGCGCTCGTGATCGAGGGAGTCGGGGATCTCGTCAACACTCCCGCGGATGCGCCGCTCGTGGAACTGCTCAAGCGGCTCCGCCACTCGGAGCACGTCTTCGTCGGCGAGTCCGAGACGTCGTCCTGGGGATCGATCTTCCCGCTCTACACGGAGTTCAAGAACACCCGCCGCGGGTTCCTCCTGCAGCCCGACTGGGTGGAGGGCGATGCGATCCTGCGGACCACGTTCCCGCGTTCGCAACGTACCGAGTTCCCGGTGGGCCGAGGAATGTTGGCGCACGGCGGCCGTGCCGTCAAGGTTCAACTCCCCCTCGCCACAGGGGATTGGTCCCCATTGCCGCCCTCGACGGGCGCTCCCTAACCTGAGGCCAACAACGTCCCGTCGCTCGGCGGACACCACATCACACACCAGGAGAAGACATGTCGAACGTCAACGTCAGCTATGAAGAGATGCGCAACGCGGCTGGTCAGCTGCGCAACGGCCAGGAGCAGCTCAACAGCACGCTCTCGGAACTCAGCACTCTCATCAACGGGCTCGTCGAGTCGGGCTTCGTCACCGACCTCGCGTCGGTCACGTACCAGGACCAGTACCAGCAGTTCACCGACGGCACGCGCACGGCCGTCGATGCCCTGGAGGGGCTGGCGGCATACCTCGAGCAGGCGGCCGACGTTCTCGCCGCCACGGACAGCGACCTTTCGAACGCCATCCGCGGCTGAGCTCCGGGCGAGGCCGAGGCCTCACGCCACTCGGTTCGCCCAGAAACATGGACACCTGGAGAAGAACATGGCCATCATCGTCATGCCGCCGCTCGACCTCGCCTTCACGCTCTACGGCCTTCCGTGGCCCGACATCGACGAAGGAGCGATCGCCGAGTTCGGCGAAGACTTCGACTCGCTGTGCACGGCCGTCACCGACTTCGGTCGCGCCGTCGACGGCCTGCTGAGCATGCTCTCGGATCGGTCTCGATCGGATGCCTTCGACGCTCTGACGGAGGAATGGGCGGCGGTCTGCAATAGCGATGTGTTCCCCGTGATCGAGGCGGCCGGAGATGCGGTGCGCGCCGGTGCAACGGTCACGAGCAACGTGATCACGTCCTACAAGCTGACCCTGATCAGCATCCTGTCGGTGAACGTCGCGGTGGACCTCGTCGCGCTGGCCGTGCCGGGGCCGGGGACGGCGGTGGCCGCCGGACGCGTGGCCACGATGAGGGTCTTCTTGCGCCTCGCCTTTCAGGAGGCGGCGCAGTCGTTCGCCAGCGCCGCGATGAAGGCCTTCGGCGACGCGTTCGAGACCTTCGTGATCGGGCCGATCGAGATCATGTTCGCCCGCATCCGCGAGGCGATCGTCGACCACATCGCCGCCGACATCGTCGCCAACGCATTCGTGCGGGGCGCGACGACCTCGACGGCCGGGGCTCTCTACATCGACTATCACGACGTGGTCGAAGCGACCAAGACCCTGCGCAACGCCTACGACGAACTCGAGAGCAAGCTCGGCATGTTCGACAGCCATGCCGGGCACCAGGAGTTCACCGAACCCGACTACCAGGGCGTGGCCGAGCGCGACTCGCTCCTGCGTTCCCAGCTCAGAGAAGTGATCGAGTGGTCGGTCGGCGCGATCGTCCGCCTGCTCGCGGATGTCGGCCAGGCTGTCCTGAACGATCTGTGCGCGCTCGTCATGGACACGTACGACAAGTACGTCGCCGCGGACGCCGAGCTGGCCGCATCCGCGCGGGCGCTGCGGGAGAGTCTGCTGTTGCGGCCGAGCCCGCTGCCGTACTCGATCGACCGTACGAGCCGGCCGCGTCCGATCGTGGTGTGGGAGGACCCGCCGGAGGAGATCTTCACCGGGCAGGCGGTATCGGACGCACGCTTCGATATCTCGACGTTCGAGATCGTGGATGCGCCCGATCCGGTGGTGACGGGGGTGGCGACCTCCGACGCCCGGTTCGACATTACGATCATCGATCTGCCGGACGCTGTCGATCCGACCGCGACGGGCGTCGCTGAGTCGACGGCGCGTGACGGCATCCGGAGGATCACCTTGCCCGACCTGTCCGTCCCCGACGACGCCGAATCCTCCGCGTGAGCGGAGCTCCGGTGTCCCGCGTCCCTACCGATGAGGAGCCCCTCGTGATGACTGTCCCGATGGACCGACCCGCCCCCGATGCGACGTTCGGGGAGGCCTATCAGCGATTCTGGAAGAAGGGCTTCACCTTCACGGGGCGGGCCAGTCGGGCCGAGTTCTGGAAAGCATGGCTGCTGACTTCCGCTCTCATCGTCGCGCTCTACGTGCTGTCGACGATCATCAGCACGGCGGGGCTTGCCGCGGTGCTGAACTCGGGGAACTACTCCGCCTATTCGTCGGTGAGCGTGATCTCCGGGCTGCTCCTGGCGGTCGCCGCGATCTATGCACTGGCCGTGTTCATTCCCTCGATCGCGGTATCGATTCGACGCCTGCACGACGCCAACCAGCCCGGCGGAATGTACTTTCTCTCGGTCATCCCGTTCGTCGGAGGGCTGATCCTCCTCGTCATGCTCACCCAGCCCGCTCGTCCCGAGGGCGCGCGGTTCGATCTCGCATCGGTGTCCGAACCGCCGCTTCCCCCCGTACCTCCCGCGCCGACGTCCACCTACGGAGAGATCCCGGCGCCGCCCGCGCCCCCGGCTCCGTCGTTCGCCGGGGGCGCGCCGCTCGCTCCCCCTCCGCCGCTTCCGCCTGCGCTGTCCGTGTCGCCCTTCTCCGGTGGCGCTCCGCTTGCGCCGGCATCGGCAGCCCCCGCCGCTTCGGCCGCCCCCGCAGCGCTCGTGGCTCCCGCGCCCGCGGCATTGTCGGGCCCCCCGGCTCCCGTCGCGCCGATCCCCGGCATCCCGGGCATCCCGGCCGTTCCCGTCCCTCCCGCGCCGGCATTCGCCCCCCAGCCCGAGCCCGACCTCGAGCAAACACGAGTGGCGACGTCCTTCGCGGGGAGGGGATGGAGGATAGACCTGCCCGACGGTCGACGCATCGCCGTCGAGGGGGCGGTCTTCCTCGGGCGCGACCCTGTCTCCGAGCAGGGCGGGGTGCTCGTGCCGGTCGATGATCCGGCCCGCTCCATGTCCAAGACCCACGCGCGGTTCGACATCGCGAGTGGGTCCGTCTCCGTGACCGATCTGCATTCGACGAACGGCACGCGCGTCGAGGTGCCGGGAAGCCCCGCCGTCGCGGCCGCTCCGGGTCTTGCCGTCGTGGTTCCGACGGGTGCGACCGTTCTGCTGGGGGACTACGCCGTCCGGCTCCAGCGGGGATGATGAACGAGCGCGACGCGGCGTGGCGGCGTCTGCACGACCCGGCCACGTCGGCAGCGGACCTCGCCGCGATCGCTCGTGCTCACCCCGAGTTCGCGGATGCCATCGCCCGCCACCCCCACTGCTACGACGACCTGCGCGCGTGGGCCGATGCGGTCCGGGCGAACTCACCTCTCGACGCCGACCGGTCGTCGACGCATCCGCGACGGGGCTGGATCATCGCCGCTGCGGTGGCGGGTGCCGTCGTGCTGGGTGGGGCCGGCACGGCTCTGGCCGCGGTGCTGTCGACGGCGGCCCCGTCTGCGCCGTCGGCGGAGGCAGAGGCGCCGGTGCCCGACGCCTCGAGCGCCCCGTCGATTCTGGGGGAGCGCCGTCTGGACGGGCCGCCGGTCTACATCGGCGACGAGCTGAAAATGTTCCTGCTCGACGGGGCCGAGCTCGCCCCCTTCGTCCCCGCGGCGGCGGCGGGCGAGGCGAGTTCTGCGCTGAAGGTGCTCGGGGAGAGCGAGGGGGCCTCGGCGCTGCCGGACGTGTGCGGCGCTTGGCTCCTGCCGGACGAGGGCGCGGTCGTGGGATCGCGGTCGTGGAAATGGAACGGGTCGGGCTACACCGTCGACGCGATGACCGTTCGCCAGTTCCCGACGCCGGAGTTCGCGGCCGCGTGGTTCTCTGACCTCGCCGACCACACCGACGAGTGCGCCCGATTCGAGTTCGGCCAGATCGGCACGTCGTCGATCGAGTGGCAGCTGTCGGTCCTCGCGCGCGCCGGCGAGGGCGTGGTGGTGGCGGTGCTGGAGGGGGCGGAGGGATTCGGTCCGCGCACCGTTGCCGTCGGGCACGACGGCAACGTCGTGCTCACCATCGACGCGCAGGGGACGATCCCCGCCGAGGATGCCCAGCGCCTCGCGGATCTCCTCGCCGCACGGATCGAGCGGGCCCACGAGGCGCTCACCGAGAAGATCGGGTATCGCTGAGCCTCACGGAAGGAACAGCCCGAAGCTCTCCCGAACGTCGGTGCGCAGGGTGAGCGAGGCGTCCTCGACGCGGATCGACCCGACGCCGTCCTGGTTGATCGGGGTGTTCCAGGAGAGCCGGAACCGCATCACGCGACCGGTGCGGTCGGTGACGAGGTAGGCGTTGGCATCCGGTGCGATCTGCACTTCCGACATCGAGCCGCCCGGGAACGCGTCGGTCACGAGTGCTGCCGAGTCGCCGATCATGATCCCGCGGGCACGCGGGGCGATCGAGCGGAGGTCCGCGGCCATGCCCGAACTCGGTCCCGTCTGCACGACCGCCAGGCGGTCATCGACGAATCCCGCCGAGATCAGGGGCGCGCCGCTCGGGGCGTCGAGCACCCAGACATCGTCGTCGTGCCGAGTGAGCCCGGGCACGGCGGACCGGGCGTCGCTCAGGCTCATCCCCAGGGTCAGGGGGCCGATGCCGTCGAAGCCGATCTCCCAGGTGGACGGGACATCTGTGCTCTCGAGCGGAACGCAGCGGCACACCACGATGCGGATGATCCGGCCGGAGCCGTCGGTCTCGACGCGGTAGCCGGTGGCGCTGTTCGGGGCGACCGGGAACACGACGGTCCCGTCGGCCAGGGGGCGGCTCGGACCGTACAGGCCGGTGAAGGCGTCGAGGCCGTCCGCCGGGCGGATCCCCTCGGCGGTGCTGACCGCCGGGTCGGTAGGGGTGATCGAGAACACGCGGCCGTTGCGCAGCTGCACGGTTCCCCACCCGCAGTCCACCTCGATCACCTCGACGCCGTCGACGGTCGACGACCGCCCGACGCGGGTGCCGTCGACGGCGGCGCGCACCTGCGCCAGCGTCATGCCCAGCTCGACACCGTTCATTCCGCGGATGCCAAGCGTGCCGTCGTTCTGCGTGGCGGTGGCCGCCGCGCGCAGGCGGGCCGAGAGTTGTGCGGGGTCGGATGCCGAGACGGCGGTGCCGCCGCCGACGCCGCCGATGCACGTCATCTGCTGCTGCGCCTCTTCGTCGTCGTCGACGCCGAAGCCGACCACGTGGATTGACAGCAGCGGACTGGCGCGGTGCAGTTGGGCGGCGATCTCGCAGGACGAGGGCGGCGCACACGTGTCGACCCCGTCAGAGACGAGGACGATGCTCGCCGCGCGATCGGCGGGCAGCATCTCCGCCGCCGTGCGCAGGGCAGGACCGATGGGCGTGAACCCGGAGGCGCGGATGCCGTCGACGGCCGCGCCCAGCGCCGCGGGATCGACCGGGCGCAGCGGCGAGAGCGTCGTGACGTCCTGGCATCCGGCGGCTCGTTCGCTGTCGTCGTTGCCGGTGCCCGTGCCGAAGACCAGCAGGCCCGTCGGCGTTTCCGCGGGCAGCGCGGCGATGGCTGCCCGGGTCGCCTCCTGCGCGACGGTCATTCGGGTGCGCCCGCCCGCGTCGCGGGTCATGGAGCCGGAGGCGTCGACGATGAACACCACGGGGGCGGGCGTGTCGGTCGAGGCCGACTCGACCGCCCCCGCGGGCGTGACCACGAGAAGCGACCCGAGGGTCGCGATCACAGCGACGACGCCTGTTCGCACGTGCGCCCACCGGCGCGACGCGAACGGTCTCCGCCGAGTCGTTGGAACAGTCTGCATTCGCGGCCCCCTCTTCGCCGCGCCCGCGGGGCGCGCTCGACGCCAGGCTCCCACGGTGGCAAGGACGGCGTCGATGGGGAGAGATCCCCTTCGCGCTCAGTACACGTCGTGCCCGCAGTACGGGCACTTGTAGGAATCCGAGGCGTGCATCTGGTCTTTGAAGACCGTGTGTCCGCGCGAGCAACTGGCCTGGAGGTTCCAGTTGCCGCTCTGGACCTTGGAGGCTTCGGTCTTGAACATCGCCGTTTCCTTTCCGCGGGAGGTCGTTCCCCCCGTCGCCGCCTACGGTGCAATGCGGCGCCCGAGGGGCGCCAGGGGGAATGTTCCCCGCCCGATGGGGAGGTGTCCCCATGGGCAGCGATGCGGCGGTCGTGTGATCGTCGTTGCAACAGCACGGGAGAGTCCCGAGCCGACGAAAGGGACCGGTCATGGCCACGTGGATCGATGTGCGCGCGTACATCCTGGCGAACTACTCCGCCGAAGACATCGGGGAGGGCATCGTCAAGGTCGCCTTCACCATTGACGACTCGCGCTCGCAGGTGGTGTTCCTCTCGCGTCAGACCCTGAACGGCGAAGAGTGGCTGACGGTGGAATCGGTGATCGGGTCGATCGACTCGATCAATCTCCGCGGTGCGCTGGCGCAGGTCGAGAACATCGTCGTCGGGGGCCTGGCGAAGGTGGGCGATCTGCTGACGCTCAAGAACGTCGTGGCGCTGGAGAATCTCGACATCAACGAACTGGTGCGCCCGATGGAGCTGGTGACGCTGTCGGCCGACAATCTCGAACGCGCCCTCACGGGACTCGACGCGTTCTGAGAGCCCGCCTCAGCCGACCACCACCCGCCCCTCCTCGAGCCGTACGGTGCGGTCGATCGCGTCGGCGGGCACGTCGACGTGCGACACCAGCACGACCGCGCGATCGCGGTCGACGGCGCCGAGCAGGTCGCGGAGAAGGGCGTCGGATGCCGCGGGGTCGACGCCCGCGGTCGGCTCGTCGAGCACGAGCACCGGGAAGTCGCGCAGCAGCGCCCGGGCCAGGGCGAGGCGCTGCGCCTGTCCGCCCGAGACGAGGACGCCGCGGTCGCCGACGCGGGCGTCGAGTCCGCCGCGCTCGGCGACCCAGGTGTCCAGGCCCACGCGGGCGAGGACGGCGTGCAGGTCGGCGTCGGTGGCGTCGTCGCGGGCGAAGAGCAGGTTCTGTCGCACCGACTCGTCGAACAGGAACGGCGACTGCTCGACGAGTCCGATCGTGCGGCGCAGGTCGTCGCCGGCGAGCGCGCGCGCCTCGATCCCGCCGATGGTGAAGGACCCGCCGTAGTCGAGGAAGCGCACGAGCACGTGCGCGAGCGTGGTCTTTCCTGCGCCGCTCGGGCCGGTCACGAGCACGCGTTCGCCCGGGCCCACGCGGAGCGTCACGTCGGTGATGCGACCGGTGTCGTCGAGCGCGGCGTCGGAGCGGGCGGGCCAGTGCGCGTGCAGGTCGCGGAGCTCGATCCCCGAGCCCAGCGCGGGGGCGGCACCGGTCGGCGACGGCTCGTCGCGGGGGAGCCCGTCGGGGATCTCGTCGGGCACGGACGCGGCGATGCGTTCAGCGGCCGCGCGCACCTGCCGCCACGAGGCCAGCGCGAGCGGCACGGGGCCGAACACCTCGAAAACGGCCATCGGCAGCAGCACGACGACGGCGAGGCCCGGGCCCGAAAGGGTCCCGCCGGTGACGGCGGGCGCGGCGACGATCAGTGCCAGGAGCGACGCAAGCCCGGCCAGCAGAGACACCGTGCCCGAGGTCAGCCCCTGCGCGGTCCCGCGGCGCACGACCGCCCGGCGGAGCGCGGCATCGGCGAGGCGCACCCGCTCGCGCGCGGCATCCACGGCCCCGTAGGCGGTGAGCACGTCGAGGTTCGTCAGCAGGTCGTGCACGGCGTCGGCCACCGCCGCCCGCAGGGGAGCGATCGACCGCTCCGCGCGGGATCCGGCCGCCCAGCCGAGGGCGACCGACACCGCGAACGCGACGATCAGGCACCCGAGCAGCGCGAGCGCGGCCGGCCACGACACGACGGCGGTGAACCCGACCGCGGCGAGCGCCGTCACGGCCGCCACCGACAGGGGCAGCACGACGCGCAGGGGGAGGTTCTGCAGTTCTTCGACGTCGTCGATGAGGCCCGAGAGCAGTCCGCCCCGCCGGGCGCGGGCCAGCCCGTCGGGCGCGAGGGGAACGAGCTCCCGCACGAGATCTGCACGCACTCCGGCGAGCCTGTCGAGCGCGGCGTCGTGACCGGTCAGTCGCTCGAGGTAGCGGAAGACTCCCCGCGAGAGCGCGAACGCGCGCACCCCGACCACCGCGGCGGAGAGGTACATCACCAGCGGCTGCTCGGCCGCCCGCGCGATGAGCCATGCGCTCGCGGCGAGGAGGGCGACGGCGCTCCCGGCGGTGCCGAACCCCGACAGCACGGCGGGGGCGAACCGGCGCCGCGAGGGCATCGCCGAGCGCAGGATGCCGCGGACCCGGGCGTTCACGAGGCCGCCTCCAACTCCACGACGCGGTCGGCGATCGTGCGCGCCGACCGCCGGTGCGAGACCAGGAGCACGCCCGCGCCCGCGTCGGCTTCGCGCCGCAGGGTCTGCCACACGTGCGCCTCGGTCTCGGCATCCAGGGCGCTGGAGGGTTCGTCGAGGACGAGCACGCGCGCCCCCGCCACGCGGGAGCGGTACAGCGCGCGCGCCACCGCCACCCGCTGCGCCTGCCCACCCGACAGGCCCGCCCCACCGGCGCCGAGCGGGGTGCCGGGGTCGAGGTCGGCCGCGCCCGCGTCGGCCAGGGCCGCAGCGATCCGAGCCGGGTCGGCGGCGGAGCCGAGGGCGACGTTCTCAGACACCGTGCCCGACATCAGGCCCGGCCGCTGACCCGCCCACGCCACCGCGGCGCGCGCGTGCGCGACGGGACGCCCGTCCACGCGCACCTCGCCGTCGTGCGCGGCGTACCCGAGGAGCGCGGCGAGCAGGCTCGACTTGCCCGCTCCGCTCGGTCCCGTCACGAGCACGACTTCTCCGGGGCCGACCGACAGCGACACCCGCGGCAGGCGGTGTGCGCCGCGGTCGACGCGCACGTCGCGCAGCTCCACCGTCGTGCCGGCGCCGGGGTCGGCGGCATCCGGCTGTTCCGCGCTGCGGGCGGCATCCAGCGCGTCGAAGATCTCGGCGGTTGCGGCGACGCCCTCGGACGCCGCGTGGAACTGCACGCCCACCTGGCGTAGCGGCAGGTACGCCTCGGGCGCCAGGAGCAGCACAAACAGCCCCACGAGCAGGCTGAGGTCGCCCGCGAGCAGGCGGAACCCGATCGTCACGGCGATGATGGCGACCGAGATGGATGCCAGGAACTCCAGGGCGAATCCCGAGAGGAACGACACGCGCAGCACCGTCATCGTCTCGCGCTTGTAGTCGCGGGTGACCCGCTCGATCGAGTCCGCCGCACGGCGATCGCGTCCGAACGCTTTGAGGGTGCCGAGCCCCTCCACGGTGTCGGCGAAGCGCGCGGCCAGATGCCCCAGGGTGTCGTACTGCATCTTCTGCACCGCGCGGGTGGCCAGGCCGATGAGCACCATGAACACCGGGATCAGGGGGATGGTCAGCACCACGATCAGCCCCGACAGGGGGTCGGCGAGCGCCATCGCCCCGATGAGGATCGGCATGGCGATGAGCGTGGCGACCAGTTGCGGGAGGTAGCGGCCGAAGTAGGCATCGAGGGCCTCGAGTCCGTGCCCGGCCGTCACCGACAGGCTCGCCGCGTTCCGGCGCGCGAGCCACGCGGGGCCGAGGGCGGCGACGGCGGCGACGAGGCGCTCGCGCAGCTGCCGCGAGGCGGCGGCGGCTCCGTTCGCCGACACCCGCTCGGAGGCGACGATCAGAAGTGCCCGCAGGAAGACGAGGGATGCCGCCGCCCCGATGTATCCCCACAGCTCCGTCGGCGGCCGCCCCTCGATCGCCCCGACCAGTGCCGAGGTCAGCGTCCAGGCGAACCCGACGATCACGCCGGTCTGGGCCAGGACGATGGCGGCGCTGATCGCGAGGAACCCGCGGGCCGCGGACGCATAGCGCACGAGGCGGGGGTCGACGGGGCGCATCGGGGCGGCCGCGTCAGTCACGGAATAGATCCTCTCAGAGCCCGCGGGGGGCCGTCGTCAATGGGCGACGAGAGCGGCCTTCTCGATCCGAGCGCGGGTGACGCGCTTGCGGAACACCCAGTACGTCCACCCCTGGTAGGCCAGCACGACCGGCAGGAAGATCAGCGCCGCCCAACTCATGATCGTCAGGGTGTAGTCGGTGCTGGACGCGTTCTCGATCGTCAGGCCGGAGCCCGCCTCGAGGGTGGAGGGCATGACGTTCGGGAACAGGGCGAAGAACAGTGCTCCCACCGCCGTGACGATGGTCACCGCGCCGAGGGTGAAGGCGGTGCCCTCCCGATCGCGGAGGTTGGCGACCCACGAGCCGATCAACGTCAGCGCGGCGATGCCGGACAGCGCCACGACGCCCAGGAGCAGCGGGGCCTCGTTGTTCGCCGCCTGGATGATCGTCCACACCAGGAACACCGCGGCGGCGACGATCGTGGCCAGCCCCGACTTCTTGGCGAGAGCCCGAGCGTCGGTGCGCACCTGTCCGTCGGTCTTCAGGGCGACGAAGTACACGCCGTGCGTGAAGAACAGCAGCAGGGTCACCACTCCGCCGAGCAGGCCGTAGGGGTTCAGCAGTGTGAACAGGGTGCCGACGTATTCGTGATCGGCATCCAGCGGCACGCCCTGCACGATGTTGGCGAACGCGACGCCCCACAGGAGGGCCGGGACGGCGGATCCGATCACGATCATGCGGTCGAAACCGCGCTTCCACTTCAGCGAATCGCGCTGGTGGCGGTACTCGAACGACACCCCGCGGGCGATCAGGGCCAACAGGATCAGCAGGAGCGGCAGGTAGAACCCGCTGAACAGGGTGGCGTACCACTCGGGGAACGAGGCGAACAAGGCCGCTCCCGCGACGATCACCCAGGTCTCGTTGAGGTCCCACACCGGGCCGATGGTGTTGATGATCTGCCGGCGGGCGATGTCGTCCTTGCCGAGGAACGGCAGCGACATGCCCACCCCGAAGTCGAACCCGTCGAGGACGAAGTAGCCGATGAAGAGGAATCCGACGATCCAGAACCAGAGGTATGCGAGGTCCATGACTGTGCTCCTAGTAGACGGTCGTCGGGGTGTTCTCGACGGTGTCGGGCTCGCGCGGCGCGTCCGGGTCGGGAAGCGGGTCCGGACCCTTCTGCGCGTACGTCTTGATGAGTCCGAACTCGACCACGGCGAGGGTGGCGTAGATGGCGGTGAAGGCGAGGAGCGAGATCAGCACGCTCCACCCGGGGACGCTCGGGGAGACTCCGTCCTCGGTGAGCATCAGGCCGAAGACGATCCACGGCTGTCGGCCCATCTCGGTGAAGAGCCAGCCGACGAGGCTCGCCACCATCGGGAGGGGCGCTGCCCAGATCGCCACGCGCCACATCCACGGCGCGACGGGGCGGGTCGCCTTCGTGCGCGTGACCCACAGGCCCACGACGCTGATGAGGGCGGCGAGACCGCCGAGCGCGATCATCCAGCGGAACGACCAGTAGGTGACCCACAGGACGGGGGCGAAGTTGCCGTCGACCTGGTCGGCGAACTGCGGGAACATCTCCTGCGTGTACAGGGTGTTGAGGTCGTTGATGCCTTCGACGCAGCCGTCGAGAGAGTGCGTCGAGAGGAGGCTGAGCAGGAACGGCACGCGGATGGAGAACAGTTCGCTCGTGCCGTCGGGGGTCCCGAGGGTGAAGATCGAGAACGAGGCATCCGCCCCACACACGGTGTTGAACGTCGCCTCGGCCGCGGCCATCTTCATGGGCTGCGTCGCAACCATGACCAGGCTCAGCTGGTCACCGGCGAGAGCGACCAGGACGAAGGACACGATCGCCGACCACAGGCCGAAGCGCAGCGGGGCGCGCATCATCTCGACGTTCCGGCCGCGGGCGAGGTGCCAGGCCGAGACCGACACGACGATCATGGCGGCGAACATCCAGCCCGAGAAGATCGTGTGGGGGAAGGCGGCCAGGGCAACCGGGTTCGTGAGCATCGCCCAGAAGTCCACGAGCTCGGCCCGGCTGCCGTCGGCGGCCATCTGGTAGCCGACGGGGTTCTGCATGAACGCGTTGGCGGCGATGATGAAGTAGGCCGAGAACGTCGCGCCGAGCGTCGCCATCCAGATGCTCGCGAGGTGCGCGAGACGGGGGAGCTTGTCCCAGCCGAAGATCCACAGGCCGATGAAGGTGGCCTCGAGGAAGAAGGCGAGAAGCCCCTCGAACGCCAGCGGGGCACCGAAGACGTCACCGACGAAGCGGGAGTATGCCGACCAGTTCATGCCGAACTGGAACTCCTGCACGATTCCGGTCACGACGCCCATGGCGAAGTTGATCAGGAAGATCTTGCCGAAGAAGCGGGTCAGGTGCAGCCACTTCACGTCGCCGGTGCGGTACCAGACGGTCTGGAAGATCGCCACGACGAGCGACATTCCCAGGGTCAGGGGCACGAACAGGAAGTGGTAAAGGGTGGTCAGTCCGAACTGCCACCGAGCGAGGATGAGGGGGTCGAGCCACTCCACGGGATGCCTCCGATCGACGACCTTCACTGTGGTCTGACCACAGGCTACTCCCGGCCATCGGCGCGGGGTCGAGCGCTATTTCGGCATCGAACCATATACTCGGAGAGTCATTTTCTCGCGGGTCGGAGGGCCCTATGTCCGTGCGCCAAAGCCTGCTAGTGATCCTTGATCGCGGCGACTGCTACGGCTCTCAGCTGCGCGCCGAGTACCTGCGCCGGACGGGTGCCGCGGTGAACGTCGGCCAGGTGTACTCGACTCTCGAAAGGCTCGAGCGCGACGGGTTGGTCGAGAATCGCGGTGCCGATGACGAAGGGCGGGTGCTCTGGGGGGTCACTGCCGCCGGCCGCGGGGAAGCGCGGACCTGGCTCGGTGAGGCCTCGCTTGCCGAGCGGCGTGACGAGGTCGCGTTGCGCATCGCTCTGGCGTTGACCCTGCCCGACGTCGATGTCGCGGCAATCCTCGCCGCCCAGCGCGCGGTGGTCAGTGCGGCGCTGGCCGCGCCCGACGATGACGGCGAAGACGCGGATGCCGTCTCGCGAGCCGTGGTGAGGGTTGCCCGTCGTGTGCGACTCGAGTCCGATCTGCGCTTCCTGGATGAGGTTGAGCGGCTGGCGGTCGATGCTGCTCCGTTCGACCTGTCCGGAGAGCGCCCGCGCCGCGGTCGGCCGGTGCGCGTGGCCCGCTGAGCCACGGGTAACGTCCCCTCTCCGATTCGTCAACCCCGAAACGCGCGGGGGTGCAGGGGCGCACGCTGAGAGGACCCCGGACGAACGAGGAGCGCGCGCATGGTCATGGACATCCCCCTCAGTGACCCGGGTTCGACGGTCGAGAGTGCGCGTCGCACGTCGGCTCCGGCCGTGTCGGCGGTCACCGAGGTTCCGTGGACGCGCGTTGATCTCGACCTGTACGAGGTCGCTCGCGACGGAAAGACCTTCGGATACGTGGAGGTCGTCGGACCGGTCTTCGTGTCTCTCGAGGGCTCGTACTACGACCGGGCGGTGGAGGTTTCGCAGCACCTCACCTTCCATGCCGCCGTCGATGCGGTGCAGAGGTCGGCACGATAGCGATACCCCCGAGGGGTATGCGTATCACCCTTCCGGATCCTGTCAACCCCCTCGGTCCCTCCGGCACGGTGACCCAGTGTCGAATCACCAGGAGGTCGACATGCTTTTCCGACTCGCCGGTGGTGGTCGCCGATGACCGCCGATCCTTTCCCCACCGGACCGCACCGTCCCATCCGTATCGCGCATCTGCCCCCCGTGCGTTCTCAGCGACGAGAATCGAAGGATGACACGAACGCTGGCCGCTCTGCCCGGCGCGGCGCGCAGGCTGTGCCTGAGCCGCCGACGGGGAGAGATCTGCACGCGTGAGAACGGCCATCGCGGCCTGCACCACCGTCGGGGCGGTTCACTCCTGTGGAACGACCTTCAGGCGGATCCGCCCGAGTGTCCCGGCGCCGGAGCCGTCGCTGAGGCGGCTCCGACGCTCGACGGCGGCTTCCCCGACGGGCGCGCCCTGTGCCCCGTGTGCTGGGCGTTCGTCGGGCTCGAGGCCGACGGCACCCTGACCGCTCACGACACGTGGCGCGGTGACCCGACTCGCGCCGAGGCCGATCAGCGTCGCGACTGGTTCAACGCGTTCGGGTGGTGAGGCGGCTCATGCTCCGCGCAGCGCCACGACGGGTTCGACGCGCGCCGCACGGCGCGCGGGGAGCCCACCCGCGACGAGACCGACCAGCGCCCCGAGCAGGGCACCGCCGATCGCGATCAGCGGGTCGAGCACGGGCGTCCAGTTCTGGGACACGGCGACGCCGACGACCGTGAACACGCCGACCGCGGCACCGATCAATCCGCCCAGTCCCCCGATCACCACTGACTCCACCACGAACTGGGCAGCGATCTGACGCCGGGTCGCCCCCAGAGCGCGCCGGAGACCGATCTCGCTCGTGCGTTCGGCGACGGACAGCATCGTGACGTTCGCGATCCCGAGCCCGCCGACGAGGAGAACGACGACGCCGACGGCGGCGAAGATCGCCGTGAGGTCGTTCTGTACGCCCCCGCTCACGGTCGACGGAGCCGCGGGCGCCCCGACGGTGACGTCCTCCGGGCGGTCGGGAAAGAGCGCGAGCGCGATCTGCGGGCGAAGCTGCGGACCGGCGCCGGCCACGATGCGCGCCCGGACCGCGGCCGGAAACCGCAGGCCGAAATCGACGCGCGCCGTACCGTCGGGGATGACGATGGCGTCAGCGAGATCGCCGACGGCCTCCGTGCCGGTCATGATGCCGATCACGGCATAGGCCCGTCCGTCCAGGAAGATCGACGGCTGAGTGTCTAGTCTCCGGATGCCGAGCGCGTCCGCGGCTGCGGATCCGAGAACGGCCACCCGGTCACCCCGGCGATCGTGTCCGACATCGAAGAAACGACCGGTGACGATTCGGCCCCCCACCGTGTCGAGCAGGCCCGCTCCCGCCGCGTAGACCGTCGGCGGTACCGTGGCCGCCGCCGAAGGGTCCGTGACCGACACCGCCGACACCGTTGCCCCGCGAAGATCCACGGGACTCAGGGTCGAGGATGCCTGGACGCCCGCCAGTCGTCCGATTCGCGCCGCCGAGTCCGGCGGAAGTGCGGCGGTGGCGACGGACTTGCCGTCTTTGTCCTTCGCCGTCGCGGGAGTGGCGACGACCTGCGTCGAGGCGGCGGCGTCGAACTGTCGCTCGATCTGGGCGGATGCGGTCGCCGCCAGCCCCAGCGTGGCCACGAGGGCTGCGATCCCCAACATGGCCCCCGCGATCGTGACGATGAGCCGTCCGGGGCGAACACCGAGGTCGCTCGTGGCCTCGATCAGGAGATCGCCGACGCCGAACCGGTCTGCTCGGGCGCGGGCGTTCACGGCACCTCGCTCATGCGGCCGTCGCTGATGCGGATGACCCGATCCGCGCGGGCGGCGACGGCCGAATCGTGGGTGATGATCACGAGGGTCATTCCTTCGTCGTGCAGTTCTTCGAAGAGGGACATGATCTCGTCGGTCGTGCGACCGTCGAGGTTTCCCGTGGGTTCGTCGGCGAGCACCAGTCGCGGCCGGGTCACGAGAGCGCGAGCCACGGCGACGCGTTGACGCTCACCCCCCGAGAGCACGTCGGGGCGGAAACCGAGGCGGTGCCCCAGCCCCACCCGCTCCAGCGCTTCGCGTGCGCGGCTCTCCCGATCGCGGCGGGGGGCACCGCTGTAGATCAGCGGCAGCAGGACGTTCTCCTGAACGGTGCGCCGCGGAAGCAGGTGGAACGCTTGGAACACGAACCCCAGTTGCCGCGCCCGGAGCGCGGTGCGGTCGTCGTCGTCGAGCGTCGTCGTCGGCTCGCCCGCCAGGAGGTACTCTCCGCTCGTGGGTCGATCCAGCAGCCCCAGGATGTTGAGCATGGTGGATTTCCCCGACCCGCTGGGGCCCACGATCGCGAGGTAATCGCCGTCGAGGACCGTGAGGTCGACTCCGCGCAACGCCCGCACCTCCGGCGGTCCAGGAAATGACCGCGTCACTTCGCGCAGCTCCAGGAGGGGAACGGTCATCGCCCGACCACCACCAGGTCTCCCTCGGCCAGTTCGCCCTCAACCGGACGGACCTCCACCGCCCCCGAGGCGGCGAGCCCCGTCTCGACGACGACGAGTCGGGTGGGGGCCGACTCTCCCTCGCGCGGGTCGCCGGTGACGACCTCCACCCGCTCCTCGCCCCCCGGACCCGAGGTCAGGGCGGCGAGCGGGACGTGCAGCACGTCGCCGTCGGTCGCCGACACGGGGATGCGCACCCGCAGGTTCTGACCGCGAAGCTCGGTCAGTTGCGCATCGGTGACCGCACCAGGGGTCAGGGTGAGTTTCCACCGATCGGAGGCTTTCTCGCCCGCCGTGATCGTTGCAACGGTTGCGTCCAGGGTCGATCCGTCCGGCAGGTCGACGACGGCTTTCCCGTCCTTCTTCACCAGGCGGGCATCGGACTCGGGGACAGTTCCCGAGAGCGAGAGTGTGGCCCCCGACACGACCATGGCCGTGCCCTTCACCTCCGAGCCGCGCTGAGCGTCCACGGAGTCCACGCGACGGGGGAGCGCGGAGAGGTAGAGCACCTCGCCAGCGGGCAGCGATGGAAGAGCCCGCTCCCGCGCCCGGGCCAGGTCCTCGCGCGCCTGATCGAGCTGCTCCTGCGCGCCACGCAGATCCGCCTGCGCGGACGAGGTGTCCGGCGCGGCGTCGAGTTGAGCGCGCTTGCTCTGGGCGAGCGAGAGCGCGTCGCGCAAATCCGCGACCCGCGCCTCCGGCTCCCCGTCGGCCACCGCAGCATCCAGAGCGCGCTGGGCGCTGGCGACGGCGTTGTCGGCCTCCTGCTTCTCCACCGCAGTCGGTCCGGCCTTGGCCGTGTCGTACGTGGTGGAGGCGGATGACACCGCTCGTTCGGCGCTCGCAACCGCGCTCCGGGCGGTGCGAACGGCGGCCTCGGCATCCTCGGTGATCGCCGGGGCCGGGTAGCCGGCCTGCGCGTAGAGCGACGTGACCGCCGAGGCGGCCTGCTCGTCGAAGAGCGCGTTCGATGGATCGCCGGCGTCGAGACCGACGGCGCGCATCGCTGACTTGAACTGCGACACGTCCGGGCCGGAGACGCCGAACCTCAGCGTTCGATAGGCGGGCAGGTCTCCGGGCAGAACGATGACCGGGCGGCCCGCGACCTCGAGGGCGATCGAGAGACGATCGAGTTGTGTCCCGACCTCCGGCACGCGACCGGTCACGACGGCGGCTCCGGGAAGGCCCGCGGTGTCGATCTTCACGTCGGCCGGATCGGCGTAGCCGAAGTCGGCGCGTATCGTGACGTCATTGCTGAGGGGGCCGTATTCGACGGGAGCGGTCACGTATCCCGGCGTCGGGGGTGCGTTTCTCGCCGCGGCATCCGCGGGGGAGACGACGAAGCGCCCCACCGCGAGTCCGGCCACGAGCGACGCCACGGCAACCGCGGCCACGATCCACAGGGGACGATTGCGACGGACGAGCTCCCGCGTCGGAGCGACCATCGCCCCGACGCGGGAGCGGAAGCTCGTCACGATGCGGTCTGCTCGGCTGCGGCCTTGGCTGCCTCGAGCTCCGACTTGTGGTCGGCGACGAACTTTTCTTCGGCCGCCCACCGGACCTTCTCCACACGGTCCGTGTAGTCGGTCTTCGTGCGGCAATCCAGATCGGCCAGGGCGGTGTCGATCTCTTCCTTCTTCAGCTTCTCCCGCGCCGATTCGTCCGACTGGGTGGTGTCGTCTCCCAGCAGGTCGATCCACCGCTGGCTGATGCCCATCGAGGCCTCCAGCTGACTCGTCAGGTCGGGGTACCCGGCCGTCGCCATGCAGGCGGCCCATTCGCTATCGGCCTGCTTCACCTCGGGGGACGACGCCGTCTCCTGCTGCATCGCGGTGGCCGCTTCGCGGAGGCCGGCGAACTCGTCCGAGTTCGACGTCGACTGTCGCTGCGCTTCCCCCAGGCATCCGGCTCGCGTGGGATCGTATTCCTGGGTGGCCTCACCAGACGCCAACTCGCCGTACAGTGCGTCTTCCCAGGCGCGACGCTCGGTCTCGGAGAGTGATTCGACGTACGCCGCGTTCGGGTCTTGGACGGCCTCCGTCGGCGTCGTCATCTGCTCGAACATCCGGGACATTCCGTACCCGTTCTGCGCGACCCACGAGCGGTCGTCGGGCTTCCAGTCGTCGCCAGCGGTGAGGTTGATCGTGGTGCCCTCCGTGACGTTCGGCACGTAGTCGAAGCCCTTCTCCTTCATGCAGGTCGCGATGTACGCCTCCTGCTTCTTCTGCTCATCAGCGAGCCCGGCGTCGGTCGCGTTCGGGTCCCCCGCCGCGCCGTAGAGCGCGGTCAGGTACGGGGTGAGGGGGGATTCCTTGGGGGTGGCGGCGTCGGGCGCCGCGGACGACGACGTACACCCGGCGAAGATGAGGACGGCGCCGAGGACGGCGGGGATGGCGACAGTGGGTCGGTGAAAGGACATGGTTACCTCCGGTTAGGGAGCCAGAGGTAATCGCGCTCTTTATGAGCGAGTTATGTTTGGCGCGCTCGGCTCCGCAAACTCTGGGGCGGTGGCTCGGTAAATCACCCTCTCCATCACCTCGACGGTCGCCGCGTACCATGGCGTCATGATCCCGGTTCGCGTGCTCGGTGTGGCCCTGGATTCCGCCCAGCAGCACGTCATGCTCCTCGCCCCCTTGCCGGGCGCGGGTGCCGAGGCCGGAGTAGTTCTGCCGGTGTGGATCGGCCCCCAGGAGGCGATGTCCATCCTCGTAGCGATCGAGGGCGCGGCCCGGCCCCGTCCGCTCTCCCACGACCTCATGGTCGTCATGCTGCGCGGGCTTTCGGCATCCGTCGATCGAGTCGACGTGACGCGGCTGGTCGAGGGCACGTTTTATGCGGAGATCCAGCTGCAGACCCCGCGAGGCCCGTTCGTCATCGACGCGCGACCCTCGGATGCCATCGCCCTCGCCGCCCGGACCGGCGCACCGATCGCGGTGGCCGAGACGGTGATGACCATCGCCGGGGTGCCGGAGGGCGCGGTGGAGTTCGACACCCGCGGCGACGACGAGCGGGTCGAGGAGTTCCGCACGTTCCTCGACAGCGTCGACCCCGACGACTTCCAGGGCTGACCCGACCGAACCGGCGCCCCACGCTCCTAGACTCGCGTGTGGGCCGCCCACCGCGGCGGCGATCCACGACGAACGGGGTACGGATGCAACTCGCCATGGTCGGACTCGGACGAATGGGCGCCAACATCGTCCGCAGACTCATGAAGGACGGCCACGACTGCGTGGTCTACGACGTGAACCAGGATGCCGTGGCGGCTCTGGTGGCGGAGGGTGCGGTGGGAGCGTCGAGCATCGCCGATCTCGCCACGAAGCTCGAGAAGCCGCGGACCGTGTGGCTCATGATCCCGGCCGGGTTGACCGGCAGCGTCGTCGACCAGGTCGCCGAAGTGCTCGAGGCCGGCGACATCATCATCGACGGTGGCAACTCGAACTACCGCGACGACGTGCGCCGTGCCGCGAAGCTGCAGGACACCGGCATCCACTATGTCGACGTCGGAACCAGCGGCGGCGTCTTCGGGCTGGAGCGCGGGTACTGCCTCATGGTGGGTGGACACGACGAGGCCGTCGCGCACCTCGAGCCCGTGCTGCGCACGATCGCCCCCGGACCGGGCGAGGTCGAGCGCACTCCCGGTCGCACCGGCGATTTCGGTCCCGAGGAACGCGGCTACCTGCACTGCGGGCCCTCCGGCGCGGGGCACTTCGTGAAGATGGTGCACAACGGCATCGAGTACGGCATCATGGCCGCGCTCGCCGAGGGTCTCAACATCTTGCACAACGCCGACGCCGGCCTGCGTCAGGGCGAGCACTCGGCGGAGGTCGCTCCGTTGGAGGAGCCGGAGTTCTACCAGTTCAGCATCGATACCCCGAAGGTCGCCGAGCTCTGGCGCCGCGGCTCGGTCATCTCGTCGTGGCTGCTCGATCTGACCGCCGCGGCGCTCGCGCAGAACCCGACGCTCGACGGTCTCGCGGGCCGTGTGTCGGACTCGGGCGAGGGACGGTGGACCGTGAAGGCCGCCGTCGACACCGGAGTTCCGGCCCCCGTGCTCGCCGCGTCGCTGTTCGAACGGTTCGCCTCGCGCGGCGAAGACCATTTCGCCAATCAAGTGCTGTCGGCGATGCGCCTGCAGTTCGGCGGTCACCAGGAGCTTCCCGCCGGTGACGTTCTGGAAGCGGGCGGAGAGAAGGCCGACAGCAACGGCTCCTGACGCGTGATGCGGTCGGCGGGCGCCGGTCGGGGAGACTAGAGGGATGAGCAATCCCGCCTCCTCCGGCCCCTCCGACCGTTACGTCGTCGCCACCGACGGTGCCTGCAAGGGCAATCCCGGTCCGGCGGGCTGGGCCTGGGTCGGTGAGGACGGACACTGGGCAGCCGGCTCCGTCCCCGAGGGGACGAACAACATCGGCGAACTCCTCGGTCTGCTCCACGCCATCACCGACCACGCCGACGTGCGGGAGCTGGTCGTGCAGGCCGATTCGAAGTACGCGATCGACACGTACGCGTCGTGGATGGACGGGCACCGCCGCCGCGGGTGGGTCACGTCGGCGAAGAAACCCGTTGCCAACCGCGGCATCCTGGAAGCCCTCATCGCGGCGCGTGATGCTCGCCGCGCGGCGGGTTTGCCCGATGTGGTGCTCGAGCACGTGCGCGGACACAGCGGCCATGTGCTGAACTCGTGGGCCGATGAGCGCGCGGTGCGCGCGTCACAGCACGCCGCGAAGGGCGAGGAACTGATCTGGACGTCGCTGCGCGGGCTCGACCCGCTCGACGTCGCGTCAGCACCGCCGCGGTCGGCCGGCGACCGCAACGGGCGGTGACGCGCGGCGGGTGGTGACCCGCGGCGGGCGGTGACGCGCGGCGGGTGGTGACGCGCGGCGGGGGCGGTGACCCGCGGTAGGCGGTGACCCGCGGTAGGCGGTGACCCGCGACGCGGGCCACTCATCAGAACGGCGGAGGGTCGGGCTCGGGGAGGAACGCCACGTACCGCTCGGGTCGGTCGATGACGAGGCGGCCGAGTGGGCTCGTCCATTCGATGCTGCCGTCGGGGAGTTGCCGGGCCACCCACGGTGTCTCGGTCTTGAGCGTGTGATGTCGCTTGCACAGGCACGCGAGGTTGCACAGGCTCGTCGGTCCGCCGCGCGCATGATCGCGGTTGTGGTCGAGGTCGCAGCGTCGCGCCGGCTGGCGGCATCCGGGAAACCGGCAATGCACGTCGCGCGCCCGAACGGTGCGCTGGAGTGCGGGGGAGGGGCGGTAGCGGTCGACGGTGAGGAGCGTGCCCGTGACCGGGTGCGTGACGAGTCGCTCCCACACCGGAGTCCCGGCCACGAGTCGGCGCGCGGTGTCGGCGTCGATCGGGCTGAGCCCGTCGATCGACGCGCCCCGGTCGCTCGCGCCCGCGGCGGTGAGGGCAGGCACCGTGACCGACACGTGCGCGCGGATCGCCCCGAGGCCACCGGGGAGGACGTCGACGGTCGGGTCGATCGCGGGCTGACCGGTGAGCACCAGGTCGCACAGGAGGTCGGCCCGAACCTGGTCGATGCTGCGGCGGTCGCGCACGGCATCCGGATCGTCGTGGGTCTCGTGGGTCTCGTGGGTCTCGTGGGGCACGGGGGTCGCGACGGCTCTGATCGCGCGCGCCTGTTGGGTGAGCCGGTCGTACATCGCGCGGATCTTGGCGGCCCCGTCGAGCACGCCGAGCCGGGCCATGCCGTCGACGTCGTCGTCGATCCACACCCGTCGCTGCTGTTCGGCGCGCTCGAAGCGCTCGGTGATCGACACGGGGTGCAGCTCTTCGACGACGGCGCGAGCGAAGGCCCGTGTGCCGGAGACGGTGTCGCTCGCGGCCCGCTCGACCACGCGGCGTTCGTACTCCGCCCGCACGTCGGGATCGCTCACCTCGACGCCCACGTCGCGGATCACCGCCGCGTGACGCGCGCTGAGGCGCGCCTCGGACAGCGCCTGCAGCGTGGTGGGAAAGTCGTCGACCAGCTGGATGGCTTCGCCGAGGCGGCGCTGCACGGTGCGGTCGTTCCATCGCAGGGCGACGCCGATCTCGGCCGCGATCGAGCGGAGCGCCATCTCGCGCTCCTGGACCGCCCGGGGTCGGTGCGCCGAGCGGTGCAGAGCGACGCGCATCGCCGCGGCGAACTGAAAGACTCTGGCGGCCTCGAGTTCGGCCAGGGCCCGCTCGCTCTCGATCAGCGCGTCAACGACCTCGGTGAGGACGGCGTCCTCCCGATCGTCGAAGAGCGGTCGATCCGGCATGCACACATGCTGCCACGGACCTCCGACATCGCGCGGGGACTATCCACAGGGGGAGGAGGAGTCAGATGACGCTCTGCCGGACCGCCGTGCCCTGATGGGCGGGATCTCTTCGGTTCGTACACGCGAGAGCAGATGGGGAAGGAGCGCCGCCTCATCCCGCGGATGCGCGCCGATGCCGACGCGGCATCGCTTTACCGGACCGATGCGCGGCGCAGGAGCGCGTACTGGCCGAAGACGGCGAGCATGATTACGATCCCGGCGCCCACGGCGACCCACCACGGCTGGAATGTCGAAGCCACCGGCACGAGCAGGATCGCGGCGATCCCCAGACCGATCACCAGCACCGCGGCCAAGACCATCGGCCCGAGAGCGCCGAATCGCACCCAGGCGGCGGCGAACGCCCCTCCGACCGAGAGAACGAACAGCGTGCCCAGGAAGGCCGTGATCGCGAGCTGGAACGGATCTCCGGAGCCGAGGATCGTGACGTCGAGCATGTAGATGTCGAAGAACCAGTGGCCGGTCGCGAGCTCGATGGCGAGGAGGGCGAGGAGCATCGCGGTGATGTAGAGCGAGAGAGCGACGTGGGTCAGCACGGTGCCGGCGACGAAGACACGGCGGGTGCTCCCGAGCGACAGTGCGAGCGGGAACGTCAGCGACACCGTCTGCACCCCGAGCCATCCGAAGAAGCCGGGCAGCGCCCAGAACACGGCGGCGTTGTTTCGGCTGTTCTGCACCCACTCGGGGCTGCCGGGCACCGAGCCGATCCGCCAGAAGATGACCGCGATGATCACCGTGACCACGAACACGACGAGCATGATGCCCGGCGGGGTACGCAGCAGCATGGCGCGCTGCGAAAAGTGCAGGCGCAAGACGTCGAGCGGAGCGGCGCCCCGCGAGGGGGTAGCGGTGAGGGCGGTCATGCCAGGGTTCCTTCCCGGGTGTCGTTCTGCACGCCGTAGGCGGCGACGAGGTCCTGGAGGGTCGCGGGCGTCAGCTGGGCGCCCGCCGCGGCGGCCCCCGCGCTCCATCCGTCGTCGGCCGGCGTTTCGATGACGACCGAGGTGAGCCCGCCGATCGTGCGACGCTGCAGCACGTGGCGACCCTCGGCGAGGGCATCGACCGTGGGCGTCAGACCGCTCAGCGTGACGGCGCTGCCCCGCAGGTCGTCCGCGGTGGCGGTGCGGACCAGTCGGCCCTCGTCAACGATCACGACGTGCTCGAGCAGAGGCTCCATCTCGTCGATGAGGTGGGTCGAGACCAGGATCGTGCGGGGATGATCGAGGTAGTCCTGCATGAGCGTGTCATAGAAGAAGCGTCGGGCCGTGGCATCCAACCCCAGATAGGGCTCGTCGAAGATGGTGAGGGGTGCGCGAGAGGCGAGGCCCAGCACGATGCCCAGCGACGAGGCCTGCCCGCGCGAGAGCTTCTTGATCGCCGTCTTCCGGGGGAGACGGAAGCCCTCGATCAGGCGCTCGGCCACCTCGGCGTCCCAGCCGGCGTGGAACAGAGGAGCGACTTCGATCGCCTGGCGCAGCGTGAAATCCTCGGGGTAGCGCTGGTTGTCGCGCACGAAACTGATCGACGACATCGTCGGGGCGTCCTCAAAGGGATCGGTGCCGAACACCCGGACGGATCCGGAGCTCGGGCGGTCGTGACCGGCGATGATCGACATGAGGGTCGTCTTGCCGGCCCCGTTGCGACCGAGCAGGCCGGTGATGGCGTTCTCAGGGATGTCGACGGTGAGGTCGTCGAGGGCTCGGGTGCGGCGGAAGCGCCGGGAGACCCCCGTGAGGCGGACAGCGGGCTGGGTCATGACGAGGACCCTTCCTGGTCGATGATGCGGCGGATGTCGGAGAGGTCGAAGCCCAGCGATCGGGCCTCGGCAAGCAGCGGGGCGACGAAATCGGTGCGGAAGCCGGCGGTGCGCTCGTCACGCAGGCGCTGACGCGCGCCATCGCTGACGAACATGCCGAGTCCCCGACGCTTGTGCAGGATGCCGCGGTCGACGAGGAGTCCGAGCCCCTTGCCGACCGTGGCCGGGTTGATGCGATGGAAGGCGGCGAGCTCGTTGGTCGAGGGCACCTGCGTCCCTTCGGGGTAGGTGCCCGCGAGGACGCCGTCCGAGATCGCCTCGGCGATCTGCAGGAAGATCGGCTTGCCGTCGTCGAGCATGGTGCTCCTTGGGTTCGTTACTTGAGTAATGAACCTAGGAAGTCCGGGCCCTCTTGTCAAGACGAAGACGACCGACGCCCCGCCCCCTCAGCGCAGGATCGCCCCGGTCTCCCCGGACACCACCAGGTCCGCGCGCTCCCGGGTCGCCTCGATGAGCGCGGCGTTCACGCCGTCGACCTCGCGCGCCCACCGGGTTGCGGCCTCGACGGTGCGGCCGTGCCGGGTGTGCCGTTCGATCAAGCGGCTCTCGCGTTCCGCCTCGGTCGTGGCGCAGAACCAGACCTGGTCGAGAGCGTCGCGCACATGCGCCCAGGGGCCGTCGTCAACCAGCAGGTAGTTCCCCTCGACGACGACGATCCGCGTCTCGGGCCCGATCGCGATTTCGGCCGCGACGCCCTCGTCGACACTCCGGCGAAAGCTCGGGGCGAAGACGGTGTGATCGGTCTCGGCGCGCACACGGTGCAGCAGCGCCACGAACCCCCAGCCGTCGAAGGTGTCGAGTGCACCTTTCCGCGCGCGGCGACCCAGCCGGTCCAGCGTGGCGTTGGCGAGGTGGAAACCGTCCATGGGCAGGGCCGCGGCCGTGTCCGGTCCGCGGGAGTTCAGCTCGGAGACGAGTGCGGCCGCAAGCGTCGTCTTTCCGCTTCCCGGGCTCCCGGCGATCCCCAGGAGATAACGGGGAGACCCGGACGCCGCCCGCTCCACGCGCGTGGCGAGTGTCGCGACGGCGTCGTGCGAGGGAGCGGGAGTGGATGCCATGGCGGGGAGGGCGATCGACGGTGTCGACCGGAGTGGGTCAGACGGCGACGCCAGCCGCCTGCAGCTCGCCTACCACCCTCGCGATGAGGTCGGCGCGAGGAACGGGTTTGACCAGCACGACGTCGAATCCGTGACGTTCGGCGAATCCTTCCTCCGTCTCCGCTTCGACGCGGGCGGTCATGAGGATCAGTCGCATGCTCTTCAGGGTGTCGTCGCCGCGTACGATGCGCGCCAGCTCCAGCCCGTCGAGTCCCGGCATCATCCAGTCGAGGATTGCCACGGCGGGCTGGCTCTCGCGCATCATCTGCAGCGCGGTGGCCCCGTCGTAGCACTCGAACGCGTCGATGCCTGCTGCTTCCAGGCGCATGCGGGTCAGTCGGGCGAGATCGACTTCGTCGTCGACCACGAGGACAGACATCACGCGCTCTCCGTTCGCTCGTAGCATCGGACTCGATCGACACACGGTCCAATGACCTGACCGACTCGCGGGCCGGGGGGTGCCGAGTCGCGCTCGATCGGGTCTGTGACAGATACTATCCGGGCATGCCACACACCACGATCGCGAGCAGGATCCGCGAGCTCGACGGCTGGCGCCACGTCGCAGCTCTCGGGGTCGTCCTGCTCGCGAGCTTCGTCGTCGGGGTGGCCAGCGTCCTCCCCTTGAGTGGCTCGGCCAACCTCAGCTGGTGGTGGCCCGCCGTGGGGTTCGGGTCGGCGGCGGCTCTCATGTCGAGCCCCTCACTCCGCCCGTTCGTCAGCATCTCGTACGGACTGCTCATCTCCGTCGTGTCGGTGATCGGCGAGCGCGGGGTGGGGGTCGCCGTCATCGGAGGACTCGCGGCCGCGATCGAGGTGTACGTCGTGGCCACCGTCGCGACGGCTCACTCCGAAGCGCCGGGCATCCGCGATGTGCGTGCCGCCGGCCGTCTCATGCTCGGCGCGGTGGTCGGAGCGATCATCGGCGGAATCGGGGTCGCCGCGGGCGTGGCCGCGTCGGGCGGATCCTTCACCGCAACGGTCGGTGGCATCGCCGCGTCCCACGCGTCGGCCATCCTGATCATCACCCCCCTCGTGTTGATTGCACGGGAGAAAAGGGTTACCCCGTGGCGGGTCTCCCTCGCCCTGACACTCCTGACTCTCACCAGCACCCTCCTGGCGTTCTTCCCCGACTGGGAGGAGCCGTTGGGGTTCCTGCCGGTGCCCATCCTGATGTACGCGGCCTTCACGCAGTCGATGCGAGTGACGTACGTGCAACTGGTACTCACGGTCGTGGTGGTGAGCGTGCTGACCGCCGCGGGGGGCGGTTCGTTCGCCAACACCTCTGGCGTGATCAGGGTCGTGAGCCTGTTGCAGCTGTACGCCATCACCCTCGCGGTCACCGTGCTCTTCGTGGCGGCGGCACAGGCTCACCAGCGCCGCATGATCGACCAGCGAGAAGGCACGCGGAGGCTCCTCAATGAGGGTTTCGCGCGAGCGCGGAGCGGCTTCGCGATCCTGTCGGAGGAGGCCGACGGAGCGCTCGCCGTGCTGGAGATCAACCCGATGGCGACCGCGGTGCTCGCCTCCGAGCTGACGCCGACGGCGAAATCCCGCACCTTCGTCCGCCCGGACGGCACGCTGCGGTCATTCGCGAGAACGCTCCCGCCCGGCCGCTCCGACACGACGGCGTGGCCGGTCGAGGAAGGCGATGATGCCCTTTTTCGTATCACCGTCGAGGCGCTCGGCAGGTCTGACTACGGCAGGTTCTACCTGCTGTACATCGAAGACCTCAGTCCCCTCCGGGAGGCCGAGGCGGTCATGGCCGAGCGGCTGGAGAAGGAGCGCGAGGTCGTCACGACGCTCAAAGCGATGAGCCAGCAGAAGGATGACTTCGTGGCCAGCGTGTCGCACGAACTGCGAACGCCGCTCACCTCGATCAGCGGCTATGCCGAGGAACTGGCGGAGCTGGTCGACACCCCCCTCGAGCGTGACTACGTCGCCGTGATCATCCGCAACTCCGAGCGGCTGCTTGAGCTGGTTGGCAACGTGCTCGCGGCCGCTCGACGGCAACGGCGCGACGCCGAGGTCGAGGCGGAGCCAATCGTCCTCTGCGAGGTCATCGAGCAGTGTCTGTTGGACGTCCGGTACAGCATCGTCAGCCGGGCGATCATCACGGAGGTGGAGTGCAGCTCGACGTTGCGCGTCATGGCGTACGCCAGCGACCTGACTCGGGTGATCACGAATCTGCTCACCAACGCGGTCAAGTTCTCGCCCCGGGGTGGAAAGGTCGTCATCACCGCGACGCAGGCGGACGGGGTGGTGATCGTCACGGTGCAAGATGACGGGCCCGGCATCGACCCCGCGGAACGTGAGCGGCTGTTCGAGCCCTTTTACCGTGCTCCGAAGACGATCCACGACGGGGTGGCCGGAACGGGGCTCGGGCTCACGATCACCCGGGATCTGCTGGCAGGCATGAAGGCGACCATCTACCTGGACAACGCCCCCACCGGGGGCGCGGTTGCCGAACTCAGGTTCCCCGCGGTGCCGGTGCCCGGACTGCACGCCGCGGACGCCCGCTAGTCCGCAGCGCGCAGGGTCGGCGAGCCGTCGCTGTCTTTCGTCCGCGGGGGCGCCGCCGACGAAGCGGCACGCCCGCGACGTTATCGCTTCAGGGGCGGCGGAGCACTCGGTCGAGGCGCCCCGCGACGGGGCGCTGCTGCTCGCCCTGCTGAGCGCCGAGGACGATGAGTGCCCCCGTGAGGGCGGGGAGGATCCACTGCAGGATGCGCTGTTGCTTCTGCGCGGAGGTGAGGGGAGCAGAGGCATCGCTGTCGGGCTCGGTGACTCCTTCGGCTCCCTCGTCGGCGTGCTTCGCGATCTTCGCGCCGAGGATACCCGCGTACAGGCTCGCTCCCCCCGCGACGCCGGTGATCGCGAGCTTGACGATCGTGTTCGTCCGCGCTTCGGGCTGCGTGGCGAGACGGGTCTTGTTTCCGAGGATGAGACCGGCACCGCCGATGCCGTGGAGAACGATGGCGCCCCACTGCACCGGTGCCCAGCGAGCCCAGCCGACGGAGGACAGCCGCAGGCGTTCGGTCGGATCGTCCGCCTTCGCGGTGCCGCCGTTGAGGCCGACCGCGCCCATCAGGGTTCCGCCGAACCAGGCGGCGAGTCCGAGGTCGTGCAGAGAGCGAACGAGGGTGTTGCGAGCTGACATGTCGATCCTGTCGTCGAGGGGAGCCCTCAACCTGTGGCCTCTCGACGACGACGCCAGGGGGGTTGCCATCGGGGAGCCCGCGGCCTATATCGAGAGGCAGAGCAACTCCGGACGGTCGTCCCACGAGGGCGCGATCTGAAACCCGCGACGACGGTAGAGCGCGATGGCAGGTTCGCGCCACCGCCAGACGGAGAGCCGGACGGGACGCGGGGCGTGTTCGAGCGCCGCATCGAGAAGAGCCGTGCCGACGCCGCGCCCGCGCGCGGACGGGTCGGTCCACAGGCGCGAAATCTCGGTGCCGGTGCGCGACACGTTGACCACCACGACTCCGCTGGCGCCGCCGTCGATCTCGGCGATGAGCACGCGGCGTCCCGCGAACGCCGTCGCCGGGTCGGCGATCTCCCGCGCGTAGCGGTCGGCGAGCGGCGCGTCCTCCGCGACGAGGCCCCGCTCGGCCTTCTCCGCCTCGGTGCGCCGGAGGTAGGCGCCGACGAAGGCGGAGACGATGGCGTGATCGTCGGGGAAGACGGCGGTGCGAACGGAGGTCATCGGTCCACGGTATTCGGCCGTGGAACGACGAACGGAACCGGATGCCAGGGTGTCGGCATCCGGTTCCGTTCGGGGACTCGCGGCTTAGACGGTCGCGAGTGTCGACTGCCACCCGAGCGCCGGCGCCACATACTTCGCGAAGTTCTCCACCAGGCGCAGGTTGAACTCCACGCCCATCTGCGACGGGATCGTCAGCATCAGAGTGTCGGCGCTCATCACCGCGGCGTCGTTCTGCAGCTGCTCGACGAGCGCGTCGGGCTCGGCGGCATACGTCTTGCCGAAGGTCGAGCGCATGCCGTCGATGACACCGATCTGGTCGGATCCCGCGGAGCCGCCGAAGTACATGCGGTCCTCGTCGCTGACGATGGGGAAGATACTGCGGCTCACCGACGTGCGCGGCGTGCCCGCGTGACCGGCCTCGGCCCACGCGGCGCGGAAGGCGTCGAGCTGGCGCGCCTGCAGGATGTCGAAGGGGGTGCCGTCGGCCTCGGTGAGGAGCGTCGACGACATCAGGTTGATGCCCTTACGTCCTGCCCACTCGGCCGTGGCCGTGGTGCCAGCGCCCCACCAGATGCGCGTACGCAGCCCCGGGGAGTGCGGTTCGATGCGCTGCAGCCCGGTGCCGCCACCGAAGGGGCTCATCGGGTCGCGCTCGGCGAGGCCCTCGCCGTCGATCGCACGCAAGAACAGGTCGAAGTGCTCACGCGCGATGTCGGCGCCGCGCTCGTCCTCGGACCCCGTGTAGCCGAAGGCCTCGTAGCCGCGCACGACCGTCTCGGGTGACCCGCGGCTCACGCCGAGTGCGAGTCGGTTGGCGCTGATCAGGTCGACGGATGCCGCCTCCTCGGCGAGCATGAGCGGGTTCTCGTACCGCATGTCGATGACGCCGGTGCCGACCTCGATGCGCGAGGTGCGCGCGGCGATCGCGGCGAGCAACGGCATGGGGGCCGCCTGCTGACGGGCGAAGTGATGGACGCGGAAGGAGACACCGTTGACCCCGAGGTCATCCATGCCCTGGGCGAGGTCGATCGCCTGCAGCATGGAGTCGCCCGCGGTGAGGTGGTGTCCGCCGCCGAGGGGGCCGTAGTGCCCGAAAGAGAGTGTGCCGAAGGAGCGCATACGGGGTGCAACGCTCCTGCCGCAGATGTATTCCCAAGAATGGACGCGCTCCGCCCTCGGGGGGTCGGGGTGTGGAACCATTCAGACATGGACGACGACGTGCGCGAGGAGTTGGTGCGCCTGCGTGCCCGCGCCTACGGCCCCGATGCCGACATCGCGAACGACGCCCCCGCCCTCGCTCGCTTGGCCGAGCTCGAGGATCGCGAACGACGCGCGCGGGAGGAGGCTGTTCCCGCCGCTCCGGCATCCGACGACGCCCCGTCGGGCGTTTCCTTCGATACGCAGACGCCGGAGATCCCGCATGGCGCGGCGCCCATCGGCACCACGGGGGGCGAGGCGTCCGGAACAGACGCGGTCGAGGACGGTCCTGCGCGGCGACGCCCCCGCCGGTCGCCGGTGCGATCGCGGCGGACGCTGTGGCTGTGGGCGGCGTCGATCGCGGCGGTCGCTGCCGTGACCAGTGCGGCAACCGCCGCCGGAACGACCTTCGTGCCCGTCGCGCGCACGGCCGGCGTCGCCCAGGTCGACACGCTCGTCGAGGACACGGCGTTCGACGTCCCGTCGTTCTTCGGGCCGATCGGCGAGGGGGCACGCGGCTTTCGCGACTACCTCGGGCTCACCGCCATCGTCGGCTTCCAGGAAGTCGCGAGCGGCGAGCGCGCGCCGTGCCTGTACGTCGTCGATGCCGAGGATCTGCGCGAGGCCAGCGGGTCGTTCCAGGGTGGCTACATCTTCGGCGGCTGCGGGGCGGGGGCGTTCGCGCCGACGGCGGAGTTCGTCGTATCGGACCAGCTCCCCGAGCAGCTGCGCGAGCGGTTCCCCATCGGAACGAGCCTGCAGTTCGTGTTCGACGGCGAGCGCGTCGGAGTGTTCACCGACGCCGAGTGATCGTGACCGGCCGGTTCACCGAGCGGGGGATGAGAGGGTGGGTCGGTGACCTCCCTCCTCGACCACGTGCCCGCCGGCAGCGACCCGGATGCCGCCTACCTCGGGTTCGTCGAGTGGGCGAGCGGTCGCGGACTCACCCTCTACCCCGCGCAGGACGAGGCGATCATCGAGATCGTGTCCGGGGCGAACGTGATCCTGTCGACCCCGACCGGCACGGGCAAGTCGCTCGTCGCGGTCGCCGCGCACGCGGCATCCCTCGCTCGTGGCGGCCGGAGCTATTACACGGCCCCGATCAAGGCGCTCGTCAGCGAGAAGTTCTTCGCTCTCGTCGAGATCTTCGGCGCCGAGAACGTGGGTATGGTCACGGGCGACTCCTCGGTCAATTCCGATGCGCCGATCATCTGCTGCACCGCCGAGATCCTCGCGAATCTCGCTCTGCGCCAGGGGCAGGATGCCGTGGTCGACCAGGTCGTCATGGACGAGTTCCACTACTACGGCGAGCCCGACCGCGGCTGGGCCTGGCAGGTGCCGCTGCTGCTGCTGACGCGCGCGCAGTTCATCCTCATGTCGGCGACTCTCGGCGACGTCACCGGCATCGCCGATGACCTCTCCCGGCGCACCGGCCGTCCCACGGCGCGCGTGACCGGCGTTGAGCGCCCCGTCCCGCTCCACTTCGAGTACGCCCGGACCCCCGTGCACGAGACGGTGCAGGACCTGCTCGACACCCGCCAGGCGCCCGTCTACGTCGTGCACTTCTCCCAGGCGGCGGCGATGGAGCGCGCGCAAGCGCTGTCGTCGATCCGCATCATCGGGCGCGAACAGCGCGACGAGATCGCCGAGGCCATCGGCGGCTTCCGATTCACGACCGGCTTCGGCAAGACGCTTTCGCGCTACGTACGCGCGGGGATCGGCGTGCATCACGCGGGCATGTTGCCGCGCTATCGACGCCTGGTCGAGACCCTCGCTCAGCGCGGACTCCTGCGGGTCATCTGTGGCACCGACACCCTGGGCGTCGGCATCAACGTGCCCATCCGCACGGTGCTCATGACGGCGCTGACCAAGTACGACGGTCAGCGCATGCGCCAGCTCAGCGCGCGCGAGTTCCACCAGATCGCCGGGCGCGCAGGCCGGGCCGGCTTCGACACCGCCGGCACGGTCGTCGTGATGGCGCCCGATTATGAGATCGAGAACGCCGCGCAGATCCTCAAGGCCGGAGACGACCTCAAGAAGCAGAAGAAGATCGTGCGGAAGAAGGCGCCGCAGGGCTTCGTCAACTGGACCGAGCAAAGCTACGACCGCCTCGTCGCCGCGGAGCCCGAGCCGCTTCAGCCGCAGATGAAGCTCACGGCCGCGATGCTCATCAACGTCATCGCCCGCGGGGGCGACGTGTTCGGCAACGTCCGCTCGCTGGTCTTCGACAACCACGAGCCGCAGGCGCGGAAGTACGAGCTCGCGCGCCGCGCGATCGCGATCTTCCGCACTCTGGTGCAGGCCGGCGTGGTGGAGGTTCTCCCGCCGCGTGAGTCGCCAGGAATTGTCGCTTCCGACGGCTCCGAAGCGACGAAACTTGGCGACTCGCGCATTGCGCTCACCGTTGAGCTGCAGCCGAACTTCGCGCTCAACCAGCCGCTGTCGCCGTTCGCGCTCGCGGCGATCGAGATGCTCGACCCCGAGGTCGAACTCGGGAGGGGGCCGGATGCCACACCCCCGGCGTCGGCGGTCGGCACCGGGCACTACGCGCTCGACGTCGTCAGCGTCATCGAGGCGACCCTCGACGACCCGCGGCCCGTGCTCTCGCAGCAGCAGTTCCGCGCGCGCGGGGAGGCCGTGGCGGCGATGAAGCGCGAGGGCATCGAGTACGACGAGCGCATGGAGCTGCTCGAAGAGGTCACGTGGCCGAAGCCCCTCGATGCCCTGCTCGCGCAGGCGTACGAGGTGTTCGCGTCGAGCCAGCCGTGGATCCGCGACTTCGAGCTGTCGCCCAAGTCGGTCGTGCGCGACATGTTCGAGCGGGCGCTGTCGTTCGGGGAGTTCGTGTCGCTGTACCAGCTGGCCCGGAGTGAGGGCCTGGTGCTGCGCTACCTCAGCGACGCCTATCGCGCGATCCGCCAGACGGTGCCCGTCGACGCGCAGACTCCCGATCTGCTCGACCTCATCGAATGGCTCGGCGAACTCGTGCGTCAGGTCGACTCGAGCCTCGTCGACGAGTGGGAGCAGCTGATCAATCCGGCCGACGACCCGACGGCCCCGGTGGTGCCCCCGGCGCCGCCGTCTATTCTCACCAACCGGCGCGCGTTCGTCGTGCTCGTTCGCAACGAGATGTTCCGGCGCGTGCAACTCGCCGCTCTGCAGCGCGACGACGAACTCGTCGAGCTCGACCCCGACGTGGACTGGCCCGCGGCGCTAGACGCTTACTTCGACGAGCACGACACGATCGGCACCGGGGGAGCGGCGCGATCGTCGGCGTACGTCGACATCGACGAGTCGGCCGCGGCCGACGGCGTATGGCGCGTCGAGCAGACGATCGACGACCCCGCCGGCGACCACGATTGGCGCATCCGGGCCGAGGTCGACCTCCCCGCCTCGGAGGAGGAGGGGACGGCCGTGGTGCGCGTCACCGAGGTTCTCCGGATCTGACGGTTCCTCCCCGGTGGGCGTGGGGGTGAAGTTGTCCACGGTTGGCGTCTGTCGACTCGCGAGCGCGAGACAGAGGTCGTAAATTCGACCCCACCCCCGCTCGAAAGGACGAACCGTGACCGTCGACGCCGCTCAAGCGAGTATCGCACTCGCCGCGTTCTTCCTCACCTTCGTCTCCACGATTCTCGGCGGCACGAAGTGGATGATCGTGCGGATGGAGCAGCGCACGGATCGCCGCTTTGTCGACTCGGAAGAGCGCTGGGAAGCGAGGTTCGCTCGATCCGAGAGCCGCCTCATCGCGAGATTCGAGCAGGTCGATAAGAGGTTCGACCAGGTCGATAAGCGGTTCGAGCAGGTCGATAAGAGGTTCGAGCAGGTCGATAAGAGGTTCGACCAGGTCGATAAGCGGTTCGAGCAGGTCGACCACCATCTCATCGACCTCGACGAGAAGGTGAGAGCTGTGGACGATTCCCTGACAGAAGTCAAAATCGCTGTCGCCCGGCTCGAGGGCCCTCACCCGCCGTTCCTCATCGCGCGCGGCTGACCCACGCGGGAACGACGGATGCCGAGGCCCTGAGGCCCCGGCATCCGGTGAGTTTCGTCGCGCTTACGACTTGCGTGCGACGCGATTCTCGGCGCTGACCATCCACGACAGCTGCTCGAGGCGCTCGAGGATCCCGTGCAGGATGTCGGCACTCGTGGGGTCTTCCTCGTCGACGGCATCGTGCACGTCGCGGACCGTGCCGACGGTGGCGTCGAGGCGCTCGGTGATGAGGTCGACGACCTCGGCGGTGTCGACCTCACCCTGCGGGAACTCCGGCAGGGTCGTGGTCTCGGCGATCGTGTCGCTGCGGCCGTCGGGGAGAGCGTGCAGCGAACGCATGCGCTCGGCGACCGTGTCGCTGAACTCGCGCGCGGCTTCGATGATCTCGTCGAGCTGGAGGTGCGTATCGCGGAAGTTCTTACCGACGACGTTCCAGTGCGCCTGCTTGCCCTGGATCGACAGCTCGATCAGGTCGATCAGCACGGCCTGCAGTGCGTCGGTGAGCTTCTCGGACGCCTGGAAGCCCTTCTCGGCGTTCTGCTCTTCGGTGGTTTCGGGGCCGCTGCCGCCGCGAGCCGGGCGACGGCGGTTCTTGGCGGGGGAATCCTTGGTGGTGGAAGACATGCGCGTTCCTTTCACTCGCGGTCGATGACGAGGTTAGGCCGCCGGGTGCGTGAGAGGCCGGGGGTTGCGGGGGTCGCGGCGTCGCGGTAGCGCTGTGCCCGTAGCCGCTTGCGTCGGGAACGACAACCCCGCCCCGCCGATGCCGGGACCTTTCTAGCGTGGAACCGTGCCCACGACATCACCTTCGCCGTCCCGGCCGCTCCGCGACTATGCCGCCATCGGCGACGGACGAACGGTCGCCCTCATCGGGCTCGACGGGGCGGTCGACTGGTTGCCGTTGCCGAACCTTCATTCGCGCCCCGTGTTCGCGCGGCTCGTTGACGAGTCGGCCGGGGGATGCATCGAACTGGCGCCGGTCCAGGACTTCGAGGTGTCGCGCCGCTACATCGCGCACACCAACGTGCTCGAGACCACGTTCACCACCGCCACGGGTACCGCGACGGTCACCGATGCGATGGTGACGGGCATCGCCGGGCGACTGCCGTGGGCCGAGCTGGCGCGCCGGGTCGACGGCATCCGGGGCGAGGTGGAGTTCGCGTGGCGCGTGCAGCCCGGGACGATGCTGCGGTCGGCCGCGCCGTGGACCGAGCGGGTCGACGGCTTCACGGTCATGCGGGTCGGGGCGGTCTCGCTCGCGGTGGTCGGCCACGAGCACGGCATGCGCGGGGAGCCGGATGCCGGGGACGAGAGCATCGACGGCGGCTTCACCACCGCCGAGGGGTCGCGCCACCTACTGGTGCTCGCCGCGACCGAGGGGGAGCCCTTGCGCATCCCGAACGCGAAGAACGTCGACCGGGGCATCGACCGCACGATCCGCGGGTGGTCCGCGTGGTCGGACGAATTCTCGTACGACGGGCCGTGGGCCGACGACGTGCAGCGCAGCGCGCTCGCCCTGAAGCTTCTTCTTTTCAGTCCCACCGGCGCGATCGCTGCCGCGGCCACCACCTCCCTCCCCGAGAACCCGCGGGGTGGCAAGAATTGGGACTACCGCTTCGCGTGGGTGCGCGATCTCGCCTACACCGCACACGCGTGGGTCGGCTTCGGGCTGCGGGAGGAGACGCACGCGGCGATCTCGTGGCTGCTGCGCACCATCCGTGAGAACGGCCCCGAGGTGCAGGTGATGTACACCCTCGAGGGCGGTGCCGATGTGGGCGTCGAGAAGCACGACGTGCCCGGGTGGAACGGCAACCAGCCCGTCGTGACCGGCAACCCCGCGCAAGGACAACTCCAGCTCGGCGTGTACGGCGACCTCATCTCGATCTGCCGCACCTACGTCGAGGCGGGCAATCGCCTCGACACCCAGACCGGGCGGCTCCTCGCCGACGTCGCCGACCGCACGTGCGACCTGTGGCGCCGCACGGATTCGGGCATGTGGGAGCTGCCCGAACTCGCGCATTACACGTCGTCGAAGATGGGCTGCTGGAAAGCCCTCGACGACGCGCAGTGGCTCGCCGAGGACGGCCACATCCCCGACAACGGAGACCGCTGGCGCGCGGAGCGCGACCGCATCCACGCGTGGGTCGAGGAGCACTGCTGGTCGGACTCGCTCGAGGCGTACACGCTGCGCCCGGGTACCGACGACCTCGACGCCTCGGTGCTCCTGCACGCTCCCACCGGCTTCGACCGGGGCGAGCGCATGTCGAAGACCGTGGATGCCATCACCGAGCGTCTCGGAACCTCGAACCACCTGGTCTATCGGTACACCGGCATGGACCAGGAAGAGCACACCTTCGTCGCGTGCGCGTTCTGGCGCGCGACGGCGCTCGCGTGCGTCGGCCGCCACGCTGAGGCGATCGAGGCGATGGACGCGCTCATCGCCCAGGCCAACGACGTCGGAATCTACTCCGAGATGATCGCCGAAGACGGCGGGGCCTTCTGGGGCAACCTCCCGCAGGCCCTCAGCCACCTCGCCCTCATCAACGCCGCTCTGGTGATCCGCGAGGTCGTGGACGCCGCCGAGCTCGAAAACCACTGAACCGCGCCGGGACGGCCTTCGTCCCGGCATCCCCCCTGAAAGGACTCGCCATGACCACGCAATACACCTTCACCGACCCCGCGAAGCTCTACGCCGACATCGAGCCGTCGAAGCAGCACCAGCCCGAGCCCGGTCTCGATGCCGAGCTCACCCCGAAGGCCGCGCTGGGGGAGGACACCTACGTCGGCAGCGGTCGCCTCGAGGGGCGGAAGGCGCTCATCACGGGCGCCGATTCGGGCATCGGCGCGGCCACCGCGATCGCCTTCGCCCGCGAGGGCGCCTCGGTGGCGATGTCGTACCTGCCCGAGGAGAAGGAGGATGCCGACCGCATCGCCGGCATCCTGCGCGAGGCCGGCGCGACCGTCGCGCAGATGCCCGGCGACCTGCGCGACCCCGAGTACTGCCGTTCGCTCGTCGCGCAGGCGGTCGAGGAGCTCGGCGGGATCGACATCCTGGTCAACAACGGCGGGAAGCAGCGTTTCAACGAAGACCTGACCACGCTGACCGACGAGCAGTTCGACGACACCTTCAAGACCAACGTGTACGCGATGTTCTGGATCACCAAGGCGGCGCTGCCGCACCTCCCGGCCGGCTCCGCGATCATCAACACTACGTCGATCCAGGCGTACTCGCCCTCGGCAATCCTCGTGGACTACGCCTCGACGAAGTCGACCATCAACGCGTTCACGAAGGCGCTCGGCCAGCAGCTGGCGCCGAAGGGCATCCGCGTGAACGCGGTGGCCCCCGGCCCCATCTGGACGCCGCTGCAGGTGTCGGACGGCCAGCCCCAGGAGAAGGTCGCCCAGTTCGGTGAGGACACCCCGCTCGGCCGCATGGGCCAGCCCGCCGAGCTCGCCCCGGCGTACGTCTACCTCGCGTCGGCCGAGTCGAGCTACGTCATCGGCGAGACGCTGAACGTCAACGGCGGCATGCCCACTCCGTAAGCGCCCGTCGCGACCGGTCGGGCAGCGCCCCGACCGGTCACGAAAACCGGGGATGCCACGAGAACAGGCCGATTCCGTCGGCGGGAATCGGCCTGTTCTCGGCTCACGGCCTGCTTTCGCGACGCGGCGTGCCCGGCCGCGGTCACCGGCCCGCGTCAGGCCAGGGGCTTGCGGTAGAAGATCTCGCCGCCGTCGGTGGTCTCGCTGCGGTGGTAGCCCTCGCGCTCGTAGAGGCGCTGGTTGGCGTCGCTCAGAGGGCCCGTGAATAGTTCCGCCTCGCGGGCCCCGGCGGTGCGCCCGCGCTCCTCGACGGCGGCCAGTAACCGGGACCCGATCCCGCCGCCCTGCTGGTCGGGAGCGATGGCGATCCGCCCGATCAGCAGCAGGTCGCCGTCGATCCGCGCCCGGACAGCCCCGACGACGCGATCACCGTCGACCGCGACGCAGCCGAGGTTCTCAACGAGTTCTGCTTCCACTTCTTCGAGTGTCTGGGTCAGCGCGGGCATGTCGGGGTCGCCGTAGATGAGTGCTTCGCTCGCGAACGCGGCGCGCTGGATCGTGAGCACCTGACCGGCGTCGTCGGTGCGGATGTCACGGATCACGGGGTGGCTCAGCGATCCCGGTCGGTGTACTCACCCGGGTCGGTGAGGTCTTCGCGGGACTCATCACCGGTGGGCAGCTCCACGTCGGTGTACGCGCCCGCTTCGTCGGAGCGCGGACGTGACTCGGTCCCGTCGGCACGCTGGGTGTCGACATACTCGCCCGGCTCGTCGGTGTCGATGCCCGCTTCGCTGCCGTCGGGCAGCTGCACCTCGGTGTACTCGCCCTCGTCGGGTCCGGTGCCGTGGCCGGTAGTCTCGCGATCGCCCATGATGCGCCCTTTCGGTGTGGTGGTGGTTTCGACCCTAGACCCGTCGCTTTGCGCGCATCGAGTGCTTGACACGCGATGGCGCTCCTCCCCACCCGGTGCGGCGTCCGCGCCCGGTGGAGGGCGTGTGCTCGGGCGCGGGGCCCGCCGGGCACCTGACACAATGGAGGCCATGCGACGACAGGGACGGGGAACGCGCGTCGCGCGCGGTGCCGTCGGCGCGGCGATCGCGACCTTCGTCGCCCTGCTCTCGCACGTCACCGCCGGGGGAGCGATGCCGGGCTGGGTGGGCATCGCCGTGCCCCTCGCGCTCTCTTTCGTCGTCTGCACCGCCCTCGTGGGGCGCCGGCCGTCGTTCTGGCGGCTCGCGCCGGCCGTGGGGCTCAGCCAGGTGCTCTTCCACACGCTCTTCGTGCTGGGCGGGTACGACGCCCCCGCCGGCCACGTGCACGGTGCCGCCACCCCGCTCCTGTCCGCCGCGGCAGACCCGGTCGTCGGGGTGGATGCCACGATGTGGGGCTGGCACCTCGCCGCCGCCGCGGCGACCACCCTCGCGCTGCACCGCGGAGAACGCACTCTCGCGCTCGTGCGCTCCCTCGCCGACCTCCTCCTCCTGTGGTTGCGGGCCCGCGTCGCGATCATCGCGACCGGCACCGGACCCGTGCCGCGCCGTCGTGTCTTCCCCGCTGTCGCCGCCGCCGTGGCGCCGCGTTCGCTCCTCCTCGTGACCTCGGCCCGGCGCCGGGGCCCGCCGCTGTTCGCACGCTGACGCCCGCACTGTCGCTCTCGCGCTGACGGGGCGCCGCCGCCGTGCCGCGCCGCTGATGACCGGCCGCGCCCGCCGGCAGAGATTCCTGTCCCCTCGGGACAGTCCCGTTCATCGGGGCCCCGCCGCACCCGTGTGCGCGCCGGCCCGGCGCTCGCGCTCGTCGCGACCGCCCGGATCCGGCTCGCTGCGGCCGGGCCCTCGGCGTCGGCGTCGGCGTCACCCTCGGGTGACACGGTCGCCGACGACCGATCGACGGATGCTGCGGCATCCGAGAAGAGGTTCCTTCCATGCATCGCCTCCGCGTCGTCGCGGCGGGGATCGTCGTGGCCGCCGTCGCCGTTCTGGCGTCGGTCGTCCCGGCATCCGCCCACGACGATCTGATCTCCAGCTCACCCTCCGCCGGTGAGCGCCTTCCCTCCGCGCCCGATGAGATCGCCCTGAGCTTCTCGGCCGACGTGCTCGACGTCGGTACCGAGGTGATCGTCGCCGACGGCGAGGGCACCGACTGGGTGGCGGCCGACCCGGTCGTGGCATCCGGGGTCGTCACCGTTCCGCTCCAGGGGGGCCTGCCCGTCGCGGGGTACGAAGTGCGCTGGCGCGTCGTCTCCGGCGACGGCCACCCCATCTCGGGCGTCATCCCGTTCACCGTCGGTGACGCCGCACCGCTCGAGCGGGTCGCGGTCTCGACCGCGGCTCCCGTCGACGCGGCTCCGGCGTCCGACGCCGTCGCGGGCCTTCCGCGCGTCGTCGTCGTCGGTGCCGCCGGGGCGGGCCTCGCGCTCGCCGCGTTCGCCGTCATCTTCTTCCTCCGCCGTCGCGCCGGGCGCGACGCACAGTCCTGAAAGGCCCGTCATGTCCACTCGCACCACCTCCGTCCTGCGCTTCGGCGCGCTCGCCCTCGCCGCCACCCTCGCCCTGTCCGGCTGCGCCGGAGCGGCGTCTCCCGAACCCGCGACCCCCGCGGCCGAGGCGTTCTCGACCAGCGACGTCTGGGTCAAGGCCGCCGACTCCGGCATGAGCGCCGGGTTCGGTGAGCTCCGCAACGACGGTGATTCCGAGCTCACCGTCGTGTCGGCGACGAGTCCCGCGACGTCGTCGATGCAGCTGCACGAGACCGTGCAGAACGAATCCGGCCAGATGGTCATGCGACAGATCGAGGGCGGCTTCGTCATCCCCGCGCACGGGTCGATCACGCTCGAACCGGGCGGCAGCCACCTGATGTTCATGGACGTCACCTCCCCTCTTCGCGCCGGCGACGAGACCACCCTCACCCTGACGTTCTCGGACGACTCCACCGCCGAGATCACCGCACCCGTGAAGGAGTTCGCCGGCGCGAACGAGAACTACGAGGACGACGGGCACGACGGGGGCGACATGGCGCACTCGGAGTCGGATCACTGATGGCCCGACGCGATCGACCCACCTCGGACGGTCGCGGCGCCAGCCGGCGGCAGTTCCTCCTCGGAGGGGCTGTCGCCGGCGCGGGTGCCGTTGCCGCGATCGGCATCGACGCGGCCATGTCGGCCGGAGCGACGGATGCCACGGCCTCGCCGCCGCTCAACGGCGACGTGATCGTGCCGTTCTACGGCGCTCACCAGGCCGGGATCGACACCGACGCCCAGGCCCACGTCTCGCTCGTCGCGCTCGACCTGCGTCCCGACACCGATCGTGAGGCCCTCCGCCGCCTCATGCGCACGCTCACCGACGACGCCGCACGACTGACGCGCGGGGAGAGCGCGCTCGCCGATACGGAGCCGGAGTTGGCGACCTCACCCGCACGCCTCACGGTGACCTTCGGTTTCGGTCCGCAGGTCGTCGCGCGGGCCGGGGCACCGGCTCCCGCGTGGCTCCGGCCGCTGCCCGCGTTCGCGATCGACCGGCTCCGCCCGGAGTACGGCGACGGCGACCTGCTGCTGCAGATCGCGGCCGACGACCCCGTCACCGTCGCGCACGCCACCCGCATGCTGCTGAAGGACGCGCGGGCCTTCGCTGCGCCCCGCTGGGTGCAGCAGGGGTTCCGTCGCGCCCACGGGACCGAGCGGCCCGGGACGACGATGCGCAACCTTCTCGGCCAGGTCGACGGCACGGCCAACCCCGTGCCCGGGACCACCGGGTTCGACGAGATCGTGTGGGCGCACGAGGGGTGGCTGGCCGGGGGCACGGGGGCGGTGGTCCGTCGCATCGCGATGGATCTCGACAAGTGGGACCGGCTCGACCGTCCGGGCCGAGATCAGGCCCTCGGGCGCACACAGGCCACCGGTGCGCCGCTGACCGGCACCGACGAGTTCGACGAGCCCGACTTCGCCGCGAAGGACGCCGTCGGGTTCCCCGTCATCCCGGAGTTCTCGCACGTGCGGCGCGCACGCCCCGACGACCCCGCGCAGCGCATCTTCCGTCGCGGGTACAACTACGACGACTCGCCGCCGGCGGGCACGGTCTCGGACGCGGGACTGCTGTTCGTGTCGTTCCAGGCCGACATCGACCGGCAGTTCGTCCCCCTCCAGCGTCGGCTCGACGAGCTCGACCTGCTCAACCAGTGGACGACCCCGATCGGGTCGGCCGTGTTCGCCCTCCCGCCCGGTTGTGCCGAGGGCGGCTTCATCGGAGAAGGAATCCTGTCATGACCCTCACCCACCCGGGCGTCGGCCCCACGGCCGACGAAACGCCCGCGCGCGCGAGGGGGAGGCGAGGCTGGTTCACCGCGCTCCTGCGGCGGCTGCACTTCTTCGCGGGCGTGCTCGTCGGCCCGTTCATCCTCGTCGCGGCCCTCAGCGGCGCGCTGTACGCGATCACCCCGACGCTGGATCGCATCGTCTACGCCGACGAGCTCACCGCCACCTCGAACGCGGCTCCGCTGCCGTTGGCCGATCAGATCGTCGCCGCCGAGCGATACGTCGGGGGCGACGCGACCCCGGTCGCGGTGCGTCCGGCGCCCGAGGTCGGCGCTACGACGCGCGTGATGTTCGCCGACCCGTCGCTCGGGGCGAGCGAAACGCGGGCGATCTTCGTCGATCCCGGCTCCGCCGAGATCCGGGGCGATCTCCCCGCCTACGGCACGAGCGGCGCCCTGCCCGTGCGCACGTGGGTGAGCGATCTGCACCGGACCCTCCACCTCGGCGAACCCGGCCGGTGGTACAGCGAGCTCGCGGCATCCTGGCTCGGGATCGTGGCGCTCGCCGGACTCGGGCTCTGGATCGGGAGGATGCGGCGCAGTCGGCGCGGCCGTGCCGATCTCGTGCGCCCGAACCGGAAGCACACCGGCTACCGCGGGCTCTTCGGCTGGCACGCCTCGATCGGCGTGTGGGTCGTGCTCGGAGCGGTGTTCCTGTCGGCCACGGGCATCACGTGGTCGGCCTTCGCCGGGGCCCACGTCGCGGACCTCCGCGCCGCGGTCGGCGGGGGGACGCCGTCGCTGACCACGACCCTCGACGGCGACGCTCCCGTCGGCGGAGAGCACTCCCATCACGGCGGAGCCGCGGCGGCCCCGACCGGCGCGGCGAACCCCGCGACCTTCGACGCCGTGCTCGCCATCGCGCAGCGCATCAACGTCACCACCGGGCAGGTCGAGATCAGGCCCCCCGCCGCGCCCGGTCGGGCGTGGGTGGTGCAGGAGATCCAGCGCAGCTTCCCGACCGAGGTGGATGCCGTCGCAATCGACGGGTCCACGATGCAGGTGACCGACCGTGTCGACTTCGCGGAGTTCCCCCTCCTGGCGAAGCTCTCGCGCTGGGGGATCGACATCCACATGGGGTCGATGTTCGGTCTGGCGAACCAGCTCGTACTGTTCGTGCTCGCCCTCGGGATCACCGCGCTCGTCGTGCTCGGATACGCGATGTGGTGGGCCCGCCGTCCGACGCGCGGCTTCGCGGTTGCCCCCGCCCGCGGCGCCCTGCGCGATGCGCCGTGGTGGGGGATCGTCCTCGTCGTCACCGGAGCGGTGGGACTGGGGCTGCTGCTGCCGTTCGTCGGGTACACCCTCGCGGCGTTCGTCGTGCTCGACGTCGCCCTCGGGCTGGCGCAGCGACGGAGGGTGCCGAACGGCTGAGAGGCCCGGTCAGTCGTCGTCGGGGTCGGGGAGGCTCTGGGCGATCTTGCTCGACTCCGCCGAGTCGCGTCCGACGCCCGGCTGGTAGTGGGCGATCGCCGAGTCGCCCGTCACGTGCGCCTCGCCCCCGGCGTTCGTCTCGCCTTCGGGGTGCGGCTCGGTCTCGTGTTCGTGATGGCGCGAGGTCGAGCCGCTTTCGCCGCGTGCGTCGTCGGTACCCCGCTCCATGTCGCCGTCGGAGGCACGCGTGCCGACGCCCGGGATGTCGTTCTGGCTCGAAACGTTCTGCACGCGCGCGTCGTCGTCGGTGTCGATCTCGGTGGCCGAGACCGCTCCGGAGTCGGCGCCGGCACCGCCGGCGGGCACGTCGGCCGCGTGGCCCTCGGCATCCGAGACGGTGTGCGCGTGGTCGGCTCCGGGCCGGTCTTCTGCGGGGGTGTTCACGGTGGTGGTCCTTCCGGTGGGGTGTGAGGTCACGCTAGAGGGCGCGCCCGCGAGCGGGAACGGGGTTGACGCGCGGCCCCCGTGTCGAGGGGGGTGGATAGGCTCGATCCGACTCCCGAAAGGAACCGCAATGCAGCAGCGTCCCCTCTCCCGCACCGGCCGCGAGGTCTCGGCGATCGGTCTCGGCACCTGGCAGCTCGGCCCCGACTGGGGCGGTGTCAGCGAAGACGAGGCGATGCAGGTCTTGGCCGCGTCGGTCGACGCCGGGGTCACCCTCTTAGACACCGCCGACGTCTACGGCGATGGGCGCTCCGAAGAGCTCATCGGCGCCTTCCTCCAGAAGACGGATGCCACGGGCCTCACGGTCGCCACCAAGATGGGCCGTCGCGCCGACCAGGTGCCCGAGAACTACACGATGGAGAACTTCCGCGCGTGGACCGACCGGTCGCGCCGTCTGCTCACCCAGGACACCCTCGACCTCGTCCAGTTGCACTGCCCGCCGTCGGCGGTCATCGACGACGACGCCACCTACGACGCGCTCGATCAGCTCGTGGCGGAGGGTGTGATCGCCGCGTACGGCGTCTCGGTCGAGACGATGGACCAGGCCCTGTCGGCCCTGCGGCGCCCGAACCTGACCAACCTCCAGATCATCTTCAACCCGTTCCGTCTGAAGCCTCTCGATGAGGTGCTGCCGGCGGCCGCGGAGAAGGGCGTCGCGGTCTTCGCTCGTGTTCCGCTCGCGAGCGGCCTGCTGTCGGGGAAATACACCGCCGACACCACCTTCGACAAAGACGACCACCGCACGTACAACCGCAACGGCGAGGCGTTCGACAAGGGTGAGACGTTCTCGGGCGTGCCGTTCGCCGAGGGCGTCGCCGCCGCCGATGAGCTGAAGGCCGCGCTGCCGGAGGGCGTGACGCTGCCGGCTGCGACGCTGGCGTGGAGCGCTTCGCGCGAGGGGGTCACGTCGGTCATCCCCGGCGCCCGTTCCGCGGCGCAGGCATCGGCCAACGCCGCCGCCGCCGATCTGCTCGACGGCGGGCTCGACCTGAACGCCTTCGACGCGCTCGTGCGCGACGTGTACGACCGGCGTTTGCGGGCCGAGATCCACCCGCAGTGGTGAAACACCGAGAGCCGGGCCCGTCCTCGTGGACGGACCCGGCTCTCGGCGTTCGGAGAAACGTCAGCTGACGTCGCCGCGCCAGGCGCCGGACTCGGCACCGCGCGACTCGATGTACTCCTTGAAGTTCTGCAGGTCCTTCTTCACCGTGTGGTCGTCGGCGCCGAAGACGGCGCCGGCCTTCTCGAGCAGGCCCGTGGGCTCCCAATCGATCTGCACGGTGACGCGCGTCTCGTCGTCGGAGAGTCGGTGGAACGTGACGACACCGGCGTGGTTCTCGTCGCCGCCGACGCTGTTCCAGGCGACGCGCTCGTCGGGGTGCTGTTCGGTGATCTCGGCGTCGAACTCGCGCTCGGCACCGGCGATCTTGACCTTCCAGTGCGTCAGGGTCTCGGTCTTCTGGGTGATGGACTCGACGAAGCCCATGAAGTGCGGGAACTCCTCGAACTGCGTCCACTGGTTGTAGGCGACGCGTACGGGAACGTTGACGTCGACGGTTTCGATGACCTGGGCCATGATGTCCTTCTTCCTGTGTGATCCGGGGTTCGGGTCTAGTCTTCGCGCCTCGCGCGGGTCGGGGCCCCGGGGTTGAGAGATCTGCTCGTGTGGCCTATACGCGAGAGCTAGGCCCGCCCGCGCAAGATGAGGTTCCAATACACCCACGGCAACACGTGGCGGTCGGCGATCCACGTCGACCGTCGCTCGCGCGACAGCGAGCGCCAGAAGGGGATCGACGGACGGGGTTTGCCCCACCGGTCGAACTCGGCGAAGACGACCGTGCCCCGCGAGACCGTGAACGGCACGACGCTGTAGCCGTCGTAGCGCGCCGAGGGTGTCCGGCCGGCGAGGGCAGAGCGCAGATTCGTCGTCAGCACCTTCGCTTGCTGACGGATCGCCCCGCCCGAGCGGCGGGTGGCGACGGCGGCCGCATCGCCGAGGGCCCAGATCTCCGGATGCCGACGGTGCTGCAGCGTCTCGGGATCGGTGTCGACGAAGCCGTGCGGATCATCGTCGGCGGCGAGTCCGCTGCCGGCGATCCACTCGGGTGCCCGCTGTGGCGGCACCGCGTGCAGGACGTCGTACGAAAGCGTCTCCTCGTCGGAGCCGTGACCGATCGTGAGCGTGCGGGTCTCGGCATCCACTCGCCTCACCTCGCGGGAGTAGTGCACCTCGACGCCGTAGCGGTCGAGCACGCGGTGCAGCTCGCGATCGATCGACGGCATGCCGAACGGAACGGGGTCGGGGAGCACCAGGATCACGCGGATGTCGTCGAGCACGCCGATCGAGCGCCACCAGTCGCACGCGAGATACATCGGCTTCTGCGCCGCGGCACCGCACGACGCCGGTTCCGGAGGCTGGGTGAATACCACGGTGCCCTGGCGCAGGTCACGCAGCACCGGGGAGGCCTGGGCGGCGAGGGGGAAGTCGTAGTTCGAGATCCCCTCCGGGGTGGCCATGGCCTCGGGGAGACCGGGGATGGACTCCCAATCCATGCGAATTCCGGCGGCGATGACCAACTGGTCGTAGTCGAGGTGCCCGCCCGAGACGAGGTGCACCCGGCGGGCGCGGGGATCGACGGTGAACGCCTCGTCGCGCAGCCATCGCACGCCGGGCGGGGTCACGTCGGCCTGGGGGCGGACGGCGCGGGACGCGCGCGCGGCACCGCCGGCGATGTGCGACTGCAGGGGAGCGTAGACGTGCCGCTCGCGCGGCTCGACGACCGTGATGTCGCCCGTGCGGGCGCGGTGCAGTCGCCCCGCCAGCGAAAGCCCGGCGTTTCCGCCGCCGATGATGACGATGCGGGGAGCCGGTCGGGGGGTGTGGGGCATGGCGGTCCTTCCGTCGCCCCTAGACAACGGCCTCGACCGGCCCGACACCACCGGGTTGACAGGGGATCAGCCGAAGGACTCCGGCAGGGTCGCGTCCTCCGGGGGTTCGGGCACCACGTAGAGGCCGCTGGGTGAGTTGGCCATCGTCATGAGGGCCTCCAGCCAGTGCCGATTGACGGCGGGGGTGCGGCCCCCGTGGAACTTGAACACGATGCTCGCGCGCGGGTGCACCCAGACCGCGGTCCGGCCCCCGCCGGTGCTGAGGTCGTCTTTCCACTGGAAGTAGAACGGCTCCCCGCGCCTGAGCTTGTTGCCCACCACCACCTGCAGGTGCGCCAGGAGACGGTCGTCGAAGTCGGCCCGGACGGTGCCCTCGTAGATGAATTTGCCCACGGCTGATCCTCCTCGTTCTCGATGTCACACTGTGCTCTTGTCGCCGTCCGGTGGTCGCGATCGGAGACGTTCCGCGCACAGACGGAACCGGATGCGATGCGAATCAGAACATTTGGACGATGTGGCTCCGGGGGGAGAGCCGCAGCACCCGGGACATCCTGCCGCGTCGGATCCTCTCCGCCGTCTCGTCGGACGCAGAGCGCGGATGCCGGGCCGCGGAGCGAAAGATCGGCGAGCTACGAGGAGGTGGGCGGAGGTGTCAAGGGGGCGGTCCTGCGTCTCGGTCGACCGTTTGGATGGGAGCACCCGGTTCACCGGCCCCTGCGCGGACGCCGCGCAGACGACGAGAGGATGCCCCATGAGTGACGCTTCGCCCACCCGCGCCGAGACCGAAACGACCGCGCCCGCCGAGGCGGACGGTGTCGCGGGCGTCCAGCCGTTGCGCGACGGGGATACCTCGGTCGAGGTCGATCCCTCCCGGGATCCGGCCCAGGCCGAATGGGATGCCACGACCGCGCTCGACGAGGGCGTTGACCCCGCCGACCTCGATCCCGCCACCGCCACGGGTGCCGACCCTGCCGAGATCCCCGCGGAGGATTCGGACATCCCGCTCGAGGATCTCCACCCCACGGGCACCGGGACCGACTCCCAGGGGCAGGATCCGGGGGTCGTCGAGCTCGGCGACGAGGGTCAGGGCGATCTCGCTCCCGAGGATCTCTGAGTCGACTCCGCGAGGGACTTGCCCCTTCCGGCTAATGGGCGTAGCTTTTGGCTATGGACATTAGCCAAGTGAACGTGGACGGTGGATATCTGGCCGTCGAGGTGCGGGGGAGCGGGCCCCTGGTGGTCTGCTCGCCCGCCATGGGAGATGAACGCGACGCCTTCGGACCCCTCGCCGACCGGCTCGCCGCCGCCGGGTACCGCGTGGCCCTGACCGACCTGCGAGGGCACGGCGACAGCGACACCGGTTTTGCGGAGTACGGCGACCCTGCCACCGCCGCTGACCTGATCGCCGTCATCGAGGCTCTCGGGGGCGGTCCCGCGGTGATCGCGGGGGCGTCATTGAGTGCGGCCGCGGCCATCATCGCCGCCGGCACCCGACCCGACCTCGTGACAGGTCTCGTGTTGCTGGGGCCGTTCGCCCGAAACGGCAACGCGGTGATGGGCGCGCTTCTGCGCGGTCTCCTCGCCCGCCCCTGGGGGCCGACCGTGTGGCGCGGATACTCCGCGTCGCTGTGGCCCGGACTCGGCAAGGACGCGCGGGTTCGAGCGGCGCACCTCTCCCGGCGTCTCGCTCGCCCGGGGCGATGGGCGGCGTTCGTCCGCACGACCCGGGCCGACCACTCCGTCGTCGCCCCCTTCCTGCCGCGCGTGCGGGCGCGCACCCTCGTGGTCATGGGTGCGGCGGATCCCGACTGGAAGGACCCCGCCGCCGAGGCGGAGTGGCTCGCGGGGGAGCTGTCGGCGCAGGTGCTCGTCGTCCCGGGCGTCGGACACGCGCCGATGCTCGAGGCGCCCGACGCCGTTGCCCCGGCCGTGCTGCATTTCCTCGGGGAGGTGCGGAATGCCGCGCGCTGGTCTTGACCCTGACGCCGTGGTCCGCGGCGCCGCCGGGATCGTGGACGCCGAGGGAGTGGCATCCCTGACTCTCGCCCGGGTGGCCGCGGCGCTCGGGGTGGCCGCCCCTAGCCTTTACAAGCACGTCGGCGGGCTCGCCGACCTCACCGACCGGGTGGCGTTGACGGCCACCCACGCCTTCGGTGAGGCTCTCGCGCGATCCTCCCGCGGTCTGTCGTCGCGCGACGCTCTGGCTGCCGTCGCCGAGGCGTACCGCGGCTTCGCGCGGGAGCGCCCCGGAATGTATGAACTCGCCCAGCACGGGGGATCCGGCCCGGAGTGGGAGGTGGCGGCCGGAGCCGTCATGGACGAACTCACGCGGGCGCTGGCCGGGTATGGGGAGAGCGCGCGCGACGTGCATCGGATCCGATTCGTTCGGTCGGCGCTGCACGGCTTCGCCGACCTCGAGCGGCTTGGGGGGTTCCGTCAGCCGGAATCCGTCGACGAGAGCTTCGCCCGGCTGATCGAGGCGCTGGACGCGGAGTTGTCGCGGCCACTCCCGGAGGTGCGCACGAGCGCGTGACGGCGCGTTCGCCGACCGGGAGCGGGGCCCACCGCGTCGTCGCCCCAGTGCAGGGGGAGCACGTCCTCCGCGACGAGCCGCCTCAGTCGTCGGTCCGGAACCCCGCGGGCTTGTGCGTGCCGTCGCAGAACGGCTTGATCGTCGATAGGCCGCACCGGCAGAGTGCGACGGTGCGCCGGTTCTTCGTCACGGGACGCCCCTCGGGGTCGCGCAGCTCGACATCGCCCCGCACGATCAACGGGCCGTCGGGGTAGGCCGTGATGCTCGGTGCGGGGTCGTTCATCGCCCCGCCTCGGGTCGCAGCGACGATTCTCCGCGCGACCAGGCGTCGATCATGTGCGCGCCGACGCGCCCGTCCACGCTCAGGCACGCCGCCGCGCCGAACAGGATGTCGGGGAGCATTTCGGGGTGATCCTCGGCCAGCGCACCGGCGAGGTCGCGCGCGGCGATCTGCTCGTGCACGGCGTCGGCCTCGACGTGCTCGTCGAAGTACGCGCACACCTCGTCACCGAAGCCGAGGCGTCGCAGGCCTTCGGCGTACAGCCGGTTAGGGATCGACGAGGTCATCTCGAACGCGGCGAGATGACCGACGATCGCCCCGAGAAGTCGGCGATTCAGGCCGAACATCGACATCGCGTTGTGGGAGGCCAGGGTGACGGCGGGCACATCGTCGATGTAGGCGCCGTAGGAGTCGGAGAGGCCCGCGGCCCGGACCGCACGGGCGAACAGCGTTGCGTGCACGCGCTCCGGGCGTCCGCCGCCGTACTCGTCGGACTGGATCTCGACGAGCGCCGCCTTGGGTCGCCCGGTCAGGCGCGGGATTGCCCAGGAGTGCGGGTCCGCCTCGCGCAGCGTGTACACGGTGCGGTGCACGAGGAACTCGTGCGCCTGGTCGAGGGTGGCCTTCTTGGCGAGGTGGCGCGACACGCTGGGGCCGGTGTCGGCGGCGGTCAGGTCGAAGAGCGCGCGGGCCACGGCATCCGCCGTCGGTGCCGGGAGCTCGGGGAGTGCGAGCCGATCGCGGAGCGCCGCTTCGAACGCCCGCTCGATCACACCCCGGGTCGCCACCAGGGAGGGATCCCACTCCAGGTCTGCGTCGAGCGCGTCGAACGAGCCGTACGCCGAGGCGGAGAGGACGAACAGCGCCAGTTGCAGGTCGTCGTCGGTCTCGACATCGGGTGTCGCGGCCACCGCGTCGTCGGCGAGGGCGGTGTGCGGGGTGGCGACGCCGTCGCAGAGGTGGCGGATCACGGCCGCACTGACGGGGCCCCGCGCGGAGAACGGCAGGGATGCCGCGGCGTCGAGGGCGTCGTCGCCGACGGGGGCATCGTCGCCGGCGAGGTGAGTGCGGGGAGCGTGGGGGGAGAGAGTCACGGACACCGGATCACTCTGCGCGCGCGGGCGCTGATCTCGGAGGCCCTTGACAACCGTGTGCCGCGCGACGCCGCACGGCCATTTCGACCTCGCGATTGTGCCCGTGCCGACGGGCGAGCGCAACCCCCGTGCCGGACCCCGGGGCGGCGCCCTTTCGTTGTTCGTGACGTCGCGCCCCCCGGTCGGCGTCGATGGACGACGAAGGAGAGCGATGTACTTCCACCGGCAGGAACTCCAGCACGCAGCGACCCCCGAAAAGCCCGATGCCGTCTACGCCCGCAAGCTCCAAGAGGTGCTCGGCGGCCAGTACGGCGAAATCAGCGTGGCCATGCAGTACCAGTTCCAGGCCTGGAACATGCACATGCCCGGCAAGTACCGTGACCTCGTCTTCGGGATCGGTGCCGAGGAGATGGGCCACGTCGAGATGCTCGCGGTCATGATCGCGCAGCTTCTCGAGAAGTCTCCGCTCGGGATCACCGAGGAGGCCGTGCAGGACGACCCCACGGTGGCCGCGGTCATCGGCGGGACCGACATTCAGCACGGGATCGTCGCGGGCGCCGGAGCGCGCCCCGTCGACTCGAACGGCAACCCGTGGCAGGGCAGCTTCATCACCGCCAGCGGCAATCTGCTCGCCGACTTCACCGCGAACGCCAACGCGGAGATGCAGGGCCGTGTGCAGGTGGCGCGGCTCTACCACCAGACCGACGACCACGGTGTGAAGGACCTGCTCGCCTTCCTCCTCGCCCGCGACACGATGCACCAGAACCAGTGGATCGCCGCGGCCGCGGAACTGCAGGAAGAGGGATACGAGGCCCTCCCCGTGCCCAGCAACTTCCCGCTCGAGAAGGAGGACCGCGACGTGTCGTACCAGTACATCAACTTCTCCGACGGTGCCGCCGCGGGCGAAGGACGCTGGGCTTCGGGTCCGACCCCCGACGGCAAGGGCGAGTTCACCTACCTCGCCACGCCCGAGCCGGGTGTGCCGATGCCGCCGCCCACGCACCCCGACGTGCGGTTCTACGGCACGACCGAGCTGCCCAACACGGTCGAGAAGCTCGCGGGCCGCGCCCAGGACGCGCTGCACAAGGAATGAGCGACGACGAGGGGAGCGGTGCCGAGATCGGCACCGCTCCGGCGGGGCGTAGCGGAGGGCGTCTCGGCAGTGGGCGCGAACGCACCGGGGCGAGCTTCCCGGCGATGCGTGCGGCGAAACAGCCGCGCGCCGCGGTGGCGGGGCCGTATGGGCATCCCTTCCATCCCATCGCCGTGACGATACCCATCGGGGCGTGGAGTTCGAGCCTGGTGTTCGATCTGGTCGGCCTCGCGTCCGACGATCCCCGCGCCTTCGCCGCCGGCTCGCGCCTGCTCATCGCCATCGGTCTGGTCGGCGCTGTCGTGGCGTCGGTCCTGGGTCTGCTGGACATGTCGCGGATCGAACGACGGACCCCCGCCCGCCGGACCGCGGTGGCACACCTCTTGCTCAACACGACCGGGATCGTGCTGTTCACGCTGGGGCTCGTCGTGCGACTCCTGGATGCCGGCCGCATCCCCCTCGTCGCCTTCCTCCTCAGCGGGATCGCGGCGAGCGGCCTCGCCGTCTCGGGGTGGCTGGGCGGAAAGCTGTCGTACCGCTGGGGCGTGCGGGTGGCCGACGAGCACACGCAGCGCGAGGGCTTCGAAGCGGGGTGACCCGCGTCGGGTCCGTGCGGTGCCGTCGCGTTCGAGTCGGCCGTGCGGTGCCTCGCTGGTTCGTCGCTTTGGAGTCGGCACGTTCGGTGCCCCGCCGTTCGGTTGTGTTCGAGTCGGCCGTTCTGTGCCTCGCGGTTCTGTCGCGTTCGAGTCGGCCCGTTGGGCGCCCCGCCGTTCCGTCGCGTCAGCGGGTTCCGCTGCTGCGCCGTGGGGTCAGCGGGTTCCGCGGGGGACCCGGCGCCACCCGCCGCTGATCGCGCCGGGGTCGTGCAGAGGGATGAGCACGGCCCCGGCGCTGTCGGGCGCGGAGCGTCGCCGCAGACCGAGGGTGCGTTGCAGCGTCCGCATGCCGCGGTCGTACCACCGTGGCGCGAGCGCACGCAGCGGGCGGGCCGCGAACTGTGCGGCCCCCACCGCGATCTCGCGTCGTCGTCCGTTCGCGGCGCGCTCGATCGCCCGAGCCACCCGCGTGGCGGACACCACCGGCGGGAGCGGATGCGGGGTGCGACCGGTGACGTTGGCGGCGCGCTGATAAATGGGAGTGTCGATGCTCGCGGGGAGCACGACACGCACCCGGATGCCGGAATGCCCGAGCATCTCCTGCCGCAGGGCCCGCGCGAACCCCAGCAGCCCGTGCTTGGCCGCAACGTACGGGGCGACGTAGGCGCCCGCGACCTGGGAGTACAACGACCCGACGAAGACGATCGTGCCGGACCCCTGCCCGCGGAAGCGGGGGAGTACGGCCTGCGCGTCGCGCATCGGCCCCATCAGGTTCGTCTCGATGACCCGATCGCGCACTGCCCCGGGGGTGTCTTCGACGGATCCGTAGGAGAACACCGATGCCGCGCTCACCCAGACGTCGATCCGCCCGAAGCGCAGGATCGCGGCATCCACGGCCCGCTGCGCGCTGCCGGGAAGGGCGAGGTCGAGCGAGAGGGGGAGGACCTGCGCGCCGAACCGGCGGCATTCGGTGGCCGCAGATTCCAGGGCGGTGCGATCCCGTGCGATCAGCACGAGCCGGGCTCCCCGGCGCGCGTACCGGATGGCGGTGGCGCGCCCGATGCCCCGCGACCCTCCCGTGATGACGACGACCTGGGTCATACGACTCCTCGTGCTCGGTCCCGGGCGCCGTGCGCGCGGTGGGGACGCGTGACAGTGTCGCCGTTCCCTCGTCGGGTGGCCGACGGGGTTGACGCGGGGAGGCGCGGATGACCGGGCGAGGGGATCGCGCGAGTCGGCGGGATCGTGCGATCCGGCGGGATCGCGCGAGTTGGCGGTGTCGCGCGAGTTGGCGGTGAGGGGGGCTCTGGGGAAGTCCTCCTCCCCAGTGGGCGAGCCTGACGAGTTATCCACGGATGCCGCCGGCGGCGGGTGGAATGTCGGAGGTCGGGGCTAACATTCGAACATGTCTTCGATTGATTCGCCTGGCTGCGCCGGGTCCTCCGACCAGCCGGTCTCAACGCCGTCGGGTGATGTGGAGGTGCTCGCCGGATTAGTGGCCGAGGTGGTCGCGGCGGAGGCGGCGGTGGCTTTGGCGGAGGTGGCGCGGGTGCGGGCGTTGGCGGGGGTGGGGCGGTTTGCTCTGGATGCTGCGGCGTCGGTGCGGGCGTCGGTGCGGGGCTCGGATATGGCGATGCGGGAGGTGGCGTCGGAGGTTGCGGCGGCGTGTGGGCTGTCGGATCGGACGGTGCAGCGTGACATCGGTGAGGCGGTGACGTTGGTGGAGTCGTATCCGGTGACGGTGGCGGCGTGGGAGGCGGGGGTGTTGTCCCGCCGGTATGTGCGGGTGATCGCTGAGGTCGGGGCGGAGCTGCCGGTCGAGGCGCGGGGGGAGTTTGATGTGGTGGCTGTCGCGCTGGCGGGGGAGGTGTCGAGTCCGGGGCGGTTGAAGTCCCGGCTCACGGGTGTGGCGCAGCGGTTGCATCCGCGGACGGTGACCGAGCGGCACCGGGCCGGGCGGGAGGGTCGGTGTGTGCGGGTGGTGCCGGGGGTGGAGGGGATGTCGGATCTGGTTGCGACGTTGCCGACGGTGTTGGCCGAGGCGATCCATGACCGGTTGACGCAGCAGGCGCGGGTCATCGTTGACGCGGGCCGCGAGGCCGCGGCGGGTGGGGAGGCGGGTGTCGCCGGTTCCCGGCCCGCGACGCCGGATATCCGCACGGTGGATCAGGTGCGGGCGGATGTGTTCGCGGACATGCTTCTCACGTCCGATCCGACTCTGGATCCGACGCGTCGTGGTGATGGTCCCGGGACGTTGGGGAAGATCCGTGCGCGTGTGCAGGTGGTGGTGCCGGCGTTGACGATGCTCGCTCCCGGGCGGGAGAACCTCGCTCCGGCGGAGCTGGTGGGGCGGGGTCCGATCGATGCCGACACCGCGCGACGGTTGGCGGAGGCGACGAGTGTCCCGTGGGATCGGGTCATCACGCATCCGGTCACGGGGGCGGTGTTGTGCGCCGACACGTATCAGCGGACGGCTGCGATCGACCGGTATCTGCGGGCCCGGGATCGGCACTGCCGGTGGCCGGGGTGTACTGCTCCCGCGATCCGGTGTGAGATCGACCACAGCATCGACTGGGCGCTGGGTGGGGTCACCGATGTCCGCAACCTCTGCTGCCTGTGTCAGCGACACCACACCCAGAAACAGTTCACCCGGTGGACCGTCCGACAGCTCGACGGCGGGGTCCTGGAATGGACCTCACCCACCGGACGCGTCTACATCGACCACCCCGACCCCTACCATCCGTCTTACCCGGGGCCCGACCCCGACCCTGACCCCGACCCCTCCGCCGCGGCCGAGACACCACCCGGCGTGCGCTTCGTCCCCGACCCTGACCCTCGACTCACTCCTGCGGCTGCACCGGCGCACCGACACGGAGAAGCGCCCGACGATGTGCCGTTCTGAGGCGGTTCCTCTCGGTAGGGCGGCTCGCTCGCTGTCGCCGTGGGGGCTGAGGCCACGCACCTGGGAGCTGCCGCGTCTCCGGTCGAGGCGCGGTAGGACGCGGTACCGTCGTCACGTGTCCGACGCCCCCGCGAAGCCGTCCCTCCTCGGGGCGCTGTGGGGCGCGACCCACCCCGGCCCCACGCTCGTCGTCACCGTGCTGTCGCTTGCGCTCGGCATCGCCGCGGGGCTAGAGCCGTGGCGCCTGGTGCTGCTGGTGGTCGCGGTGTTCGCGGGGCAGGTCTCGGTGGGGCTGTCCAACGACGCGATCGACGCGGCCCGCGACGTCGCCGTCGGGCGCACCGACAAGCCCATCGCGGGGGGTGCTCTCACGCCGCAACGTGCTCTGGCGGTGGCCGTGGCATCCGTGGCCGTCGCGGTCGCGCTCTCGGCGCCGCTCGGGCCCGGGCTCGTCGCCGCCCACGCGGTGGCCCTCGCCTCCGCCTGGGCTTACAACGCCGGGCTGAAGTCGACACCCGTGTCGATCGCGCCATTCCTGCTCAGCTTCGGACTCTTCCCCTCGTTCGCGCCTCTGTCGCTGCCCGACCCCGCCCTCGCCCCCGTCTGGGCGTCGCTCGCGGGCGCGGCCCTCGGCGCCGCCGTGCACCTCACCAACGTCGTGCGCGACCTCGACGACGACCGCGCGACCGGCGTGCGGGGACTCCCGCACCGGCTGGGCGCGCGCGCGTCGGTTGTGCTCGCGGCGTCGGGGATCGCGGTCGGCGCGGTGGCGGTGCTCATCGGTTCCGGCGGCGGCGCGGTCGGCACCGTGTTCTTCACCGCCGTCGTGCTCGTCGCGGTCGCCACGATGGTGCTCGCCCTCTCGCGTCCGCCCGGTCGCTCGGTCTTCCAACTCACGATGCTCGCCGCGCTGCTCTTGGCCGCCCAGCTCGTCGCGACCTGAGCGCGCGCCTCAGACGGGCACGAAGCCGGCGCGTCGCTCGTCGGCTCGCAGGAGGAGCGTGGCGAGGAGAGAAGTGACGAAACCCAGGACGATGCCGATCGACGCGGCCACCGCGACGAAGCCGACGCCGAGGTAAGGCGCGGCAACGATCCCGAGAGCGAGCCACCCCGCCACCACCGCGAGGGCGGCGCCGGATCTCGCCCGCTCGACAGCTCGGTCTGCGCCGCGTCGGAGGAGGAGGGCGACGATGCCGCCGACCTGCGCGAGCACCGCGGTGCCGACACCGACGACGGCACCGAAAAGAGCCAGGGAGAGCACCCCGCCACTGCCATGGGTCGCCACGAAGTCGGACTTTCCTCCCCCCGAGAACGCGAATCCGGGCACCGCTCCCAGCGCCGCCCCGACCGGAACGGGGAGCCACAGAGCACGACGGTACGCACGAAGCATCATGGCTCGACTGTAGATGCGCGCTCAGAGCCGGGTCAGACCCCCCACCCGGCCGCCCGGGTCACGCCGAACAGTGCAATGACGAATACGTCTCGATGACTTGTTCATGATCGGGGAAGCCCGCGTCCGCGAGGGCTTCCCGCACGTCGGACCGGACGACTTCGCGATGCACCGCCCCCTCGAGCACCGTGGCGGAGGGCCATTTCGTGTCGTCCAGCTCGGTGAGGGTCCGGTGCCACTCGTGGGATTCCGCACTGTCGACCGTCGACTGCGCGAGGGCGGCTCGGGCGACACCCCATGCCTCGTCAGTCGCTCCGTCCGTCACCCCCTCGAGCCACCACTCGACACGGCACGTGCCGCCGGTGACGGCGATCTCGTCGACGCGGTCAACCTCGGCGGGACGCACCATACCGCAGGAGCTCAGCGCGCCCGCGAGCACCAGAACGGTGATCGGGAGCACGATCCGTGGTTGACGCATCGCCTCACTCGACAAAGCCCGGGCGGCCGAATGCCGAGACCACCGTGACACACCGCTCGACACCTACTGCGCCGCCCGGTCGAACCGCATCGCATACGCGCGGGTGAACACCGTCCCGCCCGGACCGCGCAGCAGGGCACGCAGCGCCGCGGACCTCACGGCGTGCCCGCCCCGACCGGCCGCACGCCCGAGCACCGTGTTCAGGTAGGCCAGGCGCGCGGCGTGCCGCGCCGATGTCAGCCGATCCCGCTCCCACCGCGCGATCCCCGCGGGGTCGCCCGCCCGCACCCACCGCTGCAGGAGCGGTGCGAGGGTGAGCGCGTCGAGCAGGCCCAGGTTCATCCCCTGACCCCCGATCGGACTCACCTCGTGCGCCGCGTCGCCGACGACGACCACGCGTCCTCGGCGCAGAGCCGGAGCGACCGCGCGGCGCACACCGAAGGTCGAGGCCCCCGCCGTGTCGACCGACACCCCGATGCGGTCGGCGAGCGCCTCGCGCAGGAATCCGGCGGCATCCGTCACCTCGTCGGTGCCCGCCCACGCGACCAGTCGCCGACGTCCGTCCGGAAGCGGGAACGACTCCACGACCCCGCCGCGCTCGAGGTGCACGAGCGCCGTGGGGCCGCCGGGGGCCGCGACATCGACCATCGCGTACCGGTCGGGATAGCGGCGCGTGCGCACGGCGCCCGGCCGATACACGAGGTCTCGTCCCGACCACCCGGATGCCACGACCACCACCGCAGCGCGAAACTCCTCCTCGCCGCGGGGCCCGACGGCGAGAACCCGCGCCGACGCCCCGTCGTCGTGCACCGCCGTCACGCGCACCCCGCGCCGCACGGGCGGGGCGAGCCGGGACAGCACGGCGACGGTGTCGGCCTGGGGGAGCGCGGCGACGTAGGGGTGCCGAGCGGGGAGCCGGTCGAACGGGATCGCGGCCAGGAGGCGCCCGTCCGCTCGCGCCTCCCCGCGCCGGATCCGCACGGCCCGCGCGAGCAGCTCGTCCGTGGCGCCGGACCCCTCGAGGTGGGCGAGGGCGGGGGAGTGGATGCCGATCGCCCGCGTCCCGGCATCCATCGACTCCCGCCGCTCGAGCACCTCGACCTCGATGACGCGGGACCGCAGGTCGGCCGCGAGCGCGAGGCCGACGGGACCCGCGCCCACCACGAGCACCTCAGACACGCGCGACCGCCGTTCCCTCGGCCACGGCCAGCACCCGGAAGGGGGCCGGGGTCTCCACGCGCCACGGTGCGCCGAGAACGCCCGCGAGCTCGTCGGGACGATAGCTGCGGCGGATCGAGCGCAGCCCGTCGGTGCGCAGAAACGTTCCGGGTGCCAGCGGCGTCACCCCCGCCGCGTACAGGGCGTACGCGGCGCGTCCGCGCGCGATGTCAGCGTGCAGGACCCGCCCGCGCGAGAGCGCGAGCGAGTCGTCGACGAACGGACGCAGGTGCGTGTCGTCGAGGTGGTGGAGGACGTGGTTGGACAGCACGATGTCGAACCGCTCCCCGTCGGCGAGCAGGTCGCCCGACCCGCGCGCGACGAACCGGACGCCCGGTCGCGTGCGGGCCTGCGCCGCCTGCCACGCGCGGGGGTCGGGGTCGGCGCCGATCCACTCCACCCGCAGGCCGTCGCGCTCGGCCCGCTCCGCGAGGCGCACGACGACGTCACCGCCTCCGTACCCGAGGTCCAGGACGCGCGCGGGCCGTCCGAGAGCAGCCAGGTGCGGGCGGACGTGCGTGCGGTACACGCGCCCCCACCCCGACACGGCGCGATTGACGACGTCGAAGCGGCGGTACGTCGCCGCGAGGCGTCGCGAATCGCAGTCGGGGTCGTCCATCAGCTCGGTGAGGACGGTGTCGCGTCGGGCGAGGCCCCGCCACGCCGCGACCGGCCCGACGCTCACGCGGGCGGACGGCGCAGCGTCAGACGCGCCGCCTCGACGGTGAGCCCCGGCCCGAACGCGAGGGCGGCGATGCGGTCGCCGTCAGCGCGCGCCGGGTCGGCGAGCAGGTCGCGCAGGATGAACAGCAGCGTCGCGCTCGACATGTTGCCGTGGGCGCGCAGCACCTCCCGCGAGGGGCCGAGGGCCTCGGCATCCAGGTTCAGGGCGGTCTCGACGCGGTCGAGAATGCTCCGCCCGCCCGGGTGCACGGCCCACGCGTCGATCTCGCCGAGGTCGCCCCACACATCGGCGGCGACCTCGGCGATCTCGCGCCCGATGATTCGCGGCACTTCGGCCGTGAGGGTCATCTCGAAGCCCGAGTCTCCGACCGTCCAGGCCATATCCTTCTCGCCCTCGTCGGTGACGCGGGTGGCGAAGTCGTCAAGGTCCAAGCCCGGGTGCGCCGGGTCGGTGGATGCCACGATCGCGGCGGCCGCGCCGTCGGCGAACACCGACGCGGCGACGATCTGGTCGGGGTGCGACGAGGTCTGCCAGTGCAGCGAGCACAGTTCGGTCGCCGCGACGAGCACGACCGCCGCCGGATCGGCCGCCACCGCTCGCGCCGCCAGGCGCAGCGCCGGGATCGCGGCGGCGCAGCCGATGAAGCCCAGGTGATAACGCTCCGCCGAGACCGGCAGCCCGAGGTCGCGCACCAGGTGGTAGTCGGGGCCCGGGGCGAACATGCCGGTGCACGAGACCGTCACCACGTGCGTAATGTCATCGGGTCCGTACCCCGATCCGTCCAGGGCCGCGCGCGAGGCTTCCGCGAACAGGGCCGGGGCCGTCCGACGGAACTCGTCGTTGCGGGCGCCCGTGGGCGGCATGAGCAGGCCTTCGTCGTCGCGCACCGCCAGAGCCCCGCCGTCGTCACCGGCCAACTGGGGCAGCACCGTGTGACGCGTGTCGATCGCCGCCGCGTCGAAGGCGGCTCCGACCAGCCGCTGAGCGCGACGGTCGAATCCGGGCTGCGCGGCGAACAGATCGCGCAACGTGGTCTGGTCGACACGGGTGTCGGGCAACGCCGTGCCGATCGAGAGGATGCTCGCGGTCATGCCTCACTGTAGGCACGGTTCGGGCCGCGGGTGTCGGGGATGGTGCGGGTGTCGCGCGCCGTCTAAGGTGACGCGGCGGACTCGTTTCCGCAAGCCGAGGCGGGCCTGTCAACCCCGTCCGTCGCGGAGGACGGCCGGTCCTACGGTGGCCTCCCGACGGAAGGATCACCCCGATGAGCAACGACCGCGCCGCCGACCCCACACGAGTGAGAAATCAGGATGCCGTGCAACGGCCGGACCGCCGGGTGTGGATCGCGGTGTCGGGATTCCTCGCGCTGATCGCGATCGTGCTGTTCGCCTTCTCGATCCCGATCGTGGCCGCCTGGGCCTGGATCGGCATCGCGGTTCAGGCGGCGATCTTCCTCGCGGTTCTCGTCAGCGGTTTCACCGGTCGCCGGACGGCCGCGCAGGGCTCCCTGTTCGCGATGCTGGTCATCGTGCAGGCGGTCGTGGCGCTGCTCGTCACCGTGATCATCGCGATCGCCGCGTGGGCGCCCGTCGGCTGAGACCGGCGCCCACGCGGACGGGTCAGAGGATCGGCTTGCCGCCGGTGACGGCCACGCGCGCTCCCGAGACGTAGCTGGCCTCGTCCGAGGCCAGCAGGACGTACACCGGCGCGAGTTCGGCCGGCTGCCCCGGGCGCTTCATCGGCACCTGCTGTCCAAAGCTCTCGACTTTCTCCTCGGGCATGGTCGAGGGGATGAGCGGGGTCCACACCGGCCCGGGCGCGACGCTGTTGGCCCGGATGCCGCGCTCCGCGAGGAGCTGCGCGAGGGACGCGGTCATGTTGGCGATCGCGGCCTTCGTCGCGGCGTAGGGCAGCAACTGCGGGGAGGGCATATCGGAGTTCACCGAACTCGAGGCGATGATCGAGGCGCCGTCCTTCAGGTGCGGGAGGGCTGCCTTGACGAGGTGGAAGTAGGCGCTGACGTTGGTCGCCCACGTGTAGTCCCACTCGTCGTCGGGCACCTCCTCGAGCGTGTCGTAGCTCATCTGAAACGCGGCGTTGCTGACGAGCACGTCGAGGCCACCGAGGTGCTGGACGGTCTGGGCGACGAGGTCGCGGCAGTGCTGCGGATCGGAGATGTCTCCGGGCAGCAGGATCGCCCGCCGCCCGGCGTCCTCGACGAAACGCCGTGCCTCTTCGGCATCCTCGTGCTCGTTCAGGTACGCGATGGCCACATCGGCGCCCTCGCGTGCGTACGCCAGAGCCACGGCTTTGCCGATGCCGCTGTCGCCGCCGGTGATCAGCGCCACTTTGCGCTCGAGTCGGCCCGAGCCGCGGTAGCTGTTCTCGCCGAAGTCGGGCGTGGGGTCCATCGCCTGGTCGCTGCCGGGGACGTCCTGCTGCTGGGCGGGCTGAGTCATGTTCTGCCTCCTCGGGGGTGGGATCTTTCGACTCCACCGGCCCACGCGAGATGACGCACGAGGGTTGACAGCAGCCCCGGCTCCAGACTCAGGCGGCGAGCACGTCGGGCAACAGCAGCCCGTCGATCGCGCCGCGGTAGTCGGCGATCATGCGTCGCCGATCGAGCCGTGCCCGCGCGGAGATCGCCGCCGAGCGCAACTCCGCGCGGCGGGAGAGGGCCCACTGCCACGCGTCGGCGATCTCGGCGGCGTCGCGCGACGTCACCAGGCCGAGGCCCGCCACCACGCGCGCCGCGTCACCGACGTCGGTGGTGACGGGGATCGCACCGGAGGCCGCACCCTCGGCCAGACACAGCGGCGACGCTTCACCGAACGCGCTCGTCAGAGCGACCACGTCGGCGATGCGGTAGAGCGCGGGCATGTCCTCGCGCAGCCCGAGGGCGTGCAGGGCAGTGTTCGCGGGAAGGTCGGCGGCTCCGACGAGGGCGACGAACGCCGCGTTCGTGGTCGTCATGCCCGAGCCGCACATCACGTAGTGCGTTCCCGGGCTCCGGCGAGCGTGGCGCGCCACCGCGGACAGGAACAGTCCCGGGTCCTTCATCGCGTCGAAACGCGCCGCCAGCAGTACGACGGGGGCCGTTTCCGGGATGCCGAGAGACGCGCGGATGCCACGACGCTCCGCCCGCGTGCCGGGGCGGAAGCGACGCGTGTCGATGCCGTTGTCGATCACCCAGGCCTGGGCGGCGGCGACCCCCGCGCGGGAGTACGCCCGCGACGTCGAGGCCGCGCAGGCGATCGTCGCCGACACCGCTCCCGAGGCACTCGCGCTCATCAACCAGTCGAGCGCCGGTCCGGAGTGCGTCGGGTCCGATCGGTGCAAACAGGCCGCCGTCGGACGGGAGGGCAGCATTCCCGCCCGCTCCAGCGCCACGACGAGGCTGAGTGGCTGCTCCTTCAACGACAACACGATGTCAGCCTCGGCAAAGAGGGCGGCGGCGTGCTCGAGCTCGGCAGCGGTGAACGACTCCGGGGTGACGGGGCTGTCGCCGGCGACCCGATCGAACGTGTCGATCCGCACCCCCGCGGCGCTCAGCGCGCGGAATCGGGTGTCGTCGTGCGCGTACTGCAGCGACGCATCGCGGCGCGCCGCAGACGTGAGGGAAAGCACCCGGTGCTCCTGTGAGCCGTCGGCGGCCAGCCCCGCGACGACGTCGGAATGGAGGATGCGGGCGCCTCCCGCAAAGAATCCCTCATACAGGGACAGCACGCGTACGGGTCTGGTCATCGCGATCGCTTTCCGGGGAGGGGCGCCGCGCCGCGGTGCCGAATCGATCACCGCGGTGTGCGGTTTCCCCATGCTGAGGGTTCGACCGGGGGCGGCGGGTTACGCCACGAAGACCATTGCGTGAACGCGTGCAACGCACACAAAAGCCGACGCGCCGACCCCCGGGGGAAGGGGCCGACGCGCCGGGTGTGCAGGCGGGGTCAGTCGCGCGGAGCGACCGCCACCGTGTCGGTCGCGGTGCGCGCACGCGACCAGGGCCACCGGCGGCTCTGCTGTGCGGGAACCGAGACGGCCGCGGTGCGGGGCACGATGCCGCTGCCCATCGCGCTCGACAGGGCGATGCCCCAGTCCGGCGTCACCTGATCGCCGCTGCGCTGTCCATGAATCGCCATGATGTCCTCCTCGTCCCCGTCTCCCGACGGGATCTTCGTCCGTCTCCCGACGGATCCGTGACCTCAGGCCTACCCCGGTGCCCCCGCAGTCGCTCTCCCCTTGACAGACGTGCCGATCTGCGCGTTTCCGCCCGTCAACGGGCGGAAACGGGGACGGGCGCGACGGGGTGCTCGTCGCCCGGGCGCAAGGCCCGCGCGGCCAGGGCGGGCACCAGTACGATCAGGGGTCGTGCACACCTCTTCCGCCGCGTCGAACGCGCCCGTCTCGGGCTCGGCCCTGGGGCGCGCGCTCCTGGCCTATGGTGAGGCGCGCCGTGTCGCCGTCGCCGAGGCCCGCCGCGAGCTGTCCCTGAACGACCTCGACGCCAAGGCCCTGCTGTTCGTCGCCGATAATCCCGGCGCCCGCCCCTCGCACGTCCGCGATTACCTGGGCATCACCTCGGCGGGAGTCACCACGCTCATCGACCGGCTGGTTCAGCGCGGAGCGGTCAAACGCGACCTCGATGAGGAGGACCGCCGGGTGAACCACATCACCGCGACGGTGGATCTCGGCGCGGCCCCGTGGTCGTCGTTGCGAGCGTTCGACGCGGCCGTCGAGGCGGCGATCGGGGGGATCGCCCCGGAGGATGCCGAGCGTGTGGCCGATGTCCTCGATCGGCTGACCGCGGCCGCCTCTGCCGGTCGCTGAAGCGCCGAAATCAGGGGCGTGCGTCCAGGAACGCTTCGGCGCGCGCCTGGAGGAACGAGCAGAGGGCGGCGAGCGTCGCCAGCTCGCCGGACAGAGCCATGACGCGGCCCGCGCCCAGGGGGGCGGCATTCTCGCGAGGTTCGAACGTCACGGCCCACTCCGTCGAGTCCTTCTCGGGCACCGGCGCCACGTAGAAGGTCGTCGAGACGCTGCGCAGCTGTGCGGCGATGAGGCCCGTGTCGGCACCGTCGTAGCTGTCCTGGGGGATGACGCGGAGGATCTCGGCGTCGTCGTAGCCGAGGGCGCGGAACTCGTCCACCCAGGTCTGCAGGGTCGTCATGGTGCGGAAAGGCATGCGGCATCCCGTCGGTCAGGTCCGGCCGAACGGCGGACACCGTCCAATTATCGGCCCCGCGCGCGGTCGCGCGCGTCATTGCGCGCGCGCGAGGTCGGAGCTTCCCGCGCCGGGCGGCCGGAACGCGCACGGGCGCGTCCCCGCGCCGCCGGGTCGACGGCTGAGAGCGGTGCCATGGTCACATCGCCGTCGCCGATGCAACGGCCTTGCCGGGACATCGCGGGTCGCCTAAAAAGTGCCCGTGGACCATACGAACGTCGAGACCCGAGAAGCCGCAGCCGTGCAGGAGATGTGGCAGACAGTGGTGCCCGGCGCGCGCATCTCCCACGCCGAGAGCATCCAGCCCGCGTTCGTCTTCCGCGGGGCCGCCGATGCGGGCTTCGGGTTCTGCGACTACACGATCGGATCGACCATGGTCGTCGATTCCGACCCGGGTGACCGGATGATCATGGGGCGGATCGCGGGCCCTCGCGTGCGCGCGACGTACCGGCGCGAGCGCATCGACACGGCGGTGCCGTTCATGGTCCTCGATCGCCCGATCGAGATCGCGTTCTCCGGCCGCATTGCCGGGACAGCGCTGTCGTTCGCCCGCTCAGAGGTCGATGAGGCCGCACGCCGGCTCTCCGGCGACGAAGCGCTGCGAGTGCGGCCGACCGGCCATGCGCCCCTCAGCGAGCAGCGTCATCGCTACTGGAACCGCACCTGGGAGTACGGGCGAGACCTGTTGCTGCGCTCGACCGAACGGACGCCCCTGATCGAGCAGCAGGTCCGTGGGCTGCTGCTGGAGGCCTCACTGCTGGCCTTTCCCACGACGCTCACCGAGGCTCTCGCGTCCGGTCGCCCCGCGCGACCGCTGCCGGCCCCGGTTCGCCGAGCCAAGGGTTACATCGAGGCGAACGCCACCAGCGCGGTGACCCTCGCCGATATCGCCGAGGCGGCGCGACTGTCGCCGCGCGGTCTGCAGTACGCCTTCCGTTCCGCCACGGGGCGCACGCCGATGCAGTACGTTCGGCGGGTCCGTCTCGACGCCGCGCGTGCCGACCTGCGCTCCGCCGACCCGTCCGGAGAGACCGTCGCCGCCGTGGCAGCGCGCTGGGGATTTTCCAACCTCGGCAGGTTCGCGGCGATGTACCGAACCGAGTTCGGCGAGACGCCCTCGACGACGCTGCGCACCTGACGCAGAAGTCGCTGCCGTCAGTGGCCGGCGCCGAGTCCCCCGCTGAGACGGCCGTGGAACCGGGCGGTGGCGTCGTTCATGCCCACGATCTCGATGGACGTGCCGAGGTGGGCGTACTTGGTCTGCACGGCGTCGAGCGCGGCGACCGTCGAGGCGTCCCACACGTGCGACCGTGACAGGTCGATGATGACGCGCGCGGGGTCGTGGTGGTACGCGAACTTGGTGGTCAGGTCATTGCTCGAGGCGAAGAAGAGCTCGCCCTCGACGGTGTAGCGGGCGACCTCACCGTCGACGGCGCGCGTGACGGTGGTGAGGCTCGCGACACGACGCGCGAAGAGCACGGCGGCGGCCACGACCCCTACGCCCACCCCGATAGCGAGGTTGTGGGTCCACACGGTCGCCACCACGGTCAGGACCATGACGATCGTTTCGCTCCGCGGCATCCGCCGAAGGGTCGAGAGACGGATGCTGTGCCAGTCGAACGTCGCGACCGAGACGACGATCATCACGGCCACGAGCACCGCCATGGGAATGATCGCCACGACATCACCGAACACGAGGACGAGGACGAGCAGGAACACCCCGGCCAGGAACGTGGAGATGCGCGTGCGCGCGCCCGACGCCTTCACGTTGATCATCGTCTGGCCGATCATCGCGCAGCCGCCCATGCCGCCGAACAGGCCCGACAGGACGTTCGCCGCGCCCTGACCGAGCGACTCCCGGGTCTTCGACGAGGGGGTGTCGGTGATGTCGTCGACGAGTGCGGCGGTCATCAGGGACTCGAGGAGTCCGACGATGGCCATCGCCACGGCGAAGGGGAAGATGATGGCGAGGGTCTCGCCGGTGAGCGGCACGTTCGGCGTCAGCAGCGCCGGAAGGCTCTCGGGGAGCGCCCCCTGGTCACCCACGGTGGGCACCGAGATGCCGAAGACGACGGCGGCGCCGGTCAGCAAGACGATGGCCACGAGCGGGGCGGGCACGGCCGTGGTGAGCCGCGGGAGAAGGTACATGATGGCCAGGCCGGCCGCCGCCAGGGGGTACACCATCCACGGCACGCCGATCAGCTGCGGAACCTGGGCCACGAAGATGAGGATCGCCAGGGCGTTCACGAACCCGACCATGACGCTGCGCGGGATGTAGCGCATGAGCTTGGCGACGCCCAGGAGGCCGAGGATGACCTGCAGGATGCCACCGAGGATCACCGTGGCCAGGAGGTAGTCGACGCCGTACTCGCGCGCGACCGGGGCGATGACGAGCGCGATGGCGCCGGTGGCGGCGGTGATCATCGCGGGGCGCCCGCCGAGGAACGCGATGGTCACGGCCATCACGAACGACGAGAAGAGCCCGAGGCGCGGATCCACGCCGGCGATGATCGAGAACGCGATGGCCTCGGGGATGAGGGCGATCGCGACGACGAGGCCGGCGAGCACCTCTCGCGTGAGCAGGCGCGGGGATCGCAGCGCCTGCAGGACGGTCGGCTCGGGGCGCGGGCGCGCGAGGACGTCGGTCACGGAGGACTCCAGGGGGGTGGGGGAGAATCGAGGGGGTCGCGAACGCGACCGCTCAGACTCTACCGTAACGTGAGGTTTACGGGATCGGGGATGTCATGAACCAGGTGCGGCCGATGCAGATCGGGGAGCTCGCCGAGCGGACGGGGCTGTCGATCCGGACCCTCCGCCACTACGACGAGATCGGGCTGCTGCGCCCGTCGGCGCGCACCGACGGAGGATTCCGGCTCTATACCGCCGACGACGAGTCGCGCCTGCTGCTCATCCGCCGGATGAAGCCCCTCGGCTACTCCCTCGAGCAGATGGGGGAGCTGCTGACGGTCGTCGACGGTCTCGCCGGCGACCCGAGCGACGCCGCGCTGCGCGCCCGGCTCGACGGCATCCGCGACGAGGCCGCCGAGCGCCGCGATGGGTTGCGCCGGCAGCTCGAGGCGGCCGACGAGTTCCTCGCCCAGCTGGCCGCGCGCTGACCGCGCCAGACCTCGCCCGTGCAGGCGCGGCGGGGGACGGCCCCGTCGCCGTGTAAGATCGTCTGTTGGAAGTGTGTCCGAGCGGCCTAAGGAGCATGGCTGGAATCCATGTAGGCGGGGTAACTCGCCTCGCAGGTTCAAATCCTGTCACTTCCGCCACGAAAAGAGCGTCGCCCCGATCCGTCAGGACCGGGGCGACGCTCTTTTGCGTCGGGCGGTCAGACCACCCTCTCCGGTTGCTCCACCGCCGCCGTTCCCGTCCGCTGAGCGAGAGAGCGCGGCAGCACCAGGGCGAGGACGCGACGGATCGGCGTCGCCCGCTCACGCAGACGCGTCCGCACCCCGTGGACGGCCGATGTCAGCGCCGCTCCCTCCGACGGATCGGAGCGCTCCTCGGCGTAGCTCGCGCGCTCCACGGCGTCGCGGAGCAGGTCCACGTCGTCGGCGGGAGCTCCGTGCTGCTGGATCAGCCGCCCGGCGAACGCGCGCGGAGTCTCGGCGTCGGGAGAGGGGATGCCGAGATCCACCGCCTGCGCGCGGATCTCCGCCCACGCCGCCGCCGCATCGCCCGCCGCGATCCGCCGGAGCCGCGAACGTCGGCCCACCGTTCGGACCGCGCCGGGAAGGGCACCCAGAAGGAGCAAGAGCACGAGCCCCGCTGCCGCGACCAGGCCGGTGAGATCCTGGCGGGCCCCCGCGGCGCGGTCGCTCCCGGCCGTGCCCGGCCCGTCCTGGGCGCCGCGGGAGGGAGCGGTCGTGGGCACCGCCCCGGGAGTGGCGGCGTTCTGCTGCGAGGGAGTGTCGGCCGGAGTGGTGGACCCGCCCGTCGTGCCCGAGGCGAAGTTCGTCGGGACGCCGAGGCTGTTGGTGGGCTCGAACGGGACCCATCCGATGCCCTCGAAAAAGACCTCGGGCCACGCGTGCAGCTGGCTGGAGGTGACGGTGTAGGTCGTCTGCCCCTGCTGCGCCGTGCTCGTCGGGGTGCCGGGGAGATACCCGACCACGATGCGGGAGGGCATATCCAGGGTGCGGGCCATCACGGCGAAGGCGGAGGCGTAGTGCACGCAGTAGCCGGTGCGCTCCTGGAGGAAACGGGCGACGGCATCCATTCCCGCCCCATCGAACCCGGCCTCGACGGGGGCGTCGAGCGAGTAGCGGAAATCGGATCCGCGGAACCACGACTGCAGGGCGACGAGGGCGTCGTAGGGCGACTGCGCTCCGGCGGTGACCGATCGCGCCGTCTCGCCGATGATCGCCGGCACATCCGCGGGGAGCGCCCGCACGTCGTCACCGAGGTCGGTTCCGCCGACCGAGCGCGCGCGGATCTGTTCGAGCGTGGGCCGGGGCACGACGGCGTCGACGTCGTAGGCCTGGTCTCGCGAGGAACTGGCACGCGACACGATGGTGCGGTTCTCGGGGACGCCGAGCCACTCGCCCTGCAGGCCGGTCACGGTCGTCGCCGGAGACGGGACGGGCAGCCACGGGCTGTCCAACTCGCCGACGTTCACCGTCGTGGTCCACTCGGCCAGCGCGATGTCGGCATCCACCGAAACCGGATCGAACACCGGCCCGTCGGCGGGCACGGTGACGGTCTCGCTCGTGTCGGGCTCCCACACCGCGCCGTCGAAGCGCGACAGCGTGACCGCGCGCAGATACGGCGGCGTCGGTCCGGTCGTCCGCACGGTCAGGACATCGATCTCGCGGGGCTGGCGCAGATCGCTGCCCAGCTCGAGGTTGGGATTGATCGTCGTGCCGAACCCGGTGCCGCTGCCGGAGGCGAAGCGCAGCGCCGGCTGCGGGAGCATCGGCACGGCCACCAGGGTGACGATCACCGACACGGCGGCGATGCCGAGGGCGGTCGCCGAGGCGCCCCCGGCGCGCGGGGCGCCGGCGGGCCGGGTCGGCGAGACGCCGCGCGACCGGGCGCGGGTGTCCACGCGCAACAGGAACAGGAGGGCGCCGGCGAGCAGCAGCACCGCGGGGACGTTGACCTCGGCGGGGAGGGCGATCGTCGGGATGAGCGACACCGCGACCAGCCCCACACCGCCCAGCAGCGGCATCCGGGCGGTGAGCACGACGTGGTCGAGCACGATCGCGAGACCCCCGACGGCGGTCACCAGCACGAAGGCGAGTCCGGCCTGGGGGACGACCGGCGCCACGCCGAGGCGGATCTCCTCGGCCGCCCCGGCCAGGAGGGTCGGCACCGATGCCATCGTCGCGGGGGTGGGGATGACGCCGAGGAGGGCCGTCGGGCGTCCGAACATCGCCGTGAGCAGGACGACGCCGACGACGAGTTCGAGAATGGTGGCGGCGATGGCTGGGAGGGCGAAGAAGCGCACGGCGAGGCCGGTGAGGAGCACGGCGCCGGCGAGGGCGAGAGCGCCGGCCGTCCACGCGCCGGGGGCGATCACCGAGAACACCGGCATCAGGGCAGCCGCGACCCCCGCGAACACGCCGATCGCCAGCAGCAGAGCGTCGCGGCGTCGCAGCCGTGGGCGCACCGCCGCCGACTCAGCCCGCGACACGCGCATCCTCCGATCGCGTGGCCTCGTCCCAGACCCGGGCGATGTCGTCGCCCGGACGGAGGGCGGACGCGCGCCAGCCCGCGCGGCGCCAGAGGTCGATGTCGGCGCCGTCGGACACGGCGAGCAGCACCGGCAGGGCGGAGTGCGGAGGTCTCGCCGCGAGCGCCGCCGGGTCATCGGCCGCGAGGCCGCCGGTCACCACCACAACGGGTCCGAGCATCGCACCGGCCGAGGCGGGGACGGCTCGGCGCCCGGGGCCGTCGGGCCGCGCCGCGAGGGTCGCGAACGATGCCGCCAGCGCGCGGGCCTCGGCATCCTCGCCCCCCTCGACCGGGTCGGCCAGCAACTCGCCGTCGCTGTCGATGACGTCGACGGTGTACCCCTCGTGGACGAGCCGGGCCACCGCCGACACGCACGCCGAGATCGCGGTTTCGAAGCGGGGATCGCGTCCCGGTGCCTCCGCCGCGGCGGGCGACCAGCGGGACACGGCGCGGTCGAGCACCACCGTGGCGGCGGGGCTGGACTCCTGCTCCTCTTGGCGCACCATGAGCGTGTCGCGGTGCGCGGTGGCGCGCCAGTGGATCCGACGCATCGAATCCCCGGGGGCGTAGGGGCGAGCGACGAGGTTGTCGGCGCCCTGGCCGAGCTGCAGGGCGGCGCTCTGCCGGGTGCCGCCGGCCTCGCCGGGGGTGGAGGGGAGCGGTCCGAGCTCGACGATCGTCGGGGCCACGGTGACCGGCGTCGCCTGCCCCACGCGGAATCGGCGACGGATGAGTCCGAACGGATCGGTGGTGGACACCCGCAGGGGGCCGAGGAGGTGAGCGCCGCGCTCCACGCCCCACACCTCGTACCGCAGCCGAACCAGGGAGCCGGTGCCGCGCGTCACCGCCGGGAACGGGCCCTCGGCGTTCCCGCGCAGACCGGTGGGCACGGTCTCGGACCAACGTCCGGCAAGCGTGGGAAGACCCGAGCTCATCCGAACGGTGACGTGCACCTCGGCGAGGCCGCCCACTTCGGCGACGTCGGGCGCCACGGCGCGCGTGACCTCGGCGCGGCCCCGCCGGAACACCGACGCCGCTCCCGCGCACAGGACGAGGGCGATCATGAGCACGCCGAAGTACATCAACTCCGGGATGGCGGCGCGCTGAGCCACGACGAGGGAGACGATGGCCAGGGCGACCGCGCCCGTGCCGCGCAGCGTCAGCGGCCAGCGCTCCTTCACGGTGTGCTCACGCCCGTTGGGCCAGCGGCACGCGCACGCCCGCGGCGATGCGCTCGAGCGCATCGGCGATCACGACGGCGCCCGCGCGTCCGCCCGCGGCCGACCGGTTCGCGATGAGCCGGTGGGCGAAGACGGGGGCGAGGAGCGCCGTGAGGTCGTCGGGGATGACGTAGCCCCGGCCGTCGAGCGCGGCGCGCACCTTCGCCGCCCGCACGAGCTGCAGTGTGGCGCGGGGGCTGGCGCCCAGACGGATATCGGGGTGGCTGCGGGTGGCCTGCGCGAGCGCGACGGCGTACTCCTCGAGGGCCGGGGCCACGTGCACACCGCGCGCCCAGGCGATCATGGCCGTCACCTGGCGCGCCGAGACGACGGGGGTCAGGGCGTCGAGCGGATTGACCGTGTCACGCTGGCGCAGCATCAGCGCTTCGGCGGCCGGATCGGGGTAGCCCATCGAGATCCGGAGGAGGAAGCGGTCGCGCTGGGCCTCGGGAAGAGCGTAGGTGCCCTCCATCTCCAGCGGGTTCTGCGTCGCCACGACCAGGAACGGCGAGGGCAGCACGTGGGTGCGCCCGTCGACGGTGACCTGCCGCTCCGCCATCGCCTCCAGCAGCGAGGACTGGGTCTTGGGGGAGGAGCGGTTGATCTCGTCGGCGATCACGATGTTCGCGAACACCGCGCCCGGCGTGAACTCGAACTGCCGCTGGACGGGGTTGAACACCGACACGCCCGTGATGTCGCCGGGGAGCAGGTCGGGCGTGAACTGGATGCGACGGACGTCGGCGTCGACGGTGGCGGCGAGGGCGCGGGCGAGCATGGTCTTGCCGACGCCGGGCACGTCTTCGATCAGCAGATGTCCCTCGGCCAGCAACGCGATAAGCGCGCTGCGTACGGCATCCGGCTTGCCATCGATGACGAGCGAGATCGACGAGAGGATCCGGTCGGTCAGGCGGGCGAACGACTCCGCGGTCAGGGGATCGTCCGCTCCCGCGCGAGGGGGAATCGCGTCCGGGCGTCGCAGTCGCGAGGTCGCCTCGGGCGTCACCGTCTCGTCCATGGCATCCCTCGTATCGCGCTGGGGTGGGGCGGATCACGGCCACCGTGACCCGATCGTAACCTGCGCCGCGGGCGCCGGGGCCGGAATCCGGCAGGTGCTCAGGTCGAGGTCTTCGCGCCCGCGGACCCATAGGATCGGGCATCGTCGCCCAACCGAGGAGAACACCATGTCCGCTGCCGCTCACGTGCTCGCCGTCGACATCGGTGGAACCAAAGTGGATGCCGCCGTCGTCACCGCGGACGGCGCGGTCGTCCGCGCGAGCGTCGCGCGCCGCGCCACGGGCCGCGAGAACTCGCGCCAGGTGATCGCCGCGAACATCCGCGCCGCCGCGGAGGAGGCGCTCGCCGCCGTTCCCGGAGTGAACGTCGAGGCGATCGGCGTGGGGAGCGCCGGTCCGGTCGACCTCCCACGTCGTTCGGTATCACCGCTGAACCTTCCGCAGGCCGGGGAGCTCGTCATCGACGACGTGCTCGGTGGTCTCGTCGACGGCCCCCTCACGCTCGCTCTCGACGGCACGTGCATCGCGCTCGCCGAACACTGGCGCGGTGCCCTCGTCGGCTGCGACAACGCGATGGCGATCGTGGTGTCCACCGGCGTCGGTGGCGGGCTCGTGCTGGGCGGTCGGCCGATCACGGGCACGAGCGGGAATGCCGGACACCTGGGCCAGACGTTCGTGCGCACCGTCGAGGACGACGCCGCCGCGGCGACCCTGGAGGCCGTCGCCGCCGGTCCCGCATCCGTGGCCTGGGCCCGGTCGCGGGGCTGGGACGGGCAGACGGGGCTCGACCTGGCCGCGTCGTACCGTGCGGGCGACGACATCGCCGTCGCGGCCGTCCGCCGCTCGGCCTCGGCGGTGGGGCAGGCCATCGCCGCCGCGGCGACGCTCTGCGATCTGGAGGCCGTGGCGATCGCCGGCGGGTTCTCGCACGTCGCCGACGACTACATCGACCTCGTTCGTGCTGCGGCGTCCGCCGCCGCGGTGCACGCCTACGCGCGACGCTGCCGCATCGTCGCCTCGGGACTGGACGGCGACGGGCCGCTGCTGGGGGCCGCCGCGCTCGCGCTGCGGGCATGACGACGGCGCGGCGCCCGCGAGGGGCACCGCGCCGTGTGCGTCACACCAGGGCCACGGCCATGAGCACCACCGACAGGCCCATGGCGCCCAGCTGCGCGCGGTCGAGGCGGGCGCGCATGCGGCCCATCAGGGCCACCGACAGCGCCGCGTAGCCCAGCGCCCCCACCAGAAGCAGGGGACCGAGCGCGATCCCGTGGGCGTGGCCCGCGGCCGTGCCGTGCCCTCCCATCGCGAGCGGGAGTCCCGCCATCGCGATGAGTCCGAGCGTGGTGTGCATGGTCATCGCCGCCGGAACCCGGGTGCGCCGCCGACTCCGGGGCGACCGCCACATGGCCAGGGCCAGCGCCGCGCCGAGGAGGAGCGCCGTCCAGTACACCGGCGCGAGCAGGCCGAACAGGCCCGCATCGAGCATCGCCGCGAGCATGAGCACCGAGGCGATGACCTCGGGCGGCCGCACCCGCGCGCGATCGGCGGCCAGACAGCACGTTCCGATCGCGGCGGGGGCGACCGCCCACAGGTGGAGGATCTCGCTCATCGACTCAGCAGTGGTGCGCGCCGTCGTGTCCGTGCGCCGCGTGCCCCTCGTCGCCGTGGCCGGTGACGTGCGCGGCCGGCGAGCAGTGCGCGCTCTCCGGGGCCGGCACGTTCAGCACGGGGTTGCGCTCGAAGAAGTTGTACGGCTTCAGCGTGAACTTGGCGTAGTCCATGGGCATCACCGGCCAGTCCTCGTTGCGCGGGAAGTGCGTGAGTCCGAACGTGTGCCACAGCACGAGGTCCTCGCCCACGAGCGGCTCGTCGCCGGCGATGAAGTCGGGGATGCCGGCCCCACCGGGGTGCTGATTGACGAAGTCGCCCGCCGCGTAGCGCTCGGCAGGGTCGTACTTGGTGACGAAGAGGTTCTTGGTCGCGAAGGCGGCACGGGCCGCGATCGAGGACTCGTCGTCGGCCAAGAGCACGGGCGTCTCGGTCGGGAAGAGCACGTACGACGTCGCCTGGCCGCGCTCGGTGGTCTTGTCGGTCGAGGCGATCTGCCACACCCGGTTGACCGCGCCGTCGGCAACGCGGCCGGACACCTTCTCGGAGGTGATCGGCGTGACCTTCTTGGTGAAGGCGTTGCCGGCGGGGTTGGTTGCCGACATCGGCAGACGCACCGCGTCGATCTCGTTCACGACGTTCGCGACGCCGTCGACGGTCATGTCCAGGCGCGCCGAGAACAGGTGCTGGTGGTAGGGAGCGCCCAAGCCCGGGGCGACCTCCGACGCGAACGGGTAGCCCTCGCCCGGGTAGGCGGAGGTGAACAGGATGCCGGTGAGCTTGGCCTCGCACTCGATCGTGCCGTCGAGGTAGAGGTACCAGTAGAACCCGTAGTCGTAGTTGCCGACGGTGGTGAAGAAGGAGATGACCAGGCGGCGGGCGCGGCGGACCTCGCTGGAGCCGGTGAAGATGTCGCTGTGCTTCCAGAGGGAGCCGAAGTCCTCCTCGTGCATGCAGACCGCGTTGCGGATCGTGCGCGGCATCCCGTTCTCGTCCGAGAGCACGGCGTCGACGTAGGTGATGTCGCCGACGCAGTCGCATCCGAGTTCGAGTTCGTTGGTGTAGCGGCCGAAGAGGTACTCGCCGGTGTCGAAGTAGTTCTGCCAGAAGCGGTTGGGGGCGGGGTCGGCGTAGGGCACCACCATCTCGCTGATCGAGCCGCGGTACATCACCGGGCGCCCGGCGAATGACAGCTGGCGCAGGATCAGACCCTCGCGGGTGTCGAAACCGATGCGCAGATCCCACTCGCCCCACGTGACGTGCTCGCCGTCGACGGTGAAGCTCGACCCCTCGGGCTGGGTGATGACGATCGGCTTCAGCCCCTCGAGGGGCGGGCCCTGGAGCTCGGGATCGTCGAAGTTGCCGTGGGTCTCGGGCACGGTGAATCCGGGGGTGTCGACGATCTCGATGACCGCGCGGGCCGCGACGTCGATGTAGGCGGTGAGCCCGTCGACGGGGTGCGCCCACGGGTGGTCGGCGGGGTGGTCCTGCCGGAACGCGAAGGTGCGGAGCACGCGGCGGCCCACCTCGTTCTCGTAGCCGTAGTGGCCGGCCGAGAGCGGCACGAGCACGACGTCGTCGGTGGTGAGGCCGCGCGCGGCGAGGGCGGCGATCCACTCTTCGCTCTCGTTCGCGATCACGCCGACCTCTTCGAACTCGGCATCCAGGATCGGGAGCTGGCCGTCGGAGCCGTCGAGCTCGGTGGAGCGCAGCACGCCGCCGGTCGCGAGCGACACGACGAGGTCGAGGGAGTGGGCCGTGCGGAGGTTCAGCAGCTGCACACGAGCGCGGCGCTCGGGAGCGGGGGCCTCGCCGCGCTCCCAGGCGAGGACCTCGCCCTTGGGAGCCTCCTCGAGGCCGACGTACGCGAAACGGGTGGCCTCGTCGATGCCGTCGAGGCCGGCGACCACGGCGCGCACGGCGGTGATCTCCTCGGGGGTGAGCGACGCCAACGGGTGCGCGGGCGCGGCCGGGGCGGTGAAGGCGGAGACAGTGGAATCAGTGAGGGTCATGGTGTCTTTCCAGGTGGAGCGGGTGAGGGGGACGACGAGGCTCAGCCGGCGATGGCGTCGATGAGCTTGGCGTAGGCGGCGGGACGGCGTCGGCGGATCCAGGTCGCCTGCGCGTATCCGAACGCGGGGACGACCACGACCAGGGCGAGCAGCGACCAGGTCAGCCCGCCGAAGACGGGGGAACCGTCGGCGTCCACGTCGCCGACCAGGACCGGGAAGTAGGCCACGATCACCGCGGCCGACAGGGCGAGACCGATGAAGCCGAGGGCGGGGGCGACGACGGTGTTCCACACGCGTCGGTCGGTGCGGTTGCGGGCGAAGTAGACGATGACCGCGATCGAGGTCGCCGCCATGAGCACCGCGATGGCCACCGTGGCCACGCCGGAGAACCACGTGAACACCTGCAGCAGCGGGTCGAGGCCGAGGACGGCGAAGGCCGCCAGCAGGAGGCCCGCGGTCGCGGTCTGCACGAGCGAGGACGCGTGGGGCGACAGGTGCCGTGCGTGCACGCCGGCCAGGCGGTCGGGCAGGACGCCGGCGGAGGACATCGCGTGCTGGTACCGGGTGATGACGTTGTGGAACGACAGCACGCACGCGAACATCGAGGTCAGCAGCAGCACGTTCACGATCACTTCGCCCACGGCGCCGAGGTAGATCGCCACGGTGCGCAGAACGAGCGTGCCGGGGTCTTCCGCCGCCGCCTCCAGAACGCCGCCGGGGCCCCACGCCATCACCAGACCCCACGCCGAAAGGGTGTAGAAGATCCCGATGCCGATCACGGCGCCGTAGGTGGCACGCGGAATGGTGCGGTCGGGGTCGCGGGCCTCGTCGCGGAAGATCGCGGTGGCCTCGAAGCCGATGAAGGCGGCGATGGCGAACATCAGTCCCACGCCCGGCGACCCGCTGAGCACGTTGGACGGCTCGAACGGCGCCAGGCTGAGGCCCTCGGGACCGCCGTTGACGACGACCGCGGCGACGAGGACCAGCACGATGGCGACCTCGGCGATCAGCAGCACGCCGAGCACCTTGCTCGACAGGTCGATGTGGCGGTAGCCGAGGAGGCCGACGAGCGCGACCGTCGCCAGCGCGTACAGCCACCAGGGGAGGGCGGGGCCTCCGAGCGAGACGACCGTGACGCTCAGCAGGTAACCGATGTAGCCGTACACCGCGACCTGGACGGTGGTGTAGGTCAGCATCGCCATCCACGCGCCGGCCAGCCCCGAGGGGCGTCCCAGGCCGTAGCCGATGTAGGTGAAGAACGCGCCGGGGCGGGGAACGTGCCGCGTCATCGCGGCCAGGCCCACGGCGAACAGCACCAGGATGACGGCGCTGACGGCGTACAGGCTGGGGTAGCCCACGCCGTTTCCGATCAGGATGCCGAGGGGGGCTGCGCCGCCGACGACGGTGAGCGGGGAGGCGGCGGCGACCACCATGAAGATGATCGCCGTGACGCCCAGCGAGCCGCTCAGCTTTCGGGGTGTCGCTGCCGCGGCCCCCGTCGATTCGAGCTGGGTCATGTCGAAGCCTTTCGAGTCGGGTGCGCAACCGAGAGTCCTCCCCCGGCGTTGCCGCACGATGTAGCCGGTGTGAAACCGCCCGCACTCCGAGTGGGACCGGGGTCGCCGCGCCGTCTCATTCGCCGACACGCGCGCGAAACATCGGCGTCGTCGGGGTGCAACGGCGACGTCGTACGGTCGCAGCGAGTACACGGGGAGCACCATGACCGCACTTGCCCGCGCCATCGCCCGGCCCGCACCCGTCGCCGGGTTCGGCGACCGATCGCCCCTGCACGGCCTGGAGCGCCGCACCATCGGCATCGTCGACCTGGCGGCGCAATCGGTGGCCGCGGTCGCCCCCGCCGCCGCCGCGACGACGGTCGTGCTGCTCGTGGCGGGCGTCGCCCCCGGCGCCACCGTCGCCGCGATCATCGCGGCCGCGGTGCTGAGCTTCGGCGTCGCGCGCACGATGTCGCAGTTCGCTCGACGGTTCGCCGCCGCCGGCGCGCTGTACACCTACACCGCCCGCGGGCTCGGCGAACGGGCGGGGCTCACGGCCGGCGCCGCGATCGTGGTCGGCTACGGCGCGATCGCGATGTTCGCCCTTCTCGGGGGCGCGTACTACCTCGGCTATCTCGTCGCGGGGGTGTGGCCCGGTGTCGATCGCGGGGCCACGACGACGGTGGCGCTGCTGGGCGAGGCGGTGTTCGTCGCGGTGGTGCTCGTTTCCGGCATCCGCCTGTCGGCGCGCGTCGCCCTCGTCGTGGAGGCCCTGTCGGTCGCGCTCATCGTGGTGCTGCTGGGGGTTCTGCTGGTCTTCATCGGTCCCGCCGACATCGTCGCCGCCGTCGCCCCCGGTCCCGTGGATCCGGTGGCGCTCGCCGCGGGCGCGGTCGTGGCGTTGACGGCCTTCGTGGGGTTCGAATCGGCGGCGACGCTCGGCGTGGAGTCGGTCGCCCCCCTGCGCAACGTGCCGCGCGCGATCACGGGGACGGTGCTGATCTCGGGCGCCGTCTACGTGCTGGCGGCGGTCACTCAGGTGTCCGGCTTCCACGCGCTGGGGCTGGATCTGGCGGCCAGCGCGTCGCCGGTCAACGATCTGGCCGGGGCGTTCGGGCTGGGACCCTGGGGCGTGGCCGCCGACATCGGGATCGCGGCGTCGTTCCTGGCGTGTGCGATCGGCACGATGACCGCCCTCGTGCGGGTGCTGTTCGCCATGAGCCGTGACGGCGTGCTGCCCGCGCGCCTGGGGAGCACGCACCCGCGCCTGCGCACGCCCATCGCCGCGATCGCCGTGGCGCTTCCGGTGGTCGCGGCGGTGCCGGTGGCGCTGGTGATCACGGGCGTCGACATACGCGAGGCGATGCAGGCGACCCTGGCCGTCGGGGCGACGGGGTACATCACCGCGTACGTGCTCGTGTGCGTCGCCGCGCCCGTGTTTCTGCGTCGGATCGGTGAGTTCACGATCTGGCCCGCGGTGGTCGCAATGGTCTCGGCCGCCGCCCTGACCGCCGCGCTCGTGGCGTTCCTCGTCGTCGGAACCGATGGGGTGGGCGTGATCTGCGTTGCCGCGGTCGGCCTCGTGGGTGCGGTGATCGTCGCCTTCGCAGGACGTCGCCGACGCTCTCGCCCCATCGGCGCGTACGACGAGCCCGTGGCCGCCCAGGTGCTCGGGGGAGTCGCCCCACCGGGCCACCGGGGCGATGCCTGAGCGGGCGGGGCTTTCGGCGCGACAGCCGGGGGCGGTGCGTTCGGCGCTGGCGGTGCTCGAGGCGGTGGCCCACCTCGGCGCCGGGGCGAGCGCGCAGCGCATCTCGACCGAGCTGGGGCTTCCCCGGGCCACGACCTATCGGCTGCTGAACCTCCTCGTCGAGGACGAGTACCTCGTGCGCACGCCCGACCTGACCGGGTTCGCCCTCGGCGCCCGCGTCGCGCAGCTGACCGGGGTGGTCGCCGCCCCGACGCGGCTGCCGTCAGCCGCCCGGGCGGTGCTCGCCGAGGCCCGGCGGGCGGTGCGCGGGGGCGTGCACGTGGTGCTGTTTCTGGAGGGGCGACTGGTGGTCGTCGATGCCGACCCCGACTTCCCGCTCTCCGACGAGGCACGGATGACCCGCGAACCGGCTCGGTATGCGCTGGGGCGCCTGTTGCTGATCACGAGCGGGGCCGGTGTCGACACGACCGTCGAGGCTGACTACCACCGCTTCGGCGTCACCCGGCAGTGCGGGGAGGTGGCCCCGACGACCGGATGCCTCGCCCTCCCGATCCGCGATGAGACCGGGGCGACGGTGGGCGCACTGGGATTCTCGGGCGCCCGTCACCGGGTCGAGGAGCCCGCTGAGGTGATCCGCTCCCTCGAACCCACCGTGCGCGCCCTCGCGCCGCTCGTGGTGTGACCGGCCTCAGCTCGACACGATCGTGATGACCCCCGGTGCGGTCCCGCCGGGGGCGACCACCCGCGAGACGCAGCAGCACATCTTGGTGCGGGCGTCACGCTGGCGCTCGCTGTAGAAGACGTCGCGGTGGTCGATCTCGCCGTCGAGCCCGGTGACCCGGACCTCGCAGAGCCCGCACTCGCCCTTGCGGCAGTCGTACATCATGTCGGCTCCCGCGGCCTCGAGGGCTTCCAGCATCGACTGGTTCGGGGCGACGGTCGTCTCCAGGCCCAGGGCGGGGATGCGGACGGTGAAGGGTTGCGGGTCGAACCACCCGCTGTTGCCGAACGTCTCGGTGCGCAGGTCGGCCGCGGGGAGGCCACGTACGATCCACGCCCGGCGCACGGCATCCATCAACCGGATCGGCCCGCACACGTACACCTCCGTGCCCGGTTCGACGGAGTCCACCAGCGCGGGCACCGAGATCGAGGTGCCCTCGTCGCGCACGTGCACGTCGAGTCGGTCGTCGTGGACATCGCGCAGTTCGTCGAGGTAGGCCATGAGCGGGCGGCTGCGACCGAGGTAGAGAAGTCGGTAGTCCGCTCCGGCGGCACGGAGCCGTTCGGCCATGCCCAGGAGCGCCGTGATGCCGATGCCGCCGGCGATGAGCACGTAGCGGCGCGCGCCGAGGCGGAGCGGGAAGTCGTTCAACGGCTGCGTCAGCGCGATCCGGTCGCCGGGGCGGAGCGCGTTCATTCGGGCCGCGCCGCCGCGGCTCACCGGTGAGGTGAAGACGCTCACCGCCACCCGGGCGCCGTCGGGCGTGGCATCCACGATCGAATACGACCGCTGCTCGTCGCGCCCGGCGATCCGCACGCGCACGTCGAGGTGTGCGCCGGGCTCCACCCGGACGGGGGAGTCGACGTCGATCTCGATCCGGCGGATCTCGGGGGTGAGGTCGCGCGCGGCGGCGACCGTGCCGCCCTGCCAGACTGCGCGGTGCGAAACGGCCACTCAGCCCACCGCCGCCGGCGTCCGCTCGCGGCCCTCTGCCGCCAGCATCCGCTCGAGGAGCCGCCGCACCCACATGCCGCCCGCGTCGATGTTGAGGCTGTAGAACTCATAGTCGGGGTTGGCGTCGATCGCGGCCTGCTGGGCGGCGAGCATCGCCTCGTCTTCGCCGAACACGCCGTGCACGCCGTCGCGCAATTGCGTCGTGATGAGCTGGCTGTCGAGGCGGTAGTTGCGCTGGAACGACCAGAAGTAGTGGCTGGTGCGGTCGGTCTCGGGGGTGATGGTGTTCATGACGTAGCCGTTGACGCCCTGCGAGCGGTCGCCCTCGGGGGCGCCGGTGCCGGCTTTGGCCACGCCCACGTCGATGCGGATCGTCGAGGGGGCCTCGAAGTGGATGATCTGCCAGCGGTCGACGCGGCCGGAGAATCCCGGGAATTTGTCGCGCATGTTCTTCAGCCAGAAGGGCGGCGGCTCGATGTCGCGCATCCAGCGTTCGACGGTGACGGTGTCGTCGGTGTGGCGGGTGACGAACTCCGATTCGCTCAGCTCCTTCTGTCCGATGCTGCTGGAGTGCACGAACTCCTCGTGGGTGAGGTCCATGAGGTTGTCGAGGATGAGCTGGTAGTTGCAGGGCGCATGGATCGTGAGTCCGTCGCCGGTCCAGTCGGGGTGCGTCATCTGGTGCATGTCGGGGATGCGGTCGGGATCGGCCAGTGCCGGATCACCCACCCACACCCACACGTAGCGGTAGCGGTCGACGACGGGGAAGGAGGGGACGAGCGCGCTGGGGTTGATCGTCTCCTGGGCGGGCATCGAGGTGCAGCGGCCGCGGGAGTCGTAGGTGATGCCGTGGTACGGGCATCGGATGTCTTCCGGACCGACCAGCGCGCCCTGCGACAGGGGTGCGAGGCGGTGCCAGCACGCGTCGGCGAGGGCCACCGCGGTGCCGTCCTCGGTGCGGTACAGCGCGAGGGGGCGCCCCGCGATCGTGCGGGCGAGGATGCGCTTGCGGCCCACCTCGTGGTCCCACGCCGCCACGTACCAGGCGTTCCGGGGGTAATCCAGCAGCTTCGCCGCCATCGTTTCGGTCACGGGACCTCCTCGTCCTCAATAACTATCACCATAGATATTGAGAGGAAGATAGCGTGGGCGCACGCCACATCGCAAGAGGGGAGAGGCAATGAGCCTGCGCTACGCGCTCCTGGCGCTGCTGACCGCCCAGCCGATGACCGGGTACGACCTCGCCAAGGCCTTTCACGGCTCGGTCGGACACGTCTGGCACGCCCCCGATTCGCAGATCTACCCCGAGCTCAAGCGCATGGTCGCCGACGGCCTCCTGCGCGACGAAGCGGTGCCGTGGGGGAGCGCCACCACCAAGACGCAGTACACGATCACCGACGAGGGCGTCGACGACCTGCGCCAGTGGATGGAGCAACCGGTCGTGTACGGAGCCGACCGCGACCCCGCACTCCTGCGCGCGGCCTACTTCGAGTGGGCCGAGCCGGAGGCCGCCCGCGCGCGGCTGCGCGAGCACATCGCGCACTACGAGGTGCGGCGCGAGCTGTGGCAGGGCCAGCTCGACGCGATCCGCGCGCGCACGCATCCGATCGTGGCGCGACGCCTCGAGACCGACACCGTGCACGACCCCGCGGCGATCGTCGCCTTCAAGGTCTTCGCCTACGAGGGGTTCGTGGCCCGCGCCGACCACGAGATCGCCTGGGCCCAGCGCGGCCTCGCCCTCGTCGAGGCGATCGAGAGCGGCAGCGCGCCCCGTTAGGAGCCGGCGAGCAGGCGCGCCCGGAGCTCGGCCTTGCGCACCTTTCCCGAGGCCGTGCGGGGCAGGTCGTCGACGATCGTCACCGCCTTCGGGATCTTGTACCGCGCGATCTGCCCCGACAGGGCCGCGCGCACGGTCTCGGTGTCGACCACCGCCCCGTCCGCGACCGTCACGAGGGCGATCGGCACCTCTCCCCACTTCTCGTCCGGGATGCCGATGACCGCGACGCCCGTGATCCCGGGGAGCCCGGCGATGAGCCCCTCGACCTCGGCGGGGTAGATGTTCTCGCCGCCGGAGATGATCATGTCCTTCAGCCGGTCGGCGATGTAGAGGTAGCCGTCCTCGTCGAGATAGCCCAGGTCGCCCGACCGGAACCAGCCGTCCGCGGCGAACGCGGCCGAGGTGGCCTCGGGCTGGCCGTGGTAGCCCGCGAAGACGTTGGGCCCCTGCACGTGGATCTCGCCCACGGTGCGGGCGGGCACCGGCATCCCGTCCTCTCCGACCACCCGCACGTCGGTGAAGAAGTGCGGCAGTCCCACGCTCCCCGCCTTCTGGCGGGTCATGGATGCCGACATGCTCGTCGCCCCGGGGGAGGTCTCGGTCATGCCGTACCCCTGCGTGAACGACAGGCCCCGAGCCTCGTACGCCTCGCGGATCCGCGGCGGCACCGCCGAGCCGCCGCACGTCAGGGTGCGCAGGCTCGAGATGTCCGTCGTCGCCCACTCCGGGTGGTCGGCCATGAGCTGGTAGGTGGTGGGAACGCCCGAGACCACCGTGATGCCGTGGCGCTCGATCAGATCGAGCGCGCGCCCGGCCTCGAAGCCTGCCTCGAGCACGACCGTCGCGCCTTTCATCAGCGCAGGGAGCGCCCCCATGCCGAGGGACGCGACGTGGAAGAGCGGCGAGATCATGAGCGAGACGTCGGAGGAGACGAGGTCGTAGTCGATGATCGTGTTCACCGACACCCACGTGAGGTTGCCGTGGGTGAGCACGGCGCCCTTCGCGCGACCCGTGGTGCCGGAGGTATACACCAGCGCCGCGGGGTCGTCGAGTCCGGTCGGCGCCGGCGCGGGCACCTCGGTGACGAGGGCGAGGAGGCGCTGGAGACCGGGCTCGCCGTCGCGTCCCGAGGCTCCGGTGCGCACGACGTGCGGGGCGGCGTCGCCGCCGAGCGTGCCGTCGGCCAGGGCAGCGTCCACGCGGTCGCCGAACGCCGGATCGTGCACGAGAAGACGCGCGCCCGAATCGGCGAGGACGTGGGCGATCTCCGGTGCGGCCAGACGCGTGTTCACCGGCACGAAGACGGCCCCGAGGTGCGCAGCGCCGAAGAGGAGGAAGAGGAACTCGGGCGCGTTCTCGCCGAGGTAGGCCACGCGGTCGCCGCGACCGATCCCGCGCCCGGACAGGACGGCGGCGGAGCGTTCGACGGCGTCGGCGAGGTCGGCGTAGCTCACGCGCCGGTCGTCGCCGAAGATCAGGGCAGTCTTATCGGGGTGCTTGAGGCGGCGGCGAGGAAGCCAGGCGCCCAGTCCGGGTGTGCTCATCGTTCTCTTCATCGAGGGAGAGGGCGCCGCGGTGCGCCCGGGAGCGGAGGGGATGCCGCCCGCGCGGCGCCGGGGTCGGCGCGCGCGGGCGGGGTGTCATGCGGAGAAGCGGTAGAGCCCTCGGGCCACGACGGCGGGCTTGTCGCTCCCGTCGACCTCGATCGTTTGGTCCACGGCGAGCTGGTAGCCCCCGCGCACCTCGGTCACCTCGGCGATGATGGCGTTCATGCGCACGCGCGCACCGACCTTCACCGGCGAGACGAAGCGGACCTTGTCCAGACCGTAGTTGACCTTGGTGGTGACGCCCGTCACCTCGAGCAACTCGGTCCAGAACTTTACCGTGAGCGACAGGCTGAGGTAGCCGTGCGCGATCGCCCCGCCGAAGGGGCCGTCCTTCGCGCGCTCGGGGTCGGTGTGGATCCACTGGTGATCGTCGGTGGCGTCGGCGAAGAGGTCGACACGGCTCTGCGTGACCTCTAGCCAGTCCGACCAGCCGAGGTCGGTGCCGGCGAGTCCGGCGATGTCGGCGTAGGCGACGGTCGTGGTCATGGTGTTCTCCGTTCGGGTCAGGGGGTCAGGCCGAGCAGGCGCGCGGCGTTGTCGCGGAGGATGCCGGGCATCCTCTCGGTCTTGAGCGCCGTCGCCTCGACGTCGCGCATCCAGCGATCGGGCGTCAGGAGCGGGAAGTCGCTGCCGAAGAGGATGCGCTGGCGGAGGAAGGAGTTCGCCGCGCGCACGAGCTGATCGGGGAAGTAGGTCGGGCTCCACCCCGACAGGTCGATCCAGGTGTTCAGTTTGTGCGTGGCGACCGAGATCGCCTCGTCCTGCCACGGCACCGACGGGTGGGCCATCACGATCTGCAGGGTGGGGAAGTCCGCGGCTACCGGGTCGAGCAGCATCGGGTTCGACAGCCCCAGGCGCAGACCCCTGCCCCCCGGTATCCCGGCGCCGATCCCGGTCTGGCCGGTGTGGAAGAGGGCCACCACTCCCGCGGTCTCGAGTTCGGCGTAGAGCGGGTAGTGCGCCTCATCGCTCGGGTCGAAGCCCTGCACGGTGGGGTGGAACTTGAATCCGCGCACCCCGCTCTCGTCGATCAGGCGCCGCGCGCGGTCGAGGGCGTCGGGGCGGCGCGGGTCGACCGATCCGAAGGGGATCAGCACGTCGGCGTGGCGTGCCGCTCCCGCGGCGACCTCGGCGCTGGAGATCGGTGGGTGCCGCAGCTGCGTCTCGGCGTCGACGGTGAACACCACCGCCGCCATCCGCCGCTCGCGGTAGTACGCGGCGATGCTGTCGAGGTCGGGGCGGGGGCCGTCGGTGGAGAAGTACCGGCTGGCCGCTTCGGCGAGGTCGTCGGGAAGCGAGGCGTGCGCGTGCCCATCGACCTCGATGTGCACGTGCATGTCGATCGCGGTCAGGGCCGCGACGTCGATCGCGGGCTCGTAACGGGTCATGCCGGTCACCGCGCGGGGTCGCGACGCAGGTCGTCGGGGAGCGGCGGGAAGCTCTCCCCGACCCCCTGCAGGGGGCCGACCGCCTCGGTGAAGTCCGTGGCGAGGGCCTCGGCGGTCCAGCCGCCGTCGCGGTAGGCGGTGGCGGCCGGCTCGGGGTGCGTCCACAGTTGCAGGCGGTCCCCGCCGATGCCGATCGCCTGGCCGGTCACCGCACCGGCGGCATCCGAGGCGAGATAGGCGATCAGCCCCGCGACATCGTCGGACGTGCCGAAGCCGAGGTCGTGACGGAAGAAGGCGGGCATGGGCTCCCCGGCGGCGTCGGCCTCGACGGCGGCGGCGAAGTAGGGCACCGTCGCGGTCATGGCGGTGGCGGCGACGGGAATGACGGCGTTCGCCGTGATCCCGGCCCTCTTCAGCTCCAGCGCCCAGGTGCGCACCATGCCGACGATGCCGGCCTTTGCGGCGGCGTAGTTGGTCTGGCCGAAGTTGCCGCGCTGACCGGTGGGGGAGCCGATGCAGATGATCCGCCCGGCGACGCCGTTCTCGCGCATCCAGATCGCCGCTTCGCGCACGCACGTGAAGGTGCCGCGCAGGTGCACGCCGATCACGGTGTCGAAGTCGTCGTCGCTCATCTTCCACAGCACGGTGTCGCGCAGGACTCCGGCGTTGGTGACGAGGATGTCGAGACCGCCGAAGGTGTCGACGGCGGTACGGACGAGCTGCTGGGCCGTAGCGGTGGGTCCGACGGGCGCGACGACCGCGACCGCGCGGCCCCCGTCGGACTCGATCGTGGCGACGGCCTCGGCCGCGGTCGCCGCATCGACGTCGTTGATGACGACGGCGGCGCCGTGGCGGGCGAGTTCGCGGGCGTAGGCGAGGCCGAGGCCGCGGCCCGAGCCGGTGACGACGGCAACTTTGCCGTCGAGGAGGGGTGCGCTGGTCATGGGGATCCTTCCGTCGAGACCATTTCTAAACTCAACGATTGATAATGTCAATCATTGAGTTCGCTACCATCGGAGAGTGACCTCCACGCCCGCCCCCGACGCGCCCGTGAACCTCGACGACGAGCTCAGCTTCCTCATGGCGCGCGCGAACGCCCTCTCCATCGCCGCGGGCAACAGCGCGCTCGCACCCCTCGGCCTGCGGGTGCGGTCGTACTCGGTGCTCGCGCTCGCCGCGGGAGAGACGCGTCCCTCGCAGCGAGAGGTCTCCGATCATCTGCGGTTGGATCCGAGCCAGGTCGTCGCTCTCGTGGACGACCTGCAGCGCCGCGGTCTCGTGACGCGCGAGCCCGACCCGCGCGACCGCCGCGCCAACGTCGTCGTGATCACCGCGCCGGGTCGCGCCCTCGTGGACGAGGCCCGCCCCGCGATCCTGGCGGCCGAGCGCGAGCTGCACGCCGGACTCGACGACGCGGAGCGACGACAGCTCACGGCGCTGCTGCGGCGCGTGGCGTTCCCCGACTGAGCCCCGCGCCTCCGCCCGGGGCGTGCGCGGGCTCGCCCGTCGGGTAGACTCGTGTCGGCTCTCCGCGCGGCGGCATCCAGGCCAACTCCCCCAGGACGGAAACGTAGCAAGGGTAACCAGGCTCTACCGGGTGCGCGGAGAGTCTTTTCTTTGCCCGCGGATCCGGATGCCGCGCCCTCAGCGGCGCGCGAACGGTCCGTCGATCACCGCCCACTGCAGCAGCATGATCGTCTTGGCATCCTGGATCTCTCCGTCGCGGACCATCTGCAGCGCCGCGTCGATGTCGTACTCGAGGATCTCGATCTCCTCGCCCTCCTCGACCAGGCCGCCCCGGTCGCCGACGCGCGCGGCGCCGTCGTACGCGGCGGCGAAGAAGTGCAGTCGCTCGGTGACCGAGCCGGGGCTCATGTACACCTCGAACACCGGCTGCACCTCGGTGACGACGACCCCCGTTTCCTCCTCGGCTTCGCGGCGGATCGCGGTGAGCGGATCGTCATCGTCGAGGAGCCCCGCCGCGGTCTCGATGAGCATCCCGTCGGGGTGGTCGTTGACGTAGACGGGGTAGCGGAACTGCCGCGTCAGCAGCACCGTGCGCCGGGCGGGGTCGTAGAGCAGGATCGTCGCGCCGTTGCCGCGGTCGTACGTCTCGCGCTTCTGGGTCGTCCAGGCGCCGTCGTCGCCGCGATAACGGAACGTCGTGGCGCGCAGGACGTGCCATCCGGCGGCGAGGAGCTCGACGTCCTCGACCACGACGCGCTCGTTGCGGTCGAGATCGCGGCCGGTCAGGTGCAGGCCCGTGCGGCCGCGATGGTCGGGAACGGTGGTGCCGGGGCGTACGTCGTTCATGCGGTCGGGATCTCCTCGATCGAGGCGTACACCGGGATGCCGCGTTCTCGCGCGATCTCCACGTCGCGGTCCGCGCCGCGCGAGGCGCCGGGAAGGCGGAGGACGGCGTCGCAGTGGTGCAGCAGGCGCTCCGCGGTCGGATAGAGCACCTCGGAGGCGAGCGGGTCGTTCGGCCCCGACGCCCCCGCGCTCGCAAGGACGGGCAGCGCGACCCACTCGCCGATCATCGGGACGTGCCCGGCGCGGAAGATCGGCCACGCCGCCTCCTCCAGACGGCGCAGGTTCGCGGCCATGCGGGCGGGGTCGCCGTCGGTGCCCGAAGCGTACGGTCCGGCGATCAAGATCAGGAGGGGGCGGCTCATAGTCGGAACGATAGTGCAGAAACGTGCAACACTGGGAATATGATGCTCGCCGCCGCTCGCAAAGAGGCCCTCCTCGACCGGCTCCGTCGCGACGGACGACTCGTGGTGAAAGACATCGCGATCGACCTCGGGCTCTCCGAAGACAGCATCCGGCGCGACCTGCGGGAACTGGATGCCGCGGGTCTCGCGGTCCGCGTCTACGGCGGTGCCCTGCCCGCCTCGCCGGCGGTCGGCGACTACGCCGCGCGCGCGGACGTAGCCCCGGCCAGCAAGAGGCGGGTCGCCGCGGCCGCGCTCGCACGGATCGAACCCGGGGCGACGATCCTTCTGGACGGCGGGACCACGACGCTCGCCCTCGTCGACGCGCTGCCGCGGTCGTTCGAGGGCACCGTCATCACCCACTCGCCGACGATCGCCGCCGCGCTCCTGCACCACGACGTCGAGGTCATCGTCATCGGCGGGCGCGTGTTCAAGCACTCCGCCGTCGCGTGCGGGGCCGCCGCGGTCGAGGCCGCGCAGAAAATCAGCGCCGACGTCTTCTTCCTCGGCGTCACGGGCGTGCACCCCGACGCGGGGCTGTCGACGGGGGATGCCGAGGAGGCGGCGATGAAGCGCGCCCTCGCGGCCCGCGCGGCCGAGACGTACGTGCTCGCCAGCACCGAGAAGCTCGGTGCGGCCTCGCGATTCGGCATCCTGCCGCTGGATGCCGTGACGGGCGTCATCGCCGATCTCGATCCCGCTGCCGCCCTCGCGGGCCAGCTGCGCGCGGCGGGGGCCCGGTTGCTCCCGGTCGCTGATCGCCCCTGATCGCTCGACGCCGAGGCAACCCCCCTGTGATGTCGGCGGCCGCGAATAGGCTGAACGGGTGGCGCAGAGCATCTACATCACGTCAGCCGAGGGGCACTCGGGCAAATCCACGGTAGCCCTGGGCGTTCTCGACGCCCTCAGCCGGGTGACTCCGCGCGTGGGCGTGTTCCGCCCCATCGCCCGGTCGACCGCCGAACGCGACTACGTCCTCGAGATGCTGCTCGACCACGACGGCGTCGACCTCGCCTACGACGACTGCGTCGGCGTCAGCTACGACGACGTGCGCGACGACGCCGACGCGGCGCTCGGGCGCATCGTCGAGCGTTACAAGGCCGTCGAGGCGCAGTGCGACGCGGTCGTGGTGATCGGCAGCGACTACACCGACGTCGGAAGCCCCGCCGAGCTCGCGTACAACGCGCGCATCGCCGCCAACCTCGGCGCCCCCGTGCTCCTCGTCCTCGGCGGACGCGCTCAGCAGGGACAGGGCGAGACGCTGGGGCTCTCGGTCGCGCGTACCCCGAACGAGGTCGGCCAGATCGCGGCGCTGGCCATGCCCGAGTTGCTGCACGAGCGCGCGGAGGTCTTCGCGGTCGTGATCAACCGCGCCGACCCCGAGTACCTCGACGACATCGTCTCCTCCGTCCGGCAGGTCGTGGAGGCGGCTCCCGCGCAGGGGCGACGCACGGTCCCCGTGTGGGCTCTTCCCGAAGACCGCTTCCTCATCGCCCCGTCCATGCGCGGAGTCCTGCGCTCGGTCGAGGGTGATCTCATCAAGGGCGACCCCGAGCTGCTGACCCGCGAAGTTCTCGGTGTCGTCGTCGCCGGCATGTCCATGGTGAACGTCCTTCCGCGGTTGAAGGAGTCGGCGGTCATCGTCATTCCCGCCGACCGCTCCGAGGTGCTGCTGGCCACCCTGCTGGCCCACGCCTCCGGCACGTTCCCCTCGCTCGCCGGCATCGTCCTCAACGGCGGCTTCGAGCTCCCCGACGCCATCGTGCGCCTCATCGACGGTCTCGGTTCCTCGCTGCCGATCATCGCTACCGACCTCGGCACCTACGACACCGCCGTGCGCATCATGAACACCCGCGGGCGTCTGGCGGCCGACTCCCAGCGCCGATACGACACCGCGCTGGCGATGTTCGAGCGCCACGTCGACACCGAGCTGCTCACGCGGGAGCTCGGCGTTGCCCGCCCGAGCGTCGTGACGCCGCTGATGTTCGAGTACGGCCTGGTCGACCGCGCGCGCAGCGACCGTCGCCGCATCGTTCTGCCCGAGGGCACCGACGACCGGGTGCTGCGGGCCGCGGCCACCGTGCTCGCGCGCGGCATCGCCGACCTCACGATCCTCGGCGAGCCGATCGAGGTGCGCGGTCGCGCGATCGAGCTCGGCATCGACATCCGTGACGCAGAAGTGCTGAGCCCCTTCGACGCCGTCCACGTCGACAAGTTCGCCACCGAGTACGCGCGCTTGCGCGCCCACAAGGGCGTCACCTACGCCCAGGCGGCCGACACGGTCACCGACGTGTCGTACTTCGGCACGCTCATGGTGCACCTCGGGCTCGCCGACGGCATGGTCTCGGGTGCCGCGCACACCACGGCCCACACGATCCGCCCGGCGTTCGAGATCATCAAGACCGCTCCCGGTGTCTCGGTCGTCTCGAGCGTGTTCCTCATGGCCCTGGCCGACCGCGTGCTCGTCTACGGCGACTGCGCGGTGATCCCCGACCCCACGAGCGAGCAGCTCGCCGACATCGCGGTGTCGTCGGCGGCGACGGCGACGCAGTTCGGCATCGAGCCGCGCGTGGCCATGCTGTCGTACTCGACGGGAGAATCCGGCACCGGCGCCGACGTCGAGAAGGTCCGCTCGGCCACGGCCCTGGTGCGCGAGCGCGCGCCCGAGCTGCTGGTCGAGGGTCCCATCCAGTACGACGCGGCGGCGGACGCCGCGGTGGCGAAGGCCAAGATGCCCAACTCCGAGGTCGCGGGGCGGGCCACCGTGTTCGTCTTCCCCGACCTCAACACCGGCAACAACACCTACAAGGCCGTGCAGCGCTCGGCGGGCGCCGTCGCCATCGGGCCGGTGCTGCAGGGCCTGAACAAGCCCATCAACGATCTGTCGCGCGGGGCTCTCGTCGACGACATCGTCAACACGATCGCGATCACCGCGATCCAGGCCCAGGGGAGCGCCTCGTGAGCGTCGTGCTGGTTGTCAACAGCGGTTCGTCGTCGTTCAAGTACCAGTTGCTCGACATGGAGCACGAGCGGGTCCTCGCCTCGGGGCTGGTCGAGCGCATCGGCGAGGGGGTGGGCGTGGCCACCCACACGGTCACCGCCGCGGTCCTCGCGCCCGCCGACGGTCCCGCGCCGACGGTGACCGATGCCACGTCCACCATCGAGCGTGAGATCCCCGATCACACGGCGGGCTTCGCCGTCATGCTCGAGGCCTTCGCCGCGCACGGGCCCTCGCTCGAGGAGCGCCCGCCGGTGGCGGTGGGGCACCGCGTCGTGCACGGCGGCGCCCGGTTCTTCGAGCCCACCGTCGTCACCCCGCTCGTCGAGATCAACATCGACGAGCTGTCGGTTCTCGCGCCCCTGCACAACCCCGCCAACCTCGCGGGGATCGTCGCCGCGAAGAAGGCGTTCCCGTCGGTGCCGCACGTCGCCGTCTTCGATACCGCGTTCCACCAGTCGCTGGCCCCGGCGGCGTACACCTACGCCATCGATCGCGAGCTCGCCGACGCGCACCGCATCCGTCGCTACGGTTTCCACGGCACCAGCCACAAGTTCGTCAGCGAGTCCGCCGCCGCCTTCCTCGGCCGGCCGCTGACCGAACTGCGGCAGATCGTGTTCCACCTCGGCAACGGCGCATCGGTCACCGCGATCGAGGGTGGGCGTTCGGTCGAAACGTCGATGGGGCTCACCCCGTTGGAAGGCCTCGTCATGGGCACGCGGTCGGGCGACCTCGACCCGGCGGTGCTGTTCCACCTCGCGCGCCGCGCCGACCTGTCGATCGCCGATCTCGATGCGCTGCTCAACAAGCGCTCCGGGCTCCAGGGGCTCGCGGGGGTGTCCGACATGCGCGACCTCACCGCCCGCTGCGACGCCGGCGACCCGCACGCCCAGTTGGCTTTCGACGTCTACATCCACCGTCTGCGCGCCTACGCGGGCGCCTACCTCGCTCAGCTCGGCGGGGTCGACGTCGTCTCCTTCACCGCCGGCGTCGGCGAGAACGCCGCCCGCGTCCGGGCCGAGGCCGTGGCCACGCTCGGCTTCGCCGGGGTCGAGCTCGACCCCGAGCGCAATGCGGCGCGGGGGCGCGGCATCCGCCGCATCTCCACCGACGCTTCCCCCGTCGCGGTGCTCGTGGTTCCCACCAATGAAGAGCTCGAGATCGCCCGGCAGACGTTGTCGGTCGCGTCCTGAGCGCACCGCCGTGACGCGCCTGCGCGCCGCCCGCGCCCTCGTCGGGGGCGCGCTCGTCGGGCCGATGGTGCTCGAGCTCACGGGCTCGCAGATCCGGACCGTCCGTCCGGCGCGCGAGGGCGACGTTGTCGACATCGACCTCGTCGGCGGCACCCTCACCGCGGGGCTGCTCGACGTGCAGGTCAACGGGTCGTTCGGCATCGACGTCGCCGGTGCCGACCCCGGGGAATGGCGAACGCTGCTCGCGGGACTGGCCTCTCGCGGCGTCACCGGGGTGCAACCCACCGTGATCACGGCGCCCCTGGACGATCTGGCGGCGTCCGTGGATCGGATCGGCCGTGCGCGCGACGCGTTCGCCGACGAACCGGTCGCCCGCGTCCTCGGGGCGCACGTGGAGGGGCCGTTCCTCTCTCCGGTCCGGGCGGGTGCTCACCGGGCCGCCCTTCTCCTTCCTCCGACGCGCGAGAACGTCGACACCCTGCTGACCGCGCCCGGGGTGCGCGCCGCGCTTCGTACGGTCACACTGGCCCCCGAGCTGCCGGGTGGGCTCGACGCCGTCCGGCGCCTGACCGAAGAGGGTGTCATCGCCGCGGTGGGCCACAGCAACGCGACCGCGGCAGAGGTGCACGCCGCAGGCGACGCGGGAGCGACGATGTGCACCCACGTGTTCAACGCACAGCGGCCCCTCGCGGCGCGCGAGCCCGGCGTGCCCGGAGCGGTGCTCGCCGACGACCGTTTCTTCGTGGGGACCATCCTCGACGGCCACCACGTCGATCCCACCGTCATCGCACTCGCCCTGGCGGCGGCGGGGCGACGGATCGTGGGCGTGACCGATGCGATCGTGACCGCCGGTCTCGAACCGGGCACCCGCCTCACGTTCGGCGGGCAGCCCGTCGATGTCGACGACACCGGTCTCGGCCGACGCCCCGACGGCACGATCGCCGGATCCGGCATCGTGCTCGACGAGGGTGTGCGCCGCATGATCACCGCGGGCCTCGACCCGGCCGCCGTCCTGACCGCGTGCACCGAGAGTGCCGCCCGGTCGCTGGGGCGCACCGACATCGGTCACGTCGCCGAGGGCGCGCTCGCCGACCTCGTCTGGTGGGATGCCGCGTGGCATCCGTCCCGCGTGTGGATCGGCGGGCGGGCGCTCGCCGTCGCAGACCGGTGAGAATCGCGCCCCTCCGCCAGTACGCTGGGGGAGCGGCGCTCCGGGCGCCCGCCCAACCCGCCGCCTGATCTGGAGTCCGCCGTGACCGAGAGCCGCGACCTGCCCGACCTCACCGCGTACGACGCCGTGCTGTTCGACCTCGACGGGGTTCTCACCCCGACCGCCGAGGTGCACATGCGGGCGTGGAAAGAGATGTTCGACGAGCTGTTCACCGCGTGGGGCATCGAGCCGGCTTACACCGAGCGTGACTACTTCGACTACGTCGACGGTAAGAAGCGCTACGACGGCGTCGCGAGCCTGCTGCGCAGTCGCGATGTGGAGGTGCCCTGGGGTGATCCCTCCGACGACCCGTCGCTCGACACCGTGTGCGGCGTCGGCAACCGCAAGAACGTCGTATTTTCGCGCATCCTCCGCGCCGAGGGCATCGCCCCGTACCCCGGGTCGGTCGCGGTCCTCGACGCGCTCCAGGCCGCCGGCACCCCGATCGCGGTGGTGTCCAGCTCGAAGAACGCTGTCGAGGTCCTCGAGGCCGCGGGTATTCGCGACCGCTTTCCGGTGGTGATGGACGGCGTCATCGCCGAGCGCGACCACCTCGCCTCCAAGCCCGCGCCCGACGTGTTCGCCGAGGCGGCCCGCATGCTCCGCGTCGACCCGGCGCGCTCGGCCGCCGTCGAAGACGCGCTCAGCGGCGTCGCCTCGGCGTCGTCGGCGGGCTTCGGGCTCGTCGTCGGCGTCGACCGGGGGGTCGGTGCCGATGACCTCGCCGCCGCGGGGGCCGACGTGGTCGTCGACGACCTCCAGGCGTTCGTAGACTGAGCCGTCGCCTCGCGCGACTGACCCGAACCCGGCCACCGGAAGGCATGCCCCCGATGATCGATCGCGATCGTTTCCCCGTCGACGAATGGCGCCTCGTCGAGACCGAGTTCTCGGTCGACGACACCGGCGTGACCGAGACCCTGTTCGCCATCGGCAACGGCTATCTGGGCCTGCGCGGCAACTCGATCGAGGGGCGCTTCGCCCACGAGCAGGGCACGTTCATCAACGGGTTCCACGAGACCTTCCCGATCCGCCACGCAGAGCAGGCGTACGGCTTCGCCGAGGTCGGGCAGACCATCATCAACGCACCGGATGCCAAGGTCATGCGCGTGTACGTCGACGACGAGCCGCTCTCGCTCGACGTCGCCGACGTGCGCGAGTACGAGCGCGTGCTCGACCTGCGTCAGGGCATCCTCCGCCGCAGTCTCCTGTGGGTGACCCCCTCGGGCAAAGAGGTGCGCATCGAGGACGACCGGTTCGTGTCGTTCGACGAGAAGCACCTCGCGGTACTGCGGCTGACGGTGACGGTGCTCAACTCCGACGCCCCGGTCACGGTGGCATGCCAGCTGCTGAACCGCCAGGACGGCGAGGGCATCTACGGCGGCTCGCCGATGGCATCCAAGCAGGCGGGTTTCGACCCGCGGAAGACCGAGAAGCTCACCGACCGCGTGCTCCAGCCGCGGGAGTACTGGCAAGACGGCGATCGGTCGGCGCTGTCGTACGAGGCGACCGAGTCGGGCATGACGATCGCCGTCGTCGCCGACCACGAGGTCGACACCGAGAACGAGTACACGTCGCGGCAGCTGGTCGAGCCCGATATCGCCAAGAACGTCTTCCGCGTGCAGGCGCGGGCCGGGGTTCCCACGACCGTCACGAAGTTCGTGAGCTACCACACCTCGCGCGGCGTGCCCGCGGGTGAACTCGTCGACCGCTGCCGACGCACGGTGGATCGTGCCCGGAGCATCGGCGTCGACGTGCTGGTGCAGCGTCAGCTCGACTGGTTCGCGGCCTTCTGGGAACGCTCCGACGTGCGCATCGGTGGCCAGGCCGACCTGCAGCAGGCCACCCGGTGGTGCCTCTTCCAGCTCGCGCAGGCCGCCGCCCGGGCCGACGGGCAGGGCGTCCCCGCCAAGGGCGTGACCGGCTCCGGGTACAGCGGCCACTACTTCTGGGACACCGAGGTGTACGTGCTGCCGTTCCTGGCGTACACCTCGCCGCAGTGGGCCCGTAACGCCCTGCGCATGCGGTACCTGATGCTCCCCGCGGCCCGCAAGCGCGCCCACCAGCTCAACGAGGCGGGCGCCCTCTTCCCGTGGCGCACGATCAACGGCGAGGAAGCGTCGGCCTACTACGCCGCGGGCACCGCGCAGTACCACATCAACGCCGACGTGGCCTTTGCGCTGGCGAAGTACGTCCGCGCCACCGGCGACGAGGAGTTCCTCGCCCGCGAGGGCGTCGACATCGCCGTCGACACCGCGCGTCTGTGGTCGACGCTGGGGTTCTGGCGATCGAGCGACGGCACCGACGACGGCGAGCGCGACGCCTTCCACATCCACGGGGTCACCGGGCCCGACGAGTACACCACCGTCGTCAACGACAACCTCTTCACCAACGTCATGGCCCGCTTCAACCTCCGCTTCGCCGCGCGGACGGTGCGCGATCTCGCCGAGAACGATCCCGAGGCGTACGGTCACCTGGTCGACCGCATGAACCTCGACCCCTCGGAGCCCGACGGGTGGGAGAAGGCGGCCGAGGCCATGCACATCCCGTTCAGCCCGGCGCTCGGCATCCATCCGCAAGACGCCGTGTTCCTCGAACGCGAGATCTGGGATCTCGAGAACACCCCGCCCGACCAGCGTCCGCTGCTGCTGCACTTCCACCCGCTGGTGATCTACCGCTACCAGGTGCTCAAGCAGGCCGATGTGGTGCTCGCGCTGTTCCTCCAGGGAAACCACTTCACGGACGCCGAGAAGCTCGCCGACTTCGAGTACTACGACCCGCTGACCACCGGCGACTCGACGCTGTCGGCGGTCGTGCAGTCGATCCTCGCGGCCGAGGTGGGCTACCAAGACCTCGCGCTGGAGTACTTCCGTCAGGCGGCATTCGTCGACCTCGGCGACCTGCACCACAACGCTGCCGACGGTGTGCACGTGGCCTCCGCGGGTGGCGTGTGGACGGCGCTCGTGAGCGGCTTCGGCGGCATGCGCGACCACTTCGGACGCCTGACCTTCGATCCGCGCCTCCCCGCCGACTGGCCCGAGCTGTCGTATGTGCTGCACTGGCACGGCACGAAGCTCGACATCGCGATCACCGCGACGGCCATGACCCTGCGCGCCGGCGAGGAGGGTCGGCCCGTCGAGTTCGCCGTGCGCGGGGTCGACTACACCGTCGCCCCGGGCGAGAGCGTGCGGGTCACGCTGCACGGTCAGGGCCCGCTCATCCCGGGACGCCCCTCGATCCGCCAGCTCGAGGGCTCGGTCCGCGAGGACGGCACGCTGATGTCGGCCTCGGTGCCGATCGTGACGGCCGCGATCCCGCTCGTCTCCACCGGCGACGAGCCGGTCGCGGTCGGCCTCGACGCCTGACCCTGCCCCCTCGAACGCGGCGGTGCCCTCCGGGGCGCCGCCGCGTTCGGCTTGTCTGGGGTGGTGCGGCGTTCGATTCGGAGCGGGGCGGGCATCGCGCGCTGCGCGGGGGTGGGGCGTGCGTCGCGCGCTGCGCGGGGGTGGGGCGTGTGTGAGGAGGGGAGGGCGGGGGAGGAGGGGAGGATGCCGGGGGCTGTGGCATCCTCCGTTGGCCCCGGGTCCTCCGTTCCTCACGTGTGGGGGCTCTGCCCTGCGCGCCGCGGGTGTTGCTGCGCGCCGTGGGTGTTGCTGCGCGCCGTGGGGCATTGCGCGCTGCGCGGGGGTGGGGCGTGCGTGAGGAGGGGAGGGCGGGGGAGGAGGGGCGGATGCCGTGGGCTGTGGCATCCTCTGTCGGCCCCGGGTCCTCCGTTCCTCACGTGTGGGGCCTCCGCCGCGCGCGCCGCGGGTGTTGCCGCGCGCCGTGGGGCCTCTGCCCTGCGCGCCGCGGGTACGGGCGGGCGTGGGGAGAGCGACGGACGCGATGTCGGTGGCACGCCGTAGGCTGGAGGGGTGACGACAGCCCTGTACCGCCGCTACCGCCCGCAGGCGTTCGGCGAGATGATCGGGCAGTCCCAGGTGACCGAACCGCTCATGACCGCCCTGCGCGGCGACCGCGTGGGTCATGCGTACCTCTTCTCGGGTCCGCGCGGCTGCGGCAAGACCACCTCGGCCCGCATCCTCGCGCGCTGCCTCAACTGTGCCGAAGGCCCCACCGACACCCCGTGCGGGAAGTGCGACAGCTGCGTCGAACTCGGCCGCGGGGGCGGGGGGTCGCTCGACGTCGTCGAGATCGACGCCGCCAGCCACAACGGTGTCGACGACGCGCGCGACCTGCGCGAGCGCGCGATCTTCGCCCCGGCGCGCGACCGGTTCAAGATCTTCATCCTCGACGAGGCGCACATGGTGACGCAGCAGGGGTTCAACGCCCTGCTCAAGCTCGTCGAAGAGCCCCCCGCGCACGTCAAGTTCATCTTCGCGACCACCGAGCCCGAGAAGGTGCTCGGCACCATCCGCTCCCGCACGCACCACTACCCGTTCCGGCTCGTCCCGCCCGCGGCAATGCTCGAGTACGTGCAAGAACTCTGCGAGACCGAGGGTGTCGCCGTCGAGGCCGGTGTGCTGCCGCTCGTCGTGCGGGCCGGTGGCGGCTCGCCGCGCGACACGCTCTCGTTGCTCGACCAGCTCATCGCCGGTTCCGATCAGGATGCCGAGGGGCAGGTGCTCGTGAATTACGAGCGCGCCGTCGCCCTCCTCGGGTACACGCACTCCGAGCTTCTCGACGAGGTCGTCGATGCGTTCGCGGCGCACGATGGCGCCGGGGCGTTCGCCGCGGTCGATCGCGTGGTGCAGACCGGACAAGATCCGCGTCGCTTCGTCGACGACCTGCTCGAGCGTCTGCGCGACCTCATCGTTGTGGCTGCCACGGGGGCCGGAGCCTCCGCGGTGCTGCGTGGTGTTCCCGACGACGAGCTCGAGCGCATGGCCCACCAGGCCACCGCGTTCGGAGTCGCGCGGCTGTCGCGCACGGCCGATCTCGTTGTCGCCGCGCTCGACGAGATGACGGGCGCGACCTCGCCACGCCTGCAGCTCGAACTCCTCGTCGCCCGGGTTCTCACACATACCGGTGTCTCGCAGGGCGCGTCGCCCGCGGCCGCATCCGCGCACGGTGCCGAGCACGCGGCGCCAGCCCCCTCGACGTCGCCCGCCGCCCAGGCGTCTCCACGCGTCGCGTCTCCCGCGCCCGCGGCACCCCGTGTCGCATCGCCGGGGGCGTCGCCCCGGGTGGCGGCTCCGGGAGCCGTCACGCCCAACGTCGCGCCCGCCGTGGCGTCGCCGGTCGCGGCGCCCGGTGGGGCTGCCGTGGCCTCGCCGGTCGCGGCGCCCGGTGGGGCTGCGTCTGGCACGTCGCCGGTGGCGGCGCCCGGTACGACTGCGCCGCGGATGGCGGCCCCCGACGTCGCGCCGCCCCCGGTGGCGGCGCCGGGTACGACCGCGCCCCCGGTGGCGGCCCCCGACGTCGCGCCGCCCGGCGCCCCGTCCGACGATGACGCCCCGCCGCCGTTCGACGACGAGGTGCCCCCGCCGTTCGACGACGATGAGCCGGCTCCCGGCGCTTCGGCGCCGTCGAGTGCCGCCAGCGCGCCGCAGGGCGCGGCGCCGGGCGCCCCCGTTGCACCCCCGAGCGCCCCGAGCCCGGCGCCGAGCGCCCCCGCGGCGCCGCCGCACGGTGCAGCACCCGCGGCCTCGACACCGGTGACCGACGCGCACCCCTTCGACACGGCGCCGACCGTCGAGTCCTCCGAGGTGTCGACCGTGCCCGCCGCGGCACCCGAGGAGGCGACCGCCACGGCCGCCACCGCGCCTGACACGGCCCCCGATGCGTCCGCCCCCGTGGCTGACACGGCCGCCACCGCGCCTGACACGGCCCCCGACGCGTCCGCCACCGTGGCCGACACGGCCACCACCGCCGACGACACGCCCGCGCCCTCCGCCGGCGCCGAGCCCTCGCCGCTCGACCCGCCGGCGCCGACACCACCGGCGACCCCCGTGGGGCCGCTCGAACTCTCCCACGTGCGTGACGCGTGGCCCGAGGTGCTCGGTCAGCTCGAGGCGCTCAGCCGCGCCTCGTGGCTGGTCGTCTCCAACGCCGGTGTCCTCGCCTTCGAGGGCGACGTCCTCACCCTGGCCTTCCGCACCTCCGCCGACCTCACGGCGTTCAAGACACGGTCGGCCGACGGGGGCCCGAGCGAAGACCTGCGACGGGCGATCCAGTCCGTTCTCGGCATCCGGGTCAAGTACCTCGCGCGCCTCGAGGGTGACGCCGGACCGGGCGGACCCGGAGGGGGCGCGCCCCGCGGCCCGGCACCTGCCGGATCCGGTGGAAACAGGGCGGGGCAGGGGAGTGCGCCCGCGCGCACATCCGCTCCGTACGCCTCCGCCTCGGTCGCCGACTGGGCGGTGGCACCGATCCCGGGCGGGTCGTCCACCGCGAGCCCGAGCGCACCCTCCGCGGCGTCGGTCGCCCCGACGCGCTCCGGCGCTGCCGGAACGGCGCTCGCGGTCGACGACGAGCCCGAAGAAGCACGACCCACGATGACTCCTCCCGTGGCACCGACCGCGCGCGACGGCGTGGTGCTCGCCGCGACCGACGTGGCACCGTCGGTGACCCCTCCCGATGAGGTCGACGACGACGACGTCATCCCGCCCGCCGACGAGAGCCCCGACCTGCCCGTTCCGCCGGTCGTCGTGCCGCGCATGGCGCCGCTGCGTGGCGGGGTTCAGCGCTACGGCGAAGCCGTGGTTCGGCAGATGCTGGGCGCCACCTACGTGCGCGACGAACCCTACGAGCCCCCGACGAGGTTCAGCTGATGTACGACGGCATCGTCCAAGACCTCATCGACGAGTTCGGCCGCCTCCCGGGGATCGGGCCGAAATCGGCGCAGCGTATCGCGTTCCACATCCTGCAGTCGCCGACCTTCGACGTCTCTCGATTGTCGACCCTCCTCGGTGAGATCCGCGAGAAGGTGAAGTTCTGCGAGGTGTGCGGCAACGTCTCCGAGCAGGATCGGTGTTCCATCTGCCGCGATCCGCGCCGCAACGAAGCGCTCATCTGCGTCGTCGAAGACGCGAAGGACGTCGCGGCGATCGAACGCACCCGCGAGTTCCGGGGGCTGTATCACGTGCTCGGCGGCGCCATCAGTCCCATCGCGGGCATCGGCCCCGACGACCTGCGGATCACCCAGCTCATGCAGCGCCTCGCCGACGGCACCGTGCAAGAGGTGATCCTCGCCACCAATCCCAACCTCGAGGGCGAGGCGACCGCCACGTACCTGAGCCGGCTGCTCCACACCCTCGAGATCCGCGTCACCCGCCTGGCATCCGGTCTGCCTGTGGGTGGCGACCTCGAGTACGCCGACGAAGTGACCCTCGGCCGCGCCTTCGAGGGCCGCCGCACGCTCTGACGTTGGGTCGCCGCGCGCTCTGACCGGTGACCTGCGGGCACCGCGCCGCGAGTGCGTCTCCCGGGAGGGAGACGACGGCGCCGGGTGGGTGATCTCCGAGCGTTGATCACCCGTGTACCCCGCGTTCATCCCCCGATGGACCTACGGAAACCGGGCGCGGCCATTTTCTTGCCTACGGACTGCAGCACGGGTGCCCGACCCACGAGCGGCGCAGCCGTCAGACAGGGGTACCCGTGAGCAATACGCTCTCCGACCGCGCCACGCGCCGTGCACGGATCGTATTCGACACATTCCGTTCGATCCACGATCCGCGACTTGCCGCGTGGCTGCTCTTCCGTGCACACCTCTTGCCGGAATGGTCGGTCACCGCCGGCAGCCTCAGCGAGACGGCCCCCGAATCGGCGCTCGGCCAGCTCGGCGTCTTCGGGGTGTGGCGTCTGCTCGCGACCAACAATCGTGAGCTCGCGCGGTGCGCCCGGGTCTTCGTCTCGCCGCGGGCGGCGTTCGACGCCGTCGTCGCCGAACAATCCCGGGTGGAGGAGATGACGGTCACCGCCGTACGCGGCCCGCAGTCGACCACGCACGGATGGGTGATCCGCCGCGGCGACCGTCCCGTTCTCACCGCCGCGCGCTGGTACGAGTCGGCGAGCGAGGCCGCCGCCGCCGGTCGGGCCGCGAGCAACGCCCTGGCCACGGCGACCATCGCGCAGGGCGTGAGCATCGGCACCGCGTCGGGGCGCCGCGCCCGGGTCGTGATGAACGCCCCGTGACCGCAGAGTCCGGACTCATCGCCGGCCGGTTCCGCCTCGAGGGGCTGCTCGGGTCCGGCGGAACGGCGTCGGTGTTCGCCGCGATCGACACGCTCCTGGATCGTCCGGTCGCGATCAAACTGCTGCACCCGCACCTCTCCGAGAGCGAGGCGCTGCGCGAGGCGTTCCTCGACGAGGCGCGGCGCACTTCCGCCGTCGCGCACCCCGGGATCGTCGAGGTCGTCGACGTCGGGACGTTCCAGGACGGCGCCGTGACGATCGCCTGGATCGCCCAGGAGCTCCTCGAGGGCACGACGCTCGCCGAGCACGTGGTCACCCGCGGCCCCCTCGATGCTGCGGCGACGCGACGCGTCGGCCTGATGATCCTCGGTGCGCTCGAGGCAGCGCACACCGCCGGCCTCGTGCACCGCGACGTCTCTCCGGCCAACGTCCTGGTGCGATTCGACGGCACGGAGCCGGTGCGCGCGACGTTGCTCGACTTCGGGCTGGCGGACGCCGCCGGCCGGACAACGCGCGGCGACGACGTGCTGCGCAGTTCCGCATCAGCCACTGCCGGGGTCGTCGGCAACGCGCAGTACGCCTCGCCCGAACAGCTGCGGGGCGAGCCCGTGGGGGTGCCGGGGGACATCTACCAGGTCGGGGGCCTGCTGTACTTCGCGCTGACCGGCCGCGCGCCTTTCGAGGGCGGGAATCGGGATGCCGTTGTGCGGGCGCAATTGCATGCACCGCCCCCGGTTGCGTCCGTGCGGGCGCGCGGGGTGTCGCCCGCGCTCGACCGCGTGCTCGTGCGGGCGATGCTCAAAGATCCCGCGGACCGGTTCGCCGATGCCGCCGAGATGAGGAGCGCGCTGGAGGCGGCAGCTCCCACGCCCGCGCCGGTCGCCGCCACCCGTGTGCTGCGCCCGACCCCGGTGGGTCCGCCGCTCGTCGCCGCACCCGCGGACCCCGACACCGCGACCGGTCGTCCCCGAGGGGAGGCGCCGGGGTGGGTGACCGCGGTCGTCGTCGTCGCCGTCCTCGCTCTCCTCGCCGTTGCTGTCCCCCTCATGGCGTCGGCCGGCCGTCCCGAGCCCGGGGCAGCACCGAGTGCCGCGGCGACCCCGTCGGCGACCGCGGACCCCGGCGTCACGCCGAGCGTGATCACGACGCCCACGGCGGCCGACGATCCCGTCGTCCCCGACCTCCGGTCGCTCCAGGAGATGCTCGCCGCCCTCGAGGGTGCAGGTCTCGTGCCGGGCCCGGTGACAACACAGGACTCCCCGTTCCCCGCGGGGGCGGTGCTCTCTGCCGACCCCGCGGTCGGTCGGTCGGTGCCGCGTGGCACCACGGTGCGTCTCGTCGTGGCATCCGGGACGAACGCCATCCCGCCGGTCGACGGGTGGACGGCCGCCGACGCGGACGCCGCCATCCGCGCGGCCGGGTTCGCGGCCGAGGCGGTGGCCACGGTCTCGGACCGACCGGTCGGGACCGTCGTCGGTTCGGCGCCGGTCGCCGGCGCCTCGGCGCAGGTGGGATCGTCCGTCCGCTTGCTCGTCTCGAGCGGCCGACCGCTTCCACCCCCGCCCAGCCCGACCACATCGGCGACCCCCGCGCCGTCACCGACGGCGACGCCCACCGCGACCCCGGGAGCGTCGTGATCGTCACGCTGTCGCCGAGGTCGTGGCATCCCTCGTTTACCTCCCGGCCAGTCGGCGTGGGCGCTCGCTCCCGGCGGCGTTCACGACTCGGATCTACCGTCGCCAGTGTCGGCGCCCCGAGCCGGCACCAGGGACAACGGGCGAATCGCGTCGCCGGTCGTCTGGACACCGCCCCGAGGCCGACCCCGCTCCGCGGGAGACCGCCGCGGTGCCGTTGCACGACCTGCCCGACGCGACCGACGGAGAGCGCATGACGGACACCACCACGGAGGTTCTCCCTCCCCGCCCCGAGGCGACGGCTTCTCAGCGGCGCTCACTGAAGAGCCGACCGGTGCAGGCGGACCGGGTGTTCCGCTCGGTTTCGTACGCTGCGGGCGGCATCACGGTGGCGATCATGCTGGCCGTGGGTGTCTTTCTCACCGCCCGGGCGGGGGACGCGCTGAGCGTCGCAGGGCCCAGCTTCCTGACGACGCAGGAGTGGTCGCCGGAGACGGGCTCGTTCGGCGTGGCGGCGGTGCTGTTCGGCACCGTCACGATCGCCCTCATCGCCCTGGCCATCTCCGTGCCCCTGGCCATGGGGACCGCGCTGCTCATTAGCGAGATCGTCCCGCCCAAGATCCGATCGCTGCTCATCACCCTCGTCGATCTGATGGCGGCCGTCCCGAGCGTCGTGTTCGGTCTGTGGGGGGTGTTCTTCCTGCAGTCGAACATCATCCCGGTCTCGCAGTGGATCTCCACGTACTTCGGGTGGATCCCGGTCTTTCGCGTCGCGGACGAGACCGGACAACCTCTCACCGATCCCGGCGCCTTCACGTCGTCCGCGTTCATCGCCGGCATCGTGGTGGCGCTGATGGTGGTGCCGACGCAGACCTCGGTCATGCGCGAGGCGTTCTCACAGGCGCCCCTGGGAGAGCGCGAGGGTGCGCTCGCCCTCGGCTCCACGCGCTGGGGAATGATCCGCGCCGTGGTGCTGCCCTTCGGTCGCGGCGGCATCATCGGCGGAACAATGCTGGGCCTCGGCCGCGCGCTGGGCGAGACCATCGCGGTGGTCATGATCATCTCGCCGATCTTCACGATCAACTGGCAGGTGTTGAAGACGGGCACGAACTCCGTGTCCGCCCTCATCGCCCTCCGCTACGGCGAAGCGAGTCAGTTCGGTCTGTCGGCCCTCATGGCTGCCGGCCTCGTGCTGTTCATCATCACCCTCATCGTCAACTTCACCGCGTCGACGATCGTCGCGCGCAGCCGTTCCGGAGCGGAGAGCAACTGATGGCGATCCTCGCCCCCGACGCCCCCGCGGTCGACGCGGACGACCCTGCGGGGCCGTCCGGGCGCACCGTGATCCCCGAGCGGACGGGCCATATCGGCGAACGTCGTGACCTGCGCACGGTCCCCTTCGGCGACACCTTCAACCTCCTGGGCAGCGCAGCGGCCGGCATCGCGCTGGCCACGCTCCTCTTCGGTTTGCTGACGCCGATGACGGGCATCATCGGCTGGCTCATCGTGTCGTTCCTCTGCTTCCTCGGGATCTACGCGGTCCTGTCTTCGCTGCGGGCCGATCGCCTGGCCGTGAGCGAGCGCATCATGACGGCGCTGTTCTACTCCGCCGGTGTCCTCCTCTTGAGCGCCCTGGTCTTCGTCATCTTGTTCACGGTCGTGCGCGGCTATCCCGCGATCACGAACCTGAATTTCTTCGTCGACACGATGAAGCTCGCGGGTCCGCTCGATCCCCTGTCGATGGGCGGTATCGCGCACGCGATCGTGGGCACGCTCATCCAGATCGGCATCGCCCTGGCGATCACGATTCCCCTGGGCATCACGACGGCCGTCTTCCTCAACGAGATCGGCGGCCCCTTCGCCCGCTTCGTGCGGACCATTTCGGATGCCATGACCGCGCTGCCCTCGATCGTTGCCGGTCTGTTCGTCTACGCCGCGGTGGTCACCCTCATCACCCACGAGCGTTCCGGGTTCGCGGCCTCACTGGCGATCAGCGTCATGATGCTGCCGATCGTCATCCGCGCCTCCGACGTCGTGCTCCGGCTGGTCCCGCACAACCTCCGCGAGGCCTCGTACGCGCTGGGGACCAGCCGGTGGCGGACCGTGTGGAGCGTCGTGTTGCCGACGTCCCGTTCAGGGCTGGTCACCGCGGTGATCCTCGGGACCGCGCGCGGCATCGGCGAGACCTCGCCCGTGCTGCTGACCTCGGGCGTGACCGCCGGGTGGAACCTCAACCCCTTCCAGGGGCCGATGATCTCTCTGCCCCTGCAGGTCTTCGATTTCGTCAAGTCGCCCGAGACGAACATGGTCTCCCGTGGCTTCGGTGCCGCCGCGACCCTCGTGCTCCTCGTGCTGACGCTGTTCATCATCGCGCGTCTCATCGGCGGGAAGGGCCCCGGCCAGCTGTCGGACCGTCAGCGCCGCGCCGCAGCGTCGGCGTCGGCGCGCGACCTGCAGCGCATCCTGGCATCTCCGGGGCAGACGCCGGGGGGTCCCACCTCGCGCGCGGAACGTCGCGCGCAGCCCCCCAAGGGCAAGCCCCCCCGTGACCTCCAGTGGCGCCTTGCGCAGCGCGCTCTGGCGCCCCGTCCCGATCGACCCACCGAGGAGAACCCGTCGTGAACGTCCGTACCCGTCTCGTCCGACTGGGGGCGCTGGTCGTCGTCGTGGCCCTCGCGAGCCTGGGCGTCGCGCCCGCCAACGCGGCCGAGGCCTATAAGACGATCACCGGTTCCGGTTCCACGTGGTCGCAGAACGCCCTCGACCAGTGGCGGACCAACGTCGCCAGCAACTACGGAATGACGGTGAACTACGACGGCAAGGGGTCATCAACCGGCCGGAACGACTTCATCAACCAGACGGTCGACTTCGCCGTCAGCGAGATCCCGTTCCAGGCCAACCCGGAGGATGGGTCTCCGCCGGAGAACCCGACGACGGGGTACGCGTACATGCCGATCGTCGCCGGTGGCACGTCGCTGATGTACAACCTCAAGATCGGCGGCAAGCGGGTCACCAACCTGCGCCTGTCGGGCGAGGTCATCGCGAAGATCTTCTCGGGCCAGATCACGAACTGGAACGACCCCGCGGTCCAGGCCGACAACCCGGCCCTGGCCATGCCCGACCGCCCGATCACCCCGGTCTACCGTTCCGACGGCTCGGGAACGAGCGCGCAGTTCACCCTCTGGATGTCGAAGCAGTTCCCCAACATCTGGACGCAGGGCATGCGGTCGCAGTTCCCGCAGATCACCTCCTCGTTCAAGGGACAGAACGGCTCGCTCGGCGTCTCCGGCTACGTGAGCCAGAACTACGGCGAGGGCGCGATCACCTACGTCGAGTACTCGTACGCGAAGGCGTCGGGCTACCCCGTGGCGAAGGTGCTCAACAAGGCCGGGTACTTCGTCGAACCGACCTACCAGTCGGTCGCCGTCGCGCTGATGTCGGCGGTGATCAACCCCGACCTCACCCAGAACCTCGACGGGGTCTACAACAGCGGTGATCCCCGCTCCTACCCCATGTCGAGCTACTCGTACATGATCGTGCCGACGCAGACCAACAACATCTTCACCGTCGAGAAGGGCAAGACCCTCAGCATCTTCGCCTCCTACATGATCTGCGAGGGCCAGCAGTCCGCGAAGGACCTCGGATACTCGCCGCTGCCGATGAACCTCGTGCAGGCCGGGTCCGACGTGATCGCGAAGATCCCGGGCACGGCGGGGGGCGTCGACTTCAACAAGTGCAACAACCCGACGTTCAAGCCGGGGGACTCGCCCTCGAACAACCAGCTCGCGCAGTCGGCACCCAACCCCGCCGAGTGCGACAAGCAGGGGCCGACGCAGTGCCTCGGAGGCACGGGCGGCGCGCAGGAGGAGACGCCCGCAACCGGATCGGGCGGCGTTCCGGGCGGCAGCACGGGCGAGGCGGGTGCTGCCGGAGGGGATACCGCGGGCGGTGCCGCGGCCGCAGCGGCGGGCGCTGCCGCGGCCGGGGGAGAGCCGGTCTACGACGCCAACGGCAACCTGGTCTCGGGTTCGGTGGTCGGGACGGTTTCGGCGGCGGTGTCCTCGCCGTTCACCCTTGCCGACAGCGGCTGGGGCACTCCGCAGTACATCATGCTCGCCGCCGGCATCCTCGTCGTCGCCGCAATCCTCGTGCCTCCCCTCGTCTCGCGCCGTTCGCGACGCGACGGCGCGTAGGGCTGACTCGACCGCGCTCCGGCGGGACCACGCGTCCCACCGGGGGCGCGAGCCTGCCCGAAAGTCCCCCTGATCGGGTGTGAACCGCGTTCGCACCTCCACCACGCGGCGGCGGCGCCTCGTTACCGCCGCGTTCATTCCACAGACACTCGGCCGCCCTTAGCTTCTCGCGAGGGCGCACCCGAGCCCTCGACTCCCGAAGGATCCCCGTGCCCGAGAACCGCGTGCTCACCGGCGAGGCCGCCTCGTCGACGTCGATCACCCCACGACGGCGTGTGCGGGTCCGTCGTGCGCGGGCGCCCCGTTGGATCGCCTCCGTGGCCATCGGCGTCGTCGCCGGCTTCGGGATCTTCGCCGTCACCGGCGGTTCCGGCCTCGTCGCCGGCTCGGTTTCCCGCGCCACGGCCGAGGATTCCTCCGCGGTGACGGTGACGGCCAAGAGTCAGGACGCCGACGTCGTGAACGCGCCCTTCCCCGACCTCGCCGTCACCGTGTCACAGACGCGAGCCCTCGAATCGCAGGGCATCGTCGTGTCGTGGACGGGCGGCAAGGCGTCCACCGTGCCCAGTCAGCAGATCGGTGGAGCGAATTTCCTGCAGGTCTTCCAGTGCTGGGGCTCTGAGGAGAACGACCCGAACAGCCCCGACCGCACCACCTGCCAGTACGGCCTCGGGGGTGTTCCGGGATCGCACCGCGACGACGTCCGCGAGAGCGACGCGTCCGTCGCCGAGCAGGACAAGCCCTACACCGTCCCGAGCGAGGGTTTCGCCAGCCCGACCTTCACCTCGATCCCGTTCCGCGGGGCCAGCGGCAAAGAGGTCGCCTCGGTCAAGGACGGCAAGTACAACTACACCGTCGCCGAAGACGGCACGAAATCGCTGCCCGACATGAACACCAACGAGTTCTTCTCGAAGTACACCACGAACATGGTGTCGTGGGCGGGCTCCGGTGCCGACGGCTCAGGATCGGTCAAATTCGAGGTCCAGACGGCGATGCAGTCGCAGGCGCTGGGCTGCGGCACGCCGCTCACCGCGGCCGACGGCACCGTCTCGGGGTCCAGCTGTTGGCTCGTCATCCTGCCGCGCGGGACGAAGGACTCCGGCTCCTCCTTCATCACCCAGTCCGGGTTGTTCTGGGACGCGTGGAAGCACCGCATCGCGATCAAGCTCGACTTCAAGCCGATCGGCGCCCGCTGTCCCATCGGCGCATCCGAGCGGAAACTGGCCGGCAGCGAGCTCATCTCCCGGGCCGTGTCGTCGTGGCAGCCAGCGGTCTGCAACGCGGCGGGCGGATCGGTCTACTCGGCCATCACGAGCGCCGAGTCCGACGCCGCGCTCGCCGCCAACGGCGTGGATCCCGCCCCCCTTGCGCTGACCTCGCGGGCCCTGAATCCGGAACTCGCCACGGACCGCCTGCGCTACGCGCCCATCGGCATCACGGGGGCCGCGGTCTCGTTCGCCATCGACCGCAATCCGCGCCCCGGCGATCCCAGCGTGCCCGCGGACGTCGCGGGACGCGCAGGGCTGCCGTTCACGTCTCTCAAGCTCACACCGCGCCTGATGGCGAAGCTCTTGACGAATTCGTACCTCGATTCGCTGCCGACCTTCGCTGACCGCCGTCACCTGAGTCACGCGGGTCCGGGCGGTGCCGACGACCGGATCTACAACCCCCGCACGCTCACCTACGACCCCGACTTCCTCGCCATCAATGATCCGGAGTGGGCGTACCAGGCGCTCGCGGCGGCCTCGCTCGCCGACGTGCTGATTCCTCAGGGGCGCTCGGATGCCGCGTGGGCGGTGTGGCAGTACGTCCTCAACGACCAGAGCGCCCGGGACTTCCTCGAGGGCACGCCCGACCCGTGGGGGATGACCGTCAACCCCTGGAGTACGACGAACGCCGACGCGAACCTCTCGGGTTCGGCGCTGTCGCTCCCGCGGGAGGACTTCCCGAAGGCGGACCCCGTCGAGCAGGCCGAGACCGACTCGTCCGGTCCGGTGAACCTCGTCACGTGGCGCCCCTACGTCAAGGACTTCGACTCCGGTGCCTATGACACCCTCCGCGGCGACGGCCTGATCCTCGGCGATTGGAATCCCACGAGTATTCCGCCGAAGTACGGCAAGGCCGACCGCAACCTCCCCGGACGCCAGAGCGTGCTGGCCCTCACCGGCACGGCATCCGCCGCGCGCTACCAGGTGGTCACGGCGGCGCTGCAGAACCCGGCGGGTCAGTTCGTCGAGGCAACGCCCGAGTCGATGGGCGTTGCCGCCGCGGCGATGACGCCCGATCCGCAGCAGCCGCAGGTGTACGGCTTCGACCCCTCGTCGGAGGGCGCGAAGCGCGCCACCGGCGCCTACCCGCTGACGCTCCCGGTGTACGCCGCGGTCAACCCCCGCATGAGCGATGCCGATCTGCGGGCCAGCTACGCCTCCTTCATCCGCTTCGCCTCCACCACGGGGCAGCAGCCCGGGACCTCGATCGGGCAGCTTCCGCAGGGCTACGTCCCGCTGCCGGACGACTGGCGCGCACGGGCGACGGCGGCGGCGGAGGACATCAAGAACGGCACAGTCCCCACCACACCCGCGCCGGCCTCCTCGGGTGCCGGGTCCTCCGGTACGCCGTTCCCCACCGGCAGCATCGTCGGCAGCGCTCCCGCAGCTGCTGCGCCCGCCGCTGTTGCCGCCCCGGCGGGCCCCGCCGATCCCGCGGCCACCGGCACCACCGCGACGGCCCTGGCCGGTGCCACAACGCCCGACGACCCGGATATGGGCGCGATCACCTGGGCACTTCCCGGCAGCGTCCTCGGTGGTCTCGCCTGCGCGCTCGCCGTACCGCTGCTCGGACGCCTCCGCCGACGCCTGTGAGCGCCGTCCCCACGACTTTCCCTCCACCAACTGAACACCCGAAACACAGTGCACTTCCTACGAAAGGTAAATGAGTTGAAGCTCAACAAGCTGGTCGCTCTCGGGGCGGCTTGCGGCATCGCGATCGCCGGTGTCGGCGTCGCAACCTCCGCCTCGGCGGAGCCGGTCTCCAACAGCTACTCGCTGGTCGGATCGGACACCCTGCAGGACTCGATGAACGCCATCGTGAACGGCACGACCATCACCGGTGCGACGGTCCGTGTCACCTCGAACAACAAGACGCTGGGCAACTTCGACGCGTTCGGTTCGGCCGCGATCCAGACCAAGCCCGCCGGTGCCTTCTTCGGTCGTCCCGCCGGCTCGGGTGCCGGTGTGTCGGCGCTGCGCGCCTCGATCACGGGTGCCAACTACACCGGCAACCCCGCCGTGCCTGCTCGTCAGATCCTCGGTCAGGTCGACATCGCCCGTTCGTCCAGCGGCCCTGGCGGCAACGCCAACGCCAACGGCATGCTCGCGTACGTGCCCTACGGCCGTGACGCGCTCGGCTTCGCCTACAAGGGCGGCGACAGCTCGTGGGCCAACCTCACCGCCGCGCAGCTGAAGGCGATCTACGAGTGCACGACCACCACGGTCGGCGGTGTCGCGATCAAGCCCCGTATCCCGCAGAGCGGCTCGGGCACGCGCAGCTTCTTCCTCGGCGCCATCGGCAACCCCACCCTGGGGTCCTGCGTCTCCGACGCCACCGGCACCACGCCCGAGAACGACGCGTCGGTCCTCGGCGCCAACGAGCTGATCCCCTTCAGCGTGGCCAACTGGGTTTCGCAGGCCAACGGCGCGACCGGCATCAACACCACCACCGCTTCGGGCGTCTCGTTCGGCTCGGCGGTCTCGGGTCAGGCCGCGTTCACCGGCACGGCCCCGAGCCTCGTTCCGAACGCGTCCTACTACAGCGACGCCACCTTCGGTCGCGACACCTACCTCGTCGTGGAGTACGCGCGCATCACGCCGTCGGACGCCAAGTACGACGCTTCCCTGGCCAACCTGGTGAACCCCGGCGTCAACAACAGCCTCACCAGCTTCGGTTCGCTCAGCAGCTCGGTCGGCGCGGTCAAGAAGAAGTTCGGCTTCCTCGCCCCGTCCACCACCAACATCCAGCGCGCGTACGCGACGCTCTGACGTTCGATCAACGGATAAGGACACTCTTCCTCTCATGAACATCAAGAAGCTCGGATCGATCGTCGCTGCGGCGACGGCGGTCTCGCTCCTCGCCGGTGGCCTCTCGGCCACCGCGGCCAACGCGGCCACCCCCGCCCCGCAGTTCTACCTGATGGACGGCGGCGACGGCTCGCGCCTTCCCGACGGCAAGGTCATGGCCTGGGATGACCAGGTCATCGCCAGCCCCGGCCCGGAGTTCGCCGACATCGACACCCCGTTCCTCGGCCAGTCGAACGACGCCACCAGCGTCGGCTACTTCATCACCACCCCGGGCACCGAGAACACGCTCTCGTCCTGGACGGCGACCGCCGACGGTGGCTTCACGCCCGGCACGCAGAACATCCTGCAGCCGAACCTCAGCCTGTCGGGCTTCATCGGCGGCAACTGGGCGTCGATCAAGGCCAACGGTGGTGACTACAGCCTCGGCTTCGCGTGGGTCAAGAACAACGGTCTGACCATCGCGAACACCGGTGTGAAGTTCGTCTCCATCCACGTCAACCCCGGCGGCAGCTGGACCTTCGCCGACCAGGCCCCGGCCGCGGCTGAGGTGGCGCCCGTCGTCACGACGACGTCGCTGAACGCCCTCACGAAGGACGCCGCGTTCTCGCAGACGGTTGCCGCCACCGGCACCGCCCCGATCACGTGGGCCGTCACGGCCGGTGCGCTCCCCGCGGGCCTGAGCCTCGACGCCGCCACGGGCGCCATCACGGGCACGCCCACCGCCGCCGGTGCGTACAGCTTCACGCTGACCGCGACCAACGGCGCCGGCTCCGACGACCAGGCCTTCTCGGGCACGGTCGCCGCCACCGCCCCGGTCGAGCCCACGGGTTCGGACGCCAACAAGGTCACGATCCCGGCCCCGGCCGAGGGTGCGACCACGGTCGTCGTCCCCGCCGGTGTCGCCAACGCGAACAAGACGCTGCAGGCCTGGGCCTGGTCCGACCCGACCAACCTCGGTCAGGTGACCACCGACGCCAACGGCGACGCCACGGTCGACGTCTCGTCGCTGCCCTCGGGCACGACCCACACCATCGCCCTGACCCAGCCGGGTGACTCCACCTTCGCGGTTCTCGCGTGGGGTACCGTCACTCTCGCCGGTAAGGCTCCCGCCACCGACGCCGTCGACCTCACGGCCGCCGTCACCGCGAGCGACCTGTGGTCGCTGAACGCCGAGAAGACCCAGGTCGACTTCGGTGACGTGGCTCGTGACCAGAGCACCACCAAGGCGCTCGGCAAGGTCACCGTGGTCGACGACCGCAACGTCCTCAAGGGCTGGGACCTCGGTGCCTCGTGGACGGCGTTCTCGAACGCGTCCGGCGACGAGATCCCCACCAGCGCCCTCACCCTCGCGCCGAAGGCCTACACGGGCTACACCCTCATCGACGGTGTGACCCTGGGCACCGGCACGAAGATCGCGCAGAGCTCGGCCGTCTCGACGCTCCCGACCGGTGCGCTCTTCGACGCCGATCTGACCTTCAAGGCTCCCAAGGACGCCAAGGTCGGCGAGTACCACTCGACGCTGACGGTCACCCTCACCTCCAAGTGAGCTGATCCCAGCTGAGCCCTGCGGGGAGGCCGTTCTCGGCCTCCCCGCAGGGTGCGTTCACCCCTGGGCCGGTGACACTCTCCGTGCCCGCGCCGAACAGCCCTCGTTCACCTTTGCGACACACCTCCGTCGCCCGAATCTGCGGAGATATATCGTGCTCTCCTCGACCCCGCGACCGGCTCCGCGCCGCCTGCTGTCAGCGCTCGGTGCCGCGGTTCTCGTCACCGCCGGACTGGTCGCGACCCTGGTGGCTGCGCCCGCCGCCCACGCCGCCGACGGCGACCAGCCCAGCCCCGCCACCGTCGGCGTGGCCACTCGTCCGGCCGGCGGCGACGGCCGCCCGGACGGGCGCACCCGCTTCAGCTACAGCGCCGATCCCGGGCAGAGTGTCACCGACCAGGTGCTCGTGGGTAACACCGGCACCGAGCGCCAGGACTTCACCGTGTACGCCACGGATGCCTTCAACGGTCAGGACGGCACGTTCTCGCTGCTGCCGACGGCCGACGTCCCCACCTCGGTGGGCGCCTGGCTGCGCTTCGACAACGGTGCGGATCGCATCCAGTTCTCGCTCGAGCCCAATGAGGTGCGACTTCTGCCGTTCACCGTGACGGTGCCCGCCACCGCCACCCCCGGTGACCACGTGGGAGGCCTCGTGGCCTCCGTCGTCGAGGAGGGCCAGCAGGTCAGCCTCGACCGCCGCGTGGCGACCTCGATCTTCGCCCGCGTCTCGGGCGAGCTTCAGCCGCAGCTTTCGATCACCAGCTATTCGGCCTCCTACGAGGGTGACTGGTGGAACCCCTTCGCCGGGAGCATCCGTCTGCGTTACACCGTGACCAACCCCGGCAACGTCGCGCTCGCGGGCAACATCACCTCCGGTGTGCGCACGTGGCTCGGGATCCCGGCCACCGGTGAGCGTGGCGGCAGCATCCCCGTGCTCCTGCCGGGCAACACCGCGTCGTACGACTTCACCGTCAACGGGGTGGGGCAGTGGTTCTACCTGAACCCGGGCACCACGCTGAGCCCTTTCGTGGAGTCGTCGGATACCGCTCTGCAGCTGCCGGTCACGGCGGTCTCGCGCGACACGGTGGTCTTCGCCGTGCCGTGGACGGTGCTGATCCTCCTCGTGCTCGCCGCGGGCGTCGTGCTGCTGCTGCGGTGGCGTCGTCGCCGCGACGAGGAGCGGGCTCAGGAGTGGGTGGACTACATGCAGCGCGCCGCCGCGGCCGAGGCCGCCGAGAAGTCCGATCTGCACGAGGCCGCTCGATGAGGCGACGTGTCGGCTCCGCGCTCGGCGTGGCCGCGGTCATTCTGGCCGCCGTGTTGCCGACCCTGCCCGCGGCCGCGGAAGACCCGTCGAGCGGGACGCCGTTGAGCGTCAACGTCACCGACGGCAGCACCGCCGCTCCGACCCCCACCCCCAGTGTCAGCAGCAGCGCCTCACCGTCCGCCGTCGTGCCGGTGACCGGTCCGGCCGCGCGTCCCGGCGGTTCGACCGGTTCGACCGGAGGATCCGGCACCGGCGGTGCGACCGTGCCCGGCGGGGGTCCCGGCGCCGGGGCTCCCACGGGCTCGACGGATCCCGCTGACGAGGTGAACGTCGCCGGCATGCTCTACATCGGGGGCATCAACGGCACGGGCGCTCCGGCGTTGAACCCCGCCGAGGGGACGGTCACCGTCTGGTTCACCGTGCGCAACGCATCGAAGAGCGTGATCGACGCCACGGCATCCTTCTGGCTGGACGGCGCGATCTTCAACAATCGCCTGGACACCGTCGAGGACGTCCCCGTCGCTGCCTTGCAGCCGGGGGAGACCCGCGTGGTCTCGGCGGAGTTGCAGCACGGCGGGCAGTGGACCCTCCTGTCGACGCACGCGACCCTCACTCCGCCGGAGACGGTCGACGGCACGGCGCTGACTCCGGTGACCCGTGACGCCCTCGTGTTCCTCTTCCCGTGGCTGATCGTGCTCGTCGTGGTTCTGCTCGTCCTGACGTACGTGCTGGTCCGCGTGCTCCGCTCGGTGCTCGCCACCGCTCCCGCCCCGGCGGCCGCCGCATGACGATCGAGGAGCGCCCCGTCCCGTCTGCGCCGCCGTCTCCACCGCGCCGGGCCCCGCGTCGCCGCCCGCAGTACGCCCCCCTCAGCCCCGTGCAGGTGTTCGTGCGCGGAGCTGCCGCGTCGCTGGCCGTGCTCGTGCTGGCGTTCCTGGTGAACGTCCTCGTGGTCAGCCAGGTGATGCACTTCGCCTCCCAGCAGCAGCTTCGCGACACGTACCGCGCGCAGCTCGCCGCCGGCACCGCTCCGGTCAGCGAGGGCGATTTCGAAGACCACCTGCTCGCCGACGGTGCCCCCGTCGGTCTCCTGTCGATTCCGCAGCTCGGCATCGACGAGGTCATCGTCGAGGGAACCACCTCGAGCGATCTCCGGCTGGGTCCGGGCCATCGTCGTGACACCGTGCTGCCCGGTCAGGCGGGGGTGAGCGTCGTGATGGGGCGCGCCGCCGCCTTCGGCGGACCCTTCGGCCCCCTCCAGTCCCTGCAGCCGGGCGAGAGCTTCACCGTGCGCACGGGTCAGGGGGAGCAGATCTTCGAGGTGCTCGGTGTCCGGTACGCCGGCGACCCGACCCCACCGGCCCCGGCTCGCGGGGAGAGCCGCCTCATCCTGATGACGGCACGGGGGGCCCCGTACCTCCCGAGTGGGGTCGCCTACGTGGATGCCAAGCTCGTCGGTGACGCGCAGGCGCGGGGTCCGCGCCAGAGCACCACGATGACCCTGCCCCCGCAGGCGCAGGCCATGGCCACCGACATGAGGACCGTCTGGGCGCTGGTGTTCGCCCTGCAGTTCCTCGTGGTCGCGGAGTTCGTCGCCGTCTGGTCGTATCGCCGTGTCGGCTGGCAGAAGACATGGATCGTCTTCGCCCCCATCCTGCTGCTGGCGAGCGTCTTCGTCTCCGACCAGCTCATCCGTCTCCTCCCGAACCTCCTCTGACCCGAAGGCCGCACATGACCGACCGCCGCGATCCCGATGTCGATGGCTCCGTCTCCCCCTCCGGCGACGAGCCCGCCGATCCCTTCATGACCGACGTCCTCAGCTCCGACGACGTTCGCGTGCTCGACGAGGTCGTGTTCGAGTCCGCGCCGCTGGGCGCCGCCACTCCGGGTTTCGGTGAGAGCCCCGCTGCGACCGCGGATACCCGCGCCGGACTGGGCATCGTGCACCGCCGTTCGCGTCGAGGGGGCCTCTTCGGCCGCCGCGACGCGGAAGCGGTGCCGACCGCCGGCGCCGACGAGGTGACGAGCGTCATCCCCGCCCCGGGCGAGGCCGGTCTGGCCGCCGCCGCCGCGCCGGCCGCGGTCGTCGCTCCCGTACAGGTGGCGGAGGCGGAGCCGATCCGGTCGGTCCCCGTCGATCCTGCCTCGCTGTCCGAGCTGGACGCTCGCTCCATCTCGGCCTGGTTCGGTGACCACCAGGTTCTTCTGGACGTGTCGCTGACCATGCCCCGCGGGCAGGTCACGGCGCTCATCGGTCCGTCGGGATGCGGTAAGTCGACCTTCCTGCGGATCCTCAACCGCATGCACGAACTCGTCCCCTCGGCCTCGCTCGCGGGCGAGGTGCGGCTCGACGGCGACGACATCTACGACTCGACCCACCGGCTCATCGACGCGCGCAAGAACATCGGCATGGTGTTCCAGAAGCCCAACCCCTTCCCGGCGATGTCGATCTACGACAACGTCATCGCGGGTCTGAAGCTCACCGGCACACGCGCCTCGCGCGACGAGAAGGACTACCTCGTCGAGCGGTCGCTGGCCTCCGCCGGTCTGTGGAATGAGGTCAAGGACCGCCTCCGCGCCCCGGGCGGCGGCCTCTCGGGCGGACAGCAGCAGCGCCTCTGCATCGCGCGGTCCCTGGCCATCAAGCCCAAGGTCCTGCTGATGGACGAGCCGTGTTCGGCTCTGGACCCCACGTCGACCCGCGTCATTGAAGAGACGATGGGGGAACTCCAGAAGGAACTCACGATCGTCATCGTCACGCACAACATGCAGCAGGCGCAGCGTGTGTCTCAGCAGTGCGCCTTCTTCCTGGCATCCCAGGGTCAGCCGGGCCACATCGTCGAGCACGGTGACACCGAGGCCATGTTCGACTCGCCCATCGACCCCCGCACGTACGACTACGTGAACGGCCGCTTCGGATGATCCGGCGCCGGCGTTCCCTGGCTGTTCTGGTGGCGGCCGCGGCGGTCCTGGCGCTTCCCGGTCCTGGCGCGTGGGCGGATGCCGATGCTTTCGTGCCCGTCACCGGTTCCGGTTCCACGTGGGCGCAGAACGCCCTCGAGCAGTGGCGCTCCGACGTGGCGACCCTCGACGGCTTGACCGTGAACTACCACGGGACGGGGTCGACGGCCGGCCGGAACGACTTCATCACTCAGACGGTCGATTTCGCCGTGAGCGAGCTGCCGTTCCAGGCGAACCCCGAGGATGGGTCTCCGCCGGAGAACCCGACGACGGGGTACGCGTACATGCCGATCGTCGCCGGTGGCACGTCGCTGATGTACAACCTCACGATCGACGGGCAGCGCGTGAGCGACCTGCGCCTGTCGGGTGAGGTCATCGCGAAGATCTTCACGGGCCAGATCACGAACTGGAACGACCCCGCGGTCCAGGCCGACAACCCGTCGCTCGCGATGCCCGACCGTTCGATCACCCCGGTGTACCGGTTGGATGGTTCGGGCACCAGCGCGCAGCTCACACAGTGGATGTCGACGCGATTCCCGAACATCTGGACGCACGGCGTGCGGTCGCAGTTCCCGCAGATCACCTCCTCGTTCAAGGGGCAGAACGGTTCGCTCGGCGTCGCGGGCTACGTGAGCCAGAGCTCCGGCGAGGGCGCGATCACGTACGTCGAGTACTCGTACGCGAAGGCGTCGGGCTTCCCCGTGGCGAAGGTGCTCAACGAGGCGGGGTACTACGTGGCCCCGACCCCGGAGGCGGTCTCCATCGCTCTGCTGGGGGCGCAGGCGCGCGCGGATGGCTCCCTCGACCTGACGGGCGTGAGCGGCAACACCGACCCGCGTGCCTACCCGATCTCCTCCGCGTCGTCCATGATCGTCCCGACGCAGACGAACCGGATCTTCACGGCCGACAAGGGCCGCGCACTCGCCAGATTCCTCTCCCATGCGCTCTGCGCGGGTCAGCAACGTGGGCCCGGCCTCGGCTACGCGGCGTTGCCGCTGCCTCTCGTGAAGGAGGCCGCGGCGCGGGTCGCCGACATCCCCGGCGCGCCCGGCCCCGTCGATCTGGCAGGCTGCGCCAACCCGATGTTCGGCCCCGGCGACACCGTCTCCGACAACGTCCTGCTGCGCACGGCGCCGATGCCCCCGGCCGCCGACAAGCTCGCCGGTGTGGTCGCCCTCGCCGATCTCACCGAGGCGCGTCGCACGCTGACGGTCGACCTCGTAGACGGCGGCCCGCGGGTGCGGGTGAGCGCCGGCGCGACGTGGGCGGGAACGACGCTCCGAGCGGGAACGTTCTCGCCGACGGCCACCCTCGGACAGGTGACTTTGGATGCCACGGGCGCAGCGGCCATCGACCTGCCGGCCACGCTCGCCCCGGGCGCCGTGGTGCCGCTCTACCTCGCACAGAGCGATGGCACGGTGGTCGCGTGGAACACGGTAACGATCCCGCCCGTCGGTTTCCCGCACCGCGTGGAGGGCGACATGATGGCCACGGTCACGGCATCCGGTATGTTCCAGCTCTCTGCGCCGGCGTCGGCGGCGGTGGACTTCGCCGACCTGCGGCGCGAGGTGACGTCCGCGGCCCGCACGCTCGGCCGCTTCACCGTCACCGACGACCGCGAGACTCTCTCGGGATGGAGCCTGCAGATCTCCGTCGCCGATTTCGTCGGCGTCGCAGACCCGACCGCGACGTTCTCGTCCAGCGCACTGGGTTTCGCGCCCGAGCAGGTGACGCTCCCCGCGGGTGTCGTCCTGACGGGCCCGCAGGAGGCCGGATCGGCGGTGTATCCCGCGGTACTGGCGACGGGCGACCCGGAGACGTCCACGGCCCTCGCGGGGGCGACACTGGATGCCGCCCTGACCCTGCGCGTCCCGACGGGCACCCCCGTCGGTGCCTACCGTTCCACGTTGACACTCACACTCATCGCGCGCTGACTACCGCCGTGCCCGGGCCCGCGAGCGCACGACGCTCGACAGCGTGGCGCGGACCGGCTGCCCGAGGTAGATGCCGAGTGACGCGCCGACGGCGAGGGCGATGCCGATGGTCGCCGCGCCCACGAGGGTCGTGACTCCCGTCATCAACACGGCGGCGTCGTCGCCCGACTCGACGATCCCCAGGAGCCCGCGGAACACCGCGGCACCGGGCACCATCGGCAGAATCGCGGCGGTGGTGATCGCCACCGACGGCACGTGCAGCCGGTAGGCGACGACGATGCCGATGAAGCTCGCGACGAACGCTCCGACGCCGCTGGCCGCGGCCACCTCGAATCCGACGGCCGATGCCCCGACGTAGCCCACCCACGCGATGAGGCTCAGCGCGGCGCTCACGAGCACGATGCGGGCACCCGCGCCGTTGTAGATGGCCACCGCGATCGCGATGACCGCGGCCCCGGTGAACTGCAGGGGCAGCGGCCCGAGCGGCAGCGCCATCGACGGCGGTGACATCCCGAGGCCGAGCACGCGGACGGTCTCGAGCCCCGCGAGGATTCCCAGGACGACGCCCAACGTCTGCGTCGTGAGTTCGAGAATTCGCCCCGTGGCGGTGAGGGCGAAGCCGTCGATGGCATCCTGGGCCGCCCCGACGACCGTGAGGCCCGCGAGCATGAGGACGATGCCGGCCGCGACGATCACCGACGGCCGGATATCCTCGGCCGCCGCGACCCCGGTGTATCGCAGGAGTGGCGACAGGGCCGCGACGACGGTGAGCACGAACCCGCCGGCGATCTGCGCGAAGAAGTACGGCACGCGGGCCTTCGCGAGCAGGTGCTGCGTCGTCGCGGCGAGAGCCGCCGCCACGAACGACAGCACCAGCGCGAGCCAGTTCGCCCCGAACATGATCGCGACGCCGAGGGCGAGCGTCGCCTGGGCCACGATGACCGCCGTCGGGCGGTACCGGAACGGGAGACGTCGGATCGCGCGACAGCGGGCGATGGCCGCATCGAGCTCGAGCCCCTCGGTGATCTCGGTCACCAGCGCCTGCAGTCGCTGCAGCTTGGCGTGGTCGGGCACCGACCCGCGCACCACGCGCAGCAGCGTCGTGGGGCGCGCTGCCCCGGGCAGACTGTGCGCGATCGTGACGGAGTTGTAGGTCACGTCGACGTGCACGGTGTCGAGTCCGTACGCCGCGCACACGCGCACGATCGTGAGCGTGACCTCGCTGGCGGGGGCGCCCACGACGAGCATCGTCTCGCCGATCCGAATGGCGAGGTCGAGGACGCGGGCGGCGAGGGCGTCGTCGATGGCCGTGAGCATCTGGGTCTCGGGCGCGGTCGACTCGTCGGTGTGGACGAGACGGCGCACAGACGACAGCCATCGACCGGGGGTGGGGGGCATCCGATCGCTCCAGAGACGCGGGTGGGGCGGAACCCGATGATCCTATCCGGGGCGGATGACCGTCCGCCGGGTGCCCGCATGGCGGTGGCGACATGCGGGCGCCTCTAAGATGAACCCTCGGGTGCGGCATCCGAGCGCCCCGTCGTGGCATCCCGACGCCCGACCCATCCGGGAGTTCCTTCTTATGGCGCTGATCGTCCAGAAGTATGGCGGTTCGTCCGTCGCCGACGCCGAGAGCATCAAGCGCGTCGCCAAGCGCATCGTCGACACCCGCCGCGCGGGGCACGAGGTCGTCGTGGCGGTGAGCGCGATGGGTGACACCACCGACGAGCTGCTCGACCTCGCAGGACAAGTCGCCCCCATCCCCGCGCCGCGCGAGCTCGACATGCTCCTCTCCAGCGGGGAGCGCATCTCGATGGCGCTGCTGGCCATGGCTATCCACTCGATGGGCTTCGAGGCGCGCTCCTTCACCGGTAGCCAGGCCGGAATGATCACGGATGCCACGCACGGCGCCGCGCGCATCGTCGACGTCACGCCCGTGCGCCTGCGCGAAGCGCTCGACGAGGGCGCGATCGTCATCGTCGCCGGCTTCCAGGGTTTCAACCGCGACACCCGCGACATCACCACGCTCGGCCGTGGCGGCTCCGACACCACCGCCGTCGCGCTCGCCGCCGCCCTGAACGCTGACGTGTGCGAGATCTACAGCGACGTCGACGGCATCTTCACCGCCGACCCGCGCGTGGTCCCGCTGGCCCGCAAGCTCGAGCGCGTCGGAAGCGAAGAGATGCTGGAGCTCGCCGCCAACGGCGCGAAGGTGCTCTACATCCGCGCCGTCGAGTACGCGCGCCGTCACGGCGTCCTCATCCACGCCCGGTCCACGTTCAGTTCGGGCGAGGGCACGTGGGTGCTCGACGCCTCGAAGAAGTCCCCGCTCGTCCCCGAGGGAGCCACCATGGAAGAGCCCATCGTCGCCGGCGTCGCCACCGACCTCAGCCAGGCCAAGATCACCGTCATCGGCGTGCCCGACGTGCCCGGCAAGGCCGCCGACATCTTCAAGATCGTCGCCAAGTCCGGCGCCAATGTCGACATGATCGTGCAGAACGTCTCGGCCGCGGCCACGGGGCGCACCGACATCTCGTTCACGCTGCCCAAGACCGACGCCGCGACCGCGCTCAAGGCGCTCGCGGGCGAGCAGTCCGAGGTCGGTTTCGAGAGCCTCGTGCACGACGATCAGATCGGCAAGCTCTCGGTCGTGGGCGCGGGCATGCGCACGCACTCGGGTGTCTCGGCGACGCTGTTCGAGGCGCTGAGCCTCGCGGGCGTCAACATCGAGATGATTTCGACCTCCGAGATCCGCATCTCGGTCGTGGTGCGCGGGGTCGACCTCGCCGAGGCCGCCCGCCTGGTGCACACGGCCTACGGCCTCGACGGCGACGCCGAGGCCACGGTGCACGCCGGCACCGGTCGCTGACCCGCAGACTGTCAGCGCGTCCGAAGGTGCGCCCGCTACATTTCGCGCACCGAAAGGAGGGCGAAATGGCACGCACGGGCTCGGTTCATCGGTCGCGCTGGTGGTGGGGGATCGGCGCGGCAGTCGTCGTCGTGGCCGTCGTGGTGCTCGGTCTGGTCTTCCAGCCGTGGCTCCTCTTCGTGAACGTGCGGGTCGACGACGCGATCCCTTCTGCCGTCGCTCCCACCGCGGCGGCCACGTCCGCTGCGCCCGATCCCGTCGCGACGACGACCGCGGAGCCGGCTGCCCCGGCGCCTCCCGCGGGGCCGGTCGACCTGTCGACCGGAACGTTCATCAGTCACGAGCACGAGACAACCGGAACAGTCCGGGTCATCGAGAACCCCGACGGGTCGCGACAGCTCGCCCTCGTCGGTCTGGCGACCTCGAACGGCCCCGATATCCACGTCTGGCTCAGCGCCGGGCCCGTCGTCGAAGGCACCGACGGATGGTTCACCGCCGGCGGGTACGACCACGTCGACCTCGGACCGATCAAGGGCAACCTCGGCGACCAGCTCTACGACATCCCCGCCGACGTCGACCTGTCGGTGTTCCGCAGTGTCGACCTGTGGTGCGTGCAGTTCGGCGTCTCGTTCGGGGCGGCCGCCCTCGCATAGTCCACGGCTTCGGGGCGTGATCCGGTCGGCGTGTCTTGGCCCGCTAGAATCTGGATTTCACCCACGAATCCCGAGGACTTCGCATGACCCGCATCTCCGATTCCGGAATCTCTCTCGCCGTCGTCGGCGCCACCGGTCAGGTCGGCACCGTCATGCTCGAGATCCTCGCGGAGCGGTCGTTCCCGATTCGTGAACTGCGTCTGTTCGCCACCGCCCGCTCGGCCGGCACCGCGGTGGAGTTCGGCGGACACTCGGTGATCGTCGAAGACGTCGCCACCGCCGACCCCGCGGGCGTCGAGGTAGCCCTGTTCTCGGCGGGAGCGACGGGCTCGCGCGCCCACGCGCCGCGCTTCGCCGAGGCCGGCGCCCTGGTGATCGACAACTCCAGCGCGTGGCGCATGGATCCCGAGGTTCCCCTCGTGGTCAGCGAGGTCAACCCGCACGCGATCGCCGAGGCGAAGAAGGGCATCGTCGCCAACCCGAACTGCACCACGATGGCCGCCATGCCGGTACTGAAGGTGCTCCACACCGAGGCGGGCCTCGAGCGTCTCATCGTGAGCACGTACCAGGCCGTGTCGGGTTCCGGTCTCGCCGGGGCGCAGGAACTGCTCGGTCAGGTCGAGGGCGTGCTCGCCCAGGGCGATGTCGAGCGGCTCGTGCGCGACGGCTCGGCGCTCGACTTCCCGCAGCCCGAGAAGTACGTCGCCCCGATCGCCTTCGACGTCATCCCCTTCGCGGGCAACCTCGTCGACGACGGCCTGAACGAGACCGACGAAGAGAAGAAGCTCCGCAACGAGAGTCGCAAGATCCTCGAACTCCCCGACCTCCGTGTCGCCGGAACGTGCGTGCGCGTGCCGGTCTTCACGGGGCACTCGCTGAGCATCAACGCCGAGTTCGCCCGCGACATCACGCCCGAGCGTGCCCGTGAGCTCCTCGCCGACGCCCCCGGCGTCCGCCTCGAAGAGGTTCCCACGCCTCTTCAGGCCGCGGGGACCGACCCCAGCTACGTCGGCCGCATCCGCGCCGACCAGTCGGCTCCCGAGGGCAAGGGACTCGTGCTGTTCATCAGCAACGACAACCTGCGCAAGGGTGCGGCGCTGAACGCGGTGCAGATCGCCGAGCTCGTCGCGCAGGGGCTCCTCACGCGCGCCTGAGCCCTGGCATCCGGATGCCGTGAGGCCCGCGTTGTCTCGACATCGAAGCGAGCGATCTCTCGATGTCGAGACACCTTCGCACGGCGCCTAGAATCGACGGGTGACCGAAAACGTCGACGTTCTCCTCATCGGAGGCGGCATCATGTCCGCCACCCTCGGCACGATGCTGAAGGATCTGCAGCCCGATCTGAAGATCGCGGTGATGGAGCGTCTCAGCGACGTCGCGCAAGAGAGCTCGAACGCCTGGAACAACGCGGGCACCGGTCACGCCGCCCTGTGCGAGCTCAACTACATGCCCGACAACCCGAACGGCCCGCTGGATCCGTCGAAGGCCGTGACGATCAACGAGCAGTTCCAGCAGAGCCGCCAGTTCTGGGCCACGCTGGTCTCGGAGGGCGTGCTTGACGAGCCCTCGACGTTCATCAACCCCACCCCGCACATGACCTTCGTGCGGGGAGAGAAAGACGTCGCGTACCTTCGCAAGCGCTACGAGGTGCTCAAGCAGCAGCCGCTGTTCGCGGGCATCGAGTACAGCGAGGACTCCCGCGTCATCAACCAGTGGGCCCCGCTGCTCATGCAGAAGCGTCGCAAGGGTGAGCCGTTCGCGGCCACGCGCGTTCCCGCGGGCACCGACGTCGACTTCGGTGCGCTCACCCGCCAGCTCTTCGCCGGGCTGCGCGAGAAGGGCGTCGAGGTCGTCACCAACAACGAGGTCAAGAACCTCACCAAGCGCAAAGACGGCGCGTGGGACGTCGCGTACCGCCACGTGATCGGCCACACTCCCGGAACCATCACGGCGAAGTTCGTCTTCGTCGGCGCGGGCGGGTGGGCGCTCAAATTGCTGCAGCGCTCCGGCATCCCCGAGATCAAGGGATACGGCGTCTTCCCGATCGGCGGCCAGTGGCTGAAGACCTCCAACCCGGCGATCGTCGCTCAGCACCGCGCGAAGGTGTACTCGCAGGCCTCGGTGGGCGCGCCGCCCATGTCGGTGCCGCACCTCGACACCCGCGTCGTCGACGGCGAGACCTCGGTGCTCTTCGGGCCCTTCGCGACCTTCAGCCCCAAGTTCCTCAAGAACGGCTCGATGCTCGACATCGTCACCCAGGTGCGCCCGCACAACCTGTTCCCGATGCTCAAGGTCGCCGTCGACAACCCGAGTCTGCTCAAATACCTCGTCAGCGAACTTCTGAAGACCCACGCGAAGAAGGTCGAGAGCCTGCGGGAGTTCGTGCCCACCGCCAAGGCCGAAGACTGGGAGCTTCTCGACGCCGGCCAGCGCGCGCAGGTGATGAAGCGCGACAAAGACAAGGGTGGCATCCTGCAGTTCGGCACCGAGGTCATCACCTCGGCGGATCACTCCATCGCCGGTCTGCTCGGCGCGTCGCCCGGAGCGTCCACCGCCGTCTCGATCATGCTCGGCCTGATCAAGACGTGCTTCCCCGACCGCATGCCCGAGTGGGAGCCGCGCCTGCGCCAGCTCATCCCCAGCTACGGCGAGACGCTCAACACGCGTCCCGACGCGGCACGGGCAGAGCTGGATGCCACGGCCCAGGCGCTCGCGATCAACGCCTGAGGCGCTCATGGCGAAGCTGTACTTCCGCTACGGAGCGATGAACTCCGGCAAGTCCACGGCCTTGCTGCAGGCGGCGTACAACTACGAGGAGCGCGGGCAGCGCGTGCTGCTGGCCAAGCCCGAGATCGACACCAAGGGTGCCGATCAGATCGCGAGCCGTCTCGGGGTCACTCGCCCGGTCGATTTCCTCGTCGGCCCCGGCGACGATCTGCGCGCGGTCTTCCAGGCTGCCGCCGGACACGCGCCGGTGGCGTGCCTCCTGGTCGACGAAGCGCAGTTCTTCACCCCCGCGCAGGTCGATGACCTCCTGCGCATCGCGGTGCTCGATGGCATCCCGGTATTGGCGTACGGCATCCGCACCGATTTCCGCACCGATGCCTTCCCGGGGTCGGCGCGTCTGATGGAGATCGCCCACAGCCTCGAAGAGTTGAAGACCATCTGCCGCTGCGGACGCAAAGCCGTCTTCAACGCGAGACTCGTCGGGGGACGCTTCGTGTTCGACGGCGACCAGGTCGCGATCGACGAGGGGCAGATCGCGGGCGAGGTCACCTACGAGTCGATGTGCGCCGCGTGCTACCTGCGCGAATCGGGCGGGCGGCTCGACGGGCGCTGAGCCCGCCGACCGATAGCCTGGAGGCATGCGCGTACTCCTGGCCGGCGGTGCCGGTTACATCGGAACTCACACGGCCGTTGCTCTGCTGGAGGCCGGCCACGACGTCGTGCTCCTCGACGATCTGTCGGGCACCCACCCGGTCGCCGCCGAACGGGTCGAGAAGATCACCGGCAAGCCTGCGCCGCTGGTGGTCGGCGACGCCGCCGACGAGGCCGTCGTCACCTCGGTGTTCGACGAGCACGGACCGATCGACGCGATCATCCACCTCGCCGCGTTCAAAGCGGTGGGGGAGTCCACGCAGAAGCCGTTGGAGTACTACTCCAACAACCTCGACACCACGTTCGCTCTGCTGCGGGTGGGCATTCCCCGCGGCATCCGGTCGTTCGTCTTCTCGAGCACCGGCACGGTGTACTCCGACCCGGCCGATCTGCCCTTCACCGAAGAGTCGACCACGAGCGTCGACCTCTCCAACGCGTACAGCAAGTCCAAGCGTATGAACGAGGTCGTCCTGGCCGACGTGGCGCGTGTGAACCCCGAGCTGAACGTGACGGTGTTGCGCTACTTCAACCCCGTGGGTGCGCACCCGTCCGGCCTGATCGGTGAAGACCCCGCCGGCATCCCGAACAACCTCATGCCGTACGTCTCGCGCGTGGCGATCGGGACGCTCGACGAGGTGGGCGTCTTCGGTGACGACTACGACACCCCCGACGGCACGGGGCTCCGCGACTACATTCACGTGGTGGACCTCGCCGAGGGGCACGTGGTCGCCCTCGAGCAGGCGCAGCCCGGGCATGAGGTGTTCAATCTTGGGACGGGGCGCCCCGTCAGCGTCCTGGAGCTCGTGGCATCGTTCGAGAAGGCGGTGGGTCATGAGCTGCCGAAGAAGATCCTGGCGCGGCGCCCTGGCGACGTCGCCGCCACCTACTGCGATCCCTCCAAGGCTGCAGACGTGCTCGGATGGCGCACCCGCCTGACGATCGACGACGCCTGCCGCGACTACTGGAACTGGCAGACCACCAACCCCGCCGGGTACGCAACCCCCGCCGAAGCCTGACGGTCGGCGCCTAAGCTTGTGTGGTCAGGCCACACGGCCTGGTCGTCGATGAGCGAGGGAATGCCATGCCCGATTCCGCACTCCGCGCCTGGCAGGTCGTGCTCGACCGCGTCGAGCGCGACCTTCGCGACGGGCGACTCTCGCCCGGTGACCGGCTGACGCCGGAGCGCGAGCTGGCGACGCAACTGGGCGTGGGGCGCTCGAGCGTCCGCGAGGCCATCCGCGTGCTCGAGGTGCTCGGCGTGGTCCGCACGGCGACGGGGTCGGGTCCCACGTCCGGAGCCATGATCGTGACGACGCCGCGCGGAGGGCTCGCGGCCTTCCTTCGCCTTCAGGTCGCGGCCAGCGGCTTCCCCCTCGTCGACGTCGTCCGCACCCGCATCGTGCTCGAGAGCGACATCGCCGAGACGCTGGCCGAGGCCGACGCCGACCTCACCGAGATCCGCGGCATCCTGGATGCCATGGACACCGCCCGACTCGAGCGGGATGAGTTCCTCGCGCTCGACGCCCGGTTCCACCAGGCGCTGGCGGAAGCGTCGGGCAATGCGGTGGTCGCCGCGATGATGGCAGGACTCCGCAGCTCGATCGAGTCGTACACGCGGGCGGGGGCCGCGCGCCTGGCCGACTGGGAGACGACCTCGGAGCGGCTGCGAGCTGAGCACCGCGGGATCGTCGAGGCCGTCGCCGACGGCGATGCGAACGCGGCGCGCGAGCGTATTCGGGAGCACATTGCGGGATACTCCGCGCAGGTCGCCGAAGCGCTCGGTGGGCCCGACGGTGATGCCCTCGGGAGGGATGCCGCGTGAGCGACCGCCCCGTGCGCCCGCCGCGCCCGCAGCACGTGCTCGACGTGGTCTCGGCCGAGCGACTTACCCCGCACCTCGTGCGCGTCCGAGCCCGGGGCACAGACCTGTCGGCCTTTCGCGAGAGCCCGTACACCGATCGCTACGTGAAGATCACCTTCGTCAAGCCCGAGCTGGGCCTGCAGCCGCCGTACGACCTCGCAGCGCTGCGGGAGACGCTCGCCCCCGAAGATCTCCCCGTCACCCGCACCTACACCGTGCGCGAGGTCGCGGGCGACGAGATCGCGATCGACTTCGTCGTCCACGGCGACGAGGGGCTGGCGGGGCCCTGGGCGGCGCGGGCGCAGCTGGGCGAGCGCATGGTCGTCTCGTCCCCGGGCGGCGGCTACGCGCCCGATCCCGGCGCGGACTGGCATCTGCTCGCCGGCGATGAGTCAGCGCTGCCGGCGATCTCGGCGGCTCTCGAGGCACTCGACCCCGGCGCTCGGGGTGCGGCGTTCCTCGAGGTGGCGGGCGTCGCCGATGAGCTGCCGCTGACCGTGCCCGCCGGCGTCGAGATCGTCTGGCTGCACCGGGGTGACGATGTGCCCGCGGGCACGTCCCCGGTGCTCGTGGACGCCGTCACGGCGTGGACGGTGCCGGACGGACGGGGTCACGTCTTCGCCCACGGGGAGCGCGAGGCCATGAAGGCGCTGCGCGAGGTGTTCTTCCGCGCGTGGGGTCTGGACCGCGCCCAGGTGTCGCTCTCGGGGTACTGGGCCTACGGACGCACCGAAGATCGCTTCCAGGCCGAAAAGCGCGAGCCGATCGGCGAGATCCTCTAGGAGCTCGTCGAGCCCGGTGGCCTCAGGCGCGCGCCGGCAGCGTAGGGAGAAGAGCCTCGAGGTAGTCGGCGGTGTCTTCCCACCCGTGCACCGCGTGGCACTCGACGCCCATCGCCAGCACCGGGTAGTCGTTGCCGTCGGGGTCGAGACGGTCACCGACGAAGAGCATGTCGTCGAGGTCGATCCCCGTGGCCTCGGCGAGCTTGCGCATGCCGTAGGCCTTGTCGATGCCGCGGTGGGTGATGTCGACCGAGGTGGACCCGCCGGAGCGGACCTCGAGGTCGGGGATGCGGGCGGCGACCGCCTCGCGCAGGCTGTTCTTCTTCTCGCCCGTCGGGTCCCACGCCATCTTCGCCTCGAGCGGGGCCTTCTGGCCGAGGGCAGAGAAGGTGATCTGCGAACCGCGGTCCTCGAGGATCTCGCCCCACGGCTCGGCCTCCCACAGGCCCAGGCGCTCGGCCTCTTCGCGGACGGCGGTGAGTGCGCGGGTCTTCTCGTCGTCGGTGAGCGAGTGCGCGTAGACGGTCTGAACGCCATCGGTGCTCAGGCGATAGTACTGCGTGCCGCAGGTCGGCATGAGGTGCAGGTGCGACAGCAGATCGGAGTCGGCCTCGGGCAGGCGCTCGACGACCTGGGAACGGAACTGCTGCAGCTGACCGCCCGAGATGATGGCGACCTCGACGCGCTCCGCGAGAGCGAGCAGCAGGTCACCGATGCGCGGGTCGATCGCGGTCTTCGACGGGGCGAGGGTGTCGTCGAGGTCGAAGGCGACGAGACGGGGCGAGGTGTCGGACACGATGCTCCTGGGGAGGTGAAAGGTGTATCTCGGTACACGAGAGGCCCCACCCGAAGGTGGAGCCTCTCTGCGGTCGGGGTGACAGGATTTGAACCTGCGGCCTCGTCGTCCCGAACGACGCGCGCTACCAAGCTGCGCCACACCCCGTGGCCAACCCTGCAAGTCTACCCCGTTCGACGGCATGGTTCGAACCGAGCCGTAGCACGGGCGCGTCGCTCGGCTCGGTTCGACCCATGGGTCGACGTGTCGCGTTCGCGAACCGCCGGGGTGAGCGCGACATGGCCGAACGGCGCGCCCACCCCGACGGGTGCACGTTCCTCAGGCGCGGCCGGCCGGACGCCGGCGGCTGCGCCCGACGAGGATCGCGGCGACGCCGACGGCGATGGTGCACGAAGCGAGTACTCCCGCGGGCGCGAGACCCATGGCAGAGATCCCGGTCGCCGCGAGGGCTCTCGCCGGAGGCTCGGCGACGGGCGGCGGGACGGGTGTCGGCGTGGGGCTCGGCGTCGGCGCGTCCGTGGGCGGCGGCGCTACCCACTGCTCAGTTTGCGAGGGCGCGCCGAAGCGCTCGAGCCAGCGGTAGCGCGCCGGGAGATGCGGGAGGGTCGCGGCATCCTGGTCGGCGCGCTCGATGCGCCAGACCGCGGTGTAAACGCCGGGACCGGGCAGCGGTTGCGGGGTGGTCACGGTGTAGGTTCCGGCGCCGACGGCCGGGTCGGTGGTCAGGTCGAGGCGCGCCACGGGCTGCAGACCGGAGGGGATCTCCGACGACTCGGCCGGGAACGCTCCGGTGCGGTAAAGATCGGCCCGTGCCCGAAGGCGCACGAACGTGCCGTCGGCGTGGCGTGGCCAGGGGCCCTCTCCGGAGGAGAACGACACCTCATCGACGAAGCGTCCGTCTTCCAGCCGGGCCTGCGTCTGGATGCGCGGGGAGAACCGCACGGGGCGAGGCGTGGCATCCTCCGCCGTCAGGTCGAACCGCAGCGGCTCCGCCGGGCCGGCTGACTCCTGCTGTCCCGGTGTGGTGAACAGGCGAATCGCGGCCGCGCGCACCGTGAAGGCTCCGCGGGCGCGCACCGTATACGGACGCCCGTCGGTGTTCGCGGGCGGCGAGGCCAGAATGGGGTACGCCACGCCGGGCGTCACGGCGGAGCGGTCGGCGGAGCCGGTGTCGGCGAAGACGGCGCCGTCGAGGTGCAGCCCGCCCGTCGCCTCAGGGTCGACGTCGGCGGTGACGGTTCCCCGCGTCGGGTCACCCGGGTCGGTGGTGAGGTCGAGCGCCCCGCCGAGGCGGGGAACCCGCACGGCGGCGGCCTCGGCGAGATACTGCTCGGCGCGGTCTTGGATCGCCGCGCTGTTCTCGGGGCTGGCGCGGCGCATGATGTAGTCGATCGCCTCGCGCAGCGACTCGCCCTCGTAGCCCCACGAGTGCAAGGTCGTGTCTCGGTCGACGATCGCTTTGACGGCCCAGCCCACCGCGGCGGCCCGGACGGGGTCGTCGGTCTGTCCATAGGTGGTGACCAGGTGGTTGACCGACACCAGTTGCTGTGGCGACAGCCCGTTCACGTCGGTGCGGACGCCGTGGTCGGTCGTCGTTCCGGTGGCCAGGGGAAGCCCGGGGTGGATGCAGTACGTGTGGACGTCACCCACCCGCATGGAGCCGTGCCACCCCGTCGATGACAGCGGCGCCCAGGTGCCGAAGCCCGTTCCGCGATCGGCCGCCTGAGCAGGAGCGGCCACGACCGCGGTTGCGCCGACGAGTCCGGCAGCCACGGCGAGAGCCAGCACGGCGCGCGGCAGTGCACGACGTCGGCGAGGGCGGGGAGGTGGATGGTGCATGGGGAGTCCCTTCGGTCGAGGAGACTCGATCCTGCGACGTGGGGGACGTCCCGCGATGGCCGAAGGGGCCGATCCGTGGAGGGATCGGCCCCTTCGGTCGTGGGGGAGGAGGGGTCAGCGGGGGAGGAGCGTCAGCAGCGTCGCCTCGGGCCGGCACGCGAACCGTACCGGCGCATAAATCGAATGGCCGAGGCCGGCACTGACGTTGAGCGGAACCGTCCGGCCACCGTGCGACCACTCGCTCAGCCCGCGGGCCTGGTCGAGCGGCAGGTCGCAGTTCGACACGAGCGCCTTCCGGCTGAACGGCACCCGTACCTGGCCGCCGTGGGTGTGTCCGGCCAGCAGCACGTCGGCACCCAGATCCACGAACCGGTCGAGCGTCCTGCGGTACGGCGCGTGCATCACGCCGAGAGTGAGGTCAGCGGCATCCAGGGTGTCGAGTACCGGGGGAATGAGCTCGGGCTTGTCCCAGTTGCGGTGGGCGTCGTTGACGCCGAAGGCCGTGACCCGCAGCCCCTTCACTTCGACGGACACCGCGGTGTCGTCGAGAATGCTCCACCCCAGATCGTCGGTGAAGAACCGGTCGAGCGCGTCGACGTCGAGGTGCTTATGGACGGGGAGATTAGCGGAGGGCCCGAGGAAGTAGCGGAACGGGTTTCGGGGCGACGGCTCTTGGAAGTCGTTCGACCCGTGCACCGCCAGCCCCGGCACGCCCCGTAGAGGAGTAAAGGCCGAACGGATGCCGAGGAGCCCGTCGCGGTGACCGAGGTTATCGCCCGTGTTGATCACGAGATCGGGGGAGAGCTCGGCGAGCCGCGCCATCCACTCTTGCTTCCGGTGCTGCCACGGTGCCATGTGGGCGTCGGACACGTGGAGCACGCGCACCGCATCCGACCCCTTCGGCAGCACTCGCAGCGCGTGGTACCGCACCGTGAACAGGTAGCGCTCGACGCCCACGCCCCAGACGGCGGCGCCGACAGCGGCCGCCCCCGCGACCCCGAGGGGCGCGAGGGCGGCCTTCACGAGCGAACCCGTCACGGGCATTCCTTCGCGACGATGTTCATGCTGACGGTGGTGTTCTTGTTGGTGGACGTGCCCGGAGCGGGGTTCGTGGCCGTCACCCGGCCCTCGGCCGGAGCCGCGGGGTCGTTCTGGCACGATCCGATCGACACGGAGCCGAAGCCCGCCGACGACAAGCCCGCCCGTGCACTGTTGACGTTCTGGCCTACGACGTCGGGCACGGTTCCTCCCTGGCCATTGCCGGGGCGGATGGTGATGACCGAACCCGCGGCGGCCGAACCGCTCGGGCTCTGCTCGGCGACCCGGTCGCCACCGAACTCCGAATCCACGGGATCCCCCACAGACACCCGGAATCCGGATCGATCGAGCGTGGAACGGGCGCTGTCGATGCTCTGTCCGACGACGTTCGGCACGTCTCGCTGGACGGTCCGCAGCAGGCTCTGCGCCGGATCGGGGAAGCGGTCGCCGCCGTAGAACTCGTTGGCGGCGCTCTGCACGTCGCGGGCGAGAGTGTAGCGCATGTCGCTCAGTCGCAGCCCGTTGGAGTACCGATCGAAGAGGTCGACGTCGCCCGTCCAGTTGCCGACCCACACGGCGGTGGTGACGTTGGTGGACGATTCGATCATCCAGGTCTGGAAGCCCTCGTGCGTCCCGGTCTTGCCCATGACGGCGACACCGTCGCGCGGGTTGGCAGACGAACCGGTGCCGCCACCGGCCATCACGCCCTGCAGCGCATAGGCGGCGGTCGACGCGACCTCGGGGGTGAGGACCGGCTCGCAGTCGCGCTCGGGGATCCGGCGTTCAGCGCCGTCGGCATCCGTCACCTTGTCGATGACCTTGGGCTGGCAGTGGCTGCCGCCGTTGGCCACCGTGCCGAACGCGCCCGCCATAGCGATCGGCGAGACGTTGTCGCTACCGATGACCTCGTTGGCGTTGGCCATGAGGATCTCTTTGCCGTCACCGCTGGTGACGCCCATCTTCTTGACCACCGTGGCGATGTCGCACAGGTCCAGCTGAGCGGCCATGGCGAGATATCCGGTGTTCAGAGAGTCGCGCGTGAACATCATGGGGGTGCCGACGTACCCGCCGTTGTTCGCGAAGTTGTTGATGCGGACGTTGCCCTGGTTGATCCAGTCGCCCTGACACGAGTTCTTCATGTTCGGCACCGGCTGCAGACGACCGTTCAGCTGCTCGTTGAGCGAGTGCCCCTTCTCGAGCCAGTCCACCAGCGTGAACAGCTTGAACGTCGACCCGGCGTTGAAGCCGATGGATCCTCCGATCGTCGAATCGCCGGCGAAGACGATCGAGTTGTACGACGGGTCGGACTCCGCGAGCTCGGGATCCTGCGGGAACTTGGTGTTCTGCGCGATGGCGAGGATACGGCCGGTCTTGGCTTCCATGCTCACCGCCGTCGCGCCGAACTTCATGCCGTCGAGGCTCTGCGGCGTGTTCTCGTTCATCGTGCCCTGGGCGGCATCCTGCATGCGCCAATCCAGCGTCGTCTGGATGGTCAAGCCGTCCTGACGGAGGGCGCGCACGCGGTCATCGACCTCGGCTCCGAAGGCGGGATCGTTCAGGATCGTCGCGACGACGTACTCGCAGAAGTACGGGGCACGCGAGGTGCCGCACCCCTGGTCGGTCGACGTCAGGTTCGGCGTGATCGGCTCGACCGCGAACTGCACATACTGCTCGTGCGTGATCTTGCCGTCGGCCTCCATGCGGCTGAGCACGTAGAGCTGGCGACCCTTGGTCTCGCTGTAGGCGTCGGCGGCGGCCACGAGCTGGTCCTGCGTGATCTCGCCGTTGTCGCGGAGCGTGTACAGCGCCTGGATCGTGCTCTGGTCGACGTCGTCGATCGAGCCGTCGGCCTGCTTGTTGTACGCCGTGCCGTCGTTGTCGAAGATCGAGCCGTCAGCCCGGTCGATGCGGAAGCGGTTCGGATTCTGCACCATGCCGGCCAGGATCGCGGCCTGACCGACGTTGAGGTCGGCGGCCGAGACGTTGAAGTAGCGCTTGGCCGCGGCGTCGATGCCGTAGGTCGTGCCGCCGAAGTTGGCGATGTTCAGGTAGCCGAGAAGGATCTGGTCTTTCGTGTACTGCTTCTCGAGCTGTACCGCGTACCGCATCTCCTGCAGCTTGCGCTGATACCCCTCGACGCCCTGGGCCTGGATGGCCTCGAGCGCGCACTCCTGGAGGACCTCGTCGCGCGTCTTGGCGGGGGCCTCGTCGGTGGCCTCGATGGCACGCGCATCTCGCTCACAGCGCTGCACGAGAACGTTCTTGACGTACTGCTGGCTGATCGAGGATCCACCCTGCGTCTCGCCGCCCGCGGCATTGCTGAGCAGGGCGCGGGTGGTTCCGATCAGGTCGACACCACCGTGCTGGTAATAGCGCGGGTCTTCCGACGACAGAACCGCGTCGTACATGACGGGATTGACCTGGTCGAAGGTCACGGGCGAACGGTTCTGGTCGTAGAACTTCGCCAGCACCTGGTCGCCCGCCATCAGCGTCGTCGGCAGCATGAGCTGGTCGGGCTGCAGGTAACCCGGCATGTTGTCGAAGATCGTGATGGCGCTCGACGCCGCCAGACCCGATACGGCGATCGCCGGGGTCACGGCCGCGGTCACAAGGACGCCGGCGGCCGCGCTCAGGCCGACGAGGCCGACGATGCCGCCGAGGGCACCGCTAGCCGTACGTTTGTTCTCAGGCATAGGGTTGATGCTAAGCGACGTTGCTGGGCGATGCCTTGAAGGGCGTGCGCTCGCGCGCGTACGCGTCCATCTCTCTCGCTCGCCCGTCGAGCCGACCCGCCGGGAGTCCCGTATGACCACGTGGGAGTACCTCACCACACCGCTGCTGATCCACAACACCGCCGCGATCCTCAACAACTGGGGCAAGCAGGGGTGGGAGCTCGTGCAGGTGGTGACCGGCCCCGAAGGCGGACTCGTGGCCTACTTCAAGCGTCCCGTCGGCGGGGGCGAGGCGAACGTCGGCCTCGGTGCCGCCGCGACCGCCGCGCGCCAGTTCGAGGGCCAGCAGTGAGCGTCTCGGAGCGCCTGGCCGCGCTCGGCGTCGAGGTCCCGTCGGTCGTCCCACCCGTCGCGGCCTACATTCCGGCGAAGCGCCACGGCGATCTCGTCTACACCTCGGGCCAGCTCCCCATGGTGCAGGGCGCACTCCCGGTCACCGGCAAGGTCGGTGCCGCGGAGGGGCTCGTCTCGGCGGAGGATGCCAAGACCCTGGCGCGTCAGTGCGCGCTCAATGCCCTCGCGGCGGCGGCGTCGCTGGTGGGCGGCGTCGACAACATCACCGGCGTGCTCAAGCTCACCGGGTTCGTGGCATCCGTGCCCGAATTCACCGGGCAGCCCGGCGTCATCAACGGTGCGAGCGAGTTCTTCGGCGAGGTCTTCGGCGAGGCGGGGGCCCACGCGCGCTCGGCCGTCGGCGTGCCGGTGCTGCCGCTGGACAGCCCGGTCGAGGTCGAGGTCATCTTCACCGTCGCCTGAGGCTCGCGTCTTTACCGCGCTTCTTCGTCGCGCTCCGCGGCCTCGCGCTCCGCGTCGGTGGCCACGTAGCCCTCGATGTGCCGCTCGTCGACACCGGAGTACGCCGACAACGGGCGGATGAGGGCGTTGGATGCCGCCTGCTCCCGGATGTGCGCCGTCCACCCCGTCACCCGCGCGGCGACGAACAGCGGCGTGAACGTCGGAGTGTCGAAACCGATGAGGTGGTACGCCGGGCCCGACGGGTAGTCGAGGTTGGGGTAGATGCCCTTCCGGGAAACGAACTCGCTCTCGAGCGCGTCGTAGAGCGCGGCGAGGTCGCCGGCGGCGTTGTGCTCGACGAGCGTGTCGAGGGCGGCCTTCATCGTCGGCACGCGCGAGTCGCCCTTCTTGTACACGCGGTGACCGAAGCCCATGATCTTGCGCTTCTCGGCGAGGGCGGCGTCCAGCCACGGCCCGACGTTCTCGGCCGATCCGATCTCGTCGAGGATGTGCATCACGGCCTCGTTCGCGCCTCCGTGCAGCGCGCCTTTGAGCGCACCGATCGCGCCGACGACCGCGGAGTACAGGTCGGCCGTGGTCGAGGTGATCACGCGCGCGGTGAAGGTCGATGCGTTGAAGGAGTGTTCCGCGTACAGGATCATCGACACCGTGAACGCGCGGGCGACGACCTCGTCGGCCTCGTCGCCGAAGGTCATCCAGAGGAAGTTGCGCGCGTAGTCCAGGTCGGCGCGCGGCTCGACGAGCTCCTCTCCGCGCCGCCGGCGCTGGTCGTAGGCGACCATCGCGGGGATCTTCGCGAACAGCAGCTTCGCCTTCGCGAGGTCGGCGTCGGGGGAGTTGTCGGCCACCTCGGCCGCCGGCGCCGAGGCCCCGAGCACCGAGACCGCGGTGCGGATGGCATCCATCGGGTGAGCGTCGAGCGGCAGCAGGTCGATCGCGGTGCGCACCGCCGGGTCGAGATCGCGGTGGGCACGCTCGAACCGCTCGAACGCCGCCAGCTCCTCGGCCGAGGGCAGCTCGCCGTTCCACAGCAGCAGGGCCACGGCCTCGAACGACTGCGTCGCGGCGAGCTCCTGCACGGGATATCCGCGGTAGAGCAGGCTGTTGGTGTCGGGGTTGACCTTGCTGACGGCGGTGTGGTCCACCGTCACCCCGGCCAGGCCCTTCTTGATCTCGACGTCGCTCATGCTCACTCCTTCGTGATGGTGAAATCGAACACGTTCGCGTCGAAGCGCGAGTACTGCTCGTAGTCGATGAGGTCGTACAGGTCGGCGCGGTGCTGCATCTCGCCGAGCTTCTCGCGCAGGTGACCCTCGGATGCCAGGGCGTCCAGGCCCCGGTCGGCCGAACCCATCGCCAACCGCAGGAGCGACACGGGCCAGATCACCAGGTTGACCCCGGCGTCGCGTAACTGGGCCGTCGAGAACAGCTCGCTCTTCCCGAACTCGGTCATGTTCGCCAGGATCGGCACGTTCAGCGCCGCGCGCATGGCCTCGAACTCGCCGAGGTCACGCATCGCCTCGGGGAAGATCGCGTCGGCGCCGGCGTCGACCAGGGCCTTCGCGCGGTCGATCGCGGCATCCAGGCCCTCGACCGCTCGCACGTCGGTGCGGGCCATGATGAGGAAGTCGGGGTCGCGCCGCGCGTCGACGGCGGCGCGGATGCGTTTGACCGCGGTGTCGGCGTCGACGACGCTCTTGCCGTCGAGGTGGCCGCAGCGCTTCGGGTTGACCTGGTCCTCGATGTGGGTGCCGGCCAACCCCGCGTCTTCCAGCGTCTGGATCGTGCGGGCGACGTTCATCGGTTCGCCGAACCCGGTGTCGGCGTCGATGATCGCGGGAAGTTCCGTCATGCGCGCGATCTGCTGACCACGGCCCGCGACCTCGCTCAGCGTCGTCAGACCGATGTCGGGCAGTCCCAGGTCGGCCGAGATGACGGCACCCGAGATGTAGACGCCCTCGAAGCCCTTCCGCTCGATGAGCCGGGCCGACAGCGGGTTGAAGGCTCCCGGCATCCGCACGAGTTCTCCGGATGCCAGCTTCTCGCGCAGCGCGCGGCGCTTCTGCGCCGGGTTGGTCTGGGAGTACAGCATCAGTTCTCCTCCGCCGGACGTGCGCAACTCCGGAAGATCTGCGTCGTGGTGGTGCGGGCGTCGCGGAAATGCGCGGGTGTCCGGCCGCCGGGCGTGGGAATCTCAGGAGTTGCGCACGCCGCGGGTCCGGGCCGGCGCATCAGAACAGCCCCTTCGGCGCCGGAGCCAGCGCCAGCACACCGGGCTTCGCGACGATCGTCAGCTGCAGCACCTCGGCGGGGGTGAGCTCGGGCAGGCGCTGGACGAGCTCGAGGAACCGCTCGATCTCGTCGGCGGCGAGTACGGGCTCGGCGAGCAGCCGGAACTTTCGCACGTAGTCCTCACGGGCGAAGGGGCGGGCGCCGAGCGGGTGGGCGTCGGCGACGGCGATCTCGTCCTCGACGACCGAGCCGTCGGCGAGGGTGATGACCACGCGGCCGCCGAAGGCCTTCTCGTTCGGGTCCTCGGAGTGGTAGCGGCGTGTCCACTCGGCATCCTCGGCCGTGGTGATCATGTGCCACAGGGCCACGGTGTCTTCGCGGCCCGCGCGCTCGGGGGCGTAGGAGTCGACGTGATGCCACGCACCGTCCTGCAGCGCCACGGCGAAGATGTACGGGATCGAGTGGTCGAGGGTCTCGCGCGAGGCGGTGGGGTCGTACTTCTGGGGGTCGCCCGATCCCGAACCGATCACGTAGTGCGTGTGGTGGCTGGTGTGCAGAACGATGGATGCCACGTTCGCCGGGTCGCGCAGTTCGGGCCGCTCCGTGCCCAGGCGCCGGGCGAGGTCGATCCAGGCCTGCGCCTGATACTCGGCGGAGTGCTCCTTCGTGTAGCTGTCGAGGATGGCGCGCTTGGACTCGCCGTCGGCGGGGAGGGGCACGTCGTACGTGGCATCCGGTCCGTCGAGCATCCAGGCGATCACGCCGTCTTCGCCCTCGTAGATGGGGGAGGGGCTGGTCTCGCCGCGCATGGCCCGGTCGACGGCCTCGACCGCCATCTTTCCGGCGAAGGCGGGGGCGTGCGCCTTCCAGGTCGAGATCTCGCCCTTGCGCGACTGGCGCGTGGCGGTCGTGGTGTGGAGGGCCTGCCCGATCGCCTGGTAGATCGCCTCCTGGTCGAGGTCGAGCAGGGTGCCGATACCCGCGGCGGCGGAGGGGCCGAGATGGGCGACGTGGTCGATCTTGTGCTTGTGGAGCGAGATCGCGCGCACGAGGTCGATCTGCACCTCGTAGGCGGTGGCGAGCGCGCGCACCACCGCGGCGCCGTCGCGTCCGGTGTGCTGGGCGACGGCGAGCACGGGCGGGATGTTGTCGCCGGGGTGGGAGTAGTCGGCGGCGAGGAAGGTGTCGTGATAGTCGAGTTCGCGCACCGCGACGCCGTTCGCCCACGCCGCCCATTCGGGGCTCGAACGGCGCTCCAGCGCGCAGCCGAACACGGTCGCCCCGACCCCGCCGATCGACACGGCGTGGTCGAGGGCCTGCTGGCGGGCGGCGCTCACGGGACGACGGGTGAGCGAGGCGGCGGCGACGGCGGCGTTGTCGATGAGGCGGTTGACGATCATGTCGACCACGTCGTCGTCGACCGCGACCGGGTCGACCGCGATGCGCGCGAGAGCCCACGCCAGCTGCCCCTCGCGGGCGAGGTTCTCGTCGCTGCGGTGCACGCGGAGGTGGTGGGTGATCGTCATGCGGAGGCCTTTCGGTCGGGCGCGGGAACGGCGTCGTCGAGGGACTCGAGGATGCTCGTGAGGGCGTTGTGCAGGTGCACGTGGGTCGCGTGCGCGGCGAGGTCGGCGTTGCCCGCGGCGATCGCGAGCGCGATCAGCCGGTGCTCCGACACCGAGGCGGCGAGCCGCTCGGGCTGGTACCGGGCGAGGCGCCGCACGCGCACGAGGTGGGTGCGGACGGTGCGCAGTGCGTGAGTCAAATACTCGTTGGCGGAGGCGGCGTCGAGGGCCGCGTCGAAGTCGGCGATGAGGCGGTAGTAGGCGTCGCGGGCCGCCTCTCCGTCGAGACGTGCTGTGCCGAAGGCCTCCGCGAGAGCAGTGAACTCGGACGCGCGCCCCGAAGCCGCAGCCAGCCGCGCCGCGGTCTCTTCGAGCGCGCGCCGCACGACGAAGAGCGATCGGATGTCGTCGTGATCCACGTGGGTCACGACGGTCACGCGCGGCGAGGCCTGGGCGACGAGTCCATCGGCGGTGAGTCGGGCCAGGGCCGTGCGCAGCGGAGTGCGGCTCACGCCGAGGCGGGCCGACTGCTCGACCTCGCCGAGCACGGTGCCGGGGGCGAGAGCGCCGGTCTGGATCTCTTCGAGGAGCGCGGAGTAGGCGCGGTCACTGGCGCGCATGGCATCCCTCCTCCCCGTCGATTTCTTCATTGTATACAGAGGTGGCGCCGTGTCGCGATAACGATGGAGCAGACGACCTTTTCGTATACAGGGATGGGTGCCGCGGCATGCCGTGTGCTCTCGTGGACGGCGGCGGAAGGGGGCGTCGCATTACGAACGCGAGTCAGACACCCGCTTCTCGGCGCCATCCTGAGGGGGTGTGACCGAACCGTCGGCGAAAGGCCCGCGCAAATGTTGCCGCGTCACCGAACCCGCATCGAATCGCGACGTCGACGACGGTCAGACGCGGTTCGTCACGAATCAGCGCGGCCGCGTGATCGAGTCGCCGCGTACGGATGGCGGCCGCGGGAGTGACCCTCCTGGTCGCGAACAGGTTGTAGACGTTCCGGATCGAGACGTGGTGAGCGTCGGCGAGCGCTGCGACGTCGAGGTCTGGAGATTCGAAGTTGGCCTCGATGAACCGCATCATCCGCTCGTAGTCCGACGTTCGCACGGCTCCGGTACGCCACGATACGAGCGAGTTCAGGAGCGAGCTGACGAGGTCGACGGCGAGGTCGCCGCTGGCGCTCGCCATGTCGGCGGATTGACGGGGTTCTTGTTTCCAGAGGGCGCGCATGTACGCCCGGACGAGCACCGATTGGGGGTGATCGTCGGGCATCGGCGTCGCGGAGAGCCGCGCGATCGTCTGATCGTCGATGCCCAGTCGGCATCGACTCACGCGCAGCGTCAGCTGACGCTGGTTTCCCGCGGAGTGGTCGAACGAGTACGCCCGTGACGGGTCGAACAGAGCGATCGATCCGGGCGTCAGATGAACGTCGCGTCCGTACTGCGTGAGGACACCCGACGACCTGCGCTGCAGCACGAGAAACACGTCTTCATGGGGGTCCGCCGCCGCCGACTTCTCGGATCGCTCAACGATCAGCCCGGTCGTCGACAGATCGTGCAGAGAGACGTCGTCGTTCATGACGGTCTGCTCGAACCTCGCTCGGAACCGCTCTTCGGTAGGCCTGAAGGCGAGTGCAACGATGCGCTGGCTGGCGACCTGGTGCCAGTCATCGACCGTCTTGACTCGAATCTGCTGCACCCCTCGAGCATCCTGGGCGGCTGTTTCACGGTGATGTCGCGAATGTCCCGGTCATGTGTCCGTGAGTCCTCCCCGGAACCGGGTCGCATCGATCGGTGCAGATCGTGTCGCATCCGGTGCAGAAAACGTCATCCGTGCATGAGATATCGCTCCCTAGCGTGATGTGCGCGCCGCTCGTCAGCGAGGGGCGCCAACCCGATAACTCCCCTCGAATGAGGGATCAACACAGCGGAGAACCATGGACAAGACGAAGTCTCAGCACAGACGCATGCGAATCGCGGTCGGTCTCGTCGGATGCAGCAGCCTGGTAGTTCTTGCCGGGTGCACGGCGACCGAGCCGGCCGACTCTGCGATGTCGGCTGAGGAGGTCGCGACTTACATCACGACCGAACCCACGATCGTCGAGATCCAGGCCGCGCTCGAGGAGGGCGAACTGACGAGCGAGCAACTCGTCGGTGCCTATCTCGACCGGATCGAGGCGTACGACGACGAGGGCCCCGCCCTCAACGCGATGGTTTACGTGAACTCCGACGCGCTCGACACGGCGGCGGAGCTCGACGAGGAACGCAGCAAGTCCGGTTCGCGCGGACCGTTGTTCGGTATCCCGGTCATCCTGAAGGACAACATCAACACCTCCGACATGCCGACGAGCGTCGGGTCGGCCGCGCTCGGCGGGGCCACTCCCGACAACGACGCCTTCGTCGTCGAGCAGCTGAGGGATGCCGGGGCGATCATCCTCGGTAAGGCGAACCTGCAGGAGTTCGCCTACGGATTCGCGACCGTGAGCTCCTTCGGCGGTCAGACGCTCAACCCCTACGACCTGACCAAGAACCCGTCGGGCTCCAGCGGAGGAAGCGCGGTCGCCGTCGCGGCGAACTTCGCACCGCTCGCCTTCGGCACCGATACCGGCGGCTCCATTCGCGTGCCCGCATCGGCGACCTCGGGCGTCGGCATCAGGCCCACGAAGGGTCTGATCGGCCGCTCCGGGATCGCGCCGGTCTCGACGAGCCTCGACACTGTCGGCCCGATGGCGACCTCGGTGAGCGATATCGCGGTCGCCCTCGACCTCCTCGGCGGCGTCGACGACCCGGACGACGCGGTTGCCCTCGGAGCAGACGCGCCGCGGCCCGACTCGTACCTCGACGCCCTCGACCCGGAGGCCCTCGATGGCGCGCACATCGTCGTACTGGACAGCGCCTTCGGCGATTCGCCGGCCGCCCAGGAGATCAACGACGTCATGACCCGGATGGAAGCTGACCTCGTAGACGCGGGCGCGGTCGTGTCGCACCTCTCGTCGCTGGAGTTCACGTCACAATCTGCGATGCAGAACGACTGGGAGATGGAGGAGGCCTTCGACAAGTACCTGAAGGACTTCGGGCCCGCTCACGAGGGCCTGACCTTCGCGGAGATGACCCGCAACGGTGGCATCGTCACGGATGTGAGCGCCTCTCTCGCACCGCTCGTCGGCGGCCCCGATACGACCGATCCGTCCTACGACGTGGAGGTCGTACAGCCCGCGGCCGCGTTCAGCGAGGCATTCGCCGCCTTCATGGAGGAGAACGACATCGACGCGCTTCTCTACCCGAGCTCCAAGGAGGCGGCCTCGGCCCTCGGCGTCTCGAACTGGGGAGCCGTCAACGCCTTCCTCGCTTCCTCCGCTGGCGCACCGGCGATCAGCTTCCCGGCCGGCTTCACGAGCGCAGGCCTCCCTGTTGGCGCAGAGTTGGTCGGCAAGCAGTTCGATGAGGCGACGCTCCTCGGCCTCGCCTACGCGTACGAAGCGGCTCACCCCCAGCGGCAGCGCCCCAGCACGACGCCGTAGTGCGCAAACGGGTTCCCGGCGACTCGCGGACGGTCGAGTCGCCGGGAACCCGTTCCGTTGCGGGGACCGGCGCCATCCGCGCGGATGCGCAATAGGCGCGTCCCTCTCCGGGTGCGAGCGCCGAACCCGACGGCATCCACCGCTACTTCTTCTTCACCTGCCCCGAGATGGTGCTCATCACCATCGTGTCCGCGAGCGTGGTGGTGTCGCCAACGTCTCGGCCCTCCGCGACGTCGCGCAGCAGACGCCGCATGATCTTGCCGGAGCGGGTCTTGGGCAGCTCGCCGACGATGTAGACGTCGCGGGGGCGCGCGATGGGACCGATCTGCTCGCCCACCCACTTTCGCAGCTCGTCGCCGAGCCCGTCGACGCCGTTCTTCTTCAGATAGCGGCTCTTGATGATCACGAATGCGACGACCGCTTGACCGGTCGTCTCATCCGCCGCGCCGACGACGGCGGACTCGGCCACGCCCTCGTGTCCGACGAGGGCCGACTCGATCTCGGCGGTCGAGAGGCGGTGGCCCGAGACGTTCATGACGTCGTCGACGCGGCCGAGCAGCCACACGTCGCCGTCGTCGTCGAGGCGGGCGCCGTCGCCGGCGAAGTAGTAGCCCTTGTCGGCGAACTTCTGCCAGTAGGTCTCGACGAAGCGGTCGGGGTCGCCCCAGATGCCGCGCAGCATCGACGGCCATGGCTCGGTGATGACGAGCAGTCCACCGTTGCCGTGGCCCACGTGTTCGCCGGCGTCGTCGACGACGTCGATGGAGATGCCCGGGAGCGGCACCTGTGCGGAGCCGGGCTTCGTCTCGGTGACGCCGGGGAGGGCCGAGATCATGATCGCGCCGGTCTCGGTCTGCCACCACGTGTCGACGATCGGGGCGCGGTCGCCGCCGATGATGTCGCGGTACCAGACCCACGCCTCGGGGTTGATGGGTTCGCCGACCGATCCGAGGAGCCGCAGCGACGACAGATCGAAGCTCTGCGGCACGTCGCGGCCGATCTTCATGAACGATCGGATCGCGGTGGGCGCGGTGTAGAAGATGGTCACGCCGTGGTTCTGGATGAGTTCCCACCAGCGACCCGGGTGCGGGGTGTCGGGGGTGCCCTCGAAGAGCAGCTGCGTTGCGCCGTTGGCGAGCGGACCGTAGGCGACGTAGGTGTGGCCGGTGATCCATCCGATATCGGCGGTGCACCAGTACACGTCGGTGTCGGGGTGCACGTCGTGCACCACACGGTTGGTGAACGCCGCCTGCGTCAGGTACCCGCCCGAGGTGTGGAGGATTCCCTTCGGCTTCCCGGTGGTGCCCGAGGTGTAGAGGATGAACAGGGGGTTCTCGGCGGGGAAGGCCTCGGCCTCGTGGTCGGCCGAGGCCTGCGGCACCACGTCGTGCCACCAGATGTCGCGGTCGTCGGTCCATTGCACGTCGTTCTCGCCGCGCTTGACGACGAGTACGTGCTCGACGGTGTCTTGGATGCCGGACCCGTTGCGGTCAGCGAGGGCTTGGTCGACCGCGGGCTTGAGGGGCGAGACCTTGCCCTTGCGCCAGCCACCATCGGCGGTGATGACGAGCTTCGCTCCGGCGTCGTCGATGCGCGCGCGGAGGCTGTCGGCAGAGAACCCGCCGAAGACGACCGAGTGCACGGCTCCGATGCGGGCGACGGCAAGCATCGAGGCGATGGCCTCGGGGATCATGGGGAGGTAGATCGCGACCCGGTCGCCGCGCTCGACACCGAGGTCGAGGAGCACGTTCGATAGGCGCTTGACCTCGTCGGTGAGTTCGGCATACGTGACGTTGCGCTGGTCGCCGGGCTCGCCCTCCCAGCGCAGAGCGATGCGGTCGCCGTTGCCGGCCTCGACGTGGCGGTCGAGGCAGTTGTAGGCGACGTTGAGCTCGCCGTCGGCGAACCACTCGGCGAAGGGCGGGTTCGACCAGTCCAGCACCTGAGTGAAGGGGGTGTGCCAGTGCAGCTCGCGGGCCTGGTCGGCCCAGAACCCCTCGCGATCGGCGGACGCACGTTCGTACAGGCTCGCGTCGGCGACGGCGTTCCCGGTGAACTCCGCCGAGGGGGCGAAACGGCGGGTCTCGTTGAGGAGATGATCGATCTGGCTGCTCATCGTGGCGCTCCTTCGCGTTCGAATGCACGGCGCGTCCTCGCGCCACCGTCACGCTATCTAGGGGGTGGAGGCAGCGGCCACCTCCGATAGTTGGCATCGGTTCCGAGCGACCCACCTGATATATCGCTCTCTTATCGAGGTAATCGAGTTGGTTGCGGCCCCTGAACTGCGTAACCTTATGGACGCCCGAACATCGCTTCGGGCAGCGCGCCGGGGGGAGCCCCCCAATTTTTCTCCGGCGCGTGGCGGCATCCCTCGCCCCCCACTGACGGGATGCCGCCTTCTCTCTTTCTCGGGTGGCTCCGCGACGTCGCGGGCTTGACCCCTCCTCCCCACCGCGCCGAGCGGCGGTGTTCCCCACGAAACGGCAGAATCGCGCCGCGCCGACGGGGGCAATCTCCGTACCGTCATCGACGTGACCACCCCCCTTCGCCTTCTTCCCCGGGAACCCGTTTCCGCGCCACGTTCCTCGACGTCGTCCGTGCCGTCGGCATGGACGGACCCGGCACTGGCATTTCTTCGGCCGTTTCTCGAAGACCCCGAGGTGAGCGATCTCTTCATCAACGGGGAAGACGGGCTGTTCGTTGACCGCGGTCACGGCGCAGAGCGGATGGCGTCGTGGTGGGCGAACGAGGCGGAGGTACGGCGACTCGCGGTGCGCCTCATTGCGCTGGGTGGGCGCCATCTCGACGATGCTGCGCCGTGCGTTGACGTTCGCATCGAGCGGGGCGTGCGGGTTCATGCGGTCCTCGCCCCGATCGCCGTCCGCGGTACGACGATCTCGATCCGCGTTCCCCGGTGGGACGCACCGGATCTTGACGCTCTCTCGGCGTCCGGCATGTTCTCCGACCACGGGCGTCGGCGGGTGGAGGCGTTGGTCGACGAACGCTCGAACGTCCTGATCACCGGGGCGACCGGCGCGGGAAAGACCACTCTTCTGGCGGCGATGCTCTCACGCGTGCCGGCCGCCGAGCGGATCGTCACGATCGAAGAGGTCGCCGAGCTTCGCCCGCGGCACCCTCACCACGTCGCGCTCGAGGCGCGTCAGGCGAACCTCGAAGGAGCTGGTGGGGTGGGGCTTGCCCGTCTCGTGCGCGAAGCGCTAAGGATGCGACCTGACCGGCTTGTGCTGGGGGAGTGCCGCGGTGACGAAATCCGCGAGCTCCTACTCGCCCTGAACACCGGGCACGACGGGGGCGCCGGCACGCTCCACGCCCGGGGGCTCGCCGAGGTGCCGGCACGCCTGGAGGCATTGGGAGCGCTGGCGGGCATGGATGCCATGGCGGTGGGGCGACAGGCCGTGAGCGCGTTGCAGGCGGTCGTGCACGTCGAGCGGGTGGCGGGACGACGACGCGTCGTCGGAATCGGTCGGCTGACGCTGGACGACGACCGGCTCGCGATCGAGGGGGAACGGTGGGACTGATCGTCCGGGCGAGGCCCGAGCCGGATGCCGGCGCGATCGGGACCACGATGCGACTGGCGGTGCTGCTGTCTGCCGGGGTGGCAGCGGTGCCTGCCTGGCGGCATCTCGCCCGCGACGGCGACCCTTTCCTGGCGAGTGTGGCCGCGACTGCCGAGGTCGGCGGTGATCTCGTCGCTGTGCTCCGCGGCGGCGGCGGCGTCTGGCTCGACGTGGCCTCGGTCTGGGCCGTCGCCACGTCTGTCGGAGCGCCCCTCGCCGACACGCTGCGTTCGGCGGTGGCGGCCCTGCGCGATGCCGCAGAGGTGAGGGCGGAGGTGACTGTGGCGCTCACCGAGCCCACGGCAACGGGGCGGCTGCTGAGCTGGCTCCCGCTCGTGGGTCTCCCTCTCGGTTTCCTCCTCGGGATCGATACGTTCTCGGTCCTTGTCAGCGACCCTCTCGGGCTGTTCTGCACGTTTGCCGGTCTGGCGCTCGTCGGCCTCGCCCGGTTCTGGGTCGGGCGGTTGGCCCGTCAGGCGGCCCCGCCCGCCGGCATCCCCGGGTGGGATGCCGAATTGCTCGCCGTCGCGCTGTCGTCGGGCGCCTCGATCGACCGGGCTCGAGCGCTCGTCGCCGCTCACCGCTCGGGCGCTCGGGGCGAATCCGATGCGGAGGTCGAGGCGACGCTCGACCTCTCGGTCCGAGCCGGCGCACCCGCCGTGGAACTGCTCCGCGGAGAGGCGTGGCTCGCGCGACAGCGGGCGCGCACACGGGGCCGCGAGGCTGCTGCCCGCCTGTCGACACGCCTGCTGTTGCCCCTCGGCATCTGCACTCTGCCGGCCTTCCTCCTCCTCGCGGTTATCCCCGCGGTGCTGGGGGTGCTGCGCTCCAGCGTTCTCCCGTTCTGACGCCCCGCGTCGTCCCATGATCTGTGCCCACCTCCCCGCCACCTCCGAATCACGAAGGAATTCCATGTTCGTCGTCCGCTTCTCGCCGTTCTCCGCTCGCCCCCTCGGCCCCCGGACGGAGATCCCGGTGCTCCCCCCTCTCACGACGCGTCGTGCCGGCGCACTCTTCCTCGACGATCGCGGTGCCGCCACCGCCGAGTACGCCATCGCGACGATGGCGGCTGTCGCCTTTGCGGGTCTCCTGGTCGTCATCATGCGCAGCGATGAGGTGCGCGGCATCCTGACCGATCTCGTCCGCCGCGCCCTCACGGTGCAATGAGGCGACCTCGTCTCGACGATCGAGGGGCGGTCGCGGCGGAGTTCGCCGTGGCCCTCCCGGCGATCGTGATCGTGCTCTCCCTCGGTCTCGGGGCGTTATCGGCGGGCACCACGGCGATCCGCCTGCAGCACGCGGCCGCGGAGTCGGCCCGTCTGTTCGGCAGGGGCGACGATGCGCGTGGGCATGCGGTAATCGCCGACGTGGGCGCGACGGCGAGCATCGAGCGGGCGGATCGCCTCGTCTGCGTCCAGGCGTCGGCCCGGGCCCCGGGGCCGGTGCCCCTCGGGCCGCTCACCGCGCGATCCTGCGCGCTGGACGGGGGTGGGTGATGGCGGGGGCCGTGTCGGCTACCGGGGTGATCGCGGCGATCGCCGTCACCGCCCTGGGCCTGGCGATCGTCGCCGGCGCCGCCGCGCAGTCGGCACACCTGGCTGGGATCGCGGATGCCGCCGCCCTCGCCGCCGCCGACACCCTCAGCGGAGCGATCGCTGGCGTCCCCTGCGAGGCGGCAGCGCAGGTGGCCGATGCCGGGGGTGTGGATGTGTCTGAGTGCACCCTCGACGGTCTCGTCGCCACGGTGGGGGTCGGCAGCGCGTACGGTGGAATTCCATTCGCTGCACGCTCGCGGGCTGGACCGCCCGATGTCTCGACCGCGTATGACCTCCCGGATCCCGACCAGGAAGGCGTGTGTATGGTGTGCAACGAAGAAAGGACCCCAGTGGCAAACGGCAAGAAGCTCGTCATCGTCGAGTCCCCGACGAAGATGAAGTCGATCCAGGGATACCTCGGCGACGACTACGAGGTGCTCAGCTCGGTCGGGCACATCCGCGACCTGGCCTCCAAGAAGGAGATCCCGGCCGACAAGAAAGCGGCGTACGGCAAGTACTCCATCGACGTCGAGAACGACTTCGATCCGTACTACGTCGTCAACGACCGCAAGACCAAGACGGTCGCCGAGCTCAAGCGCGCGCTGAAGTCCGCCGACGAAGTCCTGCTCGCCACTGATGGTGACCGCGAGGGCGAAGCCATCGCGTGGCACCTGCGCGAAGTCCTCAAGCCCAAGGTGCCCGTGCGCCGCATGGTGTTCCACGAGATCACCAAAGACGCCATTCAGGACGCCGTCAACCACACCCGGGAGCTCGACGTGTCTCTCGTCGATGCGCAAGAGACCCGCCGCGTGCTCGACCGCCTCTACGGCTGGGACGTCTCGCCGGTGCTCTGGCGCAAGGTCGGGTCCGGACGCGAAGGCACCGCTCTGAGCGCCGGCCGTGTGCAGTCCGCCGCCACGCGAATGGTCGTCGAGCGCGAGCGCGAGCGCATGGCGTTCGTGTCGGCGTCGTACTGGGACGTCGAGGCCCTGGCATCCAAGTCGGGCTCCTCCTTCACCACACGCCTCAACCGCCTCGACGGCGCCCCGCTTGCCCGCGGTGGCGACTACGACGACAACGGAAAGCTCAAGAAGGCCGTCGTCGTGCTCGACGAGGCGCAGGCTCGCGCGCTCGCCGCCGACATCGTCGCCGCGGCCAAGGCCACCGTCGCCAAGGTCGAGTCCAAGCCCGGCACGCGCAGCCCCCGCGCTCCCTTCACGACCTCGACGATGCAGCAAGAGGCGGGGCGCAAGCTCTCAATGAGCGCGAAGCACGCCATGGGCGTCGCTCAGCGTCTCTACGAGAAGGGGTTCATCACCTACATGCGTACCGACTCGACTGCGTTGTCGACGCAGGCGGTCAAGGCGGCGCGCGAGCAGGCGGTCGCGCTCTACGGCGACAAGGCCGTCCCCGCCAACCCCCGCCTGTACAAGAGCAAGTCTAAGAACGCGCAGGAGGCGCACGAGGCGATCCGTCCCTCGGGCGAGCACTTCCGCACGCCCGCCTCGCTTGCCTCGTCGCTCGACCGTGACGAGCAGAAGCTGTACGACCTGATCTGGAAGCGCACCGTCGCCAGCCAGATGGCGGATGCCAAGTACGAGACCACCACGGTGACCCTCGCTGTCCAGGCGGGTGAGAGGCAGGCCGAGTTCACCGCGTCGGGCACCGTCTACACCTTCAAGGGCTTCCTCGAGGCGTACGAAGAGGGCAACGACGAGAAGCGCAACGACGACGACGCCGACCAGTCGCTGCCGGCGGTCGCCGTCGGCGACGAGCTGGCCATCAGCGACGTCGAGCCCAAGGGCCACAGCACGTCGCCCAAGCCCCGTTACACCGAAGCGAGCCTGGTCAAGGCGCTCGAAGAGAAGGGCATCGGTCGTCCGTCGACCTTCGCCAGCATCATCGGCGTGATCCTCGACCGCGGCTACGTCACGAAGCGCGGCCAGGCCCTCGTGCCCAGCTGGCTCGCCTTCAGCGTCGTGCGCCTGCTCGAGCAGCACTTCGCCGACCTCGTCGACTACGACTTCACTGCCGCGCTCGAAGACGACCTCGACGCCATCGCTCGCGGCGAGCAGCGCCGTACCGAGTGGCTCAAGGCCTTCTACTTCGGCTCCGAGAGCCAGGTGGGCCTTCGGCACATCGTCGAGAACCTCGGCGAGATCGACGCGCGCGAGCTCAACTCGACGCGCATCACCGACACCGCGACCCTTCGCTTCGGCAAGTACGGCCCGTACCTCGAAGTGACCGAGCCCGGCGCCGACCCCGAGGCCAAGCCCCGCATCGTCAACATCCCCGAAGACCTCGCGCCCGACGAACTGACGCCCGAGAAGGCGCAGGAACTCATCGAGGCTCCCGTCGCGGGTGATCGCGTTCTCGGGGAGAACCCCGACAACGGCAAGCTCGTCGTCGTGAAAGACGGCCGGTTCGGTCCTTACGTGCAAGAGGTGGAGCCCGAAGACCCCGAAGAGGTCGATCAAGCCACCGGCGAGGTCGTCGAGGCGCCCAAGAAGCGCGGCGCCAAGAAGGAGGCCGCGCCCAAGCCCCGCACGGCATCCCTCTTCCGCTCGATGTCGGTCGACACGATCGACCTCGACACCGCGCTCCAGCTGCTGTCGCTGCCGCGCGTCGTCGGTGCCGACCCCGAAACGGGGGCGGAGATCACCGCGCAGAACGGCCGGTTCGGTCCGTACCTGAAGAAGGGCACCGATTCGCGGTCGCTCGACGCGGAGCAGCAGATCTTCGACATCACGCTCGAGGAAGCGCTCGCGAAGTACGCCGAGCCCAAGTACGGCGCGCGCCGTGCCTCGAGCGCCCTCAAGGAGTTCGACGCCGACCCCGTCAGCGGCAAGCCGATCAAACTGAAGGACGGCCGGTTCGGCCCGTACGTCACCGACGGTGAGACCAACGCCACGGTGCCGCGCGGCGAAGACGCGATGGAGATCACGTTCGAGCGTGCTGTCGAGCTCATCGCCGACAAGCGTGCCAAGGGTCCCGCGCCCAAGCGCACCGCGGCGAAGAAGACGACGACCACGCGCAAGGCCCCGGCGAAGAAGTCGTGACGACCGAATCCTCCCGGCCGCCGCACGCCCCCCGCGCGGCGGCAGCCGGGGGACCCGGACTCTTCCTCACGTTCGAGGGAGGCGACGGCGCCGGCAAGACGACGCAGTCCGCGCTCCTGGAGGAGTGGCTGCGCGCCCAGGGCCGCGAGGTCGTGCGCACCCGCGAGCCGGGCGGTACCGACGTCGGCGTGCTCATCCGCGACATCGTGCTGCATCACCGCGGTCACATCGCCCCCCGCGCCGAGGCCCTGCTCTACGCCGCCGACCGGGCGCACCACATCGAGACCGTGGTCCAGCCCGCGGTCGCGCGTGGTGACATCGTGATCCAGGATCGCTACCTCGACTCCTCGGTCGCGTACCAGGGTGCGGGGCGCGTGCTCGACGCCGGCGACGTGCGCGAGCTATCGCTCTGGGCCACCGGCGGGCTGCTCCCCGACCTCACCGTGCTGCTCGACCTCGACCCGGCGTCGGCGCGGGCACGCCTCGACGCGGCCGACAAACCGTTCGACCGCCTCGAGGCCGAGAAAGCCGAGTTCCACGAGCGCGTCCGCTCCGCCTTCCTCGCGCTCGCCGCCGCGGAGCCCGAGCGTTTCCTCGTGCTGGATGCCACCGAGCCGGCGCCCGACCTGGCGACGCGCGTGCGCGAGGCCGTGGCATCCCGTCTCTCCTGAGCGGCACGACAGCCGGCCCGACACCCGCCTCGACGCTCAGCCGATCGACAGCGGCCGTGTCGGACGCCGCGATTAGGGTGGAACGCATGCCCGCCGTGTTGGACTCGCCCGCTCGTCCCACCCCGGCGCCGTTCCCGTGGGACGCCGTGTGGGGGCAGGTCGAAGCGGTCGAGACGCTGCGCGCCGCCGCGTCCGACCCGGCAGCCCTGGCCCATGCCTGGCTCATCACCGGTCCGCCCGGATCGGGGCGGTCGACGCTGGCGTACGCCTTCGCCGCGGCACTCATCGCCGACCCCGGCGACGAGGCGGCCCAGCGCCAGGTGCTCGCCCGCACGCACCCCGATCTCACCGCGCTCCGCACCGAGCAGGTCGTGATCCGCATCGATGAGGCACGGCGCCTCGTCGAGCGGGCATCGTTCGCTCCCTCACTCGGTCGCCACCGGGTGATCGTCGTCGAAGACGCCGATCGCATGGCCGAGCGCACGTCCAACGTGCTGCTGAAAGCCCTCGAAGAGCCGCCGGAGCAGACCGTGTGGGTACTGTGCGCCCCCAGCGACGCCGATCTTCTGCCCACCATCCGCTCGCGGGTCCGGGTGTTGCGGCTCCGCGAACCGTCGGTCGCCGACGTCGCGTCGCTGATCGTCGAGCGCACCGGCGTGCCCGCCGACATCGCCGAAGAATCCGCCCGTCACGCGCAGCGGCATATCGGCATGGCGCAGCGCCTGGCCACCGACGACGACGCCCGCGCTCGCCGCGCCGAGACGCTGTCGTCCGTGCTCGCGGTGCGCGGGATCAGCGATGCCGTCGAGGTCGCCGGACACATCGTGCGCCTGGCCACCGACGACGCAAAAGCGCTCACGGCCACGCGCGACGAAGAGGAGCGCCGCACGCTCCTGCGCACCCTCGGTGTGGCCGAGGGTGCCGCGGTGCCGCCGAGCGTGCGTGGTCAGCTGAACGCGCTCGAAGACGACCAGAAGCGCCGCGCGACGCGGAGCCTCCGCGACGGCATCGACCGGGTCCTCACCGACCTGCAGTCACTCTTCCGCGACGTGGTGATGCTGCAGTACGGGCGCGACGGCGACCTCGTCAACGCCGAGCGCCTCGACGACCTGCGCGTCCTCGCGACCGAATGGACCCCGGCGCGCACCCTCGGGGTGCTCGACCGCATCACCGACACACGGCGCCACCTCGAGCAGAACGCCGCACCGCTCCTCGCGCTCGAGAGTCTGCTCATCACCGTCGCGAACGGATCAGCGCCGTGAGCCTCCGCCGACGGATCGTCACCGCGGTCGCGGGCGTTGCCGCCCTCGCCGTCGCGCTCTCCGGATGCCTCTACGCACAGATCCCGCCGATGGCCCCGGGCGGCGGCGCGTCGCTCGCCCCGCAGACCGACGGAGTCTCGGCCGAGCTCCTGCCCTACTACGGGCAGACGCTGGCGTGGGAGGAGTGCGGCACGGGCCTGGATTGCACGACGGTCACGGTTCCCCGCGACTACGCCGCCCCGGGTACGGGCGACCTGCAACTCGCCGTCGTCCGCCATCGCGCGACGTCGGGCGAGCCGCTCGGTTCCCTGCTGACCAACCCCGGCGGACCCGGAGCGAGCGGTGTCTCGCTCGCGAAGCAACAGCTGTCGATCCTCGTCGACGATGCGCTGGCCGACGCCTACGACGTGATCGGGTTCGACCCGCGCGGGGTGGGGGAGTCCACGGCGGTGCACTGCTACGACGCGCCCCAGCTCGACGCTTACCTGTACGACATCCCTCCCGGAGCCCGCGGCAGCGACGAACGGCAGGCGGCACTCGATCAACGCGCGGCGGACTTCGCCCGAGCGTGCGAGGCCGGCAGCGACGGGATCCTGCCCTTCCTCACCACCGAGAACTCCGCGCGCGACATGGACGTGCTGCGGGCGGTGCTGGGTGACCCGAAACTGAACTACCTCGGTTTCTCGTACGGCACGTTCCTCGGCGCCACGTACGCGGGACTGTTCCCCGACCGAGTGGGCCGAATGGTGCTCGACGGCGGGATCGACCCGAGCACTTCGGTGAGTGACACCTCGATCGACCAGGCGGTCGGGTTCGAGAACGCCCTCCGGGCCTTCATCGCCGACTGCCTACGAACGAACGAGTGCCCTTTCGCCGGCTCTGTAGACAATGCCCTGAACGACCTGTCGGCCCTTCTCGCCCGCGTCGATGCGCGGCCCCTCACCGCGTCCGACGGTCGAAAGCTCGGGGGCGACTCGCTGATGACCGCCATCGCGTCGGCCCTGTACAGCGAAGACAGCTGGCCCTACTTGCGTTCGGCGCTGTCCGATGCGAGCAACGGGCGCGCCGACGTCGCGTTCCAACTCGCCGACTTCTACAACGGCCGCGTGGGCGGTGTCTACGAGGGCAACACGATCGAGGCCTTCACCGCCTACAACTGCATGGACTATCCCGACGACGGCAGCGATGCCGATCTCGACGCATTGCAGAAGCGGCTCGACGTCGAAGCACCGGTGATCGCCCCGTACTGGGCGGGCGGGGGAGACCCCTGCGCGTCCTGGCCTGCGCCGCCCACCGGTCTCCGGCAGCCGATCACCGCCCCCGGCTCGCCCCCGATCGTTGTGATCGGCACCACCGGAGACCCGGCGACCCCGTATGAGGGCGCCCAGCGGCTCGCTGATCAGCTCTCCCAGGGCGTGCTCGTCACCAATGTCGGCGAAGGACACCTCGGATACAACACCGGTAATGCCTGTGTCACCGACGCCGTCGATGCCTACCTCATCGATGGCACCGTGCCCGAAGAGGGTCTGCGCTGCGGATAGGGCTCGGGCGAGCGCGTCCCACCACGCGGAACGTAGGCTTGTCGTCGTCCCCGCCCGAAGGAGCACTCATGACCACCGCCGCTGACCTGGCCACCTTCATCGACCACACGCTGCTCAAGCCCGAGGCCACGCGCGCCGATGTCGAGCGCACGATCGCCGAGGCCGCCGAGCTCGGCACCTACAGTGTGTGCCTGTCACCGTCGTTCCTCCCCGTCGAGGTCCCCGAAGGACTCAAGATCGCGGTGGTGTGCGGCTTCCCGAGCGGTAAGCACCACGCCGAGGTGAAGGCTGCCGAGGCCGCGCTCTCCGTCGCGCAGGGCGCCCACGAGATCGACATGGTCATCGACATCGGCGCCGCCGTCGAGGGGCGTTACGAGGTCGTCGAGGCAGAGATCCGCGCGGTCCGCGCCGCTGTTCCCGCGCCCACCGTCCTCAAGGTGATCATCGAGTCGGCGGCTCTCTCCGACGACGCCATCGTCGCCGTGTGCACGGCTGCGGTGGCTGCCGGTGCCGACTTCGTGAAGACGTCCACCGGCTTCCACCCCGCGGGTGGCGCGAGCGTCCACGCGGTCGAGCTCATGAAGAGCACGGTCGGCGACCGCGCCGAGGTCAAGGCATCCGGCGGTATTCGCACGCGCGCCGCCGCGGAGCAGATGATCGCCGCCGGCGCCACGCGCCTGGGTTTGTCGTCGAGCCGCGACATCCTCGCCGACCGCTCCGCCACGGGCGACTACTGATCGCGCGGGCCGATTGGTCAGGCGGCCCGCTGAGCATGTAAGATCGATGATCGTGCACGCGTCAGCGGAGCGCGCCGCCTTAGCTCAGACGGCAGAGCGATTCACTCGTAATGAATAGGTCAAGGGTTCGATTCCCTTAGGCGGCTCCAGCACACGAAAGGCCCGGGATTCCCGGGCCTTTCGATTTTCCCGAGCGCCCCCACGTCGCGGGATGCCGGGCGGGCGCCCGCTAGGCTGAGACCCCCACCCCATCGCGCCCCGGCGCGGAGATGATCGTCCCGCGAACCGCAGGAGCCCCCGTGTCGAACGTCGTCGATATCGTCGTCGAGCTCTTCACCTGGGTGGGGCTGGGAGTCGGCGTGCTGCTCGCGCTCGCCGCAGTGGTCCTTCTTCTCGCCGACGGCACGTGGCTGCCCGCCCGGGCGGTCGTCGAGCGCGTCGACGATCATCGCGTCGTGCGGTGGTTCGACGAGCACGGGGGAGTCAACGAGGCGCCCCTGTCGTCTCACGATGATGCCCGGGTCGGACCCGCCGACATGACCGATATCTTCTATCGCCGGGGCAGCATGCACCGCATGCGACTGTCGGCCTCGTCGCCGGTCGTCCGCTTCGTGGCCCTGCTCGCCGGTGGAGTTTCGGCCCTGGGCGTCGGCGCCTTCGTCATCTCGATCGTCCTGCTCTTCACCCGCGGCTGACGCTCTCGCCGAACAAGGAGTAGCGCCACAGCCTGTTAGCTAGATAATCTAGCGATATGTCCCGCACTCCGGCATCCGCAGAAGTCTCACCCTCTCGCCGCGACACGCGTCGCACCGCGCCCGCGGTGTCGCGGTGGCTGCGCATCGGCATCCCGAGCCTTCTGGTTCTGATCTGGGTGGTCGGGGGCTCGATCGGGGGACCGTACTTCGGCAAGGTCGACGAGGTCGCGACGAACGACCAGTCCTCGTTCCTTCCGCAGTCGGCGGATGCCACGCGCGTGAGCGAGCGTCTGCCCGACTTCGTGGGCGCCGAGGCGATCCCCGCCATCGTCGTTGCAGAGACGGCCGACGGGTCCGCGCTCTCCGACGCGCAGCGGAGCGAACTCCAGACCCTGACGTCGGAGATCGCCGCGCTCGATGGCATCCGCGGCGAGACCAGTCCGCCGGTGGTCTCGGACGACGGGCAGGCCGTGCAGATCTTCGTGCCGGTCGACGCCTCGGGAGAGGTGGGCGAGGTGGTCGAGAAGATTCGCGAACTCGTCTCCGCCGATGCGCCCGAGGGGGTGCAGGCGTGGGTCACCGGCCCCGCGGGCTTCACGGCCGACCTGGTCGAGGGCTTCCTCGGCATTGACGGGCTGCTGCTCATCGTGGCCCTGGCGGCGGTGTTCGTCATCCTCATCGTCGTGTACCGCTCGCCACTGTTGCCGATCCTCGTCCTGCTGACCTCGGTGTTCGCGCTGTGCGTCGCGCTGCTGACGGTGTGGTGGCTGGCCTACGCCCAGATCGTGGTGCTCAACGGCCAGGTGCAGGGAATCCTGTTCATCCTGGTCATCGGCGCGGCCACCGACTACGCCCTGCTCTACACGGCACGATTCCGTGAGGCGATCGGTGAGGGGCGACCCCGCTGGGACGCCACGGTGACCGCCTGGCGGGGCGCGGTCGAGCCGATCCTCGCCTCCGGCGGCACGGTGATCGCGGGACTGCTGTGCCTGCTGCTGTCCGATCTCGCGAACAACCGTGCGCTCGGTCCGATCGCCTCGATCGGCATCGCGTTCGCGATGTTGTCGGCCCTCACCTTCCTTCCGGCCCTCCTCGCGTTGTTCGGCCGTGTGGCGTTCTGGCCGTTCCCCCCGAAGCCCGGTGCGGGGGCCCTGCCGAGGGATCTCACGCAGCCGGTGAAGGGCCTGTGGCCCCGCCAGGCGCGCTTCGTCGCCCGTCGTGCGCGGCCGATCTGGATCGTCTGCACCGTGGTGCTGCTGGCCGCCTGTGCCGGGCTGACGCAGCTGCGGGCCGATGGCGTTCCCTCCAGCGACCTCGTGCTCGGCGCATCCGAGGCACGCGACGGTCAGGAGGTGCTCGCCGAGCACTTCCCCGGTGGGTCGGGGAGTCCCGCCTACGTGCTGGTCGACGAGTCGTCCGCCGCCGATGCTGTCGAGGTGCTCACCGCGGCTTCGGGGGTCGAATCGGTGGCGGTGCTGTCGGGCGACGCCCCCGGCGGACAGGCTCCGGTCACCGCGGTGGACGGCGCGCTGCAGACCACCGCGTTCGGCCCGCCCGGGACGCCCGCGCCCGCGGCGACCGTCTCCGACGGTCAGGTCATGCTCGCTGCCACCCTGTCGGACACGGCCGACTCCGCAGCGGCCGACGACACCGTGCGTCAGCTGCGCGTCGATCTCGCCGACCGTCTCGGCGAGGGAGCGGCGCTCGTGGGCGGAGTGACCGCAACCGACATCGACTCGATCGACACCTCGATCCGCGACCGCACCTTGATCATTCCGATCGTCCTCGTGGTGATCCTGCTGATTCTGATGGCACTCCTGCGCTCGATCGTCGCTCCGCTGCTGCTCATCGGCACGGTGATCCTGTCGTTCGGCGCGGCCCTGGGCGTCAGCGCCCTGGTGTTCGACGGGTTCTTCGGGTTCCCCGGCGCCGACCCCTCGGTACCGCTCTACGGGTTCGTCTTCCTCGTCGCCCTCGGGGTGGACTACAACATCTTCCTCATGTCCCGCGTGCGCGAGGAATCGCTCGCGCACGGGACTCGGGCCGGCATCCTGCGGGGTCTGGTCGCCACGGGCGGGGTCATCACCTCGGCCGGACTGGTGCTCGCGGCGACCTTCGCGGCGTTGGGGGTCATCCCGATCCTCTTCCTCGCCCAGATCGCGTTCATCGTCGCGTTCGGCGTGCTCCTGGACACCTTCGTGGTGCGATCGCTCCTCGTCCCCGCGCTCGCCACCGACATCGGCGCGGCCATCTGGTGGCCCTCGAAACTCTGGCGACGGGATGCCGAGAGGGTGACCGCCGCGCGTAGGCTCGAGCCATGAGCCGGGCACTGTTCATTGTTGACGTTCAGAACGACTTCACCGAGCACGGGGCTCTGGGGGTGGTCGGGGGCGATGCGGTCGCGCAGCGCATATCGGAGTACCTCGACGCCCACGCTGACGAGTACGCCCTCGTCGTCGCCTCACGCGATTGGCATCACGGCGACGACGACAACGGTGGGCACTTCTCCGACAACCCCGACTTCGTCGACACCTGGCCCGTCCACTGCGTCGGCGGCACCTTCGGAGCGGAGTACGACGACGTGTTCGACACGCGCCGCGTCACGCACCACCTGAAGAAGGGGCAGGGCAAGCCGGCGTATTCGTTGTTCGAGGGCGTGACCGACGACGGGCAGACCGCCGCCGACCTCCTCGACGCGCACGGCATCCGCGACATCGACGTGGTCGGGATCGCCACCGACTACTGCGTGCGGGCCTCGGCGCTCGACGCGCTCGCCGCCGGTCGCACCGTGCGGGTGCTCACGGATCTCATTGCCGGGGTGCACCCCGATTCGAGCGCGATCGCGCTCCGCGAGATCGAGGAGGCGGGCGCCGAGCTCACGCCGTCGGAGTGACCTCGTCGTCGGCGCGGGGAATCGTCAAAGTCACCGTCGTCCCGACGCCGGGTTCGCTCGTGATCTGGGTCCGCCCGCCGTGGTCCTTCACGATTCGTCGAACGCTCGCGAGGCCGATTCCGCTCCCCCCGTCGCGCACATCGGCGTAGCGCCCGCGCTCGCCCTCCTGCATCACGAGTCGCAGCTCGTCGGGATGGATGCCGCGACCGTGGTCGCTCACCGACACCACGGCTCCCTCGTCGCTCTCGTACACCTGGATTTCGATGATGTCGTCGGAGTACTTGGCGGCATTTTCGAGCACGTTCGCCACCGCGCGGCGGAGTCCGAGCACATCGCCGATCACCGGCACGGCATCCATCCGCCCGAAGACCGCGCGGTTGGGCGCATCTCCGGGAAGGATGAGCGCAACCGCACCACGCACCACGAGATCGAGCGTGATCCGGCGGCGTCCGCGCTCGGGTTGGGCGCTGGCATCGGCCAGGAGGGCTTGGGCCATAGCCACGAGATGATCGCTGGTCTCGCCGGCGAGGCGAAGCAGCCGGTGGTCGGGCGGAAGCTCGTCGGCCAGAAGCTCGAGATACCCGCGGAGCGCGGTGACGGGCGAGATCAGGTCGTGCGCGAACGTGCGCTGGAGCGCGGCCTGCTCGTCGGCGGCACGCTTTTCGGTGGTGAGGTCGCGGACGATCTTGACGAAACCGAGGATCTGCCCCGATTCGCTGCGGATCGCAGAGATGGTCACGCGCGCCCAGAACTCGCTGCCGTCCTTACGGACGCGCCAGCCGGTGTCTTCGACGTGTCCGTCACGCTGCGCGGCGGCCAGCAAGCGGTCGGGAAGACCGCGGCGACGGTCTTCTTCGCGATAGAAACGGGAGAAGTGAGACCCGATGATCTCGTCCTCTGAGTAGCCCTTGATGAGCTCGGCGCCGAGGTTCCACCCGCTGACGACTCCGCCACCGTCGAGTTTTACGATCGCGAAGAGATCGACCTGGCCGTCCCAGTCGGGGGGAAGCGGGCGCCGCATGCTCGCGATGGGTCGGTCCTTCTCGGAAAAGGTGGATGCCGTCGCGAATACCTGGGCGTCGCCACCGACGACGCTCATGAGCGTGGGCAACTGATGGCAGGGATGCTTGCTGAAGGCATGACGTGATCATGGAGGTCACGAGTAGAGAAAAACTACCACTTGACACGTGCGGGAGGGGTGCCCCAGGGCGCGGCGTTACCTCACGGTGACGAGCGTGCGTTGCCAGCCGCTGGAACCGTTCGGGGCAATCGCCGCCGGCTCCTGAATCTGCACATTGCCCTGCTTGTCGATCGCGCGCACCGTGATGTAGTGCGTGCCCGGCTGGGCGTCCCATTCCATGACCCACTGCACCCAGGACTGGTCGTTGATCGGCGTGGAGAGGGTCGCCTGCTGCCAGTCACCGTCGTCGATCTGCACCTCGACGGTCTGGATGCCGATGGGCTGCGCCCAGGCCATGCCGGCGATGGGAACGCGCCCCGCCGACACCGGCGCGCCGATCTTGGGGGTGTCCACGCGCGACGACATCTTGATGGGCGCCTCGGCCGAGTAGCCGCGCGGCGTCCAGTACGCCTCGTCCTGGTCGAAGCGGGTGACCGTGAGCGTGGTCACCCACTTCGTCGCCGAGACGTAGCCGTAGAGGCCGGGAACGACCATGCGCACGGGGAATCCGTGTTCGAAGGGGAGCGGTTCGCCGTTCATGGCCACCGCGAAGATGGCATCCAGTCCGTCGTCGGTGAGAGCGGAGAGGGGAGTGGATGCCGTGTACCCGTCGACGCTCTCGGAGAGGACCATGTCGGCGTCGGCTTGGGGAGAGGCCAGACGCAGCACGTCGCGGATGGGGATACCGGTCCAGATCGCATTGCCGACGAGGCCGCCGCCCACTTCGTTCGAGACGCAGGTCAGAGTGACGCCGTACTCGTCGAGGCCCATGGCGACGAGGTCGTCGAAGCTCAGCTCGATGGGCTGGTCGACCATGCCCTCGATGGTCAGTCTCCACGTCGAGGGGTCGACGTTGGGGACGGTGAGGGCGGTGTCGACGCGGTAGAAGTCGGCGTTCGGCGTGATGATCGGGGAAAGCCCGGGTACGTCGAGTGACGCACCCTCCGGCACGGTCACGGTGGTCCGGGCCGTCGGTAGACGGAGAGCGTCGCGAGCGGCCGCGACCGACGCGGTTGCGGCGTTGACGACGCGCGCACCGACGCCCACCACGACGGCCGACGCGGCGGCGATACCGGAGAGGAGGAAGAAGCCACGGCGATCGACGGCGGCGCCGGTCGCATCATCGGCGTCGGTCGAGGCCACCCATCGACGCAGGCGACCCACCATCAGGACGAGCAGAACGACACCGACAACGGTGCCGAGGATCGGGGGCAGCCACGCGAGCGCGCCGGCTCCGGCGCGGGTGATGATCGCGGCGGTGGCCAGGGCTCCACCGACGCCGAGGAGGATCGCGCCCGAGGGACGCAGTCGGTACTGCAAAATGCCGGCGACAGCGGCGGCGACCGCCGCACCCAGACCGACCCCCACGAGAAGGGCGATCTTGTCGGACTCCCCGAAGACCGTGATCGCCAGTTCCTTCAGCGGGCGGGGAACGAAGTCGACGATGAACGAGCCGACCGCCAGGACCGGGCTCGCCGAGCGGGCCACGAGGATGGCGAACAGCTCCGCGATCGCCAGCAGGCTCGCGGCGGAGACGAGGCCCGCCAGCGCCGCCCAGATCCACGCGCGGGGGCGCCGCACGGTGCGTGTGTCGTCGGTGCCGGTCGCGGTGTCGGTGGTCATGGCATCCCTCTTCTCTGCGACGACGCACGGAACACTGCCGTCGAGGGCTATTCGGAGCGCGGACGAGAACGGATGCCGAGGCTTACGCCGGGTCGTGGGTCGTGGGTCGTGGGCCGTTGCGCCTCGTCGTCGGCGAACTCCTGGAGCGCGCGCCGCATCGTCACGACGCTCCCGAACCCCGCCTCGCGCGCGGTGTGGAGTGCGCGGGACTCCGAGGCTGAGTCGGAGCGGAGCAGCGCCCGGGCCGTCTGAACTCGGGCGCGTCGAATCTCGCGCGCGACCGAAGAACCCTGCGTGGCGAATGCTCGCTGCAGGGTGCGCAGCGGCACGCCCATGATCTCCGCGACTGTCGCCGGGCTGGTCGACGGATCGGTGTGGAGCCGTGCGATCAGAGCGCGTGCTCGGTCTTGCAACGACGCCGAGGAATGCCGAGCGGGACTCGCGTCCGCGGGGGACTGCACGACACCGAGCCAGAGGAGGTTGAGAAAGTCGATCTCGCGCGGGTCGAGGCCCTTGTGCCCGCTCTCGAGGCGGTCAAAGGCGTGGGTGGGGGCGACGTTGAGAGGATCGGCGAATAGGCGGTTTGTCGCGATCTCGTGGATCTTCGGTCCGCCCGCGACCGAGTCGAGACCCGCGTCGCGGATCACGTCGCCGGTCGAGACAGAGAACACGACATCGGCCGCCTCGGTGGCGGTCACCTCGCAGGGGGACCCCGAAACGACAAGGACGCAATCAGGATCCATCGTCATCGTCCTGCCCCCGGCGTGCAGACGAGCCGTGCTATTCAGGCAGGAGAAAAGAAAGACGTCGCCGAGTGCGGGGTCGAGAGGCTCGACGACCGCCGATGTGACGGCCCGAAGTCGGAACACCTCCGACCGCCCGATCCGCAGATGACTCGGCGGAGTGGTACGACCGGGCGTGCGTATCGCGACGTTCCCGGTGTAGTAGACGTCATTCTCCCCGGTCGGCATACCGCTCTCCGTTCTGTGGGGAAGAGAATCGTCCTTCATTTTCCACAAGGCAGGCGCGGATTCTTGGTCTCCGTCCAACGCGGGCGCGTCGGCTGGAAGGCTCAGTGTAGAAGATGCGAACGAATCATACGACTGCGTGAAGTACGAACACCTCAACACGGGAGGGGGAGAGTTTGTCAAGCCTGCCCCCGCAGATTCGTCTCATTGGACGGCCGCGGGGTGGCCAAATCGCGCAGGGCGCGGTGCGGCGGGCGTGGTTCTAGATCCTGGTGCGCTCAACCAGGCAGGCCGGTCAGGAGTAGAACGACGTATCGAACACATCGATCCCTAAGGCCAGGCAGTATCCTCGCAACATCTCCGGGGTGAACCTGTCGCGCTTGCGACGCAGCGAGTAGGCGTTCGTGTTCTCCCACGGTTGCTCGGGCCCGAACGCCTCGAAGTAGTAACGGGACGAACCGCTCTCTCCTTCGATCAGATGCCGGAGGCCCAGCTCAGAGCCCACGGCGCGCCATCCACATCGCAGCGAGGCCGCCGATCACGCCGACAACAAGAACAGCCGCGCCCACCCTGATCATGCCTCTCTTCTGCGCGCGGGTGCCGCGGTCTACGGTGAGCGTGAACCGTCGCACTCCCGGAAGGATGCCGCCATGTCCACCGCGCTCGTTGTCTACATCTCGTTCGCCGGCCAGGCCCGCGCGGCGATGACCTTCTACCAGTCCGTTTTCGGCGGTGAGCTGGTGATCGCGACGTTCGCCGACTTCGGGATTCCCGATGGTCCCGCGGACGGGGTGATGCACTCCGAGCTCCGCGCCGAGGGATTCACGGTGATGGGGGCGGATGCCTTCGGAGAACCGGCCAAGGGGTGGGGGAAGAACCGCGTGCATGCCGCGTTCATGAGCGACGAGATCGATCGCGTCTCGGGGTTCTACGACAGCTTCGTGGAGCGTGGTGCCGAGGTCGTCCAGTCGCTGGAGAAGCAGGTCTGGGGCGATTTCTACGGCGAACTCGTCGACCCGTGGGGCGTCGCCTGGATGTTCAACATCGCGGCGCCGGACGGTTGGGGCGAGAGTGCGAGCTGAGCTAGTGGCTCCGTCCCTCGACGAACTCACGCACCGCAGCGGCAACCTCGGCCGACGCCGGGTACACGTGCTCTGCGCCGGCGTACGCGCCCTCGCGCGCGTACGCTTCAACCCAACTGGCGTGATCAGCGGCATCTCGAACGCCGGCACCAACTGCACCGGCGTAGGTGCCGGCGATGGCCGCCGTTGCAGCGTCGATGTGCCTTATGTGCCTTTTCGCAACTTCTTCGGCAATAACGGGAACTGGTGCTTGTGCACGAGTCGCCCCATTGGTGGCTGACCTGTGAAGAGTTCCAAGCAACGCGCGATCGTGGCCGGCGGAATCGTCATCGTAGTGCTGGGGATCGTGATACTCCTGCTGACTCAGCAGGGTGCGTACCACGCTATATAAGACACTTTGTCGCGACAACGCCGAAGCCCTCTGCCTCGTCGGTTGGAGCCTGACCCTCGTTTCCGAGTCGAACCCCGCGATCGTAAACATCGACGGCGAGACCATCAGCGTCACCAGCGTCTATCTGGAGCGAGTGCCATGACTATCGCCAACCCCACATTCGTCTACGAGGTCAACGGTGCCTCGTTTGCCAACCTCATCAACAGTCCGCGGTCCTACGAGGACAACCTGCGCCGCATGCTATCTCTGGTCGGCGAACCGGGTCGCTCGACGTTTGCTCTGTCGAAGCTGCCGGACGGTCAAAGCGCTTGGGACGTGAAGCGGGAGACGCTGCCGAGCGTGTTTCTGCATGCGGCAGGAACCGCGGAGGTGATGACCATTGAGTGGCGACGCCTGGATCGGGATGGTGTGGAACGGCTATACACCGTCGGAGGGGGGCATCGAGTTCCACGACGGAGCGGGCCGCGCCCTGGTCCACCCCGACGAGGCCTTCACCGCGGAAGAAGCCGGCGAGATCTTCGTGCACTACTTCCACACCCTCACTGTCCCCGACCACTATGTCCTCCGCGAGGTCGACCTGACCCCGCCGACACCATGACAATTTCCGTCGAGTGACCGTCGGGAAGCATCCCTCAACTCCCGCTCAAACCCGCGGTGCCGCGCAGCCTGCGCTGGCGCGACTTGATCTGAACGTCACAGCCCGAAATATCGGGCGCGGATTCACACGTCGGAAACGCGGCGCCGATACCTTCTCGCCGAACGGTGAGGCCCCTGTCTTCTCTCGAATTTACGTCGAAGCCGATGAGGTGACGGGCGTGGAATTCAATGAGCCGTTTGACCTGCTTGTGGGCGCCGACGAGCAGTACACCGCGCATACGGAGAGGGAAGAAACCAAAACCGCCCCTGCAAACAGGGGCGGTGTGAAGTTGTCGGAGGTGGCGACTCTTGTAAACATGGCCAAGGATGATACTTCGAGTAACGCTGACGTGGTGGGCCCCGTGGGGCTCGAACCCACGACCCGCGGATTAAAAGTCCGATGCTCTACCGACTGAGCTAGAGGCCCGTGGCATCCAGCCTACCGGCCTGCGCGTGGTGGGTCGTGCACGCGGGACGCAACAAAGAGCGAGCGCCGGACCCCCTCGCCTGGGGTCCGGCGCTCGCCGTCAGTTCCGATCGGTCATCGATCGGTCCGGGTGCGTGGAATTACGCAGCCGGGGGCATCAGCACCGAGTCGATGAGGTACACGGTGGCGTTGGCGGTCTGGACGCCACCGCAGATGACGTTGGCGTCGTTGACCATGATCGCGTCGCCGCTGCCGGAGACGGTCACCTCGGCGCCCTGAACGGTCGCCTGGGCGCCCTCGATCTCGTCGGGCGCGATCTGGCCGGGGACGACGTGGTAGGTGAGGATCGACGTGAGCAGATCGGTGTCGGTCTTCAGCGTCTCGATCGTGGCGGGGTCGATCTTGGCGAACGCGTCATCGACCGGAGCGAAGACCGTGAACTCGCCACCGTTGAGGGTGTCGACGAGGTCAACGTTGGGGTTGAGCTGGCCGCTGACGGCCGCGGTCAGCGTGGTCAGCAGCGGGTTGTTCGAGGCAGCGACCGCGACGGGGTCAGCGGACATGCCCTCGACCGAACCGGCACCATCGGGAACGGTAGCGGCGTAGTCGGCGCAGCCGGGGCCCACGAGGTTCGCGGCCGGGTCCATCATGTTCGACGACGCCGAGGGCGAGGCCGCCATCGAGGGAGCCGACGACTCCTCGGTCATCGAGTCGCCCGAGGTGCTGGCACCCGAACATGCGGTGAGAGCGAAGGCCGAGCCCAGAACGAGGGCGAGACCGGCGACGACAGGCTTCTTCTTGGTGAGCATGACATTCCTCCGAAATCGTTCGGACCGCGTCTGCGACCCGTTAGGACACCCCGGTGCGAGGGGCGGTTCGCCGTGTTGCGGCGTACACAGGGTCTTCGGGACCCCCTGACGTTCGGATTGCGGCTTCTCTCGCATTCCTCGCCTGGCGAGGTGGAGGCGGCAGGAAAACACCAGGTCAGAGGCGCGGAAATATTCTTCCGAATATTTTCGAAGATGCCCTGCCGTTGGCGGATCCGCGTTGTTCTCCCTCTATCGGTCACGGTTGCTTACCTCATGCGCGCCACGCGCGCGCGCGAAAAGGAAGTCCGGGGCGGGTACGGCATGCTGGGAGTCATGGTGATCGACGGTTTCTCTCTCCCCGAAGACGGGGTGGACCACGTCGACCACGTCGGAGAATTGCTGCAGAAGATCGCCACGGGCGATCAGAACGCCTTCGCTGAGCTCTATGACACTCTGTCGGCTCGTGCGTTCGGACTCATCCTGCGGGTGCTCGTCGACCGGTCGCAGAGCGAAGAGGTGCTCCAGGAGGTGTTCTTGGAGATCTGGCAATCCGCCGCGCGGTTCACTCCGAACAAAGGTCAAGGAAGATCGTGGGTGCTCACGATCGCACACCGACGCGCGGTGGACAGGGTCCGCTCGTCGCAGTCCAGTGTCGATCGTGACGTACGCGTGGGCTTCCGCGATCTGGACGTCGCCTACGACGATGTCTCTGAGAAGGTCGAACTGAAAATCGATGGGCGGCGCGTCGTGGACGCACTCGCGACGCTTCCCGACGCTCAAAAAGAAGCGATCACGCTCGCCTACTTCGGTGGGTATAGCCAGAGTGAGATCGCTACCCTCGTCGGGGCGCCGCTCGGTACGGTCAAAACCAGGATGCGCGACGGATTGTCGCGCCTGAGGACGCAGATGGGGGTGGAAAAGTGAACGAGAGGGATTTCGCCGACCTCGCTGCCGGGCACGCGCTGAATGCGCTGTCCGAAGCAGACGAACGCGCATACCAGGAGGCTCTCGCGGGCAATCCGCACTGGTCCTCCCACGTCCGGGATGCCGCTGACGCCGTCGCCGCGATCAGCGCGACCGTCGAGCCCGTCGAGCCGCCGGCATCCATTCGGGCATCGCTGCTGGCTCGCATCACCGATCTTCCGCAGGAACAGGCCGAGCCGGCCCGGGCCGAGGCCGACGTCGAGGACTTTGCCGCCGCCGGCCCCGCACCGATCGAGCCACAACGCGACACCGCCGCGGCTGAGTCGGGCTGGGGTCTCCGTCGCTGGTTCACCCTCGCTGCATCCATCGTCGCCGTCCTCGTCCTCGGGTTCGGCGCGGTGACGATCAGCCAGCAGCTCACGAAGCCGGCGTCGCTCGTCGCGCTCGAGCAGGTCACGACGGCGCCGGATGCGCAATCGGCCAGCGCGACGATGCCCGACGGCGTCGTCGCCACGGCGCACTGGTCGGCATCCACCGGCCAGAGCGTGCTGGTGGCCGAGAATATGCCGCCCCTGGACGGCGATCAGACCTACGAGCTGTGGTTCGTTCGCGGTGAGACCCCGATTGCGGCGGGCATCTTCGAGACGGATGCCGACGGTCGTGCGACCGCCGTGCTCCAGGGTGAGTTCCATTCCGGCGACGTGATCGCCGTAACCGTGGAGCCTGCCGGCGGGTCGCCCGACGGGACGCCGAGTTCGGCACCCATCCTGGCGGTCGCCACGGCCTGATCGCGGCGTCCGTCGCGGCCCCGATGGGGAGGGCGACGCTCTAGCCTGGAACGATGAGCGACAGTTCTCGCGAGTTCCACAAGCCGGTGCGTCGCCCCGCGGAGCTGTTCGATCGGCTCTTCGCGGCCGAGGACCCCGCGGAGGTCTCCCGGGTCGCGCACAGCACCGCCCAGGCCCTCCTGTCGCGTGTCCGGGCCGACCCGAGCGTCGACGTCGTCGAGCGTCTCGTTGCGTTCACCGATGACCACGGGATCGACGACATCGCCGAGCTGTGGTCGCGCTCGCCCGCCCGCTCCCTTCCCGGGGCGCTGTGGCGGCTCTACCTGCTGCAGCTGATGATCCACGACGATGCCGCCACCGCGGCGTTGCTGTTCGAGCGCGGTCGCGTGGAGATGGCGACGGTCGATCCGGTCGTGGTCGGCGCGCCGGCGCCCGCCGGGCCCGACGAGCTGGTCCAGCTCATCGACACGATTCTGCGTGGACTCTTCGAGGGCGACTTCGCCGTCGCGCTCGATCGCGCCGCGGCGTTCTGTCGGGTGCAAGCGACCGGCTCCACTCACCTCGCCGACGACTACGAGAACACCGAGTCGGAGCGGGCCACAGCTCTCACCACGCGAGCTCTTCGCCTGTCGACCTATGCCGACGACCTCTCGGCTGCCGCCGCGCTCTGGCGACGCGACGCGCTCGCCTGACCGCAGCGACGGGGCAGCGGAGAAAAGAAAGTGCCGGGCCGCAGAACGCCTCTCGGCGCGAGGCCGCTCGCAGCGGCAGAAGATGGAGCCCGGGGTTACTGCGGCCCGGCTAAAAAAGTGTAACAAGGCATCACGCGAGGCATTCCCTCGAGCCCCCTCCCGATCGTTGCCCGGGCGTGTCGGCGCTCGGGCATAGGGTCGAGACATGGCTTGGCGCTTCGCTCTCGTGATCGACCCCGTGGCATCCGACGATCAGAGAACGGACTTCGTCGACACGTTCACCGTCGTCGAGCCGACCGCCCCCGCCCTCAGTGTGGGGGAGCTGAGCGCCCAGCGCGGCGACGGCGTTTTCGAGTCGATCGGCGTCGTCGACGGCCACGCGCAGGAGGTCGGGCCCCACCTCGCGCGTCTGGCCCACTCTGCGCGGCTGTGCGACCTGCCGACTCCGCACCTTGGTCAGTGGCGGGCGGCGATCGAGCGTGTCGCGGCGGAGGCCGGCGCGGGGGAGAACGTCCTCAAGCTCATCCTGAGCCGCGGCGTCGAGCACGGTCCGTCTCCGACCGCCTGGGTGACGCTCGCCTCGGCGCCCGACAACGCACGCGCGCGCACCTCGGGCGTGCGGATCGCGACGCTCGACCGCGGCTACGCTCTCGACGTTCCCGCGCGCGCTCCGTGGCTGCTCCTCGGGGCGAAGACGCTGTCGTACGCCGTCAACATGGCAGCGATCCGCGAAGCACAGCGCCGCGGCGCCGACGACGCCGTGTTCGTGACGACCGACGGGTACGTGCTCGAGGCCCCCACGGCATCCGTCGTTCTTCGCTACGGTGACCGCTTCGTCACGCCCGCACCCCACGCCGGAATCCTGCACGGCACGACGCAGCAGAGCCTGTTCGCCCACCTGGAGGCTCGCGGGTTCGAGACCGCCTACGAGACGGTCGCGGTGTCCGATCTCACGCGAGCGGATGCCGCCTGGCTGCTGTCGAGCGTGCGGTTGGCCGCGCCGATTGCGGCCGTCGATGGCGATCCCCGGGCGGTCGATCGAGGGGTCACCGACGCGATCAACGCCTACCTGCTCAGCCCGCGCGACTGACAGACGGCGGCACAGGTGCCGCAACGACGAAGGCCCCCGCTCACGCGGGGGCCTTCGTCGCTCAGTCCTTCGGGATCACCCGAAGCGGCCGGAAACGTAGTCTTCGGTGGCCTGCACGGCAGGGGCAGTGAAGATCGCCGCCGTGTCGTTGTACTCGATGAGCTTGCCGGGCTTGCCCGTGCCGGCGATGTTGAAGAACGCCGTCTTGTCGCTCACACGCGAAGCCTGCTGCATGTTGTGCGTCACGATCACGATCGTGTACTCGTTCTTCAGCTCGGTGATGAGCTCCTCGATCGCGAAGGTCGAGATCGGGTCGAGGGCCGAGCAGGGCTCGTCCATCAGCAGCACGTCGGGGGAGACGGCGATCGCGCGCGCGATGCACAGACGCTGCTGCTGGCCACCCGACAGGCCCGAGCCGGGCCGGTCGAGACGGTCCTTGACCTCGTTCCACAGGTTGGCGCCCTGCAGGGACTTCTCCACCAGTTCGTCGGAGTCGGACTTAGAGATCCGCCGGTTGTTCAGCTTGACGCCGGCCAGCACGTTCTCGCGAATCGACATGGTGGGGAAGGGGTTCGGGCGCTGGAAGACCATTCCGACCTGGCGGCGCACGAGCACGGGATCGACGCCCGCGCCGTACAGGTTGTCGCCGTCGAGCAGCACGGAGCCTTCGACGCGCGCGCCGGGAATGACCTCGTGCATGCGGTTCAGCGTGCGCAGGAAGGTGGACTTTCCGCAGCCGGAGGGGCCGATGAAGGCGGTGACGCTGCGGGGCTCGATGTCGAGGGACACACCCTCGACAGCGAGGAAGTCGCCGTAGTAGACGTTCAGATCGTTGACTTCGATGCTCTTGGACACGATTCCTCGGGAGTTTCTACTGGAGTCTGACGAAAAGGGTTCAGCGGCCGAGCTTGGGCGAGAAGATCTTCGCCACGGTGCGGGCCACGAGGTTCAACACCATGACGATGACGATGAGCACCAGCGCGGCGCCCCAGGCGCGATCGACGAAGGCCGACGCCGGGATGCCCTGATTCATGTACTGCGAGTACGCGAACACGGGCAGTGTCATCATGCGACCGTTGAAGAGGTCGTAGTTGACGGATGTCGCCACACCGGCGGTCAGCAGGAGGGGCGCCGTCTCTCCGATCACGCGCGAGATCGACAGCATGACGCCCGTCGTGATGCCGGCCAGGGCAGTGGGGAGGACCACCTTGCTGATGGTCAGCCACTTCGGCACGCCGAGCGCATACGACGCCTCGCGGAGCTCGTTCGGCACCAGTCGCAGCATCTCCTCCGTGGAGCGCACGACCACGGGGATCATGAGCACCGAGAGCGCGATGGCGCCCATGATGCCCATGCGGATACCGGGACCGAAGAAGAGCGCGAAGAGGGCGTAGGCGAACAGACCGGCGACGATCGAGGGGATGCCGGTCATCACGTCGACGAGGAACGTGATGGACTGCGCCATGCGACGCCCCCCGCCGTACTCGATGAGGTAGATCGCGGTGAAGATACCGATCGGGATCGAGATGACCGCGGCGGCCAGCGTGATCATGAGCGTGCCGACGATCGCGTGCAGGGCTCCGCCGCCCTCGCCGACGACGTTGCGCATCGACGAGGTGAAGAACTCGGCGCTGATGCCGTTGACGCCGTTGGTGATCACCGTGACGGCCACCGACACCAGCGGCACCATGGCGATCGCGAAGGCGGTGACGACGACGCCGGTGACCAGGCGGTCCACGCCCTTGCGGCGTCCCTCGACGAGCGTCGAGATCACGGTGATGAGCACCAGGTAGACAACGGCCGTGAGTACGAGCCACCCGGCGACGTTGAACGCCCCGCCGGAGGAGAGAGTCACGACGGCGATCAGGGCGGCGCTCAGGACGGCGCTGCCGCCGAGCGTCGCCCACGGCGCCCACGAGGGGAGGTGGCCGCTGGTGAGGCTGTTGGAGGCTTTCGAGGCGGACGGCGTGGTGGGCGTCTGCGGAGCGGTGGTTGTCGCGGTCATGTCAGTTGGCCCCCGAGAATTCCTTGCGACGGCTCACGAGGTAGCGAGCCAATGCGTTCACAGCGAAGGTGACGATGAAGAGCACAAGGCCGGTGGCGATGAGCACGTTGACGTTGAAGCCGTAGGCCTCGGGGAAGGTGAGCGCGATGTTGGCGGGGATCGTGCTCGGGTTCTCTGACGTGAAGAGCTGGAAGCTGATGACCCCGGATGCCGAGAGCACCAGGGCGACCGCCATCGTTTCGCCGAGCGCGCGACCGAGGCCGAGCATCGACGCCGAGACGATACCGCTGCGGCCGAAGGGGAACACTGCCATACGGATCATTTCCCACCGCGTGGCACCCAGGGCGAGCGCGGCCTCCTCGTGCAGGACGGGAGTCTGGAGGAAGATCTCGCGGCAAATCGCGGTAATGATCGGCGTGATCATCACCGCGAGGACGACAGCGGCGGTCAGGATCGTGCGGCCCGTGGCTGACACGGTGCCGGAGAAGAGGGGGAACCAGCCCGCGTTGGCATTGAGCCACACGTAGACCGGCTGAATGGCGGGGGCGAGCACGAGGATGCCCCAGAGGCCGAAGACCACCGACGGCACGGCGGCCAGGAGATCGACGATGTAGCCGAGCCCCTGCGCCAGTCGACGCGGGGCGTAGTGCGAGATGAAGAGGGCGACACAGACGGACAGCGGAACGGCCAGGATGAGGGCCAGGATCGAGGCCCAGATCGTTCCGAAGGCGAGCGGGCCGACATAGGCCCAGAAGTTGCTGGTGAGAATCGAGGCGTTCTCGCTCGTCGCGGTGAATCCCGGAAGGGACTGGACGACGAGGAAGATCGTCACGGCGGCAAGCGTTACGAGGATCATCGACCCTGCGAACAGGGCGGTTCCGGAGAAGACACGATCTCCGGGGCGTTGCTTCGGCTTCTCGGGTGCCGGAGCAGTGGTGGCTGTCATGGCTTCCTGTCTCGGGTCGATAACGGGCGGAAACCCGGCCCGATGCGGTGAGGCATCGGGCCGGGCATCAGGGGTGCTTTATTACTCGACGACGATCAGGTCGATGGCCGAGTTCACGCGCTCGCGCAGCGTGTCGCTGATCGGGGCGCTACCGGCGGCTTCGGCAGCGGCCTGCTGGCCCTCTTCGCTCGCGACGTACTGCAGGAACGACTTCACGATGGGAGCGTTCGCGGCGTCCGCGTACTCCTGGCAGGCGATCATGTAGCTGATCAGGACGATCGGGTAGACACCCGCGTCGGTCGAGGTGCGCTCGAGCTCGATCGCGAGGTCACCCTCGGTGCGACCCTCGACGAACGGCGACTCGTCGACGATGGCCGCGGCAGCCTCGGGCGAGTACGCGACGAACTCGTCGCCGACCTTGATCGCGGCGGTGGACAGACCCTCTTCGGCGGCGCGCGACGCGTCGGCGTAGCCGATGGTGCCGTTGGCGCCCGAGACGGCCGAAACGACGCCCGAGGTGCCGTTGGCAGCCTCGCCCGAGCTCAGCGGCCACTCGCCGTCGGGCTCCGAGGTCCAGACGCTGGGAGCGGCCTGGTACAGGTAGTCGGTGAAGTTCTCGGTGGTGCCCGAGTCGTCCTGGCGGTGAACCGGGGTCACGGCGAGGTCGGGCAGGCTGACACCCGGGTTCGTCGCGGCGATGGCCGGGTCGTTCCACTTGGTGATGGTGCCCGCGAACATGCCCGCGAGGGTCGCGGCGTCGAGGTTGAGCGAGTCGACACCCTCGAGGCTGAAGATGACGGCGATGGGCGAGATGTAGGTCGGCAGCTCGATGATGCCCGAGCCGTCGGTGCACGCGGCGAAGCCGCCGGCAGCGATCTCCTCGTCGTTGAACGCGCGGTCGGAGCCGATGAAGGGGTAGGCGCCGGCCTGGAACGACTCACGACCCGCACCCGAACCGGAGGGCTCGTAGGTGATGGTGACGTCGGGGTTCGCGGTCTGGAAGCCGGCCGTCCACGCCTGGACCGCAACCTCCTGCGACGACGCGCCGCCGCTCGCGACCTCACCAGAGAGGGCGGAGCCGCCGCCGTCGGTGCTGCCGGAGCCGCCCTCGTTCGAGGCGCAACCGGCGAGAGCGAGTGCTGCGACGGCCGAGACGGCGCCGAGCTGGGCGAAGCGAGTGATCTTCACGATAAAGAATCCTTCTGGATATCGGGTGCTGTGGTCGAACCCGGTGCAGGGCTCGCGAGGAACGCTAAACGCCGACCCTTACGAGCGTGCGCAGCACGGGTGAACGGAAGGTGAACGACCGCGGCCTGGCAGGGGTGTTCTCGTGCGCGGTATACGCTTCCGTGCCGTGACGATCCCTCATTCCGCCGCACAGTCGACACTCGATCGGCGGTCTGTGGCCGCGCCGCCGAGGACGCTGCTGGACATCCTCTCCGACGTGGCCGCACGGCATCCCGAGGCCTCGGCGATCGACGACGGGTCGGGCGCCCTCAGCTACCGCGAACTGCTGGCCCGAGTATGGCGCACCGCGGCCGCCCTGCACGCGGCGGGTGTCCGGCGCGGCGACCGCGTCGGTGTGCGGATGCCCTCGGGATCGAAGGAGCTCTATGTCTCGATCCTCGGTGTCATGGCGGCCGGAGCCGCGTACGTGCCCGTGGATGCCGACGACCCCGACGAGCGTGCACGCCTGGTGTTCGGCGAGGCCGGTGTCCGCGGCATCGTCGCGGGCGACGGAGAGTACGTGGCGAGCGAGGGGACCGACGACCTGGTGCGCCTCTACGACGGCGAGGCGCCGCACCCGAGCACGAACGCCGTGCCGGTGGTTGCCCCGCCGACGGTGGACGACGACGCCTGGATCATCTTCACGTCGGGATCGACCGGCGTGCCCAAGGGCGTCGCGGTCTCCCACCGGTCGGCGGCGGCCTTCGTCGACGCCGAGGCCCGGATCTTCCTGCAGGGCGAGCCCCTCGGGCCGGGTGACCGCGTGCTGGCCGGCCTGTCGGTGGCCTTCGACGCGTCGTGCGAGGAGATGTGGCTCGCGTGGGGGCACGGTGCCTGCCTCGTACCCGCGCCCCGTTCCCTCGTGCGCTCCGGGGAGGATCTCGCACCGTGGCTCCTTCGCCAGGGCATCACGGTCGTCTCCACCGTGCCCACCCTCGCGGCGATGTGGCCGGCGGACTCGATCGAGAACGTCCGACTCCTGATCTTCGGCGGCGAAGCGTGCCCGCCCGAACTCGCCGCGCGGCTCGTGGCCGAGGGGCGTGAGGTCTGGAACACCTATGGCCCGACCGAGGCCACCGTCGTCGCCTGCGCCGCCCCGCTGGACGGCAGCGTGCCCGTGCGCATCGGTCTTCCCCTCGACGGCTGGGCGCTCGCCGTCGTGGACGCCGAGGGCCAGCGCGTCGCCGAGGGCGAGGTGGGTGAGCTCATCATCGGGGGCGTGGGCCTCGCCCGCTACCTGGATCCCGCAAAGGATGCCGAGAAGTACGCGCCGATGCCCACGCTCGGCTGGGAGCGTGCCTATCGGTCGGGTGACCTCGTGCGCTTCGAATCGGAGGGACTCGTCTTCCAGGGGCGTGCCGACGACCAGGTCAAGGTCGGTGGTCGCCGCATCGAGCTCGGCGAGGTCGAGTCGGCGCTGCAGGATCTGCCGCAGGTGGCCGCGGCGACGGTCGCGGTGCGGACGACCGAGGCCGGTGTGCCGGTGCTCGTGGGATACCTCGTGATGGAGGAGGGCGTCGACCTCGACCGGGCCGCTGCGCGCGCGGTTCTCGCCGACCGGCTGCCCGCCGCCACGATTCCGCTGCTCGGCGTCGTCGACGAGCTGCCCGTGCGCACCTCGGGCAAGGTCGACCGAGCCGCGCTGCCCTGGCCGCTGCCGGGGGTGGACGCCCCGGCATCCACTGATTTCTCCGACGACGAGGCGTGGCTGGCCGAGCAGTGGCAGGCGGTGCTGGGGCTGCCGGTCACCGAACGCAAGGCCGACTTCTTCGACCTCGGCGGAGGCTCTCTTGCCGCGGCGCAACTCGTGTCGCGCATCCGCGCTCGCGTGCCGGAGTTCTCGGTCGCCGACATTTACGACGTGCCCCGGCTCGGCGCGATGGCCAAGGCGCTCGGTCCGCAGCTCGTCAACGAGACGCCCGCTGCTTTCCACCGTGCCGCCCCCACCCCGCGCGCGACCCAGTGGGTACAGACGCTTCTCGGCGCTCCGCTGTTCATCCTCTCGGGCGTGCGGTGGCTCCTGTACCTGCTGACGGCGTCGGCGATCCTCCGTCTCGTGCCGGGTTTCGACGTGCTGCCGTCGGTGCCGTGGCCGCTTCTGGTGATCGGCCTGCTGGTGTTCGCCACCCCGTTCGGTCGTATGGCGATCGCCGTCGTGTCGGCGCGCGCGCTGCTCGCGGGCCTGCGCCCCGGGGATTACCCCCGCGGCGGTTGGGTGCACGTGCGGCTCTGGCTCGCGGAGCAGATCGCGGCGCAAGTGGATGCCGTGGGTCTCGCCGGAGCACCGTGGGTGTCGTACTACGCCCGGGCGCTGGGCGCGCGGATCGGCCGCAACGTCGACCTGCACGCGCTCCCGCCCGTGACCGGCATGCTCGTGGTCGGCGACGGCGCCTCGATCGAGCCCGAGGTCGATCTCACCGGCTACTGGATCGACGGCGACCTGGTGCGCATCGGCGAGGTGCGTATCGGGGCGGAGGCCACCGTCGGCGCGCGCTCGACCCTCGCTCCGGGGACCCGCATCGGTCGGCGCGCCGAGATCGCCCCCGGCTCGGCGGTGTTCGGCCGGGTGAAGGCGGATCAGTCGTGGGCGGGCTCCCCGGCCGTTCGCGTCGGCGGCACGGCGAAGGGGTGGCCCACCGAGCGACCCACGGCCCCCACGCGCTGGCTGTGGGCGTACGCCGCCTCCGCCGTCGTGCTCGCGCTGCTGCCGCTGATGGCTTTCACCGTCGGGGCTCTCGTGGTCGCCCACGGGATGCGCGCCGCCGCGTCGCTCGCCCAGGCGGCCGGAGCCGCCTTCGCCTGGCTCGTTCCCGGCGTAGCCGTCACGGGGCTGGTGTTCGCGGCATCCGTGATTCTTCTCGTGCGCGTGTTCTCGATCGGTCTGACCGAGGGCACGTTCCCCGTGCGGAGCCGCGTCGCCTGGCAGGCCTGGACGATCGAGCGACTGCTGGACGCCGCGCGGACGATCCTCTTCCCGCTGTACTCGAGCCTGTTCACCCCCGTCTGGCTGCGCCTGCTCGGCGCTCGGGTGGGCCGTGACGTCGAGGCATCCACGGTTCTGCTCATCCCCTCGATGGCGCGCATCGAGGACGGAGCGTTCCTCGCCGACGACACCATGGTCGCGTCCTACGAGCTGCGCGCAGGCTGGCTGCGCCTGGGGCCGGTGCGCATCGGAAAGCGCGCATTCCTCGGCAACTCGGGCATGGCCGCCCCCGGCCACCGTGTGCCCCGCGACGGCCTGGTCGCGGTGCTTTCGGCAGCGCCACTCAAGGCCAAGCCGGGCTCGTCGTGGTTGGGGTCGCCCGCCGTGCGCCTGCGTCGTCTGTCTGCCGAGGGCGACGAGTCGCGGACGTACCGCCCCACGCCGGCGCTCCGCCTCGCGCGCACGCTGTGGGAGCTGTGCCGATTCGTCCCCGTCGTGGTCACGTGCGCGATCGGACTCGGCGTGCTGTTCACCCTCGCCGCGCTGTGGGAGACGACGGGGCCGGTGTGGACCCTGTTGCTATCGGGCCTCGTGCTGCTCGCGGCCGGTGCCGTGGCCGCGGGCGTCTCCACCGCGGCGAAGTGGGCCATTGTCGGCGTGATCCGCGCGGGCGAGCAGCCGCTGTGGTCGAGCTTTGTCTGGCGCACCGAGGTCTCGGACACCTTCACCGAGATGGTCGCCGCCCCGTGGTTCGCTCGCGCCGCTGCCGGCACTCCCGCGCTCGCCGTGTGGCTGCGCAGTCTGGGCGCCCGGATCGGGCGAGGCGTCTGGTGCGAGAGCTACTGGCTGCCCGAGCCGGATCTGGTGACCCTGGGCGACGCATCGACGGTCAACCGCGGGTGCGTCGTGCAGACGCACCTCTTCCATGATCGAATCATGAGCATGGACACCGTCGAGCTCGAACCCGGTGCGACCCTCGGGCCGCACAGCGTGGTGCTGCCTGCCTCCACCCTGGGCGCGCATGCCACCGTCGGCCCGGCCTCGCTGGTCATGCGCGGAGAGACCGTTCCCGTGGGTTCGCGCTGGAGCGGGAACCCCATCGGACCGTGGCGCGCGGTGAAGGTGCGCGCCTACCAGTCGACCACGTGAGCGCCGTCGACCCGTACGCTCCGCAGAGCGGTGACGCCACGTATCGCGTCGAGTCGTACGACCTGACCCTGGGATACCGCGTCCGCACGAACCGTCTCGACGGGACGGCGGTCCTCACGGCCGTCGCCCGGGAGGACCTCGCGGCGTTCTCGCTCGACCTCGTGGGGCTGCGTGCCTCGCGGGTGCGCGTCGACGACGCTCCCGCGCGCTCCTCCTCGGCCGTGGGGAAGCTCCGGGTCGTCCCGGCCTCCCCGATTGCGGCGGGGGAGCGGTTCGTCGTCGAGGTGGCTTACGCGGGGGCGCCGGCGCCCCGACGCTCGCGGTGGGGGACCCTCGGCTGGGAAGAGCTCACCGACGGCGCGCTCGTGGCCGGACAGCCCACCGGCGCGCCCACGTGGTTCCCGTGCAACGATCGGCCCGACGACCGCGCCCGCATGACCATGCACATCAGCGTCGACGAGGGATACACCGTCGCCGCCACCGGCGTTGCGGGGATCCCCGCGCGCCGCGGCGGTCGCGTGACGACGACGTTCACCTCCGATGTCCCCACGGCGACGTACCTCGCCGCGGTCCACGTGGGCCGCTACCGCACGCGGCCGCTCGCCGGGACGGGGATCGGGGCCATCCCCGCGGTGACCGTGACGGCTCCGCCCGCGCTCACCGCCGCGTCGGACCGAGCGTTTGCCAGCGTGCCCGAGATGCTGCGGGTGTTCGACGGACTGTTCGGCCCCTACCCGCAGGAGGCGTGCACGCTCGTGGTCACCGCTGACGAGCTCGAGATTCCCCTCGAGGCGCAGGGCCTGGCGGTGTTCGGCATGAACCACCTCGTTCCCGCTGCTCGGCGTCTGATCGCGCACGAGCTGGCCCACCAGTGGTTCGGCAACAGCGTCGGCATCGCACGGTGGAGTGACATCTGGCTCAACGAGGGCTTCGCCTGTTACGCCGAGTGGCTCTGGTCGGAGGCGTCGGGCGGCCCGTCCGCGCAGGAGTGCGTCCGCACCCATTACGCACGCCTGGCCGCCAAGCCCCGCGACCTGCTGCTGGTCGACCCGGGTCCCGACGACATGTTCGACGACCGGGTGTACAAGCGGGGCGCTCTCACGCTCCACGCGATCCGGGTCGCCCTCGGCGACGAGACGTTCTTCACGCTCGTGCGGGGCTGGACCAGCGATCACCGGCACGCGCTCGTGACCACCGACGATTTCCGTCGCGCCGTGACCGCGGCCGGCGGTCCCGCGGCGGCCGACATTCTCTCGGTGTGGATCGACCGGACGGAGCTACCGCCGCTCGGCTGAGCCCGCGGCATCCAGGGCCACCGCGACGACGAGTCCCGGCGGGCCGCTCGTGTCCCACCCGAGCCATTCCGGGCCGCCGTCGATCCGGGCCTGCCAGGTACCGGTCCGGTCGGCGTCGACCACCTCGACCGAGCGCGGATCGACCAGGAGTCCGCGCCCGTCCGCCTTCAGAACCGCCTCGACCCGGGCCCAGTCGCGCGCGTCGGTCGAGTCCGGCAGCACGCGCTCGAGCCCGGCGGCGCCGGCGACGACCGCGTCCACCCCGAGGCGGCGCTCACCCCCGGCGATCGCCACGACGGTCCAGCCATCGGCATACGACACCGAGACAGCGGCATCCACCCCCGAGACCCGGATTCGGCCGTGTTCCCCCCCGCACCGAGGACACCGCGACAGGAAGGTCGCCCCGGGGAGCATTTCGCCGAGGAGTTCCCGTGACGCCGCACGCCGGTCCGACGGGGCGGGAACTCGGCGCCAGGCGACGCGCACCTCGTCGGGGAGGGTCACACCTGCGGCTCGTGGGTCTCGATCGCGACGATGCCCGAGCCCGGGTGCTCGACCGGGATATGTGCCACCGAGAATGCCGCCGGCTCCAGGGCCGACGAGCTGCCCAGGTACGACCCGCGCATGGTGCCGGTGGCCAGGGCGAGCTCGTGCATGATGTCGGGGAGCACCGGCCCGTGGCTGACCACGACGACGGGTTTGCGGGCGCGGACGCGTTCGCCGATGACCGTGCGCGCGTCGCTCCGGCCCTCCTCCCAGGCATCCTGGCTGATCGCCTCGGTGTGCTGGATCCGCTGTGCCAGGGCCGCCGAGAGCGGGGTCACGGTGCGAACGCACCGCTCCGCCGGGCTCGCCACGATCCGGCGCACTCCGAAGGCCAAGAGCGGGCCGACGATCGCGTTGGCCTGACGCCGTCCGCGTGTACTCAGGGGGCGCGCGGAATCGTCGCCGTCCCACTCGTCGCGCGACCGCGCCTTGGCGTGCCGGAGCGCGATGACCGGGAACGTGGGCAGCGCACGTTCGTCGATCAGGCGCACGAACTCGTCGAGGATCTCGATGTCGACGGGATAGCTGAGGTGCTTTCGCGCCTTTTTGAGCCCCACCCACTCGATCGCCGCGATTTCTTTGTTCGGGACGAAGGTCGAGGTGCGCACGGCCGCATCGGTGGCCTCGGCCGCCCAGTAGTGGACGATCTTCGTGCGCGAACTCGGCATGCGGTAGCGCGAGACGCCCACGGGAACACCGAGCGACACCCGGATGCCGGTCTCCTCGCGGATCTCGCGCACGGCGGTCTCGGCAAGGGTCTCGCCGGGATCGACCTTGCCCTTGGGGAGCGTCACGTCACGGTACTTCGTGCGGTGGATGAGCAGGACGCGGTACTTGCCGTCGATCATCCGCCACACCACACCGCCGGCGGCGTAGACGGCGGTTTCGGTCACCGTGCCGCCCGGGTGCGCCGCTTCCGCTGCACGCGAGACATGGTGTGCTCCTGCAGGTCGATGAGGGCAACGCCCTCGGCGTCGACGCTGTGTCGCGTCCACTCGCCCTCCGGACCCAGATGCCACGAACTCGTGCCGTCGTCCATCGCGAGGTCGAACAGGTCGGACAGGTCCTGGAGCTGCTTGGGGTCGACCACGCGCACCAGCGCCTCGACGCGACGGTCGAGGTTGCGATGCATCATGTCGGCGCTGCCGATGAAGACCTGCGGATCGCCGTCGTTCGCGAACGCGAAGATCCGCGAGTGCTCCAGATAGCGACCCAGGATGGAGCGGACCTTGATGTTCTCGCTCATCCCCTCGACACCGGGCTTGATCGAGCAGATGCCGCGCACCCACACCTCGACGGGCACACCGGCCTGGCTCGCACGGTACAGCGCGTCGATGATCTGCTCGTCGACCATGGAATTGACCTTGATCCGCACACCGGACGGCTTGCCCGCGAGCGCGTTCTGCCGCTCCTTGTCGATGTGGCGGAGGAGCCCCTTGCGCAGGTGCAGGGGAGCGACGAGCAGGCGCTTGAATTTCTTCTCGATCGCGTAGCCGCTCAGCTCGTTGAACAGGCGGGTGAGGTCGCGCCCGACCTGGTCATCGACGGTGAACAGGCCGAAGTCCTCGTAGATGCGGCTCGTCTTCGGGTTGTAGTTCCCCGTGCCGACGTGGCTGTAGTGGCGCAGGCGCCCCTCTTCCTCGCGGATGACGAGGGCGAGCTTGCAGTGGGTCTTCAATCCGACCAGGCCGTAGACGACATGGACGCCGGCCTTCTCGAGCTTGCGGGCCCAGACGATGTTGTTGGCCTCGTCGAAGCGTGCCTTCACCTCGACGAGGGCGAGCACCTGCTTGCCGGCCTCGGCGGCGTCGATCAGTGCCTGGACGATCGGGCTGTCGCCCGACGTGCGGTACAGCGTTTGCTTGATGGCGAGCACGTTCGGGTCTTTGGCGGCCTGCTCGAGGAAGGCCTGGACACTCGTGGCGAACGACTCGTAGGGGTGGTGCACGAGCACGTCGCCCTTGCGGATCGCCCGGAAGATGTCGGCACGACCGTTCTGCTCGGGCGGCTGGAACGGCAGGGCCGTCTTGGGCACGTGCGGCGGGTAGTGCAGGTCGGGCCGGTCGATGCGCGAGAGGTCGAAGAGCCCGCGCAGGTCGAGAGCGCCGGGGAGGCGGTAGACCTCTTGATCGGTGATGTCGAGCTCGCTGAGCAGCAGCTCGCGCGTGACATCGTCCATGTCGTCGGTGATCTCGAGACGGATCGGCGGACCGAATCGGCGCCGCAGCAACTCGGCCTCGAGCGCCTGGATGAGGTTCTCGGTCTCGTCCTCCTCGATCGTCATGTCCTCGTTGCGGGTGAGGCGGAACGCGTGGTGGTCGAGCACCTCCATCCCGGGGAAGAGGTCGCCGAGGTGGTTGGAGATGAGCTCCTCGAGCGGGAGGTAGCGCACGCCACGGCCGTTGCTGGGCACCTCGACGAAGCGCGGGAGCATCGGCGGCACCTTGAGGCGGGCGAATTCCTGGCGACCCGTTCGGGCGTTGCGGATGCGGATCGCCAGGTTCAGTGACAAACCCGAAATGTACGGGAACGGGTGTGCGGGGTCGACGGCCAGCGGCATGAGCACCGGGAAGACGTTGCGCTGGAAGTACTCGGTCAGTCGCGACGCGGAGTCCTCGTCGAGCGAGTCCCAGGACACCACCTCGATGCCGGCTTCGGCGAGGGCCGGGCGGACCTGGTCGGTCCAGACCGCGGCGTGGCGCAGCTGCAGACGGTGGGCTTCGGCCGAGATGTCCGCGAGGACGTCCAACGGGGCGCGGCCGACGTTCGTCGGAACGGCCAGGCCCGTGACGATGCGGCGCTTCAGACCGGCGACGCGCACCATGAAGAACTCGTCGAGGTTGCTGGCGAAGATCGCGAGGAAGTTGGCGCGTTCGAGGACCGGAACCGTGGGATCTTCGGCCAGCTCGAGCACGCGCTGGTTGAACGAGAGCCAGCTGATCTCGCGATCGAGGTAGCGGTGGTCGGGAAGCTGCTCGTCCGCCGCCTCTACGGCCTCGTCGAAGTCGTCGTCGTCCGCGTCGCCCAGGCCCGCGTCGAGCACGTCGTGTTCGATCATTCCCACATCATTGCAGGGGACGGTGACGCGCGCGTGAACGGTCGCGGTGTGGGGGTCAGACCGAGGGGTCGGGTGCGGGCGGCTGGTCGTCTTCGTAGACGTTGAACCGATAGCCGACGTTGCGCACCGTTCCGATGAGCTGCTCGAGGTCGCCGAGCTTGGCGCGGAGGCGTCGAACGTGCACGTCGACCGTGCGCGTGCCGCCGAAGTAGTCGTAGCCCCAGACCTCACTGAGCAGCTGCTCGCGTGTGAACACCCGAGAGGGGTGCGTGGCGAAGAAGTGCAGCAGCTGGAACTCCTTGTAGGTGAGGTCGAGCGGCTTGCCGTGGACCTTCGCCGAATAGGAGGACTCGTCGATGGTGATGCCCGACGTGGAGATGCGCGACGAGACCTGCTCGGCGCTGCGGCGTCCCATGGCCAAGCGAATGCGGGCGTCGATCTCGGCGGGGCCGGCTCCCACGAGGACGACGTCGTCGACGCCCCAGTCGGGGGAGACGGCGGTGAGCCCGCCCTCGGTGACGACGAGCACCAGGGGGGCCTCCATGCCGGTGGTCGTCAGGATCTTGCACAGCGACTTGGCGCCCACGAGGTCGACGCGCGCATCGATGAAGACCACATCGGCGCTGGGCGCGTTGACCAACTGCGCCGGTTCGGCCGGAATCTGCCGCACACGATGGCTGAGCAGCTCGAGGGCAGGCAGCACCGAGCCACCGCCGGCGGCGGAGCTGAGAACGAGAAGCTGAGCCAAACGGACCTCCTCGTGCGGGTGTGCCGCACCCGCCCATCTTAGGGTGAGCCGCGCGCTCGCGCCGTCATCGGTGGGCCCGGCTGGTGCCGCCCCGCGTGTGGCGGGTGCGCGCGAGCGTCGTGGTGCGCGATGATGGACGACATGTCGACCCCCGACCTCGCGCCGCGACGCACGTTCGGCGGCATCGTCGTGGTCTGGGTGCTCGCCCTGATCGCCGGCGTCGCGATCGGCCTGTTCGTCCCGGCCCCCTGGCGTGCCCAGTGGATCACCGTCGCCCTCGGCGGCTGCGTGATCGTCGCGTTCGCCGTGCAGCTCTGGTACGGCCGCTCCCAGGCCTTCATCCAACGCGTCGCCGCGAGCGTCCTCGGGGCGCTCGTGGTCCTCGGTCTCATCACGGCCGGGTTCGGGCTGGCATCCATCGTTCCCCGGTAGAGTCGGAGCATGGATCTTCTCGCGCTCGAACTCTTCTTCGTGGGACTTCTCGGTCTCGCCTCGCTGGCGATCGCCTTCGTCTCCGGCACGGTCATCTGGAACCTCTACCGCGGCCAGCGCTGACGAGCGCTGTCGTGATCGAGATCCCGACCGACCTCCCCGCCGACCTCGTCCCCCTCTCGTGGCTGATCGGTGTCTGGGAAGGCACCGGCGTCATCGACTACGAGGCCGACGGTCGATCGTTCTCGGGCGAGTTCTCGCACCGCGTGAGCTTCAGCCACGACGGCGGCGACTTCCTGAACTACTCGGCGCACGCCTGGCTCATCGACGGCGATGAGCGTCGGCCGCTGGTGTCTGAAACCGGCTACTGGCGCGTCGCGCGCCCGGCCGGCGATGCCGATGTCGGCCCCGCGCTCCTCCCGCCCACCGCCCCGGCCGAGTCCCGCACCGCGGACGACGTCGAGGGTTTGCGCACCCCGGAAGGCGGGTTCGCGCTCGAGGTGAGCCTCGCGCACTCCGACGGCGTTCTCGAGCTGTACATCGGTCAGGTGCGCGGTCCGCGCATCGACCTCGCCAGCGACGCCATCGTCCGCACGGCGGGTGCCAAGCCCTACGCGTCGGCGACCCGTCTGTACGGACTCGTCGACAACCACCTGCTGTGGGCGTGGGATATCGCGGCCTTCGGGCGCGAGCTGTCGTCCCACGCCTCCGCACGACTCGCGCGAGCGGAGTGACCATGGTTTCCCTTTCCGACGTTCCCGGTGCCGTCGTCGACGACGGCGGTCTGCGCCACGCCGGCAACCCGTTCGCCGAACAGCGCAAACTGGCATCCGGGTCCGCCCTCGCTCCTCTCGGTGACCGCCGCGTCCTCTCGGTCACGGGTCCCGACCGGCTCAGCTGGCTGGATTCCCTGACGTCGCAGGCGCTCGCGCACCTGGCGCCGGGGGTATCGACGGAGCTCCTCGTGCTCGATCCGCAGGGTCGCGTCGAACACGCCGCCGCGGTGGTCGACGATGGTGAGACCGCCTGGCTCGTGGTGGATGCCACCGACGCCGAGCCCCTCGCCACGTGGCTCGGCCGCATGCGCTTCCGCCTGCGCGTCGAGGTGAGCGACCGGTCCGACGAGCTGTCGGTCATCGGCGGCACGCGCGCCGCAGTGGGAGCGCTGGCCGCGATCGCGCCGACGGGCGTCCCCGCGGTCTGGGTCGACCCGTGGCCCGCGGTATCGCCCGGAGGATGGGCCTACGCCCGCGTCGACGACCACCCGGGTGCTGACCGCGATTGGGCGGAAGCGATCGTGGATGCCACGGAGTACGACCGCATCGTCGCCTCGGCCGTGGCGGGCGACATCGCGCTCGCGGGCCGCGACGCCGTCGAGGCCCTGCGGGTCGCCGCGTGGCGCCCGCGCGTGTCGGTCGACGCCGACGAGCGTCTGCTGCCGCACGAGATGGACTGGCTGCGCACCGCGGTGCACCTGTCGAAGGGGTGCTACCGCGGGCAGGAGACCGTGGCCAAGGTGCACAACCTCGGTCACCCCCCGCGCCGGGTCGTCGCGCTGCAGCTCGACGGCAGCGACAGCGTGCTGCCCGCCCGGGGCGATGTCGTGCGCGCGGGAGACGACGCCGTGGGCGCCGTGACCTCGGTGGCGCTCCACTACGAGGAGGGGCCGATCGCGCTGGCCCTGGTCAAGCGCACCGCTCCCGCCGAGGCGTCGTTCGTCGTCGACACGGCAGACGGTCCCGTCGCCGCGGCGGTCGAGACGATCGTGCCGGCCGACGCGGGCGCCACCGCCGGTGTTCCTCGACTGCCGCGCCTCGGACGCCGCCGCGCCGCGGAATGACCGAAGAGGAGTCGTCGACGACGGTCGGCGTCGTTGTGCCCCGGTCACGACTGCGCACGACGGTGCGGCGTCGACTGGCACGCGTGCGCGAGTCGCTTCCGGCGATCATGCAGATCGTCGTCGCGGCCACGGGCGCCTATGCCTTCGCGCACGTCGTTCTGGGACACACGGTGCCCCTGCTGGCGGCCACCGTGACGGTGTCGAGCCTCGGCCTGGTTCGCGACGCCCGTCCGTGGCGCGTGGCCGAGACCGTCGCGGGGATGCTCGTGGGCATTCTGATCGCCGAGGTGGTGCTGCTGCTCGCGGGCGCCGGCTGGTGGCAGATCGGCCTGGCGATGCTGGTCACCCTCGTCGTCGCCCGCTTCCTCTCGCCCCAGCCGGGTTTCGCGCTCGCCGCGGTCGTCCAGGCCCTTATCGCCCTCGTGCTCATCAGCGGAGCTCCCTTCACCCGTGTCATCGACGGCGCGGTCGGGGGAGTCGCGGCGCTGCTCGTGACCGCGCTGATCCCGCGGACGCTCCGCCGCACCGAGTTGCGCGACGCCGACGAGCTCTTCGACGCCTTCGACGTGGCCGCCGCGACGATCGTGCGCGCCCTCCGGCGCGGAGACCGGGCACGGGCTGAACGCGGCCTGGAACGCGCACGTTCTCTCCAGACCTACGTCGACGCGTGGAGCGGGTCGCTCGAGTCGGGCCGGGAGGTCGCACGCATCTCCCCGTTCCTCCGGCGCCAGCGCACCGAACTGCACCGGCACGCGCGCGTGCACGGGGCTATGGACCTCGCCACGCGCAACCTGCGGGTGCTGGCCCGCCGGGCCGCCTACCTGTGCACCGATGGGCAGCCGCGCCCCGTGCCCGCCGACCTCCTCGCCGAGATCGAGCGCGGAGCGCGTCTCGTGCGCGACGCCCTCGACGACGTGGCCCTAGAGCCGGCCGCGCGTGCGACGCTCGCGGCGCTCGCGGTGCGTCTGGATCCCGCCGGGATCCTCCCCGGCGGGAGCGTGGGCGAACTCAATCTCGTCGCGGCGCTGCGGCCGCTCACCGTCGACCTGCTCGTGGCGACGGGGATGCCCTCGGCCGAGGCCCAGGCCCTCCTGCCCCGCGACTGAGCGCGCACGCCCTTATCGCGGCGCGACGGCGCTCCAGTCGACCCCGACTTCGCCCAGCCGCCACCGGGAGCGCCCACGGACCGGCCAGCCCGCTGCGGCGAGAGCCTCGACCGCGGTGCGCCACCGATGCACGGCGCCGAAGGGCGCGACCGCCGCCGCGCGCGCCCACTCACGATCGAGGGCGGAGACGAAGTCGTACACCCGCTCCCCGGGCACGTTGCGATGGATGAGCGCCTTCGGAAGGCGCTCGGCCAGGATCGACGGTTCCTCGAGGTCCGCGAGCCGCAGCGAGACCGTCAGCGTTCGCGGCACAGCATCCGCCCCGACCTCCGCCCACGTCACCACGCGACCGATCTCGTCGCACGTGCCCTCGACCAGGATGCCGTCGGGCGCCAGGCGTGCGCACATGCGCGCCCACGCGTCGGCGACGTCGGCCTCGTCATACTGTCGCAGGACGTTCATCGCCCGGATGATCGCCGGCCGGCGACCGCCGGGGACCGGCACCTCGAACCCGCCGAGGGCGAACTCCACGCCCGGAATGCCCTCTGCCTGCGCCCGTGCCCGCGCCACGCGCTCGGGATCGATCTCCAGGCCCCGCACCGTGGCATCCGGTCGTACGGCCGTCAGACGCGCGTGCAGCTCGAGCGGCGTCACCGCGCTCGCGCCGAAGCCCAGATCGACCACGAGGGGGTCCGCCGCCCGGCGCAGAGCCGGGTGCCGGGCGATCCAGCGGTCCACCCGGCGGAGTCGGTTGACCCCGGTCGTGCCGCGCGTCGGCCGGCCGACGGGGGAGGGAGTCACTCCGACATGATGCCAGCCGTCGGGCTCGGAACGGCGCCGCTCGCCTCGCTAGCATGGAGTCATGCCTCACACGCTGATCCTCCTCCGCCACGGGCAGAGCGAGTGGAACAAGACCAATCAGTTCACCGGCTGGGTCGACGTCCGGCTCACCGACCAGGGGAAGGCCGAGGCCCAGCGCGGCGGCGAACTCCTGAAGGAGTCCGGCGTCCTGCCCGACGTGCTGCACACCTCGGTGCTCAGCCGCGCCATCCAGACCGCCAACATCGCCCTCGACGCGGCCGACCGCCTGTGGATCCCGGTCAAGCGCACGTGGCGCCTCAACGAGCGCCACTACGGCGCCCTCCAGGGCAAAGACAAGGCGCAGACGCTCGAGGAGTTCGGCAACGAGCAGTTCATGCTCTGGCGCCGTTCGTTCGACGTGCCGCCGCCGCCGCTGCCCGCCGACGACGAGTACAGCCAGGTCGGCGACCCGCGCTACGTCGGCATCGACGGTGAGGTGCCCGACACCGAGTCGCTGAAGATCGTCATCGACCGCATGCTCCCGTACTGGCACAGCGACATCGTCCCCGACCTGCAGGCCGGCAAGACGGTCCTGGTCACCGCGCACGGCAACTCGCTGCGGGGCCTCGTCAAGCACCTCGAGGGCATCAGCGACGCCGACATCGCCGAGCTGAACATCCCCACGGGGATCCCGCTCGTCTACCGCCTCGACGACGAGCTGAAGCCGCTCGGCCCCGGTGAGTACCTCGACCCCGAAGCCGCCGCCGCCGGTGCCGCGGCCGTGGCCGCCCAGGGCTCGAAGGGCTGATCGACCGCAACGAAAAGGGGGTGGATGCTACTGGCATCCACCCCCTTCGACGTGTGCGGGTCAGATGACCGGCGTCGCCACGCTCTCGTCGTCGGCGCCCGCCCAGTCGCCCGTCGCGAGGTACACGACCTTCTTGGCGACGGACACCGCGTGGTCGGCGAACCGCTCGTGGTAGCGGCTGGCGAGCGTGGCGTCGACGGTGGCCGTGGCCTCGCCCTTCCACGAGTCGCCCAGGACCTTCTCGAACACGCTGACGTGCAGCTCGTCGATGTCGTCGTCGGCGTCACGGATCGCTTCGGCGATACGAAGATCTTGCGTGCGCAGCAGCTCGGCGAGCTTGCGGGACACCTCGACGTCGAGCTCGCCCATGCGCGTGAAGGTGCCCTTCAGGCCCTTCGGGATGGCGCGCTCGGGGAAGCGCGAACGCGCGAGCTGGGCGATGTGCTCAGCCATGTCGCCCATGCGCTCGAGCGAAGCGCTCACGCGCAGGGCCGTGACGACGATGCGCAGGTCGCGCGCGACCGGCTGCTGGCGGGCCAGGATCTCGATGGCCAGTTCGTCGAGAGCGAAGGCCTTCTCGTCGATGATCGCGTCAGCCTCGATCACCTCTTCGGCCAGGGCGACGTCGCTCGTTCCGAAAGCGCGCGTGGCGCGGTCGATCGCGACGGTCACCAGATCGGCGATCTCGACCAGCCGGTCCTGAACGTCCTCGAGGGACTGGTGGAACACTTCGCGCATGGCGATACCTCCTCGTCGGCGGCACGGCACACATACGTCCCGCAACCCTGAACGATTCTTGCCATCGAAGGTTAACGAGTGGTGCTGTGACAGTGAATACTAGCCGCCCCGCCCGGGCCCCCTCGTCTGAACGGCCGGTGACGTTCCGCTGGCGGCTCTACGCTGGAGCCATGGATCAGATGCAGCTCTCGCTGCTCGCGCTCCTCGCAGGAATCCTCGTCGGGAGTTCCGTCGTGGGCCTCATCGTCGCCGCACAGCGTGCCCGTGACCGGGCCGCGGCCCAGAGTTCCGGGGGTGTGCCCGAGGGCGTGGAGTCAATGCTCGGGGCGCTGGACGACCCCGCGGTGGTGTGCGATACCTCATCGACGGTGCTGGCACTCTCGCCCGCCGCCGAGGTGTTCGGGCTCGCCACCGGCCAGGCCATCGCCGACGACGACCTCCGCCGCGTCGCGCGGTCGGCGCGCGACAACGGGGCCGCGGTGACCGAGAACCTCCGTCTCCGACGCGGCGCGGCGCCCGCGGAGCCGCGTCTGGTCGCCGTTCGTGCGGCCCCGGTCTCGCCCCGGCTCGTCCTGCTCGTGCTGCGCGACATCACCGAGCGGGAACGCGTCGAAGAGATGCGGCGCGACTTCGTCGCCAACACCAGTCACGAACTGAAGACACCCGTGGGCGCGGTCAGTCTGCTCGCCGAGGCGATCGAATCCGCCGCCGATGATCCGGCGCAGGTGCGGTACTTCTCGTCGCGATTGCAGGCAGAGGTCTCTCGGCTGTCGGCCCTGACCAATCGCATCCTCAGCCTTTCTCGGTTGCAGGCCTCCGACGAGCTGAGCGAGGTCCGCGACGTCTCGATCGACGAGGTGGTGACCGCCGCCGTCGAGTCGCACACCATCCAGGCCGATTCGGCGCAGGTGACGGTCGTGCGTGGGGGGACGAAGGGACTCTGGGTGCGCGGGGAGCCGCAGATCCTCACCGAAGCGCTCGGAAACCTCATCGCCAACGCCATCGCCTACTCGCCGCAGGGGTCGAAGGTCGGAGTCGGGGTCAAGCTCGACGTCGACGTGGTGGAGATCGCCGTCACCGACCGGGGCATCGGCATTCCCGAGGGCGATCAGCATCGGGTCTTCGAACGCTTCTACCGGGCCGATCAGGCCCGGTCGCGTCGCACCGGCGGGACCGGCCTCGGCCTGTCGATCGTCAAGCACGCGGTGCAGCGCCACGGCGGCGAGGTGCGCCTGTGGTCCCGTCCCGAGCGCGGATCCACGTTCACCATCCGGCTTCCCCAGTCCGAGGCCCCCGACCTCGATCTCGTTCGACCCAAATCGCGCCGGAAGGGCCGGAAGACCGGCTCCGGTGCGCGCACCGTACCCGTGAAGGGAGACACCGCATGACCCGCGTTCTGATCGTCGAGGACGAGCCCGATCTCGCCGACCCGCTTGCCTACCTGCTGCGTCGGGAGGGATACGAGGTCGAGATCGCCGAGGACGGCGCGCTCGCGCTCGCCGCTTTCCGCGAGCGCGGTGCCGACATTCTGCTGTTGGACCTCATGCTGCCGGGGATGCCCGGCACCGAGGTGTGCCGGCAGCTGCGCCTGACCTCGCAGGTGCCGATCATCATGCTGACCGCCAAGGACTCCGAGGTCGACATCGTCGTGGGGCTCGAGCTCGGCGCCGACGACTACGTCACCAAGCCCTACTCGACCCGCGAGCTCCTCGCGCGGATGCGGGCCGTCCTGCGCCGACGGGCGCCGGAGGACTCCGACCTCGACGAGCGGATCCTCACCGGGGGGCGTGTGACTCTCGACATCGATCGACACACGGTGGCCGTCGATGGCGCCGAGATCAACATGCCGTTGAAGGAGTTCGAGCTTCTCGAGGTGCTCATGCGCAACGCCGGCCGCGTTCTCACGCGCGGTCAGCTGATCGACCGCGTGTGGGGCACCGACTACTTCGGCGACACCAAGACGCTCGACGTGCACATCAAGCGCATTCGTTCGCGTATCGAGCAGAGCCCGAGCGAGCCGGCGATGCTCGTGACCGTCCGTGGGCTGGGGTACCGCTTCGAGGCCTGATCGCCGCGAGAACGACGAAGGCGCCGACGGTAACCGTCGGCGCCTTCGTCGTTGCGGATCAGGAGGACGGCGTCGGCGTGGGGGTCGCGGACGGCGTCGGCGTGATGAGGGCCGTCGACGGGGTGGGAGTCGGGGCGAGCGGGCTCAGGTATTCGAGACCGCCGTCGAGAACGGGGACCTGGATGAGGGCGCCCTCGCCGCTGCCGGACTGGAAGAACACCGGCACGGTGGAGCCCGGGGCAGCGTCGATCCCGTCGAGCTGCAGAGGCTCCACGCCGTCGGCGAGGTCGCCGAGGCTGAGCGTGCGGTTCGCGGGAACCTTCACCGAGGCGCGGACGGCAGAGGAGCCCTCGCCGACCTCGAGACGGAGCGTCTGGGGCTCGGCGGTCTCGTTGACGATCGCCGCGACGAAGTTGCCGACCGTTCCCTCCTCGTCGGCCACGATGAGGGCGTTGCGCACCTGCAGAGGACCCGATTCGGGGACGTTCACCCCGTCAGAGGCGGAGTAGTCGATTGTGGTCGCTTGGGGGGCGATGAGGTTGCAGCCCGTCGTTCCCAGAACGACGGCGGCCCCCACGGCCATGGACGCGAACAGGCGCGATTTCACGGATCCTCCCGGAACGACAGACGGCATCCAGATCATCCTACGGGGTCCGGGCACTCCACCCGCCCGCTCGGGCCTCGCGCGCGCGGGGTACGCGTGGGGGGAGATGGTGGGGCGGAACCTTAGCGCATGAGGGCCTGTGGTATCCTGGATGTTGCCGAAAGGACATAACTCCATGCTTTTTGAGGTTGGCGAGACCGTCGTTTACCCGCACCATGGCGCGGCCACGATCATCGAGGTCAAAGAACGCGTTATCAAGGGCGAGACGAAGAAGTACCTGAAGCTCAACGTCACGCAAGGCGACCTGGTCATCGAGGTCCCCGCAGACAATGTCGACCTGGTCGGCGTGCGCGACGTGATCGGCAAGGAGGGTCTCGACCGCGTTTTCGACGTGTTGCGCGCGCCTTTCACCGAGGAGCCGACCAACTGGTCGCGCCGGTACAAGGCCAACCTCGAGAAGCTCGCCTCGGGTGACGTCATCAAGGTGAGCGAGGTCGTGCGCGACCTCTGGCGTCGCGACCAAGACCGCGGTCTCTCCGCCGGTGAGAAGCGCATGCTGGCCAAGGCGCGTCAGATCCTCGTGTCCGAGCTCGCTCTGGCAGAGAAGACCGACGAAGACCGCGCGAGCGTCGTGCTCGACGAGGTCCTCGCCTCCTGACGCCGCGCGCGGCGCGTCCGCGCTAGCGTGGACGGGTGATCCTCACGCCTGTTCCGCGTCTCGCCGTCATCGTCGTCGCCGCCGGCTCTGGCACGCGCCTCAACGGCGGCGCGCCAAAGGCGTTCGTCGGCCTCGACGAGCACACCATTCTTCGCCACGCGCTGCGCGGCGTCTTCGCTGCTCCGGAAGCGCAGGTGGTCATCGTCGTTCCGGCGGGCTTCGAGGGCAGTGCCCTGACCGACGCCCGCGAGGCCGCGGGCGCGCGCCATGACCTCGTGTCGGTGGTCACCGGCGGAGCGAGCCGGCAGACGTCGGTGGCCGCCGGACTCGCCGCGCTGCGCGCCGACATCGAGACGGTTCTCGTGCACGACGCCGCGCGCGCCCTGACGCCGCCGGAGGTGTTCGAGCGAGTCATCGCCGCTCTCGACACCGGTGCTGACGCCGTCATCCCCGTGGTGCCGGTCGTCGACACGATCAAACGCATCGATGACGGCGGTGTCGTCGTTGCGGCCGTCGACCGGTCGGAACTCGCGGCCGCGCAGACGCCCCAGGGTTTCCGCCGCACGGTGTTGGAGCAGGCGATCGCCTCCTCCGAGGCCGATCACACCGACGATGCCGCCGCGGTGGCGGCTGCCGGGCACGAGGTCGTGACGGTGGAGGGCGACGCCGCATCGTTCAAGATCACGACCGGCCCCGACCTCGTGCGTGCGCGCGGGCTGCTCGCCGCCGCGCCCGAGGACTCCCTCGCCGCGCCCCGCCAGGACGGGCCCCGCGTCGGTATCGGGACCGACGTTCACGCTTTCGGCGGCGACGGCGCGCTGTGGCTCGCCGGGCTGGAGTGGCCGGGGGAGCAGGCGCTGTCGGGCCACTCCGACGGCGATGCTGTCGCCCACGCCATCGTCGACGCGCTCCTGGCCGCGGCCGGTCTCGGTGACATCGGTACCCACTTCGGCACCGATCGGCCCGAGTTCGCCGGTGCTCATGCCGAGGCCTTCCTCTCTCACACCCGGGGTCTGCTCGGCGCGGCGGGGTGGCGGATCGGCAACGTGTCGGTGCAGGTGCAGGCCAACCGCCCGCGTTTCGCCGGCCGGCGCGCCGAGGCGGAGCGCGTCCTCTCGGTGGCGCTCGGCGGTGCGCCGGTGTCGGTGAGCGCCACGACGACGGACGGCCTCGGCTTCACGGGCCGCACCGAAGGTGTCGCCGCGTTCGCGACGGCGCTGGTCGTCCCGGCCTAGATCCCGCGCATCATGAACGTCGACAGCGGATCGGGGCGGTACGACCCGAACGGCGGGCATTCCACGAAACCCTCGCTCGCGTAGAGACCGCGCGCCGCCGCGAAGTCGTCGGTGCTCCCCGTCTCGAGCCACAGGCTCCGGATGCCACGCTCCCGCGCCTCCGTCATGATGCGCCGCAGGATCGCCCGGCCGATTCCCTGGCCGAGAAAATGCTCGTCCACCCGCATGGACTTGAGCTCCCCGGCATCCTCGCCCCACGGGGAGAGCGCACCGATGCCGGCGAGCTCTCCGTCGACGCGAGCCGACCACAGGAGCGCGCCACCTCCGACGAGCGTGTCGGCGTCGAGGGCGTGGCAGCTCTCGGGCGGGGTGTGGGCGAGCATCCCCGAGACGTGGGCGGTGACGAGGGCACGCGTATCGGGCGCGGACAGGTCGTCGAGCTGGATCTCCACCGGCATCCCGTGAGACTACTGGCCCCGTGTTTCGGGCACGGGTCACCGTCAGGGGCGGCCGGTAGGCTGGAACAGTGACCGTTCGGCTGTATGACACGAAAGCGCAGGCTCTGCGCGACTTCGTCCCCGTCGACCCCGCGAACGTCACCATGTACGTCTGCGGGCCCACCGTGCAGTCGGGTCCGCACATCGGGCACGTGCGCGCTGCCCTGGCGTTCGACCTCCTGCGTCGCTGGCTCGCCCACCGCTTCGGTCGAGTCACGTTCGTGCGCAACGTCACCGACATCGACGACAAGGTGCTCGCCAACGCCACCGACAGCGAGCCGTGGTGGGCGCTGGCGTACCGCATGGAGCTGGAGTTCTCGCGGGCGTATGCCGCCGTCGGCATCCTTCCCCCCAGCTACGAGCCGCGCGCGACCGCCTCGGTGACGCAGATGCAGGAGCTGATCGCCGAGCTCATCGAGCGCGGGCACGCCTACGCCGCGGCGGGAGACGTGTACTTCGATGTGCGCTCGTGGCCCGCCTACGGCGAGCTCACGCGCCAGACGCTCGATGCCATGGAGCCCGCCGCCGACGCCGACCCGCGGGGCAAGCGCGACCCGCGCGACTTCGCGCTGTGGAAGGGCGCGAAAGAGGGCGAACCGACCTCGGCGACGTGGGCGTCGCCGTGGGGGGCAGGGCGCCCGGGATGGCACATCGAGTGCTCCGCGATGTCGCGGCGGTATCTCGGTCCCGAGTTCGACATCCACGGCGGCGGGCTCGACCTGCGCTTCCCGCACCACGAGAACGAGATCGCCCAGTCCACCGCCGCGGGCGACGCGTTCGCGCGGTACTGGGTGCACAACGGCCTCGTGACCGTCGACGGGCAGAAGATGTCGAAGTCCCTCGGCAACTTCGTCCTCGCCGCCGACGTCCTCGCCGATCGCGACGCCCGCGTCGTGCGTTACGCGCTGGCCGCCGCGCACTACCGGTCGAATCTCGACATCTCGGACCGCGCATTCGACGAGGCGGCGAGTGCCCTCGACCGCATCGCGACCTTTCACCAGCGCGCGCTGCGGGTCGTCGGCGCCGATCCGTTGGTGTCGGCTCCGGGAGAGATCCCGGCCGCGTTCGCGGAGGCGATGGATGACGACCTCGGCGTGCCCCAGGCGCTCGCGGTGCTCCACGAGACCGTTCGTGCCGGCAACGTCGCGATCGACGCGGTCGATCACGAGGCCGCCATCGCGGCTTCCCGATCGGTGAGCGCAATGCTCTCGGTCCTGGGGCTAGACACCGCCGAATCCGCCACCGTCGGCAGCGGGGTCGAGGTCGCCCTCGACGCCCTCGTGCAGGAGATGATCGCGCAGCGCGCCCGCGCTCGCGCCGACAAGGACTGGGCAGCAGCAGATCGCATCCGAGATGCCATCTCCGCCGTCGGAATCACGCTGGAGGACACTCCGGCCGGAACCAATTGGAGTATCGATGCCTAAGCATGGACGTCCGGGAGCTCGCAACCCCGGCAAGAAGAAGGGCCCCCTGAAGGGCACCGGCGGACACTCCCGCAAGGCGCTGGAGGGCAAGGGCCCGACGCCCAAGGCCGAGGACCGCGCCTGGCACGTCGCCGGTAAGCGGAAGGCCGCGCAGGAGCGCTACGCGGCCGCGGGTGGCACCGGCAGGCCGGGCGTGCGTTCGGTCGGCTCGTCGCAGAACCGCGCGCGCGCGAAGCAGTCCGATGACACCGAGACCGTCACCGGGCGTAACTCGGTGCTCGAGGCGCTGCGCGCGAAGATCCCGGCGACGGCGTTCTACATCGCCCAGCGCGTCGAAATGGACGACCGCGTGAAAGAGATGCTGTCGATCGTCACGCACCGGGGCATCCCCGTGCTCGAGGTCACGCGTCCCGAGCTGGACCGCATGGCCGGTTTCGACGGCGTCCATCAGGGCGTCGCTCTGAAGGTGCCGCCGTACGAGTACGCGCACCCGCAGGACATGCTCGAGAAGGTCGTGAATCGCGGTGAACTGCCCCTGTTCGTCGCGCTCGATGGGGTGACCGACCCCCGCAACCTCGGCGCGATCATCCGCTCGACCGCCGCGTTCGGCGGACAGGGACTCATTCTCCCGCAGCGCCGTTCGGCGAGCGTGAACTCCGCCGCGTGGAAGACCAGCGCCGGCGCCGCCGCGCGCGTTCCGGTCGCCCTCGCGGCCAACCTCACGGCGACGCTCAAGGACTTCAAGAAGCAGGGCGTGTTCGTGCTCGGCCTCGCCGGCGACGGCGACGTGTCGCTCCCCGAGCTGAAGCTCGCCGACCGCCCGGTCGTCATCGTCGTCGGTTCCGAGGGCAAGGGCCTCTCGCGCCTGGTGACCGAGACGTGCGACCAGGTCGTATCGATTCCGATCTCGGCCGCGACCGAGTCGCTCAACGCCGGTATCGCGGCATCCGTCGCCCTGTACCAGGTGTCGACGCTCCGCGCCGCCGACTGATCCTCAGCCCCGCTGCAGCAGGGAGAGCGCGGCGAGCGAGGGTTCGACCTCGCCGCGCTCGATCGCGTGGCCGACGGCCACGATCGCCTCGTTCACCGGTGTGGGGATTCCGAGACGCCGCCCGGCGTCGACCACCGCACCGTTGATGTCGTCGACCTCGCTGTGCCGGCCCTTTCGCCAGTCCTGCAAGACGGTGGTCGTGGCACCGGGAACGGTGAAGCGGGCATAGAGGGTGTCGAGCATGGTCTCCACGACGTCGGGGGAGGTCTCGATCGACTCCGCCGTGAGGCCGAAGATCGGCAGCACGCGATGATCGCCGGCGACCCGGAGTGCTTCGCGCCCCGCCTCGAGCATGAGTTCGCGCATGCCGGGCACGGTGATCGCGTCGACCATGGGCAGGCCGAGAGCGGCGGTCGGCACGAGCACCGAGGCGTTGCTGACGATCTTCATCCACTTCGCCGATGCGATGTCGTTGACGAGGGCGACTTCGCCCGAGTGCTCCAGGACGCGTGCGACATCCGTGCCGCGGGGAGCGGTCGCGTCGACCGCGAACCACGATCGCTCGGGATCGACGTGCCGGTGCACGACGCCGGGATCGGTCATGGTGGAGGAGATCTCGATCACCGTCCCCACGCACCGGTTGGAGCCGACGACCTGGGCGACGGTCGCGGTGGTCATGCCGTTCTGCACGACGGCGATCGCCCCGTCGTCGGCGAGGTGGGGTTCGATGAGCGCGGCTGCCCACCGTGCGTCGTACGCCTTCGTCACGAGCAGGACGAGGTCGAACTTCTCGCGGAGGGTCGCGACCTCGCAGAGGTGGAGCGTTCGCGGATGGACGTGATGCGTCCCCGAGGGCATGTCGATGCGCAGGCCGTCACGCCGCATGGCCTCGACATGGGCGGGCCACTGCTCGATGAGGACCGGATCGAAGCCGGCCGCGAGGAGATCGGCGCCGATCGACGCGCCGTTCGCGCCGGCGCCGAGAACGGCGAGGGAGAGTGCGGACATCATGCTCCTTCGTTGGAGTGTGAGCGTACGGCGAAGCGGTGAGGCCACTCGGAATGTAACAAAGGTGAACAGAACCCGGGGCTATTGCCTCTTCTTCACCGAGAGTGTAAACCAGGAACGAACATTCTCAATGGGGAGAAGGCCATGACAGACATCACACCCGCTGCCGAGCAGTTCTCGGCCGACCGCCCGTTCGTCTTCCGCCACGCCACCGTGATCACCATGGACGAGCAGGGCGTTCTCGACGACGCCGACGTCCTCGTGATCGGCCGCGATATCGCGGCCGTCGGGCACCGTCTCGAGGTGCCCGAGGGCACGCTCGAGATCGATGCGTCGGGCGGCATCGTCACGCCCGGCTTCGTCGACACCCACCGCCACATGTGGCAGTCCGCGCTGCGCGGATACGGGGGCGACTGGGCGCTCAGCCAGTACTTCGTCTTCTACTACCTCAACTGGGGTGAGGTCTTTCGCCCGGAAGACGTCTACGCCGGCAACCTGCTCAGCGCGCTGGAGTCCGTCGACACCGGCGTGACGACGACGCTCGACTGGTCGCACGGCCTGCGGACTCCCGAATACGGTGAGGCCGCCCTCCAGGCGCTTCGCGAGATCCCCGGCCGCTTCGTGCTCGGATACGGCAACTACCTCGGCGCCCCGTGGGAGTGGGCCAATTCGCCCGAGTTCCGCGACTTCGTCTCGCGCAACTTCTCCGCGCCTGACGACATGATGGGTCTCCAGCTCGCGTTCGACGTGCCCGGCTCCTCCGAGTTCCCCGAGCGCGGCGCGTTCGAGGCGGCGCGCGAACTGGGCCTGCGGGTCACCACGCACGCCGGGGTGTGGGGCGCGACGACCGACACCGCCATCACGCAGATGTACGAGGCCGGGTTCATGACCCCCGAGATCTGCTACGTCCACTCCACCTCCCTGAACGAGCAGAGCTACCAGAAGATCGCCGCAACCGGCGGTACCGTCTCGGTCGCTACCGAGTCGGAACAGAGCGCAGGCCAGGGGTATCCCTCCACCTGGGCGATCCGCAAGCACGGGATCCCGGCATCCCTGTCGATGGACACGAGCGTGTGGTGGAGCGCGGACTTCTTCTCCGCCATGCGCGCGACCCTCAGCGCCGACCGCTCCCGCGACCACCTCGAAGCCCAGGCCCGCGGCGAGACGATCGTCGCCAATCGCCTGCGCGCGGAAGACGTGTTGCGCATGGCCACGATGGGGGGCGCGCGTTCGCTCGGGCTGGAGAACCGCATCGGGTCGCTGACTCCCGGCAAGCGCGCCGACATCGTGCTGATCAAGAACGACGAGTCGCCCTCGATGACCCCGATCCTGCACCCCTACGCGCACGTGGTCTACCAGGCCGGTACCGCCGACGTGCACACCGTCGTCGTCGATGGTCGTGTCGTGAAGTACCGCGGCGCGCGGATCGGCCTCCCGCTCGCACCGATCCGCGACAAGGTCGCCGCCTCGGTCGAGTACGTCCGGTCGAAGCTCGGTGAGCAGGCGTGGACCGAGGGCATGCACCCCGAGATCCCCGTCGACGAAGAGATCGAAAACCCGTACCGCTACACCGACGGTGACGCCCACGTCGTCGCCCGCGCCCACGACTGACGAGGACCGCATGATCCTGCACGCCGCCCTGTTCACCTGGAACCCCGACGTCGGCGCGGAGGAGGTGACAGCCCTCACCGCGGCGCTGCAAGAGATGGCCGGCGGGTTGCCGATGCTCCGCGGCTATCGGTGCGGCGCCAACCTGCGCCTGCGCCCGAGCCCCGCCGATTACGCCGTCGTCGCGCTCGTCGACGACGACGAAGCCCTCGCGGCCTACCTCGACTCGCCGGCCCACGCGGCGGTGTACGACGCGCATCTTTCCCGGATGATCGCCTCGCGCCAGGCTGTGCAGCTCGAGGTGCCGAACGGGGTCGCCCTGTGACGGATATGCGCGCCGCCGTCCTGTACGGGGCCGGGGACCTGCGGGTGGAGACGCGCGCCGTTCCGACCCCCGGCCCCGGTGAGGTGCTCGTGCGGGTAACAGGGTGCGGGGTGTGCGGGTCGGATGCCACGGAGTACGCCCGCGGTCCCGTGCTCACGCATCTTCCGGTCGTGCTGGGGCACGAGTTCACCGGCACGGTGGAGGCGGTCGGCGCCGACGTCGATCTGCCGCTCGGGGCGCAGGTCGTGTGCGGCGCCGGCATCTCGTGCGGGGCGTGCAAGCCCTGCCGGGCGGGACGGACGAACCTCTGCCGCCGCTATCGGACCGCGGGTTTGCAGCTCGACGGCGGGCTGGCGGAGTTCGCGTGCGTCCCCGCCGCGACGCTGTACGACGTTACGTCGTGGGGGCTCGCCTCCGACACTCTCGCTCTGGCGCAGCCCATGGCGATCGCGGTGCACGCCGTGGCGCGCAGCGGGCTGGCCGCGGGGGACGAGGCCGTCATCCTGGGGATCGGCGGGATCGGCGCCTTCCTCACGTACGCGGCGGCGGCGGTCGGCGCCCACGTGCTCGCGGTCGACCGCTCGGACGAGCGTCTGGACCTGGCGCGCGCCCTCGGTGCGGAGCGTACGCTCCGCGCGGGAGAGGGCACCATCGCGGAGACGCTCGCGGCGGCGGGGTGGGAAGCCGACGTGCTGTTCGAGGTGAGCGGCTCGCGCGCCGGGTGGGATGCCGTCGTCGAGGCGGCCCTCCCGGGCGCGGTACTCGTGCCCGTCGGCATCCAGCGGGAAGACGTGCCGGCACCGCTGGGGGCATGGACCCTGCGCGAATACACGATCGTGGGGACGGTGGCGCACGCCATGGCCGTGGACATCCCGCGCGCCATCGAACTGCTGGCGGCCCGCGCCGATTGGAGCGATGTCGCCGACGAGGTGCTGCCTCTCGAGGACGTGGCCGAGGACGCTCTCGGTCCGTTCGTGCACGGTGGCGCCCGCCAGATCAAGACGCTCATCGACCCGACGATCACCCAGCCGCGGGCAGCGCGCCACCGCGCCACCCGCTGAGGGTCAGCGGTCGAGGTCGTCCATCGCGCGCAGCACGTCGACGGCGGACCCGATCGTCTCGCGGGGGGCTGAGGTCGAGTGTCCCGCGGAGGGCATCGCCTGGTTCTGCTCGCGGCGGCCGACCACGAACCAGATGCCGCGCGCGATCGCGTCGCTCTGGTTGACGTACAGGTGCGGTCGCACGGAGTCGAAATGCATGCTGTCGCCGGCGCGCAGCGTGAACGTGTCGAACTCGAGGCGCAGGGTGAGCTCGCCCTCGAGAAGATAGGCGTACTCCATGCCCGCGTGCCGCATCATTTTGCCCTCGACCGAGCTGGAGGCCCCCGGCTGGTACGTCACGAGAAGCGCATCGGCGGGGCCGACGCCCGCAGCCAGGCGCTCCCAGCGCACGCCGTTCTCCATGTCGAGGACGGCGTTGTCGGCGGCACGCTGCACCGTCGGATCGGCCGGGAGAGGATCAGGTGTGGGCGCGGTCGCGCCGGCCGCCGGGACGGGGGAGACCCCGAGGAGTTCGTCGATCGAAATGCCCAGGTGCGTGACCATCGCGTACAGTGTCGACACCGAGGGCTGCGTCTTGCCGGTCTCGACCTGGGAGATGAGGCTGGCCGAAACGCCCAGGGCGCTCGCGACGCTGCGCAGGCTCATGCCGCGCTGCAGCCGCGCGTCGCGCAGTCTGCTCCCGATGTCGTCGGTCATCACCGCGCCTCCTCTTCCGAGGGCGGAGAACCCGGTCATTGGGTGCCCCGTCCCACTCGGAAGACCACGCTACCCTCCGCTGTGCGCTGACCCTGTGCGCCGCGCCTGAACACGGCGCCGACTCATCCGGCCCGGGGGACGTCGAGCAGCGCGTCGACGTTGGCGGCGGAGCGTGGCATCCGGCCGGCTTCGATCTCCTGCGCGAGACGAACCGTGTGGGCGTTGAACGGCGCCGTTTCGCCCGCCGCCTCGAGGACGGAGACCACGAGACCGTTCACTTCCCGGTACTCGGCGTGGCGGTTCTTCATCCAGTCCTGGAGGACGGTCGTCTTCGTATCGGGGAGGGAGAAGCTGTCGAGCACCTCGCCGAGGAGGTCGGAGGCGTAACGATCGGGATCGGTGACGGCGTCGTCGGTGAGGCCGAAGATCGGGACGAGGCGGCTCCCGTCGGCGAGGGCCGCCCGCGCCGCTTCTTTGCCGCACTCGATCATGAAGTCGTGCACCCCCGGCAGCGCCACGGCCGAGGCGAGCGGCAGGTCGAGAATCGCGGAGGGGACCAGCTCGCCGGCATTGGCCACGAGCTTCATCCATTTGGACGACCGGATGTCGGGGGAGACGTCGACCCGTCCGGTGTGCGAGAGCACCGCCTGCACCTCCGACTCGCGTCCGCGGGCCGCGTCGTCGTAAGCGCCGACGGCGAACCACGACCCCGAGACGGGCGTCTGCCGGTTCACGATGCCGGGCTCGAACATGTTCGAGGCCACTTCGATCACCGCGCCCATCGTGCGGTGCGCGCCGACGGCGGCCGCGATGGCATCCTGGGTCATCCCGTTCTGCAGGCCCACGACGAGTCCGTCGTCGGCGACGTACGGCGCGATGAGCTCGCTCACCCAGCGGGTGTCGTAGGCCTTCACGACGACGAACACCATGTCGAACGGCTCCCGCAGGGTTGCGACCTCGCAGAGGTGGAGCGGGTGAACCGGGGTGACGTGGGTCTCGTCGGGCAGCCGGACCTCGATGCCGCGGGCGCGCATCGCCTCGACGTGGGCCGGCCACTGCTCGATGTAGGTCACATCCAGCCCGGCGCGCAGCAGGTCCGCGCCGACGCTGGCGCCCTGTGCTCCTGCGCCGAGGACGGCGATGCGGGGATTCGTGCGAGTCATGGGTCCTCCTTGACGCCAGGGTGTTCGCTTCTGCTTTACAAATCTGGAGCCGACTGTACATTCGTGTGTAGTCCAACACAACGTCGGGTCGACGAAGACCCGATTGCATCGCGAGGGAGCGAGCATGCGCACACTCATCCGGAACGTCGCGGCGGCCACCGTCGACCCCGACCTCGGGGATCTCCCCCGTACCGACATCCTCATCGAGGACGGTGTCATCCGAGAGATCCGTCCCGACATCGCCGTCGCCGATGCCGAGATCATCGACGGCCGCGACATGATCGCGATCCCCGGCATGGTCGACACGCATCGGCACACGTGGCAGACCGCTCTGCGCGGCATCCTGGCCGACGGCAACATTCCCGACTACCTGCGCGGCATCCGCCTGCACATGGCCCCGCTGTATCGTGCCGACGACATGTACGCGGGCAACTATGTCGGAGCCCTCGACGCGCTCAACAGCGGCATCACGACGATCGTCGACTACTGCCACAACATCCTGGATCCCGACGGTGCCCACGCGGCGGTGACCGGGCTGCGGGATGCCGGGATCCGGGCGTTGTACGCGCACGGACTGACCCCCATCACCACCAACACCTGGAGTCAGTCGCGCGGCGGGTCCACCGGCCACGCCGACCCGGCCGCCCTCGCCACGCGGGCGCGGCTGGCGCGGGAGATCCGCGAGCAGTACTTCTCCAGCGACGATCAGCTCCTGCGCTTCGGCATGGCGCCGCAGGAGCTGGCGATCGCCCCGGTGGCCGTCGTCGCCGCCGAGTTCGCGCTCGCGCGTGAGCTGGGCGCGCGCGTGACCCTGCACGCCAACCAGGTGATGGTGCGGCAGCTCTTCGAGGATGTCGAGGTGCTGCACGCGAACGGGTTGCTCGCCGACGACCTGCTCCTCGTCCACTGCACGTTCAACACCCCCCACGAGTGGGAGCTGCTGGACGACAGTGGCGTGACGGTCTCGGTCTGCGCCGAGACCGAGATGCAGATGGGTATGGGGTATCCGGCTATCGCGGAGGCCACGGCCCACACGTTCGGTCCGAGTCTCGGGATCGACTGCGTCTCGGGGAACGGCGGCGACATGGTCTCGCACAGCCGGCTCGTGCTCCAGGCTTCGCGCTACCGCGCGGACGAGCCGGAGTACGCGGTCATGCGCGCTCCGCAGACGATGGCGTGGACGACGAGGGATGCGCTGCGGTGGGCGACACTGAACGGTGCGCGCGCGGCCGGGGTGGATCACCTCGTCGGGTCGCTCACCCCGGGGAAGCGGGCGGACATCGTGCTCGTGAACATGTCGGGCATCAGTCAGGTGGGCTGGAACCGTGCGGATCCGACCGGGGCGGTGATCTCGCAAGCGCACGCCGGCTGCGTCGATACGGTGCTGGTCGATGGCCGCGTGGTCAAGCGTCACGGCGTGCTCACGCATGTCGACGTCGCGGCGGCGACGGCGGCGCTGGAGCGCTCGCACGACCATCTGTACGGACGAATGGGTGGCTCCGGTGCGTTCATTCCGCAGCCCCCGATCGACATCCCGCTCTATCGGGAGCGCGCCTGACTTTCAGTCGTGCTGGACGGCCGCAACAAAGTGGTAACTAATACTTGACATGTTCAGTCAGGCTTTTTAGCATCCAATCAACGCACATTACCGGCGCGATGACGCACCGGTTCGACGAGGGAGTCACCACCACATGAGCGAGCGCACGCTGTTGCGGGGAGGGACCGTCATCACGGCCGTCCGGCCCGGCGAGGTCCTCACCGACACCGACATCCTGATCGGCGCGGACGGCACGATCGAGGCCATCGGACAGGGCCTGGATGCCGCGGGCGCCGAGGTCATCGATGTGACCGGACGCATCGTGCACCCCGGGTTCGTCGACACACACCGCCACACCTGGCAGTCGGTGGTCCGCAACCTCGCCTCGGACTGGTCGCTGACCGAGTACCTCGTGGGGCTGCACACCGGGCTGAGCAAGCACTTCCGCCCGGAGGACACCTACACCGGCAACTACCTCGGCGCCCTCGAGGCTCTCGACTCGGGCATCACGACCCTCGTGGACTGGTCGCATAACCTCGCCACCCCCGAGCACGCCGATGCCGCCGTCGCGGCGCTGAAGGACACCGGGATGCGGGCGGTCTTCGCCCACGGCGGCGGCGCCGCGCAGTGGGGGAGCCTGCCGAGCGAGAACCCCCACCCCGATGACGCCCGCCGCGTGCGCGACGAGCACTTCGCCTCGGGCGACGGCCTCGTCACCATGGCACTCGCCCTGCGCGGCCCGCAGTTCGTCACCCCCGACGTCAACCGTCAGGACTTCCGCCTCGCCGCCGACCTCGACCTGCGCGTGACGATGCACGCCGGTGACGGGTACTGGGGGAAGTCGGGCCCGATCCACAAACTGGCCGCCGACGGGCTCCTCTCCGACCGCACCACGTACGTGCACTGCTGCACCTTGAGCGACGACGAGTTGCGCCTCATCGCCGACAGCGGGGGAACGGCCTCGGTCGCCCCCGATGTCGAGATGCAGATGGGTCACGGCTTCCCGGCGACGGGCCGCCTCCTGCGCGCGGGTATTCGTCCGACCTTCTCGATCGACGTGTGCAGCTCGAACGGCGGCGACATGTTCTCGACGATGCGCACCGCGATCGGCATGCAGCGGGCCCTCGACAACGCCCCCACCGTGGACACCGGCGAGGTTCTCGAGCGAATCAGCCTCACGTGCGCCGACGTCGTGCAGTTCGCCACGATCGACGGGGCGCACGCCGCGGGACTGGCCGAGACCACGGGATCGATCGCGGTCGGCAAGGCCGCCGACCTCGTCGTCCTCGACGACCGTTCTCTGGCCCTGACCCCGCTGAACAACCCCATCGGCAGCCTCGTGTACTCCGCCCACCCCGGCCTCGTGCGCGACGTGTTCGTTCAGGGGCGCCGAGTCAAGAAGGACGGCGAGCTCGTGGGCGTCGACCTCGCCCGTCTGAAGTCGGATGCCGAGGCCTCGCGCCGCTACCTGCTCGGGGAGATGCCCGAGGCACGCCTCGACGGCACGTGGCACCCCACCCTGGTGACGGCATGACCGACCTTCTCGCTCCCGCGCGCACCGCGCCCCAGGATCACGGCCCCACGGGGCGCATGATCCTGGGGTGGCCGGGCACCCGTGCCCTCATCGCGGTGGTCGCGCTCTTCCTGGTCAGCCCGCTCATCGCACCGGGCAGCGTCGGGCCGACCGCGATCGTGTCGATGCTGCCGTTCGCGGCCCTCATCGCGTTCGTTGCGATCGGTCAGACCCTGGTGATCCAGCAGGGCGGTCTCGATCTGTCCATTCCCGGTGCCGTCACCCTCGGGGCCCTCATCGTGGCCCGTTTCGGTGGAGACGATGCCCTGGGACTTCCCGGTGCGATCGCCGCCGCGCTTGTCGTCACCGCCGCCTTCGGCCTCGCGAGCGGGCTCGTCATCACGGTGTTCGGGCTCCCGCCGCTCGTGGTCACGATCGCCGTCAACGCGCTCATGATCGGCACGGTCCAGGCCGTCTCGGGCGGGTTCGCCACCCAGAGTCCCGACGCGCTCAACCAGTTCGCACTCAGCCGGTGGGGTGGCCTCCCGGTCCTGGTGTTCTTCGCCCTCGCGCTGACCGTGGTCGTCCACGTCGTGCTCAAGCTCACCCGGCTCGGCCGCCGTTTCGAGCTGGTGGGGGAGAACCCGCGCAGCGCCGCCAACCTCGGCATCGGCACCCGCGGGTACACCATCGTCGCCTACGTGTTGTCGTCGGCGCTCGCGGCAGCGGGAGGGATCCTGCTGGCGGGGCTCCTGCGCACCCCCACGCTGACGGCTGGCGACGACTACCTCCTGCCCTCGATCGCCGCGGTCGTGCTCGGCGGCACCGCCCTCACCGGCGGACGCGGCAGCATCGTGGGCACCGCGCTCGGTGCCCTGTTCCTCGCCCAGCTCACCCAGCTGGTGCAGACGTTCACGCAGGCGACCGCCGTGCAGAACATCGTCCAGGCGCTCATCATCGGCGTCGGGATCGTCGCGCAGCTGCAGCTGGGCGGCACCACCTCGAGGATCCGAAATCTCATGCGACGACGACCCGGGGCCTGACACCTCCCTTCCTCCACCCGCGACGGCCCACCGGGTCGCGGGGCGATCCGTCGCGCCCATCCACCGACCCTGCACCCACCCGATCACCACTCGAAGAGGAGTACCCCATGATCACCACAGCACCCGCACGGCGAGCAGGTCTCGCCGTCATTGCCCTCGGCGCCCTCGTCCTCGCCGGATGTTCGTCCACCAACAGCGCCGGTGGCGGCGGCGGAGAGGATGCCAACAACCTCACCGCCGACATCGCCGCGGGCAGCGTCGGCACGATGTCGCAGTTCGCCGACATCGCCGACATCTGCCCCGCGGACGGCGAGCAGGTCTCCGTGGGCGTCGTCGACGGCTACGGGACCAACACCTGGTCCAAGACGGTGCTCGCCGAGATCGAGAGCGAGGCCGCCAAGTGCGCCGGGATCTCTGGCGTCGAGTTCATCGCCGGTCGCGGTGACCTCGAAGCCACGAACTCGGGCATCACCAGCCTCGCGGCCAAGGGGACCGACATCATCCTCGTCATTCCCGACGCGGGACCCGGCGAAGCCCACCTGCCCGCCATCCGGCAGGCCACCCAGGCCGGCTCGATCGTGGTGAACTTCGCCTCGGACCCGCAGGGGACGGCGGGAACGGACTACCTCGACTACACCGACCAGATCCCCACGTTCGTGGGCAAGTCCAAGGCGCAGTGGATCGTCGACCAGCTCGGCAGCGAGGGCGGCAACGTCGTCTTCTTCGGCGGCCCGTCGGGCGCGCTGGTGTCGACGCAGGAGTTCGCCGGCGCCAAGGAGGTCTTCGACGCCAACCCCCAGATCACCCTCGTGAACGAGGAGCCCATCTGGACCAACTGGGACCCGGCGCAGGCGCAGCAGGCGATGGCGGGCGTGCTCTCGCAGGGCACCCCGATCGATGCGATCGTGACCGACTACGGCGCCTCGGCGTCGGGCGTCATCCGCGCGTACGAGGCGGCCGGCCAGACGCTGCCCATCCTGACCTCGACCGATGACAACTCCCTCAGCTGCGGCTTCGCCACCCTGAAGGCCGCGAACCCCGAGTACGAGCTGGCCACGGTGTCGTCGCGCACCTGGATCGGTCGCGTCGCTCTGCGCAAGGCCCTCGCCGCCGCCTACGGAACGAAAGACACCGAGCCCTCGCTGTACGAGCTGTCGCTGTTCGAGGACTCCACCGGTGGGGCATCCGGCTCGGTCACCCCGCAGGATGCCTGCCTGGCCGACGCGCCGGCCGACGCGACGCCGTCGGCGCTGCTGACCGCCGACGAGATTACGAAGCTGTTCGGCTGATGAACGAGACCCCCACGACCGTGGCATCCGCACTCACTCTCTCGGGCATCACCAAGACCTACCCCGGTGTCACCGCGCTGGACGCGGTCTCGGTCGACATCGCCCCCGGTCGCGTGCACGCCGTGCTGGGCGAGAACGGCGCCGGAAAGTCCACCCTCGTGGGGATCGCCGCGGGGTCGGTGGTGCCGGATTCCGGCACCATCGGCCTCGCCGGCCGGGAGTTCGACCGCATCCGCCCGGCCGAGGCGCGGGAAGCCGGACTCGCGATCGTCTACCAGATCCCCGCGCTCGCCCCCTCGCTGAGCGTGGTGGATGCCGTCCTCCTGCTGCTCCCGGCCAGCAAGCGCCCCTCGCGACGCACGGCGGCCGCGTGGGTGACCGCGCACTTCGAGCGCCTGTCGCTGACCATCGACCCGCACGCCCTGGTGTCCTCGCTGTCGCTGCGCGAGGCTCACCTGGTCGAGATCGCCGCCGCCCTGGCATCCGATCCCCGGGTGCTCGTGCTCGACGAGCCGACCGAAGCCCTCGGTCCCGAGGAGACCGCGTGGCTGTTCGCCCAGGTGCGGTCGCTGCTCGAGAAGGACGTCGCGATCGTCTACATCACCCACCGCATTCCCGAGGTGATGGAGATCGGCAACGACCTGACGGTGTTGCGCGACGGTCGCGTCGTCGGCCGAGGTCTGGTCGCCGACTTCACCTCCGACCAGGTGGTGGAGCTGATCGTCGGACGCTCGCTGGAGACGACGTTCCCCGACAAGCCCCCCGCCCCCGCCGCATCAGAAACCCCGGCGCTCGAGGTGCTCGAGCTCAGCGGCGCCGGGTACGACAACGTCTCGTTCTCGGTCTACCCCGGCCAGATCATCGGTCTCGCCGGCGTCGAGGGCAACGGGCAGCGCCGCGTGCTGCGCGGGATCGCCGGAGCAGGGGCGACCGGGGGGCGAGTCCTCGTCAACGGGGTGGAGACCCCGATCCGCTCGCGGCGCGCCGCGGCCGCCGCGGGGGTTGTGTTTCTCCCGGGCGACCGCATCGGCGAGGCGATGTTCGGCAAGATGTCGATTCGCGAGAACGCCGTGGCGGGGGCGCTGCGCGCGGCGATGCCGGGCGGATTCGTCCGCCGCAGCCGGGAGTACGCCCTGACCCGTGAAGGCGTCGCCGGGCTCGCGGTGAAGACGCCCCACTTCGAGGTGCCCGTCTCGGCGCTCTCCGGCGGAAACCAGCAGAAGGTGCTCCTCGCGCGCGGGCGCCTCGGCGACCCGAAGGTGCTGCTCGTCGAGGACCCCACGCAGGGCGTCGACGCCGGCGCCCGGGTGGACATCTACGCCTTCCTGCGGGAGCTCGCCGCCACCGGCGTCGCCGTGGTCGTGCTCTCGACGGATGCCGTAGAGCTCGAGGGTCTCTGCGACCGCGTGGTCGTGTTCTCGCGCGGCCGTGTGCAGGCGACCCTGATCGGCGACGACGTCGACGAGCGCGCCATCACCGGTGCCGCCGTGCTGTCGTCGGAGACGGCAGCGGTCGAGGTGGCCGTCTCCGCCCGGCGCCCGCGTTCGCGCAGCATCCTGGCGGGCGAAACGCAGGCCGTGGTCCTCCTCGGTCTCGCGGTGGCCCTGTCGGTGGTGACGTCCTTCGTCTCTTCGGCGTTCCTCAGCCCCCTGAGCGTCAGTCAGCTGCTCGCCGCGGCGAGCGTGCTGGTGCTCGTGGGGCTCGCCCAGCTCGTGGTGGTGATGACCGGCGGCATCGACCTCAGCATCGGTTCGGTGACGGCGCTCTCGGCGGTGATCCTGTCGTTCTTCGCGCAACAGGGGATCGGGGTGTTCCTCATCGGGGTCGTGCTCGCGCTCGCCGCGGGGGCCGCGGTGGGAGCGATCAACGGTCTGCTGGTCACGCGCCTGGCCCTTCCCCCCGTGATCGCCACGCTGGTCAGTTCGATCGCCGTGCTCGGGGTGGCGCAGGTGCTGCGGCCGAGTCCGGGCGGCGCCGCACGCGCCGACGTGCTCACCACCCTCGGTCTCGCGGTGGCCGGTGTGCCGATGATCCTGGCCCTGGCCGTGGGGGTCGCCGTGGCGATGTGGTTCGTCATCCAGCGCACCCGGGGCGGTCGGGCGCTCCGCGCCGCGGGATCCGACCCGGTCAAGGCCAACCGCATGGGGGTACGCGTGCCGCGCACGCGTCTGCTCGCCTCGGTCACGGCCGGGACGCTCGCCGCTCTGGCCGGCCTCGCCGTGTACTCGCGGTCCGGCATCGGCGACGCCAACGCCGCGCAAGCGCTCACCCTCACCTCCGTCACCGCCGTGGTCATCGCCGGCGCGAGCATCTTCGGCGGCTCGGGCTCGGCCCTGGCGGTGGCGGCGGCGGGCCTGCTCCTGCAGACGGTGACGAGCGCGCTGGCGTTCCTCTCGCTCGGACTGTCGTGGCAGTACTGGCTCCAGGGGGCTTTCGTGCTCTTCGCGGCCGTCGTCCCCCTGGTCATGGTGCTCCTGCGCCGCGGCCGCTCGTCGAGAGGGCGGGCGGGATGACCCGCGCGGTCGCCCGCTCTCCCCTCGGAACCCCTCAGACCTCAGGAAGGCCATCATGAAGAACACCGGAACCACCGGCACCAACGGCGTCGATTGGGAGGCACGCGTCGATTTCGATCGGCTCCGCGATGACCGCCTTGCGCGCGTGAAGGCGGAGCTGGAGCGCTCGGAGCTCGGCGCGGTTCTCGCGTTCGACTTCTCCAACATCCGCTACATGACCGCCACCCACATCGGTACGTGGGCGATGGACAAGCTGATCCGCTTCAGCCTGCTCACCCGCAATACCGACCCGATCTCGTGGGACTTCGGCTCGGCGGCGAAGCACCACGCGCTGTACAACCCGTGGCTCGACGTCACCTCGTCCGAGATGGATGCCGATCCGCACGCGCCGCACGAGGGCACCAAGCGCCCGCGGCTCGAGTCGGGAGCCCGGGCGGGCATCTCCACCCTGCGCGGCGCGTTCCCGCCGGATGCCGGGATCGCCGAGGAGGTGGCCCGAAAGATCAAGCGCGAGCTGGAGAAGTTCGGCGTGGCCGACCAGCCCCTCGGCGTCGACGTCATCGAACTCCCCATCCTGTTCGCCCTGCAGAAGGTCGGCATCCAGGTGGTCGACGGCCAGCAGGTCTTCATGGAGGCGCGGCGCATCAAGACCGGTGACGAGATCCGGCTCCTGACCCAGGCGGCCTCGATGGTCGATGCGGCGTACGAGGAGCTGTACCGGTTCCTGCGTCCCGGCGTTCGGGAGAACGAGGCGGTCGGGCTCGTCGCCAAGACGCTGTACGACCTCGGCTCGGAGTACGTCGAGGGTGTCAACGCCATCTCGGGTGAGCGCTGCTCGCCGCACCCGCACGTGTTCTCGGACCGTCTGATCCGTCCCGGCGACCCCGCGTTCTTCGACATCCTCCACAGCTGGAACGGCTACCGCACGTGCTACTACCGCACGTTCGCGGTGGGGTCGGCGAGCACGAAGCAGAAGGACGCGTACACCCGGGCCCGGGAGTACATGGACCGGGCGATCGCGCTCGTGCGTCCCGGAGCGACGACCGCCGACATCGTCTCGGTGTGGCCGACGGCCCAGGAGTTCGGCTTCGCCGACGAAGAGGCCGCGTTCGCCCTGCAGTACGGCCACGGCGTGGGCCTGTCGATCTGGGAGAAGCCGATCTTCTCGCGACTGGTCTCCTTCGACCACCCCGAGGAGCTCAAGGAGGGCATGGTCTTCGCCCTCGAGACGTACTGGCCCTCCGCCGACGGGTGGGGCGCGGCGCGCATCGAGGAGGAAGTCGTGGTCACCGCCACCGGGTGCGAAGTGATCACGAAGTTCCCCGCGGAGGAGCTGTTGATCGCCGGTCCCCGCTACATCGCCGTCGGCGGTCCGCTGAACAACCAACGCGACTCGCAGTCGCACCTGAACACGACGTGGGGCCGCGGGGAGGCGTGATGGCCTCCGTCGGCTTCCTCGGCCTCGGCTCGATGGGCGCGGCGCTCGCGCGGCGCCTCGTCGACGCCGGGCACCGCGTCCACGTGTGGAACCGCTCGCGCGGCCCCGTCGACGCGCTCGTCGCCGCGGGAGCCGTCGCGTGCGCGACACCCGGCGAGGCGCTCGCGCACGACGTGTCGTTCTCCATGCTCGCGGATGACACCGCCGCCCTGGCCGTGCTGGATGCCGAGGCCGTGGCATCCACGACCGGCGGTGTCCATGTGAATCTGGCGTCGATCAGTCCGGCCGCCGCGGTCGAGCTGCGGCGGAGGTTCGCCGCGGCGGGGGCGCGCTACGTGGCCGCCCCCGTGCTCGGGCGGCCCGCGGTGGCCGCCGAGGGGCGGCTGAACATCCTCGTGGCGGGGGAGTCCGCGGTGGTCGCCGAGGTCGAGCCCTACCTGCAGCTGTTCGCCGCGCGCCTGTGGCCGCTGGGCGAGGAGCCGTCGACGGCGAACGCGGTCAAGATCGCCGTGAACTACGACATCATCCACGCCATCCAGGCCATCGGCGAATCGGTCGCGCTCGTGGAAGCGCGGGGCGTCGATCCCGCCCTGTTCGTGGAGATCCTGACCTCGACGCTGTTCGCCGGTGTCGTCTACAGCGGCTACGGCGGGATGATCGCGCGGCGGTCCTACGACCCGCCCGGGTTCGACGTCGCCCTCGGCGCCAAGGACCTGCGGCTGAGCGCCGAGATCGCGGCCGAGTCCGGCGTGCACCTGCCCACGCTCTCGGCGCTGACGGCGGTGTTCGATCGCGCGCTCGCCGAACCGGACCTCGCGCGCCTCGATTGGGGAGCGGCGGCCGAAGTCACCCGGCGGGGGCTCCTGCCGGCATCCGAGAACGAGCGAGAAGGAGGTGCGGCATGAGCCGCAGGTATCTGGTGGTGGGCGGCACGTCCGGTATCGGCCGCGAGATCGTCGCGTCGCTGGCCGCCGACGGCCACGAGGTGACCCTCACGGGGCGCGATGCGACCACCGCGCGGGCGGTGGCAGCCGAGATCGGCCCGCACGTGCGCGGGATCGCGGTCGACATCTCCGAACCCGAAGACATCGCCCCGGCGCTCGCCGACGTCGGCGAACTGGATGGGCTGGTCCTCGCCGCCATCGAGCGCGATGCCAACACCGTCCGCGACTACGACATCGCGCGTGCCCGGCGTCTGGTCACGCTCAAGCTCGTGGGATACACCGAGACGGTGCACGCGCTGCTGGACCGGCTCGTGCCCGCGCGCTCGACGGGCATCGTGCTCTTCGGCGGCCGGGCGAAGGACGCCCCGTACCCCGGGTCGATGACCGTGTCGACGATCAACGGCGGCGTCGAGGGACTCACGACCGCGCTCGCCCTGGAGCTCGCACCCCTGCGCGTGAACGCCCTCCACCCCGGCATCATCGGCGACAGCCCGTTCTGGGCGGGAAAGCCCGCGAGCGTCCTCGAGGGCTACTCGTCCCGCACTCCCGGCGGCGAGCTCGCGACGATGAGGGACGTCGTGGATGCCACCCGCTTCCTCCTGCACAACGAGGGTGTCTCCGCGACCAACCTCTACGTCGACCGCGGGTGGCGCATCACCTGATCCCGGCGTCGTCCTCGAAGATCTCGGGATGCCGTTCCAGTTCGATGCGCGTGCGGCGGATGTGCCTTTCGAGCACGTGCGCGGCCTCGTCGACGTCGCCGCGGCGGAGCGCCGAGACGAGAAGGCGGTGGTCGAGGTGTGCGGTGCCGTCGTGGCGCGCGTGCGCGACCGTCACGAAGGCGCGGCGGTAGTGGTGAGTGCGATTCCACAGCCCAACGACCGTGTCGCTCAGCATGACGGTGCGCGCGGGCGCGTAGGTCGTGAAGTGGAAGTCACGGTCGTGCCGCAGAAATCCCTCGGCATCCGTCTGTTCCATCCGCGCGGCGAGGTCGTCGAGCCGGTCGAGGTCGTGGCCGGTCAGGTGCGGGGCGCTCATGGTCAGCAGCACGGGCTCGATGCGCTCGCGCACCAGGTAGAGCTCCTGGCATTCGGCGAGCGTGAGGCGCGCGACCCAGGCACCCGCGTTGGCGACGCGAGTGACCAGGCCCTCCGCCTCGAGGATGCGCAGCGCCTCGCGTACCGGGAGCCGGCTGGTGGTGTGCCGAGTGGCCAGGTCTTCCTGGCGAATACGGGCGCCCGGGGGATGGATGCCGCGGAGGATCTCGTCGCGGAGGGTGTCGGCGATCCCGGCCCCCGCGCTGCCGTGGTCGAGGACGGGGGGATGGAGGCCGGTCATTGGGCGGGCCGAGCCGGATGCCACAGCAGCGTCGAGGCCTCGCGCTCGTAGGCCTTGCCGTCGGGGAAGCTGACGAGTTCGAACTGCATGCCCCACGGCGCGCGGAAGTAGATCCACCGCTGCCCGGCAGAGGCCGCGCCACTTTCGACGGGGTCGCCCATGACATCGACGTCGTGGGCGCGCAGGTGGGCAACGGCCGCATCGAGGTCGTCGACGTAGAGGGCGAGGTGGTGTCCGCCGATGTCGCTGTTGCGCGGCGGCGGTGCTTGCCCGTCGGCCGCGTCGTACGCGAACACCTCGAGGTTGGTGCCGTTGCCGAGGCGGTAGAACCGGATCTCACGGATGCGCGTTCGCGGGTGCACGCCCAGCTGACGGGTCATCCAGTCGCCCTCGCCGCTGCGTCCAGGAAGGGTGTACACCGGCTCGGCGCCGAGTACCCCGACGAGGAAACGCTCGGCCTCGTCGAGGTCGGGAACCGTGAAACCGATGTGGTCGCTGCCGCGTAGGCCCGGAAGTCCCATGACGCCGTTCTCCTTCATTGGATCCATTCGTGTCGTTGAGCGTGAGCATATCCCGCTTCATGCGCGTGATTCGCTTGTATTGGCGACAATCACACCGTACAGTTCTGGTGAACGTGCTGTATAGGCATACGCAACGACGCGTGAGGAGCGACATGGCCAAGCGGAAACGCCTGAATACCGGTGTCGAGTGGGTGCAGCTGGAGACGACGGCCGCCGACTGGAAAGCCGCCGACCCGGCACTGCTGGGCACCATGCTCGGTCAGCTGCACCTGATCCGGGCGTTCGAGGAAGCCGTGCTCGATCTCGCCGGCGCGGGGCTCGTCCACGGCCCCGCGCACTCGAGCATCGGTCAGGAAGGCGGAGCGGTCGGCTCCATCGTGGGACTGCGGCCCGCCGACGCCGTGAACGGGTCGCACCGCGGGCACCACCAGTTCCTCGCGAAGACCCTCGCCTACGTCTCGGGCGGCACCCTCGACCCCCAGGCCCTGGTCACCCCCGACGTGCAGCGACTGCTGGATCGCACCCTCTCCGAGATCCTGGGCCTGGCGTCGGGCTTCTCCGGCGGACGCGGCGGATCGATGCACCTGCAGTGGCTCGAGGCCGGAGCGCTCGGCACCAACGCGATCGTGGGTGGCGGGGCGCCGCTGGCCACGGGTCACGCGTGGGCGCAGAAGCACGCCGGAACCACCGACGTGTCGGTGAACTACTTCGGTGACGGCTCGAGTCAGATCGGCTCGGTCCTGGAATCGATGAACCTCGCGTCGACGTGGAAGCTGCCGGTCGCCTTCTTCGTGGAGAACAATCTGTACGCGGTCTCCACCCGCGCCGACGAGGCCAGCGCCGACACCCGGTTCTCGGTGCGGGGCCAGGGCTTCTCGATTCCCGCGTGGCGGGTCGACGGCATGGATCCGCTCGCGGTGCACCTCGCCATGGGCGAGGCGCTGGACCGGATGCGCGCTGGCGACGGTCCCGCGATCGTCGAGGCCGAGGTCTACCGCTTCTTCCACCAGAACGGCCCCTACCCCGGGAGCGCCTTCGGCTACCGCACGAAGGACGAGGAGGGCCAGTGGCGTGCGCGCGACCCTCTGGAGCGCGTGAGCACCGAGATGCGCCGCCTCGGCCTGCTCGACGACGCCGAGGCCGCCGCGGTGCGCGAGCAGGCGGTCGCCGCGATGGCACAGGCCGTCGCCGCCGTCGTCGAGCCCGACCCCGAGCGCCCCGGGCGCCGACGTATCCGTCCCGAGCTGTGGCCCGACCCGGCCGTCGTCGACACCGGCATCCGGGGGGATGCTTCCGAACTCGAGTCCTGGGACGCGGCCGAACCGACCGACTGGGCCGGCCCGTGGCGAGACGTGAAGTTCGTCGACGCGGTTGCCCAGACCATGGATCGGCGCATGGAGACCGACCCGCGCATCGTCGTGCTCGGCGAGGACGTGCATCGCCTCGGCGGCGGGACCAACGGCGCGACGAAGGGGCTGGTCGAGAAGTACGGCCCCGATCGTGTGATCGGCACCCCGATCAGCGAGAACGGCTTCTTCGGCGCTGCCGGAGGGATGGCTCTGGACGGCCGGTTCCGCCCCGTCGTGGAGTTCATGTACCCCGACTTCATGTGGGTCGCCGCCGACCAGGTGTTCAACCAGGTCGGCAAAGCGCGGCACATGTTCGGTGACAACAACACCGTGCCCCTCGTCCTGCGGACCAAGGTCGCGATGGGATCCGGGTACGGCTCGCAACACCTCATGGACCCCGCGGGCATTTTCGCCACGCAGGCGGGGTGGCGCATCGTCGCCGCCTCCACGGCCGCCGACTATGTCGGGCTCATGAACGCCGCGCTGGCCCTCGAGGACCCGGTGCTCGTCATCGAGCACGTCGATCTCTACGGCACGCCGGATCGGGTGCCCGACACCGACCTCGACTACATCATTCCGCCGGGCCGGGCGGCGATCCGCCGTGTGGGCTCCGCGGTCACCGTGCTCACCTACCTGTCGATGGTCGGGCATTCGCTCGAGGCGGTGGAGCAGACGGGAGTGGATGCCGAGGTGATCGACCTGCGCTGGCTCGACCGCGCCTCACTGGACTGGGACACCATCGGCGAGAGCATCCGCAAGACCAACGCGGTGCTGATCGTCGAGCAGGGGTCCCGCGGGCCGTCGTACGGCGGATGGCTGTCGGACGAGATCCAGCGCCGGTTCTTCGACTGGCTCGATCAGCCGATCGAGCGCGTGACCGGTGGCGAAGCCAGTCCGAGTATCTCGAAGGTGCTCGAGCGGGCGGCGATCGCCCGCACCGAGGAGGTCGTCGCGGGCCTCGAGCGCGTCCGCGCGGCGGGAGGAATCGTCTGATGGCTGTCATCGTGCGCATGCCCGAGGTCGCCACCGGTGCGGCCGAGGCGGCGATCCAGAGCTGGCTCGTCGAGGTGGGCGCCCCGGTCGCTGCCGGTCAGGCGATCGTCGAGATCGAGACCGAGAAGGCGGTGGTCGAGTACGAGGCGGAGCGTGCGGGGACACTCGCGGGCATCCTCCTTCCGGCCGGCGACGCGGCCGGCGTCGGGGTGCCGATCGCCGTGCTCGCGGAGGAGGGCGAGAGTCTCGACGCCGCTCTCGCCGCCGCCGGGGAGTCCGCGCCTCGCGAGCTCGCGCCGGAAGAGGTCGTCGCCGTCGAACCCGAGGAGGCCGCGAACTCCGCCGTCGCCCCCGACGGTCCGCCCGCCGTGGACGCCCCGTCGGCGACACAGACCTCCGGCGGGGGAGAGGAGCGGCGCATCTTCGCGTCGCCTCTCGTCCGGCGCCTCGCGAGCGAGCGGGGGGTGGATCTCGCCGACCTGACCGGCTCGGGACCCCGCGGGCGTATCGTCCGCCGTGACCTCGATGCCTGGACTGCGGCGCCGAAGGAACGGCATCCGGATGCCACGGCCCCTGTGTCGGCCCCCGCCGCGCCCGCGCCGGTCGCCGTTCCCACCCCGCCCGCGGACGCGGGGTACGACGACGTTCCGCACACCGGGATGCGCCGCGCGATCGCGCGGCGACTGAGCGAGTCGAAGGCCACGGTCCCGCACTTCTACCTGCAGGCGGACTGCCGTGTCGACGAGCTCCTCGCGCTCCGCGCGCGCATCAACGAGGGGCGCGAGGAGCGCATCTCGGTCAACGATCTCGTCGTCAAGGCCGTGGCCGGAGCGCTGCGCGCGGTCCCCGAGGCGAACGCGATCTGGACCGAGGATGCCGTGCGCCGCTTCCGCACGGCCGATATCGCCGTGGCGGTGTCGGTGCCAGGCGGACTGCTCACGCCCGTGGTCCGCCAGGCCGATCGTCTGTCCCTGGGTGAACTGGCGGCCACGGTCCGGGACCTGGCCGCGCGGGCCCGGGAGGGGCGCCTGAAGCAAAGCGAACTCGAGGGCGGATCGTTCTCGGTCTCGAATCTCGGCATGTACGGGACGACGTCGTTCTCGGCGATCATCAATCCGCCACACGCGGGCATCCTCGCCGTGGGCGCGGCGACCCGGCGTCCGGTGGTCGAGGCCGACGGGTCGCTGTCCGCGGCGACGGTCATGTCGGTGACGCTGTCGGCCGACCACAGGGTCCTGGATGGCGCGCTGGCGGCGCAGTGGCTCGCGGCGTTCGTGGCAAGAATCGAGAATCCGCTGCAGATCCTGCTATGAATCGCCCCGGACCTCGGCCCACCGTTTCCCAACGGTGCGCCGAACCGGCACGCTGGGAGGACACGTCTGCGACCGTCCGCGGACCGGAGGAGAGGAACGCCCGTGCCCCGCATTGCCGTCATCGGAGGAACCGGCTACGCCGGTAGCCACATCGTCGCCGAAGCCGTCCAGCGCGGCCACACCGTCGTCTCGGTCGCCCGCTCGGTTCCGGCCGAGCGCATCGAGGGGGCCACCTACATCGAGGGCACTGTGCTCGATGTTCCCGGGCTCGTGGCCGAGCTCGAAGGTGTCGACGTGGTGGTGTCGGCCGTTGCCCCGCGCGGCGACATGCTCGGCAACCTCCGCCCCGCGATCGCAGAGCTCGTCGTTGCTCTCCCCGAGAACGTGCGTCTGGGCATCGTCGGCGGAGCGGGCGGGTCCCTCGTGGCAGAGGGCGGCCCGCGCGTGATCGACACCGACGGCTTCATCGAGGAGTACAAGCCCGAGGCGCGCGAAGCGATCGGCATCCTCGAAGACCTCGAGTCAGACGCGTCCGGGCACGACTGGTTCTTCGTGCACCCGGCCGGCGGGTTCGGCGTGTGGGCGCCGGGGGAACGCACCGGAACGTACCGCGACGGCGGCGACGTGCTGGTCGTCGACGACAACGGCGACTCGTACATCTCCGGCGCCGATTTCGCCGTCGCCGTGCTCGACGAGATCGAGAACCCGCGTCACTCGCGCGGTCGCTTCACGGTCGGCTACTGACGCCAACAACGACGGCGCCGCCCGGGGTTCGGGCGGCGCCGTCGTCGTTGTTCAGACCAGATCGCGCCAGTCGATCAGATCGGTGTCGGTGGTCGGCACCTCACCGGTCGCGGGGGCCGCGGCATCCGAGACGGTCGCGATCGACATCGTGTCGGTCGGCGGCCCCATCACCGTGGCCTCGTCGCGGCGGTGACTCAGCACATCGTCGATGTAGGAGGTGACGACCTCGGCCAGGGGGACGGAGCGTCCCCGCGCCTGTGACATGTACCAGCGGTGCTCGAGCACCTGGTGGAACACCTCGGCGGGTTCGAGCTTCGCGCGCAGGTCGAAGGGGATCGACATGACGATCGGCTCGAACACGCGCGTCAGCCACTCGTGCGCGACCATCTCCTCGTCGGCGCCGAGGCGCGAGACACGGGCGCGGAACTCGTCGAGGTCGTTCAGCAGGCGACGCGCCTGGTTCTCCTCGACGTCCAGACCGGTCAGTCTCAGCAGGCGTCGCTGGTGATGGCCGGCATCGACGACCTTGGGCTGGATCGACACGCGCGTGCCGTCGCTGGTGGTGCGGATCGACATCTCGCCGATGTCGAAGCCCAGGGCGTTCAGGCGGTGCACGCGTTCGGTGATGCGCCACGACTCGTCGACGGCGAACGTCTCCTTGTCGGTGAGGGCCCCCCACAGCGAGTGGTACGACGACACCAGGCCGTCGGCGACGGCGACGGCATCCACGCCCCCCTCGAGGCGTCCGCCGGCCTCGAGGTCCATGATCTCGCCGGCGATGTTGGTGCGGGCGACGTCGAGGTCGTGCGCGCGCTGCCCGGGGGTCAGACGGTTGCCGTGCAGTTCTCCGGTCTCGGCGTCGACGAGGTAGGCCGCGAACTCTCCCGCGTCGCGGCGGAACAGGGTGTTCGACAACGACACGTCGCCCCAGAAGAAGCCCACGTTGTGCAGGCGCACGAGCAGCACCGCCAGGGCGTCGACCAGACGCGTCGCCGTGTGCGGGCGGAGCACCTGGGTGAAGAGGGCCCGATAGGGGAGCGAGAAGCGCAAGTGCGCGGTGACGAGCGCCGCGGGGAGGGGGCGCCCCGAGGCATCCGTGCGTCCGGCGATGACGGCGACCCGGTCGACGCACGGCGCCGCGAGGCGGTCGAGGTTGCCGAGCATGTCGTATTCGCGGCGCGCCATCTCCTCGGTGGTCTCCTTGATCGCGACCACGCGTCCGGAGAGGTTGGCAAATCGCACGAGGTGACGCGAGATGCCCTTGGGGAGGGCGACGATGTGCGAACTTGGCCACTCGGCGAGCGAGGTCGACCAGGGCAGCTGCAAAAGGCCGGGGTCGACGGTGCTGGCGGTGATGCTGAGGGATTCAGCCACGGTTCCTCCGGGAAAACGGGTGCGGCGCGGGGAGTCGTCGAAGACTCCCCGCGCCGCGACGGTGCATGAGATCAGGCCGAGGCGATGGCCTTGTCGGTGAGGCGGTCGCCCGACTCGAGGTCGAAGACGTGCACGTGACCCGGGATCGGGGCGAGCACGACGGTCTCGCCCGCGTGGGGGTGACGGCGGCCGTCGACGCGCGCGACGATGTCGGTGCGCTTGCCGTTGATGTCGGTGTGGCCGTACAGGTAGCCGTCGGCGCCGAGCTCCTCGACGAGGTCGACCACGACCGACAGGCCGTGGCCGTCGGCCGGAGCGACCTGGATGTCTTCGGGGCGGACACCGATGGTGACCTCGCTGCCGTGGGCCTTGCCGATGACGTCGGCCTCAACGGGGACGATGAGGTCACCGAAGCGCACGCCGCCCTCGGCCAGCGCGACGGGGAACAGGTTCATCGCGGGCGAGCCGATGAAGCCGGCGACGAAGACGTTCTTCGGCTTCTCGTACAGGTCGCGCGGGGTGCCGACCTGCTGGAGCACGCCGTCCTTGAGCACGGCGATGCGGTCGCCCATGGTGAGGGCCTCGGTCTGGTCGTGCGTGACGTAGACCGTGGTGACGCCGAGGCGGCGCTGCAGCGACGCGATCTGCGTGCGCGTCTGGACGCGGAGCTTGGCGTCGAGGTTCGACAGCGGCTCGTCCATGAGGAACACCTGGGGCTGGCGCACGATGGCACGGCCCATGGCGACGCGCTGACGCTGGCCACCCGAGAGGGCCTTCGGCTTGCGGGTCAGGTACTCCTCGAGGTCGAGGAGCTTGGCGGCCTCGAGCACGCGGGCCGCGCGCTCTTCCTTGCCCACACCGGCGATCTTGAGCGCGAAGCCCATGTTCTCGGCGACGGTCATGTGGGGGTACAGCGCGTAGTTCTGGAACACCATCGCGATGTCGCGGTCCTTGGGCGGCACGTCGGTGACGTCGCGGTCACCGATGAGGATGCGGCCGGAGTTGACCTCTTCGAGGCCCGCGAGCATGCGCAGCGACGTGGACTTACCGCAGCCCGAGGGGCCGACCAGAACGAGGAACTCGCCATCGGCGACCTCGAGGTTCAGCTTGTCGACCGCGGCACGAGTGCCGCCGGGGTACAGGCGGGTTGCGTTGTCAAAGGTGACGGACGCCATTTCTTCTTCTCCTTCACCGGCAGGTACGTGCCGGACGATCCGTAGTGAATGGAATGAACGGGGGCGACCCCGTGCGCGTACAGCAGTGGACGCAGGGTCAGTATGGCATGTGTCTGGGCATTTCTCAGCCAGGGTTACTACGATCGGACCTCGTTCGCCCCACCCGAGCGTTCCCCATCATCGTCAGCGATTTCCGTCGCGCCCGAGAGGTTTCATGTCCAACGACCAGACCCCGAATGTGCCCGCCGAACGTGCTCGCCGCGAGGCCGTGCGTGAGAAGGCGCAGCAGGTCAAGGCGCGACAGAAGCGGGCGCGGATCCTTCGTCGTTCGCTCCTCACGGTCGGTGCCGCCGCGGTCGTCGCGGTCGGTGCGGTCGGTGTGACCTCGGCGCTGTCGTCGCATGACTCGCGGTCGCAGGCGTTCCCGGATGCCGCGTCCGACGACGGATTCGTCGTCACCGCTGCGACGGGGATCGCCGACCCGCTCGCCGATCAGACCGTCGACGGCAACGCCTCCGCGCTCGCGGCCGAGGCAACGCCCACGGTGGCCCCGACTCCCGCGCCCACCACGACGGCGGCGCCGGTCGACATTCGTGTCTACGTCGACTACCTCTCCACCGAGGCTCGGGAGTTCCAGCTCGCTAACGCCGAGCAGCTATCGAAGTGGGTCTCGCAGGATGCCGCGTCGCTGACGTACTACCCCGTGGCGATGCTGACGTCGAAGTCGAACGGCACGAAGTACAGCCTGCGTGCGGCGGGGGCCGCGGCGTGCGTCGCGACCCAGGCGTCGGACCGGTTCTTCGCCTTCAACCACGAGCTGCTGACCAATCAGCCGGCGGTCGACTCCGAGGGCTACAGCGACGAGAAGCTCGCCGACATGGCGCAGGGCGCCGGTGTCGGCAACCCCGACGAGGTGCGCGCGTGCATCGAGGACGAGACCTACACGGGCTGGGCGAAGGCGGCCACCGATCGCGCGATCAAGGGGCTCCCCGACACCAAGGGGCAGACGTTGACGGCGACTCCCACGGTCCTGGTCAACGGCACGCCCTACGTCGGCCGCATGGACGACCCCAAGGAGTTCGCGCAGTTCGTGCTCACGGTCGACAGCAACGCCTACTACTCCACGGCGACGCCGACTCCCACCCCCACTCCCGCCGGCTGACCCGCGCTCGGGCGTGGAGGGGCGCGGTCGCGCCTGGATAGACTGGCCGTCTCGCCGGCTTGGCGCAATTGGTAGCGCACCGTACTTGTAATACGGGGGTTGCAGGTTCAAGTCCTGTAGCCGGCACCGAAATGCCCCGATGAACCTTCGCACGGTCCGCGATCGGGATCCGTCGCCGACCGCCGCGCACGCGCGGAGGAGGCGGGGCTCCGGTCGCCGTGGCGTCCGGAGCCCCCGATCGGTGATCGTTACTGCCGGGTGGTTGGGAGGCTGAGCTGGCGCATCGCCTCAGCATCTCGGGCGGTCCACACGGTGCCGTCGGTGGCGATGGCGAGCGCGTGGTTGTTGCCTTGGGCCCAGTCTCCGGTGAGAGAGGTGAACGTCTGTGAGGCGGGGGAGACGGTGGTGATTCCGCCGTTCCACCAGACGGGGGCGACGTAGGAGATGCGTCCGTCTTCGCCGAGGACGTAGCTGTGGGCGGCGGTGGCTTTGGCGCGGCCGGGGAGGGGGATCTGTCTCATCTGGTTACCGTCTTGGGTCATCCAGGCGGTGCCGTCGGTGGCGATGGCGAGCGCGTAGTTGTTGCCTTGGGCCCAGTCTCCGGTGAGAGAGGTGAACGTCTGTGAGGCGGGGGAGACGGTGGTGATTCCGCCGTTCCACCAGACGGGGGCGACGTAGGAGATGCGTCCGTCTTCGCCGAGGACGTAGCTGTGGGCGGCGGTGGCTTTGGCGCGGCCGGGGAGGGGGATCTGTCTCATCTGGTTACCGTCTTGGGTCATCCAGGCGGTGCCGTCGGTGGCGATGGCGAGCGCGTAGTTGTTGCCTTGGGCCCAGTCTCCGGTGAGAGAGGTGAACGTCTGTGAGGCGGGGGAGACGGTGGTGATTCCGCCGTTCCACCAGACGGGGGCGACGTACGAGATGCGTCCGTCTTCGCCGAGGACGTAGCTGTGGGCGGCGGTGGCTTTGGCGCGGCCGGGGAGGGGGATCTGTCTCATCTGGTTACCGTCTTGGGTCATCCAGGCGGTGCCGTCGGTGGCGATGGCGAGCGCGTAGTTGTTGCCTTGGGCCCAGTCTCCGGTGAGAGAGGTGAAGGTCAGCGAGGCGGGGGAGACGACGGTGACGCAACCGTCGCCGACGAAAGAGATGCGTCCGTCTTCACCGAGAACGTAACCGTGGCCCGCGGTGGAAACCGTGGATCCACACTTCAGCTTCTCCGCCAGCGCGGCGAAGGTCGAAATTCCCGTCGAATCAAAGTTCGGCGCGGCTGATGGTGCCGCGGGCGCCGCGGCGCGGGCCGGGGTGGTGCGAGCCTGAGAAGGCACACCGGTGAATGTCCTCGTCTCCGTGGCGCCTCCGCTCAGCGACACCCTCACGCTCATGGAGGTGCCGGACACCCCGCGGAACGACGCGCTGCCGGAGAACTTGGCGGTGTCACCGTCCACCACGACCGTGGCCGGTGTGACGACGTTCCCATCGTCTTTACGGAGCGCGAGGACCTTTCCGACGGGCAGGGAGAACGTCTCTCCACATCCGTTGGTGAAGTTCACGTTCCCCGTGAGATTGCCCTTTAACTTCAGCTTCCCGGAGAACTGCGCCTTCTGGATCTGCGCCTCGACTACTCCTCTTGTATGTGCAGGCAGCGAGATCGTCTGGCTGGGAACGGTCCACGCGCTGGTCAGCGTCGTGGTCGTCGTGTCCGTGTACTTGACTCCAGACTCAACCTGCCAAGAGACATTCGCTGACGCGTTGAAGAATCCCGCGGTGAACCCGACCGTCGCCGACGCTCCGGTGACATTACTCAGCCCCTTCTCAACCGTCGCCGTCGTCGTATCCCACGTCGTGAAGGTGTTGGACTGCGAAGTGAGCGTCTGAGCGTACGGAAGATCGTTCTGGAGCGTGGTCGTGTACGCCGTGTAGGGCGCGTCATACGTCGCCTTCAGGTTGGTGGGCGTCACCTTGGCTTTGTCGAGTTGCACGTGGCTGGTGTCGACCCGCACACCCCGGAGCTCGGGGATCGCCAGGGCTGTCACGAGATCGAATGACGTACTCGCCTCCGCAGCCTGCGCCGGCGCCGGGGGGATGAGGGACAGTGCTAGGGCGCACGCCATCGCGCCGCCCAGTAATGCGGCCGTGGTGGTTTTCATGTGGATTACCCTTCGTCGTTGAATGAGTGTGGTTCCGCCCCGGTGACACGCGCCGGGCCGGGACCGAAGCCACCATGACGCTCGTGCGGGACATTCGAGCCGCGAGTCCCCCGATGCCACGGGAAACGGCCGCCGACTTCATGTCGGTGTCACCCGGCCCTGCACACCGGGCTCACCAGAGCGGCGCCGCGATGCTCCGGAGGTCAGGGCATCTGTCTGACCGGCATGTTTACTCGTCCCCGCACGGATCGAATCGCGACCGCCGCCCTACGATCGAACATGGCGTCGGTGGCCTCAACGTCAACGTCGACGATGTCGAGGGGAGACGGGCATGTCGGAGCGACGATCGCGCGGGATCGCCGTCGGCGGAGCCGTGCTCATCGGCTCGCTGACCGCCGTTCAGGCGCGCGTCAATGGCGCTCTCGGTGCCGAGATGGGCGACGGCATCCTCGCGGGGGCGGTGTCGTTCGGATCAGGCCTCGTCATCGTCGCGGTGCTGTGCGCCCTGATCCCGACGGGCCGGGCCGGGGTGGGACGACTGGCCCGTGGCATCCGAGGTCGATCCGTTCCGATGTGGATGCTGATCGGGGGCGTGGCGGGGGCGTTCACCGTCGCCAGCCAGGGGCTCACGGTCGCCACGATCGGCGTCGCTTTGTTCACCGTCGGCTTCGTGGCCGGACAGACCGCGGGCGGCCTCGTGCTCGATCGCATCGGCCACGGTCCGGGGGGTGTCGTTCCGGTGACGGTGCGCCGCGTTGCGGGTGCGCTGCTGGTGTTCGTCGCGGTGGCGGTGTGCGTGGCGGGAGATCGCCTCGCGGGGGTGCCGGTGTGGATGCTCGTCGTACCGGTCGTCGCGGGCGCGGCTGTCGCTTGGCAGCAGGGGACCAACGGCCGACTGCGCGTGCGAGTCGATAGCCCCCTCACCGCGACCCTGGTGAACTTCGTCGGCGGCACTGTAGTGCTCATCGTGGCGGCTGCGGTGCACCTCGCGTTCGTCGGCGCACCGCGCACCGTGCCGACGGCTCCGTGGCTCTACCTCGGCGGGGCGATCGGCGTGGTCTACATCTTCGTCTCGGCCGTGGTCGTGAAGCGGATTGGTGTGCTGCTGCTCGGCCTCGGCTCGGTGGTCGGGCTGCTCACCACCTCCGTCGTGCTCGACGCGGTGGCTCCGGCACCGGCGGCGCCGCCCACGATCATCGCCCTCGTCGCGGCGGCGGTCGCCATCACCGGTGTGATCATCACGGCGGTGCCGTGGCCTCGTCGTTCGCGAGGCTGACCCCCGCCGGCGGGATCAGAGGTGTGCTTCCTCGACCTTTCGGCGCTTCTTGCCGCCGGGCATCCGCGACAGGTGCTTCGTGGCATCCACGGTCTTGCGTCGCGACGGCCGTGACCGCGCCGGCTTGCCGCCGATGTACAGCCAGCCCAGCAGCACCTCGCCCTTGGCGAGGCCGTGCGCCTTGGCGAGCACCTTGCTGCGGGTGTTGTCGTCGGTGCGCCAGAACACGCCGAAACCGGCCTCGTCCAGAACCAGGCTCAGCATGTGGGCGACTCCGGATGCCACGGCCTCCTGCTCCCACGCGGGGATCTTCTTCGAGCTGAGGTCGGCGACCACCGCGATGATCAGCGGAGCGCGCCGAGGCTTGGACGACAGGCCCTTCTTGCCGTCGGCCTTGTTCAGCGCGCGCGCCAGGGTGTCACGGTCGTCGCCGCGGATCTCGATGAGACGCCAGGGGCGCAGTGATTTGTGATCGGCGACGCGTCCGGCCGCGGCCACGAAGGATTCGAGCTCGGGCCCCGTGGGGGCTTCGTCGGTGACCTTCGACCACGACCGGCGGTCGCGCATGGCCTCGAGCGCGCTCATGCCTCGTCAGCGGGGGTGAAGCTCAGCGACAGCGAGTTCATGCAGTAGCGGTCGCCGGTGGGCGTGCCGAACCCGTCGGGGAAGACGTGTCCGAGGTGCGAACCGCAGGCAGCGCATCGCACCTCAGTGCGCTGCATGCCGTGGCTGCTGTCGTCGAGCAGCTGAACGGCCTCGGGGCGCACCGACTCGTAGAAGCTCGGCCACCCGCAGTGCGAGTCGAATTTCGTGCCGCTCTGGAACAGCTCGGCTCCGCACGCGGCACAGGCGTAGAGGCCGGCGCGGCTTTCGTCGAGCAACTCACCGGTCCAGGCGCGCTCGGTGCCAGACTGCCGCAGCACGGCGTACTGCTCGGGCGTGAGCTCGGCACGCCACTGGTCGTCGGACTTTTCGACGGCATACGTCATGAATGGTCTCCTTCGTCTCTTCCATTGTCTCGCGTCGCGCGGGGGTCCAGCCCGTCGCGGCATAATCGCCCGGGTGACCCAGGATGCCGTGACCGCCGTCGTCGATCGCTACGGGCGCTTCGCGCGCGACGAGGCGCCCGGGCGTTCGGCGCTGTACGAGGAGTGGGCGCGGCGGGTGGTCGACGAGCCGTCCGTCACGGAGGCCCTCGCCCGGATTCCGGACGTGCGCCGCCAGCCCCCGCTCGTGTTCGCTGTCCTGCGGCTGCTCGGAGCACCACTCGACGACATCGACGCGTGGGCCGCCTGGGTCGTGGACCATGCCGACGCCATCGCGGCGGAGTGCGGACGCCGCAGCGTCCAGACGAACGAGCCGCTGCGCTGCGCCGCCCTCCTCCCCGCGCTCTCGCTCATCGAGGGACCCATTGCTCTCCTCGAGATCGGGGCGAGCGCCGGACTGTGCCTGTATCCCGACCGCTACTCGTACCGGTTCCGCTCGCCGAAGGGCACCGAGACGGTTCTGCATCCGGTGGGTGGGCCGAGCACCGTCATGCTCGAGAGCGTGGTCGAGGGCGACCCGCCCCTGCGCATGCCCAATGTGGTGTGGCGTGCGGGCATCGACCTGCATCCCCTCGATCCGCGTGATGCGGAGGACCGCGCCTGGCTCACCGGCCTGGTGTGGCCGGGCGAGGAGGGGCGTCTCGAGCGCGTGGCGGCGGCTCTGGATATCGCGGCGGCCGACCCCGCGGTCCTCGTCGCCGGCGACGGGGCCGCGGCGCTGCCCGAACTGGCCTCCCGCGCTCCGCGCGACGCCACGCTCGTCGTCACCACCCCCGGGGTGCTCGCACACGTCCCACGGGTGCATCGAGGACCCGTCATCACCGCGGCGCGGAACGCGGGGCGCTGGATCACCCTGGACGCGGCGGGGTTGCACGATGCCTGGAACGGGATGCCGACGATCCGCCCGGGGGGTTTCGCGCTCGCGCTCGACGGTGATGTGCTCGCCAGCGTCGATCCGCTCGGCGCGTGGGTGGCGTGGCATCCGGAGGTCGGCGACGGCGCGCAGTAGCGTGGCGTGGTGCCCCTCTCCGACCGCGACCGCGCCTTCCTCGCCTTCGAGGGTGAGTGGCGTCGCCACGGCGGTGCGAAAGAAGAGGCGATCCGCGCAGAGTTCGATCTCGCGCCGGCACGGTACTACCAGCTCCTGGGGCGTCTGCTGGACGACCCCGAGGCTCTCGCCCACGACCCCATGCTCGTGCGCCGCCTGCGTCGGCGGCGCGACGAGGCCGCTCAGCAGCACCGCGCCCGCCTGGGCCGCACCGCGGTCCGCTGACGGGGGTCGGCGACCCTGACCGATACCATCGTCCAATGCCCAAATCGACCTTCCCTCGGGATCGCTTCGACGACCTGACGTCCGATGCCGGTCGAGTCGGCGCGCACCGAGCAGAGACCCCTCGGTCTCGGGGCTGGGTCGTTTTCCTCTGGGCGGTTCTGATTACCATCGTGCTCGTGATCGTTGGGATCTTCGGCACCCTCGTGGCATCCGGTCGGATCTCGCTCGGATCGGAGCCCGCACCGACGCCGACGGTCGTCGAGACCCCTCCCGCGGTGACTGACACCTCGTATTCGGTCGTCGTTCTCAACGGGACGGCCGACGAGGGGCTCGCGGGGAACCTTCGCGATCAGATCGTGCAGGCGGGCTGGGCAGGCGACGCCGTGCAGACGGGCGACTCCGACACGACCGACTTCCCCACGACGACGGTGTACTACCGGGGCCCGGAAGACGAAGAGGCTGCTCGCGGACTCGCCAACGTCATCGGGGGAGCGGAGATCGCTCAGGACAGTTTCCTGCAGCCCACCGACGACCCGAACACCCCCGATGACGAGAGCGCCGAGAAGCGCCTGGTCGTGGTGATCGGACTCGACCGCGCGGCCGGCCAGCCCACCTCCTGAGGGCCTTCGCGGGCCCGTGTTTCCGCGGCGTAAAAAGTTGGATGCACGCGTGTCAACAATGCCCCTGCGGGCCTCGGCGGCCCGTGTCCGCGTGCTTACGATGACCTCGTCATTCAGCAACAGGAGATTCGCATGACGCAGGGCACCGTCAAATGGTTCAACGCCGAGAAGGGTTACGGCTTCATCACCGTGACGGACGGCCAGGACGTCTTCGTCCATTATTCGAACATCGAGATGTCGGGCTTCCGCGTTCTCGAAGAGGGTCAGGCCGTGGAGTTCACGGTCGGTTCCGGGCAGAAGGGGCCGCAGGCCGAGTCCGTTCGCCTGATGGCCTGACATCGTTCCTCCCCGCCGCCGTGGCATCCCTCACCGGATGCCACGGCGGCGTCGTTCGTGCCGGTGCGGGCGGCTTGCACTCCCCAGGGGCGAGTGCCAGAATGAGTTAGCACTCGCTTTCGTCGAGTGCCAAATCTGGAAGTCACCCGTCCGGGAGGGACGACACACTTATGGCAAAGATCATCGCTTTCGACGAAGAGGCCCGCCGCGGCCTCGAGCGTGGCCTCAACACGCTGGCCGACGCCGTCAAGGTGACCCTGGGCCCTCGCGGCCGCAACGTCGTGCTCGAGAAGAAGTGGGGCGCTCCCACCATCACGAACGACGGTGTCTCGATCGCCAAGGAGATCGAGCTCGACGACCCGTACGAGAAGATCGGCGCCGAGCTGGTCAAGGAGGTCGCCAAGAAGACCGACGACGTCGCCGGTGATGGCACCACCACCGCGACCGTCCTCGCTCAGGCACTCGTGCGCGAAGGTCTGCGCAACGTCGCAGCCGGCGCCGACCCCATCTCGCTCAAGAAGGGCATCGAGAAGGCCGTCAAGGCCGTGACCGACGAGCTGCTCGCCTCCGCCAAGGAGGTGGAGTCGAAGGAGCAGATCGCCGCCACCGCGTCGATCTCGGCCGCTGACCCCGCCATCGGCGCGCTCATCGCCGAGGCCATCGACAAGGTCGGCAAGGAGGGCGTGGTCACCGTCGAGGAGTCCAACACCTTCGGCACCGAGCTCGAGCTCACCGAGGGTATGCGCTTCGACAAGGGCTACCTGAACCCCTACTTCGTCACCGACCCCGAGCGTCAGGAAGCGGTCTTCGAAGACCCGTACATCCTCATCGCGAACCAGAAGATCTCCAACATCAAGGACCTTCTGCCCATCGTCGACAAGGTGATCCAGGAGGGCAAGGAACTCCTCATCATCGCCGAGGACGTCGAGGGCGAAGCTCTGGCGACGCTGGTGCTCAACAAGATCCGCGGCATCTTCAAGTCGGCTGCCGTCAAGGCGCCCGGCTTCGGCGACCGCCGCAAGGCTCAGCTCCAGGACATCGCGATCCTCACGGGCGGCCAGGTCATCACCGAAGAGGTGGGCCTCAAGCTCGAGAACGCGACCGTCGACCTGCTCGGCCGTGCGCGCAAGGTCATCATCACCAAGGACGAAACGACCATCGTCGAGGGTGCCGGTGACTCCGCGCTGATCGAGGGTCGCGTGACCCAGATCCGTCGCGAGATCGAGAACACCGACAGCGACTACGACCGCGAGAAGCTCCAGGAGCGCCTCGCCAAGCTCGCCGGTGGCGTTGCCGTCATCAAGGCGGGCGCGGCCACCGAGGTCGAGCTCAAGGAGCGCAAGCACCGCATCGAAGACGCCGTGCGCAACGCCAAGGCTGCCGTCGAAGAGGGCGTCGTCGCCGGTGGTGGCGTGGCCCTCATCCAGGCCGGCAAGACCGCGTTCGCGAACCTCGAGCTCTCGGGCGACGAGGCGACCGGCGCGAACATCGTCAAGGTCGCCATCGAGGCTCCGCTCAAGCAGATCGCGCTCAACGCCGGTCTCGAGCCGGGTGTCGTGGCCAACAAGGTCGCCGACCTCCCCGTCGGACACGGCCTGAACGCCGCGACCGGTGAGTACGGTGACCTCTTCGCGCAGGGCATCATCGACCCCGCCAAGGTGACCCGCTCGGCGCTGCAGAACGCCGCGTCGATCGCCGGTCTGTTCCTCACGACCGAGGTCGTCGTTGCCGACAAGCCCGAGAAGGCCTCGGCGGCTCCCGCCGACCCGACCGGTGGCATGGACTTCTGATCCACGCCTAGGCATCACAGAGAAGGTCCCCTCCTCCGGGAGGGGACCTTCTTTCGTGTCCTCAGCGAGTGGCGTTCCTGGGCTGCCCTGACGGGCGCCGGCTCAGGATGCCGCGGGCGACTCATTCGTGTCGGGCCGGAATTCCTCGGGCAACCGATCGAGCGGTCGGGTCTCGATGAGGGCGTGCTCCTGGGCGTCGCGACGCTCGGCCAGGGGGAGGGACACTCGGAAGGTCGCCCCGCCGCCCGGGGTGTCGTACACCTCGACGGTGCCGTGCAGCAGATCGACGATGGATGCCACGATCGACAGCCCCAGGCCCGAGCCGCCGGTCTCGCGAGTGCGCGAGGTGTCGGCGCGCCAGAAGCGCTGGAAGATCTGCTCGCGGATCTGCTCGGGAACGCCCTCGCCGTGGTCGACGACCTCGATCCACCCCATGTCGGCCTCGGCATCCACGCCCACGCGCAGGCCGATGGGGGAGTCGTCGGATGTGAAGCGCCGCGCGTTGCCGAGGAGGTTCGCCACGACCTGGCGCACGCGGTTCTCATCGCCCAGCACGATGGGGGCCAGCCGCGGCGTGTTCCGTGCCGGGGGTGCGACCGGAATCGGTGCCGTCGCGGCGTCGCCGTCGGCAGGGGATGCCGTGACCTCGGGCGTCTCCCTCTGGCGGCGTCGCAGTCGCGACAGGGTGGCCCCGGCGATCGCCATCGCCGAGGTGGTCGGTGCGGACCTCCGCCGCGCCGCCGACGCCTCACTCGCCGATTGGCCCGTGTCGAGCGTCATCATCGGCAGGACCAGCTCGTCACGGCTGGTCGTGTCATCGACGGTCACCTCGCGCTGCGGCGACGTCACGCGGAGGTCGAGGGCGGCGTCCCGGGCGATTGGGCGCAGGTCGAGGGTCGTGATCGCCACGTCGCGGCGCTCGTCGAGGCGCGCCAGGGCGAGGAGGTCTTCGACCAGCGCTCCCATCCGGATCGCCTCTTTCTCGATGCGCTCCATGGCCTGGGCGACGTCGTCGTCGGAGCGGATCGCCCCCATCCGGTACAGCTCCGCGTAACCGCGCATCGTCACGAGCGGAGTGCGGAGCTCGTGGCTCGCGTCACCGATGAACCGGCGCATCTGGCGCACCGTGGCATCCCGCTGGTTGAGGGCCCCGTCGATGCGCGCGAGCATGGCGTTGATCGCCGCCTTCAACCGCCCCACCTCGGTGTCGGGCACGATGTCGGTGAGGCGCTGGCTGAAGTCGCCGGCGGCGATGTCCATCGCCGTGGTCTCGACCTGGCCGAGGCTGCGGAAGGTCAGCGTTACCAGCCATCGGGTCAGAAGGGCGCTGGCGATGAGGATCAGCAGGGCGACGAACCCGTAGATGCCCACATAGGCCGCGACGATCCGGTCGGTGGGGGCCAGCGGCTGGATCACCATCTGGGTGTACACGCCGTTGTATCCCGGCAGGACGAGCTGGCCCACGCGGGCGAGAAAGTGCTGCCCGGAGACGGGGTCCTCGAGATCGATGCGACGGTCGACCTGGCTGTAGGTCTGCTCTACGGTGAAGGTCTCGGGGAGCTGTGGCACCGTCTTCATGGGAGTGCCGTTGTAGAAGGCCTCCCGCTGACCGTCGGGGCCGTACACGACGACCATCGAGCCAATCTGCGGGGCGTTGTCGAGCTGGGTGAACGACAGCTGCCCGTCGATGTCGCTGGTGAGGAAGATGCTGTTGGCGATGTTGCCCGCCGCCTGCTGCCCCAGCTGCTCGTCGAGGTTGTTGATGAGCGTCGTGCGGAGGAAGACCATCGTCCCGATGCCGGCCGCGAACAAGCCGACGGCCAAGAGCGTGACGGTGACGCCGGTGACCTTCGTGCGAAGGCTCAACCGGCGCCACCAGCGCGTCAGCGCATCGTCGGAGTTCTCCAGGATCGCCCCCGCTCAGGCGCTCTTGCCGGACTTCAGCATGTAGCCGAAGCCGCGCTTGGTCTGGATGAGCGGCTCGGAGGAGTGCGGATCGATCTTGCGGCGCAGGTAAGAGATGTAGCTCTCGACGATGCCGGCGTCGCCGTTGAAGTCGTACTCCCACACGTGGTCGAGAATCTGAGCCTTCGACAGCACGCGGTTGGGGTTGAGCATGAGGTAGCGCAGGAGCTTGAATTCGGTGGGGCTGAGGTCGATGGATACGTCGCCCACGCTGACGTCGTGGGTGTCCTGGTCCATGGTCAACTCGCCCGTGCGGATGACCGACTCCTCGTCGGCCTGCATCGTGCGGCGCAGGATCGCCTGGATGCGGGCGACGATCTCGTCGAGGCTGAAGGGCTTGGTGACGTAGTCGTCGCCGCCGGCGTTGAGGCCGGTGATCTTGTCTTCGGTCTCGTCCTTCGCGGTGAGGAAGAGGATGGGAGCGGTGTAGCCGGCCCCACGAAGACGCTTGGTGACACTGAACCCGTTCATGTCGGGCAGCATCACGTCGAGCACAATGAGGTCGGGTTCCTCTTCGAGGACGGCCGAGATGGTCTGCGCGCCGTTGCCGACGGCCCGGACCTGGAATCCGGCGAAACGCAGGCTCGTGATGAGCAGGTCGCGGATGTTCGGTTCGTCGTCCACGACGAGGATGCGCGGTGCAGTCATGCGCCCATTATCGTGACTTCACCCAAGGAACCGCTGGATATCGCGTGAAACGCCGCGCACTGATATGGCTCAGGCCGCGACGGCGCCGATCCCATCGGCATCCAAAATGGTGTAGGCGTAGCCCTGCTCAGCCAGGAACCGCTGGCGGTTCTGGGCGAAATCCTGGTCGACGGTGTCGCGGGCGATCAGCGTGTAGAAGCTCGCCGTGTGCCCGGACTGCTTCGGACGCAGGAGGCGTCCGAGGCGCTGAGCCTCTTCTTGGCGCGAGCCGAACGACCCCGACACCTGCACGGCCACCGAGGCCTCGGGCAGATCGACCGAGAAGTTGGCCACCTTCGACACCACCAGCAGCGAGATCGTGCCCTCGCGGAAGGCCTGGAAGAGCTGCTCGCGCTCGGCGACGGGGGTCGCCCCCGTGATCTTCGGGGCGTTCAGCGCCTCGGCCAGTTCGTCGATCTGGTCGAGGTACTGTCCGATCACGAGGACGCGTTCACCCGGATGCCGCTCGACGAGGCGCTTGACGACGTCGATCTTCGCGGGGGCCGTGGCGGCGAGGCGGTAACGCTCCTCGTCGGCGGCGGCGGCGTACTCGAGTCGCTCGCCGGCGGGCAGGTCGATGCGGACCTCGTAGCAGGCGGCCGGGGAGATGAAGCCCTGCGCCTCGATCTCTTTCCACGGCGCGTCGAACCGTTTGGGGCCGATGAGGCTGAAGACGTCGCCCTCGCGGCCGTCTTCGCGCACGAGGGTCGCGGTGAGGCCGAGACGCCGGCGCGCCTGCAGATCGGCGGTCAGCTTGAACACGGGAGCCGGCAGCAGGTGCACCTCGTCGTAGAGCACCAGACCCCAGTCGAGGGCGTCGAGCAGCGCGAGGTGGGCGTACTTCCCGCCACGTTTGGCGGTGAGGATCTGATAGGTCGCGATCGTGACCGGCTTGATCTCCTTCGACTGGCCGGAGTACTCGCCGATCTCCTCGGGGGTCAGGGTCGTGCGGCGCAGCAGCTCGTCGCGCCACTGTCGCGCGCTCACCGTGTTGGTCACGAGGATGAGCGTGGTCGTGCGGGTCTGGGCCATCGCCCCGGCGCCGACGAGCGTCTTTCCGGCGCCGCAGGGGAGAACCACCACGCCCGAGCCGCCCTCGGAGAACGAATCGACCGCCTGGCGCTGGTACGGGCGCAGGTTCCACCCATCCTCGTCGAGGTCGATCGGGTGGGGCGTGCCGGGGGTGTAGCCGGCCAGATCTTCGGCGGGCCAGCCGATCTTCAGCAGTTCCTGCTTGATGTGGCCGCGAGCCCACGCGTCGACCGTATAGCTGTCGGGGGTGGGGTGCCCGATGAGCAGCGGCGCGATGCGCTTGTTGCGCGAGACCTCGCTGAGCACCGCCGGGTCGGTGGAGCGCAGCACCAGCGCGCCCTCGTCGTCGCGCTCGATCACGAGGCGCCCGTAGCGGTTCACCGTTTCGCGGATGTCGGTACTCACCGAGGCCGGCACCGGGAAGCGCGACCATTGGTCGAGCGTGTGCAGCATGGCCTCGGCGTCGTGCCCGGCGGCACGGGCGTTCCACAGCCCCAGCCGGGTGATGCGGTACGTGTGGATGTGCTCCGGTGCGCGCTCGAGCTCGGCGAACACGGCAAGTTCGTGCCGCGCCGTTTCCGCGTCGGGATGCGCGACCTCGAGGAGTACCGTGCGGTCGCTTTGAACGATGAGGGGGCCGTCAGCCATAGCGTTCGAGTCTAACCGTCCTCGCTGCGAGGGGCCGCGTCCAGGCGCGACGGGTCAGGCGACAGGACGCACCGAGTCGATGTGAGACAGCGGGACGGTGCGCTCGACGTCGGCGCCGCGGTCGCGGCCGCGCAGCCGTCCACCGCCGAGTCCGGTCGCCTCGAGGCGGAATACCCGCGACGATCCGTCGGGCAGGCGCACGGTCACGTCGACGACCGCACGAGCGCGCACCGCCTGGTCGAGCTCGCGTTCCAGCCAGGCGGCATCCGAGTCCTCCCCGCCCGCCCGCAGACGTGCGAGGAGGGGGGCGTAGACGTCGTCGGCGTCGTCGGGCACGGGGGTGGTCACGAGCCGTGCGCGCTCCACGGCGCGCGGGGCGCCGTGCGCATCGACAGCCACCGCGGGGTAGCGGGCGTCGTTCAGGGCCCAGAACACCACGTCGGCGGCGACGTGGGTAACGAGTTCGTCGTGTTCGCGGGAGATCGCGATCGACCGCAGCGCGGTGTCGACCTCCATCGCGCGAAGGAGGGTCTCGTCGTCGGTGGTGACCCGGGTGAGACCGGATGCCGCATCCGCGGCGACACGCACGCGCCCGTGCTCCGCCGACGTGCGTTCGATGACGTAGGCCAGAGGTTGGGGGAGGCCGGTGAGAGAGATCTCGGTGAGGAACTCGCGCAGGCTCTCTGCCGTCTCGCCGGCGGTGATCGCCGCCCCGATGGATGCCGCGCTGAAGCGGTAACTGGACGCTTGTGCGCGCGACTCTCGCAGCGCCATTCCGCGCAGGCGCACGTCGAGGTGCGGTGCGAGAGGACCGGGGGCGATCGCGGTGAGATCGTTCTGAAGGTAGACCCGGTCGACTTCGGGCGGGAGGAGTTCCCGCAGCGTCGACACATCGAGGTCACCACCGTCGCGGAGTCCCTGCCCCCACGGCGTCTCGCCGCCCTGGGCGTCGAGCAGGCCCCAGGTGCGCAGGCGATGCGTCCACCGGGCTGCTCGTTCGGGACCGTTCGGGTCGAACGGCGTCGCCCCCGCCCACTCCGGCTGCGGGATCCATCCGCCGGCGGCGGTGCGGTAGGCCCGCGGGAGCGCCTCGCGAAGACTCCGCGCCGTGGCCGCCCAGCGGTCCAGGGTGGGTAAGCGCAACCAGGCGCGTCCTGCCGGGGTCACGAGCCACGCGCGGCCGTTCGATCCCAGCAATCCCACCCGGGCACCCATGCCCACCAGGAGATCGGCGTCGTCGGGCGAGGGCACCGCGCCGGCCTCGACGAGCCGGCGGCGCTCGGTCGCCCCGAGGGACCCCGAGCCGATTCGTCCCAGAGGGGTCTCGAGGGTGAGGAGCAGGACGTCTGCGAGCGCCGCGGCGCTGGTGAAGGCCGCCTCGGCGGCGGCGTCATCGTGCGATCCGCCGAGGGAGGGGCGCGTTGTGGGCGCCTCGGCGAGGCCGTCGGGAGCCGCTTCGCGCACGGCGTCGCTCACTGCGGTGTACGGCATCCCCTCGTCGTCAACGAGGGCACGGCGGCGCAGGGCGTCGCCGAGCTCGCCGCGCGCCGGCTCACCCTCTCGCGCTGCGGCGAACAGCGCCTCGGCTTCGGGACGGGTGAGTGGGGGCAAAGCCCGGGCCACGGAGGCAGGGTCGAGGAGGGCGTCGGCCGCGTCGAACATGTCGCGCCACATCGCCGAAGCGGAGACCCCGCGATCGGCGAACAGTCGAGCGAGGGAATCGTCGGTCAGGGCGCTCAGCGAGACCGCCAGTGCGCGTTGGTCGGAGGTCTCGGACACGGTTAACGTCCCTTGTTAGCTCGCGCCCTTCGCACGAAGCTCATGATGAGCACGGCCATCATCATGAGGAAGGCGACGGGGAGGGCGATGAGGGGGAGGAGTACCAGCGTCGGCCAGATGCCTTCGCCGAAGTTCGTGACGCCGGCGGGTCGGGCAAGGATGACAACGAAGAAGCACACGATCGAGACGATTCCCAATCCCAAAGACATGAATGCCAGAATGCGATCGATCCGACGGATCGGAACGTCGTCGTCGGGGGTGCGCGTGCTCATCGGGCTCAGCCTACTGCCTGGCGGGCGTGCCGTAGGCTGAAGGGCCGGGATCCGATCGGGTCCCGCGTTCCGCCGCGCTATCGCGCACACACTCAGTGAGGTGTCCATGCCCACCGGCAAGGTCAGGTTCTACGACGACGAGAAGGGCTTCGGCTTCGTCACGACCGATGACGGCCAGGATGTGTTCCTGCACGTCACGGCCCTGCCCGCCGGGACCCCCGCGCCCAAGGCCGGAACGCGTCTGGAGTTCGGTGTCGCCGACGGCAAGCGGGGCCTCCAGGCCCTGTCGGTGCGCGTGCTCGATGCCCCCGTGAGCCTGTCGAAGCGTGCTCGCAAGCCCGCCGACGACATGGCGATCATCATCGAAGACCTCGTGAAGCTGCTCGACGGCATCGGCGGTGACCTTCGCCGCGGTCGCTACCCCAACGGTCCCCACGCGCAGAAGATCGCCGCGGTGCTGCGCAAGGTCGCCGATGACTTCGAAGCCTGAGCAGGTCGCCGACGAGCGGCTGCTGCACGCGCACGATCTGGCCCTCGCGGCCCTTCGTGAGATCACCCCGGCCGACACCATCGGCCCGGCCGCCGGGTACACGGTAGAAGACGACGGCGTCGTCTCTCTGCTGTTCCACACGCGGCTCGCCGGCTACCCGGGGTGGCACTGGACCGTGAGCGTCGCCGTGGTCGAGGAGTCGGAGCCGACGGTGCTGGAAGCCGAGCTTCTTCCCGCCGAGGGCGCCCTGTTGGCGCCGGAGTGGGTGCCGTGGGCGACCCGGCTGGCGGAGTACCAGGCAGCTCAGGTCGCTGCGGCTGCCGCGCGCGACGACTCCGACGACGATTCCGACGACGACGATTCGGATGACGACGAGTTCGACGACGACGACGCGGACGACGACGACGCGGATGATGAGCCGACGGCGCGCCTGCACGCGGGCGACCTCGACGGCGTCGACATCGATGAGCTCGACGACTCCGATGAGCTCGACGACTCCGACGACTCCGACGAGGACGACGTCGAGAGCGATGACGAGGACTCGGATGACAACGCGGAAGACTCCGAGGATGACGACGAGTCTGACGACGATGACGACGAGCGCGAACGCAGCTACTGACCCGATTGCGCCCGCGCTCTCGGCGCCCTGATGTGGCTCGTCGCCCACGAAGAAAGCCGCCCCGTGTTCTCCGGGGCGGCTTTCTTCGTGGGAACTTCGATCAGCCCTGCGGCAGGTGCTCGATGGTGTAGTCGATCGCTCCGATGAGGCGACGGACGTCGTCGGGTTCGATCGAGACGAACGTCGCAACCCGCAGCTGGTTGCGTCCGAGCTTGCGGTACGGCTCGGTGTCCACGATGCCGTTCGCCCGCAGACTCTTCGCGATGGCGGCGGCGTCGATCGACGCGTCGAAGTCGACCGTGACCACCACGGGGGAGCGGTCGTCGGCTGCCGCGACGAACGGGGTGGCGACCGCGCTCTTCTCTGCCCAGTCGTACAGCGCCGACGACGATTCGGCGGTGCGGGCACCGGCCCACGACAGCCCGCCGTTCTCGAGGATCCAGCCGAGTTGCTCGTCGAGGAGGAGCAGCGTCGACAGGGCGGGGGTGTTCAGCGTCTGCTGCAGACGCGAATTGTCGAGCGCGTTCTTCAGGCTCAGGAACTCGGGGATGTACCGGTCGGATGCCGCGAGCTTCTCGATGCGCTCGATGGCGGCCGGCGATACGGCGGCGTACCAGAGGCCCCCGTCGGAGCCGAGATTCTTCTGCGGCGCGAAGTAGTACACGTCGGCCTCGGTGACGTCGAAGTCGATGCCGCCCGCGGCGCTGGTGGCGTCGATGACGGTGAGGGCGCCGGCATCCCCGTGCACCCGTGCGACGGGGGCAGACACCCCTGTCGAGGTCTCGTTGTGCGGCCACGCGTAGACGTCGACACCCTCGACCGCTTCCGCGGTGGCACGCGTACCCGGTGCGGCGCGACGGACGTCGGGAGCCTGGAGCCACGGCGCGGCGGCGGCCCCGGCGAACTTGCCGCCGAATTCGCCGAACACCAGGTTCTGGCTGCGGTTTTCGATGAGGCCGAAGGCGGCGGCATCCCAGAATGCCGTCGACCCGCCGTTGCCGAGGATGATCTCGTACCCGTCTGGGAGACGGAAGAGCTCGGCGAGGCGTTCGCGCGTGCTGGCGACGAGGTTCTTGACGGGCGCCTGGCGGTGCGAGGTACCGAGAATGGTCGCTCCGCGGGTCACGAGCGCCTCGAGCTGCGCTCCGCGCACCTTCGAGGGGCCGCATCCGAAGCGGCCGTCGGCGGGCAGGAGGTCGGTGGGCAGATCCACGTGCGGCATGGGTCGATTCTAGGGTGGGGGACCGTCGCAACCCGCGCTCGTGTCGGAGGGGGTCGGTAGGCTGGCATGACACGCCGCGACGCCCGAGGACTCTGAATGACCGATCTCATCGACACCACCGAGATGTACTTGCGCACGATCCTCGAACTCGAGGAAGAGAACATCGTTCCCCTGCGCGCGCGCATCTCTGAGCGCCTGGGTCACTCCGGTCCGACCGTTTCGCAGACCGTGGGGCGCATGGAGCGCGACGGTCTCGTGGTGGTGTCCGAAGACCGACGCCTCGAACTCACCGCAGACGGCCGGCAGAAGGCCGTCGACGTCATGCGCAAGCACCGGCTGGCTGAGCGCCTGCTCAGCGACGTCATCGGGCTCGATTGGGCGTACGTGCACGACGAGGCCTGCCGCTGGGAACACGTGATGAGTGAGCAGGTCGAGCGCCGCCTCGTCGAACTCCTCGGGCACCCCACCGAGTCGCCCTACGGCAACCCCATTCCCGGCCTCGACCAGCTCGGCGACGCTTCCAGCCCCACCTTCGAAGAGGGCGTGGTGGGTTTGGTTCGCAAGCTGACCGATGCCGGTCACCCGATCTCCGGCACGGTTCGACGTCTCGCCGAGCCCGCGCAGGTCGACCCCGAGCTGCTGCAGCAGCTGAAGGCGGCGGGCGTCCTTCCCGGGGCCCGTGGCGATTACCGCTTCAGCGAGGGCTACGTCCTCGTTCACATGGAGGGCGCCGACGGGGGCCTCGAATTGCCCGTCGAGGTGGCCTCGCACATCTTCCTTCTCGACGAGGCCTGATCTGCGCGCACGCCCCCGCCGTGCCGTGCTGCGCCGGCGAGCAGTCGGGCGCGGGAGCGTGGCATCCCGTGCGTCACCTGTGCGGGTCGTGCCGCGGCGTGACAGTTTCGTTATCTTCCGGTAGCCTCGGAAAGTCCACAGGCGAGAAGCCCGCCGTCGGACCCCTCGCGGTTTGCCTCATCGGCTCGTCGTCCGCAGAGGGTGAAGCCCGCACATCGTGCCCCCATCGAGTGCTGACGAGCCAGCGTCCTAGACGCAGAGGCGCCGGAGGAAATTTGGCTGAACACATCGATCCCGCCGCGGACCTACCCGAGGTCCCCGCGACGGGCCAGACTCGAAAGAGCGCGCGCGCTGCGGTTTCCCGGCCGTCTCGCCGCCTCCAGCGGACCCCGGCGGTCGTTTCCTCGACCGTCGCCCGTCCCGCGCCCGCCCCTCGCCCCGCCTCTTCGTTCGAGCGAGGAACGAAGCCCCTGCGCAGCGCTGTCATCCTGTCGATGGTCGCCGGACTCGTCGCGACCGTCGCCATCCCCGCGTACGCGGCGACCGTGCCGGTCGCTGACACGATGACGCTGCAAGAGATGTCGGCGCCCGACAATCAATCGCTCGTGGTCGCTTCCGACGCCACGGCCGAAACCCTCGATCGCAGCAGCTACTCGGCCACCACCGCCGACGAGATCCAGAAGAAGAAGGATCAGGAGGCCGCCGCGGCCGCTGCCGCCGAGCGCGCCCGTCAGCTTGCCGCGAAGGCGAATGTCGCCGTCTCCTCGGTCGACCTCAACATGACCGCGCCCGGCTCGGGCGAGGTGCGGTGGCCGCTGGCCGGCTACACGCTCGGTCGCGGCCTGTGGGACTCCGGTTACCACCAGGGCGTCGACCTTCTCGCTCCCGGCGGGCAGCCCATCTTCGCGGCCGCGGGCGGCGTGGTGAGCGTGTCGTCCGAGAGCTTCGGCGGGTACGGCGTGGGCGTGGTGATCGAGCACGTCATCAACGGGCAGAAGGTCCGCACCACCTATGGCCACATGACCTACGGCAGCCGGCAGGTGCAAGCGGGACAGACGGTTTCCGCCGGCCAGCTCATCGGCCTCGTCGGTTCGACCGGCAGCTCGACCGCGAACCACCTGCACTTCGAGGTGCACATCAACAACTCCGTGGTCGACCCCTACGCCTGGCTCCAGCAGAACGCGGGCTGATCCACACAGACGGCGGCGTGTCGGAGACCATCGTTCTCCGACACGCCGCCGTCTGTTTCCCCGGGCACCCGGCCCCGGGCGTGTCGTGGTGGGTTAGCCTGTTCGCGACGTCGGAAGAACCGGAGGGAAAGCCGATGGACGCTATGCCTCGCATCCGCACCATGGATGCGCTCGGGCTGCTCGTCCTTCGGCATTGCCTGAGCGGACGCCGCGGTATCACCGCGACTTCTGAGGCGCTGTCTGTATAGACAGCGCCTTTTTTCATGCCCCTGCGCCTCTTCCGTCGCCGCGAGTCGAACATCCGAGAAGCCGTCTCGGCCATTCGAGAGGAAACGGAATGCGCACACTGGTGTTGAATGCGGGCTACGAGCCGCTCGCTGTCGTGTCGTTCAAGCGGGCTCTGGTGCTCGTGATGAATGAGAAGGCCACCGTCGTCGAATGCGTCGACGAAGATCCGGTTTGGGCGGCGGCGGGGACGTACGACCGCCCCGCGGTGATCATCCTCACGCGCTACGTGCGCGTGCCGGGGGCGCGTCGCGTGCCGGTCACCCGTCGCGGGGTGCTGCGCCGTGATGCGCACCGCTGCGGCTACTGCGGGAAGGCGGCCTCGACGATCGACCACGTGCTCCCGCGCTCGCGGGGGGGAAAAGACACGTGGGAGAACCTCGTGGCCTGCTGCCTGCGGTGCAACAACGTCAAGGGTGACCGGACGCCCCAGGAGATGATGTGGGAACTGCGCCTCATCCCCGGGCCTCCGCACGGGTCCTCCTGGACGGTGCGGGGGGTCGACAAGTCCGACCCGCGCTGGGAGCCGTACCTGGCGTTGGCGGCGTGAGGGTCGTCGCGCGACGCTGAGCCTTCATCATCCGGGGGCCGATGTCGGAGGGTGTTCGTATCTTCGAACCACAGGGATTGAGAGTGTAGAACGCATGTTCTAACCTGTGGGAGTGAGGGCGATCGTGCGAGACCAGGCGCAAGCCGTACCCGACATCCACGCGCTCCGTGATCGCCTCGAGCGCATGCAGGGGCGGAAGATGGATGCCGCGGTGCTGCCGACGCATCCCGCTTTCACCTCGCTGCTCCCCGGCGGCGGCCTGCGGTCGGGGTCGGCGTATGCGATCGCCCGCTCCATGTCGCTGCTGCTGGCACTCATGGCGCGTCCCTCGCAGGACGGGGCGTGGTGCGGAGTCGTCGGCATGCCCGAGCTGGGAGCGGAGGCCGCCGAGAAGTACGGTCTCGATCTCGATCGCCTGGTCTTCATCCCCGATCCGGGTCCGCGCTGGCTGGCGGTGACGGCCACGATCGCCGAGGTACTCCCGGTCGTGGCGGTGCGTCCGCCGGCGGGGGCGAACACCGCGCGAGGGGGCGCCGAGGCGACGCGGTTGGCGGCCCGCCTGCGCGATCGCGGCACCGTGCTCCTGGTGCAGGGGGCATGGCCGCAGGCGGAAGCCGTGATCGACGTCGCCGATCCACGGTGGTCGGGACTCGGGCAGGGGAACGGCTATCTCGCGGGGCGCGAGCTGACCGTCTCCGTTGCCAGCAAGCGCTCGCCCACGGCCCGACGCGCCCGCATGCTGCTGCCGGCGGCCGACGGATCGATCGAGGTGCTCGGCGCTCCCGCCGAAAGGCTCGTCCCGCGGGAGCACGCCGGTCATCGACAGCGGGCGGCGGGCTGATGCACGAGCCCACCCGCAGCCTCGTGCTGTGGCTTCCCGACTGGCCGGTGCTGGCCTACCGTCGCGAGGCCACGCGTCCTCCGCGCGCCGAGGCACCTCTGGCGGTGTTCGAGAACAACGTGGTCACGGCGTGCTCCGCGGCCGCTCGGGCTCAGGGGGTACGACGAGGGCAACGTCGCCGCGACGCCCAGGCTCTGTGTCCGTCGCTGGTCGTCGTGCCCGCCGACCCCGTCCGTGACGCGCGCGTCTTCGCGCCGGTCGTGGCTCTGATCGAGGAACACGCTCCCGGGGTGCAGATCGTGCGTCCCGGGCTGTGCGCGTTGCGGGCGCGCGGTCCGTCGCGGTATTACGGCGGAGAAGAGGAGGCCGCGTGCATGCTCGTGCGCCTTCTCGCGGCAGAGGGATTCGTCGATGCCCGAGCGGGGGTCGCCGACGGCGTCTTCACTGCCGAGCACGCCGCCCGTGTCACCCGTGCCGACGCGTCGGTGCGCGTCGTTCCGGGCGGAGAGGCGGCTGCTTTCCTGGCCCCGCTCCCGGCGACCGCGCTCGACGACATCGACCTGGCGAGCCTGCTCGCCCGTCTCGGAGTGCATACACTCGGCGACTTCGCGGCCATGCCGGTCGAGCGGGTGCGGGAGCGATTCGCCGAGCGCGGCGCGCGGCTGCACGCCCTCGCCTCGGGGCGCGACTCCCAGCCGGTGCGGCCGCGCACTCCGCCGCCCGAGCTGCACCGCGACGTGGCCTTCGAGCCCCCGCTCGAGCTCGCCGATCAGATCGCCTTCGGTATGCGCGTCGCCGCCGAGGAATTCATCGCCCGGCTCGGTGCGCACGACCTCGTCTGCACCGAACTGCGTGTGGTGCTCTCGGGCGAACGCGGAGAACGCAGCGAACGTGTGTGGCTGCACCCCGGTTCCTTCGATGCGGCAGCCGTGGTCGACCGGGTGCGCTGGCAGCTCGCCGAAGACGGGCGGGGGATCTTCGGCAGCGGCGTCGCGGGCGTGCACATCGAACCCGAGGCCGTCGACGAGGCCGCCCACCACGCCCGGGGGATCTTCGGCGGTGGTCCCGACGAGAAGGTGCACCACGCCCTGTCGCGGGTGCAGGCCATGCTCGGTCATCGCGCGGTCGTCACCCCCGTGATCGGCGGCGGCCGGTGGCTGGCCGAGAGGCAGGTGCTCGTGCCCTGGGGAGACCGGGCGGTGACCGCGAAAGATCGCACACGCCCCTGGCCCGGAAGCCTGCCCGACCCCCTCCCGGCGACGGTCTATCCCGAGCCGCGGCTGGTCGAGGTCACCGACATTGCGGGCGCATCGGTGAGCGTGGGGGAGCGCGACGTGCTGAGCGCTCCACCGGCCGTCCTCGACGCGGGCGGTCGACGCGTGCGCATTCGGGAGTGGGCGGGACCCTGGCCGATCAGCGAGCGCGGGTGGGATCCTCTGCGACGTCGGAGGGCGCACCGGTTTCAAGTGGTCGACGCCGACGGGGGCGCGTGGCTGCTCGTCGTAGAAGAGGGCGAGTGGCGAGCGGAGGGACGCTATGACTGAGCGGCGTCCGGCGCCGGTGGTGCCGCGGCTCCCCGCGGCGACGGCATCCCGGGCGGGGGAGCGCTGATGGGCTTTCACAACCCCCCGGTGAAATGGTCGGAGCTCGAGCGTGCCCTGAGCAACACGCGGCGGCCGGTCTCGACCCCGGCGAACGGCGATGGTGGTGACAGCCCGGCCTGGTCGCACAAACGCGGAGCCTACGTTCCTCCCACGATCGCGCGGCCCGACAATGCCGTGCCGTACGCCGAGCTGCACGCGCATTCGTCGTACTCCTTCCTCGACGGGGCCTCCTCGCCCGAGGAGCTCGTCGAAGAGGCCGAGCGTCTCGGACTCCACGCGCTCGCCCTCACCGATCACGACGGCTTCTATGGCATCGTGCGCTTCGCCGAAGCGGCCGAGGCTCGGGCGGTGCGCACGGTGTTCGGTGCCGAATTGTCGCTCGGGCTCCCCGGGTCGCAGAACGGCGAGGCCGACCCCGCCGGTTCCCACCTGCTCGTGCTCGCCCGAGGAGAAGAGGGGTATCACCGCCTCGCCGCGGCGATCACCCGAGCCCAGCTCGCCGGTGGCGAGAAAGGGCGTCCGGTCTACGACCTCGCCGCGCTCGCCGAACAGGCCGGAGGTCCGCACGATCCCCGCTGGGCGGTGCTCACCGGATGCCGCAAGGGAGCCGTTCGACAGGCCCTCGCCGCCGCAGGGCCAGCGGCAGCCGCGCGGGCCCTCGATGAGCTGGTCTCGCTGTTCGGTCCGGATGCCGTCCACGTCGAGTTGATCGATCACGGCGGACCGCTCGACTCCTCGCACAACGACGTGCTCGCGGCCCTCGCCGCCGATCGCGGGCTTCCCGTCCTCGCCACCAACAACGTGCACTATGCCGCGCCGACGAAGGAGCTGCTCGCCGCCGCCGTGGCCGCGGTACGCGCGAACCGCAGTCTCGACGAGCTCGACGGCTGGCTCCCCTCCCATGCCGGCGCCCACCTGCGTTCCGGCGCCGAGATGGCGGCGCGGTTCGCCCGCTACCCCGGGGCGGTCGCGCGCACCGTCACCCTCGCCGACGAGGTGGCCTTCCCGCTCCGCCGGGCCAAGCCCGCGCTGCCGAAGCAGACCGTCCCCGAGGGGCACACCCCAATGTCATGGTTGCGGCACCTGGTGTGGGAGGCCGTGCCGCGGAAGTATCCGACCCTCTCCGCCGACGACCGCGACCGCATCGAGCGCGAGCTCGCCGTCATCGAGATGAAGGACTTCTCCGGGTACTTCCTCATCGTCCACGGCATTGTCGCCGAGGCCCGCCGGCGCGGCATCCTGTGCCAGGGCCGGGGTTCGGCTGCCAACAGCGCCGTCTGCTATCTGCTCGACATCACCGCCGTCGACTCGATCTTCTACCGTCTGCCGTTCGAACGTTTCCTCTCGAGCCTCCGCGACGAGGAGCCCGACATCGACGTCGACTTCGATTCCGACCGTCGGGAAGAGATCATCCAGTGGGTCTACGAGACCTACGGGCGTGATCGCGCGGCTCAGGTCGCCAATGTCATCCAATACCGTCCCAAGAATGCCGTCCGCGACATGGCCCGTGCCCTCGGGCATTCGCCGGGTCAGCAGGACGCCTGGTCGAAGCAGGTCGAGAGATGGGGTGCAACGCTCGAGACCGGCGCTGACCACGACATCCCCGACGAGGTGATCGAGTTCGCGTCCGAACTGTTGAAGGCACCCCGGCATCTCGGCATCCATTCCGGCGGCATGGTGCTCACCGATCGTCCGGTGGGTGAGGTCGTGCCGATCGAGCATGCGCGCATGGAGAACCGCACGGTGATCCAGTGGGACAAAGACGACGCGGCGTGGATGGGGCTGGTGAAATTCGACCTGCTGGGCCTGGGAATGCTCGCGGCGCTGCAGTACTGCTTCGACCTGATCCGGACCGCCACGGGCGAGGTGTGGGAACTGTCGACCCTGCCCAAAGAAGAGAAAGCCGTGTACGACATGCTCTGTCGCGCGGACTCGATCGGGGTGTTCCAGGTGGAGTCCCGCGCCCAGATGGGGCTCCTGCCGCGTCTGCAGCCCCGACGCTTCTACGACCTCGTCGTGCAGATCGCGCTCATTCGGCCGGGGCCGATCCAGGGTGGGGCCGTGCACCCGTTCGTGCGGCGCAAGCTCGGTCAGGAGCCCATTACCTACGTGCACGACAAGCTCCGCCCGGTGCTCGAACGCACGATGGGGGTACCGGTGTTCCAGGAGCAGCTCATGCAGATGGCCGTGGCCGTCGGCAACTGCACCGCCGAAGACGCCGATCTGCTTCGGCGCGCGATGGGGTCGAAACGCGGACTCGAGAGGATCGACTCGCTGCGTGAGAAGCTCTACGCCGGAATGGCCGAGAACGGTCTGGTCGGACCGGTGGCCGACGAGCTGTACGCGAAGATCCAGGCGTTCGCGAACTTCGGGTTCGCCGAATCGCACTCGCTGTCGTTCGCGCTGCTCGTGTATGCCAGCTCCTGGATCAAGCTGCACTACCCGGCGGCGTTCCTCGCGGGGCTTCTCCGCGCGCAGCCGATGGGGTTCTACTCGCCCGCGACGCTCACCGCCGACGCCCGCCGCCACGGCGTCCGGGTGCATCGCCCCGACCTGCAGCGCTCGGGGGTCGAGGCCGCCCTCGAACCGCTCGACGACGACGAGTCGAGAGCGGATGCCACGGGCCGGCGCCGCGCGGCGACCGGTCGCGACGCGTGCACCGCGGCGCACCAGCCGCCCACCGGCGACTTCGACCCCGCCGCTCCCGATGAGACGGCGGACCATCGTCGTGACGGTGCTTTCGCCGTGCGGATGGGACTGGCCGGGGTTACCGGCATCGGGGCGAAGGTCGCCGAGCGCATCGTGGCCGAGCGCGAACGCGGCGGACCGTACCGCGATCTGCGCGACCTCGTTCGCCGCACCGAACTGGTGACCGCGCAACTCGAGGCGCTGGCCACCGCCGGGGCGTTCGAGTGTCTCGGACACTCGCGACGCGAGGCCATCTGGCTGTCGGGAGCGGCGGCGCTGGACCGGCCGGAGTTCCTCCCCGATTCCCTCGTCGCCGTGCAGCCTCCGCTGTTCACCGACCCCTCCAGCTACGAGGTGCTCGCCGCCGACCTGTGGGCGACCGGGCTCTCCACCGACGATCATCCCCTCACCCATTTCCGCTCGGCGCTCGATGCCCGGGGAATCCTCACGTCGCGCGAACTCCGCTCGGCCGAGACCGACCGGCGCGTCGAGGTGGCGGGTCTCGTCACGCACCGGCAGCGTCCGGCGACGGCATCCGGCATCACGTTCCTCAACCTGGAAGACGAGCACGGCCTGATGAACATCATCTGTTCGGTGGGCGTGTGGAACCGGTATCGGCGGATCGTGCGGGAGTCTCCGGCGCTCATCGTGCGCGGGATGCTCGAGAGGTCGGTCGAGGGGGTGACGAATGTGGTCGCCGACGGATTCACCGATCTGCGCGTGGGGGTCTCGCATGCGTCACGCGACTTCCGGTGACGTCCCCCGTCGTCACTAGACTCGGGGCACGCCCACCGCATCGATGCACCATAGGGGGAAACATGACTGACACGCCTACTCCGCCCGACGGTTGGTACCCCGACCCCGCGGGCAGCGGAGGACTCCGTCGCTGGAACGGTTCCGCGTGGACCGACGAGGTGCGCCCCGCCGTCGAGGCCGCGGCCGCGGATCGGGAGGAGCCGAGTGCTCCGGAAGTTCCCACCGCGCCCGACGCACCCGCCGCACCGGAGGCGCCGAGTGCACCCGACGCACCAGCAGCTCCCGAGACTCCCGCGGCTCCGACCGCCGCGGCGCCCGTTCCGCCCGTCGCCCCGCCGCTCCCGCCGGCTCCCGCGCACCCCGGCGCCCCAGCCTCATCCGGCGCCCCAGCCTCATCCGGCGGCCCGGCCTACGCCAGTGCCCCGGCCTACCCCGGTGCCCCGGCTTACCCTGGCGCGGCGTCCGCCGCGGCGCCCCCGGCGCACCGCGACATCCCGACCAACACGGCGTGGATCTGGCTTGTCGTCCTCCTGCCGCTGGTGTCGCTGTTGACCCTGGTCCTGTTCGACTGGTCGAGCTACATCCAAGAGTCGATCTATGCCTCGGCCTTCCCCGAGGAGGCCCCGTACGTGGCATCGTCGTCGCTGGCCATCACGGCCGGAGCCTCGGCGCTGAGTTTCGTCCTGGCCGGCCTCACCGTGCTGTTCTCGTTCCTCGATTGGCGTCAGCTGCGGGCGCGGGGTATCGACAAGCCCTTCCACTGGGCGTGGAGCTTCTTCGTGCTGGTGATTTCCAGCGGCGGCGTCTACATCATCGGGCGCGCGATCGTTCTGCGTCGCCAGACCGGCAAGGGTCTCGCTCCGCTGTGGGCCTGGATCGCGGTCATGGTCGTGTCGATCATCGCGTTCTCGATCTGGTTCGCGGTCATCCTGGGGCAGACGCTCGCGGCTATCGAGGATCTGCAGTACTCCTTCGCGCCCTGAGTGCGCTCCGCCCGTCGGCTGCGCGCTCAGCGCGCCCGGCGGGCGGACCACCCCGGGCCGGACTCAGCGCGCGCGCTGGGTCAGGATCGCATCGAGCAGCGCGTGGGCGGTGTCGTCCTTTGACCCGGATGCCACCGCGAGCACGCCTCCGTCGCGCCCGACGACCGTGAGAGCGTTGTCGGCGGTTTCGAATCCGCGCGTCCAGCCCACGGCGTTCGCCGCGAGCAGGTCGACCCCCTTCCGGCCGATCTTGGCGCGAGCCCGGTCGAGCAGCTCCTCGTCGCTGTCGACCGTCTCGGCGGCGAACGCGACGATCGTCTGACCCGGTCGGCGGGCGGCGACGAGCCCCGCCACGACATCGCGGTTCTCGACGAGCTCGAGCGTGAGAGCGCCGGGGGAGTCCTGTTTGCGGAGCTTGCTCTCCGACACCGCGGCGACGGAGTAGTCGGCGACCGCCGCGGCCATGACGATTACGTCCGCGTCGGGGGCCGTGGCATCCATTGCCCGTCCGAGGTCGTCGGCGGTGCCCACCGAGATCACCTCGACGCGCGGGTCGGGGCGCACGTCGGCGTCGAGGTGGGCGGCGACCAGGGTCACGTGCGCTCCGCGATCAGCGGCGGCGCGGGCGATCGCGACGCCCTGGCGTCCGCTCGAGCGGTTGCCGAGGAAGCGCACCGGGTCGATCGGCTCGCGCGTGCCCCCGGCGCTGACCACGACCGTGAGGCCCTCCAGATCGCGCGGTCGCTCGACGAGCGCGAGGGCCGCGGCCACGATCTCCTCGGGTTCCGACATGCGGCCGGGACCGCTGTCGCCGCCCGTGAGTGCACCGTCGGCTGGCCCGACGACGTGCACACCCCGGGCGCGCAGAACCTCGACGTTGTGGACGGTGGCGGGATGCCGCCACATCTCGGTGTGCATCGCCGGGGCGACCACGACCGGTGCTGTCGTGGCCAGCAGAGTGGTGCCGAGCAGGTCGGAGGCCAGCCCCGCCGTCATCGACGCGAGGGTGTTCGCGGTGGCGGGAGCGACGATGACGAGGTCGGCGGACTGCCCGAGGGCGACGTGGCGCACGCGCGCGACGTCGTCGTGCACCGAGGTCGTGACGGGATTGCGGCTGATCGCCTCCCACGTGGGCAAGCCCACGAACCGCACGGCGTCGTCGGTGGGAACGACGTGGACGTCGTGCCCCGCCTTCACCAGGAGCCGCACGAGCCCCACGGTCTTGTAAGCGGCGATACCTCCGGTGACCCCGACGACGACGAACATGGCCCCAGTCTCCCAGGTCGGCCGGGGCTGAGCGCTGACGCGCCACTGTCACACGCCCCTCCCGCCCGCATCACGTCCGGCCCCGGCAGCCCACCCGACGCGCCACCCCGCCCGCCCGCGGCGCGGGTACCGTGGGAGGAATGTGCACCGTGGTCGTCGACGTCCCGCGCGAGAGTGGTCAGCCCGTGCGGATGCTCGCCGTCCGCGATGAAGACCGGCACCGTCCGTGGCGCGGCCTCGGGGAGTGGTGGCCCGAGCAGCCCGGCGTGCGGGGTGTGCGCGACGACCGCGCCGGTGGCGCGTGGCTCGCCGTCGATCCCGAGACGCGGCGGCTGGCGGTGCTGCTCAACCGCGAGGACCTGTCGCAGCGCTCCGACGACGAGGTCGTGAGCCGGGGTGGCATCCCGCTGCAGTCCGTGGCGCGGACTCTGGACGAGGCCCCGCCGACGCGCGGATTCAACCTCGTCGAAGTGGATGCCGAGGGCGCCACCGTCGTGGAGTGGGACGGCCTCACCGCCCGGCGTACCCGCCTCTCGCCGGGAACACACATGATCGCGCATCACAGCCCCGACGACCCGGCAACACCGCGCATCGGGCGGTGGCTCGAGGACTTCCGCGTCGCGGGGATCGCCGAGGGCGACGCGTGGTGGGAGCCGTGGCTCGAGGTCGTCGCGGCGTCGACGGTCGACCCCGCCGCATCGGTGCTGCGCCGCGACGCCCACGACGGTCTCGTGCTCGAATCGCTCCTGGTCTGCGCGGCGAGCGTCGGGGCCGACGGTGTCGATGTGCGCGAGGCGGTGCTGTCCGAGCCGGGACAGTGGGACGACGCGCTCGCCGCGCGACTCCGCGCCGGTGCTCCGGGGCGACCGCAGTAGGCTGGAGGCATCCCGCCTCCGTAGCTCAGGGGATAGAGCGCCGCACTCCTAACGCGGGCGTCGCAGGTTCGAATCCTGTCGGGGGCACCGCAGACATCATCGGATCCCACCCTCATCTGCCAGGATCTCGCGGACTCGCGGTACGACGTCCATTCCGAAGCGCTCGATGTTCTCCGTCTTGTGCGCATGCGTCATGCGGCTGGCGGCGGCGACGAAGTCGAAGCGGCTGGCGCCCGCCGCGAGCATCCCCGCCGCGACGTTCCTGGCTACCGTCTCCGGTGATCCGACCACGATCGTTCCCGCGCGCACTTCGGCGTCGAAGCGTTCGCGCCGGAACGGTGCCCAGCCCCGCTTCGGAGCTTCGGCGTTCATCATCTCCTCCCAGACCGGCCAGAAGGTCTCGCGTGCCTCTTCATCGCTGTCGGCGATGAACCCGTGGAGGTGCAGGCCCACTGGCTGCATCTCCTGGCCCATCGCTTCGGCGGCGCGACGGTAGAGGTCGACGACCGGAACGAACCGTTCGATCGTGCCGCCGATCACGCCCAGCATGAGGGGGAGGCCGAACCGTGCCGCGCGGACGGCGGAATGCGGGGTTCCTCCGACTCCGACCCAGACGGGGATCGCACCGGGCACCACCGGCGGCTCCAAGATCTGCGCGTTCAGCGGCGGGCGGAAGCGTCCTGACCAGGTGACCGGCTGCTCCCGGAGGAGCTTCATGAGGAGATCGAGCTTCTCGTCGAAGAGGTCCTCGTAGTCGGCGAGGTCGTACCCGAACAGGGGAAACGATTCGATCGCAGACCCTCGTCCGACGATGAGCTGCGCGCGACCGTCGGATACCGCGTCGAGAGTCGCGTACTCGTTGTAGACACGGACAGGGTCCTGGGTGCTGAGCACCGTGACGGCGGTCCCGAGCTTGATTCGACGGGTGCGTCCCGCGATCGCCCCCAACGTGACGGCTGCAGCACTGTCCATCATCCCGGGACGGTAGTGCTCGGCAATCCCGAACGAATCCAGTCCCGCCTTCTCGGCTGTGACGGCTTCCTCGACCACATCGCGCAGCACTCGCGGGCCGGGCGTGGGGGAGCCATCGGGTTCCGCGGTCTGGAAGGCAAACGTGCCGATGCCGAAGTGCAGATCGCCCGGTGCGGGGTCGGAGATGCGCGGCTCTCGATGGGAGGGTTCGAGAATCATATGGTTACTCATGATTACCTGCGTAACATCGAGTAACTGATCACTTCAACGTGACCATGGTCACCCGACTGTTACCGAGGAGGAACCCCATGAACGACGGACCGGGCGAGACGAGCATGCGCGCGATCTGCGCGGAAGACGACCCGCAGGCGTTCCGGTCGGTGCTCGAGCGGGTCGCGAACAAGTGGACTCTCATCATCATCGGGATGATCGAGGTCGAGCCGCTCCGCTTCACGCACCTGCTGGACGCGATTCCCGGTATCTCTCGACGAATGCTCACCATGACCCTTCGCTCCCTCGAACGCGACGGTCTTGTCGAGCGCACCGTGTATGCAGAGGTCCCTGCCAGAGTGGAATACCGAGCGACCGCGCTCGGAGTCTCGCTGAGCGACCCGGTGCTCGCGCTGGCGCGGTGGGTCGGCGCGCACAAGCAGGAGATCCTTCTGCACCGGCGCCGATACGACGACGCAGACGAGTTGGAGGCGTGACGCTCTCCGGGCCGTCGCACGAGCCCTCTGCCACACTGTGAGCGTGAGCAGTGTGGTGCCCTCCCGTCGCCGGTCGGTCCTCTGGACGATCGCCTCGATCGTCGTCTTCGTTGCGCTGTACGTCACGGTCGTCGGCCTCTATGCGAGCAGCGGCGACGTCGTCACGCAGGGCGAGGGGGAGACCTCGGGCGATACCGTCGCCCTGTCTCTCACCCCCGAGAAGATGGATGCCACCACCAACCGCTTCACGATGTCGGTGATCCCGACCCAGGGCGAGGAGGGCACCGTCACCAACGGCCTGGTGGCTCTGCGCTCGTTCGGCGTACTCGTGTCGGCGGCTGCGGGGTCGAGGGCGACGGAGTACACGGAGGGTGACCTGATCGCCCCCATCGAGAGCTCGCTCATCATGGAGGGCGAGATCGAGAAGTGGCCGTTCGACCAGTACGCCGTGCGGACGGTGATGACCGCGCTCTACGACGACGCCGAGGGGGAGTCGCACCCGCTGCCGACGACCGTGCAGCCGTCCAAGCGCGGGATCCCCGGGTGGGACATCGCCGTCGCCGAAACGCCCGTGGGCGATGGCATCGTCGCGGTGGACATCGTGGTGTCGCGCTCGGGATCCACGATCGCCTTCGGGATCGTGCTGCTCTCGCTCATGGTCGTCATCCCGGTGCTCGTGCTGACGGTGGCGGTCATCGTCCTCCGCGGCCGACGCAAGGTCGAGGTCACGGTGATGGGCTGGATGGGCGCGATGCTCTTCGCCACGATTCCGCTGCGCAACTTCCTCCCCGGAGCGCCACCGATCGGCTCGTGGATCGACTACCTGATCGTGCTGTGGGTGCTCGCGGCTCTGGTCGCCGGTCTCGTGGTCTTCGTGATCGCCTGGATTCGACGCGGCCCAGCCTGATCGGAGCGCCGCCCGGACACGACAATGCCCCGGCACTCGGGCCGGGGCATCGACGACGGCGGTCAGGCCGGGGTGGTGACGGCGAACTGCACCGATCCTTGCCCGTCGACCTGCGCGTCGAGCACGCGGTCATCGAGCACCTGGGCGGCGTCGGCGTCGAGGAAGACGCGGGCGCCGGACTTCTCCACGACGGCGTCCTCGGGCTCGGGCCCGTCGACGACCGACAGGCGGAACTGCGATTCGGGGGAACCGGCACCCTCGATGCGCACACCGCCCTGGGCGGCCTCCGGCAGCTGGGCGGCGATGGTCTTGACGGCGGTGGTGGCCTCTTCAGTGAGCGTCAGCATGTGGCTCTCCTTCTGTGTCGACGTCAGGGGCCAGCCACGATTCCGAGAATGCGCCGCGGTCTCAACCTCTCGCGGTCATTGCCAGGGGATTCCCAAGGAGCCAGGCGGCGCCTGCCCTCGAGATCAGGGCAGAAGACCGGCCCGGCGCGCGCGAGCGACCGCGGCGTGGCGGGTCGAGGCATCCAGCTTCGACATCGCAGAGGCGAGGTACGACTTCACGGTCGTCTCGCGCAGGTTCAGGGATGCCGCGATCTCGCCGTTCGTCGCGCCCACGGCCGCGCACGCGAGCACGTCGGTCTCACGGCGCGAGAGATGGATGCCGGCACCCTGGGGGTCGGCGGGGGCATCGCCCGAGAGCGCGGCGAGGCGGGACTCGAGCTCTTCGAGGCGGCGGCGTACCCCCTCGTCGCCGACGGTGGCGGCGATGCTGCGCAATTGCGCGTAGCTCTGCCGAATCTCTTCGCGCACGCCGGTGCTCAGGCCGTCATCGCCCGGTGACGAGGCGGCGAGCCGCCGGTCGACCTCGTCGCGCACCCGCAGCTCGGTGCCCAATTCGCCGGCCACGTCGAACGCGGGGCGCGCCTCGCGCTCGCCGAGTGGTGCCTGCGCCCAGGAGCCGCAGTACAGCACGCCGCGGGCGCTGCCGCTGACGAGAACGGGAACGGCGAACAGCGTGGCGATCCCTTCGCCGAGGATCGCGCGGTCGTAGTCGTGCGTGATCGTGCGCGCGGTGCGGTAGTCCAACGCGAGGCGTGGCCGTCGCTCGACGAGGGCACGACCGCCGAGGCCGCGCTGAGCGTGCACGACGAGTCCCTCGATGCTGCGCGTGCGGGCGCCGACGATCGTGGAGACATGCACGGCGCCGTCGCGTTCGAGGCCACCGAAGGCAACCGGGAAGTTCGTGCGGCGGGCGAGCTCAGCGACGGCGTGCGAAACAAGCGTCGCGTCGTCTCGGAGTACAGCCGGTGCTCCCACGAACTACCTACTTCCGGGGGTGACGGCCTCGTCGCCGCCTTTCGTAGCGTCGACCTTACCACCGGGATTGGTTCGCCGACCCGGTCTATTTCCCCCTCCGGCGCACCGCTGCGCCGGTCTCATGAGGCAAGGAGGCCACATGACGGACAGAAGGATCGACGGCGCCGGTCGCGGCGTCGACTACATCGCGGTCGAGGAGTCCGCACCGTTCCAAGAGCTGAAGAAGCGCCAACGCAGCTTCGTCTTCCCGATGGCGGTGGCGTTCCTCGTCTGGTATTTCGTCTACGTGCTGCTGTCGTCGTTCGCCCCGGCGTTCATGGCGCAGCCGGTGTTCGGGGCGATCACCGTTGGGCTCGTGTTCGGACTCGGGCAGTTCGTCACGACGTTCGCCATCACGATGGGGTACGTCGCGTACGCCAACCGCCGTCTCGACCCGGTCGCCGAACAGCTGCGGGTCGACCTCGAACGCATCGAGCGGGGTGAGGCATGAACGAGGTCTTCGGTACCGTGCACGCCGCTGTTCAGACGGTCGAGAACAACCCCGTTCTCAATATCTCGATCTTCGGGGCGTTCGTCGCGGTGACGCTGTTCATCGTCATCCGCGCCAGCCGCAACAGTAAAACCGCCGCCGACTACTACGCGGCCGGTCGCTCGTTCACCGGCCCGCAAAACGGCTTCGCGATCGCCGGCGACTACCTGTCGGCGGCATCGTTCCTCGGCATCGTCGGCGCGATCGCGATCAACGGGTACGACGGGTTCCTGTACTCGATCGGATTCCTCGTGGCGTGGCTCGTCGCCCTCCTCCTGGTCGCCGAACTCATGCGCAACACGGGCAAGTTCACGATGGCCGACGTGCTGTCGTTCCGTTTGAAGGAGCGGCCGGTGCGCATGGCTGCGGCGATCACCACGCTCGCGGTGTGCTTCTTCTACCTCCTCGCGCAGATGGCCGGTGCGGGCGGACTGGTGTCGCTGCTCCTGGGCATCACCGAGCGGGTCGGTCAGTCGGTCGTCGTCGCCGTGGTGGGCGTGCTGATGATCGTCTACGTGCTCATCGGCGGGATGAAGGGCACCACGTGGGTGCAGATCGTCAAGGCGTTCCTCCTCATCGGCGGAGCCGTCGTGATGACGATCTGGGTGCTGGCGATCAACGGGTTCAACCTCAACACCCTGCTCGAGAGCGCGGTGGCCGCGTCGCCCAAGGGCGAAGCGATCCTCGGGCCGGGCCTGCAGTACGGCGCCAACCCGTGGGACTTCATCTCGCTCGCCCTGGCACTCGTGCTCGGTACCGCGGGTCTGCCGCACGTGCTGATGCGCTTCTACACCGTGCCGACGGCGAAAGAGGCTCGCCGCTCGGTCGTGTGGGCCATCTGGCTCATTGGCCTCTTCTACATCCTCACTCTCGTGCTCGGCTACGGCGCGGGTGCGCTGGTCGGCTCCGAGGCCATCCTCGCCGCCCCCGGCGGAGTCAACGCGGCCGCGCCGCTGCTGGCCCTGGCCCTCGGCGGGCCGATCCTGCTGGGATTCATCTCGGCGGTGGCCTTCGCGACGATCCTCGCGGTCGTGGCGGGGCTCACGATCACCGCCGCGGCGTCGTTCGCACATGACATCTACGCCAACGTCGTCAAGAAGGGCAACGTCCCGCCCGACGGCGAGGTGAAGGTCGCCCGGCGCACCGTCATCGTCATCGGCATCCTCGCGATCGTCGGCGGCATCGGCGTGCAGGGGCAGAACGTGGCGTTCCTCGTGGCGCTGGCCTTCGCGGTCGCCGCCTCGGCGAACTTGCCGACCATCCTGTACTCGCTCTTCTGGCGCCGCTTCACCACGCGCGGCGCGGTGTGGAGCATGTACGGCGGCCTCGGATCGGCGCTCCTGCTGATCCTGCTGTCACCGGTGTTCTGGGGCACGCCCACGAGCGTCTTCGCCAACACGGGGGTGGCGATCTGGCCGCTGAACAACCCCGGCATCGTCTCGATTCCGCTCGGCTTCCTGCTCGGGTGGCTGGGGTCGATCATGTCGAGCCGGCCGGAGGATCCGCGCAAGGCGGCCGAGATGGACGTTCGCTCGCTCACCGGCTTCGGCGCGGAAAAGGCGTCCAGCCACTGATCGTTCCGCTCGCCCGGTCCGGGGTTCGCCCCGGACCGGGCACCGTCATGCTCGCGCGCCGCGGCGACGCCCGCGGGAGGGCGTTCCGGCCACTCGCGCGAGGCGAACGGGCGCGGACGCCGCTCACGCCGGTTCGCGCAAACGCTCCCCGAAGACGACATCGTTCTCGAGATCGAGAAGGAAGTGCTTCACCTCCGGATGCCCGCCGTACTCGCCGATCGAGCCGTCGGCCCGCACCACGCGGTGCACCGGAACGATGATCGAGAACGGGGTGTTCGCGCAGGCGGTGCCCACCGCGCGGGCTGCTCCCGGCGACTCGGCCATGATCGCGACCTCGCCGTACGAGGCCACCTCGCCGTAGGGGATGCGGCGCGTGGCTTCGAGAGCGGCGCGGGTGAAGCCGTTCACCAGGCGCCAGTCCAGGGCGATCTCGAAGTGACGACGTCGGCCGGCGAAGTAGTCGTCGAGTTGCGCCACGGCCTCGCGGCCCGGCCCGGGATCGGGGTCGGGAGCGACCCCCAGGCGGAGCGCGACCGAGGCGCGCGCGACATCGAGACCGTCGTGGGCGACGTCCAGATGGACGAGGGCGTCGTCGACGAAGGTCAGGAGGATCGGGGCGAACGGGGCGTCATAGACGGTGCTGGTGACTGTGCTCATTGCTTCATCCTCATCACGCCCGCCTCAGCCCGCCGGGACTCGCACCGAATCGGGGGACGGTTCCGCGAATCCCCCGGCTGGGGAGGAAGTGCCGGTAGGCCCGGCGTGTCGCGCAATCCCGCGAAACTCGGCCCCACTACAGCTCAACCCGGGGTACCCGGCCTAGTCTGGCAGGTGTGTGGCGAGCTGAGGAGGGCGTCGTGATAGGCGCCGAGGGCGACGTTCCGACGTCGTCGATCGATCCGGGCGAGCTGCGACTGTCGGAACCCGGCATCGTGGTCCGCCACGTCGCCGACCCCGAACGCGACCGCATCCGAGCCGAAGCCGCCGCCCTCGGCGGGCGATCCACTTTGCTGCGGTTCGACGACGCGCTCGACGCCGGCATCGACATCACCAAGGCCCATCCCGGATCCCTGCCGCAGTTCATCACGGGGCGCGCGACGCTGCTGTCCAACCTCTTCCGCGACGAGGTGGCATTGCGCACGGCGCGCCTGGCGGCGGAGCGCATCACGGCGAAGAACGTCGAACTGCGCACGGCGCGCGGTCTCGAGCCGGTCCACCTCGCCGTCGGACTCGCCGCGTGGAAGATCGGGGGAGTGGAGTGGTCCTCTCCCGTGCTCCTTCGCCCGCTCGCCATCCGGCGGCACAACGGCGACTTCGAGCTCAAGCTCCACGGGGCGTTCGTGATGAACCCTGAGTTGGCGCGCGCGTTCCGCACGCACCTGGGTATCCAGATCGACAGCACGGCGCTCGCGGGCCTCGCCTACGACCAGGGCGTGTTCAAGCCGCAGCCGGTCATCGACCATCTACGACGCCTCACCACTCACGTGCCCACCTTCGTCGTGCACCCGCGGTTGGTGATCTCGTCCTTCGCCGACGTGAGTTCGGGCATGGCGCGCGACACTCAGCATCTCGACGACACTCTCTTGAACGCCCTCGCGGGCCACCCCGACGATCGTGCGCGCATCACGGTCCGTCGCGCCGATCCGGTCGTGACGAGCCCCGACGAGCGGGCTCCCGCGGCCGACACGCTCCTGCTCGACGCCGACGCCGAACAAGAGCGGGTGCTCGCGCGGATCGCGGCTGGCCATTCCCTCGCGGTGCACACTCTCCCCGGCACCGGTGGCACGCAGACGGTCATCAACGCGATCGGCCAGGTCGTGCACGCCGGTAAGCGCGTGCTCGTCGTCAGTGCCCGCCGCTCGACGCTCGACGGCATCCGTCACCGCTTGGCGGGTGTCGGGCTGACCGGCCTCGCCGTCTCGCCGAACCACGTGAGGCGTGACCTCATCCGCGCGATCGGGCGCAATGAAAAGGCGGAGCAGCCGAAGGTCTCCGAGATCGACGACGCGCTCGTCCGCCTGCGCTCCGTGCTGCGCGACTACCGCTCTGCCGTCACCGAGCCGCACCTGGCCTTGGGGGTCTCCGCGCTCGACGTCTTGCGCGCGCTGACGGCCCTGGCATCCGTCTCTCCGGCTCCCTCGACCGCCGCGCGCTTCGACTTCGCCACGCTCGAGCGTCTGGCGGGCCGTCGCGATGCCGCCGCGAAGGCGCTGGCGACCGCCGCGCGGCTGGGGGAGTTCCGCTTCGGCCCCGATGACTCGCCGTGGTACGGAGTGAGCTTCACGCGAACGGAAGACGCCCGCGCGGCCCATGACCTCGCCGGCAAGCTGCACGCGCAAGACGTGCCGCGGCTGCTCGAGCGCGGGTACGAGCTCATCGCGCAGACGCGCATGCGGCCCTTCCAGACGGTGTCGGAACTGGGCGCGTACCTCAAGCTGCTCCAGGGCATCCGCGAGTCGCTCGACCGATTCAGCCCTTCGGTGTTCGAGCGGCCGCTCGGCGAACTCATCGACGCGCACTCGCCGCGCCGTGATGCCTCGCCGATGAGCGGTCCGAACCGCCGACGCCTGCGCCGTCTGTCGAAGGAGTACGTGCGCCCGGGCGTGCACGTGCCCGACATGTACGAGGCGCTCGTGCGCATCCAGCAGCAGCGCACCGAGTGGCAGCGCGTGGTCGAGGCGGGCGTGACACCCGAGGTGCCTCTGGGCCTGGCCGATGTGCACGTGGGGTGGCAGCGGGTCGACGCGCTTCTCGGCGAACTCGATCAGATCCTCGGTCGCCAGGGTTCCGAGCGCCTGGCGACGCTGCCCGTCCAGGTGCTCGTGCGCACGCTCGCGGGCCTGGCCGCGGAGTCGGCTGTCTTCGACAACCTCGTCGAGCGCGCCCAGCTGCGCAGCGAGCTCGCCCGTCTCGGGCTCGAGCAGCTGCTCGTCGAACTCTCCGTGCGACACGTTCCCGAGAACCGGGTCGGCGACGAACTCGAGTTCGCGTGGTGGCAGTCGGCCCTGGAGCACCTCCTGCGCACCGACCGTGCGCTGCTGGGGGCCAATACCAGCGTCGTCGACCGGCTCGAACGCGATTTCCGTCTCGTCGACGAGGCCCACGCCGCGGCGGCCGGCCCGTTGCTGGCGGCCGAGCTGGCGAAGCAGTGGCGCATCGGCATCGTCGACCACGCCGATGAGGCCGCGGCTCTCAAGCGCACGCTGAAAGACGGGCTGCACACGGCCCAGGAGATCTCGGATGCCGCGCCCACGCTGCTGCGCACGCTCGCTCCCGTGTGGCTCGCGTCGCCGTACGAAGTGCCCGACGTCCCGAGCGACCTCGGGTTCGATGTCGTGATCATCGCCGACGCGGCCGCACTGTGCCTGGCCGAGGCCGCGCCGGCGCTGCGCCGCGCGCGCCAGGTGGTGCTGTTCGGTGATCCCGTCGTGCAGAAGCCCACCCCGTTCCGCGTGAGCGCGTCCAGCGCACTCGTCTCGAACGATGACGCCGACGACGTGCCCTTCGACGAGGTCTCGGTCTTCGAGCGCATCGCGGAACTGCTCCCGGTAGAGACGCTCACCCGCAGCTACCGCGCGGGCGGCGAAGACCTCGCCCAGCTGGTCAACGACGCGTTCTACGGTGGCGAGATCGTCTCGCTCCCGTGGGCCGGTTCGTACCTCGGCCGCGGGAGCCTGAGCGTCGACTACGTCGAGAACGGCGTGGGCGTGCCCGACCCCGTGAGCGGTGCCGTCGAGAGCCCCGGCGCCGAGGTCGCGCGCGTGGTCACGCTCGTCGTCGAGCACGCGGTGAACCGCGCGTCCGAGTCGCTCATGGTCGTCACAGCCAGCCGCAAGCACGCTGAACGCGTGCGGGCCGCGGTCGAGGCGGCGCTCGCGGGACGCTCCGACGTCGCGGCGTTCGTCGCCCGGGATGCCGCGGAGCCGTTCGCCGTGCTCACCCTCGAGGAGTCGGTGGCCGAGAGCCGCGATCGCGTGGTGTTCTCGCTCGGTTTCGGGCTCACCCGCCACGGGCGTGTGCTCAGCGATTTCGGCGACCTGTCGACCCCCGACGGAGAGCGTCTGCTGACCGTCGGGATGACGCGCGCGCGGCGGTCGATGGTCATCGTGTCGTCGATCCGGCCCTCGTCCTTCGACGACGGTCGACTCGAGCACGGCGCCGCGACCCTCATGGGGATCCTCGGGAGCGTCGCCGGTCGTGACCGCGATGCGCGCCTCGAAGACCTCGCCGACCCGCTCACCCGCGCCCTCGCGCGCGAGTTGCGCCGCCTGGGCATCGAGGTCGACCTCGATTACCGTGGTCTGCTGCCGCTCGTCGCGCGCTACGGGGGCAAGGCCGTCGTAGCCGAGAGCGACCCCGAGACGATCGGCGAGTCGCTGCGGGAAACCCTGCGCCTGCGGCCGCAGATCCTGCGCCGTCTCGGCTGGCACTACGTGCGCGTGCACGCGTTCGATCTCTACAGCGACCCGGCGGGCGTGGCATCCCGGATCGCGGGTCTCCTCGGCGTCGCTTCCGACGACGCCGCTGAGCCGGGAACCACGACCGAGCCGCTCGACTTCCCCGGCTGAGCGGCATGAGCGAGACCCCGGATGCCACCGGCTCCGCCGCCGGTGACGCCGATCGAGCGGCGGCCCTGGGCGCCGCCCAGAGCGACGGGGCGCGCGAGCGCCAGCCGATCGTGAAGGTGCGGGGGGCACGCCGCGCGCGTCTTCTGCCGGCCCCGGGGACGAGTGCGGAGCCGGTGCCGGCAGACGACCGCACCCGGGAGCGCGCCGCCGCGCCCGCGGCATCCGGGCCGAACGACGCCCAGCTGCTGCGCGACGTCCCGCCGCACTACTGATTCGGGCTGCCCGCACGCGCGCGGTGCCCGTCGCCCACCGCCCGCCCGCCCGCCCGCCCCCTCCGCGATAAACGCGATCTACGTCGAGGAACGCGTTCAGCGCGCGTTTCTGATCGCAGATCGCGTTTATCGCGGGGAGACCCGCGGACCACCCACCGTCGCGCGCTGGGGCCGGCAGGTCGCGGGGGCACGCCTCAGGCGCGCGGCTGGCGCTCCAGCAGGTCGCGGATCTGCATCAGCAGCTCTTGCTCGGTGGGCAGCGTCGGTTCGTCGCTCTTCTCGTCGACGCCGGCGCGGGCGGCCGCGCGGGCCTTCCAGCGGTTCATCGGGAAGACGAACACGAAGTAGACCACCAGGGCGACGGCGAAGAAGCTGATGACCGCGGTCAGGAGCGCCCCGAGCGGGAAGGTGACGGTCTGGCCGTACAGACCCGTGATGCTCGGCCCGAACTGACCGTTCTCATTCGGCACGTAGAACACCGCGATAAGCGGGTTAATGATCGCGCTCACGATGGCGTTGACCACCGCGCTGAAGGCCGCGCCGATGACGACGGCCACCGCGAGGTCGATGACGTTTCCGCGGAGGATGAACTCCTTGAATCCCTGGATCATGACGGGGCTCCCTTTCGCCGCGTCACGCAAGAGTCAGGATGCCGAGGCGGACGCGGTCTTCGTCGATTCCGAGGACGATGATGTCGAAGATCCGCCGGAGGATCCGGATGCCGCGCCGGAGGACGACCCATTCGAGCCGCCGCTGCGCGAATCGGTGCGGTAGAAGCCCGAGCCGTTGAAGGTCACGCCGATCGAACCGTACTGCTTGCGCACCTCGCCGCCGCACTCGGGGCATTCGGTGAGGGCGGCGTCGGAGAACGACTGCACCGCGTCGAAGCGGTGACCGCACTGCTTGCAGGCGTAGGAGTAGGTGGGCATGTCGGGTTCCTTCGGGTGTTCAGACGGCGGAGCGGTCGATGGCGACCGTCCGCGTGGGGGTGACGACGCCGGAGACGGGCTGATCGTGCACGTCGCGCGGCACGTCGTCGACGAACTCGGAGTCGAAGATCACGGCGTAGACCGGGGGGCACTTCTCCATCGAGCCGATGGTCTTGTCGAAGTATCCCCGACCCCAGCCCAGGCGCATGCCGTGCTGGTCGACGGCGGCGGCCGGGATGACGAGGAGATCGACGTCGTTGACCGCGATCGGCCCGAGCACATCGCCCACGGGCTCGGGGAGGCCGAACAGGCCCTCGGCGATCTGGGCATCGGGAGTGGCCTCGGTCCAATCGAGCAGACCGTCGTCCCGCGTGATGGGGAGGAGGACCCGGATGCCACGTTCCACGGCGCCGAGCACGAAGGCGTGGGTGCCGGGTTCGGTCGGCGTGGAGAGGAAGCACGAGATGCTGCGGGCGCCGAGCCGGTCGACGAGGGCGTCGAGCTGTTCTTTGACGCCAGCCTCAGCCGCTTCGAGTCCGTGAGCCGAAACGGTCTGGCGTCGTTCGCGAAGATCGGCGCGGAGTGCGCGTTTGGCCTGCTCGATGCTGTCGGGCATGCAGTAAGTGTACGTGCGAGCGAAAGCGGTAACAGAGCTGTCGTACGACACCAGTAAGGTATGCGCATGCCTCATAAGCCCTTCAAGGCCGTGATCCCGGCCGCTGGACTCGGTACTCGCTTCCTCCCGGCCACCAAGGCCATGCCCAAAGAGATGCTGCCGGTCGTCGATAAGCCCGCCATCCAATACGTGGTCGAAGAGGCCACGGAGGCGGGTATTCAAGACGTCCTCATCATCATCGGGCGCAACAAGAACAACATCGCCAACCACTTCGACTCCATGCCCGAGCTCGAGACCAAGCTGCGCGAGAAGGGCGACCACGACAAGCTCGCCAAGGTCGAGCACTCGTCCGATCTCGCCGACGTCCACATGGTCCGCCAGGGCGAGCCGAAGGGCCTCGGCCACGCCGTGCTCCGCGCGCGCAGCCACGTCGGCGACCACCCCTTCGCCGTGCTCCTCGGCGACGACCTGATCGACGAGCGCGACCCCCTCCTCACCACGATGATGGAGGAGTACGACAAGCGCAACGCCACGGTGATCGCCCTCATGGAGGTCGACCCCGAGCACATCCACCTCTACGGTGTCGCGGCGGTCGAGCCGACCGACGACGAGGGCGTGGTCAAGGTCACCAAGCTCGTCGAGAAGCCGAAGGCCGAAGACGCCCCCTCCAACCTCGCCATCATCGGCCGGTACGTTCTGGGGCCCGACGTGTTCGGCATCCTGGAGCACACCGAACCCGGCAAGGGTGGCGAGATCCAGCTGACCGACGCGCTCGAAGAGCTCGCGAACGGCGGCGGAGACGGCGGCGGCGTGTACGGCGTCGTCTTCCGCGGGCGTCGCTACGACACCGGCGACCGCGTCGACTACATCAAGGCCATCGTGCAGCTCGCCTCCGACCGTGAAGACCTGGGCCCCGCCCTGCGTCCCTGGTTCAAGGAGTTCGCGGCGGGTCTGTGACCCGACGGGATGCCATGGATCTCTCCGTCCCACGACGGCACGGCGAGGTGTCGATCCGCCTCATCCGCAACCGCGACGCGCGCGTTCTTCAGCAGCAGCTGATCGACAACCGCTCGTGGTTGCGGCCGTGGGAGGCCACGAGCCCCGACGGGCCGGTGTCGTTCGACATGCGGCTGGGCATCCGCCGACTTCTGCAGCAGTACCGTGACGGCCTCGGCGTCCCCTTCGTCATGGAGTGGGGCGACGAGGTCGCCGGGCAGCTCAACGTCTGGGGGGTCTCGCGGGGGTCGCTGGCCTCAGCGACGATCGGGTACTGGGTCGCCGAGGGCTTCGCCGGCCGGAACATCACCACGATCAGCGTCGCGATGGCCACCGACGTGTGCTTCACCGCGCTGAACCTCCACCGCGTCGAGATTTGCATCCGGCCCGAAAATCACGCCAGTCTTCGCGTGGTCGAGAAGCTCGGATTCCGGTACGAGGGGCTGCGGCGGCGGTACATCCACATCGACGGCGACTGGCGCGACCACTACGCGTTCGCCCTGGTGCGCGAAGAGGTTCCGCACGGCGTTCTCGACCGGTGGGAGCGAGGTCAGGTGCCTCCGGATGCCGCCCGCGTGCCGCCCGGCGATCGGCTCTGACACACCCGCCGGCGAATCGGCAGAAACCCGCGTGCGACACGCGGAGGGATGCCGAGGTGTGACCTCGGCGTGACCTACCGTTATGCCATGGGTGGACAGGTTCTCGGCGGCGGGGTGATCGTCTTCGTCGCGGTCGCACTGTGGCTGGTCTACCTCCTGCCCTCCTGGCAGAGCCGCCACCGTTTCACATCGGCGGAGCGCAACGCCGTCCGCCTGAACCAAGCGTTGCGCGTGCTCGCCGAGACGGCGGAGACGCCGCGCGAGGTTCACCTCGAACTGACCGCTCGCACGGCTCATCAGCAGACGAAGCTCGCGCGACAGGTGCAGTCTCAGAAGGCGCAGGTCGAACTCGCCGAGGCGAAGGCCCGTCTCGAGGTCGCGCGCCTCGAAGCGGCTCGCGACCGCGACCTCGTCAAAGAGCAGCGCGCCGCCGCCCTCGAGTTGGCGCGCGCCGAGCGCATCGCCGCCCTCGAGGTGGCCAAGGCCGAGCGAGCCGCCGCGCTCGAGAAGACGCGTGCCGAGCAGGCCGAGGCTGTCGAGCGCGCCCACGCCGAGCGTGCGGCGGCCGTTGCGCGTCCTGAACTCCGTCGTGCCCGTGCGCGTCGGCGGTTTCGTCTCGGCACGACTGTTGTCGCACTGGCCGGTCTTGTCGCAGCCGTCGTCGGTGGCATACAGGTGAGCGCCGGCGCGGCCCCCCTCCTCCTCATCACCGGGGGAGCGCTGATCGTGCTCGCCTCGATCGTGCTCCATCGCCTATCCCGCGTCGCCGCCCGGGCGGTGGCACGTCCGGCCGTGACGAGCGTGCCGCGTGCCGTCGTCGAGGTGCAGGACTTCTCCGCCCCGGCTCCCGCCCCGCGTCCGACGTGGACGCCGCGGGAGCTTCCTCGTCCTCTCGTCGCCTCGGCCGGCTCACGCGCCGCCGCGGTGGTCGACGAGCAGCTGGCGCGGGAGGCGCTGCGCGCGGCCGCCCGCGAGCAGGTGGCGCGAGAGATCGCCGCAGCCGAGGCGCCCACGCCGATCGAGACGGTACGTCCGGCGGCACAGGCTTCGCGTCCGACGCCCTCGCCGTACGCGGCGATGGGCTACGTGGACGACGCCGAGATCGAAGACCACGTGCGTCAGCTTCTCGAGCGGCGCGCATCGGGTCAGTAGTCCCTACGGACGGCACGCCCGGGTCGTTGGCCGGGTCGGGCGGATCGAGGGTCGCGTGATAGTGTTGTGGAGTTGTCCGGGCCTGTGGCGCAGTTGGTAGCGCGCCTCGTTCGCATCGAGGAGGTCAGGGGTTCGAATCCCCTCAGGTCCACAGCCTCACAACGGCGCCTCTCTCTCGGGAGAGGCGCCGTTGCTTGTTTCGCTCGCGGGGACGATGCGGGCGAACGGCTCCATGAGCACTTCCTCGACGCTCGCGTCACTTGGGGCGCGCGACCGCCCGCCGCCTCAGAACGCGCCGGTCGTGATCCCCGCTGATCCGTACGGGGGAGTCACGAGGACGTTATTGCCGCCCGGCTCCCACGCATCCGCCGTGTTCGGGAAGCCGACTTCTTGCCGCTTGATGCACTTCCATTCGATCGTGGTCGAGGGCGGCAGCCCCTCGACGACGCCGGTCCACGTCGGATAGCCGCTGGGGGTCAGTTTGACCGCGCTGGCCGGCGACCAATTGCCCAGCTGAGGGATGCTGCCCACGACATAGACCGATTGGCCGAACGTGGTCGTCCCGTTCTCACAGGCGAACGTGGCCCACGAAGCTTCCTGACCGAGGGTGAACGAGAACGTCTTCGCACTCGTCACCGCGCTGCTGGCTGCTTTCGCCACGACGAGGCTGCCGCCGGCGTTGTACCAACCGCTGGCGGCCGCGTCGAAGGCGGCCTTGGTGGCGTGCTGGGTCAGTGCGGCGCCGCCGAGTGACACCGCCGACGCGTGACTTCCGTCGGTCACCAGCTCGACCACGGTGGGTCGCGCCGACGGCGCACCGGTGTAGCTGCCCGAGGAGGCGCCGACCGTCACCGATGCGGTGCTGCCGGAGGTCACCTGGCTGATCTGTGTCGTGCGCACAGCGCCACTCTCGTACGCCGTCGTGGCGCCATCGTCTTCGTACAGCGTGAAGTCGCTCGCGGTGTCGTCGGCGTACACGGTGGCGATGAGCTCGTTGTGAACGGTCGTGTCCGACCGCTTGCCCGTGATGTCTTTGGTCTCGGCATCGACGAACGCCTTCGGAATGATCGCTCCCGAACGCGCGTAGGCGGGAAGGGTGAACACGCCGTTTCGCCACAGGGGCACGTCTTCGATCCATTGACCGGTGCTGGAGATGCGCTCGTTCGTGTGCACGTCGACCCACTCACCGGCCGGCAGGTAGACGTCGCGTTGGCGCTCGCCCTCTCCGGCGACGATCGCGACGAGGAGGTCGCGGCCGAGCATCTTCTCGTGCCCCATCTCTCGCACGGTGTCGTCGTTCTGGTAGTAGTACACGAGCGGCGGAGCCAGCGGCTCCCCGTTCTGGCTGGCCCGGTGGGCGAGCGAGTAGTAGTAGGGCGCCAACTCGTACCGGCGCTGCAGGTTCTCGCGGTTGCTGGCCTCGTCGCCGATGGCATCCGGGCTCGTCTCGAGGCAGTTGCAGAGGTTCTCGGTGTGCGGGCGGAGGGGAGTGTCGAACCAGGCACTGTTCGCAAACCACTGCGTGTACAGCTCGTCTGGATCACTGTCGAGCATCTCGCGGCGGAAGCCCCCGACATCCGAGCCGTAATAGTCGATGCCCGACATCGACATGTGCATCTGCGTGTTCTGCTGCGAGGCCAACGCCTTCATCGTCGAACCGATGTCGGCCGACCACATTGCCGTGCCGTGACGTTGGATGCCGCCGGCTGCGGCGCGCGACAACAGGAACGGCCGGGCTTGCTCACTGTTGCGCTCGTAGCCGTCGGCGATGCTCTCGGCCCAGAGCAGGTTGTACGCGTTGTGGTAGTCGGCGTGCGCGTTCTTGCCGGGCAGCACGCCGCCGGTCCAGTCGTTCGCGTCGTACATCTCGGGCTCGCCGAGGTCGAGCCAGTGACCCGTCACACCCTCGTCGATCAGGTGCTGACGTTGGTCGTCGTGCCAGGCGGCTCCCGCCGCCGGCTGGGTCCAATCGATCATTCCGCCCTTGCCCCACCACGGGTTTCCGGTGAGATACACCGGTGCGCAGGTGGCGCAGCCCGACCTCACGAGGTAACCGTCGGCGGCCATGTCGGCGTGCTCGGGCAGGTTCTTGCCGATGTACGACTCCTCGATGGGAATGACGCCCACGCCGTCGGCCGAGAGTGAGGCGATCTTCGAGGCGGGGGAGGGGAACGTGCTGGTGTCCCAGTCGAGAGTTCCCATCCGGGTGTTGTCGGAGTTTGCGGCGACGCCGCCGAACCACTGCACGTCGAGCATCACGCCGTCGACGGGGAAGTCGGCTGACCGCAGGCCGGCGATCGTGTCATCGACCTCGGCCCAGCTGTCGTAGCCGAACTCCGACACCCACAGCCCGAACGCCTTCTTCGGCGGAACGGGCGGTGTGCCCGTGAGCTCCATGTAGTCCTGGCGCAGGTCGGGGAGGTCGGGGCCCGACATCACGTACCAGCGCACCTGGTCGCCCCAGGTGCGCATCGTCCACGGGTCTCCGGTGAGGTTCCACTCTTGCTTGTAGAGCTGGTCGACGAAGAGGCCGTAGTTGGCGTTGTCGTCACCGACGGCGAACAGGACGGGGATCTGCGTGTTGCCTACCGGGCCGTTTTCCGAGTCGTAGACCATCGCGTTCCCGTAGGTGCCGCCGGGCGTGCGCGTGCGGCCCACCCAGTCGCCGTCGGAACTGCCGCCCGTGAAGAACTGCTGGCCGAGGCCGTAGGCGTTCTCCATCGACGACTTCGTGATGTTCAGCCCCTTCCACGCCTGCCCGAGGTCGGCGGGGCACGACGTCTGCAGCACCAGCTCCGGTGTGCGGGTGATGTCGGTCGTGGTGACACAGAGCGTCGTCGGTGCCACCGACACCCGCAGATCGGAGGTCTCGATGACCGAACCGGTGAGCGAGTACACGTCGGGTCCGGCGTAGTCGGACTTGTCGACCTGCGGCGTCGTGAACACGGGGGATACCGTGCCCGGAGGGGTTCCGCCCCCGGCGAGCTCGAAATGCACGAGGTCGTCGTCGAGTACCTCGACCACGAGGTAGCTCGATCCGAGGGTGAACTGCGCCCGCTGGACGCCGAGGGGCGCCGCGGCTGCCGGTTCGATGTCGTAGGCACCCCCGACGGCGGTGAGGGCCGAGGCCGCCAGTGCGGCCGTGACGAGAACAGCGACGCGTCGTCGCAGAGGAACGGTGTGCATGGGAGTCAGTCCTTCGCGAGGTCAGCGTGCAAGCACGAGGCTGTCGAGGTTGATGCCGCCCGAGCTGCCACTGCCGTACTCGATGCGCACGGTATGGCGGCCCGGAGACAGCGAAGCGGGGAGGGATGCCGTCGCCCACTGATCCCACGACCCGCCGCTCGAGGGCAGAGAGAGCGTGCCGACGACCGTTCCATCGACGCGGACGGTGCGCACCGCCGCCGTGGATGCCCCGTTGCTGTAACGGAATCGGAGCTGGTGCGTGGCGCTCGCATCGGACCACACGTCGAACTGCACCGCATCACCGCTGGACGCGAAGCCGTCGACGAACCCGACTCCCGTGTAGCCGGGGTGATCGGTGTTCGTGCTGACCGCCGTCTGCGCGGCGAACTCCGCCTCGTAGGCTGCCTTGTCGACGCCGTTCACGACGATCGACCGCGTGGACGTGCTGGCGGCGACCTTTACGAAGGTGAGCTGCTGCGCGGCATCCCAGTACCATCCGGCGCCGGTCGCGGCCAGGGCGCTCACGGAGCCCGTCTCGGTGAGCGTCGACCCGGCCACCGTCACGGACGAGGGCTTCGTGCCCGACACCTGGTACGTCGCGGCGGTGGTCAGCGGCGGCGCGGAAACCGTCACCGTGCGTGCGACGCGGTCCGACGTGACCGAGATCGAGCGGTGCGCGTCGGCGGAATCCTCGAAGTAGTCGTAGCTGCTGGATGCCGCCGGGTACACGCGGAACGTGAGGTTGTCGTAGACATCGACATCGTTGCCAATGGCGCCGCCCAGCTCGTATGCGTCGTTCAGGTTGAGCGGAATCACCGCACCCGCCTTGGCGTAGACGGGGATGCCATCCGTGCCGGCGTAGTACTGCTTCACGCCCGCGCCCGTCGCACGCCCGCCGTTCCAGAAGTCGTACCACTCGCCGTCGGGCAGGTAGACGTCTTTCACGGTCTGACCCTGTGTGGTGATCGGGGCCACGAGCAGCTGCGAACCGAACATGTACTGCTGGTCGTAGCCGGCCGCGGCCGCGTCGCCCGGGAACGCGAGGCTCATCGCCCGCATCATCGGCACACCCGTCGTCGAGCTGTCGTCGGCCTCGGTGTAGAGGTAGGGGATGAGGTTCATGCGCACGTTGGCGAACTTCGCGAACGTCGGCACGACCGAGGTGTTGCCGGTGCGGGACTGGACGTTCCAGGGCGTCCGCGCCTCGGACGGGCTGGGGTCGGATTTCTCGGAGTGGTACTGCATGATCGGCGAGAACGCGGCCTGCGCGGTCGAGCGCAAGTAGAGCTCGGCCGTGGGGAACGAGCCGGTGAAGCCGGCGAGATCCCACGCCCAGAACGGCACGCCCGATTGCCCGGCGCTCTGCCCGGCACGCACTGCCTCCTGGAACGCTCCGAACGTCGAGGCCTGGTCGCCGGCCCAGAAGACCGACTGACTCTGACCGCCCGATGTACCGGCGCGGCTGAAGATCGTTCCGTCGCCACCAGTCTGCTGCTGGACGTAGTCGTTGTAAGCGCGGGTGTACTCGTTCGGGTAGGCGTTGTGCATCTCGTCGCCCCGGCGACCGTCGGCCACCTGCAGATCGCGTCCGAAGAGCGCCTCGCTGCCATCGGTCTTGAAGCCATCGACACCGAGGTCGAGCAGATACTGGCGCTTGCTCATCCACCAGTCGGTCGCGGCGGTGCTCGTGAAGTCGGGCACGGTGCTGTCACCGAACCACTGCCCGGTGGGGATGCGGTACGGCTGGCCGGCGGCATCCTTCACGAGGTAGCCCTGAGATTGCGCGTAGGCCTTGTCGTTGAGGTGCTGCTGCGGCGCCGTCGACGGGTTCGAGGTGAAGTTCTCCTTCAGTACCGGGATCTGCCAGAGGATGACCCGGATGTTCTGGTCGTGCGCATTCGCAATCATCTGCTCGGGATCGCTCCATGCGCCGCCCGCGGGGAAGGTGAGGTCGTCGTAGTCGAGCACGCCGGAGCCGGCGGTCGGGGTGTACTGCGCGTCCTTCCAGAGGTAGAAGGTCGCCTCGTCGCTCCACTGCTCGAGCACCAATGCGCTGTGCGGGATGCCGGAACTGTCGACCTGCGCGAGCCACGAGTCCACCTCGGCCTGCGTGTTCCACTCGTTCGCCGACCCCCACAACCCGAAGGCCCACTTGGGGGGCAGCAATGGCCGCCCGGTCTCGGCGGTGTAGTCGTCGAGCATGTCGGTCTGGGTGCCGGTGAAGAACTGGTACGTCAGCGTCGAGTCGAGGGCGCCGCCCGTGTCGACCGTGAAGCCGGCCATGTCGGTGCGGTACGTCGCGAGGTTGAAGATCGCGTACCGCGTGCTGGGCACGTGCACGCCGTAGCCGGCGGAGTTCGCGAAGTAGGGCACGGAGTAGTACGTGCGACGCGTGGCGCCCTGGTCCTGGTACTGGTTGTAGACGTAGTTGTGCACGTCGGTGCCACGGTGGTCGAGCCGGTCGTAGCGCTCGCCGAAGCCCTCGAACCGCTCGCCGGTCGGAGTCAGATAGTGATCTTCGATCTTGGTCACGGTCGTCGCACCGTCGCTGGCCCACCCGATATTGCGGAAGGTGGCGGGGTCGTACTGCCGGGTGATGAGCGTCGTTCCGTCGCCCTTGTACACCGAGAGTCGGTAGGGATTCTTGTCGATACGCAGCACGAGCTCGGACGTCGAGATCGTGAGCTGCGATGCGCCGTCCGTGACGGAATAGTCCGATATGCCGCTGAGGTCGAGACCCGCGCCGTTCGGAGCGATCTGCACGTCGAAGCCGTCGAGTCGCGGGAAGGCGAAGCGCACCTTCGGGGTGAAGTCCCCGGCGCTGTCGCCCGTCACGACGTCGACCGACGTGCCGTTGTCGATGAAGGACGACACGTTCGTCACCGTGCTCCACGACGTCGTGGCAAACGAGAACGGACCGGTGCTGCGCTGACCGGCGCCGTTCACGTCTGCGTTGACCGTGTACTCGACCACATCCCCGCGGGCGAATGTGCCGAGGTCGAGCTTCCAGTAGGTGTTGTTGCCCGAGTTGTAGTCGTACGCCGCGCCCTTCGGGGTCTGCGCGACACCATTCAGCGACCACGTGACCCAGACCGACTGGCCCGATGCGATGGGCCACGTCGTGGCGCGCACCGTGACGTTCTCGCCCGCCATCGGGTCGCGTGGCGCGCGCTCCGTCGGCTCTGTCGCATAGAGCTCGTCCGCGCCGTAGGGGTCGTGCCACACCCCGTCGAGTCCGGCGGCCTGGGCGGGAGTCGCGGACAACAGCGTGAGGATCAGCGCCGATGCGACGGCCGCGGCCACGCCGGCGAGGCGGCGGCGACCGGTCCGTTGTGCGCGTCCAGACGATCGGTCACTGCGTCTGCGGGGAGCGCGGACGAGCTCAGACATGGGAACCCCTTTGTTCAAGTCTGTATTTAGTGATGAATATGGCCCGAACGTCGTGAGGCGTCAAGCCCTGCTTTCCTTTCGATTGATGAGAAGATGCCGCGGGTGGTGTCTGGTTGACGTGGGGGTGCAACTCTCCTAGTCTTCATTCAGTCCTGAACAAAGGGGTTCTCTTGGCCCAGTCCACTGCACGCGCCGACGTCATGCGATCGGCCGTTCTCGCGCACATCGGCGCGAGCGGTCCGACGTCGCGCGCCGACCTTGCCCGCGAGCTCGGCGTCTCGCCCCCGCTGATCACGCAGCACACCCGACAGCTCATCGCGGATGGTCTGCTCGTCGAGCTCGAGCACAGCCCGTCCCAGGGCGGTCGTCCCGCACGGCTGCTCGGGCTCGTCGCCGACGCGGGCCGTGCCATCGGGGTGAAGATCGTCGCCGACCACATCACTGCGGTCGAGGTGGGCATCGACGGTGCCGTCGTGCGCTCGGCGACCGAGCCGTTCGACGCCGCCGCCGGTACCGCCATCACGCGCCTCAGCGACGTGCTCCGGGCCTTCATCGCCGGTGGGGGAGAAGCGCCCCTCCTCGGCATCGGGGTGGGGGTTCCCGGCAACGTCGACGAGCAGGCGGTCGGCACGGTCGACTCCACCCAGCTCGGGTGGCTGCGCGTGCCTCTCGGCGAGGCGCTGCGGCGAGAGCTCGATCTGCCCGTGCTCGTGGAGAACAACGTCAACGCCCTCGCGATTGCCGAGGCCTTGCACGGCCAGGCGCGCGGGCATGAGAACGTGCTGGTCATCACCATCGGTACCGGAGTCGGTGCGGGCCTGGTCAGCGACAGCCGTGTCCTTCGCGGGCGAAGCGGAGGCGCGGGCGAAATCGGGCACACCCCCGTCGAGGAAGACGGACCGCTCTGCCAGTGCGGCGGGCACGGCTGCCTCGAAGCACTCGTCGGTCAGAGCGCCCTCGTGGCTCAGGCGCGTGAGCGCGGCCTCATCTCGGCCGACGCCGGCATCGCGGTGCTGCGTGGGCTCGCCGACGCCGGCGACGACGGCGCGCAGCAGCTCTTCTCCCGCGCGGGCCACCTGCTCGGACGCGTGCTCGCCGGGGTGGTCAACCTCGTCGACCCCGAGATCGTCATCGTCTTGGGCGAGGGTGTCGAGGCCTGGAGCCACTGGTCGTTCGGGTTCGAACCCGCCTTCCGGGCGGGCCTCATTCCCCGCAACCGGGCCGTGCCCGTCGCGGTCGAGACCTGGCAGGACGACCGGTGGGCGCAGGGTGCGGCATCTCTCGTGCTCTCGACGCCGTTCGACGCGCAGGGGCGGTCGGGTGAGCAGGGACGCCTCGTGCGCGAGCGCCTGGCGGTCTCGCGCACGGTGGCGCCCGACACCGAGGCGGCGAAAGAATGACGCTGACCTACCGGCCCGTTCCCGCCACCGAGGGACGCGAGGCGATCGAGAACCCACCCGTGCGACGCCGGCAGAAGAAGGCGCGCTACGCGCTCACGGTGCTCGCGTTCCTCCTCCCGAGCGCCCTGCCACTCGCCTTCTTCACGATCTACCCGATGTTCGGTGCCCTCTGGACGAGCTTCCACAAGTGGAACCTGCTGGCGCCCATGCAATGGGTCGGTTTCGACAACTACGTCTCGCTCGCGCAAGACCCCACGACCCAGCGCGCGTTCCTCAACACCTTTTCGTATCTGGCCGGGTACCTCCCCCTGGTCTACGTCGGCGGACTCGCGCTCGCACTCGCGCTCAACGCGCGCATCGCCGGCAGGAACATCCTCCGAGGCGTCTACTTCCTGCCGGTCGTCACGAGCTGGATCGTCGTCGCCCTCGTCTGGCGTTGGCTGCTCAACCCCTCGGTCGGCATCGTCAACGCGGCCCTCGGCGTCTTCGGCATCGAAGGGCCGGGATGGTGGACAGATCCCGCCTGGGCCATGCCGTCGATCATCATCGCCTCGGCGTGGAAAGACCTCGGTTTCGTCATGATCATCCTGCTCGCCGGGCTCCAAGCGATCCCGCAGGAGATGTACGAGGCCGCAAAGGTCGACGGCGCCGGCGCGTGGCGGCGGTTGTTCAACGTCACCCTGCCGCTCCTGTCGCCCTCGACGTTCTTCGTCGTCGTCATCTCGCTCATCAATGGCTTCCAGGTCTTCGACCAGGTGTACGCGATGACCGGAGGGGGACCGGCGGGGGCGAGCACCGTCGTCGTGCAGCAGATCTTCGACCTGACCTTCCGCTACGGCGCCGCGGGCGAGGCATCCGCCCTCTCGTGGATGCTCTTCGTCCTCGTGCTCGGAGTGACCGTCGTGCAGATCATCGGCCAGCGGAGGTGGGTTACCTATGCGTGAAAAGACTCAGCGCATCGCGCTGACGATCGTGCTCGTCATCGGGGCGCTCATCATGTTCTTTCCGTTCCTATGGACGCTCACGACGTCGTTCTCCTCCGGCGCGGGCCTCACCGCGACGCCGCAACTCATCCCTGCGAACCCCTCGTTCGCGGCGTACCAGACGCTCTTCGCCGAGCTTCCGTTTGCCCGCATCATCGCGAACTCGCTCGGGCTCGCGGTCATCACCGCGCTGCTGCAGATCGTCACGAGCGCGCTCGCGGCCTACGCGTTCAGTCGACTGCCCTTCCGCGGACGCGGCGTCGTCTTCGCGCTCTACCTGGCGACGATGATGATCCCGATCCAGGTGCTGATCGTGCCGCTGTTCGTGCAGATGCGCGACCTCGGCCTCGTCGATACCTACCTGGGCGTCCTCCTGCCCAGCGTCGCCAGCGCCTTCGGAGTCTTCCTGCTGCGCCAGGCAATGAACGCCGTGCCGCGCGAACTCGACGAAGCGGCCACCCTGGACGGTGCCGGGCACTTCCGCATCTTCGGCACTGTGGTGCTGCCGCTCGTCGGCCCATCGATCGCGACGCTCGCGGTGTTCGCGTTCATGAACAGCTGGAACAGCTTCCTCTGGCCGCTCATCATTCTGAGATCCAGCGAGCTCCAGACCTTGCCGCTCGCGCTCGCCGGTCTGCAGGGCCAGTACACCACCGAGTGGGACGTGATGATGGCGGGTTCCGTCGTCAGCATCCTGCCGATGCTCGCCATCTACCTGTTCGCTCAGCGCTTCGTCATTCAGGGCGTCGCCTCGAGCGGCATCAAATGACCCGCACCTCACCCGCAATTCACCATCAAAGGAGATACCCCATGGCTCACACAGCCCGCCTGGTCGGAGTCGGCATCGTCGCCGTTGCCGGTCTGGCCCTCGCAGGATGCTCCGGCGGCGGAACGCCCGCCGGAGACGGACCCGTCACCATCACGTACACCAACTTCACCTCGAACGGAGGAAACGAGGAGAACCTGCAGAAGATCGTCGATGCCTTCGAGGCGGAGAACGACAACATCACCGTCGAGGTGACGACGCTGCCGTATGCCGACTACTTCACGGCGCTACAGACCGACGTCGCGGGTGGAACGGCCTCAGACGTGTTCGACATCGAGTTCGCCAACTATGCCGCGTATCAGCAGAGCGGCGTGCTCGCGCCGATCGAGGGCGTCGACACCAGCGTCTATCAGTCGACCCTCGCCGACGCCTACGCGACCGACGGAACCCAGTACGCCCTGCCCAGCTCGTTCTCGAACGTGGTGCTCTTCTACAACGCCGACCTGTTCGACGCCGCGGGCATCGAGTACCCGACGTCGGAGTGGACCTGGGAAGACGAGCAAGCGGCCGCGGCGAAGCTGACGGATGCAGCAGCCGGCGTCTGGGGCGACTACCAGCCGATCAGCTACAACGAGTTCTACAAGACCGTCGCGCAGGCCGGCGGCGAGTTCCTGAGCGCGGACGGATCTTCGGTGGAGTTCAACTCGCCAGAGGGTGTCGCTGCCGCGCAGTGGCTCATCGGCAAGAGCGGCACGACGATGCCGACGCCCGAGCAGGGAGCGGGCACGCCCGACTTCGACAGCACGCTGTTCACCGACGGCAAGCTCGCGATGTGGCACACCGGCATCTGGATGTTCGGCACCCTCGCCGACACCGCGTTCACCTGGGACGTCGCGGTCGAGCCGGGAGACACCCAGCACGCGAGTGCCCTGTTCTCCAACGGTGTCGCGATCTCGGCGGGCTCGAAGAACATCGAGGCGGCCACCGCGTTCGCCACGTTCCTCACGAGCTCGCAGACGACCGTAGACGTGCGGCTGGACGCGGGGTGGGAGCTTCCGCCCATCGCCGACCAGGCGGAGCTCGCGCCGTACCTCGAGAAGACGCCGCCGACGAACCGCCAGGCGGTGTTCGACTCGCTCGAAGAGGTCGCTCTCGCCCCGTCGATCGGGGAGGGCCAGGCTGAGATGCAGGACATCGTGACCGAGGAGCTGACCGAGGCGGCAGCCGGTCGCAAGACCGTCGAGCAGGCGCTGTCCGACGCCGAGAAACGCGTCGCGCCGCTCCTCGGCTGAGCCATCGCGTGGGTCCCGGTCCCGGGGGCCGGGACCCACGCGGGGCGCTGGAACAGGCTCAGCGACCTGCACTTCCCTTCCGCATTCGCTTCTTACAGGAACGACACATGACCACCACACCTCGCGTCGACCTCGACGCGCTTCTCGACCGTTCCCGCGCCGTGATCACGACGTTGCAGCAGCCCAACGGTGCCTACCCGGCCTCACCGACGTTCTCGGCGTACCGCGGGTATTGCTGGCTGCGCGATGGGGCGTTCATCGCCGACGGTGCGTCAGCGGCCGGCGAGGTCGCGTCGGCGTCGGCCTTCTTCGACTGGTGCGCGATGGTCGTCGAGCGTCACGGTTCGCGCATCGACGAGATCGTCGCCGCTGCCGCCGCGGGCGCTCCGCTGTCCGACGATCAGATGCTGCCGGCCCGCTTCACTTTCGACGGGTCGCTCGGTGACGACGACTGGTGGGACTTCCAGCTGGACGGCTACGGCACGTGGCTGTGGGCGGCTGCGGAGCACGCGCACCGCCACAGCGTCGATGTCAGCCGATGGTCGAACGCCGCTGCACTCACCGTGGACTACCTGCTGAGTTCGTGGCAGCGCCCCTGTTTCGACTGGTGGGAGGAGCACAGCGAGCAGGTGCACGTGTCAACTCTCGGATGCGTCGCGGCCGGCCTGGTCGCCGCCGCCGACTCGGGACTCGTCTCGGGCGAACGGGCGCTGCGGGCGCGAGATGGCGCGGAACGCGTGCGCGCCCGGATCCAGGAGTCGGGTGTCGTCGGCGGGCACCTCGTGAAGTGGTTCGGTTCGACGGCCGTCGATGCGAGCCTCAGCGCGCTCATCGCGCCGCTCGGCGTGATCGACGCGCGCTCCGAGCTGGGGGCAGCGACGCTGCGCGCGGTCTCGGCAGATCTCGAGGTCGACGGGGGAGTGCACCGTTTTCTGGCCGACACGTTCTACGGCGGCGGTCGGTGGCCGTTGCTGTCGTGCTTCCTGGGGCTCGCCTACGCCGCATCCGGTGACCGCGAATCGGCGCGGAGGCTGCTCGACTGGGCGGCCTCGACCGCGACCGACGAGGGGATGCTCCCCGAACAGGTCGCGGGGCATCTTCTGTCTCCGGGACACCAGCAGGAGTGGATCGACCGGTGGGGGCCGGTCGCGAGTCCCCTGCTGTGGAGCCATGCCATGGTGCTGCGTCTCGCCGCCGAGCTGGGCACGAACCGCGGCGAGGTGGCCGCATGATCCGGCACCGTCCGTCGGGTTCGGGGCACCCGTACTCCGATGACACCGAGCAGCGCTCGCCCGTGCAGCCGGTGGCCGGGGAGCCGTTGCGGATCGGCGCACGCACGTCCGCCGACGTGGATGCCGTCACGCTCGAACTGCGCATCGAGGGTGGCGCCGTGCGGGAGATGCCGCTCGCCCGCGTGGCACGGTCGTCGCGCGGGCAGGCCGTCGACGGCGGGCACCTCGCGTCGGCGCAGGCGCGCACCGCCCGATCGGCGGGTGGCTGGGAGGTCACCTTCGACAGCCCCGAGCCCGGCAGTGCGATCGAGTACCGACTCGTCGCGCTCACGGCAGGCCGTCCGCAGGCGACCCGGTGGTTCCGAACCCGCGCGGCGGGGTGGAGGCCTGCGCCGAACGGTGAGCTGGTGGTCGACGGTTCTGTGGTCGAGGTCGATCCCGCGAGCGTCGCCGTGCTCGACGACGGCGAGCGCATCCACCGCATCCGCTTCTCCCTGCCGCTGCGGACCGGTGAGCACGTCACCGGTTTCGGAGAACGCTACGACGCACTCGACCACCGCGGCGAGATGCTCGACTCGGTCGTGTTCGAGCAGTACAAGAGCCAGGGCGAGCATCGTCGCACCTATCTCCCCATGCCGTTCGCACACGTCGTCGGCGGCGCAGGGTGGGGTTTCCACGTGCGCACCTCGCGACGCGTGTGGTTCGACGTCGGGCGCTCGCGCGACGATCGGCTGGCCGTGGAGGCCGAGGTCGATGCCGCCGCGGGGGAGCGCGGCATCCTGAGCCTCGGACTCTATGCCGGTCCTCCGACCGCGGTGCTCGATGCCTTCGTCGCGGAGACCGGGCGTCCCGAGGCCCTGCCGGAGTGGGTGTTCGGTCTGTGGGCGAGTGGCAACGAGTGGAATACCCAGGCCGAGGTCGAGCGTCAGATGGCGCTGCACCGGGAGCACCGTATCCCCGTGCGCAACGTCGTCATCGAGGCCTGGAGCGACGAGAAGACCTTCACCATCTTCCGTGACGCGGAGTACACCGTGCGAGAAGACGGCGCCCCGATGCGGTTGGGCGACTTCACCTTCCCCGCCGACGGTGCCTGGCCTGACCCGAAGGGGATGGTCGACGACCTGCACGCGCACGACGTTCGCGTGCACCTGTGGCAGATCCCGCTCATGAAGCTGCGTCCGCACCCGACCGGGCAGGCCGCCGCCGACGCTCGCGCGGCGATCGAGGCCGGGGTGCTCATCCGCGAGACCGCCCCGGGCGGCGAACTGCGACCGTACCGCAACCGCGGCTGGTGGTTCCCGCTGTCGCTCATGCCGGATCTCACCGACGAGCGCGCGGCTCGATGGTGGACCGAGAAGCGGCGCTACCTCGTGGAGGAGGTGGGCATCGACGGCTTCAAGACCGACGGCGGAGAGCACGCCTGGGGAGAAGACCTCGTCTACCTCGATGGATCACGCGGCGCCGAGTCGAACAACCGCTTCCCCGCCGCGTACGCGGCCGCCTATGGCAGGCTGCTCACCTCGGCAGGGAGGGCGCCGGTGACATTCAGCCGCGCGGGCTTCACGGGCTCTGGGGCGTACGGCGCGTACTGGGCCGGCGACGAGAACTCGACGTGGGATGCCTTCCGCTGGTCGATGCTCGCGGGACTCTCGGCGAGTTCGTGCGGAATCGTCTACTGGGGGTGGGACGTCGCGGGATTTTCGGGACCGGTCCCCGACCCCGAACTGTACGTGCGTGCGATGGCGGCGAGCGTGTTCGTGCCGATCATGCAGTACCACTCCGAGTTCAACCACCACCGGCTGCCCTCGAACGATCGCACGCCGTGGAACATCGCGGAGCGCTTCGACGATCCGTCGGTGATCGATGACGTGCGTGCGCTCGTCGAGCTGCGCGAGCGACTCGTTCCCTACCTCGCGGCCTCCGCCGAGCGGGCGGTTGCCGCCTCCGTTCCTCTCATGCGCCCGCTCTACTTCGACCACCCGCTCGACGAGCACGTCTGGGACAAGCCGGTGCAATGGATGCTGGGCGACGCGCTGCTCGTTGCGCCCGTGCTCGAGCCCGGGGCAGCCTCGTGGCCGGTGTACCTGCCGGCCGGCGAGTGGATCGAGGCCCGCACCGGTGCCCTATTCGACGGCGGCCGGGTGGTCGATGTCGACGTCGCGGAGCGCGCCAGCGTGCCGGTGTTCGTTGCCTCCCCGCAGTGGGAAGGGATGCGCGCGCTGTTCGCGTGACCGGCGGGGCGTCCGACGTAGCTGAGGGAGCGCGCCCGACCTCGGCTTCGGCGGGAGCCGCTCGTCGTCTCGCGTCAGGCGGGTGCCTTCGCGGTCGGGGAGAGGTTCTCGCTCGCCCACGCGCCGAGCTGATCCAGGAGGGGCAGGAGTCGGCGTCCGGCATCTGTCAGCTCGTACGACACCGACACGGGCGGGCCGGCGTCCACGGTGCGGACCGCGAGCCCGGCGCCGGCGAGTTCGGCCAGGCGATCGGAGAGCACGGCGTCGCTGATGCCGGTCACCGCCCGTCGGAGGCCGACGAACGTCGTCGCGCCGGCGCCGAGAGACGACAGGATCATGCCGTTCCAACGTTTGCCGAGCACCGAGAAGGCGAGCGTGACCGCGGCGTCGCAGGCACCGTGCTCGGCATCCGGGGTGATCTCGGCCATGACTCCATCGTACGCGTGCTACAGTCCCGCTAGTCGCTCATATTTACAGAGTGGCTTTCCTTTCACGATTGGAGCGCCATGTCCCTGTTCCGCCTGGATGCCAGCATCCTGCCCGCCTCGAGCGCGAGCCGGTCGCTCGCCGATCTCGTCGAGCAGGAGTGGGTCGCGGCCCACCCCGATTCCCCCGTCACGCGGCGCGATCTGGCTGTTGAGCCGGTGCCGGCGACCGCGTGGGCGGATGCCGTCACGGCGAACTTCGTGGGGGAGGGCGAGCGTACCGACCGTCAGCGCGAGGCCCAGGCGCTCGCGAAGACGTTCGCCGACGAACTCACCGCTGCCGACGCGCTGCTGTTCGCCGTTCCGCTGTACAACTACGGCGTTTCGCAGCACTTCAAGGCGTGGTTCGACCTGGCCTACACCGACTCCCGCATCGACCCGCAGGGCACGGCGCTGCGCGGAAAGCCCGCGACGCTCGTCACGGTGCTCGGCGGCAACTACGCGCCCGGGACGCCGAAGGAGGGCTGGGACCACTCGACCGGGTGGCTGCGCCGGGTGCTGCAGGACGTCTGGGGCCTCGACCTCCGTATCGTCGAGCGCCCGTTCACGCTGGTCGGGGTGAACCCGGCGCTGGATGCCTTCACCGACGACGCCGCCGCGCTCAAGCTCAAGGCCGAGGGCGAGGCCGTCACCTATGGCCGCGAGATCGCCGCGGCCAGGGGCAGCTCGGCGCTCTGACGCCGACGAGAGACCCGGCGCGGAGGGCAACACCACCGCGCCGGGTCGTCCGATAAGCGGTTCAGGGAGTCCGGCCGCGTGCGCGGTTCCGAATGAAGCCGAAGACGAGGGTGCCGAGGAACAGCACGATTCCGATGATGGCGAGCCACAGCAGGCCCTCGAAAGCGAACCCCACGATCGAAAGAACGGCCCACGCGACGAGCAGGATGATGAGAACGGTCCACATGGTGGGGACGGTACGCGTAAAATGGAGAACTCGATGGTCTCTTGACGCGCCGCGTTTCATCTGAGTTCTTCGCGGCTCTTCGTCGGTTGATTCTCGGGCGGATTTTCCGTTTCGATGAGTGCTTCGGCGGAGCGGGACCATGACACGATTCTGGGAAGAGCTCGCGCACGTTCTGTGGGGAAGATCGAGCGCCCACCCTGACGTGCCCGATGCGCGGCACCTCCCCACTCGCAGTGTGGCCGTGCGCGGAACGCAATATCTCGTGCACGATCGGGAACGGCGCGATCCGCACGACCGTCTCTACGTGCTGCGCCTCCCTCGCTCCCGGCGCGATCACAGCCCCATCGGGGTGTACTCCGACGGTCGGTCACTGGGGCGACTGTCCGCGGAGGTCTCCTCCGCCCTCGAACCGTCGCTCGAGAAGCTGGGCGGTGCGGTGCTGGTGAACGGATCGGGCGTGAAAGACGACGGCATCCGTCTGTGGGTGGATGTTCCGCTCGCCCCGGCTCTCGCTGAGTTCGCCGAGTCCTGGACGTCCGCGTCTGCCTCATCTGGCCGCGCGGACCACTGACGGCCCGACCTCAGTAGCGGATCGCGTCGATCACCTTCACCCGCACGGCGACGAGGGCGGGAAGAAGGCCCGCCAGCGCCCCCACGGCCGTGGCGGCGACGAGGCCGGTGATCGCGGCATCCACGGGGAACGGGGGAAAGTCACTGACCATGCCTTGACCGATGAGATCGCGGAGCCACGGCGACTGGACGATGAGAATGGATGCCATCACCCCGGCGGCTCCCGCGACGACCGTCGCCACGACGCTCTCCATCATCACGGCGAAGAAGACCCGACCGGCGGTGGCGCCGAAGCTCCGGCGGATACCGATCTCGCGCACGCGCTGCTTCACCGTGACCAGGGCGATATTCACCAGGCCCAGGGCGCCGAGGAGGAGGACGAGCACCGCGATGCCGATGACCACCATCTTCGTCACCAAGAACGGGTCGTCGCCGTAGGCCGCCCAGTCCTGTCGGCTGACGTTGACCTCGGTACCCTCCCCGAGAGAGGCCGACAGGTCTCGTGTCACCAGCGTCGTCAGCTGCTCGGCGAGCTCGGGCGGCACCCACATCTCGTACTGCGACGGCGGTGCGCCGCCGTACGGAGAGTCCTGCGCCGCTGCCGAGCCGCGGCGGCCCTCGGCGGCCTGTTCGACCGCACGCGCCTGGTCGGCGAGCATGAACATCGTGGGCTCCGTCTCCCACGTCGACGCCGGAGTGACCCCCACCACGACCGCCGTGATGCCGCCCGGGGGGATGCCCGACGCCGCACCGGGAACGGCCTGTCCACCGAGCGCGACGACCGGGTGGGTGGAGAGCGCCGGGCGCCCCATCCGATCCCAGAAGACCTCGTTGACGATCAACCGCGGCGCCAGCTGTTCTGCATCTACGGGCAGAAACCACGCTCCCTCGAGCATCCGCACGCGGTGCATCTCACCGTAGGGCTGGTCGACCGCGTGGGTGGAAACCTGCACCGCGCCGCTGACGAAGGGCACCAGGTGCGTGGTCTGCTGGACGCGGGTGGCGTACGAGATGTCGTAGCGCTCGACCACCTCGGTCCAGGCGGCATCCATCTGCGACGGGTCGATGTCGCCGTCGGTGCGGAATGCCGAGACGCTGAGGCTCGCCGGGCGACCGCTCGAGCGTTCGCTCATCTCCTGATTCGCCTGCTGCACGATCGCGCCGAGGGCGACGACCGTCGTCAGTGAGCAGACGGCGACGGCCACTCCGATGAGCGAGAGGAGCACGCGGGTACGGTGGACCCGGACCTCTTGCCAGGCCTCCAGGAGAGAGCCGACGAAGCTCGTGACAGCCCGCATCAGCGCGTCTCCTCGACGACGGAATCGGCCTCGGGAGCGGGCCACTCCCGGGGCCCGGCTGTCGCGTCGAGCGCGGGTTCGGCAGGTGCCATCTCCCGCACCTCGCGGCGCGTGCGCGGCTCGTAGGCGGGATCGTTGACGGGCGTGAGGATGCCGCGCTCCAGGCGGAAGTGTCGACGCGCGCGCCGCGCGATCATCGGATCGTGGGTGATGACGACCTGCGCGGCACTCGTGCGGTCGGCGACCTCGTCGATGAGCTCCATCACGCTCTGGCCGGTGTCGAGGTCGAGTGCCCCGGTGGGTTCGTCGGCGAGGATCAGACGCGGACTGCGCACGAGCGACCGGGCGATCGCGACGCGCTGCTGTTCCCCGCCGGAGAGACGGTCGGGCATGCTGTGCAGACGGTGGCCGAGACCGACGAGATCGAGCATGTCGGCGGCGATCTTCTTGCGTCGCCAGAAAGTGCGGCCGCTGGCGTACAGCAACGGCATGGTGACGTTCTCGAGGGCGGTGCGGCCCTGCAGCAGGTTGAACTGCTGGAACACGAAGCCGATCGCCGAACCGCGAACACGGTCGCGCTGCGCCGCCGACAGTGCGCGCACCGGGCGACCGTCGAAGGAGATCTCGCCGCTGGTGGGCAGGTCGAGGAGACCGAGGAGGTTCAGAAGCGTCGACTTGCCGGAACCTGAGCGGCCCACGATCGAGACGTGGTCACCGGGATCGATCGTGATGTCGACGCCGGACAGGATCGTCAGCGCCGGCTGGTCGGGGGGAATGACCGTGCGAGTGACCTCGCGCAGCTCCAGCAGGCTCACGACTGCGGCGCCGGTTCGCAGAACATGGAGCCGTCGGGATAGGTGGTGCACCCGTCGCCCGTCCCGGCCATCGCCCCCGGGGCGAACTCGAGGATCTCCTCGCCCACGCTCAGCCCCTCGGTGATCTGCACCAGGGTTCCGTCAGTGAGGCCGAGCGCGACCGGACGCTCCTCGGTGGTGCCGTCGGGAGCGGACACCCACACCGTGCCGCTCTGCGCCGCTCCGCGTACCGCGGTCGTCGGAACCAGGAGCACGTCGTCAGCGCGCCCTCCGGCGATGGTCATCTCAGCGGCGAGCCCGGCGAAAACGGTCACGTCGCCCGGCACCGCGCACGTGGCCGTCGTCCCGGACCCCGCCGCACCGGCGCCAGCGCCGGACGCACCTCCCGTGGATGTGGAGTCGTCGGTGGTGCTCCCGGCCAGTGGCGTGGTGATCCGCAGCCCGGTGCAGGTAAACGCCGCGGGACCGCCGGTGATGGTGACGGTGGCGTCGCCGGGGCGATTCAGCAGGCGGTACTGCTGGGCGGGTTCGAGCGTCCCCGAGACGGAGAACGACGGCGGCGCCACCGTACCCGCCGTGGCACCGACGACCACGTCCTGACCGGCGATGACCGACAGGGAGCTGAGCGTTCCCGTGGCGGGGCTGGCGACGTCTTCGTAACGATAGATGGCCGGCTTGGGTTTCCCCTCGGCGTCGACGCTGTCGGCGGGGTCGCGCTCGATCGGCACCTTGACGTTGAAGACGATGTCGCCCTCGGTGACCGTCGCCCCCGGCGAGACGAAAATCTTGTTCACCGTGCCCGCGGCAGTCGACTTGACCGGCACCGCCGGATCGGCCGAGACGGTGGCCGTGATCACGACGTCGTTGGTGATGGAGCCCGAGGTCACGCTCACCCGCGGTTCCACGAGGGTGCCCGTGGGCTGTGCCGGATCGGCGTCGGATGGCTGATCGGGGAAGAATGCGACCTTGACCAGGGCCACGGCGATGACAGCGATGAGCAGAATGCGCAGGATCGGAAAGACCCACGTGCGTGCGATCCCCATGAAACCCCCCGGAGTGGTGACCGTCGACGTCGAACGGCAACCACCCTAGAGGATGCGCGAGACGCCGTCATGACGACGGCGCGCCGGGGAGGGGAGACCCGGGCGGCCTCTCGCCGGGTGAAGGCGCCGCACGCGCAGCGAGCGCGCGCCCGCGACAGTATGTTGCGCGCGCCCGAATGTCGACCCCCATACGTATGAACCTCGCGAGGCGTCCACTTGCCCGACATCGCAGATCCCGTACGTGGATGCACTAGACGCATCAGATTCTCTCGCCGGGTGATGGTCGCCGTCGCCCAGCGACGGTTCTCGCTGACCGCCGCGTGATCACTCTGCCCCTTCGCGAGAATCGACGTCCCGATGACGCCTGTACCTTTCCCCGCTCTTCTCCCTAATGTCGCCCTGGCTTTGCCCGCCGTGTGGCAGTCCGTTCAGAACGTGTATGCCGACGTCGCCGGATACTTCCCCCTCGCCATTGCCGGGGTGGTTGTCTGGGGGCTCTGGCTGTACCGCTTCATCCTGTCGCGCCGCGCACGGCCGATCGAGTCGGACTATCGCACGACGACCTCGGTGATCGTCCCGTCGTACCACGAGGATCCCGACATCCTGATGCGCTGTCTGGAGTCCTGGCGCGGACAGGGGCCGACGGAGATCATCATCGTCCTCGACGTCCAGGACGTCGAGGCCTACGGGCGGATCGTTGCGCTCGACGATGATCGCCTGCGTCCGATCCTCTTCCACCATGTGGGGAAGAGATCGGCCCTCGGTGCCGGCATCCGTCTCGCCGTCGGAGAGATCCTCGTGCTCACCGACTCCGACACGTGGTGGCGCCACGGGCTCCTCACTGCCGTGCAGAAGCCCTTCATCGACCCGCTGGTGGGCGGCGTGGGCACGCACCAGAACGTCTACCAGGCGCGGACCAGCGTGTGGCGTCGAATCGCGGACTGGATGGTCGATCTGCGCTACTACGACTACGTCCCTGCCATGGGGCGCGCGGGCGCCGTTCCCTGCCTATCAGGGCGCACCGCCGCGTACCGTCGTGACGCCGTACTGGCGGTGCTCGACCACCTGGAGAACGAGTTCTTCCTCGGCCGGCGCTGCATCGCCGGTGACGATGGCCGTTTGACCTGGCTCATTCTCGCCTCGGGCTACAAGACGGTGCACCAGTCCTCGGCGCGGGCATTGAGCATGTTCCCCGACACCTTCCGGGCCTTCGTCAAGCAGCGCGTGCGCTGGAGCCGCAACTCCTACCGCTGCTACCTGACCGCCATCAGCAAGGGGTGGCTCTGGCGGGTCCCCTTCGTGACCAAGATCACCGTGCTGCAGATTCTCCTGACCCCGGTGACCATGGGCCTGACGATGTTCTACCTCCTCTTCACCCGGCTCGACCTGTCGGTGATCGGGGTGCTCGCCGCGATCGGCTGGGTGCTTCTCGGCCGCGGCATCCGCGGTATCTCGCACCTGCGCCGCAACCCCTCCGACCTGCTGATCCTCCCGCTCTACGCCGTGGTGGTGATTCTCGTCGCCCTGCCCATCAAGGCCTTCTCGTTCGTGACCATGAACAAGCAGGGCTGGTTGACGCGACACGCGAACCAGATCGGCGGCGACGGGCAGACGGCGAAGACCCTCGAACCGGCGTCCGGTGTCGTCGAACCGCAGGTTCGCGTTCTCGAGCCGGTGGTGGCGTCGTGAGGGGCCGGACGGCAGTCATCCTGGTCGTGGTGGCCGCACTCGTCGGAGGCGGCGCGGCACTGACGGCCGCGCAGCTCGTCGACGGATCCGCGGAGCAAGAGGCCTACGGCCTCAACGAGATCGCCCGCAACGGCAACGTGCAGGGCGTGCTCTACCCGGGGGATGCGACGAGTGAGGCGCAGCTCGTGGAGGAAGAGAGCCAGCGCATCGTCTACGTGCGCAAGGTCGCGTCCGCCGCGTATTGGGCGCTGTCGGTCCACGAGCCCTACCGGTTCCAGACCGGCGATCGGTACACCCTGGTCCTCCCGGAACGATCCGACGCCTATACGCTCGACGACCTGCGCGCGCTGGCACCGGAATCCCTCATCCACAACCCTGACGGGTCCTACTTGCTCAAGGAAGACATCGCGATCATGCAGGGCGCCACCCTCGCCCTCGGCCCCGTCGATCTGCGCCTGGAGAGCTCCCCGGCCGGGTTCACCTCCATCATCGCCTTCGGTGGGCGGCTAGAAGCGACCGGGACCTCGGATGCCACGGCATCCATCACCAGCTGGAACAGTGCCGCGGGAACCCCCGACACCGACACCCGCGACGGCCGTGCCTACCTGCGGGTCATCGGCGGCACCGCAAACCTCACCCACGCCGCGCTGTCGTCGCTGGGCTTCTGGAGCGGGAGCACCGGCGGGTTCGCCGTGACCGGCAGCGATGGCATCGACGATCCCGCGCTCGCCGAAGCCATGCAACCCGGCGGAGACCTGCTGGCCGCGCCCTCGGGAGCTCCCGCCGTGGATGCTGCCGGCGCCGTCGATGACGTGGATGCCGCCGGCCCGACGCCCGCGGCTACGGGTCTCGCAACCGCGTCCATCACCGACTCGACGGTCAACGGGAACGCCTTCGGCATCTTCGTCTCTGGCGCGGAGAACGTGAGGATCACCCGCACGTCCGTCGCGGGGAGCCTCGTCGACGGCATCACCTTCCACCGCGCGGTGTCGTCGAGCATCGTGATGAACACGGAGTCGAGCGACAACGCGGTGGATGGCGTGACGATCGGTCGCTCGACCTCGGGCATCACGTTGCACGACGTCACGGCGTCGCGCAATGGTCGCAACGGGGTATCGATGGACGGACAGTCGTTGGCCGATGGGCCCAGCGCGTCGGGGACCACCGTGAAGAATTTCGGCGACAACGTCATCGACGAGAGCCGGATCGCCGACAACGGTCGGTACGGTGTCGAAGTCATGGGCGGAAGTGGCATCCGTGTCACCGAGACACGCTTCACCGGCAATCCCGACGGAGTGGTTCTCGACCGCGGCGCGTCGGACGTCCAGGTCGCCGGAAACGCCTTCGTCGATCAGACGGCGAAGTCCATCGCCATTCGCGAGTCGGTCACCGATGCCGTCATCGAGGGGAACACGATCACCGGATCGGAGACCGGTGTGAACGTGCGGAACGCGGACGCCGAGATCAGCGGGAATGTCGTGGTCGGAGCCTCCACCCACGCCGTCGTTCTCGTCGGTGACGTCGCCGGCACCACGGTCGCGGGCAATGACCTCGGCGGCGACGGAAGTACCGCGCTGCGCTCCGAGGGGTCCACCGGAGCGGTCCTGGGGGAGAACAACACCGACCAGTGGCATCCGGCGGCCACGGTGGGTTCCGTCCTGCGCTTCATCTTCCAGCCGCTCACGGTCATCTGGCTGGGTCTTGCCGTGCTGCTTCTGGTCACGGCGGTCACGAGGAAGGACCGCCAGTTCGGGACGATCCGTGACCCGTACGAGGAGCGCGTGCCGCTCACGTCGCTGAGTCGCGGCATCGTCACCCCCGAGCCGATGCCGGGCGGAGGCTCATGACGCGTCGCCGCATTCTGGTTGTCGCCATCGCGATCGCGGTGGTTGCGGTCACCGTGATCGCCGTTGCCGTGCTGACCCTCCGCGGTGCCCCTGACGCGGGCCCGCAGCCCTCACCCGACGTGAGCAGCTCCGCCCCGGAACCCCCGCCGAGCGGGTCGGGGGCCGGAGGTGCTGACTGCTCGGGCGCCACGGTGACCGTCGCCACGGCCCGGGAGCTGCAGGACGCGCTCGATGACGCGGAACCCGGAGTGTCGATCCTGCTCCAGCCGGGCACCTACCCCGGGAGCTTCACGGCGACGACGAGCGGGACGCCCGACGCTCCCATCCGCCTGTGCGGGAGCCCCGACGCCGTGCTCGACGGCGGCCGCGTGGATGGCGGGTATGTGCTCCATCTCGACCGCGTCGCCCACTGGCAGCTCGCCGGCTTCAGCATCCGCAATGGTCAGAAGGGGCTCATGGCCGACGGCGTCACCCAGACGACGATCGAAAACCTGACCGTGTCCCACATCGGCGACGAGGCGGTGCACCTGCGCGCGCACAGCACCGACAATCTGATCTCCGGCAATGTCATCCGCGACACGGGGAAGCGCCGGGCCCAGTTCGGTGAGGGCATCTATATCGGTACGGCGGAAAGCAACTGGTGTGACGTCACGGACTGTGAACCCGATCGCAGCGACCGCAACGCCGTCATCGGCAACACGATCTCGGGCACGACCGCCGAGAGCGTGGACGTCAAAGAAGGAACGACCGGGGGTCGCGTCGAGGACAATGTCTTCGACGGCGCACAGCTCGTTGAGGACGATGCGGACTCCTGGGTCGACATCAAGGGCAACGACTGGGTCATCCGCGGCAACACCGGCACGAACTCGCCCGGCGACGGCTACCAGACCCACGAGATCCTCGACGGCTGGGGGAGGGGCAACGTCTTCAGCGCGAACGTCGCGAACGTGAACGGCCCCGGGTGGGGCTACGCCGTGACGCGCCGCCTGGACAACGTCGTCGACTGCAGCAACGCGGCGTCGGGCGCCGGTGAGGGCGTCAGCAACGTCGAGTGTTCCCCGGCCGCTCCTTAGCCGGAGGCTGCAGAAGCGGAGCGCCGGGACGGAGCCGGGGCAGGGCGCCCCGACTCCGTCCCGGGCCGCTCCTCTCAGCCCGTGCACGCGATGTTGGTCAGGCCTTTCGCGGCCACCGTCGGGGCGCAGGCCACGACGGTTCCGATCGCGCCGGACTGGACCGAGACCTCGTACCCCGGGACGCCGCCGGTGACGGTGTTGCCCCGGAAGACGTTGCCATTGCCCCACCCGGGCAGGGGCACGTGCACCTGGAACGCGTCGAGGAGCGTTCCCGCGCCGCGGTTATCGGTGATCTGGTAGCCGTTGCCCTTCACATCGATCCAGGAGTCGCCGTAATTCGCCCCGGAGTACCCGGCGTTGACGAATGTGTTGCCGCTGATGACTCCGCCGGTCGTGCCCTCCTTCACATCGATCCCCTCCGCCGACGTGTCGGAGATGGTGTTTCCGATGATCCGCGCGTCGTCGGAGCGATCGGGCGTGGTCGAGGACCCCATGATCGACGACCAGTTGCTCTTCGCGCTGCCGATATAGATGCCCTCGCCGTATGACGGCTTGTCGAGTCCGGTGTGATGGATGCGGGAGTTCCGGACCGTGACGTTGCTGCTGCCCGTGCGCAGGTGGACCGCCTCGGCGCCGATGTTCCCGACGTCGACGCCGTCGATCACGGTGTGGCTGGAGCCGTCGAGCACGATGCCCTTGGCCGCACGCGCGACCGAGAGCCCCGAGACGTTCCAGTGGTCACCGGTGATGTGCAGGGCGTAGCCCGACGAGATGCTGCCTGTCGTCAGCACGGCGCGCGAGGAGCCCGTGAGGGTGATCGGTTGCGCCGAGGTGCCCGACGTCGGGGCGACGAACTTCCCCGTGTAGGTGCCGTCCTGCAGCGCGATCGTGTGTCCGGGTTTCGCGGAGTTCAGCGCGGCGGTGAGCTGTGCCGACGTCGAGACCGTGACGGTCGGCGCGCCGGAGTCGGTGGCGGGTGACGACGGCGTCGGTGCCGGGGTGGTGGGCGTCGGTGCCGGCGTGGCGGGTGCCGTCGTGGTCGGCGTCGGCGTTGGGGCGGTGGGTGTCGGTGTCGGTGTGGTCGGTGCGGAAGCGGTCGGTGACGGCTCCGGCGCAGCGGGGCGCGATTCGAGCGCCGAGCCGGTCACCGTGAACGTCACGTCGGTTTCGTGCCGCCCCTCGGCATCGTCCCATCGGACGTTGAGCTTATGAGACCCGACGGTCGTGCGAATCGGCCAGGTGTACGGCGCTGCCGTGTCCTGCCCGAGATAGGTGCCGTCGAGCCTGAACTTCACCTTGACACCCGCGGGCGCGTCCACCGCGAGGTCGAAGACCCCGTCGGCGCGCGTGCTTCCCGCGAGAGTGGTGCCGTTCGCAGTCACGTCGGCGGCGGTCAGCGCCGACGCGGAGGTCGGTACGGCCACGCTTGCTCCGACCGCGACCACCGCGGCGATGGCGACACGAGCGGTCGTGCCGATGGTGTTCGGATGCTTCACCTTCGTCGTCTCTTTTGGTCAGAACGGCGATCCGGAGACCGCCGTTGTGTGATTGTCAACCCCATTGCGCGACGATTAAAACAGTGTGGCAGGACTCCTGTGAGCATCGAATACCGCGCGCGCAGTTCCCGTCCTGCGAGCGACACGCACCGACGTTTCTTCGGTCGACGAAGACAGGGATGCCACGACCCCGGCGATCTGATCGCGCCGGGGTCGTGGCATCCCTTGTGGTGGCGTTACCGCTCCGGTGGGGCGACCACGCGCGGCTTCGAGGGGTCGAGGAAGTCGCCGGTGCCGAGTCGCGCGTGCCGGCGGGAGTACGCGAAGTAGATGACGAAGCCCAGGGCGAGCCAGATCAGGAAGCGGAGCCACGTCTCGACCGACAGGTTGAGCATGAGGTACGTGCAGATGAGAGCCGAGAGGATCGGGAGCACGGGGCTCAGGGGCACGCGGAAGCCTCGCTTGAGATCCGGTCGTGTGCGGCGCAGCACGATCACGCCCACCGACACGAGGACGAACGCCGAGAGCGTGCCGATGTTGACCATCTCTTCGAGCACGCCCACCGGCGTCACACCCGCCACGACGGCGACGATGAGCGTCACGACGATCGAGACGATCCACGGTGTGCGGAAGCGGGGGTGCACCTTGGCCAGCCGCTGCGGCAACAGCCCATCGCGCGACATGGCGAAGATGATCCGGGTGGCACCGATGAGGAGCGTGAGCACGACCGTGGTCAAGCCGGCGACGGCGCCGGCCGAGATGACCGTGGCCATCCACCCCTGCCCGTGGTAGACGAATGCGTTGGCGAGAGCGGCCGCCGGGTCGAGCTCGCGGTACGACACCATTCCGGTGACCACGAGCGCGACGGCGCAGTAGAGGACCGTGCAGATGACGAGGGAGGCGATGATGCCGATGGGCATATCGCGCTGCGGCTTCTTGGTCTCTTCTGCCGTGGTCGCCACGACGTCGAAGCCGATGTAGGCGAAGAACACCAGCGCGGCACCGGCGAGGATCCCCCCGACGCCGAATGTGGCGGGCTCGAGACCCGAGAGGAACTGCAGCAGCGGCTGCGTCAGGCCGGACGTCGCCTGGGTCGGCTCGCTCGCCGGGACGAAGGGCTGATAGTTCGCGGGATTCACGAACATCAGCCCGGCGATGATGACGAACAACACGATGAAGAGCTTCACCGCGACGAGCACGAGATTCACCCTCATGGATTCCTTGATGCCGAGCGTCATCAGACCGCCGAGCACCAGGACGAGCAGCACCGCGGGGAGATCGATGGCGCCGCCGTACGAGATTTCCGGCGGGAGCGTGATTCCCAGCTGGCCGAGGAAAGCGCCGAGGTACGCGCTCCATCCCTGCGCGACCACGCTGGCCCCCAAGAACATTTCCAGGATGAGGTCCCACCCGATGATCCAGGCGAACAGCTCGCCGAGCGAGGCGTACGAGAACGTGTACGCCGACCCCGACACCGGCACGGTCGAGGCGAACTCGGCGTAACACATGGCCGCGAGCGCACAGGCGATGGCGGCGATGGCAAAGCTCAGCACGATCGCGGGACCGGCGACCTCGTGCGCCGCGCGCCCGGTCAGCGTGAAGATGCCGGCGCCGATGACGACGCCCACGCCGAACACGGTCAGGTCGACGGCGCTCAGTGACTTCTTCAGCCGGAACTCCGGCTCATCGGTGTCGGCGATGGACTGCTCCACCGACTTGGTGCGGAAAAGGCTCACGCCACTCCTCCTCGTTCGAGGCGTTCCAGGAGCGAACGCCATCCGGGACGATAGCCGTTGAGGCGGCTCGAGCCAATCTATGGATATCGAATGGTCGCCGATAAGCCCGGATGGATAGACGTTCAAAACAACGCGGGGAGGTGTATCCTTATCCCCATCATGGCAATCAAGCACATCACGCACCTCGTTGACGATCTCGATGGAACCCTGCTCGAAGAAGGCGACGGAAAGCAGATCACCTTCTCCATCGAAGGGCGGTCGTACGAGATCGATCTGTCGGATCGGAATGCCGACAAGTTCTATGCGGCCGTCGCCCCGTTCGTCGACGCCGCACGCGCCGTGAACCGCTCGGGCAACGGCCCGAAGCGAGCTCGGACTCCTCGCCGGAGCACCGATATCGATCTTGCGGCGGTACGCGAATGGGCGCGCGCCAACGGGCACACGGTCAGCGACCGGGGTCGTATCCCGGGTTCGGTGCTCGAGGCCTATCAGGCAGCCAATTCCTGAGCCTGTCATGACGGCGGGGTCACCGGAGACTTCCGTCCAACCTGGCGCCGTGACCCAGTTCGCGGTTCTCGATGCGCTCTTGGCCGGGGTCTACTCGGCGGGAATTCCTGTGGAGGAAGTTCACCGCCTGGGTGATTTCGGGGTGGGATGTTGCGAGGGTCTCGGCGGAGAAGTCGTGATCGTCGACGGCGCCGCATTCGAATGCACTGCGGACGGTCCTCCGCGGCCGATGGTCCTGACAGAGAATCTTCCTTTCGTCGATGTCTGTCGCTTCGGGGAGGTGGACGGCACGGGCGTCGAGGCCCTGGATCTGGACGCTCTCACCGCAGCCGTCGAAGACCGATTGGTCAGTCGCAACCTGTTCCACGCCGTGCGGCTCGATGGCGTCGTCACGCGGGTGCGCACGCGCGTGACTCGACCCCAGGAGGGGCGCCATCGGCCGCTCGCCGACGTGGCTGCTGAGCAGATCGAGACGGTGACGCTCGATCGGGCGGGTGTGGTCGTCGGTTTCTGGATGCCGCGCATTTATCAGGGCATATCGGTCGCCGGTCTACATCTGCACTTCCTCAGCGACGACCGTCTCGTGGGCGGGCACGTCTTGGACATCGAGATTTCTGAGGCGGTGCTGCGCCTCTCGGCGTTTGCGCAGATCAGCCTTCGGCTCCCGCTCGACGAGGAATTCTTGTCCACCGAACTCACGCACGGAGAAGATCGCCGTATCGTCGCGATCGAAGGTGGCGCGCACCATCACGCTGAGAACGAGTGATTTCGTCCCGGCGGGGCTATTTGCCGGGTGAAGTCGTGCCGTTCTCAGGGAATTCTGTCAAGGATGAGGCCTAAGATCGGCGCCATGGCAAAAAAGCAGATTACGCAGCTGATCGACGATCTCGACGGATCCGTTCTCGAAAGTGGAACGACGATCCATTTCTCGATCGAAGGACGTGCGTACGAGATCGACGTATCTACCGAGAATGCGAAGAAGGTCCGCGCGGCATTCGAGCCGTTCGTTTCCGCCGCGCGCTCCCTCGGGTCGGCTCCGAGCAGCGGTCGCCGTGCGCCGAAATCCGGTGCCGGAGCGTCGCGGAATCTCACAGACGTTCGCACCTGGGCAGACGAGAACGGTTTCTCGATCAATTCTCGTGGCCGGATCTCCGCGTCGGTCCTCGAGGCGTACGACGCCGCCCACTAAGCGAAGAAGACCCGGATGCCGCAGGACGGCATCCGGGTCTCATTTCGTCCGTGCACTCATACCACCGCGGGCGATGCGGCACCCCGGCGGAGGCGATCGGCGGCCAACCCCTCGGCGGCGGCGAGTGGAGTGACTCCGCGGGACTCGGCCTCGTCGAAGACCTGACGCAGGGTGTCGCCGATGGCGACGACGCGGGTCATGATCGCGTCGCGCGAGCCGAGACCCTTGGCCTCGAGGTCGAGGTAGATCACCCCGCCGGCGTTGACCACGAAGTCGGGGGCGTAGACGATGCCGCGTCGAGCGAGGCGGTCGGCCCCCGAGCGGTCGGCGAGCGGATTGTTGGCGGGGCCGCACACCGCGCGAGCATCGAGAGCGTCGATCACGTCGTCGGTGAGCACACCGCCGATGCCGGCCGGGACGAAGACGTCGGCGGGAACGAGGTGGGCTTCGCCCGGGTCGACCCAGGCGGCGCCGAGTTCTGCGGCCAGGGTGCGCTTGGCGGGGTTCACATCGGTCACGGTGAGCACGGCCCCCTCGCGCGTGAGCCGCTCGGCGAGGCGGCCGCCCACCTGTCCGAGTCCCGCCACCGTGATGCGGCGCCCGCGCAGGTCTGCCGTGCCGACGGCCCGCTCCAGTGTCGTCACGAGGGAGGCGTATACCCCGAGGCTCGTGGGACCGGCGGGCTCGCCCGACCCTCCGACGGCATCCGGGAGCCCCACGACGTGCGCGGTGCGCTCGCTCACGACCAGCATGTCGTCGGTCGTCGACCCCACGTCTTCGGCGGTGCGGTACAGGCCGCCCAAGCTCTCGACGGCATCGCCGAGATCGAGGAACGCGGCCCTGCGGCGGTCGGCGTCGAGCACGGTCCCCTCGGGGAGTTCGATGACCGCCTTGCCTCCGCCGGCGTCGAGGCCGGCAGCGGCATTCTTCAGCGTCATCGCGGCCGACAGACGCAGCGCGTCGCCCAGGGCGTCGCTCCAGTGCGGGTAGGTCCACAGTCGGGCACCGCCGAGGGCGGATCCGAGCACCGAGGAGTGGAGGGCTACGGCGATGAACAGGCCGCTGCGGCGTCCCGTCACCACCTCCACGCGCTCGTGGGAGAACTCGGGCAGGGGAAGGGCGTTGGTCATCGCGATCCTTATCGTCGGTCGCCTTGTGGGCGGCACTGTCGTGGATGCCGCGGCTCTGCGGCATCCACTCTCCATTCTGGCCCTCCGTGTGGGGCGGAGCGAGCGCCCTAGGCTGGCCGCATGACCGACTCGCTCCCCGCTCGTAGCCGTCTCGTCGCCGCCGCCCTGCGCGAAGCCGGGATCGCGGGGGAGATCGTCGTGCTCCCCGATGCCGCTTCCACCGCCGCGCTCGCGGCGGCAGCGCTCGACATCGAGGTCGGGGCGATCGCGAACAGCCTGGTGTTCTGGAGCGACGGCGAGCCGCTCCTGGTCATGACCAGCGGCGCGCACCGTGTCGATACGGCGGCGCTCGCCGAGCGGCTCGGTCGTTCCGGCATCCGTCGGGCGACGCCCGATCAAGTGCTCGCCGCGACCGGGCAGCCCATTGGCGGCGTCGCGCCCACGGGGCATCCGGCGCCCCTCACGACGATCGTCGACGAAGACCTTGCGGGGTTCGAGCAGATCTGGGCCGCGGGCGGCACCCCGCACACGGTGTTCCCGCTCACCTTCGACGACCTCGTGCGCCTGACCGGCGGCACGGTCGCGCGCGTCGCCTGAGCCCGCGCGCGCGGGCGGGGCGCGGGCGCGGGCGCGGCGTGGCCGCGGGCGGGCGAGTGTCCAAGACACGCCGATGCGTGTCCTCCGCCAACGGCGTGTCTTGGACACTCGGCGGGCAGGGCAGGGCAGGGCAGCGCAGGGCAGCGCCGCGCCGGCGGTGAGCGCGGGCGGCGTTGGCCGCGGGGTCAGGGCGTGAGCAGCTCGAACTCGTCGGGGGCGGTGGCGTCGACATCGTCCCAATCGCCGTCGTGCCAGGTGAAGATCGCCACCGCGCACGTGACCATCCGCACGTCGCGATCGGCCAGGCGCGAGACGAGCGCGCTCATGCCGGGGTCGTGCGCCACGACCATGACTTCGGCGGCCCCGGTTTCTCGGGCGGCAGCGAGCAGGTGGGCCGGGTCGGCGAGGTAGAGGTCGGCGCGTTCGGTCACCTCGACCTCGAACTCGGCGGCGAAGGTCTCGGCGGTGGTCCGCGCGCGCAGCGCCGTGCTCGAGAGGAGTACTTCCGGCCGTACCCCGCGCCGCAGAACCGTGCGTGCCATCACCGGCGCATCGCGGCGCCCGCGATCGTTCAGCGGACGGTCGTGGTCGTCGAGCCCTTCATCGGCCCAGTCCGACTTGGCGTGCCGCGCCAGAACCAGTTGGATCATCGTCTCTCCGCTCCGCGCAGGTGAAGCGTCGCCCGCGGCCGTCGCGCGAGAAGCGCAGACCGGGCAGCGCCCGAATCGAGGATATCCGCCGGGCCCCGCAGTTGGGTGCGATCCGTGTATCCCGGAACAGGGCGTCGCCGGATCATACGCCAACGTAGACCCAGGCGCGGATGCCACTGGCAAGCTCGACCGACACGCGTCGGTACAACGACACCTCGTACTCGTCGGCGGCGTCCAGCTCCTCGGGCGTGAGGCCCAGGACGCGGCCGAAGACGCGGTCGCGCGGGTCGTCCGTGCGCCGCAGGACCGGGTGAGCACGGAGCCCTGAGAGCTGAGCTACCGGCTCATCGTCGCTCTCGGTCCATTCCAGACGGAACCCCAGCAGCACGTCATCCTCGCCGGGGATCAGGCGCCCGAAAGTGTCCAGCTGCACGTCCGACAGTTGGAGGGTTCCGTACGTGAAGAGGGGTTCCGTCCCCACATCGAAGCTCACGCGCTCAGGCTACTCAGCGCGCGGGGATGCGCACACCCTTACGCCGGAAGCGGCCGATCGTGTTATGACCCCCAGGCGAGGTGCGCGACCGTGAAGATCGCCAACCCCGCCAACGCGCCCACGATCGTGCCGTTCAGGCGGATGTACTGCAGGTCGCGACCGACCATGAGCTCGATCTTCTCGGTGGTCTCTTCCGGGTCCCACCGCTCGACGGTGTCGGTGATGACGGAGGCGATGTCGTGGCGATAGCGCTCGACGAGGAACACCGCGGCATCCGTCACCCATCCGTCGACGCGCCGCTGCAGCGACGGCTCGGTCTGCAGGCGCCGACCCACGTCGGCGAGAGCCGCCGAGGCGCGGTGGCGCAGAGCGCTCTCGGGGTCGGCGAGCGAGCTGAGAAGACCCGCTTTCGCGGTGTTCCACGCGTCGGCGGCGAGACCGCGAACGCGCGGGCTGTCGAAGATCGAGGCCTTCGCCTCTTCGAGACGAGTCATCGTGGCGGGGTCGTGCTGGAGGTTGTCGGCGAGACGGGCGAGGTACTGGTCGATCGCGAGTCGCGCCTGGTGGTGCGGATCGGCGCGGACGGCGCCGACGAAGCCGACGGCCTCGCGATACACCGTGTCATCGACCAACCGCAGCGCGAGACTCGGCACCCACGAGGGGAGTCTGCGCGAGACCAGCCCCTGGAACATCTCGTGGTTGTTCGCCAGCCAGGTCGCGATGTTGTCGAGCGCGAGGTCGACGGCTTCGTGGTGCGCGCCCGCTCCGACGACGCGATCCAGCCAGCCCCCCACCGCCGGCCCCCAGTCGGGCTCGATCAGGTGTTCACGGGCGAGGTCTTCGATGAGCCCCTGCACGTCGTCGTCGCTCAGCGCCTGCAGGACGCTCGTGGCCAGGGCCGCCCCCTCGGCGGCGAGTCGCTCGGCGTGCGCGGGCTCGGCGAGCCACGCTCCGGCGCGCGAGGCCAGTGGCGTCGACTCGAGCTTGGTGCGCACGACATCGCCCTCGAGGAAGTTCGTCTCGACGAACTCCCCGAGCTGCTGGCCGATCTCGTCTTTTCGGCGCGGGATGATCGCGGTGTGGGGGATCGGCAGACCCAGCGGATGCCGGAACAGAGCGGTCACCGCGAACCAGTCGGCGAGAGCTCCGACCATGCCGCCTTCGGCGGCGGCGCGGACGTACTGCAGCCACTCGATGTCGCGCTGAAAGGCGAACGCGACGGCGAAGACGACCGCCATGGCCAGGAGCGCACCGAGCGCGACCCCCTTCATGCGGCGCAGGGCGCGGCGGCGCTGCTGATCGGCGGGGCTGAGCAGACCCATCGGTGTGCGGGCCATCAGGCGTCGACCGGTCCGAGCCAGGCCGCGGCGACCGCGGAGTGCGCCGATTCGGCGTCGGAGGGGTGGAACTGCCCCGCGAGCACGTCGCGGTACAGGCGCGAGAGCTCGGTGCCGGCGAAGTACGAGGACCCGCCCCCGACGAGCATCGCGTCATCGACGACCGCCTTGGCCATCGTCACCGCTCGGTGTTTGAGCCCCGCCAGGAGCGAGAACCAGCGTCCGCCGTGGTCGACGAGCCCGTCGACGTCGGCGCTCAACGCGGCGATCTGGGGCGGCAGGGCGTCATACGTCAGCGCCATCTCGGCGATGCGCCAGCGGATGTCGGGGTCGTTTGCGTAGCTCGTGCCCGTCTTCTTCGATCGACGCGATCGCGCCGCCTCGACCGCGAGATCGACGGCGCGTCGAGCGATCCCGGTGTAGACCGAGGCCAAGAGGATCTCGAACACCGCGAAGATGCCGAAGACCAGGGGATCGGGCTGCGGGCCTGGATCGAGACGACGGACGACGCGGTCGGCGGGCGCGTGCGCGCCGTGCAACTCGGTCGTGCGGCTCTGGGTGGCGCGCATCCCCAGGGTGTTCCAGTCGTCTCGCGTGACGACGCTGTCGTCACGGTCGAGGAACGCGAACACCATCTTCGGCGCGTCGGGGGAGGAGGAGTCGAGCCCGTGCACGCCCAGGTGATCCCACACGGGAGAGAGCGAGGTAAAGATCTTGGTGCCGGTGAACCGATAGCCGCCCTCCCCGTCGGGGTGGGCCTCGGTGTCGCTGCCGAAGAGCACGAGGTCGTTGCCGGCCTCGCTGATACCGAAGGCGAACACCTCTCCGGCCGCGGCCCCGCGCTGCAGGAACTCGAGGACGTCGATCCCGCGGTCGCGCAGCACCTTGGCCACGCCGGTCCACACCAGGTGCATGTTGATCGCGAGAGCCGTGGCGGGCGCGGCGACCGCGAGCCGCTGCTGCAGCTGAGCCGCCTCGGCGAGCGAGAGTCCCGCGCCGCCGAGCTCGGTCGGGACCAGGATGCCGAGATACCCGGCCGCCCGCAGATCGTCGAGGTCGTCGTGCGGGAACGTGTTCTCGCGGTCGTGCACGGGAGCGCGTTCGCGCAGACGCACGAGCAGCTCATCGGGGAGGAACCGAGCGGGATCGAAGGCGGGGGCCATGGCATCCATTCTCGTCCTGCCCACCGACATCTCGGCCGCAAGGGGGCAGATGCTCGTGGGGGCGGGTCAGGCGAGGGCGTCGAGGAGCGCGGCCACGGTGTCGTCGGGGCGGTCGCGGTGCGGCGAGTGCCCGGCGCCGGCGATCACCGACATCGTGATGACCGGATTACGCGTGACCTCGTCGGCGATCGCTCCGGTGAAGATCGAGTGCACGGCCGGGTCGGCGCCGATCACGTGGGTCGGGACGGTGAGGGTCGCCGCCTCGGCCCGGACATCCCACGTCGTGTTCTGCGCGCTGGTCTGCTCGAGGGCCCACCGGCTCGCGCGCTGGGTGGCCCGGGCCTTGAGCTCGATGTCAATCGGATGCCAGTCCGGATGTTCCGCGCGCACGGCGCCCACGCTCGGGTCGGCGAACGCCTGCTCCTGACTGACCCGGACGCTCTCGCGGTCGTCGTCGCTCAGCATGAGGGCGGGGTCGATGAGGACGAGTCGGCGGGTCCACGTCGTGTCTGCCGCGGCCGCGAGCGTCGCCGCCGCGCCGCCCAGCGAGTGGCCCACCACCGCGTCCCAGGGGCCGTCACGGTCGGGTCGCGTCGCGCCCAGGTCAGCACCGTAGGCGGCGAGCGAGTAATCGAGCGCGCGCGGCGCGTCGCCGTGGCCGCGCAGATCGACGGCGACGGCGTGCCATCCGGTGTAGGCCAGGGCGGTGCCCAACCGCCACATCAGCGCGCCGTCGGAGCCGAGGCCGTGGGCGAGCAGAATGCTCCGGCCGTCCGGGGCGCCCCACGAGAGGCGGGGCAGGATCACGGGAGTAGGCATGGCATCCATTGTGGCGGGGAGCGGGCGTGTGAGGCTCCCCGGTGCGGCCCCACCGCGCCCGGCCGCCCGCAGAATGGATGCCATGATCTCGACCGAGATGGCCCTCGCCCTGCGCGAGGCGGGGCTGGTGTGGCATCCGCGTTCGGGCGACCGCTTCCAGCTGGACGAACCCGAGTTCGACGCCGACGTGTTCACGGTGAGCGAGATGACGGTGGAGCCGCGGGAGTATCCGACGGGCCGGATCCTGGCGTTCAACGGCACGACCGAGTGGGCGCTGGACTCGGTCGCCACCGAGGAGGCGCTGTGGCTGCCGTCGGAGGCGCAGCTGCGCGAGATGCTGCGGTCGTCGTTCCGGTCGCTGCGGCGTCTGGCGGACACGCACGAGGTGGAGGTCTCGATCGCCGGGGCGACCCTGGTCTTCGACCACCCGGAGCCGGCGGACGCCTATGCCCTCGCGGTGCTGGAACTGCTCCGTCGCCTGCGCTGAGCCGCGAGCGGGGGTGCCCGCTCAGGTGATCGTGTGGACCGGCTCGGTGTCGGGGATCGGGCTCGCGTCGCGGCCGCGGAGATCGGGGAAGCCGCGCATGAAGAGCACAGAGACGACGAGCCCCGCGGCGGCGAAGGCGGCCGCGGCAACGTACGCGCCCTGCGGACCCACACCGTCGACGAGGAAGCCGGCGACCGCAGAGCCGGCGGCGGCGCCGATGAGCTGACCCGTGCCGATCCACCCGTAGGCCTCGGCCGTCTCGCTGAACCGCACGCTGGCCGAGGTCATGGCGAACATCACCGCCAGCGCCGGGGCGATGCCGACGCCCGCGACCAGCAGCGTCGCCCCGAGCCACCAGGCGTTCAGCGACACGATGGTGAGCGTGAGGCCCACCGTCACGATCGCCAAGCGGCGCGCCATCGCCCACGGGCCGATCGGGATGTGGCCGAAGGCGAGACCGCCGGCGAGGCTGCCGACGGCGAAGACCGCGAGCACGAGCCCTGCCTCGAGGCCGCCGTGGTCGAAGGTGGCGACGACCCCGGCCTCGACCGCGGCGCACGCGCCGATGAGGAGGAAGCCGGTCGCGGTGGCGAGGATCACCGGCGGCTTACGCAGCACGGTGCCCAGGGCCCGGCGGCTCCGCGGGATGCGCACGCGCCCCACCTCGGGGCTGAGGATGAACCATGCCCCTCCGCCGAGGAGGATGACGACGATCAGCAGCAGGGCCGGCACCGTGCCGACCTGGGTGCCGACGAGGGTGATGAGCACCGGGGCCAGGACCCAGATGATCTCTTGCAGCGAGGCGTCGAGCGAGTAGAGGGGGGTCAGCTGCGAGGAGTTGACCATCTTGGGGTAGATCGTGCGCACGGCCGACTGCACCGGGGGAGTGGACAGACCGGCGACGAGCCCGAGCGCCATGGAGATCGGGAGGGGGACCGCCAGCAGGGCGATCGCCGCGATCGCGGCGGCGCACAGAAGAAGGGTGACCGTCAGCACGCGGCGCATGCCCCACAGGCCCATCCATCGACTCGTGACGGGGCCGGCAATCGCCTGTCCGACGCTCGTGGCGGCCAGCACCAGGCCCGCGGCCGCGTAGGAGCCCGTGACGTGCTCGATGTGCAGCAGGATCGCGAGGCTGATCATGCCGTTGGGGAATCGCGCCGTCAGCTGAGCGGCGATGATGCGCCCCACGCCCGGGGTTCTGAGGAGTACGCGGTAGCCGGCCACCGCACAACGCTATCTCCCCCGTCCGACACCCGAGATCCGGTGGCGGATACACGTCGCGCGCGACACGCCGCGACACGCCGAACGCTCGTATCCACCGCCTGTGCAATGTCGGAACCCCCGTCTAGCGTCCGAGCTGTGGACGGATGCCGGAAGGAGGCGCCACATCCGCGGAATGTCGGGCTTCGACGAGGTCGAAATCGGTCGACGACCTGTGGATGAAATGGTGGACAACCTGTGTTGTACATGGGGAGGGCGGTGGAAAATCACACTCGTGTAACTACTACCCCTTGTGGTTCCCCCCGATGTCCGCACCCATATGTAGTATTGAGCTCCCGGCACGCCCCGTGCGGCCGGATGACGATTTTCCAGGGGAGAGAGAGAACGAAATGGCGATCACGGTCTACACCAAGCCGTCTTGCGTCCAGTGCACCGCGACGTACCGCGCACTCGACTCGAAGGGCATCGAGTACAACGTGCTCGACCTCACCGAAGACCCGTCGGCGCTCGAGCAGGTCAAGTCGCTCGGGTACCTGCAGGCCCCCGTCGTGATCACCGACGAGGACCACTGGTCGGGCTTCCGTCCCGACAAGATCGACGAGCTGGCCTCGCGCCTGGCCTGACACCGGATGGGCTCAGAGGGTTCTCATGAGCGCTGTCATGTCGGAGACCGAGGTTCCGCTGCTGGTCTACTTCTCGAGCGTGTCGGGCAACACCGCACGTTTCATCGAGAAGCTCGGCAAGCGGGCCGTGCGCATCCCCCTGCGACCGAGTGATCCGCCCCTTCACATCGACGAACCCTTTGTGCTGGTCACCCCCACCTACGGCGGGGGTGTCGGCCGGGGGGTCGAGAAGGGGGCGGTTCCCAAGCAGGTCATCCGCTTCCTCAACGAGGAAAGCAACCGACGCCACATTCGCGGAGTGATCTCCGCCGGAAACACCAACTTCGGCGACGCCTTCTGTCTCGCCGGAGACATCATCAGCCGCAAGTGCTCTGTGCCGCACTTGTATCGCATCGAGGTATTCGGCACACCAGAAGACGTCGAGCGCGTCACCGAAGGATTGGAACAATGGTGGAAGTAGGGCTGAGCGACGTGGACTTCAAGACCGAGGCGCGCTTCGAAGGGCTGGATTACCACGCCCTGAACGCGATGCTGAACCTGTACGACGCCGACGGCAAGATCCAGTTCGACGCCGACAAGCGGGCGGCGCGGGAGTACTTCCTGCAGCACGTCAACCAGAACACCGTGTTCTTCCACTCCCTCAAGGAACGCCTCGACTACCTCGTCGAGAAGGAGTACTACGAGCCCAAGGTGCTCGACAAGTACTCGCTGGAGTTCATCCAAGAGCTGAACGACCGCGCCTACGGCAAGAAGTTCCGCTTCGAGACCTTCCTCGGCGCGTTCAAGTACTACACGAGCTACACGCTGAAGACCTTCGATGGCAAGCGTTACCTCGAGCGCTTCGAGGACCGTGTCGTCATGACCGCCCTCGCTCTCGCCGACGGCGACCAGCGTCTCGCGGTGCAGCTCGTCGACGAGATCATCTCGGGCCGCTTCCAGCCGGCCACCCCCACGTTCCTCAACGCCGGCAAGGCTCAGCGCGGCGAGCTCGTCTCGTGCTTCCTTCTGCGCATCGAAGACAACATGGAGTCGATCGCCCGCGGCATCAACTCCGCGCTGCAGCTGTCCAAGCGCGGCGGCGGCGTGGCGCTGCTGCTGTCGAACATCCGCGAGTCGGGTGCCCCGATCAAGCAGATCGAGAACCAGTCCTCGGGCATCATCCCCGTGATGAAGCTCCTCGAAGACAGTTTCAGCTACGCCAACCAGCTGGGTGCCCGTCAGGGCGCCGGTGCGGTGTACCTCAACGCGCACCACCCCGACATCCTGCGCTTCCTCGACACCAAGCGCGAGAACGCTGACGAGAAGATCCGCATCAAGACGCTGTCGCTCGGTGTCGTGATTCCCGACATCACGTTCGAGCTCGCCAAGAACGGCGAAGACATGTACCTCTTCTCGCCGTACGACGTCGAGCGCGTCTACGGCGTGCCCTTCGGTGACGTCTCGGTCACCGAGAAGTACCGCGAGATGGTCGATGACCCGCGCATCAAGAAGACCAAGATTAACGCGCGCGAGTTCTTCCAGACCCTCGCCGAGATCCAGTTCGAGTCGGGCTACCCGTACATCATGTTCGAGGACACGGTGAACAAGGCCAACCCGATCAAGGGTCGGATCAACATGTCGAACCTGTGCTCGGAGATCCTGCAGGTCAACACCCCGACGACCTACAACGAAGACCTCTCCTACGCCGGCATCGGCAAGGACATCTCGTGCAACCTCGGATCGATGAACATCGCCCTGGCGATGGACGGCGGCGACCTGGGCCTCACGGTCGAGACCGCGATCCGCGCCCTCACCGCGGTGAGCGACCAGAGCCACATCGCCTCGGTCCGCTCGATCGAAGACGGCAACGACCGTTCGCACGCGATCGGCCTCGGGCAGATGAACCTGCACGGTTACCTCGCTCGCGAGCACGTGTTCTACGGCTCCGAAGAGGGCATCGACTTCACGAACATCTACTTCTACACGGTGCTGTTCCACGCGCTGCGGGCCTCCAACCGCCTCGCGATGGAGCGCGGTGTCGCCTTCGACGGCTTCGCCGACTCCACCTACGCGTCGGGCGAGTTCTTCGACAAGTACACCGACCAGGTGTGGGAGCCGCAGACCGCCAAGGCGAAGGAGCTGTTCGCCGGGATTCCGGTGCCCACCCAGAACGACTGGCGCGAGCTCAAGGCATCCGTCCAGCAGTACGGCATCTACAACCAGAACCTGCAGGCCGTGCCGCCCACCGGCTCGATCTCGTACATCAACAACTCCACGAGCTCGATTCACCCGATCGCCTCGAAGATCGAGATCCGCAAGGAAGGCAAGCTCGGTCGCGTCTACTACCCGGCGCCGTTCATGACGAACGACAACCTCGAGTACTACGAAGACGCCTACGAGATCGGCTACGAGAAGGTCATCGACACGTACGCCGCCGCCACGCAGCACGTCGACCAGGGCCTGTCGCTGACGCTGTTCTTCAAGGACACCGTCACCACCCGCGACATCAACAAGGCCCAGATCTACGCGTGGAAGAAGGGCATCAAGACGATCTACTACATCCGCCTCCGTCAGCTGGCGCTCGAGGGCACCGACATGACCGAGTGCGTCTCGTGCATGCTCTGATCCGCTGATCACGACTTATCGATAGAGGACGCTGAAAACGACATGGCTGAGAAGCTGCAGTTGCTGAACCACGTTCAGGCGATCAACTGGAACCGCATTCAAGACGACAAAGACCTCGAGGTCTGGAACCGTCTCGTGAACAACTTCTGGCTGCCCGAGAAGGTGCCGCTGTCCAACGACATCCAGTCGTGGAACACGCTCACCCCCGAGGAGCAGACGCTCACGATGCGCGTGTTCACGGGTCTGACGCTGCTCGACACGATCCAGGGCACCGTCGGCGCGGTCTCGCTCATCCCCGACGCGATCACGCCGCACGAAGAGGCGGTGTACACCAACATCGCGTTCATGGAGTCGGTGCACGCCAAGAGCTACTCGTCGATCTTCTCGACGCTGTGCTCGACGAAGGAGATCGACGAGGCGTTCCGCTGGTCGACCGAGAACGAGTTCCTTCAAAAGAAGGCGCACATCGTCATGGACTACTACCGTGGCGACGACCCGCTCAAGCGCAAGGTCGCTTCCACGCTGCTGGAGTCGTTCCTGTTCTACTCGGGCTTCTACCTGCCGATGCACTGGTCGAGCCGCGCCAAGCTCACCAACACGGCCGACCTGATCCGCCTCATCATCCGTGACGAGGCCGTGCACGGCTACTACATCGGCTACAAGTTCCAGCGCGGTCTGGAGCAGGTCGACCAAGCCCGTCGCGACGAGATCAAGGACTACACGTTCTCGCTGCTGTACGAGCTGTACGACAACGAGGTGCACTACACGCAGAGCCTGTACGACTCGGTCGGCCTGAGCGAAGACGTGAAGAAGTTCCTGCACTACAACGCCAACAAGGCGCTGATGAACCTCGGCTATGAGGCGATGTTCCCGGCGTCGGTGACGAACGTGAACCCGGCGATCCTGTCGGCCCTGTCACCGAACGCCGACGAGAACCACGACTTCTTCTCGGGGTCGGGTTCGTCGTACGTCATCGGCAAGGCCGAGGCGACGGAGGATGACGACTGGGACTTCTGAAAGACCCGGTCAAACGACAAATTAGTGGGAAGAGAAGCGTGGTAACAGGGAAGTGTGAGCGGCTGGCGGCTGGCGCCTCGCTTGCCCCTGCCCACGTTCTGCCCACATACAACTCGGAGGGTTCCCGCGGCGACGCGGGGACCCTCCCTTTTGTTGTCCCCGGCAAATGTCCGGGGTACACCAAAAAGAGAGGGGTACCGCCGTGAGGTATGTACCTAAGGGCCCAGATGGCTCATGGAAGACTGGCCAGCGCGTTCCCTTCGAGGGGAACTGGGCTGATCAATACGGAGTGGTCACTCACCACGACGTGGGAGCAACGTTCCCCCCGTGCATCGACCGCAAGGGCGAATGCGCAAATCGACACCTGATCGAAGCTGTGCCAGCAGCGTAAGATCGTCCAGCTAGGCAAGGGCCCCCGACTTCGGTCGGGGGTCTTTGTTGTGTTTCGCGAGTTGGGGCCTTCGCGATCGATGCACGATGGAGACAACAACCAGTTTGTGTCACGTATGCCCTGCTGTGCAACCCCGCTGAGCATATGTGCGTCTCATGAGACAGCTGAGGCTCGTGCTGCGCTCGTGGCCCGCGCAACAGCTTCAAGATCGTCGTCAAACAGCTCGGCGTAGACGTCCAGCGTCATCGCCGCAGAGGCGTGTCCGAGCATCCGTTGAACGGCCTTGACGTTGGCGCCGGCGGATATGGCGAGCGAGGCGGCCGTGTGTCGTAGGTCGTGGGGTGTGATGGTCGGGAAGGTGCGGTCGGCGTCCTGCGCGGCTGTGACGGCCTTGACGAACCATCCTGAGGTGCGGTGGGGGTAGGTCATGGGGACGGGCCCGTCGGAGAACAGGAATGCGTCGCGCGTCTTGTCCTCGCAGAGTCGAGCGATCGGTGAGACGAGGAAGCCGGGGATGGGCACCTCGCGCGAGGTGCCGTGCTTGGGTGTGCCGATTTCGTAGACGCCCTTCACGAGGACGGCGTTGTCCTCGATGAGCATGCGGCGGCGGAGCATGTCGAGGTGGCGGACGCGTAGCGCTGAGATCTCGCCCCAGCGGAGGCCGGTGTACGCGAGCAGCAGCATGATGGTTTCCCGGCCGGGGGCGGCCGCGGCGAGCAGCTCGACCTGTTGGTGGGTGAGGAAGCGTTTCGGCTTCGAGCGCTTGGCAGGTAGCTGCACGCCCTTGGTCGGGGACGAGCGGATGACGCCGTCGCGTTCGGCGATCGCCAGGATGCTGGACAGCACGAAGGTGCAGCGGCGCACGGTCTGGGCGCTGAGCGCCTTTCGGTCGGCGGTGGGGGAGAGTAGGGCGCTGACCCAGTCTTCGACCTCGGAGGCGCGGATCCCGGCGACGCCGCGTACGCCCCATTGCGGCTCGACGTGCACCCGCTATGAGGTCTCCATCGTGTTCCGGCTCGACGGCTTCAATCGGGCGAGGCGTCCGGTCTTCCACTGTTCAGCGAACATGGAGACGGTCTTCTTGCCGAGGGTGGGGTCGAGGTAGGTGTTCGATGCGACGGCGACGGTGACCTCGGCGCGGAAGATCTCAGCTTCACGCTTTGTCTTGAAGCCGCGCTTGTCGGTGCGTTTGCCGCTGGGCGTGGTGTACCTGACTCGGTACCGGCGACCCTTGGCGGTGTCGTATGCCTCGATGGATCCGGCCACGGTTGGCCTGAATCGGCCTGATTTTCGTTCCGTTCTTCAAGCAAGGATGGAACTCGATGAACAGGAAGTACTCGCCGGAGATGCGTGAGCGGGCGTTGCGGATGCTCGCGGAGACGCGACCGTCGCACCTGACGTTGATGAGCGCCGCGCGGCATGTGGCGGGGCTGTTGGGGATGAGCCCGGAGACGTTGCGGTTGTGGCAACGTCAAGCGGAGGTGGATGCGGGCGCTAAGCCTGGGGTCACGACCGAAGCAGCGCAGCGCATCAAGCAGCTCGAGAAGGAGGTCTCGGAGTTGCGGAAGGCGAATGAGATCCTCAAGGCTGCGAGCGTGTTTTTCGCGAAGGAGCTCGACCGTCCCTGACCGCGATGGTCCGGTTCATTACCGAGTACCGGGATCGTTTCGGGGTCGAGTTCATCTGCCGGGTTCTCCGACCCGCAGTCCAGGGGTTCCTCACCTCCCGCGGCTACCACGCCGCCCTCGGTCGAGCGCCGTCGGCCCGGCAGCTGAAAGATGAGCTGCTGGCACCGGAGGTCGCGCGGTTGCATGCGGAGAACTACGGCGTCTACGGGCGCCGGAAGATGCATGCCCTCATGCGCCGGCAAGGGTGGGAGATCGGTCGCGACCAGACGGAACGGCTGATGCGGCTCGCGGGCGTCCGAGGCGTCCGCAAGTCCAAGCGAGTGTTCACCACCCGCCCCAACAAGACCGCGGTTCTGCCGAGCGATCTCGTGAACAGACGCTTCACTGCGCGTGCGCCGCGGCGGCTCTGGGTCTGCGACGTGACCTATGTCGCCACGTGGTCCGGCTTCGCTTACGTCGCGTTCGTCACCGACGTCTACTCGAGACGCATCGTCGGCTGGAATGTTGCGTCGACGCTGCGGTCGGAAATCCTGCCGATGCAGGCGCTGGACATGGCCGCGTGGAACGTCGGCGGGCGCCTGGACGGGCTGGTCCATCATGCGGATCACGGGTCGAACTACACCGCGATGGTCTACACCGACCGGATCGTCGAACTCGGCGCCGTCCCCTCAACCGGAACCGTCGGCGACTCATTTGATAACGCGATGGCGGAGGCGGTGAACAACCTCTACAAGACCGAGCTCATCCGCCAGCGCGGCCCATGGCGCACCGTCGAGCAGGTCGAGCTCGCGACCCTCGAATGGTGGTGGAACAACTCCCGCCTCCACGGTGAGCTCGACATGCGCACCCCCGCCGAGGTCGAGACGGCGTACTACGCTGACCAAGAATCAGCCAATCCAGCACCGGCCGGACAAGGCTCCCGATAGGAACGAAAGTCAGGCCGATTCATCGGCGGTGTCCGTCCAAGGGTTTGTTGTTGCCGCGGTGCCGTCGACGGACTGAGGGCGCCATCGGTGATCTTGGCGGCGCGACCCTAAGAGGACCACACTGGGCGGCGAGTCCATCCGCCCGAAGTTGAGAACTGCGCAAGTCTGAGCAGATGACAGACGAGGTATCCGCGACGTCGGCGCCTGAGGCCCTGGTCGGCGAGGTCGAGCATCCCGAGCCCACAACGAAGACCATCAAGGAGTTGTACGCGCACGCCTTCTCCTGCGCGAAGCCGGACTGTGCGAAGTGGTTGTACGCGCAGAGTGATGAGTCTGTGGAACCGGTCCTGAACAGCCGGGTAGCCCACATTCACGCCCGACGGCCTGGCGGGCCGCGGTGGAAGCCAGGGATGACCCACGAGGAGAACCGGGCCGCCGAGAACCTCCTGCTGCTGTGTATCCCTCACTCATACGAGATCGACGAGCAGCCTGAACGCTTTCCGGCAGAGATGCTGCAGCAGTGGCGCGAACAACAACGAGCTGAACATTCTCGACTACGCAAAGCCTGGCCACTCAACGATGAGGAGGCTCGCATCGTGGCGGGGGAGTCGTTTCCCGAGCCGTCCCGGATCCCGCTTGTGCTCACCGACACGGCTCGCGCCGCAGAGAGGGTGGCCATCGCAGCAATTGCCTCGCGGCCTGCGGCGGTCGAGCAGGCACAGCAATGGCGGGCCACATGGGATCGGGCTCGGTCATCTGTGATGATGTGGGACAAAGACGGGGAGCGCCTTTATGCGGAGCCGTCCTTCGCTGAAACCTCTAGGCACCAGCAGAGCATGTTGGGGACACTCCGGAACGCCATAGACGGCCTCGCCCCCTTCATCGCGGACTTGAAGGCCGAAGCCGCAGCCGCGGCCGCCACGGTGCCGGGTTCAGCGGACTGGTGTGAATGGCTGGGAAGAAGTGCCGACGGTGTCTCAGACGCGGTCGGACGCTGGCCGGGCCCTCCGCCCGCTACCGACGACGAGGTGCTCACGGATGCGGTGAAAGAACTACGGGCCGCGTCGAGCGCGTTGTCCGCCTACCTGCGAGGCGAGAAGCCGCCAGCGCCGCCTGCTGCCCCAGAACCGGAGGCGGAACCCGCCGACCAGGAGAACCCTCTGTCTCTGCACCGGGCGCTCTTGGACCGCGCGAGACCTTACGCGCGGGTTCAGCACCGCCCGTACGATCCGGTTCTTCGGGACGAGTTGGTTCAGGCGGCTCGTGATGCCAGCACCATCCCACCCGTCCTCGACGCGATGGGTATCGACCTGACCGCAACGGCAGCGCTTGCTGCTGCTGTTGGCCGCAACGCTGAAGCGCACGAAATAGAGGCGTTCATCCCGCACGACAGTGCGATGCGGCCGCTGTGCGTGGCCGTCGTCGTGCTGTTCGAGACGCGGCGGATACTGCTAGATCGTGGTCTCGTGAGACTCGCGGAAGAGGCGGCGTCGGCCACGCTCGCGCAGTTGCGATCGGTCGACTGGTCACAAGCGGACGCGTGGGTAGGAAACGAACGCTATGGCCGTTTGATGTTCGGGATGTGGGCCCATCTCTCATCGGCTGACGAGGTCAAAGCCAGTCTTGCCGAGGCGTTGAAGACCGACCCGGACAGGTTGGTGGAAATGTTGTTGAGTACCGCCGGCTGGACCCAGCGAGAGAGCTTTCACTCGAACGCGAAGACCTATGAGCGGAACTACCGTGAGTTACCGGAATGGCTCCCCGTCGACGAGATCGTCACGGCCGCCGAGTCAGTCTTCCCAGAGGTGGCGCCGCGCGCTGATGAGGATGACACGCGCGCAGGCGAAGTCGAGGGGATTCTCGCTGACGTGCTCCATCTCATCGATGCGTCAGCGAAAGACGCCTGACATGCTCGCCCACGCGAGCCTCGGATGTGAGTGACCGGAGGAGTTGGAGCGTGCCCGGCACTTCGAGGTAGAGCACACGCCGTGGCTTCGTGGTGATGACGTCGGCGCGGCTAGGTGGAGTCGAGTTCGGCGACTAACTCGGCCACGGTCTGCCTTGTCGGTGTATAGCTCGTATTTGCCTGCCATAGTTGCTCCCCCGCTGGGGTTCCTGTAACCGGGGACGTCCTGGCCCCACGGGGCCGCGAGCCGCAACGGCCTTGAACTCAGCCCGGCCACTCCCGCGCTTCCAGCCGCCCCAGCAGCAGCTCGACGGCCGATCCCTCCATCCCACGGACCCAGCGCTGCGTGCCGGACCCGAACGACGAGACGGTCCGCCCGCGCTCCCCGCCGGTGAGCCGCACCTCCACCTGCCCTGACGCGACGCTCACGCCCCGCAACGCCCCCGCCGCGACCATCGCGGCGAGCGGATCGTGGAGCGCGCAGCGACGGTCGGGGAAGACGCGGCCGTCGTAGAAGTCCAGGTACGCGGGCAGCATCGCGGCCAACGCCTCCGGTAGCGCGCCGGCGATCGCTTGGAGGCGCACGAGGTCGGTGGCATCCAGGGTCTGGGTCATCGTGACGTCGAGGGGCACGAGCGTGATGTCCCAGTCCTGCGCGAACACGACGGCCGCGGACTCGGGGTCGTTGTGGATGTTCGCCTCGGCCCACCGGGTGACGTTGCCCGAGTGCGCGAACGCGCCGCCCATCGCGACGAGGCGCTCGAACGCGGCGACGCCCGGCACCTCGGCATAGGCGGCGAGGTTCGTGAGCGGCCCGAGGGCGAGCACGGTGAGATCCGGATGCCGGGAGGCGAGGTGATCGATGAGCTCGACGGCCGGCCGCGCATCGTGGGCGCGCGCCGCGGCGGTCAGCGCGATCCCGCCGACGCCGTCGTCACCGTGCACGTGCGGGGATCCACCGGCGTAGGCGCGGTCGCGGAAGTCGTGGGCTCCCACGGCGACGGGGATGTCGTCGACACCGGCGAGCTCGAACAGCGACAGGGTGTTGGCGGCCGCGCGGGCGGCATCCGTGTTCCCGGAGACGGTGGTGACGCCGACGACCTCGACGGCGGGCTCGGCGAGGAGGTAGGCGAGGGCCAGGGCGTCGTCGATGCCCGTGTCGCAGTCGACGAGGATCGGGCGGCGGCTCATCGGGCCACCCCGTACGCGTCGAGGGGCTCGAGCGCGGGTTGCGATGCCTCATCCGCGACGGCAGCAGCCCCCACGGCACAGGCCCGCGCGAGCGCCTCTGCCTCGGCGTCGCCCCGCAGCAGGCCGCATACCAGCGCGGCGCAGAAGGCGTCGCCCGCGCCGACGGTGTTGCGCACGGTGGTCGCGACCCCCGCAGCCTCGGCCACGAGGGCGCCGTGGCGGTACAGGCGCGCGCCGTCGGCTCCGAGCGTGACGCACAGGAGCGGGGCGTCGTGCACCTCGGGCAGCTGGGCGTACTCCGTCTCGTTCACGATGACGAGGTCGCATCGGTCGAGGACCGCCCGGGGGAGCGGACGGGCGGGAGCGGCGTTGAGCGCGAAGAACCCCGCCGCGCGTGAGGCCGCGTCGACGACGGCATCCGATACCTCCAGCTGCATCAGCACGGCCGCACCGGGTTCGATGCCCAGGGCGTCGGCGTCGATGTCGGCGTTCGCCCCCGCGCACACGACGATCGAGTTCTCGCCCGTCGCGTCGACGACGATCAGCGCGGTGCCGGTCGGGTCGTGCGAGGTCTGCACCCCCGTCGCGTCGATGCCGAGGCTCTCGAGGTGATTCCGGATGCCACGCCCCTCGGCGTCCTCACCGACGGCGCCGATCATGCGCACCTCGGCACCGAGCCGCGCGGCGGCGACAGCCTGATTGGCGCCCTTGCCGCCGGGCCCCCGCTGCAGTTCGCCGTCGGCGACGGTCTCGCCGGGCCCCGGCGCGCGCAGCACGCGCGCGGTCAGATCGACGTTGATGGCGCCGACTACCGCGAGTTTCGGGGCGGCGGTCATCGGCCGGTCACCGTGGCGACGGCGCGGAAGGAGGGGGAGGGTTCAGGGCTCACGAGATCCACCCTGTCACCCTCAGTGCAGCAGCAGCTTCGCCACGACGAGGAGCGCCGACACCACCGCGGCCCCCACCGCCGTCAGCACCACGGTGAGCGGGGAGTAGCCGCGCAGGCGTGCGCCGGTGGTCGCGACCACGACGAGGTAGGTCATCGCGACGCCCACTCCCCAGAGCAGGGCCGTCGACAGGTCCACCCCGGTCAGCGTCAGCAGCACGACGACCAGCAGGGGCGCGAAGGTCACCGACACCATGGGCGCGCTCACGCGCATGTGGTGCGAGATGATCCGCGACGGGCGTTCCGTCGAGACGTCGCCGAGCGAGTACGCGAAGACGTGCGTGGCGAAGTAGACGATGTTCGTCAGTGCGACCACCGCGACGACGATCCCCAGGTCGGTGTCGTTGAGACCAAAGAGCGTGGATGCCGAGACCAGCGCGCCGTAACAGCCCGCGCTGATGCGTTCGGCAGCGTCGTTTCCGAGGCGTCGGGACGGGGCGGGTGCGGCGTCGGGGGAAGTCTTCATGTCGGAGTCACCCTAGCGGGGGCCCCGGCGCAGCCCCGCCGACGCGATCGCCACGACTGTGCCGACGGCCACGCCGATCACCGTCTCGAGCACGCGGTCGCGGAGCAGCGTCTCGGGTCCGACCGGGGAGGCGAGCGAGATCATGAGCAGCGCGAGGGGCGTGATGAACACCATCGCGATGGCATAGTTGCGGCCGACGAAGAGTTCGGCGCCGGCCTGGAGGGCGATCGCGACGACCAGCACGGCCCACGCCGGCAGCTGAAGCGCGAGCAGGCCCGCGGCGATGAGGACGCCGAGGAGCGTGCCCACGAGGCGCTGCACGCCACGGACGAGGCGCGCGGTCACGTGAGCGCCGCCCACGGCCGCGACGGCGCCGACCATCGCCCAGTACCAGTGGGTGCCCACGAGGAGTGCCCCGGCGACCCCGGCGAGCAGCGCCGCGAGGCCGACCGTCGCGGTCATCTCCCACGCCACGGCGCCGATCGGTGGGCGAGGTCGCGTCGGCGGTCGCCACGACCCGCGCCGCGCAACGACGAACAGTGCGGTGACGAGGAGGCTCCACACGACACTGCTCCCGGCGACCACGAGCACCGTCAGGAACGTGCTCGTCGTCGCCGGGAAGCTGGCGCACGCCCCCGCGGCGAAGACGCTGAACAGTGCGCCGGGAGGGTGCCACTGCGCCCGGTAGGCGATCAGCGTGACGATCGCGGCAACCACCGCGATCACCGCGACACTCACGAGTGCGGGGGCGGCGACGAGGGAGAGGGCCGTGCCCACCAGCATGGACGCGATCAGGATGCCACCGGCCGAGGCCTGCATCCGCACGCGCGTGCGCGGCAGATCGTGACGCCCGTACAGCGCGGCGAAGGCGCCGAACGACGCGTAGACGCTCAGGTCGAGCCGGCCGAGCGCCAGCAGGACGGCGAGCGGGACACCCACGCTGAGCGCCGCGCGCACCGCGACGCGGTGATCGCCCCGGTGCGGACCGATGCGGATCACCCCGGTCCACACGCGTCCCCGGGATTCCGCCATTTCTCCAGCGTACGCCGCGGTGCCGCGGTCGTTCGAACCTCGCGACCGTGGCATCCCGGCATCCGCTGTGATGGGGTGGACACATGGATGCCGACCGTGAGAAGCCCCCGATCGACCCCGGCCCCGAGCCCGACACGTCGACGGCGGCGGAGGGCGAGACCTCCGATCCGTCGCTCGACCACGACGATCATCCGATCGAGTAGACCCCGACCCTTCGACGTCGAAGGGTGCGGCGCGTGCGGGGCGAACCCGTTCCGTAGGGTGGAGGGTCCCCGACCCGTACGAGGAGAGACGTGTTCCGCACGCCCCTGACCCTGTTTCGCACGCTCGCGATCGCCGAGGCCATTTCGTGGACCCTCCTGATCGGCGGGCTCATTCTGCGCGCGACGGCCGACCTATCGATCGCGGTGTCGATCGGGGGTGGCATCCACGGGTTCGTCTTTCTCGCGTACGGCGCGACAGCGGTGCTCGTCGCGCTCAACCAGCGGTGGGGTGTGGGGCCCGCGGCGATTGCGATCGTCAGCGCCGTGATCCCGTACGCCACGATCCCCACCGAGGTGTGGCTCCACCGCACCGGGCGGCTGCGCGGCGCATGGCGGCTCGAAGACACCGCCGACCCGCGTGACGCGCGCCCCCTCGACCGGCTGCTGCGGTTCTTCCTGCGGCGGCCGTGGGTGCTCGGCATCCTGATCGCGCTCGCCGTGGCGCTGATCTTCGTGGTGCTGCTGACCCTCGGCCCGCCGGGCGGCAAGGGCTGAGACGTCTGGGCCATGTCCCACTTTTGGCTGTCTGCTGAGGCTCTTGCCGACCATTTGTGGGACATGCGCCGCCAGAAGTGGGACGAGGTCTAGCGGTCGGCGCTCAGCTCCGGGTCGAGACCGTGACGGTGAACTTGCGGTCGCGAGCGACCTGACGTGTCGGTCCGACCAGGCGCTCCAGCGCCGGCCGGTACTGCAGGGCCGAATTCCAGACCGTCCACAGCTCGCCGCCGGGACGCAGAACGCGCGCGGCGTCGGCGAACATGCGCGGGGCGATGCCCTCGGTGATGGCCGCCCCCGTGTGGAACGGCGGGTTCAGCGCGATGAACGACGCACTGCCGTCGGGCTGCGCGCTCAGCAGATCGTCGCGCACGACGTCGACGCGCTCGGCGACGCCGTTCGCCTCGGCCGTTGCGCGCGCCGACGCCACGGCGACGGCCGACTGATCGCACGCCACCACGCGGAGGGACGGATGCCGCGTCGCCAGGGCCGCGGCCACGACGCCCGTTCCGCACGCGTAGTCGATGGCGTCGTCGCCCCGAGGCTCGGGGAGGTGGGCGAGGAGGAGGCGTGTGCCTATGTCGATCGACGCCCCGGCGAAGACCCCGCCGAACGCGCGGACCTCGAGCCCGTCGACGCGCGCGCGCTCGGGCTCCGGATCGGTGCCGTCTCGCGGCCCCCGCGCGACGAGCACCCGCGACTTCTGACGGGCGTGCGTGACATCGACGCGGTCGAAGTGCTCGCGCACCACGTCGTTCATGGTGACGGTCATGTGCTTGAGGCGTCCGCCGGCGAACACGACGGCGTCGGGGTGCGCGTGCGCGGCGATGACGCCCGCGATGTCGCGCAGCGCGTGCAGTGACCGGGGGAGGCGCAGCAGCACGACGCGCGCGTCGGCGAGCAGGGCGGCATCCCGGTCGTGCGTGGTGAACGTGCCGTCGAGGCCCGCCCGGGCGGCGTTGGCGGCGAGCGCGCGTTCGCCGGTCAGGCTGTCTTGGTGCACGCGGATGCCACGCGCCCCCGCGTCGGCGGAGCCGAGGGTCAGGGCGCCGTAGGCATCGTCGATCACGACGAGCTGCCCGTCGTCGAGCGCGGCCCGCGCAGCGGCGGACTCGTCGAGGATCAGGCGGTCGGCGGCATCCACGGCCACGAGGTCGGGAGCCTCGAAGTCGGGCCAGCGGCGGAGGTCGTCGAGGGAGAAGGGCACCCGGTAACGCTACTCGGGTGCCGGGGTTTCCCCCCGACGCGTGGAGCCGGACCCGGCGAGAAACGCCGATCGCGGCGAGAAACGCCGTGCGAACGCGTTTGTCGCCGTAGACCGCGTTTCTCGGTGGAGGGCGGGGACTTACCGGGTGCCGAAGTGGAAGGGCAGCGCCAGCGAGGCGGCGACGAGGATGATGCCGAGAGCGAAGAACAGCCCCGGTGCGGCCAGCGAGAACGACAGACCGAACAGCAGCATTCCGCCGAGGAACAGGAGGAGCGAGACGATGAACATGAGGATCCCTTCGGTCGCTCCAGGCTATCGTGCCGCGTCGGGGTCGAGGTTCCGCCCCGCCCGCTCGCCCAGCGCCTCGTGCGTCCAGAGCGTGCTTCCGGCGACGGCGGCGGGCATCACGGCTACGGCGCCCAAAGGGATGAGGAAGCACAGCTGCGTCGCGACGCCGAAGCCCAGGGCGCGCGCCCGGTTCGCGCGGAGCACCGCGCGTCGGGCGCGCCGATCGAGGCCCCGCGCCGCGAGCGCGCGCGAGGTGAGTTCGTCGGCGAGCAGCCATCCGGTCAGGAGCAGTCCCACCATGAACCCGAGCACCCCGCCCACGAGCGGGATGAGCCCGAGGAGCCACGCGGCGAGGGCGGAGAGGGCACCGCGCGCGATCAGTCGCACGGCGTCGCCGATCGCCCGCCAGAAGCCGTACTCGGTCTCGGGGACGTGCCCAGTGGCCGACAGTTCGGTGGCGCGCCAGATGCGGTCGTAGAAGGGTTCGCCCACGGTGAGGGTGACCGCGGTGAACGACACGATCGCGAGAAACGCCACCGCGCCGAACGAGGCGACGCCGATCGCCGTGCGCACGATCGTGGCCCAGAGCGGATCCCAGTCGTCGGCGAAGGGCGTCCAGTCGTCGACGACGTTGCCCAGCAGCACCGCCCACGCCACGAGGGCGGCGGCGAACAGCAGACCCACGACGAATCCCGGGATGAGACCGAGGGCCATCGCCCCGGGCGAGCGGCGCCACTGGCCGAGGCCGCGCAGGAGCATCCGTGCGCCCTGGAGGAACTCGTGCATGCGTGAAGTCTCGCATCTCGCGGTGGAGGCGGCCGGGTCCGGCGCCGCCGGACGCCGTGTCGGTGGCAGCTGCGAGGATGTGCGCATGCGCCTCCGCACCACGTCGACGCAGCGCACGTACCGGTACGTGCGGCTGTCGATCATCGGCGCGACCGCGCTGTTGGCCGTGTCGGTCGCTCTTCAGATGGCGACCGGCGGAGTCCTCCCGTCGTTGAGCGCCGCGTACTACACGCCCGCGGGCCCGCTCTTCGTCGGGAGTCTGTGCGCCGTCGCGCTCGCGCTGTTCGTCCTGTCGGGGCGGAGCGTCGAGCAGGGGCTCCTCGACGTGGGCGCGGTGCTCGCTCTCGCGGTCGCGGTCGTGCCGACGACCGTCGAGGGCCCGGCCTGTCCCGGGGGTGGGCGGTGCGTTCCGGCCGCGGTCGTGCCGACGGTGGTGAACAACGGGGTGGCCGTGGCATCCGTCGTGCTGGCCGGTGTGATCGTGGCGGTCATTCTGGCGGCGGTGCAGGGGACGCTGTCGCGCGGGGTTCTCCTGACCACGGCGGCGGTGGCGGCGGTGCCCGTGGGGTTCGGTGCCTGGGCGGCGCTGGATCCGTACAGCTTCCTCGCGGTGGCGCACAACGTCGCCGCGATCGCGTTCTTCGTGCTCGTCGCCGCCGTCTCGTCGATCGCCGCCTGGCGACCGCAGGGCGTCCGGAGGGGGCTGCGCGGCGCGTACGCGACGGTGGCGATCGGCATCCTGGTGTGTCTGGCGGGTGTGCTCGTCGCTCTCGCCGCAGGTCTGCCGGGCGACGTGCCGTGGGTGCTCGTGGGGGAGGGGGCGGCGCTCGCGCTGTTCGCGGTGTTCTGGATCGTCCAGACCGCCGAACTCTGGAACGATCCCGACCCGGCGCTCCGCGCCTGAGGACGCCGGGAATATCCTCGGAACCCCTCCGTTGAACTTGATACGCAGTCGCTCAAGTCCGAAACTTGAGTCTGTTCGACTCACGTATCACAGGAGACGGAATTGCCCGAAGATGTCACCCCCGGTGCCGGGGACAACGGCGCCCAGTCGTTCGACGAGTTCCTCGCGCGCTACCTCGCGGGCGAGCGTGCCCGCGCCGAACGCTCCATCGACCTGAGCCGGTTCCTCAGCTCCCGCACGCAGGAGGCGCTGCAGCAGGCCGGACGCTTCGCCCTCGGTCGCGGACAGCGCGAACTCGACGCGTTGCACGTGCTGCACGTGCTCGTCGGGCAGTCGCCCGCGCGCGAGGCCGTGTCGCGCCTGGGAGCTGACCCCGCCGCGATCGCGCGCGCTGCGGAAAGCCGTCTGCCCGCCGCGGGACCCGCCGCCGACATCGACGGCGCCGTGGTCGCCGGGTCGGTGCAGCGCGCGCTGTTCCACGCCTTCCAGGTGGCCCGCGCCGCCGGGTCGACCTACGTCGACCCCGACCACCTCTTCTTCGCGCTCGTGCTCGCGCAGGACGCCCCCGCCGGGCAGATCCTCGCGCAGGCCGGTGTCACCGCCGAGGCGCTCACCCAGGGCGTGCGCGAGACCCTCGTGGGCGGCGACGAAGCCACGGTCGCCGCCGACACGGCATCCGCGACCCCCAACCTCGACCGCTTCGGCACCGACCTCACCGCCCTCGCCCGCGAGGGACGGCTCGACCCGGTGATCGGTCGCGCCGACGAGATCGAGCAGACCCTCGAGATCCTCAGCCGCCGCACGAAGAACAACCCCGTGCTCATCGGCGAAGCGGGCGTTGGCAAGACCGCTGTCGTCGAGGGCCTCGCCCGCGCGATCGTCGAGGGCGACGTGCCCGAGCAGCTGCGCGAGACGCGGGTCGTGTCGATCGACCTGGCCGCGATGCTCGCCGGAGCCCGCTACCGCGGCGATTTCGAGGAGCGCCTGACGCAGACCATGGACGAGATCGCCGCGCAGTCGGGCGGGCTCGTGGTGTTCATCGACGAGATCCACACCATCGTCGGTGCGGGTGCCGGCGGCGAGGGCGCGATGGACGCCGGCAACATCCTCAAGCCGCGTCTGGCTCGGGGCGAGGTGCACCTCATCGGTGCCACCACGCTCAAGGAGTACCGCACGATCGAGAAGGACCCCGCTTTGGAGCGGCGCCTGCAGCCCGTGCGCGTCGGCGAGCCCTCCGTACCGGACGCCGTCGAGATCCTGCGGGGTCTGCGCTCCGCGTACGAGGAGCACCACGGCGTGACCTACACCGACGAGGCCCTCCGCGCCGCGGTCGAACTCGGTCACCGGTACCTGCCCGACCGGGTGCTGCCCGACAAGGCGATCGACCTCATCGACCAGGCGGGCGCACGTCTGCGCCTGCGCCTCGGGGCGAAGGTCGACGTGTCGGAGCTCGTGTCCCGCCTCGCCGAGCTCGAGGCCGACAAGAACGCCGCCGTCTCGGCCGAGCACTACGAGGAGGCCTCGCGCCTGCGCGACGAGATCGCCGCGGTGCAGCAGCGCCTCGACGCCGTGACGTCGGCCCCGGCCGCGGGAACGGTCGTCGACGAGCCCGAGATCGCCGCGGTGATCAGCCGGGCGACCGGCATCCCCGCCGCGCGTCTGACCGCGACCGAGCGCGGACGCCTGGCCGGACTCGAGGACGAGCTGCACGCCCGGGTCATCGGACAGGATGCCGCCGTCACCGCCGTCGCGAAGGCCGTGCGCCGCAACCGCACCGGTCTCGGCGACGAGCACCGGCCGGTCGGATCGTTCCTGTTCCTCGGTCCCACCGGCGTCGGCAAGACCGAGCTGGCCAAGGCCCTGGCCGGGTCGCTCTTCGACGACGACTCCGCCGTGATCCGCTTCGACATGAGCGAGTTCGGCGAACGGCACACCGTGTCGCGCCTGATCGGTGCCCCTCCGGGATACGTCGGCTACGACGAGGCCGGTCAGCTCACCGAGCGCGTGCGCCGCAACCCCTACTCGGTCGTGCTGTTCGACGAGATCGAGAAGGCCCATCCCGATGTCTTCACCCTGCTGCTGCAGGTGCTCGACGACGGGCGCCTCACCGATGGTCAAGGACGCACGGTCGACTTCCGCAACACCGTGATCGTGATGACGTCGAACCTGGGCGGTGAGGTGCTGGCATCCCGGTCGGGGGCGATCGGATTCACCACGACCGGGCGGGAGTTCGCCGACGACGACCTGCGCGATCGCGTCATGGGCAAGCTCCGCGAGGCGATGCGGCCCGAGTTCCTCAACCGCATCGACGACATCGTCATCTTCCGCAAGCTCGAGAAGGCGCAGCTGCGCGAGATCGTTCGGCTGCTGCTGGGCGCGACCTCGCGGCGGCTGGCCGCGCGCGAAGTGTCGATCGAGGTCACCGAGGCGGCCATCGACCGGCTCGCCGAGGTCGGGTACGAGCCCGAGTACGGCGCGCGGCCGCTGCGACGGCTCATCCAGCGCGAGATCGACGACCGCATCGCCGACCTGTTCGTCTCGGGCGAGATCACCGACGGGGGAGCGGTGACGGTGGATGCCACGGCATCCGGGTTCGTCGTCCGAGCCGCCGTGGAGGCGCTCGCCGCGTGACGGCTGTGGGGCCCCCGGAACCTTCGGGTTCCGGGGGCCCTGTGCTGTCTCCGGCCGGCGCGGTCGCTCGCAGAACTCCTGCGGGTCGCGGCATCCGGGGTCCGGTTTGCGGGTCCGGGCGCATTCTGCAGGAGTTGTGATGGATGCCACGGGTGCCGGGTGCGATGTCGGTGGGACAGGGCAGAGTAGGGGCATGAGTCGTATCGGAGCGATCTTCAGTCCCTACCCGCACCCGCCCGAGGAGTTGCGCGATGCCGCGCGCGCCGCGGAAGATGCCGGCATCGAAGAGCTGTGGCTGTGGGAGGACTGTTTCCGCTCCTCGGCGTGGGCGGCCGCCGCGGCGGCACTGGCCGTGACCGACCACCTCCGCGTCGGCGTGGGCATCGCCCCTCTCCCGCTGCGCAACGTCGCGGCATCCGCGATGGAGGTCGCCACGATCGAGCGCCTGTTTCCGGGCCGTCTGCTGCCGGGGTTCGGTCACGGCGTGCAGGACTGGATGCGGCAGGTCGGGGCCAAGGCGGCCTCGCCGCTGACGCTCATGCAGGAGCAGCTGCCCGCCCTGCGCGCGCTGCTCGCGGGTGACACCGTGAGCGCCGAGGGACGCTACGTGCGCCTGCGCGATGTCACCCTCGACTGGCCACCGGCCGAGGCGCCGCGCGTGTACGCGGCGGCGGAGGGGCCGAAGACGCTGCACCTCGCGGGTGCGGTGGCCGACGGGGTCATCCTCGACAGTCGGCACACCGTCGATGAGATCGCCGAGGCGGTCCGCGCGGTGCGCGCCGGCAGGGGTGAAGCCGGACGCGAGGGTGCCCCCGACATCGTGGCGTACGTGCTCACGGCCTTCGGCCCGGGGGCCCACGAGCGTACGGCCGCCGTGCTGAAAGACCGACCGGATGCCGCCGACCGCGCGCTCGCCGGCTCCGTGGCCGAGGTCGCCGAGGGCGTGGCGCGGTTCCAGGCCGCGGGGGTCGACGACGTCGTGCTGCTTCCCACCGACGACGCTGATCTGCACACGTTCTTCTCCGCCGTGGGCCAGGTCGCGCTCGAGCTGCCCGACGCCGGGGGCGTGTCGTGAGGCGCGGCGCGGTTTCGCTCGGCGTCGCCGGGTCGCTCGGCCCCGAGGCGATCGCCGAGATCGCCGTCGCTGTCGAGCGCGCGGGCTTCGACACGCTCTGGGTCAACGACACCCCCGACGGCGATGCGCTGGCCGCGCTCGCCGCCGCGGCGCACGTCACGCAGCGGCTGCGGCTCGCGACCGGGGTCGTGCCGGTCGACCGCCGACCGGCCGCCGAGATCGCCGCCGAGGTGGCCTCGCTCGGCCTCCCCGCCGACCGCCTGACGATCGGCATCGGGTCGGGCATCGCGAAGGCGGGGGCGCTCGCGCGCGTCCGCGACGCCGTCGATGTGCTCGGCGACGCGGGGGTGCCCCGCGTGATCGTGGGCGCGCTGGGCCCGAAGATGCGCCACCTGGGTGCCGAACGCGCGCAGGGCGTGCTGCTCAACTGGGTGCCGCCGACCGAGGCGCGCGCGCAGGCCGAGGCGCTGCACGCGGTCGCGCCCGGCGCGCACGTCGCCGTCTACGTGCGCACGGCGATCTCCTCGGCGGCGCGCGAACGCCTCGATGCCGAAACCGCGCGGTACGCCTCGTTCCCGAACTACGCCGCGAACTTCGCGCGGATGGGGGTGGATGCCGCCGACACGACGATCCGCGACGTCACCGACCTGGCCGATGCCCTCGACGCGTACACCGCTGCCGCCGACGAGGTCGTGCTGCGCGCGATCGTTCCCGACGACACGGTCGCCGCCTACGTCGAGTTCGCGCGGCGGACGGGGCCTGCTCCGCTCTGATGTCGCGCGCGGGCCCGGGCCGGCGCGGCCCCGTGCGAATCGGGCGACCCGGCCCGTGGCATCCGTGTGCCTGAGACACTGATCGGATGCCACGACGTCGAGGTCTCCCCGTCCGCTCGGTCGCCCGAGGGGCGCTGGCGTTGCTGCTGATCGCCGCCGGTGTCAGCCACGTGACGTGGGGTCGTCGCGGATACCGCATCGTCGTGCCGGACTGGGCGACGCGGATGCTGCACACCGACAAGGACGCCATCGTCGTGGCATCCGGAGCGGTGGAGGTGTTGCTCGGGACCGCTCTCGTCGCCCTGCCGCGAGAGCGTCGCCGGGTCGGGGCGGTGATCGCGGCGTTCTTCGTCGCCGTGTTCCCGGGCAATGTGCACCAGTGGCGCACGGGCCGCTCGGCCCCGGGCCTGACCACGGATCGCGCGCGCTTCGCGCGGCTCTTCCTGCAGCTTCCGCTCGTGGCGTGGGCGTGGTGGGCGACGCGCGAGCGCTGACGGTGGGCGCTGGCTTCGGTTCGGGCGGTGGTTGCGCGGTGTCACACCCGCGATAAACGCGATTCCCGACCAGAAACGCGCCGTCCACGCGTTTCTCGGCGGAGATGGCGTTTATCGCGGGGGTGTGGCGGCCGCGACACGGGGTGCCCCTGCTGTGCTCTTCCCGGTTGTGCTGCGGCGTGCGGTCACGCGGTCCCGCGATAAACGCGATTCCCGACCAGAAACGCGCCCTCCACGCGTTTCTCGCCGCGGATGGCGTTTCTCGCGGGCGTGTGGCGGCGGCGATACGTGGCGCCCCTGCTGTGCTCTTCCCGGTGGTGCTTCGGCGTGCGGTCACGCGGTCCCGCGATAAACGCGATTCCCGACCAGAAACGCGCCCTCCACGCGTTTCTCGCCGCGGATCGCGTTTCTCGCGGGCGGTGGCGGTGGCGGTGGCGGTGGCGGTGGCGGCGGCGGGGCGACGGCGGGCGTGCGGCGGCGGCGGGGCGGCGGGGTGTGCGGCGCGGGAGGGGCATCTGGGAGTGCGGAGCGCAACCCGACCGGCGATGTCGGAGGGGGATGCCAGGATGCCGTCATGCTCTTCGGCGACATCGAAACCGCGCTCGCGACGGTGGCGGGCACGCGGTCGCGCCTGGCCAAGGTCGACGCGCTGGCCGCGGTGCTCGGTGGGCTCGCCGCCGACGAGATCGTGCCGGCGGTGGGGCTGCTCACTGCGGCGCCGCGACAGGGGCGGCTCGGCGTGGGCTGGCGCACCCTCGCCACCCGCGGGGGCGACCACGCCGCCGCCCCGACGCTGTCGGTCGGCGACGTCGACGCGGCCTTCACCCGCCTCACCGCGATCTCCGGCAGCGGATCGGCCGCGGCGCGCACCGCCGAGCTCGACGCGCTGGCCCGGCGCGCGACCGCGGCGGAGTGGAACCTCCTTGTACGCGTCATGACCGGTGAGCTGCGCACGGGCGCCCTCGAGGGCGTGCTCCTGGATGCCATTGCCCGGGCATCCGATCGCGACGGCGGTCTCGTGCGCCGCGCTGCCATGCTCTCCGGCGATCTGGGAGAGACAGCGGCCATCGCGCTCACCGGCACCCCCGACGCCCTCGCGGCGGTCGGACTCGTGGTCGGACGCGGGGTGCACCCGATGCTGGCCTCCACCGCTCCCTCGGTCGCCGAGGCGCTGGCCGTCGCGGGGCGCGCGTCGGTGGAGTACAAGCTCGACGGTGCCCGCGTGCAGGTGCACCGCCGCGGCGACGAGGTGCGGGTCTTCACCCGCACGCTCGCCGACGTCACGCACCGCGTGCCCGAGATCGTCGAGGTGGCGCGCTCGTTGCCCGTGACCGACGTGATCCTCGACGGGGAGACCCTCTCGCTCGACGACGACGGTGCTCCGCGCCCGTTTCAAGAGACGATGGCGCGCTTCGGGGCAGAAACTGCTCGGGCGATTGCCCTGCGCCCGTGGTTCTTCGACCTCCTGCACGTCGACGGGCGCGATCTCGTCGATGAACCTCTCGCACGGCGCCGTGCCGAGCTCGATCGCATTGCCGCCGACTTCCGCATTCCGGCGATCGTCACCGACGATCCCACCGAGGCCGAGACGTTCGCGCGTGACGCGCTCCGGGCCGGGCACGAGGGGGTCATGGTCAAGGGCATCGACGCCCCCTACACAGCGGGGCGGCGGGGCAAGAGCTGGCTGAAGGTCAAGCCCGTGCACACCTTCGATCTGGTGGTTCTGGGCGTCGAGCGGGGGTCAGGGCGTCGCGCCGAGTGGTTGTCGAACCTGCACCTCGGGGCGCTCGACTCCGAGGGGACGTTCGGCGACCCCGGCGGTTTCGTCATGGTGGGAAAGACCTTCAAGGGTCTCACCGACGAGCTGCTGCGCTGGCAGACCGCGCACTTCGCCGAGCGGCAGATCGGCGCGGTGCCCGGTGGCATCCGGGTCGTCCCCGACACCGTCGTCGAGATCGCGATCGACGGGGTCCAGCGCTCCTCGCGCTACCCCGGCGGCGTCGCCCTCCGGTTCGCCCGTGTCAAGGCCTACCGTCCCGACAAGCCGGCCGCCGAGGCCGACACCATCGATACGCTGCGCGCGCTCCTTCCCGGAGCGGGTGCGGCGCCCACGGAAGGATGACGCGATGAGCCGTGCCCCCTGGCTCGACGGCGAGCTCGAGTTCCGCAGCTTCGGTACACCCGGCGCGCCCCGCCCCGTGCTGGTGCTGCGCACCGGCGATGTGGCCACGACCGACCCCGACGTGCGGGTCACATCCGCGTTCGACGTGCGCGTCGTCGCCGTCGGTCTCGACGCCCCCGAGATCGAGGACCCGCCGGCGTTCGGCGGTCAGACACCCGCCGGTCTGACCGTGCAGGCCCTCCGCAACCTTCTGGAGCGCGAAGCGCCGGGAACGACGGTGGGGCTCGTGGGGGAGCGGTCGGCCGGGCCGCTGGCGATCCACCTCGCCGCGGCGATGGGCGACATCGTCGACCGGCTCGCGATCGTGGGCGTGGAGAGCCCGTCCGACCCCCTCAGCCGTGACATGGACACACCGATGCTCGGTGGGCTCGTGGCCGAAACGCTCGTCGTCGTGGGCGGGGAGGGCACGGCCGGTGTCGCCGACGCCGAGTGGTACGCCCGACACCTTCCCGCGGCGCGCATCGAGGTGGTCCCCGCTGATCGTCTCGAGACGACGAACGGGCAGCTCACCCTCACCTCGGTGTGGGAGAGCGTCCTCGCGCACGTGGCGCCGGGTGCCGAACGGCGCTGAGCGCCTGTCACCGAACGACGCTCACGCCCCGCGCGTAACCGCCCGCACCAGCACGACGTTCGACTCCTCGTCGACCTCGACGTTCTCGGTCTGCGCTTTGAGGAAGTCCGAGAAGCTGCGGAAGCCTAGTGCCTTCTCGCTGAACGAGGGGTCCAGCCGCTTCATGAGGTCTTTCACCGCCGAGGCGTGCAACCACTCGCCGTCGGCGCGCTCGCCCTCCAACTGCATCGCCCGCTCGAGCAGATTGACCGCGGGATCCTGCGACCGCTTGCGGGCACGAGGACGCGAGGGCGCGGTGTCTTTCTTCGTCTCGGTGAGCTTCGGGATGCCGGGGAGGCCGTCGTAGTTGTCGAATCGGTCGCACGCCGAGGCGAGCGACTTCGCGGTGGAACCCGCGACGCCGATCCCGACGACGTACCGTCCGAGGCGCTTACAGCGCTGCGCGAGGGGCACGTAGTCGCTGTCGCCCGCGACGATCACGACGTGCGACAGGTCGGGGAGGCGGAACATGTCTTCAACGGCATCCACCGCCAGGCGGATGTCGGCGCCGTTCTTGGCGTATGCCGCCGCGGGAAACAACTGCACGAGGTCCACGGCGCGCGCGACGAGTTGCGACCGGTATTCCGCGTTCACCGGCGCCGACCAGTCGGCGTAGGCGCGCGTGAGCACGAGGGTGCCGAACGAGGCCGCGTAGTCGATGATCGCGCCGACGTCGATCGTGGCCTTCGTCAGGCGCTCGGCGATCTCGGGCTCGATGGGGTTCTCGGCGATCTTCTGCCGATCGCGCGAATACGCGTTTCGTCCGTGCACGCGGTCGTACCAGGACATCACGATGTTGTCGAAGTCGAGGTAGACGGCCACGCGGGCGTTCTGGGTATCCAGCATGCCTTCAGTCTCTCCCGACATGGCGCGAGACGGGAACCCCGGTCAGCGCTCCCCGGGGTAGACCACGCCGATCTGTCGACGGACCTCGTCGAGAACGCCCATGATCGCCACGGTGTCATCGATCGAGAGGATGTCGCTCGTCGTCGCGCCCGCGGCGACCAGGCGCTCGGCGGCCAGCGCCTGGAACTGCATGCCGCGGCCATCCACGGCGCCGTCGAACTCCTCGAGCACGGCGCCGTCCGGCCCCACGACGCGGAACGTCGTGGGGGTGTACCAGACGCCGTCGATCTCGATGCGGGCCTCGGTCCCGACGATCTGGGCGACGTTCATGCCCCTCCCGCGAGACGACGACACCGTCGTGGACAGGGCGCCGCCGGGGTGCACGAACACCGTCGCCACCTCGGCGTCGCTGCCGGCATCCGACAGGCGCGCGAGCGCCGTGATGCGCTCGGGAAGCCCCAGCACGTCGACCACGAAGGCGATCGGGTAGATGCCGAGGTCGAGCAACGCGCCACCGCCGAGCTCGAGGGAGTTGAGGCGGTGCTGCGGGTCGGTGGAGATCTTCTGCGTGTGGTCGGCCGAGACGACGCGGATCTCGCCCAGCGTGCCGGCGTCGAGGATCTCGCGGATGCGGACCATGTGCGGGAGGTAGCGCGTCCACATCGCCTCCATCGCCAGCAGTCCCTTCTCGGCGGCGCGATCGCGGATGACAGCGGCCTCGCTCTCGTTGAGCGTGAAGGGCTTCTCGACGAGCACGTGCTTGCCGTGGTCGAGCGCGAGGAGCGCGTTCTCGACGTGTCCGGGGTGGGGGGTCGCGATGTAGACGATGTCGACGTCGGGATCGGCCACCAGATTGGCGTAGGAGCCGTGTGCGTGCGGGATGTCGTACTGCTCGGCGAACGCCCGGGCGCTCTCGAGCGTTCGGGAGCCGACGGCGGTGACGTCGAGGCCCGCGGTGCGCAGGTCGGAGGTGAAGGCGTGCGCGATGCCGCCCGTTGCGAGGATGCCCCAGTGCAGTCCGGTCATGGGCTCCACCGTATCCGGGTGCGGGAGGGGAACGCGCGGACGCGCGCCGACACCGGGCGGATGCCACGGGTTAGGCTCCCGACATGACGCCCGTCGAGCGCTTCCGCGAGCTGCTGGCCATCCCGACCGTGTCGCACGTCGATACCTCCCGCACCGACACCGCGCGGTTCGCGGAGTTCCGCGCGGCGCTCGAGCGGCTGTATCCGCTCGTGCACGCCCACCTCGAGCGGGAGATCGTCGCCGAGCACTCGCTGCTCTACCGATGGCGGGGGCGGAGCTCCGACGCGCCGGTCGTGCTGCTCGCGCACCAGGACGTGGTCGACGTCGAAGGTCAGCGGTGGTCGCGACCGCCGTTCGCCGCCGAGATCACGGGCGAAGGCTCCGCGGCGGAGCTGTACGCGCGGGGCGCGATCGACGACAAGGGCGCCCTCGTGGCGATCTTCGAGGCGGTCGAGCAGGCACTCGCCGACGGCGTCGTTCCCCGCGCCGACGTGTGGTTGGCGTTCGGTCACGACGAGGAGACTCTCGGGACGGGGGCGCAGGCGATAGCGGCCCTGCTCGCCGAACGCGGGGTGCGTCCCGCGCTCGTGCTCGACGAGGGCGGCGCGGTCGTCGAGGGAGCGGTCCCCGGCGTGTCGGTGCCGACGGCGATGATCGGCGTCGCCGAACGCGGGGTCGCCTCGTTCGACCTCATCGCGCGCGAGGCGGGAGGACACGCGTCGACCCCGCCTCGTCTCCCGGCGACGGCGCGGCTCGCGCGCGCGATCGACCGGCTCCATCGCCGGCCGTTCCCGCGGCGCCTGGCTCCGCCCGTGCGGGCGATGCTCGCCACCGCGTCCGCGCACACGGGCGAGCCGCTGCGCTCGCTGTTCCGGCGCGCGGAGCTGACGGCTCCGCTGCTCACCGGCGTGTTCGCGCGGCTCAGTCCCGAGACCAACGCGCTCGTGCGCACGACGGCCGTCGTGACGCGGCTGAGCGGTTCCGCGGGTGAGAACGTCCTGGCGACCGAGGCTCGGGCGACGGTCAATGTACGGCTGCTCACCGGCGATACTCTCTCGGATGCCGCGATCCACCTGCGGCGCGCGATCGCCGACCCGCTCATCGACATCGAGCTGCGCCACGGGTCGGATCCGTCGCCGGTCTCGCCGTGGCAGGGGGAGTCCTGGCGACGTCTGTCGGGCGCGGTGACCGAGACCCTCGGCGCCGAGGTCGTCGCTCTGCCGTACCTGCAGCTGGGCGCGAGCGACAGCCGGTTCTACACGGGCCTCACCGAGCACGTCTACCGCTTCACTCCCTTCCACCTCACCCGCGCCGAACGCGACGCGCTCCACGCGCCCGACGAGCGGATCCGCGTCGAGGTGTGGGTGCGGGGCATCAGCTTCTACCGGTCCCTGCTGGCATCCTGAGACCGCCCCGGCCGCGCCGGCGCCGGCGCCGAGGCGTCGAAGGGCGCACGGCGTCGGCTATTCTCGTGTGACCGGTCACGCATGCGAGCGCGACCCACGCGATGAGGCGGACCATGAGCGATACCGACACACCGGATGCCACGGGCAGGGCCCCGAGCATTCGTGACGTCGCTCGGTTGGCCGGGGTCTCGTACCAGACGGTCTCGCGCGTGATCAACAACAGCCCGCAGCTGCGGCCCGAGACGGCCGCGCGCGTGCGGTCGGCCATCGCCGAGCTGAAGTTCGTGCCGAACCAGGCCGCGCGGGCGCTGGCGACCAGCCGTACCCGATTGATCGGCGTGCTCGGCCCGCGCACGACGACGCACGGTGTCTCGTCCATGGTGCAGGCCGTCGAATCGGTGGCGCGCCGCGCCGGTTATCGGCTCACCCTCACGAACCTCGGGACGAGCGCCCCCGATGACGTGCGCGCCTCGATCGACCACCTCGTGCAGCAGTCGATCGAAGGCCTCGTCGTGGTCGCCCCGCAGACGCGGGTGATCCCGATCCTCGAGGAACTGAAGCTCCCGGTGCCGGTGCGCATCGTGTCGTCGACGGGGTCGGCGATCCCGACGTCGACCTTCAATGATCAGGTCTCCGGGGCGCGCGCGGCCGTGCGCCACCTCGCCGAGCTCGGGCACTCGCGCATTCTCCACATCGCCGGGCCCCGCGACTGGCTCGAGGCCGATCACCGCATGCGCGGGTACCTCGCCGAGATGGACGCGCAAGACCTGTCGCCGCGACCGCCCGTGCTGGGGGACTGGACCGCGCAGTTCGGCTTCGAGGCCGGCATCGAGTTGCTGCGAACCGAGGACGCCACGGCGGTGTTCGCCGGCAACGACCATATGGCGCTCGGGTTCATGCACGCCGTTCGGGCGCTCGGACGCTCGGTTCCGGAGGACATCTCGGTGGTGGGATTCGATGACGTTCCCGAAGCCGCGCACCTGTGGCCACCGCTGACGACGGTGCGCCAGGACTTCACCGGCATCGGCCAGCGCGCGATGTGGGATTTGCTCGATGATCTCGGAGTTTCGCACGACGGTGAGACCGCCCCGGAGCCGGATCATCTGCGGTTCATCGTGCGCTCCTCCACGGCGCCACCGAGCCGCTGATCACGTCACGGTTTGGCAACGCCTGATCTCGGAACGCACGGGGACTTGACAGCGGAGCCCCGGGGCGAGGTAGCATCACACTCACAATGTGAACGGTCACATCACCGCCACACTCAGCCGACGGGACTCGCTGCGGAGCGACTCCGTCGAGACGAAGACGTTTCGAACGACGCGTACCCCGCCTCGCCGACCCGGCCTCGTTTCGCCCCGTCGAGAGCGTGACGACGTGCCGTCCGCGCTGATGCGGTGGGCTCCATGTGGAGAGACCGCGACATCCAACCCAACGAAGGGAACCAGAGTGAAGAAGCACAGCATGCTCACCATGGTCGCGGGGGCCTCCGTCCTCGCGCTGAGCCTGGCCGGTTGCGCCGGGGACCGTACCGGTAACAGCGGCGGCGACGCTCAGGAGTCGGGCGGCATCATCGGTGTCGCCATGCCGACGCAGCAGTCGGAGCGATGGATCGCCGACGGCAACAACGTCAAGGCGCAGCTCGAGGAGCTCGGCTACCAGGTCGACCTGCAGTACGCCAACGACGACATCCCCACGCAGGTCTCGCAGATCGAGAACATGATCACCTCGGGCGCCAACGCGCTCATCGTGGCCTCGATCGACGGCACGACCCTCACCGACGCGCTGCAGCAGGCCGCCGACGCCGGCATCCCGGTGATCGCGTACGACCGCCTGATCAACGGCACCGAGAACGTCGACTACTACACGACGTTTGACAACTTCCAGGTCGGCGTGCAGCAGGCCACGTCGCTGCTCACGGGCCTCGGCGTCCTCGACGCCGAGGGCAACGAGACCGGCGCGACCGGTCCGTTCAACGTCGAGCTGTTCGCCGGTAGCCCCGACGACAACAACGCGACGTTCTTCTGGAACGGCGCCATGGCGACCCTCCAGCCCTACCTGGACTCGGGCGTCCTCACCGTTCCGTCGGGTCAGACGGAGTTCGGTCAGGCCGCGATCCTTCGCTGGCTGCCCGAGACCGCGCAGGAGCGCATGGAGAACATCCTCACGGTCATCGGCGACACCAAGCTCGACGGCGTTCTCTCGCCGTACGACGGTCTGTCGATCGGCATCATCTCGGCTCTGACCTCGGGCGGCTACGCGGCCACCGCGCTGCCGATCGTCACGGGTCAGGACGCTGAGGTCGGCTCGATCAAGTCGATCATCGCCGGTGAGCAGTACTCGACGATCTTCAAGGACACCCGCGAGCTGGCCAAGCAGGCCGTCACGATGGTGGACAACATCCGCAAGGGTGAAGAGGTCGAGGTCAACGACACCGAGACGTACGACAACGGCGTCAAGGTCGTTCCCTCGTACCTCCTCGAGTCCACGATCGTCACGAAGGACAACTACGAGACGGTCCTGGTCGACAGCGGTTACTACACCGCCGACGACCTGAAGTGATCCCGCGGGAGAGCCCTGCTCTCCCGTCCGCTTCCGCCGCGACCGGTCCGCCGGTCGCGGCGGAAGCCCCTGTTTCCCCATCCCCACCGGCCCCGGGCCGGCCCTGCAAGGAGGACCTCGTGAGCACCATCCTCGAGATGCGCTCGATCACCAAGGAGTTCCCCGGCGTCATCGCCCTCGCGGACGTGTCGCTGACCGTCGACCGCGGCACGGTGCACGCCATCTGCGGCGAGAACGGCGCCGGAAAATCCACCCTCATGAAGGTGCTCAGCGGTGTGTATCCCGCGGGCGACTACCGTGGCGAGATCGTCTTCGACGGCAAGACCGTCGAGTTCAAGGACATCCGCGATAGCGAAGCGGCCGGCATCGTCATCATCCACCAGGAGCTGGCCCTCAGCCCCTACCTCTCGATCGCCGAGAACATCTTCCTCGGCAACGAGATCACCCACCGCGGTCTCATCGACTGGGATGCCACCAACCGCGAGGCCTCCAAGCTTCTGGCGCGCGTGGGCCTGGGCGACAGCCCCGACGTGCCGGTGAACGAGATCGGCGTCGGCAAGCAGCAACTCGTCGAGATCGCCAAGGCGCTGTCGAAGGACGTCAAGCTCCTCATCCTCGACGAGCCCACCGCGGCCCTCAACGACGACGACTCCGAGCACCTGCTCGACCTGATCCGCCACCTCAAGGGCCAGGGGATCACGTCGATCATCATCAGCCACAAGCTCAACGAGATCCGCGCGATCGCCGACGAGGTCACGATCATCCGTGACGGTCGCACGATCGAGACGCTGGACGTGGCGACCGGCGGCACGAGCGAAGACCGCATCATCCGCGGCATGGTCGGCCGTGAGCTGGAGAACCGCTACCCGGACCGCGACGTCGAGATCGGCGACGAAATGCTGCGCATCGAGGACTGGACCGTGCACCACCCCGTGGATGCCAGCCGTGTCGTCATCCACGAGGCCAACCTGCACGTCCGTGCCGGCGAGGTCGTCGGAATCGCCGGCCTCATGGGCGCCGGGCGCACCGAGCTCGCCATGAGCGTGTTCGGACGGAGCTTCGGCTCGCGCATCACGGGCAACGTCTACATCCGCGGTCAGAAGGTCGACACCTCCACGGTGCCCGCCGCCATCCGCAGTGGACTGGCGTACGTCACCGAGGACCGCAAGGGTGCCGGGCTCAACCTGATCGACACCATCAAGCGCAACATCTCCCTCGCCGGCATGCGCAAGCTCGCCAAGGGCGGCTGGGTCGACGGCGACGAGGAGTACCTGGTCGCCAACCGCTACCGGAAGTCGATGAACATCAAGGCGCCCTCGGTGGACGTCGTGGTCGGCAAGCTCTCGGGCGGCAACCAGCAGAAGGTCGTGCTGTCGCAGTGGCTGTTCTCCGACCCCGAGGTGCTCATTCTCGACGAGCCCACCCGTGGCATCGACGTGGGCGCCAAGTACGAGATCTACACGATCATCAATTCCCTCGCGGCGCAGGGCAAGGGGGTGCTCGTGATCTCTTCGGAGCTTCCCGAGCTGCTCGGCATCTGTGACCGCATCTACACCCTCAGCGAAGGCCACATCACCGGCCAGCTGCCCATCGAAGAGGCCACACCCGAGGCCCTCATGGTGCTCATGACGAAGGAGAAGGAAGCCGACCATGTCAGCGCTTAACAACACCGCGACCCAGGCCGGTCCGGCGACGCCGAAGGGCCCCGTCGGCGGTGGCGCCGGGGGAGCCGGCGGCATCGTGCAGTTCCTCACGTCGCGTCTGCGCGAGATCGGCATCTTCATCGCGCTGATCGTGATCGTCCTGCTGTTCCAGGCGCTCACCGGTGGTCGCCTGCTCACCGCGGGCAACGTGTCGAACATCATCGTTCAGAACAGCTACATCCTGATCCTCGCGATCGGCATGGTGATGATCATCATCGCCGGCCACATCGACCTCTCGGTCGGCTCGGTCGCCGCCTTCGTCGGTGCCGTCTCGGGTGTGCTCATCGTGCAGTGGGGCATGCCCTGGTGGCTCGGCATCCTGCTCTCGCTCCTGCTCGGGGCGGTGGTCGGCATGTGGCAGGGCTTCTGGGTGGCGTACGTCGGGATCCCCGCGTTCATCGTGACGTTGGCCGGCATGCTCCTGTTCCGCGGTCTGACGCAGATGACCCTGGGCAACACCCAGATCACGCCGTTCCCGACCGAGTACCGCCAGCTCGGCGGTGGCTACCTCTTCCCCGACCTCTTCCCGGCGACGAGCTCCCCGGCCGAGTGGATCACGGTGGCGCTGGGCGCTCTGACGCTCGTCCTCTTCATCGCCTCCGAGGTGCGTCAGCGCGCCAAGCGCGCGGCACTCGAGCTGCAGAACGAGCCCCGCGGCTGGTTCCTCTTCAAGATCGTCGGCGGCGGCGCGCTGATCGCCTACCTCACCTACCTGCTGGGTGTGGCCCCCGGTTCGCGCGGCACCCCGATCGTGCTGGTCGTCCTCGCCGTGCTGATCATCGGCTACTCGACGGTCATGAGCCGCAGCGTCTTCGGTCGCCACATCTACGCGATCGGTGGCAACCGCACCGCCGCGAAGCTGTCGGGCATCAACACCCGTCGCGTCGACTTCCTGCTGTTCGTCAACATGGGTGTGCTCGCGGCCCTCGCCGGCATCGTGTTCACGGGTCGCCTGAACTCGGCCGGTCCGGGCGCGGGAAACCTGTTCGAACTGGATGCCATCGCCGCCGCGTTCATCGGTGGCGCCGCCGTGCAGGGTGGTGTCGGCCGCGTGGTCGGTGCGATCGCCGGTGGTCTGGTCATGGGTGTGCTCAACAACGGCATGTCGCTCATGGGAATCTCGACCGACGTGCAGCAGTTCATCAAGGGCCTCGTGCTCCTGCTCGCGGTGGCCTTCGACGTGTGGAACAAGAACCGCACGCGGGGTTGATCCACAGCCACGATTCCGGACGCCCCGTCGCCTCGTGCGGCGGGGCGTCCGTCGTTCGTGGGGCAGGATGGAGCGGGTGATCCGTCGCCCCGCCCGCCGCGCCGTTGTGCTCCTCGCCGCGGCCGCCCTGCTGCTGGCCGGCTGCACGGCGACGACGACCGCGCAAACGACGGGCACGAGCGACGGTGCGGGCGTGATCGGCGTGGCCCTGCCCTCGACCGACGACCTCGCGTGGACGCGCTTCGGAGAGACCCTGCAGGAGGATCTGCGCGCGCGGGGCTACCGCGTCGATCTGCAGTACGCCGCCGGCGAGGCGCGAACGCAGGCCGCCCAGGTGCAGAACATGGTCACCAAGGGCGAGGAGGCCGTGGTGCTCGTGCCGCTGACCGCCGAGGCCGAGCTCTCAGCCGAGGAGGCGGCGATCGGCGGCGGCATCCCGCTCGTCCGTGCGCTGCGCGGCGTGGACGATGGCGGCGTCACCGCGGGCATCGACCCGGCTCAGGTCGGGCGGGCGCAGGCGGCGACGCTGATCGCAGACCTCCCCGCGGAGGCCACGACGCGGCTGGCGGTGCTCACCGGCGCGGCGAGTGACCCGGAGGCTGTTGCCCGGTACGACGCCGCGCTGGCGACCCTCGCCCCCGCGCGGGAGTCCGGCGCGGTCACGCTCGTCGTGGGAGCCGACATCGTCGACGCCGCGGTGGCGAATGACCCGATCGAGGTCGAGGACGCGGCCGAGCAGCGTCTGCGGAGTCTGCTGACCGGCGGCGAGAGCGCGACGCCGACCGCGGTGCTCGCGCTCGGCGACGCCGTGACCCGCGGAGTGGTGACCGCGCTCACCGAGCCCGGGCCCGAGGCGACCCCGACCGCCACGCCCGAACCGACGCCGTCGGCCACCGACGACGTTGCCACCGAGCCGACGCCGTTGCCCTGGGTCGTGGGGTCGGGTGCCGATGTCACGGTCGCTCGGGCGGTGCGCGACGGCATCGTGGACGCGACTGTCTTCGTCGACACCCGCGACCTCGCCGCCCGCGTCGCCGACGCCGTCGAGGCCGCCCGGGCCGGAGAGACGCCCGCCCCCGACGGGCAGATGGCCGACGTCGAGGTGGTCCGCCAGGCGTCGGTCCGGGTGCTCCTCCTCGACACCGGGTGGCTGGACGCGGAAGACCTCTGAGCGTGCGCGTTCGGGATAACCCGAACGAACGAGCGGGGTGGCCCTGCTGACCGCCGCGGAGCCGCGCCCTACCGTGGAACACATGACCACGGCATCCGTTCTTCCTCCTCCGTCGCCGACCCCGACGCTCGCGGCGAGCCCCGCCTCGGGCGAGGTCTCCGGGCCGAAGGTGCGCATCTCGTCGCCCGGCCACGTGGCCGGCGCCATCGCCCAGCTCGCGGCTCTCGGCCTCATCGGTCCGGGTGTCTTCGGCGTGATCTTCGGCTTGTTCGGAGCCGGCGTCGGACTTCTTTTCGCCGTGCTGATCGGGGTCGTGCTCCTCGTCGGTCTCGTCTACGCCCTGTTCGGTATCGCGTGGTTCGAGCAGGCCCGCCTCGACGGGCTGTACGGGTTCGGTCTTCCGCCGGTGCGCGTGCGCCGGAGCGAGCGAACCGGCTTCCCCGGGGTGCTGCACACCATCTGGCTCCAGGCGATCGACGCCCGGCAGTGGCGTGCGGTCGCGTCGTTCACGATCTCCACGGTGCTGGGGCTGGCCACACTCTTCCTGGTGGGAGCCAGCGCGTGGGGCCTCGCGCTCGCGGTGAGCCCGATCTTCGGGTGGCGGCCCGCCCGCCCCTTCGGCATGGTGCTGCTCGACGGGGTCGGCGTTCCGGTGATCGGGGGGCTCGTCGCCCTCGTCGCGGTCGCCGCCGTCATCGGTCTGGCGCTCCTCCACGGGGTCCTCGCTCGGGCAATCCTCGTCCCCTCCCGCGAAGCCGAGCTCGAGCAGCAGGCGCGCACCTCCGACACCCGTCGTGCCGGGGCCGTGCGAGCGGCCGAGGTCGAGCGCACCCGCATCGAACGCGACCTCCACGACGGCGTGCAGCCGCGCCTGGTGTCCATCGGCATGACGCTGGGCCTCGCGCAGACGAAGATCGACGACGACCCCGAAGCAGCCAAGGCGCTCGTCGCCGAAGCCCACGCCTCGACCAAGTCGGCCATTACGGAGCTGCGGCAGTTGGCGCGCGGCATCCACGCCTCGGTTCTCGAGGATCGGGGACTGGATGCCGCCCTCTCGGCGCTCGCGTCGCGTTCGCACATCCCGGTGACCCTCGACGTGCGCCTCCCGCGGCGGTGCAGCCGGCCCGCGGAGGCGGCGGTGTACTTCTCGATCGCCGAGACCCTCACGAACGCCGCCAAGCATTCCCGGGCGAGTGCGTGCCGCGTGCAGGTGCGGCAGCGCGAGGACGGAACGCTCTGGGCACGCGTGGAGGACGACGGTCTGGGCGGCGCCCGGGTCGTGCCCGGCGGTGGCCTGGACGGCATCGTCAACCGGGTGACCGCCGCCGGCGGCACCGTGCGGCTCGACAGCCCGCAGGGCGGACCGACGTCGGTGGAGGTGAGTGTGCCGTGCGCATCCTGATCTGCGAGGACTCGGTCCTGCTGCGCGAGGGGCTCGTGCGCCTGCTCGCCGACGACGGCCACGAGGTCGTCGCCGCCCTCCCCGACGCCGCGGGCCTGGAGGGCGCCGTCGCGGAGACCACGCCCGACCTCTGCGTGCTCGATGTGCGACTGCCGCCCACCTGGACCGACGAGGGCATCCGCGCGGCCATCGCGCTGCGCACGCGGCATCCCGGGCTCGCCGTGCTCGTGCTCTCGCAGTACGTCGAGGAGCAGTACGCCAGCGATCTCATCGCCGACGGGCAGGGCTCGCTCGGCTACCTGCTGAAAGATCGCGTCGCCGACGTGCGCGACTTCCTCGCCGCGGTCGCCCGGATCGCGGAGGGCGCCACGGTGCTCGATCCCGAGGTCGTGGGCCAGCTCCTCGCGCGGCGTCGCCGCGACGATCGGCTGCAGTCCCTCACCGAGCGCGAGCGGGCCGTGCTGGCCCTCATCGCCGAGGGGCGGTCGAACCAGGCGATCGCCCAGGCGCTGTTCGTCTCCCCGGCCAGCGTCGAGAAATACATCACCGCCATCTTCACCAAGCTGGGCCTCGAGCAGGACGAGACGGGCAATCGCCGCGTCATCGCCGCGCTGGTCCACCTCGGCCACGACACCACTGGAGTCACCTCATGACCGTGCAGACGCCCCTCGCCCCGACGCCGCCGCCCGCCGCGGCGCCGACCCCTCCGCGCCGCTCGGGCGTCGCACTGGCCGTCTCGATCGTCACGATCGTCGTCGGCGGGTGCGCCATCCTCGGCGCGTTCGCGAGCAGCGGGTTCTCGGCGGCCGCCACGTTCGGCCGGGGTCCCGACGGCGGACAGCGGCAGGCGAGCGATATCGAGGGGGTGCGGGACCTCGATGTCGACATCGCGGGGGGATCGCTCACGATCGAATACGGCGAGGTATCCGAGGCGGTGCTCGACGGGCCGCGGGCGGACGTGGCGGGCTGGACCTTCGAGCGGAGGGGTTCCACGCTGCGCGTGGTCTCACCCGATCACTCCCTCGTCGACTGGGGGAGCGGTCCCGCCGCGACCCTCACGCTGCCGCGGGAGCTGGGCCGCTCCGACGTCGACCTCCGGGTCGACGTCGCCGGCGGGAGCCTCCGGGTCGACGGCGACTTCGGCGACCTGACGGTGCAGCTGACCGGGGGAGAGGCGACCCTCTCGGGACGCGCGGACGCCCTCGACCTGTCGGTGGCGGGCGGTTCGGCCGTCGCGGAGGTGTCGGGAACCGACTCCGCGAGCTTCTCGGTGGCGGGGGGCGACCTCTCGGCCGTGCTCACGGGCGCGACGCCGACGTCGACGAGGATCGACGTCACGGCCGGCTCGGCCGACATCGCCCTGCCCGACGACACGTATCTGGTCGTGAGCGACGGGCCCGGGTCGGTCGAGAACACCCTGCCCACGTCGCCGACGGCGACCGCGCGGATCGAGGTGCAGACGGCGCTCGGGTCGGTCACCCTGCGGGCGTCGTAGGTCGCGCGCGCCGACCGCCGGGGTCGGGGGACGTCGTCGCCGGGGGCGCGGACGACGGACCTCGGCCCCGTTCGGGGTGTGCTCCGACGGAGCGAGGGCGGGCCACGACGATCGCGGCGAGCACGGCGGCGATGCCCGCGATCTGTCCGGCCCCCAGCGTCTCCCCGCCGACGGCGACGCCGAGCAGCACGCCGGTGACGGGATTGAGCAGCCCGATGAGCCCGACGGTCCCGGCGGGCAGGTGGCGAAGCCCGGTGAACCAGCACACGAACGCCAGCGCGGTGGCGATCACGGCGACGCCCGCGTAGGCCGCGACGCCGGTGGCATCCACTCTCGGGGGCGGCCCCTCGACCACCCCCGCGACGACCGTGAGCGCGAGCCCGCAGGCGATCAACTGCCACGCGGTCGTGGCCAGCAGCGGGGTGTCGTCGCGCCACCGCGTGGTGAGGATCGCGCCCAGTGACGACGACAGTAGAGCGACCCCGGATGCCACGACCCCCGCCGGGGCGACGGGTGCGGCACCGAGACCCACGACGAGGGTCACCCCGGCGAATCCGAGCCCGGCGGCGGCCGCCCAGCGCAGCGTCGGGCGCTGGGCCAGCAACGGCCAGGCCAGGCCCGCGAGCGCGAGGGGGGCCAGCGCCATGATCGAGGCGGCGATCGAGGAAGGCAGCAGCTGCGCGGCGACGTAGACGAGCACGAAGAACCCGCCGAAGTTCAGGGCTCCCAGCACGGGGGCCTTCCACCACCACGCGCCGCGCGGGCGACGGCGGGCGAGCGCCCAGAGTAGGAGCCCGGCGGGGAGCGCCCGGAGTGCACCGCCCCACAGGGGAGCGTCGGGCGGGAGCAGGTGCCGGGTGACGACGTAGGTCGCCCCCCACGCGATCGGGGCGACGGCGGTGAGGAGCACGACCCGCCAGTTAGCTTCCATGGAAGGCATACTACCTTCCGCGGAAGGTAAAGTGGGGGGATGACCGAGACCGACCGCGTTGACACCATCGCCGCCCAGTGGAGGACGGAGCGCCCCGACCTCGACGCCACGCCCCTGCAGATCATCGGGCGTCTGCATCGCGTCGCCGACCGGCTCCGCGAGGAGCTCCTCGTCGTCTACCGCCAGCACGGTCTCGGCGAGGGGGAGTTCGACGTGCTCGCCGCCCTCCGGCGTGCGGGCGAGCCGTTCGCCTGCGCCGCTGGCGATCTCGCGCGGCACACCATGGTCACCACGGGCGCCGTCACGAAACGCGTCGACCGACTCGTGGCATCCGGACTCGTCCTGCGGAGAGGGAGCGGCGACGACGGGCGCGGTCGCATCGTGGCGCTGACTCCCGCCGGGCTGCGTGTGATCGACGAGGCCTTCGCCGCCCACGTCCGCAACGAGGAGCGTCTGCTCGCGGCCTTCACCCCGGAGCAGCGTCGTCAGCTCGAAGAGCTGCTGCGCGTCTGGGGTCGCGCGCTCGGCGTGTGAGCGTCAGCCCTTCAGCGCCTTGGCGATCCGCTGCGGCGAGACGGGCTCGGCGGTGCCGAGACGCTGGGCGAACAAGCTCACGCGCAACTCCTCGAGCAACCACCGGGTCTGCACGAGGGTCGCGGGGGCATCGGCCGGGAGAGGAACGGTGCCGCCCGCCTCGATGAAGCCCGCGGCGGCCCGCTCGAACTCGGTCATGCGCTGACGGTCGCGGCCGGGGTTGTCGGTCAGGGTCTTCACACGCTCGAGGGCTCCGGCGAGATAGCGCGGCAGGTGCGCGAGGCGCGCGAGACCGGTCCGCGAGAGGAAGCCCGGGAAGACGAGCCCCTGCAGCTGGCCGCGCACGTCGTTGAGCGCTCCGAGGAGCGTGATCGACGAGGCATCCTTCATTGCCCGCTCGACCTCGCGCTGGGCGAGCAGGACCTTGGCCGCCAGCGACACCGTCTGGAACGTGCGCTCGACCGATGCCGCCGAGAACGCGTCGCGGACCCGCTCGAAGTCGGCCTTGGTGCGGACCACCCCGGTCGGGGTCTCGCGCACGAGGATGTCGTCGGCGAGGGCGACGCGGGCGTCCTCGATGAGGGCCTTGGCGTTCTGGTACGGCGAGGCTGCGAGGGCGAGCTTCTCGTTCGCGGTCAGGTGGTCGAGCACGTAGGTCGCGGGCGAGGGCACCGCCAGCAGCAGCAGTCGACGGATGCCGGCGCGCGTGCGCCGCACGGCCTCCTCGGGCGTTGCCTCGACGCGGAGGGCGACACTGTCTTTCTCGTCGACGAGCGCGGGGTAGCCGCGGACGACACCACCGGCGACCGGGGTGTCCACGACCTCGGGGAGGTCGTCGAGGTCCCAGGTGGTCAGCTGCGTGCGGGAGGCGAAGGCGGGGGACGCCTCGGCGACGCGCGCGGCGGCCTTCACCGCGGGCGGGCGGGCGATCGTCGACTCGACGCTCGAGCGCGCGCGGTCGGCGAGGCGCCGCTGCAGTGCGGAGAGATCACGATCGGACCCCACCGCGCGGCCGCGGGCATCGACCGCGCGGAACGAGGGCAGGAGGTGCGCGGGGACGCGGTCGAGCTCGAAGTCGGCGGCACTGACCCGTTGGTTGGCGACCCGCTGCACCAGGGCCGCGAGCGCGTCGACCAGGGGAGTCTTCGGCAGGCCGTTCGCGTGTTCCGGCCCCTTCTCGGCGAGTTCGGCCGAGAACTTCTCCGCCCAGTCGGCCGCGGGCACGACGTTGCGGCGGATGGTCTTGGGCAGCGCGCGCAGCAGAGCCGTGACCAGCTCGTCGCGCATGCCCGGCACCTGCCAGTCGAAGCCGTCGGGGCGCAGCTGCGCCAGGAGCGGCAGCGGGACGACCACCGTCACCCCGTCATCGGGGGCGCCCGGCTCGAAGCGGTAGGCGAGGTTCAGGGTCTGGTCGCCCTGCCGCCAGCGGGCGGGGAAGGCGCGGTCGTCGCCCTGGGCGCGGTCGCCGGTGAGATCGGACTCGCGCAGGTCCAGCAGGTGCGGCGTGCGGGTCGAGGCATCCTTCCACCAGGTCTCGAACGAGCGCACGTCGGTGACGTCGGCCGGAATGCGCGCCGCGTAGAACGCGAAGACCGCTTCGTCGCCGATGAGGATGTCACGGCGACGCTCGCGCTCCTCGATCTTCTCCAGCAACCGGCGCTGTTCTTGGTTCCGCCGGAGAAAGGCGGTGAGGCGCTTGTCGAGCACGGTGGGATCCCACTCGCCCTCGACGAGGGCGTGCCGCACGAACATTTCGCGGGCGAGCGGGCGGTCGAAGCGCGCGAGCTGCACCCGGCGGCGCGAGACGAGCTCGACCCCGAACAGCGTCACCTTCTCGTAGGCGGCGGCGGAGCCGGCATCCTTCGACCAGTGCGGCTCGCTCAGCGACCGCTTGACCAGGTCGGGGGCGAGCTCTTCGGCCCACGCCGGGTCGACGGCGGCGACGGTGCGGGCGAACAGGCGCGAGGTTTCGACGAGTTCGGCCGCCATGACCGCCGACGGCCGCTTCTTCTTCAGCCCCGAGCCCGGGAAGATCGCGAACCGCGCGCCGCGGGCGCCGATGTACTCGCCCTTCGTGGGCCGGGCGTCGCCGGGGGCCTTCCGGTCTTTCGTCTGGGCCACGGTGCGCGGGTCGAGGATGCCGAGGTGCGACAGCAGTCCCGACAGCACGGCGCGGTGGATGGCGTCGCCCTGCGCGTGGCCCTGCGGCTCGGCGTCTGTGCGCGCCCCTCGTCCCCTTTCTGACGGAGCATGTCCCGAACGGTGCTGCCCGGAGCGGCTCGGAGCAGCAGAATTCGGGACATCGTTCTTCGCGGGAGCGCCGCCGCGGTCGCTCCCGAGCACCGAGCGCAACTGCCGGTGCACGTCGACCCACTCGCGCACGCGGACGTAGTTCAGGTGCTCGCTGCGGCACAGGCGGCGGAACGCGCTCGAGCCCAGCTCGGCCTGCTTCTCCTGGAGGTAGTCCCACAAATTCAGGAGCGACAGGAAGTCGCTCGCCGGGTCGGTGAAGCGGGCGTGGAAGCGGTCCGCCTCCTCGCGCCGCTCCTCGGGGCGCTCCCGCACGTCTTGGATCGACATTCCCGCGACGATCGCGAGCACCTCGGGCAGGACGCCCGAGCCCCGCGCCTCGAGGAGCATGCGGGCGAAGCGCGGGTCGATGGGCAGCCGCGCGATTTCGCGCCCGATCCCGGTGAGCCGTGGCCCGCGCTCGTCGCCGCGGCCGGGGAGCGTCACCGCGCCGAGCTCGACGAGCAGATCGAGAGCCGCCTTCACGCCGCGCGAATCGGGCGGGGTCAGGAAAGGGAACGCCTGGATGTCGCCGAACCCGAGCGAGAGCATCTGCAGGATGACGGATGCCAGTGACGTGCGCAGGATCTCGGGCTCGGTGTACTCCGGGCGGCGGAGAAAGTCCTCTTCCGAATACAGGCGGATCGCAATGCCGGGCGAGGTGCGTCCCGCGCGTCCCGAGCGCTGCTGCGCCGAGGCCTGCGACACGGCCTCGATCGGCAGCCGCTGGATCTTCGAGCGGTTGCTGTACCGCGAGATGCGCGCGGTGCCGGTGTCGACGACGTACCGGATGCCGGGGACGGTGAGGCTCGTCTCGGCGACGTTGGTCGCGAGAATCACGCGGCGGCGGACGCCGGCGACCGTCGACCGCTCGAACACGCGGTGCTGCTCGGCGGCCGAGAGGCGGCCGTAGAGGGGCAGGACCTCGGTGGGCGCGGCATCCTTCTGATACGCCCCGCGGATGGCATCCGCCGCATCGCGGATCTCGGCCTCGCCGGGGAAGAAGACGAGCACGTCGCCCGGGGGCTCGCGGTCGAGCTCGCGCAGGGCGGCGACGACGGCCCCGACCTCGTCGACGTCGTCGGCGTCGCGGCCGGCGCGGGCCGAAGTCCTGATTTTCGCGGGCTTCGGGGCGGCGCTACCGCGAGCGGGCGGGACGCCGGGGCCGTCGGCATCCGATTCTTCAGGAGTTTCGCCCGCGTCGCTCGCCGGACGGTACCGGATCTCGACCGGATACGTGCGCCCCGACACCTCGATGACCGGTGCCAGCACCGGGTCGCCGCCGGGCTCGGCCGGTGGGGCGGCGAAGTGGCGCGCGAAGCTCTCGGGGTCGATCGTGGCCGAGGTGACGATGATCTTCAGGTCGGGGCGCTTCGGGAGGATGCGCCGCAGGTACCCGAGCAGGAAGTCGATGTTCAGCGAGCGCTCGTGCGCCTCGTCGACGATGATCGTGTCGTATCGGCGGAGCAGCCGATCGCGGTGAATCTCGTTGAGCAGGATGCCATCGGTGACGAGCGCCACCCGGGTGTCGGCCGACACTTTGTCGGTGAAGCGCACCTTGTAGCCGACCGTGGACCCGAGGGGAACCTGCATCTCTTCGGCGATGCGCTCGGCGATCGTGCGGGCCGCGATGCGCCGCGGCTGCGTGTGCGCGATCGAGGTGCGACCGAGCTCGAGGCAGATCTTTGGCAGCTGTGTCGTCTTGCCCGATCCGGTCGCGCCGGCGACGATCACGACCTGATGGTCGCGGATCGCGCGCGCGATCTCGTCCCGCGCGGCGCTGACGGGCAGCTCGGGCGGGTAGACGATGACGGGTTCGACAGACACAGCCTTTCAGCCTATCGCGGGCGCGGGGACCCGGTCGTCTCGGGCGCGCTCTCGCCCCGCTCCTGCCCCCTGCCCGCCCCCCTGCCCTGCCCCCTGCTCCTGCCCCGCCCTGCCCCCTCGATAAACGCGCATCCGACTGGGAAACGCCGCGGCAGCGTTTCTCGCCGCGAATCGCGTTTATCGGGATCGAGGGAGCAGCGGCAGGGGCAGCGGCAGAGCGGGGTGGATGCCGAGGGGTCAGGGCATCGCGGCCTTCTGAGCCAGGATGCGGGTGACGGCGGCATCCACCTTCTCGGCGAAGGCGGGGTCGCTCTGCGCTCGGGCGAGCACCGCCTGCCGCATCTCGGGGTACACCGAGGAATCGGCCGAGACCAGCAGCAGGTCGATGCCGGCGTCGACGGCGAGGGTCGCGCGATCAGCGGGCGACCAGGGCTGTACCTGGCGGGCGGCCGAGAGGTCGTCGACGGTGACCACGCCGTCGAAGCCGACGGTGTCGCGCAGCACCGCGACGACGGCGGGAGAGAAGGCCGCGGGCGCGTTCGGGTCGAGCCGCGCGTAGAACGCGGTCGACACCATGACCACCGCCGGTCCCTGGGGGAGCACCGTCGAATAAACGCCGACGTCGGGACCGTCGGCCGTGACGACGTCGTCGGTCACGCCCGTGCGGGTATCGGTGTTCTCGCTCACGTGACCGAGGCCGGGGAAATGCTTGAGGGTGGGCAGGATGCCACCGTCGCGCATCCCCTGCGCGAAGGCGCCGACCTTGGCCGCGACCGTCGCACCGTCGTAGCCGTACTCGCGCGCCAGCTCGCCGATGGGTGGGTTGCTCTGCGCGGTCTCGGGGCTCGTGACGACGTCGGCGACCGGCGCGAGGGTCATGTTCACGCCCGTCTGCGCCAGCTGCGCGCCCCAGACGGCGGCGTTCGAGCGGAGGGTCGCGTCGTCCTGTCCACCCTGCTCGACGGCGGAGGGCAGGCGATCGAACCCGGGTCCCGAGAGCACCTGCACGGTGCCGCCCTCCTGGTCGGTCGCGATGAACAGCTCCGGCTGTCCGGGGGCGACCACCGAGGTGAAGCCCGTCACGAGGTCAGCGGTGGCCTGCACCCCCGCGTCGGAGCGGCCGTGCAGAAAGATCCCGCCGATGTGGTCGTCGCGCACCGCGGCGAGCGTCGTCGGGTCGGCGCCGTCGACCGAGGTGCCGACCATGAACATCTGGCCCACCTTGTCTTCCACGCTCATCCCCGCGAGCGGGTCCGGCGTGGGCGTCGCGGTGGGGGTCGGCGTCGGGGTCTGGCTCGCTGTCGGGGTCGGCGCGGGAGCCGGTTCGGGCACGCACCCGGCCAGTGCCAGAGTCGTCAGCAGCAGGAGGACCGTCGAGCGGGTCGCGTTCGTCACCCGTCGATCGTCCCGCATGTCGGGTCGTCGCGCTCGCTGTCGCGCCGGGCTTGACTCAGCCGTTGCCCGCCGAGCAGGTGAACTGGTTGGCCTTGGAGCCGCTGACGTTGCTCGGCAGCTCGACGACCTCCGGCGCGGCGGTGGCGTCGGTGGCATCCGGGGCGGGCGTCGTCTCGGCCGGTGCGGGCTCGTTCGGCGCGGGCTCGGCGGGGGTGGGAGTCGGGGCCGACGGGTCGGCGACGACACCGCCGTTGGCCCCCGCCTCGCCGGTGAGCGTGAGGGGGGCGTTGCGGTCGAGCGCATCCCACAGGATGGCCGCGGCGGCCTCGTCGGCGATCACGCGGTTGGGGTCGGCGGGGTCGTCGACCACCGGGTACTGCACGAAGGTGATGTCTTCGAATGGCACGTCTTTCAGCGTGTACGCCAGCTGCGCGATGCGGATCGGGTCGGCGAGGCTCTCGCTCGGCTCGATGTTGGTCACGGCGGTGTTGGCGAGGCCGATGAGCGTGCCGGGGTTGGAGAGCACCTCGTCGCTGCGGAGCTTGTTCACCAGGCGCGAGAGGTACTGCTGCTGGTTGCCGATGCGGGCGAGGTCGCTGCCGTCGCCGATGCCCTTGCGTGTGCGCAGGAACGCCAGGGCGTCGTAGCCGGTCACCACGCGCGGTCCCGGCTCCCAGTCGATGCCCGCGTCGGGATCGTCGATGCCGTCGCCGCCGATGCAGACCTCGACCCCGCCGATCGCGTCGGTGATGTTCACGACGTTGCCGAAGCTCACCTTCGCGGCGAACGGGATGCTCTGCCCGCTCAGGTCGGAGACGGTCTCGGCGACGCACGTGAGGCCGCCGGCACCGTAGGCGCTGTTGATCGGGGCCTTGAACGAGCCCTCGAAGACCGTGCCGTCGGCCCCGGTGCACTCGGGGATCGCGAGCTGCAGGTCGCGGGGGAACGAGACCACCGTCACCCGGCGGGGATCGGTCGAGACGTGCACGAGCATGTTGACGTCGTTGCGGGTGCCCTCGTTCTCGGGGTCGGTGCACCTCGCCCCGAAGGCCTCGCGCACCTGGTCGTCGCACTCGTCGGTCCCGACGACCAGCACCGAGAACGGCTCGTCGTACGAGCTGAGCGCCGGGGGCGCGGCGGGCGCATCTCTCAGCGGGACGGCGGCCTCCTGCAGCCGCTGCGAGAGCGACCACGCGTAAAACCCGCCCACGGCGACCGCCGCCACGATGACAACGGTGACGACGAGGGCGAGGGCCTTCGCGCCGCGCCGCCACCCCGAGACGGGACGGTGGCGTGCGTGCTGGGCGGGGGGCTGCGGCATCCGGGTAGTCAACCACGGCCTCGCCGGGAACTCGGCGAGAGACGGGGCGGCCGGGGTGACCCGACCGCCCCGCGGAGCCTACTTCCCGCCCTCGGTGAGGGTGACCTCGATCGGCGTGTAGTCGCCGCCGACCTCGACGCCCTCCTCCTTCAGGGCGGCCAGGGCGGCTTCGATGTACTCGTTCGAGTACGCCGAGGCCGCGGGCTCGGTCGTGATGAGGTTCAAGCCGTCCTGGTTCACGGCCGCGAGAGCGCCCGCGACGGTCTTGTCCCAGGCGGCGGAGTCGATGAGCCCGAAGTCTCCGCCGGTCCAGATGAGCTTGTTGACCTCGTTCATCTGCCACAGCTGGTGCACGGGCCCGACCGGGAACGCGCTCACTCCGGGGGCGGTCGCGGCCGCGTAGGTGATCTCGGCGGCTTCCGTCGGGTTGTCGCGCGCGAACACCCAGCCCTTCACGACGGCCTTCAGGAAGCGCGTGGCGGCGTCGGCGTACGCGGGGTCCTCGGCGAGACGCTGCGTGTCGGCCCAGAGCGCGTCCTGCAGCATGGCACCGGCGGTGTCCTCGTACGAGATCACGTCGATGTCGTCCATCGTGTAGAGCTGCCCCGTGGCGGGGTTCACCGTCTCGAGCAGCTGGGCGAGTTCGTTGTAGGTCATCGCCTGAGCGGCATCCACGTCTTTGTCGAGGAGCGCGTTCATCGAGAAGTCCTGCGTCGTGATCTCCACGGTGGAGGCGTCCAGGCCGTCGTCGGCCATCGCGGCGAAGATCTCCCACTCGTTGCCGAAGCCCCACGAGCCGATGCGCTTGCCCTCGAAGTCCTCGACGCCGGTGATGCCGGAGTCCTTCCACGACACCTGGGTGGTGCCGGACTTCTGGAACACCTGGGCGATGTCGGTGAGCTCGACGCCCTGGTTCTCCATCGTGCCCAGCACCTTCGGGACCCACGCGACGGCGAAGTCGACGTCGCCTTCGACGAGGGCGTCCTGCGGGACGATGTCGCCTCCGGAGGGGACGACCTCGACCTCGTCGAAGCCCTCCTCCTCGAAGTACCCCTGGTCGAGGGCGACGTAGTAACCGGCGAACTGCGCCTGCGGCAGCCACTGCAGTTGCAGCTTCACCGAGGTCAGCGGGGTGAAATCCGCCTCGCCGGAGGCTTCGGGTGCGGATCCGCCCGCGCAGGCGGAGAGGGCGAGGGATGCCACGGCGATCCCCGCGACCGCGCTGAGGGCGCGGCGTGTGCTGTGTGTCATGGGAGTCCTTTCGGGTGCGGGTGGTGCGGGTGTGGAGCGGGTGGAACCTGTTCTGTCGAGGGCGGACGGGAAGGATGCCGGTCAGCCCGGCGGACGCCCCGCTCCCGGCCGCCGGAGGGCGACGCGTTCGAGCAGCGAGGTGACGAGGAAGAAGACGAGACCGATCGCGATGCCGCCGCCCACGAAGGCCCAGGCGAGGGCGGCGCGGCCCGACTTGGCGTACGTGGCGATGGCGGTGCCGATTCCGTCGGCGGGGCCGCCGAAGTACTCGGCGACGAGCGCGGAGATCACGGCGAGAGAAGCCGCGACGCGAATGCCGGTGAGCAGGTACGGCAGTGCCGTCGGCAGGGTGAGCAGGCGGAAGGTCTGACCACCGGTGGCGGCTGTCGCCCGGAACAGGTCGCGCTGCACGGGACGGGTCTGGCGGAGCCCCCGGAGGGTGTTGACGAACACCGGCACGAACGCGGCGATCGCGGCCACCGCCTGCCGGCCGAACTGGCTGGACGCGCCGAACATGGTGTTGAGGATCGGGGTGAGCGCCACGATCGGCACCACGGCGAGCGCCGCCACGAGGGGCGCGGTCATCCCGTCGACGGGACGCCACGTGGCCGCGAGGGCGGCGAGGGCGACGGCGACGACGGTCCCCGCGAGGAGTCCGACCAGGGCGTTGGTGCCCGTGATGGCGGCGGCGTCGACGATGAGGGGAAATCGCTCCACGGTCTCGACGAGGATCGCGCCGGGGTCGGGCAGCATCCGCGGGGCGCTCCCGGAGGCGACGGAGGCGAACCACACGGCGAGACCGAGGAGGCCCACGGCGATCGGGGCCGCGACGCGCAGCCACGACGGGAGTCGGGTCGCCGTCATCGGTCGTTCGCCCGCTGCAGAGGGGCACCGTGAAGGGCCTCGCGGACCGCCGTGACACGAGCGAAGTACTCGGGCGACTCGCGGAGCGCTTCGTCGCGGGGCCGCCCGGGGCGCGTGTCGACAACCTCGGTGATGCGGCCGGGGCGGGGGCTCATCACCACGACGCGGTCCGACAGGAACACCGCCTCGGGGATCGAGTGGGTCACGAACACCACGGCGGCTCCGGTCTCGGCGGCGATGCGCGCGAGCTCGGTCTGCAGCCGTTCCCGCGTCATCTCGTCGAGGGCGCCGAAGGGCTCGTCCATGAGGAGCAGCTGGGGCGAGGCGGCGAGCGAGCGCGCGATCGCGACGCGCTGCTGCATCCCGCCGGACAGCTGATCGGGGTAGCGGCTGACGAACTCGGACAGACCGACCATTTCGGCCAGTTCTGCGACGCGGGCGTCGCGTCGCGGACGGTCCCACCGGTGCAGTTCGAGGGGCAGGGCGATGTTGGCCGCGACCGTGCGCCAGGGCAGGAGCCCCGCCTGCTGGAACGCGATTCCGTAGTCCTGGTCGAGGCGCGCCTGCCGCGCGGTCTTTCCGAAGATCGTGAGGTCGCCGGTGCGGGGGGTGTCGAGGTCGGCGATGAGGCGCAGCAGGGTCGACTTGCCACAGCCGGAGGGGCCGATCAGCGACACGAATTCACCCGCGGCCACGTCGAGATCGACGCCCGTGAGCGCGACGACCTCGCCGTCGGCCGAGTCGAACACCTTGCCGACGCCGGCGGCGTGGACGGCAGGAGCGGGAACGGTCATCGGATCTCCTCTCCGCGGCGGAACCGGTGCAGGCTCACGCCGATAATGGCGACGCCGCCGGCGGCGACGAGGCCGATCGCAACGGTGCCGAAGGTGGGTGCCCACGGGGCGGCCGGATCGGACGAGGCTTGCCCGGCGAGCTGGATGAGCATGCGCCCGATGCCGCCGCGGACGCCGATCGACACCTCCGCCACGACCGCGCCGACCACGGCGGACGCGGCGGCCAGCCGGAGCGCCGGCAGCAGGTGCGGCACGGCGGCCGGCAGGCGCAGACGGGTGAGCGTCTGCCACCAGCCGGCGGAACTGGCGTGGAACAGGTCGAGGTGCAGCGCGTCGGGGGCCTCGAGCCCGCGGAGCATTCCGACGGCGACGGGGAAGAACGCCAGGTACGAGGCGATGAGGGCGACCGAGAACCACTGCGGCCAGGGGAAGACCCCGGCACGGTCGATCTGGTTGCCGAGGGCGTTCACGACGGGCGCGAACGCGATGAGGGGCACGATCTGGCTCACGACGATCCAGGGCAGCAGGCCCCACTCCACCAGTCGCCACCGCTGCATGACGATGCCCAGGATGCCGCCGACGGCCACGCCGATGAGCCAGCCGAGCACCGCGAGTCCGAGGGTGGTCCCGGCCGCCTCGAGCACCGAGACGAGGAGGGGCGGGGTGGATCCGCCGCTGGTGGGGGCGAACATCCGGCCGATCATGTCGCCGACGTGCGGCATCGCCCGGTCATGGGTGCGGGGGAGCAGGATGACGCCCGACCCGGCCGATCCGTCGGATCCGACGGTGACGCCGTCCGCGGGTCCGAAGACCTTGTACAGCTCCCAGACGGCGATCACCGCGGCGACACCCGCCAGGCCCCACCCCACGCGCACGGCGACGCCGGATCCCCGAGTGCGGCGGCCGCGCGGCATCCCGTCGCCGTCGTCGGGGACGACCGAGGTCACCGACCCCGGGACGAGTGCCTGGTCGGTCACCGCTTCGCCGTCACCGGGGGAGTGAGGGCGGGGATGACGGTCTCGCCGTAGACGCGCATCGTCTCCTCTTTGTTGTCGTGCTGGAGGTAGCCGGCGAACTGGGTGACGCCGAGGGCACGGAGCTTTTCGAGCTTGGCGATGTGCTCCTCGGCGGTGCCGAGGATGCAGAACCGCTCCACGATCTCGTCGGGCACGAAGTCCACGTGGTCGTTGTCGCTCTTGCCGTGCGAGTTGTAGTCGTACCCCGTGCGGCCGGCGATGTAGTCGGTGAGGGCGGCGGGCACCGCGGAGTCGCCGCCGTACTTCGCGACGATGTCGGCGACGTGGTTGCCGACCATTCCGCCGAACCACCGGCACTGCTCGATCATGTGCGCGCGGCTCTCGGGGGTGTCGTCGCCGATGTACATGGGCGCCGCGACGCAGAACGCGATGTCGTCGGGGTTCCGGCCGGCTTCCTCCGCCGCGCGGCGCACGGTCGCGATCATCCACTCGGCGATGTCGAGGTCGGCCAGCTGCAGGATGAAGCCGTCGCCCACCTCGCCGGTGAGCTTCAGTGCGAGGGGGCCGTACGCCGCGACCCACACGTCGAGCTTCGACCCGCGGCTCCAGGGGAACTGCAGGGTCGCGCCGTTGTACTCCACGGCGCGGGAGTTGCCGAGCTCACGGATGACGTGGATCGACTCGCGCAGGGCCTTCAGCGTCGTCGGACGGCCGTTGGTCACGCGCACGGCCGAGTCGCCCCGGCCGATGCCGCAGATCGTGCGGTTGCCGTACATCTCGTTGAGCGTGGCGAACGTGGATGCCGTGACGGTCCAGTCGCGCGTGGCGGGGTTCGTGACGAACGGGCCCACCGTCACGCGGCGCGTGGCGGCCAGGATCGCCGAGTGCACGACGTAGGGCTCCTGCCACAGCAGGTGCGAGTCGAAGGTCCAGACGTGGCTGAAGCCGTGCGCCTCGGCGAGCTGAGCGAGCTGCACCGTGCGCGCGGCGGGCGGGTTGGTCTGCAGGACGACACCGAAATCCATGGGGAGCCTTTCTCAGACCAGGTACTGACTCAGGCCGCGCGCGATGAAGCGCCCGTCGCCGGGGGAGCCGAGGTAGGAGCCGTCGTCGACGACGACCTTGCCGCGGGAGATCACGGTGTCGACGTGCCCATCGATCTCGAAGCCCTCCCAGGCCGAGTGATCCATGTTCATGTGGTGCGTCTTGTCTACGCCGATCGAGGTGTGGCCGGCCGGGTCGTACACGACGATGTCGGCGTCCGCGCCGGGCGCGATGACGCCCTTCCTGCCATACATGCCGAACATGCGTGCGGGAGTGGTGCTGGTGAGCTCCACCCATCGCTCCAGCGTGATCTGCCCGGTAACGACGCCCTGGTACATCAGGTCCATCCGGTGCTCGACCGATCCGATGCCGTTGGGGATCGCCCGGAAGTCGCCCTGGCCCAGGGTCTTCTGGTCTTTCATGCAGAAGGGGCAGTGGTCGGTGGAGACCATCTGGATGTCGTTGGTGCGCAGCGCCTGCCACATGTGGTGCTGGTGTCCTTCGTGCTTCGAGCGCAGCGGGGTGGAGCACACCCACTTCGCCCCCTCGAAGTCGCCCCACTCCTCGCTGGAGGCGCCGAGCTGATCCTCGAGCGACAGGTAGAGGTACTGCGGGCACGTCTCGCCGAAGACGTTCTGACCGTTGTCGCGCGCCCACGCCAGCTGCTCGACGGCCTGCTTCGCGCTGACGTGCACGACGTACAGCGGCGCGCCGGTGAGGTGCGACAGCATGATCGCGCGGTGCGTGGCCTCCTCCTCCATCTGCCACGCGCGGGCGACGCCGTGGAAGTACGGGCTGGTCTTCCCTTTCGCGATGAGTTGCTCGGCCAGGACGTCGATGACGGGACCGTTCTCGGCGTGCATCATCGTCAGCAGTCCCGTGTCGGCCGCGACCTGCATGGCCCGGAGGATCTGGGCATCGTCGGCGTAGAACACCCCGGGGTAGGCCATGAACATCTTGAAGCTGGAGACCCCCTCGTCGATGAGGCCGGGGAGGGCCGCGAGCGAGTCCGCGTCGACGCCGCCGACGATCTGGTGGAAGCCGTAGTCGATCGCGCAGTTTCCGGCGGCCAACTCGTGCCAGTGGGCCAGACCGTCCTGCACGCGCTCGCCGGCGCGCTGCACGGCGAAGTCGACGATCGTCGTCGTCCCGCCCCAGGCCGCCGCGCGGGTACCCGTCTCGAACGTGTCGGAGGCGCTGGTGCCGCCGAAGGGCAGCTGCATGTGGGTGTGCGCGTCGATGCCGCCGGGGATGACGTACTTTCCGGTCGCGTCGATCACGCGGTCGACGGATGCCGCGAGCTCGTGGCCCAGCAGGGTGGAGCCGGGGGCCAGCACCGCGGCAATGGTCTCGCCGTCGATCAGCACGTCGGCGGCGGTGCGGCCCGTGGCGGAGACGACCGTGCCGCCGGTGAGGAGCGTCGTGGTCATGTCAGGCCTCCACGATCTCGCCGTAGGTGTCGGGCCGACGGTCGCGGTAGAACTGCCAGTCGTCGCGCATCTGCTGCACGAGGTCCATGTCGAGGTCGCGCACGAGGATCTCCTCGTGCTCGGAGGAACCGACGGCCCCGACGTGGTTGCCGCGCGGGTCGATCACCTGGCTCGTGCCGTAGAAGGTCACGGCATCCTCGCCGTACTCGTTGTCTTCGCGGCCGACCCGGTTGGGTTGCAGCACGAAGTAGCCGTTGGCGACCGCCGCGCACGGGCCCTCCACCTCCCAGAGCCGGTTGGACAGGCCCGGCTTGGTGGCGTTGGGGTTGAACACCATGTGGGCGCCGTTGAGGCCCAGCTCCCGCCATCCCTCGGGGAAGTGCCGGTCGTAGCAGATGTACATCCCGACCTTGCCGACGGCGGTGTCGAAGACCGGGTACCCGAGGTTGCCGGGGCGGAAGTAGAACTTCTCCCAGAACTTGTCGAGGTGGGGGATGTGGTTCTTGCGGTAGCTGCCGAGCACCGTGCCGTCGGCATCCACGAGGACCGAGGTGTTGTAGTAGACCCCTGTCTGGGCCTCCTCGTAGATCGGCAGGACCGTGACCAGTCCGAGCTCTTTGGCGAGCGCGGCGAACCGCTGCACGATGGGCCCGTCCACGGGTTCGGCGTAGCGGTAGTACTTCTGGTCCTGCGTGATGCCGAAGTAGGGGCCGTAGAACAACTCCTGGAAGCACAGCACCTGGGCGCCCTGCGCCGCGGCATCCCGGGCGAACTGCTCGTGCTTGTCGAGCATCGACTCTTTGTCGCCGGTCCAGGTGGTCTGCGTGATCGCGGCGCGTACCGTCGTCATGGGTCCCCTCGTTCCTCCGGGCCGTCGTCCGGTTCTGTTACTGTCGCGCCTGAACATTTCTCTACGATTTCCACGAGTGACACCGCCGTAAATTGGGGGCCCGATGATCTCGCCCGACATGCTCGTGGAGCGCACGCCCGCGGGCATCGCCGCCGAGATCGCCCGCCTGGTCAGCGACGGCACGCTCGCGCCGGGCGCGCGGCTTCCGACCGTGCGCGAGGTTGCCGCGGCCCTCGGGGTGTCCACCGGCACGGTCGCCGCGGCGTGGAGAGCGCTCGCCGATGCCGGAGTGGTGTTCTCGCGCGGCCGCGCGGGCACGTTCGTCCACGCGGAGCGCCGCGAGTGGCTGAGCCCGCGCGTCCAGGGCATGTCGGCCGACGGAGTGCCGGGTGCCCCGCGGGGGCTCGGCGCGGGGCGCGAGGCGACAGCACTGCGGCTGGACCTGTCGCTCGGGACACCCGACCCGGCGATGCTGCCCTCGATCGAGCGGGCACTCGCCCTCGCTCGGCCGCGCGCCGACACCGGCCGGTACCACGATCTCCCCGTGCTCCCCGACCTCTCCGACGTGCTGCGCGAGCAGTGGCCGGTGCGCGGGGTCGAGGCGCTGACCGTCGTGGACGGAGCCCTCGACGGCATCTCCCGCACCCTCGACCAGGTGGTGCGGTTCGGCGATCGCGTCGCGGTGGAGTCGCCCGGGTTCCCGTACTTCTTCGACCTCGTCGAGGCCGCGGGCGGCGTCCCCGTGCCGGTCGACAGCGACACCGACGGCATCCTGCCCGCCTCGCTCGCCCACGCGCTCGCGCTCGGGCCGTCGGCCCTCCTGCTGCAGCCGCGGGCGCAGAACCCCACGGGGGTCTCGATGTCGGCCGATCGCGCCCGTCGTCTCGCGAACGTCCTCCTCACGGTGCCGGGCGGCACCCGTGTCACCGTCATCGAAGACGACCACTCGGCCCTCATTGCCACGGCGCCCCCGGTCACGCTGGCGCTGTGGATCCCGGCGCAGGTCGTTCACGTGCGCGGGTTCTCGAAGTCGCACGGTCCGGATCTCCGGATCGCGGCGCTCGGCGGCCCGTCCGCGATCGTCGACCGCATCGTGCGCCGCCGGATGCTCGGCCCCGGCTGGACGTCGCGGCTGCTCCAGTCGGTGCTGTACGAGTTGCTCACCGACCCGCGCTCGACCGCGCCCGTCCGCACGGCGCGGCTGATCTACCGCGACCGCCTCGACCGTCTCGCGAACGCCCTGCGCCGCCTCGGTATCGACGTGGGCGACCCCGACGGCATCAACCTGTGGATGCCGGTCCGCGACGAGCGCGCCGCTCTCGTGCACGCCGCGGCCGAGGGCATCGGCGTCGCCGCGGGCTCTCCCTTCGTCGTCGACGCCGAGACGGGGGTGCCGGTCGAGGGTCGGGTGCGAGTGACGGCGGGATCGGTCGTCGAGAACACCCGCCTGGTCGCCGAGGCGCTCGCGCGGGCATCGACCGCTGTGCCCCTGTCGTAGCGCTCCGTCAACCCCGGACCGCCTCGAATCGTTTCGACTACTCTCGGACCCATGACTGTTCCCTCTGTCCAGCTCAACGACGGAAACTCCATTCCCCAGCTCGGCTACGGCGTGTTCCTCGTGCCCGCCGACGACGCCGAGCGCGCCGTGTCCGAGGCGCTCGAGGTCGGCTACCGCCACATCGACACCGCCGCGATCTACAAGAACGAAGAGGGCGTGGGCCGCGCCATCGCCTCCAGCGGCATCGCCCGCGACGAGCTCTTCGTCACGACGAAGCTCTGGAACGACCGCCATGACGGCGACGAGCCGCACGCCGCGATCGACGAGAGCCTCGAGAAGCTCGGCCTCGACGCGGTCGACCTGTATCTCATCCACTGGCCGACGCCGAAGAACGACAACTACGTCCACGCGTGGCAGAAGATGATCGAGATCCGCGAGGCGGGCAAGACCCGCTCGATCGGCGTCTCGAACTTCCTCGTGCCGCACCTCGACCGCATCGTCGCCGAGACCGGTGTGACCCCCGCGGTCAACCAGATCGAGCTGCACCCGGCGCTCAGCCAGCGCGAGATCCGCACGTGGGGTGCCGAGCACGGCATGCACATCGAGTCGTGGGGTCCCCTCGGTCAGGGCAAGTACGACCTGTTCCAGATCCCCGCGGTGAAGGATGCCGCTGAGGCGCACGGCAAGTCGCCCGCCCAGGCGGTGCTGCGCTGGCACATCCAGCACGGCATCATCGTGTTCCCCAAGTCGGTGCGCCGCGAGCGCCTCGAGGAGAACTTCGACCTGTTCGACTTCGAGCTCACCGCCGACGAGATGGCCGCGATCGACGCCATCGATCCGGGCGACGGATCGGGCCGCGTCGGCACCCACCCCGACGACCTGAACTGACGACGGACACGACGCTGAATCGCCTCGCGAACGCCTCGAGCCCCTACCTGCGGGCCCACGCCGACAACCCCGTCGCGTGGTTCCCCTGGGGGCCCGAGGCGTTCGCCGTTGCGGCGGAACGCGACGTCCCGGTGCTGGTCTCGATCGGCTACAGCACCTGTCACTGGTGCCACGTGATGGCCCGAGAATCGTTCCAGGATGGCGCGACCGCCGCCGCCGTCAACGACGGGTTCGTCGCGGTCAAGGTCGATCGCGAGGAGCACCCCGACGTCGACGCGGCCTACCTCGACGCGGCCTCCGCGTTCACCCCGCACCTCGGCTGGCCGCTGACGGTCTTCGCGACCCCCGAGGGGCGGGTCTTCTACGCCGGCACGTACTTCCCGCCCGAGCCCCGCGGTCCGCTGCCCTCGTTCCGGCAGGTCCTCGCCGCGGTCCGCGAGGCGTGGACGGATCGCCGCGGAGAAGTGGATGCCACCGGTGCCGCGTTGCGCGACGCGCTCGCCGCCGCGGCGCCCGCCGCCGCCGCCGCGATTCCCGCCACGGACGCGCTGGCGGCCGCCGTCGCCGACGTCGCGTCCCGGGAGGACCGGGAATTCGGCGGCTTCGCCGCGGGCGTCTCGCTCGACTCCCCGAAGTTCCCCAACACCCCCGTGCTCCGCTTGTTGCAGCACCCCGCGCTCGCCCCGCTCGTCCCCGAGGCGGCGGGCGTGGCATCCCGCGCTCTCGACGCCATGACCCGGTCCGAGTTGCGCGACCCCGTCGAGGGCGGGTTCTTCCGGTACGCCACCCGCCGCGACTGGACCGTCCCGCACTACGAGCGCATGCTGACCGACAACGCCGGCCTCATCGAGGTTGCCCTCGCCGCCGGCGACGACGCGACGGCGGCCGAGACCGCCCGCTTTCTCGTCGACGTTCTTCAGCTGCCCTCCGGCGGGATCGCCGCCGCGCAGGATTCCGAGTCGATCATCGACGGCGAGCGATCGGAGGGCGGGTACTACCGTGTCACCGACCGTTCCGGGCTCGCGGCGCCGGCCCTGGATGCCAAGGTCGTCACGGGGTGGAACGGTCATGCGATCGCGGCGCTCGCCGCCGCCGGCGCGCGCACCGATCCGCGGTTCGTCGAGGCCGCGCGCTGGGCCGCCGACACGGTTCTGGAGAACAACGTCGCCGACGACGGCACGCTCCGCCGCGCCTCCCTCGACGAGGTCCGCTCGGCGGCGCCCGCGACCCTCGAGGATTACGGAGGGTTGGCGCGAGGCTTGCTCGCGCTCGCGCGCGTGACCGGCGAGGTCGCGTACGCCGAGCGCGCACGCGCGTTGGCCGACGCCTGCCTGCCGAGCGATGGCATCCGTCCGCCCGGGGGAGGCGACCCGGTCCTCGCGGTGCAGGGGATGCAGCCGCAGGGCGTCCCCAGCGACGGGGCGGCGCCCTCGGGTCCGTCGGCGTTCGCGGCCGCGGCTCTCGACCTCTGGCGCATGGGGGCGGGGGAGCGGTACCGCGAGGCCGCCGAGACGCTCGTGCGCGCCGCCGCCTCGGCCGCGGTGCAGGCCCCTCTCGCGTACGGCGCGATCCTCGAGGTCGCCCTCGGGCTCGTCACTCCGCCGCGCCAGGTGGTCGTGGTGGGCGAGCAGAGTTCCGCCCTCGCCGACGCCGCACGCCGCGTCGACGCCGACGTCGTGGCCGTCGTCACGCCCGAGCAAGCGACCGCGTTCGCCGGGGCCGGGTTCGAGTTGTTCGACGGCAAGGTCGCCCCGAACGGGACGCCCACCGCCTACGACTGCCGGGCGTTCACGTGCGCCCTGCCGACAACGGATCCGGCTGCCCTGGGGTGACTCCGCGCACGTCGTCGTAGATCGCGAGGTAGGCGTCGGTCGGGGACGGGAGGGCCGGTGCGTGCCCGGGATCGACCCGGTGCGGGCCGGTCTCGAGAGCTGCGGTGAGCGCGGTCGCCCAGGCGACGGGGTCGCGGAAGCGCGTCACCGTGTGGAGGCCGCCGCCGTAGATCTCGCCGAGTTCGGGCAGACCGCCCACGTGAGAGGCGACGACCACGGTGCCCGCCTGCAGCCCCTCGGCCGCGACCCGTCCGAACGGTTCGTTCCACTGCGTGGGCACCGCCAGCACATCGCAGCGGGTCAGGAAGTCGCCGGGGACGACCGAGCCGACCTGGACGAACGCTCCCGTCGCGTACTCCGCGGCGTAGCGCTGTCGGAGGTCCCGGCCGAACGCGGTCGGGGCGCCGGCGACGAGGAGGGTCGCGGGCACGCCCGAGGCGCGCAGATGCCGCACGGCCTCGTGCAGGATGCCGACGCCCTTGTCGGCGTCGACGCGACCGAGGTATCCGATGACCGGCGCCGTGTGAGCGGCGCGATGCCGGGCGGGAGCTCCCGCTCCGGGCAGAGCCGGACGGTTGTGCACCACGGCGGGGGAGCCCTCGCGACCGCGGACCCCCGCCGCGGTCATCCGCCGAACGACGTAGTCGCTCACCCCGACGATGCGGCTCGGGCGGATCGCTCGAACGGTGAAGGGGGCCTTGAGGATTCGGCACCGCATGCTCCGACGGGAGCAGACCGTGTGGCCGTGCTGACCGAACGACGAGGTGCACACCAGGGCGTAGTCGCGCACGGTCTGGACGGTCGGAACGTCACGCGCGGCCAGCCACGCGAGCCAGCCGAATCCGGCGATGTTGTTGAGGTGGACCACGTCGGGCCGGTCGCGTCGGATCTCGGTGCGCAACGCCGCGTACTCGCGGAGCCGGGCGAGTTCGCCCACGTGCCACAGGGCGCGGGCGCGCCACGACGGATTTCGGCCCCCGGGATGCAGGCGACGGCGCCAGAGGCGGCGCACGGTGACGAGTCCGGCCCCCGGCGGCGGGTCGGGGGGAGCGAGCGCCTCCCGACGAGAATGGGGTGCCAGGCAGAGGACGCGCACGTCGTGCCCCGCGGCGGCGAGGTCGTCGGCCAGCTCCTTCACCGACAGCTCCGCCCCGCCGATGATGAACGGGGGGTACGACGTGTTCACGAGCAGGACCTTCACGCGTGTCATTGTGACCACTTCACCGGCCGAGGAGCGACGGGGGACTTCGAAGTCGCCCGAGCCTTCACCCGGGGGATGTGAAGGCTCACCGCACCGTCGTCCGTGATCGCACCCGCTTAGTCCAGCAGGTGGCGCAGGTACCGCCCCGGCGACTCCAAGAAGCCGCGGTGAAGACGCACGACCTCCAGGTCGTCCCAGGTCGTCTCGCGAATGCCCCACTCGCCGAGCTCGAGGATCGTCGCGCCGGGGAGGGCCGCGAGCACGGGGGAGTGGGTCGCGCAGATCACCTGGGTACCGCGGGAGCGCATGCGGTCGAGGGATGCCAGCCAGCGCAAGGTCGACGAGAACGACAGCGCGGCCTCGGGCTCGTCGAGACACGCGAGGCCGGCGACGTAGCGCGGGTGATCGAGGGCTTCGTCGAGGAGGGCGTTGAACGATTCGCCGTGGCTCAGGCGGTGCAGGCTCGGCGTGGCCCCGCCGAGGTCGTCGCGCCACGTGTAATAGCCGTGCATGGTCTCGGCGCGGAGGAAGAACCCGAAGCGGGGAGCGCGCGGACTCCGCTCCAGCCGTAGCCAGTCGCCGAGCGGGCTCTCGGTGCGCCGGGTCTGGCCGCCGCCGTTCGTCGACCCGCCCTCGGCGGGAAGTCCGTACGCCTCGGCGATGCCCTCGATGAGCGTCGACTTTCCCGAGCCGTTCTCGCCGACGAGGAACGTGACCCCGGGCCCGAACTCCCAGCCCTCACCCGCCGCGATCTCGAGGAACTGCGCGACCGCGGGGATCGTCGCCGGCCACGCGTTCGGATCGACCCGTGCGTCGGAGAACAGTCGCACCCGCTGCACCGGCCGGGGATCGTGCAGCCACTCGTCGCCGCGGCTCACGGTCTCAGATCCAGCTGGGCAGCCAGTTGTGCAGCCGCCAGAACTCGTAGGGCACCGGCAGCGCCGTCCACACGGGGTACCAGAACGCCGACAGCAGGAGGCAGACGGCGAGGAACACGAGGACCAGGCGCTGCCCGCTCGCGCGGGTGAGTGACCCGGGGCCCCGGGCCAGGTCGCGCAGGGCGAAGGTCAGCGCGAGCACGAGGAACGGCACCATCGCGACGGTGTAGAACTGGAAGATCGTGCGCTCGGGGTAGAGCAGCCACGGCACGTAGGTGGCGGCGAGCCCCGTGAGCACGAGGGCGTAGCGCCCGTCGCGGACCAGGACGAACCGCACCAGCAGGTACAGCGATGCGGCGATCCCCGCCCACCACAGCAGCGGGTTGTCGATGCTCGAGATCGCCTCGGTGCAGCCGCCGGGGAGCTGGCATCCGTTCTGTCCAACCTCGTCCTGGTTCCACGACATCGACGTCGGGCGCACGAGCAGCGGCCACTGCCACGCGGGGCTGGCGTAGCTGTGCGGGGTGGCCAGCCCGACGTGGAAGCCGTACATGGCCTGGTGGTAGGCCCAGAGGTTCTGCAGGGGCAGCGGTACCCACGCCCAGAAGCCCTGGGCGGGCATCGCGTCGACGGCGTGGCGGCCGTAGCCGCCGTCGGTGAGCAGCCAGCTCGACCAGCTCGCGAGGTACACCACCGCCGCGACGGGGACGAGCAGCACGAACGACACCAGACCCTGGCGCACGGCATCCATCGGCCACTGGGTGATGCCGGCGCGGCGGCGCGCGAGCGCGTCGGTGACGACGACGTACAGGCCGATCGCGGCGAGCACGTACAGCCCCGACCATTTCACCGCCGTGGCGGCCCCGGCCGCGGCGCCGGCGGCGAGGAGCCACGGGCGGTTGCCGAACACCGGGCCCCACGTCGCCTCGCGCGTTTCACGGGCGGTCCAGCGGGCGAGGGTCGCGCGCCGGTCGAGGGCCACGAACCACAGCGCGAGCACAACGAAGAACGTGAGGAAGACATCGAGCAGTGCGACCCGGCTGAGGACGATCCCCAGCCCGTCGATGGCCATCAGACCGGAGGCCACCGAGGCGAAGACGATCGACCGCGTCAGGGTGCGGGCGAAGAGGTACACCAGCAGGACGGTCGCTGCGCCGAAGACGGCCGCGGCGATCCGCCAGCCGGCCGTCGACTCCGCCCCGAACAGGGCCATCCCGGCGCCGATGAACACGCGCCCGAGGGGAGGATGCACGACGTAGCTGCCGACGCCGGTGAACACGTCGGTGTCGCCCGCGACAAAACTCGCGTCGGCGCCCTCGGGCCACGTCGACGGGAACCCGAGCTGCCACTGGCTCCAGGCGTCTTTCACGTAGTAGGTCTCGTCGAACACCAGCTGCCGGGGATTGGCGATGTTCACCACGCGCAGGACGAACGCGAACACCGTGATCAGCGTCGGCGCCAGCCAGCGCCACAGACGCTCTCGGCGGGGATCCGCCAGGAGCGCGTCACGCCAGCGATCCAGGCGCGTCCGTTCGTCCGAGGGGACCAGGGAGGGGACGGCAGTCACGGCCCCCAGCATAAGGTGGGGCCGTGATCATCCTCGCGGCGACCCCCATCGGCAACCTCGGAGATGCGTCGCGCCGCCTCGTCGAGGCCCTCGAGAACGCCACCGTCGTCGCCGCGGAAGACACCCGCACGACCCAGCGCCTTCTCGCCGGCCTCGGCGTGAGCAATCGGCCGCGGCTCCTCGCGCTGCACGACCACAACGAGAAGGAGCGCGCCGCCGAACTGGTGGAACTCGCTCGCGACGACGACCTCCTCGTGCTGAGCGACGCCGGCATGCCCACCGTCAGCGATCCCGGCTACGGCCTCGTCGCGGCGGCGGCCGCCGCGGGCGTCACCGTCACCGTCCTCCCCGGACCGAGTGCCGTCGTGACCGCGCTCGCCGTGGCCGGGCTCCCCACCGACCGGTTCGCGTTCGAGGGCTTCCCCCGCCGCAAGCCGGGTGAGCGCCGGCGGGCCTTCTCGGAGCTGGCGTCGGAAGAGCGGACCCTCGTCTTCTTCGAGTCGCCGTCGCGGCTGGCATCCACCCTCGACGACCTCGCCGCGACCTTCGGCGCCGACCGCCCCGCCGCGGTCTGCCGCGAGCTGACGAAGCTGCACGAGGAGGTGCGCCGCGGCACGCTCGCCGAACTCGCCGCCTGGGCGGCCGAGGGCGTGCGCGGCGAGATCGCGATCGTCGTCGGGGGAGCGACCGCGCGCGAGGTGGCGTTCCCGGATGCCGTGACCCAGGTGCTCGAACTCGTGCGCGGCGGCACACGGCTCAAAGAGGCGGCGGTCGAGGTGGCGTCGCTGACGGCCCACTCGTCGCGCGAGCTGTACCAGGCCGCGCTCGCGGTCAAGCGCTGACCCGTCACACGGCCGGGGCCCCCGGTGCGCCCCCGTAGAATCCTCAGGTGACTTCCGGCCGCTCCTTCTACATCACCACGCCGATCTACTACCCGAGCGACGTGCCCCACATCGGGCACGGCTACACGACCGTGGCGGTGGACGCCCTCGCGCGCTGGCACCGCCAGTCCGGCGACGACACGTGGATGCTGACGGGCACCGACGAGCACGGCCAGAAGATGATGCGCGCCGCCGCGGCGAACGGCCACACCCCGCAGGAGTGGGTCGACAAGCTCGTGGGCGAGTCGTGGTTCCCGCTGCTCACGACGCTCGACGTCGCCAACGACGACTTCATCCGCACGAGCCAGCCGCGGCACGAGGAGCGCGTGGCCAAGTTCGTGCAGGCACTGTACGACCGGGGCTACATCTACGCGGGCGAGTTCGAGGCGCTGTACTGCGTCGGCTGCGAGGAGTTCAAGACCGAGGCCGAGATCGTCGACGGCGAGGGCCCCTTCGAGGGGCTGAAGGTCTGCGCGATCCACTCCAAGCCGCTGGAGCTGCTGCAGGAGAAGAACTACTTCTTCAAGCTCAGCGAGTTCCAGGATCGGCTGCTGGAGCTGTACAAGACCGTCCCCGACTTCGTGCGCCCCGAGTCGGCGCGCAACGAGGTCGTCTCGTTCGTCAAGAACGGCCTGAAAGACCTGTCGATCTCGCGGTCGACGTTCGACTGGGGCATTCAGGTGCCGTGGGATGAGTCGCACGTCATCTACGTGTGGGTCGACGCCCTGCTCAACTACGCCACGGCCATCGGCTACGGCACCGATCCCGAGGAGTTCGCCCGGCGCTGGCCGGCGTACCATGTCGTCGGCAAAGACATCCTGCGCTTCCACGCGGTGATCTGGCCCGCGATGCTCATGGCGGCCGGCCTCGAGGTGCCCCGCGGCGTCTTCGCCCACGGCTGGTTGCTCGTCGGCGGCGAGAAGATGTCGAAGTCCAAGCTCACCGGTATCGCACCCACCGAGATCACCGACGTGTTCGGCTCCGACGCCTACCGGTTCTACTTCCTCTCCGCGATCGCGTTCGGCCAGGACGGCTCGTTCTCGTGGGAAGACCTCTCGGCCCGCTACCAGGCCGAACTCGCCAACGGCTTCGGCAACCTGGCATCCCGCACGATCGCGATGGTCCAGCGCTACTTCGAGGGCGTCGTGCCCCCGGCCGGGGAGGACACCGAGGCCGAGCTGCGCATTCAGCAGACGGTCGCGGATGCCACGGCGAACGCCGACGCGGCCATGGAGCGGTTCCGCATCGACGAGGCGATCGACGCGATCTGGACGATCGTCGATGCGCTCAACCTCTACATCACCGAGAACGAGCCGTGGGCCCTCGCCAAAGACGAGGCGCAGCGCGAGCGTCTCGGTACCGTGCTCTACACCGCCGCGGAGGGCCTGCGGGCGCTCGCCGTGCTGCTCTCGCCGGTCATGCCGATCGCGACCGAGAAGCTCTGGATCGCGCTCGGCGCCGCCGAGAGCATCGGGGGTCTCCACGATCAGCCCCTGCGCGAGGCCGGGGAGTGGGGCGTGCTGCGTCCGGGATCGTCGGTCAACGGACTGTCGCCGCTGTTCCCGCGCGTCGAGCAAGAGGCATGAGCACGCCCGTCGAGCGCCCGCGCGGCACGATCGAGGGCGGCGACCCCAGCCAGTACGTGCGCGAGCGCTCGGCCGACGGGCGTCGCGACGTGAGCTACCCGCCGGCCCCCGAGCCACTGGGCGTGCCGGTGTACGACAACCACTGCCACCTCGAGATCGAGGACGGCGAGACCGGGCTCTCGCTCGACGAGCAGCTGGAGCGCGCGGTCGCGGTGGGCGTTCACGGCGTCGTGCAGGCCGGAGGCGACGTCGACTCGTCGCGCTGGTCGGCCTGGGCCGCGGCAACGCACCCGCGCGTCCTTGCCGCCGTGGCGATCCACCCGAACGAGGCACCCGCGTACGAAGAGGCCGGCGAGCTGGATGCCGCCATCGCGGTGATCGACGAGCTCGCGGCCCAACCCCGGGTGCGGGCGATCGGCGAGACGGGCCTGGACTTCTTCCGGACCGACGCCGATGGCATCCCGGCCCAGATGCGCTCGTTCGAGGCGCACATCGGCCTGGCCACGAAGCACGGGATCGCGATGCAGATCCACGATCGCGACGCCCACGACGCTGTCCTCGAGACCCTCGCGCGCGTGGGGGCACCCGAGAAGACGGTGTTCCACTGCTTCTCCGGCGACGCCGACATGGCCCGCATCGCGGCCGACCGCGGGTACTACCTGTCGTTCGCGGGGAACGTCACGTTCAAGAACGCCCAGAATCTGCGCGATGCCCTCGCGGTGACGCCGCGCGAGCGCATCCTCGTCGAGACCGACGCCCCGTTCCTCACCCCCACGCCCTACCGCGGGCGGCCGAACGCGCCGTACCTCGTGCCGGTGACGCTGCGGTTCCTCGCGAGCGAGCTCGGCATGGATGCCGACGAGCTCGGCGCGCAGGTCGCGGCGAACACGCTCGAGGTCTACGGGGAGTTCTGACCCCTCGCGAGAACGACGAAGGCCGGCACCCCGCGGGATGCCGGCCTTCGCGCATTCGTCAGGCCTTCGCCTTGGGCTTCTTCACGAAGAGGGTCTCGGTCTGCTCGAGCTCCATGCCCTTGGTCTCGGGGATCTTCCACAGCACGAACACGAACGACAGCGCCGCGAAGAACGCGTAGCCGCCATAGGTGAGGGAAAGCGACCAGTCCGCGAGCTGCGGGAAGGTCCACGACACCAGGAAGTTCGCCAGCCACTGGGCCCCGGCGGCGACGCCGAGGGCCTTGCCGCGGATCCGGCTCGGGAAGATCTCGCCGAGGAGCACCCACACGAGCGGACCCCACGAGGCACCGAAGCCCACGACGAACAGGTTGGCGGCGACGAGGGCGACGGGACCCCACGCGCCGGGCAGCGAGACATCCTGCCCCGACCCCGTAGCGAACGAGAACGCCAGCGCCATCGTTCCGAGCGACAGCGCCATGAGCGCCGAACCCACCAGGAGCAGGGGCTTGCGACCCACGCGGTCGACGAGCCAGATGGCGATGAGCGTCACCAGGACGTTCGTGACCGAGGTGATCACGCCGATGAGCAGGGAGTTGCTCTCGTCGAACCCGACGGCGCGCCACAGGCTCGTGGAGTAATAGAAGATGACGTTGATACCGACGAACTGCTGGAACACCGACAGGATGATGCCGATCCACACGATCGGCTGAAGGCCGAGAGCGGGGCCCGCGAGCGAGGCGCTCTTGTTCTTTCGGTCGTTCTCGATGCCGTTCGTGAGCTCGTTGATCGTTTTTTCGAGGTCGGCGGGGGGAACGAGGCGGGCGAAGATCTCGCGTGCCTCGTCGGCGCGGCCACGGGCGAGGAGGAACCGGGGAGACTCCGGCATCGTGAAGGCCAGGAACCCGTAGACGGCCGCGGGAATGACCCCGATGAGGAACATCCAGCGCCACGCGTCGAGGCCCCACCACAGCACGTTGTCGGCGCTGCCACCGGCGGCCGCGACCAGAAGGGCGTTGCTCAGGAGCGCCGCGAAGATGCCGAGCGTGATCGCGAGCTGCTGCAGCGAGGCGAGGCTGCCGCGGATCTGCCGCGGAGCGACCTCGGCGATGTAGGCGGGGGCCACCACCGAGGCGATACCGATGCCGAGGCCGCCGATCACGCGCCAGACGATGAGATCGGGAACGCTGAAGGTCAGCGCGGACCCCACCGACGAGATGAGGAACAGCGCCGAGCCGACGATCATGACCTTCAGGCGCCCGTAGCGGTCGGAGAGCGCACCGGCGGCCACGGCGCCGATCGCGCAGCCGATGAGCGCGATCGCGACGACGAAGCCCGTGAGGAAGGGCTCCTTCGTGTAGTCCGTCTCGATCGAACGGACGGCGCCGTTGATGACCGACGAGTCGAAGCCGAAGAGGAACCCTCCCACCGCCGCGGCGATCGAGAGGACCACGGCGCGGCGTCCGTAGGGACTCCGCAGGGTAAAGGCGTTGGCGGGGATCGACTGCGTCTGGCTCACCCGCCCACGTTACTGCTGTCGGAGGTCGATCGGGCGGAGGCTGGATACAGTGGAACAATGCCCGTTTCGCTCCTCGGCGCTTCCGAGATCCGCCGGCTCGCCGCCGACCTCGACGTGACCCCGACCAAGAAGCTGGGCCAGAACTTCGTCGTGGACGCCAATACGGTGCGCAAGATCGTGCACGCCGCCGGGGTGTCGGCATCCGATCGGGTGGTCGAGATCGGCCCCGGTCTGGGCTCCCTGACGCTGGCGATCCTCGAGACCGGCGCGTCCGTCGTCGCGGTCGAGATCGATCACCGCCTCGCGGAGCGACTGCCGCACACGGCCGCAGCTCACGGTGTTCCCTCCGATCGTCTCGACGTGATCGACGCCGACGCGCTGCGCGTCACCGACCTGCCCGGGGAGCCGTCGGTGCTCGTCGCCAACCTTCCCTACAACGTCTCGGTGCCGGTCCTCCTGCACTTCCTCGAGACCTTCCCCTACCTGCAGCGCGGCGTGGTCATGGTGCAGGCCGAGGTGGGGGAGCGTCTGGCGGCTCCTCCGGGGTCGAAGGTGTACGGCGCTCCGAGTGTCAAGGCGGCGTGGTACGGCTCGTGGCGGCTCGCCGGCACCGTCTCGCGGCAGGTGTTCTGGCCGGTCCCCAACGTCGACAGCATCCTCGTCGGCTTCGAGCGGGATGCCGAGCCCCGCGGCAGCGAGGAGCACCGTCGCCGCACCTTCGAGATCGTGGATGCCGCCTTCCAGCAGCGCCGCAAGATGCTGCGCCAAGCGCTGGCCGGGGTGCTGGGCGGCTCGGCCGCGGCCGCCTCGGCGGCGATGGAACGGGCCGGTGTCGACCCGACGTTGCGCGGAGAGCAACTCTCGGTCGAGGACTACGCCCGCATCGCCGCGCTCTGACACGCGCCCTGCCGCGAGGTCGGCGCGGGGCGATTTCCCGACGTGTTCATCACGCGTTCCGGAAACATGTCTGTAACATTTCAGCCCAACCGGGAGCATCACGCCGGGCAGAGGTCGTATCCGACGACCCGAAGGGAACGAGATGCGCTACGCCGAATATCCGCGTGCTGAACGCGTGCTACTGCACCTCAGCGACACCCACCTGCGAGCCGGCGGTGCGCCGCTGTACGACCGGGTGAACTCCGAGGCGTACCTCGCGCAGGCGATCGCGGCGATCGAAGCGTCCGGCGTCCGCCCGGACGGGCTCATCTTCACCGGCGACCTCGCGGACTTCGGTGAGGGAGATGCGTACGAGCGCGTCCGCGCGCTCGTCGAACCGGCCGCCGAGCGCCTCGGCGCCCCGGTCATCTGGGTCATGGGCAACCACGACGACCGTGCGACGTTCCGCTCGCACCTGCTCCCCGCCGACCACGGAGACCCGACCGCTCCGGTCGACCGGGTGGACGAACTCAACGGTCTGCGTGTCGTGACGCTGGACACATCGGTTCCGGGGCAGCACCACGGCGAGGTCACCGCCGCCCAGCGCGAGTGGCTCGCCGACGTGCTGTCGGTCCCCGCCCCGCTCGGGACGATCCTGGCCATGCATCACCCGCCGGTGCCGAGCGTCCTCGATCTCGCCGCGACCGTCGAACTGCGCGAGCAGCGCGTGCTCGCCGACGTGCTGCGCGGGAGCGATGTGCGCGCGATCCTCGCGGGCCACCTCCACTACTCCACGTTCGCCACCTTCGCCGGCATCCCCGTGTCGGTGGCCTCTGCGACCTGCTACACGCAGGACCTCATGGTGCCCGTCGGGGGAACGCGACCGCAGGACGGGGCGCAGGGGTTCAACCTCGTGCACGTCTACGACGAGACGATCGTGCACTCGGTCGTTCCCGTCGGTGCCGCGGAGGTGCTGCAGTACGTCGACGCCGCCGAATCGCAGGAACGCCTGCGCTCGGCGGGCATCGCCGTGCCGACGAACCGCGGTCTCAGCGGGCGGGTGTCGCCGCCGCCGACGCCGTCGCCGATCCTGCGTTGACCGCCGTCTTCTCCCACGGGGCCGCGATCGGGAAGTAGCGCTCGAGGCACGCCCGTAGCGCGGGTACGCGCACCTCTTCGGGGATCTCGGGGACGCTGCCGTCGTTCAGGCAGAACATGTCGGTGTCGCGGCGCGAGACCAGGCGCTCCATGCGGCGCAGCGAGTCCAGCTGCGTCGTCTGCACGTAGCGGGTGCGCGGCTCACCCGTGACGACCGCGCGACCGGTGGCCAGGGCGTAGTAGTGGTAGAGGCTGTTGGTGACCGAGATATCGGTCGCCGACCGGAAGCGACTCCCCGCGGTGCGGGCGTAATCGTCGGCGAACTCGCGCTCGAGCTCGTATGCGACGGAACGGCGCAGCGGCGTGGCGCAGTGCTCGAGGTCGAGCGTGATCACGCGGCCGAACCGCTCCTTCAGGAGCGCCCGGTTCACGCGCAGGCCGTTGTCGTGCCCCGACCGGTCGGTGTGAGCCGGCCCGCTGCCGATGCGGATGCCGCTCTCGACGAACCGGCTGATGCCGGCCCCGCTGAAGAACAGCTCGGGCGTGACCGGGCGACCGAAGAACATGTCGTCGTTGCTGTAGAGGAAGTGCTCCGCCAGCCCCGGGATCCGGTGCAACTGGGCCTCGACGGCGTGCGAGTTGTGCGTGGGGAGCACGGACGGGTCGGCGAAGAACTCCTCGCTGCGCACGATCGTGACTTTGGGGTGGTCGGCGAGCCACTCGGGCGTGGGGGAGTCGGTGGCGATGAAAATGCGCCGCACCCACGGGGCGTACATGTGCACGCTGCGCAGGGCGTAGCGCAGCTCGTCGACCTGGCGGTAGCGCGCGGCGTTGTCATCGCCGTCGCCGACGACGTACCCCTTCATACGGGCCGCGCGCTGGCGCTGGAAGTCGCTGGAGGAGCCGTCGACCCACGAGAAGACCATGTCGACGTCGGCGGTGAACTCGTTCGGGTGCGGGTCGAACATGCCCGACACCGTGCGCCAGCGGCGCCCGTACCGCTCGATCTCGACGAGATCGAGGTCTGCCACGGCGAAGCGGCGCCGCGTCAGAGCGCTCGGGCGCGGAGCCTCGATCGTCTGCGCGCCGAAGCGCCACAGTTCCAGGCGCGGGGCTAAAGCCGCGCCGTAGCGGTACGACCCCTCGGTCGACGTGCGGGGGCGGAAGACGGCGTAGGCCTCGACGGCGTTCCGGTGCGGGACGACGCTGTGCGCGGGAACGGGGTCCTCGCCGCGCGCCTTGAGATAGACGGGTCCGAGGTCGGGGTCGCGCAGCGCTGCGAGAGCGGCATCCGCGTGGGCGGTATCGACGACGAGCTTGGGGCGACGGTTGGCGTCGCGCACGAGCAGGACGGAAACGCCCGCGGCCTCGATCGCCGCCGCCACGGTGAGCAGGTCGTCGCGTTCGGCGTCGGCCGGGGTCGAGTCGTCGTCAATGACGTGCAGGATGCCGTCGACCATGCGGATATCAGATCGGGAGAGGAGCGCGCGCCAGGGATCGGTCTCGAAAGAAAGGGGGACCATCGATCGCATATTGCCTCCTCGGGGGTGATAAGGACGGTTCGCTACACCGTAGGTACGCGGCGTTACGGTCGCGTTTCGGCGACGGCGCCGGACGGCGGGGAACGGGGCGCTACTGTCGAAGAGTGACTGAGTGTGCCCGTTCCGGCCCGGCCGTCGTCGACCCGCCTCTCGCGGGCCGGACGCCTTCGGGCCGACGTTCCAGTTTCGCACACGCGGCGACGGTGCGGGTCCACGGCCGACGGGTCGGGCAATGACCCCCCGCGATCCCGCGGCCGTGCGGGTGCGGGCGCCGGGCAAGATCAACGTCTTCCTCGAGGTCGGCGACGTGCAGGACGACGGCTACCACGAGGTGGCCACGGCCTATCAGGCCGTCTCGCTGTACGAGGAGATCACCGCGACGGCGGCCGACGAGATCACGATCGAGGTCACCGGCACCGCCGCCGTCGACATCGACGGTGTTCCCACCGACGAGCGCAACCTCGCCGTGCGCGCGGCCCGTCTGCTGGCCCGCACGGCGGGGATCGACCGCGGAGTGCATCTGGCCGTCCGCAAGGCCGTGCCCGTGGCGGGCGGCATGGGCGGCGGATCCGCCGACGCCGCGGCGGCGCTCGTGGCGTGCGACGCTCTCTGGGGGATCGGGATGCCGACCCCCGACCTCGCGCGTCTGGCGGCGCAGCTGGGGGCGGACGTGCCCTTCGCGCTCCTCGGCGGGACGGCCGTCGGGACGGGCCGGGGAGACGAACTGAGCCCGGCCCTCGCTTCCGGTCGCTTCGACTGGGTGCTCGTGCCCAACGAGCTCGGGTTGTCGACACCGGTGGTGTACGGCGAACTCGACGCGCATCGTGAGCGTCACTCGGGTGACATCGGACCCGCGCCCCGCGTTCCGGCCGTCGATCGGGGCGTCCTGCACGCGCTGCGGCAGGGCGACGCCGCCATGCTGGCCTCGACCGTCCGCAACGATCTTCAGGCGCCCGCGCTGCACCTGCGACCGGACCTGGCGCGCGTCCTCGAGCGAGGAGAGCGATCGGGAGCTCTGACCGGTCTCGTCTCGGGATCCGGTCCCACCCTCGCCTTCCTCGCGGCCGACGAGGCGTCGGCGATCGATCTGCAGGTGACGCTGAGCGCCTCGGGGCTGCATGCCCTTCACGTCCACGGCCCGGTGGCCGGGGCGCGGCTGGTCTGAGGGGGTCGCACCATAGCCGAGGTCGTCACACGCGGCAATCTGCCGTTTCGTGTCGGACGCCCTCGCTAGCCTCGACAAAACGGCTCGCACCGGCGAGCCTTGTGCCCGTACGCGGTCACGAAAGGGGAGTTCCCATGAAGGCAGTACTCGACGGCGTCACGATCGCCGAAGCCGATCGCGACGATCTGGTCTCCATCGAAGGCAACTGGTACTTCCCGCCGAGCGCGGTACGCGAGGGAGCTCTTTCGACGAGCCCCACCGCCTACACGTGCCCCTGGAAGGGGGCGGCCCAGTACTGGAACATCTCCCTCGAGGGCGCGGAGCTCCCCGACGGCGCATGGTCTTACCCCGACCTGCGCCCGGGGGCGATCGACCGCGTCGGCACCGACTTCGCCGGATACCTCGCCTTCGACCGCAAGGTCGTGGTCTCCGACTGACCTCGGACACGCGCATGATCGAGTTCTCGGCCGTATCCAAGGTCTTCCCCGGCGGCACCACCGCCGTCGACGATTTCAGTCTCGTCATCCCCTCCCGGAAGACGACGGTCTTCGTGGGGTCCTCCGGGTGTGGCAAGACGACACTCCTCCGCATGATCAACCGCATGGTGGAGCCCTCGTCGGGCTCGATCACGATCGACGGCGACGACATCGGTTCCCGCTCGCCGGTCGCGCTGCGGCGCAGCATCGGTTACGTCATGCAGAACTCCGGCCTGCTTCCGCACTTCACGGTGGCAGAGAACATCGCCACGGTGCCGGTCCTGCAGGGCGAGAACCGCAAGAAGGCGCGCACGCGGGCGCTCGAGCTCATGGAGACGGTCGGCCTCGACACCGCGATGGCCGACCGGTATCCCAGCCAGCTCTCGGGCGGTCAGCAGCAGCGCGTCGGCGTTGCTCGAGGCTTGGCCGCCGACCCGAACATCCTGCTGATGGACGAGCCGTTCGGTGCCGTCGATCCGATCGTGCGCGATGAGCTGCAGCAAGAGCTCATCCGGCTGCAGAGCGACATCGGCAAGACCATCGTCTTCGTCACCCACGACATCGACGAGGCGTTCCTGCTCGGCGATCAGGTCGTGCTGCTCGAGAAGGGGGCTCGCGTCGCCCAGGTCGGTGCGCCGAGCGAGATCATCGAGAATCCGGCGAACGACTTCGTCGAGAGCTTCATCGGCGCCGTGAAGGGCAAGCGCGCGCTGCACCTGAAGCAGACCCCGCGGGGCACGGTCGTCGTCGACGCCGACGGCCGCACGCAGGGCTCTCTGGTGGAGGAGCCCCGCCCGTGACTTGGGTGTGGAACAACCTCGACCTCATCGGGGAGCTGACGCTGGTGCATCTGCGTCAGAGCCTCATCGCGCTGGTCGTCGGCTTCCTGCTGAGCATTCCGCTCGGGTGGGTGGCGTGGCGCTACCAACTGGTGCGTAGCGGGGTGATCACGATCACCGGTCTGCTCTACACGATCCCGTCGCTCGCGCTGCTCATCCTCGTCCCGGTGATCACGGGCTGGTACAGCATCGTCAGCGAGCAGAACCTCATCGTGGCGCTGGCGATCTACGCCGTCGCGATCCTCGTGCGGGCCGTCGCCGACGGACTGGACTCGGTCGATGCCGGCGTGCGCCAGGCGTCCACCGCGGTGGGCTACGGGTCGTTCCGCCGTTTCTGGGCCGTGGAGTTCCCTCTGGCCGGACCCGTGGTCCTCGCGGGGCTGCGCGTGGCCTCCTCCAGCACGATCGCCCTGGCCACGGTCGGCATCCTGGTCGGCATCCAGAACATCGGCTACCTGTTCACCAATGGTCTGCAGCGCCGCATCATCCCCGAGGTTTTCGCGGGCGTGGTCGCGGTCGTCGTGCTCGCGCTCGTGATCGACCTGCTGCTGGTGATCGCCGGGCGACTCCTCATGCCGTGGACACGTCGGGTGAAGACCCCGTCGCGTCGCTCGGCCCGCGAGGAGGTGACCGCATGAACCTCCTCGGCGAAGCCATCGCCTGGATCTTCTCGGGCGATTCCGGTCAGTTCGACTCCATCCCGGTCGCGATCGGCGTGCAGCTGCTCTACACCGCGATCTCGGTGCTCATCGCGGGCGCGATCGCCGTTCCCCTGGGCTGGTACATCGGGCACACCGGCAAGGGCCGCGAAGCGGCCGTCGCGATCTCGGGGGCCGCGCGAGCGATCCCCTCGTTCGGTCTGCTCATTCTGCTGACGCTGCTCCTCGGCGTGCTCCACAAGCCCGAAGCTGCGGTGATCTCGTTCGTGGTGCTCGCGATCCCGTCGCTGCTCGCGGGCGCGTACACCGGGTTCGAGGCCATCGACCGTCGCGTGCTCGACGCCGGGCGCTCCATGGGCATGACCGAGCGTCAGATTTTGTGGCGCATCGAGGTGCCCCTCGGGCTCCCCCTGCTGGTCGGCGGAATCCGGGCGGCGACGCTGCAGGTGCTGGCGACGGTCACCATCGCCGCGTACATCGGTCTCGGCGGCCTCGGGCAGTACATCATCGCGGCGATCCCGCTGCGCAGGTTCGACATTCTCATCGGTGGCGCCATCCTCGTCGCCGTGCTCGCGCTCGTCCTCGACGGGCTGTTCGCGCTCCTCCAGCACCTCGTCGTGCCCCGGGGCATCCGCGCCGCCGGCGCTGCGTCGCCCCGCACCCGCTCGGTGCGCGAACGCCGCGCGGAAGCCCTCGCGGTCGGCGCTCCCGCCGTCTCGGGCGCATCCGGCTCGGCCACCTGACTCACCCGACGTCCCATCACCAGAAAGAGGAACCCATGTTCACAGCACGAACTCGCAAGGGTCTCGGCGTTTTCGCCGGACTCGCGGTCGCCTCGCTCGCCCTCGCCGGTTGCGGCGCATCGAGCGATCCCCTGAGCAACGGCGACGGAGAGGTCTCGTCCGACGAGATCGTCGTCGGCTCGCAGGCGTACTTCTCGAACGAGATCATCGCCGAGATCTACGCCCAGGCCCTCGAGAACTCCGGGCTCACGGTCACGCGCCAGTTCCAGATCGGTCAGCGCGACGCGTACATCCCGTTACTCGAAGACGGCACCGTCACTGTCTTCCCCGAGTACAGCGGCAACCTGCTGCAGTTCTTCGACGAGGAGACCACCGCGCGCACGTCCGACGAGGTCTACGCCGCGCTCCCCGACGCCCTCCCCGAGGGCCTCGAGGTGCTCGACCAGTCGTCGGCGACCGACCAGGACTCGTACACCGTGACCGCCGCGTTCGCCGAGGCCAACGGTCTGACGAGCATCGCCGACCTGGCGAACGTCGCCACGCCGCTGACGCTGGGCGGCAACGCCGAGCTCGCCGAGCGTCCCTACGGCCCCACGGGTCTGCAGGAGACGTACGGCGTGAACGTCCAGTTCACGCCCACCGGTGAGACCACCGTCGACGACCTCATCGCGGGCACGATCAACATCGCGAACGTCTACACCGCCGACCCGCGCATCCAGACCGACGACCTCGTGACGCTGGACGACCCCGAGGGCCTCTTCCTCGCCTCGAACGTCGTCCCGGTCGTGAACTCGAGCGTCGCGTCGCAGGTCTCCGACATCCTCAACAAGGTCAGCGCCGCCCTCACCCCCGAGGGTCTGGTCGAGCTCAACGTGAAGTCCACCGTCGACCAGGAGTCGACCCCCGACATCGCGAAGGAGTGGCTCGCGGCCAACGGCCTCTGAGCACACGTCACCCCAGCGGGGCCGTCCGGGAGACCGGGCGGCCCCGCTGTACGCGCGGGAGCACGCTCACGCCGCGTAGCCTGGGACGGATATGGCACATCTGCTCGGGGGCGAAGCCCTCCACCTGGAATACCCGACCAAGGTCGTTTTCGATTCCGTCTCGCTGGGCGTGAACGAGGGCGATCGGATCGGCATCGTCGGTCGCAACGGCGATGGCAAGTCGAGCCTGCTCGGCATGCTCGCGGGGCGTCGCGAGCCCGATGGCGGGCGCGTCACGGTGCGCGGGGGAGTGACGGTCGGCGTCCTCGATCAGCAGGACACCCTCGACGATGACGACACGATCGGGCACGCGGTCGTCGGTGATCGCGCCGAGCACGAGTGGGCCGGCGACGCGCGCACGCGCGACGTCATCGCGGGGCTCCTGGGCGACCTGCCGTGGGATGCCCGGCTGGGCGACCTCTCCGGCGGACAGCGCCGCCGCGTCGCCCTCGCGCGGCTGCTCTCCGGCGACTGGGACGTGCTGTTCCTCGACGAGCCCACCAACCACCTCGACGTCGAGGCGATCACCTGGCTCGCCGGGCACCTGAAGCGTCGCTGGTCGCCGTCGGCCGGGGGACTCCTGGTCGTGACGCACGACCGGTGGTTCCTCGACGAGATCTGCACCGTCACGTGGGAGGTGCACGACCGCCTCGTCGAGCCCTTCGAGGGCGGGTACGCCGCGTACATCCTCCAGCGCGTCGAGCGGGACCGTCAGGCCGCGACGATCGAACAGCGCCGGCAGAACCTCGCGCGCAAAGAACTCGCGTGGTTGCGCCGCGGCGCGCCGGCCCGCACCTCGAAGCCGAAGTTCCGTATCGACGCGGCGAACGAGCTGATCGCCGACGTGCCCGAGATCCGCGACCGCGTGGCCCTGCAGTCCCTCGCCGTCTCGCGCCTCGGCAAAGACGTCGTCGACCTCCTCGACACCGGCGTCGTCTACGGCGACCACACCGTGCTGCGCGACGTCGAGTGGCGGATCGCACCGGGGGAGCGCACCGGCATCCTGGGCGTGAACGGCGCCGGAAAGTCGACTCTCCTCGGCCTCATCTCGGGCACCGTCGAGCCGACGACCGGTCGCGTCAAGCGAGGGAAGACCGTCAAGGTCGCGACCCTCACGCAGCGTCTCGACGAGCTCGAGCAGCACATGAACGACCCGGTCCGGGTGGTGATCGCCGGGCTGCGCACCACCTACACGTTCGGGGCGGGGTCGAAGTCACAGGAACTCACTCCCGGGCAGCTCCTGGAGCGTCTCGGATTCTCGAGCGCACAGCTGTCGACCCCGGTGAAGGACCTCTCGGGCGGGCAGAAGCGTCGCCTCCAGCTGCTGCTGATCCTGCTGGACCAGCCGAACGTCCTGATCCTCGACGAGCCGACGAACGACCTCGACACCGACATGCTCGCGGCGATGGAAGACCTGCTCGACTCCTGGTCGGGCACGCTCATCGTCGTCTCGCACGACCGGTACTTTCTCGAGCGCGTCACCGACCAGCAGTTCGCGATCCTCGACGCCAAGCTCCGTCACCTCCCCGGCGGTGTCGACGAGTACCTGCGCCTCCGGGCGCTTCAGGATGCCGAGCCCTCCCGCTCCGCCGACGCCCCGGCTGCGGCGACCCCGGGCTTGCAGGGCGCCGATCTCCGTGCCGCGCAGAAAGAGGCGTCGGCGGCCGAGCGCAAGATCGAGAAGCTGCAGGGACAGATCGACGCCGCCCGGGCAGCGCTGGCCGACCACGACCAGTCGGACTACGTCGGTCTCGGTGAGAAGATGCAGCGCATCACCGAGTGGGAGGCCGAGCGTGACGAACTCGAGATGCGGTGGTTCGAGCTGACGGAGTCCATCGGCTGACGCCCGGGGTGCGGCGTCAGTGGAAGCCGTACTCGAGGATCACGATGAACAGGCCCAGCATCGCCGTGGCGACGGCGCCGATGATCCGCGTCAGCAACCGCGCTCGGCGGCTCTGGAACGCGTGGTACCCGAGGATCGCGAGCACGATGAACGTGGCGAGCATGCAGTAGTCGACCGCGTCGGAGATCGTCGCGCCGCTGAGGTCGGCGATCACGAGCACGAGGATCGACGGGATCGAGGCGTACAGCATTCCGGCGCCGTGCCGCACGGCGTTTCGCGTGGCCGCGCGCAAGCCGTGTTCGGAATGCTCGGTGAGCGTATGCGCGAAGACGTGGGCGATGAAGAACACGATGAGGCTCGCCACCGAGGTGGCGAGCATGTCCTCCATGCTCTCGGCGTGGTCTTCGGCGATCGTCACGAACGCCGTGAACACGATGAGGCCGTAGATCGCCGCGGGCGAGCGGAAGCGCACGTCGAACCACGCCAAGATCCGCCGCCACGTCGACGTCGGTGCCGCGGGGGCGCTCATGCGTCGAACCCCAGGCTGAGCTTGCGGAGCAGCGTCGCCAGGCGCTCGCGGTCGCCGCGGGAGATGGCCTCCAGGAGAAGGGCCTCGGCGTCGACGAGGCGGGTGATCGCGGCATCCACGCGGACGCGTCCGTCTTCGGTCAGGGTCACCAGGATGCTCCGTCCGTCGCCGGGGTCGGATTCGCGTCGGACGAACCGGCGGGCGACGAGCCGGTCGATGCGATTGGTCATCGTGCCGCTGGAGACCAGCGTCTGCTGGAGCAGCTGCTTGGGGCTGAGCTGGTACGGCTCACCGGCGCGTCGCAGCGCCGAGAGGACGTCCCACTCCCACGACTCGATATCGCTGCGTCGGAACGCTTCTTTGCGGGCGATATCGAGATGGCGGGAGAGGCGCGCGACGCGCGAGAGCACTTCCAGGGGCGAGAAGTCGAGGTCGGGACGCTGGCGCACCCACGCCTCGACGATGCGATCCACTTCGTCGCTGTCCCGGCTCACGGATTCATTATGTCGAGAACGCCCCCGGCTCGCCGTCTGGCAGACTTGACCAGCGCCCCTGGCGCGGTCCGCCGTGGTGTAACGGCAGCACGACAGCCTTTGGAGCTGTTAGGTCTAGGTTCGAATCCTGGCGGCGGAGCATGACATCACCGACCGAGTTGGCCGTCGTCGTCCTCGCTGCGGGTCAGGGAACGCGGATGCGCTCGCGCACCCCCAAGGTTCTGCACCGCGTGGGCGGGCGCCCCCTCGTGGGGCACGTTCTCGACACCGCGGCATCCCTCGACCCGACCCGCATCGTGGTGGTCGTGCGCCACGAGCGGGAGCGCGTGGCCGAGACGGTCGCCGAGCTCGCCCCGGGCGTGGTCGTCGTCGACCAGGACGAGATCCCCGGCACGGGCCGCGCGGTCGAGGCGGCCCTCGGGGCCCTCGACGGGTTCGAGGGCGATGTGCTCGTGCTCAGCGCCGACGTTCCGCTTCTGGAGTCCCACACGCTCGTCGAGCTCGTGCAGACCCATCGCACCGGGGGAACGGCCGTCACCCTCCTCAGCGCCCACGTGGACGACCCCCGGGGGTATGGCCGGATCATCCGCGACGAAATCGACGGCGTGCAGCGCATCGTCGAGCAGAAAGATGCCACGGCCGACGAGGCCGCCGTCACCGAGATCAACGTCGGCGTCTACGTCTTCCAGGCGGCGCCGCTGCGCGACCAGCTGGCGCGCGTGGGTACCGCGAACGCCCAGGGCGAGAAGTACCTGACCGACGTGGTCGGGCTCTTGCGCGACGCGCGCCTGGGGGTGGCGGCATCCCCCACGTCCGACGCCGCCGCGGCCCTGGGCGTCAACGACCGCGTGCAGCTGTCGGAGGCCGGGCGCACCCTCAATGCCCGCACGGTCCGCCGGTGGCAGCTCGAGGGCGTCACCGTGGTCGACCCGGCCACGACGTGGATCGACGTCACGGCCACCCTCGCGCCCGACGTCACGATCCTGCCCAACACGCACGTGCTCGGCGCGACCGTCGTCGCCGCGGGCGCCACGATCGGTCCCGACACGAGCCTCGTCGACTGCGAGGTCGGAGAAGACTCCACGATCACCCGCACCGACGCCACTCTGGCCGTCGTCGCTGCCGGCGCCACCGTCGGGCCCTTCGCCTACCTGCGCGCCAACGCGCGGGTCGGGGTGAGGGGCAAGGTCGGCACGTTCGTGGAGGTGAAGAACTCCTCGATCGGCGAGGGCAGCAAGGTGCCGCACCTGTCGTACATCGGCGACACCGAGATCGGCCGCAACGTGAACCTCGGGGCTGGCGCGATCACCGCGAATTACGACGACCTCGCCAAGCACCGCACCGTCATCGGCGACGAGGTGCACAGCGGCTCGCACAACGTCTTCGTCGCGCCGGTTACGATTGGGGATGGCGCGAAGACCGGTGCCGGCGCGGTCATTCGCAAAGATGTCCCGGCCGGGGCTCTGGCACTCAGCGTTGCACCCCAGCGGAACATCGAGGGGTGGGTCGAGAAGAATCGACCGGGCACCGGAGCGGCGGACGTCGCCGCGCGGGCCCGGGCTGAACAGGAAGCGCGCGATGGCTCGTAAGAAGAACAGGGTTGATCTCGACCGCGACAACGGCATCGCCCCCGGGCTCGTCGCCAAGACCAAGAAGCGGTTGGTCGTCGCGTCCGGGCGCTCGCACCCCGAGCTGGCTGTCGAGGTGGCGCATCACCTGGGCACCGAGCTCGCTCCCACCGAGCACCGCACGTTCGCCTCGGGTGAGATCTACACGCGCTTCGAGGTGTCGATCCGTGGCTGCGACGTGTTCGTCGTGCAGTCGTTCGGCCCGCCGGTCAACGAGTGGCTCATGGAGCTGCTCATCATGCTCGATGCGCTCAAGCGCGCCTCGGCCAAGCGCATCACCGTCGTCGCGCCGTACTACCCGTACTCGCGTCAAGACAAGAAGGGCCGCGGTCGCGAGCCCATCAGCGCGCGTCTCGTGGCCGATCTCCTCAAAACGGCGGGTGCCGACCGCATCATGAGCGTCGACCTGCACGCGGCACAGATCCAGGGCTTCTTCGACGGACCCGTCGACCACCTGTTCGCCAAGCCCGTTCTGCTCGAGCACTTCCAGCAGGGTCTCACCGGCGAGGACCGCGAGACGCTCACGGTCGTCTCTCCCGACATGGGTCGCGTGCGCGTGGCCGACACGTGGTCCGACAGCCTCGGTGCTCCGCTGGCGATCATCCACAAGCGTCGCGACCCGAAGGTCGCCAACCAGGTTTCGGTGCACGAGATCGTCGGTGACGTCCACGGCCGCACGTGTCTGCTCGTCGACGACATGATCGACACCGGCGGCACGATCCAGAAGGCGGCTCAGGCGCTCAAGGCCAGCGGCGCGCGCAAGGTCATCGTCGCCGCGACCCACGCGATCTTCAGCGACCCGGCGAGCGAGCGTCTGCAGGATGCCGCGATCGACGAGGTCGTGGTCACCGACACCGTTCCGCTGCCCCCGGAGCGCCGCTTCCCGGGGCTGACGGTGTTGCCGATCGCCCCGCTCCTCGCGCGCGCGATCCACGAGGTCTTCGAAGACGGCTCCGTCACGAGCATGTTCGGCGGAGACGCCTGACGCGCTGGGCGTTTTCATAGGATCTCCGCTGAACCCCCGGTTCCCCGAGGCCGTGTCTCTACCGTGAGTACGACCGCGCCGCGAGGCACGACCGAAGGAGGACCCTCATGATCCGCACCACCGCCGTACCCCGCCCCGCCCGACTGGGCGCTGCCCTCGTGGGCGTCGCCGGGATCGTCACCCTCGCCGGTTGCGCCGGCGGGGCGACCGACGCCGCGGCTCCGGCCGAGTCGGCCGCCGCGCCCGCGGCGTCGTCGGCCCCCGCCGCGAGCGCGGCTGCGGGGGGCTCGACGACCGCCGGCGCCTACGCCGACGGCACGTACGAGGCGACGGGGCAGTACGCGACGCCCGAGAGCGTCGAGACCGTCGACGTCACCCTGACGATCGCCGGTGACACCGTCACCGATGTCACCGTCACCGGAGATCCGCAGGCCGCCGAGTCGCGGCGGTACCAGGGCGAGTTCATCGGGGGAATCTCCGACGAGGTCGTGGGCAAGAAGCTCGACGAGATCTCGGTCAGCAAGGTGGCGGGTTCGTCGCTGACCAGCGGTGGCTTCATGAAGGCCGTCGACGCGATCAAGGCTGAGGCGCAGGCCTGAGCCGATGAGCGCTCCGGCCGCGACGGGTTCCGCGTGGACCTTCGAGGCGATCGGCACGTCGTGGGCGATCGAGACGGCGCATCCGCTGTCCCCGATCGCCCGCGAAGCCGTGACGGCGGTCATCGCGGACTTCGACCGTGAGTGGTCGCGGTTCCGCGACGACTCCCCGGTGTCGATGCTTGCCGCGGGGACCGTGGCATCCATCGACGCCCCCGCCGACACGGATGCCATGCTCTCGCTCTACGACGAGCTCGACGCGGCGACCGCGGGAGCCGTGAATCCGCTCGTCGGTGACGGCCTCGCCCGGCTGGGGTACGACGCCCGCCTGTCGCTCACGCCGCGGGGAGCGGCAACCCCGGCGCCGTCGTGGCGCGACACCGTGACCTGGGGGAGCGGCACCCTGTCGGTGGCGACGCCCGCGATGATCGACGTCGGCGCGCTCGGCAAGGGGCGTCTGGTCGACCTCGTGCTGGACGCCCTCGGCGCGCACGGGGTCGGCGATGTCGTCGTCGACGGGTCGGGCGACCTCGCCGTGCGCGGCGCGCCCGTGCGCGTCGGGCTGGAGCATCCGTACGACCCGACCCGCGCGATCGGCGTCGTGACCGTGCGTGACCAAGCGCTGTGCGCCTCGGCGATCACCCGCCGCGCGTGGGGCGAGGGGCTGCATCACGTGCTCGATGCGCGCACCGGCGCGCCCGTGCGCGCGTACGCGGCGACGTGGGCGATCAGCGACACCGCCATGCGGGCCGATGCGCTCGCCACGGCCCTGTTCTTCGACGGCGGGCCCGAGCTCGCCGCCTCCTGGCACGCGCACTGGGTGCGCATGCGCACCGACGGCCGCGTGGAGTGGTCGCCCGGATTCGACGGAGAGGTGTTCTCATGACCGCGATGCTCACGGCGGGTTCGACCCGCGTGCTCGCCCTGCGGGCTGGCGTTTCGATGGGCGGAGAGGTGTTCTCATGACCGCGATGCTCACGGCGGGTTCGACCCGCGTGCTCGCCCTGCGGGCTGGCGTTTCGACGGGCGGAGAGGTGTTCTCATGAGTGTGAGCGCAATGCTCACCGCGGGCTCGGCCCGCGTGCTCGCCCTGCTCGGCCGGGTCTCGATGTACCGCCTCGTCTTGGCGTCGCTGGGGCTGCTGACGGTGATCGCCCTCGCGCTGTCGTTCGCGGGTCTCGTGGGCCCCGACCCGCTCGAGATCGCCGTGAGCGCGGTGGTGCTCGCGGCCGCGTGCGCCCTCACCGACCTCCTCGCGCAGAGCGTGCTCCGGATGCCACGCCGCCTCGAGTCCTCGCTCATCACCGCCGCGATCCTGCTGTTCGTGCTGCGCCCGACGCTGGAGCCGCTGGGCCTCGCGGGCCTCGTGCTGGCGGGGGTCGTGGCATCCCTGTCGAAATACCTGCTGGCCTGGCGCGGGCGCCACATCTTCAACCCCGCCGCCACGGGGGCGAGCGTGCTGACGATCGTGAGCATCTGGGCGCCCGACCTCGGATCCTCCGCGTGGTGGGTGGGAACGCCCCTGCTGGCCGCCCCGGTGCTCGTTCTCGGGGTGCTTCTGCTGCTGCGTACCGACAAGCTCCCGATCGTCGCGGTCTTCTGGGTCGTGGCCATGACGGTGGCGTTCGTCCGCACGACGGTGCAGTTCCAGGCCGTCGGCTTCCCGGTGGATGTGCCGGCGGTGCTGCTGCAGGTGGCGTTCTCGTCGCCTTTCCTGTTCCTCGGCGCCTTCCTGCTGTCGGAACCCTTGACGCTTCCGCCCCGGCGTCGCCAGCAGTTCGCGGTCGCGGTGCTGGTCGGCGTGCTCGCGGGCTGGCCCATCGCGCTCGGCGGCATCACGCTCGGCCAGGAGCGGGCGCTGCTGATCGGCAACCTGCTGGCGTTCCTGTTCTGCCTCCGCGCCGCGGTGCGCCTGCGCCTCGAGGGGCGCCGCGACCTCACCCCCACGGTGCGCGAACTGACCTTCCGTGCCGCCCGGCCGTTCGCCTTCTCGCCGGGGCAGTACCTCGAGCTCGACGTCCCGCACCGACGCCCCGATTCCCGCGGCACGCGCCGCGAGTTCTCGATCGCGTCGGCGCCGGAGGACCTCCCGCTCGTGCGCATCGCGTTCAAGGACGGCTCGCAGTCCTCGTACAAGCGGGCACTGGCCGCGGTGGAGCCGGGAGCGACGCTCGCGGTCACCGGCGTGTGGGGCGATTTCGTGCTCCCTCCGCGTCCGACCGCGCCGGTGCTGCTGGTGGCGGCGGGGATCGGCGTGACGCCGTTCGTCTCGCAGCTGCGGCATCTCGCGGCCACCGGCCAGGCCCGCGACGTCGTGCTGGTCTACGTCGTCTCGGAGGCGAGTGAGCTGGCTTTCCGCGACGACATCGTCGCCAGCGGCATCCCCGTGGTGGTCTTCTCGCGCGACGAACCGCGGGATCTCCCCGCGGGGTGGGTGTGGGCAGGTCCTGACCGGGTGGATGCCGAGCGTCTCCTGCGGGCAGTGCCCGACATCGCCCAGCGGGCGGCGTACGTGTCGGGGCCGCCCCGACTGATCTCGGCGCTCGCGCCCGCCCTCGCCACGGCGAGATCGCTCACGACGGACGCGTTCGCGGGGTACTGAGCCCCGGGCGTGCTGTCGAACGCGGGTGGCGGCTCGGCGGCAACCCCGCAAGAGTGGGGGCATGAGCGCCGGATTCTTCCCCGCCGATCCTCCGGACAACGGCGAGAACCCCTTCGACCAGCGCACAGAGCGCACGCCCTCGTTCGAACCGCCCCGCGACGAACTGCCCACCCTGCTGGCGATATCGGAGGTCATCGGTCGCGGAGACGATGTGGTCATCGCCCTGGTGGGCGCGCGCGTGTTCTCCGACGGGGTCGAGCTCCTCGTCGACCGCTCGCTTCGGCGCGGGGCGAAGGATGCGCGGCAGTGGCAGCGGGCGCAGATGGACTTCTCGGGACACGGGGGCCCGCTTCTGCGCGAGCCCGATCGCCTGCGGTGGGGGCTCGTCCTGGGCAACGGTGAACGCCTTCTCCTCGAGGAGGGCTTCGGCGGCCCGGGGGAGGGCGACGGACACACCGTTCGGATGAGCGGAAGCGGCGGTGGGGGCGGCGGTGACTCCTTCACCATGCGCGACGGTCTGTGGCTCTGGCCCCTCCCGCCCGAGGGGCCGCTCGAGCTCGTCCTGCAGTGGCCCGCGTTCGGCGTGGCGGAATCGCGGGTGATCCTCGACGGCGGACAGATCGCTTCTCTCGCGGCCTCCGTCCGTCCGCTGTGGGAGTGAGGCCGCGAACGAGGGGAGCGGTGTCGTGGCCGCCGGCTCAGGCGGGATCGCGCGGCTTCGCCGGTAGCCGCACCTCGAACGTCGTGTCGCCGGGAACGCTGCGCACCGAGATCGTGCCGTGGTGCGCCTCGACGATCGCTCGGGCGATCGACAGGCCCAGGCCCGTGCCGCCGGTCTTGCGGTCGCGGGAGCGATCCGCGCGCGCGAATCGTTCGAACAGCTGCGGCGCCACGGACGGGTCGATGCCCGGTCCGTCGTCGTGTACGCGCAGCACGGCGTCGTCGCCCTCGCGGGTCACCGACACCGTGACTTCGCTCCCCGCCGGGGTGTGCGTGCGGGCGTTGGCGAGCAGGTTCGCGACGACCTGGTTCAGCCGCGCGGCATCGCCGGCGAGTTCCACCGGCTCGTCGTCGACGTCGATCGACCACGCGTGGTCGGGTCCGGCGGGACGGGCGTCGCCGACGGCCTCCACGGCCAGCCGCGTCAGGTCGACCGTGCCGTAGACGAGTTCTTGCCCCTCGTCGAGACGGGCCAGCAGAAGCAGGTCTTCGACCAGCGTGGTCATGCGGAGCGATTGCGCCTGGATCCGCTCGAGGGATTGCTCCGTGGTCTCGACGGCCATCGCGGTGCGCTGGCGGCTTTCGTCGTCCTGCGCCTGCCGCATCGCGCGGAGCGACAGCTCGGAGAACCCCCGGATGGAGGCCAACGGCGTGCGCAGTTCATGACTGGCATCCGCCACGAACCTCCGCATGAGCTCTTCATTGCGTTGGCGGGCTGCGAGCGAGGCGTCGACCTTGTCGAGGAGCGTATTCAGCGCCGCGCCGACCTGACCGATCTCGGTGTGCTCGTCGACCTGCTCGGACGGAACACGTTCGTCGATGGAGACATCGCCCTGGTCCATACGGATGGATGCCACCCGGGTGGCGGTCTCGGCGACGGCGCGCAGCGGGCGGAGACCGACGCGGATGACGATCGCGATGATGACGGCGAGGAGGAACAGGCCGCCGGCGGTCACGAGCCCGACCGTGGTGAGGATCGCGCCGATCGTCGCGGTGACCTGGCTCAACGGCAGACCGAGCACCGCCACCGTGCCGGCCTGGTTCCCCGACACGCCGACGCGGTAGTCGCCGAGCCCGGGAAGGTCGATCGTGTCGGACGTGGCCTCGGAGAGCCCGGTCGCGATCGCGTCCCGGATCTCGTTGACCTGTGCTTCGTCGAGGGAACGCACCGACCGTCCGTCGACGTACGCACCGGTGTCTCCCGTCAGCGGGGTGCGCAGGACCAGCACGGTCCCGTCGGGGAAGGGCCCGCCGGTCAGCACATCGCTCGCCGTGCTCGACGGTCCGACCGCCACGTTGGCCATGGCCTGGGAGACCTGCGCGTTGAGATTGGTCTGCAGGACGCTCGCGATGATCGCCCCGGTGGAGACGGCGATCATCACGAGGATGAAGGCCACCATCCCGATGACCGCGGCCATCAGCCGCGATTGCAGCGACCAGCGGTGCGGTGCCCGGCGGGTCGTCACTGCGGGGCTTTGATCATGTAACCCACGCCGCGGACGGTGTGGATGAGCGGCTCGTGCCCGACGTCGATCTTCTTGCGCAGGTACGAGATGTACAGCTCCACGACGCTGGAACGGCCGCCGAAGTCGTAGTTCCACACGCGGTCGAGGATCTGTGCCTTCGAGACCACGCGACGCTGGTTGCGCATGAGGAAGCGAAGGAGCTCGAACTCGGTCGCGGTGAGCTCGATCTCGGTTCCGGCGCGCACGACCTCGTGGCTGTCTTCGTTGAGCGAGAGGTCACCCACCCGCAGGATGGGCTCGGAGTCGCGCGTGAGTGCCGTTCCCGAACGGCGCAGGAGACCGCGTAGCCGAGCGACGACTTCTTCGAGGCTGAAGGGCTTCGTGACGTAGTCGTCGCCGCCGGCGGTGAGTCCCGCCACGCGGTCGGCGACGGCGTCTTTCGCCGTGAGGAAGAGGACGGGCACGTCGTTGCCCGAGTGGCGCAGCCGCTGCAGCACCGCCATGCCGTCGAGGTCGGGCATCATGATGTCGAGCACCATGGCATCCGGTTCGAACTCCCGTGCGGCCTGGAGGGCTTCGAACCCCGACCCGGCGGCGCGCACCTCCCACCCCTCCATGCGCAGCGCCATCGACAGCAGGTCGGTGAGCATCTGCTCATCGTCGACCACGAGGATGCGCAGGGCGCTGCCGTCGGGGCGCGTGAAGGCGGGGGAGGGGTCGGTCGTGGTCATAGCTCCCATTGTGCGCGGGAATCTATGAGCTTTCTATGGCAGGTGCTATGCGCTCGCTGTGAAGCCGACGGTGACGTCGGGCGACCACGACGATGGCGACGCCGAGCGCCGCACCGGCGGTATTCGCGACGATGTCGCGCGCGTCGGACACACGGGTGGGCAGGAGCAGCAGTTGCGTGAGTTCGATCGCCACACTGACGAGCGCCCCGCCCAGGATGCCGTGCCACCCGCGCGCGCCCCAGGCCATCGCGAGCACTCCGAGGGGGACGAACAGAACGACGTTGGCCGAGAACTCCACCAGATCGAAGGTGATCCACGCGGTGAGGGGAGACGACGAGAGCACCCCGAGAAGCCACTCCAGGAGGCCTCCCGCTTCCGGGCTGTACGGCTCGGGCCGCAGCGTCATCCACCACAGGCCCGCGGCATACGACGCCGAAGCGGCGACGAGCAGTGCCCGTCGCCGCTTCGTCTGGGTTGGGCTCAGTGCGTGTCCTCGGCCTCGATCTCGGTGCGGTCGCCCGACCAGAGGGTGTGGAACGTCCCCTCCTTGTCGATGCGACGGTAGGTGTGCGCACCGAAGAAGTCGCGCTGCCCCTGGATGAGGGCGGCGGGCAGGCGCTCGGCGCGCAGGCCGTCGTAGTACGCCAGCGACGAGCTGAAGGCGGGGGCGGGGATGCCACTGGCCGCCGACAGCGAGACGATGTGGCGCCACGCGTCCTGCGCGCGGCCGAGGGCCTCGACGAAGTACGGCGCGGTCAGAAGCACGGGCAGTTCGGCCTCGGCGTCGTAGGCCTCGGCGATGCGGTTGAGGAACTGGGCGCGGATGATGCACCCGCCGCGCCAGATCTTCGACACGGCGCCGAGGTCGATCTCCCAGCCGTACTGGGCGGCGCCGGCACGGATCTCGTCGAAGCCCTGCGAGTACGCGACGATTTTCGAGGCGTACAGAGCCAGACGCACCTGCTCGATGAACGCGTCGGCGTCCTCGCCCGCGAGCACGTCGGTGCCGGACGGGCCGGGGAGTTCGCGCGACACCGAGCGCTGCTCGGGGTGGCTCGACAGCGACCGGGCGAACGTGGCCTCGGCAATGCCCGACACGGGCACGCCCAGGTCGAGCGCGGTCTGCACGGTCCAGGCACCCGTGCCCTTGGCGCCCGCCTGGTCGAGGATGACGTCGACGAGGGGGGTGCCGGTCTCGGCATCCGTCTGGCGCAGCACCTCGGCGGTGATCTCGATGAGGTACGACTCCAGCTCGCCGCGGTTCCACTCGGCGAAGACGTCGGCGATCTCGGCGGGGGTCTTGCCCGTGGCGCGGCGGATGAGGTCGTAGGCCTCAGCGATGAGCTGCATGTCGGCGTACTCGATGCCGTTGTGCACCATCTTCACGAAGTGGCCGGCGCCGTCGTGCCCGACGTGGGTGACGCACGGCTCGCCCTCGGCGACCGCGGCGATCGAGCGCAGGATCGGGCCGAGCGTCTGCCACGACTCGTCGGAGCCGCCGGGCATGAGGGAGGGGCCGAGGAGCGCGCCCTCTTCGCCGCCCGAGACACCCATGCCGACGTAGTTGATGCCGGTCTCGCGCACGGCCTTCTCGCGGCGGATCGTGTCGCTGAACAGCGCGTTGCCGCCGTCGACGATGATGTCGCCGGGCTCGAACACCTTCACGAGCTCGTCGATGACGAAGTCGGTCGCCCGCCCGGCCTTAACCATGATGATCGCGGTGCGCGGCTTCGACAGCGACGCGGCGAAGTCGGCGTAGGAGTACGAGGGGACGAAGCCGGCCTCGGGGTGGGCGCTGACCAGGTGCTCGGTCTTGTCGGCGCTGCGGTTGAACACTGCGACGGTGTTGCCCTCGCGACTGGCGAGGTTGCGCGCGAGGTTCGAACCCATGACGGCGAGTCCCACCACACCGATGTTCGCGCTCGCGTCGCCCGAGCCCTCGGGGCGGGAGTCGGCGTCGGCGGTGGGGCGCTCGACCTCTTCGGGGGCGGGGGCGCCCTCGTGGTGCGAAGCGGCCTCGTGCGGCGCCTGGTCCTGGTCGGTCGAGGTTCCGGTCGGGGAGGGGGTCGAGGACATGCGTGACTCCTGCAGAGTGTGTGCGGGGTGAGACGTCGCGCCGTGGGGACGCGGCCGGACGGTTTCAGCCTACTGGGCGGTCAGGACGGGGCGAGAGAGCGTGACGGTCTCGCGGACGGCGGCGACGACCGTGTCGACGTCTCCGCGGCGGATCGCCGCGGAGGGCAGCATCCACGATCCGCCGACGGCCGCCACGGCGGGAAGATCGAGGTAGGCGCGCGCCGAGTCGGCGTCGATCCCTCCGGTGGGAACGAACGAGACGTCGCCGAAGGGGGCCGCCAGCGCGCGGACGGCGGCGACGCCCCCGGACGTCTCGGCGGGGAAGAACTTCACGGTGCGGATGCCGTGCTCCCGCGCGGCCTGTACCTCGCTGGCCGTGCTCGCCCCCGGGATGACGGTGATGCCGTGCGCGCGGCAGCGCTCGAGGACACGCGTGCTGGTGCCGGGGCTCACGATGAAGCGCGCACCGGCAGCCACGGCGGCATCCACTTGGTCGGGATCCACGACGGTGCCGGCTCCCACGAGGAGATCGCCTCGGCGGGCGGCCGCGGCGATCGCGGTCAGGGCGGCCGGGGTGCGGAGCGTGAACTCGGCGACGGGAAGACCGCCGGCGACCAGAGCCGCGCCGACCAGTTCGCCGTCGGGGGCGGAATCGACCGTGACCACGGGAATCACGCGGAACTCTCGAAGACGATCCAGGGTTTCGGACACGGGACTCCCCACGACGTAGTGGTCAGGTCAGGCGAAATGATCATATCATTAGGCTGTGACGACGACGCACGTACCCGCATCCCTCTCCCGCTCCTGCACCGCCCGCCGCGGGGCGGTGCGATCGTGAGGATCCTGGCGCTGGAAGCCAGCACGACCTCGGCGAAGGCTCTGCTCTTCGACGCCGACACGGGCAGCATGCGCGTGCGCTCGCGCCGATTCGAGGTGTCCGTCGCCGACGCGGCGGTGCGCGACGGTGACTCGATCTACATCCAGCTCATGGCGCTCGGCCGCGAGGTCGCGGCGGGATCCTCGCCCGACCTCGTCGTGCTCATCGGCACGTGGCACGGTCTCGTCCTCACCGACGACGACTTGCGCACGGTGACGCCGGTGATGGAGTGGCCGTACACGGGGGCGCGGACGGTGGGGGCACGCCTGCGCGCCGACGAGGAGTTCACGCGGTGGTTCTACCGGCGGACGGGATGCATGGTGAACGCCGCCTACCCCGCGTTCAAGCTGCGTCACCTCCTCGAGTCCGGCGCGCAGATCGAGGGGCGCACGGTTCTCGATCAGGCGTCGCTCATCTTCGCCCGGATGACGGGCCGGGTCTGGAGCAACCCCTCCCTGGCCTCGGGTTCCGGGCTGCTCAACGCCGAGGCGGTCTCGTGGGACTCGGAGGTGCTCGAGCGCCTGGGGCTCACCGGCGTCGTCCTGCCCGAACTGTCCGAGAGCACCGACACCGCGCCCCTGCTCGCCGAGGCGGCGGGTCTTCTCGGCATCCCGTCCGGCATCCCGGTGCTCGTTCCGGGACCGGACGGCGGGCTGAACCAGATCGGTGACCTGGCGATCGAGCCGGGGGAGATGACGCTGTCGATGGGCACGAGCGGTGCGCTGCGCTTCTCTACCCCGACGCCGTCGTTCTCGGAGTCGATGAGCACGTGGTCGTATCGCTCGCCGCTCGGGCCGCTCAGCGGTGCGGCGACGTCCGGGTGTGGCAACTGCGTCGACTGGGCCCGCGACCGGTTCTTCGACCGCTCCGCCGACTTCTCCGAGATCGAGCCGCAGCTCTCCGACGATCGTCGCGACCTGCCGGTGTTCCTTCCCTTCCTGTTCGGTGAACGCAGTCCCGGGTGGCAGGATCAGCGCCGCGGCGGGTTCGCCGAGATGCTCCCCGCCCACACCAACATCGATCTGTATCAGTCGGTGCTCGAGGGAATCGTGTACTCGCTGGTGCACTGCTTCGCCGAGCTGCGCGCGGTCAACGGCGACCCGTCCCGCATCGTGCTGTCGGGGGGAGTGCTGTCGTCGCCGTTCTGGACCCAGATGACGGTGGACGCCCTCGGGCAGCCCGTCGAGGTGTCGGCGCGGCAGCACAGCTCGATCACGGGCGCGCTGCGGATGGGACTCCTTGCCCACGGCCACGACCCCCGGCATCCCTCGCTCGACGGGGTGACCTCGCGGGTCATCGAGCCCCGGGAGGAGCGTCGCAGCCAGTACGTCGAGGGATTCGAACGCTACCTCGAGCACTACGAGCGTTCGCGCCCCGTCGGGGTCCGCCGATGAGGGTCCTGGTCACCCCGACCTCCCTCGCGGGGCGGCAGGACGCACCCGCGCTGCGACGACTGCGCGACCGGGTCGACGACGTCGTGTTCTCGGAGGCGGGTCGGCCGCTCACCGAGGACGAGCTCCTCGACCTCGTGCCGGGCTTCGACGGCGTCATCGCGGGGCTCGACCCCTTCACCGCTCCCGTGCTGGCCGCGGCGGGGCGGCTGCGCACCATCGCGCGGTACGGAACCGGGATCAGCAACATCGACCTGGATGCCGCGGCCCGCCACGGCATCGTCGTGACGCGCACGCCGGGGGCCAACGCCCTCGCCGTGGCGGAGCTGACCATCGGGCTGATGCTGGCGGTGGCGCGTGGCATCCCTCGGTTGGACGCGGCGATGCGGCGGGGGGAGTGGACCCGCGGCGAGGGGATCGAGCTGGCGGGGCGGACCCTGGGTGTCGTGGGCTTCGGCGCCATCGGCCGGCTCGTGGCCGAGCGGGCCGCCGCGTTCGGAATGGAGGTCGTGACCTACGACCCCCAGATCGACGGGGCGGTGGCCTCGGCGGCCGGGGTCGAATCCATCGACCTCGACACCCTCGTGCGGCGCTCGCACGTGGTGAGCCTGCACGTCCCGCTCCTGCCCGAGACGCGGCACCTCGTGGATGCCACCCGCCTGGCGATGCTCCCGGCGGGGGCGATCGTGATCAACACGGCGCGGGGCGGTCTGCTCGACGAGAGGGCCGCCGCGGAGGCGCTGGACACCGGGCGGCTGTACGGCGTCGGAGTGGACGCCTACGAGGCCGAGCCGCCGACCTCGTCGCCGCTCGTCGGCCACCCGCGCGTCGTCGCGACGCCCCACGCGGGAGGCCATACGGATGCGGCGGTGGAACGGACCTCGCAACAGGCAGTCGACAACCTCCTCGCCGCCCTCGGTCGCTGACGCCCGCGCCTCAGTCCAGGCGGCGCACCTCGGAGAGCACGGCACCGACGTAGCGCCGGGTGTGCTCCTCCGCCGCGTCGGCGTCACCGCGACCGATGGCGGCCGCCGTCTGGACGTGGTTGTGCAGCGCCTCGTGGTTGGGCACGCCCGGGGTGAGGCCGTGCTCCGCGCGCCCCGTGATCACCGCGGCGATCGGTGCGCGGGTGGCGGCTAGCATGAGGTTGCCGCTGGAGACGAGGATGAGGTCGTGGAAGGCGATGTCGGCCGCGAGGTACTCCTCGGAGTCGCCGAGTCCCTCCGTTCCGAGGCGTTCGAGGCGATCCGCGAGGCGGAGGATCTCCCGTCGCTGCACGTCGCTCGCGCGCTGAGCGCTCAGGCGGGCGGCGACGGGTTCGATCGCTGCGCGGAGCTCCGTGACGACGGCGATCTGCTGCGCGCGGCCGCGGCCGGCCAACTGCCAGGCGATGAGCCGGGTGTCGAGCGCGCTCCACTGGTCGGACGGGCGGACCGTCACTCCCACGCGACGTCGCTGCTCGAGCATGTTCATGGCTTCGAGCACCCGGACTGCTTCGCGGATGACCGTGCGGGAGACGTCGTACTCGGCCTCGAGAGAGCCCAGGGTGAGCACGGTGCGGGGGGCGAGATGCCCCTCCACGATGCGCGTCCCGAGATCGTCCAGAACGGATCGGTGTGATGCCCGTGCCATGCGTACTCCTTTGTTATGTACGACCATATCTTGCGAAAAATATGATCATTGTGTGATGATTCCTCGACGCCGCTCACCGTGGGCGTCCCGAGCACGAGGCTCGGAACTCTTGACACGCCGTCGCTGACCGACGGCGCGCCCAACCTGAATCGATGGAGATCTCCTTGGACGACTGGACCCAAACACTCGGCACGGCCCCGCTGCTGGCCATCGCCGCGGGCGCGATCGCGCTCATTCTCGTCCTCATCATCTGGCTGAAGATGCACGCCTTCCTGGCGCTCATCATCGTGTCGCTCGTGACGGCCTTCGCCGCGGGCGTCCCGATCTCGGCGATCGTCAGCACCCTCACCGGCGGATTCGGCGGAACCCTCGGAACGGTCGCCCTGCTCGTGGCGCTGGGAGCGATGCTCGGCAGGCTGATCGAACACTCGGGCGGTGCCCGGGCGCTGGCGGAGATGTTCGTCCGCGTGTTCGGAGAGAAGCGGGCTCCCTTCGCGCTCGGCATTACCTCGCTGGTTCTCGGCTTCCCGATGTTCTTCGACGCCGGCCTCGTCATGATGCTGCCGATCATCTTCGCGATCGCCCGTCGGGTCTCGCGCAGCAACGTACTGCTGTTCGGCCTGCCGGCTGCCGCCGCTTTCTCGGTGATGCACGTCTTCCTGCCCCCGCACCCCGGCCCCGTGAGCGCGAGCGAGCTGTACGGCGCCAACCTCGGCATCGTGCTGCTGGTCGGTCTCATCATCGCGTTCCCGGTCTGGTACGTCTCGGGCTACCTGTGGGGCGTCTTCGTCGCGAAGCGCATCCAGCTCCCCGTGCCCACCCTGTTCGGTGAGATCGACGATGACCAGCCCGTCAACGCCCCGAAGCCCGGCACCGTGATCGCGGTCCTGCTGCTGCCGATGTTCCTGATCTTCCTCAACACCGGGCTCACCACGCTCGCCAGCGCCGGGGTCGTCTCGTCGGACGACGCCTGGGTGCAGGTGCTCACCCTGCTCGGCAACTCGGCCATCGCGCTGCTTATCACGGTCATCGTCGCCACGATCGTCTTCGGCTTCCGTCGCGGCGAGAACGGAACGGCCATCGAGAAGATCGTCGACTCCGCGCTCGGGCCGGTGGCCTCGGTCATCCTCATCACCGGCGCCGGTGGCATGTTCGGTGCGGTCCTGCGGGCCTCGGGCATCGGTGACGCGCTCGCCGACAGCCTCAGCGACCTCGGCCTTCCCGTCATCCTCGCGGCGTACATCATCGCCGTGGTGCTCCGCCTCGCCCAGGGCTCGGCCACCGTCGCCCTGGTGACCGCCGCCGGGCTCGCGGCCCCGGCGGTCATGGCCGGCGACTTCTCGCCGGTGCAGGTCGCCGCCATCACCCTCGCCACGGCGGCCGGATCCGTGTTCGCCGGTCACGTCAACGACTCCGGGTTCTGGCTGGTCGGCCGCCTCATGGGGATGGACGTCAAGACCACCCTGAAGACGTGGACCGTGCAGCAGGCCATCGAGTCGGTGCTCGGCTTCCTCGCCGCCCTGCTGGTCTTCGGCGTCGGCGCGCTCATTTGATCCCGGAAGACAGAACGATGAACACTGCACTCTTCGACGTATCCGACCGGTTGGCCCTGGTCACCGGATCGTCCCGCGGCCTCGGACGCTCTCTCGCGACCGCGCTCGCTCGCGGCGGCGCACGCGTGATCGTGCACGGCCGTGATCTCGAGGCCGTCGAGGCCACGCGCCGCGAGCTGGAGGAGATCTCCGGCCGCCCGGCCGCCTCGGTCGTCTTCGACGTGACGGATGCCACGCAGGTGGAGGCGCAGATCGGCCGGATGATCGACGAGGTCGGGGTTCCCGACATCCTGGTCAACAACGCCGGTGTGCAGCGCCGCGCTCCGATCCAGGACTTCGCCGTTGCGGACTGGGATGACCTGATCGCGGCGAACCTGTCGGGCGTGTTCTACGTGACGCGCTTCGTGGCTCCCGCGATGGTCGCCCGTGGCTCGGGCAAGATCGTGAACATCGCCTCGGTCCAGTCGCGGCTCGCGCGTCAGACCATCGCGCCGTACTCGGCCGCCAAGGGGGGCGTCGCCCAGCTGACCGCGGGGATGGCGGCGGACCTGGCACGTCATGGCATCCAGGTCAACGCGCTCTCTCCCGGCTACTTCGCGACGGAGATGAACCGCGCCCTCGTCGACGATGTGGAGTTCACGGCCTGGCTGACCCAGCGCACGCCGGCGCAGCGGTGGGGCGAGTTCCGCGAGCTCGACGGAGCGTTGCTGTTCCTGGCCTCCGACGCCTCGAGCTTCGTCTCCGGGCAGAACATTTTCGTCGACGGCGGAATGACCGCGGTGGTCTGAGGAGGACGACACCATGCACGCACTCTTCATCGATGCGGCCCGCGAGGCTGCCGTCCGCGATGTACCCCTGCCCGACCCCGGTGCCGATCAGGTGCGGATCCGCGTCGACTACGTCGGGATCTGCGGCTCGGACCTGCACTACTACTTCGACGGCGCCAACGGCGCGTTCGTGGTGCGGGAGCCGCTGATCCCGGGCCATGAGGTCTCGGGGCGTATCGACCACGACCCCGCGGGGGAGTGGGCCGCCGGAACGCCGGTCACCGTGCATCCCGCGCGGTTCGGGCAGCCTCGCCCGGGCATCGAGGACGACCCGCACCTGTGGCCCGGCGGTTCCTACCTGGGCAGCGCGTCGACCTGGCCGCACACGCAGGGGGCGGCCGCCGAGTATCTCGTGGTCGAACGCCGCATGATCCGGGTCCTGCCCGAGGGGCTGCCGATTCGTCGCGCCGCTTTGGCCGAACCGCTCGCCGTCGCCCTACACGCGCTGGGCAAGGCCGGGTCGGTCGAAGGCCAGCGCGTGCTCGTGACCGGGTCGGGGCCGATCGGCCTCCTCGCGGTGGCTGCGGCCTTCGCGGCGGGGGCGCACGTCACCGCCACCGACGTCTTGCCCGGCCCGCTGGCCCGCGCGCGCGATCTCGGTGCCGCAGCGACCGTGGATGTCAGCGCGGAAGCCCTGCCCGACGACACCTTCGACGTGGTGCTGGAGTGCTCGGGAGTGCCGCGGTCCATCTCCGCGGCTCTGCGCGCGGTCCGCGCCGCCGGCACGGTGGTGCAGGTGGGCATGTTGCCCAACGAGGACCGCTCGGTGAATCTCGCTCCCTTCATCGCGAAGGAGGTGCGCTATCTGGGGACCTTCCGGTTCTCGGACGAGATCGACGCCGCGATCGCCCTGCTGGCGGAGCGGCCCGAGATCGAGTCGGCCATCACCCACGAGTTCGCGCTCGGCGCGGCTGCGGAGGCTTTCGCGACAGCACGAGACTCCGACGGGTCGGGGAAGGTGCTCTTCGCGCTGTGAGGGCGCGGTGGCGTGAGCAGCTGCCGCGCGGGGGTCAGTGCTTCTTGTAGCCGGCGTTGCGTCCGAGCGAGAACAGCGCGCCGACCGCGGCGACGGCGCCGATCGCGGAGATCGCACCGATCGTCCAGAGCACGACGTGAGAGAAGAAGTCGCTGTCCATGAAGATCCTCCGGTCGGTATGGCTCTCCGATCCTATCGTCGCCGTGATGCCACCCCCTCCCCGGGCGGGGCGTCCGGGCGGGCTGAGCGGTCGGGTCGAACGCGCGGCGCGTCGCTGATAGACTCTCCGGGAACTTCGGCGAGGGATGCGTCGTCGTGCGCCCCGTGGGTGCGCGCGGCATCCGTGATCGACGCGGTGATGCAGGCTCCCGGCTTTCCTCACGCGCTCGCGTTCGAGTCGAATCCAGACCACACATGCGCGGACACCGTCCGCTCACAAGCTGCGGGACCCGTGCCCGCGAGGAGAAGAACATGTCGGAAGACAACAAGGTCGTCGCCGAGGTGCGCGAGAACTTCGGTAAGGGCTTCGCCCGCCGTCTGCGTGCCGAGGGCAAGATCCCCGCGGTCATCTACGGTCACGGTACCGAGCCGCAGCACGTCGCGCTGCCCGGCCACCAGGTGTCGCTGCTCATCCGCCGCGCGAACGCGCTGCTCGACCTCGACATCGCGGGCAAGAGCCAGCTCACGCTCGTCAAGGACGTGCAGAAGGACCCGGTGCGCCAGATCATCGAGCACATCGACCTGATCGTGATCACGAAGGGCGAGAAGGTCGCCGTCGACGTGCCGATCATCGTCACCGGTGACCCCTTCCCCGGCACGATGGCCTCGCTCGACACCACGTCGATCGCCCTCGAGGTCGAAGCCACCCACATCCCCCAGCACATCGAGGTCTCGGTCGAGGGCCTCGAGGACGGCACGCAGATCACCGCGGGAGACCTCGAGCTCCCGAAGGGCGCTGTTCTCACCGGCGACGCCGACCAGCTGATCATCGCCGTCTCGGTGCCCGTCGACACGCTCGCCGCCGAGGAAGAGATCGCCGAGGCCGACGCCGAGGTGGCCGAGGAGCAGTCCGAGGGCGACAACAACTGATCCCGGTGGGTCGCGCGAGCGGCCCGCGGTCGACGAGGGGGCGTGCAACCACGCCCCCTCGTTCTGTATGTGCTCGTGAGGTCAGGGTCCGTGCGCGGATCCGGAAGGATGGATGCCATGGCGCAGACGTGGCTCATCGTCGGACTCGGCAACCCGGGACCGCGATACGAGGCAACGCGGCACAACGTCGGGCAGATGGTCGTCGACGAGCTCGCGGCGCGGCGCCGGGAGGCGTTCCGGGCGCACAAGGCGAACGCCCGCGTCGTCGAGACGTGGCTGCGACCCGGGGGCCCGAAGATCGTGCTGGCCAAGCCCAACAGCTTCATGAATGTGTCTGGCGGCCCCGCGGCGGGGCTCGCCCGGTTCTTCGCGGTCGACCCTGAGCGCGTCGTCGTCGTGCATGACGAGCTCGACATCCCCTTCGACACGGTCAAGCTCAAGGTCGGTGGCGGCCACGGCGGCCACAACGGCGTGCGCGATGTCGCCAAGGCGCTCGGCACGGCCGACTTCCCGCGCGTGCGCGTGGGCATTGGTCGTCCTGTGGGCCGCCAGGACCCCGCCGACTGGGTGCTCGACCCCTTCAGCGCGACGGAGCGGCAGACGCTCCCCATCCTCGTGTCGGACGGTGCCGACGCGGTGGAGATGCTCATCGACGAGGGCCTCGTCGCGGCTCAGCAGCGGTTCCACGCGCCGCGCTGAGCGGAACCGTCAGGCTCGGGCGGCGGCAGAGTCCTGTGTCGGCGCGTGGATCAAGAGTTTCTCGGGATCGGGGAAGGGCACGAAGCCCACGCGAGCGTAGAGCTCGTGCGCGTCGAGGGTCGACAGCATCGTCCGTTTGAGCCCCCAGGGCGCGAGCGTCTCGACGATCGTCCGCGACAGCAGGAGGCCTACTCCGCGACCTCGGGCCTCGGGGACAACGTAGACGTCGCACACCCAGGCGAACGTCGCTCGATCGGTGACGACGCGGGCGTATCCCTTCATCTCGCCATCGGCCGCGAACGCGGCGAAGTTCAATGACCCTTCCGCCGCGAGCTGGACGGTCTCGCGAGGACGACCGATCGCCCAGAAGGCATCCGTGGAGAGCCAGCGGTGCACGAGGTCGAGGTCGATGCGCGCGAGGTCGGTCTCGATCACGAAGCTGTCGCTCATCGCGTCATCGTAGCGAGCCCGGAGAGAAGGGGCCGTATTCGTGCTCCGCACGCGGTGTCGTGGCTCCGCGCGTCGTGGCTCCGCGCTCCCGCTCCGCGCTTCGTGGCTCGGCGCTCCCGTTCCGCGCTTCGTGGCTCGGCGCTTCCGCTCCGCGCTTCGTGGCTCGACGCTCCCGCTCCACGTTCCGCGTTCCGCGCTCCCGCTCCGCGCACCGCGTTCCGCGCACCGCGTTCCGCGCTCCCGCTCCGCGCTCCGCGTTCCGCGCACCGCGTTCCGCGCACCGCGTTCCGCGCACCGCGTTCCGCGCTCCCGCTCCGCGCTCCGCGTTCCGCGCTCCGCGTTCCGCGCACCGCGTTCCGCGCTCCCGCTCCGCGCTCCGCGTTCCGCGCACCGCGTTCCGCGCACCGCGTTTCGCGCACCGCGTTCCGCGCACCGCGTTCCGCGCACCGCGTTCCGCGCACCGCGTTCCGCGCTCCCGCTCCGCGCTCCGTGGCTCCGCGCTCCGCGCGAACGCCAGGGTACCGGGAGGGGCGGGAAGCGGCTGCGTTCAGAACGGTGCGGCCTCGACAGCACGACCGGGCGGCGCGGCGCCGCTCGTCTCCGGGGAGTCGGTCCGGAATCGAACACGAGGCAAATGGTCGCTCGGGTACGGCTCGGGGGTATCGAGGTAGACCCTGCCCGTGGGTGAGGTCCATTCCAGGACCCCGCCGGGAAGCTGTCTGACCTCCCACCGGGTGAATTGCTTCTGGGTGTGGTGCCTCTGGCAGAGGCAGCACAGGTTGGTCACGGTGGTGGGACCGCCCCGGGCATGGTCGATCGAGTGATCGATCTCGCAACGGATGGCCGGGGCAGTGCACCCGGGGTACCGACAATGCCGGTCGCGGGCCCGCAGGAACCGGTCGATCGCGGCAGTGCGAGCGTAGGTGTCGGCGTGGAGGACGGCGCCGGTGATCGGATGAGTGACGACGCGGTCCCACGGGAGGCTGGTGGCTTCAGCCAACCGGCGCGCGGTTTCCGCGTCGAGCGGACCGTGCCCGACCAGCTCTGCCGGAGTCGCGTTTTCCCGCCCGGGCGCGAGCATGGCGAGGGCCGGGACGACGACTTGCACCCGCGCGCGGATCTTCCCCAACGTGCCGTGGGCATCTCCTGCCCGGGTCGGGTCGACCATCGGATCACCGGTGAGAAGCATGTCGGCGAACACATCCGCCCGCACCTGGTCCAGCGTGCGGGCATCAGGCGCGGGCGCCGGCGCCGAGGGGCTCGTCGGGACCGCCGGGTCTTTTCGCGCGTCGACGATGACCCGAGCCTGCTGGGTCAGCCGATCGAGCACGGCCTCCGCCAAGACCGTCGGCAGGGTCGCGATCAGATCGGACATTCCGTCTTCACCCGTCACCACCCGCACGCACCGCGATTCTCGTGCGGTGCGGTGGCGTTCGGTGAGGGTCTGTGGGTGCCACTTCTGCGCGGCGACGCTCAACCGGGTCTTGAGGCGCCCTGGACTCACCTCTCTCGCCAGAGCAGCGGCGAACCGGTCGAACTCCTCCCGCGTTTCTCGGGGGAGCGCGATACCGACGTCGGCGACCGCTCGCACGTGCCTCCGTGACAACTGGCCCGCTTCCCATCCGGCCACGGTCGCCGGGAAGCACTCGACCAGGGTCATGGCCTCAGAGATCTCTCGCTGCACCGTGCGGTCGGATTGCCGACACGCGGCGGCGATCTCGGAGGCGACTTCTCGCATCGCCATGTCGGACGCCCTCACCGACGCCCGTGCGGATGCCGCAGACTCCAGGGCGAGCCTCCCGGCCGCAGCGAGAGCGCGCACCCGGGCCACCTCGGCGGCAGCGACCGCCGCTTCGGCGGACACCACGGCATTCCGCACCATCGCGAGGTGCGACAACGAGCCCGACGGCCCGGCGGTTCCGCTCGTCGGATGGCCCTCGTTCGCGCGCCCGCCGTCGCCGTGACGTCGACTCGCGCGGGGCGAGACGGGCGGCTCATCCGCCGACGGAACATTCGAAGACATGTTCTAAGAGTACCCGTTCCCAACGACATTACCCAGGTCAGAGATTGAATCTGTGAAAAGCTGGATCCGTTTACAGCCTGTGGAGGAGGGGTCGAGCGCGCTCTCGAGCCAAGGCAAAGGCCCCATCGAGCCCTGGCCTGGTGACCGCCCGCCCAGCGCGCGGCGCCCCGCTCCGAAGACCGGCCGAGCAACGCAGAACGGCCCCGATCCGAAGACCGGGGCCGTTCGTGAGAAGCGCCGTTACAGGTACGGGGCCGCACCGATGGCGGTACCGATCCCCAGGAAGACGAAGACGACGATCCCACCGAGGACGGCGAGGATGATCGCGGTGATTCCCCACCCGCGCCCGCGGTTCTTCACGGCGGCGACAATGCCCTGGATGAAGCCCCACAACGCCAGGACGCCCCACACGAGGAACCCCGCGACCGAGAACAGTCCCGCGGAGATGGCGATCTGTTCAGCGCCAGGCGGGAGCGTGTTGGGGTCGATCGTGGTGGTGCCGTCGGTCATCGAGGCGTACTGCGCGAGGCTGCCGCTCTGCATCCCGCCGATGAACGCGAGGATCGATCCGACGACGATGCCGACCAGCGCGACGACGAACGCGATGACACCGAGCTTCCGGGAACCCTTCGTGCCGGGCGTGCGGTCGGCGGGAGCTGCCGGCGGAGCGGTATAGCCCGTCTGTGACGCCTCGGCGCGCGTGGTGGGCGGCGGGTTGTACGGCTCGGGGGGCGGCGGTGTGCTGCTCACGGTGTCCTCCTCTGGTCGTCGAGGACACGTGGCGCCCTCGTCTCCGCGAGCCTAGGGATCTTCCGCGGATTCGCCGAGGGGGGTGGACGCGTCCGGGCATCAGCCGGTAGAACGCGCCCGCACCGTCCGGAACAGCCCGCGACCCGGGCAGTCGCTCAGACGGGCACGCCAGCGCTCCCGGCCGACGTACCCACGCCCGCCGCGAGTGCCACCCCCACGAGGAGGGCGAAAACGATCGGTGCGAGCACCGAGACGACGATCGCGGCGATGCCCGCGCCCCGTCCGCGGTCGGTGGAGACGGCAACGATGCCCAGGACGAAGGCCGCGACTCCGAGAGCGGCGCCGGCCCAGAACGCGATCTCGGCGACGAGCACGAGGTCGCGCACCGGTGACAGCAGCCTCCAGTCGACGGACTGACCGCCGCGGGCGACGAACTCGCTCCCCGCTCCGCGCGCGACGCGGAACGCCGCGAATCCGGCGACGGCCGGGGCCACGAGCCCGGCGATCACCGAGAGGACGAGCGCGAGAGCGCCCAGTGGCCGCCGGGACGTCGGTGCGTCGATCGGGGTCAGGAGGGTGCCGACCGGGGGCGCGGCGTGCGGGGCGGTGAACGACGGGCCGCCGGGCGCGCTCGGTGAAGACATGCAGCCACTGTACGAGACGTCGCCCGCCGTGTCGGTGCCCCCGCGTAGACTCTGTCGAGTGACAGTTCCCGGGATCGTGCGCGCCCTCGAGCAGGCTGAGTCGTACCGGGAGGCCGCTGCGGCGGCATCCTCCGATCTGTCTCTCTCCCTCGTCGACGGGCTCGACGCGCCCGTCATCGCTGGCCTCCTCGAGCATCGACGCTCGGCGGGGACACCCGGCGCCGTTCTGGTGATCGCGCCCACCGGCCGACGTGCCGAGTCTCTCGGTCCGGCCCTGGATGCCGTGCTCCCGGGCGCGCAGGTGCTGCACTTCCCCGCGTGGGAGACGCTGCCGCACGAGCGCTTGAGCCCGAGCCCCGAGACCGTCGGTCGCCGCCTCGATGTGCTGCGCCGGATCGCCGCGTGGGACGGTGAGGTGCCGCTCGTCGTCACTGCCTCCGTGCGCAGCGCTCTGCAGCCGCTCGCGCCGGGACTCGGTGACGTGGAGCCGATCGACCTCCGCATCGGTGGGCGCGGCAGTGAGCTCGACGAGGTGATCGCGCGGCTCGTCGAGCTGGCGTATCACCGCGTCGACATGGTCTCCCGCCGCGGGGAGTTCGCGGTGCGCGGTGGCATCCTCGATGTCTTCCCGCCGGTGGCCGACCACCCCTACCGCGTGGAGTTCTTCGGTGACGAGGTCGATCAGATCCGCGCCTTCTCGGTCGCCGACCAGCGCTCGCTGCCCGGCGAGGTGGGGCACATCTCGCTCGTGCCGAGCCGCGAGCTGCTGCTGACCCCCGAGGTGCGCGCGCGGGCCGCCGAGCTCCGAGACGGCTATCCGGGCCTGCGTCAGCTCCTGGAGAAGATGTCCGAGGGCATCCCCGCGGAGGGGATGGAGTCCCTGATCCCGGTCCTGATCGACGACCTGACCACGATCGTGGACTACCTGCCCGGGGGCACCGCCGTCGCGCTGGTCGACCCGGAACGTTCGCTGGCGCGGGCGACGACGCTCGGCGACACCAACCGCGAGTTCCTCGAGGCCGCGTGGTCGGCCGCCACCGCCGGCGCCGACACCCCGGTCGACCTGGGCGCGGGTGATTTCGTCACCCTCGACGACCTCCGCGAGATCGCGAATGGTCGTGGGGGAGTGTGGTGGCGCCTGAGCGCCTTCGATTCGGGAGCGGCGGATGCCGAGGCCGAGGGTCTCGTGACCGGCGACGACTCCGCCCACCGTGTGAAGGCCGACCCCGTGCCGTCGTTCCAGGGCAATGTCGACGGGGCCACGGCACACATCGGGGGACTCCTCGCCGACGGGTGGTCCGTCGTGGTGACGGCATCCGGACCCGGTCTGGTCGACCGCGCGCGCGACGTCCTCGCCGAGCGCGGGATCGCCGCGCGCCGCGTCGACGACGTGCGCACCCCGCCCGAGCCCGGCGTCGCTCACATCGTGTGCGCTCCCCTCGAGCGGGGGTTCCAGCTCCCCGAGACGACCTTCGCCGTCATCACCGAGACCGAGTTCTACGGTCGCGCGGTCGGCGGCGACAACCGCGGCGTGAAGAAACTCGCGTCGCGGCGTCGCAACGTGGTCGATCCCCTGCAGCTGAAGCCCGGCGACGTGGTCGTCCACGCCACCCACGGCATCGGCAAGTTCCTCGAGCTCACGCGGCGCGAGGTCTCCAGCGGCGGACGTAACGCCGTGAAGACCACCAAGGAATACCTCGTCCTCGAGTACGCCCCGTCCAAGCGCGGCTACCCCGGCGACAAGCTGTTCGTGCCGACCGATCAGCTCGACCTGCTGTCGAAGTACGTCGGTGGAGAGGCTCCGACCCTCTCGAAGATGGGTGGAAGCGACTGGGCCGCCGCGAAGGGCCGTGCCCGCAAGGCCGTGCGCGACATCGCGGTCGAGCTGGTCAAGCTCTACTCGGCCCGCATGGCGGCGAAGGGCTACGCCTTCGGCCCCGACACACCGTGGCAGCGCGAGCTGGAAGAGGCGTTCCCGTTCGCCGAGACCCCGGATCAGCTGCAGACGATCGACGAGATCAAGGCCGACATGGAGAAGCCGATCCCGATGGATCGCCTGCTTTCGGGCGACGTCGGCTTCGGTAAGACCGAGGTCGCGGTGCGCGCCGCCTTCAAGGCGATTCAGGACGGCAAGCAGGTCGCGATGCTGGTTCCCACGACGCTGCTGGTCAAACAGCACCTCGAGACATTCGCCGAGCGGTTCGCCGGGTTCCCGGTCACCGTGCGGCCGCTCTCGCGTTTCCAGACCGACAAAGAGGCGCGCGCGACCCTCGCGGGCCTCACCGACGGCACCGTCGACATGGTCATCGGCACCCACCGCATCCTCACCGAGAAGGTCATCTTCAAAGACCTCGGCCTCATGATCATCGACGAGGAGCAGCGCTTCGGCGTCGAGCACAAAGACGCGCTGAAGAAGCTCAAGACCAACGTCGACATTCTCGCGATGAGCGCCACGCCGATCCCGCGGACGTTGGAAATGGCCGTCACCGGAATCCGCGAGATGTCGACCCTGGCGACTCCGCCGGAGGACCGGCATCCGATCCTCTCCTACGTCGGAGCGCGCAACGACAAGCAGATCTCGGCCGCGATCCGGCGGGAGCTGCTGCGCGAGGGGCAGGTGTTCTACGTGCACAACCGGGTGTCGTCGATCCAACGGGTCGCCGCGCACCTGGCCGAACTCGTGCCCGAGGCGCGCATCGTCGTGGCGCACGGACAGATGGGCGAGCACCAGCTCGAGCAGGTCGTCGACGACTTCTGGGAGCGTCGCGCCGACGTCCTGGTGTCGACCACGATCATCGAAACCGGCCTCGACATCGCCAACGCCAACACGATCATCATCGACCGCGCCGACAAGTACGGTCTCTCGCAGCTGCACCAGCTGCGTGGGCGCGTCGGTCGCGGGCGCGATCGCGCGTACGCCTACTTCCTGTACGACGAGATGAAGCCCCTGTCCGAAACAGCGGCCGACCGCCTCGAGACCATCGCGGTCAACAACGATCTCGGCAGCGGTATGCAGGTGGCGCTGAAAGACCTCGAACTGCGCGGGGCGGGAAACCTGCTCGGCGCCGAGCAGGCCGGTCACATCGCCGGTGTGGGTTTCGACCTGTACCTGCGCATGATCGGCGAGGCCGTGGCGACCTTCCGCGGCGAAGACACCGAAGGGCCGACCGAGCTTCGCCTCGAGCTCCCCGTCGACGCGCGTCTTCCCGAGACCTACATCGACAGCGAGCGCCTGCGGCTGGAGGCGTACCAGAAGCTGTCGGCCGCGGCATCCGCCACCGCCAAGGACGACGCGATCGACCTCGTCGTCGAAGAGCTCCGCGACCGGTACGGCGAACCGCCCGCAGAGGTGGAGGGCCTCGTCGCCGTCGCACGCCTGCGTCGCCGCGCCGCCCAGGCGGGTCTCGCCGATGTCGTCGCGATGGGGTCGAACCTCCGCATCGCCCCGGCGAACCTCCCCGACTCGTTGCGGGTCCGTCTGCAACGGCTCTACCCGAAGGCGAAGCTCGTGGCGAACGGGGATGCCATGGTCGTGCCGCTTCCGCAGGATGCCGCCGACGGCAACCTCATCGCCTGGGTGCGCCAGTTGCTGGATGCGCTGTGGCCGTTGCCGGTGAAGGAGTCCGAGACCGCGTCGGCATGATCGGAAGGACGCCATGATCGGAGCTCTTGTGACCGTGACCGTCGCGATGAGCGTGGTCGCTGTCGCCGCCTTCTGGGTGGCGCGACGCGGGACGGCGGGCACCCTGCCGCGAAACGATCTCGTCGGGATCCGGACGGACGGGATCTGAGCGGCTCTCTCCTCGACCCGTCTCGTCGCCGGCGCTACGCTGACGGCACCGACGGGAAGGACACCGCTCATGCGCTTCGCTCACCTCGGGGCCGAGCCCCGGATCCACCCCGACGCCGTCATCGCCCCGACCGCCGTCGTCAGCGGCGACGTCACGATCGGTCCCGGATGCCAGATCCTGCACGGCGCCGTGATCACCGCCGAGGGGAGCCGGATCGTGCTGGGGGAGCACACGATCGTGATGGAGAACGCGCTGGTGCGGGCGAGCTCCACCCATGCGGTACACGTCGGTGCGCACACGCTGATCGGTCCGATGGCCAGTGTGGCGGGAGCCGACATCGGCGACGAGGTGTTCCTGGCCACGGGCACGCGCGTCTTCAACGGGGCCGAGATCGGCGATCGGTGCGAGGTCCGCATCAACGCGATCGTGCACCTGCGCACGGTCCTGCCGCCCGAGACGGTGGTGCCGATCGGATGGGTGGCCGTCGGAGACCCGGTGCAGCTCCTGTCTCCCGACCGCCACGACGAGATCTGGGCCGCGCAGAAAGAACTCGACTTCCCCGGTTACGTCTTCGGTCTCGACCGCGAGACCCCCGACCTCATGGTGCAACTGACCGAGCGCTACGGCCGGAGCCTCGCGCGGCACGCCGCCGACCGCCGCCTCGACTGAGAAGGGGCCGCCGCGGCGTCCGTCTCACGACCCGCGGGAACAGCGACGCGCCGACCCCCGGGGGCCGGCGCGTCGGAGGCGGAACGGATGCCGCTCAGCCGGTGTTCTGCAGACCCGCCGCCACGCCGCTCACCGACAGCAACAGCAGACGCTGGTGCTCGGCATCCGGGGTCGTCGCCTCGGCAGGGGCGTCACGGAGCGCGCGCAGGGCCCGCAGCTGCAGGAGCGAGAGCGCGTCGACGTAGGGGCTGCGCATCTTCACGGCGCGCTGCAGCACGGGCTTGTTGCCGAGCAGGTCGCCGCCGGTGATGCGCTCGACCCACGAGCGGGTGAGGAGCATCTCGTCCATGACGAGAGCGGCGAGGTCGTCGCGGTCGCCGAGGGCGAGGTACCGGCGCGCGATGCGCTCGTCGGCCTTCGCCAGGCTCATCGCGACGTTGTCGATCATCGTGCGGAAAAGCGGCCACTGCTCGTACGCCTCGCGCAGGCGCTGCTCGTCGCCGACCGCGTCCAGCGCCGTGCCCAGGCCGAACCAGCCGGCGAGGTTGATGCGCGCCTGCGTCCACGAGAACACCCACGGGATCGCGCGGAGGTCTTCGAGCGACTCAACCGAGAGTCCGCGGCGGGCCGGGCGTGAGCCGAGCGCGAGGTGACCGAGCTCTTCCATCGGGGTGACGGTGGCGAACCACGGAGCGAAGCCGGGCGCCTTCACCAGCGCGAAGAACCGTTCGCGCGAGGCGACGTCCATCGTGGCGGCGACGTCGGCGAACGCCTCGGCCGCCCCGCGGTTGCGTCGCTCGATCGAGGGGGAGGATGCCGTGAGCACCGCGGCCGCGACCTGGTCGATGTGGCGCATCGCAATGTCGGGGTCGCCGTAGCGGGCGAAGATGACCTCGCCCTGCTCGGTGAGCTTGAACCGGCCGTCGACCGAGTGCGGCGGCTGCGCGAGGATCGCGGAGTTCGCCGGTCCGCCGCCGCGCCCGAGAGCGCCGCCGCGGCCGTGGAAGAGCGTCAGCTCGATGCCCTCGGCCTCGGCCCACGTCGAGATCTGCGCCTGGGCCTCGTACAGCGCGAGGTTGGCGGCCACCGGACCGACGTCCTTCGACGAGTCGGAGTAGCCGAGCATAACTTCGAGGCGACGGCCCGTGGCATCCAGGCGGCGGACGAACGCGGGGTGCGAGACGATCTCAGCGAGGATGCCGGGGGCCGCCTGCAGATCGGCGAACGTTTCGAACAGCGGGATGACGTCGAGCACCGGCGGCTGTTCGCCCGGGCCCATCGCGTACCCGGCGAGCTCGTGGACGTTGGCCAGGTCGTCGGCGGACTGCGTGAACGACACGATGTACCTACCGGCCGCGCGGGGACCGAAGCGCTCCTGCACGTAGGCGATCGAGCGGAAGACCTCGAGCACCTCGTCGGTCTGCTCGCTGCGCTCCCCGCCGGCGCGGAGCTCGGCGAGCACCTTCGCGTGGACGGCGGAGTGCTGGCGCACCTCGAGCTCGGCGAGGTGGAAGCCGTACGTCTCCACCTGCCACACGAGACGCTGGAGGGCGCCGTACGCCTGGCGGGAGGCGCCGGCGGCGGCGAGGGAGTCCTGCACCGTGCGCAGGTCGGCGAGCAGGTGCTCCGGGTCGCGGTAGGCGAGGTCGGCGTTGCGCGTGCGCGTCGCGGCGATCTTGCGCGCCAGAAGCAGCAGGATGCGGCGGTGCGGCTCGTCGGGGGAGCGTTCGGCGATCTCGGCGGCGGCGTCTTCGTCGGCGGCGCGGAGGCGGTGCCACAGCGCAACGAGGGCGTCGCTGGGCGGGGTGGTCCCGGCATCCAGGGTCAGCCCGCGACCCACGCGCAGCGTTGTGCGCTCGAGACCGATCAGCACGTGCTCGCTCGCGATCGCGGCGGCCTTACGGGTGACGGATGCCGTGACGAAGGGGTTGCCGTCGCGGTCGCCGCCGACCCAGGACCCCACGCGGACGAAGGGCTTCACGATCGGCGCACGGGCGCCGGCGTTCTCGCCCTGGAGGATGTCGTCGATGCGGCGGTACACGCGCGGGACGGCGGTGTAGAGCGTCTCGTCGAACACCGCCATGACCGAGCGCACTTCGTCGACCGGTGACGGCTTCTCGCGGCGAAGGGGAGCGGTGCGCCACAGCGTGTCGATCTCTTCGAGCATGCGGCGCTCGGTGCGCCGGCTCTCGGTGTCGTTCTCGCCGGCGTCGTCGTGCTCGCCGAGCAACTCGGACAGCCGGCGGATGCTGGTGGAGATCGCGCGGCGGCGCGCCTCGGTGGGGTGCGCGGTGAAGACCGGGTGGAAGCGCAGTGCTTGCAGGCGTGCCAGCGCCGACTCCTCGCCGATCTCGCTCGACAGGCGCTCGAACGCCGTCGCGATCGTGTCGGGAGTGCCGCCGCGCGACGGACGGTCGCCGCGCTCGCGCAGGACGCGCACGCGCTGGTGCTCCTCGACGAGGTTGACCAGGTGGAAGTACGCCGTGAAGGCGCGTGCCACCTCGTCGGCGCGGGCGATCGAGAAGCCGTCGGCGATGGCCGCGGCCCGCTCGAACGCCTCGGGCGTCTCGTCGGTGTAGGCCTGAATCGTCGCCGTCCGCAGTTTTTCGACGTCGTCGTACAGTCCGGGGGAGCCGCTCTCTCGAAGCACACGGCCCAGCAGTGATCCGAGCAGGCGCACGTCGGCGCGCATCTGCTCGGGGAGCTCCTGGCCGGCTTCGAAACGGCCCACGAGGTCGATGGCCTCAGTCGGGGTCAGTTCACGCACACGCCCCAGATTATCGGCGTCCTGTTGCGGGCAGATCACGCGGGGTCCGCGGCGGGCCTCGGGATGGCGCTGCGGCCCGTGCGGAACTCCGGATCTTCTGCGGCCGCGCGGCGACGCTGGCGCGGAATTCCGCGGCGCGTGCCGACCCGGACCGGCAAATCTCCGGAATCCGGCACGTCGCAAACGCGGGAAGGGCCCGCGGGGGATACTCGGCAGAGCGGTGCACGGTCGCCGCAGAGGGAGGGATCGTGAGCGAAGACGCCCTGCGTGAGGCCGCCGAGACGATGCGCGCGGTGCGCGAGCGCTGCGTCTGGACGCAGACCATCGACCACCGCGACCTGGTGCCCTATCTCGTCGAGGAGAGCGCCGAAGTGATCGACGCCGTCGAGTCCGGCACGCGCGCCGACCTCCGGGAGGAACTCGGCGACCTGCTGTGGCAGGTGCTGTTCCACGCCGAGATCGCCGCCGGCGACCCCGACGAACCGTTCGACATCGACGACGTGGCGCGCGGACTCACCGAGAAGATGGTGCGCCGCCATCCGCACGTGTTCGGCGACGCCGTGGCATCCACCCCCGACGAGGTGCTCGTGCACTGGAACGCGGCCAAGGCGGCCGAGAAACGTGAGCGCACGAGTGTGCTCGACGGCGTCAGTGACCACATGCCCTCGCTGGCGCTGGCACAGAAGGTGCTCGGTAAGGCCGCGCAGGTCGGGGTGTCCGCCCCGCACGCCCCGCTCGCGCCCGCCGACGAAGCCGACCTCGGCGACGCGCTCCTCGCCCTCGTGCAGCTCGCGCGCGACCGCGGCTGGGATGCCGACCGCGCCCTGCGCGAGCGCCTCCGCGTCCTGCGGTCCGAGATCCGCGCCGCCGAGTAGCCCCGCGCCCCGGCCGCGCGCCGGCGCCCCGGGCGCCCCTCGCCCCCGGCCCCCGGCCCCCGGCCCCCGGCCCCCGGCCCCCGCGAGAGCACACGATCGGGACGAACGCCCACGATCCGCGCGCCCCGAACGTGTGCGTTCGTCCCGAACGTGTGCGTTCGCCGCCCCGCAACGGCGCCCGCGTGACGGGGCGCGGGCGCGGCCTGGAACAATGGAGCCGTGGCATCCGTGAACCCGCCGCGCGGCATGCGCGACTTCCTCCCCGCTGACAAGGCCCGGCGCGAGCGCGTGCTCGCCGTGATCCGCGAGCGTTACCGCGCGCACGGGTTCGACGAGATCGAGACCCCGGTGGTCGAGGAGTACTCGCGGCTGCACGCCGGTATCGGCGGCGACAACGAGAAGCTCTCGTTCAGCGTGCTCAAGCGCGGCCTCGACGCCGAGGCCATCCGCGCCGCCGCCGACGACCCCGCGGCACTGGCCGACCTCGGGCTGCGTTACGACCTGACCGTTCCTCTGGCGCGCTTCTACGCCACACACCGCGGGCAGCTGCCGACGGTGTTCCGGGCGATCCAGATCGCGCCGGTCTGGCGCGCGGAGCGTCCGCAGAAGGGCCGCTACCGCCAGTTCGTGCAGTGCGACATCGACATCATCGGGGATGCCACGGCTCGCGCCGAGGCCGAGCTCATGGTCGCGAGCCTCGACGTTCTCGACGCGCTCGGCCTCGAGGGGGGCACGATCCGCGTCAACGACCGCCGCGCGCTGGACGCGATGCTCGACGTGTTCGGCTTCGCCCCCGAGGAGCGCCCGGGTGTGCTCATCACGATCGACAAGCTCGACAAGGTCGGCGCCACGGGGGTCGTCGCCGAACTGCGCGAGCGCTCCGCGACGCCCGACGCCGTCGACGCGCTCGCCGCGTTCCTCGACCGGCCGACTGCCGACGGTTCCGCCTTCGACGAGGCGGCGATCCGCGCGGCCCTGCCCGACGGTGTCTCCGACGAGATCGTGACGCACCTCGTCGCGCTCGGCGACACCGTCGCCGCCGCCCGCGGGGGAGACGTGCCACTGCGCTTCGACCCGTTCCTCGTGCGCGGCATGGGCTACTACACCGGCACGATCTTCGAGCTGGCCCACCCGAGCGTCGACTACTCGCTCGGTGGCGGCGGCCGCTACGACGGCATGATCGGGCGCTTCCTCGGACAGGACGTGCCCGCGGTGGGCTTCTCGATCGGCTTCGAGCGGATCGTCGACCTCCTTCAGGATGCCGGTGACGCCGGGGACGACGCCATCGTGCTGGTGCACGACCGCGACGTTCCGCTCGCCGAGTTGCTGACGCTCAAGGCGGCGCTCGTGGCGGGCGGTTCGCGCGTGCGGCTCGAACAGCGGACGAAGAACATGAAGGCGCTCTTGGAGCGTGCCACCGCCGACGGCTACGCGCGGTTCGCGACCGTCTCGGCCGGCACGACCGCGGCACAGCTCGACCTCAAGCCGCTGGGCTGAGGTCGCCGACCCGGTCGTTCACGTCACACGGCCCCGCCGGGCGCGGTTCGGCCGGGCCGTCCGGCGACCGTCACGTCGCGGCCACACTCCGTTCACCCCCGCGGAGTGTCATCGAGTCATGCGCGTTTCCCGGGCTCGGCGTCCCGTGACCGTCGCGGCCGCTTCGTCGGTCGCGGTGCTCGGTGCGACCGCGGTGGCCATGCGCACGCTCATCTCGCGGCAAGCAGCCATCGCTCGTCGCCGCATCGGCAAGCCCCTGGGCGAGCAGGCGCTGAACGCCGACCGGGTCTGGCGCCGGAAGAAGCACCCCGGGCGTCCGGTCGAGCTTCTGCTCCTCGGTGACTCGATCGCCGCCGGACTGGGCGCCGGTCATCGTCGCGACACCCTGGGAGCGCGATTGGCCAAGGGTGTGGCCCGCGCGGCGGGCCGGCCCGTGCGGTTGCGCACGGCCGCGGTCGTGGGGTCGGAGACCTCCGCGCTGGCCGCACAGCTCGGTGCCCTGCCCGAGGGGTATGCCGCTGACGTCGCGGTCATCGTCGTCGGCGGCAACGACGTCACCCACCGCATTCCGGCCACGCGGGCGGCGGCACAGCTCGAGCGGGCGATCGACGACCTCCGCGCCGTGGGAACCCCGGTCGTGGTGGGCACGTGCCCCGACCTCGGGACTCTCCGGGCGATCCCGCAGCCCCTTCGTTCGCTCGCCGCACGCTCCTCGCGTCAGCTCGCCGCGGCGCAGGCGCGCGTCGCGCACCGCGCGGGTGCGCAGGTGGTCGGTCTGGCGCGCGCCGTCGGGCCGGTGTTCGCGGAGCGGCCCGACGAGATGTTCAGCGTCGATCGCTTCCACCCGAGCGCACTCGGTTACCGACGCACCGCCGAGGCCCTGCTTCCGGCGGTGCTCGCCGCTCTCGACCCCGACCGTTCCCCGGCGTTGACCGCGGACGCGGCGGTCGCAAGGCTAGGGGAATGAGCCTTCCCGACGGAGCCGACCGCGTCGACGCGTTTCTCACCGACACCCTCGTCGGCGAAGACCCGATTCTGGATGCCGCCCTCGCGGCGCAGCAGCGGGCGGACCTCCCCGCCATCGAAGTGTCGCCGGTCAGCGGCAAGCTCCTGCACCTGCTGACCCGCATCGCCGTCGCACGCCGGGTGCTGGAGATCGGAACCCTCGGCGGCTACTCCACAATCTGGCTCGCCCGGGCGCTCCCCGAGGGCGGAAAAGTGATCACGATCGAGGCGGAACCTCTCAACGCCGGAATCGCCCGGTCGAACCTCGAGCGGGCCGGTCTCGCCGAGCGCGTCGAGGTCCGCGAGGGCCGCGCGCTCGACGTGCTTCCGCAGCTGGTGGGGGAGGAGCCTTTTGATCTCGTCTTCATCGACGCCGACAAGGAGTCCAACACCGCCTACCTCGACTGGGCGGCGCGGCTCGGACGCCCCGGCACCGTCGTCGTGCTCGACAACATCGGCCGCGCCGGGAAGGTCGCCGATCCGGATGCCACCGACTCCAAGGCGCGCGGGAGCCGAGACGCGCTGGTCATGCTGGGGGAAGACCCCCGCTTCGACGCGACGGCGCTCCAGACCCTCGACCGCAAGGGCTGGGACGGTCTCGCACTGGCCGTGATCACCGACGCCGTGGCATCCGGCCCCACGGGCGGCGGGCGCGATCACTAGACTCGACCACGGACCGACGACGCTCCGCTCTCTTCCACCCAGAACCAACGAGGAGTCCTTCGTGGCACTTATCGAGGCTGTCAACGCGCGCGAGATCCTGGATTCGCGCGGTAACCCGACCGTCGAGGTGGAGGTGCTCCTCGACGACGGCATCGTCCAGCGCGCGGCCGTCCCCTCCGGCGCGTCCACCGGCGCGTTCGAGGCTTACGAGCTGCGTGACGGCGACAAGAGCCGCTACAGCGGCAAGGGCGTGCTCAAGGCCGTCGCCGCGGTCGTCGACGAGCTCGGCCCCGCCATCGAGGGTGTCGAGGCCAGCGAGCAGCGCATCATCGACGAGATCCTCATCGACACCGACGGCACCGACAACAAGTCGCGCACCGGCGCCAACGCCATCCTCGGCGTTTCGCTCGCGGTCGCCAAGGCCGCCGCCGACAGCGCCGACCTGCCGCTGTTCCGCTACCTCGGTGGCCCCAACGCGCACCTGCTGCCCGTTCCGCTCTTCAACGTCATCAACGGCGGCGAGCACGCCGACAACGGGATCGACTTCCAGGAGTTCTTCCTGGCTCCCATCGGCGCCGAGACCTACGGCGAGTCGCTGCGCTGGGGTACCGAGGTCTACCACGTCCTCAAGGGCGAGCTGAAGTCCGCGGGCTACAACACCGGTCTCGGCGACGAGGGCGGCTTCGCCCCCGACCTGCCCAGCAACCGCGAGGGCCTCGACTTCCTCATCCGCGCGATCGAGAAGGCCGGCTTCACCCCCGGCACCGACATCGCGGTCGGCCTCGACGTCGCCGCGACCGAGTTCTACAAGGACGGCGTGTACACCGTCGAGGGCAAGGCGTGGAGCGTCGACGAGCTCGTCGACTACTTCGCCGACCTCGTCGCGAACTTCCCCATCGTCACCATCGAAGACGCCCTGGCCGAAGACGACTGGGACGGCTGGAAGAAGCTCACCGACGCCATCGGCTCCCAGGTGCAGCTCGTCGGCGACGACCTGTTCGTCACCAACCCGAAGCGTCTGCAGCAGGGCATCGACCTCGGTGTCGCCAACTCGCTGCTGGTGAAGGTCAACCAGATCGGCACGCTGTCCGAGACCCTGGATGCCATCGCCCTGGCGACCCGCTCGGGCTACACCTCCATGCTGTCGCACCGCTCCGGTGAGACCGAAGACACCACGATCGCCGATCTCGCCGTCGCCGTGAACGCGGGCCAGATCAAGACCGGTGCCCCCGCCCGCAGCGAGCGCGTCGCGAAGTACAACCAGCTGCTCCGCATCGAGGAAGACCTCGGCGGCGCCGCGGTCTTCGCGGGCCGCTCGGCCTTCCCCCGCTTCAAGGGCTGAGCACACCCCACCGCAGAAGGGGGGAGCCGTTCGGCTCCCCCCCTCGTCGTCTCCGCACACGCGGGCCCGGCGTCTTCCGAAGAGAACCCGAGCGGATGCCGAGTCCTCGGCGCGTTACCCGGGCGGTGCCGATGCCCAACGTAGAATCGGCTCCTGCCCGGGCGAGAAGTCTGCCCGGCGGTGCGAGGAGGGAGTGCCATGGACAGGCCGACTCTTCCCCCGGCACCCGACAAGCGAGACGCGTCTCGACCCGCCGCCGCGAAGAAGCGTCCCGCTGAACGCCCCCCGCGCGGACCGCGCCCGTCGCCGCGGCGCGTGGACGTGCGCGGATGGCTCGGGGGACTCCGCGTGTCGGGGTTCGTCGTCATCATGCTCGGCCTGGTGGTGCTCGGGACGTTCGTGCTGGTGCCGACCGTGGGCACGTACATGGACCAGCGGCAGCAGATCACCGCGCTCGAGAACGCCGTCGCGCTGCGTCAGTCCGAGGTGGCCGAGCTGCAGTCCCAGCGCGAGCGCTGGTCGGACCGGGCGTACATCACGACACAGGCGCGCGAGCGTCTTTTCTACACGCTGCCGGGGGAGGTCGTGTATCTCATCGACGACGACCTGCCCGCATCGGAGGCGCCGCAGGAGCAACAGGACGTCTCCGAGGACGTGGGACAGACACGCACCGACTGGATGTCGCAGCTGGTGCGCTCGGTGACCTCGGCGGGTGCCGCGCAGGTCGTCGTGCCCCCCGTCGGCGTACCGGATCCGGCGCCCGCCCCCTGACGCCTGTCGCCGCGACGACACGGCCGCGCGGCGAGCCCTGGGGTGCGACGGGTACCCTGGGGGCGATGAGCACGCCGCCCCTGCCCCCCGCCTCCGACGCCGACCTCGATGTGCTGCGGTCGCAGCTGGGTCGTGTCCCGCGCGGCGTGATCGGCATCGCGGCTCGGTGCGTGTGCGGCAACCCGACCGTCGTATCCACGTCTCCGCGGCTCGACGACGGCAGCCCGTTCCCCACGTTCTACTACCTCACTCACCCCGCGGCGACCGCCGCGATGTCGGTGCTCGAGGCCGGCCACGTGATGAAGGAGTTCTCCGAAGAGCTCGCCGAGGACGACGATCTGCGCACGGCCTATGCGGCGGCACACGAGGCGTATCTGCGCGACCGCGCGACCTACGGTGAGCCGGAGGAGATCGCGGGCATCTCGGCGGGCGGCATGCCGACCCGCGTGAAGTGCCTGCACGCGCTGGCCGGACATGCGCTGGCCGCGGGTCCCGGGGTCAATCCGATCGGCGATCGTGCCCTCGCCCGCGGCACCTGGTCGCCCGACCGGTGTGAGTGCGAGACCCCCGGAGCGGGCGGATGAGACGCGTCGTCGCGGCCGTGGCATCCGTCGTTCTGACGGTGATGCTCACCGGTGCGACGACGGCCCCGGTCCCGCAGGACCCCACCGATCCCGTGCGCGCCGCGGAGTACTGGCTCGACCAGTACGGCATCCGTGACGCGTGGAAGACCACGCGCGGCGCGGGGCAGAAGATCGCCGTGATCGACACCGGCATCGCGCGCGGCCCGGTGGAGTTCTCGGGGGCCGTCGTCGGGGGCACCGATGTTTCGGGGGTCGGATCGACCGATGGGCGCACGCCCGTCGGCGCGGTCGATGCGAACCACGGCAGTTGGGTGGCCTCGCTCGCTGCGTCGCGCGGAACCGGGAACGGGCGCGGCATGATCGGTGTCGCCCCCGAGGCCGAGCTCCTGTCGATCTCGGTCGGCTTCGGTGCGGTGACCTCGAAACCGTTCACCGAGCAGATCGTCGAAGCGGTCCGCTGGGCGGTGGATGAGGGGGCGACCGTCATCAACATGTCGCTGACGACGAACACCCTCGACTGGGACCCGAGCTGGGACAGCGCATTCCAGTACGCCTTCGACAACGACGTCGTCGTGGTTGTCGCGGCCGGAAACCGCGGCAGCGGAACGGCGCGCGTCGGGGCTCCGGCGACGATCCCCGGTGTGCTCGCGGTCGGCGGCGTCGACCCGTCGGGTCTGGCCAGCAACGACGCGTCGACGCAGGGCATCACGATCGGCGTCTCGGCGCCCAGCGAGCGTCTGCTCGGCGTCTCCGCCGACGGCACGCTCGTGCAGTGGAACGGCACGAGCGGGGCGGCACCGATCGTCTCGGGCATTGCCGCGCTCGTTCGCGCCGCGCACCCCGAGATGGATGCCGACAACGTGCTGAATCGCCTGATCCGCACCGCCAGGCCCGCGCCCGGTGCGGGATCGGGACAGAGTCCGCTCTACGGCTACGGCCTGGTCGACGCGGCGGCCGCGGTCACGGCATCCGTGCCCACGGTGACGGAGAACCCGCTGGGCGACCTCGCGGAATGGGTGCGGTTGTACCGCCGCGCGGACGCGCCGGCACCGACCGAAGGACCCACCGCCGCCCCGGTCGAGATCCCGCCCCTGCCACCCGTGGAATCGGCCCCGCAGGCGTCATCTCCGCTGCTGCCGACGCGCGACAGCCTGCTCTACGGCACGCTTCCGCTCGCGGGGGGCACCCTCGTCGCTATAATGATTGCGCTCGGCGTCAGTGCTGCTGCCCGGCGAATCCGACAGGCGCGCATCTCTCGCGAGCCGAGCCGCCCCACCAATCAGGAGTCTCTCCCATCGTGACCAGCACCGTGCCTAAGATCCTCATCGTCGGCGGAGGCTACGCGGGCTTCTACACTGCGTGGAAGCTCGAGAAGCTCCTCGGCCGTAACGAGGCCGAGGTCACCATCGTCGACCCGCTTCCCTACATGACGTACCAGCCCTTCCTCCCGGAGGTCGCTGCGGGCGAGATCGAGGCTCGCCACGTTGTCGTGGGTCTGCGCCGCCACCTCAAGCGCACCGCCGTGATCGCGGGCAAGATCACCGGCATCCAGCACGCGTCCAAGACCGCGACCATCACCCCGATCGCGGGCGACGAGTCGTGGCAGCACGAGTACGACCACATCGTCGTCACCGCGGGCGCCGTCTCGCGCACCTTCCCGATCCCGGGCATCGCCGAGAATGCGATCGGGTTGAAGACGGTCGAAGAGGCCGTGGCCATCCGCGACCGCCTCACGTCGAACTTCGACAAGGCCTCGGTCCTTCCGGCCGGCCCCGAGCGCGACCGTCTGCTGACCGTCGTCGTCGTCGGTGGCGGGTTCGCCGGCATCGAGGTGTTCGCCGAGCTTCGCGCCTACGCGTCGTCGCTGCTCAAGCAGTACCCGACGATCGCGTTCGACGACACGCACTTCCACCTCATCGAGGCGATGGGCCGCATCATGCCCGAGGTCTCGCAGAAGACGAGCGAGTGGGTGCTGGCCGACCTGGCGAAGAAGGGTGCGTTCGTGCACCTCGACACGCAGGTCAAGGGTGCCGTCGACGGCGTGATCGAGCTCTCCACGGGCGAGCAGCTGCCGACCGATCTCATCATCTGGACCGCGGGGGTCATGGCCAACCCCACCGTCGTGCGCGGCAGCGACCTGCCCGTCGAGGAGCGCGGCCGCATCCGCACCCGCCCTGACCTGCGCGTCGGCACCGACGACGAGATCGTCGAGGGCGCGTGGGCGGCCGGTGACGTCTCGGCCGTGCCCGACCTCACCGGTGGCGGTGTGGGAGGATTCTGCGTCCCGAACGCCCAGCACGCGGTGCGCCAGGGCAAGCTCATGGCCAAGAACCTCGTGGCCGTGCTGCGCGGTGAGGAGCCCAAGCAGTACGTCCACAAGAACCTGGGTGCGGTCGCCGGGCTCGGTCTGTACAACGGTGCGTTCCAGTCGGGCAAGATCGCCCTCACCGGCCTGCTCGCGTGGTTCGCGCACCGCGGCTACCACGGTCTGGCCATGCCGACGTGGGAGCGCAAGTTCCGCGTCGTCGGTGATTGGGTGCAGAACTTCCTGCACGGCCGCGAGACGGTCTCGCTCGAGGCCGTGCAGACCCCTCGCGCCACGTTCGAGGAGTTCGCCGCGCGGCCCCGTCCCGCTCAGCCCGCGGCCGAGGCTCCGGCCGAGAAGAAGCCCGAGGCCGTCGCCGCCAAGTGACACCGGTCGAGACCCCCGCACTGTTGGTGCGGGGGTCTCGTCGTTTCCGGAGAGCGTCACACACCGCGCTACGGTGGAGCGTGGCATCCGCCCCCGTAGCCCAATGGCAGAGGCAGGCGACTTAAAATCGCTTCAGTGTGGGTTCGAGTCCCACCGGGGGTACGCGATCGACATCGCCGCATCGTCGGCGTCAGCGTGCGTGCGGATGTACTGGGAGTCGCCTGCGCAGCCCCGTGTCCGGGGGTCCTGCGCGGTTAGGATTGTGCCGCAGGCGTCGAACGGAGTGGGGACATATGTGGGAGTGGCTCGTACCGGTCATCGTGATCGTCGCGATCCTCGCGATCGCGGGGATCTACCTCTGGGCGACATACAACTCCCTGGTGTCGCTGAACGTCCGCGTCGATGAGGCCTGGAGTGACATCACCGTGCAGCTCAAGCGGCGCGCCGATCTGCTGCCGAACCTCATCGAGACGGTGAAGGGCTACGCCGCACACGAGAAGGCCGTCTTCGAGAACGTCACCCGAGCGCGCGCCGAAACCATCTCGGCGCAGAGCCCGGCCGAGGCGGGCGTGGCCGAGGGCCACATGCAGCAAGCGCTGAAGTCGCTCTTCGCGGTCGCGGAGGGCTACCCGCAGCTGCAGGCCAGTCAGAACTTCCTCCAGCTCCAGCAGGCCGTGGTCGACACCGAAGACAAGATCCAGGCGTCGCGCCGGTTCTACAACGGCGGTGTGCGCGAGCTGAACACCAAGATCAAGGTGTTCCCCAACAACCTCTTCGCGCGGCAGCTCGGCTTCCACGAACGCGAGTTCTTCGAGGTGGTCGACGGGGCCGCGATCTCGGAGCCCCCGCGCGTGCAGTTCTGACGCGCCGCCCGCCGACGCGAACGACGGTTCTGGCCAGTCGGAGCTGACGACGCGTCAGTTCTCCCGCCCGTCGGGGTGGTCGTGGCGGTCCGCGCGGAGCGCACCCGCGAGAGTGTCGGAGGCATCGCCCCAGCGCGCGACGGTGACCGTCTCGAGCCCCTGCCACGTCGCGGCGCGGCGCAGCTCATCGGCGATGCGGTCTGCCGCGTCGACGGGGGCCCCGGGCTCCCACCACGCTGACTGCACGCGCAGGGCCGATGCGGCGCGGTCGGCCTTGAGGTCGATGCGCGCGACGACGTCGTCTCCGACGATCACCGGCAGCGAGTAGTAGCCGTATCGGCGTCGCGCGGCGGGCGTGTAGATCTCGATTCGGTAGTCGAAGGCGAACAGGCGCTCGGCGCGGTCGCGGAACCACACGACCGGATCGAACGGGGTGAGGAGCGCCGTGGCGTCGACGCGGCGGGGGCGCGCGGCATCCCGATGCAGCCAGGCCGTCGCCGGTCGCCCCGCGGCCTGCCAGCCCTCGACCGTGACCTGTTCGAGCTCACCGGCGTCGACGAGGTCGCGCAACGCCGCGAGCACCGCGGGCCGGTCGCGGATGCGCCAGTAGTCGGCGAGATCGGCGGCCGTCGCGACGCCGTAGGCCACCGCCGCCCGCCGGACGAGTTCGTGAATGGCCTCGGCCCGCGGAACGGGGGAGTCGAGCACCTCGGCCGGCAACACGTCGGAGGCCAGGGCATACCGACGCTCGAATCCGCGGCGACCGGCGATCGCGACGTCGCCCTGGAGCCACAGGCGCTCGAGGCCGTGCTTGACGTCGTCCCACCCCCACCACGACCCGCGCGACCCCTGTCGCGCGTCGTGTTCGATCTCGGCGGGACGCAACGGCCCGCGTGCCGCCAGCTCGTCGCGCAGCCATCGCAACAGCGGGGTGTGGGCTCGGGCCCAGTCGTCGTCGCCGTACTTCTCGCGGAGGGCGTCGCGACGGAACTGCAGCAGCGGCCAATCGTCGACGGAGATGAGGGATGCCACGTGCGCCCAGGACTCCACCCACCGTGGACGCCGGTCGAACGCCAACCGGTCGAGGAGCGTCGTGTCGTACGTGCCCAGGCGGGCGAACAGGGGGAGGTAGTGAGAGCGCGCGAAGACGTTGACCGAGTCGATCTGCAGCACCCGCATGCGGTGCAGCGTCGCCGTGATCTGGCGGAGACCGGGCTGCGCGGGACGCGGGCGCGCAAACCCCTGCGCGGCCAGCGCGATGCGGCGTGCGTCGGCTCGTCGGAGGGTCGTCGTCATGGGCGCCAGCGTAGACGTGCCCTCCGACATCCCCGGCGTGGGCCACGCGGACGCGGCGGTAGGCTGGCGTGATGACCGGAACCGATCCCGAGGACCGCGGATCGTTCTTCGACGCCCTCCGGCGGCGCACCGTCTCGAGCGATCTCAGCCCCGCTGTCCCCGCGGCCCTGCGCCAGGCGACGGCCTACTCGTGGCGACTGCTCGTGATCGCGGCCGCGGTAGGCGTCGTGATCTGGGTCGTCATCCAGCTCAAGCTCCTCGTCATCCCCCTCCTCGTCGCGATTCTCGTCACCGCGCTGGTCTGGCCGGCGTTCTCGTTCCTTCTGCGCCACCGGTGGCCGCACTGGCTCGCCATCGTGGTGACGCTGCTCGGCACGGTCGCGATCATCTCCGGGCTGCTGTGGCTGGCGGTGTGGCAGATCACTCGCGAGTTCGGCTCGGTACGCGCGCGCACGGTCGATGCGGTCAGCCAGTTCCGTCAGTACCTCATCGACGGACCGCTCCACCTGAGTGCCCAGCAGATCGACGACGGCCTGCGGCAGGCCAGCACCTTCCTGCAGGAGCAGGCCGAGGTGCTCTGGACCGGAGCGCTGGCCATCGGCACGACGATCGGCCACGTCGCGACCGGCCTTTTGCTGACCCTCTTCATCCTGCTGTGCCTTCTCGCCGATGGCGGGGGAATCTGGCGCTGGACCACGCGGCTGTTTCCGCGCGTGGCCCGTCCGGCGGTCGATGGTGCGGGGCGTGCGGGATGGCGCACGGTCAAGATGTACGCGCGTACGCAGCTGCTGGTCGCCACGATCGACGCGATCGGCATCGGTCTGGGCGCCTTCCTGCTCGGCGTGCCGCTGGCGATCCCCATCGGCGTGCTCGTCTTCCTCGGGGCGTTCGTCCCCTTCGTGGGCGCGGTGGTCACCGGCGCCCTGGCCGTTTTCATCGCCCTCGTGTACAACGGGCCGCTCATCGCGCTGTTCATGCTCATCGTCGTGCTCGGTGTGCAGCAGATCGAGAGCCATGTGCTGCAGCCCATCCTCATGGGGTCGGCGGTCAAGGTGCACCCGCTCGCGGTCGTGCTCGTCGTCGCGGGTGGCGCGATGATCGGCGGCATCCCCGGTGCCCTGTTCGCGGTACCGTTGGCGGCCTTCGTCAACGTCGTCGCGGTGTACCTCAGTAGTTCTGCGTGGCGTGAGGGCACGGCATCCGTCGATTCGGCCGACCTCATCTGGCAGACCGTGCCGCGGGATCGCGGAAGGAGATCATGATCGACACGCCCACCCTGGCCGAGTTCGAGGATGCCGCGCAGACCTTGCGCGGCATCATCGCGCGGACCCCCCTCGACCAATCGCTGCATCTCACCGAACTGCTCGGCGTACCGGTGCACCTCAAGCTCGAGAACCTCCAGCGCACGGGATCGTTCAAGATCCGCGGAGCGACCTACCGCCTGTCGCGGTTGACCGCCGAGGAGCGCGCGCGCGGAGTCGTGGCCGCCTCGGCCGGCAACCACGCGCAGGGCGTGGCCCTGGCCGCCCAGCAGCTGGGCATCGCCGCAACGATCTTCATGCCGCTGGGCGTACCGGTGCCCAAGCTCCTGGCGACGCGCGGCTACGGCGCAGAAGTGGTGCTCGAGGGTGCCACCGTCGAGACGCCGCTGCGGTTGGCGGCCGAGTTCGCCGAGCGCACCGGGGCGGTACTCATCCACCCGTTCGACCATCGCGACATCGTCGTCGGTCAGGGGACGCTGGGGCTCGAACTCGTCGAAGACCTTCCCGACCTCGACACGGTGATCGTCAGTATCGGCGGGGGAGGGCTCGCCGCCGGTGTCGCTGCCGCGGTGAAGGCACGCGCGGCCGCTGTGGGTCGTGAGGTGCGCATCATCGGCGTGCAGGCCGAGAACTCTGCCGCCTACCCGTCGTCGCTCGCTGCCGGCTACCCCATTCAGGTCCCCACGACCCCGACGATCGCCGACGGTATCGCCGTCGCCCGTCCGGGCGACCTCCCCTTCGAGATGATCCGCCGTTACGTCGACGAGGTCGTCACCGTGACCGAAGACGACATCGCGCGGGCGCTTCTGGTGCTGCTCGAGCGCGCGAAGCAGGTGGTCGAGCCCGCCGGCGCCGTGGGTGTCGCGGCGATCCTGGCGGGCAAGGTCCAGGCGACCGGCACGACGGTCACGATCCTCTCGGGTGGGAACATTGATCCGTTGCTGCTCCAGCGCGTCGTGGCGCACGGGCTCTCGGCATCCGGTCGCTACATGTCGCTGCGGATTCCGCTGCCCGACCGACCGGGTCAGCTCGCGCGCGTGTCCGAACTGCTGGCGCAGGTCGGGGCGAACGTGATCGAGGTGCTGCACACCCGGCATGGCCAGGGGCTGCAGATCAGCGAGGTCATCCTGCAGTTGAGCGTCGAGACCCGCGGGGCCGAGCACCGTGCCCTCGTGATCCAGACCCTCGAAGAGGCCGGCTTCATCGCGACCGTCGTTCCGAACTGAAACGCATCGAGCCGCTCACCCCGGGCGGGGGAGCGGCTCGACGCGTGCGGGGTCACTGACCCGTGTAGGTCTCGACCTTCACGATCTCGACGGAGATCTGCTTGCCGTTGGGAGCGGTGTACGAGCCGCTGTCGCCCTCTTTCATGCCGAGGATCGCCTCGCCGAGCGGGGACGCTTCGCTGTACACGTCGAGCTCGGAGTCTGCCGCGATCTCACGGTTGCCGAGGAGGAACACCTCTTCGCCGCCGGCGATGAGGGCGGTGACGACGGTGCCGGATTCGACCACACCGGTGCTCTCGGGAGCCTCACCGACCTTGGCGCCCTTCAGCAGGTGCTGGAGGGTGCGGATTCGAGCCTCCTGCTTGCCCTGCTCGTCTTTCGCGGCGTGGTAGCCGCCGTTCTCTTTGAGGTCGCCCTCTTCGCGCGCGGACTCGATGCGCTTCGCGATCTCCTCGCGGCCCGTGGTCGAGAGGTGCTCGAGCTCGCTGACGAGACGGTCGTAGGCATCCTGGGTGAGGAACGTCACCTGAGCGTCGCTGGACACGGTGGTCTCCTTCGTCGATCGGGCCGGCGGCGACGTCACCGGAGTGCGGCCGCCGGGGCAGATATGTCGAACGCCCCGGCTTCGAGCCGGGGCGCCTCTGGAACGAAAAGCCTACGGCACCCAGCAGGCGTTGACAAAACCTGTCGTGGCCAGCGCCAGGGTGGGGATGTCTTCCGAGAATGCGCGGCTGTGCTCGTCCGACGCGGGGTATTCCACGACCCGCCAGCCGACCGTGCCGTGCTCTTCGTCTTGCGCCTCGATCGCGCAGGCCACCGGGCTGCCGACGGGGGAGGTGATCTGGAACGACACGCTCACCCCTTCGGCATCGTTCACGACGAAGCCCGTGTCGACGGCGGTGACCGAGGCCAGGCTGTTGGCGACGGTGGTCCACCCGAGCCCGCCGATGAGCGCGAGGGCGACGACCCCGACGATGCTCCACAGTGCGATGCGACGACGCGGGGAACGGCGTCGGCCGTAGCGCTCGTCGAGCATCTCCTGCGTCGTCATGGTCTCCCCGGGCTTTAGGCTGGACTTCCAGGCTACGCGCTTCCGCCCGGACCGAAGGACTCCATGCTCACCGCGCTCGCGGCCCTCGCGGCCACGCCCACCCCCGTGCCGACCCCCGATCCCGGGATCGTCACCCCGGGGCCTCTCGGTTTCGCCGCCATCGCCTTCATCGGCCTCGCCGTGTTCCTCCTCGTGTGGGACATGCTCCGCCGCATCCGCCGCGGTCGCTACCGCGAAGAGGTCAACGCCGAGCTGGATGCCGAAGAGCAGGCGCGCGCGGCACAGGCGGCCAGCGAAACCGACGACGAGGACATCGACCCCGCCGCTCCTCGGAGCTGATCCGGCCCCGTCAGCCCCCGTGATAGGCGGGGGCGAGCGCGATCAGAAGGCACGCCGTCCAGTGGCACAGGAAGGCCAGGACGGTGCAGACGTGGAAGATCTCGTGGAACCCGAAGTGTCCGGGCCACGGGTTCGGCCGCTTGAGCGCGTAGACGATCGCGCCCGCGGTGTAGAGCAGCCCACCGACGACGACGAGGACCATCATCGCCACGTTCGCGGCGAGCAGGTCGCCGAGGTACATCACGGCGGCCCATCCCAGCGCGAGATAGAGGGCGACGTAGAGCCAGCGGGGCGCGTGAATCCAGAAAACGCGGAACAGGATGCCGAGGATCGCACCTCCCCACACGATCGAGAGCAGCAGCACGGTCTGCGGCGTCGGCAGCGCGAGCACCGCCAGGGGCGTATACGTGCCGGCGATCAGCAGCAGAATGTTGGCGTGGTCGATCCGCTTGAGCACGGCCAACGTTCGCGGCTTCCAGTTGAACCGGTGGTAGAGCGCGGAGTTGCCGAACAGCAGCATCGAGGTCGCCATGAACACCGCCGATGCCCACTTCGCAGGGGCGCCCTGCGCCAGGCTGATGAGCACGATGCCGGCGGCGATGGCCACAGGGAACGTGCCCGCGTGGATCCACCCGCGCCACGTGGGCTTCAGGTCGGCTTGCGCGCCGACCGCGCCCGCTTCCAGGAGGGGGAGCTGGGGCATTTCGGGGCCATCGTCAGCGGGGGAGGGGGTCACCCCTCGACCCTACGTCGGGGTGCATACCCCCGCCGGCACATTCTCGGTACCTCACCCCCGTCCCGGGTGGACGGTCACCCGGCGGTGGCCCCGGCCCGCGACGCGGTAGCGTAGGCGGGTGGCGCGCGTACGAAGGAACGAGGGGCGAGGCCCCCTCTACCGTCTGTACATTTCGCGTCTACGCCGCCGCATGCCCACCACCGTGCCGCATCACGTCGCCATGATGATCGACGGCAACCGGCGGTGGGCTCGGCAGCTGGGTTTCGACAGCGCCGCCCACGGACACCGCGCCGGGGCCGCGAAAATGCACGAGTTCCTGCGCTGGTGCGACGACCTCGGCATCCAGGTCGTTTCGCTCTATCTGCTCTCTCACGACAATCTGCGCAAGCGAGACTCGCGAGAACTCGACGACCTGCTCGACATCATCGGCGAGCTCGCTCGCGAACTCTCGCACGAACCGGATTGGCGCGTGCAGCACGTGGGGCGATCCGAGGGACTGCCCCCGACGCTCGCGGGAGTGTTGGCCGAGGTGACCGAGCGCACGAAGACCCACACGGGCCTGCACGTGAACCTCGCGGTGGGCTACGGCGGGCGCAGCGAGATCGTCGACGCGGTGCGCAGCATCATTGCGAAGCACGATCAACGGGGCGGTTCCCTCGAGGAGCTGGCCGCGAGCCTCACTCCCGAGCAGATCGGCGAGCACTTGTACACCGGCGGCCAAGCCGATCCCGATCTGGTCATTCGTACGTCCGGCGAGCAGCGGCTGAGCGACTTCCTCCTGTGGCAGTCGGCGCACTCGGAGTTCTATTTCGTCGAGGCGCTCGGCCCCGATCTGCGCGAAGTGGACTTCCTTCGCGCGATCCGCGACTTCGCCACCCGCGACCGCCGCTTCGGTCAGTAACAGCCGCTGTTTACGCATTCGTCATCTTTCGCGGCGTGTTAACGTCTTCCCGCCCTCGCGCGCGGCCTTACGGTGATCACATCGGGCACGGAGCCTGATCGAGTCGGCCTTCGGATCGCGACTCGTGACCCACAGGTCGACTCGTGACAGCCGGGTGAGACACCCGGGTCGGGAGTGGGTTGTGACTGCACGAGCACCGTACGACCAGCGTCACGTCGTCGAGAGCACTGTTTCGGAATCCGATGCCTCAGCCGATGAGGCTCTGCGCACCTACGTCTTGGATACCTCGGTTCTGCTGAGCGATCCGCGGGCGTTCTTCCGGTTCGCCGAGCACTCCGTCGTGATCCCGGTCGTCGTGATCACCGAACTCGAGGGCAAACGCCACGACCCTGAGATCGGCTACTTCGCCCGCCAGGCTCTGCGCCACCTCGACGAGCTGCGCATCGAGCATGGCCGCCTGGACTTCCCCGTTCCCGTCGGTACCGGCGGGACGCTGCGTGTCGAGCTGAACAACACCGATCCGTCGGTCCTGCCCTCGGGTATGCGTCTGGGCGACAACGACAGTCGCATCCTGGCGGTGGCGATGAACATCGCCCGCGATGGCGCCGAAGTGACCGTCGTGTCGAAAGACCTTCCCATGCGGGTGAAGGCGGCGTCCCTCGGGCTCTCCGCCGAGGAGTACCTCGCCGAGCAGGCGATGGACTCCGGCTGGACGGGTATCGCCTCGATCGATGTCTCCGGCGACGATCTCAGCGATCTGTACGAGGCGGAGGTCGCGTCGAGCGACGACGTCCTCGGTCTTCCGGTGAACACCGGGCTGATCATCCACTCCGAACGGGGTTCCGCCCTTGGCCGGGTCACCGGCGACGGGGAGTTGCGCCTGGTGCGCGGCGACCGCGACGCGTTCGGCCTGCACGGACGCTCGGCCGAGCAGCGCATCGCCCTCGACCTGCTGCTGGACCCCGAGGTGGGGATCGTCTCCCTCGGCGGCCGCGCGGGAACGGGCAAGTCGGCCCTCGCCCTGTGTGCGGCTCTCGAGTCGGTGCTGGAGCGGCAGCAGCAGAAGAAGATCATCGTGTTCCGCCCGCTGTTCGCGGTGGGCGGGCAGGAGCTCGGCTATCTGCCCGGCGATCAGGCCGAGAAGATGAACCCCTGGGGGCAGGCGGTCTTCGACACGCTCGGCTCGGTGGTCTCGGGCAACGTCCTCGAAGAGGTGCTCGCTCGGGGGCTCCTCGAGGTGATGCCGCTCACCCACATCCGCGGTCGCTCGCTCCACGACGCGTTCGTGATCGTCGACGAGGCGCAGTCGCTGGAGCGGAACGTTCTCCTCACCGTCCTCAGCCGGATCGGACAGAACTCCCGGGTCGTTCTCACCCACGACGTGGGGCAGCGCGACAACCTGCGGGTGGGTCGACACGACGGCGTCGCCTCGGTGATCGAGACGCTCAAGGGGCACGCCCTTTTCGGTCACGTCACGCTGACGCGGTCGGAGCGTTCGGCGATCGCCGCGCTGGTGACCGATCTCCTGGAGGCCGGGGAGCTCTCCTGATCGATTGCTGTCGAGGGGTCGGGATGCCAGGCATCCCGGCCCCTTCCTCGTTCCGGCACCGAAGATGAGAGCATTCTCATCCCGACCTCCTCGCTCTCTCACGTCGACAGGTCAGAGTGGACTCATCGGCGAGGGAGACCTCGTCACCGCTCCGGCGGTTCCCCCCAAGTGAATGAACACGAGATCCGTCTTGTCGCGCAGGTCGCCGACGTTTCGGGTACGTCGGCAGACCATCGCCGCGGATCTCCCCACCCCCTGGCCTCCCCCCGGCCAGGGGTTTTTGGGTTTCAGGGGTCGGTCACTCCCAGCGATAGCCGGCGCCACGGACCGTGACGATGCGCGCGGGGCCGAACTTCGCCCGAAGGTAACGCACGTACACGTCGACCACGTTGGAGCCGGGATCGAAGTCCATGCCCCATACCCGGCTGAGCAGCTGCTCCCGGCTGAGCACCTGTCCCGCGTGACGCACGAATTCTTCGGCGAGGGCGAACTCCCGCACGCTCAGGTCGATCTCCCGACCGCCCACCGAGGCTCGGCGGCTCAGGATGTCGAGCGACACGTCGGCGTGGGACACCGTGATGTTCCCCAGCGTCACCGGTTCGCGCAGGCGTGAACGCACGCGCGCGAGCAGCTCGTCGAACTTGAACGGCTTCGCGACGTAGTCGTTGGCTCCGGCATCCAAACCGTCCACGGTATCGCGCGTGCTCGTACGGGCGGTCAGCATGATCACCGGCACTGCGGAACCTTGGCCGCGCAGGCTCCGCAGCACTTCGAAGCCGTCCATGGTCGGCAGGCCTACGTCCAGAAGTACGAGGTCGACCTCGCCTGCGAGCGCGGTGTCGAGAGCTTCTGCGCCGTCTTCGACGATCAGGGTCTGATAGCCGGCCGACTCCAGTCCCTTCGCCACGAACGCCGAGATGCGTTCCTCGTCTTCGGCGATGAGGATCCGTGTCATCCAGTGGCCTCTCTTTGCATGACGACGTCTCCGGCGCGCACCGGAGTGGGAAGCTCAGCCGACGCGTGGGAGCCGCGCAGGGGGAGGGACAGGGTCATCGTTGCGCCCCCGCCCGGGGTGTCGCCGACCGTGCAGTGTCCGTCGTGCGCCTTGGCAATGGCATCCACGATCGACAGTCCGAGGCCCGATCCCTCCACCCCGCGGCGCGTGGAGATGCGGTCGAAACGGCGGAAGATGCGGTGGCGGGCCGCGGGCGGGATGCCGGGACCGTGGTCGCGCACCCACAGGTTCGCCGTGGTCCCGTCGGTGCTGCTGCCGATCTCGATGGGGCTGCCGGCGGGGGTGTACTTCGCGGCGTTGTCGGCCAACTGCACCCAGGCCTGCACCAGCCGGTCGTGGTCACCGTGGATACGCCCGCGTCCGCGCGACTCGATCGTCCAGATGTGCTCGGGGATGGCGCTGACCAGTTCCCCGACGCGGTCGGTGAGGGAGGCGACGTCGACGACGCCGGCCGACAGTGCACCCGCCTCGACCGCGGCGAGGTCGTCGATGTCGTCGACGAGCCGTGACATCCGGTCGAGTTCGGCGATACCGAGATCGCGCGTTTCGATCACGTCGCGCGCGTCTGCGGGATTCATGGTCTCGAGGTGGCCGCGCACGATCGTGATGGGGGTCTTCAGCTCGTGGCGCACGTCATCGAGGAGTTGGCGCTGCGCATCGACCGACATCGCGAGGCGGTCGAGCATCGAATTGACCGACGTGGTGAGACCGGAGATCTCGTCGTTGCCGCTCGCCGGGACGCGGGTGGCGAGATCCGCGATAGTGATCGCGTCGGCCGTGTCGCGCAGCCTGCGGAGCGGAGAGAACAGCCCACCGGTGACGAACCAGCCGGCCCCGCCGATCACCAGCAGAACGAGGAGGCCGGTGGTCGCATACGTGACGGTGGAGAGGTTCACCAGCTCCATGCGCTGATCGATCGAGATGGCCTGCACGATCGTCGCTTCCCCCGCGGGGACGGCCGCGTACAGCAGCGGGCCCTGGGCGCTGTCGATCCGGCCGCGTCTCTCGCCACGTTCCAGGGCGGCCGTCAGATCGTCGAGGAAGCCCGCGTCGGCGGAGAGCGAGAGCCCCGGGGGCGACGGGGTGGTGGCGAGGACCCGGGAGCCGGCGACGGCGAGAGTCCCATCGGTGCGACCGGGGATGGCCGCGGCCACGAGGTCGGCGGGATCCTGGCCGTCAGATGACACCGTCGAGACGAACCCGTCGAGCTGGCGTTCGGCGTTCGCGACCACACGATCGCTCTGGACGAGGAACGTCACGCTGCCGGCAACGATGAGCCCGAGCAGCACGACGCCGAGGATAGCCGCGAGGAGTCGCACGCGCGCCGAGATGGGTCTCGTGCGGCGGCTCATCCTCCGATTATGGCTCTCCCCGGCGTCGATCGCGCTTCGGCTCAGCCCGGGTGCGTCATCGACAGCAGGTCGAGCTTGGCGTCGAGCACCTCTTCGGTGATCTCGCCGCGCTCGACGTACCCGAGGTCGATGACGGCCTCGCGCACGGTGATGCCCTCGGCGACGGCGTGCTTGGCGATCTTGGCGGCGGCCTCGTAGCCGATCACCTTGTTCAGCGGTGTCACGATCGAGGGCGACATGCCCGCGAACGCCTCGGCACGAGCCACGTTGGCCTGGAGGCCATCGATCGTCTTGTCGGCGAGGACCCGCAGCGTGTTCGAGAGCAGACGGATGGACTCCAGCAGTGCCGTGCCCATGACGGGGATGGCGACGTTGAGCTCGAACGACCCCGAGGCTCCGGCCCAGGCGACGGTGGCGTCGTTACCGATGACGCGGGCGCACACCATCAGGGTCGCCTCGGGCACGACGGGGTTGACCTTGCCGGGCATGATCGAGGAGCCGGGCTGCAGGTCGGGGATGTGGAGCTCGCCGAGCCCGGTGTTCGGGCCTGAACCCATCCAGCGGATGTCGTTGTTGATCTTCGTCAGCGACACCGCGATCGTGCGGAGGGCACCGGAGGCCTCGACGAGACCGTCGCGGTTGGCCTGCGCCTCGAAGTGGTCTTTGGCCTCGGTGATGGGAAGTTCGGTCTCGGCCGCGAGCAGCTCGATGACCTTCTGCGGGAAGCCGAGGGGCGTGTTGATCCCGGTGCCGACGGCGGTGCCGCCCAGGGGCACCTCGCCGACGCGGGGGAGGACCGCCTGCACGCGCTCGATGCCGAGGCGCATCTGGCGGGCGTAGCCGCCGAACTCCTGGCCGAGCGTGACGGGGGTGGCATCCATGAGGTGGGTGCGTCCCGACTTGACGATGCCCTTCCACGCCTCGGCCTTGGCTTCGAGCGCCACCGAGAGGTGGTCGAGCGCGGGGATGAGGTCGTCGATGAGGGCCTGGGTGACGGCGATGTGCACCGAGGTCGGGAAGACGTCATTCGAGGACTGCGAGGCGTTGACGTGGTCGTTCGGGTGCACCGTCTCGCCGAGGATGCGGGTGGCGAGGGTCGCCAGCACCTCGTTCATGTTCATGTTCGACGAGGTGCCGCTGCCGGTCTGGTACGTGTCGACCGGGAACTGCGCGTCGTGTGCGCCGGTGACGACCTCATCGGCCGCCTGCGCGATCGCGTCGGCGATGCGGGCATCGAGCGTGCCGAGGTCTTTGTTGGCCAGGGCCGCGGCCTTCTTGATGCGCGCGAGCGCGGCGATCTGCGTCGACTCCAGGCCCGAGCCCGAGATGGGGAAGTTCTCGACCGCGCGCTGTGTCTGCGCGGCGTAGAGGGCGTCCTTCGGCACCCGCACCTCACCCATGGTGTCGTGTTCGATGCGGTACTCGATGTCGGTCACGTCGTCGTTCCTCCAGGTCGTTCTCTGTGGTCTCAGGCGCGGGGTTCGTCTACGTCGCCCACGGTCACGACGGGGACGGCTTCCCCGTCGTCGAGTCGGTAGTTGGCCCCCACGACCGCGACCCGGCCGTCGGCAACGGCGTCGCTGATGAGCTCGGAGGCCCGGAGCAGGTCGGCCACGGTGTGGCGCAGGTGCTCCTGGCCCACGAGTTCGGGGTCGACGCGGTCGGCGGTGTGCCCCGCCGCGGTCTCGGCGCGCTGGACGCGGCGCACGGCGGGCACGATCGGCGCGATCTGACGCCAGATGTAGGCGGGCAGCGTCGGAGCGTCCATGCCCGTGCTGTCGATTGCGGCACCGACGGCACCGCACGCATCGTGCGCGAGCACCACGATCAGGGGGACCTCCAGCACGCCGACGGCGTATTCGAGGCTCCCGATCACCGAGTCGGAAATGACCTGGCCGGCGTTGCGGACGACGAACAGGTCACCCAGGCCCTGGTCGAAGATGATCTCGGCCGCCAGGCGCGAGTCGGAGCAGCCGAAGAGCGCCGCCGTGGGGTGTTGCGAGGTCGCGAGTTCGGCGCGGCGCTCGACGTCTTGCCGGGGGTGCGCGGGCTCGCCGGAGACGAACCGTCGGTTGCCCTCGACCATCTGGCTCCACACGGCGCGCGGTGTCATTCGATCGTTCACGGGACCTCTCTCAGTTCGCGGACCTGTGCGGTCACGGATGCCGCGGCGAGTGCCGTGGTCTCGGGGCTGGCGTCGCCGTAGACGAGCACCTGGTCGGGTCCGGCGGCCGTCGACAGGGCGTAGGAGATGTTGCCGGCGCGCTCGGGGTCGCTCGGGCGGTACACGTTCCACGCGATGCCGTCGATGTCGATGGTCTCGGTGCTGCGGGCACCGCCGAGAATCTGGGCGACCCACTCCTCGCCCGCATCGAGCCCCTGGGCCACGCGGACGAACCCGGACTCGCCCGACCGGACGTACACCATCGTCCACGCGTCGGTGCCACCCTGACCCTCGGTCATGGCCTGGTTCACCCGCCAGCCCTCGGGGAGGGCGGGAGAGAGCGCCGGCCGGCCAAGGTCGGCGGAGAGCTCGGCCGCGAGGGCCGGCACGTCGGGCTGGGGGCGCGGTGCAGGCTCGCCGCGCGGGACCGCGGCGATGACGACGAGGACAACCGCCACGGTCACGAGCAGCGCGGCGATGAGGTTGCGGAAGGTCTTGCTCGAGCGGTAGCGGCGCGAGGATTCCGCCTTGCGGGCCGCGGTCTCTTCCGGCGTCTCGGGGCGCCCGAGCTCGGCGACGATGCGGGCCATCAGGCCTCCTCGCCCTCGCCGCGGGCGGCGTCGAGCCGACGCTTCGCGCCCAGGAGCCACTCCTCGCACCGGGCCGAGAGCTGTTCGCCGCGCTCCCACAGAGCGAGGGATTCTTCCAGCGTGGGGGCGCCCTGCTCGAGCTGAGCGACGACGCGGACGAGCTCGTCTCGGGCCTGTTCGAACGACAGCGACGCCACGTCGGCGACAGGGCCGGAAGGCGTCTCGGTCATGGCATCCATCTTAGGCGGGACCGGCGACACGGCCGCCGTCGGACGGGTCGGCGGACGGGCCGGCTTCACCCTCGGAGCGTGCCGCGACCGCACCGCGGGCGACGGTGACGATCAGGGGCGTGCCGGCCGGCGCCTGCTCGGCATCGCGAACGATCCCACCTCCGGCGACCTGCGCGATCGCGTAGCCGCGCGCGAGGGTCGCTTCGGGTGACAGCGCGCGCAGCGAGGCTCGTAGCTCGCGCGTGCGGCGTTCCTCGCTCTGGAGTCGTCGGTCGACGACGTCGCGACCCCGCGTGGAGAGCATCCACACGTCCTGAGCGCGTGCGGTGAGCATCGAGTGCGGCGTGCGCAGCACCGGGCGCGACCGCAGCTGTTCGAGCTGCGCGATGTCGTGCAGCACGCGCTGGGTGAGGCGGCCGGTGAGGCGCGCCCGAAGCTGCGCGACGAGGGCCCGCTGTTCGCTGACGTCGGGGACGACGCGCTTGGCGGCGTCGGTGGGGGTGGAGGCCCGCACGTCGGCGACGTCGTCGAGCAGGGGGCGGTCGTTCTCGTGACCGATGGCGCTGACGATGGGCGTGGATGCCGCGGCCACCGCGCGCACGAGCCGCTCGTCGCTGAAGCCGAGGAGCGTCTGCGGATCACCGCCGCCGCGGGCGATCACGATCACGTCGACTTCGGGATCGGCGTCGAGCGCCGCGAGTGCGGCCAGGGTCTCGGGCACGCACCGGTCGCCCTGCACCGCGGCGTATCGGGTGCGGAAGCGCACCTGGGGCCAGCGCAGTTCTGCGTTGCGGTGCACGTCTTTCTCGGCGTCGGAGTTCTCGCCCGTGATGAGTCCGATGCAGTGGGGGAGGAAGGGCAGCTTCTTCTTGCGGACGGGGTCGAACAGCCCCTCGGACCGCAGCTGGGCGCGCAGGCGTTCGAGACGCTCGAGCTGTTCGCCGAGGCCCACGTGGCGCATGGCCGAGATGGCGAAGGAGAAGTCGCCGGTGCGGGGGAAGTAGTCGGCCTTCACGCACGCGACGACGTGGTCGCCGACCCGCAGATCTTTCGGCAGGCGCGCGAGAGTGCTCGACCAGATGCGGAAGGCCACGGTCGACTCGGTGCCGAGGTCTTTCAGCCGACCGAACACGTTGCCGCCGCGGCGGTTGAACGAGGTGATCTCGCCCTCGACCCACACCGACCCCCAGCGTTCGATGAAGCCGCGGATCGTGTCGTTGAGGCGCGAGACCGAGGTGGGGGCGTCGGTGCGCGAGTCGCGCGGGTGGACCGAGTCGGCCGGGGGCGCGAGGCCCTCCACGGCTTCGGGTTGGAAGGAGGTCATGGTCTCCGTGCGGGTCGTGGTGGCCGATTCGGCCGTCGTCCAGGGGCGCCCCGGTAGAATCGGGGTGTGAGCACACCTGTCGTCCAGTTGCCCGTTCCCCGGATTCCGGGTCGACGCGGGCGCCTCCAGGATATCCCGGTCGAAGGACAGAAGAAGGTGCTGTTGGCGGCGCCTCGGGGATACTGCGCGGGCGTCGATCGCGCGGTCATCGCTGTGGAGAAGGCGCTCGAGCGCTACGGTGCGCCGGTCTACGTGCGCAAGCAGATCGTCCACAACATCCATGTCGTCACCGAGCTCGAGAAGAAGGGCGCGATCTTCGTCGAGGAGGTCGACGAGGTCCCCGGCGGCGCGCACGTCGTCTTCAGCGCGCACGGGGTGTCGCCGGCGGTGGTGTCGGCCGCCGCTGACCGCGGCCTGCAGGCGATCGACGCCACGTGCCCCCTCGTCACGAAGGTGCACCGCGAGGCCGTGCGCTTCGCGCGCGATGACTTCGAGATCCTCCTGATCGGTCACGAAGGGCACGAAGAGGTCGAGGGCACGGCGGGCGAGGCCCCCGAGCACGTCACCGTCGTCAACTCGCCCGACCACGCCGACACGGTCGAGGTGCGCGACCCGTCGAAGGTCGTGTGGCTCTCGCAGACCACGCTCTCGGTCGACGAGACCATGGAGACCGTCCGCCGCCTGCGCCTGCGCTTCCCCCACTTGCAGGACCCGCCGTCCGACGACATCTGCTACGCCACGCAGAACCGTCAGGTCGCGATCAAGAAGGTCGCCGTCGGCGCCGATCTGGTGATCGTCGTCGGATCGGCCAACTCCTCCAACAGCGTGCGACTGGTGGAGGTCGCGCTCGAGCACGGAGCCAAGGCCGCGTACCGGGTCGACTATGTCGACGAGGTCCGGCAGGAGTGGCTCGAGGGCGTCGAGACCGTGGGCGTGACCAGCGGCGCGTCGGTGCCCGAGGTGCTCGTGACCGAGGTGCTCGAAGAGCTCGCCGGTGCCGGCTACCGCGACATCGAAGAGGTGCGCACCGCCGAGGAGGACCTCATGTTCTCGCTCCCCAAGGAGCTGCGCCAGGACTCCAGCGGCAAGCGCGACCAGCGTGCCCTGGGCGGCCGGGGCCGCGCGTGAGCGACGCCGACGCGCGCCCGTCGCGCCCGCAGTATGGGGAGTACGCCACTCCCGAGGAACAGCGCGCGCGGATCCAGCGGCCCGAGGCCACGGACTCCCTCGATTCGGGTGTGGCCCCGCAGCCGGTGCCGGCCGCAACAGAGGTGCCGCACAAGCGCGCGCGCGGCCCGCTGGCCGACCGTGCCATCACCGTCGTTCTGCTCGTCTACGGTCTGGTCTCGACGGTCTCGACGATCGTGCAGCTGCTCGACTTCCCGGGCTATGCCGAGCGCGCGGCGCAGATCCTCGGCGTCGAGGCGAGCTACACCAACCTCTCCGCCGGTTACGTGTGGGGTGCGGCGGCGTCGGTCGTCTACGGCATCGGGTACCTCGTCACCGCGGTGCTCACCTGGCGTCGTCTCGGGCGCGGCCGCATCTCGTTCTGGGTCCCGCTCGTGGGCTTCGTCGTCACGACCCTCCTCGCGGGGGTGTGCATCACGGTCGCCCTGGTGTCCGACCCGGCTTTCCTCGCGGCTCTCAGCGGCGCCGTCGGCAGCTGAACCGACGGGCACGGCATCCCGTGTTCTCTTGAGGACGAGAGGAAGGGAGTCGCGTGCGAGACGAGCAGGCACAGCTGACGGCGCTGTACGACGCGCACGCCGCGCCCGTGTGGCGCTACGTCGTCAGTCTCACCGGTGACCACGCCGGTGCCGACGACGTCGTTCAAGAGACGCTCCTGCGCGCCTGGCGAACGCCCCGTGTCATGGCTGACGACCCTTCGACGCTGCGTTCGTGGATGTTCACCGTGGCGCGCAACATCGTCATCGACGAGGCACGCAGCGCACGACGCCGCCACGAGCAGCCCGTCGACGAGGTGCCCGAGATGGCCCGCCACGACGACACGGATGCCATGTTCGACGCGCTGCTCGTCGAAGAGGCGCTCGCGACGCTCACACCTGATCACCGCGCGGTCATCGTCTCCGCGTACTACGGCGGGCGCAGTGTCGCTCAAGCCGCCGAGGAGCTGGGAATCCCGGCCGGCACGGTGAAGTCGCGTCTGCACTATGCCGTGCGCGCTCTGCGACTCGCCCTGCAGGAGAGAGGGGTGACCCGATGACGACCGAACACGAGCGCCTCGCGACCTGGGATGGCGCGTATGTGCTCGGCGCGCTGTCCGCGCCCGACCGCGCGGAGTTCGAGCAGCACCTCTCGCGCTGCCCCGTGTGCCGCGAGGCCGTGGCAGAACTGGCCCCCACGGCGGGATTGCTCTCGCGCCTCTCGGCGGAGCGCGCGCGAGCGATCGGCGAGACGGATGCCGCCCCCCTTCCGGCCGCGGCTCCCGACCCGGCCCTGCGCGGACGCGTCGTCCGCACCGCACGACGCCGGCGTCGGCGGACCGTCACTCTCTGGGCGGGAGCTGCCGCGGCGGCGCTCCTGGTGATCGCCGTGCCGAGCGTCATGGCGGTGACCCAGGGCCCGGCCGAGCCGTCGGGAATCGTCTACGCCCTCGATGACGTCGCGGGCGCCCCCCTCGAGGCCTCCGTGAAGCTCACCCCGGTCGACTGGGGGACTCGCATCGATCTCGTCTGCCAGTACACCGGCGAGGTGCTCGACGCCCCGCCCGGCGGCTGGCCGTACGCTCTGGCCGTCACCGACGACGCGGGTGCCACGACCGTGCTCTCCACCTGGCGTGCGGGCCCCGGCTCGACGACCGAATTGAGCGCCGGCACAGACCTGGCCGCGTCACGCATCGGCGCGGTCGAGATCCGCACCCTCGAGGGTGACCGCGTCGTCATGCGGCGCGACTTCGACACCCCGTAGCATCGACGGATGCCGAGTCTCGTCGCCGTCTGTGCCGTTCATGCCCTGCGTCCGGATTCGGGATCGGTCGGGGTCACGGCCATCGATAAGCGGGCCCTCGAGGGTTCCGTGCGCGTCGGACCCCTCGGCATCCGCTCGGACGTGCAGGCGAGCCGCAAGCACCACGGCGGCCCCGATAAGGCGGTCTACGCCTACGCGCAGGAGGACGCCGAGTTCTGGGAGCGCGAACTCGGACGAGAGCTGCACCCGGGATGGTTCGGCGAGAACCTGAGGCTCGACGGGATCGACGTCAACGGCGCGCGGATCGGGGAGGTGTGGCGCATCGGCGACACCGTTCAGGTCGAGGTGACCATGCCGCGCACCCCGTGCGCCACGTTCTCGCGGTGGGTGGGCGGGTCCGCGGCCCGCGGCTGGGTCAAGCGCTTCTCGGACGAGGGCCGTCTGGGAGCGTATCTGCGTGTCCGTCGCGCGGGCCAGGTACGAGCGGGGGATGCCGTGGAGGTGCTGTCGTCGCCGGCTGCGGCGCCCACGGTGCTCGAGCTGTACCGCTCCTGAAACGACGAACGCCCCGGCCGGAGCCGGGGCGTTCGGGTGAGCTGTCTCAGCCCAGCGACTTGCCGAAGGAGCCGAGCTGCTTCGTGGCCTCGACGACGCGGACGGCCATCGCCGACTCGGCGACCTTGCCCCACGCGCGCGGGTCGTACTGCTTCTTGTTGCCGACCTCGCCGTCGACCTTCAGCACGCCCTCGTAGTTCGAGAACATGTATCCCGCGATGGAGCGGGTGAAGGCGTACTGGGTGTCGGTGTCGATGTTCATCTTGACGACGCCGTTGGCGACCGCGAGGGCGATCTCCGCGTCGGTCGAGCCGCTGCCGCCGTGGAAGACGAGGTCGAGGGGCTTGGGACCGGTGCCGAACGCGGCGGCGATGCCCTCCTGGATCTCGCCCAGGAGTTCGGGGCGCAGCTTCACGCCGCCGGGCTTGTAGACGCCGTGCACGTTGCCGAAGGTGAGGGCCGAGATGTAGCGGCCGTTCTCGCCGAGGCCGAGGCGCTCGACGGCCTTCGTGACGTCGGCGACGGTCGTGTAGAGGGCGTCGTTCGAGCCCTCGTGCTGCACGCCGTCTTCCTCGCCGCCGACGACGCCGACCTCGATCTCGAGGATCGCGTTGATGTTCTTCATACGGGGGAGGAGTTCGGCGGCGATGTCGATGTTCTCGTCGAGCGGCACGGCCGAGCCGTCCCACATGTGCGACTGGAAGATCGGGTTACGGCCGGCCTTGACCTCTTCCTCGGAGGCCTCCAGCAGCGGGAGGACGAAGCCGGGGAGGGCGTCCTTCGGGCAGTGGTCGGTGTGCAGGGCAACCGTGATCGGGTAGTTCTTGGCGACCTCGGTGACGTACTTCGCGAAGGCGAGGGCGCCGGTGGCGCGAGCCTTCACCGTGTGGCCGGCGAAGTAGTCGGCTCCTCCGGTGGTGACCTGCAGGATGCCGTCCGAGCCGGCCTCGGTCAGGCCCTGGAGCACGGAGTTGATGGTCTGCGAGCTCGAGACGTTGATCGCGGGGTACGCGAAGCTGCCGGCCTTGGCGCGGTCGAGCATCTCGGCGTACTGCTCAGGGGTGGCGACGGGCATGGAGGTGCTCCTTGGTCGTGACAGGGACACGGTCACTCTAGCGAAGGCGCCGGATCGTGACGCCGAGGCGGGACGAGGAACACCGCAGTTCTGTCGCGATGTTAAGAATCGCCATTCCTTCCGCCGCGGACCGGGAAAAACCGGCGGATGTCACGGACACGATGACTACAGTGGGCCACATGGTGAGCCTGACGTCCGACATGAGCCCGTTGCACCCCGATCGGAACCTGGCTCTCGAGCTGGTGAGGGCGACCGAGGCCGCCTCGATCCGCGCCGTTCCCTTCATCGGCCGCGGCGACAAAGAAGCCGCCGATGGCGCCGCGGTGGATGCCATGCGGGCCTTCTTCACCACCGTCAACTTCGACGGCACGATCGTCATCGGCGAGGGCGAGAAAGACAACGCCCCCATGCTCTACAACGGCGAGCGAGTGGGCAGCGGACGCGGTCCGCGCTGCGACGTCGCGGTCGACCCCATCGACGGCACGTCGCTGACCGCCGCGGGCCGACAGAACGCGCTTTCGGTGATCGCCGTGTCCGACCACGGCACCATGCTGGACGCGTCCAGTGTCTTCTACATGGACAAGCTCGTCACGGGCCCGGCGGGAGTCGGCGTCGTCGACATCCGTCTGCCGATCGGGGAGAACATCCGCCTCTTGGCCAAGGCGCTGGGCAAGCCGGTCGACGAGATCGTCGTGTCGGTGCTCAACCGGCCCCGCCACGAGAAGCTCATCGCCGAGATCCGCGAGGCGGGTGCCGGCACGCGCCTCATGAGCGACGGCGACGTCGCCGGCGGTATCAACGCCGCGCGGCACAACGCCCGCACCGATATGTGCGTCGGCGTCGGCGGCAGCCCCGAGGGCATCGTGACGGCGTGTGCGATCAAGGCACTCGGTGGCCACATCCAGGGTGTGCTCATGCCGCGCACCGACGACGAGAAGCAGAAGGGCCGCGACGCGGGACTGAAGCTCGACGGCGATGTCTACGAGGCCGATGACCTCGTGCGCGGCAAGAACACGATCTTCGTGGCGACCGGGGTCACCGACGGACAGCTCGTGCAGGGTGTGCGCCGCGAAGGCGACTTCGTCTACACCGAGAGCGTCGTGCTGCGTGGCGCCTCGGGGACCCTGCGTCGTATCTCGTCGGAGCACCTCACCTCGAAGTGGCTCTGACCCACTGAGGGGCTCTGCCCCCCTGAGGGGAAGGCCGACGACCCGTGTGGCCGTGGCCGGGACCGGCGAAGGTCGCGTCAGCCCCGCCGCCGCGCCCGCGGATACGCAGGTACAGCCGGGCGTGTCGTTGTGCAAGCGTGACTCCCCGCGCGGGGGCTGCGTGGCAGAATCGACAGCGGTGTCAACGGCGACGCGATGTTCTTCCGAGACCCGAAGGGGGATCGCCCATGGCAGTTCCGACGAACTCGACCGCACCCCAGACGGGGGCGCACGCGGTCATCGCCGACGCCGTCGACCCTGCGCGCCGGCCCGATGTGCTCCTTCGTGTGCGGCGCGACGAGGGGCACGAGATCAGCGCGTGGTGGATGATCGGCGCCTTCGTCGGTGTCTCGGCCGCGGTCATCAGTCTCCTCAGCTGGGTGCCCGGCGGGTCTTGAGCCCGGCACCGCAGCGCAGCCCCGGTCACTGGTGAGCTGCAGCGCCTCCGTGGGTGTCTCCGAACCACTCCTCTCTGTCGACGTCGAGACCCGCCCGGATGCGGATGTCTCCCACGTCGGCGCCCGACATGGGCGGTGCATCGCCTGACCCGTCGATGAGTTCGGGCGCGGTCCAGCGTCGCGGCGCCGCCTCCAGCGGAGCGGGCGCGGCCACGGAGTCCAGCTTCGTCTCGTCGATGCCGGGGAACTTTCGCGCCGTGACGAGGACGCGCGTCTCCAGCGATCCCGCGAATTTGTTGTAGCTGTCGATCGTGCGCTCGAGGGCGCGGCGCAGGTCGCCTGCGTGGCCGGCGAGGATGCCGACCCGGTCGTACAGTTCCGTGCCCAGGGCGAAGAGGGTTCGCGCCTCGTCGGAGACGTCTTGCTGCGTCCACGTGAAAGCCACCGTCTTCAGCACGGCCCACAGATTGACGGGCGAGGCGAGGGCCACGCGACGCGTGAACGCATATTCGAGCAGCGTCGGGTCGTCGTCGAGCGCGGCCGAGAGAAGGGATTCGCTCGGCAGGAAGCAGATCACGAACTCGGGGCTGTGGGACAGGCCCGCCCAGTAGCTCTTCTTCGCGAGAGCGTCGACGTGGGCGCGCACGGCCTTGGTGTGCTTCGTCATGAGGGACGCCCGCCGTGCGCCCTCGTCGCCGTGCGCCGTCACCGGGATGGCGCTGGCCTGCAGGTAGGCGTCGAGGGGGACCTTGGCATCCACCGCCAAAGCCTTGCCGCCGGGAAGGCGCACGACCATGTCGGGCCGGCCGGCCCCGGCGTCGGAACTGATCGAGGACTGCAGGTCGAAGTCGACGTACCGGGTGAGTCCGGCGGCCTCGACGACGCGGCGCAACTGCGTCTCGCCCCACACGCCGCGCGTGCTTCCTGACCGCATCGCCGAGGCGAGGGCTTCGGTGGTGGCGCGCAGGGATTCGTCGACCTCACGCGACAGGCGCAGCTGCTCGCCGAGAGCGGAGTACTGCTCGACGCGGTCGCGCTCGAGCCCGTCGACCTTGCGCTGCATGGCGTCGAGGGTCTCGCGGACCGGGTCGAGCGCGCGCAGGACCGTCTGTTCGCGGCGCTCGCGCTCTTCGCGCGCGGCCTGATCGGCGCGCGCCTGGCCGACGGCGTCGCGGTAGAGGCCGGCCTGGTGATCGAGCTGCTGCTGCAACGCCCCGCGCGAAGATTCGGCCGCCGCGACGCGCGCGGCGAGATCGACCCGCTCGGCGGCGGCCCGTGAGGTGGCGCGCGCGGTGCCGAGGAACCACCCCGCACCGGCGCCGATCGCGAGGGCGAGGATCACGAAGATCAGGGCGATGGCATCCATGTGCTCAGTGTGACGCAGGCCTCCGACATCGCCGGTCGGCGTCCCGGCGGGTCAGGCGACGGCGCGTTCGAGACGGGGTTCGGGGGCGATCTGCGATACCCGCACGCCGAGGTGGGCGGCGAGATCGTGCACGTCGTCGACCCCGGCGCGGCGCGCGCAATCGATCGTGATCTCGGCGCACGCGACCGCGTCGGCGAGGGCGTCGTGATGCGCGAACGGCGAGCACCCGGCCTCGGCCGCGACGAGCGGCAGCCGGTAGGAGTCGAGGGTGTAGGTCTTGCGCGACATCTGCACGCTGCACAGGTACCGGTAGGGCGGGTACTCGTCGCCCGTGGCGGCGCAGGCCCGGCGCAGCACCGACATGTCGAAGCCGGCGTTGTGCGCCACGAGCACGTCGGCGCCCGCGAATGCCGTGAGGCGCGCGAGCTGGGTGCTCCAGTCGGGCGCATTCACCACATCCTCGGGACGGATGCCGTGGATGCCCACGTTGATCGCGGCGAAGTGGTCGTGTCCGGCCGGTGGCTTGATCAGCCAGGCGGCGGTGGCAACCACCCGACCGTTGCGGACGCGGGCCAGCCCCACCGCACACGCGGACGCACCACTGGAGTTCGCGGTTTCGAAGTCGATCGCGGTGAAATCCAGTGCCACGTTCCCACCCTCGCCCGGCAGGTGGCGGTCGGAGCGAAGGCGCGCCGTCGCCGTCGGGATCGGCAGGGTGGCGGCGCATACACGCGGCGTAGGGTCGAGGAATGACGGAGCGCGAGAAGTCGACGTCGTTCGGGCAGGCGGCCTCGGCGTATGAGTCGGGTCGCCCGGAGTATCCGGCCGAGGCGGTGGCGTGGATGCTCGCGCCGGTCCGCGAACCCGGCCGTGCGCTGAGGGTCGCCGACGTGGGCGCGGGCACCGGCAAGCTCACCCGGGCCGTCGTCGAGCTCGGCGCCGACGTGGTGGCGATCGATCCGGATGCCGCGATGCTCGCGTCGCTGCGCGAGAACGTCGTCGGCGTCCCCACGTTCGCGGGCACGGCGGAGAGCCTGCCGCTGCCGGATGCGGGCCTCGACGCCGTCGTGATGGGCCAGGCGTGGCACTGGGTGGATCCGGATGCCGGCTCCCGCGAGGTGGCGCGGACGCTGCGTGTGGGCGGAGTGCTCGGGCTCATCTGGAACATCCGCGACGAGCGGGAGGACTGGGTACGGAGCCTGACTCGGGTGATCGGGACGTCGAACGCCGAGCGACTCATCGCCGACGGGGGACCGCGGATTACCGAGCCCCTGGTCGACCTCGAACACCGGATCTGGTCATGGAGCCGCCGCATCTCCCTCGCTCAGCTTCGCGACCTCGTCTTCTCGCGCAGCGATTTCATCACGGCATCCCCCGAGGAGCGGGCACGCATCGATGCCGAGGTCGACGGGGTCGTGGCATCCATTCCCGGACTCGCCGACGGGGGAGCGGTCGAGCTGCCCTACGTCACGCACGCGTTCCGCGCGCGACGTCGCTGACGCCGTGGGCGCGCCCCGGGCCGGGTAACCTGGACTCCCGTGGCTCTTACCATCGGAATCGTCGGCCTTCCCAATGTGGGAAAGTCCACCCTCTTCAACGCCCTGACCAAGAACTCGGTGCTCGCGGCGAACTACCCGTTCGCCACCATCGAGCCCAACGTCGGGGTCGTGAACCTTCCCGATGTGCGGCTGCAGCAGCTCGCCGACGTGTTCGGGAGCGAGCGCCTGGTGCCCGCCGCGGTGTCGTTCGTCGACATCGCCGGTATCGTGCGCGGCGCGAGCGAGGGCGAGGGCCTCGGCAACCAGTTCCTCGCCAACATCCGTGAAGCGGATGCCATCGCCCAGGTCGTCCGCGGATTCGCCGACGACGACGTGGTCCACGTCGACGGCCAGGTGAACCCCGCCAGCGACATGGAGACGATCAACGCCGAGCTCCAGCTCGCCGACCTCCAGACGCTCGAGAAGGCCATCACGCGCTACGAGAAAGAGGTGAAGGGCAAGAAGCTCGACCCCTCTGTTCTCGACGCCGCCAAGGCCGCGGAGGACGCGCTCCAGCGGGGCGTGCTGCTCTCGGCATCCGGTCTCGACCTGTCGCCGATCCGCGAACTGGGGCTGCTGACCGCGAAGCCGTTCATCTTCGTCTTCAACGTCGACGAGGCCGTTCTCACCGACCAGTCCCGCAAGGACGAGCTGGCCGCGCTGGTCGCGCCGGCGAAGGCCGTGTTCCTGGATGCCAAGATCGAGTCGGAACTGATCGACCTCGACCCCGAGGATGCCGCCGAGCTGCTGGCGTCCACCGGTCAGGACGAGTCGGGTCTCGACCAGCTCGCGCGCATCGGCTTCGACACGCTGGGGCTGCAGACCTACCTCACGGCAGGTCCCAAGGAGGCGCGCGCCTGGACGATTCCGCAGGGCGCGAAGGCTCCGCAGGCGGCCGGCGTCATCCACACCGACTTCGAGAAGGGCTTCATCAAGGCCGAGGTCATCTCGTTCGCCGACCTCATCGAGCTCGGCTCGGTCGCCGAGGCCCGCGCGAAGGGCAAGGCCCGCCTCGAGGGCAAGGACTACGTCATGCAGGACGGCGACGTGGTGGAGTTCCGCATCGGAAACACATCTGGAGGATCGAAGTGAGATTCCGCGCAACCCTGGTCGGCGCATCGACGATAGTCGCCGCAACGTTGTTCTTGGTCGGGTGTACCGCGCCGTCGCCCGAGCCGACGATGTCAGGCTTGAGTCCGCAGCCGACCGCCTCCACATCAGTCGAGCCGCCGTCAATGACTCCAACGCCGACCGTGGGGGCCTCGGACGCGCCCGACCCCGACGACTCGACCGCGCCCGTGAGCTTCACGTTCGAGTGCTACGTTCCAGACGAGTCCGCGCCGGGCGGGGGTTACTACCTTCCTTACGACACGATGGAGGCGGCCTGGGGCAACCTCGATGTCATCTCGTGCAGGGGCGAGCAGCACGGGCAGGTCATCACAGCCGAACAGGAGGAAGCCATCTCGGTGAGCCGGCCTTCGTTTGGTTACGAAGACCCGTACCTGATCTTGGAAACGTTGTATTCGCAGTGCGCGACGGCGAATCACGGCTACCTCGCCATCGACGAGTACACGGGATTTCAGGACGAGAACGTTCGCGGAATTCTCGCCCTGTGCCCCCATCACCCAGGAGCCGACAAGATGCGGGCCGGACTTCCCTCCAGTTGAGCCACTGCAGGACGGCGACCTGGTGGAGTTCCGCTTCAACAACTGAGCAGCCTCCCGACGTAGGCTTCCGGGCATGAGCGGAGCCCCTCCGGCGCGACGTTCCATCCGGCTGTTCCCCGACTACGGCCGGGACTGGCCGCTGTGGGAGGACTCGACACCGACGTGGGACGTCGGGTACACGACGACGCCCGACGACTACGGGCTGTCCGACGCCCTCCGTCGCGACATCGCCGCGTGGAACGCCCTGTGGGAGGCGAACTTCGACCCGTTCGACGGGTGGAAGGACGCGGCATCCCGCGAGGCGTGGCGCGCGGCGGGGGAGGGCGTCGCGGCACGGCTCGCCGATGAGGTCTCGGCGTTCGCCGACGTGTGGTACGAGCCGTGGCCGCTCGGAGCAGAGCTGGGTGCGGCCGAAGGCTGAGGTCTGGCCCGCCGCCGATGTCAGTGGTGGTATCGCGCCTGCAGCACCGTGACGTGCGTGTCGTCGGCGATGTAGACGAGCCGATTCGCCTCGTCGATGCAGCGCGACCACACGCGGGCCAGTGCGTGCTTCAGCGGCTCCGGCTTGCCGATGCCCTCGAACGGGTAGTCGCGGAGGGTATCGGCGAGCAACTGCTCGTCGTGATGGCCATGGGGATCTCCGTCCCACTGGTACGGGAAGTGGTATCAGTCTGGTTCTGTGCTCGGCACAGGCTCGCGCGGTTCGTGGCACCGGGCCGATGTCTCGGGCGCGCAGTCGAGCGATCGGCGTCGGATTCGTCGTTCGGAGCGAGTCGAAACGGTGTCGCGGTGAGCGAGCACCGAGGGGCAGGGGAGAATCGACTCGTGACCACCGTGCACCTGCGTCCGCTCGAGCCGGCAGAGGAGCCCGCCTTCATCGCCCGCCTCCAGAAGGCGTTCACCGAGGGTGCCGAGACGGCTCCCGGTCACGACGGATCCGAACCCGTGATCTCGGTCGGGGAGATTCGGGAGTCGATCGACGCGCCCGGGGCCGAGTCGTGGAACGTGCTGGTCGACGGGCAAAGCGTCGGCGGGGCCGTGGTGTCGGTGAAAGACGGCGGACGCCGCCGCGGTCTCGACCTGCTGTTCGTCGACACGGGGACGCAAGGGAAAGGCGTGGGGGCGGCGACGTGGCGCGCGCTCGAGGAGCACTACCCCGATGCCGAGGTGTGGGAGACGATGACCCCGTACTTCGACACGCGCAACATCCACTTCTACGTCAACGGGTGCGGGTTCCACATCGTCGAGTTCTTCCACCCCGGCCACCCCGACCCGAACAGCCCTCACCCGACGACGGCCGACGACGACGAGCGCGGGCCCGACCTCATGTTCCGATTCGAGAAGCGGCGGATGCCGCGGCCGAGCTGATCAGCCGAGCTCGCCCGGGTGCGTCAGGCGCCACCACAGTGTCGGTTCCTCGATCTCGCCGGAGATGTTCACGTCGACCGAGGTGGTGTTGGGGCCGGCCGTCCAGGTGATCGTTCCGACCGTCTCGCCGTCGGCGTAGGTCTCGGGAGTCCCGACGTCGAGCGTCGTGGTGATGGGTGTGTCTGACCATGTCATCAACGAGGCGCTGCGGGCGAGCACGATCTCGGCGCGTGAGCCCCACGCGGTGGTGATCTCCCCGATGGGGGCGCCCCCGCTCCCGACCTGCACCTCGTGAAACCCCGCGCGGATGCTCTGCAGCAGCGTCACAACGTCCTGGTCGGTGCTCTCGTCGGTGGCGCCGCCGAGCCGAACGCCCGTGACTCTCAGGGGAGCGCCGATGCCCACGTCGAGATCCGAGGTGAACAAGAGATTGAAGCTGCCCTCACCGAGGTTGCCGGTCTTGAGTCCGTCGATGCCCTCTACGCCCAGCAGACCGTTGGTGTTCGTGACCGTCCCCGGGCCCGCCGGCACCGTGATCGAGGAGGTGCTCGTGATGGCCGCGACTACCGGATGGGCCGCCGCGATCTTGCCGAGCGCGAGGAGGTCGGTCGGCGTGCTCGTGTTGCGCTCGTCGATGCCGGTGGCATCTACGATTCGCGTCGACGAGAGACCGTTCGCCTCGAGCCAGGAGCGCGCCGTGCTCACGTAGGCGCCCTCCGAGCCGAAGCCCCACCGCGCGATCGCGACGGCGTAGTTGCTGGCCGAGGGCAGCAGCATGGTCGAGAGCGCGTCGCGCAGCGACACCTGCGCGCCCTCGGGCATGCGGGCGATCGTGGCGCCGCGCACGTAGAACTCGTCGTACAGGTCGGCGTCGGCCTCGCCGAGCGTCAGGGTGGGGCCGGGATCGTCCGGTCCGTCGAGGGGATGCCGATCCAGAACGACGAGCGCGGTGATGAGCTTCGCGATGCTCGCCGTCGGCCGCGGATCGTCGCCGCCGGACGAGACCCAGGCGCCGGCGGCATCCGGACCCAGATAGGCGTCGGCGTCGGACACGCTGACGAGCATCGACCCGGTCGTCGGCAGTCTGATCGCCGCCGGTTCGGACGGCGGTGTCACGGGCGTCTGCGAGGTGACGGCCGGCGCTCCGAGCGGCGCCGTCGACGCCCACCAGACGTATCCGCCCCCGGTCCCGAGGGTCGCCAGCACGACGACCAGGAACACGATCAGAGCGATCTTGCCAGCCCTGCCCGAGCCCGATGCCGCCGGTGCCTCGTCGAGCAACCCGGCGAACTCCGTCAGGTCGTCGACCTGCTTCTGCGCTTCCCCCATGCGTTTCCCCCTCGCACCCTTCGAACCTAACCTCTCGGGGGCGGCGGGGGAAACGGCCCGCTCGTCCCGAGGTTCGTCGTCACACCCGCGCGGCGAACACCACCCGGTTGTCGAGGTACGACCCGGCGTCGCGATCGAAGATGCCCCCGCACGTGATGACGCGGAGTTCGTCGCGCGCGGTCGCGCCGAAGACGCGGGCCGTGGGGAACTGCGCCTTGGGATAGTCCGCGGTCTCGGTGACGCGGTAGGTGTGCACTCGACCGTCGGCGTCGTGCACCTCGACGACGTCGCCGACGGCCACGTCCTCGAGGTGCTGGAAGACGGCGGGGCCGGTGGGGGAGTCCACGTGCGCCGCGATCACGGTCGGCCCAGTCCCGCCCGGTCGCCCGCCGCCGGTGAACCACCCGACCTCGTCGTAGTCCGTCGGCACCTCCATGGCCCCATCGGCGGCGAGGCCCAGATCGATGAGCGGCTCGTCGAGGCCGAGGCCCGGGATGACGACGCGCGTGGGATCGGCGATCGCGGTGGCGGCCGGGGGCTCCGGGAGCGGAGTCGCCGACGGTGGGGGCGCCGGCGCGGCGACCGTCGGTGCGGGCTCGACGGCCGTCGGCGCGACGGCGCACCCCGTGCACACCCACGCCACGGCGAGCGCGAGCACGCGCGCGGCGCGACGCGGGTGCCCGGTGCGGGCACTCCGCTGCGCGCCGCGCGGTGTCGACATCACTGAGCCGCGGATCCGCGACGACGGTGGATCAGCAGGGCGCTCGCCGCGAGCACGCCGACCCCGGCCACAGCGGCGGAGACGACGAGGGGCGCGGTGTCGGTGTCGGCGTATCCGCCCGCACCGGTGTCGACGCCGCCGACGGGAATCGCGGTCAGCTGGCCGCGCACCACGCCGGCGGGAGACATGACGGTGTGGGAGTCACCGGTGAAGCCGGCGGGGTTCGCCTCGATCTGGGCGAGGGTGAAGCCGTCGCCGGTGTCGGCGCCGTTTGCCTGGACGCCGGTGGTGAACGGCCCCTGGAGGCAGCCCGACGACTCGCGGGGTCCGTCGCCGATCGGCGACGGGTTCGGGAAGGCGATGCGCGGCGGCCCGGGCTTGCCGACGGCCGCTTCGTGGATGTGCGTGGCCGTCTTGGCGGGGCTCTGGTAGTCGCCGCTCACGCCCTCCAGGCGGATGTCGTAGCAGATGATGTCGAGGTCGGAGTTGATGCGGAACGTGAACGTTCCCGTCGCGCCGCTCTGGCCGGGCGCGGCCACGCCGTCGTTGTTGATCACCTGGTCGGGGGTGGCCATGACCGTGAAGGCGCTCGTGAACTCCGACGGTTCGGCGACCTCGGTCTCGGCGTGCGCCGGAGCGCCGACCGCGAGGAGGGCGATGCCCGCGAGGGCACCGATCGTCAGGGGGCGGGCATACGTCTTCTTCGTCATCGTCGTGCCTTTCGGTCGGGACGCTCGTCGTCCGGTTGCGGGGGTGTACGTCGCCCGCGTTCCGCTCGTTCATCGAAACCGGAATCTTTTCCGATGAACGCTCCGGGCCGTGTCGACGTATCTCTCCGAGAGGCCGAGCGCATCGCGACCGTTAGCCTCGGAAAGGACGGTCACCGATGGTCGGGCGACGGGCGGCTTCCGCCGCAGAACGCGAGGAGACACGCATGCACGTGCCTCGGCGACGCGCGGTTGAGTTCGATGTGCGCCGGGCCTTCGAGGAGCACGGCGGCGCTCTGCTCGGGTACACCGTGAATGCGCTGCGCGACCGTCCGCTGGCCGAGGACTGCGTGCAAGAGACCTTCCTGCGCGCGTGGCGCGCGCGCGACCGGTTCGACCCGCAACAAGGATCGGAGCGCACGTGGCTGTTCTCCATCGCGCGCAACGTCATCGTCGATGCCCTCCGCACGCGGGCGCGGCTCCCGCTCATCGGCGACGATGCCGAGCTCGAAAGCCGCGCCGCCGAAGCCATCGACCCGCTGGAACGTCTGCGGATGGTCGAGGCGCTCGCGGTGCTGAGCGAGGCGCATCGCACTGCGATCGTCGCGGTCCACCTGCAGGGCCGCAGCTATCAAGAGCTCTCGGATGCCACGGGCGTCCCCGTCTCCACCTGGCGCACGCGCACGTTCCACGCGCTGCGCACCCTCCGCACGCACCTCGAAGGAATGGAGGAGCCCGATGCGCACTCCCGATGACCGTTGGGCCGAACTCGTCGCCGCCGCACTGGCGGGAGAGCTGACCGCCGCCGAAGCAACCGAGTTCGACGACCTCCGCCGCAGCGACCCGCGGCGGGCTGAGGAATACGCCGGACTGCAGGACGTCGCGCGCCGTCTCCGCCAGGGTGATGTCACGTGGGTCTCCCCGCGCGACACCGCAGATCTCGGCGACCGCATCATGGCATCCATCGATCGGGAGGATGCCGCGACGGCGGCGCCCGTGCCCGACCTCCCCGTCGTGGCATCCCGCCGTCGGCGCCCCTGGCTCGCCCCGGTGGCAGCCGCGGCGTGCCTCGTTGCCGGCGTCGTCGTCGGCGCGAACGGGGCGGAGCTCTTCGGCGCGTCCACCCCGTCGGGGCCGCCCGGAACCCTCGGCGCCCTCGAGCAGATCGCGGTGAGCGACGACGTCGCCGAGGTCGACGTGGATGCGCAGCTGGTGGCGCACACCTGGGGGACCGAGGCGTACCTCGAAGCCACCGGGCTCGACGTGGGAGCGACCTACGAACTGGTGTTCGTCGGGGTGGATGGCGGCGAGTTCTCGGCCGGCGAGGTGCTCGGCTCTGAGGTTCCCATCGTGTGCCGGATGAACGCGGCGGTGCTCCGCGGCGACACGGTGCGGATGGAACTGCGCGACACCGAGGATCTCGTGATCGCGCACGCCGACCTGCCGGCGGTGTGAGCGCGGGCGCCACCGTGCCTCACGACGATCGGAAGGTCAAGCCCCCGCCGGGAACGGCAGCGCCGACCTACCGTGGAGGGCATCGGGAGATACCCGGATAGCACGACGGGAGGAGCCGACATGGGACTCGACGACAAGATCAAGAACTCCGCTGAAGACCTCACTGGTAAGGCGAAGGAGGCCGCCGGTAAGGCGACCGACAACGAGCGCCTCGAAGCCGAGGGCCACGCCGACCAGACCAAGGCCAACGCCAAGAAGGCCGGCGAGAACGTCAAGGACGCCTTCAAGTAAGTCGCCCTCTCCGAATGCCCCGACCCCCGCGGTCGGGGCATTCGTCGTTTCCGGGCAGGGCGGCTGTCGGGGCGGGTCGTCCGCCCGGGATAATGGCCGCATGACCGCTGCCGTTCCCACCGAGACCCCCACGCTGGTCTCGGGCACCCCCGTCGTCCTCCGCGCTCACGGCTACGAAGCCGCCATCGCGAGCGTCGGCGCTTCCCTCCGCTCCCTGACGTTCGAGGGCCGCGACCTCGTCGTGCCCTTCGACGCCGACGAACTGCGCCCCGCCTACCGCGGCACGACGCTCGCGCCGTGGCCGAACCGCATCGTCGATGGCATCCACCACTTCGACGGGCGCGAGCACCAGCTGCCCCTCACCGAGCCGAAGCGGGGCCACGCGCTGCACGGCCTGCTGTCGTGGGTCGACTGGAACGTGCTCGAGGCCTCCGACGACGCGGTCACCCTCACCGCCACCGTCACGGCGCAGGCCGGCTACCCCTGGTGGCTCGTCGTGTCGACCACGTACCGACTGGATGCCGACGGCCTCACGCAGACCGTCCGGGGGACGAACCTGTCCGACACTCCCGCCCCGTGGGGCACCGGCCCGCACCCGTACCTCGTCGCCGGACCCGCCGCGCTCGACGAGTGGACGCTGGGTCTTCCGGCCGACACCGTGCTCGAGGTGACGCCCGATCGGCTGTCGCCGGTGGCGCTGGCATCCGTCACCGTCGACGCGGAGCGTTTCGACTTCCGCGACGCGCGCGTGATCGGCGCCGTCGAGATCGACCACGCCTACACCGGGCTGATTCGGGATGCCGAGGGCCGCGCGACCGTCCGCATCACCGACCCGTCGGGCACGGGTGTGGCGATGAGCTGGGCCGGGGAGTGCGGCTGGGTGCAGATTCACACGGCCGATCAGCCGACTGGCGCCGGAACGCCCGGACACCGCGTGGGGCTCGCGGTGGAACCGATGACGTGCGCTCCGGATGCCTTCAACGATGACGCTTACGACTTCGACACCGGCGTGGTCTCGCTCGACCCCGGCGCCTCGCACGAAGCCGGCTGGACCATCTCGGCGCGCTGAGCTCAGAGACAGAACCGCCCCGATCGCACGTGATCGGGGCGGTTCTGTCGTTTCGGCGTGTCAGACGACCTGTGCGCCACACATTCCGCAGTCGCCGCCGACCGACACCTCGACGAAGCAGTCGGGGCACATCGTGCGCAACGGCCGATCGCTCGGTGCCACGGGCTTCGGACCCGCGACGCGGCGCTCGGCGCGCGGCGCGGACGCGCGCGCCTTCTTCAGCTCAACGGGCGCGGGCGGAGCCGGCGCAGGCTCAGGCTTGTGCGCGGCGCAGTAGAAGCGCACGAATCCGCCGTGGTGCTTGGGGTGGCGGTGCTTGACCGCCCACAGCTCGGCGCGGTCGAACAACTCTCCCTCTGCTCCGCACCCCACGCAGCGCGTGGGTTCGCCGGGGACGACATCGGCGACAACGACGGGAACGTCGAAGGCGATGGCATCCCGCCAGTCCGAGGAGGACACGATCTTCATGGGGGACCCTTCTTCGGCGGTTCGGGCCGCCTCTCTGTCAACGGTACGCTCCCGCGCGCCCCGTCGGCGACGAATCGGGCGGGGGAGGGGGTGGACAGCCCCGCAGAGGTGCCGGATAGGTTGGAGGCAAGTCCCGCTCGCGCCGCCTCGGCGGTGCCCATCGAAGGAGAAGCATGGAACTCGCCGCTCTGGGGGCGATCGGTCTCGTCGTCGTCATCGCTCTCGTCGTCGCCATCGTCGTCATCCTCATCGTCGCCGGGATCATTCGCGGCTGGTACCGCGTCGCCAAGGCCGACGAAGCCCTGGTCATCGTCGGTAAGCGACAGAAGGCCGCCGACGGCGCCTCATCGCGCATCACCGTCATCACCGGTGGCGGCGCGATCGTCAACCCGCTGACCCAGCGCGGCGAGATGATCTCGCTGCGGGCGCGGCAGATCAAGATGGAGCCGACCGCGCAGTCGTCTACCGGCGTGACGGTCAACGTCAGCGGTGTCGCGCTGGTCAAGATCGGATCCGACCCCGAATCCGTGCGCCGCGCGGCTGAGCGGTTCGCCTCGCAAGACAAGGCGATCGAGCAGTTCACGACGGAGCAGCTCGAGGGTGCGCTGCGTGGCGTGGTCGCAACGCTCACGGTCGAAGAACTCATGCGCGACCGTCAGAGGCTGGCAGACCAGATCGCGGAGGGCATCAAGCAGGATCTCTCGTCGCAGGGGCTGATCCTCGATTCGTTCCAGATCCAGGGCATCACCGACACCAACGGCTACATCTCCGCTCTCGGTGCCACCGAGGTCGAGCGCGTCAAGCGCGAGGCGGAGGTCGCGCGTATCAACGCGGTGCGCGAGATCCGGGCGCGGCAGATCGCCACCGACGAAGCGAACCTCATCGAGCAGACCGCGCTCGACAAGAACAGCGCCGCGGCCAAGGCCGAGGTCGGCCGCGCCAACGCTGAGGCCGAGCAGGCCGAGGCGCTGACGCGCGCCGAGCGCCGACAGGCCGTGCTGCAGCAGGAGGCGCAGAACACGCAGGCGCGGCTCGAGTCCGAGGTCGCGCGCGTCGCCGACGCCGACCTGTACCAGCGGCAGAAAGAAGCCGACGCCGAGTCGTACGCGCAGATCAAGGCGGCGCAGGCTCGCGCCGAGATCGCGGAGCAGGAAGCCGCCGCCGTACGCGTGCGCGCCGAAGCCGACGCGCAGGCGGTGCGTCTGGCCGGTGAGGCCCGTGCCGAGGCGATCCGCGCCGAGGCCGAGGCGCTCTCGCACAACCAGGAGGCACTGCTCGCCCAGCGCGCTCTCGAGGCGCTCGTGCCGATGATGGCCGAGTTCGCCAAGGGCTACGACCGCGTCGGCAACATCACCGTGCTCGGGGGCGAGGGTGCCAGCGGCCACCTCGCGGCCGAGTCGGCCACGGGCCTGCGCTCGTCGTTCGAGGCGGTCCGCGCCGCGACGGGGATCGACCTCACCGCCATCATCCAGGGTCGCGCGGTCGCCGATGCGTTCGCCGACGCCTCGCGTCGACCGGCCGAGGCGTCGGCTGCCGCCCCCGCGGACGCGCCCTCCGCGCGCCCGTCGGAGGCGCCGTCCGACAGCACCTCCTCCGCCCCGACCCCGCCGACGGCACCCGAGCCCGGGGCCTGACGGGGAACGGACACCGTGCCCGAGGCACCCGAGGTCGAGGCGCTCACGCTGTTCCTGCGTGAGCGCCTCACCGGTCAGACGGTGCACGCCATCGAACTCGCCGAGTTCCGCGCGGTGAAGACGCGCGCGAGGCCGCTCGACGAGCTCGTCGGTCGCACCGTCGTCGGCGTCGACCGGTATGGCAAACACATCGACATCGCCACCGACGGCGCCCACCTTTCGGTCGGCTTCGGCCGGGCGGGATGGGCGACCTGGACGGACGCGGACGCGGGGGAGTCCTCCGGCGACGCGGCGGTGATCGCCCGCGTGACCTTCGACGACGGGGTGCTCGGCATCACCGACGCGGGGGAGTGGCTGTCGGTGCAGCTGCACGTCGTGGACGCTCCGGACGAGGTGCCGGCGGTGGCGAAGCTCGGTCCGGATGCCGCCGACCCGGCGTTCCCGCGCGAAGCTCTCGCGGGCGCGCTGGGAAAGCGGCGGAAGAAGCTCAAGGCACTGCTGCAGGAGCAGGAGTCGCTCGCCGGGATCGGCAACGCCTACTCCGACGAGATCCTCTTCGTGGCGCGCCTTTCTCCGGAGGTGCAGGCCGCCGCGCTGAGCGAGGACGACATCACCCGCCTGCACGCGGCGGTGGTCGAGGTGCTCGGCGAGGCGGTCGCGGCGCGCCGCGGCATCCCGATCGCCGAGCAGAAGACCGCGAAGGTCGCGGCGATGCGCGTGCACGGCCGCACGGGCAAGCCGTGCCCCGGGTGCGGCGGCACGATCGAGGACATCCCCGGGACGAAGGGCGGCGGGCAGTACTGCCCCGCGTGCCAGCAGATGTGAGGAAGCGGGACGCACGAAAGCCCCGGGCGGGGGCCCCGGGGCTTTCGGCGACGCGGGGTCAGGCCGTCTGGCCGGAGTGCTTCCCCTCGGCCACTTCCTCGATGAGCTTCGCGTTGAACGCGGGCAGATCGTCGGGGTTGCGGCTCGAGACCAGACCCTGGTCGACGTGGACCTCTTCGTCGACCCACGTGGCGCCGGCGTTGCGGAGGTCGGTCTGCAGCGTCGGATAGCTGGTGAGCGTCCGGCCCTTCAGCACGTCCGCCTCGGTGAGGATCCAGCCACCGTGGCAGATGACGGCGACGGGCTTGTGCTGCTCGAAGAAGGTGCGCGCGAAGTGCACGGCATCCTGCACGATTCGGATGTCGTCGGCGTTCTGCACGCCGCCGGGGAGGACGAGGGCGTCGAAGTCGTCGGGGGAGGCCTGCGCGACCGCGAGGTCGACCTTCTGCTCGTGGCCCTTCTCGCCGGTGATGCTGCCGTCGGCGGGGGAGACGAGCACGGCTTCAGCCCCGGCCGAGGTGACGGCATCCCAGGGGCTGGTGAGCTCGCTGTCTTCGAAACCGTCGGTGAGAAGGAAGGCGATGCGCTTTCCGGTGAGGTCGGTCATGGTGGACTCCTCTCGAGGATGGGCGGGTGTTCCTCCACGCTAGGAACGCCCGGTGACGCGGGCGCGGGGGTTGCGGACGCTCCGCCGCACCGCTACCGCGTGCGGAGCTCGCCCCGCGGAGGCGGCCCGGCCCGTGCCGGAGCACGCGGGCGTAGCATGGAGCGCATGTCCGGTGAGAGCACTCCTGATACCGAGACCCCGTCGAAGCCGCTTCTGACGCTTCTGACGCCCGCGGCCTCCGACGACGAAGACACCCCCGCCACCTTCCGGTGCGGGGGCGGCTCCTGCTCGATCGGGTGAGCGCTCGCGCACTCAGTGCGCGATCGGGGCTCCCTCGATCTGGTCCGCGGGCTTGCGGATGAGGAAACCTCCGACGATGAGCGGCAACGACACGATCGCGGCGATCAAGAACGCTGTACGTGCGCCCGCCGCGTCGCCCTCGACTCCGCCGCCGGCAGACCCCGACACGGATGCCATGACCGTCACGAGCAGCGCAATCCCCGCCGCACCCGCGACCTGCTGAACCGTGCCGACCACGGCGGACCCGTACGAGTAGAACTGCGGTGCGACCGACCCGAGGGAGGCCGTGAACAGCGGCGTGAACGACAGGGCGAGGCCGATCGAGAGGACCGTCTGCGCGACGATGAGCGCCACGAAGGACGTGTCCGTTCCCACGGTCGAGTAGAACCACAGGGTCGCGCTGGTGATGACGGCGCCGGGAACCAGGAGGACCTGGGTGCCGTACCGGTCGTAGAGCCGGCCGATGACGGGACCGGCCAGGCCCATCGCGAGCGACCCGGGCAGGACGGCGAGGCCCGTCTCGAGCGGGCTCTTCTCGAGAACGTTCTGCAGGTACAGCGGCAGCAGCGTGATCGTGCCGAAGAACGCGAGCGACATCACGCCGAGCTGCGTCACCGACAGCGAGAAGTTCAGCGATCGGAACACCCGCAGGTCGAGCAGGGCCGTGCCGCCCTTCTGCAGTCGCAGCTGGCGCAGGACGAAGAGGGTGAGACCGACGACACCCACGATGAGCGAGACCACCAGGGTCACGGTCGAGGCCGACTGCGCCGCCGCGGCGTCTGCCCCGGCACCGTGTCCGCCGCCGCCGATCTGGCTGAGGCCGAACACCAGTCCGCCGAAGCCGAAGGCCGACAGGATCACCGACACGACGTCGATCGGCGCCTTGCGGGTCTCGCCGAGGTTGTGGATCCAGCGGGCGCCGACGAACAGTGCGACGAGCGCGATGGGGAGCACGATGCCGAAGATCCAGTGCCAGCCGAGCGACTCCAGCACCAGGCCCGACATGGTGGGGCCGATCGCGGGCGCGAGGGCCATGACGATGCTGACGCGACCCATCATCCGGCCACGCTGTTGCGGCGGCACGATCGTCATGATCGTGGTCATCAGCAGCGGCATCATGATCGCGGTGCCGGAGGCCTGGATGACGCGGGCCACGACGAGCACCTCGAAGCCGGGCGCGAGGAACGCCACGAGCGTGCCGGCCGAGAACAGCGTCATCGCGGCGATGAACACCTGTCGCGTGGTGAAGCGCTGCAGGAGGAAGCCGGTGATCGGGATGACGACGGCCATCGTCAGCATGAACGCGGTGGTCAGCCACTGCGCCGCGACGGCGGTGATGCCGAGATCGCGGATCAGGAACGGGATGGCCACGTTCATCGTGGTCTCGTTCAGGATCGCCACGAACGCGGCGGTGAGGAGAAGCCAGATGACCCGACTCTGTTCGGCGGTGACCCCCGAGGCCGATGCGGGCGGGGCGGTGGGAATTCCGGTGGTGGCGGCCAAGGCGGGGTCCAATCGGGGAGGGCGTCCAGGCGTCACGAAGGCGACGAGCTTCGGAGGTAACGGCGGGACGCCGTGACATATTCCCGGTGAACGGGAAACGGGTGGAGGCGGTGGGACGCCTCGCCGGGAGTGCCCGATCCTACCGTCCGCGGGTGTCCGGCCGGAGCGCCTCCGTGTCGGCGGGCGGACGTAGGCTGACCGGCATGAGCATGGGTGGCGTGGGCGGGAGCATGTTCCGCGGCGTGTACGCCGAGACACAGCGTCAGCGCAACGCCGAAGCACCCCGGGTCGCCGATCTCGGCCGACGCGTCGCCTCACTCTTCCGGCCCTACCGCGCCCGCATCGTCGTGACGGTGGTGCTCGTCGTGGTCGGGGCCGCGATCGCGGTGATCCCTCCCCTGCTCGTGCAGCGGATCTTCGACGATGCGCTTTTCCCCGTCGACGGCTCCCCTCCCGACGTGCGTCTGCTGACCATGCTGGTCGCGGCCATGATCGGGCTGTTCCTGCTCTCCGGTGGCCTCGGTGTCGTGCAGACGTGGTTCACCGCGACGGTCGGCAACCGCGTGACCGGCGATCTGCGCGTTCGTCTGTTCGATCACCTGCAGTCGATGGAGTTGGGGTTCTTCACCCGCACCAAGACCGGCGTCATCCAGTCGCGGCTGCAGAACGATGTCGGCGGCGTCTCGGGCGTCCTCACCAACACGGTCACGAGCATTCTCGGCAACTCGGTGACGGTCGTGGCCTCGCTGGTGGCGATGATCCTCATCGACTGGCGGCTGACGATCATCGCTGTCGTGATCATGCCGATCCTCGTTCTCGTGCAGCGGCGGGTCGGCCAGGTGCGCGCGCGCATCGCCGCCGAGACGCAGGAGTCACTCTCGCAGCTGTCGGCCATCACTCAAGAGACGCTGAGTGTGTCCGGCATCCTGTTGTCGAAGTCGTTCAACCGGCAGCGCACCGAGTCGGCGCGCTTCGACGCAGAGAGCGACAACCAGGTTCGGTTGCAGGTGCGGCAGGCGATGAGCGGGCAGCGATTCTTCGCCGTCGTGCAGGTCATCATGGCGAGCGTTCCGGCCATCATCTACCTCGTGGCGGGACTCCTCGTCGGCAGCGGTGCGGGTGCCCTCACCGCGGGGACGATCGTCGCCTTCACCACCGTGCAGGCGCGCCTGCTCATGCCGCTGATGGGACTCATGCGCGTCGCGCTCGACGTGCAGACCTCGTCGGCCCTGTTCGCCCGCATCTTCGAATACCTCGACCTGCGCCCCGCGATCAGCGACGCCCCCGACGCGGTCCCGGTGACGGCGGCACCCGGCCCGGTGGGGCGCGTGGAATTCCGCGACGTCGTGTTCCGCTACCCCGACGCCGCCGAGCAGTCCCGCCCCACCCTCGACGGGGTGTCGTTCGCCGTCGAGCCGGGGCAGCACGTGGCTTTCGTCGGGCCGTCGGGGGCCGGTAAGACGACGATCCTCTACCTCACCCCTCGCATGTACGAGGCGTCGGGCGGCACCGTGCTGTTCTCCGGAGCCGACGTGCGCACGCTGCAGGGCTCGTCGATCATCGACAACATCGGCATCGTCTCGCAAGAGACCTACCTGTTCCACGCGACGGTCCGCGAGAATCTCCGCTACGCCAAGCCGGACGCCACCGACGCCGAGATCGAAGCGGCGTGCCGGGCCGCGAACATCCACCACGTCATCGCCGGCTTCGAGGCGGGGTACGACACGATCGTCGGCGAGCGCGGCTACCGGCTCTCGGGCGGGGAGAAGCAGCGCATCGCGATCGCGCGGGTGCTGCTGAAAGACCCGCCGGTGCTTCTGCTCGACGAGGCGACGAGTGCACTCGACACGGTGTCGGAGCGCATCGTGCAGGAGGCGCTCGAAACGGCGTCGCGCGGGCGCACCACGCTGTCGATCGCCCACCGACTGTCGACGGTGATCGGCGCCGACCGGATCCACGTCGTCGACGCGGGGCGCATCGTCGAGTCGGGGACGCACAGCGAACTCCTCACGGCGGGCGGGCTGTACGCGGGCCTCGCCGCCGAGCAACTCGCCGCGTCGTTCGTGCTCGCCGAAGAAGAGCGTGACCGGGCGCGTGCCGACCAGCCCGCGCTCACGTCCCGCGGCGGCGATCCGGCTCCGGCCTGAGCTCGCCGGGGAGACGTCAGGACGGCAGGGTCTCGGCCGGCATCGTTTCCACGAAGGCCTCGAGAGCGATCCGGTAGGCCGGGTCGGGGTGGGTGTCGGCGATCGCCCACAGCGGCGGCAGATCGAGCACGCGGATGAGACGCCCGCGCTCGCGGACGGCCGCGTCGGCTCCGGCCGCGCGGAGAACGGCGATGCCCTCGCCGAGGGCTTCGAGGTAGTCGCGGAGCACGGTCGTCTCGTCGAGGCGCTGCGTGATCGAGGTGCGGTCGCGGCGTTCGCGCCACTCGACTACGACGTCGGGAATCACATCGAACGCCGTCGCGAGCGTGTACATGCGCTGCGCAACCACCTGGTCCTCGTAGTAGCGCCCCTCGGGGAAGCGCAGACCGTGCGCGTGCCAGAAATCGGTGCGGCTGAGCTTCGACCACGCCACGATGTTCCCGGATGCCGCGGGGTGCGCGGCCAGCGTCGTGCGGCGACGCGCGGGGTCGGTGGCGGCCGATACCCACGGTTGCACGGTGCCGGGGGTGTACCCCGGGCCGTCGGCATCCGGTCGCAGGCGCACGTACGCGCCGACGACGAAGTCGCTGCCGGATTCCTCCAGCGTGGCGGCGAGGCGGGCGAGACCGTCGGGGCGCAGGCGATCGTCGGCGTCGAGGAACGCGGTGTACGCAGTGTCGACCAGGTCGAGGCCGCTGTTTCGGGCGGCCCCGAGGCCGCGCGGCTCGGGGTGCTCGACGAGACGGAAGCGGGGATCGGCGGCCGCGGCGTCGGCGAACAGGCGCCGGGTGTCGTCGGTGGACCCATCGTCGACGAGCACCGCCGTCCAGGTGTCGAGGGTCTGCGCTCGCAGCGACCGTAGCGCGTCGCCGACGAAGGCGTCGACGTCTCGACCGGGCACGATGACCGTGATCGCGGGGGAACTCACCCGCGCGATCCTACGGCGCTCACCGCCTCGGCGACGGCGATTGCCACGGCGTCGAGATTCTCGGCGAGACCGTGGGGAAGCGTGAAGCGGACGGCCGTGCGCGCGTCGTCGGGGGTGATGTCGAGCGCGAGGAGCACGTGGGAGGCCTCGTCGCTGCCCGCGGCGCACGCGGATCCGCTGGAGGACACCACGCCGCGGCGCTCGAGCTCGAGCAGGACGGTCTCGCCGTTGACCCCCGGGAACACGAAGCTGGCGGTGCCGGGGAGTCGGCGCGTCGGGTGGCCCGTGAGCCGTGCGCCCGGCACCGCGTGCAGCACGGCGGCGACGAAGTCGTCGCGGAGGGCGGCGACCCGGTGTGCGTCGTCGGTCCGTTCGGCCTCGGCGAGAGCGAGAGCGGTGGCGATCGCGACGGCCCCCGCGACGTCGGGCGTCCCCGACCGGCGCCCGCGCTCGTGTCCGCCGCCGTGCAGGAGCGGCTCCAGGGGCAGCCGCCCCCGAACCGCGAGAATCCCGGTGCCCTTCGGGGCGCCGATCTTGTGTCCCGCGATCGTGAGGGCGTCGGCCCCGAGCCCCGCGAGCGGCAGCCACCCGGCGGCCTGCACCGCGTCGAGATGCAGGGGGACCCCCCGGTCCTTCGCGACGGCGGCGAGGGTGACGGCATCCTGCACCGTGCCGACCTCGTTGTTGGCGTAGCCGACGGTCACCAGTGCGGTGTCGTCGCGCAGCGCGGCCGCGAGCGCGTCGGGAGCGAGGGTGCCGGTGGCGTCGACCGGGAGCACGGTGACCTCGACGCCGTGGAGGCGCGCGAGGTAGTCGGCGGAGGCGAGCACCGACTCGTGCTCGATGGCGGTGGTGATCAGGTGCCGTCGGCCGCGGGCGAGCGCCCCGAGCACGAGCCCTTTGATCGCGGTGTTGTTGGACTCCGTGCCGCCCGAGGTGAAGACGATGTCGCCCGGCCGCATCCCGAGCACCGCGGCGACCCGCGCGCGAGCGTCGTCGAGAGCGGCCGCGGCGGCCTCGCCGACCTCGTGGTGGCTCGACGGGTTGCCGAACCACCGGCTGAGGTACGGCGCCATTGCCTCGACGACCTCGGGGCGCACCGGGGTCGTCGCGGCGTTGTCGAGGTAGAGGGTCACGCCGTCTCGATGCGGATGTCGAGCCCGAGGTCGAGAGCCGGAGCCGAGTGCGTCAGCGCGCCTACCGAAATGACGTCGACCCCGGTCTCGGCGATCGCCGCCACCGTCTCGAGGCTGACCCCGCCGGACGCCTCCACGATGGCGCTACCGGCGATCTTCTCGACGCCCGCGCGGAGGTCGTCGAGCGTGAAGTTGTCGAGCATGATCGTGTCGACACCCGCGGCGAGGACCGCGTCGATCTGGTCGAGGCGGTCGACCTCCACCTCGACGTGGGTCGTGTGGGGGAGTCGGGCGATCGCGCTCTCGAGGGCCTGGGTCAGCGGCATCCCGCTCGCGGCGAGCACGGCGAGGTGGTTGTCTTTGGCCATCACCGCATCCGAGAGCGAGAAGCGGTGGTTGTGGCCCCCGCCGTCGCGGACGGCCTGGCGTTCGATGGCGCGCAGCCCGGGGGTGGTCTTGCGCGTGTCGACGATGCGCGCACCCGTGTGGGCGACGGCCGCGACGTAGCGGCTCGTGAGCGTGGCGATGCCCGACATCCGCTGCACGAAGTTGAGTCCGATCCGCTCCGCGGTCAGCACCGCGCGGGCCGGCCCCGTCACCACCGCGAGCACCTCGCCCGGCACGAACTCGACACCGTCGGCGACCCGCATCTCGATTTCGACCTCCGGGTCGGTGAGTGTGAACGCCGCGCGGAACACCGCGGCCCCGCTGAACACGCCGATCTCGCGGGCGACGAGCTCGGCGCGGGCGGTGGCACCCTCGGGAATGAGAGTCTCACTGGTGAGGTCACCCCACGGGGCGTCCTCGTCGAGGGCGGCGGTAACGACGCGATCGATGGCGGCGCGGGTCAGCATGCGAGGGCCTCCTGGGGGGCGGGGACGGATGCCGCGTCGGCGGCGTCGAGCGCGGCGGAGGGGGCGTCATCGGTGCGGAAGTGCGCGCCGACCGAGGCGGTGCGCGCGAGGGCGGCGGCGACGACGTGCGTGGCGAGCAGCAGCAGGTCGTCGTCCTCCGCGGTGCGCGGGGCGGGGTCGGCGCTCCAGGCCGCGAGCAGCGCGGCCGCGCGCGTGAGACCCGCCGCATCCCGGACGAGTCCGGCCTCGGCCCACATCAGTTCTTGCAGGGCGGCCCGCGAGAAGGGCGGGGCGTCGTCGGCGGGTGCCACAGCGGGCACAACGATGGCGGGGGGTACCGCCACAGCGGGCCACGCCGCGTCACGGGCGACCGCGTCTCCGGCGCGAGCCCCGAACACCGCGCCCTCGAGAAGCGAATTGGATGCCAAGCGGTTCGCGCCGTGGACGCCGGTGCGGGCCGTCTCGCCCACTGCGTAGAGCCCCGGCACGCTCGTGCGCCCGTCGAGGTCGGTGACGACCCCGCCCATGAGGTAGTGCGCGGCGGGGGTGACCGGGATCGGCTCGCGCGCCCAGTCGAGGCCCCGGGCGCGCACCGCGGCGTCGATCGTCGGGAAGCGCTGGGCGAGACGCTCGGCGCCGAGCGCCGTGGCATCCAGACCGACCGGGCGACCGCCCTGCGCGGCCATCGCGCGCACGTTCGCGCGGGCCACGACGTCGCGCGGGGCGAGTTCGCCGTCGGGGTGGGCGTCGAAAGTGAACCGGTGCCCCCGGTCGTCGACGAGCACGGCGCCGTCGCCGCGCACCGCTTCGGACACCAGGAACGGCTCGCCGACGGCGAGAGCCGTGGGGTGGAACTGCACGAACTCGAGGTCGGCGACCGCCGCGCCGGCGCGCACGGCGAGAGCGATGCCGTCGCCGGTGGCGGCGGGCGGATTGGTCGTGTGCGCGTAGAGCTGACCGGCGCCCCCGGTGGCGAGGATCACGGCATCGGCGAGGAGACGTTCGCGCTCGCCGCCTGTTTCGACCTCCACACCGACGACGCGGTCTGCGTTGCGCAGGAGCTCCCGCACGCGCGTGTGCTCACGCACGGCGATGCCCGCCGCGCGCACCGCGGCACCGAGGGTGGACTGGATCTCGGCGCCCGTGGCATCCCCTCCGGCGTGCAGCACGCGCGGGCGGGCGTGCGCGGCCTCGAGACCGCGCGCGTAGTCGCCATCGGCCGCGCGATCGAAGACGACCCCGCGGCCCACGAGCTCGGCGATCCGCTCCGGACCCGCGCTCACGAGGGTGTGGACCGCGTCGTCGTCGGCGAGACCCGCGCCCGCGGTGAGGGTGTCGGCGAGGTGGGAAGCGATCGAGTCGTCGGGGGAGGTGACGGCGGCGATCCCGCCCTGCGCCCACCGGGTGTTGGTCTGGTCGAGGGCGCCCTTGGTCACGACCGTGACGCGACAGCCGTTCTCGGCGGCGTGCAGGGCCGCCGTGAGACCGGCGATGCCACTGCCGACGACGACGACGGAGGTCATTTCACGGCGCCGCTCGGCTTGGCCGCGAGCATGCGCTCGAGCGCGATCGTGGCGGGATCGGCGACGTCGGCGGGCACCGTGATGCGGTTGACGACGTTGCCGGCGACGAGGGATTCGAGCACCCAGGCGAGGTACCCGGGGTGGATGCGGTACATCGTCGAGCACGGGCAGACCACCGGATCGAGGCAGAAGATCTCGTGCTGCGGGTACTGGGCGGCCAGGCGCTGCACGAGGTTGATCTCGGTGCCGATCGCGAACGTCGTCGGCTCGGTCGCCGCGGCGATGGCCTTGCGGATGAGGTCGGTGGAGCCTGCCTCGTCGGCGGCATCCACCACCTCCATCGGGCACTCGGGGTGCACGATCACGCGCACGCCGGGGTGCTCGGCGCGAGCCCTGTCGATCTGGTCGACGCTGAAGCGGCGGTGCACAGAGCAGAATCCGTGCCAGAGGATGACGCGGCTGTCTTCGAGGGTGGCGGCGTCGGAGCCGCCCAACGCCTTCCGCGGGTTCCACATCGGCATCTGCGCGAGCGGCACGCCCATCGCCTTCGCGGTGTTACGGCCGAGGTGCTGGTCGGGGAAGAACAGCACGCGGCGTCCGCGGGCGAAGGCCCACTCCAGCACCGTCCGGGCGTTGGAGGAGGTGCAGACGATTCCGCCGTGGCGGCCGACGAAGCCCTTGATGGCGGCGCTGGAGTTCATGTACGTCACCGGGATCACCGGCAGCAGACCCTCGGCATCCGGGGTGTCGAGGTCGCCGAGCACGTCGGCCAGCTGCTCCCAGCACTCCTCGACCTGGTCGATGTCGGCCATGTCGGCCATCGAGCACCCGGCCGCGAGGTTCGGGAGGATCACCGCTTGCTCGGGCTGCGAGAGCAGATCGGCGGTCTCGGCCATGAAGTGCACGCCGCAGAACACGATCGCCTCGGCCTCGGGGTGGGCCTTCGCGGCGTTCGCGAGCTGGAACGAGTCGCCCACGTAGTCGGCGTGGCGCACGACCTCTTCACGCTGGTAGAAGTGCCCGAGCACGACGACGCGGTCGCCGAGGGTCTCTTTCGCGGCGCGGATCCGGGCGTCGAGATCGTCGTCGGAGGCCTCGCGGTATTCGCGTGGCAGCTCGCCCTGGCGGGGCGCGCCGGTGGGGATGACGTCACCCATCGAGGAGCCCGGCCCGTAGCCGGGGCGCGTGTCGAAGTCCCACGGGCCGACGGCCAGGTCGGTCGTGCACGTCGCGTCGGTCGAGGCGCCCGAGACGATGGCCTGGATGACGTGATCGACGGAGGGGTCGATGTCGGGGCGGGGCTGCAGGGTGAGGGCTGTCGTCGTCATGGGTGGTCCGATCAGTGACGGGACGTGAGCGGGCCGCGGTCGGCGAGCTCCACGTCACGGTTGTAGCGGTACAGGCGGGCGGGGCGGTGGCTTCCGGTGCGGAAGCGGTCGGTCGGGATGAGGGTGTCGGAGGTGTCGATCTGGCGGCGGAAGTTCGCCGGATCGAGGCGTCGGCCGAGGATCGTCTCGGTGACCTCGCGGAGGTCGGCGAGGGTGAACTCGTCGGGGAGGAGGCCGTGCGCGATCCGGCTGTAGCCGGCCTTGTTCCGCAGGCGCCACAGCGTGTACTCGACGATGTCGTTGTGGTCGAACGCCAGCGCCGGCAGGTCGGTCGCATCGAACCACTCGACATTCTCGGGGGCATCGCCCTGCCGCGCGTGCGCGGCGACCTGCGCGTCGACCTCGTCGGAGCGCAACAGCGCCCAGTACACGATCGACACCACGCGGCTGGGGGAGCGGTCGACGGAACCGAACGCGTAGAGCTGCTCGAGGTAGCTCGGGGTGAGCCCCGTCGTCTCTTCCAGGGTGCGGGATGCCGCGGCGTCGAGGTCTTCCGCCGGATCGAGCCAGCCGCCCGGCAGCGCCCACCGCCCGTCGAACGGGTCGCGCGTGCGGCGCACGAGCGGGAGAGACAGGACGGGGTCGTCGTCGGCCGTGCGGCGCACGCTGAAGATCACGGCAGAGACGGCGACGCGCACGTCAGCGTCTCCGTGAGAGGGGGGTGGGGTTCGTGTCATGGTGACCATATCTCCGTCAGCGATCTTAGTGTCACCCTGACACGAAGGGCAAAACGGGGCGTCACGGGGGATCTCTCAGCGCCGCCGCGTACCCTGTCGCACGACTCTGGAGGTGCGGATGCCGCTCGTCGACATCGTGCTGATCGCGTTGCTCGCGATCTCGCTCATCGTGGGGCTGGCGCGCGGCTTCCTCGCAACGATCGGATTCTTCGCCGGGCTCGCGCTCGGCGGGATCGCGGCCTACTGGGTCACCCCCTTCGTGGGCCAATGGGTGACCGATCCGCTCTGGCGCGGGGCGGCGATCGTGGGTTCGGGGGTGCTCCTGCTCCTTCTCGGCGCGAGTCTGGGCACGGCCGTCGGAAACACGCTGCGGCGGGGTGCCGACCGCATCAAGCTGCGCATTCCCGAGCGAATTCTCGGTGGAGCGGTGAACCTCGCGGCCGCGGCCCTCGCGCTGTCGTTCGTGGCCGGAACCGTCACCGCCGCCGGGGTCCCCGTCGTGTCGACGGCGCTGGCGTCGTCGACCGTTGTCCGCACGATCGATCGCCTTACCCCCGATCCGGTGCGGGTGGCTCTGGCGGAGCTCCGCGGCACGGTGTTCGCCGACGGCATCCCGCGCCTGGGTGAGCTGATCCAGATCGGCCCCGTCCCCACGACTCCCGAGATCGCGCTCGACGATCCGGCCCTCACCCGTGCGGCACAGTCGGTGGCGCGTATCGCCGGAACGGCCTACGCGTGCGGGGTCACCGCCAGCGGCTCCGGGTTCGTGATCGCCGATGACCGCGTCGTCACCAACGCCCACGTGGTGGCCGGTGTCGATGCTCCCCTGGTGGAGCTGCCCGGCCGCCCCGCTCGAGAGGGCCGCGTGGTCTACTTCGACCCGATCGACGATCTCGCCGTCATCGCCGTCGATGGTCTGGATGCCACCCCTCTTCCGATCGTGCCGACCCTCGCCGTGGGCTCGGCCGCCGTCGTCCAGGGGTATCCCTACGGCGGCCCGTTCACCTCGGGTGGCGCGCAGATCCTCTCGCAGGGCACCGTCCCCGTGCCCGACATCTACGGCGACCAGTCGGCCCCGCGCGACATCTACGCCCTCGGCGGCGTCGTGCGCCCCGGTAACTCCGGGGGGCCGCTCCTCACGAGCGCCGGCGAGATCGCGGGCGTCGTGTTCGCCCGGTCCGAGACCGACGAGAACGTCGGGTACGCCATGACCCCCGCCGAGCTCGAGCCGGTGCTGGCCCAGATGGGATCGCTGTCGGCACCGGTGGCATCCGGAGCCTGCACCCCGAGGTGAGAGCGGGTCGCGCTGTGCGGGGCCGCGGGAGCGGCTAGGCTGACCCGCACAAGTCCACACCGGCCCCAGGATCGATGCGGGAGAGCTCCGGCGAATGCAGCCGGGCACCGAAGGAGCAAGCCTCCCCGCCAATCTCTCAGGTACGCGTACCGCGTCGATCGGGCCACTCTGGAAAGCGATCCGCGTGCTTCGGTGCGGATCCGCCGACGGTGAAAGCCCCGCGCCCCCGTGGCGTCGTGGTGAAACTCTCAGGCCCATGACAGAGGGGGAGTTCTCAGGCGCCGTCCGGTGTCTGACCGTCATCGCGAACGGCAGAACTCATGACCGATACCCCCGCTCCACCGCGCTCGTCTCCGCTGCATGATCGGCACGAGGCCCTCGGCGCCTCGTTCACCGACTTCGGTGGCTGGAACATGCCGGTGCGCTACTCGTCCGACCTCGCCGAGCACCGCGCGGTGCGCGACGCCGCGGGTCTGTTCGACATCTCGCACATGGCCGAATTCTGGGTCCACGACGGCCGCGCAGCCGACTTCCTCGACTTCGTCCTCGCCGGACGCATCTCCGCGATGGCGATCGGAAAGGCCAAGTACTCGCTCGTGCTGGCCGACAGCGGCGGGATCGTCGACGACGTCATCGTCTACCGCACGGGGGACCAGTACTTCCTCGTGGTGGCCAACGCCGGCAACCGCGAGGCCGTCGCCGCCGCGTTCGACCGGGCGCGCGAGATCTGGCCGACGACCCAGGCCTTCCTCGACGGACGCCCCGACGACGGCGAGTACGCCGTGGTGCTCGGCGGGAGCCTCCCTCACGTCGAGGACGTCACCGACCAGGTGGCGCTCATCGCCCTGCAGGGGCCGCGGGCGCGTGGCATCCTGTCGACGACCCCCGGCGTCGACATCCTCGGGACGCCCCTCGACGAGCTCGGGTACTACGCGTGGACCGAGGGCACGTTCGAGGGAGCATCGCTGTTCGTCGCGCGGACCGGGTACACCGGCGAAGACGGGTACGAACTCCTCGTGCCGCTCGAGAAAGCCGGGGCCCTGTGGGACGCTCTGCTCGCCCAGGGCGCCGACGAGGGTCTCGTGCCCTGCGGGCTCGCGGCGCGCGACACGCTGCGACTGGAAGCCGGGATGCCGCTGTACGGCCACGAGCTCTCGCGCGACATCACCCCGGCACAGGCCGGTCTCGGTCGCGTCGTCGCCATCGGCAAGCCGGCGTTCGTCGGAAAGGACGGCCTCTCGTCCGGACCCGCCGACGCCCCGGTCCTCGTCGGGCTCGTGTCGGAGGGGCGCCGCGCCGGACGCGCCGGGTACACCGTGCTCCGGGGCGACACTGTCGTCGGCGAGATCACCAGCGGGGCCCTCAGCCCCACCCTCGGCCACCCCGTCGCGATGGCCTTCGTCGCGCCGGATGCCGCCGAGATCGGCACCGAACTGACCATCGACGTCCGCGGCACACGCATCCCCGCGACCGTCACCGCCCTTCCCTTCTACCGGAGAAACGCATGACCGATCTCACCGCCCTCAGCTACACCTCCGAGCACGAGTGGATCGCCGTCGACGGCGATGTCGCCACCGTCGGGATCACCGATTTCGCGGCCGAGAAGCTCGGTGACGTCGTCTTCGTCGAGCTCCCCGCCGCCGACTCCACGGTCGCCGCCGGCGACGTGTGCGGCGAGATCGAGTCGACCAAGTCGGTCGGCGAGCTCTACGCCCCCCTGAACGGCACGGTGGTCGCGGTCAACGACGCCGTCGTCGACGACCCCTCGCTCGTGAACGCCGACCCCTTCGGCGAGGGCTGGCTCGTGAAGATCCGCCTGGACGGCGACCTTCCCGGCGACCTGCTCGACCGTACCGCCTACGAAGCGCTCACCGCATGAGCACCGTTCTGCCTCCCCGGACGGAGGCCGCGACCCCCGCCGCGTTCACCGATCGCCACATCGGCCTCGACGCGGCCGCCCAGGCGCGCATGCTCGAGGTCGTCGGGTACGACAGCGTCGACGCCCTCGTCGCGACCGCCGTCCCGGCATCCATCCACGTCCGGCCTCGCGACACCAGCGACATCCCGCCCGCGGCCACCGAGGCCGAGGCGCTCGCCGAACTGCGCGAGCTCGCCACGACCAACCGCGCGGCGCGACCGCTCATCGGGCTCGGGTACTACGACACCTTCACGCCGTCGGTGATCCAGCGGAACGTGCTCGAGAACCCGTCGTGGTACACCGCGTACACGCCGTACCAGCCCGAGATCTCGCAGGGCCGACTCGAAGCGCTCCTCACCTTCCAGACCATGGTGACCGACCTCACCGGTCTCGCCACCGCCAACGCGTCGATGCTCGACGAATCCACGGCCGTGGTCGAAGGGATGCTGGTCGCCCGCCGCGCGTCGACGGCGAAGACCGATCTCTTCCTCGTCGACGCGGACGCCCTCCCGCAGACGAAGGCGCTGCTGGCCCACCGGGCGGAAGCTCTCGGCATCCGCCTGGAAGAGACCGACTTCCGCGGCGACGTTCCCGAGTGCTTCGGCGCGTTCGTCCAGTACCCGGGCGCCACCGGGCGCATCTGGGATTTCTCCGACACCGCCTCGGCCGTGCACGCGCACGGTGGGCTCGTGGTCGCCGCCGCCGACCTCCTCGCGCTGACCCTGCTGCGCTCGCCGGGCTCGCTCGGCGCCGACGTCGCCGTGGGCACGACGCAGCGGTTCGGCGTGCCGCTCGGCTTCGGCGGACCGCACGCCGGGTACATGGCCGTGCGCACCGGGCTCGAGCGCCAGCTCCCGGGCCGGCTCGTCGGGGTGTCACTGGATGCCGCGGGCAACCCCGCCTACCGCCTGTCGCTGCAGACGCGCGAGCAGCACATCCGCCGCGAGAAGGCGACCTCCAACATCTGCACCGCGCAGGTGCTGCTGGCCGTCATGGCCGCGATGTACGCGGTCTACCACGGGCCCGAGGGCCTGCGGGGGATCGCGACCCGGGTCGCGCGCACCGCCGACTCCCTGGCATCCACTCTGCGCGCGTACGACCTTCACCTCGTCTCGGATGCCTTCTTCGACACGGTGCGCGTGCACGTCCCGGGGCGCGCGCAGAACCTCGTCGACCGTGCTCGCGAGCGCGGCTACCAGCTCCTGTGGGTGGACGACGCGACGGTGGGCGTCTCCGTCGACGAGACGACGACGGATGCCGACATCGCCGCGGTGGTCTCGGCTTTCGGGCTGCCCGACGGCGCCACGGCGGGTGAGGCGGTGGCGCTGCGCGGCGTCGACGAGCGCCTTCACCGCGACGACGCCTACCTCACGCACCCGGTGTTCCACGCCCACCGCAGCGAGACGGCGATGATGCGGTATCTCAAGACGCTCGCCGACCGCGACTACGCCCTCGACCGCGGCATGATCCCGCTCGGCTCGTGCACCATGAAGCTCAACGCCGCCACCGAGATGGCCGCGGTGTCGTGGCCGGAGTTCTCGCGCGTGCACCCCTTCGCCCCCGAAGCGGACGTGCGCGGCTACCTCGTGATGATCGAGCAGCTCGAGCGCTGGCTCGCCGAGGTCACCGGCTACGACGCCGTCTCGCTGCAGCCGAACGCGGGCTCGCAGGGGGAGCTCGCCGGGCTCCTCGCCATTCGCGGATACCACCGCGCGAACGGCGACGCCCAGCGCACGGTGTGCCTCATCCCCTCCTCGGCGCACGGGACGAACGCCGCCTCGGCGGTCCTCGCGGGCATGCGGGTCGTGGTGATCGCGTGCGACGAGGCCGGCAACGTCGACCTCGGTGATCTGCGGGCGAAGATCGCGCAGCACGCCGACGAGCTGGCCGCGCTCATGATCACGTACCCCTCCACCCACGGGGTGTACGAGCACGACGTCCTCGACATCACGCAGGCCGTGCACGACGCCGGGGGTCAGGTCTACGTCGACGGCGCCAACCTCAACGCCCTGCTCGGCTTCGCGCGCTTCGGCGACCTCGGCGGCGACGTGTCCCACCTGAACCTGCACAAGACCTTCGCCATCCCGCACGGGGGTGGAGGTCCGGGCGTGGGACCGGTGGCGGCCAAAGCGCACCTGGCACCCCACCTGCCCTCGCACCCGTTCTCGCAGCGCGCCGACCATGCCGGCGGCGTCTTCGACGGCGGCCCCGTCTCGGGCGCACCGCACGGCTCGGCCGGCATCCTTCCCATCTCGTGGGCGTACGTGCGCATGATGGGCGCCGAGGGGCTGCGGCAGGCGACCGCGGCGGCGGTGCTGTCGGCGAACTACCTGGCCGCGCGCCTGCGCGACCACTACCCGGTGCTGTACGCGGGCGAGGGCGGACTCGTCGCGCACGAGTGCATCCTCGACCTGCGCCCGCTCAGGGAGCAGACCGGCATCACCGTCGACGACGTGGCCAAGCGCCTCATCGACTACGGCTTTCACGCCCCGACGATGTCGTTCCCGGTTGCGGGCACTCTCATGGTGGAGCCGACCGAGAGCGAGGACCTCGCCGAGCTCGACCGGTTCGTGGATGCCATGATCGCGATCAAGAACGAGGCGCTCGCGGTCGCGGCGGGGGAATGGCCTGCCGACGACAACCCGCTCGTGAACGCGCCGCACACCGCCGAGACCGTGGTCGTCGGCGAGTGGGCTCACCCGTACTCGCGAGAGGTCGCGGTGTACCCGCAGCGCTCCCTCGTGCGGGGGAAGTACTGGCCCCCCGTGCGGCGGATCGATCAGGCGTACGGCGACCGCAACCTCGTCTGCTCCTGCCCGCCACCGGAGGCTTTCGCCTGACGCGACGGACGGTCCGTCGAGAGACCACGCGCCCCCGCCGCGTGGTCTCTCGGCGTGCCGTCGCGGCGAGCGGGGAGACCCGCCCCCGCTCAGGAAGACCCAAAGCGCGATTGGGTAGGGTGCCCGTGTGCACCTCGGGCAGTATGAAGAATCGACGACGCAACGACGCCCCCTCCTGCGGCTGGCGGGTCTGATCGCCGCCGCGGCGGTGGCCCTGGCGGGATGCTCGGCCGCCGAGCCCGTCCCGGAGGAAGAACCGCCGGCCCGGACCAGCCTGACGCTCGGCGTGGTCGGGACGCCGACGAGCTTCAACGCGGCGACCGCGCATGGAGACACCTCGGCCAATCGCGCGCTCTCCGCCCTCATCGACGAGCAGCTGGGCTCTCTCGACGGGGAGTTGCAGGTGGTGGCCAACAACGGCCTCGGCCGCGTCACCCGGGTCGAGGGAGACCCGCTCACGGTGAGCTACGAGCTCTTCACCGACCACACCTGGTCGGACGGAACGCCGATCACCCTCGACGATCTCCTGTTCGGCTGGGCGGTCTCGTCGCACTACTTCGACGACGCCACCTACGACGAGTCCGGGGCGGTGGTCTCGGGCACGCGGTACTTCGAAACGGCGATGCGGCCGGATCCGAACGCGCGCACGTCACGACCCACGCTGGACCGCGCCGACGACACCCTCACCCTCACGTACGCCGAGCCCTTCGCCGACTGGAACCGGCAGTGGCTCCTCGACCGCCCCGTGCACCTGGTGGCCGCAAAGGCGGGCGTGAGCGTGAAAGACCTGATGACCGCCATTCTCACCACCCCCGCGGGCGACCCGTCGGCCCCCGTCGCCCCGAATCCCGTGCTGGCTGCGGCAGCCGCGGCGTGGAACACCGGATTCGACGCCGCGCCCGACGGCACCCTCGACCCCGCCGCGGCGGTGGCCGCCGGCCCCTGGGCGATCGGCGAGGTGACGGCCGCGTCGGTCGCGCTGGTGCGCCGCGACGATTACCAGGGGGCGCACTATCCCGCCCTCGAGGGCCTCACGATCCGGTTCTTCCCTGATCGTGCAACGCAGGTCGCGGCCCTGGCGGCCGGCGAGATCGACGTCGCCAACATCGGCGATCCGGATGCCACCGAGCTCGCCACGCTCGCTGACGCCGGAGTGACGGTCACCACGGGGCCGACCTCCCAGACGCTCCAGCTGCGATTCGCCGAGACCACCCCGGATGACCTGCGGCAGGCCGTGAGCCTGTCACTCGATCGCGACGCCCTCGTGGAGGAGCTGCTCGCCGAGGAGCGTCCCGACGCGCGTGCGCTCCAGTCCTTCCTGTCGTCACCGGCCACAGGCCAGACCTACACCGACCTCGTCGCCGGGAACGGCGCACTGGGTACAGGGAGCGACCCGGGCGCTGCGCGCTCGATCCTCGCCGATCGCCCCGCGGTGTTGCTGGTCGCGCACGACCCGACGGACGAACTTTCGGCGGAGGTGTTCGCGCGGATGATCGCCATGGGCGCGGAGGCCGGGATCGCCGTACGTGCCGCCTCGGCCGGCGAGACTGCCGACGCCACCCTCGCCTGGGTCGGGGAGGACGAGAGTCTCTACCGGTCCACGCGGGATCGTCTGGCGGAAGGCGTGAGGGCGCCCGAGATGCAGGAGATCTTCGCGCAGATGACCCGCGACACCGACCCGGTCGACGTGCTCGAGCGTGCCAAGGAGATCGATCGCGCCTTCTTCGCCGCGCACGCGGGTGTCCCGCTCCTGGTGCGCACGGGCGCGGTCGCCGTGGGGGCCGGCGTCGGAGGGGTGCCGTACACGTCCGAGCCCAACGGTGTGCCGCCTTCGTTCTGGGCGTGGTCGGCGCCGTCGCCCTAGCCCCTACACCGTGGGGGAGGGCGTGGGGGTCGGCGTCGCCGCGGGCGAGGGCGGCGCAAAGATCCCCGGCCACCAGGCCGCGGCCAGGGGATAGCCGACGAAGGCGATGACGTCGATGACCGTGTGGGCGACGACGAGCGGCATGACGCGCCCCCACCGCTTGTAGCACCAGCCGAAGACGAGGCCCATCACGACGTTGCCGAGCGCCGACGGCCAGCCCTGGTAGAGGTGGTAGCTGCCGCGGAGAAGCGCCGTGGACACGATGATCCCGGTCCACGACCATCCGAGCCGCCGGAGACGGTCGAAGAGGTAGCCGAGGAAGATGACCTCCTCGGTGAGACCGGCGCGCAGGGCCGCGAGAAGCAGCAGGGCGACGACCCACCACGAGGAGTCCAGCGGAGCGGGCACAACGGCGATGCTCTGACCGATCGCGCGACCGACGGCGTAGACGCCGATGCCGGGGGCGCCGATGAGTGCGACCAGCAGCAGTCCCCGCCCCACGTCGGTACCGAACCGGCGGAAGTCCAGCCCGATACGGCGGAGGGCGTTGTCGGCGGGCTCCCACAGGAGGAAGAGCACGAGCGCGACGAGCGCGAGCGAGAAGAAGATGTCGAGGAACTGGTAGAGCGCATCCCAGAACGGCTCGGCGCTGCGCGAGGGGTTCAGCTGCGTCTGCTGCTGCGAGATCGGCGCGCGGGTCGTCGCCCGCACGAACGACACGACCGAGTAGATCGCGGACTGTCCGACGGTGACCAGTAGGACGAGAGAGATCTCCCACGCCAGTCGCTGCCGGTGGGAGCGCTCCCGGGTTTCCAGGGCAGGAGGGAACGGACCGGTCACTCCGGAGGGGGGTGCATCAGATTGCCACATGAAGAGCCTCGCGCGTAAAGCCTTTGTAACGGTTGGGCCGCCGATTGGGAGCACGTCGTCACGCGTGCCTAGGGTGTTCCTATCCTGCCCCGGCGCCGCTTCGTAGCGCACGAATCTGCTGAGCGCGCCGTTTGGGCTTATTCATCCCTTCCCTGGAGGACCTGTGAAGCGCAACAAGATTGCCCTCTCCAGTCTCGCTCTGCTGGGTGTCGCCGGGCTCACGCTCGCCGGCTGCTCGGCAGGTGGCGACGACTCGGGCAACACCGGCTCGGCCGACGCGACGGCCATCATCACCACCAACGGTTCCGAGCCCGAGAACCCGCTGATCCCGACCGCGACGAACGAGGTCGGCGGTGGCAAGATCCTCGACGCCATCTTCGCCGGTCTGGTCTCGTACGAGGCCGACGGTTCGCCGGTCAACGACATGGCCGAAGAGATCACGGTCAACGACCCGCAGAACCTCACGGTGAAGATCAAGGAAGGCCAGACCTTCAGCGACGGTGAAGAGGTCACGGCCGATAACTTCATCAACGCGTGGAACTACGGCGCACTTGCGTCGAACGAGCAGTACAACAGCTACTTCTTCGAGGACATCGAGGGCTTCAGCTACGACGAAGACAGCGAGCTCACCGGCCTGCAGCAGGTCGACGACTACACCTTCACCATCGCGCTGAACAAGCCGGCCTCGGACTTCGCGCTGCGCCTGGGCTACTCGGCGTACTACCCGCTGCCCGACGTCGCCTTCGAGGACACCGAGGCGTTCGGTGAGAACCCCGTCGGCAATGGCCCCTACAAGCTCGCGAGCGAGGGTGCCTGGCAGCACAACGTTCAGATCGACCTCGTCAAGAACGAGGACTACCAGGGTGTGCGCCAGGCGCAGAACGGTGGCCTGACCATCTCGTTCTACGCTTCGCAGGATGCCGCCTATGCAGCGCTCCTCGATGGCGAGCTCGACGTCCTCGACGCCGTGCCGCCGTCCGCTCTCGCCAGCTTCGAGTCCGACCTCGGCGACCGCGCGGTCAACCAGCCCGCCGCCGTCTTCCAGTCGTTCACGATCCCCGGCCGCCTCGAGCACTTCTCGGGTGAAGAGGGCCAGCTGCGCCGCGCCGCGATCTCGCACGCCATCAACCGCGAGGAGATCACGTCCACGATCTTCCAGGGCACCCGTACGCCCGCCACGGACTTCACCTCGCCCGTCATCGACGGCTGGTCGGACGACCTCGAGGGCTCGGACGTGCTCGACTTCGACGCCGACAAGGCGAAGGAGCTGTGGGCCCAGGCCGACGCCATCGCGCCGTGGACCGGTTCGTTCCAGATCGCGTACAACGCCGATGGTGGACACGACCAGTGGGTCGACGCCATCTCGAACCAGCTCGCGACCAACCTCGGTATCGACGCGTCGGGCGCTCCCTACCCGACCTTCGCCGAGCTCCGCGCGCAGGTGAACAACGACTCGATCACCACCCCGTTCCGTAGCGGATGGCAGGCCGACTACCCCGGTCTGTACAACTTCCTCGGACCGCTCTACGCGACCAACGCGGGCTCGAACGACGGCGACTACTCCAGCGCCGAGTTCGACCGTCTGCTGGCCGAGGGCATCTCCTCGACCGACCTCGAAGAGGCCAACCGCCTCTTCGGCGAGGCGCAGACCGTGCTGTTCCAGGACCTGCCGGCCATCCCGCTGTGGTACTCGAACGTCACCGGTGGCTACGCCGACACGGTGGAGAACGTCGAGTTCGGCTGGAACTCGGTGCCGCTGTTCCACGAGATCACGAAGGTCAGCTAACATCGCCTGATCACTCACCCGCGAGGCGGTGACGTACCCGTCACCGCCTCGCGTGGTGTGTTCCAGCCGTGCACTGCTCATCGGTGGTGCACGGCTTTCGTGCGGTGCCACATCCGAGGCATCCATCCATTCCCCGAAGGGAGACGAGGGTGGGCTATTACATCCTCAGACGACTCCTGCAGGTCATACCGGTGTTCTTCGGTGCGACGCTGCTGATCTATTTCATGGTCTTCGCCATGCCGGGAGATCCCATCCTGGCTCTGTTCGGCGACCGGACCCCCAACCCCGCTCTGCTCGAGCAGATCCGGGCGCAGTACCACCTGAACGAACCGTTCATCGTCCAGTACTTCTACTACATCACCGGCGTTCTGCAGGGTGACTTCGGCGTCAGCTTCTCGGGCCAGAGCGTCAACGACGTCCTCGCGCGGGCGATCCCCGTGACGCTGCGTCTGGCCGTCATGGCGATCGCGATCGAGCTGGTGCTGGCCATCATCATCGGCACCGTGTCGGCGCTGCGCAAGGGCAAGATCTTCGACAACGTCTCGCTGGTCATCGCGCTGCTGTTCGTCGCGATCCCCGTGTTCGTCCTGGCGTTCCTGGCGCAGTTCTTCCTGGCGATCCAGTTCGGCTGGTTCCGCGCCACCGTCGGCGGACAGAACGGCTGGGCAGATCTGCTGCTGCCAGCCCTCGTGCTCGGGTTCAGCCTGTACGCCACGAGCATGCGCCTGACCCGCGCGTCGGTCATCGACACGCTGAACCAGGACTGGGTGCGCACGGCGTACAGCAAGGGTCTGCCGCGTCGCCGCGTCATTCCCGTCCACGTGCTGCGCAACTCGCTCATCCCGGTGATCACCAACAGCGCGACCAACTTCGGCGTGCTGATGGTCGGTGCCACGGTCACCGAGGGGATCTTCGCCATCCCCGGTGTCGGCGGCACGCTCTACGAGGCGACCATCCGTCAGGAGGGCCCGACCGTCGTGTCGTTCGTGACGGTCTTCGTCGTTTTCTACGTGCTGATCAACCTCGTCGTTGATCTGCTCTACGGTCTGCTCGACCCGAGGATCCGCTATGCCAAGTGATCGCACCCCCACCCCGCACTACGTTGCGCCGGTGCGCGACTCCGTCGACGTCGTCGACGCGGTCCGCGTCGACGAGAAGCCTCGGAGCCTCTGGGCCGACGCGTGGCGGGACATGCGCCGTCGTCCGACTTTCTGGATCACCTCGGCGGTCGTCTTCGTCGTCGTGCTCATGGCGCTGTTCCCCACGCTGTTCACCCAGGTGGAGCCCTCGCAGGCCGGCTGCTCGCTCTCGAACAGCAACGGCGGTCCGACCGCCGGGCACCCGCTCGGCTTTACGCTGCAGGGCTGCGACATCTGGTCGCGCATCGTGCACGGTGCTCGCACCTCGCTCCTGGTCGGCTTCCTGGCCACCGCCATCGGCACGACTATCGGCACGATCATGGGGTCGTTCGCGGGCTTCTACGGAGGGTGGCTCGACTCGCTGCTCTCGCGCGTCGGTGACATCTTCTTCACGATCCCCTACGTGCTCGCGGCCATCGTCGTCATGAGCGTGTTCTCGCAGAACCGCACGCCGCTCGTCCTGGCTTTCGCCATCGGCGGGTTCGCGTGGGCATCGACCGCGCGCGTGGTGCGCGCCGAGATCCTGCGCGTGCGGCAGGCGGACTACATCACCGCCAGCCGGGCACTAGGTCTCTCGCGCTTCCGTACCCTGCTGTCGCACGCGCTCCCCAACGCGCTCGCCCCGGTGATCGTCGTCACGACGATCACGCTGGGTGCGGCGATCTCGGCCGAGGCGACCCTGTCGTTCCTGGGTCTTGGCCTGGGCAGCACGGTGATGTCGTGGGGTCTGGACATCGGGCAGGCGCAGTCTTCTCTGCGCGTAGCCCCGATGGCGCTCATCTACCCGTCGATCGCCCTGACCGTCACGGTCCTGGCGTTCATCATCCTGGGCGAGCTGCTGCGCGACGCCCTCGACCCGAAGGCGAGGGCACGTCGATGAACGAACGTTCCAGCGCACCGCTGCTGAGCATCCGCGACCTCACGGTCGCCTTCGACGCGGGCAAGACGTCGCGTCAGGTGCTGCACGGCGTCAGCCTCGACATCCACGCCGGCGAGACCCTCGCGATCGTGGGGGAGTCCGGGTCGGGCAAGTCGACGACCGCCTCGGCGATCATCAACCTGCTCCCGGGTACGGGTCACGTCACGGGCGGCTCGATCACCCTCGAGGGTCGGGAGCTGACCGACCTCAGCATCGCGCAGATGGAGTCCGTCCGCGGTCGCGAGATCGGTTACGTCCCGCAGGACCCGATGTCGAACCTCAACCCGGTGTGGAGCATCGGCTTCCAGGTCAAGGAGGCGATCCGGGCCAACGGCATCGCCCGCGGCCGCAAAGAGGTCGAGCAGCGCGCGATCGAGGTGCTCAAGCAGGCCGGTCTGAGCGACGCCGAGCGTCGCCTGCACCAGTTCCCGCACCAGTTCTCGGGCGGCATGCGCCAGCGCGCGCTCATCGGTATCGGCCTCGCGGCGGATCCCAAGCTCTTGATCGCCGACGAGCCGACCTCGGCCCTCGACGTGACGGTGCAGCGCGTCATCCTCGACCACATGGCCTCGCTCACCCGCGAGCGCGGCACGTCGGTCCTTCTCATCACCCACGACCTGGGGCTGGCCGCCGAGCGTGCCGACACCATCGTGGTGATGAACCAGGGCGAGATCGTGGAGTCCGGGCCCAGCCGCGAGATCCTCGAGAACCCGCAGCACCCGTACACGCGGCGCCTCGTCGCGGCGGCGCCGAGCCTGGCGTCGCAGCGCATCCAGGCGAGCGTCGCCGACCGTGGCATCCAGCACGGATCCGACCTCGCTGCTCCCGCCACGGTCAAGGTGACCGATCTGGTCAAGGAGTACAAGATCCGCCAGGGCGGCTTCCGGAGCGAGCAGTTCCGCGCCGTCGATGGGGTGTCGTTCGAAATCCCGCGCGGCAAGACGCTGGCGCTGGTCGGCGAGTCCGGTTCGGGGAAGTCGACCGTGGCCAAGATGCTGCTCAAGCTCGAAGAGCCCACCTCGGGCACCATCGAGATCGACGGCGTCAACTCGGGCGGGCTGTCGTCGCGGGAGTCCTTCGCGCTGCGTCGCCGCATGCAGCCGGTGTTCCAGGACCCCTACGGCTCGCTCGACCCGCTGCGCAACATCGGGTCCTGCATCGCCGAGCCGCTCGACATCCACAAGGTCGGCGACAAGGCGTCGCGCCGCGCGCGCGTGGCTGAGCTGCTCGACCAGGTGTCCCTGCCGCAGGAGGTGGCGTCCCGCTACCCGAACGAGCTGTCCGGTGGTCAGCGTCAGCGCGTGGCCATCGCGCGCGCGTTGGCTCTCAAGCCCGACATCCTCGTGCTCGATGAGGCCGTCTCGGCGCTCGACGTGCTCGTGCAGGCGCAGATCCTGCAGCTCCTGGCGGAACTGCAGGGGGAGCTGGGGCTCACGTACCTGTTCATCACCCACGACCTCGCGGTCGTGCGCGTGGCCGCCGACCTGGTCTGCGTCATGGAGCGTGGCAAGGTCGTCGAGCAGGGCACCGTGGACGAGATCTTCGCCCAGCCGTCGCAGGAGTACACCCGGCGACTGCTCGACGCCATCCCGGGTGCGTCGCTGTCGCTCGGCGGACAGTGACCCGAGACGAGCGCTTCCGGGGCGCGGAGCACCCACGGGTGTTCCGCGCCCCGTCCGCGGTGGTCGGGATGGTCGTCACGGCCCTGCTGGCGCTGGTTTTGCTCGGCGATGCCGCGCTGCGTGCGGGGCTCGGTCCCATGCTGCTGCTCGCACCGTGGATCCTGCTGCTGGTGTGGGGCGTCTACGCGTTCCTGTTTGCGCCGCACGTCCGCATCGACTCGGGTGGCATCCGGATCCACAACCTGCTGCGCGTCATCGACGTGCCATGGGCTCGCGTGACCGACATCGACCTGCGCTGGCAGCTCGAGGTGACGACGGACGAGCCGCGCGTCGTGAAGGCGTACGGCGGACCGACGAGCGGTCGCCCCGGACGCAGATCCCGCGCGCCTGAGGTCGACCGTGATCGACGAGAACCGCCCGCCATCCGCGACCTCGTGCTGATCCAGGAGGCCTGGTCGGCGGCACAGGACCGCGGGACCGGGGGCGGGTCTGTGCGCCGATCGTGGGATGCGATCTCCCTCGTCGCCCTGGCCCTCCTCGGTCTGTGGGGCGTCATCGCCCTGCTGATTTCCGGCGGAGTCAGCTGAGCGCACGGGTGTTCTCCCGAGGCGGCGCTGCGTCTCCGCCGACGGTAGGCGAACGCATGTTTTCCGGTCCGGCCGGGAGTGTCGCGGGCGCCCGGTAGACTAGGGGGGCCCGATTCCGGGCACCACCCCGAATTTTCCTGGAGACCCTCCATGGCGCACGCCCTCCGTCCTGACCTCCGTAACGTCGCGATCGTCGCGCACGTCGACCACGGCAAGACGACGCTCGTCGACGCCATGCTGCGCCAGACCGGCTCGTTCGGTGACCACGCGCACGTCGAGGAGCGCGCGATGGACTCGAACGACCTCGAGCGCGAAAAGGGCATCACGATCCTCGCCAAGAACACGGCGATCACCTACAACGGCGTGCACACCGAGGTGCCCGTCACCATCAACGTCATCGACACCCCCGGCCACGCCGACTTCGGTGGCGAGGTCGAGCGCGGTCTGTCGATGGTCGACGGCGTGGTCCTGCTCGTGGATGCGTCCGAGGGTCCGCTGCCCCAGACCCGCTTCGTGCTGCGCAAGGCGCTCGAGGCCAAGCTCCCCGTCATCCTGCTGGTCAACAAGACCGACCGCCCCGACGCCCGCATCGCGGAGGTTGAAGAAGAGGCGCACGACCTGCTCCTGGGTCTGGCTTCCGACCTCGTCGACGACGTGCCCGACCTCGACGTCGACGCCCTGCTCGACGTGCCGGTCGTCTACGCCTCCGGTCGCGCCGGAGCCGCCTCGCTGAACCGTCCCGACAACGGCGCCCTGCCCGACAACGACGACCTCGAGCCCCTGTTTGGCGCGATCCTCGAGCACGTCCCGGCTCCCGCCTACGACGACGAGGCTCCGCTGCAGGCCTGGGTCACCAACCTCGACTCGAGCCCCTTCCTCGGCCGCCTCGCGCTGCTGCGCGTCTTCAACGGCACGCTGAAGAAGGGCCAGACGGTCGCCTGGGTGCGCGCCGACGGCACCACCAGCAACGCCCGGATCACCGAGCTGCTGAAGACCCGCGCGCTCGAGCGCTACCCCGCCGAAGACGCGGGCCCTGGCGACATCGTCGCCATCGCCGGCTTCCCCGACATCACGATCGGCGAGACCATAGCCGACCCCGAAGACGTGCGCCCGCTCAAGGCGATCACGGTCGACGACCCCGCGATCTCGATGACGATCGGCACCAACACCTCGCCCCTCATGGGCAAGGTCAAGGGCCACAAGCTCACCGCGCGCATGGTCAAGGACCGCCTCGACCGCGAGCTCATCGGTAACGTCTCGCTGAAGGTCGTCGACATCGGACGCCCCGACGCGTGGGAGGTGCAGGGTCGTGGCGAGCTCGCTCTCGCGATCCTCGTCGAGAACATGCGCCGCGAGGGCTTCGAGCTCACCGTGGGCAAGCCCCAGGTCGTCACCAAGCGCGGCGAAGACGGCAAGCTCAAGGAGCCCTTCGAGCACCTCACGGTCGACGCGCCCGAAGAGCACCTCGGTGCGATCACGCAGCTCATGGCCGCTCGCAAGGGCCGCATGGACAACATGACGAACCACGGCACCGGCTGGGTACGCATGGAGTTCGTGGTTCCCTCGCGCGGCCTCATCGGCTTCCGCAGCGAGTTCCTCACGATCACCCGCGGCACCGGTATCGCCAACGCGATCTCGCACGGTTACGACGACTGGGCGGGGGCCATCACGACCCGCCAGAACGGCTCGATCGTGGCCGACCGCATGGGTGTCGTCACCCCGTTCGCGATGATCGCGCTGCAGGAGCGCATGAGCTTCTTCGTGCAGCCGACCGAAGAGGTGTACGAGGGCATGGTCATCGGCGAGAACTCGCGCGCCGACGACATGGACGTCAACATCACGAAGGAAAAGAAGCTCACGAACATGCGTTCGTCGACGTCGGACTCCTTCGAGTCGATGACGCCGCCCCGCGTGCTGACGCTGGAGGAGTCGCTCGAGTTCGCTCGCGACGACGAATGCGTCGAGGTCACTCCCGAGAAGGTGCGCATCCGCAAGGTCGTGCTCGACGCGACCGAGCGCGGCCGCGCCGCCTCGCGCCTCAAGCGCCAGGATGCCAACGCCTGAGCGTTCGCGCCAGAGAACGGCCCCGTGCAGCTCGCGCTGTGCGGGGCCGTTCGGCGTTTTGCCGGTCGCGGCTGCGTCGCTCGTGAGCTTCGGGCTCTGGCGCCGGTGCGCCGCGCGAATGAGTGTCCACGACACGCCGCTCGACCTCGACTGTGTGCGGCGTGTCTTGGACATTCGCCAGGTGGCGAGCCCCGAGACGACGGCCGAGAGTCAGTGCGATTCGCTCACGCACACCGCGCTCATGCCGGGGCTGAGCGCCTCGAACACGTGCGGGGCGTCGCCGGGGTACGACAGGTAGTCGCCGGGTTCCAGCTCGAACGGAGCGTCGGCCGGTCCCACCAACCCGCGTCCGCTCAGGAGCACGACGTGCTCGATCGTGCCGCGGGGGTGCGGTTCGGAAACGCGGGCGCTGCCCGGTTCGGCACGAAGCAGGTAGATGTCGCGTCGCGCGTGCGGGGGGCTGGCCGACAGAAGGACGGCGAGGTAGTCGGCGGACGCCGCCCTCACGGCGGTGGAGGCCTCGCCGGCGCGGATGAGGGTGGGTGCGCGCACGCCTTCCTCGACCAGCGCGGCGAACGGCACTCCGAGGGCGGAGGCGAGGGCCCACAGCGTCTCGACGCTGGGATTTCCCCCGCCGCCTTCCAGCTGTGACACCGTTGCTTTTGCGACGCCGGCCCGGCGGGCCAGTTCCGACACGCTGAACCCCTGCCGCTCCCGTTCACGTCGAACGGATGCCGCGATGCGGGCGCCGAGATCGCTCATGCGTTCATCATGGCATCCGTTCGTTCGGCTTGACGAACGTAGGGAACTGTTCGAGGATTTGATCATGCGTTCATTCCAGCGAACACCCGAGAGTGTCGCGATGCGGCAGGGGCTCGCCGTCGCCTTTGCGACCAGCGCGTACGGCATCTCGTTCGGGGCGCTGTCGGTGTCGGCGGGGCTCGACGTATGGCAGACCTGTGTGCTCAGCCTGGTGATGTTCACGGGGGGATCGCAGTTCGCCTTCGTCGGGGTGATCGCCGCGGGCGGCCTTGCCGCCGCTCCCGCCGCGATCGCGTCATCGACCCTCCTGGGGGTGCGAAACGCCGCCTACGCGATGCGGATGTCGCCCGTCGTCGGGGGAGGGCTCTGGCGCAAAGCTGCGGCGACCACGTTCACGATCGACGAATCCGTCGCGGTGTCGCTGGCGCAGACCACCGACCGTGCTCGCCGGACCGGGTTCTGGGTGACGGGCATCGGCGTGTGGGTGGGGTGGAACATCGCCACTCTCGCCGGGGCGCTCCTGGGCGATGTGCTCGGGGATCCCCGCACCTGGGGGCTCGACGCGGCGGCCGCCGCCGCGTTCCTGGCGCTCCTCTGGCCGCGGCTGAAGCGCGGTCGACCGATCGCCGTCGCCGTCGGTGCCGCGGTCGTGGCCGCCGCCCTCACGCCCCTGGTGATGCCCGGGATCCCGGTCATCGCGGCCGCCGGCGTGGCCGTCGCACTGGGATGGTTCGATGCGTCCCCGCAGGCCGCGGCGAACGACGAGAAGGAGACTCCGTGAGCCCGTGGACCGCCGTGCTGCTGGCATCCATTCTCTGCGTCGCGCTGAAGGCGGTCGGATATCTGCTGCCCGCGCACTGGCTCGAGTCCGCGCGCCCGGCGCGCATCGCCGACCTGCTCACCGTGGCCCTTCTCTCGGCGCTCGTGGTGGTGCAGGCGCTCGCCACGGGGCCCGCGATCGTGGTCGATGCGCGGCTCCCCGCCGTCGGTGTCGCGGCGCTGCTGTTGTGGGCGCGGATGCCGTTCCTCGTGGTGGTGGCCGCCGCGGCGGGGACTGCCGCGCTCCTGCGCGCGCTCGGCTGGGCCACATGAACGCGCGCCTAGACTGACGCCCGTGGGTTCTGGGATCGTTCGCGGCGTCGGCTGGCTCGTCGCCCTCCTCGTCGGCGCGTTCTACGGAACGGCGGCGACGGTGGGTCACGCCTACCGCCTCGGCGTCCTGCCGGTGGGGCTCGTCCTGGCCACCCTCGGTTGTGCCGCCCTCCTCATCGCCCTGCGGGTGCTCACGCAAGACCGGGTGAACGCCATCGCCGCGGGACTGGGCATCATCGCCGCGACCTTCCTGTTCTCGCAGGTGGGCCCGGGCGGGTCGGCCATCATCGCCGCGCCGACCCCCGATACGGAGTGGATCCCCCTCGCGTGGACCCTCGTCGGACCGATCCTGCTGGTGCTGATCGCTCTGTGGCCGGAGTTCTCTCCGCAGCGTCCCGAGGGGGCTCCCGAGTCCTAGGTGTACTCGGTCATGAGGTTGGTGACAGTCGGCTGATCGGAGGTCGGCCGCCGCAGGCGGTGTGTGGTCGATCGTAGTTGTAGTGCTCGAGCCAGGGTGCGAGCGCTTCAGCGCGATGCTGGTTAGAGACGTAGGGGGCGCGGTAGGCCCAGTAGTCCTGCATGGTGCGGTTGAAGCGTTCAGCCTTGCCGTTCTGCCAGGGACAGTGCGGCCTGGTCGTGATGTGTTTCGCGCCGAGTGCGGCCAATTGCCCCTGGAACGTGGCCGAAACCGTGTAGTTCTTGGCGTTGTCGGTCATGACCTCGCGGATCCGGATGCCGTGGCGGGCGTAGAACTCCGCCGCGGCGGGGAGGAACGCCGCGCAGGTGGTGCCCTTCTCATCGGGGAGGATCTGCGCGAACGCGAGTCGGGAGTGGTCGTCGACGGCGACGTGGACGTAGTCGAACCCGAGCTTCACCCGGCGGTCCCTGCCGTGGTTGTGATCGATGAAGTCAGGACCCTGGGAGCGCCAGCCGCCACCGGCGGGGATGCGGCCGAGCTTCTTGACGTCGATGTGGATCAGATCCCCCGGGGTGGCGCGCTCGTAACGGATCTGGGTGCGCCGCGATGCGCGCAACGCGATCCCCGTGACCGGGTCCAGCTCATGCAACGCCGGAAGGCCCGCCCTCGCGATCAACCGGGAGGCTGTGCGCGGGCTGACACCGCAACGGCGGGCGATATCGTCGCGCCCGAGCCGCTCCCGCGAGCGCAGCTCGACAACGGCGGCCGCTGTCGCCACGGGAGTCGCCGTCGGCGACGAGATGGGACGCGAGGACCGATCCGACAGTCCCGCCTCGCCCGCCGCACGGTAGCGGACAAGCCAGCGATGGGCACACTGTCGCGAGACGCCCATCTCCTTCGCGACATGTGAAACAGGTCGGCCGGCGAGGACCCGGCGCACGAGAATCAGACGGCCCATGACAGTGAGCCGCGCATTACGGTGGACCAAGAGAAGGCCTCCACTTCGGTGACGTTAGACACCACCAATCGTGGAGGCCTTCTCCCTATCCGAGTGTCACCAACGTGCCGACCGAGTACACCTAGGCGACGGGTGTCGGGCGGAGCCAGTGCCGTCGTCCCGCGTAGACTGAACCGGTGACTTACGTGATCGCCCTCCCGTGTGTCGATGTCAAAGATCGCGCGTGCATCGACGAATGTCCCGTCGACTGCATTTACGAGGGGGAGCGATCGCTGTACATCCACCCCGACGAGTGCGTCGACTGTGGTGCGTGCGAACCGGTCTGCCCCGTCGAGGCCATCTACTACGAAGACGATCTCCCCGAGGAGTGGTCCGACTACTACAAGGCGAACGTCGAGTTCTTCGACGACATCGGGTCGCCCGGTGGGGCCGCCAAGGTGGGCGTGATCGCCAAGGATCACCCCGTGATCTCGGTTCTCCCTCCCCAGAGCCACTGACCCGTGGGCGTCGCCGACCTCGCCGACTACCCCTGGGATGCCGTCGCCCCCTTCGCCGAGCGCGCGAGGCGACACCCCGGCGGGATCGTCGACCTCTCGATCGGCTCGCCGGTGGATCCGACCCCGGCGGTCGTCGCCGAAGCCCTCGCTGCCGCCACCGACGCGCATGCCTATCCGCAAACCATGGGCACTCCGGCCCTGCGCGAGGCAATCGTCGAGTGGTACGCCCGTCGACGCGGGGTGTCGGGGCTGAGCCCCGCGAATGTGCTGCCCACTGTCGGTTCCAAAGAGCTCGTCGCGCTGCTTCCGTTGCTGCTGGGCCTCGGGCCCGGTGATGCGGTGGTGCACCCGCGGGCGGCGTACCCGACGTACGAGGTGGGCGCCCGTCTCGTGGGCGCCGAGGCCGTGGCATCCGATGATCCGTCCGAGTGGCCAGCGAACACGCGGCTCGTCTGGATCAATTCGCCCGGCAACCCCGATGGGCGTGTGCTCTCGGCCGCCGAGCTGACGGATGCCGTGACCCGGGCGCGCGCGCTGGGTGCGGTGCTGGCGTCCGACGAGTGCTACGCCGAGCTCGGCTGGGATGCTCCGTGGGACGCCGAGCGTGTGCCGAGCGTGCTCGACCCGCGCGTCGTAGGCGATGACCTCACGGGCGTGCTGTCGGTGTACTCGCTGAGCAAGCAGTCGAACCTCGCGGGCTACCGCGCGGCGTTCCTGGCCGGCGACGCGCAGATCGTGGGCCGCCTGCTCACGGGGCGTAAGCACCTCGGGCTCATGCCGCCCGCGCCCGTGCAACGGGCCATGACGGTCGCCCTCGGCGACGACGGGCACGTGGCCGAGCAGCGCGAGCGGTACGCCCGTCGTCGCGCCGTGCTCAAGCCCGCGGTCGAGGCCGCCGGCTTCCGCATCGACCGCAGCGAGGGGGGTTTGTACCTCTGGGCAACCGAGGGGCGGGACGCGTGGGAGAGCGTCGGACGCCTCGCCGATCTCGGCATCCTGGTCGGCCCCGGCCACTTCTACGGCCCGCATTTCCCCGAGCACGTGCGTTTCTCGCTCACCGCGACCGATGAGCGCATCGCCGCGGCGGCCGAGCGACTGACTCCCTGATCGGGTCAATCGGGAGGATCCCTCCATCAGAAGGGGGCATCCTTTGGCGGTGTCATCTGTACGCCGCCGGCCCCACTAGGCTGTAAGGGCACTGCGTGCGGGACACCCTCTGCGCGCGTTGCCGACTCGGGAGCCGCTCTGGCGGACTCCCGGGAGAGACGGCTGCGGGTGCTCCGGCGCCCACGGTCCATCGAAATGGGCGACCAGAAATCGCAAGGAGGCGCGGTGAGCGACGCGGGTACGGAGCACGACAAGGCCACCCTCACGGTGGGGGGCACCACCGCCGAATTCCCGGTTCTGAGAGGGACCGACGGAACTCCGAGCATCGACATCGCGTCGCTGACGAAGCAGACCGGTCACACCACGCTCGACTACGGTTTCGTCAACACCGCGTCGACGAAGTCCGACATCACCTACATCGACGGTGATCAGGGCATCCTGCGCTACCGCGGCTACCCGATCGAGCAGCTGGCGAAGAACAGCACGTATCTCGAGGTCGCGTGGCTGCTCATCTACGGCGAGCTGCCTTCGGCCTCCGAGCTGGCGGCGTTCGACGAGCGCATCCGCCGTCACACGCTGCTGCACGAAGACCTCAAGCGCTTCTTCTCGTCGCTGCCGCCGACGGCGCACCCCATGTCGGTGCTCTCGGCCGCCACGGCCGCGCTGTCGACCTACTACGAGTCGGAGTCCGACCCGCACAACCCCGAGCACGTCGAACTGAACACGGTTCGTATGCTCGCGAAGCTCCCCGTGATCGCGGCTTACGCGCACAAGAAGAGCATCGGGCAGGCGTTCCTGTACCCCGACAACTCGCTGAGCTTCGTCGACAACTTCCTCAAGCTGAACTTCGGTGTGCTGAGCGAGATCTACGAGATCAACCCCGTCATGACGCGGGCCCTCGACCTGCTGCTCATGCTCCACGAAGACCACGAGCAGAACGCCTCGACCTCGACGGTGCGCCTGGTCGGCTCGACCGGGGCCAACCAGTTCGCGTCGATCTCGGCCGGCATCCAGGCTCTTTCGGGTCCGCTGCACGGTGGGGCGAACGAGGCCGTGCTCCAGATGCTCGGACGCATCCGCGACTCGGGCGAGAGCGTCGAGCGGTTCGTCGAGCGGGTGAAGAACAAGGAGCAGGGCGTCAAGCTCATGGGCTTCGGTCACCGGGTCTACAAGAACTACGACCCGCGCGCCAAGCTCGTCAAGGGCGCGGCCGACGAGGTGCTCGAGGCCCTCGGTGTGAGCGACCCGCTGCTCGACCTCGCCAAGGAGCTCGAGCAGATCGCCCTCGAAGACGACTACTTCAAGGAGCGCCGTCTGTACCCGAACGTCGACTTCTACACCGGCGTCATCTACAAGGCCATGGGTTTCCCGACCCGCATGTTCACCGTGCTGTTCGCGATCGGGCGTCTGCCCGGCTGGCTGGCGCAGTGGCGCGAGGCCATCAGCGACCCGCAGACGAAGATCGGCCGCCCGCAGCAGCTGTACACCGGGGCCGCGCAGCGCGACTACCCCGGCGCGCGCTGAGTTCCGCGTTAACGCCCCGTCCCTCTCGCGAGGGGCGGGGCGTTTCGCGTTGCGCGGGGCGCGTGCGCGTGCTGCTCCCGTGCGTGCGGGTTGCGTGCGTGCGTGCGCGCCGTGCCGGGTGATGCAGCGATAAACGCTCCCCGCGCGGGGAAACGCGCCGCCAACGCGTTTTCCCGCGCGGGAAGCGTTTATCAGAGGGGGTGGGGCGCCGCGCTCAGCCTCACACCGACGCTGACGCGGCGCTCAGGCGTGGAGCGCGGCGTTCAGCGTGACGCCGACGCCGGCGCGCGCCGAGGCCTCGACGGCGCCGGTGAGGGAATTGCGACGGAACAGGATGCCATCGCGGCCCGACAGCTCCCCGGCCTTGACCGTGTCGTCACCGACGCGCACCTTGGTGCCCGCCGTGACGTAGAGCCCCGCCTCGACGACGCAATCGTCGCCGAGGGAGATGCCGATGCCCGCGTTGGCGCCGAGGAGAGTGCGCGCGCCGATCGAGACGCGGTGCGTGCCGCCGCCGGAGAGCGTCCCCATGATGGACGCGCCGCCGCCGATGTCGGTGCCGTCGCCGATCACGACGCCCTGCGAGACGCGCCCCTCGATCATCGACGAGCCCAGCGTTCCGGCGTTGAAGTTCACGAAACCCTCGTGCATGACGGTCGTGCCGGGGGAGAGGTAAGCCCCCAAACGTACACGGGAGGCGTCGGCGATCCGGACGCCGGTGGGCGTGACGTAGTCCAGCAGGCGCGGGAACTTGTCGAGACCCTGAACCTGGATGCCGTGACGCTGCAGCGACGCGCGCAGACGCGTCAGGTCGTCGGGGTGCACGGGGCCCGCGTTCGTCCACGCCACGTTCGGCAGGTGCCCGAAGATCCCGTCGAGGTTGATCTCGTTCGGACGCACCAGCCGGTGCGACAGCGCCTGGAGGCGCAGGTAGGCGTCGACGGTGGAGGTCGGGGCGGCATCCGCATCGATCGTGAGCGAAACGGTCTCGACCGTGACGGCGCGTCGGTCGTCGGCCCCCGTCGCGGCGTCGAGGTCGTGGTCGGCGCCGGTGTCGGAGGTCCCCAGCGCCGGGGCGGGGAACCAGGCGTCGAGCACCGTCCCGTTGGCGGCGATGGTGGAGAGTCCGGTTCCGGTGATCTGTCGTTCGTTGGTCACCCCGACAGGCTAGCGGGGAGCGCTGGGTAGGATCGGGAGCATGCCGACGCTCGACCTCACCGCGTCCTCCGTCGAGATCACCCGTGCGATCTGCGACATTCCCAGCGTCTCGGGCGACGAGACCCCCTTGGCGGATGCCATCGAGGCCGCCGTCTCGGCGCACCCCCACCTGGAGGTGATCCGCGATGGCGACACGATCGTGGCCCGGACGTCGCTCGGCCGCGCACGCCGCGTGGTCATCGCGGGCCACATCGACACCGTGCCGATCAACGAGAACCTGCCCACGCGTGAGGTCGATATCGACGGCGAGCGGTTCCTGTGGGGGCGCGGAACGGTCGACATGAAGGCCGGCGTCGCCGTGCAACTCAAGCTGGCGGTCGAGCTCACCGAGCCCCCGGTCGACATCACCTGGATGTGGTACGACCACGAGGAGGTCGATTCCTCACTCAACGGCCTCGGCCGCCTCGCCCGCCACCGCCCCGACCTCTTCGCGGGGGACTTCGCGATCCTGGGCGAGCCGAGCGACGGCGAGGTCGAAGGAGGGTGCAACGGCACGCTCCGCGCGCTCGTCCGCACCGACGGGGTCCGCGCCCACAGCGCGCGCTCGTGGATCGGTGAGAACGCGATCCACAAGGCCGCCCCGATCCTCGCCCGCCTCGCGGAGTACCGCGCACGCGAGATCGAGGTCGAGGGCCTGGTCTACCGCGAGGGCTTGAACGCCGTGCGGATCACCGGGGGAGTGGCGGGCAACGTCATCCCCGACGCGTGCGAGGTCGAGGTCAACTACCGATTCGCGCCGAGCCGCGACGCCGCCGGAGCCGAGCGGGTCGTGCGCGACGTGTTCACCGGCTTCGACGTCGAGATCGTCGACGTCGCCGAGGGGGCACGACCGGGCCTGGATGCCGCTCTCGCGCGGGACTTCGTGACTGCCGTGGGGGCGACGCCCCGACCGAAGTACGGGTGGACCGACGTCGCACGGTTCTCGGCCCTCGGCATCCCCGCGGTCAACTACGGACCCGGCGATCCCCACCTCGCGCACCACGACGAGGAGCGTGTGCCGCTCGCGCAGATCGACTCCGTCGAGCGCGGTCTGCGCTCCTGGCTCTCCGGATCGTGAGCGCAGCCGCTGCGACCTCCGTGTCGGCGCGATCGTGGCTGCGTTGGCCGGTCGTGGCGCGGATCGCCGTGATCTACGTCGCGGCGAGGCTGGTCACGACCGGGTTCTTCCTGCTCGCCGCCGCCGCATCCGGTCCCGCCTCGCGTTATGGTGTGGCTCCGTCGCTCGGCGAGTTCGCGCTCGGATGGGACGCGCAGTGGTACTGGCTCGTGGCGGTCTCGGGCTACCCGGCCGATCTCCCGCTCACTCCGCAGGGCGGCGTGGCCGAGAACGCGTGGGCGTTCATGCCCGTGTATGCCTTCCTCGCGGCCGGGCTCGGTGCACTGCTCGGCTCGTGGGGCGCGGGGGCAGTGACCATTTCGCTCCTCGCCGGGTTCGGGGCCTCTCTTGCCCTCCACGCCCTGCTGCGTGAGCGTCTGGGCGACGCGGCGGCGACGTGGGCCGTCGCGTTCTTCGCGTGCGGGCCGCTGGCCGCCCTCTTCCAGGTCGGATATGCGGAGTCGCTCTTCCTCTTCTTCCTTTTCCTCGCGCTCCGCTGCGTCCAGCTCCGCCGCTGGGGGTGGCTGTACGCCCTCGTCCCGGCGATGGGGTTCACTCGTCCTGGCATCCTGGCCTTCGCGCTCTTCCTCGGCCTGTACGGCGTGTACCGCTTTCTTCGGCGCCGTACGGAGCCTCTGCCCGTGCGCGATGTCGTTCAGGTGATCGGTGTGGCGACCGTCGCCGTGGGGGTGGGTTTCGCCTGGCAGGTCATCGCCGGGGTGGTGACAGGCGACCCGGGGGCCTACCTCGCTACCGAGCTCGCCTGGCGGCGCAACTGGATCGGGGCCGAGGGGGGTCATTTCGTGCCCGTCGAGGGCTGGATTCAGGCCGCGGGGTTCTGGTTCACCCAGTGGGGTCTCGGGCCGGTCGTCGGGTACGTGGCCCTGGTGCTGCTCGTGGTCGGTGTGGCCGCGGCACTTCTCGTCGCTCCCCAGGTGAAGCGTCTGGGTATCGAGATCCGCCTCTGGTCGGCCAGCTATCTCATCTACCTGTTGCTCGTCTTCTTCCCGCAGTCGAGCGTCTTCCGTCTGCTGGTGCCGGTGTCGCCGCTCTGGGGTGCTCTCGCGGTGCCCCGCTCCACCGCGTGGCGAGTGGTCGTTCTCGCGGCGGCTCTGCTCGGTCAATGGTGGTGGATTTACAACATGTATGCCCTCGCGAACACCTACTGGCAGATCCCGTGACGCGCGATGACGGCCCGCGGCGGGGGCGTGACGACGGCGCGCGTCGGTGACCGACTAAACTAGTCCTCAGACCAACGACGAAAAGGGGGCCGCGATGGCAGCCATGAAGCCGCGTACCGGTGACGGACCGATGGAGGCCGTGAAGGAGGGCCGGCTGATCATCGTGCGTGTTCCGCTCGAAGGTGGCGGGCGCCTGGTGGTGTCGGTCAACGATGCCGAGGCGAAGGAACTCTACAACGTGCTCGGCGGTGTCGTCGGCGCCGCCTGACGAATCCTCGTGCGAAGGCCGGTCCCCTCGGGGGCCGGCCTTCGTCGTTGTCAGAGGGGTGAACCCGCGTGGGAGGTCAGGTGAGCGGAGTGACCGTCGTGAGTTGGAGGAGACCTTCGCCGGTGGTCGACAGTGCGCCGAAGACGGCGGCCGAGGTCTGGACCTCCTGGATCAACGACCGGTAGGCGGTCGTGACCGCGTCGCGGCGCACCGGGTCGGCGACGGCACCGCCGGCGAGCACGCGCGGAACGAGCACCGTTCCGCCGGCGCGAACGAGACGAAGGCCGTGTTCGACGTACTCGATGACCCCGTCAGGGTCGGCGTCGATGAGCACGATGTCGTACGACGCCTCGTTCATGCGGGGCAGGACGTCGGCGGCGCGCCCGGTGATGAACCGTGCGCGAGCCGCGGGAATCCGCGCCTCGGCGAACGCGGCGCGCGCTGCTCCGAGGTGCTCGGGCTCGCTGTCGATCGTCGTGAGAGTGGCGCGGGGAGAGCCATGGAGCAGCCACAGACCCGAGACACCGCCCCCGGTGCCGACCTCGACCACATTGAGCGCACGGGAGGCCGCCGCCAGGACCGCGATCTGCGCGCCGATTGCCGGACTGATCGGGGCTGCTCCCAGCTCGAGCGCGTGCGCACGAGCTCGAGCGATGTGGTCAGGCTCGACCGTCGACTCCTGCACGAACCGCTCGTTCGCCTCGTAACCGCTCACGTGGACCTCCCCCGCAAGGCTAGACGTCACCGAGGGTCTGACCGCCGAGGCGCGACGGGTAATCTGAACTCATGTTCTTCGGCCTCACCATCGAGAAGCTCCTGCTGATCGGGGTGATCGCCGCCCTCATCATCGGCCCGGACCGTCTGCCGAAGTACGCCGAGAGCCTTGCGCGCCTGACCAAGCGGGCGAAAGAGACGATGCAGGGCGCGAAGACGCGAATGCGCGACGAGATGGGCCCCGAATTCGACGACGTCGATTGGCGCAAGCTCGACCCGCGCCAGTACGACCCGCGGCGGATCATCCGCGAGGCCCTTCTGGACGACACCCCCACGGCGACCATGCGCGCAGCCGGAGCAGCGGCCCTGGCCACACAGTCCGCCGAACCCAAGCCCTCGTTCGTCGCCGGCGGGGTGCCGCCGTTCGACGACGAAGCGACCTGAGCCGGGGTCAGCGCAAGCGAAGCGGCAACGCGCGTCCGGAGAGTCCGCGTGGGCGGGTCGCGAGCGCGCTGGCGGCCGTAGCGATCGCAACCGACGCTGGGTCGTCGGGATCGGCCAGGACGACCGGCCGCCCCTCGTCGCCGCCGGTACGCAGCGCAGGGCTGAGGGGAACGGATGCCAGCAGCGGGACGGTTTCGTCGCCGTTCGAGAGGGCGTGAGCCACCGTCTGGCCGCCACCCGCGCCGAAGAGATCGAGGACGCTTCCGTCGGGCAGGGCCATCGCCGACATGTTCTCGATGACGCCCACCAGCTTCTGGCCGGTCTGTCGTGCGACGAGACCGGAGCGCACGGCGACGTCGGCCGCGGCCGTCTGCGGGGTGGTGACCACCAGGACGTCGGCGTGGGGGAGGAGTTGTCCGACGGAGATCGCGACATCGCCGGTGCCCGGCGGCATGTCCAACAGCAGCACGTCGAGGTCGCCGAAGTAGACGTCGGTGAGGAACTGCTGCACCGTGCGGTGGAGCATCGGGCCGCGCCAGGCGACCGCTCCCGCGGCATCTTCTCCCGGTCGGCGCAGGAACATCCCGATCGAGATCACCTTCACCCCGTACGCGACGGGCGGGAGGATGAGGTCGTCGATCCGCGTGGGTGCGGGGGGCAGGCCGTCGGCATCGACCAGGCCGAGCAGACCCGGGATCGAGAAGCCGTGGACGTCGGCATCCACCAGTCCCACGCGCAGTCCCTGAGCCGCGAGGGCCACGGCCAGGTTGGCGGTGAGGGTGGATTTGCCGACCCCGCCCTTGCCGCTGGTGACGGCGATGACGCGCGTGAGCGAGTCGGGGCCGAAGGGCATCTCGCGCGCAGCGCGTCCGCCCCGGAGCCGTTCGGTGAGCGCGCGGCGTTCGTCGGGCGACATGACGCCGACGGCGACCTCGACCGCCGAGACGCCGTCGACCGACTCAGCGGCCGACCGCACGTCGCGTTCGATGCGGTCGGCGGCGGGGCAGCCCACGATCGTGAGCGCGATGCCCACCTCGGCCACGCCGTCACTGACGGCGATGTCACGCACCATGTCGAGTTCGCCGAGCGGTCGACGCAGCTCCGGGTCGGTGACGGCCGAGACGGCGGCGCGCACTCGATCGGCGAGCGCCGCGGTCACGGGGCGGCCGTCTTCGGCTCGGTCGCGTCCTGGTCGTCGAGGCGTTCCAGCGCGGCCTTCAATTCGGCGCGCAGACTTTCTTTCGTGATGACCTCGTCGGTGAGGTCGCGCACGGCCATGCGCAGCGCGACGATCTCGCGGGCGAGGTACTCCGTGTCGGCGAGGTTGCGCTCGGCCCGCTGGCGGTCCTGTTCGATCTGCACGCGGTCGCGGTCGTCCTGCCGGTTCTGCGCGAGGAGGATCAGCGGTGCCGCGTAGGACGCCTGCAGAGAGAGGACGAGCGTGAGCGCGGTGAAGCCGATGGCCGCGGAGTCGAACCGCACGTTCTCGGGCATGAGCGAGTTCCACCCCATCCACAGCACGCAGAACAGCGTCAGGGAGAGCAGGAACGTGGGGGTTCCCATCGCGCGGGCAACCCACTCCGTGAAGCGGCCGAAACGGTCGCGGGAGGGCTGCGGCGTGCGGGGTGCCAGCATCCCACCCCGTCCCCGGGGGGCATCGAGAGCGGCCTGTCGTTGTGCACGTGCCATCAGCGCCTCCTCGGGGTGTGGGTCGGGATCTGCGGGATGCTCGCGGTCGCGAGCGGTCTGATCGTGGTCTTGGGTCTCGGATCGTCGCTGTCGTGCGTGCGCCAGTCGTCGGGGAGCAGGTAGTCGAGCACGTCGTCGACGCTCACGCATCCGACGAGGCGGTGCGCCTGATCGACGACCGGCAGCGACACGAGGTTGTAGCTCGCGAGCATGCGCGCGACCTCGGCGGCCGACGCGTCGGCGGGTACCGGCTCGAGGGTGTCGTCGATGATCGCGCCCAGACGCTCGTGCGGGGGGTAGCGCAGCATCCGTTGGAAGTGCACGGTTCCCAGCAGGCGCCCCGTGGGCGTCTCGTACGGGGGCAGGGTGATGAAGACGGATGCCGCGAGCGCGGGGTGCAACTCGTGACGGCGGATCAGCGCGAGGGCCTCGGCCACGGTGGCATCCGCCGACAGCACGATGGGCTCGGGCGTCATGAGGCCACCGGCGGTGTCGGGGCCGTACTGCAGGAGGGCGCGGACGTCGTCGGCCTCCTCCGGCTCCATCAGATCGAGGAGCTGTTCGAGGCGCGTCTCGGGCAGCTGACCGAGGAGGTCGGCCGCGTCGTCGGGCTCCATGGCATCCAAGATGTCGGCGGCGCGCTCGTCGCCGAGCTGCTCGAGGATGTGCACCTGCTCGTCTTCGGGCATCTCTTCGAGGGCGTCGGCGAGACGGTCGTCGCTGAGCTCTTCGGCGACCTCGATGAGGCGCTCCTCGGGCAGGTCGAGGAGGGTGTTGGCGAGGTCGGCGGGCTTGAGGTCGGAGTACGTGGCGACCAGCTGCTCGGCGGACTGGGCCTGACCGGGCATCTGCTGCTCGCGCACCTCGCGCCACGCGGCGAAGGTGGTGGCGCCCTTGGCGAACGGCGACGCGCTCGTGCGGGGGCGGCGGAGGAAGAGCTGGCCGACGTCCCACTCGCCGAGACGGTTGCGTTCGATCGCGACGTCTTCGATGACGGCGTCACCGGAACCGTCGATGAGGTGCACGCGGCGGCCGAGCATCTCGGCCATGACCCGCACTTCGCCGCCGCGCTGCTGGAAGCGGCGCACGTTGATGAGGCCGGTGGTGATGACCTGACCGGCCTGAATGGAGGTCACTCGCCCGATGGAGACGAACACATGTCGGCGCCCAGGGATCTCGACGACGAGGCCCACGACGCGCGGCGCCGCCGACGCGCGGTAGATCACCACGACGTCGCGCACCTTCCCGAGGCGGTCGCCCGCGGGATCGAACACCGTGCAGCCCGCCAAGCGGGCGACGAAAACCCTTTGCGTGCTCACCGGTCCAGCGTAGTCCGCGAACCCCCGGGGAGAGCCGACCGCGCCGTCGGGGCCGCGTGACAAGATGGGGAAATGAGCATGTTCTCGGGGCCCATGGGGTCGAATCGCGACGAGGTCGGCGAGAAGGTCGCCTCCTTCCCGACGTACGAGAAGGCCCAGAAGGCGGTGTCGTCGCTCATCGCCGGCGAGGTGCCCGCCCGCGACATCGCGATCGTCGGCTCGGGTCTGCGCTCGATCGAACGCATCACGGGGCGGCTGGGCTACGCCACCGCTGCGCGTTCCGGTGCCCTGAACGGCCTCATGCTGGGCTTGCTCTTCGCGTTCATCTTCGTGCTCGGGACGCCCACGGTGCAGATCTCCGCGTTCATCGGGGTGCTCCTGGTCGGTATGGCGCTCGGGATGCTGCTGAGCCTCGGCACGTACTCGATCGTGCGCCGCCGTCGCGACTTCGCCTCGGTCATGCAGGTCACGGCTGATCATTACGACGTGTGCGTCGCGGCGCCGAGCTTGCAGAAGGCACGCGACGTCCTGGGGACGCCGGCAGGTGCGCGCACGGTCGTGTCGCGGCCCGCGGCCGACGTCGACGCCGCGCCGCCGCAGTACGGCGAGCGCGTCACGACGCCCGGTGCACCGTCTCCGGCCGTGCCCCCGCGCCCGCCGGTCCCCGCACGGCCGGTCGAAGACGAACCGCCGCGGTACGGCGAGCGCATCGCCCCGCCGGTTGCCGACGAGGGTGGGTCGGAGCCTGCCGCGAGCCCGGCGGACGACACCCCGTCGGACTCGCCGCGCGACGAGCGGTGACCCCCGACGCGGTCCGGATCCCCGTCGCATTGCCGGCGGGCGACACAACCGTGTCGGGACTGTGGTCTTCGGCATTCGCGCCCGGCGCGACGATCGCGCTCGCCCACGGTGCCGGTGCCGGAATGACTCACCCGTTCCTCGAGGGGATGGCCGACGCGCTCGTCGGCGAGGGTTTCTCGGTTCTGCGGTTCGTCTTCCCGTATGTCGAGGCCGGCCGACGGATGCCAGGACCCGCCGCCCACGCCGTCGCCACCTGGGCGGGAGTGCAAGCGTGGTTAGCCGGTGCGGGCGCCGTCTCGTTCGTCGCCGCGGGGAAGTCGTACGGCGGACGCATGGCCTCGGTGGCCACCGCCGAGGGGGAGCTCTCGCCCGCGGCGCTGGTGTACCTCGGGTATCCGCTGCACCCGCCGGGGCGTCCGGACAAGCCCCGGGCGGAGCACCTTCCCGCTATTACCGTTCCGCAACTGTTCGTCGAGGGGGAGAACGACCCGTTCATCGCCCCGCGCGACCAGTTCGACGAGGTCGTCGCCACTTGTCGTGACGCACGTGTGCACTGGGTGGACGGGGCGAACCACTCCTTCGAAGTGAAGGGCCACCGGCGGCCGGCGGATGCGATCGGGGCCGGTCTCGCGCCGGTGGTGGCGGAGTTCGTGCGGGGGCTGTCCACTACCTAAGGCCGGAGCGGGGTATCGAGGTAGCGCTACTGAGGCTCCTCCTCGGTCCCGCAGCGGGACATGGCGAGAAGTTCTACGGCCTTGCGGCTATCGAGCGTCGTTTCCTCGATTGTCAGCGTCATTCGTGGCGATTTCCTCACCATGTAGACGAACGGTTCCTTGGTGGGCACGCCGAGGTCCTGTTCAGTCCAGTCGCCCGGCAATATGCCTGGGATTTCGTCAACGAACTGCGCAATATCAAAGTCCTCCTCGACGGCCACGACCCACTGGCCGGTGAAGAACGCGCCCCTGGCTGAGCTGAAGAGGAGGTCGTCCTCGCAGCCGTAAGGCGGAAATTCCGGAGTGCGCTCGATGTCTCCGTGGCTGGGAATGAGGTCGACCACCTGGCCCAGGGCATCAAGAGTCTCCTGCCGGACCTGGTCGTAGGTCGGTCTGTCTTGAGGAGCGCATCCACCTAGAAATGTCAGCGCTGCGATCATTGTGGCGGCCGCAATTGTTCTCTTCATTCGTCCTCTCCCGCACGGGCCAGGGTTTGCTTCACCTGGTTCAGAACGATCCCGTTAACCTTCTCGTCGTCGCTCATCAGCGCCTGGTGGTGGTCAACGCTGTCGTCGACGAGGCCGGGCAAATAGACGGGGTTGCCCGTAAAGGCGTATCCGACCGCCGCCGCCCAGTCGGGCCCGGGGATCCCGGACTCGACGATGTGCACGCCCGGGATGGCTTCCGGGGCGACGGTGAAACCCAACGGTCCTGCCCCGAGGCCTGCGTAGTAGCGATTGATATCGTCGGTCGCTTGAGCGGCGAAGTACGTGGTACCCGGGTGCGGCTCGTACGGACCGATAGCGCCGACGCCCGCTGCGAGGAAGCGTGTGTCAACAGTGCCGCCGTGAGATTCCGCCGCGCTTGCCACACCGCTGCCGTAGGAATGCTCATAGCTCATCGTCCAGAGGTCGGGGCGTGTCGCATCGACTCCCCGGATGAAGCTCGCGTACTCGGTGCCACGTTCGACCGCGAACTTGTTCCATTGCGGCCCGTCCGTCACGGGGTCGCGGTCGAGCTCGATCTGAGGCATGGGGCCGGTCATAACGGTGAACGCCACGACGGACCCTCGGGCGGCCCGGACCTGCCAGTCAGCGAAGCGCGTGATCGAGTGCTCACGCATGAAGGAGTCCGCGCGAGTGTTTGTTCCTGGCACGACGAAGAGTGCGGATGTCGCGGTCGACGGATCACCGTTCACCTCGATGAGGCAGCCATGGTCGGGATCCCACGCGTAGAGCTGTTTGCCACCGTCCCGGACCTTTTCGAAGTACGCGATTTCTCGTTCCAGACGCTCGAGCTCATCACGCCGCTTGCGGCTCTCGATGGCTGCTGCTCGGGAGCGTGCTTTCGCGCTCCTTTGGAGAACTGCTCGCCGCTTCTCGGCAGCCTCAAGGTAGGACAGTGTCCGGCTCCGATTCGCCGCCACCCGATCCGCAATCGCGACCCCGTCGAGATTGCCGATCAACGCGGGAACACCGGCGACCAGCGCGGCGGCGACGGCGGGATCGAGGTGCGACCACCAGCGTGCGATCTCTTCGGGCGCGACGGCGCGGATGGCGCTCGCCCACGCGGGGTGGCGGGCGAGGAGCGCAGGGATATCCGTACCGGAGGCAGACGAGAGACGATCGAGCAGGGCCAGCCCGGCCGTGTCGGTCACCGAGGGGGGCGGCGCGGGCAGGTCTGCCCCGCCGAAGGTGGAGAGGGACGCCCACGAGACGTCCGGGATCGCGCGCAGGGCTCGGGCGCATCGGTCGATGGCATCGTCATATGCGCCCTGGAGCGCATCCACCTCGCGGGCGATCTCGCGCTCCTCGGCGTCTCGCGCGAGCGCATTCATGGCGTCGCCGGAGCCGCCGTCGCCGGTCCACACCGTGTGGGGCGTGTCGGTGTCGAGCCGATTCAGAAGGAGACTCCGCCGGTTGCGCAGGTCGTCCAGATCGTCGGCGAATCGCTCGATCACGAGGCAGGCCGCGCGCGTTCCGCTCACGACCTCTTCGGCGGCCGGTCGAACGGGCAGGAGGGAGTCGTGCAGGCCATCGGCTTCCGGAGCGCGATACGAACCGGGGATGAAGTTCCACGCGAGGAGCGCGTGATGGGCCGTCAACTCCAGCCGCGCCGCCTTCGAGCGCAAGGTTGACGCCGCCTCACGCAGCTGAGCGGGATCGGCCGGGGGGACGGGCACTCGGCCGATGGCGCTCACAGCCGCCTCCGGCCGAACACCGTCGGATCGAACGGATTCCCCTCACCGACACCGGCCATCGCCGCGTGGGCGTCGGTGGCAGCGGCCATCTCGTCATCGGCGGTGAGATACGCCAGAGCGGCGGTCTGGAGCGCGGAGACAGCGGCACGACCGCGCCCGACGATGCGACGCGCCAGATCGACGCGTGCCTCGGCGCCCGCGAGGAACGCCGAATGCACAGGCGTCGCACGAGCGAGCGCCAGGGCAACGGCATCTGTAGCTCTGCGCAGAGAGACCGCGATCTCGTAGAGCTCCTCGAACGAGGTGCGTACGCGATCCGCCACTCCCAGCAACTCGTGGGGCTCCACCGAAAACGACATGCGCGCATGCTAAGCAAACCGCGCGGGGCGTGTTTTCACCCTGTGGAGAACCGCGCCGCCCGCTCAGGCAGCCGCGAGCCTCACTTCGCGCGTCGCGCGATCCAGGCCTCGACCTCGTCGGCGGTGCGGGGGATCCCGGCCGACAGGTTGACCGGCCCGTCGGCGGTCATGACGATGTCGTCCTCGATGCGCACGCCGATGCCCCGGTACTCCTCGGGCACGGTGAGATCGTCGATCTGGAAGTAGAGGCCCGGCTCGATGGTGAACACCATCCCGGGCTCCAGCAGACCGTCGTAGTACATCTCGCGCCGCGCCTCCGAGCAATCATGCACGTCGATGCCGAGGTGGTGGCTGGTGCCGTGCACCATGTAGCGACGGTGCTGGCCACCGCGGTCGGCATCCAGGGCCTCCTGCGCCGTGACCGGGAGGAGCCCCCACTCGGCCACGCGCGCGGCGATGACCTCCATGGCCGCCTCGTGCACCCGGCGGAACGGAACCCCCGGCTGTGCGGCGGCGAAGGCCGCGTCGGCGGCCTCGCGTACCGCCTCGTAGACCCGACGCTGCACCTCGGTGAAGCGGCCGGAAACGGGGAGCGTGCGCGTGATGTCGGCGGTGTAGAGGCTGTCAACCTCGACACCGGCGTCGACGAGGATCAGGTCGCCGGGCACGACGGCGCCGTCGTTGCGCGTCCAGTGCAGGTAGCAGGCGTGCGGGCCGGAGGCGGCGATCGTGTCGTACCCCACGGTGTTGCCCTCGGCGCGGGCCCGGGCGTGGAACACGCCCTCGACGACGCGCTCTCCGCGCGGATGAGCGACGATGCGGGGGAGCTCGGCGACGATGTCGTCGAACCCGGATGCCGTGACCTCGACGGCCAGGGCGAGCTGGGCGAGCTCGTACTCGTCTTTGATCAGACGCAGCTCCGACACGAACCGAGTGAGCTCGTCGTCGACCTCGACCACGCGGTCGCTCTCGGCGGCGGAGAACTCCGACACGTGCGCCGTCGTCAGGCCGAGATCGGCGGCGACACCGGCCAGCGCGGGCCGCGGCCCGATCCAGAACTCGCCGATGGCGGCATCCGCGTAAAACTCCGGCGTGGTGCGGTCGGCGCGTTCCCGGAAGTAGAGCACCGCGTCGTGGCCGCCCTCGCGCGGCTCGAACACGAGTACCGAGTCGGGCTCGGCGTCGGCGGCCCAGCCGGTCAGGTGCGCGAACGCGGAGTGCGCGCGGAAGGGGTAATCGGTGTCATTGCTGCGCTGCTTGAGCGAACCGGCCGGAATGACGAGACGCTGTCCGGGGAAAGCCTGCGAGACGCGCTCCCGGCGGCGGGCGGCCCAGACAGCCTGCTCGCGCGGCGACGGGAGCGTCTCGGGCCGTTCAGCCCACCCCGTGGAGATGGTGTCGAGGAAACCGCGGGGGAACGGAGCCTTGCGGTTCAGCGTGGTCTCGACGGGCTTCTGATCTGCGGGGGCGATCGTGTCGCCGGCGGCGGGGGAGTCCATTCCTCCAGTCTCGCACCGCTCGGCCGCGAGCGCACGGTCAGCCGGGGGTGCGCTCCAGCTGCACCACGATGGGTCGGTGGTCGCTGCCCGAGCCGTCGAGCGAGCGCATGACGACCGAGCCGGTCACCGTCCAGTCGGGCGTGACCATGACGTGATCGATGGGCGCACCCGCCAGCGACGGGACGTCGGTCGGCCAGGTGCCCACGCCGCCGTTCCCGCTCTCCGAGGCGGCATCGTTGCATCGTCCGAGCGTGCCGCCGTCGACCCCGAGCCCGGTCATGTGGTCGAGCGTGGCGTTGAAGTCGCCGGCGAGGATGACGTTGTCGGACGCGCACTGGTCGGCCAGCCACTGCAGATCCGACCGCCACTCGTCCATGTACTGCTGGCGCGGCGCCACCGCGTGCGCGGCGACGATGATCGGGCCGTCGCCGGACACCGGCATGGCGACGGCGCTCGGCACGGTCGAGGTGTTGCTCGACCCGTCGAGCGAGGACTCGATCACGCTGTAGTCGCCGAGCTCGGGGCGGATCAGCACGGTCGTGGAGGTGGCATCCCAGCCGGTGATTCCGTACTCGCCGTATTCGGCGTGGTGCGCCCACATGGGCTGGCCCAGATCGCGCATGAGCTCGGCCACGCGCGTACCGGTTTCGATCGTCGTCTCGGGGAGGGTGACCACGTCGGCCTTCATGCCGACCGCGAACTGCGCGATCGAGTCTGCTGAGGTGGCCTCACCCGCGGTATTCCACGTCATGACCCGCAGGCTCGTGTCGGTCTTGGCGGGAAGGGCGTCGGTGCCGATGCCGCGCTGGATCACGAGGGCAGCGTTCACTCCCGCGGCGCATCCCAGGATCAGTGCGAGCGTTAGCGCGAGCGCGCGAATCGGGCGGATCAGCGCGAAGAGAAGCACGAGAGCCGCGGCGGCGGCGAAAGCGGCGGCCAGGGGGGCGCGGAAGGAGATCACCTGCGCGAGCGGGAACGTGCGCTCGATGCCGAAGAGCGAGGGCCAGGTGAGGGCCGCGGCCCCCGCGGCACACGCGAGCGCGATCACGATCCCGAACAGCCGACGCACGCCCCCGACACTAATTGGGCCGCCTGGGAGATCGGCGGATGCCACCCCTGCGCGGACTCTGCGGTGTCCGGCGCCGCGGACGCACCGGGGCAGTGCGGACGCGCGCGCTACGCTCGACGGGTGGAGCATGATCGTCGATTCGAGGGGCCGAGCGACCTGCACCTCCACTCCACGCACTCCGACGGCACGGAGCCGCCGGCTCTCGTGATGGCCGCGGCGCACCGGCACGGCCTGCGCACCGTCGCCCTCACCGACCACGACACCACCTCGGGGTGGGCCGAGGCCGCGGAGGCGGCGACGTCGCTGGGCATGACGTTCGTCCCGGGAATGGAGCTGTCGGCGCGGCACGAGTGGCGCAGCATCCACCTGCTCGCCTACCTCGTCGACCCCGACGACGAGAGCCTCCGGGCCATGACCGACCGCATTCGTTCCTCGAGGCTGGACCGCGCGCAGCTCATGGCCGAGCGCATCTCGCGCGACTTCGACATCGCCTGGGACGACATCGTCGCCCAGACCACCGACGGGGCGACCGTCGGGCGTCCGCATATCGCCGATGCACTCGTGGCCCGGGGGATCGTCGCCGACCGCACCGAGGCGTTCGCCGACATCCTGCATCCCTCGAACGAGTACTACGTGTCGCTGTACGCCCCCGATCCTGTCACCGCGGTCGAGCTCGTCGTGGGAGCGGGGGGCGTCCCGATCGTGGCCCACCCCGCCGGGCGGGCGCCGCTGGCACCCCGCGTGCTGACGGCCATGCTGTCGGCCGGTCTCGCCGGTTTCGAACTCGCGCACCGCGAGAACCTGCCGCAGCCGACCGCAGAACTTGCGCGACTCGCCGCCGAGCGAGATCTCATCGTCACCGGGTCGAGCGACTACCACGGCCTCGGGAAGCCGAACGTGCCGGGGGAGAACACGACCGACGACGAGATGGTGGAACGCCTGATCTCCGCAGGGTCCGGCACGTCGGTCGTCTACCCCTGACCCACGACAACGGCGCCGTCCCTCACGAAGAGAGACGGCGCCGCGATGTTCTCGGGACTCAGGCCACCGGGGCCGCGTTTCCGGCTCCCGCGCCACCCGAGCGACGACGCCGACGACGACGCGGTGCCGCGTTGCCGTCGTGGTGCTCCTTGCCGCCGCCGTCGTGCGTCCCGGCCCCCGCGGCGCGGGGTGCGTCGGTCGCCGCGCTCTCGCCGGTGGCACCGGACCCGCCGCGACGGCGCCGACGACGACGCGCAGCGCCCTCGCCCGTGGCATCCGTGCCCTCGGTCTTGTCGGAGGCCGGAGCCTTCTCGGAAGCCGGGGCCTTCTCGGCCTTGGGCGCCGCGGCCGCCTTCGGGGCGGTCACGAGCCGACCCTTCGTGCCCTCGGGGATGTCGAGGTCGGTGTACAGGTGCGGGCTCGAGGAGTACGTCTCGACCGGTTCGGGCTGACCGAACTCGAGCGCGCGGTTGATCAGGGCCCACTTGTGCAGGTCGTCCCAGTCGACGAAGGTCACCGCGATGCCGGTCTTGCCCGCACGACCGGTACGCCCGGCCCGGTGCAGGTAGGTCTTCTCGTCGTCGGGGATGGTGTGGTTGATGACGTGCGTGACGTCGTTGACGTCAATGCCGCGCGCGGCGACATCGGTGGCGATCAGCACGTCGCGCTTGCCCGCCTTGAAGGCGGCCATCGAGCGCTCGCGCGACTCCTGGCTCATGTCACCGTGCACCGCGGCGGCGTTGAAGCCGCGGTCGCCCAGCTCGTCGACGAGCTTCTGCGCGGCCCGCTTGGTGCGCGTGAAGATCACGCTCTTGCCGCGTCCCTCGGCCTGCAGAATGCGGGCGATGACCTCGTCTTTGTCGAGCGAGTGCGCTCGGTACACCAGGTGCTTGATGTTGGCCTGCGTGAGCCCCTCGTCGGGGTCGTTCGCCCGCATGTGGATCGGGTTCGACATGAACCGGCGGGCCAGGGCCACGATCGGCCCCGGCATGGTGGCCGAGAACAGCTGCGTGTGACGGACCGGGGCAACCTTCTGGAAGATCTTCTCGATGTCGGCGAGGAAGCCGAGGTCGAGCATCTTGTCGGCCTCGTCGAGAACGACCTCGACCGCGCCCGACAGGTCGAGCAGACGCTGGTTGCTGAGGTCGATGAGTCGACCGGGGGTTCCGACGACGATCTGGGCTCCGGCCTTGAGCTGGTCGATCTGGCCCTCGTAGGCCTTACCGCCGTAGATCGCCACGACGCTGGTCGCGCGGTTCTGGGTGAGCATGTCCATGTCTTCGTAGACCTGGACGGCGAGCTCGCGCGTGGGGACCACGATGAGGGCCTTCACGCCCGGCTCCGGGTTCTGCCCGAGGCGCTGCACCACGGGGATGCCGAAACCGAACGTCTTTCCGGTTCCGGTCTTGGCCTGACCGATGATGTCCTGACCGGGGAGACCGAGGGGAATGGTCTGCTCCTGGATCGGGAAGGCATCGACGATGCCCTTGGATGCGAGGGCGTCGACGATGTCTTGGTCGACGCCGAGCTCGGCGAAAGTCGTCATGAGCGTGCCTGTTCCGGCGGTGAGAGACCGCCTGGGGAGTCGGATCCACGCCCTCCACTCGTCCACAGGCGCGGGGCCCCGATCCATCGCCGGGGCGACTCCACTCTACCCGGCACGTGTTTCGGGGCCCCGGCGCCTAGGCTGTACAGCGTGTTCGGATGGTTCCGTCGTCGTCGCCCGGTCGGTCGCACGCTGCAGTTGCGCTCGCGCGGAGACCTCGGTGATGCCATGCGCGTGGACTTCGCGGAGCTCGCGCCCGACGTCGAGACGTTCCTCGGCCAGGCGGCGTACCTGCAGCTCGGCTTCTTCGAAACGCTGAGCGAGCTCATCGCGTCGACGCCCGAGCTGGCCGAGAAGGAGTCGCTCTCGCGCGCAGCGGGCGCCGCCCTGATCAAGCACCAGGCGATCGTCGGGCTCATCCGCGAACGCGGGGCCGATCCCACGCAGCTGATGCTCCCGTTCCGTGAGTCGCTCGACGCGTTCCGGCGCAACACCCACGGGGTACGCCCGCAAGAGACGATGCTCTCGGTGCATATCACCGCGGGACTCCTCGACGACTTCTACCTCGCTCTGTCGTCGAGCTACGGCGACACGGGTCGACGCGTGGCCCGCATTCTCAAGGCCGACGACGACCGTTATGCCATCGTCGAGATCCTCGGCGCCGCGATCGCGAGCGACGAGGAGTGGCGCTGGATCCTGGCGCTGTGGGGGCGGCGACTCGTCGGCGACACGCTCCTCGTGGCCCGGGCGGCGCTCGCCCACCCTCGTCTCGACCGCGACGAAGAGGCGAAGGTGGAGCCGGTGTTCACCGAGCTCATGGGCGCGCACGCGCGTCGAATGGATGCCATGGGGCTCGCTGCCTGACACCGAGCGCGGCGACTCGCCTGGCACGGAGCCCGGCGACGGCGTCGCGGCCGTGGGGGCTGTCGCGCGTCAGATGCCCCGGCGCGCGCGCTCGTCGGCGTCAGCACGCTCTCGCACGCGCGAGAGCAGGGGAATGAGCACGAGGGTGGTGGCTGCGGGAGCGACGACGGCGACGATCCACAGGATCGGCGAATCGACACCGAGCCCTGCCCACGTCGCCGCGGTCCACACGACCCCCGACGCCGCGGCTCCGGCCAGCGGAGCGAGCGCGGCGCCGCGGAGGTCGCGGTGGCCGAGGGTGAAGTGAACGGCGAGGCCGACGACCGCGCCGATGATCAGCCCGAGAAGGATCTGCACGGCGGTGTCGTCAGGCGACGAAGCCGACCCGGCGCGACTCCTCGGTTCCGAGCTCGATGAACGCGAGGTTCGCCGTCGGAACGATGTAGGAGTTGCCCTTGACGTCGGTGAAGCTCAGGTGGCTGGCGGACTGGTCGAGCGCGGCGGCGACCGTCGACTTCACGGCGTCCGAGCCCTCGTTGGTCTCGAAGTTCAGCTCGCGGCCGGTGTTGGTGATACCGATGCGGATCTCCACGTTGCGTCCTTTCCGCCCGGGCCTCTCGGTCTTCCCGGCGCGATGCTCCGACTCTACGACAGCCCGCGGAGGCCATGACCCGCGCGGCGGTCCGCTTCGCGGACGGCGAACGGAGCGGGTCGCCGCCGTGGTGTCGGAGGCCGCGGCTAGCGTGGAACGCATGCAGAACCCGGATGCCGTCACCCGCAGCCGTGACGGCGACCGGATCGCCCTCCGGCCCCTGGCGCTCGACGACCTCGACGACGCGCAGCGCACCGTGGCGTCCTGGGGGGCCGACGCCAGCGGCGCGGTGGTGGGAGCCCCCGGATCGGGGAAGACCTCGACGCTTCTCGCGCGGGTGCGCGCGCTGATCGACGAGGGCGTCGACCCCGACCACCTGCTCGTCCTCACGCCGACTCGCCCGGCGGCCACAGCATTGCGCGATCCGCTGGCCCTCGCCGTCGGTCGCGCCACCTCCGGTGCCGTGGCACGGTCGCTCGCCTCGTTCGCGTTCCAGCTCGTGCGCGGGGCAGAGGTGCGACGCGGGGCTGAGCCCCCGCAGCTCCTCACCGGCGGCGATGAAGACCAGATCATCCGCGAACTGCTCGACGGCGACGCCCTCGACGAGGCCGAGGGTCGATCGCGCTGGCCGGAGTGGCTCGGCGCATCGATCCGCGCCACGCGCGGCTTCCGCGGCGACCTGCGCGCCTTCTTGGCGGAGTGCACCGATCTCGCGATCGCCCCGGAAGACCTCCCCGCCCTCGCCGACCGTCACGGCGTGCCGGTATGGACGGCGGTCGGCTCCTTCGCCGCGGAGTACCGGGCCGTCCGCGCCGAGATGCGCGGGGCTCACCGCGACGCCGCCGATCTGGCCCGAGAGGCCGTCGCCGTGCTGCACGAGGCCGCCGCCGAGCGTGAGCTCCTCGGACGCTTCGCCTCGCTCCGCTGCATCCTCGTCGATGACGCGCAAGAGCTCACGGCGGGCGGCATCGATCTCTTGCAGGCCTGCCGGGCGCGGGGGATCGGCGTCGTCGCCTTCGGCGACCCCGACGTGGGATCGGGGGCCTTCCGCGGCGCCAGTCCCGAGAACTTCGCGCGACTCGCCACCGAGCTCGGAACGATGGCTGCCCTCGGATCGCCGCACCGCGGCACGGCCGAGCAGATCGACCTCATCCGCACCGTGTCGGCGCGCATCGGCGCGGCCGGAGTGGTCGCGCACAGGCGACCGCCGTCCGGCGCCGCTCCCGAGGGGTCGGTGCGCACGTTCCTCCTGCGCTCCCCGGCGGAAGAGGTCGACGCCATCGCGCGGATCCTTCGCGAGCGGCACGTCCTCGACGGCGTGCCGTGGGGGGCGTGCGCGGTCATCGCCCACGATTCCCGGCAGGTCGCGTCGCTCGAGGCCGAGCTGGCCGCGCGCGAGGTTCCGGCGCGCGCCAGCGGTCCGGGGCTCGCGCTCGGCGCCCAGCGGACGGTCCGCGACCTCATCGCCCTGGTCGAGCTCGGCATGCGCGAGCCCGACCTCTGGTCGGCCGACGCCGTCGTCGACGTGCTGCTCGGCACGTACGGCGGGCTCGACCCCATCGAGCTTCGACGTCTGCGCACCGCGCTGCGCCACGAGGAGGTCGGGAGCGGGGGCGTCCGCACCGCGAGCGACCTGCTGGTGTCGGGGGTGCGGCATCCGCTCGAGTTCGAAACGATCGACACGCGCGAAGCTCGGCGGGCCGCACGCCTGGGGGAGACCTTGGCCGCCCTCCGGGTCGGCGCCGAGGCTCACGCCACCGCCCATGAGCTGCTGTGGACCGCATGGGAGCGCAGCGGGCTCCTTCGCCCGTGGCGCGAGGCGGCGCGCGGCAACGGTCCGGTGGCCGAGCAGGCCGATCGCGACCTGGATGCCATCGTCGCGCTGTTCCAGGCGGCAAAGCGCTTCACCGAGCGCGAGCCCGACGGCGAGGCCGCAGCGTTCCTGCGCTCGGTGCTCGACAGCGACGTCGCCGAAGACCGGATCGAGCAGCCCGCCGTGGTCGACACCGTCCGCGTGCTGACCCCGGCGGCTGCCGCCGGTACGGCGTTCGACACGGTCGTCGTCGCCGGCGTGCAAGACGGAGTGTGGCCCAATACCCGGTTGCGCGGGGGCCTCCTCGAGACGTGGCGTCTCGCCGATGCCGTGCAGTTCCCTGACCTGCCCGCCGCCGGCATGCTCGATCGCCGCCGGGCGGCGATGCACGACGAGCTTCGGCTGTTCGTGCGCGCGATCTCCCGTGCTCACGCGCGGCTGATCGTCACGGCCGTCGACGACGACGACACCGGCCCGAGCGTGCTGTTCGAGATGCTCCCGACCCCCGAGCCCGCGTCGGCCGTCCCGGAGCACCCGTTATCGCTCCGCGGTCTCGTCGCCCGTCATCGCCGCACGCTCACGGCACCTCGCGTGGCCGCGTCCGACCGGCGCCACGCGGCGGGCCAACTCGCCCTGCTCGCGTCGGCGGGCGTCGCGGGAGCGGCCGCGGATCAGTGGTACGGGGTCGCGGCGCCGAGTTCGACGGCGCCGCTGCGCGACCTCACCCGCGAAGACGTCCGCGTCTCGCCGTCGAGGCTGCACGCCCTGGAACAGTGCGAACTGGACTGGGTGATCGGCGACCTCGGCGGAGACCGGAGCGGAACCACGGCGGGCATCGGCACGATCATCCACGCCGCCCTTGAAACGGCGGCTTCGGGCAGCGAAGACGACCTCTGGTCAGTGGTCGACGAACGCTGGGGTGAGCTGGTCTTCGACGCGGCCTGGCGGGAACGCGCCGAACGGGTGCGTGCGCGCGAGCTCGTGCGCCGGCTCGCCGCCTACCTCCGCCGGTTCGACGACGCCGGCGGACGCCTCGTCGGGGCCGAGCGACACTTCGACGTGCCCATCCCCGTCGACGACGCGGGGGAGCACCGCGCGATGCTGAGCGGCGACATCGACCGCGTCGAGATCACCCCGCAGGGTGAGGTAGTGATCGTCGATCTGAAAACGGGCAAGAACGAGCCGCAGACCGACGCCAAGGTCGCCGACAACCCGCAGCTGGCCGCCTACCAACTCGCCTTCGCATCCGGGGCGATCGAGCCGGTCGCCGGGCTGCCCTCGGGCGGGGCGAAGCTGCTCGTGCTGCGGCCGACCGCCGCGACCAAGGACTATGCCGAACCCCGCCAGGCCCCGTTCGACGACGACGCCCGTGAGCAGTTCGTCGCCCGCGTCCAGCGGGCGGTCGGCGTCATGCGCGGCCGGAGCTTCGCGGCGCCGTATGAGGTGCACTGCCGCGACGAGTTCTCCTTCGGGCTGTGCCGTATCCACACCGTCTCGGCGGTGAGTGCCTCGTGAGCGCCCTCCTCCCGGCGGCGACGATCGCCGCGGCGCTGGGCCAGTTCCCGCCCACCCCCGAGCAGACCGAGGTCATCGAGGCACCGCTCTCCCCGGCTCTCGTCGTGGCGGGCGCCGGCAGCGGCAAGACCGAGACCATGGCGGGTCGCGTGGTCTGGCTCGTGGCCAATGGGCTCGTGCGCCGCGACGAGGTGCTCGGCCTCACGTTCACCCGAAAGGCCGCGGGCGAGCTGGCCGAACGCATCCACCGCCGCCTGCACCGGCTGTCGGAGTTCGAATCGAGGGGTTTGCTGCCCGTGCTGCCGGCGCTGCACGCCGCCGGGCGCCTGGCGGTCTTCGCCGAGCTGGCCACTCGCGAGGGGGCTCGCGGCGACGAGGAACGGCGGCGGGTGCTCGATGCCCTCGCCCACGAACTCGGGGTCGACGCCGCATCCGGTGGCGACGACGACCAACTCCTGCATCGGCCCACCGTGTCGACGTACAACAGCTTCGCCGACGCGATCGTGCGCGAGCACGGTCTGCGCATCGGACGCGACTCCGAGTCGGCGATTCTCTCCGACTCGGCGGCGTGGCTGCTCATGCGGCGGGTCGTCTTCACTTCGGACGACCCGCGGCTGGAGGAGCGCCAGGAGTCGCCGCGCACGCTCATCGACGCCGCGCTGCGCATCGCTCGCGACGGTGTCGACAACCTCGTCGATCTGGATCGCCTCGCCGCCTTCCCCGAGGAGTTCGCGCGCGTCGTGGAGCGGCCGTCGACATCGTCGCGGGTGACCGTCTACAAAGACGTCGCCGAGGCGGCATCGCGGGTGTCGGCTCTGGGAATGCTGGCGGGGCTCGCGGCCGCGTACGACCGCGAGAAAGCGCGGCTGGGCGTCATGGACTTCGCCGACCAGGTCGCCGGGGCCCTCCGAATCGTTCGGGAGCATCCCGCCGTCGTCGACGAGCTGCGGTCGCGCTATCGCGTGGTGCTGCTCGACGAGTATCAAGACACCTCCGTGGTCCAGACCGACCTGCTTTCGACCCTGTTCGCCGAGACCGGTGTCATGGCCGTGGGCGATCCGCACCAGGCGATTTACGCGTGGCGTGGCGCGAGCGCGGGAAACCTCGGCGGTTTCCCGGCCGCGTTCGCCCCGGGGGGTGGATGCCGGGAGTTCTCGCTCCTCACCAGCTGGCGCAACAGCGCGCGGGTGCTGACGGCGGCCAACGCCGTGCTCGCGCCCCTGGCGCCCCGCTCCCCGGTCGCCGTCGAGGAATTGCGCTCGCGTCCCGGCGCTCCCGAGGGCGTGGTCGAGACGTTCTTCGAGCGGGATCTCGACACCGAGGCCGACCGTGTCGCGGCGTGGTTCGCCGGGGTGCGGGCCGCCCGTGCGGCGGAGGGTCACCCGACGACCGGGGCGGTGCTCTTCCGGAGCAAGAAGCACATGGTGCGTTTCGGTGATGCGCTCGGGCGCCGTGGCATCCCGCACCGAATTCTGGGACTCGGGGGGCTTCTCACCACCCCCGAGGTCGTCGACGTCGTGTCGGCGCTGCGGGTGATCAGCGATCCCGAGGCCGGCTCGGCGCTCATCCGTCTGCTCGCGGGCCCGCGGTGGTCGATCGGTCTCGCCGACCTGCGTGCCCTGGCCCAGCTGGCGCGTCGCCTCGCGACCCACGACGCCGCGCTGCAGCCGCTGGCCCCCGACGTCGTCGACCGGCTGCGGTCGACCCCCGGGGCCGACCGGGCGTCGCTGGTGGACGCGCTCGACTTCCTGGCCCGGCAGACCGACGGTCACGGCTGGCTGAGCGACATCACGCCAGACGGACGATCGCGGCTGCGGGAGGCGGGATCGGTGTTCGCGGGGCTCCGCCGTTCCATCGGCGCCCCGATTCCCGAGCTGATCCGCCTGATCGAGGCCGAGCTGCGGCTTGACATCGAGCTCGCGGCGAACGAGTCGCGCGGTTCGGCGCGCACCGCGTCCGCGCAGTTGCGTGCCTTCGTCGACGAGATCCGCGGCTTCCTCGCCGCCGACGAGTCGGGGTCGGTGACCAACCTCCTCGCGTGGCTCGATCACGCCGAGCAGGCCGACGAGTTCGCCCCGCGCACCGAGCCCCCCGAAGACGACGTCGTGCAGTTGCTCACGATCCACGGATCCAAGGGGCTCGAGTGGGATGCCGTCGCGGTGGTGCGCCTGGTCACCGACGAACTGCCGTCGCTCGCGCGCGACACGAAGGGCTGGCTGGGTTTCGGCATCCTGCCGTCGGAGTTCCGCGGTGACTCGGCGTGGCTGCCGGTGCTCGGGTGGCGTGGTGCCGAGACGCAGCAAGACGTGAAGGCGGCGATTGACGCGTTCGTCGAGGCCAACCGGCAACGTCAGCTCGACGAGGACCGCCGGCTGGCGTACGTGGCCTTCACCCGGGCTCGCGATCACCTGCTCCTGTCGGGATCGAGCTGGTCGGGAACGAAGCGTCCGCGGCGTCCCAGTGTCTTCCTCGACGAGGCGACGGAAGCGCTCGGCATCGACCTCGGCGTCGATGATCCCGGCGACGATCCCTATGACGGCGAGCGGCGTCTGCTGCACTGGCCGCTCGACCCGCTCGGCGCCCGATGCACCGCGATCACCGCCGCGGTCGACGAGGTCGCGGCCGCGCGTGCGCGCCCGGCGGATGCCCCGGATGCCGACCTCGAATTGCTCCTCGCCGAGCGCGCCGATCGTCTTCGACCCACGCACACGCCGGCGCCGACCCGCATTCCCGCCTCACGCTTCAAGGACTTCGTTTCGGACTACGCGGGGACCGTGGAGGAGTTGCGGCGCCCGCTTCCCGAGCGTCCGTACCGGCAGACTCGCCTCGGCACCCTCTTCCACGCGTGGGTGGAGAAGCGCTCCGGTCTCGTGGGGGCGGGAACCGGGCTCGACGACGGCGGGCTGTGGGACGACGAAGACGAGGGTGCGGCCGCCGCGGATGCCGCGGAGCTGCAGCGGCTCAGGGAGATCTTCGAACGTTCGGAATGGGCGCACCTGCAGCCGCTCGAGGTCGAGACGGAGATCGACTTCGTCACGACGCTTCTCGACGGGCGCCCGCACGTCGTGATCTGCAAGCTCGACGCGGTCTACCGGCGCGGCGATCGGTACGAGATCGTCGACTGGAAGACCGGGCGGCCCCCGGCCTCAGAATCGGAGCGTCGCTCCCGGATGCTGCAGCTCGAGCTGTACCGCGAGGCGTACCACGCGAAGCACGCTATTCCGATGGATCTGATCGACGTGACGCTGTTCTACGTGGGCGACGAGATCGTCCTCCGGGGGTGATGCGCGGGCCGCGAAGCTGAGGCGGACGCCGCCCGCTCACGCCCCGTCGCGCGAGACTCCCCATCGGCGGAGGGCGGCCCGGGTTGCCCGCGCGGCCTCTTCTTCGTCGTCGAGCGGATCGGCACGGGCGGCGTTGCCGCTCGGTGCCGCTTGCGAGGCGCTCGTGGTCTGCGGGTCGTCCGGCTCCCGATCAAGACGTGCCTCCCGGGCCGCGGGCTGTTCGCCCGCGTCGGAGGGGGATCCGCCCGTCCAACCGTCGAGGTCGATCGGCGCGGTGGGACCGGGGTCGTCCGGCTCCGCGTCGTCGATCTCACCGAACGACGGGGCACTCGTCGAGGCATCCGGGATCGACTCGTCGGCGGCCAGTGCCTCGGCGAGGCCCGCCGCCGCTGCCTGCCGGTCGCGCTCGGCCGAGAGGTACAGCGACAGCGCCTCCGGGTCGTACGCGTCGGTCTGCATGGAGGTGTCGACCGCGGTCGCCGCGGTCGGCGGCATGCGTTCGACGAGGGCCATCGCGTCGTCGATGTCGGAGCGCGTAGACGGCACGATGTGGTCTCCGCGCACCCCGTCGGCCAGCGCCGTGAGCAGGGCGACGGCGTCGGCGACGACGTCGGATTCGCCCTCGTCGTGGCCGTGCACGAGCCACTTGGCGAACTCGAGCTCGGCGTAGAGGCGGGCGCGCTCGCGCAGGAGCGGATCGGGGGAGCGTTCCCCGGCGGCGGCATAGCCCTCGTGCACGTCGTCGGCGGCGGTCGGTGCGGAGGCGAGCCAGCGCAGGTCGACCGCGGGGTCGCCGACGCTCAGGCCGGCCCAGTCGAGGACACCGCTGACGTGCGGGATGCCGTCGGCGTCGTCGGTGAGGAGGATCGACGCGCTCGTGGCACCGCCCAGCACGACCGCCGACTCGAAGCGCCACAGGTCATCGACCTGCAGGGCACGTCGCCAGCGCATCATGAGCCCGTCGGGGACGCGACCGGTCGCGTCGGCGCGATCGAGCAACCGGGCGACATCGTCACGCACCTGCTCGGGCGAGCGAACGGGCAGACCGTCGGTGCGCACGATCGACACGGGCAGGGCGTGGACGGCCGCGAGGGCACCGCCGATCGCCGGCGCGTAGCCGGGCCCCTTGGGGAGCTCCGCCGGGTCGATGCGATACCCCTCGATGACGTCGACCACGAGCACGCGCTGCGCTCCTGAGCCGTTCTCTCCGATGACGGTCGGTGCCGCGAAGGGCAGCAGCGCCCGAACCCCCGGAGTCAGGGCGTGGAGGGCGCGCGACTCCGCGGCCAGGTCGGGGGAGGTGTCTTCGGTCGCGGGCATGCGAACGACGACCGTCCGACCATCGTCGAGGCCGAGCAGAGCCGAGTCGAAGCGTCCGCTCGCGTTCTCGGTCAGCGGGGCGGCGCTCGTCACACCGATCCGGGGCAGGGCCGCCGTCGCGGACGCGGCTAGAGTGAGGGGCGAGCGTGCCATGCCCCCAGGGTAGGTCGGTCGCTCTCTTGTTCCCCCCGCGCCACGCCCTTGAGAGAGGTGTTCGATGCCGCTGCCCGCTTCGTCGGAGCCCGGTCGATGGCCGGGAGGAGTCCTCGACCGTGCCGGGGCGGAACGCGACGTCGACGACCTGATCGGGCGCGAGCGCGGCGGCTCGGCGACGCGAGTGCTCCTGGTCCACGGCGACGCGGCACCGGTGTCGGAGGGGCGTCTGCTGTTCGCCCCCGTCGAGGCCGTCACTCGCGCCCGTGCCTGGGCTTTCCTCGGGCGGGCGTCCGACGCGGCCGCCCTGCTCGTGGCGGTCGTGGACGAGGAAGCGGATGCCGCTCTGCCGTCTGACGCGCGGTGGGCGCCGTTGCGCGCGGTCGGGGGCGACCTGCCCCGCGAGGAGGCGGAGATCCTCGGCACCGCCGTGGCGTTGGCGGGGTGGCTGCGCGACGCCGCGTTCTGTCCTGCGTGCGGGGCGGAGACCGTGCTGCGGCACGCGGGGTGGTCGCGCCACTGCCCGAGTTGCGGTCGCGAGCATTTCCCGCGGACGGATCCGGCGGTGATCGTTCTGGTCACCTCCGCGGAGGATCCGGACCGTGTCCTCCTCGGCGCCAACGCGGCCTGGGGCGGGAGCCGGTATTCGTGCTTCGCCGGGTTCGCCGAGGCGGGCGAGTCGCTCGAAGACACCGTGGCGCGTGAGGTGTGCGAGGAATCGGGCGTTCGGCTCGAGAACATCGCTTACCGCGGTTCGCAGGTGTGGCCGTACCCGCGATCTCTCATGCTGGGCTTCCGTGCGCAGGCGGTCCGCGACGACGAGGCCCGTCCCGACGGTGAGGAGATCGTCGAAGTGCGCTGGTTCGACCGCGCCGAGATCGGCGCGGGGTTGCGCGGCGAGTCCGCTGTGCAGCTCCCCGGGGCGGCGTCGATCGCGTACCGCCTCATCGATGACTGGTACCGGGGGAACTCGTGAGCGTGGAACCGCTGAGCGGCCTCGACGAGCATCAGCTCGAAGCCGCCCGTGCATTGCGCGGCCCGGTGTGCGTCTTGGCGGGCGCCGGCACGGGGAAGACCCGGGTGATCACGCGGCGGATCGCCCATGGCGTCGACACCGGTGCCTACTCGCCGCAACGGGTGATGGCGGTGACCTTCACCGCGAAGGCCGCCGGTGAGATGCGTGGTCGGTTGCGTGCGCTCGGTGTGACGGGCGTGTCGGCGCGCACGTTCCACGCGGCCGCGCTGGCGCAGGTGAACTTCTTCTGGCCCACTCTCGCGGGCGACCAGGCCCCGAGCATCATCGACAACAAGGTGCGGATGCTCGCGCACGCTGCGGACGGCGTGGGGCTGGCGCCCGACACCGCGACCCTGCGCGATATCGCCGCGGAGATCGAGTGGCGCAAGGTCACGATGCGCTCGATCGAGCAGTACGCGGCCGACCGCCCGGGAGGGATCGGGCGGCTGACCGTCGACCAGGTCGTCGCCCTCCAGGGCGCGTACGAGAAGCTCAAGGATGAGCGACGGCAGATGGACTTCGAGGACGTCCTGCTCACGTGCGCCGGCATGATCGAGGCCGAACCCCGTGTGGCGGCGGCGGTGCGCGAGCAGTACCGGCACTTCACCGTCGACGAGTACCAGGACGTCTCGCCGCTGCAAAACAGACTTCTCGAGCTGTGGCTCGGTGATCGGCGTGATCTGTGCGTGGTGGGCGATGCGAGCCAGACCGTCTACTCGTTCACGGGCGCCGACGCCCGCTACCTGCTCGAGTTCGCGCGTACGCACGACGACGCGCGCGTGGTCAAGCTCGAGCGCAACTATCGCTCCAGTGCTGCCGTCTTGGCGGTGGCGAACGACCTGATGCGCGGGCGCGCGGGTGCCCTCGAACTCGTGGCGGCGCGCGAGGATCCGTCGCCCGTCCCCACCGTTCGCGCCTACGACGACGAAGAGGCGGAAGCGGAGGGTGTGGCGGCGTCGATCGCGGCTGCCGTGCGCGAGGGGGTCGATCCGCGCACGATCGCCGTGCTCTATCGCTCGCACGCGCAGTCGGCGGCGGTGCTCGGCGCGCTGGCGAAGCACTCGATCGCGGCGTCGGTGCTCGGAGGACGCAAGTTCTTCGATCTGCCGGAGGTTCGGCAAGCGCTCATGGCTCTGCGCGCCGCCTCGGTGGCGCCCATGGAGACCGGCTTCTTGGCCACGGTGCGCGACGTGTTGCGCAGCGTCGGCCTCACCGACGATCCGCCCGCGGCAGGCGGGGCTCTGCGCGAGGGATGGGAAGCGCGGGCGGCGCTGCTGCGCCTGGCCGAGGAGGCACCCGCCGGCACCGACCTGCGGTCGTTCACGGACGATCTGCAGGCACGCGCGAAGGACCAGCACGAGCCGGCGACGCGCACGGTGACCCTGGCCACGCTTCACGCCGCGAAGGGGCTGGAGTGGGATCACGTGTACCTCATCGGGGTGAGCGAGGGCCTCCTGCCGATCTCGTACGCGACAACGTTCGACGCGGTCGATGAGGAGCGCCGCCTGGCATACGTGGGCGTCACGCGTGCGGCGCAGACGCTGTCGGTGAGCTGGTCGCGGGGACGGGGACGGTCGGAGCGGACGCCGTCGAGATTCCTGCGAGAGATCGGCAGCGGCAGTCTTCGCTCGGCCGATGGACTTCCCAGGCCCGCTGGAGCGAGTCGACGCGCAGGCGCAGCGAACGGGACACCGCGCCGGGCGGATCGCTGAGCAGATGGCGTGCGGCCCGGCCGGCCTCGGCCGCCAGAGTGGGGTCGACGTCGGGTCGGGGCCGAGCCAGCAGCTGAGCGGCCACGAGGGGCCACGAGGGATCGTCGCGCCGGCGCGTGGCATCGAGACAGGCCAAGCACGCGGTGTGCCCGGGCACCACGACGGGACCGATGAGCGCGGTGGCGCCGTCGAGCACGAGCGGAATGTGCACCACGTCGTCGCGCACCAGGGCGACGGCTCGGCGCGGATCGACGCGATGCGCGGCGAGGAGGACCACCCGCGTGCTCGCCGGGACGTCGTCGGTCGCGTTACCGGCCCAGTCGATCCGCCGGGTACGCGGAGGGAACGCAGCCAGTGCGGCGCGGACGGTCGCGGGAGGGAGGTCGTCGGTGGTCTGGACGACGATCGGTCTCGCGCGTCGTCGCCGGATGAGGGCGGGCTGAACGCGCGCGATCAGAGCGTCGGCGTCGGCGTCGCGGTCGCCGTGAAGACGGGCCAGGCCGCGCACGGCGGCACGCGAGGTTCCGGACTCGAGGGCAGCGAGTGCCGCATCGGTCCAGGGGGCGATCTCGGTGATGCGCGCCCGCGCCGGTGAGCCGAACTGCACGCTGCCGTCGTCGCGCCAGAGCGGGGGAGCGGAGGGATCGATTCGAAGCATGCCCCCATGCTGACCCGGCTCGCGAGCCGGGAGCGGTTCTCCCCAGGGCGATCGTGCGTCATCCGCCCTGGGGAGAAGGGGTCAGACGGGGCGCTGGTCTCCCGGTGCCGGGTCGTCGTCGTCGGGGTCGGAGGAGTCCGTGGCCAAGGGGCCGGCAGGATCCGACGGGTCCGCGGTGCCGGCGGTCTCCTCGGCGATGAGCTGTGCGAGCGCGTCATCCATGGCATCTGCGGGAGCCGCTTCACCGCGTGACTGCGCGGTCAGACGGGCGACGAGTCCGGCGGGGTCGTCGATGTCGTCGGACGAGGGCATGAGGTCGGGGTAGTCCCACAGGGCGTCGCGCCCTGCCACGCCGACCGCGTCGGTCACGGCGCGCCACATGGCGGCTGCTTCGCGCATGCGTCGCGGGCGGAGCTCGAGCCCCACGAGCGAGCCCAGGGCCTGCTCGGCGGGTCCGCCCACGGCGCGGCGCCGCCGCACGGCCTCGGCGATCCGGACGGCCGACGGCAGGCGCGCGGTGGCGTCTTCGGTCACCACGTCGACCCATCCCTCGATGGTGGCGAGGAGGTTCTCCAGCCGGGTCAGGGCTGCCGTCTGCTCCTCCGAGCGCTGCGGGAGCAGGGCACCGCTCTCGAGTGCGCTGCGCAGCTCATCGGGCTGTGACGGATCGAAGCGTGAGGCCAGCTCTTCCAGGGCATCGGTATCGACGTGGATGCCGTGCGCGAATTCGCGCACCTGGGAGATCACGTGCAGCCGCAGCCAGCGCGCGTGTCGGAACAGACGCGCGTGGGCGAGCTCGCGCGTGGCCAGGTAGAGCGCCAGCTGGTCCTCGGGGATTTCGAGATCGCGGCCGAAGTCGGCGAAGTTCTGGGGGAGGATCGCGGCCTCTCCGTCGGGCATCACCGGGATGCCGACATCACCACCGCCGACGACCTCGGTCGAGAGGCGTCCGACCACGTGGCCGAGCTGGGTGGCGAACAGCGAGCCGCCGACGGTGCGCATCAGGCGCCCGGCGCCGGCGATGAGGTCTTGCATGTCGTCGGGAGCCTGCTGGCCGAGGGCGTCGGTCAGAGCGTCGGCGATGCTCGTGGCGACCGGCTCGGCGAGCTCCTGCCAGACGGGCAGCGTCGCGCTCACCCAGGCGCCGCGCGTGACCGCCTTCGCCGGGTGCGGGAGGTCGGCGATCGTGGTCGCCTCGCCCAGCCAGAGGGAGGCCAGGGTGAACGCCTGGTCGAGGTCGGTGCGCTGACCGGCGGAAACGCCGAGGCCGTCTTGGTTGGCGATGTGCAGCGCCTGGCGCTCGGCCAGGCCCCAATCGATCCCCTCCTGGGCTCCGGAGAACGCGCCGCGTAGCTGGTTCATGACGGCCTGCATCATGGCCGGGTCGATCTGCATGCCGGAGAGGCGCGAGAGCTGTTCCGGGTCGAGCCCGGAGGTGTCGCCCGACATCAGGCGCCGCATGAGCTCCTGGAACTCCTCCTCGGGGCTCCGGTCGTCGTCTGCCACTTCAGCCGCCTTTCAGCCAGGTCTGGGGGAACGGGATCTACGCTAGTCGCACGATTCCTCGCTCCCCTCGGCTCGGCCCTTCGCCGCTTACGCCGCGCGCGAACGACCCGGCTACGGAGGCCCTGTGACCCTGTTCGACGAGAGCGTTTCCGTCGTTCCCGCCCCGCGGCGACGCCGGAACCGGTCGACGGTCTTCGGGCTGTGGTCGCTGGCCGTGGCGACCCTCATCCTGTTCGTCCTCACGTTCCTGCCGAGCCCCTATGTCATTCAGCAGCCGGGGCCCGTGCTCAACACCCTCGGAACGTCGCCCAACGCCGACGGAGAAGAGATCCCCCTGATCACGGTGCCGGAGGAAGACGACACCGCCTCGGCGGGGCAGCTCGACCTGGTGACGGTGCAGATCAACGGCAACCGGCAGCGCACGCCGAGCTGGCTCGAACTGGCCCAGGCCTGGTTCGATCCCTCGCGCGCGGTCGTCCCGGTCGACCGCATCTTCCCCGCGGGGCAGACGACCGAGCAGCGCAACACCGAGAATGCGGTGCTCATGACCGACTCGCAGATCGAGGCGTCTGCGGCCGCCCTGCGCGAGCTCGGCTACGACGTCCCGCAGGAAATCGTGGTGGGCGCGGTCGAGGACGCCGGCGCCGCGTCGGGGGTCGTCGAGGTCGGCGACGTGATCACCTCGCTCGACGGGACACCCGCGACGAGCGTCGACGAGGTCCGCGCAGCCGTCCAGGCGGCCGCGGGCGCCCCGGTCGTCCTGGGCATCGAACGAGACGACGAGGCTCTGCAGGTCACCGTCACCCCGCAGGAGGGGGCGATCAGAGACGAGCCTCAGTGGCTCCTGGGGGTCACTCTCGGCCTCGCCTTCGACCTCCCGGTCGACGTGACGATCCAACTGAACAACATCGGCGGCCCCAGCGCCGGCATGATGTTCGCGCTCGGCATCATCGACAAGATGTCGCCGGGCGACCTCACGGGTGGCCAGCACATCGCCGGCACGGGCACCATCAACGCCGCGGGCACGGTGGGAGGCATCGGCGGCATCCGTCAGAAGCTCTACGGCGCACGGGATGCCGGCGCCACCTGGTTCCTCGCTCCGCAGGCGAACTGCAACGAAGTGGTCGGCCACGTGCCCGATGGCATCCGCGTGTTCGCCGTGTCGACGCTCGAGGATTCGCTGAATGTTCTGCAGGGGATCCGCGACGGCGGCGACCTGGACGCGCTTCCGGCCTGCGACGGGACGGCTGCCCCGACGCCGTAGCATCCACGGCTTACCCCCAGAGGGCGCGGCTTAGGATGGGGGAGTGACCACGACCTCAGCGCCGAACCAGGCCACGCCCCCGAGCCGCTCCCGACGAATCATCTCGATCAGCCTGGCGGTCATCGCCGCGCTGGTCGTGGCGTTCTTCCTCTTCGCGAACCTTTATGCCGACTGGATGTGGTTCTCGCAGCTGGGCTTCACCGAGGTGCTTGCCACCCAGTGGATCGCACGCTCGGTGATGTTCGTCGTGGGCTTCCTCGCGATGGCGGTCCCCGTGTGGGGTGCCATCCAGCTCGCCTACCGTCTGCGACCGGTGTACGCGCGCCTGAGCTCCCAGCTCGACCGCTACCAGGAGGTCGTGGAACCGCTTCGTCGCCTGGCGATGTGGGGCATCCCGGTGTTCTTCGGCTTCTTCGCCGGCTTCGCCGCGTCCGCGCAGTGGGAGACCACCTGGCTGTGGTTCAACGGTGTGGCCACGTCGACGACCGATCCGCAGTTCGGTCTCGACACGGGCTTCTACCTGTTCGGTCTGCCCTTCTACACCACCGTCGTCGGCTTCGCCTCGGCCGTGGCCCTCGTGTGCCTGCTGCTGACGGGCGTCGTGTCGTACCTGTACGGATCCGTCCGCGTCGGACAGCGGGAGCTGCGCATCTCCAAGGCCGCCCGCATCCAGCTCGCGGTCCTCGCCGGCGTTTACCTGCTGCTCCAGGGTGCGAGTCTCTGGCTCGATCGGTACACCACGCTCGTCACCCCCGAGGACCGGATCACCGGACCCGGGTTCGTGGGCGTCAACGCCGTCATCCCCGGACAGACGATCCTGGCCATCGCCGCGATCATCGTGGCGCTCGCGTTCTTCGTGACCGCGGTCATCGGCCGGTGGCGCTACCCCCTCATCGCCACGGCCCTGCTCGTGGTGTCGGCGATCGTCGTCGGTGCTGCGATCCCGTGGGCGGTCAACACCTTCCAGGTGCGCCCGAACCAGCTCGCGCTCGAGAGCCAGTACTACCAGCGCAACATCGACAGCACGAAGGCCGCCTACGGCATCGACGCCGTCGAGAAAGAGAACTTCGAGGCCACGACCACGGCGCAGGCCGGACAGCTGCGCAACGACGCCGCCTCCACCGCTCAGCTGCGCATCATGGACCCGGCCATCATCGGTCCGACCGTGCGCCAGCTCGAGCAGTACCGCGCGTACTACCAGTTCGGTAATCCCCTCGATGTCGACCGCTACCAGATCGGCGGACAGACCCAGGATGCCGTGGTGGCCCTGCGCGAGCTGAACATCGGGCAGCTGGGCGACGCCGCCACGTGGCAGAACACGACGCTGGTGTACACCCACGGTTACGGCATGGTCGCGGCCGCCGGAAACGAGCGCACCGAAGACGGCGACCCCGTCTTCCTGGAGCAGGCGATCCCGGGCACGGGCTTCCTCACCGACCTGGAGTACGAGCCGCGCGTCTACTTCGGCGAGCAGTCGCCGCCCTACTCGATCGTCGGCGGCCCCGAGGGCGGCGAAGACATCGAGCTCGATTACCCGATCGGTGTCGACGGGGGGACCGAGACCCGCACGACGTTCCGCGGCGATGGCGGCCCGAGTGTCGGTAACGTCTTCAACCGCCTCATCTACGCGCTGAAGTTCCAGTCCGAGCAGATCCTGTTCTCGGACTACGTCAACTCCGAGTCGCAGATCCTGTACGACCGCGACCCCACCGAGCGCGTACAGAAGGTCGCGCCCTACCTCACGCTCGACAGCGACCCGTACCCCACGGTCGTCGACGGCCGCGTCAAGTGGGTCATCGACGCGTACACCACGAGCGCGAACTACCCGTACTCGTCGAGCGTCTCGCTCTCGCGGGCGATCGCGGACTCGAACACCCCGTCGCCGACGTATTCGCTCGACAACATCAACTACATTCGCAACTCGGTCAAGGCCACCGTCGATGCGTACGACGGCAAGGTCACGCTCTACGCCTGGGACGACGAGGACCCGATCCTCCAGTCGTGGCAGAAGGTGTACCCCTCGAGCCTCCAGCCGTGGAGTGAGATGTCCGCCGACCTGATGAGCCACGTGCGCTACCCGACCGACCTCATGAAGGTCCAGCGCTCCATGCTCGGGGTGTACCACGTCGACGACGCGCGGTCGTTCTTCCAGCAGGACAACCGCTGGACCACCCCGAACGACCCGCAGGACCCCAACGCCCTGCAGCCGCCGTACTACCTCACGATGCAGATGCCGAGTCAGGACGCCCCGTCCTACTCGATGTTCACGAGCTTCATCCCGGCCTCCCAGGGCGGCCAGGCGCGCAACGTGCTGACGGGCTATCTGGCGGTCGACTCCAATGCGGGCGACGAGGCCGGGACCAAACGCGACGATTACGGTCGTCTGCGCATGCTCGTGATCGACGGGGCGACGACGGTCCCCGGACCCGGTCAGGTGCAGAACACGTTCGACTCCGACACCGCGGTCTCGTCGCAGATCAACATCCTCCAGCAGGGGCAGTCGCAGGTGCTCAACGGCAACCTGCTCACCCTCCCCGTGGGCGGCGGTCTGCTCTACGTTCAGCCGGTGTTCGTGCAGTCGTCCGGCGGCACCCAGCTTCCGCAGTTGCGGCGCGTGCTCGTGGCCTTCGGCGACAAGATCGCGTTCGAGAACACCCTCAGCGAGGCGCTGGACGCCCTGTTCGGCGGCGACTCCGGCGCTGATACGGGTGACGAGGCGGTAACGCCCGACGACGGCGCCGACGGCGCAGACCAGGGCGGGAGCGCCACCCCGGACGCCCCCGCGGCACCCGCCGGCGACTACGCCGCGGCGCTCGCGGAGGCCCAGGCGGCCCTCACCGCACGCCAGGAAGCACTGACGAGCGGTGACCTCGCCGGCTTCGCGACGCAGGATGCCCGCCTGACGGCGGCCGTGGAACGGCTCATCGAGCTGCAGGAGCAGGGCCAGGGCGGCGGGGAGACCCCCGCGGGCTGAGGTCCCTCTCTGAGAACGCGAGACGCCGGTGCCCTTCGGGGCATCGGCGTCTCGCGTATCGGCGCCGGCCAGGTGCTGGCCCCCGGGCGGGGGTGGGGCGCGTCACGCGCTCAGGAACCACCACCAGATCAGCAGCATGGTCGTGCCGAACCCGGCGATCTGGTTGAGCCAGAGGAAGCGGTTCCATCCCGCCGTCGCGCTGTCGGAGGTGGCATCCGTCACGTTGCGGTACGGCCACACCACGACGAGGTACGGGATCACGAGCAGCGCGGCGAGGGGCCCCGGCCACGCGGTCAGCAGCATCGCGACGCCGGCGAGGGCGTACGCGGCCAGCGCGAAGCGCACGGTCCAGCGCGCGCCCCGCGCCGTCGCGATGGAAGAGATGTCGGCGGCGCGGTCGGCCTCGACGTCCTGCACCGCTCCGAACGCATGGGACGCGACGCCCCACAGCGCGAACGCGACGAGAGTTGCCACGAGCTGCCACGTCCATGTCGCGCCGGCCAGCACCAGCCCGTACACGGCGGGCGAGAAGAAGTGGATGCTGCTGGTGACGGAGTCGGCGAACGGCCGCTCCTTCAGGCGGAGCGGGGGAGCGGAGTAGAACACCACGAAGAACAGGCTGAGGGCGAGCACGAGCCACGACAGCGGTGAGCCCAGGATCACCAGGATCACGACGAACGGCAGGCACGACAGCGCCGCGGCCCACAGCGTGATCGGGTGCATTCGACGGTCGAGCACCGCGCCGTGCGTGCCACCCTTGCGCGGATTGCGCAGGTCGGACTCGTAGTCGAACACGTCGTTCACGCCGTACATCGCGAGGTTGTACGGCACCAGGAAGAACGCGATGCCGACGAGGAGCGCGGCGTCGATCTGACGCGCGGTGAGCAGGTACGCCGCGGCGAAGGGGAACGCGGTGTTGATCCAGCTCACCGGCCGCGACGAGACGAACAGTTCGCGCACGATGCGCCCGGGGGTGAGAGCGGCGGGGGTGGTCATGCGGGTTCCCTCCGGGCGGAGACGAGCGTGTACAGCGCCGGCACGAGGAACGCGGCGCAGACGGGATAGGCGAAGTCCTCGAGGGGGGCCAGACCGATCCGGATGCCACTGAGGTGCTCCGGCGGATACGAGAACAGGTCGACCGCGATCATGACGTTGTCGAAGATCGCCGTAAGAACGATCAGGGCGAGGGCGGTCAGCGCCGAGGTGCGCATCCGGCGGCCGAAACGCGGACGCCGGGCGCTGAGCAGCGTGATCACGACGGTGGCAGCGACGAAGGGGAGGACGATCAGCGGATACGTCACGACGCGGACCCTCTCGCGGGGGTGTCCGCGGGGTTCGTGGCATCCCGTCTCTGCTCGAGACGACGGAACACCGTCCACAGCATGATCGCGAGGTAGTTGAGGAAGATGAGGAAGAAGACTTCCTCCAGGGGCAGGTGCGGGGCGAGATCGACGCCGACGAAGAGCGGACTGGAGCCTTTGACGAACACGCCCGTGACGATGCCGACGGCATCCCACAGGAGGAAGAAGAGGGTGCCCAGAGTCACCGCCAGGACGGTGCGCCGGGGCGCCGTGCGCAGCGACAGACCGACCTTCAGGTCGATCGCGATCGTGCCGGCGAGCGAGAAGAGGATCGCGCCCAGGTAGACCCCGGGCACGTCACACCGCCGTGTGCGCCGGCTCGGTCAGGGGCCCCGCGGTGCGGTCGCCCGTCATCCGCTTGACGACGAGCTCGGCCGAGATGAGGCACATCGGCAGGCCGATCCCCGGCAGCACCGACGTTCCGGCGTAGTAGAGGTTCTGCACCTTCTTGGACCGGTTCTTCGGGCGGAAGATCGCGCTCTGGCCGAGCGTGTGCGCGAGGCCCAGGGAGTTGCCGTGCCAGGCGTGCAGATCGGTGGCGAAGTCCTCCGGCGAGATGGTGCGGCGCACCACGATGCGCTCGGCGAGATCCGGGATGCCGGTCCACTCGGCGATCTGCGCGATGACACGGTCGGCCGCCACCTCGATCCGGGCGTCGCCGTCGCCCTCGATGCCGCCACGACCGCTGACGGGGTCTGCGGGGACGGGGACGAGCACGAAGAGGTTCTCGTAGCCCTCGGGTGCGACCGAGTCGTCGGACGCGCTGGGCCGGCAGACGTAGATCGACGCCGGGTCGGGGATGCGCTTGTTCTCGCCGAAGATCGCGTCGAAGTTCGTGTGCCAGTCGTCGGTGAACAGGAGCGTGTGATGCGTCAGCTGGGGGAGCTCGCCCTTGACCCCGAGAAGGAGCAGCAGGGCCCCGGGGCTCGGGACGCGATCCTTCCACCACTTCTCCGGGTACTGGCGGTCACCCTCTTCGAGCAGCTGGGTCTCGGTGTGGTGCAGGTCGGCTCCCGAGACGACGGCGTCAGCGGAGACGACGCGGCCGTCGGCGAGGCGAACGCCGCGGGCGATGCCCCCGTCGGTGAGGATCGCCTCGACGGGCACGCCGGTTTCGATCTGCACGCCGCGCTCACGCGCGAGACGCTCGATCGCGGCGATGATCTCGGTGAAGCCGCCGCGCGGGTAGAGCACCCCATCGCCGAGATCGAGGTGGCTCATGAGGTGGTACAGGCTCGGTACCTCGAACGGAGAGCCTCCGAGGAACACCGACGGGTACGCGAGGATCTGCTGCAGCCGCGGGTTGGCGAAGTCGCGGGTGACACGCTTCCACAGCGTCTGGGTCAGGAGCGGCACGAGCGTCGGCAGCCGCTTGACGAGCGCCGGGTCGCGCAGGCCCTGCGTGGAGGAGTACGGGTCGTAGAGGAACTTCGACGTCGAGAGCTCGTAGGCGTCCTTCGCCGATTCGAGGTAGGCGTCGATCTTGTCGCCCGAACCGGGCTCGTGCTGCTCGAAGAGTGCCCGTACCTCCTCTCGGCCCGAGACGATGTCGATCGGGTCGCCCTTTCCGGGAGGACCGTAGACGCGGTACGCCGGGTCGAGGCGAACGAGGTCGAGCTGTTCGGCGGCGCTCGTGCCCAGGAGGCGGAAGAAGTGGTCGAACACCTCGGGCATGAGGTACCAGCTGGGGCCGGTGTCGAACCGGAAACCGTCGCTCTCCCACGAACCGGCGCGTCCGCCGAGCTGGTCGCGCCCCTCGAACAGGTGCACCTCATGACCCTGGTCGGCCAGCAGGGCGGCCGTGCCGAGGCCGGCGATCCCTCCTCCGACGACGACGATGCGCTGCGAGGTCATGACTGGGCCCCTTTCGGTGGGCGTCCGAGGAAGGCGCGTGCGGCGAGTGTCGCCTTCACGCCGTCGGGCACGCGGACGCGTGGTGCGCCCGCGGGAGTCCGGCGCAGGCGCCGGGAGAGTTCCGCGAACAGGTCGTGCGCGGCGGTGACCGCGCGGCGACAGTCGGGCGGGAGGTGGGGAATGGTGGATGCCGCGGCGGCGAGGTCGGCGTCGATCCGGTCGAGCACGGCGACACGTCGATCGTCTCCCGCTGCCCCGTCGAGGTAGTCGCGGCCCAGACGCTCGGCGTCGTCGTCGAGATCGCGGAGGAAGTTCACGTCTTGGAACGCCGCCCCGAGGCGCCGCGCCCCGTCGACGAGATCGGGAGCCGGACGCGCGGGCGCGGACATGCCGGCGTTGAGGAACACCTGCAGACACATGAGCCCCACGACCTCCGCCGACCCGTAGACGTAGGCGTCGTGCGAGGCGTCGTCGTGGGCCGCGGTCTCCAGGTCGGTCCGCATCGACGCGAAGAACGGGGCGATGAGGTCCTCGCCGATGCCGCATTCACGAGCGGTCCGAGCGAAGGCGTGCACGATGAGGTTGGCGCTGAACCCCGAGGCGATGGCATCCCGCACCTCGTTCTCGAGGGCGTCGAGAGTGGCCCGTTCCTGGGCGGGGGAGAGCCCGGCGTCGTGGGCCGGTCCGTCGACGATCTCGTCGGCCACGCGGACGAGGGCGTAGATGTTGCGCACGTGCGGGCGCGGACGCGGTCCGAGCAGGCGGCAGGCGAGGGCGAACGACGTGGAGTAGCGGTGGATGACCGCGGCGGCGGCGGCGTCGGCCGTCTGCGAGTACAGGGTGAGGCCGGTGACGCTCGCGCTCACGGAACGCGCCCTTCCACGGCGTCGACGAGGTCGAGGAGCATCTCGCGGCACTCATCGGGGAGCGTGGAGGCCGTCACGATCGCGCGCGCTTCGTCGAGGGTGTCGCGCACGAGGTCTTCCAGGCGGGTCCGCGCCCCCGACGCGCTCAGCGCGCGCTGGGCGGCGCGGATGGCGACGGGGCCCGTGTGCGCCTGAGCCAGCGCTTCGCTGACCGTCGGCCAGGCCTCGGTCTCACGGGCGAGCACGATCAGGTGGGTCTTCTTGGCCTCGCGCAGGTCGCATCCCTCGTCTTTTCCGGAAAGCTCCGTGCTCCCGAAGGCGCCGATGAGGTCGTCGACGAGCTGATAGGCCAGGCCGAGGCGCTGACCGAACCGCTGCAGCGCGGCGCGGACCGGACGGTCGGCCCCGGCAAGGACTGCGCCGGCCTCCAGCGGCGCCGAGAACGAGTAGACCGCGGTCTTGTCGTGCGTCGTCCGCAGGATGGTCTCCGCGTCGATGTCGGTGGCCGACACCGCGTTCTCGACGTCGGCGAGCTCACCCGCGGCCGAGATCAGCACCGCATCCTCGACCAGTCGCAACAGCTCGCCGCGGGCTCCCGTCGGGAGGTCGGCGAGGGCGACCAGTCGTCCGGCCTCGTGCAAGAGAAGGTCGCCGGCGAGGATGCCGGCCGCGTCTCCGAGAAGCGCCGCCCCGGTGGCATCCGCCCCGCGATCGGCGCCACGGGCACGGAACTCCCCGCTGACGTTGGGGACGCCCCGGCGCTCGGTGTCGTGATCGATGACGTCGTCGTGCACGACGAACGCCGTGTGCAACAGCTCGAACGCCGCCGCGACCTGGTAGGCGGCCGCGCGATCGCTGTCGCGCCCGCGGAGGGTGTCGAAGACGGCGACGACGAGAAGGGGACGGAACCGCTTGCCCCCGGTGGTCGATCGTCCGATGGCGGATGCCAGGGCTCGCGCGCCCTCTCCGTGGTCGTGCAGTCGGCGTTCGAGTCGCGCGATGACCGTGTCGATGGCCTCGTCGATGGCCGCGCGGGCTGTGGGAGTCGTGGACAGCGCGATCATGAGGCCGCCCGGATGGCCGCGGGCGGCGAGAACAGGTGAAGCTGCTGGGCCTGAAGAACGAGCCACGGGCTGAACGCCCACGGGGTGGCCTCGAGCGCCGCGGCAAGGTCGGCCGGATCCACCCAGCGGGACTCCGCGACCTCCGACGGGTTCAGACGGGGCTCTTCGTCGGTGTGGGCGATGTACACGGGACAGATCTCGTGTTCCACGATGCCGCTGGCGTCGACGGCCCGATAGCGGAACTGGGGGAGCGCGAGTTCGACATCGCGGAGCGTCAGCCCCACCTCGAACGCGGCCCGGCGGTGCACGGCCTGCACGACCGGCTCTGCGGGCCCGGGGTGCCCGCAGAACGAGTTGGTCCAGACGCCCGGCCAGGTCTTCTTGTCGAGCGCACGACGGGTGACCAGCACGTTCCCGTCGGAGTTGACGACATGACACGAGAACGCGAGGTGCAGTGCCGTGTCGGTGCTGTGCACACTGGCTTTCGGCGCCGTGCCGATCTCGTTGCCCCAGTCGTCCAGGAGGACGACATACTCGGTCTCGCTCATCGTGCCTCCTATTTGCTAGTTTAGCTAGCGATGTCTGCCGACTATACCGAGAGCCCGACGGAGGTGTCCACTGTGCGCAACGGTGATCCGTTCTCTGGTAGGCGGCCCGGCGTCCTCAAGGCCCTCGAAGCGGTCCGGGCACTCAGCGACGCTCTCGACCGCATGAACAGCGGCATGAAGGGCGATATGGACATGAACGCCAGCGACCTGTCGACACTGCGCATGCTCATTATCCGGGAGCAGCGCGGCGAAATGGTCAGTCCGCACGACGTCGCGTCGCACCTGCGGATCTCCACCGCCTCGACGACCAAGCTCCTCGACCGCTTGGCTGCCTCGGGCCATGTCGAACGGCGTCCGCACCCCTCGGACGGCCGCGCACGCGTGGTCGTGCTCACGCAGAAATCGCGCACCGAGTTCTTCCGCCACTTCGGCGCTCACCTCCTGGCCATGCGCGATGTCGCCGACCGATACTCCGACGCGCAATTGGACACCATTGTCGACTTCATCGACGGGCTCAGCGACGCCATCAGCCCGACCGGGTGAGCGCGCCGCGCGCGACGCGCAGACCGACATCGTCGAACACCGCTCGAGGACCGGCCCCCCGTCGTGCAGACGCGCGCACCACGGCACGCGCGTCGCTCCACCCTCCGCCCCGGAACACACGCGCGTCGCCGGACTCGGGGTCGAACGGGTCCCAGCACCACTCCGAGACGTTGCCGAGCATGTCGAACAGTCCGTGAAGGTTGGGGAGTCGTCCTCCGACCTCCATCGGGCCGCGCACGCCGTCGTCCGCGGTCCAGGCGATCTCGGCGACCGGCCCGTACGTCGACCCCGTCGATCCGGCGCGGCAGGCATACTCCCACTCGTCCTCCGTCGGCAAACGGAAGCCGTCGGCCTCGGCGTCCCAATCGACGACCTCGCCGTCGTACGAATAGACCGGATCGCGGCCCTCCCACTCCGACAGCGCGTTGCAGAACCGGATCGCTCGGAGCCAGCTCACCCGCACGGCCGGTCGTCGCGGATTCTGCGCCGCGACCCCGAGCACGTCCGCCATCTGCTCCTCGGTGACCGGGTACACGGCGAGATCGAACGCCTCCACGACGATCTCCCGCCGCTCCTGTCCGCGTTGGTCGCCGCGCAGCACGCGTCCCGCCGGGATCCGCGTCATCTCCACCTCGCTCATTGCACCTCCAGCATCCACAGGTTGCCGTCGCCGGTGAGGAAGAGACGACGCTGATCGGTATCGAACGCGCAGTTGCTCACGACGTGGGGCGTCGGGATCACGCCCATCCGTGCTCCCGCGTCGTCGACGATCACGACGCCGGCTTCGCTGCTGATCCACAGCCACCCGCGCCGGTCCACCGCCAATCCGTCCGGGATGCCGGCATCCACCGTCGCGAACGTGTGAGCGGCGCCGAGGGTCTCGCCGTCCCAGGAGCAGGCGACGACGCGGGGGAGGCCGTCGGCGCGGGATTCCGCGATGTAGAGGGTCTTCTCGTCGGGGCTGAAGCCCAGGCCGTTCGGCGTATCAAGGTCGATCATGCGTTCCAGGGCGTGTCCTTCGCGCCACCGGTACACGCTCTGGTGCCCGAGCGCCGATTCAGCGGGGTACCCCTCCCGCGGGTCGGAGATGCCGTACGTCGGGTCGGTGAACCACACCGCTCCCGTGGAATCGACGACGAGGTCGTTCGGCGAGTTCAGCGGCATCCCGTCGTAGGTGTCGGCGAGCACGTGCGTTCCCCGGGCGTCGGTGCGGCTGAGGGCACGCCGACCCTGTTCGGCGTGCAGGAGGCGGCCCTCGGCATCCACCGCGTTGCCGTTGGCGAACGCCGACGGGTCGACGACGGCGACGACGCTGCCGTCTTCGTGCCAGGCGAGCGTGCGGCGGCCCACGACGTCGCTGAAGACGAGGACGTTCTCGTTCGGCCACCACACCGGCCCCTCGGCCCACGTGGCGTCGGCATAGAGGGAGAGGAGGCGGGCGTCGGGGGAGAGGACGCCGCGGAGCCGCTCGTCGAAGATGCGCGGCGGCGCGACCTCGACGGGGGCGGGCTCACGCGCGCTCTGCAGGAGGCGGCCGTCGATCATATGACCGGGCTCGTCGTCTGGGTCATGGTTCCAGTCAAGCGTGTGGCGCCGACATCGCCGGGCGGGTTGACGCGCGGTGCGGTGATCCGCTCGCGGGTCGGTGGTTTCACCCACCGGTCACCGGCGCGCCACCCGGGTCGGACACGGCGGGTGTTCACTGGCGCGGTGATCGCCGGCCCCTCCCTCCCTCGCCGACTCGCTGCCCTCGCCGTCGGGGGCGCGCTCGCCGTGATCCTCGCGGCGTGCGTCGCACCCGTCGCCGACGGTCCCGCCGCCGAGCCTGCTCCGGCGTCGTCGGCCGCCGTGGCGCCGGCCGACGAGGCGTCCCCCGCCCCCGGCCGCACGATCGAGGCGACGCCGCCCACCGACGTCGCCGCGCTGCGGGGGGTGAGAATTGCCGCCGTCATCCCCGACGACGGCCCCGCGACGCGCGTGCTGCGGGACGCCGTGCGAGGGTTCGCACAGGAGCACGGGCTCGAGGTCGAGGAGTTCGTTGCCACCGACGACGCGGCATCCCTCGAGGCGGCGTTCCGGGAGGCGGTCGCGAGCGAGCCGCACATCGTGGTCGGTCTCGGCCCGGGAGATGTAGACGTCTTCGCGTACGGGTCGTCGCAGGTGCTGGACCAGGACTTCCTGCTGTTGGGAGCGCAGCTGGCCGAGCCCACCGCCAACGTCACCGCCGTGGTGTGGGAGGGGGCGACCTCGCGCGGATCGGGCGCCCCGGCCGACGGGGAGCTCGACGATGCGGCCGTGACCGCGGCGCGCGCGGCGGAGGCGACGTCGTCGGGCCTGTCGGCCGTGATGTCGGGGGTTTCGGGGGTCGTGCTCCGCCTTCCCGGGGGAGATGCGGGGTAGGGAGCCGCCGACAGGGGCAGGCCAGGCGGCGTTCACTTCGCCGCCGACGGGAGGCCACCCGCGTTCGGGAGCGTGAGGACGGCGCGCTCGCGCGCCTCCCCACGTACTGCAGAACGGAGCATTCCCTTGCCTATTTCCGACGTGAGCGCGGACACCGTCCGCGCAGATACCGCACACAAGGCGGTACGGCGCACCGTCGCTGGAGCGGTGCTGGCCTCGATGGTCGCGGCCTCGTTCGCGGTGACCGCCCTCCCCGTCTCCGCCGCCGAAACGACCGCCGCCGCGGCGGTCACCGCGGCCGCCGAGCCCCTGCGCCTCGAGGGAGAGAAGTTCACCAGCGGGTCCAACCCCAACGGCGAAGCCCTCAAGCGCGAGTCGATCAACCTCGGCAACACCTTCAACGGCACGGTCGTGCGATGGGACGACGTGAACTTCGCCGACCGTATGGGCACGCTCACGGTGCGTGCGGCCACGCGCGACGACGCCATCGGTGCGAACCCGCGCCTGGAGATCTTCCTCGACGAGGCGGTCGCGGCCAACAAGATCGCCGACGTGACGATCCCCACGACGGGCGGCTGGGGCAACTGGCGCAACACGACCGTCGACCTGAGCTCGACCGTCACGGGAACTCACGACGTCGTCATCGTCATGCACGTCGACGACATCCCCGGCCGTCGCAACTACGTGGCCAACTTCGACTACTTCGAGTTCGGTCCCGCCGCGCCCGTCGACCTGCCCGACACCTACCTGACGAGCGACTCGCCGTGGCGGTTCTCGGACAACGGCACAGACCCGTCCGGTGACGGCACACTGTCGTGGACGACGTCGGCGTTCGACGACACCGCGTGGAAGGAGTCCACCGGTCCCTTCGGCTCCAAGCGCGGAGTCGCGGACCTGGGCAACGGCTTCGTCGCCAAGACCCTGCTGCAGTACGCGCAGACGGGCTCGGCCAACACGGTCCCGACGTACCACTTCCGTGCCGACGTGACCATCTCGGACGAGGAGCTCGAGCAGCTGGACGCGCTGCAGGCCGAGCTGCGGTACGACGATGCCGTCCGCGTGTACGTCAACGGGCAGAAGGTCGCCGGCTTCGCCGACGACCGCGTGAACGGCGCCGCGAACCAGAACCTCACCTACGCGGGCGTGAGCGCCGGTAGCCCGGTGACCAGCACGATCCGCATCCCCGCCTCGGCGCTCGTCGCCGGCGAGAACCAGATCGCCGTCGCGCTGTACCAGGACCGCGAGACCAGCAGCGACATTTTCTTCGACCTCACGAGCATCGTCCCGGTCGAGAAGCAGGTCGTGACGACCGCGAAGATCACGGACCTCCTTCTCGGCGTCGGGGCGACCGAGCAGGAGCGCACCCTCGTCTGGTACTCGAACGTCGACGTCCCCCAGGTCGCTCAGCTGGCCGAGAAGTCCGCCGTCGTGGATGGCGTCTTCCCGGCATCCGCTCAGACCTTCCCGGTCACCGCGGGTGGGGCGACCTCGAGCGGCGAGTACTTCCGCGACGCCACCCTGTCGGGCCTGAAGGAAAACACCGAGTACGCCTACCGGGTCGGCGACGAGGCGACCGGCTGGTCGCCCGTGTCCACCTTCCGCACGCGGGGCTTCGACGGCAACTTCGACTTCCTCTTCTTCGGCGACCCGCAGGTCGGCGCCTCGGGCAACCTCGCGAACGACGAGGCGGGCTGGATCGACACCCTCAACGTCGCGTCGCAGACCTACCCGGATGCCGAGATGCTCTTCTCCGCGGGAGACCAGGTCGAGAGCGCCGGCAACGAGAACGAGTACACCTCGGTGCTCAAGCCCGAGCAGATGCGCAGCATCCCGTTCGTCGCGACCAACGGCAACCACGACGTGGGGTCGAAGGCGTACGAGCAGCACTACAACGTGCCGAACGAGGACCTCACGGCGGGAGCCGCCACCAGCGGTTCGTCGTCGGGGGGTGACTACTGGTTCATCTACAAGGACGTGCTCTTCCTCAACCTGAACTCCAACAGCCGCGACTACGCCTCGCACAACGCGTGGCTCGACAAGGTCGTAGCGGAGCAGGGTGACAAGGTCTCGTGGAAGGTGCTCGCGTTCCACCACTCGATCTACTCGACGGCCATCCACGCGACGGACGGCGACATCATCGACCGTCGCAACGCGATGCCCCAGCAGATCTCGAAGCTCGGGATCGACCTCGTCCTGATGGGCCACGACCACCAGTACACGCGCAGCTACCTGATCAAGGACGGCAAGCTGGCCGACCCGGCGGAGCAGGAGGCGGCCGAGGAGGTCGTCGCCGAGCCCGGCGAGGTGCTCTATGTCACGGCCAACTCGGCGAGCGGCTCGAAGTACTACAACTACAACACCAACATCGACAAGTGGTGGTCCTCGGTGTGGAACCAGGAGCGCGTGCGCAACTACTCGGCGGTCGAGGTGACCGACGAGTCGATCACGATCCGCACCCTGCGCAGCCAGGCCAACGGTGCCGCCAACCCGGTGAACAGCGTCGTCGACGAGGTCGTGCTCCGCAAGGCGGATGCCGCGGCCGATCTCGACGTCACGGCGTCGGCGTCCACGCGCGCCATCGGTGGCAAGCAGTACGTCACGGCCACCGTGACCAACAACGAGGCCGTGCCGGTCGACGTCGTCGTCACGACGCCCTACGGGACGAAGTCGTTCGCGGCCGTCAAGCCCGGCGCGTCGGTGAGCGTAGCGATGAACTCGCGCCTGCGGTCCCTCCCCGCCGGTGAGATCACCGCGCAGGTCACCGCAACGGTGGGCGACGAGACGGTCACCGTCACGAAGTCGGCCTCCTACCCGGCAGCGGGCTGACGCCTCTGCCCTCCGGCTCCCGCGGCGCAGGCCCCGTTCTGCGCCGCGGGAGCACCCCGGCGTTCCTGATCGAGCCCCTACACCTGGAGAATTCCCGCCCATGTCTCTCCCCTCTGCCTCCCTGCGGTTCCTCGCCGCGGGCACGGCCATTGCGCTTCTGAGCGCCGGCCTGCCGCTCAGCGCGGCGGCCGCCGAACCGGTCGCCGTTCGGCCGGCCGCGGCCTCCGCGCCCGTCGACCGCACCGCGTCCGTGAACCCGTTCGTCTCGACCGAAGACGACTTCGGACAAGATCTCGTGGGCGCCGAGGCCCCGAACTCGCTCGTGAAGATCAACCCCCTGACGGTCTCGGGTCGCTCGCACAGCGGGTACGACTACGCCGAGGATCAGATCGCGGGCTTCACGCACACCAATCTGAACGGTGTCGGCGGCTCCGGTGCGGGCGGTGACCTGCTGGTCGTCCCGACCTACGAGCGCTACACCGCTCGCCCCGGGACGGGCTCGTACGCCAAGGACTTCACCCACGCCACCGAGGATGCCGAGCCCGGCTACTACGGCGTCGACCTGGGCGTCGCCGGCGGGGCGATCCGCGCCGAGGCGACGACCGATGTGCGTACCGGTCAGGACCGCTTCACGTTCCCCCAGGCGGGTACGGCGTCGCTCGTGCTCGACCTGCGCAACAACTTCACGAGCCGCCGCGGCGCGACGCTCGACTACGCGACGCTTCCGGACGGCCGCGTCGCGCTCTCGGGCGCGTTCACCGGCCATTTCAACGGCTACGACTACACGATGTACTACCACGTGGAGTCCACCGCGGCCGCCGCCAGCACGCGCACGTGGGGCGGTAACGGGGCACTCTCGGGGACCGCGCACCAGGAGGGCACCGACATCGGTGCCGTCGTCGAGTTCGACGTCGCGGCGGGCGCGCAGGTGGGCCTGAAGGTCGCGGTGTCGCCGATCAGTGTCGCGCAGGCCAAGATCGACCTGGCCGCCGAGATGGGGGAGCGCTCCTTCGAGCAGGTCCGTACCGACACGAAGGCCGCGTGGAACGCCCTTCTCGGCCGTCTCGACGTGACGTCGTCGGCCACGAGCGACCCGACGGGGGAGCTCACGACCCTCTTCTACACGCACCTGTACCGCATGTTCGGCTCGCCGGTGAACGCGACGAGCACGAGCGGTACCTACCGGGGTCTGGACGGGCAGGTGCACACCGCCGACGGCTACACCCACTACGACGGCTGGGGGTTCTGGGACGACTTCCGCAAGTACGAGGTGCTCGCCATCGGCTACCCCGAGGTCTTCCGCGACCAGGCGCAGTCGATCGTCGACCTCTACGCGACGTTCGCGTCGACGGGACGCGGATCGCTGTCGAACGTGACCCATTCCGTGCCCACCGTGCGTTTCGAGCGCGCGGCCGTGGTCGTGGCCGACGCGATCGCGAAGGGGGCGCAGCTGCGCGGCCTGTCGCAGGCGTGGCCGGCGCTGGTGTCGCAGTCGGCGGGCGGGTATGCCAACGCCGACAACGTGCGCCGCGGGTACATCGCGAACGAGGTCGACGACACGCTCGGAACCGCCTATGACGACTGGGCCATGGCGACGATCGCCGAGGAGCTGGGCAAGACGCAGGAGGCCGCCGACTACCGGCTGCGCGCCGCGAACTGGACGAACATCTTCAAGCCGGATGCCGTCACCCTGGCGGATGGCACCCGGACGGGCCTCATCTTCCCCAAGAACGGCAACGGGGCGTGGAACGACGCTGACCCCGAGCGGTTCGAAGCGGGCAACGTCTACCAGGGCACCCTGTGGCAGTACCACTGGTACGCCGCGAACGACATGGGCGGTCTCATCCAGAAGATGGGCGGCGAGGAGACGACCCGTAAGGCCCTGAGCTTCATGTTCGGCGAGCACGCGCCCGACGACGGTCGCCGGATGCTGCACGCCAACGCGAACGAGATCGACCTGCAGGCGCCGTATCTGTTCAACTACGTCGGTGCGCCCTCGCGTACGCAGGAGTGGGTGCGCGACATCTACACCAAGCAGACGTGGAACCGGTACATCGCCACGGGCAGCACCCACGAGTACCCCTCGGGCGGCGGGGAGTTCACGCCTCCGGTGAAGACCCAGGTGTACAAGAACAGTCCGCAGGGGTTCCTCCCGACGATGGACAACGACACCGGCACCATGTCGTCGATGTTCGTCTCGGCCGCACTGGGGCTGTTCCCGGTGCTCGCCGGCTCGGACGAGTACCAGATCGGGACGCCGTTCTTCGAGAACGTGCGGATCGCCTACGAGTCCGGTCGCACGTTCGACATCTCGGCCGACGGCGTCTCGCCCGACGACTACTTCATCCAGTCGGCGACGCTCAACGGCCAGAACTTTGACCGCACATGGGTCACGTACGACCAGCTCACCGCGGGCGGCGAGCTGTCGTTCCGCATGGGCGACACGGCCTCGACGTGGGCCGCCGACTCGGTGGCCTCGTCGTCGCTCAGCGACGAGCTCCCGAGCTCGCGCTACGACCCGATCAGCGCCATCGCGGTGTCGTCGCGTCTGTTCACCGAGGCGGGGGCCGGAGACGGATCGATCGGCAACTCGATCGACCTGACCCTCGCCAACGGCACGTTCGCCGGCGCGAACGGCGCCGACCTGTCGGCATCCATCACCGCCCAGAACGTCCCCGCGGGGCTCGCGCTGAAGGCGGTGCGCACCGGGTCGCGCAGCGTCACGCTGTCTCTGACCGGAAGGGCCACCGCGTCGTCTCCGATGGACAGCATCGACGATCTCGTCGTGACCGTCGCGAACGGCGCGTTCTCCCGTCAGCCGTCGACCGGAACGCGCGAGTTCACGGTCAAGGTCGCCTTCCAGGGGGCGAGCATCGCGATCGATACTCCGCGCCTGGCGGCGGCGCCCGACGGTGCGGTGGACGCCACGGCGACGCTGTCGCTGCGCGGAGCGACCTTCGCAGGTTCCGCCGGTCGCGACCTGGTCGCGGACCGCGCACTCACCCTGCCGGGACTTCCCTCGGGCGTGACCGTGTCCGTCGTACGAACGGCGGCCGACACGGCGACCCTGCGGTTGAGGGGGTCGATGGGCCCGGTGCAGCGTGCGGCCTTCACGCTCGACTTCTCCGACGCGGCGTTCGCGGGAACGCCCGCGACAAGCGTGCGCGGTGACGGGGTTTCGGGTCTCGGCACGCTCGTGCTCGAGCGCGACCCGCAGTGGCGCGACAAGCTCGCCGCGGTCGTCGCCGACGCCGATCTGGTGGTCCGCGGTGCCTACTCGGCGGCCTCGTTCGCCGCGTTCACCGGCGCCCGCACGACCGCCCGCGACGTTCTCGCCGACGCCGCCGCCAGCGGTGACGCGCTGGAGTCGGCACTCGCCGGACTCACGCGGGCGATCGAGGGCCTCCGCATCGTCGAGACGGCGTATCGCGTGTTCCAGGCCGAGGACTTCGAAGCCTCCTCGGGCGGACGCCTCGGCACCGAATCCGGCACCGACTCCAGTGGCGCGCCGTTCGGCGCCGTGAACGGCACCCAGGCGGGCGCCTGGATCGCGTTCGACGGTGTCGACTTCGCCGGCGTCGAGCCGCTGCGCGTGCGGATGCGCTACTCGAACCACCCCAGCGACAGCGCCACGGGCGAGTTCATCGAGGTGCGCGTGGGAGCCGTCGACGGTCCCGTCGCCGCCCGGGTGGAAGTTGCCCCCACGGGATCGTGGGGCACGTACACGACCGTCGAGGCGGCCATCGCCGACCCGAGCGTGCTGTCGGGGTCGAACCGCCTCTACGCCGTATTCGGCGGAACGCCCGACACGACGCAGCCGAACTCGTGGGTCGTGAACGTCGACTGGTTCCAGTTCCTCCCCACGGCCGACGACGCGGAGCAACCGGCCGCGCCCGTGCGGGTCGAGGCGGAGACCTACGACGCCGACAACGGCAACGGCCTGAAGAAGGAGGGCGGAGCGGCACCGGCGGGCAACGTCGGCGGCACCTGGGACGGCGGTCAGCTGACCTACACGGCTCGCGACCTGGGCGCGGCGCCCCTCACGCACGTCACGGTGAACGCCTCGACGCGCGACGAGCGGGTCGGCAACAACAGCCGCCTCGAGTTCTACCTCGACGAGGTGACCGACGCGGCGAAGGTCGGAACCGTGTTGCTGCCGAAGACCGGCGCGTGGGGCACCTATGTCGCGACGACGGCGAAGCTCGACACCCCGGTCTCGGGAGCGCACACGCTCCTCGTCGTGATGCGGACGGATGCCGTCGTCGGTCAGGAATTCAACTACGTCGCCAACCTGCAGTGGTTCGAGTTCGGTACCGCGCCGCAGGACGGTCCCGAGGTCGACCTCACGGCGCTGGAGGCGGCCATCGCCGAGGGGAACGCGCTCGCCGCCGACGAAGACCGGTACGTTTCGATCGACTTCGCGGTGTTCCGTGCCGCGCTCGACGAAGCGACGCGAGTCGCCGCTGCCGCCGATGTCACCCAGGATGCCGCGGACGAGGCGCAGCGCGTCCTCGCCCTCGCGACCGCGCAGCTCGAGTACGCGGTGGTCCGGCAGCTGCCGGCTCTCATCGCGCGGGCGGAGGCGATCGATCCGACCGCCCACGCGCCCGAGCGCGTCACGGCGGTGAACGACGCCCTGGCGGTCGCCCGCGCCGTTCCCGCCGACGCCGCGTACGAGCAGTTCGCCGCCGCCGTCGAGGCGCTGACGTCGGCGCTGGACGCGCTGTCCGAGCCCGCGCCCGCTCCCTCCCTCGACGTCGCGGTGTCGACCTCGACCCGGGTGCTCGCCGGAAAGCAGTACCTCACCGTCGCCGTGACGAACGGCGACGAGGTGCCGGTGGATGTCACGATCACCACGCCCTACGGCACGAAGCGTTTCACGGCGGTCAAGCCCGGGGCCGTGGCGAGCGCGTCGATGAACTCCCGACTGTCGGCGATGCCGGCGGGGGAGGTCACCGTCGAGGCGACCGGCGTGGTCGACGGCAAGACGGTCACGGTGCGCACGATCACGGCCTATCCCGCCGCGGGCTGACGCTCGAAACGGCCGGGTCTCGTCGCCTCCGCGACGGGGCCCGGTCGCTCGTGGGGGCGGTCGCGCGCGAGTGCTCCGGACATGACGAAGGCCCCGGATCAGATGATCCGGGGCCTTCTTTTGTTGCGGGGACAGGATTTGAACCTGCGACCTCTGGGTTATGAGCCCAGCGAGCTACCGAACTGCTCCACCCCGCGGCACAAGAGATAAACCTAGCATGGGTTTTGGTGCGTGTCTAATCGGCGTCGATTCCGGTCCTCAGGGCGGGCCGAAATGCGGGGATGCCGCCCCCACCGACGATGCCCGCGTGGCCCTCCCTCCGAGGTCGTGCGGATCGCCGTGATCCTCGTACTGTGGGTCGTGGGCCCGGCGATCTTGCGCGGGGTCGGCGGCGAGAAGGAGCGCGGATGACGCACGAGAGCATGGGCGTGGCGGTGGCGCAGTTCGCCCCGTCGGCTTCGAAGGAGGGGAACCTCGACGCCATCGACGGCCTGGCGCGGACGGCCGCCGCCCGCGGCGCGCGCGTGGTGGTGTTCCCCGAGTACTCGAGTTACTTCGTCGACCCGTTCGACACGTCGCTCGCCGAGAACGCCGAAGACCTCGACGGTCCCTTCGTCGCGGCCCTGGGCGCGCTCGCTGCCGAGCTCGACGTCGTGCTGGTCGCGGGACTCGTGGAGCGGGCCGACGACGGTCGGCGCGTGCGCAACGCGGTCGTGGCCGTCGGGGGCGATGGCATCCGGGCCGTGTACCGCAAGCTGCACCTGTACGACGCGTTCGGGCAGCGCGAGTCCGACTGGGTGGCACCGGGCGAGATCGCCCCGCCCGAGACGTTCGAGGCCGACGGTCTGCGCTTCGGGCTCATGACCTGTTACGACCTGCGTTTCCCCGAGGTCGCGCGTACCCTCGCCGACGCCCGCGTCGACGTTGCGCTCGTGCCGGCGGAGTGGGTGCGCGGTCCGCTCAAGGAGGACCACTGGCAGACGCTCCTGCGGGCCCGCGCGATCGAGAACACGTTCTTCGTCGCCGGCGCCGATCACCCGCCGCCCATCGGCGTGGGGCACTCGATGGTCATCGATCCGCAGGGTGTGCCGCTGGCCACCATCGGCACGGCCACCGATGTCGCCGTCGCTCATCTCGACCCGGGCATGATCGACCGGGTGCGGCGCGTGAACCCGGCGCTCGAGCTGCGCCGCTTCCGCGTCACCCCGCGCTGAGGGGGTCCGCGCTCTAGGCCCGCGAGAGGGAGGCGAGGCGCTCGGCCGCCTCGGCCAGCACCTCGACCTTCTTACACGCGGCGAACCGCACGAGCGTGGCGTAGTCCGCCCGGTGCTCGGGCGACACGAACGCGGTGAGCGGGATGCCGACGACCCCGGCGCGGGCGGGCAGCTCGCGGCAGAACGCATCGGCGTCGGTGGCGCCGAGCGGGGCGGCATCCACCACCGTGAAGTACGAGCCGCCGGGGTTCCCCACCTCGAAGCCCGCCTCGCGCAGGCCCGTGCCGAGGAGGTGCGCCTTGGCCTTCATCTCGGCCGCGACCGACGCGAAGAACGCGTCGGGAAGACGCAGGCCCGCCGCGATCGCCGGCTGGAACGGGGAGCCGCCGACGTACGTCAGGAACTGCTTCACCGTCAGCACCGCCGACACCAGCTCGGCGGGGCCGGTCACCCAGCCGGTCTTCCAGCCGGTGAGCGAGAAGGTCTTGCCCGCCGACGAGATCGACAGGGTCCGCTCGGCCGCACCGGGGAGCGTCGCGATCGGCACGTGCGGGCCGTCGAACACGAGGTGCTCGTAGACCTCGTCGGTGACGATGATCGCGTCGTGGCGGTGGGCCAGGCGAACGACCTCGTCGAGCACCTCGCGAGAGAAGACGGTGCCGGTGGGGTTGTGCGGGTCGTTGATCAGGATGACGCGGGTGCGGTCCGACACCGCGGATGCCAGCGCCTCGAGGTCGGGTTGGAAGTCGGGCCAACGCAGGGGCACGGGCACGAGCCGGGCTCCGGCCAGTGCGACGCACGCGGCGTAGGAGTCGTAGTACGGCTCGAAGACGACGACCTCGTCGTCGGGGCCGTCGATGAGCGCGAGCAGCGTCGCGGAGAGGGCTTCGGTCGCCCCCACCGTGACCAGCACCTCGCGGGCGGGGTCGAGCTCTCGACCGTAGAACCGCTGCTGGTGTTCGGCGATCGCGGCGAGCAGGTCGGGGAATCCGCGCCCGGGCGCGTACTGGTTGAGGCCGTCGGCGATCGCGCGACGCGCGGCCTCGAGCACGACCTCGGGGCCGTCTTCGTCGGGGAACCCCTGACCGAGGTTGAGCGCCCCCGTGGAGGCGGCCAGCGCCGTCATCTCGGCGAAGATCGTGGGAACCGAGGTGCCGTCGGGGGCGATGAGGCCGGCGCCGAGAGCGGTGCGGCGCCAGGCGCCGGGAAGGTCGAGCATGAGCGGAAACCTTGGGGAGAGGGGACGCTGAGCGCCCGGGGCGAAAACCCTCTCACCGTAGCCGAGCGTTCACGGGGCGGGATCGACTGTGACCTCGCATTCCGTTCCTGTCAGACCCATAGACCTGACTCACCCCTGTCATAGGAAGAACACAGCATGCGGGTTCATCGTTGATCTCGCCTGGAAGAAGGAGCATCCCATGAGCGACACCACGGACGACCGTCCCGAGGGTACCGACCCCCGCACCACCGACGCGGCCGCGCAGGGCGCGGTTCCCGCGTCGCCCCAGAACGACCCCGCCGACCGCACGCCCGACGCGGCGCCCGCCGACGCGAGCACCGCGGCGACCCCGGCCGCCGAGGCCACGCCCACCACGGCGAGCCCCGCGGTCCCGCCGCTGCCGACGCGTTCACCGGTCGACGCCGCAGCGTCGTGGCCCCCGCCCGCCGCCGGCTCCGGCGCCCCCGCCGGCGCCGCCGCGCAGGCCCCCGCGACCCCGCACATCGGAACGCCGCAGCACCCGGCCCCGCAGGCGCAGGGGTACGCCGCGGCGCCCTCGGGAGCCACCGCGCCCACCGGTCAGGCCTTCGGGCCCGCCGCGGAGAGCGCGTACGGCACGCAGCCGACCCTCGCCCTCCCCGATGCCGAGACGCCGGCCGGCCCCCGCAAGAAGAGCTCGGCGCCGAAGATCGCCGCGCTCCTGGTCGCGGCCGCCCTCGTCGGCGGCGGCGCCGGCCTCGGCGGCACCTACGCCGGTCTGAGCATGTGGGGCGGCTCCGAGAACACGGCGGTCTCGGGCCCGACGGCGGTCACCGTGAACAACCCCGATGACGTCAACGACACCGCCGCGGTGGCGGCCAAGGTCGTGCCGAGCGTCGTGACGATCAGCGCTCGCGGATCCTCCGGAGCCGGGAGCGGCTCGGGCGTCATCCTCAACGAAGACGGCTACGTGCTCACCAACACCCACGTGGTGACCCTCGACGGGCAGACCGGAGACGCCCAGCTGTCGGTGACCACCTCCGACGGACGCGTGTTCGCCGCGACCCTCGTCGGCACCGACCCCACGTACGACCTCGCCGTGATCAAGCTCGAGGACGCCACGAAGCTGACCCCCATCGAGTGGGCCGACTCGAGCAAGCTCAACGTCGGCGACAACACCGTTGCGGTCGGAGCCCCGCTGGGCCTGCCCAACACCGTGACCACCGGCATCGTCAGCGCCCTGAACCGCTCGATCCAGGTCGCCTCCGCCGCCGCCCCGAAGGACGGGAGCGAGACCGACCCGGGCGACTCGTCCGGCGAGAGCCCGTTCTTCTTCGACTTCGGCCAGGGCGAGCAGAACACCCAGCCCAAGCAGACGATCAAGATCGCCGTCATCCAGACGGATGCCGCGATCAACCCGGGTAACTCCGGCGGTGCCCTGGTCGACGACGAGGGCAAGCTGATCGGCATCAACGTGGCGATCGCGAATGCCGGTCGGTCCACGACAGGCGGGCAGTCCGGCAACATCGGCGTGGGCTTCTCGATCCCGTCCGACATCGCCAAGCGCGTCTCGCAGGAGATCATCGACTCCGGCGCGGCGACGCACGGTCTGCTCGGTGCGAGTGTGCAGGATGCCGTCGCGATCCAGGGCGCCACGACCACCGGTGCCTACGTCGCCGACGTCACCGCCGGCGGAGCCGCACAGGCGGGCGGGCTGCGCAAGGGTGACGTCATCACCCAGTTCAACGGCATCCCGATCACGAACTCCGTCGACCTCACCGCCCAGGTGCGCGCGCTTGCCGCGGGCGCGGAGGCGAAGGTGACCTACCTGCGCGACGGCTCCGAGAAGACCGTCGAGGTGACGCTCGGCACGATGCAGAGCTGACCCCGCTCAGAAAGACGCCACCCCGCGATAGGCTCGCGGGGTGGCGTCTTTCTCGTTCGGGGCGGGAAATGCGCGAAAGCTGAAGCGCATCCCGTTCTATCTGGCGGGTCGGCTGCTGACCGCGGTCGTTCCCCGGTCCCGCGACGCCTGGGTGTTCGGGTGCGCGGTCGGTGTCGCCGACGGGGCGCTCGCGCTGTGGCGCGTCGCCGATGCGGCGGGGGAGCGGACGACCTGGCTCGTCGCCGACGCCGCGCAGGCGAAGGACGCCGAGGTGCTCGGCATCCCGTGGGTGCTCCGGGATTCGCCGCGCGGACTGTGGCGCACGGCGCGGGCCCGCGTGGTCGTCGTGACCCACGGATTCGGCGACGTGCAGCGCTACGCCGTCGCCGGCGCGTTCGTCGTGCAGCTGTGGCACGGGATTCCGCTCAAGCGCATCGGGCTGGATTCACCCGAGACCACCCGGAGCGCGATTCTGCCGCGTTCGCGCGTCGTGAGCCGCGTGCTGGCCGCGCTCTACGCCCGGACGATGCGACAGATCTCGCTCCTGCCCGCCGCGTCACACCTCGTGCGGGGCCGGCTCGAGACCGCCTTCGGGCTCGACGACGCGCGTGTGCCGGTGACGGGGGAGCCGCGGGTCGACGTGCTGTCGGCGGGAACGCCCGAGCACCGCCGCCGCACCGCGCGCGACGCGATCGCCGCCGCCCTCGGCAGTGACCCCGCCGACCGGGCGGTCCTGCTCTACGCCCCCACGTGGCGCGATGGGGCGCCCGATCCGGCCGTGCCGACACCCGAGGAGTGGCAGCGCATCGATGCGTTCCTCGCGCGCCGTGACGCGATCCTCCTCGTGCGCTCCCACCCGCTCGGCGCGGGCGAGTACCGGCCGCCGAGCGACCGCGTGCGCCTGCTCGGCAGCGACCTCGTCAACGACGTCACCCCGCTGTTGCCGGGGGTCGACGCGATGGTCACCGACTACTCGTCGCTCGCCTTCGACGCCGCGCTCGTGCCCCTGCCGGTGGCGTTCTTCGCGCCCGACCTCGAGGACTACTCCGCACGGCGGGGGCTCTACGGCCGCTACCGCGACGTGGCCGGCGACGACCCGGCTCGCACGTGGGACGACGTGCTCGCTCGACTCGATGGCATCCTCGACGATCCCGGCGAGGCCCTCGCGGCCTCGCGCCTGCGGAGCGCGACCGTGCACGCCCATCGCGACGGGCGAAACGCTGAGCGCGTATACGGTGCGATCCGGATGCGCCTGGCCGCCCGGATGCGCTCTCGCGCTCCGATCCGTGCCGCTCGCGGCGAGAGGAAGACGACCCCATGACCGACGTGCGCTTCACCGACGACGACGGCCACGCCGCCCTCGAGATCACCGGCCAGGGTCCCCGGCCCGCTGCCGTCTCCCTGCAGGGACCACGCGCCAGCGTGTCGGCGCGCGTGCACGGGCGTGGGCGCACGTGGAGGGCTGTGCTGCCGCTGCGCGCGGGTCGCTGGGGCGGGCCCGAGCTGCCGCTGCCGACGGGCGAGTACCGCCTGCGCATCGAACCGGGAGAGGCCACGGATGCCGCTCTCCCCGCGCACTCACTCCCGTCCACGGTCCTTCCGGGCCTGCGCGCGGAGTGGGCGGACGGGCGGCTGCGCGTCGGACCGCCGGTAGATCCCGCGTACGACTCTGCGGAGGCGCAAGCGGCGCTCGAACGCCGGTACGCCGCCTCGCGCGAGCCGCTCGAGAACGCGGTCTTCTTCGAGAGCTTCTACGGTCGCAACGCCAGCTGCAATCCGCTCGCCATCGATCGAGAGCTCGCCCGCGTCGCACCGGGAGTCATCCGCTACTGGAGCGTCGTCGACCTCTCGGTGCAGGTGCCGGAGGGGGCGATCGCGGTCGTGGAGGGGAGCCCTCCGTGGTGGCGCGCCCGTGGTGCCGCACGCCTCCTCGTCGTCAACGACTGGCTCCGTCGCCGCTTCGTGCGAAAGCCCGGGCAGCGGGTGCTGCAGACCTGGCACGGGACGCCCTTGAAGCGACTCGCCCTGCATCGCCCCGGCTTCGACCCCCGGCGGATGCTCGCGGTCCTGCGCGAGAGCCGGCGGTGGACCGTGCTGCTGGCGCAGAGCCCCTACGCGGCGCGGGTGCTCGGACGCGCGTACGCCTTTGTCCGGCGGCCGATGTGGGTCGAGGGCTACCCCCGTAACGACGCCCTGCGCACCGACGACGGATCGGCTACCCGCCGTGCGCTGGGGATCGGTGCCGAGGAGCGGGTGCTGCTCTACGCCCCCACATGGCGCGACGACCGCGAGGCGATGGTCGACTTCGTCGACCCGGTCGCACTGGCCCGTTCGGCCGACGCCGTGGTGCTGGTGCGCGGCCATTCCCGCACCCTGCAGCCGGGGGAGGACGCTCGCGGTCCGCGGGTGATCGACGTCACCGGTTTTCCCGACACTGCGCGCCTGCTCGCTGTCGCCGACGCGCTGATCACCGACTACTCCTCCGTGATGTTCGACTTCAGCATCACGGGCAAGCCGATGTACTTCCTCGTGCCTGATCTCGAGCACTACCGGGGGGAGCTGCGCGGCTTCTACTTCGATCTGCTCGAGGCTGCGCCCGGGCCCGTGGTGCGAACCCAGAACGAGCTCGAAGCCGCGATCGCCGACGTCGATCCCGAGATCTTCGCCGAACGGTACGACCGTTTCCGCCGCGTGTTCGTCGCCCGTGAAGACGGGCGCGCGAGCGAGCGCGTCGTCGCGCGCCTTCTCGACCAGGGGTTCATCGACCGGGACTGATCCGGGGATGCCGCGCGCCTAGGGCAGCGGTGTGTTGCGACCGTCGAGCCGCGAGGTGTCGACGGTGTCGCGGGCGCCGCGCACGATCGCCCAGAGGAACCCCACGCCCCAGGGCAGGTGCATCGACGGGAGAACGCCTGCGGTCCACGCGCGGTCGCGCCAACCGCGGCCTCCGCCCCGGCCGAGCGATACCGCTGTCACGAGCGCCGCGTACGCCGCTACGGGGAGGTGGATCACGTGCGTGGCGCGTCCGCGCACCACTCCGGTGGCCTGGAGGACGCCCACGATGGCCGAGGCCACGACGCTCACGACGAGCAGCGGCGGGGCGAAGAACCGGAGGGAATTGCGTCGGCCGTAGCGGCGCACCAGCTCGCCGCGCCACGCGCCGGTGGCGCGGAACTGCCGCACGAGGCGGGGCCAGCTCTCGCGCGGCCAGTAGACCACCGACAGGGCCGGGTCGAACCACACGCGATACCCGGCGCGGCGGATCCGCAGGTTCAGTTCCCAATCCTCCCCGCGCCGAATCGACTCGTCGAAGTACCCGACCTCGGCGATCACCGACCGGCGGAAGACCCCGAGGTACGCCGACTCGGCCGGGCCTTCCTCGGTGCCGCCGTGGTACGCGCCGCCGCCCAGGCCGGCGCGCGAGTTGTAGGCGCGTGCCACCGCCCGCTGGAACGGCGAGCGCCCGTCGGCCCTCATCACTCCGCCGACGTTCGCGGCGCGCGTGCGCGCGAGGGTCGCGAGGGCGCGCCGGGTGTAGCCGAGCGCGAGCTCGGAGTGTGCGTCGACACGGACGATCGTCGGGTGGCGGCTCGCCCGGATCGCGAGGTTCAGACCGACCGGGATATCGGCGGCCGGGTTGTCGAGCAGCACCACGCGGGGATCCGCGGCCGCCAGTTCGCGGGCGATCGCGGTGGTGGCATCCGTCGACGGTCCCAGGGCGAGGATCAGTTCGACCGGTCCGGGAACGTCCTGCGCGAGGGTGGAGGCGACCGCGCGGCGGAGGTAGCGCTCCTCGTTGAGAACGGGCATGACGAAGCTCACGCCGGCGTCGTCGGGGGGAACGGGCGCGTCTCGGCGGCCGGGGGTCGCGAGGTGCATCCGTCGATCTTTCCACGCCGACCTGGCCGCTACCCTGGAACGATGCCTCTCGCTCGTGACGCCGTCCTCGCCGTGGGGCTGCTGCGGAAGGCCCTCGCCACCCGCCGCGCCCGCATCGACCTGCGCCGGATGCTTGCAGAGCGGGGTCCCCTGCCGCAGGGGCAGTTCCGTGTCGCGGTGTATTTCGCCGACGGCCCGGTGAACATGTACCAGATGCGCCAGTGGTATGCGCCGCTGCGCGATCTGGCGCGGGAGTGGCCCGTGCTCGTGATCTCGCGCGCGATCCGGGGCGCCGACGCACTCCTGCGTGACGACGCGCTGCCGGTCGCGTACGCGCCGACCGTGGGCGATGTGGAACGGGTGCTCGCCGAGCAAGACATCCGGGTGGTGTTCTACGTCAACCAGAACACCCGCAATTTCCAGATGTTCCGGTACGGGCGCCGATGGCACGTGTTCATCAACCACGGCGAGTCCGACAAGATGTACATGACCACCAACCAGTTCAAGGCCTACGACTACGCCTTCATCGCCGGAGACGCCGCCCGCGCCCGCCTGGAACGTACGCTGTGGGACTACGACCTCGATCGGCGCACCTTCGCCATCGGTCGTCCGCAGGCCGACCACTACTCCGGCTCGGTGCCCTATCCCTCCGACGAGCGCACGGTCGTGCTCTATGCGCCCACGTGGGAGGGCGACCGCCCGTCGGCGCACTACGGCTCGATCCTCAGCCACGGCGAGGCGCTCGTTTCCGCGCTCCTGGCGACGGGGAGGCACCGTGTCGTGTACCGACCGCATCCGCGCTCGGGTGTGGTCGATGCCGCGTACGGTGCCGCGAACGCCCGCATCATCGCGGCCCTCGCCGCCGCCAACGCCGCCGACCCCACGGCGCACCACGTACACGACACCGGTGCCGAGGTGGGGTGGCAGCTCGCCGCCGCCGATCTCGCCATCGTCGACATCTCGGCCATGGTCTACGACCGGCTGGCCGCGGGCAAGCCGCTGATGATCACGCGGCCCCTCGACCCCGAGGCTCTCGTCGACACCACGGGGTATCTTTCCGCCTGTGAGTGGCTGGATGCCGCCGACGCCGGCGACATCGTGACCCAGGCGCAGCGCGTGCTCGACGACCCCGACGCGGTCGAGCGCCTCGATCACTGGGTGCGCCACTACTTCGGCGACACCGCCCCGGGCGCCGCCACGCGGCGCTTCCACGACGCCGTCCGCGTGCTCATGGACCGCTGGGAACGCGCCGCGGGGGAGTGAGGCCGGTCAGTCGTCGAGGGGCGCGAGCCGACCGATCGCGGCGAGGGGGATACCCACCCAGTCGGGGCGGTTGCGGGTCTCGTAGATCGCCTCGTACACCGCTTTGTCGAGCTCGAACGCTGACAGCAGCGCGCTGTCGGCCATGTTCTCGACGCCCACGGTCGCGGCATAGCCGTCGAGAAACGCCTGCTGCGCGTCGATGACCCACGCGCGCACCGCCGCGCCGTCATCGTCGGCCACGGCTCCCGAGACGTAGTCGAAGGAGCGCAGCATCCCGGCGACGTCGCGGACGGCGACGTCGGGACGGAGGCGCTCGGTGATCGGACGCAGCGGCTCACCCTCGAAGTCGAGCAGCACCCACCCGTTGGCGGGCGTGTGCAGCACCTGACCGAGGTGGAGATCGCCGTGCACGCGCTGCAGCGCCGGCCACTCCGCCGCGGCGGCTGCGGTGTAGATCGCGCGGATCCGCGTGTCGTAGGGGGCGAGGGCGGGGACCTCCGCGAGGGCAATCGCGAGGCGCCGCTCCCAGGCGCCCGCCACCGCGGCCCGCGTCTGCGCGTCGGGGGTCACGGTGGGGAACCCGGTGGCCAGAGCCACGTGCATGCGGGCGACACTCTCGCCGAGCGCGCGGGCCGACGCGGTGAAGTCGTCGCCGGCCGTCGCGGCGAGCAGCGCGACGCGCCACGCGTCTTCCACTCCCTCGAAGAACTCCTGGGCGAATGCCAACGAGCCGATCGCGGTCTGCCCGTCGCCGCCGGACCAGGTGCCGCGCACCTCGCCGATCGCGGCGGGCACGAACGTGGCGCCGCCCGCGGCCAGGGCGGACTGCAACTCGACGTCGGGGTTGATGCCGGCGTGCACCTGCCGGAACAGCTTGCAGATCACCGGGACCTCGCCCTCGGGGCGGAAGATGATCGAGGTGTTCGACTGCTCGCCGCTCAGCACGCGGGCGGGGATGTTCTCCGCGGTGGGGATCGCGATCGAGGTTGATAGCGGGATGCCGACCAGCCCCGGTTCCGGGGAGGCTACGGTTCCCTCGACGGTGACCAGCCGGAACAGCAGGTCGGTGTAGCGCGGGTCTGTCGTGGCATCCGTCCACACCCGGCCGTCGGCGGTGGGGCCGATCAGGCTGCCCGGGAGGACATCGTCGGGCTCCCGCACGGAGACGGGGACCTGGTACACCGCCGCCGGGGCGACGGCGTCGTCGCGCACCAGGAGGAGCCGCGAGTCGGGCGCGGACAACTCCCATTCCGCCACGAGCGTGAGGCGCGGATCGCGGCCTTTCGTGCCGTACCAGCGCTGACGCGGCATCCATGCGGACAGGAGATCGAGGAGGTCACCCATGCCGTGAGGCTAACGCGATCCGGGTTCGCCCACCCGGGGCCTTGCGCGCGGGCGGGGTCGATGAGATGGGTCTCAGTCCTCGTCGGCGCTGTCGTCCGGCTTGTCGGCGCTGTTTCGACGCGGGAGAGCCTTGCGAGCGACGGAGCCGGTGCGACGGGTCGCCGACCCCACGGCCCCAGCGATGGCTCCGCCGACCCGCTGCACGCCGCCGGCGGCCCGTCGCTCCAGCCGTTCGGCGCCCGGCTGCGGCTCGATGTCGCGGGGAAGGATGAGCGGGGGAGCGCCGAACGCGCGCCGCGAATTGACGAGCACCCGTCGTCCGAGGATGTGGTTGCCCGCACCCCCCACGACGGCCCCGACGCCGAACGGCAGGGCTTTGCCCACCCAGGATGCCCCACCGCGGGCGGCGAACTGGCGCGCGAAGGTGGTCTTGAGCCGGTCGACGAGGGGGCCGACGGCGGCGCGCGGCAGCGTCTTGGTGACCATTTCGCCCCAGTAACTTGAGCGGGTCGTACCCCGTCCGGCCGCCTGGGACGCCAGCTGCGACACCAGGTCGATGCCCTCCTTGCCGAGCATGAGGGTGAGCACGAGTGCCCGCGCACGGTCGGGGTCGTCCACGGCGACCCCGTGCACCTCGGCGACGGACTGCGCGAACAGAGCCGTGGCCTCGAGGAAGCCGACGGTCTCGACGCCGCTCAGGGCGAGCGTCACCCCCGTGCCGATGCCGGGAACCACGGCCGTCGCGCCCACCGCTGCGCCGCCCGTGGTCACCGCGGCGAGGTAGCGCCGTTCGAGGATCCGCAGGATGTCCTGCGGGGAGGCGTCGGGGTGGCGCAGCCGGATGCTCCGCAGGTGCGCCATGACGGCGGGGCGCTGCACGGCCAGCACGCGGTCGAGCATACGGATCGTGCGGGGATGCTCCTCGGACCCGGCCGGCGGAAGCCCGCCCGTCCAGGGCGCGTCGTCGGGCAGGGAATGGATGCGGTGCGCCTTCTCAGCCATGACCTCATCCTCTCCCGCCGCACGGCGACGGCGGGGGACTTGACGCGCGGCTCGGATCAGACGAACAGGTTCGCGCGCTCGAGGTCTTCCGCGAAGTCGACCTCGACGGCGTACAGGTCGGAGATGTCGAGCGGCTCGACCCGCATGCCGTCCACGGCGATCGCGAGTTCGATGCCGCGCTCGAAGTAATCCTGGTCATCGACGCGCTGCAGGTGACGCTGCAGGGTCTTCTTGTCGCGCGACGACACGAAGTTGATGCCCACGGCCTCGCCGAGGCCGCCTGTGACAACCTTCGAGAGGTTCTTGACGAAGCCCTCGGCGTCGACGGTGTACTTGACCTCTTCGTCGCTCACCGAGGCGGTGTCGACGGTGACGAACGAACGATCTGCCTCGATCAGTTCGACCGCGCGTCCGAGGACGCGGGGGTCGAAGACGACGTCGCCATTCATCCACAGCACGCCACCGCGTCCGGTCGCGGCGAGCGCCCGCAGCAGGCTCTTCGACGTGTTCGTCTGGTCGTAGCGGTCGTTGTAGACGTACTCGACCTCCGGGAACGCGTCGACCACGGTCTCGGCGCGGTAGCCCACGACGGTGGTGATTCGCGCGTCGCGGCCGAAGGCGGCGCGGATGTTGTCGTGCTGCTGTTGCATGATGCTGCGGCCGTCGGCCAGTTCGGTGAGCGGTTTGGGCAGACTGCGCCCGAGGCGCGAGCCCATGCCCGCGGCGAGGATGACGATCTGAGGTGTCAAGGCAGTCTCCTGGGGGATGAGTTGTCATTTCCGGTTCATCGGAAAGTCACGCCTTCGTGTCGAATTCATGGTAGTCAAATCGCCTGAGAAGGTGCAGAATTCGCTCTTGTTGTTGCGTATTCGTGATGGCGCGTGAATTTTCCCGCCGCTCCGAGCCGCCTCCGTCGCTGTCCGAGGGGGTTGATAGCTTGGAGTGATGACAGCGTCGCTGCCGCAGCCCCCCGAATCCGCCTCTTCAGGGTCGGAGCCCGACGCGGCGAGCGTCGACGCCGATCCCACTCCGCCCACACCGAAATCGCGCCCGACCACGCCCCGAGCGCCGCGGCGTCCGCCTGCGCGACCGGCCGCCGCCGCTCCCGAGTCGACGGATGCCGAGGAGCCCGGTGAGGCTCCCGCGCCCCGCGCTCCGCGCGCCTCGTCGGCCGCGAAGAAGCCGGCCACTCCCCGGACGCCAGCGGCGAAGAAGCCCGCGACGCCGCGCACGCCGGCGGCGAAGAAGCCGGCTACGCCGCGCACGCCGGCCGCGAAGAAGCCCGCCACGCCGCGCACGACCGCGGCGAAGAAGCCCGCGACTCCGCGCACGCCGGCGGCCAAGAAGCCGGCCGCCCGACCGGCGGACGCGCCCCCCACGCCCACCTCGGCCGAGACCGAGACGACCGCGAGTCGCCCCGGGCCGCCGCCGGTTCCCGCCGATCTCGTCGTGCCCCCGCGGCCACCCCTCCCGACCGTGACGATCGTTCCGGTCCTGGAGCCGGCCACCACGGGTGCTCCGGTCACCACGGATGCTCCGGCTGAGGCAGCGCCGGTTGACGCTGCGCCCGATGAGGCTGCGCCGGTTGACGCTGCGCCCGATGAGGCTGCGCCCGATGAGGCTGCGCCCGATGAGGCTGCGCCCGATGAGGCTGCGCCTGCTGAGGGGGGTGCCCCCGACGACGCGCCGGTCGACGACGCGCCGGTCGTCGACGCGCCGGTCGATGACGCGGCGGACCGTGAGGCGCCTGTCGAGGCCGAGGGCGGAGACGCCCCGGAAGATCCTTCCCGCCCCGATGTCGCGGTGGAGGAGCCTGCCGTGGAGGAGCCTGCCGTGGAGGAGCCTGCCGTGGAGGAGTCTGCGCTAGAGGAGCCTGCGCGGGAGACTCCCGCGGTCCCCGCCCTCAGCCTGCGTAACGTCACGAAGACCTTCGGCGAGTTGCGGGCCGTGGACGGCGTCGACCTCACCGTTCCCGCCGGGTCGTTCTACGGTTTGGTCGGCCCGAATGGCGCGGGAAAGACCACGACGCTGTCGATCATCGCCGGTCTCCTCCGGGCCGACGGGGGCAGCGTCGAGATCAATGGTGTCGATGCGGCTCGCCAGTCCCGTCTCGCGAAGAAGATGATCGGTGTCCTCCCCGACCGTCTGCGTACCTTCGACCGCCTCACCGGGCGCCAGCTGCTGTCGTACTACGGCGCTCTGCGAGGCCTTCCCTCCTCGGTGGTCGAAAGCCGCGCGGCCGACCTCGCGCGCGCCTTCGACCTCGTGGATGCCCTCGGGCGTCCGGTCTCGGATTACTCGGCGGGCATGACGAAGAAGGTCATGCTGGCGGGGGCGATGATCCACTCGCCGCGGTTGCTCGTGCTCGACGAGCCGTTCGAGGCTGTCGACCCCGTGTCGAGCGCGGTCATCCTCGACATCCTCGGCGCCTACGTCGCGCACGGTGGCACGGTCATCCTGTCGAGCCACGGGATGGAGCTGGTGGAGCGCGTGTGCTCCCGCGTCGCGGTCATCGTGTCGGGCCAGGTCCTCGCCGAGGGCACGGTCGACGAGGTGCGCGGTGAGTCGACCCTCGAGCAGCGCTTCCTGGAACTCGCGGGCGGTCTCGGCGACGTGGAGGGCCTCGAGTGGTTGCACACGTTCTCCGCCTGAGGCTCGCCATGATGCTCGGCGCCCTCCGGGGTGACCGGGATCACGTGATCCGCCGCGTCGTCGGACTATTCGTCCTCGTCGCCGGCACCGTGTTCGCGGCGATCAACGTCGCCGCGCTCGCTCAGTCCGATCGGCTGACGACGGCCGTCGTGACGGTGCTCGCCGGGTCGGCCGTCACTCTGGGCTTCGCGATCGCCCCGCCGGTGACGGCATCCGTCGATCCGCTCGACCCGCGGCGGTTCGCGGTCGTGGGCCCCGAGCCCCGCCCGCTCGCGGCTTCGCTCGTGCTCGCGGGGCTGGTGAGTGTCCCGGTCTTCGTCGTGCTCGTGCTCGCCATCAGTCTCGCCGTGGCGTGGACAGCCCACGGTGCCGCGATCATCGCGGGCGTGGTGTCGATCGTCCTCGGCGTCGTCACCTGCGTCCTGCTGGCCCGCGTGAGCATGGCGCTCGGAGCGCTGGTGCGACGACCGCGCCAGTCGCGGGAGCTGATCGGGGTCTACCTCGTGGCGGTCCTCGTGGTCGTCGTGCCGGTCGGCATCTTCCTTGCGTCCCTCGAATGGCGCGGGGCCGTGCCGTCGCAACTGGTGTCAGCCGCGGAGGCCCTCGCGTGGACGCCCGTCGGTGCCGCATGGAGTATCGCCCTCGCGCCCTCCTCCGGAGCGGTGGTCGGCAGCGTGATCGTCGCGCTGGCAACCGTCGCGGTGCTCCTGGTGGCGTGGTTCGCCCTCGTGCGGCTCCTCCTGACGACGACGCCGCGGCCCATCACCGTGCGCGAGCGGGCCGGACTCGGGTGGTTCGCGCTCCTCCCGGGGACGCCGGGCGGAGCGGTTGCCGCTCGCAGCCTGTCGTACTGGCTGCGTGATCGCCGGTACGTCGTGAACATCGTGGTGGTGCCGATCGCCGCGGTGTTCTCGACCGTGCCTCTCTTAGTGGCGGGGGTGCCGCTCGAGCTCGCCATGCTGCTGCCGGCGCCCATCATGGCGCTGTTCCTCGGCTGGCTGCCGCACAACGACCTCGCCTACGACTCCACCGCCCTGTGGATGCACATCGCCAGCGGTGTGCGGGGACTCTCCGACCGAGTCGGACGACTCGTGCCCGTCGTGCTCATCGGGGTCCCGCTCCTGGCGGTGGCCATCCCGCTCGCGATCGCCGCGCACGGGCGCTGGTCGTTCGCTCCCGCCCTCGTCGGTGTCTGCGCCGCTCTCTTCCTGGCGGGGTTGGGACTGTCGAGCATCTCGTCGGTCGCGGCCCCGTACGCGGTCTCGCGGCCCGGCGACAGTCCGTTCCGGCAGCCGCAGCGCACGGGATCGGGAGGAGTGGCGGCGCAAGCGCTGGTGATGGTGGGCGCTCTCGCGGCGGCCGCCCCCGCCCTGTGGTTCGCGTGGCAGGCAGCCACCTCCGACACGGCCGACACCTACCTCGCCCTCTGGTCGGGACTGGTGGCGGGCGGCGTCGTGCTCGTGGGGGGAGTCGCCGTCGGAGCTGCGCTCTTCGAACGTCGCGGTACGCGGCTGATGGAGTTCGCCGAGGCGACGTGACGTGCTTCCCGCGCGGCGGCACCGCCGGCCGGCGGCATCCGTCCGTCCCACCGGTGCGCTCCGCGGCTACACTGGCACACCATGAGCACCCCTCTCGACCGTCCCGACAGCGGGGGTCTTGCGACCCTGGATCGTGAGCTCGAAGAGCTCATCCGCGAAGAGAACATCGAGCCGGGTGACCACGAGCGTTTTTCGCACTACGTCAAGAAAGACAAGATCCTCGAGTCTGCGCTGACGGGGAAGCCGGTGCGCGCCCTGTGCGGCAAGAAGTGGACGCCGGGCCGCGATCCCGAGAAGTTTCCGGTGTGCCCGCAGTGCAAGGAAATCTACGAGTCGCTGAACCGCTGACGACGCGCCCCTAGCTGACGGTGACCGAGGTCGACGCCGACGTCGAGCCATCGCTGCCGAACAGCGTCAGAGTGAACGTGTACGTGCCGGCCGGAATGGGGAAGTCGTTCGGGCCGGGATACCAGCGCTCCTGCTGAGCGTATCCACCGATGGGGATGGTGACGGCGCCGGTCAGGGTACTCGTGCCGAGGGGCCCGCTCACCTGCACCACGTAGGGGACGGTCGCCACACTCGGATCGGGCGTCGGCCACCACACGATGTTCTGGTCGTAACGAGCGCGGACGTACACGACGATGGGCCCACGGTTGACCCCGGTGGCGGGGTCGTAACGGTCGGCGTCTGCCGCGAGGAAATCGGGGCTCACCCGCACCTTGGAAGCGGGTACGCTGCCGCGCGACTGCGCCGACTGCGCCAAGGCGGGCACGAACGTCGATGCGATGACCGGCATCGCCCAGGCGGACGCCACCAGGACGGTGCGGCGGGCCGGGTGGCGGTGGCGGGCGTCGTCGGTCATGGTGCTCTCCGTTCGGCGCAGTCCTCGTTCTGTCCGCCGTCACCGTCGGGCAGGCGGACTACCCACGCTACGCAGCACGCGCGAACTCCCCGGTGGATGCCGGGGGAATCTCGCCCCTGTCCAAAAGAGGATCACCCGGGTCGGTGTCCTCGGCGGTGGCGTCAGAGCTCGACGTACTCCGTCGGCAGAGCCGGCTCGGATCGGCTCAGTGCGAGGGCGTGGACGGGGAGCTCTTCGCGCACGCGCGCGTGATGGGCGCGGGCGGCCTCAACGCCGGCGGGGCCGAGGGCCGCGGCATCCGGTTCTCCGTCGACGACGAGCGGCACCTGCAGGGCCCGGGCGTCCGGATGCTCGGCGGGGGTGGACAGCTCCTCGAACCCGTCGCTGACCACGATCACCTCCGTCGTGGCGGTGCCGCCGTCGAGGCGGCGGAAGGCGGCCTTGCGCCCGCCGTGCGACGCCTTCTGCGCGGAAGCCTTGGCAACGGGCACCCACGACCCGTCTGTCGCCGCACGAGCGACGAGCTTGAACACCAGGCCCGCGGTCGGGACGCCCGAGCCCGTTGCCACGGACGTTCCGACGCCATAGCCGTCGACGGGGGATGCCGCCAGGGCGGCGATGGCGTACTCGTCGAGGTCGCTGGTGACCGTGATGCGCGTGGTCGTCGCCCCCAGGTCGTCGAGCAGGGCGCGAACCTCTCCGGCCACGATGGGCAGATCGCCCGAGTCGATGCGCACGCCGCCGAGGCCGGTGCCGGCGACCCGCACGGCGGTGCGCACGCCCTCGGCGATGTCGTACGTGTCGATGAGCAGGGTCGTGTCGGTGCCCAGAGCGTCGATCTGCGAGCGGAACGCCGCTTCTTCGGTGTCGTGCAGGAGAGTCCAGGCGTGCGCGGCGGTGCCCATCGTGGGCACGCCCCAGCGGCGCCCCGCCTCGAGGTTGCTCGTGGCCGAGAACCCGGCGATGTAGGCGGCCCGTGCGGAAGCCACGGCGGACTCCTCGCTCGCCCGTCGCGAGCCCATCTCGGCCAGTGGCCGGTCACCCGCGGCGACCGTCATGCGCGCGGCGGCGGTGGCGACGGCCGAGTCGAAGTTCAGCACGCTGAGCGCCAGGGTTTCCAGGATGACCGCTTCGGCGAACGTGCCCTCGATCATCAGGAGAGGCGACCCCGGGAAGTACAGCTCGCCCTCGCGGTAGCCGGTGATCGAGCCGGTGAAACGGTATCCGGCGAGGAAGTCGAGGGTGGCGGCGTCCACGATCTTGTTGTCGCGCAGGAACCGCAGTTCGTCGTCGCCGAAGCGGAAGTCGCGGATCGCGTCGAGAAGGCGCCCGGTGCCGGCCACGACGCCGAAACGGCGCCCGCCCGACAGGCGCCGACCGAACACCTCGAACACGCACCGGCGGTGCGCGGTGCCGTCGCGCAGTCCCGCGTCGAGCATGGTGAGTTCGTACCGGTCGGTGTGCAGGGCCGTGCTGCGCGTCATTGGCTCAGCCTATTGCGGTGGGGACAGACCGAAGGGGGAGCGAGGCTCCGGGTAGGCTGGACGCCTATGAACGACGCGCCGATCGGGATCTTCGACTCGGGAGTCGGTGGGCTCACCGTCGCCCGGGCCGTGTCGGCCCAGCTTCCGCGCGAGTCCATCCTCTACATCGGCGACACCGCGCGTTCGCCCTACGGCCCCAAGCCCATCGCCGACGTGCGTCGCTACGCGCTCGAGGTGCTCGACACCCTCGTCGAGCAGGGCGTCAAGATGCTCGTGATCGCCTGCAACACCGCCTCGGCGGCGATGCTGCGCGACGCGCGCGAGCGCTACGACGTTCCCGTGGTCGAGGTGATCGGACCCGCGGTGCGCACGGCCATGTCGACCACCCGCAACGGGCGCATCGGCGTGATCGGTACCGTCGGCACCATCGGGTCCCGCGCCTACCAAGACATGCTCGAGGTCAACGAGCGCCTCACGGTGTTCGCCGAGGCCTGCCCGCGCTTCGTCGAGTTCGTCGAGGCCGGGGTCACCGATTCGCCCGAGGTGCTCGCCGTCGCCGAGCAGTACCTCGCTCCGTTGCGTCACGCCGAAGTCGACACGCTCGTGCTCGGTTGCACCCACTATCCGTTCCTCGAGGGCGCCATCAGCTACGTGATGGGCCCCGAGGTGAGCCTCGTCTCCAGCGACAGCGAGACCGCGAAAGACGTCTATCGTCAGCTGGTCTCCCGCGACCTGCTCGCGGGGCCGGATGCCACGGCCTCCCACCGCTACGAAGCCACCGGCGCGTCCGCCGACGAGTTCCTCCGCCTGGCCCATCGCCTGATGGGACGCGAGGTGCGCGACGTGCAGCTCGTGCAGACCGGCGCCATCGACCTGCCGCGCTGAGGCGTGGCATCCATCCCGTCCCGAGGAGAACCATGACCGACACCCGCAAAGACGGCCGCGCCGTCGACGAACTGCGTCCCGTCACGATCGAACGGGGCTGGTCGGCGCACGCCGAGGGCTCCGCGCTGATCACGTTCGGCGGCACCAAGGTGCTGTGCACCGCCTCGTTCACGAACGGGGTGCCGCGCTGGCTCACCGGCAAGGGCAAGGGCTGGGTCACGGCCGAGTACGCGATGCTCCCGCGCGCGACGAACAGCCGCAACGACCGCGAGAGCATCAAGGGCAAGGTCGGCGGGCGCACGCACGAGATCTCGCGCCTGATCGGCCGCGCGCTGCGCGCCGTGGTCGACACCAAGGCGCTCGGAGAGAACACGATCGTCATCGACTGCGACGTGCTGCAGGCCGACGGTGGCACGCGGACCGCGGCGATCACGGGCGCGTACGTCGCCCTGGCAGATGCGATCGCCTGGGGCCGCGAGAAGAAGTTCATCGCTCAGCGCTCCGAGGTCCTGTTCGACTCGGTGTCGGCGGTATCGGTCGGCATCGTCGATGGCACGCCGCTCCTCGACCTGGCGTACGTCGAGGACGTGCGCGCCGAGACCGACATGAACGTCGTGGTCACCGGCCGGGGTCTGTTCGTCGAGGTGCAGGGCACGGCCGAGGGTGCGCCGTTCGACAAGGCCGAGCTCGACCGCCTGCTCGAGCTCGGCGTCGACGGGTGCGCGCGCCTGCGCGACCTGCAGACCGAGGCCCTGAAGGCCTGACGTGGCGCGCATCGTTCTGGCGACCCACAACCCGCATAAGGTCGAAGAATTCCAGGCGATCGTCCGCGACACCCGCCCCGACCTGGAGGTCGTCGGCTACGACGGACCCGAGCCGGTCGAAGACGGGGTGACCTTCGCGGCGAACGCCCTCATCAAGGCGCGCGCGGCGGCCGCGCACACGGGCCTTCCGGCGCTCGCCGACGACTCGGGTGTGGCCGTCGACGTGCTCGGGGGGTCTCCCGGCGTGTTCTCGGCGTACTGGGCCGGGCATCGGAAAGACGCGACGGCGAACCTGGAGCTTTTGCTCGACCAGCTCTCCGACGTCGCCGATCCGCACCGCACGGCGCAGTTCGTGTCGGTCATCGCGCTGGTGCGCCCCGACGGGGTCGAAGACACGGTCGAGGGACGCTGGCCCGGACGCCTGGCGACCGCTCCGTCGGGATCGGGTGGTTTCGGGTATGACCCGATCTTCGTGCCCGATGGGCAGGACGCCGGTGCCGAACGTACGGTCGGCGAGTGGACCGCTGACGAGAAGAACGCGCATTCTCACCGTGCGCGGGCGTTTCGCAACCTGATACCCCTTCTTCGGTCACTCTGATCGGGTAGACACCGGGGGTGGCTCACGTGCCGTCGGTGTCGATCATCGTTCCCGCCTTCAACGAGGAGGCGGTGATCGGCCGATGCCTGGAGGCGATCCTCGCTCAGACGGTGCGGCCGGCCGAGGTGCTCGTCGTCGACAACCGTTCGGTCGACGGCACGCGTGGGGTCGTGCAGCGCCTCATCGCCGACCACCCGGGTTCCGTCATCCGCCTGCTCCGCCAGGACGAGCGACAGGGACTCATCCCCACACGCAACGTGGGGATGGATGCCGCCCGGGGCGACGTGCTCGGACGCATCGACGCCGACACGGTGCTCAAACCCGACTGGGTCGCCCAGGTGTCGAGGGTGTTCGCCGACGCCGAGATCGACGCCGTGTCGGGACCGATGGAGTACTACGAGCTTCCCCTGCGGTCGATCGGCCAGCAGATCGACGACCGGCTGCGCCGGCTGCAGGTGCGGATGGCGGGGGATCTCACCTTCCTGTTCGGGAGCAACATGGCGGTGCGCGCCGACGCGTGGCGGGAGGTGCGACCGCACCTGTGCGACGACCGGGCCGATGTCCTGCACGAGGACCTCGACATCGCGATCCACCTCGCGTGGGCGGGGCGACGCATCGGATACAGCTCGGCGGTCGTGGCCGGCATGTCCCTCCGTCGCGTCGACGATCGGCCGCGGGAGTTCCGGCGGTACGTCGAGCGGTTCGAGACGACGTACTCCGCCCACGGCATCCGCGACGTGCGCCTGCGCGCGCCCATGGCCGTGTTCCTCGGGGTGTACCCCGCGCTGCACGCCCACCGCCGGATCCAGCGCCAACTCGCCGGGCTGCAGCGCTGAAGCCGAGAGCGATAGCCGCTCTCATTCCCGACTACGCGGAAACGCCACGGCCCGCGCTCGGGCGGATCTAGCCTGGACCCATGCACGATCACGCGCCCGCCGGAGGTCTCCGCGATGCCGGTCACCGCCGCCTCCTGACGGTGGCGCTCAGCCTGACCGTGTCGGTCATGATCGTGCAGGTCGTCGGGGCCGTTCTCTCGGGTTCTCTGGCCCTGCTCGCGGACGCGGCGCACATGTTCACCGACGCGGCGGCCCTCGTGATCGCGCTCATCGCCACCTCGATCGCGGCCCGGCCCGCCGATGATCGCCGCACCTTCGGGTATCAGCGCGCCGAGGTACTGGGGGCTCTCGTCAACGGTGTCGTTCTGATCGTGCTGAGCCTGTGGGTGGGGTTCGAAGCGGTGCAGCGGCTCCTCACCCCCGCGGAGGCGGAGGTGCAGGGCGGGCTCATGCTGATCGTCGCCGCGGCGGGGCTCGTGGCCAACGCGGTGTCGATGTGGCTACTCAGCCGCGCACAGAAGCGCAGCATCAACGTGCGCGGCGCCTACCTCGAGGTGCTGGGCGACCTCATCGGATCGGCGGCGGTGATCGGTGCGGCGATCGTGATCGTCGTGACCGGGTTCGTGCAGGCGGATGCCATCGCCTCCCTGTTCATCGCGGTGCTCATCGTGCCGCGTGCGATCGGTCTGCTGCGGGAGGTCGTCGTCGTGCTCACCGAGTCCGCGCCCACGGGCGTACAGGTGGCCGAGATCCGTCGCCACCTGCGCGAAGCGGACGGCGTCGTCGACGTGCACGACGTGCACGTCTGGCAGCTGACGCGCGGAGCCCCGGTATTCAGCGCCCACGTGGTGGTCGACGACGCGGCCCTCGCCGACGGCCGTGCCGCCCGCATCCTGGCGTCGCTCCAGGGGTGCCTCGCCGAGCACTTCGACGTCGAGCACTCGACGTTCCAGCTCGAACCGGCCGGTCACGTCGAGCACGACGCGCAGCACGCATAGGACTCAGTCCTCGCGCACCACGTCGCCCGGGTCCTTGTCGGGGCGCAGACCCCGCCACCGCGCCTGGCGCAGGATGCCGCCCGGGGTGAATTCCGCGAACTCGACCTCCCCGACGAGCTCGGGGCGCACCCAGAGCGCGTCGCGCGCGTCGGCGGCGGGGACACCGACGAACGGGTCGGCGTCGGTGCGAAGTGGCTCGAGCAGTGCTGTCAGCTTCTTCAAGGTCTGTTCGCCGAAGCCCGACCCGACCCGCCCCGCGTAGCGCAGACCGTCGGGGGAGGGGACGCCCACCAGGAGCGAACCGATCGTGCCATACCGGTTGCCCTGCCCGGGACGGATGCCCCCAATGACCACCTCCTGCGTGCGAGAGTGCTTGACCTTCAACCACCGTTCCGAGCGGTGACCCGGTCGGTAGGCGGACTCCGCGTCTTTCACGACGATCCCCTCGAGCCCGAATCGTCCGCTCGCCGACAGCGCCCCCTCGACGTCGTCGAACACCGGCGGGACGACGACGGGGGCGGTGGCATCCCGGGCGAGATCCTCCAGGATGCCGCGACGCTCGGCCAACGGAAGAGCGGTGACGTCGCGTTCGCCCACGCGCAACACGTCGAACAGGTACAGGTGCACGGGCGTCCGCGCGGACTCCTGCGCGATCTCGCGGGGTCGGGAGAGGTTCATGCGCTTCTGCAGGAGGGGGAAGCTCGGCCGACCCTGACCGTCGAGCGCGACGATCTCGCCGTCGATGACGGCCGGCACGGGGCCCAGTCCGAGGTCGACGGCCGTCAGCTCCGGATAGGCGGCGGTGAGGTCGTTGCCGTTGCGCGAACGCAGGGTGAGGCGACTGCCGTCCCAGAAGCCGAGACCGCGGATGCCGTCCCACTTCATCTCCACCCAGGTTCGCCCCCAGCGGTCGGCGGCGGCGCCCGCGAGTCCGGGGGTCGCCGCGGTCGCCTGCATCGGGCGGAGATCCGCGGAGCCGGTGTCGGTGTCGGCGGGCTCCGGTTCGCGGGGTGCCGGGTCGTCGGCGGGCTCCGCAGCCCGGGGCACGACGACGGCGCCGTCACCCTGCGGGTGGCCGTCGGCATCCGTCTTCATTCGGTGCAGGAGCCACTGCGACTTCTCGCCCGCGCCCTCCGTGCGGATGAGGGCGAGACGCACGCGACCCAGCGGACCGCCCGGCCGCCCCTCGAGGGTGGCGATGACCTCGTCGTCCCGCCACTTCTCGAGCTCGTAGCGTCCGGTGTCCCAGACCGTCATCGTGCCGGCCCCGTACTGACCCCGGGGGATCTCGCCGGCGAAGTCGAGGTACCGGAGGGGGTGGTCCTCGGTCATCACGGCGAGGCTGTTCTTGTCGGCGGTGCGGGGCACGCCCTTGGGCACGGCCCAGCTGACGAGCACTCCGGCGCGTTCGAGCCGCAGGTCCCAGTGCAGTCGCGAGGCGTGGTGCTCCTGAATCACGAAGCGGGGCAGCCCCTCACCGGCGCGCTCGCCGCGCGGGGTGTCGGGCATCGGTTCGGGCGTGCGTCCCGCGGTGCGCTTGGAAAGGTAGGCGCGCAACGGGGCGTCGTCGACGATCGCGAGCGGGTCCTCGGGGCGGGCGAGCACCTCGTCGAACCGCAGGTGCCGCAGCCCCGGATCGTCGAGCTCCGCCCAGGTGCGCGGTGCCGCGACGGTCGGTTCGGAGCGTCCGCGTAGCGAGTACGGCGCGATCGTCGTCTTGGAGCCGTTGTTCTGACTCCAGTCGATGAACACCTTGCCGGGACGCGCGGCCTTTGCCATCTGACTGACGACGAGGTCGGGGTGATCCGCCTCGATCGCTCGGGCGAGCTCTTTCGCGACGGCGCTCGCCGCATCGCTGCTCTGTCGGCCGTCGAGATGCGCGTACAGGTGAATGCCCTTGCTGCCGCTGGTCACCGGCATCGGGTCGAGGCCCATGTCGATGAGGATCGTGCGCGCCCAGCGCGCCACTTCCGCGCACTCGGCGAGTCCCACCCCCGGCCCCGGGTCGAGGTCGAGCACCAACCGGTCGGGATTCTGGCGCTCGCCGGCGGCGGTGAACCGCCACTGCGGCACGTGCAGCTCGAGGCTCGCGACCTGCGCCAGGTACACCAGGGTGGGTAGGTCGTCGACGAGGGGATAGTCCTTCGCCCCGGAGGAGTGGTCGATCGGATGCCGGGCCACCCACGCCGGGGCACCGGGCTCGAGGGCCTTGGCGAAGAAGGGCTCGCCCGGGTCGGTGTCGGTGCCGACTCCGTCGGGCCAGCGCTTGCGGGTCACGGGGCGCCCGCGCGTGTGGGGGAGCAGCAGCGGGGCGATGCGGGTGTAGTAGTCGATCACCTCACCCTTAGTGGTGCCCGTCGCGGGGTACAGCACCTTGTCGAGGTTCGACAGGCGCAGCCGGCGTCCCTCGATGCGCACCGTCTGCTCCACCATCGCTCAAGCGTAGAGCGACCGAGGTGCCCGATGCGGAGGGGTTTCGCTGCACAACTCCTGCAGCGGTGCGCAGTGCGCTGTCTGCAGCCGTGCGGGACCCCTGGCCGCAGGAGTTCTGCGCCCTTGCGGGCACAACCCCTCGGCATCCACGCTTTTCCGGTGTTCACTGGGGGTATGCGATCGATCTGGAAGGGCGCTCTGACGTTCGGTCTCGTCAACGTGCCCGTGAAGGTGTACTCGGCGACCGAGGACCACGACGTGCCGCTGCACCAGGTGCACAACGCCGACGGCGGGCGGATCCGGTACCAGCGCATCTGCGAGGTCGACGGCGAGGTGGTCGCCTACCAAGACATCGACCGCGCCTACGACGACGGTGAGCAGACCGTGATCCTGACCAAAGACGATCTCGCCTCGCTGCCGAGCGAACGCAGTCGCGAGATCGAGGTCGTGGAGTTCGTCCCCAGTGACCAGGTCGACCTGCTCACCCTCGACAAGGCGTACTACCTCGAGCCCGATTCGTCGTCACCGAAGGCCTACGTGCTGCTGCGGAAGACCCTGGAGCAGACCGATCGCACCGCCATCGTGCGTTTCTCGCTGCGGCAGAAGACGCGCCTTGCCGCGCTGCGTACGCGCGGCGACGTGCTCGTGTTGCAGACGCTGCTCTGGGCCGATGAGGTGCGCGATGCGGCGTTCCCGGCCCTCGACGACGACGTGCGCATCTCGGCGAAGGAGTTGGAGATGTCGGCGTCTCTCGTCGAGAGCTTCTCGAAGGACTTCGATCCCGAGGAGTTCGGCGACGAGTATCAGCGGGAGTTGCGCACCCTCATCGACGCCAAGCTCGAGCAGGGCGACGCGATCGACACCGCGGCGACCTTCGGCGAGCAAGAGGGTGACGACGATGGCGGAGAGGTCATCGACCTGATGGAGGCCCTGCGCGCCAGCGTGGAACGCACCCGCGCCACTCGCGCGAAGGCGGGCGATGATCCCGCCCCGAAAAAGAAGGCGGATGCCAAGAAGAAGACGTCGAAGGCGTCGTGACGTCGGCGCGGCTCACCGCGCGCGGTGGTCGCCGTCTTCGAGCGTGTTCGGGTCGAGGGCCAGCGCCTCGGCCTCGGTGTGGGTGACGGTGGCGTGACCCGCCGCGGCGTCGCGCTTGGCCGCCGCTCGCTCGCGGAAGTAGTGCACGGCGATGAAGATCGCGGTGCCCGCGACGGCCGCCAACAGGATGACGTCGATGTACTCGGTCACGAGGTCGCGTACGAAGGGGATGTACCCGACGACGTATCCGAGCATGGTGAGTCCGATGCCCCAGATGATCGCGCCGATCAGGTTGTACAGCGTGTACTGGCGCCAGGGCATGTGGCCGACGCCGGCCGCGATCGGGGCGAACGTGCGGACCACCGGCACGAAGCGGGCGAGGATCACCGTGATGCCGCCGAACCGCTGGAAGAACGCGTTGGTGCGCTCGACGTTCTTACGGCTGAAAATGCCGGACTCTTTGCGCTCGAAGATCGAGGGCCCGGCCTTATGGCCGATGAAGTAGCCGACCTCGCCGCCGATGAAGGCGGCCACGCCGATTGCCAGAGCCACGAACCAGGCGTTGATGCCGAACACGCCGTTGGGCGCGGCCGGGGTGGAGTGCGAGAGCAGCCCCGCCATGATCAGGAGGGTGTCGCCGGGGAGCAGGAACCCGATGAGCAGGCCCGTCTCGGCGAAGATGATGAAGCACACCACCAGCAGCGCCCAGGGCTGGGAGTTCGTGATGATCGTCGCCGGGTCGAGCCACGGGAGCAGGGCGGTGGGGTGGATCACGTCGGTCCCGTCGGGTCGGAAAATCGGTGTCTACGGAAGGATGTCCGTGCGGAAGGGGGGACTTGAACCCCCACGCCCGAAGGCACAGGAACCTAAATCCTGCGTGTCTGCCGGTTTCACCACTCCCGCGAGTGCCCTCATTCTAGGTGAGGACCGCCCCCGTGCGATGTGAGGCACCCCCGAGGATGCCGCGCGTCTCGCCCGCCGTCGTCGTCGCGTGTGATGCCACCGTCACGACGCGACGACGGTGCCGCCCAGGACGGTGATCGCGGTGCGGGTTTCGTGAATGGCATCCTTCGGGCCGGCGAAGGGGTCGCGGTCGGCGATGGCGAGGTCGGCGCGGTCTCCGACGGCGAGACGGCCGCCCCCGATGCCGAGGAGCGCCGCGGATCCCGCGGTGTACGCGCGGATCGCCTGCCCGAGGCCGAGCGACTCCCCGGCGCCGAGGGGTTCGGCATCCGACTCACCCGGCGGGCGGCGGGTGACGGCGACGTGGATGCCCTGCCAGGGGGCGAACGTGGAGACCGGCCAGTCCGAGCCCATCGCGAGCTCCGCCCCGTGGCGCGCGAGCGAGCCGAAGACGTACAGCTCGTCGGCGCGTTCGGGGCCGATGAGGGGGAGGGTGCTCTGCCGCGCGAGGGCGCTCGCACACGCCCAGAACGGTTGCGCGTTGGCCGTCACGCCGAGTTCGCCGAAACGGGGGACGTCCGCGGCATGGATGAGCTGGATGTGCGCGATGTGGTTGCGCACCGCACGCCGCGCGGAGTCGGGGACCGCGGCGAACGCATCGAGCGCATCGCGCACGGCGGCGTCGCCGATCGCGTGGACGTGGACGGCGATCCCGCTCTCGTTCAGAGCCGAGACCAGGCGCGTCGGGATGCCCGGGGCGAAGTACGACCGGGCCCGTTCGTCGAATCCGCAGTACGGCTCGAGGAGGTGTGCGGTGCGCGTTTCGACGATCCCGTCGAGCATGAGCTTGGCGGTGCTGCTGGGGAGTCCGGCGGCGCCGAGTCGCGCGGCGCGCTCGACGGTGCCGGCGACGAACGCCTCGATGCCGTCGTCGGTGAGATCGCGGGGCACCCACAGCGCACCGGTCGCGCGGCCCTCGAGGGTGCCCGCGGCCAGCAGGTGGAGATACGCGTCGGTGAAGTCAGGGAATCCGCCGTAGGCACCCAGCGCCGCCTCCTGCCATCCCGTGACACCCGCGGCGAGCAGCTGCCGGGACAGACGAAGGATGCCGCGGGCGATGTCCTCCGTGGGAGGTTCGGGGAGGAGGCGGGCCACCAGCTGAACAGCCCCGTCGCGGAGGGTGCCGCTCGGAGCGCCGGTGGCCTCGCGTTCGATGCGTCCGTCGGCAGGGTCGGGGGTGCGCGCGTCGATGCCGGCGAGCGCTAGCGCGGCGGTGTTCGCCCACGCGGCATGATGGTCGGCATCCAGGAGCAGCGCCGGCCGGTCGCCGACGAGCGCGTCGAGATCGACGGCCCGGGGGCCGCCGGCGGGGAAGAGCGTCGGATCCCAGCCGCCGCCGACGACCCAGGGCCCCGGCTGAGCCGACGCGAAGCGGCGCACGCGCGCGTCGATCTCCTCCGGTGAGGCGGCTCCGGCGAGGTCGCAGCGCAGGGCATCCACCGCCCCGACGCCCAGATGGACGTGCGCGTCGACGAAGCCGGGGGTGACGAGCCCACCGCGCGCGTCGACCTCGTCGGCGCCCGGGCCGACCGCGGCACGGACCTCGGCGAGAGCGCCGATGGCGACGATGGCGCCGTCGCGGACTCCGATGGCGGTGCGGCTTCGCGCGGAGACGGCCGCCCTCGCGTCGTCGGGGAGGAACGAGACGCCGTCGGCGATCACGAGAGAGCTCATCCCTCCAGTGTGCCGAGCCGCCCCGCGCGACACGCCCAGGGAATGCGTGGCGCCCGCCCGGGCTTGAGTCTGCGTATGAAGACGATCGTCTACAGCACTCCCGGTGACTCCTCCGTCCTCTCGCTCGTCGAGCGCGAGATCCCCGACCCCGCTCCCGGCGAGGTGCGCGTGCGCATCGCCGTATCGGGCGTGAATCCGACCGACTGGAAAGCCCGCGCCTCGGTCGGTCGTCCGATCGTCGCCGACGAGGTCACCCCGAACCAGGACGGCGCGGGCACGGTGGATGCCATCGGCGAGGGCGTTGACGATCTCGCGGTGGGCGATCGCGTGTGGGTCTACCTCGCTCAGCATCAGCGTCCGACGGGGACCGCCGCCGAGTACGCGGTCATCCCCGCCGCTCGTGCCGTGCCGCTGGCCGACGACGCGTCGTTCGAGCTCGGTGCGAGTCTCGGCGTCCCGGCGATGACGGCGCACCGCGCGCTCACAGTCCACGAGTTCGGTCCTGCCCGGCTCTCGCCCGGAGCGCTGAGCGGTCGGGCGGTTCTCGTACAGGGTGGGGCCGGGGCCGTCGGTCACGCGGCCATTCAGCTCGCCGTGTGGGCGGGGGCCACCGTGATCGCCACCGTCAGCAGCGCCGAGAAGGAAGTGCTCGCTCGCGCGGCGGGTGCCCCGCACGTGTTGCGGTACACCGAGCCGGGGCTGGCCGACCGCATCCGTGAGATCGCCCCAGACGGCATCGACCACGTCGTGGAGGTGGCGATCGCCGAGAACGCGGGTCTCGACGTCGACGTGATCGCCAACCACGGCTCGATCGGGTACTACGCCGACAACGGTGGCGACAGCTTCACGGCGGCCGTTCGCGAGAGCTTCGCCAAGAACGTGCGCTGGCAGGGACTCCTGCTGTACACGGTCGGCGAGGACGCGTTGACCGCGGCGGCCGAGGATGTCTCTGCCGCGGTGGCCGACGGCGTGCTCCCCGTGGGAGAAGAGGTCGGCCTCCCGCTGACGTGGTTCCCCCTCGAGGAGACCGCCGCGGCGCACGACGCTGTCGAGGCGGGGGCTGTCGGCAAGGTGCTCATCCGGGTGTGATCCGGACCCGGGCGGGGCACTGCGCGGCTTCGCCCCGGTGCAACCGGGGCGCCAGTCAGGGCGCGGCCCCGGCCCGGCGGGTCGCCAGGAGCACGGTGACGAGCGCCAGTGCGACGGCGGCGAGGGACAGGGCGAGCGGGCTGCCCCACCGGTGGGCGATCGCACCCACGATCGCGCCGCCGACCAGCGACGACCACAGCAGGAGCGGACGTTGCCACGCCTGGCGCGATCCTCCCGTCAGGGCGGTCGCGATAGCCAGACCCAGACTGACGAGAGTTCCGGTCGAATATGTGATCGCGACGCGCGCCCGTCCGTCGGCGAGGAAGAGCGTGTTGAGGGCGCCCATCGCCGCCGCGAGGAGTGCCACGCGCCATACCGTCGCTTGTCCCGCAAGGGCGAGCGCAGCGACGAGGGCGACGCCCGTGGCCGCGCCCCCGACGATCCAGGCGCGAGGCCGGGCGAGGACGGTGGTGGTCACGCCCCCGATGGCGACCCCGGCGACGAATGCGGCGATGATGCCCGCGGATGCCAGGGCCACGGCGGCACCCGGGCCGAATATCTCGACGGCCGCCTGGGTGGAGTTCCCACTCATGAACGACACGAACAGTCCACCGGTGTCCAAGAAGCCGATGGCATCCACGTACCCGGCGACCCCGGCGAGCGCGGCAGAAATCGCGAGTGCCGCGCGATCGACGTCTTTCACGTGGCCTCTTCTCGATGGCTGCGGGGGCGGTTCGGATTCATCATCGAGTGTTCCACCGTCGTGTGTTCGGGCGTCGAGTGTTCCACCGTCGAGTGTTGCACCGTCGAGCGCGACCCCGGCGGCGGGCGTGTGTGGCGTGACCGGGGCGGCTGCCGCGCCGGCCGGGGCGCCTATCGGACGGCGCGCCGGTTCGAGGACGCAGATCAGCGTGCACGTCGATGCCGAGTTCAGAACGGGGCAGCATCGATCGAACCGTGGGGTGTGGCGTGCGGGGGTGACGACGACGCATCGTCGGGCTGGAACCGCACGTCGGGTGGTGCCCCCGCCCGTGCCTCGGCCACGGGGTACGGGTCGGGGGTGTCGATGTACACGCGTCCGGTGGGTGAGGTCCACTCGAGAACCCCCGCGCCGAGCTGTCGCACGCTCCACCGGGTGAACTGCTTCTGGGTGTGGTGGCGCTGGCACAGGCAGCAGAGGTTGCGGACGTCGGTGGAACCACCGAGCGCCCAATCGACGCTGTGGTCGATTTCGCACCGGATCGCGGGGGCGGTGCAGCCGGGCCACCGGCAGTGCCTGTCTCGCGCCCGCAGGTACCGGTCGATCGCGGCGGTGCGGTGGTAGGTGTCGGCGTGAAGGACGGCCCCGGTGACGGGGTGGGTGATGACCCGATCCCAGGGCACACTCGTGGTCTCGGCCAGGGTGCGCGCCGTGTCGGCATCGATCGGACCGTGGCCAACCAGTTCGGCGGGCAGAGTGTTCTCCCGTCCAGGTTGGAGCATCGTCAAAGCTGGCACCACCACCTGCACGCGGGCACGGATCTTGCCCAGGGTGCCGGGACCGTCCTCGGGGCGGGTGGGGTCGATCGTCGGGTCGGAAGTGAGAAGCAGATCGGCCAGCACGTCCGCTCGGACCTGATCCATCGTCCGCACGCCGGCTGCCGCTGCCGCTGCAGTCGGGGGCGCATCGAGGATGACCTGTGCCTGTTGGGTCAACCGATCGAGTACCGCCTCGGCGAGCACGGTGGGGAGGGTGGCGATGAGGTCGGACATTCCGTTCTCGCGCGGGACGACCCGCACGGCTCGGTGCTCTCTTCCTTCTCGATGGCGCTCGGTCAGCGTGGTCGGATGCAGGCGCTGCGCGGCCACGGTGAGCCGACCCTTCAGCCTGCCCGGGCTCAGCTCCTCGGCGAGAGCGGCGGCGAACGCGTCGTACTCGCCCCGCGTCTCGCGGGGGAGCTCGATTCCGACATCGGCGATCACCCGCACGTGTCGACGCGAGAGAACGCCGGCTTCCCACGCGGAGACGGTGGCGGGGAACGACTCCACGAGTGTCAGCGCCTCGTTGATCTCGCGTTGGACGGTGCGATCCGACGCGCGGCAGGCCGCAGCGATCTCGGACGCCACCTCCCGCATGGCCATATCCGACGCCCGCACGGGTGCCCGTGCGGAGGATGCGGCATCGAGGGCGAACCTGCCGGCGGTGGCGAGAGCGCGAACGCGCGCCACCTCGGCCACCGCGAGGGCGGCTTCGGCGGCGACGACGTTTCTGAGAAGCGCATCGAGCGTTGCCACCGGACCCGTCGGAGGCCGACCGGCGGCACCGGCCTCAGCGGATCCGCCTGGGACATTCGAAGACATGTTCCAATACTACGAAGCAGAGCCAACTTATCCCAGGTCTGCGGGCATATTCGTGGATAACTCGTCGCGGCGCCCGCCTGTGGAGGAGGGGCGAACCGACGTGCTCGAGACCCCCGAGCACCGGTGCTCCCACACCCCCGTGCTCGAGGCCCCCGAGCACCGGCGCTCCCACGCACCGGTGCTCGGCCAACCCCGGCTGGCGCTCTACGACGCCCTGTCACCGCGCGCGCGGCGCCGGTGCATGAGCGAGCCCGCGGCGATCAGTGTGCCGAGCATCAGCATCCCCACGCCGATCGCCGGGAGGGCGGATCCCTCGAGGTCTGATCCCGTCGTCGCGAGGGAGCCACGCGAGCCCGACCCGGCCCCCGGAGCCGCGGTCGCGCTCGGTGAAGCACTGGGCTGGCTGGTCGGCGTCGGGGTCGGAACCACCGGGGGAGGCGTCGGCTCCGGGGTCGGCTCCGCGGGTGCCTCTGCCGCATCCCACGCCAGCACCGCCGTCGCGTTGCCGATGGCACGCGCGAAGATGTCGATCGCGTCCCGGTTCACGTTCGCGAGAGTGTCCTGCGCCGTGTGGTAGTTGCGGTCCATGAAGACACCGGGGGTGCCGCCGAACAGAGCGGCCTGCTCCGCGGTCTTGATGTCGTCACCACCCGAGAACAGACCGCCCGAGGGGATGCCGTTGTCGATGAACGCCTGATAATCGGACCGCCCCGAGTATTCGGTGTCGATCCAGGGCTGATCGATGGCGTCGAAGTAGTCGGTGTAAATGCGCTCCAGGTCTTCCGAGCCCGCGGGGATAGGCACGTCCGCGGCGGGGAACGTCGAGCGATTTGCGTCGTAGACGCCGACGGTGAAATTCTCCGACCCGATCATGTCGTAGTTGAGGTAGGCCGAGATCCGCGCCAGCTCCGCCGGGTCATTCGTCTTGAGGTCGTCGACGTAGTACGTCGAGCCGACGAGATCGACCTCTTCGGCGCTCCAGAGCGCCAGCCGGATCCGCTTGTCGTTCGAGACGTCGGATGCCGCGATCTTTTCGGCGAGGGCGAGGATCGCCGCCGAACCCGAGGCGTTGTCGTTGACGCCGGGGCCCTCGGCCACACCGTCGAGGTGCGCGCCGATGACCACGGTGTCTTCGGGATCGCCGGCGATGCTGTCGGCGATGAGGTTGAAGGTCTTCCCGACGAGGAACTCCTTCTCGATCACCGCCGTCCCCTCAACTGGGGCATCGGCGGGCGCGGCGCCGATGAGCGCCGCGATCGTCTCGCCGGCCTCCTGCGGCAGCGTGGCCGCGGGCGAGTCGTCCTCGTTCCGCGCTCCGGATGCGACCTTCGTGAGCTGATCCGTGGGCGCGACGCCCTCTTCGGCGGGTCGGGCGTTGTTGTACACGAACACCGCGCCCGCGCCAGCGGCAGAGGCGAAGCCGATCTTTTCCTCGAACGCGCAGACACCGCGCTGCACGAGCACGACGGAGTCCTCCGGGACGTCCGCGAAGTCGTCCGCCGCGCACCCGAGGTGCGTGCCGTCGCCCGCGGTGGGCTGCGCGAGGATGCCGGTGTAGTCGCCGTCAGTCCCCTCGCTCAGGTCGAAGTGCGAACCCGCGTAGGCGGTGCCGTCGACGGTGAGTGTCACGTCGCCGAACCGCGAGTACGGCTGCTCGAACTCCTGTCGCGTCACCGTGAACGTACCGGTGTCCTCGAGCACCGTCTCGGCGTACTCCGCTGCGGCGGTGTAGCCCGGGCCGTAGAAGACGCGGTATTCCTCATCGGCGTACCGCTCGGTGATATCCGCCAGGGCGGTCAGATGCTCCATGACGTCGGCGCCGGTGACACCGAGGGTCTCCGGCGCCTCCGCCGCGGTGGCGGCGGGAGCGATCATCAGGGAGCCTCCGATGAGCGCGCCGGCCGCGACGACGCACGCCAGGCGCCGAGTGGGCGGGGGAGGGGAGAACAGGCTGTTGCTGGGCACGTGAATGTACCTCTCCGCGGGCGACGACGCCCGCATCATCCAGGGGGGAATGACACCTGCCACCGTGAGAAGGCGACAGTGGAGACGATTCTCACCACAAATTGCGGCGACGGACAATACGTGCAGGAATGTTTACGGACCGGAAACACTTGTCCGCGGTTTCATCGCTTCCGTGGAACGTACCGCGGCACCCACCGCGCGAACCCGGCCGCCCCCAGCCCCGCGATGACCCCCATCGCCCCGACAGCGACCGACAGCGACGCTGCCGCCGCGAGCGCCGAGACGAGGAGCGGAGCCGCCGCGCCGCCGGCATCCGTCAGTGTTCGCCACGAACCGAGGAACGGCGCCGGTTCCGCGGGGGGCGCCAGGTCGGCGCCGAGGGTGAGCAGGATGCCGCTGGACAGACCGTTGCCGACACCGAGCACGGCCGCGAACATCGCGAACCACATCTCGGCGTTGGGCAGGTCATGGGTGAACGAGAGGGCAACGAACCCGGCGCCCATGAGGATCATCGCCGGCAGCGCCGCCCACAGGCGCCCGAAACGGTCCATGACCTGTCCGCTGGCGTAGAAGAGGGCGAAGTCGATCGCTCCCGAGACGCCCACGACCACCGCGATCGTCGACGCGTCCACCCCCAGCGATACGCCCCACAGGGGGAGGGCCACTTGGCGGGCGGAGCGCACGGCCGACAGCGAGGCGGCCGCCAGGCCGAGTCGGGCGAGCACGCCGCGAAAGCGCCACATCGTCCGGAACACTCCCGTCCGCTCGACCGCGGGGACGGAGCCGGTGACGGGTTCGCCGGTGTCTTCGGCATCCACCGTGTCTTGCCCGACCGCGGCTTCATCGGTGACGGCGCGCTCGGGATCGGGCCCCAGGAACACCAGGAGAATCGTCGCCACCTGACAGATCGCGAAGAACGCGATCGACGCGGACTCGTCACCGAAGATCCCGAGAAGCGCTGCCGAGACGAACGGTCCGACGAACATGCCGAGGCGGAACGTCCCGCCCAGGAGCGACAGCGCCCGAGCGCGGAAGTGCAGGGGCACACGCGTCGTCATGAAGGAGTGCCGGGCCAGGGCGAAGGATGCCGCGCAGAAACCGATCAGGAACACCGCGGCCGCGAAGACCGCGAGCGAATCGGCGAGAACCACCCCCACGAGTCCGGCGAGAATGACGATGCCCGCGACGCCCATCGTGATGCGCTCGCCGAAGCGCGCCACCGCCCACCCCGCGGGGAGGTTGCCGCAGAGCTGCCCCACCACCAGCGCGGCAGCGATGAGGGCGGCGACCGGTACGTCGGCCCCCAGGCGGGTGGCGATCACCGGGATGAGGGGGATCACCGCGCCCTCGCCGAGGGCGAACAGCAGCGTGGGGCCGTAGATCATCGGCGCGAAGCGCACCAGCACGTTCCGGGGAGAGTCGGCTGTCACCGTCTCCACGATAGGCTTGATCTCAAATGCTCGAACTCGATTTGACCGCCGACATTCAGGCGCTGCGCTCGACCTTCGCCGATATCCAGGCCGTGGTCGACGTCGACGCACTCACCGCCGACATCGAACGCCTGAGCGAAGAGGCCGGTGCCCCCGACCTATGGGACGACGTCGACAACGCTCAGAAGGTCACGAGTCGTCTCAGCCACCGGCAGGCGGAGCTCAAGCGCATCACCGAGATCGAGCAGCGTCTCGACGACCTCGAGGTGCTTGTGGGCCTGGCGATCGAGATGGATGACGAGGACTCGGCCGAGGAGTCTCGCAAAGAGCTCGCGTCGCTTCGCGAGGTCATCGGCCAGCTCGAAGTGCAGACGCTCCTCGACGGAGAATACGACGCCCGCTCGGCGGTCGTCACGATCCGCTCTGGCGCCGGCGGCGACGACGCCACCGACTTCGCCGAGATGCTCCTGCGCATGTACCTGCGCTGGGCCGAGCGCCACAAGTACCCGGTGAAGGTCATGGACACCTCCTACGCCGAGGGTGCGGGCATCAAGTCGGCCACGTTCGAAATCGATGTGCCCTACGCCTACGGCACGCTTTCGGTCGAGGCCGGCACGCACCGACTCGCGCGCATCAGCCCGTTCGGTGGCGCCGACAAGCGTCAGACGAGCTTCGCGGCCGTCGAGGTCATCCCCGTCATGGAGGAGGCCGTCGAGGTCGAGGTGCCCGAAGGCGACATCCGCGTCGACGTCTTCCGTTCGTCGGGCCCCGGTGGCCAGTCGGTCAACACCACCGACTCCGCCGTGCGTATCACCCACCTCCCCACGGGTCTTGTCGTGTCGATGCAGAACGAGAAGTCGCAGATCCAGAACCGGGCCGCCGCCATGCGCGTTCTGCAGACCCGACTGCTCCTGCTCAAGCGCGAAGAAGAAGCGGCCAAGAAGAAAGAGCTCGCCGGCACCATTACGGCAAGCTGGGGCGACCAGATGCGCTCGTACTTCCTCTATGGCCAGCAGCTGGTGAAAGACCTCCGCACGGGCTACGAGGTCGGAAACCCCGCCGTGGTCTTTGACGGCGACCTCGACGGCCTGATCGCTGCCGGCATCCGGTGGCGCAAGCGCAAAGACGACGACGACTGATCGATGGATGCCGCACCCCGCGGCATCCATAGGACTCTCCCGGTTTCGCGACCCGGCGCGTCCTCTCGGGCTGGAACTGTCACGCGCTTAGGCTCGTCGAGCCATGATCCGGTTCGAGAACGTCACCAAGCGGTATCGCGGCACCACGAGACCGGCGCTCAACGCCGTCGACTTCGAGGTGCAGCGCGGAGAATTCGTCTTCCTCGTCGGGGCCTCCGGTTCCGGCAAGTCGTCGTGTCTGCAGCTCATCCTGCGGGCCGAGACACCCAGTGAGGGGAGGGTCGTCGTTCTCGGACGCGACCTGCGCACCCTGTCCAACCGCAAAGTGCCCTATTTCCGGCGGCACATCGGCTCGGTGTTCCAGGACTTCCGCCTGCTGCCTAACAAGACCGTGCACCAGAACGTCGCCTTCACGCTCCAGGTGACGGGCGCATCGCGGGGCTTCATTCAGCAGGCGGTTCCGGAGGTGCTCGCTCTCGTCGGGCTCGATGGAAAAGAGAAGCGCCTTCCCCACGAGCTCTCCGGTGGTGAGCAGCAGCGCGTCGCGATCGCGCGCGCGCTCGTCAACCGTCCCCAGGTGCTCCTCGCCGACGAGCCGACCGGAAACCTCGATCCCGGGACGTCCATCGACATCATGCAGCTGCTGGCGCGCATCAACGCCGGTGGCACCACGGTCGTCATGGCCACGCACGAGGCCGGCTTCGTCGACCAGATGCAGCGCCGTGTGATCGAGCTCCGCAACGGCGAGATGGTCCGTGACGAGCGTCGCGGTGGGTACGGCGACACGTCGAGCCTGCCGCGCCTGGCCCCCGAGGTCGAGAGGGGCGCCGCCGCAGTGGCAGCCCTGACCGCCGTGCTCGAGGTGCAGCGCGAGGTCGCCCACGTCACCGGTCCGGTCGAGCCGCTGCCGACCGTCGAACCCGTGCGGGTCGACCCGGTCACCACGGCGCCGGCGCCCGCGCCGGCTCCGGCAGCCTCCTCCGCGGAGCCCGGCACGAACACGCGTTCCGTTCCCGTGACGACCCCCGATGTGGATGCCCTCGGCCTCGCCGACCGGCTCGGCCTCGCCGACAAGAACGACCGCGACGACGAAGTGGGACCCACGACATGAGGTTCGGGCTCATCCTCTCGGAGGCCTTCACCGGCCTTCGACGCAACGCCTCGATGGTGATCTCGGTCATCCTCGTCACTTTCGTGTCGCTGACCTTCGTCGGCGCGGCGATGCTCATGCAGATGCAGATCGGCAAGATGCAGTCGTACTGGGCAGACCGTGCCCAGGTCGGCGTCTTCATGTGCGCGACCGTGTCCGACGCGCAATCCTGCACGGCCGGACAGGCCGCCAGCCAAGAGCAGATCGACGCGGTGCGGGCCACCCTGGACGGCCCGGCGCTGGCGCCCCTGATCCGTAACTACACGTTCTCGACCGCCGATGAGGTCTTCGCAGATGCGCAGAGCCAACTGCCGGCCGACATCGCCGGGGTCGTGACCGCCGATCAGTTCAATGCGACCTTCAGCATCAACCTCATCGACCAGAGTCAGTCCGACGTCATCTCCGAGGCGTTCAGCAACCGGTCGGGCGTCGAGGAGGTGACCGACCAGATGCAGTATCTCGAGCCGCTGTTCCAGACGCTGACCGTCGCCACCTACGTCGCGGTCGGAATCGCCGGCCTCATGCTCATCGCGGCCGTTCTGCTGATTGCTACGACCATCCGGCTGTCGGCCTTCGCCCGGCGGCGCGAGCTGGGGATCATGCGGCTCGTCGGCGCCTCGAACCGCTTCATCCAGACCCCGTTCATCCTCGAGGGTGTTCTGGCCGCCCTCATCGGCTCGGCGCTTGCGAGTGTCGCCGTGTGGGCGATCGTCGGGGTCGGCGTCAACCAGTACCTGCGCGACCGGATCGGCTTCATCACCTCGTGGGTCGGGGTCGCCGACGTGGCGATCGTCATTCCGATCATCGTGGTGATCGGTGTGCTGTTGGCCGCACTGAGCGCGGGCTTCGCGATCCGACGCTGGCTGCGCGCCTGATCGCGTAGACTGAAGGGCTCTGTGTGCCCGCAATCATGAGGAGGTGGCACCGTGCCTCGTGAGCAGGGTGAAAAGCTCATCGCGTCCAACAAGAAGGCGCGCCACGACTACGCCATCGAGAAGACGTACGAGGCGGGTCTTGTGCTGACCGGCACCGAGGTGAAGTCGCTCCGGCAGGGGCGGGCGAATCTCACCGACGGGTACGCGTACATCGACGGCGGTCAGGCCTTTCTCGACGCTGTCCATATCCCCGAGTACTCGCAGGGGCACTGGACCAACCACTCGGCCAAGCGCACGCGCAAGCTCCTCCTGCACAAGGAAGAGATCATCAAGCTCTCGCACGCCGTCGCGGCCGGAGGCTATACCCTCGTGCCGCTGCGGCTGTACTTCCTCGACGGCCGTGCCAAGGTCGAGATCGCTGTCGCGAAGGGCAAGCGCGAGTTCGAGAAGCGTCAGACCATTCGCGAGCGCGAAGACAAGCGCGAGGCCGAGCGCGCGATGCGCACGAAGAACCGCTTGGGTGACTGACCCCGAACCCACTGGTGAAAGGTCAGCCCGTGCGCAAACTCAGCCTCATTCGGCGCGGAAACGCCCCTCGACGACGGCGCTCACGACGATCTCGGGCGGCTGCAGACTGAACGAGGGCCCGGCATCCGCCATGGCCATCAGGCGCGCTCCCTTGAACGCGGCCGCCTCCGGGCGCACCTCGAGCAGTCCCGCGTCGGCGATCTCGACGGCGGTGACGGATGCCAGCCCCAGCGCGTCCGCATACGCCGTGGCGCGCTCGACGGCGACGTGGACCGCGTCGGAGGCGACCTCTCCCTCCACGCGGACGCGCGTCGCGCGCGACAGCCGCCAGTCGACGGCCGTGACCTGCACGTCGTCGGATTCGGTCACGTCGCCGAGCCACCACGACAGTGCTCCGGCGTCGGTGAACGTGGCCGACACCTCGACGCTCGCGTGGTGCACGAGGGGGAGCTGGGCGCCGTCGCTACTCCACGGTCGGTCCGACCAGACAGACACGCGCGCGCTCGACCACTCCGACACCTCGCCCGACCGCAGGTGCGCAACGAGTCCGTCTTGCACGGATGCCGCCCGCTCCTGCGCGCGCTCCACCACCGGCCCGCGGGTGGGGCCGTCTGTCGAGACGGTCACGCGGACGGCGGCCTCCTCGGCGCGGACCCGCGTTTCGCTCTCGCCCCGGACGGTGATGATGACGTGGCTCATGCGGGGAGCATACGCGAGCGCGTGGGAATGGCCCAGGATACGGATCCGTTGTAGACTGTGACGCTCGGGTGTCTCGGCATCCGATTGGTAAGTCAACAGTGTGACGATGGTCGCTCCTACACGGAGTTCCCGGGGCTGATCGGTTTCGACAGCGCCTGCGAACCCGCGAGAAGCGGGCCGAGGATGTGGGGTTATCTCGTAAACGCTCCCTGCAAAACTATAAGTGCCGAAACCAAGCGCACTGACTTCGCCCTCGCTGCGTAAGCGAGCCCGATAGTCCGTCAGACCGTGTGTGACCCCGCCACGGATTCTGGCGTCATTTAGGGGTCTTGCTGTGTGACGGCGTCCGGACGTCACGCGGGACTTTTCCCGGACTGGGCCTGTCGACTTAGGTGTCTGTGACAAAGGTCGGGGCCGAGTAGAACGTCTGCACAGACTGCGCCCGGAGAAAACGCGGAGACCCAGCGTTGGACGGGGGTTCGATTCCCCCCAGCTCCACCATGTGAGGCTTATGAGAAACACCGTCCGAAGAGGAGCCGGTGAAGAGGTAAGCCCACGCCGTCGTCACACTGTTGGAGTACAGGAGACCGCCCTTCGGGGCGGTCTTCTGCTTTCTGTCGTTCTCGTCTGGAGCCGCGATCGCAGCGTCCACTCGTGGAAGGAGCGCCCACGGGTGCGGGCCTTCAGAGAAACCGAGATAATGCGCAGTCGTTCGCCGCGTTGCAAGAATGCGCATGGCGACTGTTCCTGGTGCTTGCGCCCAGTTGTGCTCGGGATCTGCGAAGCCAGCGACCGCGAGTCCCTGAAGGGGTTCCTCGGGGGCCGCGCCCTTCCGCCCAAGAATCTTCACGCGCCGTTAGGTGCGATCGCGCGCGGAGACGGCCATGATGAGGACGGAACCCACCATGGAGGAGATCCCGTGCCCGAGCTGCGCCATCGCATCCGCATTTCCGCACCTCTTAGCCCGGTGTGGTCAGCCCTGACCACAGCCCAGGGCTTGCAGGCGTGGTGGGCGCCGGACGTCGAAGTGGATGAAGCCGGTGGCTACGTCAGTGTCAAGGCCGGTTCGGCCAACTTCGTCTGGAGCGCGAAGAACAACGGCGAGAGCGGGATCGTCGAATGGACCTGCCTCGAGGGCCCGGGCAGTTCTCCCGGATCGGTTGTGACGTTCGCTGTGGCAGCGGACGACGACGATCACACGGTCGTGACACTCGTCCACGAGGGCTGGACAGAGGAAGACCCGAACATCGAGGCATGTAACACGCGCTGGGGGGGACTTCTGCATGCGCTGAAGAACGCCTCGGAGCAGAGCCGGCCCGCGCCCGTTTACCGCTGACCGAACCTCCGAAAGAGCATTCATCATGCCTCAGCAGTCTTTGACCGAGTTCGTCGATGCCATGGAAGCCGCTGGGCTGCTGGTTCGCGTCACGGATGAAAAGCGTGTCGACGAGCTTCCCCAAGTGATGGAAGATCATCCGGAGACGGCCGTTCTGGTCGAGAAGATCACCGGGTGCGAGTTCCAGTTCCTCGCCAACGCCTACTCGAACCAGGATCAGTACGCCTGGGCGATGGGCTGCACGAAGGCCGAGACCGGTCAGAAGATGGTCGCGGCCTCGGAGGGCCGGGTGAAGCCGGTCGTCGTCGACACCGCCCCGTGCAAGGAAGTGATCCTCACCGGCGACGACGTGGACCTCACCGTGCTTCCGATGTTCCTGCACCATGAGCGTGACGGACATTCCTATACGGACGACAATCTGGTGATCTCGAAGGATCCGGAGACCGGTGTCTACGACTGGGGCTTCTATCGCTCGATGTACCGCGCCAAGAACGAGCGGGCGTTCGACATGACCTGCACGTCGCACCGCGCACGCATCAACGCGCAGAAGGCTGCCGCGATGGGCAAGAATCTCGAGATCGCTGTGGTCATCGGCGGCCCGATCCTCGACAAACTGGCCGCGCTCAAAGGGTTCCCGCCTGATGTGGACGACTTCGAGGTCTTGGGGAGCTTCTACGGAGAACCGGCGAAGCTCGTCAAGTGCGAGACCATCGACCTGATGGTGCCTGCGAACGCCGAGGTCGTGCTCGAGTGCGAGCTCATGGCCACGGAGGGATGGGTGCACGACGAGGCGCCCTTCGGCGAGTTCACCGGAATGTACGGCGGCGGCCTGAAGCACAACGTACGCGCGATCGTGAAGGCGATCACCTACCGCAAGGGCGGGATCTTCCAGTACGCGACCATTGGCGGGCACCACCCGTGGTTCACCGACAACATGCTCCAGCTGCCTGCGATGGAGGCAGATCTCTTCGGCGCTTTGAAGGACTCCGCCCTCGATGTCCTCGAGGTCCGCGCCGATCCGGGAGGCCTGAGCAACATCGCCTACGCGAAGATCCGTAAGCAGGGCGCCGGTGATGCCAAGCAGGCACTGGCCGTGATGCTGGGCGCGTCGAAGATGGCCATACCGAAGCTCGCCTACGTCTTCGATGAGGACGTCGATATCTGGGATGACCACCAGATCAAGTGGGCAATGGCATTCCGCTTCGACCCGGTGCGCGACACCGTCATCCTGCCGCAGATGAACACCATGACGGTCGACCCGATGATCGCCAAGAATGATCCTCCCGCCACGATCTCGAAGATCGGCTTCGACTGCACCATCCCCTGGGGCGACCAGTGGACGCAGAGCGATTTCCAACGCTCCGCCGCGTATGTGCTCGGTGAGCCCGAGGATGAAGTCACCGCCATGAGCGAGGACGAGATCACCACAGAGATGGAGTCCTTCATCACAGCGGCTCCGCGCTCGTGGAAAGACATCCTGGAGCACTTCCGGGGTCAGCACTACCGGGACGTGTACCGGGCCTTCAGCACGCTTCGGCCGCGCCTGGGACGCGTCGTGGAGCCGCCGTTCTTCCCGTATACGTTCAACGAGGGCGGCGACTTCGTTGGAGAACTCACGCCCCAATCGCCAGCGCGAGTCGACCGCCTGCACCATGAATCCTGAAGCCGGGCAACGTCCACGGATGATCGTGGGCATCACCGGCGCCACCGGCATCGTCTACGGTGTCCGCGTCCTCGAGGCACTTCGTGCGATGGATGTGGAGACCCATCTCATCGTGTCAAAGCCGGGCGAGATGACGCGCGCGTACGAGACGGACTTGAGCGCGAAGGACCTGCGCGGCCTTGCCGACTATGCTTACGCGCCCGGCGACATCGCGGCGCCGATCGCCAGCGGCTCCTTCCGCGTGATGGGGATGATCGTCGCACCCTGCTCGGTGCACACGCTCAGCGAGGTCGCGGTCGGATCGGCGGGCACGCTCATGGCCCGCGCGGCCGACGTTGTGCTCAAGGAGCGACGGAGACTCGTGCTCATGGTCAGGGAGACCCCGTTGCACGCGGCTCACCTGAAGAACATGCTCGCCGTCACCGAGATGGGCGGCATCATCTTCCCGCCCGTCCCCGCGTTCTATACCCGACCCGAGTCGGTCGACGAGATCGTGCGACAGAGCGTCGGACGTGCACTGGACCTCTTTGACCTCGACACCGGCGACTTCCCCCGCTGGAGCGGGGGCCAGGACCGCGCTCGTTGAGGCGGCAGACCACTCGGTTTCGAGCCAGGGCGGCATGCGCGATCAGGCGGCGGAACGCGTCTGGACGTCGCTCTCGCCGGAGGCGTCGTTGAGCTCGAGGTAGAGGCGTCCCTCGGTGCGCGTGAGGGTCGCGGTGTTGCGGCGTTCGATCGCGCCGGCCATCCGCTCGACGAAGCCGGCGTCGAAGGAGTGCAGCAGCACCTCGTCGCCGCGGTGGATGCGCTTGCCGGCCCAGGGGGCGGCGACCTTCTCGGGGTCGCGGTGGGTGTACACGGCGACCCGCTCGGCCTTCATGCTGCCGGTGTGCAGGCGGGCGGCATCCGGTGCTCCGACTTCGATCCACGCGACCAGCGCGCCGGTGAGATCGCGCACCATCACGGCAGGCTCGTCGGTCGCGGACACGCCCTCGCTGAAGGCGATGCCCTCCTCGAATTCGAGGCAGTAGGCGAGAACGCGCGTGAGCATGTACGCGTCGGTCTCGGAGGGATGCCGGGCGACGCGCAGCGGCAGTTCGTCGTAGACGCCCCGGTCGATGTCGGAGAGCTGCACCGTGAAGGTATGAATGGTCGCGCCGATAGCCACGACGACCGAGCCTACGTCACCGGCTTGCCCGCGGCGGTGCGGGCGACCTAGCGTCGGAGCATGTCCGATCCCCGCGCGCAGAGCATCGACGTCGGTCCTGTTCAGCTCGACCATGACGGTTCCGCGATCTGGACGGCGACGGGGTCGCGCACGCCTGACGGTGCCGCATCAGCCGCGTGGGGCGACTGGGTCGCTCTCGCTCACCGCATCCTGCAGACGGACGCGCTCTGGCGCGAGCGCGAGGCGCGCGGCGATGCGTGGGACCAGGGCCACGCGGCATCCGGGAATCCCGGAGCAGAGAATCCCTACCGCTGAGCCGGCGGCCACTCGACGAGAATCAGGCTCTGCTTGGTGTCGGCGACCTTCACCCAGCCGTCGCCGAAGAGGTAGGTGATGCCGTAGCCGTCGGCATCTTTCCCGATCGCCCAGTCGGGGTTCTCGGTGACGTAGACCGTGCCATCGGCGCCGTCTTCACGCGACCAGCCAGCGCTGAGGAGGTCACGCTCGGCCTTCTGTGCGGTGGCCTGATCGATCGGGGCCCATCCGAACATCTGGATGCGGTCACTGGTGACCGAGTTGTCTCCCCATTTGCACTGGATGCCGTCGGGGATCTCGGTCGCGCCGATCCGGAACGTTTCGACCTGGACGCCCCAGCCGAGGCTGCTGAAGTCTGCGGCCGTCGTGCGGGGAATGATCGTCTCGCAGGTGGGCTCGGTCGCACCGGTGTCGGGTTCGGGGGAGGGGGAAGATCCGCCGGCATCCGCGGACGCGGTTGGGGTCGGGGTCGTGGTGACCTCGGGGCCCGGGGCGGCCGCGGTGGGGGCACACGCGCTCAGACCGACGGCCAGCAGCGCGATGGCGGCGGGAATACCGAGTCGCTTCACACCTGGGCCTCTCCGTGAAGGAACGTGAGGAACGTGTCGTGCAGCACGCCATTGGTGGCGAGCGAGGACTCGGCGTCGAGACGGTCGGACCCGTCGAACGCGGTGAACCGTCCGCCGGCCTCGCGGACGATGGGTGCGATCGCGGCGATGTCGTACTCCTTCACCCCGAACTCGGCCACGAGCTCGAGCCGGCCTTCGGCGAGCCACATGTACGGCAGGGCGTCACCGTAGGCCCGATCGCGCCACACGGCGCGCGCCAGCCGCTCTAGCGTGGGGACGAGGTCGACATCGTCCCACTGCTCGATGCTCTGGAAGCTGATGCTCGCGTGCTCGATCTCGTCGACGGCGGATACCTGGATGCGACGCGGGTCGCCGTCGCGCCCATTGGTCCAGGCGCCCTGTCCGGTCTCGGCCCACCAGCGGCGTCCGATCGCGGGCTGGCTCACAACCCCGACCGTGGGGATGCCGTCAATGGTCAGCGCGATGAGCGTCGCCCAGACAGGGATGCCGCGCATGTAGTTGTGCGTGCCGTCGATCGGATCGATGACCCACCGCCGCGCGGTGTCGCCGGTGGTGCCGTACTCCTCGCCCAGGATCGCGTCGCCGGGACGCTCGGCATCCAGGATCGCCCGAATGGCGCGCTCGGTCGCGAGGTCGGCCTCGGTGACATGCGTGCGGTCGGGCTTGGTGTCGATACGCAGGTCGGTGGCGTCGAAGCGCTCCATGGCCACCGCGTCGGCGGCGTCGGCGAGGCGCAGCGCCAGGGCGAGGTCGTCGCTCAGTGCAGTGGCGGGCGAGAGGGGCTCGTCGGAGGTGGGCACGGCTCCAGGATATCGGGCGTCCCCGGCTCGATTTGGCGTGGTCGCGTCACGCCTGGTAACGTAATCCCTCGGTTCGGAACGCAAAATCTGAGCCGACACAACGCACCTCTAGCTCAATCGGCAGAGCAACTGACTCTTAATCAGTGGGTTCTGGGTTCAAGTCCCAGGGGGTGCACCGTCGAACCGCCCCACATCTAGGTGTTCTAGATGCGGGGCGGTTCTTTCGTTCCGCGGTTGTGAAGTCATTCAGGATGCCTCTCGGTCCGCGCGGCATCCGAGTGCGAGCATGCGGCATCGTCGAGAGACCGCACGGGCCATTTTTCGCCGCGGTGGGTGGGCTTCCGGTTCTGAGTGAGGAAGGCCATCGACTAATAGTCGGCCAGGTATTTCTGGACGGCTGGCGCCACCGAGTCGACGAGTTCTTCACGGCTCATCTCGACGAGCATGGGAAGCCGGATGATGTGGCGCCCGATCGCCACTCCGAAGAGGTGTGTGGCGGCAAGCGCGAATCCCCTCATCCGCCCGTCCTTCCCGGGTGGGAACGGGGCTGTCTCCTGGATGCGGCCGCCGACGATGTCGAGCAGCAGGGGGACTCCGTTCGGGGAGGTCATCGCGGAGCGGACGAGTCCCATGAGGATCGGGCGCATTTCCTCGTCGTCCCAGAGCCCGAGATAGGCGTCGGCAACCCGTCGACCCCGCGACTCGGGTGGGCCGGCCAGTGCGGCGCCGATGCGTTCGGGGATGACGGTGCGATCGGCCATGGTGGTGGCGAAGAGGGTTGCCTTGTCGCCGAAGAAGTGCCTGATCAGAGCGGAATCTACGCCAGCGCGCGAAGCGATCGCTCGGACGGAGGCCTTCTCGAATCCGTGCTCCGAGAACAGGTCTCGGGCGGCGTCGAGAATGGCGGCGCGCGTGTCGCTATCGCCTCCGCGGCGCCCGACGGGACGCTTCGCGGGCGGGTCAGGGGGAGCGGGTGTCACGGCACCAGCGTAGACGACGTGAAATTAATTCCCCATGTGTGGAATTAAAGCCCTACACTCTCTCGTGATGAGGTCCGCAAACGAAGACGGACACAGAGAGAAGGAGGACGTACTGATGAGCGCGGATGCGGTGGTCGAAGCTCGAGGGCTGACGAAGTCGTTCGGGCGGTTTCACGCCCTGAACGGCATCGACCTGGAGGTCGGGCGGGGGGAGGTGCACGGATTCCTCGGGCCCAACGGGGCCGGCAAATCCACGACGATTCGTGTGCTCCTGGGACTCCTCCGCGCCGACGGGGGCGTGGCGAGAGTGCTCGGCGGTGACCCGTGGAAGGACGTTGTCGCCCTGCACCGGCGTCTCGCGTATGTTCCGGGCGACGTTTCGCTGTGGCCCGGGATGACCGGCGGGGAGGCGATCGACCTCCTCGGTTCGCTTCGCGGAGGCCTCGATGAGGGACGACGCCGCGAGTTGGTCGAGCGATTCGAGCTCGATCCCACCAAACGAGGTCGGCAGTACTCGAAAGGCAACCGGCAGAAGGTTGCGATCGTGGCCGCGCTGTCGTCGAACGTGGAGCTGCTGATCCTGGACGAGCCGACGAGCGGCCTGGACCCGCTGATGGAGAACGTCTTCCAAGAGGTTGTCGCGGAAGCGAAGGCGCGCGGAACCTCGGTGTTGCTGTCCAGCCACATCCTTGCCGAGGTCGAGACGCTCGCGGACCGGCTCTCGATCATCCGCGAGGGCAGGATCGTGCAAACCGGAAGTCTTGCCCAGTTGCGCGGCTACGCCCGCACCTCCGTCCACGCCGTATTGGATCGCGCGCCGCAGGCGGGGTCTCTGACCGCGCTGCACGACCTGCACGTGGACGGAAGAACGGTCACGGCGACGGTGGATGCGGATCGGATCGGGCAGGCGATGACGGCGCTCACGCCCTACGGTCTGGCGTCTCTGACGGTCGAACCGCCGTCGCTGGAGTCGTTGTTCCTGCGGCTCTACGAGCCCGACGACGAGATGGTGGCGACCCGATGAGCGCCTCGGCTCTGGTCGGTACGGCGCCGCTGCTGCGCGTCTTTGTACGGCAGGACGGACGGCGCAGCTTCGCGCCGTGGGTCATCGCCGCGACCGCGCTGGCGGCGTCCTCGGTGGTCCTTTACCCGCTGATCTTCCCGGAACAGCAGGACCGCATGGCTCTGGCGGCAGCCGTCGGGTCCAATCCCGCGCTCAGTCTCATCCTCGGGCCGGCCTTCGACCTGTCGACCAACGATGGCTTCGCCGCGTGGCGCTCGCTCGCCCTCGGCGGATTCTTCACCGCGCTGGGTGCGATCTTCACCGTCGCCCGCGCGACGCGCGGACAAGAGGACTCCGGGCAGGCCGAGCTTCTCGCCTCGGGAGTGCTGGGGCGCTTCAGTCGCCTGCTCGCCGGGGTTGGCCTCGCCTTCATCGGCTCGCTGCTCGTGGGCACGGTCGCCGGTGTCGCGACCGGCCTCTGCGGCGGAGCCTGGGAGTCTTCGCTCCTGATCGGAGCCACGTTCACCGCGTCGGGCTGGATGTTCGCCGTTGTGGCCGCGATCGCCGCGCAGCTGGGCTCGGATGCTCGCACGGCAGGTTCGCTCGCCATCGGCATTCTCGGGACCCTGTTCGTGCTGCGGGGCTTCAGTTACGCCGTGGAAGCGCCCGAGTGGACGATCTGGGTCAATCCCCTCGGCTGGATGACCGAGACCCGGCCGGCGAGTGGGACTCACTGGTGGCCGCTGCTGCTGGCTGTCACGTTCAGCGTGGTCGGGCTCGCGATCGCCCTCGTGCTGCAGGCTCGGCGCGACTTCGGTCAGGGCCTCATCGCCCCGCGCCCGGGCCCCGCACGAGGACGCGTTCGCTCCACGTGGCATCTGGCCGTGCGGGTCAACGAGGGATCGATGATCGTCTGGGCCGTCGCGTTCCTGGCCCTCGGGTTGGTCTTCGGCTACTTCGCCACCTCGATCCGCGACATCCTCGAGGGCAACGCCGCGGTGGCGCAGATCCTCGCCGCCGGCGCCACCACCCCCGACGGCCTGATCTCGGCCTTCCTCGTGACGATCCTCAGCCTCGTGGGCATCATCGCCGCCATCCCCGGCGTGCAGACCGTGCTCAAGGTTCGCAGCGAAGAGCAGGACGACCGCGCGGAGCCCGTCCTCGCCGCCGCGGTCGGGCGCACACGCTACTTCGCGAGCAGCGTGGTCGTCGCCCTCGCCGCACCCGCGCTGTACGTGCTGCTTGCCGGCCTCGTCATCGCGGCGATGGTCTCCGGCGCCGACCTCGGTGTGAGCTTCGGCGACGTCATGGCTCAGGCTCTTGCGACCGTCCCGGCGGTGGCGACCGTGATCGCCGTCGCGGCCGCGGTCGTCGGCGCGCGGCCGCGCCTCTCTCCTGCCGCGTGGGTGGGCGTCGTCGCGGCGTTCGCGCTCACCATCCTGGGACCGACCTTCCGACTGTGGGATGAGGTGCTTGCCATCAGTCCGTTCTGGCACATCCCCGACGTCACGGCCGTGGACGTCGACTGGTCGGGGCTCGGATGGATCTCCCTCGCTACGGCGGTGTTCCTCGTTGCCGGATTCGTGGGATTCCGCCGACGCGACATCGCGCGATGACGCAGCGAGGGCCGGCGGCCGGGTGAGCTCTTTCGGTTTCTCCCGGGTGTCGGCTCTCGCGTCCGCGCCGGTGTGGCGGGAGGATGGTGGCATGGCCGACGACGAGATGTGGGACGTCACCGACGTCCAGGGCACCCCCACCGGAGTACTTCACCGGAGAGGCGACGGGCCGGTGCCGGCGGGGTCGTTCCACATCGTGGCATCCGTGTGTGTGGTGGCATCCACCGGTCGGGTGCTCGTGAGTCGGCGTGCGGAGGGTAAGGAATACCCGCTCGCGTGGGAGTTCCCGGCCGGCAGTGCGTTGCGGGGCGAGTCGAGCCGTCGCGGCGCGATCCGAGAGCTCGACGAAGAGGTGGGAATTTCCGTCCTTTCGGATGAACTTGTGCTCGTGGGGCGCGTCGTCGAAGACCGTGCGCTGTTCGACCTGTGGATCACACGCGTCGATGGCGAGCCTGGCGTCGTGGTTGATCTCGAGGAAGTTCGGGAGGCCGAGTGGGTTGATATCGCCGAGGTGCGTCGGCGGTGGGAGGCGGGTCTGTTCGCCGCGCCCTGGAACGTTCGGTTCGATCAGCTCTGGGATGAATTGGAGCACGCGGTGCGGGGTGAGGAGTGACCGACCTCGCGCGCATTGTCGCGGTCGCCGTCCGGCAACGCTGAGCGTTATGGGGAGTGTTCTTCGTCGTAGGGCTGCGTGGCTTCGATGGAGTCTTGTGGGTCGGGTAGTTCGTAGTAGTTGTTGGTGAGGCGTTCTTCTCGGTCGCCGTCGTTTTCGTTGAGTTCTCCGTCTTCGAGGACGGCGTTGCGAAAGATGTTGGACGCGGCGTACAGGATCATCGCTGCGTCTTTGCGGCGGATAGCGCGGAATACGTCGACGGCCGCCAGGAATGCGGTGCTGTCCATTGCCCAGGCGTGCCATAGCCCGCCGTTCATGATGAGCCCATGAACCTGCAGCGTCTGGTCGAGGGCGGCTCCGGACACCTTTGCTGGCGTACGAGGCTCGGGATCCGGGACACTATCCAGGACGAGCGAGCCATCGTCGAATTGCGACAATGTAATCTTCGCACGAAAGCTGTTGAAGTCGGACCCGCGCGCGAACTCTTCCACAACCGTGCGCGCGCGATCTGTCGCAAAGACGAGGGAATCCCTGGCGGCGCTAAATCGAACGTCGGCGTTCTCGTCGTCGAGAAGGCTGACGATCGCGGCCCGACCTTCTTCCGATGCAATCAATCTCAAGTACTCGCGCTGAACATCATTTGCGAGGCGGTTCGCCAATCGAACGCTGGGCTCATTCCGATATCGGAGTATCAACTCTCGGTATTGTGCAGCTAACGGATTCACCGCAGTTCCTCTCCTCTAAGAAGTCGGTTCAGAGTATCAAGTCCGAACTGTCGCTGATACTCATAGGGGCTACCCGCAAGCGCGTCCCGCACCCGCACCCCTGGGCGGACTTGTCTGTCAATAGAGTTGTAATATGCAGCGCGTTTGTTGTTGATGTGGCTGGGCACCGCAATCATATTGCACGGATCGTTGATCTGTTCGGCAGAGAATCCTGACCGGCGGATCTGCGACTGCTCGACCACATGATCCCAGTCCATTCCGGGACCTGCAGCGCCCAGGTCCCGTTTCGCTGCGGGGAACGAACGGTACCCCTCGGTTTCGTCGCAGTCCGGTAGCTCGACGCCACCGAAATCATCCCCACCCCCCGACCCGCTCGCTCCGCCCGTCTGCGTTCCGGGTACCGCCGGCATCGGGCGTGATCGCCTGCTCTCGCCGACGTTCTGAGAGACACCGCTGGCCCCAGGGGCGCCCGCGACTGGCTCCATGGGTAGGCACAACGCTATTGCGGACGCCCGAGATGCGCATGCCCTGACCACACCTGCGGTCGGTGCGAGACACGTGCTGATCGTATTCGCCAATCCGCACGGAGGCAGCGTCGACCCTGCCTGATCGGCAGCGGGGAGAGATACGACCCCCGCGATGGAGCCGTCGTTCCCCGACGACACCTTGGCGCCCCAGCGGTCGAACTGCACGGTCGGATCCGCCGGACGTGGGGGAGGAGCACCATTGCCCCCCGGCGTTGTAGCAGCGCCGCCGCCCTCGCCTGTGCCGGTTGCAGGTCCGTTTCCTCCCCCGCCAGTGCCGGCTCCGCCACCACCCCCGCCGCCGGGGCCACCCCCGCCCCCTCCGCCGGGCGGCGATGTGGGTAAGGCGAAGATAATTGATAGCGCTGTGATGACGTCCGCTGCGACAAGGACCCAGCCCAAGCCTGGTATGAGCCTGGAAGCGGCCCGCCCACCGATCTTGCGCGCAGCCGCCTCTCCAGATTCACCGACGAACTCACGGCCCAGGGCATCCAGCACCGCGCGTCGCTCCGGGGTCCAGAAGTCGCTGGCTGTGCGTTGAACATTCCGCGCGATGTCGCCAACGCCTCGTTCCACCTCTCGCCACAGTTGATCGACGAATCTCCCGGTGGAGTCCGTGAACGTGATGGGGTTTGACGCGCCGTAGGCGTATCGGTTGAGAGAAGAGAATCCGTCGAACGGGAAGACGGTCGAGTCGCGGCTCAGGAACGCGCGCAATCCCGCGTCATACCATCTCGCACCCATCCATGTCGTGCTTGACGCCATATTGGTCCAGTCTGCCTGGAGTCCCAGCGCGGATGGCTGGGTCTCCGTGCCCGGAGCCCAGTCCGTCTCAGCGAAGCTGGCCCCGAAGGGCTCGCGCTGCACGCGACTGGACATGGTCGGATCGACGCCCCTCGGCACGCCGCCGGTAATGTCGCCGTGTTGATTCGGCACGAGCACGCGCGCGCCATACGCTCCCAGCGATGCGAGCGGTGTCCCGTCGGGGGCGCGGAATACTTCCTCCGCGTCGTCGAGGCCGACGGCGGCTATGCGTTCTGGGTCCGAATCGAGATCGGCGTACCAGAAGAGCCCTTGCTCGCCGCCAGCTGACGTAAGGCGTCCCAGCGCATCGTAGCTATACGCCACGCCATCGTCTGACACGAGTTGTCCGAGGGCGTCGTATTCGAGAATTCTGGTGTCGAGCACCTCTCCATTCCTCACCCGTTCCACTTTCGTGACGTTCCCGCTCGCATCGACGTTGACGCTCGTCACTTCTGGAGGGCCGTAGTCAAAGTCCTCAACTACCGCCATTATTCGACCGCGTTCATCCCTCGCCAGGTCTTGCTGCGTGACGTTTACCCATTGCTGGTCGAGGTTCCCCGCGTCGTCCCACTGATACTCGCGTTCGTACCAGCTGCCTGTTGCTCCGTTCCCATTCCCCGGTTTCCAGCGCACGAGACGGTCAGCGAGATCGTACTCATATGCGCCACCACCACTCATTCCGCTGATGCTGCTCTCGACGACGTTGTCGTTTGAGTCGTAGTGATACTCCGTCTTTTCAAGGGACCTCCTCGCACTCCAATCCGCCGTCTCTACGCCCTCGAGCCGCCCGTGCGGGTCGTATGTGCGGCCGATCTCGACGGTGTCGGTGAATCGGGCGGACTCCGCGCCGCTGGCTGTGTCGTACTTCCAGCCGATGGGTCCTAACGGCCCCCCTTGGAAGGTCGCCAAGCGCCCTCCCTCGTCATACGAGAACGTCTCGAACCGAATGTCGGAGGCACGGGAACTGAGTTGAGAATCGGCGGTGTAACCAAATGACATTGATCGCCCTTGAGGGTCGCGTGAGCTCTTGAGCAGTCCTCGATCCGTCCATGCGAGCGTTACGTCCCCGGTGGCGTTGCGCGCGGCCGTCAATCGCCCATCCAGGTCGTACTCGAAGCTCCTTTCGGCCGGTCTCGGTCCGTCAGACAGCTGAGAAGCTGCCGATTCCCGCACCAGTCGATTGAAGCGGTCGAACTCCCTGGTCACTCGGATCGCGCCAGGGCGCTCCTCCCTGGTCTGATTCCCGGAAGCGTCGTACTCGAAACGCCAAGACCGTTCCGAAAGGTTCGGATGCGTGCGCGTCGCCGCCTCGACCTGGAGTGCTGGCCTATCCCAGGAGTCGTATAGCGTCCATGTGTCCGTTCCATTTCCGTCGGTCGTGCGGACACGGTTGCCGCGTGCGTCGTATCCCGCGCGCATTGTGATCGTCTTGCCGACCGCCACCGGTTGGGTGATCGAGGTACGTAGGTTTAGCGCGTTCACGCTGTACGACGTACGAGCACCGCGCGGGTTCGTGAATGCGATCAGGTTCCCGGCGAGGTCATACTCGTAGGTCGACGTGAGGCGCGACCCGTCTGTGCCGACTCTCGTCGTAGACGTCTTCCTGCCGGCCAGGTCGTAGACGCTCTCGACCGCACGCCCGGCGCCGTCGGTCGCCCGAGTGATCCGTCCTGCGACGTCATATTCGAACCGATCAGGTCGTGTCCGCCCCGGATGCCAGATTGCGGTCGCCTCCCCTGCCGCGTTCCGGTCATATCGTGTGACCCGACCGGCGGGCGTCGTCACTGAGATGAGGTCACCGGCCGCGTTGTAGGCGAAACTCGTCACGAAGTTGTACGAGCTCGTTCCGACGCGTTCCCTTGCTGAGACGGCAACAACGCGGCCGAGACGGTCATATGCATAGGACGTGGTCGCACCAGTCGGTGAAGTTGACGACGTGAGCTGACCAGCAGAGTCGTAGGTGTATACGGTGCTCGGCCGTACGAGCCAGGCCACCTCCGGTGCCGTCTCCCTTACGAGGTTGCCGGCGACATCGTATTCATAGTCAGTGACGCCACCGCGGGCGTCGATCTTCGTGACCAGGTCGCCCGCAGCGTTGTACGAGTACTGAATCACCGGGTGCACTTCCGAACCATCGAGACGCGTGTAGGAAGGCAAGTGCTCGCGGACCATGCGTCCAGCTGCGTCGTAGTCATATTTGGTGACGCCGTGCCGGTCTGCGATCGAAGTCACGTCCCCGAATGCGTTGTAGGCGATGTCGGACGAGTCGGCTTCACGGCGCTGCGTCGCTCCACGAAACGCGCTTGAGTCCGCTGCATTCGCGTTCGTGGGTGCGTCGACAACGATCATTGGGCCAGAACTGTGCACGACTCGACCGTTTGCGTCGAAGTACGACCGCCGTGTGTAATCGCCTACCGCCGTGCCCTGCTCCAGATGCCGCGGATCCTTGGTGGCCGTAATTTGCCCGCGAACGTTGCGGTCCGTCACAGTTTTCAGTGACGCGATGTCGTCGAGCCACTGACGGGTCGCAACCGGATCACCACTCGCATCTACGTCGTATGTCACCCGCTCGGTCCGCGAAGAATCCGACAGCCGCATCTCGACGACGCGCCCCGCCGCGTCGCGCAGCGTGGTCGAGATGCGGTTCAACCCGGCCGGATCTACGACGGTGGCTGCAAGTCTGCCTTCGGCATCGTACTGAGAAAGGACGACGCGCCCGCCAACCGTTTCACGGGTCACACGCCCGACGCCGTCGAATGACCGCTGCCACAGCGTTGTAAGGATGCTTGCTCCGCCGGGCGCTACTCCGATTGGACGGCGCGCGCGGAACGCGAGATCGTCTCCCGTGTATTCGTAATACGTGATCCGTCCCGCAGCGTCGTAGTCGTAGTCGATACGTCCCGCCCTGTCGTATCCATATTCCATGAGGGCGGCACGCTGCCCGCTTCCCACAGCGCCGACGTCCGCCAGGATCTGCCTGAGTTGTCCCTTGTTGGTGTATGTGTAGTTGGTGAGCCGTCCACGCGCGTCTTTCATACTTGAGACCCGCATCGGGTCTTCGGTCGAGTACGTGTAGCTCGTGATGGCCCCCGATGGAGAGGTTTCTGTCGAGAGTTGTCCCCTCGCGGTATAAGTGAAACTTGTGGTGCGAGCGGGCTCGACCTCGGCCAGGGTCGAACAGTTGAGCGCGCGGCGAGTCTCTGCCACGAGAAGCCCGTCTCGGTCGTACTGGTATTCGATGACGAGCTGAAAATCCTCGCCGCTTAGCCAGTCAGACGTGCAAGGACGCGCTTCCCGAGTCATCCTTCCGGCGTCGTCATAGGCGAATGTGGTTTGGGTCGGTGTTACTCCGATGCCGCCAGTACGCTCGATCGTCACGAGCCCTCGGGCATCGTAGGCGCGCGACGTCACAAGTCCTCTGCGGTCACTGGTTCGTGTGGCATTCCCGAACTCGTCATACGAGTACGTTGTAGTCCCTGCGGCTGTCGTCTCCGTGCGCAACAGCCCTGCGGGCATCGTCTTGCCGGCTATCGGGGCGCCGACGACGTTGACCGCTTGTTCCTGGCCAGTGGTGTACGAGTAGTCAACATCCTCCCCGGAAGGTGAGCCCGGAGTGGGCGGCCCGTCTCGGCGAATTAGCCGGCCCGCGGTGTCGTAGTGGAACATGTCCACATAGTTCGCCAGTGGTGTCAGCGAGGAGTCGGGAGCAGTCGAAACTCCGGCGAGCCGAATGATTGGCATCTGGGGATTTGGTGAAACGTCTTTGTAGTAGCTGGTGCTTCGCGCGTTCAGCGCATCACTTGTCTGGCGATATGTCAGCGCGGTGGTCATGTTGCCGTACGCGTCGTAGTAGAAGTCCTTTGTGTTGCTGTTCTCGTCGATGACGGCTTGCAAGCGCCCGCTCGCGTCGTAGTACCAGTACCGATGCGGCGTGCTGAGAAGGTCGGCAGTCTCGACGCCTTTGAACGAGTAGCGCAGTCGACCCTCCAGATCGAACTGGAGCGTGTCGAAGTAGCCGTTGCACTGCTCGCTTGAGCCGCTCACCTGGCGCGACTCGCAGTAGAGGGCGGTGAGTCCACCGAATGCGTTGTAGCTATCCCGATACCACGTTGTTGACCCGGTCGCAGGGGGGGCGAGCAATCGGATTGTTCTTGGGGCCGAGCCTGGTTCGGTCAAGGTGAAGGTGCGCTCTCGGTGCGTCGTTCCAATATTGCGCCACGAGCTGGCGCTGGAGAGGCCTGGGAGTACGCGCCCTTCCGCTGTGGTGACGGTCATCCCGATCGTCGAAGTAGACCATCCGTACTTCTTCACGCCTTGCATGGGGTCACGCACGGACACGAGCCGATCGCAACTGTACGAGTACTGCCAAATCGATCTGGCTTCGCCTTCACGTTCCACGCTGACACTCATGACGTATGGGCGTGTGGGAATGTTCCCTTCGATGCAAGAAGACGAGGGAGGTCGGCCCCAATCGATTTTGATTTGTTTCCCAGACGGCTTCTGTGTGACGGTGCGCACGAGATCGGCGGCGTAGCCGAATTCCCACGACCCGGCTCCCGGGAATTCGATTCGGCGGATCGCGCCGCCTGCGTCGAAATCGACGACCTCACCGTTCGACTGCGCAACACGGATCGACGAGTCCGGGTTGCGCACAAGAACATTGCGCATCCCGAGGTGCGCCGCGCCGACGTAGCCGCTCCCAGACGGAGCGAAGGTCTCCTGTCGTCCGTCCGGGTAGGTGATCGTGATCTGACCGTTTGACGAATCGCGGACAGCTCTGGCGTCCAATGCAGAGATCCAGCCCCGTCCGAAGACACCTTCCGTGTTACGCGCGCCACTCGAGTACGTCCGGTCGACGGAAAGGGGGAGGTTCTCTGTCTTCAGTTCGACATCTCGCTCTGTGTGAACGAAGACGCCGTAGGGCAGAAGTAAGCCGTGGACGTTCGTTAGCCCGAGCCCGTTGCCGACCTGGCGCCAGGTGTCCGGTTGCGGCACGACTACCTGGAAGCGGAGCAAGGAGGGGTTATCGCCCCCGTCACGCAAGCTGACACTGGCCTGTCCATCGGAAACCGTGGCGTTCCAGTAATACGTTCCTGTCCAATCCAGCGCACCGTCCGGCACTCGCCAGGATGAGGTGCGCGTCGGGCCCGATGTGCGACAGCCGATTGTGAGTTCGACGTTCGAACAGACGCGAAAGTCGTACGTCAGGGCGCTCGGGGAAGGCCAGGAATCCACATCACTTCCGGTCACCGTGAGGTAGGGAGTTCGCGTCGTTACCGCATCCGCCAGCCGCGGGCTGACGAGTGAGATCGAAGGCCGCTGGTTGCCCACCTCCAGCGAGGTCAACGGGCAGACGCCGCGCGGGCCGAGCCATCCAACTCCTGGCACGTTGATGTCCCACAGAATGAACCACGACCCGGGGCTGACGGGCCCCACGGCCGCGTCCAGCGTCCTGCTCCCACCTGCACCGAGCCCGTCGAGCGTAGTGAAAGGGCCGTACCCGCCCCTCTCGGACTGCGCACTGTCGAACAGTCGATAGGACAGCGATGTTCCTGTAGGCCAGGCCGTGCTTCCGGTGTTGGTCACAGTGACTTTGATGCGTCCCTGCCGATTGTGCATGACCGTCTCGGTCACCTGGTGGATAGCGACCGACGCGTTGTAGGCGGGTGCATCCCCTGGAAAACAAGCATTTCCGGTGGGTATGGCAGACCCTGTTGTCGTGCCTGAGCGTTTGGACCCCGCCAGTTGGAAGCTGAAGGCATCCCTTGCTGCAACAGAGGTAGCGGCGATGGGGGTGGGCGGAGGTGGTGGTGAGAGCGTCGGAGACGGAGAAAGCGTAGGGCTCGGCGACTCCGATGGTGTTGGCGTGGGAATCGTCGACTGCAACGGAGGTGGCGAGCTCGATGCGTCCGGTGTCGGCGATGGGTTCAGTGGCTTTGATTCGGTCGACGGCGCAACGCTCGGGCTGAGGTCTACGCTTTCCGGAGCGACGTATTGCGCCTCGGATCGCTCGAGCGGCGGCTTCACCACGAGGCCGCTCTCCCGCGCAGAAACCGCGGCCGCTTGCTCATCGGCGAGAGCTCGTAGCTCGGTTAGCCTCCTACCGAGTTCGGAATCGGCGGGTACGTCTCTTGGGGGAGAAGGGGCAGGCGCCTCACGCGCTGGGGGCGGCGTGTAGGCCGTAGACGGAAGCGCGTTTACAGGTAGATCGTTCTCCGCGATTGGCCCTTTGTCCGCGAAGGCGGGCTGCGGTACCAACATGCCCGCGAGTACGGATGCGGTGGCAAGTGATGCGAGCACGCGCGTCGAGAATCTCATATGTCCCCCCGGTCCTAGTCGCGTCCATATGGACGCCTCTTCATACCCGATCGGCGGCCATGAGATGTGCGGCGAGTTGCCCCCGCAGAATTCATGGGATGGATAAGATCTGGCCACCCGCTGCATCTCAGCTTCATTTCGGCATTCGTGGTGACTGCGACGCGACCGGTGTCCTATCGCCGGTCCGCATCGCTGATATCTGTCAGCGTCTCGCGCATGGTCGCCGAGTTAGTGCGCGTTGGGGCCGATAGTGTCGGCGCGTCCTTCTTTCTCGGCGCAACCGCTAGGACACGTGAGAGCCGCGGCACTTGTGTTCTTGCTACACGCCCGGCGCTCCGGGGCCTTTGAAGCAGGCCGCCGTAGGCAGGTCCACAATCATCTGAGGAAGTCGGAGATTCCATCCGTTCGGATGAGCTTCTATTCGCGGCATCGGTGAGGGCGGCCACGGAGTGTTTGATCGGCCGGCGACTAGTGTCGGCGCGAGACGGTCATCGCGGAGGATCTGTGTCGTGTTTCGAGTTGGATTCACGGAACGACCACGTGCGTCGAAGGCGAAGCCGCCGTTCACGACGCCGAGTGGATCGAGCAAGAGGAGGTGTGGCGTCGGTGAGAGCCCGACGCCTTCGCGAGGCCGCCGAGCGAGCAGTTGACCCAACTGTGGGACGTTCTTGCTGATCGGGTGCGGGACAAGGGGGCCTGACCCACCGCCGCATGTCCGGGGAGTGGCCCCGGTCCTACGGTTCAGCCCGCGTCGCCCACCAGCACGGCGGCGCCCTCGTCGGCGGCGCTCGGGTGCGCGCCGTCGACGTGCGCGAGAGCGCGGCGCCCGGCCAGGATGCAGCCGGCCGCGATCGCGACCGAGACCGCCGCCATGACGTAGGGCACACCGGCTCCCGCGGCGTGCCACAGGAATGCCGCCAGTGGCGGGGCGACGGCGCCGCCGAGGAAGCGGACGGCCGAGTACGCCGACGACGCGACGGAGCGCGGCAGGTCGGTGGCCTCCATGACGGCTTCCGTGAGCGCGGTGTTCACGACGCCGAGGACGAGACCACCGACGACGATGCACGCCACGAGCGCGGCGGGCGAACCGACGACGAACGCGGCCACGAAGAGGTCGACCGCCAGCAGCGGCAGCGCGACGAGGAGAACGGTGGTCAATCGCATCCAGCGCAGGAGCAGGGGAGCGACCCACACGCTCGTGATCGCGAGCCCGACGCCCCACCCGAAGAACGTCAGTCCGATGCCCATCGCACCGAAGCCGAGCGGGAACGGCGAGAACGCGAGCAGCGTGAAGAATCCGATGTTGTAGAACAGTGCGGTCGCGGCGAGGATCGCCAGCGCCGGACGCCCCAGGGCGCGGAAGGGCGCGCTGAACGCGATCGGCGTGCGGGCGGGCGCCGATCCGCGCAGGAGCACCGCGACCGCGACGAAGGCGATCGCCATCAGCGCGACGACACCGAAGAACGGCCCGCGCCAGCTGGCTTCCCCGAGGATGCCGCCGAGCAGCGGTCCGACGGCGATGCCGAGGCCCAGAGCGGCTTCGTACAGAACGATCGCGGCGGAGCTCCCTCCCGAGGCTGCGCCGACGATCGTCGCGAGCGCCGTCGAGATGAACAGGGCGTTGCCCAGGCCCCAGCCCGCGCGGAAGCCGATCACGGCGTCGACGCTGCCGCTCAGGGCGCAGAGCAGCGCGAACACGATGATGAGCGCGAGACCGACGAGCAGCGTCGCCTTTGCGCCGATGCGGCTCGAGATCCAGCTCGTCACGAGCATCGCCAGGCCGGTGACCACCAGATAGCTCGTGAAGAGCAACTCGGTCTCCACGGGCGACGCCTGCAGCGATTCGGCGATCGCCGGGAGGATGGGGTCGACCAGGCCGATGCCCATGAACGCCACCACGCAGGCGAACGCGACGGCCCACACCTGGGCGGGCTGCTTCCACACGCTGGGAGCGGCGCTCATCGCACGACCTCCGGCCGCAGGCCCACGCGGGCCGCGAGGGCATCGGCGCTCGTACGCACGGCATCCCACTCGGCATCCGTCAGGTCGGCGACGTGGGGGGTGAGCGCGGCGCTCAGGGCGACGAACCAGCGGTCGAGCTCGCGCAGCCCCTCGTCGGTGACGGAGACGACGCTCACCCGTGAATCCTCGGGATGGATGCCACGCGCCACGAGGCCGGCATCCTGCATCTGGTGCACGAGCCGGGTCATGCCGGGCTGCGAGACGCGGCTGAGAGTCGCGAGGTCGCCGAGGCGCTGCGGGCCGTGATCACGCAGCAGGGTGAGCGTGCGCCACTGCGCACCGGGGGCGTCGTTCTTGGTGTCGATGGCCGCGATGCGCGTCAGGGCGTGCACCGCGAGGATCAGTCTCTGGAGATCGTCGTCGCGGGTCATTCCCACAAATATACCCGAGGTATATACCGTAGGTATTTATCTACGAGAGAGTCGCGTCGTCAGCTGGTGGGCGTGGGCGAGCACGATCCGCCCGAGTTCCGCGAGGCGGTCGCCCGTGAAGCGGAACTCCACCCCCGTGAGACTCAGTGCCCACTGCGGCTCGCCTGCGGGGGTGAACACCGCGGCGCCCAACCCCCAGCTCCCCTCGACGATGAGGCCCGGATTCACCGCGTACCCGCGGGCTTTCGTGTCGGCCACCCGCGTGCGCAGACGCGCGGGGGAGTGTGCCGTGCCCCACCGTTCGGTGAGGTCATCGTGGCGATCGAGGTAGGCGTCCACCTCTTCGGGGGGTAGGAAGGCCAGGATCGCGAGCCCCGCCGAGGCGACACCGAGGGGGAAGCGAACCCCTTCCGAGAGCACGAACGAGCGGATGGGGAAGCTGCCGTCCTCGCGCACCAGGCACACGGTCTCGTCTCCTCGGCGCACGGAGAGGAAGGCGCTCTCTTCGGTACGGACGGCGAGGGAGCGCACGATGTCGCGCGCGATCGCGGTGATGTCGAACCGGGATGCCGCGACACTGCCCATGAGGTACAGCTCGGGTCCCGGCAGCCACCGGCCCGTCGCCTCGTCGCGGTCGACGAGACCCTCGTGGCGGAGCGCCGTCAAGAGCCGGTGGGCGGTGGGCCTGGTGAGGTCGGCCCGGAGGGCGAGATCCTGCGCGGACGCGCCGTCGACCCCCGCCGCGGTGACCAGGCGCAACAGGTGGGCGGCCCGGGCGATCGCCTGGGTGCCGGGGACGCTCGCGCGGGCGCCGGGTGTCGGGGCAGTGTCCACGATGTGGACGCTACCCGGGCTGGCATCCACATGGCAAGACTCACCGCGAGCCTCTGATGCGGGCGGTCGCACGATGAAGGAACGATCCCCGCACGAAGGAGTCCGCGTGATTGACAAGACCTGGCCATCGGCGGCCGACGCCGTCGCCGACATTCCCGATGGAGCGTCGCTCGCCGTCGGCGGCTTCGGCCTCTCGGGCAACCCGATTGCCCTCATCGAAGCCCTGCTCGCGCAGGGCACACGCGATCTTTCGGTCGTCTCCAACAACTGCGGCGTCGATGAGTGGGGGCTCGGCGTTCTGCTCGGCGCCGGGCGGATCCGCAAGATGACGTCGTCCTACGTCGGGGAGAACAAGGAGTTCGAGCGCCAGTTCCTCTCGGGCGAGCTCGAGCTCGAGCTGACGCCCCAGGGCACCCTCGCCGAGAAGCTTCGGGCGGGCGGCTCGGGAATCGCCGCGTTCTACACGCAGACCGGCGTCGGGACGCAGGTCGCCGAGGGAGGTCTGCCCCAGCGGTACGACGGTGCCGGCGGTGTGGCCGTTGCCTCTCCGCGCAAGGACGTGCGCACGTTCGAGGTCGACGGGCAGCCCCGGGAGTTCGTTCTCGAGGAGGCCATCACCACGGACTTCGCGCTCGTCCACGCGTGGAAGGGCGACCGTCACGGCAACCTCATCTTCCGCAAGGCGGCGCGCAGCTTCACGCCGGTCGCCGCGATGGCCGGGCGCGTGTGCATTGCGCAGGTCGAGCATCTCGTCGAGCCCGGCGAGCTCGACCCCGACGACGTGCACCTGCCCGGTGTGTTCGTCCACCGGGTCGTCGAGGTGGGCCCCGATATCGAGAAGCGCATCGAGAAGCGCACCGTCACCGAAGGAGCACGCTGACATGGCCCTCACTCGCACCGAGATGGCCGCGCGCGCGGCTCGAGAACTCCCCGACGGCGCGTACGTCAACCTCGGTATCGGTCTGCCGACGCTCGTGCCCAACCACGTGCCCCGCGGCGTCACGGTCGTACTGCAGTCCGAGAACGGCATTCTGGGGGTGGGTCCCTACCCGAGCGAGGATGCCGTCGACCCCGACCTCATCAACGCGGGCAAAGAGACGGTCACGACCCTCCCCGGCGCCGCGTTCTTCGACTCCGCGACGAGCTTCGGCATGATCCGGGGCGGCAAGATCGACGCCGCGATCCTCGGAGCGATGCAGGTCTCGGCCGCGGGTGACCTGGCGAACTGGATGATCCCCGGCAAAATGGTGAAGGGGCCCGGCGGAGCCATGGACCTCGTCCACGGCGCGGCCCGCGTCATTGTGCTGATGGAGCATGTCGCCAAAGACGGGTCGCCGAAGATCGTCGATACGTGCTCGCTACCGCTCACCGGCCGGGGAGTGGTCGACCGCATCATCACCGACCTGGCCGTCATCGACGTCACCCCCGGCGGTCTCGTGCTCGTCGAGCTCGCCCCCGGGGTGAGCGTCGACGAGGTCCGCACCGCCACCGAACCCCCACTGACGGTCCGGATCCCCGAGGAGCAGATCGCATGACCGCCGACACCGACGTCGTCATCGTCGCCGCCGCCCGCACGCCCCAGGGCCGTCTCAAGGGGCAGCTCGCTCCACTCACGGCGGTGCAGCTGGGCGCCGCCGCGATCGCGGGGGCGTTGGACCGCGGCGGCATCCCGGCCGGAGCGGTGGATGCCGTGCTCGTCGGGCAGGTGCTGCAGGCGGGCCTCGGGCAGAACGGCGCGCGTCAGGCGGCGATCGCGGCCGGTATCGGCTGGGACGTGCACGCGGCCACGATCAACAAGGTGTGCCTCTCGGGGCTCACCGCGATCATCGACGCCGCCCGCATGCTGCGCTTGGGAGATGCCACCGTCGTCGTCGCCGCGGGCATGGAGTCGATGACCCGTGCTCCGCACCTGCTGATGAACTCGCGCGAGGGTTATGCGTACGGGGCGGTCGAGGTGCTGGACCACCTCGCCTTCGACGGTCTCACCGACGCCTACGACCGCGAGAGCATGGGCGCCTCAACCGAACGGGCGAACGCCCGCTTCGAGGTCACTCGCGAAGATCAGGATGCCGTCGCCGCCCGGTCGCACCAACGCGCCGCCGCGGCGCGAGAGGCGGGCGTCTTCGACGCCGAGATCGTGCCGGTGTCGATTCCGCAACGGAAGGGCGACCCGGTCGTCGTCCGCACCGACGAGGGCATTCGCACCGAGACGACGATCGAGGCACTCGGCCGGCTCCGCCCCGCATTCGCCGAGGGCGGGTCGATCACCGCGGGCAACGCGTCACAGATCTCGGACGGGGCCTCGGCGGTCGTCGTCACGACACGCGGCGTCGCGAACACGAACGGGTGGGACGTCCTGGCGGTCGTCGGGGCGTCCGGCCAGGTGGCGGGTCCCGACAACTCGCTGCACGCCCAGCCCGCCCGCGCGATCCAGCGAGCCTGCGAGAGGCAGGGGATCTCGGCATCCGATCTGGATCACGTCGAGATCAATGAGGCATTCGGGGCGGTGGTCGCCCGCTCGCAGGCGGAGCTCGGGATCGCCGACGAGGTGGTCAACCCGCACGGCGGCGGGATCGCGATCGGCCACCCGATCGGGGTGTCCGGCAACCGCCTCGTCGTCCACGCCGTCCACGAACTCATGCGTCGGGGGAGCGGTACGGCCGCCGTCGCGCTGTGCGGGGGCGGCGGACAGGGCGACGCGCTGATTCTCACGCGCTGATCGGATGCCGGGCCCGGGGGCCTGGCATCCAGCCCGGTTTCTCAGCGGGACAGACGCTTCTTCATCAGCTTCTTCTGCTTGCTCGCCACCGGGGAGTCACCCGAGACCTGCTTTCCGCGGCGGGCGCGGCGCGTGTCGACGACGGCCCCCACGGCCAGGGCGAGCGTGATGCCCCAGCTGAGCCACGCCAGCGCCGTGCGCCACGTGAAGTCCTCGTGGTTGCGCAGGCCGCGCAGCAACGTGATGCCGCCGGTGATGGCGCTGAGGAGTCCGGTTCCAAAGATGTACTGGCGCATGCGCCCAACCTATCGAGCCGGGCCTCGCGGGTGTCTGTGACTTGACAGCGCGCCATGTATAGCGCATTTGGAAAGCCCCGGAGGTGCCGCGGAGCTCACTGTTAGCCTGGGGTGAATCTACCGAGGAGGACCTGTGACCCAGGCCGATTTCGTCGTTGTCGCCAATCGTCTACCGGTGGATCGCACCCCCGACGGGGAGGGGTGGCGTCGTTCCCCCGGGGGACTCGTCACGGCCCTCGAGCCGGTCATGCGTCGCGCAGAGGGAGCGTGGGTCGGGTGGGCCGGGCAACCCGGAGTCACCCTCGATCCGTTCGACTTCGACGGCACGCGCCTCGTTCCCGTCGAGCTGTCGGCCGCCGACGTGCAGAACTACTACGAGGGATTCTCGAACGATACGATCTGGCCGCTGTACCACGACGTCATTGCGGCGCCCACGTACAAGCGCGCCTGGTGGGACGCGTACGTGCGGGTCAACCGTCGCTTCGCCGAGGCGGCCGCAGGCGTCGCCTCGACCGGCGGCACCGTGTGGGTCCAGGACTACCAGCTGCAGCTCGTGCCGAAGCTGCTGCGCGAGCTGCGTCCCGACCTGACGATCGGGTACTTCCACCACATCCCCTTCCCCGCCTACGGCCTCTACTCGCAGCTCCCGTGGCGCAAGCAGGTGCTCGAGGGTCTGCTCGGCGCCGACGTCATCGGCTTCCAGCGGGTGGCGGATGCCGGCAACTTCGCCCGCGCCGTGCGGCGGCAGCTGCGCTACGACACCAAGGCCAGCGGCATCTCGGTACCGGACGGCGAGGGCGGCACGCGCGTCGCGCTGGCCAAAGCGTTCCCGATCTCGATCGACGCCGAGTCGTACATCGAGCTGGCGCAGCGCCCCGACATCCAGGAGCGCGCCCGCGAGATTCGCGAAGGCCTCGGCAACCCGCGCAAGATCCTGCTCGGGGTGGACCGGCTCGACTACACCAAGGGCATCCGCCACCGGCTCAAGGCCTGGGGCGAGCTGCTCGAAGACGGGCGAGCGACCGTGGAGGATGCGACCCTCGTGCAGGTCGCGAGCCCCAGCCGCGAGCGCGTCGACGCCTACATTCAGTTGCGCGACGAGATCGAGATGACCGTCGGACGCATCAACGGCGATCACGACACCATGGGGCACACCGCCATCCGCTACCTGCACCAGTCGTATCCGCGAGAAGAGATGGTGGCGCTCTACCTCGCGGCCGACGTCATGCTCGTCACGGCGCTGCGTGACGGCATGAACCTCGTGGCCAAGGAGTACGTCGCCAGCCGCATCGACAACCGCGGAGTCCTGGTGCTCAGCGAGTTCGCCGGCGCTGCCGACGAGATGGGCAGCGCGCTGTTGATCAACCCGCACGACATCGGTGGACTGAAAGACACGATCATCCGTGCGATCGACATGCCCGCCGCCGAGCAGGGCCGCCGGATGCGGACCCTGCGCCGACGCGTGCGAGACCACGATGTGGAGGACTGGTCGCGCGAGTTCCTCGACGCGCTCTCCGCCTTCCACGGACGCGCTACGGGAGCGGGTGCATGACCGCCGCGGATGCCGCGATCGAAGCGGTGTCGACGACCCCGGTGCTGCTGGTCGCGCTCGATTTCGACGGCACGCTGTCGCCGCTCGTCGACGACCCGATGACCGCGCGGATGACCCCGCGCGCGCGGGCTGCCGTCGACGAGTTGGCGGCGCTGCCCCACACCGTGGTCGCGCTCGTCTCGGGCCGCTCCCTGGGGCACCTGCGCGAGATCGCCGAGCACGACGATGCCTCTCCGCTCTGGCTCGCGGCCTCGCACGGGGTGCAGTACTGGGTACCGGGCACCGGGGAGGAGCCGGCGCCCGACGACGCCGCCGACCTCGCGCTCCGCGACCGGCTGCGCACCGAGATCGAGCAGCGCACCGCGCACCTGAGCGGGGTCTGGATCGAGCCGAAGGAATTCGGCGTCGGCCTGCACACCCGTCGGGCGGATGCCGCGGACGCGGCGGAGGCGCGGGAGATCGTCGATCGTCTCGTCGACGCGGAAGCCCCCGCCTGGCGTCGCCGCACCGGACACGACATCCTCGAATTCTCCTTCCGCCACGAGGGGAAGGACTCCGCCGTCCAGCGTCTGCGGGAGCGCCTCGAGGCCACCGCGGTGATCTTCGCGGGCGACGACGTCACCGACGAGGACGCCCTGCGCTCCCTCGAGACGGGGGACCTCGGCATCCACGTCGGAACGGGGGAGACCGCGGCGACGCTCCGGGTGGCCGACATCGACGCATTCGTGGACGTCCTGGAGGCCGTGGCGCGTCAGCGGGCCGCTCACGCGCAATAGACTGCGAGAATGCCCGCACCGCAGAATTCCACCCCCGCCGGCGAGATCGACATCAAGCCCCGCAGTCGCGTCATCACCGATGGCATCGAAGCCACCACGTCGCGCGGAATGCTCCGCGGCGTCGGCATGGGCGACGACGACTGGGACAAGCCCCAGATCGGTATCGCCTCGAGCTGGAACGAGATCACCCCCTGCAACCTGAGCCTGGACCGTCTGGCCCAGGGCGCGAAAGAGGGGGTGCACTCCGGCGGCGGATACCCGCTGCAGTTCGGCACCATCTCCGTCTCGGACGGCATCTCGATGGGGCACGAGGGCATGCACTTCTCTCTCGTCTCGCGCGAGGTCATCGCTGACTCGGTCGAGACCGTCATGATGGCCGAGCGCCTCGACGGCTCGGTGCTCCTCGCCGGCTGCGACAAGTCGATCCCGGGCATGCTCATGGCATCCGCCCGCCTCGACCTCTCCAGCGTCTTCCTCTACGCCGGCTCGATCGCGCCGGGCTGGGTCAAGCTCTCGGACGGCACCGAGAAGGAGATCACGATCATCGACTCCTTCGAGGGTGTCGGTGCGTGCCTCGCCGGCCGCATGAGCGAGGCAGATCTCAAGCGCATCGAGTGCTCCTTCGCCCCGGGCGAGGGCGCCTGTGGTGGCATGTACACCGCCAACACGATGGCCTCCGTCGCCGAGGCGCTCGGCCTGAGCCTCCCCGGCTCCGCCGCCCCGCCGTCGGCCGACCGCCGCCGCGACTACTTCGCCCACCGCTCGGGCGAGGCCGTGGTCAACCTGCTGCGTCAGGGCATCACCACGCGCGACATCCTCACCAAGGAGGCGTTCGAGAACGCCATCGCGCTGGCGATGGCCCTCGGCGGCTCGACCAACGTCGTGCTCCACCTGCTCGCCATCGCCCGCGAGGCCGAGGTCGACCTGACGCTCCACGACTTCAACCGCATCGGCGACAAGACGCCGCACGTGGCCGACATGAAGCCGTTCGGCAAGTACGTCATGAACGACGTCGACCGCCAGGGCGGCATCCCGGTCATCATGAAGGCGATGCTCGACGAGGGCCTGCTGCACGGCGACGCGCTGACGGTCACGGGCAAGACGCTCGCCGAGAACCTCGCCGACCTCGATCCCGACCCGATCGACGGCACCGTCATTCACTCGTTCGACAACCCGATCCACGCGACCGGCGGCATCACGATCCTGCACGGATCGATGGCTCCCGAGGGCGCCGTCGTGAAGTCGGCCGGCTTCGACGGAAACGTCTTCGAAGGCCCCGCGCGGGTGTTCGAGCGCGAGCGCGCCGCGATGGACGCCCTCGAGGCGGGGGAGATCCAGGCCGGCGACGTCGTCGTCATCCGCTACGAGGGCCCCAAGGGCGGTCCCGGCATGCGCGAGATGCTGGCCATCACGGCCGCCATCAAGGGCGCGGGTCTCGGAAAAGATGTACTACTCTTGACGGACGGTCGATTCTCAGGCGGCACAACCGGCCTCTGCATCGGCCACATAGCTCCCGAAGCGGTGGACGCAGGTCCTATCGCCTTCGTGCGCGATGGTGATCTGATACGGGTCGATATCGCCGCTCGCACTCTCGACTTGATCGTCGATGACGCCGAGCTGGGTTCCCGCCGTGATGGCTGGGAGCCGCTCCCCCCGCGCTATACCCGTGGCGTTCTGGCCAAGTACTCCAAGCTCGTGCACTCCGCCGCGGAGGGCGCGGTCACGGGCTGACGGCCGTCCCCCTTTCACCCCCTTCTGGTTCCGAGGTCCCACCATGTCCGCCGAATCCGCCACGGCCGTTCCCCGGCCTCCCGCTCGCACCGCCCCGGCGCCCGTGCTCACGGGCGCCCAGGCGGTCGTCCGTTCGCTCGACCTGCTCGGCGTCACCGACGTGTTCGGTCTGCCGGGTGGGGCGATCATGCCTGTGTATGACCCGCTCATGGACGACGAGAACGTCCGCCACATCCTCGTGCGTCACGAGCAGGGCGCCGGCCACGCGGCCGAGGGCTATGCCGCCGCCTCCGGCCGCACGGGTGTCGCCATCGCGACTTCGGGCCCCGGTGCGACGAACCTCGTCACCGCGATCGCCGACGCCTACATGGACTCGGTTCCGCTTGTGTGCATCACCGGTCAGGTCTTCTCGACCCTGATGGGAACGGACGCGTTCCAGGAGGCCGACATCGTCGGCATCACCATGCCGATCACGAAGCACTCGTTCCTCGTCAAGACCGCCGAGGACATCCCCAGCGCGATCGCGGCCGCGTTCGAGATCGCCTCCACCGGTCGCCCCGGCCCGGTGCTCGTGGACATCACCAAGGACGCACAGCAGGCCGAGGCGCCCTTCGTGTGGCCTCCGAAGATCGACCTGCCCGGCTACCGTCCGGTGACGAAGGCCCACGGCAAGCAGATCCAGGCCGCGGCGCAGCTCATCGCGGCGGCGAAGAAGCCCGTCCTGTACGTCGGTGGCGGCGTGATTCGCGCCAAGGCGTCGGCCGAGCTGAAGACGCTGGCCGAGGCGACCGGCGCACCGCTGGTGACCACGCTCATGGCCCGCGGGGCGTTCCCCGACTCGCACGAGCAGCACCTCGGCATGCCCGGCATGCACGGAACCGTTCCGGCGGTGCTCGCGCTGCAAGACAGTGACCTCATTGTGTCGCTCGGCGCGCGCTTCGACGACCGTGTCACGGGCAAGGCCGCGCTGTTCGCCCCGAACGCGCAGGTCGTGCACGTCGATATCGATCCCGCCGAGATCTCGAAGATCCGCACCGCCGATGTGCCGATCGTGGGCGACCTCAAGGAGGTCCTGGTCGACCTCGAGGCCGCCTTCCGCGCGGCTGCGGCCGAGACCGAGGTCGACTACTCGGAGTGGTGGTCGTTCCTCAACGGCCTCCGTGAGGAGTTCCCGCTCGGCTACACGCCGACGACCGACGGCCTGCTCTCTCCGCAGCACGTGATCCAGCGCATCGGGGAAATGACCGGACCCGAGGCGATCTACGCCGCGGGCGTCGGTCAGCACCAGATGTGGGCGGCGCAGTTCATCAAGTACGAGCGCCCCAACGCGTGGTTGAACTCCGGCGGCGCCGGCACCATGGGGTACTCGGTGCCGGCCGCCATGGGCGCCAAGGTCGCCGAGCCCGACCGCGTGGTGTGGGCGATCGACGGCGACGGCTGCTTCCAGATGACCAACCAGGAGCTTGCGACCTGCGTCATCAATGACATCCCGATCAAGGTCGCGATCATCAACAACTCCTCGCTCGGCATGGTGCGCCAGTGGCAGACGTTGTTCTTCGACGGGCGTCACTCGAACACCGACCTGAACACCGGTCACGGCACCCGTCGCATCCCGGACTTCGTCAAGCTCGCCGAAGCCTACGGATGCCTCGCGATCCGCGTCGAGAAGGAAGACGAGATCGACGCCGCGATCCAGCTGGCGCTCGACACCAACGATCGCCCCGTGGTGATCGACTTCGTCGTGAGCGCCGACGCCATGGTGTGGCCCATGGTTCCGCAGGGCGTCAGCAACAGCTACGTCCAGTACGCGCGCGAGCACTCGCCCGCCTTCGCCGAGCAGGAGGACTGACATGTCCAGGCACGTTCTCAGCCTCCTCGTCGAGGACAAGCCGGGTCTGCTGACCCGCGTCGCCGGTCTCTTCGCCCGTCGCGGCTTCAATATCGAGTCGCTCGCGGTGGGCGTGACCGAGGTCCCCGGCCTCTCACGCATCACGGTCGTGGTCGATGTCGAGGGGCTGCCGCTCGAGCAGGTGACCAAGCAGCTGAACAAGCTCATCAACGTCATCAAGATCGTCGAGCTCGACGCCGCCAGTTCGGTCCAGCGCGAGCACGTCCTCGTCAAGGTGCGCGCGGACAACTCCAGCCGTTCCCACGTGCTCGAGGTCGTGAATCTGTTCCGCGCTTCGGTGGTCGACTATGCCGCCGATGCTCTGGTGATCGAGATCACGGGCGACAAGGGCAAGGTCGACGCCTTCCTCAAGGCCATCGAGCCGTTCGGTGTGAAGGAGCTCGCGCAGTCGGGCCTGCTCGCGGTCGGCCGCGGTGGCAAGAGCATCACCGAACGCGTTCTGCGCGGCTGAACTTCCCTCCCTTTCCACACACCCCCGGTCCCGTCGCGGGACCTGTATCCAAGGAGAAAGCATCCCCATGGCAGAGATCTTCTACGACGACGACGCCGACCTCTCGATCATCCAGGGCAAGAAGGTCGCGATCGTCGGCTACGGCTCGCAGGGTCACGCTCACGCGCTGAACCTCCGTGACTCCGGCGTCGAGGTCGTCATCGCGCTGAAGGACGGCTCGAAGTCGGCCGCCAAGGCGCAGGAGGAGGGCTTCGAGGTCAAGAACGTCGCCGACGCCGCCGAGTGGGCAGACCTCATCATGATCCTGGCGCCCGACCAGCACCAGCGCTCGATCTACGCCGACTCCATCAAAGACAAGCTGACCGAGGGCAAGACGCTCGCCTTCGCGCACGGCTTCAACATCCGTTTCGGCTACATCGACGCCCCCGAGGGTGTCGACGTCATCCTCGTGGCCCCCAAAGCCCCCGGTCACACCGTGCGTCGCGAGTACGTCGCGGGCCGTGGCATCCCCGACATCATCGCTGTCGAGCGTGACGCCTCGGGTTCGGCCTGGGACACCGCGCTGTCGTACGCCAAGGCCATCGGTGGTACCCGCGCCGGCGTCATCAAGACGACCTTCACCGAAGAGACCGAGACCGACCTGTTCGGCGAGCAGTCCGTGCTCTGCGGTGGCATGAGCCACCTCGTCCAGTACGGCTTCGAGACCCTCACCGAGGCGGGCTACCAGCCCGAGATCGCCTACTTCGAGGTGCTGCACGAGCTCAAGCTCATCGTCGACCTCATGTGGGAGGGCGGCATCGCCAAGCAGCGCTGGTCGATCTCGGACACCGCCGAGTACGGCGACTACGTCTCCGGCCCCCGCGTGATCTCGCCCGAGGTCAAGGAGAACATGAAGGCCGTCCTCGCCGACATCCAGTCGGGTGCCTTCGCGGAGCGCTTCATCGCCGACCAGGACAAGGGCGCGCCCGAGTTCCTCGAGCTCCGCGAGAAGGAGCAGGGTCACCCCATCGAGGCGACCGGCAAGGAGCTGCGCGGCCTGTTCGCATGGAAGCAGCAGGACTCCGACTACGTCGAGGGGTCGGCCGCGCGCTGATCCTCTCGCGAACGCCCTCGGTACCTCGGTGCCGGGGGCGTTCGCCGTTGCGGCGGGGCGTGGCCGCGGCGGCCGTCGGCGGGGCTACCGTGGACGGGTGAGCACTCCGCGCGACGACGACGCCCTCTCCTGGGACGGTGACGACGACCCGACCCTCGACGTGGGCGAGCGGACGACACCCGAGCCCGAGACGCCGATCTCCGAGACCGCCACGCGCGCGGTGTCACCTGTTCCCGAGCCCGCCGTGGGGGAGTCGCCCGCATCGGACGACCCCGCCGACGCTGACCCGACCTCCGCGCCGCTCGGCAATGCGGGGCTCATCGGCATCGGCATGGTCGCCGCGACTTTCCTCCTCTTCGCGATCGGCTGGGTTCTCGCCGGGCGACAGCTCCTCGGGCTCGGCATCCCGATTCCCGAGGTCACGGTCGTGGCGATGACGATCGGCGCGGCGCTCGCCCCGCTCGTCTGGTTCGTCGCCGGACTCGTGCTCACCCGCGGCTGGCGCACGTGGCAGCGGTTCCTCGTGCTGATCCTCGGGGTCGTGCTGCTCGTGCCGTGGCCGCTGCTGTCGATGGGAGCCCTGGTATGAGTTCGACCACGGGAACGCGTCGCCTCCCCGCCTGGATCGTCGTCACGATTGCGGGAGGCTTCGGCCTCTTCTACGCCTACGTCGTGTGGAGTTCTGTCGCTCTTCTGATCCTGCAGGTCAACGGGCCGCTGGGCCTCAACGGTCTCGGCTGGTTCGTCTACATCCTCCCGATCGTCTTCCCGCTTGCCGCGTTCGGCGTGGCCTTCGCCATCGGCGCGCGGCGACGCGCGGGGGAGTTCGCCCTGGCCATGCTCGCGGGCCTCACCCTCTCGGCCGCCTTCTGGCTGGCCATCGTCGGCTATGGCACGACGTCGTACGGGCTCTACGGGAGCTGACGTCGGGAGAGCGCGTCGCCCTTGCGTGAGCGTCACAGTGTCGGGGGCGGCTCCGGCTCCGCGCTAGGCTGACACACGGCCCGCACGGGTCGTGCGCCCGGTTCGCGCCGGCATCGCGCGACGGTGCGCGCCAGTCCCGTGCACCGTTTCGAAGGACTCATCCGTGACGAAGCCCGTCGTGCTCATCGCCGAAGAACTCTCTCCCGCCACGATCGACGCGCTCGGCCCCGACTTCGACGTGCGCCACGTCGACGGGACCGACCGCCCCGCGCTGCTCTCGGCTCTCGCCGACGCGCACGCGGTTCTCGTGCGATCGGCCACCAAGATCGACGCCGAGGCCATCGCCGCGGCGTCGTCGCTCAAGGTGGTCGCGCGCGCCGGAGTCGGTCTCGACAACGTCGACATCAAGTCGGCGACCGCAGCGGGCGTCATGGTTGTCAACGCGCCGACGTCGAACATCATCTCGGCGGCCGAGTTGACGGTCGGCCACGTGCTGAGCCTGGCTCGCCGCATTCCCGCCGCCCACGCCTCGCTCTCGCAGGGGCTGTGGAAGCGCAGCTCGTTCACCGGCACCGAGCTGTTCGAGAAGACGATCGGCATCATCGGTCTGGGCCGCATCGGTGCCCTCATCGCCGCCCGTCTGCAGGCGTTCGACATGCGCGTGATCGCGTACGACCCGTACGTCACCGCGACGCGCGCGCAGCAGCTCGGCGTGCAGCTCGTCTCGCTCGACGAACTGCTCGAGCAGAGCGACTTCGTGACGATCCACATGCCGAAGACCCCCGAGACCACCGGCATGATCGGCGCTGAGCAGCTGCGCCGCATGAAGAAGAGCGCCTACGTTATCAACGTCGCCCGCGGCGGTCTCATCGACGAAGACGCCCTGTACGACGCCCTTACCTCGGGCGAGATCGCCGGTGCCGGCCTCGATGTCTTCTCCACCGAGCCCCCCGCCGAAGACGGTCCGGCCCGCAAGCTCCTCGACCTGCCCACCGTGGTCGTCACCCCGCACCTGGGTGCCAGCACCGAAGAGGCGCAAGAGAAGGCGGGCGTGTCGGTGGCACGCTCGGTCAAGCTCGCGCTCGAGGGCGACCTCGTGCCGGATGCCGTGAACGTCGCGGGCGGTGCGATCGACCCGTTCGTTCGACCCGGCATCGCGCTGGTCGAGATGCTCGGTCAGTTCTTCAGCGGCCTCGCCGACAGCGCGCTGTCGAGCCTCGACATCGAGGTGCGCGGCGAGCTCGCCGCGTACGACGTCAGCGTCTACCGCCTCGCGGCCCTGAAGGGCATCTTCAGTCGCATCGTGAGCGAGACCGTCTCGTACGTCAACGCTCCCTTGTTCGCCGAGCAGCGCGGCGTCGAGACCCGCCTGATCGTCGAGGCCGAGAGCCCGCTGTACCGCAACATCACCATCCTGCGCGGCACCCTCGCCGACGGCTCCACGCTGACCGTCGCCGGTACCCTCGCCGGAACGCGCATGGTGCCCAAGGTCGTCTCGATCAACGGCTACGACATCGAGGTGCCGATCGAGCAGCACCACCTCGTCATGCGCTACGCCGACCGCCCGGGCATCGTCGCGATCTACGGACAGAAGCTGGGCGAAGCGGGCATCAACATCGCCGGTCTCCAGGTGGCGGCTCCGGATGCCACGGGTCGCGCCCTCTCGGTGCTCACGGTCGACTCGCCCGTGCCCGACGAGATTCTCGGCGCGATGCGCGAGGCCGTCGGCGCCGACCTGTTCCGACAGATCGACATCGTCGAGAGCTGAGGCTCCCAACGTCATCGGGGGGGGGTCGCTGTGGCGGCCCCCTTCTGCGTTTCGGATGCCACCGTCGCAATGCGCGATGTCGGGTGGCGGCCGCGGTCAGGTGGTGGCCGCGACGACGGCGGAGATGAGCGCGTCGAGGTCGGCGCCCTCCATCGTCGCACCGGGCACCGCGTTCAGATCGAGGACGGCGTTGAAGTAGAGGCCGTCGCTGACGAGCAGCACCATCTGCAGGGCCGTCTCGTCGCGGGTGTGCGGGCGCAGGCTCTCTTCCCACAGTTCACGGACACGCCGCAGAGACGCGGACGCGGCGTCGCTGCCGTTCTGCGCGAGACGTGAGACCGCGAGGATCGTCACGTCGAGCGGCGACCCGGTGTTCTGCGACGACCGCAGGTGGGCAGCCACCACGCCCTCGTCGGACTTCTCGATCTCATCGACGTCGTGCTGGGCGAGCGTCTCGAGACGCGCCACCAGCGCCTCTTCCAGGGCGCTCTTCGACCCGAAGTGGTAAAGGAGTCCGCCCTTGGAAACGCCAGCGGCGCGGGCCGTGGCATCCATCGTCGCGGCGCGTTCGCCGTCGTCGACGAGGATGCGCGTGAAGGCGTCGAGGACGGCATCGCGGGCGAGAGGGGGACGGCTCATGACTCCTCGATCGTAGGGGCGAATGTCTCGTTCCTCTGATACTATACCGGCTGGACGGTTTAGAAACGGAACGGAATCATGCTCACCTCGTCGTTGCCCACTCAAGAGATCAACGCCCCTCGCGCCGGCTGGCGCGGGTGGTTCGCGCTGGCCGTGCTGATGCTGCCGGTGCTGCTCGTCTCGGTCGACAACACGGTGCTGAGCTTTGCTCTCCCCGAGATCGCGCTCGACCTGCAGCCCACGAGCATCGAGCAACTGTGGATCATCGACGTCTACCCGCTGGTGCTGGCGGGCCTCCTCGTGACGATGGGCACGCTCGGCGATCGCTTCGGTCGTAAGCGCATGCTCCTCATCGGCGCGACGGGCTTCGCCGCGGTCTCCGCGCTCTCGGCCTTCGCGCCGACCGCCGCCGCGCTCATCGCCGGCCGCGCGCTCATGGGTGTGTTCGGCGCCATGCTCATGCCGTCGACGCTGTCGCTGCTGCGCAGCATCTTCCGCGACCGTGACCAGCGTCGGTTCGCGATCGCCGTGTGGGCGTCGGGCTTCTCGGCGGGCGCCGCTCTCGGCCCCATCGTCGGCGGACTCCTCCTCGAGCACTTCTCCTGGGGCTCGGTCTTCCTCATGGCGGTGCCGGTTCTCGTTCCGCTGCTCCTGCTCGCGCCGTTCTTTGTGCCCGAGAGCCGCGACCCCGCGCCCGGGCGCTTCGACCCGATCAGTGTGGTGCTCTCGCTGGCGACGTTGGTGCCGATCGTCTATGGCATCAAGAAGCTCGCCGTCGACGGTCCGACCTCTCTCGCGCCCGTGCTGTTCCTCGTCGGCATCGGGTTCGGCTGGGTGTTCGTGCGGCGTCAGCGGCGCCTCGCGACACCGATGCTCGACATGTCGCTGTTCCGCCGCGGCACCTTTTCGGGCGCCATCCTGGTCAACCTGCTGAGCGTCGTCGGACTTGTCGGCTTCCTCTACTTCGTGGCGCAGCACCTGCAGCTCATCGTCGGTCTCTCGCCGATGGTGGCCGGTTTCGCGCTGCTGCCCGGACTCGTGCTCATGATTTTCTCGGGTCTGGCGATCGTGCCGGTGGCCAAGCGCTTCCCGCCGCGCACGGTCGTGCCGGTGGCGCTCGGCTTCTCGGTCGTCGCGTACGTCATGGTGGCGTTCTCGACCGCGGATCTCGTCATGCTCATCGTCGCGTTCGGTCTGCTCGGCATCGGTATCGGAGCGGCCGAAACGGTATCGAACGAGCTCATCCTCTCGAGCGCCCCGCCGGCCAAGGCCGGTGCGGCCAGCGCCGTGTCTGAAACCGCGTACGAGCTGGGGGCCGTGCTCGGTACCGCGGTGCTCGGCGGCATCCTGGCCGCCTTCTACCGCGCCCAGCTCGTGCTCCCGGCGGGTCTGCCCGAGGGTGCCGCAGACGCGGCTCGCGAGACCCTCGCCGGTGCCGTCGCGGTGTCGCAGACGCTCGACGACCCGTCGCTCGCCGAGGCTCTGCGTACTGCGGCCGCCCATGCGTTCGATTCGGGTGTGGTCGTGACGGCGCTCCTCGGTGCGGTGCTCATCGTCATCGCCGCCCTCATCGCTGCCACTACCCTGGGAGGAACCCGAGGCGCGTCGACGAAGTGATGCGCCCTGAGCGCTGAGGAGAGCGATGTCGCGCGTCGTGAAACTGGCCGTCATTCCCGGTGACGGCATCGGTCCCGAGGTTGTCACCGAGGCGGTCAAGGTGCTCGACGCGGTGACCGCCGAGTCTGGCGTGAAGTTCGAGAAGACGCCGTTCTCTCTCGGCGCCGGTCGCTACCTCGAGACCGGAGACACCCTCACCGACGACGACCTCGCCGCGATCGCCGCGCACGACGCGATCCTCCTCGGTGCCGTCGGCGGTGTGCCGGGCGATCCGCGCCTGAAAGATGCCAACATCGAGCGCGGCCTTCTCCTCAAACTGCGCTTCGAGCTCGACCACTACGTCAACCTCCGCCCGTCGAAGCTGTACCCGGGGGCAGCCGGCCCGCTGGCCAACCCGGGCGAGATCGACTTCGTCGTCGTGCGTGAGGGCACCGAGGGACCCTACGTCGGTAACGGCGGGTCCATTCGTCGCGGCACGCCGCACGAGGTCGCCAACGAGACGTCGGTCAACACCGCCTACGGCGTCGAGCGCGTCGTGCGGTACGCCTTCGCCCTCGCCGAGCGGCGGCGCAAGAAGCTCACACTGGTGCACAAGACGAACGTGCTCGTGAATGCGGGCGGCATGTGGAAGCGCATCGTCGACGCCGTGGCATCCGAGTTCCCCGAGGTCGCCGTAGACTACCTGCACGTCGACGCGGCAACCATCTTCCTGGTCACGAACCCGGGTCGTTTCGACGTGATCGTCACCGACAACCTCTTCGGCGACATTCTGACCGACCTGGCCGGCGCCGTTACCGGTGGCATCGGCCTCGCCGCTTCGGGCAATATCAACCCCGACGGCGCGTTCCCCTCGATGTTCGAGCCCGTTCACGGATCGGCGCCCGACATCGCGGGTACCCAGAAGGCCGATCCCACGGCCGCGATCCTCTCCGTCGCCCTGCTGCTCGACCACCTCGGGCTCACCGACGAAGCCGCCCGCGTCACCCACGCGGTCGAGGCCGACATCGCGGCCCGGGATTCCTCGCCGCGAACCACCGCGCAGATCGGCGACGCCATCGCCGCCCGCGTCCGGGCGTAACCTGGACCGATCGGCCCGCGCCGCCGCACCGCGCCCCCTGAACAGCCTGAAAGCGCAGATCATGACGACCATCGACACAGACCCCGACACCGGACTCGAGCCCCTCGAGTTCGCCGTCACCCGCAACCTTGCCGCCAAGACGACGGCGCAGCGCGACGAGATCCTGGCCACGCCCGGCTTCGGACAGAACTTCACCGACCACATGGTCGACATCTGCTGGTCGGTGCGCGGCGGCTGGCACCGTCCCCGCGTCTCGCCCTATGGTCCGATCTCGCTCGACCCGGCGGCCGCCGTCCTGCACTACGGCCAGGAGATCTTCGAGGGCATCAAGGCCTACCGCCACGCCGACGGTTCGGTGCACACCTTCCGCCCCGACCAGAACGGTCGCCGTCTGCAGCGTTCGGCACGCCGTCTCGCGCTGCCCGAGCTCCCGGTGCCGTACTTCCTGCAGTCGCTGCGCGAGCTCATCGCCGTCGACGGCGCGTGGGTACCCTCGGGCGAAGACCAGAGCCTGTACCTGCGTCCCTTCATGTTCGCCAAAGAGGCGTTCCTCGGTGTGCGCCCGGCGCACAAGGTGGCGTACTACCTCATCGCCAGCCCCGCCGGTGCGTACTTCAAGGGCGGCGTGCAGCCCGTCTCGATCTGGCTCAGCGAGGACTACTCCCGCGCCGGCAAGGGGGGCACCGGAGCGGCCAAGACGGGCGGCAACTACGCCGCGAGCCTCCTCCCGCAGTCCGAGGCATACGAGAACGAGTGCGACCAGGTCGTCTTCCTCGACCAGGACCGTAACGTCGAAGAGCTCGGCGGCATGAACGTCGTGTTCGTCTACAAAGACGGCACGCTCGTGACCCCGCAGTCCGACTCGATCCTCGAGGGCATCACGCGCGATTCGCTGCTGCAGCTGGCGCGCGACCGCGGCCACCACGTGGTCGGGCGAAACGTCTCGCTCGCCGAGTGGCGCGAGGGTGTGGCATCTGGTGACATCGTCGAGGTGTTCGCGTGCGGCACGGCCGCGGTCGTCACCCCCATTGGCATCCTGAAGGGGCGCGACTTCATCGACGAGCAGCCCACGGGAACCCTCGCGCTGGAGCTGCGCGAGGAGCTCACCGACATCCAGTACGGCCGCGCCGAGGATCGGCACGGCTGGCTGTACCGTCTCGACGCCTGAGCCGCGCCGGTCACGACGGGGTCCCCGAACGGGGGCCCCTTCGTCGTTGCGTTCCGGCACTGTGCGGCCCGTCTGCCCCGATAAACGCCCTCGGCGCGGAGAAACGCGGTGCGAGCGCGTTTCTCTGCCCGGCACGCGTTTATCGCTCGGGGGACCGGGCGGCACGCGTTTATCGCGCAGGGGCACCGCGCAGCACGCGTTTGTCGCGCGGGGGACCGGGCGAGGAGGCACCGGCGAGGAGCGAGCGGGAGTGGCGCGGCGGGTGCGTTGCGCGGTGGGCGGCACCCACGCCCTCCCTGCCGATAAACGCCATTCTTGCGGGAAAACGCGGCGACGCACCGTTTCTCGGCAGGAATCGCGTTTATCGGCACGGGGTCGGGGGCACGGGGCGGCGGCACAGGGCGGCAGCACAGGGCGGGGGCCACGGGGAGGCGGCGCGGGTCGGGGGAGCGCGGGACGGCAGGGACGGATGCCGTGTCGGAGGCCCCGGATAGGCTGGAGCGGTGAAGATCGCACGGTTCAGCTACCAGGACGCCATTCGCTACGGGATCGTCGACGACGGTGAGCTCGTGGTGCTCGCCGGTGACCCGATGTTCGCCGGGTTCGAGACGACGGGCGAGCGCGTGCCCCTCGCGGAGGTGGCGCTGCTCGCGCCGGTGATTCCGCGCTCGAAGGTCGTCTGCATCGGCAAGAACTACCACGATCACGCGGCCGAGATGGGCGGCGAGGCGCCCGCCGAGCCGCTGATGTTCCTCAAGCCCAACACCTCGGTGATCGGTCCCAACGATGTCATCGTGCGGCCCACGGCGCTTAGCTCGCGCACCGACTACGAGGGCGAGGTCGCGGTGGTCATCGGCCGCATCGCCAAGAATGTGCCGGCCGAACGCGCCGCCGACTACGTCTTCGGGTACACCGTGGCCAACGACGTCACCGCGCGCGATCTGCAGAGCCGCGATGGGCAGTGGACCCGAGCGAAGGGCTTCGACACGTTCTGCCCGGTCGGGCCGGTGATCGAGACCGATCTGAACACGGATGCCGCGGTCATCACGACCCGCGTCAACGGCGAGGTGCGGCAGAACGGCCCGATGTCCGACATGATCCACTCCGTGCCCGACCTGATCGCGTACGCCTCCTCGGTGTTCACCCTGCTCCCGGGCGACCTGATCCTGACGGGCACGCCCGCCGGCATCGGGCCGTTCGAGGCCGGTGACACGGTCGAGGTCGAGGTGAGCGGGATCGGGGTGCTGCGCAACACCGTGCGTGATGCCTGAGTCGGCTGCCGCTGCCGCCGCGATCGATGTCGCGGCGGCGCAGCGGCGCACGGTGCGGGTACTCGCGGCCGGGCAGGTGCTGACGGGCGTCGCCTTCGGTGCCACGCTCTCGCTCGGTGCGCTCCTGGCCGCCGATTTGTCGGGCCAAGACGCCCTGTCGGGTTTCGCCACGGCGGCGGTCACCCTCGGAGCGGCGCTCACGGCGATCCCGCTGGCGCGCCTGGCCGCGGCTCGCGGTCGCCGCTTCGCGCTGAGCACCGGAAACGTCGCCGCGCTCGTCGGCATCGCCATCGTCATCGCCGCGGCATCTCTGCGGCTGTTCCCCCTGCTGCTCGTCGGCATCGCGCTGATCGGCGCGGGCAACGCGGGCACGCTGCAATCGCGCTTCGCCGCCACGGATCTCGCCGACACCGCGCGGCGCGGCCGCGACCTCGCCACGGTCGTCTGGGCCACGACGGTCGGCGGTGTGGTGGGGCCGCTCCTCCTCGCCCCGGGCGAGGTCCTCGGTGCGAGCATCGGGATGCCACGGCTCACCGGTGCGTATCTCTTCTCGTTCGCCGCCCAGGCGTGCGCGCTCGCGCTCTACGTGCTCGTGCTGCGTCCCGACCCTCTGTTGCTCGCGCAGCGCCTCGATCGCGAGAAGGCGGTCTCGCAGACGGTGACTCCGCCCGCGGATCGCCCGCTGCTCGCCCGGTACGCGATGTTCGCCATCGCCGCCTCGCACGTGACGATGGCGTCGGTCATGGCCATGACCCCGGTCCACCTCGCGCACATTGTCGCCCCCGAGGCGGTGACTCTCGCCGTCGGTGTGACGATCGCGCTGCACGTGTTTGGCATGTACGGCCTGTCGCCGGTCTTCGGCATCCTGGCCGACCGGCTCGGTCGCATCCCCGTCGTGCTCCTCGGGCAGGTGCTACTCGCGGCGTCGCTCGCGGTCGCGGCGTGGCTGTCGTGGTCGCAGGCCGGGGTGCTCGTGTCCCTCGTGCTCCTGGGCCTCGGCTGGAGTGCCGCGACGGTGGCGGGCTCGGCGCTGCTGACCGAGGCGACGCCGCTTGCGGCGCGGCCGCGGAGGCAGGGCCGCAGCGACACGCTCATGACCGCGTGCGCCGCCGTCGGTTCGGTCGCCGCGGGGCTGATCCTCGGCGCGGTGGGCTACGGAGGGCTGGCGCTGTGGGCGCTTGTCCCCGTGGTCGCGGTCGCCGTCGGCGCGGCCGTCGTCAGAGCACGAGACTGAGCGACGCCGCACGCGTGCCGTCGAGAGCCGCCAGTGCGCGGTCGACGTCGTCCTCGTCGTTGAAGACGTGGAACGCGACCCGGGCGCGGCCCGCGCGTCCGGAAGCGATGATGCCGGATGCCGTGAGTCGGGCGAGCGCGCAGGCCTCGGCATCCGGCCACGTGACGATCGCGGATGCTCGCGTGGGCTCGGGGAGTCCGAGGCCCGCTCGGAACCGCGCCGCGAGGCCCGTCGCGTGGGCGTGGAGGGCGGTCACATCGGCGTCGGCGAACATCGCCAGGGCCGGAGCTGCGCCCACGAACGCGGACCACGCGGGCGAGACGTCGAATCGACGCGCGTCTGCGGCAAGGGGCGCGTCGGTGCCGTAACACGAGGCCCAGGGATCGACGCCCGAATACCACCCGGCCTGCACGGGCCGCAGGTCGCGAGCGAAGGTGGGTGCGAGGGTCAGGAACGCTACTCCGCGCGGCGCGCAGAGCCACTTGTACGCGTGGCAGACGGTGGCGTCGAAGAGGGTGGCATCCACCGGGAGCCAGCCCGCGGCCTGGGTGAGGTCGCAGAGGGTGCGGGCTCCCGCGCGTGCGGTCGCCGCCGTGATCGCCGCGGCGTCCGCGACCTCGCCCGTGGCCGACTGCACGAGAGAGAAGGCGACGAGCCAGGTGTCGGTGGTGACGGACTCGGCAAGCCGCGCGAGCGGAACCGCGCGCAACCGCACGCCGCGGCCGGCGTGGGCGAAGGGGGCGACGAGCGAGGCGAAGTCGCCCTCGGGGCAGAGCACCTCGGCGCCGTCGGGCACGGATGCCGCGATGACCGAGACCGCGACGGAGGTCTGCGCGGCGATCGCGACCGTCGACACGGGTGTGTGGACGAGGCGGGCGTACGCGCCCCGCGCAACTTCGACCGCGCGGGACGCGGCCGCGACGTCGGGCCGACCGGATGCCGCGGCGCTGAGGTCCGCGGTCAGCGCGGCGACCGTGGCGGTCGGGGGAAGGCCGACCGTGCAGGCGGCGAGGTAGTCGCGGCCGCCCGCGAACTGCTCCTGCAGAGACTCGATCATGCTTCTACGGTGGCGCGACACCTGACATTGCACCAGGCCAGGTATTGCATGAAAAGCATGCAGCATGCTTATGTGTGCGCATGAGCGACACTCCCGCCGACGACGGCCTCGATTCCCACGCCCTGCGGGTGGTGAAGGCGATCGCCGACACCGGGTCGATCACGGCCGCCGCGCGGGCGCTCGGCTACAGCCAGCCCGCGGTCAGCCAGCAGCTGCGCCGCCTCGAGCGTCGGGCCGGGATGCCGATCGTCGAACGTGTCGGTCGCGGTGTGCGCCTCACCGAGGCGGGGTGGGTGCTCGCCCGTCACGCGGCGACCGTGACGACGGCGCTGGACGCGGCCGCCGGCGACCTGGCCGAACTGCGCGGCCTCCGCGCCGGGCGCGTGCGGATCGCGGCCTTCCCCTCGGCGTCGTCGATTGTCGTTCCGCGGGTGATCGCCGCCGTCATGGCGCGGCGGCCGGGGGTCTCGATCAGTTTCGTCGAGGCGGAACCGCCCGAGGCCATTGCGGCGGTGCGCGAGGACCGTGCCGATATCGCGCTGACCTACAGCTACCCCGGCGATCGCCGCGAGCAGCTCGAATCGGCGGCGACCGGCCTCAGCGTGCGGACCGTGGGCGGCGACGACACGGTCGTCGTCGTTCCTGCCGACCACCCGGCGGCCGGACACGACCCCATCGATCTGTCGAGTCTCGCGGGGGAGCGGTGGATCGCCGGATGCCCCCAGTGCCGCGGTCACCTGCTCGAGGCCTGCGCGCGGGCGGGGTTCACCCCCGACATCGCGTTCGAGACCGACAACTACATCGCCGTCGAGAACCTCGTCGCCCAGGGGGTCGGCATGGCGATCCTGCCGCGTATGGCCGTGGCATCCCTTCCGCTCCTGTCCGGGATCTCCGCGCCGCGACTGCCCGTCGAGGAGGCGCGGACGCTCCACGTCGTCACCGCCCGCGGGGCCGAGCGGGTGCCCGCGGTCGGCGCGGCCCTGCAGGTCGTGGGCGAGGTGCTCGCCGACTACCCGCATCCCGGGGAGGCGGCCCCCGGGGCGAGCGGCGCCCGCGAGTAGGATCGGGGGGTGTCAGCCACGCCCGATCCCCGCACCACGACCGCCACCGGCGCCGACGTTCGCGTCCGGTTCTGCCCCTCACCGACGGGGCTTCCGCACGTCGGTCTCATCCGCACTGTCCTGTTCAACTGGGCCTACGCCCGGCACAACGGGGGCAAGCTCGTCTTCCGCATCGAAGACACCGACGCCGCACGCGACAGCGAAGAGAGCTACCAGCAGCTCCTCGAGGCGCTGCGCTGGATGCGCATCGACTGGGACGAGGGGGTCGAGGTCGGCGGCCCGCACGCGCCGTACCGGCAGTCGCAGCGGCACGAGATCTACCGGGGCGTGCTCGACCAGCTTGTCGCCGCCGGCGCCGTGTACGAGAGCTACTCGACCGCCGAAGAGATCGACGCGCGCAACGAGGCCAACGGCCGCGCGAAGCAGCTCGGCTACGACAACTACGACCGCGACCTCACCGAGGAGCAGAAGGCCGCCTTCCGCGCCGAGGGTCGCGAGCCCGCGTGGCGCCTGCGCGTGCCCGACGAAGACCTCACCTTCGACGACCTCATTCGCGGCGAGGTCACGTTCCCGGCTGGATCGTTCCCCGACTTCGTGATCGTGCGAGCCGGTGGCATCCCGCTGTACACCTTCGTGAACCCCGTCGACGACGCGCTCATGGGTATCACGCACGTGATCCGCGGCGAAGACCTCATGCCCTCCACGGCGCGGCAGCTCGCGCTGTACCGGGCGCTGATCGACGCCGGGGTCACGACCTATATCCCGCGCTTCGGGCACATGCCGCTCGTGCTCGGCGAGACCGGCAACAAGAAGCTCTCCAAGCGCGACCCGCAGGCCGACCTGTTCCTGCAGCGCGAGAAGGGCTTCATCCACGAGGGTCTGCTCAATTACCTCTCGCTGCTCGGCTGGTCGCTCTCGCACGACCGCGACGTGTTCTCGCTCGACGAGCTGATCGCGGCCTTCGACATCGCCGATGTCAACCCGAACCCGGCCCGCTTCGACCAGAAGAAGGCCGAGGCCATCAACGGCGACCACATCCGCATGCTGGCCGCCGACGACTTCGCGGCACGGATCGTCCCGTACCTCGCCGGTGCCGGGCTGATCGCCGAGGACCCGAGCGCGGAGCACCGCGCGATCATCGCCGCCGCGGCACCGCTCGTGCAGGAGCGCGTGCAGTTGCTGGGTGAGGTTCCGGGGATGCTCGGATTCCTCTTCGTCTCCGACGTGGAGTACGCCGAGGACGCGCTGAAGGGCCTGCCCGCCAACGCGGGCGAGGTGCTCGTGGCCAGCGTGGGCGCGCTCAAGCTCGTACCCGAGGGGCAGTTCACCGCCGCTGCCGTCCAGGAGGCGCTCTCGACCGCTCTCGTCGACGAACTGGGTCTCAAGCCCCGCGTCGCCTACGGTCCGCCCCGCGTCGCCCTCACTGGCCGCCGGGTGTCGCCGCCGCTGTTCGAGTCGATGGAGTTGCTCGGCAAGGCCGAGACCCTCCGCCGCCTCGACGCCCTGGTACAGCACCTGGGCTGAGCGGCGCGGCGCGCCGCGCCCGCGCCCCGGTGAGTGTCCAAGACACGCGGATGCCACGTCGCGGCATCCGCGTGTTTCTGGACACTCGGATGCCGCGGCACCGGCGCCGCGACGCGCGCGGGGTGGCGCCGGTTTGGCGCATGGCCCCGCGTCACGTAAGCTTGATCCTCGGCACGAACTTCGGTTCAGCGCCTTGGGGTATGGTGTAATTGGCAACACGGCGGTTTCTGGTTCCGTTGTTCTTGGTTCGAGTCCAGGTACCCCAGCAAGTAAGGCCCTCGATTTTCGAGGGTCTTTTTTGTTGCCGCTTGCGGCTCGATCTCGGCCGCACGTGATGTCGGATCAGCGGTTTCCGCGCGGCGGAGGAGCAGGCCGGAGGGTACGCGCCCCCACCCGCGGGCGGATCATCCGCACATGGGACAGTCGGCTCCGGCCCGGATCAGGAGTGCGGGCCGAGCACGGCGTCGAGCAGCCGTTCGGCGTCGCCCGGCTGGATCGGGGCGCGGCTGAGCGCCCGCAGCAGCACGGCGCCGACGAGCGCCTCGGCGAGCTGCTCGACGGGCGCGCCCTCGGGCAGGTTGGGCGTCGTTCCGATCGCCCGCTCGAGGCGCCCCGAGATGGACTCGGATCCGGACAGGCTGTCGCGTAGCCGCCGTCCGATCTCGGCGTGCTCCGTGGCCGCGGCGATCAGTGAGCGCAGGATCGTCTCACCCTGAGCGGATTCGAGCAGCGCGAAGACGTCGACGAGCCAGACGGTGAGGTCGCGGCGGACGTCGCCGGTGTCGGGCAGCATCAGGCGTCCGTCGAGCAGCTTGCCCTCGAGCAGGCACTCCGCGATCACCGCGCCCTTCGAGGGCCACCAGCGGTAGATCGTCTGCTTGCCGACCCCGGCTCGACCGGCGATGCCCTCGATGGTCAGGTGATCGTAACCGCGCTCGGCCAGGAGCTCGGCGGCAGCGTCGAGAATCGCGTGGCGCGCGGCTTCGCTCCGGACGGGGCCGCTGCGGGGAAGCGTCATGAGGGCTCCTCAGGTTAGACGAGACGGTCCGTGTTATCTTATCCGGGCCGATCGATGCGGAGTAGGCCTCACCGATGGGGCACGCCTCCGCGAATCTGGAGGAGAGTCGTGGCCGAACTGTTGCACCGCCTGGGGTCGTTTGCCGCTCGACGAGCATGGACCGTGATCGTCAGTTGGGTCGCGATCCTCGGCATCGCCGTCGGAGGCTTCCTCGTCGGGTTCACGGGTCTGAGCTCGAGCTTCGACATCCCCGGGACCGCGTCGGGCGACGTGATCGCCGAGCTCGAAGAACAGCTGCCCGACTTCAGCGGCGCCTCGGGCACCGTCGTCTTCCACACCGAGAACGGCGCAGCGTTCACCGAGGACCAGCGCAGCGACATCACCGAGCTCGCCGAATCTGCCCGCGACCTTCCCGATGTGTCCGGCGTGATCGATCCCTTCGCGACCGCCCAACAGCTGGCCGACCGCCGACAGCAGGTCGAGGACGGACGGACACAGCTCGCGGATGCGCGGGCGCAGGCAGAGTCGGGAGCCGAACAGCTGGATGCCGGGCAGGCGCAGCTGGATGCCGGCCAGGCGCAACTCGACGCGACGCGCTCCCAGCTCGAGGCGCAGGGACTGCCGACCACGGCGCTCGACGCCCAGCAGACCCAGCTCGATGCGCAGCAGACGGTCATCGACGACCAGCGTCAAGAGCTCGCGGAGGGCCTCGCCACGATCGAGGCGAACGAAGCCGAGCTCGAACAGGGGGCCGAGCTGCTGTCGTTCACGGACGGCATCCGCGTCGTCTCGGAAGATGGCGCTACCGTGATCGTCAACGTGCGGTTCTCCGAGCCGCGCCTGGAGCTCGCGCAAACGTCGAAGGACGCGGTGGTCGAGCACTTCGAGGCCGAGCCGATCGAGGGCGTCGAGGTGGCGTTCTCGACGGACATCTCGCAGGGCGTTCCCGAGATCCTGGGCGTCGGTGAAGCAGTCGGTGTGGCCGTGGCCGCCATCGTCCTCGTCGTCGTGCTGGGCTCGATTCTCGCCGCCGCGTTCCCGATCGTGACCGCGCTGGTCGGTGTCGCGATCGGGGCCCTGGCGACGCTGTCGTTCTCGGGTGTCGTTCAGATGGCCTCGGTGACCCCGATCCTCGGCGTGATGCTCGGGCTCGCCGTCGGCATCGACTACTCGCTCTTCATCATCTATCGGCACCGGCGGCAGCTGCTCGACGGTGCCGATCTCCACGAGTCGATCGGACTGGCCAACGGCACCGCCGGCAACGCGGTCGTGTTCGCGGGCGCGACGGTCATCGTCGCGCTCCTGGCGCTCAACATCACGGGCGTTCCCTTCCTGGGAGTCATGGGAACGGCGGGCGCGGTCAGCGTCGCGGTCGCCGTGTTGATCGCCGTCTCGCTCACGCCCGCGCTGCTGGGGCTCGCGAAGCACCGCATTCTGAGCACGCGCGCCATGGCGCGTGCCCGCGCCGCCGAACCGGATGCCGTGGCCCAGCGATCGCGCTCCGTCCGTCCGATGTCGACCCTGCGCGCCGTGCTGACCGTCGTCATCGCCACGGTCGCGCTGCTCGTCGTGGCGATCCCGTCGCTGTCGATGCGCCTCGGCTTGCCCGACGGTGGGTCGGAGGCCACCGACTCGTCCGGCTATCGGGCCTACACCCTGACGGCAGAGTCCTTCGGCGCCGGGGCGAACGGGCCGCTGCTCGTGACGGCGTCGCTGCCGGCCGGGCTCGACGACGATGCCGCGCTCGATGCCCAGCTGAGCGTTGCGCGCGTGCTCGTCGCACAGGAGGACGTCGTCGCGGTCGCGCCCGTCGCCCTCTCAGACGACAACCGGCTCACCGCGTTCCAGGTGATCCCCGCCGAGGGTCCGAGCAGCGCCTCGACCGAGGAACTCGTTCGCGACCTGCGTGATCTCCCGCCCGTCGACGGCGATATCGTCCTCGGCGTCGCCGGGCAGGCGGCCATCAACATCGATATCTCGGAGGGGCTCGCGGATGTGCTCCCGCTCTACCTCCTCGTCGTCGTCGGCCTGTCGTTCTTGATCATGGTCATGGTGTTCCGGTCGCTCCTGGTCCCGCTGATCGCGACCGCCGGATTCGTGCTCTCGCTCTTCGCCACGTACGGGGCGGTGACGGCCGTGTTCCAGTGGGGATGGTTCGGCGAACTCTTCGGCGTGCACAACCCGGGCCCGATCCTGAGCTTCCTGCCGGTCATCCTCGTCGGCATCCTGTTCGGCCTCGCGATGGACTACCAGCTCTTCCTCGCCTCCGGGATGCGTGAGGCCTGGGCGCACGGCGCGCCGGCTCGGCTCGCCGTCGTGCAGGGGTTCCGCGCCGGTCGCACGGTCGTGATCGCCGCGGCGCTCATCATGGTCGCGGTCTTCTCGGGCTTCATCACGTCCGAGTCGGTCATCATCAAGTCGATCGGCCTGGGGCTCGCGCTCGGGGTGCTCTTCGACGCTTTCGTCGTGCGGATGCTGCTGATGCCCGCGCTCATGCACCTGCTCGGCGGGGCGGCGTGGTGGCTGCCGCGCTGGCTCGATCGCATCGTGCCGAACGTCGATGTCGAGGGCGCGGCACTCGAGCGCCGGCATCCGGTCCATCACGCCGACGGTCGCTGAGGCTGGGGAGGACGCAGGCCTCACGCGGGCGCGTGCGCGCGCCGCTCCCGCGGCAGGCAGACCGCGACCGACGTCCCGCTCGAGCCGCTCGTGATCTCCAGACGCCCGCCGGCGTCGTTGATCGCTCGTTCGAGAAGGCGGATGCCGTGCCGCGCCGTTGTCCCGGGATCTTCGGTGAACCCCCGCCCGTCGTCGGCGACCGTCAGGATCGTCTCTTCGCTCTGGGAGACCACCCCGACGCGGATGGTCTCGGCCTGAGCGTGGCGCCGCGCATTGCGCACGAGTTCGCGGGCGGCTTCGGCGAGCAGGCGGACCGTGTCGGCATCCGGATCCTCGTCGAGAGCCATCTCGACCGACACCGGTGGCCCGGCCTCGTCCTCCGACGCGATCTCGGCCAGCGCCGCTCGCAGCGAGAGAGGAGCCGCGTCGAGGTCGCCGTCGAGCAGGGTCCGCAGCATCCGGGCATCGGCGGCGAGCGTGTCGGCGACGCGCGTGAGCCGATCGGGGTCGGTTTCGGAGCGGGAGGCCATGGCCTGCAACGCCAGCGCAGAGCCGGTGAGGTCTTGCAGCACGTCGTCGTGCAGGCGGCGGGCAAGCCGGAGGCGCTCGCCCTCGCGCGCGCGGAGGCCGAAGGCGACGGCGTCGCGCCGTTCGGCCTCGGCCGCGGCGAGTCCGCGCGCGAGGCGGATCGACAGGGGAGCGAGCGCGGCCGCGAGCGCGATCATCCCGCCCACGAGAACGGGCAGGTAGACCGCGAGGGTCGAGGCGACCCAGGCGTCACGGAAGACGGGGACATAGACCTCAAGGTGCAGCGGTGTGCCGTCGGCATCCTGGAAGGCCAGAAACGCTTCGCGGAGTTCCCGCGAATCCGCGGTCTCAAGGCGGTGCTCGACGTCATCGGGGACCTCCAGCACGACGACGCCCTCACGGCGCAGTCGTTCGGCGAGATCGGGGGAGTACGGCCGTTCGCCGCCGATAAGACTCCGTTCATCGGAATACACCACGCGTGCCGTGTCGCCCTCGATGCGCCACAGTTTGACGCGCGCCACCGTGCCCGCCGCGAAGAATCCGTCGAGCCGAGCATCGAGGCCGACGGGGTCCGGAACGACCCCGACGTCGGTCGCCGCCAGGACGTCCGAGACGCGTTCGGCCACGCGTCCGGCGGCCTCACGGGTGACGCGATCAGCCTCGGTCGTGGCGAGGCGCCATTCGATCACGATGAGCGCGCCCAGGAGAGCGACCGCGACGCCGATCGCGGCGAGCACGTGCCGGCGGATGAGTCGTGCGGGCGTCATGGTCGGCGCGGTGGGACCAGACCGCGAGCGAGGGCGATCGAGACCACCTCGAGTTGGGAGCGGGCGCCCAGCGCTTCCCGCAGAGCCTTGACGTGATCGCGGACGGTGTGCGCCGACAGGCCGAGCTCGCGCGCGATCTCGACGGGGCGGCGTCCTTCACAGAGCAGGGCGAGGACATCGCATTCCCGCGGCGAGAGAGTATCGAGCACGGACGCGCGGAGTCCGGGGGTCATGTGCGGCCGCTCCGGGGTGGCGATGCGGATCGCGTCGACGAGGTCGTCGAGGCGGGTGTCCTTTGCGAGATACGCCGATGCCCCGGCAGCCCGCGCCTGTGCCGCGCCCGCAGCGGTGGGATGCCCGGTCAGCACGATGAGTCGAACGCCCGGCCGGAGCTCGGCGAACGACGCGAGGGCCGCGAGGCCGTCGTCCTCGCCGAGGTGAACGTCGATGACCACGACATCCACGTCGACGGCGGCGAGCTTTCGGCGCCCCTCGTCGAGAGTGGCTGCCGTGGCAGCGCACGACAGGGAGGGCGCGGCATCCAGAGCGAAGGCGAGCAGGTCGGTGAACACCCGGTGGTCGTCGACGACGAGCACCCGGAGGGGCGGGGCGACGGAGGTGACGACGGTCATGACCCCCTCAGTTTAGGGGGGTCCCGGAGAAGAAGGTAAGGCTAGCCTCAGTATGTCGCGACGACCCCCCGCACCGTCGATCCCAGGAGCATCATGTCCAGATTCCGTCCCGCGTTCAGCGCTCTCGTCCTCACCGTCGCGGGCGCTCTGACCCTGTCGTCGTGCGCCGGCGGCGCGCCGGCGGCCGCCCCCGAGCCGACCGAGAACGAAACGTCGCTCGTGGTGTACTCCGGTCGCGATGAGAAGCTCGTCGCCCCGCTCATCGCCCAGTTCGAAGAGGCCTCGGGGATCGACGTCGAGGTGCGCTACGCCGGCTCCACTGAACTCGCCGCGCAGCTCCTCGAAGAGGGAGACCGCACGCCCGCGCAGGTCTTCCTGTCCCAGGACTCCGGGTCGCTCGGGGCAGTGGATGCCGCGGGCCTGCTCAGCACGCTTCCCGAGGCCGTGACCGCCACCGTTCCCGCGGAGTACACCTCCACTGACGGCTCGTGGGTGGGTCTCACCGGTCGCGCCCGCGTGATCGCCTACGACAGCGAGACCTACACCGCCGACCAGATCCCCGGCGACGTCTTCCAGCTGACGGAGCCGGAGTGGAAGGGCAAGGTCGCTATTGTCCCCTCGAACGCGTCGTTCCAGGCCTTCCTCACCGCGCTGCGCGTCGAGGAGGGCGAGGAGCGTGCGCGTCAGTGGGTAGAGGGCATGGTCGCCAACGATGCACAGATCTACTCGAAGAACGGCGAGGTGCTGGAAGCGGTCAACACCGGCGTCGTCCCTCTCGGCCTGATCAACCACTACTACTGGGCCCGTTCCGAACAGGACCCGGCCACCCTCCGGGCTCAGCTGAAGTTCGGTGACCCCGGCACCGTCTCAGCTCTGGTGAACGTCACCGGTGCCGGCATCCTCGCCGGCGCCGCCGACTCGCGCGCCGCTCAGGACTTCGTCGCGTTTCTGCTGTCGGAGGAGGCGCAGACGTACTTCGCCGAGGAGACGTCCGAGTACCCGCTCCTCGCGGGCGTGGCATCGCCCGCCGGAGTGCCGGCCCTCTCCGAGCTCGGCGGGCCCGACATCGACCTGTCGTCGCTGTCGTCGGTCCAGGAGACCGTCGCCATGTTGACGCAGGCGGGGCTGCTCTGACCGCTCCCACCCGTACCCGGCACCGGGGTGCGCCGACCCTGCGGTCGGGCACCCCGGTGCTCGTGCTCGCCGTCGCGACGCTCGTCGCCGCGGCGGTCGCGGCACCGCTCGTCCAACTCGTCGTGCGGGTGGCGTCGGGAGATCCCGCGACGGTGGCCGGTGTCATCTTCCGCCCGCGGACCCTCGACCTGCTCGTCGCCACCGTCGGGATCACCGTCGCGACCGCGGCCGGTGCGCTCGTCGTCGGTGTGGCGACCGCGTGGGCGCTCACCCGCGTGCGGCTTCCGGCGCGCGCGCTCTGGCGAGTGCTCGCGTGCCTGCCCCTCGCGCTCCCCAGCTTCGTCGCCGCTTTCGGCTGGATGAGCGTGATCCCGGGGCTCTCGGGGCCCGGACCGCTCATCGCGGTGCTCATCCTCTCGACCGTGCCGTACGTCACAGTGCCCACCATGGCGGCCTTCGCCCGGATCGACGCCTCCGTGGCGGACGCCGCACGCACGCTCGGGCGCTCTCCCGTACGCGCCTTCCTGTCGGCCACACTGCCCCAGATACTCCCGGCCGCCCTGGCGGGGACGCTCCTGGTCGCCCTGTACGCCCTATCGGATTTCGGGGCGCCGGCTCTGCTGCGCGTGGACACCCTCACCACCGGCATCTACGCCCAGTTCACCGGCGGCTTCGACCGTTCGCTGTCGGCCGCCATGGGGCTGATGCTCGCAATCCTGGCGGCGCTCTGCGTCGCGGCCGAGTCCGGTGCGCGCCGTCGCGCAGCGGCGCGGGTCGACGCCCACGCCGCGCCGCCCGCCCCGGTCCGCCTCGGCCGCGGGGCCACGGTCGCCGTCGTCGTCGGCCTCGCGCTGGTCGAGGGGGCCGCGGTGGCGGTGCCTCTCACGGCGCTCGTCGCACGGGTACCCTTCGCCGACCGCTACGCCGCGACCGCACCGGAGCTGCTGCAGGCCGCAACGACCACGCTCGCACTGGGCGCGGGGGCCGCGTTGGTCACCGTGCTCGCCGCGCTCCCGGTGGCGTGGCTGGGCGCCCGATATCGCACCCGGTTCGTGGCGGTGCTCGAAACGCTCAGCTCGATCGGCCACGCGCTCCCGGGGCTCGTCGTGGCACTGGCGCTGGTCGCCCTCACGCTCACCGTGGCTCCCGGCGCCTACCAGGGCGCGGCCGCCCTGGTCGTCGCCTACGCGGTGCTGTTCCTCCCCAAGGCCATGGGGTCGAGTCGTGCCGCTTTCGCCGCGGTGCCGACCGCGCTGGAGGACGTCGCACGCACGCTCGGCGACGGGCCGGTCGCGGCCTGGCACCGGGTGACCCTCGCGAGCGCCGCCCCGGGGATCCTCGCCGGGGGAGTGCTCGTCATGGCGGCGGTCATGAAGGAGCTTCCCGCCACCCTCATGCTCCGCCCCATCGGGGTCGACACCCTGGCCACCGAGTTGTGGGCGGCCACCAGCGCCGGCGCGTACGGTGCCGCCGCATGGCCCGCGCTGCTGCTGGTGGCGGTGGGCCTCGTGCCGGCGCTGGCGATGGCTCATGGCATCCGTTCACTCGGAGAGGACTTCCGATGACCCTGCAGCTGCGCGCCGTCACGGGCGGATACGGAACCCGGTCCGTGGTCGAAGACGTCGACCTCGACGTCGGCAGGGGAGAGATCGTCTCGGTGCTGGGCCCGTCGGGCAGTGGCAAGACCACGCTTCTGCGGATGATCGCGGGGCTGCATCCGTTGTCGTCTGGCACCATCGCCATCGACGGTCGCGACGTCACCGGAGTCCCGACGCACCGCCGCGGGGTCGGGCTCGTCCCGCAGGAGGGAGCGCTGTTCCCGCGCCGCACCGTGGCCGCGAATGTCGCCTACGGCCTCCCCGGGGTGTCGGTGCGCCGAGCCGCGCAACACCCCGAGGTGCGTCGTTTGCTCGACCTGGTGCAGCTATCGGGGCTGGCGGATCGCCTTCCGCACGAGTTGTCGGGCGGTCAACGGCAGCGCGTCGCGGTGGCCCGGTCTCTGGCCGCACGTCCGGCGGCGGTGCTTCTCGACGAACCCTTCAACGCCCTCGACGCGGCCCTGCGGGCCGACGTGCGCGCGGGAGTGTGCGCGCTGCTGCGCGAGGTGGGTGTCGCCACAGTGCTCATCACTCACGACCGCGCGGAGGCGTTTCTCGCCGGTGATCGGGTGGCAGTCTTCCAGCGCGGCTCCGTCGCGCAGATCGGTACGCCGGGGGAGGTCTACCGCCATCCGGCGTCGCGGGAGGTCGCGCGTCTGACCGGGGAGGTCGTGGCTGTTCCCGCGGCGCTCCGGGATGACGCCGAGGGCGGGGCGTTCGTGCGTCCGTCCCAGATCTCGCTCGATGCGGTCGCGCCCGTCCGCGGGATCGTCACCGCCGTGCTCGACGAGGGGGCGCGGATGATCGTTTCCGTGCAGCTGCCGGGAGGGGACGTGCTGGACGTCGAGTGCTCGCCGTTCGCGTCTCGCCCGGAGATCGGCGCCGAGGTCGGACTTCGTCTGGAGGGACAGAGGCACCCCCGGGCCACACGGTGACGGTCCGGAAAACCTCGCGCTCTGCCGCATCGGTCTGCTTGAATGCCGAGAACACGTGACCTGGGGGATGTCTGTGTCCTCGGGGTTGTCCGCCCGACCGACACGGAGTCGCACCGATGCGCATTCTTCCTCGGCGCCGGCACATCGCCGTCGCCTCGCTGCTTGCCCTGCTCATCACCGGGGCCACCGCCGTTCCGGCGTCGGCCCAGGGCCCCGACGATGTCGTCGTGGCCTCGGGCGAGGACTGGACCGTCGAACGGGCCCCCGGCGGGTACACGGTCACGCTGCGTCTGGCCGCGCCGCTGCCGATCGTGAGCGACGCCCCCACGATCGTCGTCGACGGAGAGCCCCTCGGCATCGCGCGCACGGAGGACGGCGGCCGCACCCTGACCATCACGACGTTCGACGACCGTGTCGCCTCGGCCCGCGAGGTGGTGAAGGGGTGGGCGTCGGGATCGGGTCCCAAGGCCGGTGAGGACGGTGCCGACAGCCCCGGCCAGCGGCGCGCCCCCGAGCCCGAGAATGACACGCTCGAGCGGCAGCTCGAGGCGCTCGCTCCCGCCGACCCCATCGCCGACCCGGCCGAACCGGGGCCCTACACGGTGACCGAGGCGGAGTACGACTTCGGCGAGGCGGCGATCCGTCTCGCGGGTTACCGCGACGGCCGCGGCGAGGTGGTGGGAAAGCTGTACCTCAGCTCCGCGGCCGGACCGCGGCCGGTCGTGATCCTCGAACACGGCCGGCACGCCACGTGCGGTGACGCCGCATCGGGCGAAGCGAGCGGTGGCTGGCCCTGCCCGAGTGACGAGATGGTGATCCGCTCGTACCTGGGCTACGAGGGCACCGGCCGCGCTCTCGCTTCCCATGGCTACAACGTCGTCTCGATCTCCGCGAACGCCATCAATGCCACCGACTCCGAGCTCACCCTCGACCAGGGCGCGCAGGCGCGGGGCCGTCTGGTGTTAGACACACTCGACATGCTCGACCGACTGGGCCGCGGCAAAGACGTGGCGTTCGAGGATCAGCCGGAGGGTCAGGATGCCGTGACCCGCACATTCGATGAGGCACTGGAGCGCGCCACCACACGCGCCGATCAACCGGCTCCCCCCGCGGAGGTGACCGCCGACGATCTCGACGGCCGGTTCGATCTGGACCGCGTCGGCCTCATGGGTCACTCTCGTGGCGGCGAGGGCGTCGCCACGGCCGCGCAGCTCAACGCCGCCGCCGCCGACCGCTACGGCATTCTCGCGGTCCTTCCGCTGGCCCCGACCGACTTCGCCCGTCGCACGCTCTCGGACGTGACGACCCTGGCGGTTCTGCCTTACTGCGACGGCGATGTCTCCGACCAGCAGGGGCAGAAGTACGTCGATGACTCCCGCCGCGCGTTCGGCGATGACGTCCTGCGGTCAGCGCTGTGGGTCATGGGCGCCAACCACAACTTCTTCAGCACCGTGTGGACCCCGGGCGAGTACCCCGTGGGCGGTGCCGACGACTGGAACCCCGAAGACACGACATCCAGCTGCGCGACCGACGACAGCACACGTCTGAGCGCCGCACAGCAGTACCAGGTCGGGGTGTCGTACATGACCGGCTTCTTCCGGCTCGTCCTCGGGGGCGAAGACGAGTTCCGACCCCTGTTCGACGGATCCGTCGCCCCGTCGACCACTCTCACGACCTTCGCCGACGTGCGCGCAATCGCCACCCAGGCCCGCTCGGCCACCGACCTGATCACCGATTTCGCCGGTGGAGGCGCACCGGTGACGGTTGAGGGGCAGGCCACCGCGACGCTCTGCGAGGGCTCCACCGGGGAGTCCTGCACCTACCGGTCCTCCGGCGAAGTACCGCACTGGAACCCCGCCTTCCTGGCCCCGTACGTCCCGCTCTTCCCCGCGACGCGATTCGAGTGGACGGAGACTTTCGGCGCGAGCCTGCGTGTCGCCCTGCCGGCCGAGCAGCGCGACGTGCGCGACCATGCACAGCTGACGCTGAAGGTGGCACCGGGCGACGACGTCTTCCTCGGGACCGAATTCTCGTTGACGCTGATCGACGGATCGGGGGCCGAATTCTCCACCCCCGCCTCGGTGCTGAACCCCTACGCGGTCAACCGCCTTCCGGGCGGGGCACGGGGGCTCGACAAGGTCGTCCTGCAGCAGATCACCCTTCCGTTGGATCAGGTGCTGGGCATCGACCTCTCTGACGTGCGGGAGGTGGTGCTGGAGCCGGGGTTCGGCGCCGACGACACGGCATCCGGATCGCTTCTCCTGTCGGATCTCGCCTTCGACACCCCGTCGACCGGCGCACCCGCGGCGGTCGCGCGTCCGGCGGTGAACGTGGCCGAGACCCGCCTGGAGGAGGGCTCCGAGGAGCGGACCGCGGCGGTCGCGGTCTGGCTGGATCGGGCCACCGACGAGCCCGTGAGCGTGTACCTCGGCACGAACCCCGGACCGGGCGGCGGAGCGCCCCCGGCCAGTCTCGGCGCCGAACGCGTCACCTTCGCCCCCGGCCAGACGTGTGTGCCCGCTGCCGTCCTCATCGTCGGCAACGCGGATGCTTCGGGGTCGGGGGTGTCGATCGCGGGGACCGCGGCGACCACCGGTGAGCGCGTCGTCTCCGGTTCCTCCGACTTCTCGGGCATCATCGTCCGCGAGGACGACGGCGTGCAGGATGCCGAGGAGGATCCGGTTCCGCCGTTCGGCGTCCAGGGCGACGTCTGCGCCGAGCTCGCCGCCGCGCGGACGCCGGGCGTGCTGGACGTCTCGGATGCCGAACCCCGCCGCGGCGACACGCTGCGGCTGACCGCGACCGGCTTCCGCGTCGGCGAAGCCGTCCTGGCCCAGATCGCGGGGGCGTCGCTGCCGTGGGTGATCGCGGATGCCGACGGCACCGCCATCATCGAGACGACGATCGCCGTGGATGCCGCGCTGGGGGTGACCGAGGTGCGCGTGGAAGGCGCAGGCTCGGCGGGCGTCCAGCAGGCGATCGTGCGTGTCGGCGCGGCGGCTCCGACTCCGACCCCCACGCCAGAGCCGACCCTCTCCCCGCAACCGACGCCGTCCGCGACGGGCGGCCCGGCCGTCGCCGGCGGCTCGTCGGGCGGTTCTCTCGCCCGTTCCGGCATCGATGGAGCGCTGTGGCTTGCCGTGGCCCTGGGGGGAGCGTTGGCCGCCACCGCCGGGGGCGCCTCGGTCGTCGGCGCGCGGCGCCGCCGGGAGTGATCGTCCCGGGCCCGGCGAGTCGCCGGGCCCGGGCGCCCGAACCCCGACCTTCGTTCCGCCGCGTCGTCGGTGCCAGCGCTCGGCGCGCGATAGCATCCGAACGGAGACGGTCGATCATCCCGTCTCGAGAAGAGGTTCCGGTGAAGCGTTCGTCTCTCGCGGCCGTCGTGGTCGCAGTCGCCCTCCTGACGGTCGGGTGCACCCCCGCTCAGACCCCCGCGGCGCCCTCCGGGGGCTCGTCCGCGAGCCCCAGCACGGCCGGCGGTCTGCAGGCTCTGCCGCCCACAATCGTCTCACCCGGTGAGCTCGACGGCACCGACGTTGCCGTGATCGTCGATACCGCCCTTGTCATCGCCGTCGACGACGGCACCGAAGACCAGTGGACCGGCACCACGGCCGACCCCACGGTCGCGGAGTTCTCCGGCGGCGGAACGACCGAGGGCGCGACCTTCCGTCCCGGCTTCACCGCACTGTCGATCGGATCGACGACCGCGACCCTCACCGCCCCCGATGGCCGTGAGATCGCGTTCACGATCTCGGTCGTCGCGCCCTGAGTCGCAGAACGACGACACGCCTCACCGTGGGGGCTTCCGACCTCGGCGTGCTCTTCGGGATACCACCGTTTCGGCGACGGAGTTCCTGGTGAGCCCCGCCTGAGCGCCGCTTGGCGTGCCTGCAGCATCGTGGGCGATCTCGCCGCCGAGTGACGGCTCTCGCACGCTCGGCATCCCGTGCACTTCACGCGCGGGGAATTGTCGTGCACCGCGATGTTGCTTCATGTGGCTTCGTGTTGTAACTTGTGGGAATCTTCGAAGGAGATTCCGTGTACGCAATGGAGCGCCAGCAGCTCATCGAGCGCGAGCTGCGTGAGATCGGACGCGTCAGTGTCGTCGACCTGGCTCGCCGTTTCGACGTCACGACCGAGACCGTCCGGCGTGACCTCGACCGCCTCGAGCGCCGAGGTTCGCTCCGCCGTGTCCACGGCGGCGCCGTCGGCGTCGACCGGGCCAGCACCACCGAGGCCTCGCTCTCCGAGCGACGGTTGCGCCAGGGGGAAGCCAAGCGCGCCATCGCGATCGAGGCTGCCCGCCTGCTCGCCCCGGGTTTCCGCGGATCCGTCTTCATCGACGCCGGGACGACAGCCGCCGCCGTTGCCGCCGAGCTGCCGCTCGTGCTGGGCGATTCTGCGAGCGAGGTCGAGATCGTCACGCACTCCCTCGAGGCCGCGCACCTGCTGGCCGGCGACGACCGGGTCTCGCTGACCGTGATCGGGGGCAAGGTCCGCGGCGTGACCGCGGCGGCCGTCGGTGCGTACACCGTGCGCGCCATCGGCGAGCTGCGTCCCGACATCGCCTTCGTGGGGACCAACGGACTGAGTGCGGACTTCGGCCTCAGCACGCCCGACCCCGAGGAGGCGGCCGTGAAGACCGCCATCATCCAGTCCGCGCGGCGCGTCGTCGTCGTCGCCGACACCGCCAAGTTCGGAGAGGAACTCCTCGTGCGCTTCGCCCGCCTCGACGAGATCGACGTGCTCGTCACCGACGAAGACCCGCCTGCCCCCCTCGCCCAGGCGCTGGCCGAGGCCGACGCCGAGGTGCGTGTCGCATGATCGTCACGCTCACCGCCAACCCGTCGGCCGACCGCGCCGTTCACCTTCCGGGTCCCCTCGTTCCCGGGGAGGTCCAGCGCGCGGAGTCGTCGCGCGAAGACGCCGGCGGGAAGGGCGTCAACGTCGCCCGCGTCATCTCGGCGGCCGGCGCCCCCGCGCGGGCCGTGGTGCCCGTCAACGACCACGACCCGTACCGGCTGCTCCTTGACGACGCCAACGTCGACCTCGAGATCGTTCCGGTGGCCGGCCGGGCCCGCGCGAACCTGACGATCACCGACCCGCAGGGCGAGACCACCAAGCTCAACCTCCCCGGCGCCGAGCTGTCGCCGGCCGAAGCGACGGCGCTTACCGAGGGTGTCGTCGCCGCGGCCGAGGGGGCCACGTGGCTCGTCCTGGCCGGATCCCTGCCGCCCGGCGTGCCCGACACCTTCTACGCCGATCTCATCGCCGCCGTCCGCGACCGCTGGGGCACCCGCGCCCCGCGGATCGCGGTCGACGCCTCCGGCCCGGCCCTCGCCGCGGTCGTGGCATCCGCTCGTCCCGACCTCATCAAGCCGAACCACGAGGAGTTGGCCGAACTCGTCGGCGAAGACGCCGCGTCCGACGACGACGTGATCGCCGCCGCCGCGCGCCGCGCCTCGGCGCTCGTGCCCGACCGCGTGGCATCCGCGCTGGTCACCCTCGGAGCCGACGGCGCGCTGCTGTTCGCCGCCGAGGGCTCCTGGCGCGGACGCGCCCCCAAAATCCAGGTCGCGAGCACGGTCGGAGCGGGCGACAGCTCGCTCGCCGGCTACTTGCTCGCCGACCTCGAGGGGGCCGCGGCCCCCGATCGTCTCGCGCGCAGCATCGCCTACGGCGCCGCTGCCGCGACCCTGCCGGGGACGCAGGCCCCGACGCCGGCCGATCTGCCCGCCGGGCCGATCGCCGTGATCGCTTTCGCCATTCCTACCGCAACACCCTGACCACGGAGGTCGACACCCATGTCCGACATCATCACACCGGAGCTCGTCAGCCTCGACGCGCCCCTGGGGGCCGACAAGCAGTCGGTCATCCGCGCGCTGGCCGAGCGCATCGTCGCGCAGGGCCGCGCGCGCAGTGCGCAGGAGCTCTTCGACGACGCCTGGGCCCGCGAGCAGAAAGACGAGACCGGCCTGCCCGGCGGCATCGGCATCCCGCACGCGCGCAGCGCGTCGGTGACCGAGCCGACCCTTGCCTTCGCGCGACTCACTCCCGGCGTCGACTTCGGGGCGCCCGACGGCCCGGCCGACATCGTGTTCCTCATCGCCGCACCCGCGGGTGCCGACGAGGCGCACCTGGCGGTGCTCTCGCAGCTGGCCCGCAGCCTCATGAAGAACGACTTCACCGCGGGGCTGCGCGCGGCCTCCACTCCCGGCGAGGCGGTGCGCATCATCACGGATGCCATCACCCCCGCGCCCGCAGCCGAGCCCGTCGCCGCGGCTCCCGCCGCCACGCGGGCCGAGGCGCGTACGGCCGCACGCACGACGAAGATCGTCGCGGTCACCGCCTGCGCCACCGGCATCGCCCACACGTTCATGGCCGCTGACGCGCTCACCGCCGCCGGTGCCGAGACCGAGGGTGTCGAGCTCATCGTCGAGCCGCAGGGCTCCAGCGGCTACAAGGCACTGCCGCAGAACGTCATCGACGACGCCGACGCTGTCATCTTCGCCGTCGACGTCGACGTGCGCGACCCCCAGCGCTTCGCGGGCAAGCCCGTCGTGCGCGCCGGTGTGAAGCGCGGCATCGAGCAGCCCCAGGCCCTCATCGCCGAGGCGGTCGCCGCGGTCGGCAACCCCCAGGCGCCGCGCGTGCAGGGCTCTGCCGCCGGGGCGTCTGAGGCCGCCTCGGCCGGCTCGCAGTCGGTGGGTCGTCGCATCCAGCGCTGGCTGCTCACCGGTGTCAGCTACATGATCCCGTTCGTCGCCGGTGGCGGTCTGCTCATCGCGCTGGGCTTCCTGCTCGGCGGGTACGAGGTCACCGCGAACGCCGCGAACGTCATCATCCAGAACTCGCTCTGGGATCTGCCCACCGAAGACATCACCTCCCCGATCGGGCCGCTCGGCCAGTACCTCGGGTCGGTCGCCTTCATGATCGGCGCGACGTCGATGGGCTTCATCGTCGCGGTGCTCGCCGGCTTCATCGCGTACGCGATCGCCGACCGCCCCGGTATCGCCCCCGGTTTCGTCGCCGGTGCCGTCGCGGTGCTCATGAACGCCGGCTTCATCGGCGGCATCATCGGCGGTCTGCTCGCCGGCTTCATCGCCTGGTGGCTGGGTCGCTTCGACGCCCCGCGCTGGTTGCGCGGCCTGATGCCCGTCGTGATCGTGCCGTTCCTCGGCTCGATCTTCGCCTCGGGGCTGATGATCCTGTTCCTGGGTCGCCCGATCGCCACGCTCATGGAGATGCTGACCAACGGCCTGAACTCCCTCGCCGCCAGCGGCGCCGGTGCGGTCCTCCTCGGTGTGATCCTCGGTCTCATGATGTGCATCGACCTCGGCGGACCCGTCAACAAGGTGGCCTACGTCTTCGCCACGACCGGCCTCGCCGCCGCCTCGCAGATCAACACCGCTCCGTACCTCATCATGGCCGCCGTCATGGCCGCGGGTATGGTTCCTCCGCTCGCCATGGCTCTCGCCTCGACGGTGCTGGCACGCCGCCGGTTCACCCCGGTCGAGCGCGAGAACGGTGCCGCCGCCTGGCTGCTGGGCGCCTCGTTCATCTCTGAGGGCGCGATCCCGTTCGCCGCGGCCGACCCGCTGCGCGTCATCCCCGCCTCCATGGTGGGCGGCGCGATCACGGGTGGTCTGAGCATGCTGATCGGCGTGCAGTCGTTCGCCCCTCACGGCGGTGTGTTCGTGTTCTTCGCGATCAACCCGTTCTGGGGTTTTGCCCTCGCGATTGCGGCCGGTACGGTCGTGACGGCGCTGATCGTCGTCGCTCTCAAGGGCATCGGTCGCAGCACCAAAGACGCCGTCGTCGCCGAGGCTGCGCCGGCAGCCACGGTCGCGGCCTAAGACCCCGTCGAATCGGAAGGATTCACCATGGCAGAACGTCAGGCCACCATCGCCAGCAGCTCGGGCCTCCACGCTCGTCCCGCGAAGCTCTTCGTGCAGGCCGTGCAGGAGAAGAAGGTCCCCGTCACGATCTCGGCTGCAGGCGGCCCCGACCTCAACGCCGGCAGCATCCTCTCGCTCATGGGTCTGGGCGCCGGTCACGGCACCGTCGTGACGCTCAAGGCCGAGGGTGAGGGCGCCGAGCAGGCGCTCGACGAGCTCGTCGCCCTGCTCGAGACCGATCTCGACGCGCAGTAAGCAGCTCTCTCAGAGAACACCGGATGCCACGGGCCCCAGGGCTCGTGGCATCCGGTGTTCTGCGTGTGGGGGTGGCGCAACTCCTGCGGTGACCCGGCCGCGCGGGTGCTGGGGGGTGGCGCGGACCGTTTCTGCCGGAGTTGTGCGGGTCAGGGCTGGTGGCCTGGGGGCCTCCGGTGTTCTGCGTGTGGGGTGGCGCAACTCCTGCGGTGACCCGGCCGCGCGGGTGCTGGAGGGTGGCGCGGACTGTTTCTGCCGGAGTTGTGCGGGTCAGGGCTGGTGGCCTGGGGTGGTGGCATCCGGTGTTCTGCGTGTGGGGGTGGCACAACTCCTGCGGTGACCCGGCCGCGCGGGTGACGGAGGGCCGCACGAGCCGGTTCTGCCGGAGTTGTGCGGCTCTGGGCTGGTGGCCTGGGGTGGTGGCATCCGGTGTGCTCGTGTGGGGTGGCACAACTCCTGCGGTGACCCGGCCGCGCGGGTGACGGAGGGCCGCACGAGCCGGTTCTGCCGGAGTTGTGGGGGTCAGACCTCGGTCGAGTCGCCGGGGCGCAGGTCGACGAACGAGCCGCCGTTCTGCTCGACGGCCCAGGTGAGGCGGGCGTCGCCCATCTGCTTTCCGGCCACCGAGAGAGTCATGTCGTGCGTGGCGAACGCGCGCGCGGGCTTGACCGCCAGCACGAAGTCCATCGCCTCGGAGATCTTGAGCCACGGCGCGCCGACGGGGGCCGCGAGGAGCGCCACGTCCGCCCCCTTGGGCACGGCGTACGAGTCGCCGGGGTAGTAGAGCGCGTCGTTCACGAGCACGCCGACGTTGTCGATGACGGGGATCGACTCGTGGATGACCGCGTGCTTTCCGCCGAAGAACTCGAGGTGGAAGGGGCCGAGGTCGAGGGTGTCACCGGGGTTCACCGGAATGATGTCGAAGCCCGCCGCGGCCTTCTGCACGCCCTCGGGTCCGTAGATCGGCGCGCCCGGGTACGCCTTCTGCAGGCGGCTGAGGTGCTCGGGCGTCCAGTGGTCGGGATGCTCGTGCGTGACGACGACGCCGACGAGGCCCGTGAGGTCGTCGAGCGGTGACGTGAAGCTGCCCGGGTCGATGACGAGCGTGTGCCCGGAATCGGTGAGAACGAGGGTGGCGTGTTCGTGTTTGGTGACCTGCATGGTGTCGAGTCAACTCCGCGGCGGGGGAGCCTGCAAGGCGTCGACGGCGCGGTGAGCGCGCGGTAGTGGAGATGGGGGTTCCCCCCACGCGCCGCGCGCGGTACGGTGGGCGGGACACGCCCGGGCTGCGAGTCATTCGTGGCCCGATTTGTCGTGCGCGGCATCCGTAGTGCATACTTGAACGGTTGCGACGCGGCCCCATCGTATAGCGGCCTAGTACGCCGCCCTCTCACGGCGGTAACGCGGGTTCGAATCCCGCTGGGGTCACCAACAGAGAAAGAGCCTCGACCGAATGGTCGGGGCTCTTTCTCTTTCTCGGCGCGCGCCCACGCACGCGGCGTACACGGAATCGGATGCCGTAAGCGCCGGCATCCGATTCCGTGAGGCGATCAGACCTCGCTGTTCGAGCGGCGGCGCCGGATCAGCCGCCGCACACCCCACACGATCGCGAACGCCACCGCGCCCACGGCGATCCACGGGAGCAGGAACCCGAGCCCGATCACGAGGCCGTTCAGCGTCGCGACAAGTCCGTTCCATCCGGCCACGAGACCATCGCCGAAGCCGGCGGGGTCGGCGGCGACGGTCTGCGAACGTTCGGTCAGCTGCACGCTGAGCGACGACATCGCCACCTGCGACTCGATCGACTGCAGCACCTGCCGGTCGGAGTCCAGCTGCGCCTGACGCTCGGCGAGCGCGGATTCGGCGGCGATGAGGTCGGCCACGGATCCCGCCTGCGCCATGAGCTCGGTGAGACGGGCGACGGATGCCTCGCCGGCGGCGACGCGCGCGCGCAGATCGACCGTCTGCTCGGTGACATCGGAACGGGAGACGCTCGTGGCGGTGACGTCACCGATGGAGGACAGGCCGTCCATGACCGAGGCGAGCGCCTCGGCGGGTACGCGGACCGTGATCCACGCGGAGGAGACCGCGGCGCTCTCGGACATCGGCCCCGCGATCGGAACGAAGCCCATCCCGCCGCCGACCTGCGACGACTCGACGTAGCCGCCGGCGGTGGTTGCGGCATCCGACACCCGGTCGATCGCGGCGCGGACGTCGTCGACCTCGACCGTGCTGGAGCCCGTCGCGACGATCTCTCGACTCGCGTCCGTGGCGGCGCTCGACGAGTCCGCTGCGCCGCCCGCGGCGCTTTCGGGCAGGACCTGCCCGCTCATGTCGCGCGCTCCGTCGGGGGCCTCGCCGGTGATCACCGGGGGAGCCTCTGCGCTTTCGGCCTCGGCGGCGCCCACGATGAACGACCCGGATGTGCCGCTCGGTGTCGTGAGCGCGGGACCGATCACGGCGGCGACGACGAGGACGGCCGCGGCGGCGCCGATCCCGCCCCAGGTCGCGCGCCGGCGCCGACGGCGCGTGTCGCGCTCGTGGGCGATGCGGGTGAAGACGGCGTTCTCGATGGCATCCAGGCGGTCGTCGTTGAGAGGGGGGAGGGTGGGGGTGGTCATGGGGTCTCCGTCTCCATCGCGGTGGCGCGCACCCGGGAACGGATGCGGGAGAGTCGGTTGCGCACGGTGCCGTGCGAGACGCCCAATTCCTCGGCGGCCGCTTGGTATCCGTAGCCTTCGGCGGCGCACAGCCGGAAGATCTCGCGGTCGAGCTCGCCCAGGCCGGCGACTTCGGCCAGGATCGCCGTCACCGTTTCGGCCTCGACGACCTGCTTCTCGATGTCGACGGCGGCCGGCAGCTCCGCGTCGAGCGGGGCGTGGGCGCCGTGGCGTCGGCGAGCGCGCAGGCGATTCTGCGCCTGAAGCCGACAGACCGTGGCAAGCCAGGGGAGCAGGGACGCCCCCTCGAGCCGCAGCTTCGGGATCTTCCGCCAGGCGACGACGAACGTCTCCTGCACGACGTCCTCGGCGTCGGCCGTGTCGCTCACAAGGCCGACGGCGATCCAGTACACCGCGCGGGCGTAAGCCCGGTACAGCGTCCGGAAGGCCGCCTCCGACCCGGCGGCGGCGCGCGCGACGAGCGCCCTGTCGTCGATCACGTCGTCGGTCATGGCATCCGTTCCCTCGAATCCGGCAGAGGCCGTGCGAGCACTCTCTCACTGAGGAGTGTCCGCTCGCGCGGGATCGTCTCACGGTCGCCCGGGACCGGAGCGCGCGGTGCTCGATAGACTTCAGCGTTCCCCACGACGAAAGGCCCCCATGGAGCTGCAGCTCGACCCGGTGTTCCAGACGGTATCCCTCGTGGTGCTGGTGCTGATCCTCGCCGCCGATCTGCTCATCATCCTCAAGCGCCCGCACATCCCTTCGGCGAAAGAATCGACGCTGTGGGTGGTGTTCTACGTCACCCTCGCGCTGATCTTCGCGGGCGTGCTGTGGATCGCGGCCGGGGGAGAGGTCGCGGGGCAGTTCGTGGCCGGATGGCTCACCGAGTACAGCCTGTCGGTCGACAACCTGTTCGTCTTCGTGCTGATCATGGGTCAGTTCGCCGTCCCGCGCCGCTACCAGCAGGAAGTGCTGATGGTGGGCATCATCATCGCCCTGGTGCTGCGCGGGAGCTTCATCCTCGTCGGGGCGACGATCATCGAGAACTTCAGCCCGATCTTCTACGTGTTCGGCGCGTTCCTCATCTACACCGCGATTCGACAGGCCTTCCCCGGCGCCGACAACGACGACGAGCCCGCGCGGGAGAACCTCGTCGTGCGCACGCTGCGCCGCGTGCTGCCGATGAGCGAGTCGTACGACGGCAAGAAGGTGCTGACCCGGGTCGACGGCAAGCGCGTGTTCACGCCCATGATCATCGTGTTCGCCGCGATCGGTGTGACCGACCTGCTCTTCGCGATCGACTCGATCCCGGCGATCTTCGGCATCACGCAGAGCCCGTTCATCGTGTTCACCGCGAACATCTTCGCGCTCATGGGGCTCCGCCAGCTGTACTTCCTGCTGGGCGATCTGCTCGAGCGTCTGCGGTTCCTGCACTACGGCATCGCGTTCATCCTGGCCTTCATCGGCGTCAAGCTCGTGCTGCACGCGATGCACGTCAACGAGCTGCCGTTCCTCAACGGCCGCGAACCGATCGAATGGGCACCGGAGATCTCGACGTGGGTGTCGCTCGCGGTGATCATCGCGTCGATGGCGGTGGCGACGATCGCGAGCCTGACGATTCCGAAGAAGGTCGCCGCCTCGCGCGACTGACTCCGGTCAGAACGCGCGCAGGTTCGCGTGCAGCCCTCCGTCGACGTACTCCTCGCGCAGGATGCCGCGGCGGCGAAGGATCGGCACGAGTTCGTCGAGCATGCGATGCACCGTGACGGGGTGCAGGTCTCCCCACAGGAGCACGCCGTCGTTGCCCCAGTCACCGAGCTCCTCGATGCGGTCGGCGAACTCGTCGGCCGTCCCCACGAAACCCGAGCCGTCGTTCAGCCGTCCGAGCCGGGCGTGAGCGGCGAGGATCGCGCGGAGCGGGGCGTCGGGCTCGTGCGTGCCGACCAGCCGGCGGATGCTCCCCTCCGACATGTGCTCGCCGAAGATCGCGCGGTCGAGCGGCCGGTCGAGATCGAGACCGGTCAGGTCGGTCTCGAGGTCGCTCGACTGCTTACGCGCGATGGTCAGCAACGCGGCGTCGTCGGGGTGCGCGGATGCCGCGACCAGGCGGTCGGCCTCCTCCGGCGATGACACGAGCACCGGCTGGATCGCGAAGAGGACCTTCACGTCGGCGGGGGTGCGCCCGGCGGCCTCCGCGGCGGCGTGGATGCGTCCGCGATAGGCGCGAATGCTCTGTTCGTTCAGAGGAGCCAGAGCCAGCTGCACGTCGGAGTTGTGCCCCGCGAAGGCGAGTCCGCGCCCCGATCCGCCGGGCGAGACGATGGCCGGCTCGCCGTCGGTGAACGGCACGGCGTTCAGGGGGCCGTCGAACTCGAAGTAGTCGCCGCGGTGCTGCGTGGCATCCAGCTTCGTCCCGTCGGCGTACACGCCCGACTCCTCGTCGGCCACGAGCGCTCCGTCACCCCAGCTGCGCCAGAGATCCCGGATGCCGCTGAGCCACTCCTCGGCCCGGTCGTAGGCCGCGTCGTGCCCGAGCTGCGGGGCCGTGGAGAAATGCCGTGCGCTTCCGGTGTCGGTCACCACGTTCAGCCCCAGGCGGTGTCCGCTGAGGTGCTGGAGGGTCGCGAACTGCCGGGCCGCGGTGTACGGGAGGGACGCCGCGGGGTTGACCGTCGGGACGACGCCGAGGTGCCGTGTGGCGGCGAAGAGGTACGGCGCCAGCAGAAGCGGGTCGTGCTTGGGTCCGCCGAAGGCATGCCGGACGCGGAGGTCGATGGTCTCGGCGCTCCCGAGAGAGGGGGCGTCCTCGATGATGAGCAGGTCGAATCCCGCCTGCTCGAGCGTGCGCGCGGAGTCCTGGTAGAGACCGGGCTCGGTCCACCGGTGGTTCCACCGGAGGTACGGGTGCCCCCAGCCGTGCGGGCCGAAGCCGCGGGCGAGGAACCACCCGAAGTGCTGCAGGCGGCTCACAGGACCACGACCTCTCGCACGACGTCCTGCTCGGCGGCATCCGTCTCGCTGGCCGAGGGGAGGGATGCCAGTGCCTCCAGCGCCTGGCGCAGATCGGCGAGGAGGTCGTCGAGGTCTTCGATACCGATCGACAGGCGTACCGTGCCGGGGAAGACTCCCGCGCGTTCGCGCTCGGGCACCGTGCGACCGGCGTGGCTCGTGCTCTGCGGGTGCAGTACGAGCGAGCGCACGTCGCCGAGGTGCGTCATGTGGGTGATGAGGCGCACCGACTCGACCACGTGACGCGCGGCTTCGAGGCCGCCGCGGAGGGTCACGGTGAACACCGACCCGCTGCCCCGCGTGAGGTAGCGACGCCCGAGCTCGTGGTGGGGATGCGAGGGGAGCCCCACGTAGTCGACGCGCTCGACCTCGGGGTGGTCGGCGAGCCAGCGGGCCACCGCCAGGGCATTGGCCGACTGGCGCTCGACGCGCAGGCTCAGCGTTTCCACGCCCTGGCCGATGAGGAAGGCGTTCAGCGGCGATGGCGAGGGACCGAACCGCGGGGCGACGCTCTCGCGCAAATAAGCGCCGCGGGCACGCGGACCGTGCTTCTCGGCGTAGCTGGGTCCACCGAGGCGGTCGGTCTCGACGAGGTGCGGAAACCGGTGCCCCGAAGCGGCCGCGTCGAAGCGGCCGTCGTCGACGATCACGCCGCCGAGCACCGCGCCCTGCCCGGCGAGGAACTTGCTCGCCGAATGCACCACGACAGCTGCCCCGTGCTCGATCGGGCGCAGCAGGTACGGCGTGGTGAACGTGCTGTCGACGACCAGGGGGATGCCGTGCTCTCGGCCGATCGCGGCAACGGCGGCGATGTCGAGCACATCGTTGCGGGCGTTCGAGAGCGTCTCAGCGAACAGGGCCTTGGTGCGCGGCGTGATCGCTGCCCGCCACGCGCCGAGGTCGTCGGTGTCGACGAACGTCGTCTCGATGCCGAGGCGCGCGAGGTTGTCGAGGAGCAGACCGCGCGTTCCCTCGTAGATGTGGTCCGACACGACGAGGTGGTCGCCCGCCCCCGCCAGTCCGAGGAGGGCCACCGTCACGGCCGCCTGGCCGCTCGAAACGAGGATCGCCTGATCGCCGCCCTCGAGAGAGGCCAGCCGCTCCTCCACCGCCTGCACGGTCGGGTTTCCGGTGCGGGTGTAGCCGAAGCCGCTGCCGGTTCCGAAGTGCGCCGCGGACTCGCCGAGGTCGGAGAAGGTGAAGCCGGCCGTGAGGTAGATCGGCGTCGCTCGCGGCGACGCGGGGGCAGCGGAGCTGCCCACGTGCACCTGACGGGTCGAGAACCCGGTGTCTGTCTGCGCGCCCATGCGGCACTCTCCTTCCAGCGGCGGTGGCGACAGGCTCGCACGCGCACCGTGCGCCAGCCCAAACGTGCGGCGCCGTGTTACGCGAGGGCTCCGTGGCCCGGTGGTATCGTTGCGGCATGCGGATCGCAGGCCTCCTCCTTAGCGGCCGCGACGAGACCTTGTTCTAGGCCTTTCTCGTCGCGGAGTTCGTCGCGGGCCTCACATCCCCTCCGAGGAGAACCCACATCCCATGAGCACGACATCGATCGACGGCATCCACATTCCCGATCGCCCCCGCACCCTGGCCGAGAAGGTCTGGGACGACCACCTGGTCGTCAAGGGCGAGAACGGTCAGCCCGACCTGATCTACATCGACCTGCACCTGGTGCACGAGGTCACCAGCCCCCAGGCTTTCGATGGTCTGCGGGCCGAGGGTCGGCCGGTTCGCCGTCTCGACCTGACCATCGCGACCGAGGACCACAACACCCCGACGCTCGACATCGACAAGCCGATCGCCGACCTCACCAGTCGTACCCAGATCGAGACGCTGCGCCGCAACGCCGACGAGTTCGGCGTGCGCATCCACTCGCTGGGCGACAAAGAGCAGGGGATCGTGCACGTGGTCGGCCCGCAGCTGGGGCTGACCATGCCCGGCATCACGGTGGTCTGCGGAGACTCGCACACCTCCACGCACGGCGCGTTCGGCGCGATGGCCTTCGGTATCGGCACGAGCGAGGTCGAGCACGTACTCGCCACGCAGACGCTGCCGCTCAAACCGTTCAAGACCATGGCGATCACGGTCGAGGGCGACCTCAAGCCCGGTGTCACCGCGAAAGACATCATCCTCGCGATCATCGCCAAGATCGGCGCGAACGGCGGCCAGGGCTACGTGCTCGAATTCCGCGGCAGCGCGATCCGCTCCCTCTCGATGGAGGGACGCATGACGATGTGCAACATGTCGATCGAAGCGGGCGCCCGTGCCGGCATGATCGCCCCCGACGAGACGACGTTCGCGTACGTCAAAGACAAGCCGCACGCCCCGCAGGGGCAGGACTGGGACGACGCGGTCGCCTACTGGCGCACCCTCCCGAGCGACGAGGGCGCCGTCTACGACGCCGAGGTCTTCCTCGATGCCGCCGAGCTCGAGCCCTTCGTGACCTGGGGCACGAACCCCGGCCAGGGCGTGTCGCTGTCGGATGTCGTGCCGACCCCGGCCGAGATCACCGACCTGAACGAGCGCGCCGCCGCCGAACGGGCCCTGGAGTACATGGACCTCGCCGCCGGAACCCCGATGAAAGACATCCCGGTCGATGCGGTCTTCATGGGTTCGTGCACGAACAGCCGCATCGAAGACCTGAGGGCCTTCGCCTCGGTGATCGAGGGTCGCACGAAGGCCGAGAACGTGCGCGTGATGGTCGTGCCGGGGTCGGCTCGGGTGCGCCTGGAGGCCGAGGCCGAGGGGCTCGACAAGGTGTTCATCGCATTCGGTGCCGAGTGGCGCTTCGCGGGGTGCTCGATGTGCCTGGGCATGAACCCCGACCAGCTCGCGCCGGGCGAGCGCTGCGCGTCGACGTCGAACCGCAACTTCGAGGGGCGCCAGGGCAAGGGCGGGCGCACGCACCTCGTCTCGCCGCTCGTCGCCGCCGCCACCGCGGTGCGCGGGACGCTCTCGAGCCCCGCCGACCTCGAACCGCTGCCGGCAGAGACCGTTTCGACCGGGGCGGAGGCCTGACATGGAGAAGTTCACCACGCACACCGGTATCGTCGCGCCGCTGAAGCGCTCGGCGGTCGACACCGACCAGATCATCCCCGCCGTGTACCTCAAGCGCGTCACCAAGACCGGATTCGACGACGCCCTGTTCGCCAACTGGCGCCAAGACCCGGAGTTCGTCCTCAACCAGGACGCGTTCCGCGCGGCATCCATCCTCGTCGCTGGCCCCGATTTCGGCACCGGCTCCAGCCGCGAGCACGCCGTGTGGGCGCTGCGCGACTACGGGTTCCAGGTCGTGCTGAGCCCCAAGTTCGCCGACATCTTCCGCGGCAACTCGGGCAAGCAGGGCCTGGTGACGGGCGTCATCACCGAAGACGACCTGGAGCGCATCTGGGCCGCCGTCGACGCGCAGCCCGGCGTCGAAATGACCGTCGACCTGGATGCCAAGACCGCCACGCTCGGCGACCTCCGAGTCTCGTTCGAGATCGACGATTACACTAGGTGGCGGCTTCTCGAAGGGCTCGACGACATCGGGCTCACGCTGCGCGACGAAAACAAGATCGCTCAGTTCGAGGCGCGCCGCGAGGCATGGCGGCCGCGGACCCTTCCGGTCCGGTGAGCCCGATCGACCCGATCGGGTCGATCTGCCGCCCCTCGTCCACGAAGTGAGGTCCACCCCCCTATGAGCACACTCGTCACCGATTCCGGAGACCAGATCCCCGGACAGCCGGACTGGGACGCGGCCGAGACCCTGACGATCCGCGGCGGACGCCCGCTGCGCGGCGAGGTCGAGGTCAAGGGGGCCAAGAACCTCGTGACCAAGGCGATGGTCGCCGCGCTCCTGGGCGACACGACGAGCATCCTTCGCGACGTGCCGATGATCAGCGACGTCAAGGTTGTGCGTTCGCTCCTCGAGGTGCACGGCGTCACCGTGACCGAGGGCGAGGAAGAGGGCACCCTCCACCTCGACCCGTCGGGCGCCGTCGCCGCGCACTTCGAAGAGATCGACGCGCACGCGGGGGCCTCGCGTATCCCGATCCTCTTCTGCGGCCCGCTCCTGCATCTGCTCGGCGAGGCGCTCATCCCCGACCTCGGCGGATGCCGTATCGGCAATCGTCCGATCAACTTCCACATGGACGCGCTGCGCGCCTTCGGCGCGGTCGTCGACAAGAGCTACGAGGGCATCCGTATCACCGCCCCCAACGGGCTGCACGGCGCGAACATCACGCTGCCGTACCCGAGCGTCGGTGCGACCGAGCAGGTGCTGCTCACCGCGGTGCGCGCGAAGGGCGTGACCGAGCTGCGCAACGCCGCGATCGAACCCGAGATCATGGATCTCATCGCCGTCCTGCAGAAGATGGGCGCGATCATCTCGTACGAGCCCAACCGCGTCATCTTCATCGAGGGCGTCGACCGACTCGTCGGGTACGACCACCGCGCGATCTTCGACCGCAACGAGGCCGCCTCGTGGGCGTGCGCGGCGCTGGCGACCGACGGTGAGATCTTCGCCAAGGGCGCCCGCCAGCAAGACATGCTGACCTTCCTCAACGTCTTCCGTAAGGCCGGTGGCTGGTTCGACGTCCGTGAAGACGGCATCCTGTTCCGTCGCGGGGGAGACCTCAAGCCCGTCATGGTCGAAACCGACGTGCACCCCGGCTTCATGACCGACTGGCAGCAGCCGCTCATCGTCGCGCTCACGCAGGCGCACGGCACGTCCACGGTGCACGAGACGGTCTACGAGAATCGGCTCGGATTCACCGCCGCCTTGAACAAGATGGGCGCCGACATCGTCGTGCACCCCCAGGGACTCGAGAGCCCCGACCGTCGTGTGCCGCGTCGCGACCTCGAGCAGGCCGCGGTCATCAACGGTCCCACGCCGCTGCACGGGGCCGATGTCGAGGTTCCCGACCTCCGCGGGGGCTACAGCTACGTCATCGCCGCGCTGGCGGCCGAGGGCGAGTCGACCGTGCGCAACATCGGCATCATCCGCCGCGGGTACGAGAAGTTCCTCGAGAAGCTGACCGCTCTCGACGCCGACTTCGACGTCGTGGGCTGAGCGTGGCCGTCTCGCCCGAGAAGAGCCGTCCGAGCGCCTTCTGGCCGCTGGCGGCGATGGTCATCCCGTTGGTGGGGCTGTTCGCCCGCCTCGAGGTGCGCGGTGCCGAGAATCTGCCGCGCGCGGGAGCGTACGTGCTCGCCCCGAACCACAACTCGGAATTCGATCCGTTGATCGTGGCCGTCGCGGTGTGGCGGTCGGGGCGCGCCCCGCGGTTCATGGCCAAAGAGAGTCTCTTTCACGTTCCGGTGCTCGGTGCGGCGCTGCGGGCCACCGGCATGGTTCCGGTGCCCCGCTCGTCGTCGAGCGCCAGCCAATCGATGAAGGCCGCGCAGCAGATCGCGTCGGACGGGCGCGGGGTGATCGTGTACCCCGAGGGCACGCTCACGCGCGACCCCGAGCTGTGGCCGATGCGCGGCAAGACCGGCGCGGTGCGGTTGTCGCTGGCCGGCGACCTTCCGCTCATCCCGATGGCGCAGTGGGGTGTGCAAGAGATCCTGCCGCGGTACGGCAAGCTGCGCTTCCCGCGGCGATCGCGGGTCGTGGTCGAGTTCGGCGCGCCGCTCGACCTTTCCGCCCTCGGCGCGACGGCCTCGCACCCGGCGACGCTCACCCGGGCCACCGACGCGCTCATGGCACGCATCGCCGCCATGCTCTCCGGGCTTCGGGGTCTGCCGGCCCCGGCCGAGCGCTGGAACCCGGCGCAGCACGGGCAGAACGAAACGGGCCGCCTTGAGTCGTAAGAGCGAAGCCCCCGGACCCAAGGTTGCCGTCGTCGGTGCGGGCAGCTGGGGCACGACGTTCGGCAAGATCCTCGCCGACGGCGGGGCCTCGGTCGTCATGTGGGCGCGGCGGCCCGAGCTCGCGGCCGAGATCACCGAGTCCAAGCGCAACAGCCGCTACCTCCCGGGCATCAACCTGCCCCGCACCATGACCGCGACGACCGACCTGGCCGAGGCGCTGCGCGGCGCCGAGCAGATCTACCTCTCGGTCCCGAGTCAGTCCCTGCGCGAGAACCTCGCCGCGATCGCGCCCCTCGTGGCCGATACCGACGTTCCCCTCGTCTCGCTCATGAAGGGCGTCGAGAAGAGCTCGGGCCTGCGGATGAGCCAGGTCATCGAGCAGGTGCTGCAGTGCGATCCGCAGCGCATCGCGGTGGCATCCGGCCCGAACCTCGCTCTCGAGATCGCCCGGGAACAGCCGACGGCGGCCGTCATCAGCTCGCTGAGCCCCGAGACGGCCGAGGCCGTGGCCCGGCGGGCGCGCAACCGGTACTTCCGGTCGTTCGTCAACACCGACGTGATCGGAACCGAGTTCGGCGGCGTGCTGAAGAACCTCATCGCGGTCGCCATCGGCATCGTCGACGGCGTCGGGTACGGCGAGAACACCAAGGCCTCGATCATCACGCGCGGCCTCGTCGAGATGACGGACTTCGCGGTGGCCCAGGGCGCGCAGCCCGAGACGCTCCAGGGGCTCGCCGGCCTCGGCGACCTCATCGCCACGTGCCAGTCGCCGCTCAGTCGCAACAACACCGCCGGGCGCTTGCTCGGCCAGGGCTACGGCTATCAGGACGTGGTCAAACAGATGCAGCAGACCGCCGAGGGGCTGGCATCCGTCGCTCCCGTACTGCAGCTCGCGCGGGAGGTCGGCGTCGACATGCCGATCGTGCGCCAGGTGAAGATGGTGCTCGACGGCACCATGGACCCGCGGGATATCGCGCCGCATCTCACGACCGACGACGACCAGCCGCAGGGCGAGAGGACGCAGAATGACCAGACCGGCGGTGGTGGTGCTCTTCGGAGGGCGCTCCAGCGAGCATTCGATCAGTTCCGCCACGGCGGGCGGGGTGCTGCGGGCGATCGATCGTGAGCGCTTCCGTGTGATCCCGGTCGGGATCACGCGTGAGGGCGCGTTCGTGCTCGAAGACGACGATCCCGACAAGTTCGCGCTGCGCCCCGAGGCGCTGCCCGAGGTGCGCGACAACGGCACGCGCGTGCGCCTGCCGGAGTCAACGCAGAGCCGCGAGTGGACGGTCGTGGATGCCGAGGGCGCACGCTCCCTCGGCGAGGTCGATGTCGTGCTGCCCATCCTGCACGGTCGCTTCGGCGAGGACGGCACCATCCAGGGGCTCCTGGAACTCCTCGGCATCCCGTACGCGGGCGGCGGTGTGCTCATGTCGGCGATCGGCATGAACAAGAACGTCACCAAGCGCGTGCTGCGGTCGGCGGGTGTCCCCGTGGTGCCCTGGGTGGCCGTGACGCGCGCCGACCTCGCGCGCGACCGCGATCTGTGGGAGCGTCGCATCCGCGCCCTCGACCTGCCGGTGTTCGTGAAGCCGAACGAGGCGGGGTCGAGCGTCGGGGTGACGAAGGTTTCGCGCTGGGAAGACCTGGATGCCGCCCTCGAGACGGCGTTTGCCGAGGATCGACTCGCGCTCGTGGAGCAGGCGATCGTCGGGCGTGAGCTCGAGTGCGGCGTGCTTCCCGGGCGCGACGGAGGACCGGTGCGCGTGAGCGTGGCGGGGGAGATCGTCGTGACGGGCCGGGAGTTCTACGACTTCGAGGCGAAGTACCTCGATGCCCCGGGAGTCGACCTCGTCTGCCCCGCCGTCCTGCGCGACGGCGAGCTCGCCGAGATGCAGCGCATCGCCGCCCAGGCCTTCGAGGCACTCGGGGGCGAGGGGCTCGCACGCGTGGACTTCTTCTACACCGGCACCGAGTTCTACGTGAACGAGGTCAACACCATGCCGGGCTTCACGCCGATCTCGATGTTCCCCACGTGCTGGATCGCCTCGGGACTGACGTACCCCGAGCTCATCAGCGACCTCCTCGACGCCGCACTCGACCCGGCCTGACGCCGGCGGCGGAGGGTTACGGGGTAGGCGCCGGGGAGGGCGTGGCCTGCAGGTCGGAGGCCGACGTGCACACCGACCCGGTGGCCGGCAGGTAGTCGCGGATGAGCGGGGCGAGAGCCTGCGCCACGTCGGCGCTGCTCGCCTCGGCATAGTCGAGGTACACCTGCACGGCGGGCTCTCGCCCGAACGTGGTGAGGGTGTAGCGATTCTCGGCGGCCTGCGACTCGTCGACGAGCCAGTCCACGCCGTCGAACGGACGACAGGGGAGAGTCGACGGCCCGGGTGCCTCGAGGCCGCAGGTGAGCAGGATGTTCGCGGGCGTTCCCCACGCGGCTGTCGCCTGCGCGTCGGTCCAGCGCCGCTCCTGCCCGGAGATCGACTGCGGCAGGCGCGAGATGACCTGCGCGCACGCCGGGTCGTTCGCCTCCGCGGCGGGCTGCATCGCCACGGTCGCGCTGCAGGCCGCGAGGCCCGGCAGCAGAGCGAGGACAGCGATCAGCGCGGCGGGGCGGAGGGAGCGGGGCACCCCTCCAGGCTAATAGCGTGGGAGGGTGACCGACGCCGAGACCACCGTGGGAGACCTGTCCGAGGGGCAGGTGCTGCGCGGCATCCTGGACCGCCTTCCCGCCTCGACCGCGCTCGTGGGGCCCGGTGACGACGCCGCGGTGCTGGCGATCCCCGACGGGCGGGTGGTGGCCACGACCGACACGCTCGTGCACGGCCCCGACTTTCGCCTGGCGTGGTCGTCGGCGGTCGACCTCGGATTCAAGTCGGCCGCGGTCAACCTCGCCGATGTCGCCGCGATGGGCGCCCGCCCGATCGCGCTGCTGGTCGCCCTGGCCATGCCCGACGACACGCCGGTCTCGTTCGTGCGCGGGCTCGCGGAGGGGCTGGCTCAGGCGTGTGCGGAACTCGCGCCCGGCTGCGCCGTCGAGGGCGGCGACCTCACCGTCTCCGACACCTTGACGATCGCCGTCACCGCTCTCGGCAGCCTCGACGGTCGTGCGCCCGTGCGCCGGTCGGGGGCCCGCCCCGGCGACACGGTGCACGTCATCGGTGATCTCGGGGTCGCCGCGCGGGGGCTCGACGTGCTGTTCGGACGATTCACGGATGCCACGGGTGCACCGCTGCCGGTGACCACGGCGGCACGGGCGGCGCTGGATGCCGAGGACGCCCACGCCCTCGAGCGGCAGTTGCGCCCGCGCCCGCCGATCGCCGCCGCCCTGCGCGCGGCCGACGAGGGCGCCACCGCGATGATGGACATCTCGGACGGTCTGGCGTTGGACGCCGGACGCCTCGCGGAGGCGTCGGGAGTGACGATCGACTTCGATTCGGCGGCGCTCGGAGACGATCCGGTTCGCGCGCTCGGCGGGGGAGAGGACCACGGTTTCCTCGTCACCGTGCCCGCGGATGCCGACGGGCCGGGCCGGAGAGTGGGAACCGTCCGAGAGCGCGGGGAGGCGACTGTGCTCGTCGACGGGCGTGCGTGGACCGGCCGCTCCGGGTGGGATCCCTACCGCGACTGGGACGCCGGGCGGGGCTGAGGCGCGGCGCCGGTCCCCGGCGCGGCGCGCGTCACGCGGGCGGGCGTCCCCACCACAGGGTCGTGTCGCCGTACGTGCGGTCGCGCTCGGCTTCGAGTCCCGCGGCGGCCCAGTCGGGGGCGGCCGATCTCTTCGCGCGTTCCACGATCACGGCGGCATCCGCGCTCAGCCGTGGAGCGAGGGCGGCGAGCACCCGGGCGATCTCGTCGTCGGTCACGTCGTAGGGCGGGTCGATGAAGACGAGGTCCCAGTCCGTCGTCGAGGTTTCGAGGTAGGTCGAGGCGTTGGCACGGTGCACGCGCGCGGTGGCGGTGACGCCGGCGCTCCGCAGACGATCGGCGTTCTTGCGGATGAGGGCGGATGCCGGGGCCGACAGCTCCACGAGGTCAGCGGAGGCCGCGCCGCGGCTGAGACTCTCGAGCCCCAGCGCACCCGAGCCGGCGTAGAGGTCGAGCACGCGGGCGCCCGCGATGAGGTCGGCCGAGTCGAGCGCGCCGAAGAGCGACTCCCGCACGCGGTCGCTGGTGGGGCGCGTGCCCTTGGCGGGGACGTCGAGGACCGTGCCGCCGGCGCGGCCGGAGATGATGCGGGTCACCGTCTCACCCTACAAACACGGTGTCGGAGGGCGTGCCTAGACTCGGAGCATGCCCGGACTCTCTCTGTCGTCACGACTCGACGGAGCCGTGGGCGGCAAGACGGCCGCCGCGTTCGAGCGTGCGTTCGGCATGAAGACGGTCGGTGAGCTCCTCGAGCACTACCCGCGGCGCTACGCCAAGCGCGGCGAGCTGACGCCGATCGCGTTCCTCCCGCTGGGTGAGCCGGTGACGATCGTCGCCGAGGTGGTCAGTGCCACCGAGCGCCGCATGCAGAACCGCCGCGGTTCGCTCCTCGAGGTGATCATCAGCGACGGCGACGGCCGCATGTCGCTGACCTTCTTCAACCAGTCGTGGCGTCTGAAAGACCTCACGCCCGGTCGTCGCGGCATCTTCTCGGGCAAGGTGGGCGAGTACCGGCGTCAGACGCAGCTGACCCACCCCGACTACGAGCTGTTCGACGAGCTGGCCGAGGCCCGGGCCGAGGCCGAGGTCAACGCGAAACGACCCATTCCGATCTACCCGGCCACCAGCAGCGTGCCGAGCACTCTCGTGCAGAAGACCATCTCGCTCGTACTCGACGCCCTCGGCGATGTCGACGATCCGCTCCCCGAGCCGGTGCGCACCGCGCGCGGTCTCCTCGGCGCCCGGGCGGCGCTCGAGCACATCCACCGGCCCTACCACGACGACGAGATCCCTCCCGCGGTCGAGACGCTCCGCATGCAGGAGGCGTTCGTGCTGCAAACTGCGCTGCTGCAGCAACGGCAGTTCGTGCGGGCGCTGTCGGCGACCAAGCGCCCCGCGGCCCCCGGTGGCCTGCTCGAGCGATTCGACGCGGCCCTGCCGTTCGCGCTCACGCCCGACCAAGAGAGCGTGGGTGCGCAGGTCGCCGCCGACCTCGTCGGCGACTGGCCCATGAATCGGCTCGTGCAGGGCGAGGTCGGCTCCGGTAAGACGCTGGTCGCGCTGCGGGCCATGCTGCAGGTCGCCGAGTCGGGTGGGCAGTCGGCGCTCATCGCCCCGACCGAGGTGCTGGCCGCGCAGCACGTGCGCTCGATCGCCCGCATGCTGGGGCCCGACCTCGCGCCCGAGCTCATGCCGACCCTGCTCACGGGTCAGCTTCCCGCGGCAGAGAGGCGCCGTGCGGCTCTGCGGGTCGCGTCGGGCCAGGCCCGGATCGTCGTGGGCACACACGCCCTCCTGAGCGCCACGACCACGTTCGCCGACCTCGGGTTCGTCGTCGTCGACGAGCAGCACCGATTCGGGGTCGATCAGCGCGAGGCCCTGCGAGCCAAGGGTGACTCTCCGCACACGCTCGTGCTGACGGCCACCCCGATTCCGCGCACGGTGGCCATGACGGTGTTCGGCGACCTCGATGTATCGACCATTCGCACCATGCCGGCCGGTCGCGCCGGCATCCAGACCTTCGTCGCCCCGCTCGCCGAGAAGCCCGGGTGGTTCGCCCGGGTCTGGGATCGTGTGGCCGAAGAGGTGGCGCAGACGCGGCAGGCATTCGTCGTGTGCGCGGCGATCGATGCCGAGAAGCTCACCTCCGACGAGGTGGGTGATGAGCCCGCCGAGGGCGCCGCCGACACCCGCACCCGCTGGGGCGTGGTGCAGGTCGCGGCGTTGCTGGAGACGCTCCCGTCGTTCGCCGACATCCGTGTCGAGATCCTGCACGGCAAGATGCACGCCGATGAGAAAGACGCGGTCATGCAGGCGTTCGCGCGCGGCGACATCGACGTCCTCGTGGGGACGACCGTCATCGAGGTCGGCGTCGATGTGCCCAACGCCTCGACCATGGTGATCCTCGAGGCCGACCGCTTCGGCGTCTCCCAGTTGCATCAGCTGCGCGGGCGCGTCGGTCGTGGGGGGATCCCGGGCCTGTGTCTCCTGGTGACCGAGGCTTCCCCGGGGTCGTCGTCGCGCTCGCGGGTCGAGGCGGTCGCCCGCACGCTCGACGGCTTCGAGCTCGCCGAGGTCGACCTCGAGTTGCGGGGCGAGGGCGATGTGCTGGGTGGTGCGCAGTCCGGTGTCCGCTCGTCGCTCCGGCTGCTGCGGGTCGTCACCGACGCCGACCTCATCACCGACGCGCGCGCCGCCGCTGAGAAAATCCTCGCCGACGACCCCGCATTGCTGCGGCATCCGGGTCTCGCTGCCGCTCTGGAACGGCGCGTCGGGGTAGAGGAGCGCGCGGCCCTGGCCAAGTCGTGATCGCTAGGGTGGAGTCATGACCCCCCGGATCGCTGTGGTTCCCGGATCGTTCGACCCCCCGACGTTGGGACACCTCGACGTCATCCGTCGGGCCGCCGAGCTGTTCGACCAGTTGCACGTGCTCGTCGTACACAACCCCGGTAAAGAGGCCATGCTGCCCATCGCGCAACGTCAGGCGCTGCTGGAGCAGTCCATCGCCGACGCCCAGATCGAGGGTGACGTCATCGTCGCCTCGTGGAGCATGGGGCTGTTGGTCGACTACGCCACCGACGTGGGCGCGCGCGTGCTCGTCAAAGGCATCCGGTCGCAGGTCGACGTGGCGTACGAGACGCCCATGGCGATCGTGAATCGCGACCTCGCGCACGTCGAGACCGTGTTCCTGCTGCCCGACCCGTCGCACGCGTTGGTGTCGAGTTCCCTCGTGCGCCAGGTGGCGTCGCTCGGTGGCGACGTCTCGCCGTACGTGCCGCGCGCCGTCGCCCGTTTCCTCGACACCGGGGCGCGCGGCCTCTGACGCCCGACCTCCGCGGCTGCACGGCCCGCGTCCAGGGGCACGCGGGTAGCATGGTCGACCGTGAGAACCCACCGGCCCGGCCCCTTCCAACTCCCCGTGCGCGACATCGAGCGCCACCCGGGAGAGATGCGCGAGCACGAGCTCGACATCCCGACGCCCGAGAAGTGGGGGGAGGGTCTCCTCTCGGTCCCCGCCGACGAGACGCTCGAGATCGACGTGCGACTGGAGTCGGTGCACGAGGGCATCCTCGTCTCCGGCACGGTCGACACCACCGCCACGGGTGTGTGCGGTCGCTGCCTCATCGACATCGAGGAGCCTGTCGAAGTCGAGTTCCAGGAACTTTTCGCGTATCCTGGCAATGAAGCGAACGACTTCGAAGTTCAAGACGACCACGTGGATCTTGAAAATCTGGTTCGGGACGCCATCGTCCTTTCGCTTCCGTTCCAGCCGGTGTGTCAGCCGGACTGCCCCGGGCTCGACCCGAACACGGGTGAGAGGCTGACGGAGAGCGCCGGCGACACGGAGCAGTCGCCTGTCGATCCTCGGTGGGCTGCGCTCCAGCAGTTCACCCCAGACGACGGCGATGCGCTTCGCGCCGCCCCCAAGACAGAGAAGAGCTAGCCATGGCAGGTAACCCCCCGAAGCGGAAGGTCTCCCGCTCGAACACCCGCTCGCGTCGTGCGCAGTGGAAGGCCGAAGCCCCCGCGCTGGTCAAGACCATCGAGAACGGCAAGGTCGTTTACAGCCGCCCCCACCAGGCGAAGGTCGTCACCGACTCGCAGGGCACCGAGCTGTTCCTCGAGTACAAGGGCCGCAAGGTCGCCGACGTCTGATCAACGTCCGGTGACGCGTATTACTGCGCTCAGCGAGAAGCTCGGGGTCGACATCGACCCCGAGCTTCTTTCTCTTGCGCTGACCCATCGTTCGTTCGCCTACGAGAACGGCGGCATCCCGCACAACGAGCGCCTCGAGTTCCTCGGTGACTCGGTGCTCGGTCAGGCCGTCACGGTGCGCCTCTACACGCGGCATCCCGATCTCGACGAGGGCAGTCTCGCCAAGCGGCGGGCGAGCGTCGTGTCGACCGTCGCTCTGGCGGAGGTCGCGCGCGGCATCGGTCTCGGCGATCACGTCCGACTCGGGCGTGGGGAGATCCTCACCGGCGGACGCGACAAGGACTCGATCCTCGCCGACACCATGGAGGCGGTTATCGGCGCGACGTACCTGTCGACCGGGCCGGATGCCGCCACCGCCTTGGTCCTGCGCCTGGTCGAGCCGCTGCTCGCCGATCCCGACCGGTACGGCGCGGCGATGGACCCGAAGACGAGCCTGCAAGAGATCGCCGCACGGCTCTCGCTGGCCGCTCCGGTGTACACCGTCGAGAGCGCCGGGCCCGACCATGATCGCCGCTTCACCGCGACGGTCACCGTCGGCGACCTCGCGACCACGGGTGCTGGGTCGAGCAAGAAGCAGGCCGAGATGGCCGCTGCGCTCACCGCCTGGCGCGAGCTCTCCGCGCGTGCCTGAGCTGCCCGAGGTCGAGGTCGTCCGCGCCGGCCTCGAACCCGCCGTGAGCGGAGCGTTGATCGCGTCCGTCGACGTGCGTGACGAACGCGCGCTCACCCGCCATTCCGGCACCGCGGCGCACTTCGAAGCGGCACTCACCGGCCGGCGGATCGCCGCCGCGGTTCGCCGTGGCAAGTTCCTCTGGATGCCACTGGGCGACGATGACGCGATCGTCACGCACCTCGGGATGAGCGGTCAGATGCTCCTGCGGGTGCCCGGCGCCCCGCCCGAGCGGCACGAGCGTGTGCGCATCGAACTCGAGCACCCCGTGCACGGTCCGTTGTCGGTGGTGTTCGCCGACCAGCGCACGTTCGGTTCGCTCGCGCTCGACGACCTCGTCGACACCCCGGATGCCGCTGCCGGTGGCCGCGGTTCGATGCTCTCGCGCGTGCCCACGCAGGTCGCGCACATCGCCCGCGATCCGCTCGATCCCGCCTTCGACGACGGCGTCTTTCGTCGGCGGCTGTCCCGCACGTCGTCGGGCATCAAGCGCGTGCTCCTCGACCAGACCGTCGCGAGTGGCATCGGCAACATCTACGCCGACGAATCCCTGTGGGCCTCCCGCATCCACCCCGAGACCCCGGCATCCGCTCTTCCGACCCGCGCGGTCAATCGTTTGCTGAGCGAGGTGCGGGCCGTGCTCGAGAAGGCCCTGGCCGAGGGCGGCACGAGCTTCGACGCGCAGTACGTCAACGTCAACGGGCAGGCGGGGTATTTCGCGCATTCGCTGAACGCCTACGGCCGCACGGGGCAGCCGTGCCCGCGGTGCGGTCGGCCGATCGTGCGGGTGTCGTTCATGAACCGCTCGAGTCACTTCTGCCCGAGGTGCCAGCGCGTGCGGTGAGCAGGCGCCGACCCCCTGGCTTACGCCAGCATCTTCTGCCACGCGCCCTCGTACGACGTCGGCACGAAGCCGATCGCCTCGTTGATGGAGAGCATCGGCCGATTCTCTTCGGCGTTGTACGTCATCACGCGGGGAGACTCGGGGACGGCCTCGCGCCACGCGAGCAGTCCCGCGCACTTCACGAGCATGCCCAGGCGGTGTCCGCGATGGGCTGCGACGACCAGGGTGTCCTCCTGTTGGGTCACGGCGCGGCGGTCCTTGCCGATCGAGAGCTCATTGAACGCGGCGAGGTCGCCGGTGTCGACGTGCTGAGCAACGGTCACCAGGATGTGGCGGCCGCCGTCGCGGAAGGTGCGTTCCCAGTCGGCCACGCGGGTGGCATCCCACATCTCCTCGTCGTAGTCGAGGCCGGCCGCCGGGGCGTCGGTGAGCAGGCGTGACTTCATGAAGGCGAAGGAGTCCATGAACTCGGGCGGCGTGGGCAGGGTCCACTGGACGATGCGGTAGCCCGCGGCCGCCTGCTCCGCCTCCGCGAGCAGACGGCGCAGGTGGGGTTCGGCGTCCGTCAGGGCGAGGGAGCTCTGCCGAACGATCTGCTCGAGGCGGTATCCCGACGCGAGGAAGAACCGGGCGGCGTGGTCCAGCGGGATGTGCCCGAAACCCGTCGGTGCATCGAGCTGGGGTCCGTCCGCGGCCGGGTGCTCGGCCCACGATTGGAGCACGGTGCGTCCGTGCGCGCGTGCGGTGCGCTCGATGAGGGCGTACGCGGCGCGTCCGATCCCGCGGCCCCAGACGGAGCGACGCAACTCGATGAACCAGAAGCCCGTTCGGGCACCCTCCTCCTGCGGGAGGTCGAGGCCGACACGGCCCACGACCTCGCCGTCGAGCACGACGATCCACACCAGCCTGCGTTGGGCAGCGGTCGGGCGATAGAGGGGGAGCAGCTCGTCGGCCGGCATCGCGTGATCGTCGTGCCCGGCGATCTCGGCAGAGACGAGGTTGCGCACGCGCGCCATCTCGCGGAAGTCCGCGGCGTCGTCGGAATCGATGGATGCCGGGATGTGGAGGGGCCGCAGCTCGAGGCCGGCCGGTGAAGCGGTCATGTCGGATCTTTCGTGACGAGGATTTCGCACAGCGGGGGGCGGGTGGGACAGGACTGGCCTGCCCCACCCGGTCACAGCAGGTGGCGGAGGGAGATCGCCATCCGCTGCCAGTCGGCTTCGCGCTGTACGCGTTCCTGAGCATTGCGACGGGCCAGGATGGCGGCGTCGGCGGCTTGGGCCGCGCGTCGCGTCGCCTCGTCGGCGCGAGCGGCAGCCCGCACCAACAGCCACAGGCCGAGGCGGAGAGACAGCCGGTCGAGGTGACCGAGACGGCGCTCGGCTGAGGTTTCGACGACCGGGACAGTGAGCGCGGATGCCGCGTGCTGCGGCGCGCGCGGGAGAGAGGTGTTCATTCGGGGCTCCGATGAGGAAGAACGAGCGAAAGAGCCGCGACGGGCGACGGGGCCGGTCGGGCGGAGAGGGTCTCGAAAGACCCGGGAGCGCGGCATCCGAAGTTCGGACGCAGGCGCGGCCGCGAAGACGACAGAGCGTCTCAACGCGGCGAGGTCACCCCTGACGAGCAGGCATGCCGACGGCGGTGATCACTCCCTGCGTAAATGCGGACCGCACGGGGGCGGCGGTGAAGCCGGTGGCGAGAATGCCGGTGGTGTGGCGAACCATGGGGTGACCTCCTTTCGACGTCGGTTGCGACCCATGACGCTAGCGAAGGTGTTCAGTCGATGTCAAGCGAATGCTCAGGATGGGCGGAACCTCGCGCGCGTCGCACGGGACCGCGCGGCCAGCCGCCGCGGAATGACGGGCGGGGTCGGGTACCGTGAGGCGGTAGTCCACCGGGTCGGGAAGGCGCATCGGCATGCACCTCAAGAGCGTCACGCTCAAGGGCTTCAAGTCCTTTGCGCAGTCGACGACGTTCGCGCTCGAACCCGGGGTCACATGCATCGTCGGGCCGAACGGGTCGGGCAAGTCCAACGTCGTCGACGCTTTGGCGTGGGTCATGGGGGAGCAGGGCGCGAAAACCCTGCGCGGCGGCAAGATGGAAGACGTCATCTTCGCCGGCACGTCCACTCGGGGGCCGCTCGGGCGCGCGGAAGTGCAACTGACGATCGATAACTCCGACGGTGCCCTCCCCATCGACTACACCGAGGTCACGATCAGCCGGACGCTGTTCCGCACCGGCGCGAGCGAGTACGCGATCAACGGCCAGACCTGTCGTCTGCTCGACGTGCAGGAGTTGCTCAGCGATTCCGGTCTCGGTCGCGAGATGCACGTCATCATCGGCCAGGGGCGGCTCGACACGGTGCTGCAGGCTTCGGCCGAGGAACGCCGCGGCTTCATCGAGGAGGCCGCGGGAATCCTCAAACACCGTCGCCGCAAAGAGAAGACCGCTCGCAAACTCGAGGCGATGGAGACCAACCTCACCCGACTGAGCGATCTCGCCGGAGAGCTGCGCCGGCAGCTGAAGCCCCTCGGGAAGCAGGCCGAGATCGCGCGAGAGGCGGCCACGATCGCCGCGGTCGTGCGCGACGCCAAGGCTCGCCTGTTCGCCGACGAGCTGGTGCGACTGCGTCGGGAGCTCGCGGACGCGGCTGCCGCGGAGAGCGAGCGGCACACCGAGCGCCTGATGCTGCAAGACCAGGCGGACGGCCTCCGGCAGCGCGTGGAGCGCCTCGAGGAGGAGCAGCGCTCCGAGGCCGTCGACCGCGCGCGTCGCGTGGCGTTTTCGCTCGAGCAGGTGCAGGAGCGCTTGCGCGGCCTGTACAGCCTGGCCGGTCAGCGGCTCACCCTCCTCGCCGACGACGACCTTGACGCGTCGTCGCAGGCTCCCACCGTGAGTCAGTCGATGATCGACGACGTTCGGTCCGAGATCGACGACATCGCCGGTGGTTTGGGGGACGCGCAGGATGCCGCGGCCGAAGCGGTCCGCGGGGTGGCCCGCGCGCGTGCGGAACTCGACGCTCTGGACGCCGACATCGCCGCCCAGAGCGCTCTGGTGTCGGAGCACGACATGAAGCTCACCTCGCTCCGCGGTACCGCCGAGGCCGCCGCCTCCGCCCTCTCGGCGGTGCGGACGGCGGTCGAGCGGCAGCAGAAGGCCCTCGATGCCGCGCTCGTGCGCCGCGCCGAGGCCGAGCAGGCACGAGCCGAACTCGACCCCGACGTCACCCCCGAGCCGTCGACCGCCGAGCACGCGGCCGCCTACGAGCGGGCACAGCGCGACGCCAACGAGGCCGAAACCGACGTGACGAGCCTGCGCGAACGACTGCACGCCGCCGAACGCGAGCGCGACGCGCTCTCGGCTCAGACCGCCGCGCTCGGCCGGGCGCTGGACGTGCGCAACGCGGCAGCCGACCTCATCGCCGCCGGCGGTCCGGGGGTGCGCGGCCTCGTCGGCGACGAGGTCAAGGTCACGGCGGGGTACGAAGCGGCGATCGCCGCGGCCCTGGGCTCCCTCGCCGAGGGTCTCCTCGTCGACGACGCTGCGGCCGCGTTCACCGCGGCGCGCGCGGCGCGCGAGGGCGACCTCGGCTCCATCGACATCGCGATCGCCGACGCCGACGGCGGTGCGGCGGGGGACGAGCTGCCGGGCGCCGTGCGCGCGGTCGACGTCGTCACGGCTCCTCCCGGGGTACTCGGAGTCCTGTCGCGCGTCGCGATTGTTGACGACCTCGCCGCCGCCGAAGACGCCCGCTCCGCGCTACGCGAGGCCGGCGACGGCACCGTGCTGGTCACGCGCGATGGGGCGGTGCTGACGCGCCAGACCCTGCGCGCGGGATCGGGGTCGGGGCGTTCGCGACTCGAGCTCGCCGCGGAACGCGATGCGGCGGCGGTGCGGCTCGACGAGATCGTCGTGGTGGCGGACGCGTTGCGTGCGTCTCTCGCCGACGCGCAGGCGCGCTGGACCGATGCGCGTGCCCGCACGAAGGACGCCCTCGCGACGCTGCGCGCGCACGACGCCGCCCTGGCGGCCCACGCCGAGAAGCTCAACCGCGTCACGGTGCGGCACGAAGCCGCCGTCGCCGAGTGCGAGCGCCTGGCGACGGGCGTCGCGCAGGCGGAGGCGGCGGTGGCGGATGCCGAAGAGACCGCGCGCGCGGCCGGGGCCACGCTGGAGCGCGCGCTGCAGGCCCCGCGTCCGATCCTCGACGCCTCGGCACGCGACGGGCTGCTCGCCGACCTCGACGCGGCGCGCGAGCGCGAGATGCGGTCCCGTCTCGACATCGAAACGCTCCGCGAACGGGTGCGCGCCGGCGAGGTGCGCATCGTTCAGCTCGAGCAGCAGCGCGAGCGGGAGCGCGCCGCCGCCGCCGCGGCCGCCCGCCGCGCCGTGATCCGGCGCGCGCAGCGCGAGGTCGCCGCGGAGGTGGCGGCAGCGCTTCCGACGCTGCTGGATTCCGTGGACCGGTCGGTGAGCCAGGCGCGCGTCGAGCTGGCGGCGGCGGAGTCGGCCCGCTCGGCCGTGACCGCCGACCTGAGCCGGGCGCGGGGGGAAGAGACCACCGTGCGGGAGCGCCTCGCTCGGCTGACCGAGAGCGTGCACGGACTCGAGCTCCAGATGCACGAGAAGCGGTTGCACGTGACGAGCCTGCTCGAACGGGTGCACTCCGAGCTTGCCCTCGACGAGCACATTCTGGTTTCGGAATATGGGCCAGATCAGCCCATTCCGACGGACGGCGACGGCGAGCCCGTGCCGTTTGACCGTGCCGGGCAGAAGCGTCGATTGCAGGATGCCGAGCGCAAGCTCGGGCAGTTGGGCCGGGTGAACCCGTTGGCACTCGAGGAGTTCGCCGCGCTGGAGCAGCGGCACGCGTTCCTCACCGAGCAGCTGGCCGACCTGCAGCAGACCCGCGCCGACCTCCAGACGATCATCGCCGAGCTCGACGAGCGGATGCAGACGATCTTCGTCGCCGCCTTCGAGGACACCCGCGTGGCGTTCGGCGAGATCTTCCCGATCCTGTTCCCGGGCGGTGCCGGGAGCATCTCGCTCACCGACCCGAACTCGCCGCTCACGACCGGGATCGAGGTGGCCGTACGCCCGGTGGGCAAGAAGATCGAGCGCCTGTCGCTGCTGTCGGGTGGAGAGCGGTCGCTGGCGGCGGTCGCGTTCCTCACCGCGATCTTCACGGCGCGTCCGAGCCCGTTCTACATCCTCGACGAGGTGGAGGCGGCGCTCGACGACGCCAACCTCGGGCGGCTGCTCGGGGTGTTCGAAAAGCTCCGCGAGAGCAGTCAGCTCATCGTCATCACGCACCAGAAGCGCACGATGGAGATCGCCGATGCCCTCTACGGCGTCTCCATGCGGCAGGACGGGGTTTCGGCGGTCGTGGGGCAGCGCGTCGGTGACCGCGCCGCCTCCGCCGCGGAACCGGCCCCCGTAAGCTGAAGCAATGGCTGAGAACTCCTGGTCGCTCGGGCGCGCGCTGCGCGGACTGTTCGTCAAACCCACGATCGACGAGACCACCTGGGACGACCTCGAGACGGCCCTCCTGACCGCCGACTTCGGCCCCGATGTGACCGAGCGGCTCATCGACGAGCTGCGTGAGAAGGTCGACCGCTACCGCACGACCGATCCGCGCGACCTGCAGCGGATGCTCCGCGAAACGCTCGAGGAGCACTTCGCGAAATTCGACACGACACTCCGCCTCACCGAGCGTCCAGCCGTGGTGCTCGTCGTGGGTGTCAACGGCGTGGGGAAGACCACGACGATCGGCAAGTTCGCGAAGTTCCTCCAGCGCTACGGACGGACCGTCGTCGTGGGCGCGGCCGACACCTTCCGCGCCGCCGCCGTCGACCAGTTGGCGACCTGGGCCGAGCGCGGGGGAGCCACGATCGTGCGTCCTCAGCACGAGGGTCAGGATCCGGCATCCGTCGCTTACCAGACCGTGGCGCACGCGAAAGAGACGGGCACCGAGATCGTGCTCATCGATACCGCGGGGCGTTTGCACACCAAGGGTGGGCTCATGGACGAGCTCGGCAAGATCACGCGCGTCGTCGAGAAGCAGGCCCCGATCAGCGAGGTCCTCCTGGTTCTGGATGCCACGACCGGGCAGAACGGCCTGATGCAGGCCCAGGCCTTCCTCGAGAGCGCGGGTGTTACGGGCCTGGTGCTGACGAAGCTCGACGGGTCGGCCAAGGGCGGCTTCGTCCTGGCGGTGCAGGAGCGCACCGGCATCCCGGTCAAGCTCCTCGGTCAGGGGGAGGGGATCGGCGATCTGACTGGTTTCACGCCGCACGTGTTCGCCGCCTCGCTCGTCGACTGATCCTCACCGCACTGCGTTCGCTGGGCGGGTCGCCTTCCGTGTGGGAGGTCGGCCTGGTTTCATGGGGGGATGGCGATCGAGCACGACTTCTTCGGACTCCTCGAGTCAGGACCGGATGGATCGATCTTCTGGTCCGAGAACGTGGAGTTCGGTGATCAGAGCGTCACCGTAGACCTGACTGCGCCCGATCAGGACGACGTGTCGGTGGAGGCCCTCGACGTCGCCGCGTCGCTGATCTCGTCGCTCGAGTCGATCGACCTCGCCGCGCGCAACGCGATGGTGAACGAACTCGATGACCGCACGAGCGAGGTGACCGAGTACATCCTCCAGCAGCAGGCGACCCTCGGCGAAGAGCTCGATGACCTCCTCAGTGACCCCTCCGGCGACACCCACATCGACGTCCTCAAGTCGCTTCAGCTGATGAGCATGACGATCCTCGCCGACGAGCACGGCGGTGCTGACCCGTTCGCGGTTCTCGAATACGCCCTCGACCCGGATGCCGCCGACGACGTACTCCTGGTCAACCTCGCCTCCGACGGCCAGGTGCAGTCGGTCACCAGCGCCGACTGACCCCCCGGCGTCAGACCGCCTGCGCGAAGCCCGCGTCGGCGGCTGCGATGTCTTTCGCGAGGTGTGAGAGGTGCGGCGGGATCTCGCGTCCTTTCGAGACCATCGACTGGGCCCACAGGCGCCCCGCGCGGTACGACGAGCGCACGAGAGGCCCGGCGAGGACGCCGAGGAATCCGATGCGCTCGGCCTCCTCTTTGAACTCCACGAACTCGGCGGGCTTCACCCACCGCTGCACGGGAAGGTGTCGAGGCGTGGGCCGCAGGTACTGCGTGATCGTGATGATGTCGGTGCCAGCCGCGTGCAGATCTTCCAGGGCCTGCACGACCTCTTCGGGCTCCTCACCCATGCCGAGGATGAGGTTCGACTTCGTGATGAGCCCCGCTTCGCGCGCCGCCGTCAGCACGCCGAGCGACCGCTCGTACCGGAAGGCGGGGCGGATGCGCTTGAAGATCCGGGGGACCGTCTCGACGTTGTGCGCGAAGACCTCGGGCCGCGACGAGAAGACCTCGTCGAGCAGCGCCGGGTTGCCCGAGAAGTCGGTCGCGAGGATCTCGACGCCGGTCCCGGGGTTCTCGGCGTGGATGCGCCGCACCGTCTCGGCGTGCAGCCACGCCCCCTCGTCGGGCAGGTCGTCGCGGGCGACGCCCGTGACGGTGGCGTAGCGCAGTTGCATCCGGGTGACGCTCTCGGCGACGCGTCGCGGCTCGTCCCGGTCGTAGTCAGCGGGCTTGCCCGTGTCGATCTGGCAGAAGTCGCACCGACGCGTGCACTGCGAGCCGCCGATGAGGAAGGTGGCCTCGCGGTCCTCCCAGCACTCGAAGATGTTCGGGCAGCCGGCCTCCTGGCAGACCGTGTGCAGTTCCTCGGTCTTCACGAGGTTCTGCAGCGCCGTGTACTCGGGGCCGAGGCGCGCCTTCGTCTTGATCCATTCGGGCTTGCGCTCGATGGGGGTCTGCGCGTTCCGCACCTCCAGGCGCAGGAGCTTGCGCCCGTTCGGAGCGGTGGATGCCGCGCCCCCGGCGCTCCCAGTCCCGCAGGCGCTCATGCGGCTACCGCCGCGTACTCCGCGCGAAAAACGCTCTCCACGCTCTCGACGATGTCGGCGGGGGAGACCTCGGCCCCGACGACCTCGCTGACCGTCGTCACACCGGCATCCGTGATCCCGCACGGGATGATTCCGCGGAACCCCGCCAGGGTGTTGTCGCAGTTGACGGCGAAGCCGTGCATGGTGACACCTTTCTCGACGCGGACGCCGATCGCCGCAATCTTGTCGATGCCGAGGGGGCGGCGCACCCACACGCCACTGCGCCCCTCGACGCGGAAACCGTCGACGCCGTGACCGGCGAGGGCGGTGATGAGCAGGCCCTCCAGGCGCCGCACGTGGGCGACGACATCCAGGGGTTCGGGGAGCCGGACGATCGGGTAGCCGACGAGCTGGCCCGGACCGTGCCAGGTGATCTTGCCGCCGCGGTCGACGTCGATGACCGGGGTGCCGTCGGTCGGACGCTCGTGCGCCTCGGTGCGCTTGCCGGCCGTGAACACCGCCTCGTGTTCGAGGAGGAGCAGGGTGTCCGGGCGTTCGCCCGCCACGACTCCGGCGTGCACGGAACGCTGGAGGGCCCACCCGTCGAGGTACGGCACGTAGTCGGGGGCGAGCCCCACGTGAAGGATGTCGAGCATCGGCGCTCCCGGAGTTATTGGATGCCGTCTAACAATACACATGGAGGGGCGCCGTAGGCTGAGGGCATGGCCCCCGAACCTCGCAGCGGTCGACCGCGCGCGTCGTCGCGGGAAGTTCTCTCGGAAGCGGCCTGCGAGCTGTTCCTCGAGCAGGGGTACGACGCCACGTCGGTGTCGGACATCACGCGGCGCGCCGGGGTCAGCCGCTCGAGCTTCTTCAACTACTTCTCCGCCAAGAGCGACGTGCTGTGGTCGGGATTCGACGAGCGCATGGACGCCGCGCTCGCGGAGCTGGGGGATCCCGGCATCCCGGTGGTCGATGCGCTCGCCACGATCGGCCGCGATTTCGCCCCGGACGCCCTGGCCCTGGCGATCGCGAACGCCGACGCGATGGGTCTCGCCGCCGAGCTCGATCGCGACCGCGCCCAGCGGCAGTTCCGTCTCCAGCGCGAGGTTGCCGCGCGGTTCGTGGCGCAGGGTGAGGAGCGCCTGGCGGCCCACGTGCGTGCCGGAGGATGCGCGGCGGCGGTGCTCGCTGCGGTATGGGTCTGGGCGGAGCGCACCTCGCGGGGGCCGGCCCTGGAGAGCCTGCTCGCCGAGGCCCTGTCTCACGTCGAACGCTGACCGACGACGCCGGCGCGCGGCGGGTCGGCGCCCGGCCGCGTAAACTCTTCCCATCATGGCGACTTTCGGCACCCTCTCCGACCGGCTCACAGAGACCTTCCGCAATCTGCGCAAGAAGGGTCAGCTCACCCCCGCCGACGTCGACGGGACGGTCCGCGAGATCCGGCGCGCCCTGCTCGACGCCGACGTCGCGCTGCCGGTGGTCAAGGAGTTCACCGCCGCCGTGCGCGAGCGTGCCCTCGGCGACGAGGTCAACCGCGCCCTCAACCCCGCGCAGCAGGTCGTGCAGATCGTCAACGATGAGCTCATCGGCATCCTCGGTGGTCAGCAGCGTCGCCTGCAGTTCGCGAAGAACCCCCCGACGGTCATCATGCTCGCCGGCCTCCAGGGCTCGGGAAAGACGACCTTCGCGGGCAAGCTCGCCAAGATGCTCGAGAAAGACGGGCACACCCCGCTTCTCGTGGCGTGTGACCTCCAGCGCCCGAACGCCGTGAACCAGCTCCAGGTCGTCGCCGAGCGCGCCGGTGCCGCCATCTACGCCCCCGAGCCGGGCAACGGCGTGGGCGACCCGGTGAAGGTCGCGCGCGACGGCGTCGCGCACGCCACGCGCCAGCAGCACGACATCGTCATCATCGACACCGCCGGACGCCTGGGCGTCGACGCCGAGCTCATGAAGCAGGCCGCCGACATCCGCGCCGCGACCCAGCCCGACGAGGTGCTCTTCGTCATCGACGCGATGATCGGTCAAGATGCGGTGAACACGGCGAAGGCCTTCCAGGACGGCGTCGATTTCACCGGTGTCGTGCTGTCCAAGCTCGATGGTGACGCCCGCGGTGGTGCCGCGCTCTCCGTGGCATCGGTCACGGGGCGTCCGATCATCTTCGCGTCCACGGGTGAAGGCCTCGACGACGTCGAACCGTTCTACCCCGACCGCATGGCGTCCCGCATCCTCGACCTCGGTGACATCCTCACCCTGATCGAGCAGGCGCAGCAGGCCTTCGACGAGGCCGAGGCGATGAAGGTCGCCGAGAAGCTCGCGACCGAGACCTTCACTCTCGAGGACTTCCTCGAGCAGATGCAGCAGATGAAGAAGATGGGCTCCATGAAGAAGATGCTCGGGATGCTCCCGGGCATGGGCTCCATGAAGCAGCAGCTCGAGGACTTCGACGAGCGCGAGATCGACCGCACCGAGGCGATCATTCGCTCGATGACGCTCGCCGAGCGGCGCAACCCCAAGCTCCTCAACGGATCGCGTCGCTTGCGCATCGCGCGCGGCTCCGGCATGACCGTGACCGACGTCAACCAGCTCGTCCAGCGCTTCGACCAGGCGGCGAAGATGATGAAGACCGTCGCGCGCGGCGGTGTCCCCAACATCCCCGGCATGGGCCCCATCGGGGGGAAGCCCGGAGCGTCGTCGAAGCGCGGCAAGCAGCAGAAGGCCAAGGGCTCGCGCTCGGGTAACCCGGCCAAGCGCGCGGCCGAGAACGCCGGTATCGCCGCGGCGGCTCCGGCCACGGGGTCGGGCTTCGGTCTGGGCGGCCAGAAGGCGCCGAGCGAGGCCGACCTGGCGGAGCTGCAGAAGATGCTCGGCCGCGGCGGAGCCTGACGGCCGCGCGGGTCGCGGCGACGGTCAGACGCGCAGCGCCGCCAGGTGCTCGCGCAACGTCGGGCCGCCGCGGAACTCGCGGATCAGGTGCTGCACCACGGCGCGAAGGTCGCCGTCGGCTGCCTCTGCGACGGCGATCTGCCGCGCGGAACTCCCGCCGGTGGAGAGGATCGTCTCGAGGCCCGCGAACTCGCGCGCGCACTTCAGCTCGACCGCGATATCTGCCAGGTCCTCCATCGTGGCGAGCAGGTGCTCGCGCACGGGGAGTTGCGTGCCCGCGCGGTCGACGATGACCCGCGCGTCGAGTCCGTAACGCGCGGCGCGCCACTTGTTCTCGCGGGCGAACCACGGCGGGATGCCGGGCAGCTCGCCGCCCTCGTCGAGGATCCGGGAGAACCGCTCGACGAGGGTCTGCGCGAGAGCGGCCACCGCGGCCAGCTCGGGGAGGGTCGACATCCCGTCGCACGCACGGATCTCGACGGTGCCCCACCGCGGCGCCGGACGGATGTCCCACCGCACCTCACTGGCATCCGCCATCACTCCGGTGCGCACCATGTCGTCGAGGTAGCGCTCGAAGTCGTCCCACGTCTCGAGCTGCCAGGGGAGTCCCGCCGTGGGGAGCTGCTGGAAGACGAGAGAGCGGTTGGAGGCGTACCCGGTGCGCTCGCCCGCCCAGAAGGGGCTCGAGGCCGAGAGCGCCTGGAGGTGCGGGAGGAACACGGTGAGCGCGTTGACGATCGGCAGCACCTTCTCGACGTCGTCGACGCCGACGTGCACGTGCACGCCCCAGATCATCATGTTGCGGCCCCACCACTGGGTGCGCTCGATGAGCGTGTGGTACCGGCCCTTGTCGCTGACCTGCTGGTCGTACCAGTGCGCGAAGGGGTGGCTGCCGGCGCAGAGCATCTCGATGCCGCGGGGCTCGGTCTCTTCCCGCAGTGCGCAGATGGCATCCGCGATGTCGTCGACGGCCTCGGCGACCGTGCTGCCGACACCGCTGGTGACTTCCACGGTGTTCGTCAGGAGTTCGCCCGTGACCGTGAAGCGTTCGAGCTTGCTGCGCTCCTCGACGAGGTCGAGAATCTCGGGGGCGCGGGGCACGAGATCGCCGGTCTCGCGGTCGGCGAGCATGAGTTCCCACTCCAGCCCGACGGAGGAACGCGCGGACGGGGCGAACGGCAACGTCATGCGGATCAGTCTGACACGCGACACGGACAGCAGTGGTTTCGCGACCCGCCGTGTCATCTGGCAGAATAGAGGGTCGGACCAGCCGCTCGACCCTCTATCCAGTGTCGGTCCGCCTTTTTGAGCTTCCGCCGGGTGTGCACCCCACGCTCCAGGCGTTCGGTTCGTTCGCTTTCCACCATCCAGGAGTATTCGTGGCTGTCAAGATCCGTCTCAAGCGTCTCGGCAAAATCCGTGCGCCCTACTACCGCATCGTCGTCGCCGACTCGCGCACCAAGCGCGACGGTCGTGTCATCGAAGAGATCGGCAAGTACCACCCGACCGAGGAGCCCTCGTTCATCGAGGTCGACTCCGAGCGCGCGCAGTACTGGCTCGGTGTCGGCGCTCAGCCGACCGAGCAGGTTCGCGCCATCCTCAAGCTGACCGGCGACTGGGGCACCTTCAAGGGTGACAAGGACGCGAAGTCCACCGTCAAGGTGCGCGAGCCCAAGGCTCCCTTCGAGGTCGACGCGTCCAAGAAGTCGGTCGTCAAGCCCAAGGCCGAGAAGAAGGCCGACGAGACCCCGGCTGCCGACGCTGCTCCGGCCGCCGACGCCGCCGAGACCTCGGCAGAGTAAGTCCGTGCTGTCCGCCGCGCTCGAACACGTCGTCAAGGGGATCGTCGATCACCCCGATGCCGTGACCATCCGTTCCGCCTCCTCGCCCCGCGGCGAGGTGCTGGAGGTTCGCGTGCACCCCGATGACCGGGGTCGCGTGATCGGGCGCGGCGGTCGCACCGCCAAGGCACTGCGCACGCTCATCTCGGCTCTGGCCGATGGGCAGCGCGTCCGCGTCGACGTCGCCGACGACTGATGGCAGCCGACGACACCGCGGGCCCGCAGCCCGCGAAGACGCAGCTCCGCGTGGGCCGCCTGGTCAAGGCCCACGGCTTGAAGGGTGCCTTCAAGATCGAGCTGTACACCGATGACCCCGAGGGGCGTTTCGTCCCCGGAAACACCTTCACCCTGCAGGTTCCCGAGTCCTCGCCGTGGCACGGCCGCGAGCTGACGGTCCGGGAGTTCCGCTGGATGAACACGCACCCCGTGGCCTTCTTCGAGGGCGTCGACGACCGCACGGCCGCCGAAGAGCTCGTGAAGGCGATCCTCTGGATCGACCAAGACGCCGAGGCCGCCCCCGCCGAAGACGACGCCTGGTACGACCACCAGCTGGTCGGTCTCGACGTGGTGCGTGACGACGCGGTGATCGGCCGCGTCGTGCGCGTCGACCACTTCCCCGCGCAAGACCTCCTGATCGTCCGTCCCTCCGGCCGCGGCGAAGACGCCGACGTCCTGGTGCCGTTCGTGAGCGCGATCGTGCCCGAGGTCGACGTCGAGGGCGGTCGCGTGGTCGTGACGCCGCCGGCCGGTCTCTTCGAAGACCTTCCGGGCGACGACGACACCCCGCGTGAAGAGAGCGGCGACGATTCCGACGCCGACGACGCGGGGGATGCCGACGACACCGACGAGCGCGCCGACACCCACGAGGCCTGACGTGCGCATCGACGTCGTCTCGATCTTCCCGACGATCTTCGACGCCCTCGAGGTGTCGCTCCTGGGTAAGGCGCGGCAGAGCGGACTCCTCGACGTCCGCGTGCACGACCTGCGCGACTACACCCACGACCGTCACCGCACCGTCGACGACACCCCTTACGGGGGCGGCGCCGGGATGGTGATGAAGCCCGAACCGTGGGGCGAAGCGCTCGACGACCTCACACGAGACGTCACTGCCCCTCCGGTGTTCGTCTTCCCTTCGCCCGCGGGGGAGCGCTTCACGCAGGCCATCGCCCGCGACCTGTCGACCGAGGACCACCTCGTGTTCGGGTGCGGTCGGTACGAGGGCATCGACGAGCGCGTATTCGAGTACGCCGCCGAGCTCGGACGCGTGCGTCTTCTCAGCCTCGGCGACTACGTGCTCAACGGCGGTGAGGTCGCCGTGATGGCGATGGTCGAGGCGATCGGTCGCCTGATCCCCGGCGTCGTCGGCAACCCCGAGAGTCTGGTCGAGGAGTCCCACGAAGACGGACTCCTCGAGTACCCCTCGTTCACGAAGCCCGCCGCGTGGCGCGGACGCGAGGTGCCGCCCGTGCTCCTCAGCGGCAACCACGGGGCCGTGGCCACGTGGCGTCGCGAGCAGCAGATCGAGCGCACGCGCGCCCGTCGTCCCGACCTTCTCCCGGACTGAGCACCGCGCCGTGTTCTCGGTGTAGCCCGCAGATCCCGGCATCCGAGAACAGGATGCCGGGAGGCCCCGGCCTCAGTCGACGCCGAGGAACGACCGGTCGGTGAGCACCACGGGTCCGTCGGCGGTGATCGCGACGGTGTGCTCGGAGTGGGCGCCGCGCGAACCGTCGGCACTGCGGAGGGTCCAGCCGTCGGCATCGGTGATGAGCTTGTCGGTGGTCTGCAGGAACCACGGCTCGAGCGCGACGACGAGCCCGTCGCGCAGCGGGTAGCCGCGCCCGGCCTTGCCGTCGTTGGGGACATGCGGGTCACCGTGCATCGTGCGCCCCACGCCGTGTCCGCCGAAGTCGGTGTTGATGGAGTACCCGTCGCCGTGGGCCACCGCGGCCACCGCTGCGGAGATGTCGCCGATCTTGCGGCCGACCGTCGCGGCGTCGATCGCGGCGGCGAGGGCGCGCTGCGTGGTGTCGATCAGCGCGAGGTCTTCGTCGCGCGGGGTACCCACGACGAACGAGACGGCCGAGTCGGCGACCCACCCGTCGACGGAGGCGGCGAAGTCCAGCGACACGAGGTCACCGTCGCGCAGTACGTAGTCGTGGGGGAGTCCGTGCAGAACCGCGTCGTTGAGCGAGGTGCACAGCACCTTGCCGAACGGGCTCGCGCCGAACGAGGGGTGGTAGTCGATGTAGCAGGACTCGGCGCCGGCGGCGCGAATCATGTCGTGCGCGCGGCGATCGAGGTGCAGGAGGTTGGTGCCCACCTTGGTCTCGTCGCGCAGCGTCGCCAGTACTTCCGCGACGAAACGACCGGCCGGTCGCATGGCGTCGATCTCAGCGGGGGTGCGCAGTTCGATCATTGGTGGATCCCTTCCTCGAACCTCCATTCTCGCCGACGATGGGGCGGGTCTGTGGCAGCGCCCATTCGAAGCGTCTGCACAACCGGCCCGCGTAGCATCGGGGCATGGTCCTTCGCCGACTTTTCCTCCCCTGGCTGTTTCCCGCCGCCCTCGTGCTTCCGCTGTGGCTGTTCGTCGGCTGGATCGTCTTCAGCGGAGGAAGCGGGTGGGCTCTGCTGTGGCTTCTCGTCGCGGCGCCGGCGGTCTTCGTCTCCGAGATCCTGATCGCCCTGATCGTGCGCGGTCGGGGTACCGTGCGCACCGAGCGGGCCGTGTCGTGGCGCGACCTCATCGGCATCGGCCTCTGGCACCTCGCGATCGTCGCGCTGGGCTTCTACGACTCGCGCACCTTCTTCCCGCTTCTGGTGCTCGGGGTCGTGGGCGCTTTCGTGCTGATCGGGTCGTCGCTCGCGCAGCTGTGGAGCGAGGCCCGTGGCGCGGTGACTCTGCTGCACGCCGCCGACGGCACCGGCTACATCCCACCCACGCGGGAACAGCCCCGCCCCCGCGTCGACGGCGACGTCGTCGTCATCTCCGAGACACGTTCCGCCGACTGAGCCGGTTTGGCCGGGGCCTCGGTCCGTGGCAGAATAGGCGTTTGTGCCCTGACCGGCTCTGCCTCAGGGGAGTCCGCCGCATCCGCGGCCTCGGGTACGCCTCACCTTTTCCCTTTTTATCGTGCGATCGACCTGTGGCGGTCGCAGGAAGTGACGATCATGCAGATCCTCGACTCCGTCGACGCGGCTTCGCTCCGCTCCGACATCCCCGTCTTCGCCCCCGGCGACACCGTCAAGGTGCACGTCAACATCACCGAGGGCAACCGCTCGCGTATCCAGGTGTTCCAGGGCGTCGTCATCGGCCGCTCCGGTGACGGTGTGCGAGAGACCTTCTGTGTCCGCAAGGTCAGCTTCCAGGTCGGTGTCGAGCGCACCTTCCCCGTGCACAGCCCCGTGATCGACCACATCGAGGTCGTCACCCGTGGTGACGTGCGCCGTGCGAAGCTCTACTACCTGCGTAGCCTCCGTGGCAAGAAGGCCAAGATCAAGGAGAAGCGCGACCGCTGAGTCCGCCTCCCCGAACGCCCCGCGATCCGTCGCGGGGCGTTCGTCGTTTTCGGGGGAGGGGCGCGTGGCATCCTGTCTGATCGGATGCCGGGAACGTTCGGTGGGCGGGTCGGAATGTGCGAGGCTTGTCGGGCGGTCTTCCGGTGTGCGGTGAGCCCGGCGAAGGATCAACATGAGCGACGAAACCGCATCCCCCGTGGCCCCCACCCCGACGACTCCCCGTCGCCGTGGAGCCCTGACCTTCCTGCGCGACGTCGTCGTGATCCTGCTGATCGCGTTGCTCGTGTCGTTCCTGGTCAAGACGTTCGTGGTGCGGTCGTTTTACATCCCCTCGGCGTCGATGAACAACACGCTGCTGCAGAACGACCGGATTCTCGTCGACGAGCTCACGCCGCGGTTCGGCGAGTACTCCCGGGGTGACGTGGTGGTGTTCCGCGATCCGGGTGGCTGGCTGCCCGTGACCACTGAGCCGCCGCGCGCGCCGATGGTCGAGGCGGTGGACTGGGTGCTCTCGCTCGTGGGGCTCGCCGCTCCCGACAGCGACGACCACCTCATCAAGCGCGTCATCGGCACGCCCGGAGATCACGTGGTGTGCTGCAACGCCCTCGGCCAGACGACGGTGAACGGCGTGCCGATCGAGGAACCGTACGTCAAGCTCAACCCCGGGGCGACCGCGCCCGAGCCTGTTCCCTACGACATCACGGTGCCCGAGGGGGCGCTCTGGGTGCTCGGCGACAACCGCAACAGCTCGAAGGATTCGCGCTACAACCAGGAGCAGCCGGGGCGCGGATTCGTGCCCATCGACAACGTCGTGGGGCGCGCCTTCCTCATCACCTGGCCGTTCGACCGGTTCGGCCTGATCGACTTCCACCACGAGGTCTTCGCGGGGGTGCCCGCTCCCGGGAGCGCCCCGTGATCGAACCGACCCTGACGCTCGAGCGCCGCCTGCTCAAGGAGCACGCGCTCATCATCGCGTGCGACGAGGTGGGCCGCGGCGCCCTCGCGGGTCCTGTGGCGGTGGGGGCCGCGGTGATCGACCCGTCCCGGTCGCGCAAGCGCGTCCCCGTCGGCCTGCGCGACTCGAAGCTCGTGCCCGAGGCGCGCCGCCCCGAGGTGGCCGCGCGGGCCGCCGCCTTCGTGCAGGAGAGCGCGGTCGGATGGGCCAGTTCCGACGAGATCGACGAGATCGGCATCATCCGTGCCCTGGGTCTGGCCGCGATCCGCGCCATCGCCGATCTGCGTGCGCACGGCGTCGTGTGCGAAGACGCCATCGTGATCCTCGACGGCAACCACGACTACATCACGCCCGCGGGGGAGCGCGATCTGCGCGTGCGCCCAATCGTGAAGGCTGACCGTGATTGCGCCAGTGCGGCCGCGGCATCCGTCATCGCCAAGGTCGCACGTGACACCCTCATGACGCACCTCCACGACGACCTGCCCGCCTACGGCTGGGCGCGCAACAAGGGCTACGCGAGCCTCGATCACCGCGAAGCCATCGGCGTGCACGGCATGAGCGTGCACCACCGGCAGTCGTGGGCGATCGCCGCGGCGCCGACGCTGTTCTGACGCTGCCCGCGAAGGTCTGCCGCGACGGCGTCGCGCGCCTAGGATGGAGGAACCATGGATGACGACGTCTTCGAGGATTACGACCGCGAACTCGAACTGGCCCTGTACCGCGAGTACCGCGATGTGGTCCTGCAGTTCCAATACGTGATCGAGACCGAACGGCGGTTCTACCTCGCCAACGATGTCAATGTCGTCCGCCGCGACACCGAGCACGACTTCTACTTCGAGATCTCGATGACCGACGTGTGGGTGTGGGACATCTACCGCGCCGACCGGTTCGTGAAGTCGGTGCGCGTGCTGACGTTCAAAGACGTGAACGTCGAAGAGCTGTCGCGTCGCGACTTCCAGCTGCCCGAAGAGCTTTCGCTCGACAGCTGACGGTTCCTCCCCAGCGCTCGTTCTTCGAGCGCTGTCCCCGATTCGGGGTTTCGGCGCCTCGGGGGCCGGGTTTCGGATGCCACGCTCTCGGGCATGGCAGCGAAAGACGACTTCGGGCGGGCCGGTGAAGAGCGGGCCGCCCGCCACCTGACCGCGAACGGTTACCGCATCCTCGACCGCAATTGGCGGTGCCCGCAGGGCGAGATCGACATCGTGGCCGAAACCGCGGGCACGCTCGTCGTGGTCGAGGTCAAGGCGCGGGCGAGCGAGGCCTTCGGGCATCCGTTCGAGGCGATCGATCGACGCAAGGCCGCGCGCCTGTGGCGGCTGGCGATGGCGTGGATCGCCGTGCACCCCGACGAGGCGCGCGGGCGGAGCCTGCGGATGGACGCGATCGCGCTGATCGGCACCGACGCCCGCACGGCCCGTCTCGAGCACCTCGAGGACGCGCTGTGACGGTCGCGCGCACGTGGGCCGTTGCCCTGACGGGGCTGCGCGGCGATCTCGTCGAGGTCGAGGCCGACCTGTCTCCCCAAACGCCGGAGTTCGCAATCATCGGGTTGCCCGACAAGGCACTCGGTGAGGCCGGGCGGCGGGTGCGCAACGCCTGCACCAATCGCGGACTCGACCTGCCCAAGCGCCGGTTGACGGTCAACCTGTCGCCTGCGAGCCTGCCCAAGCGCGGCTCGGGTTTCGATCTCGCGATCGCGGTGGCCGCGCTCGCGACGACGGGGTCGATGGATGCCGCCCGCGTCGCCGATACCGTCCACATCGGAGAACTCGGGCTGGACGGTCGGCTGCGGCCCGTGCCCGGCGTCCTGCCCGCGGTTCTGGCCGCGCATCGGGCCGGGCGGGCGCGGGTGGTCGTGCCGGCGGGGAACGCCCCGGAGGCAGGGCTCGTGGAAGGGATCGAGGTGCGCGCGGCGACCTGCCTGGCCGAGGTCGTGCGCTGGCACGGAGGGACGACCGACGCCCCGGATCTCGCCCCCGTCCTGACCGATCAGGTGCCCGATCCCGTCGAGGAACGGCTCGAGCTCGGCGACGTCGTCGGTCAGCCCGACGCTGTCGACGCCCTGATCGTGGCCGCGGCGGGCGGTCACCACCTGCTCATGAGCGGACCACCGGGCGCCGGAAAGACGATGCTCGCGCGCCGACTGCCTGGCATCCTTCCCGACCTTGATGACGAGGCGGCGCTGTCGGTCGCCTCCGTCCGTTCGCTGTCGGGCGATCCGGTCACGCGGCTGACCCGCACGCCGCCGTTCGAGGCGCCGCACCACGGGGCGAGCGCGGCTGCGCTGATCGGCGGAGGGTCGGGGATCGTGCGCCCGGGGGCGATCGCCCGCGCCAGCGAGGGCGTGCTGTTCCTCGACGAAGGCGGGGAGTTTCCCGCGTCGGTGCTCGACGCTCTCCGCCAGCCGCTCGAGAGCGGCGTCATCCATTTGCACCGCTCCGGTATGTCGGCGACCTACCCCGCACGGTTCCAACTGGTCGTGGCCACCAACCCCTGCCCGTGCGGGCAGTACGGGGTTCCCGGGGGCACGTGCGAGTGTGCCCCGCAGGCGATCCGCCGCTACACCCGACGACTGTCGGGCCCGCTCCTGGATCGCATCGACATCGACCTTCGGCTCCAACGCGTCTCGGTGGCGCGACGAGACGCGGCAACGCGTGTCGTGACCACTCGCGAGGCGCGAGTGCTCGTCGCGGCCGCCCGTGCGCGAGCAGCGCGGCGCTGGAACGGCACTCCCTGGCTGCGCAATGCCGACGTCCCCGGCACGTGGTTGCGCGGGCCGGCTGCTCCCGAACCCGAGGTGGTGCGCTCGCTCGACACGGCTCTCCGCCGGGGCTCGCTCACCCTTCGCGGCTACGACCGGCTCTTGCGAGTGGCCTGGACGGTAGCGGACCTCGCCGGTCACGACCGCCTCGGTGCGGACGATGTCGGGCGTGCGCTCTTTCTCCGGCAGGGGAGCGCGTCGTGACCGGGATACTGCCATCCCGCGACTCTGCCTCGTCGGTGATGCGCGACCTCGGTCTGCCGCCGGGGCTCGACCCGATGGAGGCCTACGCGCGCGTGGTGTGGAGTGTGCTCGCGGAGCCCGGTGACGGCGCTGCCGGGGCGATGATCGGTCGCTTCGGAGCGCTCGAGGCGCTGCGGGTCGCCACGTCCGAGTCCGGGGACGAATGGGCAGAAGCCCGGGCACGGTGGATGCCCCGATATCGGCCCTCGGTGGTCGACGCAGCGATCGCCTCGGCCCGGCGGTCCGGTGCGCAGCTGGTCGTGCCCACGGATCCTCGGTGGCTCCGTGGACTGGACGACCTCGGTGCTCACGCGCCCAGCGTGCTCTGGCTGCGCGGACGCCTCGACCCGCGCGCCGGCGTGCGGGTCGTCGCGATCGTCGGGGCACGGGCGGCGACTCCCTACGGCGAGGCGGTGGCCGCGGATCTGGCGGCTGATCTCGCCGCCGCCGGCGTGGTGGTGGTGTCGGGCGCCGCCTATGGCATCGACGGCGCTGCGCACCGCGCCGCCCTGTCGGCCGACGGGCAGACGATCGCCTTTCTCGCCGGGGGTGTCGACCGTCCCTACCCGCGCGGACACGATGGACTCCTCACCCGCATCGCCGCGACGGGGGCCGTTCTCAGCGAAACGCCCTGCGGGGCAGCACCGACGAAGTGGCGGTTCCTCCATCGCAACCGCCTGATCGCCGCGATCGCGGACGCGGTGGTGGTCGTTGAGGCGGGGTGGCGCAGTGGTTCGCTGAATACCGCGGCGCACGCCGCGACGCTCGGGCGGGCGCTCGGGGCGGTGCCCGGGCCCGTGACGAGCGCCGCCTCGGCGGGGAGCCATCGCATCCTGCGCGAATTCGACAGCGTCTGCGTGACGTCTGCCGCCGACGTGCTCGAGATGCTCGGCGCACCCGATGAGGGGATCGGGGAGAATGCTCCCGATAGCCGGGACGCCGCGCGCACCGACGATGCCACACGGATGCTGGACGCGCTGTCGTCACGCGTCGGGAGGGACGCCACCGACGTGGCCCGGCGCGCGGGGTTCTCGGAGACCGAGGCCCAGGTGCTCCTCGGGTTTGCCGAGCTGGAGGGGCGAGCCGTGCGCGATTCCGACGGTCGCTGGCGGGCGAAGCACGGCGCCTCGTGATGCGGACAGGGGGAGGCCGCCGGTTTCGGTCGCGGGGCGTCCTGTGATCGAGGCCGCGGGTGCGCGACGTTGCGCCGGCTATCGACGCCTCGCCTGTGGGATCCGCCGACCGCGCGCGTCCTGACGGCCTGTCCGCGCCCGGCGGGGCAGGCTGGGGGAGTGCGCATGAGCGAGGCCATCGAGGGGTATCTGGATCACCTCGCCACGGTGCGCCGTCTGTCGGCGGCAACGGTGCGCGCCTATCGGTCTGATCTGCGGGATCTCGCGCGTGCCTCCGGAGACCCCGACCTGCGAGACATCGACATCGAGGCGCTCCGGCAATGGCAGTGGGATGCCACCACCTCCGGACTCAGTAAGGCCACGGCCGCGCGCCGCACCTCGGCCGTGCGCGGCTTCCTCGGCTGGGCACGCGAGCAGGGCCTCGTTGCCACCGACCCGAGCAGCCGGATGGTCGCCCCGAAACGCGGACGCACGCTCCCGACCGTCGCGACCGCGCCGGCACTGGAGTCGCTCTTGTCCGAGGTCGAGGCCGATGCGCGCTCGGGGGATCCGGTGGCCCTGCGCGACCACGCGCTGCTCGAGCTTCTCTACGGCTCCGGTGCCCGGGTGTCGGAGATCTGCGGCCTCGATCTCGACGACATCGACCAGGAACGCCGGACGCTGCGGCTGCGCGGCAAGGGAGACAAGGAGCGCGTCGTCCCGTTCGGCGCGCCGGCCGCGCGAGCGCTGGAGGCCTACCTCGTTCGCGGTCGCCCGGTGCTCCACGCCCGGGGAGACGGGGCTGCGGGCTTGGCCGTCTTCCTCGGGGTGCGCGGTGCCCGCCTCGGTCCGCGCGCCGTCCACGCCCTCGTTTCCCGTGTCGTCGCCCCCGCCGTCGGTGCCGAGTCGCTCGGACCACATGCCCTCCGCCACTCCGCGGCCACCCACATGCTCGACGGCGGCGCCGACCTGCGGTCGGTGCAGGAGATCCTCGGACACGCCAGTCTCGGAACGACGCAGATCTACACCCACGTGTCGGCCGAGCGTTTGCGTGAGGCCTACCGCCTGGCGCACCCGCGCGCCTGACCGCTCACCTGCGCCGTCCACGTGCGAGCGCGCCGGACCGCCGTGCCTGTCGCCCTGGCGCCGCCCCGGTACGGCGACGTAGCGTGGGGTCGTGAACCCGCGCTCTCGCTTCTCTGCCTCGGCGTTCGGGGCTCTCGTCAGCGCGCTCCTCCTCGCCGGCTGCGCGTTCGGTCCGCAACCGGTCGTCACGCGACTGCCCCCGCCCGCGGCATCCACGACGGCCGCGCCGGCCACGACCGCGCCGACCCCCTCGGGAGTCCCGAGCGCACCGTCGGCGGCGCCGACCGGCCCGTCGACGGCGCCCGTGCCGAGCACCCCTGGTGTCGCCCCGGGGGCGGGTGACGTCGTGTCCTGTGGCGACGGCGGTTCCGAAACGATCTCCGGGAACGAACGAACCGTCCGCGTCGAAGGTCGCTGCGCAGAGCTCACCGTCGGGGGCACGGCCCTCACCATCGATGCGGGCACCGCGACGATCGGCATCCTGTCGCTCGCGGGCGACCGCCTGCGCCTCTCTGCCGTCGCGATCGACAGCGCCACCGTGCAGGGCAACGACAGTGGCCTCACGGTCGCGCAGTCGCTCGGCCGCGTCGAGCTCAGCGGAGACCGCTCCACCGTGACCGCGGGAGGAACCCTCGGGGCACTCGTCGTGCGCGGCCAAGACAACGTCGTGACGGCTGGCGGCGGCATCGGCGAGAGCACGGTGGAGGGCCGCGGTAACCGCATCGGCTGACGGCGATCGCGACGGAGTGTCCGCCCCACGCCGCGGTCGGGAGGCGCCCTCCCCACCTGCGACCTCAACAACACGGCAACAGCACCGCGCGCGGCACACCGCCGAGCAGCCGGAGCGGGTTGACGTGCTCGCCATTCCACCGCACGCCGAAGTGCACCGCGCCCACAGCCGTGTGCCCGCCCTCGGCCACCTCCCCGATCGGATCGCCGCGCGCAACGGCATCGCCGGCGCTTAGCGGGGTCGTCACCGGCTCGAAGCTCGTCACGAGACCGTCGCCGTGGTCGATCGTCACGACGGGACGCCCCGCGACAGGACCGGCGAACGCGATCGTTCCGGCGGCGGGGGAGCGCACCCGTGCGACGGAGCCGAGATCCAGCCCGCGATGACCGGGGGCGTACCGGTGCGCGGGCGCCTCGAACGGGCGCACGATCTGCAAGGCGTCGACGGGCCACACCCATCCGCGGCGGGAGAGGGGGTCATCGGTGTCGGCCCGCGCGGGAGCGACGCCCCAGACGACCAGGAGCACAACCAGCGCCGCTACCGCCCGCGACCACCGCACGGCGGGGGGACATTGAGTGTTCATGCCCCGATGGTGCGCCGTCCCATCCCACCCGCGCGGGCCGTCGCCCCCGTTCCGTGAACGGTCCCCGAACCAGACCTCGTGGGGAGGAGCCGTCCTGTATGCTGGAGGACGCATCCCGTCTGTCGGGATGACTCCGCGTGCCCACAGCGCAACGCGCCGCCCTCCGGGGCAGCGCATCGCGCGGCATCCACACCCCACGGTCCTCCGCTCCGGCGGAAAGGCGGGTGTGCGCCGGGCACCAGGCTCGCCGCTCGATCGATCGGCGCGAACAACCGCAACCACGGCGTGAAAGCGCCCAGAACAGGAGAACGACCATGGCCGTCGTTACCATCCGCCAGCTGCTCGACAGCGGCGTGCACTTCGGACACCAGACCCGCCGGTGGAACCCGAAGGTCAAGCGCTTCATCCTCACCGAGCGCTCCGGCATCCACATCATCGACCTCCAGCAGTCGCTGTCGTACATCGACAAGGCCTACGAGTTCGTCAAGGAGACCGTCGCGCACGGCGGCACCATCCTCTTCGTCGGTACCAAGAAGCAGGCGCAGGAAGTCCTCGCCGAGCAGGCGACTCGCGTGGGCCAGCCCTACGTCAACCAGCGCTGGCTCGGTGGCCTTCTCACCAACTTCCAGACCGTCTCCAAGCGCCTCGCTCGCATGAAGGAGCTCGAGGAGCTCGACTACGAGAACCCGGCCGAGAGCGGCTTCACGAAGAAGGAGCTCCTGCTCAAGAAGCGTGAGCTCGACAAGCTGCACAAGTCGCTGGGTGGTATCCGCAACCTCCAGAAGACCCCCTCGGCGATCTGGATCGTCGACGCCAAGCGCGAGCACCTCGCCATCGACGAGGCCAAGAAGCTCGGCATCCCCGTGATCGGCATCCTCGACACCAACGCCGACCCCGACGAGTTCCAGTACCCGATCCCCGGCAACGACGACGCGATCCGTTCGGTGAGCCTGCTCACGCGCATCATCGCCGACGCCGCCGCCGAGGGTCTGATCCAGCGTCACCAGCCCGCCGGTGAGGCCGAGGCTGCCGAGCCGCTGGCCGAGTGGGAGCGCGAGCTGCTCGAGACCCCCGAGGCCGGTGCTGAGGCGACCGAGACCGGTGCCGAGGCCGTCGAAGCCGCCACCGAGTCGGCTGACGACGCCGCCGGTGCCGAGGCTCACGACGAGGCCGTCGCCGACGCGTCGGGTGAGGAGACCTCCGAGGTCGCCGCCGCCGAGGCCACCGACAGCAAGTAAGCGCGCCGCCGCGTCACTGCGGCGTCACCCGCACAGGCTACGATCCGGCGGGGTCGTGACAGCACCCCTCGGGGTGCACACGGCCCCGCCGAGCTCACATCAGAACGCACAACGACAAGGAGACGCCACACCATGGCAAACTTCACGATCGCCGACATCAAGGCTCTGCGCGAGCAGCTCGGCACCGGCATGGTCGACACCAAGAAGGCGCTCGAAGAGGCCGACGGCGACGTCGAGAAGGCCGTCGAGATCCTGCGCCTGAAGGGCGCCAAGGGCAACGCCAAGCGCGCCGACCGCTCCACGAGCGAGGGCCTTGTCGCCGCTCGTGAGTCCGACGGCGCCGTCACGCTGCTCGAGCTCGCCTGCGAGACCGACTTCGTCGCCAAGAACGACCGCTTCATCGCCCTGGCCGACAAGGTCGTGGCCGCTGCGGCCGCCGCCGGCGCCGACTCGGTCGAGGCTGCCCTGGCCGCTGACGCCGAGGGCCAGGCCGTCGAGCAGCTCATCTCGGACGAGGCCGCCATCATCGGCGAGAAGGTCGAACTCCGTCGCGTCCGCACCATTCGCGGTGACAAGTTCGAGGTCTACCTGCACAAGACCAGCAAGGACCTCCCGCCCCAGGTCGGCGTGGTCCTCGCCTACACCGGTGACGACGCGGAGACCGCGCGCAGCATCGCGCAGCACATCTCCTTCGCCAACCCCTCGTTCCTCACCCGCGACGACGTGCCCGAGGCCGACGTCGAGAAGGAGCGCGAGATCGTCACCGAGATCTCCCGTAACGAGGGCAAGCCCGAGGCTGCTCTGCCGAAGATCGTCGAGGGCCGCGTGAACGCCTTCTTCAAGCAGGTCTCCCTGCTCGACCAGGACTACGCGAAGGACAACAAGCTGTCCGTCGCCAAGGTCGCCTCCGACGCCGGTCTCACCCTGACCGACTTCGCCCGCTTCAAGGTCGGCGCGTAAGCACCGATGACAAGGCCCGGGATGCCACGGCATCCCGGGCCTTTTCCCTGCGCGCGCGGCGTACCGGTCGGTGCAGCAGGGGCAGTAGTTTGATCAAGACGAGAGGACACCCCACGTGATCGATGAAGCGACCAGACGACGCCGTGTTTTGTTGAAGCTCTCCGGTGAGGCCTTCGGAGGAGGACAGTTGGGGGTCAACCCCGACGTCGTCAGCCAGATCGCCCGCGAGATCGCCGAGGCGGTGGATCGCGTCGAGGTCGCGATCGTCGTCGGCGGCGGCAACTTCTTCCGCGGCGCAGAGCTCAGCCAGCGCGGTATGGACCGCGGACGTGCCGATTACATGGGCATGCTCGGCACGGTGATGAATTCCCTCGCGCTGCAGGACTTCCTCGAGCAGGCGGGCGCGGCAACGCGCGTGCAGTCGGCCATCTCGATGACGCAGGTGGCGGAGCCGTACATCCCGCGCCGCGCCGTCCGGCACATGGAGAAGGGGCGCGTCGTCATCTTTGGCGCCGGGGCAGGACTCCCGTACTTCTCCACCGACACCGTCGCCGCGCAGCGTGCGTTGGAGATCGGTGCCTCCGAGGTGCTCGTGGCCAAGAACGGCGTCGACGGTGTGTACACCGCAGACCCGCGCGTGGATGCCACGGCCACCAAGCTCGACCACCTCACCTACAACGACGCCCTGCAGAAGGGCCTGAAGGTCGTGGATTCGACCGCATTCAGCCTGTGCATGGACAACGGCATGGACATGCGCGTGTTCGGCATGGAGCCGGCGGGGAACGTCACCCGCGCGCTGCTGGGCGAGACGATCGGCACGCTCGTTACCTCGTGACGTGCGGCGCGGGCCCGGGTTCCGGGCCCGCGCGCGACTAGACTGGTTCGATAGTTCCAACGAATGGAGTCACCGTGATCGCCGATGTCCTCGCCGATGCCGGAGCGCGTATGGATCGCGCCGTGGAGGCCGCGAAGGAGGACTTCGCGACCGTCCGTACCGGGCGCGCGAACCCCCAGATGTTCCAGAAGGTCCTGGTCGACTACTACGGGTCGCCGACCCCGCTCGCGCAGCTGGCCTCGCTGAACAACCCCGAGGCCCGCACCCTCGTCGTGAACCCCTACGACAAGTCGGCCCTCAAGGCCATCGAGCAGGCGATTCGCGACATGCCGAACCTGGGCGTGAACCCCACCAACGACGGCACCATCGTTCGCGTGACCATGCCCGAGCTGACGGAAGACCGCCGCAAGGAGTACGTAAAGATCGTGCGCGGCAAGGGTGAAGACGCGAAGGTTCAGGTGCGCAACCTGCGCCGCAAGGCCAAGGATGACCTCGACGCCCTCAAGAGCGAGGTCGGCGAAGACGAGCTCGCACGCGCCGAGAAGGAGCTCGACGGCGTGACCCGCGCCCACGTCGACGCGATCGATGAGGCGCTCAAGCGCAAAGAGGCCGAGCTGCTCGAGGTCTGAACCCATGCCCGAGGCCCCCTCTGCGGATGACGCAGAACCCGTCGACTCGCCGTCGCGACGGCGGGGTGATGCGTCGCGCCGTCCGCCGGCGACCGGCGAGGCGGTAACCGCGATCGAGTCGCAGCTGCGCGCGATGCGCACCGACGCCGAGCAGCACATCGCACACGCACGCGCGGAGTTCGATCAGGCCAACGAGCGTCTCAAGCAACGAACCGGGCGCGACCTGATCGTCGCCATCCTCATCGGTGTCGCGATCGGTGTCGTCGTCGTTGCGTCGCTGATCTTCATCAAGGGACTCTTCGCGGTCTTCGCTCTCGGGGCCATGGGGCTCGCCGTGTTCGAGTTCTCGCGAGCACTGCAGGTCTCGGGTCGGCGCGTCGACGTCGTTCCCCAGCTCGCTGCGGGCGCGCTCCTCTTGGCGAGCGGGTTCTTCGTGGGGCTGTGGCTCCACTGGGTCGCGACGCTGGCGGCTGTCGTCCTCGTTGTGGTGTGGCGCCTCACTGCGCAACTTCTCGCCAACGACGGGCGCACGCACACCGACGTCCTTGCCGATGTGCTGGTGGCGGCGTTCGTGCAGCTCTACGTTCCCTTCCTCACCAGCATGGCGATGATCCTGCTCGCGCAGGACCGGGGGGAGTGGTGGGTTCTCGCCTTCCTCGTGCTCGCCGTGGTCGCCGACACCGGCGCGTACGTCTCGGGTCTGACCTTCGGCCGAGGCGGGCGGCATCCCATGGCCCCGCGAATCAGCCCCAAGAAGACCTGGGAGGGCTTTGCGGGAGCGTGCGTAGCCGCCCTCGTGGCCGGGGCGCTGCTGGCGGTCTTCATGCTTCAGATCCCCTGGTGGGCTGGGCTGATCTTCGGCGCGGTGGTGCTGGCGACCGCGACCGTTGGCGACCTCGGGGAGTCCATGCTCAAGCGCGACCTCGGCATCAAAGACATGAGTTCCTGGCTGCCGGGTCACGGGGGAGTGCTCGACCGGCTCGATTCGATCCTGCCGTCCGCCACCGCAGCCTTGGCTTTGTACTACCTGCTCGCGCCCCTGGGAGTGGCATGACCGACACGGCGACCAACGAACGCTCGACCACGACCCCGTTCCCTGACGCGCCGCGTCGGAAGAAGGGCTACGAGAAGCGGGCGGTCGATCGGTTCCTGGAGCGCGCGCGCGAGGCGTTCGAGGCCGATGAGCCCGGGGCCCTGCGCTCGGCCGAGGTCCGGGCCGTCGCCTTCCCCCTGGTCCGTGGCGGCTATGCCGTCGGTCCCGTCGATGCTGCTCTGGGGCGCGTCGAAGACGCCTTCGCCGCACGAGAGCGGGAGTACGCCCTCTCTCGTCTGGGCGCTCGGGCCTGGGTCGCCGAAACCCGCGATACCGCGCAGGTGGTCCTCGACCGGCTGACTCGTCCTCGCGGACGCCGGTTCGCGCGAGTCGGCATCCTGCACTACGGCTACCGCGTCGACGAGGTAGACATCGTCGCCGACCGCATCGCGCGCTACCTCGCCACCGGGCATCCCGTCACCCCCGAACAGGTGCGTTCGGTCGCTTTCCGCCTGCAGCGCGGGGGTTATCGCGAGCAGCAGGTCGACACCGTGCTCGATGCGGTCATCGAGGTCATGCTGGCGGTGGGCTGAACTGCGTGGCAGGCGGTCGGACGCACCGGTAGAATCGGCGGCACTGTGACTTCCGGATCCGACCTCACGCGCGCGACCTCTCGACGTGTGGCCCGTCACGGCCACACGGTGGTCGACGTGGTGCCTCCGGCTCCCTCCGGCCGGTTGGGTCCGCGGTGGTCGCGTCGCCGCGGCGTCGTCGCCGTCTTCGCGGCCTGCGCAGCGCTGGCCTTCACCGGCGCCTACGTCGGCCCGATGGGGGGTGCGGTCCTGCGGGCGCAGGCCGATGAGCCCCGCACGGTGACGCTGTACGCCGAGGGCCTCGGCGACACGCAGGCGGTTTCCGTGGCCGGCGAAAAGCAGGCGCCCGAACTGGATCGATCCAGCTACAACGTCTACGTCAAGCCGAAGCCGACGCCGACCCCCACGCCGACCCCCTCGCGGAGTTCGTCGGGCTCGGAAGCGTCGAGCGGCGGTGGGCCTCTGTACTACAGCGGCGGCGGAGCGCCCGGGGAATGGATGGCAGCGGCCGGGATCTCCGAGGCCGACATGGGCTACGTCGACTACATCGTCAAGCGCGAGAGCGGCTGGAACCCCAACGCGACAAACCGTTCCTCGGGGGCGTGCGGGCTCGTCCAGGCACTGCCGTGCAGCAAGGTGACCGGAAACGGGTACGACCCTGTCGACAATCTGCGGTGGGCAACCAGCTACGCCACGGCGCGCTACGGCAGTTGGTCCGAGGCGTACGCGTTCTGGACGACCAACCACTGGTGGTGAGCGGCATCCATGCCCCGTTCCCGCAAGCGGCGTCCTTCCAGCGACCGCGCTGACGCCTCTCTTGACCGCCTGATCGCCGGGTGGAAGCGCAGCGAGATCAAACGTGGCATCGAATGGACCGTGCAGCCGATTTCGGCGCCGCAGGCGCAGAAGTCCTACCTCTGCCCCGGGTGCGGGCGCACGGTCGAAGTCGGCGTCGCGCACGTAGTCGTGTGGCGCGCCGACGGGGTCCTGGGTGACTCGGCCGACCTGGCCGCGCGTCGACACTGGCACACGCACTGTTGGAGAATCGCCTGATGGAGATACGCGGACCCGTCCTGCTTCCCGCCCGCCGAGAAGAGATCGAGCTGGTCACCGTCGACGAACTGACCCTCGTCGGTGAACTCGCCCTCCCGCTCGAACGGGAGCCTGTCGCGACGCTCATCACGCTGCACCCCCTGCCCACGGCCGGGGGGTTCATGGACTCGCACATCCTGCGCAAGGCCGCCGGTCGCCTGCCGGCGTTGGCCGATCTCGCCGTGCTGCGGTTCAACACGCGCGGGACCACCTCACCGCGCGGCACCAGCGAGGGCGCGTTCGACGGGGGAGCGGGCGAGGTCTTCGACGTCGCCGCCGCCGTGGATTTCGTGCGCGAGCGGGGCCTGCCGCGCCCCTGGCTGGTGGGCTGGTCGTTCGGGACCGAGCTGGCGTTGAAGTACGGACGCGACCACGACATCGAGGGCGTCGTGCTCCTGTCGCCGCCGTTGCACCGGGCGACCGCCGACGAGGTCGCTGCCTGGGCCGGAGACCCGCGGCGCATGGTGGTGCTGGTCCCTGAGTTCGACGACTATCTGCGTCCCGACGAGGCGCGAGAGAGGTTTGCGTCGGTTCCGCACGCCACCCTGATTCCCGTCGAGGGAGGCAAGCACCTCTGGGTGGGCGAGAACCAGACCCGGCGCGTCCTCACCGAGATCGTCGCCGCGGTGAACCCCGACGCTCTGCCCCTGCCGCTGGAGTGGGACGGCGCGATCGACGACTGAGCTCAGCGCTCGTTCTGCCGCGGGATGATGACCTCGCGGTAGATGATGAGGATGCTGGCGGCGACCGGAATCGCGATAAGCGCGCCGAGCAGGTTGAGCAGCGCGCCACCGGCGAGGGCCGAGATGACGACGACCGATCCCGGAACGGAGACCGCGCGGTTCATGATGCGCGGCGAGAGCACGTAGGCCTCGATCTGCATGTAGACGAGGTAGTAGATGGCCGCGGCGATGATGGCCCAGGTGGGCGTGCCCAGGCCCGGGATGAGACAGGTCAGCACGATGATCGTCGACCCCGTCAGCGTGCCGACGAGGGGGATGAGCGAGAAGAAGAACGCAATCACGGCGAGGACGGCCGGGAAGGGCGCCCCGATGATCGTGAGGAAGATCGCGCTCAGGATGCCATTGATCACGCCGAGGCTCACCTGCCCCATGACGTAGTAGCCCACCGAATCGGTGATCTTCTCGGCCAGCTCGATGAACCGCGCGCGCTTGGAGGCCGGAACCAGCTGATACACCGCCGACTTGAGCGATGGCGTCGAGGCCGTGAAGTAGATGGTGAGGATCAGCACGATGAACGCACCGCCGAGACCCGCCGCGACCGCACCCCCGATCGTCAGCAGGCTGTTGCCGACCATCGTCGAGATCGATCCCACGTCGAGGGTCGAGAACCACTGCTGGATGCCACTCCAGACCTGGTCGATCTGCAGCCAGGGGAACGTCGCTGTCGCCCAGTCCTGCACACCGCGGACGACCTCGTTCCACACGCCCGGCCGCAGCAGCGTCTCGACCTGAACGACGAGTTGCGCGATCTGGCTCACGATGATGGGCACGACCATGAGAATGATGCCCGCAAAGACGCCGAGCACCGCGAGGATCGTCAGGAGCACCGCCGCCCAGCGCGGCATCCCCCGGCTTTCGAGGAACGACACCACGGGATCGAGGCCGAGGGACAGGAAGAGCGCCGTGCCCACGTACAGCAGGATCGTCGACAGGTTCTGCACACTCACGATCAGCAGAAGCCCCACGCCGACACCGAGAGTCGCCAGCAAGGCGACCCGGAAGGGATTGTGGATCTTCATCCTCAGCGACTCCTGCCTCAGCCGGGCGCGAGTCCGCCCGTGTCGAAAGAATACTGACGGCGGGGCACGGCGGCGGCATCACTCACCTCGCCGGGAACTTTCAGGCGTCCTCGGCTAGTCTGAAACGTCGATTCTTCGGTGACCGCCCGAGTCGCCGGTGGGGATGGTGTGTAGCGTGAGATTCGTCTGGGCCGTGGTGGCGTTCATCATCGCCGCCGTCATGATCGGCGCGGGCATTGCTCAGCGCACGGTGTTCCAGGGCCCGTCCGAGACGTCCCAATCGATCCAGACCGACGGATCGAACGCCTACACGCTCATCGACGGCACCCTGATCAGCAGCCTCCCGGGCGCACAGACGCTCCGGGTCGACGGCGAGGGCCAGGTCTTCGCGTCATACGGGCGCACCGCCGACCTGGAGGCCTGGCTCGCCGATGTGCCCTACACCGCGGTCACGCCCGGTGCAGACAACACCGTGCAGACGGCGACCGTGCAGCCCACCGAGACCGTTCCCCCCACCGAGGCCGTGGCCGCGCGGACCCCGATCGGGTCTGATCTCTGGCTCGACGAGTTCCAGCAGACCGGGTCGCTCGTGACCACTCTGCGGCTGCCCTCCGATATGAGCGTCCTCGTCGCCAGCGACGGCATCGCGCCGGCGCCCGCCGACATCACGCTCACCTGGCCGATCGACGACTCCACTCCCTGGGCGGGGCCGCTCATCGCCGGTGGCGCGATCGCGCTCCTCGCCGGCCTCGTGCTGTACCTCCTCGGCATCCGTCACGTCCGCCGGTCGCGGCGCCCGCGCCGCAAGGGCCTGCCCCTGCCCGTCACCGAGCCGATCTCGATCGCGGACGCCGACGCCGCCAGCGCCGACAAGGGCGTGATCAGCTCGTCTCCGTCCCGCCGCGGCCGAACGCCCGGTCCGAGGCGTCGCGCTCTCGTGGCGGTCCCGGCCCTCGGGCTGTCGGCCGCGTTGTTCGCCGGCTGTTCGGCCGACGCGTGGCCGCAGTTCGCCGCGAGCGAGACGCCGAGCCCCACGCCGACCGTCATCGTGCCGGAGGGGCAGTTCCCGCCGGCGGTCACCGAGCCGCAGGCCGAACGCATCGTCTCGCGCATCTCGGCGACGGTGTCTCAGGCCGACGCCGCACTCGACGCGGCCGCCGCCTCGACGCGTCTGACCGGCCCGGCCCTGGCCGAGCGCGAGACCAACTACACGCTGCGCGCCGCGCTGCCCGATCGCCCGGCCCTGCCGGCCATCCCCGCCGAGCCGGTGCAGATCATCCTCCCGCAGACGACCGGCGCCTGGCCACGGACGGTCATGACCGTGGTGGAGTCGGCCGCAACCGACGCCCCCACGACGTCGATCATGATGATGACGCAGGACGACCCGTGGTCGCCGTACCGGGTGTCGTACATCGGCAACCTCGAAGCGTCCACGAATCTCCCCGAACTCGCCGCTCCCTATGTGGGCGCCACGCAGGTGCCGCCGGACTCGTCCTTCCTCGTGCTCCCGCCCGAAGAGGTCGCGGCCGCGTACGCCGACCTCATCAACAACGGACAGAACAGCCCGTCATGGGGGGCGTTCGACACCGCGAACGATCTGCTCCTGCCGGCGATCGAAGAGAACAAGCGCACGCGCACGGATGAACTGAACCAGACGGGTCAGGGCACCGCCGAGATCAGCTTCTCTGCGGCCGCGGGGCCGGCGTCACCGATCGCGCTCGCGACCCTCGACACCGGCGCCATCGTCGCGGTGAACGTGCTCGAGAGCGACACCGCGAAGCCGACGAACGCCGATGCCGTCATCAAGCTCGACAACAACCCGGCGGTGAAGGCCCTCACGGGCGTCGACCAGTCGGCGACGGGCTTTACGACGACCTACACCGATCAGATCTTCTTCTACGTGCCCAGTCAGGGATCAGACGACAAGATCCGGCTGCTGGGCTACCGATCCAGCCTCCTCGAAGCGAAGGTATCCCCGTGAGCACTCCACCCCCCGGTTCCGTCCTGCGCGGCGGTCTCGACCTCTCGTCGCTGCGTAACCGTCCCCAGGCGCCCGCCGCCACCGAAAGCGACGCGTCGTCGTCGAGCGGTACCCCGGCAGCGTCGTTGATCTTCGACGTCACGGACGCCTCCTTCGGACAGGTGCTCGAGCTTTCGCGCACCGTGCCGGTCGTCGTGGATCTGTGGGCGGAGTGGTGCGGCCCCTGCAAGCAGCTGAGCCCTGTGCTCGAGAAGGTCGTCACGGAGCTCGCCGGAAAGGTCGTGCTCGCCAAGGTCGACGTCGATGCCAACCCGCAGCTCGCGCAGGGGTTCCGCGCGCAGTCGATCCCCATGGTGGTGGCGCTCGTCGCCGGTCAGCCGGTGCCGCTGTTCACCGGTGCGGTCCCCGAGCAGCAGGTGCGCGACGTGCTCGCTCAGCTCCTGCAGCTCGCGGCGCAGCACGGCGTGACCGGCACCGTCCCGGTCGATGGGGCCGTGGATGCCGCGGAGGAGCCCGCCGAGGCGCCGTTGCCGCCGCTGCACGCCGAGGCGTTCGCCGCCATCGAGGAGGGCGACTACCCCCGCGCGATCAGCGCCTACGAGCGCGCCCTCGCCGAAAACCCCCGTGACGACGACGCTCGCGCCGGTCTCGGCCAGGTTCGTCTGCTGGACCGGGTGCAGGGTGCCGACCTTCAGGCCGCCCGTGACGCGGCCGCGGCGACTCCGACCGACCTGTCGGCGCAGTTCCTCGTGGCGGATCTCGACGTGGCCGGTGGGCACGTCGACGATGCCTTCGCGCGTCTGCTCGACCTGTTCCAGGCGCTGCCCTCCGACGACCGTGGCCCGGTGCGCGAGCGTCTGCTCGAGCTGTTCGGTCTCGTCGGCGACGACGACGCGCGAGTGATCCGCGCGCGTTCGCGCCTGGCATCCCTGCTCTTCTGATCTGACGGCAACGGCCCCGACCTGTCCTGGTCGGGGCCGTTGCCGATGCGGGAGCGGGTCAGCTCGCGCGGTGGTGGAGCCAGAGCACGCCGAGGGGCGGCACCGTGAGCACCGCGCCGCCGCGCTCATCGGTGGTGACGGAGCCGAAGTTGCCCTGTCCGGAACCGCCGAACGCCTCCGCGTCGCTGTTGAGCACCTCGGTCCACGTGCCCGTCTCGGGCAGGTCGAGGGGGAAGTCGCTCAACGGGACACCCGAGAAGTTGCAGATCACGGCGACCGTGTTGCCGTGGTTGTCGCGGCGGGCGAAGGCAAGCACGTTCGGGTTCCACGCGGGAGCGCCGAGGCGCGAGAACGCGGCACCGTCGTGGTCGCGCGACCACAGGGGAGCGTGGTCGCGGTAGACGCGGTTCAGCTCGGCCACGAAGTCGTGCAGCTGCGCGTGCGAGGGCTGGTCGAGCATCCACCAGTCGAGGCCCCGCGACTCGGACCACTCCGACATCTGCCCAAATTCCTGGCCCATGAACAGCAGCTGCTTGCCCGGGTGGCCCCACATGTAGGCCAGGAAGGCGCGCATGTTCGCGAGCTTCTGCCAGTGGTCGCCCGGCATGCGGCCGAAGAGGCTCCCCTTGCCGTGCACGACCTCGTCGTGGCTGATCGGCAGGATGAAGTTCTCGCTGAAGGCGTAGACGAACGAGAAGGACAGCTCACCCTCGTGGTGCGACCGGTACATCGGGTCGCGCCCGATGTACTGCAGCGAGTCGTTCATCCAGCCCATGTTCCACTTGAACCCGAAGCCGAGTCCGCCGTGCGCGGTGGGCGCGGTGACGCCGGGGAAACTCGTGGATTCCTCGGCGATCATGGCGATGCCGGGGTAGCGCTTGTACGCGGTCGCGTTGACCTCCTGCAGGAACCGGAGGGCCTCGAGGTTCTCGCGACCGCCGAACTGGTTCGGCGCCCACTCGCCCTCGTTGCGGGAGTAATCGAGATAGAGCATGGAGGCCACGGCATCCACGCGCAGGCCGTCGACGTGGAACTCCTCGAACCAGTACAGGGCATTGGCGACGAGGAAGTTGCGCACCTCGTTTCGCCCGTAGTCGAAGATGAGCGTGCCCCAGTCTTTGTGCTCACCGCGGCGCGGGTCGGGGTGCTCGTAGAGGGCTTCGCCGTCGAAACGCGCGAGGGCGAAGTCGTCTTTGGGGAAGTGACCGGGAACCCAGTCCATGATCACGCCGATACCGGCCTGGTGCATCCGGTCGATGAGGTAGCGCAGGTCGTCGGGGTCGCCGAACCGGCTCGTCGGCGCGTAGTAGCCCGAGACCTGATAGCCCCACGACCCGCCGAAGGGGTGCTCGGCGAGCGGCAGGAACTCGACGTGGGTGAATCCCTGTGCGGTGACGTAGTCGATGATCTCGTCGGCCGCGTCGCGGTACGACAGTCCCGGACGCCACGAACCCAGGTGCAGTTCGTAGATCGACATGGGGCGGTCGACGGGAGCGGTGCGTGAACGCTCGGCGATCCACTCGTCATCGGCCCACGTGTACTCGGATGCCGTCACGACGGACGCCGTGGCGGGCGGCACCTCGGCGAGGCGCGCCATGGGGTCGGCCTTCTGGATCCACGCACCGGCGCGCGTCAGGATCTCGAACTTGTAGCGAGCCCCCGCGCCGACGCCCGGGAGGAACAGCTCCCAGATACCGCTGCCGCCCATGGAGCGCAGGGCGCTTCCGGCTCCGTCCCAGCCGTTGAAGTCGCCGATGACGCGCACCGCGCGGGCGTCGGGCGCCCACACCGTGAAGGCGGTGCCCGCGGATCCGTCGAGTTCGCGCACGTGCGCTCCGAGCACGCGCCAGAGCTCCTCGTGGCGACCCTCCGAGATGAGGTGCAGGTCGAGCTCGCCCACGGACGGGGCGTGACGGTAGGGATCGTCGGCGACGTGCTCGTCGCCGCTGTCGTAGGACGCGCGCACGACGTACGGCCCGGGCGCCGCGTCGAGCGCGGCTTCCCACACGCCGGCGCGCACGTGCCCGAGCGTCACGGTGGAACCGTCGCCGAGCTCGGCGACGACCTCGCGAGCGAGGGGGCGTCGGGTGCGGATCACCCACCCCTCGGACGTCTCGTGCGCCCCGAGGACGCTGTGCGGGTCATGGTGGGCGCCGTGAGCCACGGCATCCAGGAGTTCGGGGGGAAAAACGGTCATCGGGACTCCTTCACGTGCAGGATGTGCACGGGTTCGCTGAATGCGTCCAGGCGCACGAAGTTGTGGTCGGCCCAGGTCCAGACCTGACCGGTGACGAGGTCTTCGACCTCGTAGTGGCCGCCGGGTTCGACACCCCAGATCGTGGTGTCGAGGTGCACGGTCGTCTCGCGCGCGGAGTGCGGGTCGACGTTGGCTACGACGATGATCGTGTCGGACGCGCCGGTGGGCGAGAGGGCGGCGTCAAGGTGCTTGGCGTACACCAAGATGGCGTCGTCGTCGCTCCACTGCACGTGGAGGTTGCGCAACTGGCGCAGGGCCGGGTGATCGCGCCGGATGCCGTTGAGCAGGCGCAGATAGGGGGCGAGCGAATCGCCCGCGGCCTCGGCGCCCTCCCAGTCTCGGAACTTGTACTCGTACTTCTCGTTGTCGATGTTCTCTTCCGAGCCCGGACGTGCAACGTTCTCATAGAGCTCGTACCCCGCGTACACGCCGTAGGTGGGGGCGGCGGTAGCGGCGATCGCGGCCCGGATCTTGTAGGCCGGGCGCCCCCCGAACTGCAGGTACTCGGTGAGGATGTCGGGCGTGTTGACGAAGAGGTTGGGGCGCAGGAAGTCGTCGGTCTCGTGTGCGAGGCCGTCGAGGAACTCCTCGAGCTCTTCCTTGGTGTTGCGCCACGTGAAGTAGGTGTAGCTCTGCTGGAAGCCGGCCATGGCCAGGCCCTGCAGGGGCGCCGGGCGCGTGAACGCCTCGGCGAGGAAGACCGCGTCGGGCTCCTCGGCACTGACGGTGGCGATGAGCCACTCCCAGAACTGCAGGGGCTTGGTGTGCGGGTTGTCGACGCGGAAGATGCGCACACCCTGGGCGATCCAGTGGCGCACGATGCGGAGCACCTCGGCGCGGATGCCCTCGGGGTCGTTGTCGAAGTTGACCGGGTAGATGTCTTGGTACTTCTTCGGCGGGTTCTCGGCGTAGGCGATCGAGCCGTCGGGAAGAGTCGTGAACCACTCCGGGTGTGCGCTCACCCACGGGTGGTCGGGAGAGGCCTGGAGGGCCAGGTCGAGGGCCACGTCGATGTTCTGTTCGCGTGCGGCGGCGACGAAGGCGCGGAAGTCCTCCAGCGTGCCGAGGTCGGGGTGCACGGTGTCGTGACCGCCGGCGGGGCCACCGATAGCCCAGGGCGAGCCGGGGTCGCCGGGGGAGGTGACGAGGGTGTTGTTGGGACCCTTGCGGTTGCGTTCGCCGATCGGGTGGATGGGCGGGAGGTAGAGCACGTCGAATCCCATGCCGGCCACGCCCGGAAGTCTGTCGACGGCCGTTCGGAAGGTGCCACTGATGACCGTGCCGTCGTCGGCGCGCGTCGCGCCCTCGGAACGGGGGAAGAACTCGTACCAGGCGCCGACGCCGGCGCGCTCGCGCTCGACGAGCAACTCGGCATCTTTGCCGACCGACACCAGCCCCATGACGGGACGGGCGGTGAACAGGGCGGCGATGTCGGGATCGCGGACGATGTCGAGGGCGACGTCGTCGTGCGTGTCGGGGTCGCGCAGACGGCGCGCGGCGTCGTACAGCACGTCTTTGTCGGAGCCGGGGCGCTTCTTCTCGCCGCGCGCACGGTCGAACAGCTGGGCGCCCATCTCGCGCATGAGGGAGACGTCGACACCGGCGGCGATCTTGACCTCGGCCGCGTGCTCCCACGTGGCGAACTCGTCGGCGAAGGCCTCGAACCGGAACCGCCACACGCCCTGCTCGAGGGGGGCGACGAGCGCCGACCAGCGGTCGAATCCGTCGTGGAGCGCCGACAGTCGGTGCAGCGACTCATCGCCGGACGGCGAGAACAGGCGCACCTGCACACCGATGCGGTCGTGCCCCTCGCGGAAGGCCGTGACGGTGAAGGGCACCGCTTCTCCGACGAACGCGGACGGTCGGAATCGACCGCCGGGCACGCTCGGGTGGGGGAGCGCGAGCGGGACGCGGGGCGTCAACACTCCTTTGACGGAGGGCGTCGGTTTGACCGGACGCACCGGGATCGCGGCGGCGCTGCGCCAGGGGACTGCGGGCGAAGGAGTCGTCGTGGTGGCCACGGGTTCGAACCTACCGTGGGCCACCGACGTTCCCGCAGGGTCGACCGGGGGCCTTGACAGCGCGGCTCGCCGGCGCGAAGGAGGCTCAGCCGGTCGCGTCGACTCGGAACAGACGCATGGAGGTTCCCACGAACGGCACCACGTCGCCGGGTGCGAACCGCGGCGTCTCGGGCGACGGCACTTCGTCGGCGCTCGACCATAGCGACACGTACTCCGTGTCGGCGAGGGCCGGGAGCGTGACGTCGACGGGCTGTTCGTTGCCGTGCACGACGAGCAGGATGCGGTTGAGCTCCTCATGCTCCGGCGTCGAGGTGGCCAGGTACTGCAGCGTGCGATGCGAGGGGTCGGTCCACCGCTCGCTCGACATCGTCTCGCCGTGCTCGTCGAACCAGTCCATGACCGACGCCGAGGGGATCCGTTCGCCGAGACGGGCGAAGTGCTCGGGTCGGAGCGCGGGGTTCTCGCGGCGCAGCGTCAGCAGCCGCTGGGTGTGGGCGAAGAGGTCGTGCTGCCACGGAGCGAGGTCCCACGACAGCCACGTGAGGGAGGAGTCGTGGCAGTACGCGTTGTTGTTTCCGCGCTGGGTGCGGCCCATCTCGTCGCCCGCGGTGATCATCGGCACGCCGGCCGACAGCAGCAGCGTGCCGAGCAGGTTGCGCATCGCCTTGCGCCGGGTGGCGAGCACGAACGGGTCGTCGGTCTTGCCCTCGGCCCCGTGGTTGAACGACCGGTTGGTGTCGGCGCCGTCGCGGTTCTGCTCGCCGTTGCCGAGGTTGTGCTTGACGTCGTACGACACGAGGTCGCGCAGGGTGAACCCGTCGTGCGCGGTGACGAAGTTGACGCTCGCGAGCGGACCGCGCTCCTCCGCGAACGTGTTCGACGACCCGGCCAGGCGCGTCGCGAGGCCCCCGATGCCGACGGGGGCGGTGTCGGCCCGGCGCGCGTAGTCGATGTCGCTGAGCCAGAAGTTGCGCACGCGGTCGCGATAGCGGTCGTTCCATTCGAGCCAGCCGTCGCCGAAGTTGCCCGTCTGCCACCCGCCCATGCCGACGTCCCAGGGCTCGGCGATGAGCGTGACGTCGGCGAGCGCCTCGTCGTCGCGGATCGCGCGCAGCAGGGGGTGTTCGGGGGTGAAGGAATGGTGCTCGTCTCGGCCGAGGGTGACGGCCAGATCGAAACGGAACCCGTCGATCTGGACGTCGTTCGCCCAGTACCGCAACGAGTCCAGCACGAGGCGGCCCGCGGCATCCGTCGCCGTGTTCACGGCGTTGCCGCACCCGGTCTCGTCGATGTAGACGCCCTCGTCGGTCTGCCGGTAGTACGAACGGTTGTCGATGCCGCGCAAGCTGGTGCGCGGTCCGCCGATCCCCTCTTCGGCGGTGTGGTTGTAGACGACGTCGAGGATCACCTCGAGCCCCGCCTCGTGGAGGAGCTTCACCATGCCCTTGAACTCGCGGAGGACCGCCTCGGGTCCTTCCGCGCGGCTGGCGGCGGTGGCGTAGGGCGCGTGCGGGGTGAAGAAGTTCAGGGAGTTGTAGCCCCAGTAGTTCGTCAGTCCGAGCTGGAGCAGGCGCGGTTCGGTCGCGAACGCGTGCACCGGGAGCAGCTCCACGGTGGTGATGCCGAGCGTGAGGAAGTGGTCGATCATCGCGGGGTGGGCGAGGCCCGCGTACGTTCCGTGGAGGGCCGGAGGCACGTGGGGGTGGCGTTTGGTGAGGCCCTTGACGTGCCCCTCGTAGATCACGGTGCGATCCCGCGGGACGCGCGGCTTGGACACCCCACCCCAGTCGAAGCTGCCGTCGACGACGACCGAGCGGTAGTCGCCGAAACCGCCCGAGACGAGTCCCCGCGAGTAGGGCTCGATCAGGAGCGTCTGGGGGTTGAACGTGTTGCCGGGACCCTGGGGTCCGCTGACCCGGACGGCGTAGCGGGCGCCGGGGCGCAGGAGGGCGCTGACGGCCTCGAACACGCCCCCGCCGACCGGCGTCATGGTGACGGTTTCGACGGCCCAGTCGAGGTCGGCGTCGTCGAAGATGAGCAGCTGCATGGCCTCGGCGTGCCCCGACCACACGCGGAGGGTGCCGCCGTCGGGTCCGAGCCGCACGCCCAAATCATCGAACGCAGCGGACAGCAGAGCGGGGCGCGCGGAGGGGGCCGTCTCGGGTGGGACCATGCGATCTAGGGTAGTGAAGGCGAACCACGGCTGGCCGGGAGGGCGAATGCAGGTCTACCTCGATCACGCGGCGACCACCCCCCTGCGGCCCGAGGCCCGCGAGGCGTGGCTCGTCGCGCACGACGTGCTCGGCAACCCCTCGTCGATCCACGGCGCCGGTCAGGCGGCCCGCCGGCTGCTGGAAGACGCGCGCGAGCGGCTCGCGGAGGTCTTCGGATGCCAGCCCATCGAGGTCGTCCTCACCTCTGGCGGCACCGAAGCGGCGAACCTCGCCCTGAAGGGCCTGTGGTGGGCGCGCGACCCCGCGACCGACACCGTCGTGCTCCCCGACGGTGAGCACCACGCGACCCTCGACACCGTGGGCTGGCTTTCGGCCGAGGCGGGCGCCGGGGTGCGCCCGGTGGCGCTGGACGACCTCGGACGGATCCACCTCGATGCGTTCTCGGCGGCTCTCCCCGACGCGGCCCTGGCGACCGCGCTCGTGGCCAACAACGAGGTCGGGACGGTTCAGGATGCCGCCGGCCTCGCGCGCGTGTCCGCCGAGGCGGGGGTTCCCCTGCACCTCGACGCGGTGTCGGCGCTCGGACAGGTCGGTGTCGACTTCGCGCGGTGGCGTGGCGACGCGTCCGGCCCGGTGGGCCTCGTGGCGCTGTCGGTGTCGGCGCACAAGGTCGGAGGCCCCGTCGGGGTGGGGGCCGCGGTGGTGTCCCGGCACGCGCGCATGACTCCCGTCCTCCACGGGGGCGGGCAGCAGCGCGGCCTGCGCGCCGGGACGCAGGATGCCGCGGGGGCGGCCGCGTTCGCCGCGGCGGCGGTGGCCGCCGAGGCCGAGCGCGAGACCGAGAGCGTGCGACTGAGCGCGCTGCGCGACCACCTGGTGCGTGGCATCCGGGACGCCGTTCCCGCCGCGCGGCTGCTCGGCGATCCCGATGACCGTCTGCCCGGGAACGTGCACGTGCTCTTCCCGGACGCGGCGGGGGAGACCCTGCTGTTCCTGCTCGACATGGCGGGTATCGCCGTCTCCACCGGCTCGGCCTGCCAGGCGGGTGTCGCCGAACCGTCGCACGTCGTGCTCGCGCTGGGACTCGATGCGCGTGCGGCGCGGTCGGTGCTCCGGCTGAGCCTCGGCCGTACATCTACCGCGGCGGACGTCGAGGCCGTGCTGGCGGCTCTCCCGCACGCCTACGAACGGGCCGTGGCATCCGGCGCCCGCTCAGCGGGCGGTTCGTAGACTGGAACCATGCGAGTTCTGGCGGCGATGAGTGGTGGCGTCGACTCCGCGGTGGCTGCGGCACGCGCGGTCGAGGCGGGGCACGACGTCGTCGGCGTGCACCTGGCGCTCTCCCGTGCCGGCGGGACGCTGCGGGCGGGAAGCCGCGGGTGCTGCACGATCGAAGACGCCATGGACGCCCGGCGTGCGTCCAACAAGCTCGGCATCCCGTTCTACGTCTGGGACTTCTCGGAGCGGTTCCGCGACGACGTGATCGACGACTTCGTCGCCGAGTACCGCGCCGGCCGCACACCGAACCCGTGCATGCGCTGCAACGAGAAGATCAAGTTCGCCGCGCTCCTCGAGCGCGCGATCGAGCTCGGCTTCGACGCCGTATGCACCGGGCACTACGCCGCCCTCGTCGACACGCCCGAGGGCCGAGAGCTCCACCGCGCTTCGGACCAGGCGAAAGACCAGTCGTACGTTCTCGGTGTGCTCACGGCCGAGCAGCTCGCACACACCTACTTCCCGCTGGGGTCGACGCCGTCCAAGGCGATCGTGCGCGCCGAGGCGGAGGAGCGCGGTCTGTCGGTGGCGCAGAAGCCCGACAGCCACGACATCTGCTTCATCCCCGACGGTGACACCCGCGGATGGCTTGCCGACAAGGTGGGCGCGGAGCGCGGCGAGATCCTCGACCGTACCGGCGCCGTCGTCGGAACGCACGAGGGAGCGCACGCGTTCACCGTCGGGCAGCGCCGCGGGCTGCAGCTGGGCGTTCCCGCGGCCGACGGCAAGCCGCGGTTCGTGCTCGAGGTGCGGCCGGTGAACAACACCGTGGTCGTGGGGCCGAAAGAGGCGTTGGCGTGCTCCGAGATCGCGGGGGAGCGCTTCACCTGGGCCGGCCGCGTGCCCGAGTCCGACTCGTTCGCCTGCCACGTGCAGATTCGCGCGCACGCCGACCCGGTACCCGCCTCGGCGGAGCTCGAGGATGGCGTGCTGACCGTGCGACCCGAGACGCCGTTCGACGGCGTCGCGCCCGGGCAGACCGCCGTGCTCTACGACGGCACGCGCGTGATCGGGCAGTTCACGATCGACCGCACGGTCTCGGCGGTTCCGGTCGGGGCCTGACCGGGGCTCCGCGCCGCGGATGCGGTGTGCGGCGGCGTGCGGCGGAGCGGCGTGCGGCGTGGCGGCGTGCGGCCGCGCGGGGCGGTGTGCGGCGGAGCGTGGCGGCGTGCGGCGAAGCGTGGCGGCGTGCGGCGTGGGCGTCGTGGCATCCGCTCTGTCGCGCTCGTGAAGAGCGAAGGGCATGGGGCGTAGGGAGGACTGTGCGCGGCGGTTCCGCCCTCCGTCGGCCCCCTCTCCTCCGCTGCTCACGGGGGCGTGACCCGGCGCGCAACGCGAGGTCGCATGTCGGAGCTCGAACCTAAGCTGGGGACGTGACCGAGCACGACCAGCTTCCCGACCTGACCCTCGATGAGGCGCGCGCCGAGGTGGGCGACCTGACGCAGCGCATCATGGGGGCGCGCGACGCCTACTACGGGCAGGATGCCGAGCTGGTCGACGACGCAACTTACGACCGCTGGATGCATCGGCTCGAGGCGATCGAGCGGCTGTACCCGGAGCTGCAGGGGCAGGACAGCCCCACGCAATCGGTGGGTGCGGCCGAGGCGACCGACCTCGACACGATCACGCACGCCGAGCGGATGCTGAGTCTCGACAACGTCTTCTCCGCCGATGAGCTGCGGGACTGGGCCGTCAAGACCCAGGCGTCCGCCGGTCGACCCGTGCAGTGGCTCAGCGAACTCAAAATCGACGGGCTTGCGATCAGCCTGCGGTACGAGAACGGCGTGCTGACGTCCGCGGCCACCCGCGGCGACGGGCGCGTGGGGGAGATCGTGACCGACAATGCGCTGCGCGTGCGGGGGATTCCCCGCGAACTCGAGGGGGAGGGGCACCCCGCTCTCGTCGAGGTGCGCGGCGAGGTCTTCATTCCGGTGGCGGCCTTCGAGAACTTGAATCGGCTCCAGGGCGAGTACCGGGAGCGTGCGGCGGCCGAGTCCCGCGAGCGCGCCGGGGCACGCCGCGGCGGGGCGAAGGTGTTCGACGAGCAGAAGGCGGAACAGGCCGCGGCCCGGCGCTTTCCGGCCTTCGCCAATCCGCGCAACGCCGCCAGCGGCGGGCTGCGGCAACAGATCGAGAAGAAGGCCGGGCTCGAACTCGAGGCGGGTCTCGCGCGCATCGACTCGCTCGCGCTCTACGTGCACGGCATCGGCGCCTGGCCCGATCCGCCGGTCGCCGCCCAGAGCGAGGTCTACGACCTCCTGAAGTCGTGGGGCCTGCCCACCTCGCCGTACAGCCGCGTAGAGCCCTCCGTCGACGGGGTGCTGGCGTTCGTGGCGCACTACGGTGAGCACCGGCACGACGTCGAGCACGAGATCGACGGCGTGGTGGTCAAGGTCGACGAACTCGCGTTGCACGACGAGCTCGGCGCCACCAGTCGCGCGCCGCGCTGGGCGATCGCCTACAAGTACCCGCCCGAGCAGGTGAACACGAAGCTCCTCGACATCGTCGTCTCGGTGGGGCGCACCGGGCGCGCGACGCCCTTCGCCGTCATGGAGCCCGCGCGCGTGGCCGGCAGCGTCGTGCGCCAGGCCACCCTGCACAACCAAGACGTCGTCAAGGTCAAGGGCGTGCTCATCGGTGACACGGTCGTGCTGCGGAAGGCCGGCGACGTCATCCCCGAGGTTCTCGGGCCCGTCGTCGAGTTGCGCGACGGGACGGAGCGCGCCTTCGTCATGCCTCGGGACTGCCCCGAGTGCGGAACGCCCCTGCGCCCCGCCAAAGAGGGCGACATCGATCTGCGCTGCCCCAACGCGCGCTCATGCCCGGCGCAGGTGCGCGGACGCGTCGAACACATCGGCTCCCGCGGGGCCCTCGACATCGAGGCGCTCGGTGAGGTGACGGCCGCCGCGCTGACACAGCCCGACGTTCCCGCCGAACCTCCGCTCGACACCGAGGCGGGGCTCTTCGATCTGACGGTGGAGCAGCTCGTCCCCATCGAGGTGGTCGTGCGCGACGCCGAAACCGGCGAGCGCAAGATCGGCGACGAGGTCCGGCGTGCACCGTTCCAGAAGCTCGGCCCGGCAACGTACCCGCCCGGCACGGAAGACCTCGATCCGGCCGAACGCCGCCGTCGCGGCATCCGGAAAGACCACCGCGAGGTGCGCCCGTCGGAGCAGGCGATCAAACTCGTGGCCGAACTCGAGAAGGCCAAGACGAAAGACCTGTGGCGCCTGCTGGTGTCGCTGAACATCCGGCACGTCGGTCCGGTCGCGGCACGGGCTCTCGCCCAGTGGTTCGGGTCATTGGATGCCATCCGCGCGGCGTCTCGCGATGAGCTCGCCGCCGTCGAGGGGGTGGGTGGGATCATCGCCGACGCGGTGATCGATTGGTTCGAGGTCGACTGGCACCGCGAAATCGTGGAGCGCTGGGCGGCGGCCGGGGTGCGCTTCGCCATCCCCGGGCACCCCGGGCCCGGAGCCGCCGCGGCGGCCGGGGGAGTGCTCGCGGGACTCACGGTCGTGGCCACCGGCTCGCTCGAGGGTTACACCCGTGAGGGAGCGCAGGAGGCGATCCTTCAGGCCGGGGGCAAAGCGGCCTCGAGCGTGTCGAAGAAGACCGATTTCGTCGCCGCGGGGCCGGGTGCCGGCTCCAAACTCGCCAAGGCCGAAGAGCTCGGCCTCCGAATCTTGGATGCCGCGGGTTTCCACCTCCTCGTGACGCAGGGTCCCGGGGCACTCCCGCCCGCGGAAGAAGGGGCACCTGTGGAGGAGTGATCTGTGGAGAGTTCCGCGGCTCACGGGGGCGATTTCCCTACGCTCCCGAGTGACCGTAAGGAGACCCATGGAACCCACCGACGCAGAGATCGTCGCTTTTCTCGACCAGGATGATCGTCGTCTCGTCGAGACGATCCGCGCCCACCGCGTGTCGATCGAGTACGTCACGTGCGGGCCGGAACCCGAACCGTCCTCGTTCGCCTACACGATCGGGCTGTTCGGACTCGGGCATCCCGAGCTTCTGATCTTCTCAGTGACTCCCGGCACCGCCCACGGTGTGCTGAACGAGATCGCCGGTCTCGTGAGCGAGGGCCGCGACCTCATGCCCGGTGAGGTCCTCGCCCTCGACGGCTGGCCGCACCGGATGCGCGTGGAGGTCGTGCCGAACGCCGGCGAGATCGTCTTCGGGGCCAATCGCTTCTATCAGCGGCCGGCCGAGGCGTCGGTCCCCGTCCTCCAGTTGACGTGGGACGACCGCTCCGGGCACTTTCCGGACGACCCCGACTACACCGTTCCGGCGCGAGCACAACCGCGGCCGGGAACGTTTCAGGCGTGAGCGCGCCTCGTGGAGCGCCCGGGGAAGCGAGTCCTGTGGCGCGCGACGTACCCGGCTTGCGCCCCACCCGCGGGCGGGTCAGCCCGCGCTCAACCGTTCCTTGACCTGGCGTCGCAGAACCTTGCCGATGAGCGACTTCGGCAGCTCGTCAACGACAACGATGCGCCGCGGCACTTTGTACGGGGTCAGGATGCCGCGCGCGAAGGTCCGCACCTCTTCGGGGTCGAGGTGGGAGCCGGGGGCGGCAACGACCGCCGCGACCACGTCCTCGCCGGAGTGCTCGCTGGGAATTCCCACGACTGCCACGTCGGCGACGGCGGGGTGTTGCCGCAGCACGTTCTCGACCTCGGTGGGCGCGACGTTGAAGCCGCCCGTGATGATGAGCTCCTTGATGCGGTCGACGACGCGGACGAAGCCGCCCTCGTCGATGGTGACGATGTCGCCGGTGCGGAACCATCCGTCCACGAACACAGCGTCGGTCTCTTCCGGCTTGCCGTAGTAGCCCGAGAACACCTGCGGACCGCGCACGAGGAGCTCACCGCGTCCGCCCGGCTCGACATCGGTTCGGGGATCGTCCGGATCGACCACACGGCACTCCGTGCCGGGAAGCGGCAGCCCCACGGTGCCGGGGACACGGTTCTCGGCGACCGGGTTGGCCATAAGGACGGGGGAGCACTCGCTGAGCCCGTAGCCCTCGACGAGGTACCCGCCGGTCGCCTTCTCGAACGGCACGACCAGGTCGTGCGGGAGCGCCATGGCGCCCGAGATGGCGATGTCGGTCCCGGCGAGCGACACCCCCTGAGCCTCGGCGGCGGCCAGCAGACGCTCGGCGATCGGCGGCACGAGCGGCAGGAAGGTGGCCGGGTGCTTCTTCGTCACCGCGAGCACGAGGTCGGGGTCGAACTTCGGGAACAGCACCAGGCGCGCGCCCATCGACATGGCGAAGGTCAGGCACAGCGTCAGGCCGTAGGCGTGGAACATGGGGAGCACGGCGTAGACGACGCACCCCTGGCCCCGCACGATCGACGGAACCCACGCGCGAGATTGCGCGGCGTTGGAGAGAAGGTTCGCGTGCGACAGCATCGCGCCCTTCGGCATGCCCGTCGTGCCGCTCGTGTACTGGATGATCGCGAGGTCGTCGACCGTCGGCCGCGGGTGAGCCTCGGGCAGTGGATCGTGTCGCACGACCTCGGCCCAGGGCGTGGCATCCGTGGTCTTCTCGGTCAGGGCCGCTCGTGCCTCGCGCGCCTTGGCGATGGGCAGACGAAGCGCGACCTGCATGCGCAGCGGCATGGCCTGCGTCACGTCGACCGAGATGAGCGTGTCCATCTGGAGATCGGCGGGGAACTGCTGCACCGTCGCCACGACCTTGCTCCACACGATCGCGTGCTTCGCTCCGTGATCCTCGAACTGGTTGCGCAACTCGCGCGGGGTGTAGAGCGGGTTGTGCTCGACGACGACGGCGCCGAGCCGCAGGACGGCGTAGAACGCGACGATGTGCTGCGGGCAGTTGGGGAGGACGATCGCGACCGGGTCGCCGGCGCGGACGCCGTGGGCCGCGAGGGCGGCCGCGACCCGGGAGACCTCGGCCGACAGCTCGGCGTACGTGGTCTCGCGCCCGAAGAATTCCAGGGCGGGGGCATCGGGGTAGTCGCGGGTCGACGCGTCGAGAATGTCGACGAGCGACCCCGTCTGCGGTTCGAGGTCTTCCGGCACGCCGGGGGCGTAGCTGGCGGTCCAGGGGCGCGGCGGCTCGAAGATCGTCACGCCCCCAGCGTAGGGTGCTGCCGGTCTCGGCGTGCGGTGCCCGCGAACTAGACTTGGGGGGTGTCTGAAATCACCCTTGATCTCGTGCGCCATCTCGGTGTGCTCGCTCGGATCCAGTTGAGCGACGAGGAGGTCGAGCGCCTCACCGGTCAGCTGGATGCCATCGTCGACAACATCGCGAAGGTGTCCGAGGTGGCAACGCCCGATGTCGTCGCGACGAGCCACCCGATCCCGCTCCAGAACGTCTTCCGTCCCGACGTCGTGGGCGACACGCTTACTCGCGACCAGGCGCTGCAGAACGCTCCCGACCAGGCCGACGGCCGGTTCCGGGTGACCGCGATCCTCGGAGAAGAACAGTGACCGACATCACCCGCCTGAGCGCCGCCGACCTGGCCGCCGCTCTCGCGACCAACGAGGTGTCCAGCGTCGAGGCGACGCAGGCCCACCTCGACCGCATTGCCGCCGTCGACGGCGACGTCCACGCCTTCCTCCACGTGAGTGATCACGCTCTCGAGGTCGCCGCCGACATCGACCGCCGTCGCGCCGCCGGCGAACAGCTCGGCGAGCTCGCGGGTGTGCCGCTCGCGGTGAAGGACGTGCTGGTCACCACCGACATGCCCTCCACGAGCGGGTCGAAGATCCTCGAGGGATACATGTCGCCCTTCGACGCCACGGTCGTGGCGCGCTCGCGCGCCGCGGGCCTGGTGCCCCTCGGCAAGACCAACATGGACGAGTTCGCCATGGGCTCGTCGACGGAGTTCTCGGCGTACGGCCCCACGCGCAACCCGTGGGATCTCGACCGCATCCCCGGCGGATCCGGTGGTGGCTCGGCCGCGGCCGTCGCCGCGTTCGAGGCCCCGCTCGCCCTCGGCTCCGACACCGGCGGATCGATCCGCCAGCCCGCGCACGTCACCGGCACCGTGGGCGTGAAGCCCACGTACGGCGGGGTCAGCCGCTACGGCGCGATCGCCCTGGCATCCAGCCTCGATCAGGTCGGTCCGGTCACGCGCACCGTGCTCGACGCCGGCCTCCTGCACGACGTCATCGGCGGGCACGACCCGCACGACTCGACCTCGCTGTCCGACGCGTGGCCCTCGTTCGCCGCTGCCGCCCGCGAGGGCGCGACCGGTGAAGTGCTGAAGGGGCTGAAGGTCGGGGTCATCCGCGAGCTCGACGACCGCGGCTTCCAGCAGGGCGTCTCCGCCTCGTTCCGCGCGGCGCTGGCCACGATGGAGGCCCAGGGTGCCGAGATCGTCGAGATCAGCGCGCCGCACTTCGAGTACGGCGTCGCCGCGTACTACCTGATCCTCCCCGCCGAGGCCTCGAGCAACCTGGCCAAGTTCGACTCGGTGCGGTTCGGTCTGCGCGTCACGCCGCAGGGCACCCCCACGGTCGAGAACGTCATGGCCGCCACGCGCGACGCGGGCTTTGGTCCCGAGGTCAAGCGCCGCATCATCCTGGGCACCTACGCGCTGTCGGCGGGCTACTACGACGCCTACTACGGCAGCGCCCAGAAGGTGCGCACGCTCATCCAGCAGGACTTCGACGCCGCGTTCGCGGAGGTCGACGTGATCGCCACCCCCTCGGCGCCGACGACCGCGTTCCGCCTGGGCGAGAAGATCGACGACCCGCTGCAGATGTACCTCAACGACGTCACGACGATTCCCGCGAACCTCGCGGGAGTTCCGGGCATCTCGATCCCGAGCGGGCTGGCAGCAGAAGACGGTCTGCCCGTCGGCATCCAATTCCTCGCCCCCGCGCGCGAAGACGCCCGTCTCTACCGCGTCGGCGCCGCCCTCGAGGCGCTGCTGGTCGACCAGTGGGGCGGTCCGCTGCTGGATCAGGCCCCCTCTCTCACGAACGGAGCGTCGCGCTGATGGCGAAAGATGCGCTGATGGACTTCGACGAGGCGCTCGAGATGTTCGAGCCGGTCCTCGGCTTCGAGGTGCACGTCGAGCTGAACACGGCGACCAAGATGTTCTCGGCCGCACCCAACCCCGCGAACGAGGCGAACCACACCGCCGCTCCCAACACCCTCGTCGCGCCGGTCGACATGGGACTCCCGGGCGCGCTGCCGGTGGTCAACCAGGAAGCGATCCGCTCGTCGATCAGCCTGGGGCTTGCCCTCGGCTGCTCGATCGCGCCGTCGAGCCGCTTCGCCCGGAAGAACTACTTCTACCCCGACCTCGGCAAGAACTACCAGATCTCGCAGTACGACGAGCCGATCGCTTTCGAGGGTTCGGTCGAGGTCGAGCTCGAAGACGGCACGATCGTCACCGTGCCGATCGAGCGCGCGCACATGGAAGAAGACGCGGGCAAGCTCACGCACATGGGCGGGGCTACCGGTCGCATCCAGGGCGCGGAGTACTCCCTCGTCGACTACAACCGCGCGGGTGTGCCGCTGGTCGAGATCGTGACCAAGCCGATCGTCGGCGCCGAGCATTCCGCTCCGGCCCTGGCCAAGGCGTATGTCGCCACGATCCGCGACATCGTGCGGGCGCTCGGAATCTCCGAGGCGCGCCTGGAGCGCGGAAACCTCCGGTGCGACGCGAACGTCTCGCTGCGCCCGCGCGGCCAAGAGAAGCTCGGCACGCGCACCGAGACGAAGAACGTCAACTCGATGCGGTCGGTCGAGCGCGCCGTGCGATACGAGATCCAGCGGCAGGCCGCGATCCTCGCGAAGGGCGGCACGATCACGCAGGAGACGCGTCACTGGCACGAAGACACCGGGCGCACCTCTCCCGGTCGTCCGAAGTCGGATGCCGACGACTACCGCTACTTCCCCGAGCCCGACCTGCTCCCCGTCGTTCCGGCGCCCGAGCTGATCGAGGAGTTGCGTGCCGCGCTGCCCGAGCCGCCCGCCGCGCGTCGGCGCCGGCTCAAGGCGGAGTGGGGCTTCACCGATCTCGAGTTCCAGGACGTCGCCAACGGTGGCCTGCTCGACGCGGTCGCCGAGACGATCGCGGCCGGTGCCGCCCCCGCCGCGGCGCGCAAGTGGTGGACCGGTGAGATCACGCGGGTCGCGAACGTGCAGGAGCGCGACGCGGCCGACCTCGTGTCGGCTGCGCACGTGGCCGCCCTCCAGCAGCTCGTCGACGCGGGAACGCTGACCGACAAGCTCGCCCGTCAGGTGCTCGAGGGCGTCATCGCTGGCGAGGGCAGCCCGCAAGAGGTGGTGGACGCCCGCGGTCTCGCGGTCGTTTCCGACGACGGGGCGCTCATCGCCGCGATCGACGACGCTCTCGCGGCCCAGCCCGACGTGCTGGCGAAGATCCGCGACGGCAAGGTCCAGGCCGCCGGTGCTGTCATCGGTGCGGTCATGAAGGCCATGAAGGGCCAGGCCGACGCCGCGCGCGTGCGCGAGCTCGTTCTGGAGCGCGCCGCCGCACAGTAAGTCACCGGATGCCACGGCGTCACCGGCTTCGCGCCGGTGGGCCGTGGCATCCGTCGCTGTCAGGGTGTGGTGCGCGGCGAGCGGGGGACGTTCGCCGGTTCGCGGCCCGCATGTCGGAGGCCCGGAGCAGAATGGATGCCATGGGACGCGGAGACGGAACGGGGCGCATCGTGTCCCCGCCGGGTGCCGACGACACGGGCGCTGGCATCCTCCACGTCGACATGGACGCGTTCTTCGCCTCGGTGGCGGTGCTCGACGATCCGTCGCTGGCGGGCAAGCCGCTCATCATCGGCGGCTCCGAGGGGCGTGGGGTCGTGTCGAGCGCCTCGTACGAAGCCCGCCGGTACGGGGTGAAATCGGCGATGCCGGTCGCCGTCGCCCTGCGGATGTGCCCGACGGCGATCGTCGTCAACCCGCCGTACACGCGCTACACCGAGATGTCGCGCCAGGTCATGGCGATCTTCGATGAGATCACCCCGCTGGTCGAGCCGCTCTCCATCGACGAGGCGTTCCTCGACGTGCGCGGCGCGCGGAGGCTCTGGGGGAGTCCCGGAACGATCGCGCGTGATCTGCGCGTGCGGGTGAAGGAGCAGACCGGCCTCACCTGCAGCGTGGGGGTCGCGGCGACCAAGCACGTGGCGAAGATGGCCTCGACGATCTCGAAGCCCGACGGCCTGCTCATCGTCGCCGCCGCCGACACCGAAGCGTTCCTGCGACCGCGATCGGTGCGCGCGTTGTGGGGGGTCGGGCCGAAGGCCGCCGAGGCGCTGGAGTCCCGCGGCATCCGCATCGTCGCCGATGTGATCGATGCGCCGCGCCCTGTGCTCGACACCGCGTTGGGGCCCGCGATGGGCGAGCGTATCTGGCACCTGGCGCGCGGGATCGACGCCCGCGAAGTGCACACGGGGCGGGTCGAGAAGAGCGTCGGGCACGAAGAGACCTTCCACACTGACATCACCGACACGCGCACGCTCCACGTCGAGCTGCGCCGTCTGGCCGACCGCGTCGGTGCGCGGTTGCGCGGCCAGGGGTTCGAAGCCTCGACGATCTCGATCAAGGTGCGCTTCAGCGACTTCACCACGCTCAGTCGCTCGCGGACTCTCCCCGAGGCCACGTCGGTCGGCCAGCGCATCGGCGACGCGGCGATCGAGCTCTTCGACGGCATCGACCGACGCCAGGCCGTGCGCCTGGTCGGGGTTCGCGGAGAGAAGCTACGACCGGCGTCCGCGGCAGCCACGCTGTGGGACGACGATGCGGAGTGGCGGCGCGTCGAGGGGGCGCTCGACGGGGCCACCGCGCGCTTCGGGCGGGGCGCGGTGACGCGCGGATCCCTGCTGGGGCCGACGCGCGGCGGCGGCGCTCTGCCGACGAATCCGCGGCCGTCGTACGAGCACTGACACGGCGTCCCCGGTCGGCGCAACGCCCCTGGGCGGGGAGCGCGTGGCCCGGTACGGTGGGGCCATGCCCAACATCGCATTGGAACTCGGCCAGCAGTCCACGAGCTTCGGCGTCACCGCCGCCTACGGAGAGCAGCAGGACGTCGACGGCGTGCGTCTCGTCCCGGTCGCGCTCACCTGGGCCGGCTACGGTGGCGGGTCCGACGAGCAGGGCAACGGCGGGGGTGGCGGCGGCGGGTACTCAGTGCCCCTCGGTGCGTACATCCGGCGCGGCGACGACCTCCGGTTCGAGCCGAACGTGGTGTCGTTCCTCGCCGTTGCGATCCCCTTCGTGTGGGTCGCCGGTCGCGCGCTCAGCCGTGTCATCCGCGCTCTCAAGAAGTAGTGCCGATCCCCTCGACGAGGCACTTCGGTCCGCCGTCGCCGCAATAGTGGCGCGCGTGACGGCGCTGGGGGCTGCCAACCCCGTGGTCGTGATCGACGGCCGTAGTGGTGCGGGCAAGAGCAGCCTCGCCCGGCGCCTGGTTTCCGCGTGGCCCGGCAACGGCCGCGTGCAGCTCGTCGCGCTCGACGACCTCTACCCCGGGTGGGACGGACTGGCCGAGGGGGCGGACTATGCCCGCGAGTCGATCCTGCTCCCGCACGCGAAGGGGAAGGTCGGCGTGTGGGAGCGATGGGATTGGGAGGCGGGCGCGCGCGCAGAAGCCCACGCCGTCGATCCCTCGCTTCCCCTCGTCGTCGAGGGCTCGGGGGTGCTCACGCCGGCGGCAGCGCCCCTCGCCGACGTCCGCGTGTGGGTCGACGCGCCGGACACGTCGCGCAAGAGTCGCGCCCTGGGACGCGATGGCGAGACCTACCGGCCTCACTGGGAGCGGTGGGCCGCCCAAGAAGAACGGCACCTGACGCAGAACGCGCCGCACGCGCACGCGTCGCTCGTCGTCGTTCTGCCGTGAGATTCGCGCTCTACTTCTCCGCCCCGGTCTGATCGTCGCGCCGGTCGAGCGCGGCGACCAGACCGTCCAGGCGATACCCGACCCAGTCGTAGATCCCGAAGCGAGGGTCGTCGGGGCGGTGGTCGTCGTCGTTCTGGATGCCGAGCCGGGTCGCCAGCACGAGACGCACCGCCGAGAGGGTCCGCATCCAGGCCTGCGCCTCGATTTCGCCGAGGGCCACCGAGATGGTCGTGTCGGGGTCGCTCGTCGGGTCGAGGTCGTCGCCGTCCATGCCGAGCGTGGTGAGCACCGTGCGGGCGTCGGCGGCGCGACGATCGAGCATGTCGGCGCCGGTCAGGCGACGGAACTCACGGCTGGCGGCCTCGTCGTCTGGATAGGCATCGGGAAGGAGCCGCGCGACCGCGGGGTCGTCGTCGCGCCCGGCATCCACGACGAGATCACGGAACTGGCCCACGATGCCGGCGAGGTGGAGGGCCTCGAGGCCGCTGACTTCGAGGACGATGATGCGTTCGCTCACAAGGGGTCCTTTCGCACCGTCGCCCACAGGCCGAACTCGTGCATGGCTTGGGTGTGCGCTTCCATCAGTTCGCGCGGGCCGCGGGCCACGACGGCGTGTCCGTCGTGGTGCACCGAGAGCATGAGTCGGTGCGCGGTGGCAGCGTCGAAGCCGAAATAGGTGCGGAAGACGTGGACGACATAGCTCATGAGATTCACCGGATCGTTCCACACCACGGTTTGCCACGATGACGGGGGAGCGACCTCGACGTCGGTGATCTCATCGAGCTCGGGGAAGGCGGCACCGGCCATCACGCCCACCCCAGTTCGTGCAGACGGGCATCGTCGATGCCGTAGAAGTGGGCGATCTCGTGCACGAGGGTCGTGTGGATCTCGTCGCGCAATTCATCCTCGTCCGCGCAGGCGGCCAGGTGAGCTTCCCGGTAGAGGATGATCCGGTCGGGCAGTTCCCCCGTGCCGTAGCGCTCACGCTCCGTGAGCGCCCAGCCGTCGTACAGACCGAGCAGATCCAGCGAGCCGTCTTCGGGGCGGTCCTCGACGACGAAGATCACGTTGTCGAGCCCGTCGACCATGTCATCCGGCAGACGATCCAGTTCGTCCACGACGAGTCGCTCGAACTGCGCGGCGTCGAGCGCCAGAGCCGGAGCATCGTCGACATCGTCGTTCATTAGGCCTCCCGGTCGCTCGGACGAACGCGACGGGATGCCGAGCCGCGTCGTCCTGACGATTCTACGGTCGCTCGGCCCGTGGCATCCGTGAAACACGAAGGCCCGCCGGGGAGGCGGGCCTTCGAGAGTGGGGTGGCTAACGGGACTTGAACCCGCGGCCCCCGCGACCACAACGCGGTGCTCTACCAACTGAGCTATAGCCACCATGTGTCTGCCGCAGCGGACAACTGAACGATTATGTCATACGTCGCGCGAGAACGACGAAACGGCCGACGCTGCGGCGCTCTTGGCCTCGTCGCTCGTGGGTCCGGGCTCGGGAACGAAGACCGCTTTGCGGTAGTACGCGAGCTCGCGGATCGACTCGAGGATGTCGGCGAGGGCGCGGTGGCCGCCGTTCTTGGTGGGCGCGTTGAAGTAGGCGCGCGGGTACCACCGGCGCGAGAGCTCCTTGATGCTCGACACATCGACGTTGCGGTAGTGCAGCCAGCGGTCCACGCGCGGCATGTACTTCGCGAGGAACATCCGGTCGGTGCCGATCGTGTTCCCGGCGAGCGGGGCCTTGCCCTCCAGCGGCGCGAAGCGCTGGATGTACTCGAGCGCCTGGAATTCGGCATCCGCGAGGCTCACGCCGTGGGGGATCTCGTCGAGCAGGCCCGACGAACGGTGCATCTCGGTGACGAACTCGCCCATGTTCGCCAAGGCCGAGTCGTCGGGCTTGATGACGATCTGGAACCCCGGGTCGAGCACGTTCAGCTCGAAGTCGGTGACGACGATCGCGATCTCGACGAGTTCGTCGACGGCCAGGTCGAGTCCCGTCATCTCGCAGTCGATCCATACGAGCCGGTCGTTCTCAGAGGCGCCTACCATCCCCTCATCCTAGTGAGGGGCCCCGGGGCCAGATCGGTCCCCCAGACACGATTCGAACGTGTGACCGGCGGATTAGAAGGCCGCTGCTCTATCCACTGAGCTACTGGGGGTCGCGGTCCAGGATATCGCCCCGGGTTCGTGCGGTGTCATGCACCCCCTGGTGCTTCGTGTGGCGTCGGCGTAGCGTGCGGCCACGTCGAATGAAAGGAACGACATGTCCGAGACGATGACACGACGCCTGTGGGTGGCGTACGGCCCGAGCGGCGTCGTGGGGAAGATCCAGAAGGATGCCGCCGGCTATGCCGTACACATGGCCGGAAAGGACGAGCAGCTCGGTGTGTATCCGACCCTCGAGATCGCCAAGAGTGCGCTGCACGCGCACCTGAAGCCGGGCAGCGACCGGCCCGAGTTCCGCGCGCACTGACCGCCGCCGCGGGTCGCGCGCACTTCGTCGCGGTGTGAGACCCGATTAGACCCGTGCGGCCGCGCGGCGGCGCCGGTGCGGCTCGGGGGCTGCCAGGAGCGGGAGCGCGACGTGCACCAGCGGTCCGATCCCGAGCGCGAACACGACCGTTCCGATGCCCACGGTTCCCCCGAGAAGCCATCCGGCGACGAGGACCGACCCCTCGACGCCGAGGCGGCACGCCCAGATCGGCCAACCGAACCGGGAGTGCAGGCCGGTCATCAGTCCGTCGCGCGGTCCGGGTCCGAAGTGCGCGCCGATGTACAGACCGGATGCCACGGCCACCGTCACAACGCCGGTGACCAGCATCACGACCTGCCACAGGGCGTCGGTCGCGGTCGGAAGGAACCCGAGGGCGATCTGCATGCTCGTGCCCACGAGAAGAATGTTCGCCACGGTGCCGATTCCCGGACGCTGGCGGAGGGGGATCCACAGCACGAGGACGCTGAGGCCGACGATGTTCGTGATCCAGCCGATGCCGATCCCCGTGACACGCGAGAGACCTTCGGCGAAAACGGTCCACGGGTCGACGCCGAGGCCCGCGGCCACGGTGAGCGCGCAGCCGAACCCGTAGAGAGCGAGACCGACGAGAAGGCGGAGCGTTCGGGACATCACGTAGAAATCCAATCACGTCATTGGATTCGAGCCGCAGGGCCAATTGCCCTACTCTGGCCCCATGGATTCCCGGATCTCGGCTCGCGCGTTGGCGGAAGCCCTCGGAGGGTGGCGCGGACGCGGGCCCGCGTATGAGTCATTGGCTGATGCCATCCGTCTGATGTGCTTGGACAATCGCATCGCCCCGCGCACAGCGCTCCCCGCCGAGCGTGAATTGGCGGCGGCGCTCAACCTCAGCCGCACGACGATCGCGGCCACGTACCGGAGCCTTCGCGACACGGCGCACATCGAGAGCGTCCGCGGCAGCGGCAGCGTGACCTTGCCTCTGCGACGGACGGACCCGGGGAGCGACACCCGGCGCGACGGCGTCATCGACCTGCAGCAGGCGAGCCCGGCGGCCTGGCCCGGGCTCCCGGCGGTGATCACCGAGGTGGCGGGCGAGGCAGCGGCCCTGGTGGCCCGAACGGGATACGACGTCGTCGGCGACGTTCAGCTGCGCGAGGCTCTCGCTCAGCGGTACCGCGCGCAGGGCCTGCCGACCGATGCCGACCAGATCCTCATCACCACCGGCGCGCAGAGCGCCCTGCACCTGATCGCCTCCGTCCTCCTCGCGCGCGCCGACCGTGTTCTCATCGAGACTCCGACGTACCCGCACGGTGCGGATGCCTTCCGCGCGGTCGGGGCACGCCTGGTGGGTGTGCCGGTATCGCCGGACGACGGGTGGGATCTCGATCGCGCCGCGCAGACGTTCGCCCGCGTGCTTCCGTCGCTCGCCTATCTCATGCCGAACTTCCAGAACCCCACCGGCCGCACGATGACGTCCGCGGAGGCGCGCGCCTTCGTCGAGGGAGCGCAGGTGGCCGGCACCTTCCTCGTGCTCGATGAGACGACCGCCGAGCTCGACATCGATCGCGAAACCCCGCCGGCGGTTTTCCCTGACTCCGACCGGATCATTCGGGTGGGGTCGATGGGAAAGACGGTCTGGGGCGGACTTCGGGTGGGCTGGGTGCGCGCGCATACCGACGTCGTCCGGCGTCTCGCCAGCGGTCGCCCCGTACACGACCTCGGCACCCCCGAGTTCGAACAGGCGGTCGCCACCCGGCTTGTCGCACGGCTGGACGAAATCGCCGCGCAGCGTGCGGCCGTCTTGCGTGCCGGCCGCGACGCGGTGACACGAGCCCTGGCGAGTGCGCTGCCCGAGTGGGAGGTGCCCGCGCCGAGAGGCGGCGTCTCGCTGTGGGTCGGGATCGGGGAGCCCGTGAGTACGCCGCTGGTCATGAACGCCCGCTCCCGCGGGCTGTTGCTTTCGGCGGGTTCGCGGTTCGCCGTCGACGGCGGTCATGACCGTCGCCTGCGCATCCCCTTCACCGCAGCTGCGCACACGCTCGAGCGTGCTGTAGACGTGCTGCGGTCGTCGTGGCACGAGGTGCGTGGCACCACGTCGCACACGTCGCTCGACGATCTCGCGGCGGTCGTCTGAGGTCATCGGGCCACGGTGCGGCGAGGATCAGCGCGCATATCGAAGGCACTCGAGGGCATCGGCCGAGGACCAGAACTCCCCGAGCCGGCGGAATCGACCGGAGGCCGTGTGGAAACGCTCGGCCGCGTAACGCCAGCCTTCGTCGGCGGCGATCGCGCGCACGTGACCGACCACGACGCCCCGCGGGTCGGCGATGCGCCACAGGCCGGCGGCGACATGCGTCGCTGCACCCCACCCGGCCGGGCGCGGGGCCGGTGCGAGGTCGTTCCAGAGGACGGTGCTCATGCCCTCACGGTAGGAGTGGCCTCCGACATTGCTGTCGACGGTCGCCGCCGTGACTCCTCCCCAGGGGGCGGACTTCGTGATCTCTCCACCGACCGCCCGTTTTGCCGGTCGGCGCGTCGACGAGAACGGTCATCCTGACGTTGTCTCCGGCATCCGTCGGGCACACGGGTGCCGGAGCACACGATCACGAGAGGACACCATCATGAGCGACCACATCACCCTCGTCGGCAACGTCGTCGGAGACCCGGAGGAGCGCGCAACGCGCGGTGGCGATCCCATCGCCGCGCTCCGGCTCGCCGTCAGTGAACGCCGCTTCGACCGCGAACGCGGCCAGTGGGTCGACGGGCACACCAACTACTACGCCGTCTCGGTCTTCGGGGAACTGGGACGACACGCGCTGTCGTCGATCCGCAAGGGCGAACGGATCATCGTGGCCGGGCGATTGCGACTGCGGGAGTGGGAGACCGAGACCAAGCGAGGGGTGAGCGCCGACGTCAGCGCCGACGCGATCGGACACGATCTGCGGTGGGGGGTCTCCATCTTCTCCCGCCCCGCACGTGCCGCCACTCCGGCCGGGGGTGACGCGGGCCGGCCGACGGCAGAGGCACCCGCGACGGATGCCGACGGCTGGGCCGTTCCGGGGGCTGCACCCCTGGACGAGGATGTCGATGCCGACCCAGCGCCGAACGTGACCGCCGAACGCGCGGCAGACTCCCTGGCGGAGGTCGGTGACCCGACTCCCTTCTAGGGAGGTCGGCCGTTGCGGTCGGGAACGTAGACTCGGGCGGGTGATCCGCGTGAAGCCCCGTTCGGCCGTTCTGCTGGTCCTCGCGACCGCCGTCGTGCTGACGGGCTGCTCTCCGGAGGTCCCGTCGACCGAGACTCCCGGGGCGGAGTCGCCATCGGCGTCGAGCGTTGCGGACCCCTCGGCCCCGGCACCCGCCCCCGCGGCCCTCGTGCCGGAGGGAACAGCGTCCGACAACCTGCCGCTGTTCACTGAGGTGGTGGCGCAGGTCTGGGCCGGCCCCGACCAGGTGTCCGGGCGGGCGTACATCGACGCGCTCGTCACCGCAGGCTACGACCGGTCGGCGATGCAGGTCACCCCCGACAGCACCACGATTGGCAATCCCGCCGAGAGCATCGAGTTCTCGGTCCGGTGGGGAGAAGACTGCCTCGTCGGACAGGTCGGTCCGTCCATCGGTTCGCCCGTGACGACAGTCCTCCCCGGTCTGTCGGCCGGAGGGTGCCTGATCGGGCAGACGCGCGCGATCGACTGGTGACGCGCGGGGAGCTCTCAGGGGTGCTCGACGTGGGCTGGACCGCTCGAGAATCACTGGGCGGGCGGCGCCGCGACCCGGGTTGGTAGGCTGGTCACGACTTCCGCGCGCCCGTGTGCCTCGTTGAGATGTGTCTCGGCATTCCGGGAGGGCGCGGCCCTCATCCCCGATCGAAGGTGGTACTCCTCGATGGCCGAATACATCTACTCCATGGTCCGCGCCCGCAAGGCCGTGGGCGACAAGCTCATCCTCGACGACGTCACGATGTCGTTCCTGCCCGGCGCCAAGATCGGCATGGTCGGTCCGAACGGCGCGGGTAAGTCCACGATCCTCAAGATCATGGCCGGCCTCGACACGCCATCCAACGGCGAGGCGCGGCTGAGCCCCGGTTTCACGGTGGGCATCCTCATGCAGGAGCCCGAGCTCGACGACAGCAAGACGGTGCTCGAGAACATCCAGGACGGCGTCGCGATCAAGCCGAAGCTCGATCGCTTCAACGAGATCTCCGCGCTCATGGCCGACCCCGACGCCGACTTCGACGCCCTGCTCGCCGAGATGGGCACCCTGCAGGAAGAGATCGACGCTGCCGACGGGTGGGACCTCGACTCCCAGCTCGAACAGGCGATGGACGCCCTGCGCACCCCGCCGGCCGACGCCTCCGTCGTGCCGCTCTCCGGTGGTGAGCGCCGCCGCGTCGCCCTCGCGAAGCTGCTGCTGCAGAAGCCCGACCTGCTGCTGCTCGACGAGCCCACCAACCACCTCGACGCCGAGAGCGTGCTCTGGCTTGAGCAGCACCTCAAGGCCTACAAGGGTGCCGTCATCGCCATCACCCACGACCGGTACTTCCTCGACAACGTCGCGGAGTGGATCGCCGAGGTCGACCGCGGGCACCTCTACCCGTACGAGGGCAACTACTCGACCTACCTCGAGAAGAAGGGCCAGCGCCTCGACGTCCAGGGCAAGAAAGATGCCAAGCTCGCCAAGCGCCTCAAAGAAGAACTCGAGTGGGTGCGCTCCAACGCCAAGGGGCGTCAGGTCAAGTCGAAGGCCCGCCTCGCGCGCTACGAAGAGATGGCCGCCGAGGCCGAGCGCACGCGCAAGTTGGACTTCGACGAGATCCAGATCCCCGCGGGTCCGCGCCTCGGCAGCATCGTGATCGACGCCAAGAAGCTCGAGAAGAGCTTCGGCGACCGCTCGCTCATCAGCAACCTGAGCTTCAACCTTCCGCCCAACGGCATCGTCGGCGTGATCGGCCCCAACGGTGTCGGAAAGACGACCCTGTTCAAGACGATCGTCGGCCTCGAGCCCCTCGACGGGGGCACGCTGAAGATCGGTGAGACGGTCAAGATCAGCTACGTCGACCAGTCACGGGCGAACATCGATCCCGACAAGACACTGTGGGAGGTCGTGTCCGACGGTCTCGACATCATCACGGTCGGAAAGACCGAGATCCCCTCGCGCGCCTACGTGTCGAAGTTCGGCTTCAAGGGGCCCGACCAGCAGAAGAAGGCCGGTGTGCTGTCCGGTGGTGAGCGCAACCGCCTGAACCTGGCGCTGACGCTCAAGGAGGGCGGCAACCTGCTGCTCCTCGACGAGCCGACCAACGACCTCGATGTCGAGACGCTCAGCTCGCTCGAGAACGCCCTGCTCGAGTTCCCCGGTTGCGCTGTGGTCATCACGCACGACCGGTGGTTCCTCGACCGCATCGCGACGCACATTCTGGCCTACGAGGGCACCGACGAGAAGCCCGACCAGTGGCACTGGTTCGAGGGCAACTTCGAGGCGTACGAGGCCAACAAGATCGAGCGTTTCGGCCCGGATGCCGCGAACGCCTCGCGCTCGAGCTACCGCAAGCTCACGCGTGACTGACGACCGCGAGATGCCCGGGGGTGCGGCTGAGGTCGCTCCCCGGGCGGTTCACGTCCCCATTCATCTCCGCTGGGGCGACCTTGACGCGCTCGGCCACGTCAACAACACCTCGATGCTGAAGCTCCTCGAGGAGGCGCGTCTCCGCGCATTCTGGCGCGCCGACGGCGACGGCGAGGCCCTGCCGACGGCGGTGTTCGACATGGACGTGCTTGAGAGTGGCGGAGAGCGCGCCACGCTCATCGCCCGCCAGGAGATCGAGTACCTGCGGCCGGTCCCGTACAGTCAGCGCCCGCTCGACGTGCGGCTCTGGATCGGGGCAATGGGCGGATCGAGCGCCGATATCTGCTTCGAGGTCTTCAGCCCCGTCGGCGAAGCGGAGCGGATGCTCTATGCCCGGGCGACCGCGGTGGTGGTTCTGGTCGACACCGCGAGCGGGCGGCCAATCCGCTGGAGCGAGTCCGAGCGGCGCGCGTGGCAGCCGTATGTGGGTCACCCCATCGAGTACCGCCGCCGCACCGCGGGGCGCTGACGCAGGCTCGCCCTCGGGCGGGGGCCCGGCGCGAGATCAGCCTTGCGGGACCCGCACCATGACTTCCTGCGCCACGCTCGCGAGCAATGTGCCCTCGCGCGTGTAAATGCGCCCGGTGGACAGGCCCCGGCCGCCGCGGGCATTCGGGGATTCCTGCACGTACAGCAGCCAGCCGTCGACCCGTCCGGCACGGTGCCACCACATCGCGTGGTCGAGGCTCGCCACGCGCAGACCCGGGGTGCTCCAGGGCACGCCGTGCCCGCGCAGGATGGTCTCCTGGATCGTGAGGTCGCTGAGGTAGGCCAGGGCCGCACGGTGGATCGCCGGGTCGTCGGGGAGCGCGCGCCGCGTGCGCATCCAGACCGCCTGGCGGGGGACGTGGGGCCCCTCGACCGAGGTGTAGACCGGTGAGGGCACGTGCCGCACCTCGACGGGCCGATCGGCGAACATCCGGCGGCTCAGCGGGTGCAGCTCGTCGGTATCGACGGGAGGCAGATCTTCTGGTTGGGGGATCCCCTCGGGGAAGGGCTCGGCGTGTTCGAGGCCCGGGCCGTCGTCCTGGAACGACGCGATCATCGAGAAGATCGGCACGCCCGCCTGGAAGGCCTGGGTGCGGCGCGTCGAGAACGAGCGCCCGTCATGGATGCGATCGACCGAGAACGTGATGCCGTCTGTGGGATCGCCCGGCCGCAGGAAATAGCCGTGCATCGAGTGGACCGTGCGCTCGGGCGGGAGCGTGCGAGAGGCCGCGACGATCGACTGCGCCAGGACCTGTCCGCCATAGACGCGGCCGAACGGCATGGGCTGCGACACGCCCGTGAAGATGTCTTCGGTGGTCCGTGCGCCGGCGTCGCGGAGGTCGAGCACCGCGAGCAGAGAGGCGACGGGGTCGTTGGCGTCGGTCACGCTCACTCCCGTTCCGGCGCCACGAGCGTGCGCCGCTTGGTAGTTTAGGGCGGGTGTCCGCGCGCCTGATCTTCCCCGACCCGCAGGCGGCAGCCGACCTGCTGACCTTCGCCTCCCGTGCTATCCGTCTCGGCGACGGCACCGTCCGCCTTCGCGCCGACAGAGGTGTGCTCGTCACCACGTCGGCGCCGCTCGCTCCGCGGGGCCTCATGGATGCCACTCCGACGGTGCTCGGCCTACGCGTGTCCGCGGTCGATCCCGAACTCGAGTGCGACCTGGTGGTCGAGGCATCCGCCCTTCTTCCGGCCCCCGATGACGCGGCGGCTGTCGTCCTGCCCGAGGTGGCCACCTCTCCGGCGTGGGCGGGCGTCTCGCCGCCGCGGAGCGGGTGGACCCCGACCAACGAGATCGACAGCGCCGTCCTCGCCGCTCGGGCGCAGTACGGCATTGCGGCCGTCGCCGACGCGGTGCCGTCCGACGCGGGCGAGGACGTCGTGCGGCTCGTCCGCGCGCAAGTGTGGGGGCCGCCCGACGAGGCACTGGGCGGTCTGCCCCTGGGGACGGCTTTCGCGGCATTCGCGCTGGGGTTCATCGCCGGCGCAGAGATGGCGGCAGTGCGCACCAGCGGGGTGTGGACGCGCGTCACGCTCGCGAGAGGCCACATCCTCGTGCGCGGGCCGGTGCGTTCCGGACTCACCGCGGTGCGCACGACGGGGCTGTGACCTCACGGGCGTCGCGGGTGACCGTCGTGCCGTATCGAGGCCGCCGCGCGACGATACTCCGCGCGGCCGGCGGTGCCGGTCAGTCCGCGGCGCGGACGGGGAGGCCGGTGTCGGGTCGCCCGTCGCGCGAGGGGCCGACGCCGCGGGGCTCGAACGTGTTGACCATGGCGTGCGCGGCGCGCTCGAGGTAGTCCCAGAGAGGTGCTTCGAGGGAGGGGGGCAGGGCGACCTCGTCGACCGCGACGCGCATGTGCTGCAGCCAGCGGTCGCGGGCGTCGGGGTCGACGTGGAAAGGCATGTGCCGCATGCGCAGACGGGGGTGCCCGCGCGTCTCGCTGTAGGTGGTGGGGCCGCCCCAGTACTGCGCGAGGAACAGGGTCAGGCGCTCGGCGGCGGGCCTGAGGTCTTCCTCGGGGTACATGGGCTTGAGCACCTCGTCGGCGGCCACCCCGCGGTAGAAGGCGTCCACGAGTCGGCGGAACGTGTCCATGCCCCCCGCCTGCTCGTAGAAGCTGATCGGTTCGCTCACGCGGGTGCTCCGTCATCGTCGGCCCGCACGGCGGGAGGGGTGGGTTTGGCGACCTCGTCGGTCGACGCGGTCGAGGGCTGCGCCGCGGCGGTGGACGGCGCCGTGGGGGTGGCGGATGCCGCCGGCCGCCGCGGCTTCGTCTTCTTCGGGGCTACGGGGTCGGCGTGCTCGGCGGCAGCCTGAACCTCCGTGGCGTCCGCGTCGAGGACGGTCTCGGAAACGGCGAGCTTGCGACGGCGCGGACGCCACACCGGGCGCTCGGGGGGAGGGGTGATCGGCGTCGGCTTCGTCTTCGGCGGATGGGCGCCGCGGATGCTCTGTGCTCCATCCGACCCGGTGAGAACGATCGAGTTGAGCAACGGAAGCGTGACGCCGATCGCGTCGATGGCGCGCTTCAGGCGCATGCGCAGTTCACGGGCGACATCGTCTTTCGAGCCCGCGCGGGTCTTCATCACGAGACGGATGACGAGGGCGTCACCGCCGATGGACTCCAGCCCCCAGATCTCGGGCTGCTCGATGATCCGAGAGCGCCACTTCTGTTCCTTCGCGAGTCCGCGGGCGGCATCCAGCATCGCCTTCTCGACCTGGTCGATGTCGGAATCGACGGGGACGGCCAGGTCGATGATGACGCGCGCCCACCCCTGCGACATGTTGCCGATGCGCGTGATCTCACCGTTGCGCACGTACCAGAGCGTTCCGTTGACGTCGCGCACGTGCGTGATGCGGACGCTGACGAACTCCACGATTCCGGTCGCGAGACCCAGGTCGACGACATCACCGATCCCGATCTGGTCTTCGGCGACGATGAAGATGCCGTTCAGCACGTCTTTGACGATGTTCTGCGCCCCGAAGCCGAGACCGGCGCCCACCGCCGCGGTGAGCAGGGTGAGTGACGCGAGGGCATTGGGGGCGACGATGCCGGCGATCCAGACGAGGGCGACGACCACCAGCACCACGTTGACGATGTTCTGCAGGATCGTTCCGAGGGTGCGCGTGCGCTGGACGAGACGGACCGCCGCCAGGGGCGACCGGTCGATGGCCTGGGTGTCATCGACGCGGGCGTTCTTCTTGGCCCCGTTGACGATGCGGTTCACGACTCGCCGAATGAGGAGGCGGAGGAGCCACGCGGTCAGGACGACGCCGATGATGATCGCGAGGATCCTGAGGACCACGCCGCCGATCTCCAGCAGGCGCACACCGACCCAGGCCCATGTCTCCGGCTCGACGAAGTCGGCGGGGGAGGTGGGGCTGGAGGACGGTTCCGGTGCGCTGGCGAGAACAGACATCGTTCTCATGCTAGCCAGGGATGCCTCGGCGCCACCTGAGCGCCGAGGCATCCCTCTCTCGGTCGGCCGTCGCTACGCGTCGCGCCGCTGGAGCAGGACGATCCCGGCGGTGAGCAGACCCACGACCCACGCGGCGAGAGTGAGAGCCGGAACGAGCACGTCGCCGGTCGGCACCGCGCTCAGCTCGGAGCCGGCGGAGACCGGGAGGTAGCGGCTGAGGTCCACGACCCACTGCCACGAGGGACCCCCGAGGGCGAAGAGGTTGAAGGCGATCGGGGCGACGAACAGCACGCCGACGGTCGCCGCGATGGCGCCGGCACCGTTGCGGATGAGCAGGCCGAACCCGGTGCCGATGAGCGCGTAGGCGACCATCGCGACGACACCCAGCGCGAGCGGGATCACGGCTGCCGCGGGGTCGCCCCACGGCACGGCATCCGCCGCCGCCGGAACGGTGACGGCGAGGCAGATGAGGGAGATCACGACCGTCGCCGCGCCCAGCACGAGGGCGATCGCGAGCGCCTTGGCCAAGGCGGCCTGCGCACGGCGGGGGTTGGCGGTGAGCGTCGAGCGGATCATGCCGGTGGCGTACTCGCCGGTGACGGCGATGGCGCCGAGGATGCCCGCGACGAGCATCGTGAACTGCGCCGAGACGAGCGTTGCCGTGACCGGCGATCCTCCGTCGGTGGCCGAGGAGTAGAGATAGGCGATGCCGATCGAGAGCGCGGCCGCGACGGCCAGCGCCCACCAGGTCGACCGCAGAGTGGTGAGCTTCAGCAGCTCGCTGCGCAGCGCACGGGCGAACGTGGGGCCACTGGCCTCGGAAACGAACGTTTCGCGGCGAGGGGAGGTGGTCGTGGTCATGCGAGTTCCTTCGTCTTGTACTCGACAGCGTCATCGGTGAGGGCGAGATAGGCCTCTTCGAGCGATCCGCTACGCGGAGTGAGTTCGCGAATCGGGATGCCGTACCGCGCGGCGATGTCGCCGATCTCGGCCGCGGTGGATCCGGTGATGAGTGCCGCGCCGGGCTCGGCCGGTGCCGCGGTCGTCCCCTCGGCGGAGAGGATCTCAACGAGCCGGGTGAGGTCGGGGGAGCGGACGAGGACGGCTGCCCGCGTCCAGGAACGGACGAGTTCGTCGAGAGGTGCGTCGGCCAGCACGGAGCCGCGGCCGAGGACGATGACGTGGTCGGCGGTCTGCGCCATCTCGCTCATGAGGTGGCTCGAGAGGAGGACGGTGCGCCCCTCGGCGGCGACATGGCGCACGAACTCGCGCACCCAGCGCACGCCTTCGGGGTCGAGGCCGTTGACGGGTTCGTCGAGGATCAGCGTGTGCGGGTCGCCGAGGAGGGCGGCAGCGATCCCCAGCCGCTGTCCCATGCCGAGCGAGAATCCACCCGCGCGCTTGTCGGCGACCGACGCGATGCCGGTGAGCTCGATCACGTCGTCGACGCGTCGACGGCTGATCCCGTGGGTCGCGGCCATGACCCGCAGATGGTTGCGAGCCGACCGGCCGGTGTGCACGGCTTTGGCGTCGAGAAGGATGCCGACCTCGGTGAGCGGCGCGGCGAGGCGGTCATACGGCTTGCCGTTGACCGTGACACGGCCCGCGGTCGGACGGTCGAGACCCACGATCATGCGCATCGTGGTCGATTTTCCGGCACCGTTGGGGCCGAGGAAGCCGGTCACGCGCCCGGGCGTGACGGTGAAGGAGACGTCGGACACGGCGGTGCGGGAGCCGTATCTCTTGGTGAGGTGGTCTGCGACGATCATGTGTCCAGGCTAGGAATCCGCTGGACTCGGGCGCATCCCCCGTGAGACTGATCGTCGCGAGCGACGTACATCGCAAGAGGTACGCCCCCTCCCGCCGGAGCGGGGAGGGGGCGTACGGGCCGGACGATGCCGGGACTACTGCGCGTCGCGCTCCTGAACAGCGAGAGCGCGCTCGACGCCCGCGAGATTCTCGCTCACCAGGCGACGCAGCGCCGGAGCCGCATCGGCGTGCGCCGACAGCCACGCGCGGGTGGCGTCGCGCAACTCGCGGTTCGCCAGGGCGGCGGGGTAGAGACCCACGATGAGGTACTGCGCGATCTGGTAGCTGCGGCTCTCCCAGATCGGCAGCAGCATCGCGAAGTAGGGCTCGACGAAGTCGGCGAGCACGGCAACGGTCGCGGGGTGCGTGAAGCCGAGAGCGGCCGAGCGCACGATCGTGTTCGGGGCGTCGGCCCGGTCGATGAGCGCGCTCCAGGCCTCCTGCTTCGCCTCGTGGGTGGGCAAGGCCGCCTTCGCCTGCGCGGCGAACTCTCCGCCCTTGGCGGTGTTGTCGGCCGCGCGAGCCGCGTCGATGTCGGCCGCGGTGACGGCGCCGCCGGCGGCCAGGGCCACCAGCAACTGCCACGAGAGGTCGGTGTCGATCTCGAGGCCCTCGAGCACGGTCTCGCCGTCGCGCAATGCGCGCACGGCCTCGACGTGCGCCGGGGTCGTCGCAGCCGAAGCGAAGGCGGTCACGAACTGCAGCTGGCTGTCGCTGCCCGCCTCCGCCGCGCGCGCGAGCTCCCAGAGTCCGTCGGCCACGCGCTCGCGCGCGGCGTCGCGGGTCGCCGGGGCGACGTAGCTGTTGGCGGCGAGCTGCAGCTGAGCCAGGGTCGTCCGGACCGTCGTCGATTCGGTCTCCGCGGCGATGTTGCGCAGCACCAGGTCAATGTAGGCGGTCGCCGAGGCCTCGGCATCCCGGGTCTGGTCCCACGCCGCGCCCCAGACGAGCGAGCGCGCCAGCGGGTTCGCGATGTCTTTCAGGTGGGCAACGGCCGTAGCCAGCGAACGCTCATCGAGGCGGATCTTCGCGTAGGCGAGATCGTCGTCGTTGAGCAGCACGAGGTCAGGACGACGGATGCCACGCAGCTCGGGCACCTCGGTGCGGTCGCCGTCGACGTCGAGCTCGACGCGGTGCACGCGCTCGAGGTTGCCGGAACGGTCGAGCGAGTAGAAGCCCACCGCGAGGCGGTGCGGACGGATCGTCGGGTAGTCCGAGGGCGCGGTCTGGACGATCGCGAAGCGCGTGATCGACCCGTGCTCGTCCTGCTCGATGAGGGGGGAGAGGGTGTTGACGCCCGCCGTCTCGAGCCACTTCTTCGCCCAGTCGCCCAGGTCGCGGCCGCTCGTGGCCTCGAGCTCGACGAGCAAATCGCCGACCTCGGTGTTCGACCACTGGTGCTTCTGGAAGTACGCGGCGACGCCGGCGAAGAACTGCTCGATGCCGACCCACGCCGCCAGCTGCTTGAGCACCGACCCGCCCTTGGCGTAGGTGATGCCGTCGAAGTTGACCTGGACGTCTTCGAGGTCGTTGATCTCGGCGACGACGGGGTGCGTGGAGGGCAGCTGGTCTTGGCGGTACGCCCAGGTCTTCTCCATCGCGTTGAAGGTGGTCCAGGCCGCCTCCCACTCGGTGGCTTCGGCGGTGGCGATCGTCGAGGCCCACTCCGCGAACGACTCGTTCAGCCAGAGGTCGTTCCACCACTTCATGGTGACGAGGTCGCCGAACCACATGTGCGCCAGCTCGTGCAGGATCGTGACGACGCGGCGCTCCTTCACGGCATCCGTGACCTTGCTACGGAAGACGTAGGTCTCGGTGAACGTCACGGCACCGGCGTTCTCCATGGCACCCGCGTTGAACTCGGGCACGAACAGCTGGTCGTACTTGGCGAAGGGGTAGGGGAAGCCGAACTTCTCCTCGAAGTACGCGAAGCCCTGACGGGTCTTGTCGAAGACGTAGTCGGCGTCGAGGAACTGCCACAGGCTCTTACGCGCGTAGACACCCAGGGGGATGACGCGGCCGTCAGCGCTGGTGAGCTCGGAGAACGTCGCCTCGTAGGGGCCGGCGACGAGGGCGGTGATGTACGACGAGATGCGCGGGGTGGCCGGGAACGACCACTGCGCGGAACCGCCGCCGAGGTCGACGGGCTCGGGCGTGGGGGAGTTCGAGACGACCTTCCACTCGGCGGGGGCCGTGACCGTGAAGGTGAAGGCGGCCTTGAGATCGGGCTGCTCGAACACGGTGAACACGCGGCGCGAGTCGGGGACCTCGAACTGGGTGTAAAGGTACACCTCGCCGTCGACGGGGTCGACGAAGCGGTGCAGACCCTCGCCCGTGTTGGTGTACTCGCAGTCGGCGTCGACGACGAGCTCGTTCTCGGCCTGAAGGTCGTCGAGGGCGATTCGGGAGTCGGCGAACACCGCGGCCGGGTCGAGGTCACGGCCGTTGAGCGTCACCGCGTTCACCGAGCGGGCGATGAGGTCGATGAAGGTCGCGGCGCCCTCGGTCGCGGCGAAGCGGACGGTGGTGACCGAACCGAACACCTCGTCGCCCCTCGTGAGGTCGAGGCGCACGTCGTACTCTCGCGTGTCGACGATCGCGCGGCGCTCTTGCGCTTCGATGCGGGTGAGGTTCTCTCCTGGCACTGGCGTTCTCCCAAGGATGCGGGTGGATCGTCGCAAATGGCACTGCTGGCGCCGACGACAACCGTATAAGCCTACTGTCGAGATACCCCACGACCTGGCTCCCCGCTCAGGTGCGAGGATGTCGGGGTGAGCACGACCGATATGGACACCAGCCCGGAGACCGTCCTCTACGCGTCTCCCGCCGCATCATCCGGACCCAAGTGGGTCGAGACGCCCGTGGCATACGACGCGGTCCTCCTCGCCGGCTTCGGCGGGCCCGAGGGCCAGGAGGACGTCATTCCCTTCTTGCGCAACGTCACCCGCGGCCGCGGCATCCCCGACGAGCGCCTCGAAGAGGTGGCCCACCACTACCGTCACTTCGGCGGTATCAGCCCCATCAACCAGCAGAACCGCGATTTGAAGGCGGCGATCGAGGCCGAGATCGCGCGTCGCGGGCTGAACCTGCCGGTCTACTGGGGCAACCGCAACTGGGCGCCGTACCTCGAAGAGGCCGTCACCGAGGCGGCCGAGGCCGGTGACACCACTTTGCTCGCGGTTGCGACGAGCGCATACAGCTCGTTCTCGAGCTGCCGCCAGTACCGCGAGGACTTCGCGCGCGTGCTCGAGTCCACCGGACTCGGCGACACGGTGACCATCGACAAGGTGCGCCAGTTCTTCGACCACCCCGGCTTCGTCTCCGCGTTCGTCGAGGGAGTGAAGGATGCCGTGTCGACCTACGTGGCCGACGGCATCGCGCCCGAGAAGATCCGCGTGCTCTTCTCCACCCACTCGATCCCCACCGCCGATGCCCAGCGCTCGGGCCCGCGCGACGTCGACTTCGGCGAGGGCGGTGCCTACGAGGCCCAGCACAAGGCCGTGGCCACGTACGTGATGGCCGAGGTGGCCGCGGCGGTCGCCGACGTCGAGTGGGAGCTGGTCTACCAGTCCCGCTCCGGCCCCGCCTCGCAGCCGTGGCTCGAGCCCGACGTGAACGACGTGATCGCCGAGCTCCCCAGCCGTGGCGTCGAGGCCGTGGCGATCGTCCCGCTCGGCTTCGTCAGCGACCACATGGAGGTGCTCTGGGACCTCGATACCGAGGCCATGGAGGCGGCCGAGGAAGCCGGCATCCGCGCGGTGCGCACCCCGACTCCCGGCATCGACCCGGCGTACGTTTCGGGTCTGGTCGATCTCATCCAGGAGCGTCTCGCGGGCACGCCTCAGTCCGAGCGTCCGCACGTGACCGACCTCGGTCCGTGGTTCGACGTGTGCCGACCGGGATGCTGCGAGAACATTCGCGCCGGGTTCAAGCCGGTGGCCGCGGGCCTGCGTCCTTGAGAGCCTTTCGACGCCGCTCGTCCCCTTCGGGGCGGGCGGCGTCGTCATGTCCGTCCGCGGTGTCGGCGGCCCTCAATAGGATGAGCGCATGCGTATTCACATCGGCACCGATCACGCCGGTCTCGAGTTCTCCACCCAGCTTCAGCACCACCTGGCCGAACAGGGCCACGAGGTCGTCGATCACGGACCGATCGAGTACGACCCGCTCGACGATTACCCGGCGTTCTGCATCCGCGCCGCCCAGGCCGTCGTGCGCGACCAGGCCGACGGCGTCGAGACGCTCGGTGTGGTGTTCGGCGGCTCCGGCAACGGCGAGCAGATCGCGGCCAACAAGGTCGTCGGCGTCCGCGCCGCGCTCGTGTGGAACATGGCCACGGCTGAGCTCGCGCGCGAGCACAACGATTCCAACGTGATCGCGATCGGCGCGCGTCAGCACACGTTCGACGAGGCGGTGTCGTTCATCGACCGCTTCATCGCGACGCCGTTCTCGGGCGAAGAGCGCCACGCGCGCCGCATCGGGCAGCTCGCGGCCTACGAGCGCGACGGCGCCCTGCTCCCCGATCCGCGTGAGGCGAGCGCGCGCCCCGACGTGCTCGACGCGAGCGACTCCTTCGACCCCGAGGCAGGCTGATGCCCGAAGGGCATTCCGTCCACCGAATCGCCCGGCAGTTCGACCGCAACATCGTGGGTCGCACCGTCGCGGCATCCAGCCCTCAGGGGCGCTTCGTCGAGGGCGCGTCGATCATCGACGGTCGTGAGGCTGTTGAGGTGCGGGCCGTGGGCAAGCAGATGTTCCTGCGGTTCGATGGCGATGTCTGGCTGCGTGTACACCTCGGCATGTACGGGGCCTGGGATTTCTCGGGCGAGGTGGCGGTCGACGCCACGATCGCGGCCGCGAACGGTCGTATGGGCCAGACCAATCAGCGCGGCACCGTCCTCGACGAACCGATTCTGGATGCCGCCGGCGAGAACTCCCTCACCTCGATCGGGGCTCCTCGGCGCGCCCGCATTCGCATGTCGGAGCAGACGACCGGCCTCGAGGAGCAGGTCGAGTGGCCGCCGCCCGTGGTGGGCGCGGTCCGTCTGCGGCTGCTGACGTCGACCACGTGCGCCGATCTTCGGGGCCCCACCGCCTGCGCGCTGCAGACACCCGACGAGGTTCAGGCGACGATCGCGAAGCTCGGGCCCGACCCTCTCGTCGACGACATCGCCGAGGGCGAGGAACGCTTCACGGCGACGGTGCGGCGCAAGCCCACCGCGATCGGTCTGCTGCTGATGGACCAGGCGGTCGTGAGCGGCATCGGCAACGTCTACCGCGCCGAGATCCTCTTCCGTGCGCGCCAGAATCCGCACACTCCCGGGCGCGATGTGCCCGAGGAGGTCGTGCGCGAGATGTGGCGCGACTGGGCGAGGCTGCTCGCGATCGGCGTCGAGTCGGGCCAGATGATGACGATGGACGATCTCGATCCCGCGGCGTACCGTCGCGCGATGGCGCATCGCGACGACCGGCACTGGGTGTACCACCGCGCGGGGCTCCCGTGTCGCGTGTGCGGGACGACGGTGCTCGTCGAGGAGGCCGCGGGGCGCAAGCTCTATTGGTGCCCTCGTTGCCAGGCGTGACCTGCCGCGCGTTCTAGGCTGATCGGGTGCGTCAGAACCCCAGCTTCGCGATGACCGACGTCGGTGAGATCCGCCGTCTCATCGACCGTCACCCGTGGGTGACGCTCGTCTCCTCCGGCGCTGACGGTCTCGTCGCGTCGCACTACGCCGTCCTGCTCGACGACGACCGCGACGACCTCACCATCGTGGGGCACGTGGGTAAGCCCGACGACGCGATCCTCGGTCTCGGCGAGCGAGAGCTCCTCGTGGTGGTGCAGGGCCCCCACGGGTACGTCTCGCCGCGATGGTACGGCGACGTGGCGGCGGTGCCGACGTGGAACTTCGTCTCAGCGCACCTGTCGGGCGTTCCAGAGCTCCTCTCGGCCGAAGAAAACCTGCGGATCCTCGACCGGCTCGTCGCGCGGTTCGAGGGGGACGGCGACCAGGCGCGCGGCCTCTACGAGCGTCCGAACGACCCCGAGTTCGTCGAGCGGCTCGAGCGCGGCACGGTGGGGTTCCGTCTGACCCCGACCCGTGTTGTCGCCAAGCGCAAGCTGAGCCAGAATCGCACGCCCGAGGTCGTCGACACGATCATCGACGGCCTCGCTGAGGGCCCGTTCGCCAACCCCATCCTGGCCGCCGAGATGCGCCGCGCCGCCGACGCGCGCCCCCGCGCATGATCGGCGAGACCGCGGGGTTCGTCCGCGCCGTGCGCGTCGCGGGCCCCGGGCGCGAGTTCCTGCCCACCGATGACCCGGTGGACCTCGTGCTCGTCGACGGCCGTATCGCCGATATCGCCCCGACCGGCAACCTCCGGCCGCGGGGTTTCGTCATCGAAGGTGAGGGCGGGTGGCTCGTCCCGGGGCTGTGGGACCATCACGTGCACGTGGTGCAGTCGGCGCTCACGAGCGACCGCGTGCCGCTGGGCGACGTGGCCTCGGCCCGCGACGCCGCCGCCGTCATGGCCCTCGCTCCCGAGAGTGACGGGCGTCGCATCGGCACCGGATTCCGCGACGGCCTGTGGCCCGACGACCCGAGCCTCGAACTCTTGGATGCCGCGACCGGCTCTGTCCCCACCTACCTCATTAATGCCGATGTGCACAGCGTCTGGATGAACTCGGCCGCGTTCCGGCGCGAGGGTTTCGAGCCCGTGGCATCCGGGATGCTGCGCGAAGAGAACGCGTTCGAGATCTCGCGGCGTGTGAACGCCGTCGACCCCAGCGCGGCGGATCGGGCCGTCGAGCGCATGGCGCGCGCGGCCGCGGCGCGCGGTGTGGTCGGGCTCGTCGACCTCGACATGACGTGGAACGACGAGCCGTGGCAACGTCGCGTCGCGCGCGGTTTCGACACGCTGCGGGTCTCGTACGGCACGTACCCCCGGCACCTGGACCGCGCGATCGCCCAGGGGCTGCGCACCGGGGACCCCGTGCGCGGGGCCGCGCACGACCTCGTGCGGGTCGGGCCACTCAAGGCGATCACCGACGGCTCCCTCGGCACGCGCACCGCCGCGTGCACGCACCCCTACGCGAACGAGGCCGGCAACTATGGCGTCCTCACCGTTCCGCCCGAGGAGCTCGTCGACATGATGACGCGAGCGACCGCGGCGGGGCTGGAGTGCGCGATCCACGCGATCGGTGACGTCGCGAACACGCACGCCCTCGACGCCTATGCGCGCACGGGCGCGGTCGGCACGATCGAGCACGCGCAGTTGGTGGCCCACACCGACATCCCGCGGTTCGCGCGGCTGGGGGTAGCGGCGAGTGTGCAGCCCGAGCACGCGCTCGACGACCGCGACATGACGGATGCCATCTGGGCCGAGCAGTCCGCCCAGCCCTACCCGCTGCGGGCCCTGGTCGACAGCGGCGCCAACCTGCGGTTGGGTTCGGACGCCCCCGTCTCTCCGCTGGACCCCTGGGCGGCGATGGCGTCGGCCGTCTTCCGCACGCGCGACGGTCGGGAGGCGTGGCAGCCGCACCAGCGGATCGGGATCGAGACCGCGATCGCCGCGTCTACGGTCGGCGGTTCGACGGCTCCCGCGGAGATCACGCCGGGTGCGCGCGCCGATCTCGTCATCGTCGGCGACGATCCGCTCACCGCTGACGAACGTGGACTGCGCGGGATGCCGGTGCGCACGACGCTTCTCGCCGGTCGCGTCACCCACACGTCCTGACCCCCGCCCGGCGCGTGCCCCGTGCGTGAGGCGCCAAGTTTTGTCGCCTACGACCGACCTCAGGCGACAAGAATTGGCGACTCGCGCGAAGGGAAGCGAAAGGGGGCGGTGCCGAAGCACCGCCCCCTTTCAAAAGGAGCTCAGGCCGCGAGGTGGGCGAAGAGGAACCAGCGGTCCTTGTCGAGGCCGCGCTTGATCTCGATCGCGACGTCCTGGCTCGTGAGGTCGGTCTCGTCGAGACCGTCGATCGCGGTCTGGATGTCGACGAGCACGGCGTCGATGTCGGCGATAACGGCGCGGATGACGACGTCGGACTGCGCGAAGCCGGCGGGGACGGCCGTCTCCTTGGCCTTGGCGGCGACCGTCGTCAGACGGGCGTCGACGGGCAGGCCCAGCGAGACGATGCGCTCCGCCGCCAGGTCGGCCCAGTCCTGCGCGTGAGCGACAACCGTGTCGAGCAGCTCGTGCACGCCGATGAAGTTCGCCCCGCGCACGTGCCAGTGCGCCTGCTTGCCGTTGACGACGAGGGCCTCGAGGCCGAGGACGACGGGCGAGAGGAACTGGGCGGTGCTGGAGGCCATGGTCGAGTCGACGGTGGTGGCGGCGGGCGTCTGAACGGTGCTCATGAGATCTCCTCGGGTAACGCTGAAGTCGTGTTGAGAGCAACGCTACTCACGCTGGGACATTCCGCAAGCAAGATGAGGCTCGGCTAAATCCCTGGTAGGCAGGCAATCCTCACCTCACTAGCGCGGTAATGTCGCGGCATGACGATCGCTCCGGATGCCACGGTCCTCGCCCTTCCCGATGCCGCCCCCACGGTGCACGACACCGCGTTCGTGGCATCCGGAGCACGTATCGTCGGCGACGTGACCCTGAGCGAGGGGTCGAGCGTCTGGTACAACGCCGTGGTGCGCGGTGACAGTGCCGCGATCGTGCTGGGCCCGCGCAGCAATCTGCAGGACAACGTGTCGGTGCACGTGGATCGCGGGCGTCCGGCCACGATCGGCGCCGACGTGTCGGTCGGCCACAACGCGGTCGTGCACGGCTGCACGATCGGTGACGGCTCGCTCATCGGCATGGGGAGCGTTGTGCTCTCCGGCGCCAAGATCGGGGCAGGATGCCTCGTCGCCGGGGGAGCGGTCGTGCTCGAAGGTACGGTCGTCCCCGACGGATCGCTCGTGGCGGGCGTGCCGGCGAAGGTGCGGCGCGCTCTGACCGCGGAGGAGCGCGAGGGGATTCTACGGAACGCGCAGACCTACCTTGCGCACGCAGAGCGACATTCCGGCGCGCGCCGCCTGGACTGAGTCTCGCGGCCTCAGGAGTGTCGTCGCCGGGTCAGCAGCGGGAGAACGTGCACCAACACGATCATGCCCACCAGCTCGACAAGCGTTTGCATGACGACCGCAGCGGGTGCCAGAGCGAGAGGGGCCGGGAGGGCCAGGGCGAGCGGGAGAATGACGAGCGAGTTCCGCGTGGCTCCCGAGAACACGATCGCGCGGGTCGATGCCACGTCCTGCCGGAAGGTGCGCGCAACGAGGAAACCGAGGGTCGCCGCGATGAGCAGGAACGCGACGTAGATCGGCACCACGGTCAGCAGCGTCGGGACCTCTGCGTGGACGACGTCGATCTGCGCCGCCACGACGATGGCCAGGGTCACCGCGGTGATCGGGACCATTCCGGCATCCATTGGTCTCCCGATGCCCCGCGCGATCGTGGATCTGCGAGCAAGGAGTTGCGTGAGGGCGGCGAGCCCGAGGGGCAGCGCGAGGAAGAGCAGGAAGGCGCGAACGAACGGCGCGATGTCGAGTACGCGGAGGATATCGGGGCCGGCGAGGAGCCCGAGGAACGCGGGCAGCAGAGCGAGCTGCAGTAGCAGGAGCAGGGGCGACACCGCCAGCAGCTTCGACGCTGCCCCGCCGGCGAGTCGCGTGAACACGATGACGTAGTCGATGCACGGCGTCAGGAGCACGAGGAGCACACCGACGAGCAGGGCCCGATCGTGCGCGACGAACCGTGAGAGCGCGAAGACCACGACCGGCACGACGACGAAGTTCAGGAGCACGACCGCGGCGAGGAATCGTCCATCGCGGATGCCGCGACCGATCTCGGCGAAGGGGACGGCCAGGAAGGTCGCGAACAGCAACGCGATGAGCGCGGGCGTGACGAGTGCCTCGAAGACGGGAGCACCGTTGGGCGCGAGCAGCCCGATGCTGGCGCCGACGACGATCCCCATCAGGTAGACAGGGATCTGCCAGCGGTGTGCCCACGCGATCATCGGAGCGAGCCTACGGTTCGCAACCCCCTGGGTGCGTCTGTGCGCGCGTACCGTTGCCGCATGCACATCGACACTCTGGAACCCGGCGAGATCTTCGTCTTCGGCGCCAACGCGTCCGGTGCCCACGGTGGAGGCGCCGCGCGCTTCGCGTACGACCGCTTCGGCGCGGTGTGGGGACAGGGGGAGGGGCTGCAGGGCCAGTCGTACGGCATCGACACGATGTCGGGTCTGGCGGTCTTCGAGGAGCAGGCCCGGCGCTTCGTTGCATTTGCCGCCGAGCATCCCGAGCTGACATTCCTCGTGACCGAGGTGGGGTGCGGCATCGCCGGCTATCGACCCGAGCAGGTCGCGGGGTTCTTCGCCGGCGTGGGAGACAACGTGGTGCTGCCGGCTTCTTTCCGGGCCGTGTGACCTGCGCAAAGTGTTTACACAGGAAACGCTCAGGAAGGCTCCATTTAGCGCTAGCATGCGGCTCGGTAATACCCGATCACCTCAGCTTGGAGTACACATGACCACTGCTTCCCCGCCGCCGCCGCCGGCTGCCACGGGCCCGATCCCCGGCAAGACTCTCGGGATCGTCGCCCTCATCGTCGCGATCTTCTTCAACGTCATCGGACTGATCCTCGGAATCGTCGCGCTCGTGCAGAGCCGCAAGGCCGGGTACAAGAACGGCCCGGCGATCGCCGCGATCATCGTCGGTGCGGTGCTGACCATCGTCGCGATCATCGTGATCATCTCGATCGTGTCCGTCCTCGCCGTCGCCAGCGAGGCCTATCAGGCCTGTCAGGCCGTGGACTTCGTGGGCACCGTCGTCGTCGCGGGCACCGAGATCGTCTGCGAAACCGTCAGCCAGTAGTACTCCCACGTGGGGAGCCCGTCACCGTCGGTGGCGGGCTCTCTTCGTGACGGCCCGATCGTCGCGGCAGCAAGAGCTACTCACCGAGCCGGATATCGGCGGGGAGGGAGACCGTCAAAACGGTCGTGGAGGGGCTGACGAGAATCGAACTCGCATCATCTGTTTGGAAGACAGAGGCTTTACCACTAAGCTACAGCCCCGCATTGCCCGGATAGATTCCGCCACTCGCAGAGGATTGGACGGTTCTTGGTCGGGATTGCGATGTTCAGTTGTCGGGTGATTCCCGTGTCTCCACTCTACTTTATGCGCAGACATGTCATGAACACGCGCCGCGAAGCTTGCGCCGTACCGGGAACAGGGCATGGGCCGAAAACAGGGCGATCCGCGCAGGATCAGCCTGTCTCGGCGGCATCCGCTGCTCTCGTGACACCTGATCGCCGCACCGAGTCGAGTGTTCCCGAGACGCCGCGCTTGCGCCACCGCAACCCCGGATTCGCTCACACCAGCCGGTGCGACTCCATCGACTAGACTTCCAGGGGTCGTTTCGTCGAACGCGTACTGCGCGTCGCTCCGGGGCGTAGCTCAGCTTGGTAGAGCGCCCGCTTTGGGAGCGGGAGGCCGCAGGTTCAAATCCTGTCGCCCCGACGCAACGGCCCCACAGACCACAGGCCTAGCCGGCCCCCGCGTCCGCGCGGGCCACACGAGGAGAACACACCGCATGGTCAACAGCACCGTCGAGAAGCTCAGCCCCACCCGGGTCAAGCTCCACATCACGGTCTCGCCCGACGAGCTCAAGCCGAGCATCGCCCACGCCTACGAGCACATCGCTCAGGACGTGCAGATCCCGGGCTTCCGCAAGGGCAAGGTGCCCGCGCCGATCATCGATCAGCGCATCGGTCGTGGCGCCGTCATCGAGCACGCCGTCAACGAGGGTCTCGACGGGTTCTACCGCCAGGCCGTCGAGGCGCAGGAGCTGCGCGTCATCGGCCGTCCCAGCGCCGAGATCGTCGACCTGCCCGAGCTGAAGGACTTCTCGGGCGACCTGGTCATCGACGTCGAGGTCGACGTGCGCCCCGAGTTCGACCTGCCGGCGTTCGACACCATCACGGTGACGGTTGACGCGGTCGAGACCGACGAGGCCGGCGTCGACGCCGAGCTCGACCGTCTCCGCGCCCGCTTCGGCACCCTCGTGACCGTCGACCGTCCCGCCGCGACGGGTGACTTCGTCGAGCTCGATCTCGTCGCCACGATCGACGGCGCCGAGATCGACCGCGCCGAGGGCGTGTCGTACGAGGTCGGCTCGGGCGAGTTGCTCGAGGGCATCGACGAGGCCATCGACTCGCTCACCGCCGATGAGCAGACCACGTTCCGCTCGAAGCTCGTCGGTGGCGACCACGCCGGCGAAGAGGCTGAGGTTGCGGTCACGATCACCGCGGTCAAGGAGCGCGAGCTTCCCGAGGCCGACGACGACTTCGCCCAGATGGCGTCGGAGTTCGACACGATCGCCGAGCTGCGCGCGTCGCTCGCCGAGCGCGTGTCGGAGCAGGCCGTGTTCGGTCAGGGTGCCGCGGCTCGCGACAAGTTCGTCGAGGCGCTGCTCGAGGCCGTCGAGATCCCCGTTCCGCCGCAGCTCATCGAAGACGAGGTGCACAACCACCTCGAGGGTGAGAACCGTCTCGAAGACGACGAGCACCGCGCCGAGGTGACCGAGGCCAGCGAGAAGCAGTTCCGTAGCCAGATGGTCCTCGACAAGATCGCCGAAGAGGCGAACGTCCAGGTCTCGCAGGACGAGCTCACGCAGTACCTCATCCAGTCGGCGGCCCAGTACGGCATGGCTCCGCAGGAGTTCGTGAACGCGCTCCAGCAGGGCAACCAGCTGCCCGCCCTGGTCGGCGAGGTCGCGCGCAACAAGGCGCTCGCGATCGCCCTCGGCAAGGTCACCGTCGTCGACACCAACGGCAAGGCCGTCGACCTGAGCGGCTTCGTCGCCGTCGAGGGCGAAGAGCCCACCGACGCCGAGGAAGAGGTCGTCGAAGAGGCGCAGGAGATCGCTGACGCCGCCGCCGACGCCGACGCCGTCATCGAGGCTGAAGAGGCTCCGGCGGAGGAGGCCCCCAAGAAGGCCCCCGCCAAGAAGCGCGCTCCCGCCAAGAAGAAGGCCGCGGACAGCGAGTAAGAGTCACCGCACGGTCACAGGGGGTGGATGCCATGGCATCCACCCCCTGTGATGTTTGTGTGCTCGGCGCCGGCGTTCCGGTGTCCACGACACGCGGATGTGTCCGGGACGAACCGGCGCGTTGGGGACACTCGATGAAGGAGAAGCCATGGATGACTGGCAGAGCCGCGTGGACGCGGTCTGGGACGATGCGACGCTGACCGACGACGAGGTCATCGAACGCATCGACGCACTGGCGGCGGAGAGGCCGCACGATGACCCGGTCGCGCTGTTCGAGCGCGCCGGCGCCCGGGACTCCGCGGGGCGGGAGGCCGAAGCCGAGGAGCTGTACCGCCGCGCGCTTCTCCTCGGGCTCGCGGGGGAGCACCGTACGCGGGCGGCCATCCAGCTCGCCAGCACGATCCGCAACCTCGGCAAGATCGACGAGGCGCGAGACCTACTGCGCGCCGAGTATGAGCGTGAGCCCCGGGGCGACCTCCACGATGCGGCCGCTGCCTTCTACGCCCTCGCCCTGGTCTCGTCGGGTGAGGCCGAGCGGGCGGCATCCGTCGCCCTCGAGGCGCTCGCCCCGCACCTGCCGCTGTACACCCGTTCGGTGACCGGATACGCCCGGGAGATCGCGGACGGACACGCCTGATCCGCCCGCGGCGAACACGGCGACCCGCCCCGAACCACGCCGGTAGATTCGTTGCAGATCACCGGAAGAGGAGCACACATGCCCGAACCCCTTATGGCAACGAGCGTCTTCGACAGGCTGCTGAAGGACCGCATCATCTGGCTCGGTTCGGAGGTGCGCGACGAGAACGCCAACGAGATCTGCGCCAAGATCCTCCTGCTCGCCGCAGAAGACCCGCAGAAGGACATCTACCTCTACATCAACTCGCCCGGCGGCTCGATTACGGCCGGCATGGCGATCTACGACACGATGCAGTTCGTGCCGAACGACATCGTCACCGTCGGTATCGGCATGGCGGCCTCGATGGGCCAGCTGCTGCTCACCAGTGGAACGAAGGGCAAGCGCTACATCACGCCCAACGCCCGTGTGCTGCTGCACCAGCCGCACGGTGGATTCGGCGGAACGTCGAGCGACATCCAGACGCAGGCCCAGCTCATTCTCGACATGAAGCGCCGCCTGGCCGAGATCACTGCGGCGCAGACCGGCAAGAGCGTCGAGCAGATCAACGAAGACGGCGACCGCGACCGCTGGTTCACCGCGCAGGAAGCGCTCGAGTACGGCTTCGTCGACCACATGCGTGAGCACGCCACCGACGTCGCCGGCGGCGGCGGGACCGCGGCCTGAGGCCGAGGGCGAGAGGAAAGGACACCGCAATGCACACTCCCACCTTCGGCGGCAGCGCCGCGCACATGCCGAGCAGCCGTTACGTGCTTCCCCAGTTCGAGGAGCGCACGGCCTACGGCTACAAGCGCCAGGACCCGTACAACAAGCTGTTCGAGGACCGCGTCATCTTCCTGGGCGTCCAGGTCGACGACGCCTCGGCCGACGACGTCATGGCGCAGCTGCTCGTGCTCGAGTCGCAGGACCCTGACCGCGACATCATCATGTACATCAACTCGCCCGGTGGCTCGTTCACGGCCATGACGGCGATCTACGACACGATGCAGTACGTCTCGCCGCAGATCCAGACGGTGGTGCTCGGCCAGGCCGCGTCCGCCGCCTCGGTGCTGCTGGCCGCCGGCGCCCCCGGCAAGCGTCTCGCGCTGCCGAACGCCCGCATCCTGATCCACCAGCCCGCCGTGGGCGAGGCCGGTCACGGCCAGGCGTCCGACATCGAGATCCAGGCGGCAGAGATCCTGCGCATGCGCACGTGGCTCGAAGAGACCATGGCCCGGCACACCGGTCAGGACGTGGTGAAGATCAACAAAGACATCGACCGCGACAAGATCCTCTCCGCTCAGGAGGCAATGGAGTACGGCATCGTCGACCAGGTGCTCACGACCCGCAAGCGCGTCCCGACGGCCCTCACCGCCTGACCCGCTTCTCTCGATGCCCCGCCGGCGCTCGTCGGCGGGGCATCGTCGTGTCATGGCGGGGCCGAAAACAGGGATGCCGTGAGCCTCGCGCAGCGCATTGGTGTCCGCCGTGGGCGATCAGGTCTCACCTCGCTCGCTCAAATGCCCTCGATTGCCCTGGGCAGCGGTTAGGCTCGGAGGCACTCGGGCGAGTGGGCCGGGGGGACGAGGAGGACGGGCATGGCACGCATCGGAGAGAGCGCCGACCTGTTCAAATGCTCCTTCTGTGGCAAGAGTCAAAAGCAGGTGCAGCAGCTGATCGCCGGTCCGGGCGTCTACATCTGCGACGAGTGCGTCGAGCTCTGCAACGAGATCATCGAAGAGCGGATGGCGGAGTCGTCGTCGGGTGAAGTCACCGATTTCGATCTGCCCAAGCCCCGCGAGATCTTCGGCTTCCTCGAGGAGTACGTCGTCGGCCAGGAGCCCGCGAAGCGCGCGCTCGCTGTCGCCGTGTACAACCACTACAAGCGCGTGCGTGCCCACGGCACCCTGCAGCCCGCCGAGCAGCGCGCCGAAGAGATCGACATCGCCAAGAGCAATATCCTGCTGCTCGGGCCTACCGGCTGCGGTAAGACGTATCTGGCGCAGACCCTCGCGAAGCGCCTCAACGTGCCCTTCGCAGTGGCAGATGCGACGGCCCTCACCGAAGCCGGCTACGTCGGTGAAGACGTCGAGAACATCCTGCTCAAGCTGCTCCAGGCCGCCGACTTCGACGTGAAGCGCGCCGAGACGGGCATCATCTACATCGATGAGGTCGACAAGATCGCCCGCAAGGCCGAGAACCCGTCGATCACGCGCGACGTCTCCGGTGAGGGCGTGCAGCAGGCGCTGCTGAAGATCCTCGAGGGTACCGTCGCGTCGGTGCCGCCGCAGGGCGGCCGCAAGCACCCGCACCAGGAGTTCATCCAGATCGACACGACGAACGTTCTGTTCATCGTCGCCGGCGCCTTCGCCGGACTGGAAGAGATCATCTCCGCGCGCGTCGGCAAGCACGGCGTCGGCTTCGGCGCCCCGCTGCACCGCAAGGAAGATGCGCCCGACCTCTTCAGCGAGGTCCTTCCCGAAGACCTCCACAAGTTCGGGCTCATCCCCGAGTTCATCGGGCGCCTCCCCGTCGTGGCATCCGTCTCGCCGCTCGACCAGGACGCGCTCATGGAGATCCTCACGGCTCCGCGGAACGCGCTGGTGAAGCAGTATCAGCGCATGTTCGAGCTCGACGGCGTGCAGCTGGAGTTCGAAGAAGAGGCGCTGCGCGCGATTGCCGACCTCGCGGTCGCCCGCAAGACCGGCGCGCGCGGACTCCGCGCCATCCTCGAAGACGTGCTCGGCCCGGTGATGTTCGACGTCCCCTCGGCGGATGACATCGCGAAGGTCGTCATCACCCGCGCGGCCGTCGAAGACGGCGCCCCGGCGACCATCGTGCTGGCCCAGAAGCGCAAGAGCGCCTGACGGGCCACGGGCGGCGGACGCGGATCACCGTGCGCCGACTCATCATCGTCCTCTCGGTCGTCGTCGTGGTGTGTGCCATCGGCGTCCTCGCGGTCGTCAGCGTTCTCCAGGCGGCCGGGTCGCTCGCGTCGACGGTCGTTGACGCGATCGCGGACGACAGCGATGGTCAGGCGATCGCACGCAGCACGGTGCGCGCGACGGCGGAAGACCTCACGTCGGCGATCGGCTACGTGCCGACAGCGGTGGATGCCGAGACCCTCGCGGCGACGACCTTCACGTCTTCGACCGGCAGCCCCGCGCGGATGACGCCGCTGGCGTGGTCCGGGGCCGGCACCGCCGACTCCCCGGCCGTCGTCGAGGTGCGCATCGACGCCGTGATCACGGCGATCATCAGCACGGGGTTGGGCTCCCCCTCACGGAGCGCCGGAGTTGCCGTCGCGTGCTACCGATTCACGCTCGCCCACGGGCGGGACGCAGAGTCATCGCTCATCGACTGCCCTGATCCCGCGGCGCCACTTCGCACGCCAGTCGCAACGCCTCTCCCGCATCTGCCTGCCGACGCGGCGGATCGTCTGCGCGCGGTACTGGGCGCCGACACGGCCGCACCCCTGGAGCCGGCCGTGCGGTCCGCGTTTCCCGACCCGGCGACGACCGTCGAGACCACGGTCACCGATGTGGGAGAGACAGTGGTCGCGGTCGGTGTCGCCGCCGCTCGAGAGTGCGTCGTTCTTGTGCGTCGGGCCGATGGGGCGATCGAGAACGTGGCTTTTCGCCCCATCCACCTCGAGCCGGGCGAGGCCGGGTGTTCGACGACGCTCTATACCAACCCACCGCTGTGATGCCGGGCGGAGGCAGCCGCTACCGCGGCTGCTGGATGCGCAGCATGTTGCCCGACGGGTCACGGAAGGCGCAGTCGAAGACGCCGTAGGGCTGCTCCGTCGGCTCCTGCACGACCTCGGCGCCGGCGGCCTCGAGCGCCGCGAAGGTCGCGACGAGGTCGGGGGTGGCGAGGTTGACGCCGAAGTAGGTTCCCTTGGCGATGAGTTCGAGCAGCACGCGCCCCTCGTCGTCGGTCAGATCCGGGTTGGCGGTCGGGGGGTGCAGCACAATCGCCGTATCCGGCTGGCCGACGGGGCCGACCGTGATCCAGCGCCTGCCTTCGTAGCCGACGTCGTTGCGCACCTCGAATCCGAGCACGTCGCGATAGAACGTCAGGGATGCCTCGGGGTCGGTGTGTGGCAGGTAGGTCTGGTGAATCGTGATGTCCATGCGCTCACGCTAATGACGTCGCAGCCGGGTGGGCTTCTCGATTCCTGACCGGTCGGGTGACGAACTTCTCGACGCACGGCGGCATTCCCCCGGCGGTCCCGGACGCCGCGCGCCGGTACGCGCTCGGGGCGACACCGACCACTTCGGTGAACCGGGTGCTGAAGGTGCCGAGCGAGGAGAACCCGACGGTGAAACAGACCTCGGTGACGCTCAGGTCGCCACGGCGCAGGAGCGCCATCGCTCTCTCGATGCGCCGCGTCATCAGGTAGGCGTAGGGCGATTCACCGAAGGCGAGGCGGAACGTGCGGCTGAGGTGACCGGCCGACATGTGCACGCCGCGAGCGAGCTCTTCGACGTCGAGCGGGCGAGCGTGTTCGCGGTCGATGCGGTCGCGCACGCGGCGCAGCCGCGTCAGCTCGTCGAGCCGAGCCGCCGGGATGCTGTGCATGCGGCTATCGTGCCAGATCCGGTCGAGGCGGTTCCGATCGCGCGGGACGACCGGAACCGCGGCACCCTCAGCCGGTGAGGCCCCGGCGCTTGAGCAGCGGCTGGATCTCGGCATCCCGGCCCCGGAAATCGCGGTACGCGGCGAGCGGGTCGCCCGATCCGCCGACGCCCAGCAGACGCTGGCGGAATCGGTCGCCGTTCTCGCGGGTGAGGCCGCCGTTCTCGCGGAACCACTCGACCGTGTCGGCGTCGAGCACCTCGCTCCAGATGTACGAGTAGTACCCGGCGCTGTAGCCGCCCGAGAACACGTGCGCGAAGTAGGTCGAGGCGTAGCGGGTGGGCACGGCGGGGTTGTCGAGCCCGATATCGGCGAGAGCCGCCGACTCGAAGCCCGCGACGTCGATCTCGCCGGAGGCCTCCTCCACCGACAGGCCGTGCCAGGCCTGATCGAGCCAGGATGCCGCGAGGTACTCGCTCGTGGCGAAGCCCTGGTTGAACGCCTCCGACGCGTGGAGCCGCTCGACGATCTCGGCGGGCAGCGGTTCGCCGGTCTCGTAGTGACGCGCGTAGTGGGCAAGGATCTCGGGCCAGAAGATCCACATCTCGTTGACCTGGCTCGGGAACTCCACAAAGTCGCGGTGCACCGCCGTGCCGGCGAAGTGCGGGTAGGTGACGGTGGCGAATAGACCGTGCAGGGCGTGGCCGAACTCGTGGAACAGCGTCGTCACCTCGTCGAGAGTGAGGAGCGTCGGGGTACCGGGTGCGGGCTTGTTCACGTTGAGGTTGTTGACCACGACCGGGGCCGTGCCGCGCAGGCGCGACTGCGTCACGATCGAGTTCATCCAGGCGCCGCCGCGCTTGGTGTCGCGCGTGTACAGGTCGAGCAGGAACAGCCCGAGCTCGCTGCCATCGGCGTTGTGCACCTCGAACACCCGCACGTCGGGGTGGTAGCCCTGCAGGTCGTGGCGCTCGGCGATGCGGACGCCGTACAGCTGCTCGGCGGCGAAGAAGACGCCGTCACGCAGCACCCGCTCCGCCTCGAACCAGGGCCGGAGCGCCGCGCGGTCGAGGTCGTACTTCTCAGCGCGCACCTTCTCGGTGTAGAACGCCCAGTCGTGGGCCTCGATCGCGGCACCGTCGGCGTCGGCGATCCGTTGCAGAGCGGCCTGCTCGGCGCGGGCGTTGGCGGCGGAGGGGCCGGCCAGGCGGCGCAGCAGGTCGCGCGCGGCATCCGGAGACCCGGCGGTCTGATCGGCGAGCACGGCGGCGGCGTGGGAGGGATACCCCAGGAGCGCGGCCCGCTCGGCGCGCAGGCGCACGATCTCGCGGAGAGTGTCGCGGTTGTCGTTCGTGTTTCCGCGCGTCCCCCGACCACGTGAGGCCTCCAGCAGACGCCGCCGGCTGTCGCGGTTCGTCAACGAGGCGAGGGCCGGGTGGCCGGTGTAGAGCGTGAGGGTGAGGACGTAGCGCCCATCGAGCCCCCGAGCGGTCGCCGCCTGGGCTGCTGCCGAGAGTTCTCCATCGGACAGGCCGTCGAGATCGGCGGCGTCGTCGAACACGACGGCAAGATCGTTGGTGTCGGCGAGAAGGTTCTTCTCGAAGGTGGTCGTGAGCGTCGACAGGCGTTGGTTCAGCTCGGTGAGCTGCTGCTTCTGCGCGTCGTCGAGGCCGGCGCCGGCCAGCGACATCTCACGGTGGCGACGCTCGACGAGATAGCGGCTCTCGGCATCCAGATCGAGGTCGCCCAGCTGATCGAACACCGTCGCGACGCGCGCGAACAGGGCCGAATCGAGCTCGATCGCGTCGGTGTGGGCCGCCATCAACGGGGCGAGCTCTTCTTCGATCGCCTGCATCTCGGGAGTTCCGTGGGCGGAGGACACGGTGTAGAAGGCGCGGGCCACGCGCCCGAGCAGCTCGCCGCTGCGCTCGAGCGCGACGAGGGTGTTCTCGAACGTGGGCGGCTCGGTGTGCGCGGCGATCGCCTGGACCTCGGCGCGCTGCGCGGCAAAACCCTCGCGGAAAGCGGGGAGGTAGTGCTCGGGCCGAATACTGCCGTACGGCGGCAGATCGTAGGGGAGCGGCGTCGGAGCGAGGAGGGGATTGGTCACGGCATCCGTCATCGTTCCAGCGTAGTCACGCGGGCGAAACCGACGCCGAGGACCCGGGGGCGGTCCGCCGCCCGGGCCCTCGGTGCTTAAGCGAATTCGTCGTCGGTGTCGTAGCGCACGACGACCTCTCCCGAGGCCTCCTGCGCCACGATCACGCCCGTGTCGAGCTCGGCGATGGGACGCCCCTCGAGGAACGTGAGCGTCCACTTGGGTGCGGGGGCGCTGAGCCCGTCCGGGTTCAGTGCGGCCTCGACCGCGGCGATCTGCGCGTGCAGGGCGGCGGGGACGGCGGCGGGCGGCTCTTCGCGAGCGGTCCAGCGGGTTCCGAGCTGCATCAGTCCTCCTGGGGTGCGAACACGATGTCGGTGACGGTGGTGGTCTCGGCGTCGGCAAACGCGATCGTCTCGATGCGCCCCACAGCGCGCAGGTCGGCCTCGGCCAGGCGCAGGAGGGCCGCGTGAGGGCTCGCGACCGTGAGCGAGGTCACGGGCGTCTTCTGCGAGGCCTTGGCCTCGGTCTTGGCACGACGGATGCCGATGAGCGCCTCGCCCACGGCGGAGAGCACCGCCGCATCGCCCTCGACGCCGGTCGGCTCGGGCCAGGCCGCGAGGTGCACAGAGCCCTCTGCGAACCACGACCACGTTTCTTCGGCCGCGAAGGAGAGGACCGGCGCGAACAGCCGGATGAGGGTCGACAGCGCCGTGCGCAACGCGAGGGCCGCCGAGGCCTGACCGTCGGCGGCGCTGTCGTACGCGCGCTCCTTGACCAGCTCGAGGTAGTCATCGCAGAACGTCCAGAAGAACGACTCGGTGAGTTCGAGGGCGCGCGCGTGGTCGTACGACTCGAGCGCCTTCGTGGCCTCGACCACGACGGCATCCAGGGTCGAGAGCATCGACGCGTCGAGCGGCTCGGTGACCTCGGCCCCCTCGGGCACGGGGAACGACAGTACGAACTTCGCGGCGTTCAGCAGCTTGATCGCCAGGCGCCGGCCGATCTTGATCTGCGTCGGGTTCTGCGGGTCGAACGCGGCGTCGGTGCCCAGGCGGCTGGAGGCCGCCCAGTAGCGGACGGCGTCGGAGCCGTGCTGCTGCAGGATGTCGGCGGGCGTGACGACGTTGCCCTTGGACTTCGACATCTTCTTGCGGTCGGGGTCGACGATGAAGCCCGAGATGGCGGCATCCGACCACGGGACCCGGTCGTCTTCGAGCGTGCTCCGGAGCATGGTGGAGAAGAGCCAGGTTCGGATGATGTCCTGCCCCTGCGGGCGTAGGTCGAACGGCGCGACGAGGTTCCAGAGCTCGTCGTCGCGCTGCCAACCGCCGGCCAGCTGCGGGGTGAGCGACGACGTCGCCCACGTGTCGAGGATGTCGCGCTCGGCGTCGAAGCCGCCCGCGAGGCCCCGCTGGTCTTCCGTGTAGCCCGGGGGCACGTCGGTCGTGGGGTCGACGGGGAGGGTGGCGAGGTCGGGCGTCAGCACCCGGTCGTAGTCGCGCTCCCCGCTCTCGTCGAGGGCGTACCAGACCGGGATCGGCACGCCGAAGAAGCGCTGACGCGACACGAGCCAGTCGCCGGTCAGGCCGTTGGTCCAGTTCTCGTAGCGCACGCGCATGAAGTCCGGATGCCACGACATCTCGCGGCCGAGGGCCACGAGGCGCTCGCGCAGCTCGGCGTCGCGCGCGCCGTTGCGGATGTACCACTGACGCGTCGACACGATCTCGAGCGGGCGGTCGCCCTTCTCGAAGAACTTCACCGGGTGCGTGAAGGGCTTGGGCGCACCCTCCATTTCGCCGGACTCCTGCAGCAGCTCGACGATGCGCTTCTTGGCACTGAAGACGGTCTTGCCCGCCAGTTCTGCGTACGCCGCCTTCGCGGCATCCGTCACGATGACCTCGGGAGCGTCGGCGATGATGCGGCCGTCTTTCCCAATGATCGTGCGGTTCGGAAGGTCGAGCTCGCGCCACCAGATGATGTCGGTGACGTCACCGAACGTGCAGATCATGGCGATGCCCGAGCCCTTGTCTTTCTGGGCGAGCGGGTGGGGGAGCACCGGCACCTCGACGTCGAAGAGCGGGGTGCGCACCGTCGTGCCGAAGAGGGGCTGGTAGCGCTCGTCGTCGGGGTTGGCGACGAGAGCGACGCACGCGGCGAGGAGCTCGGGGCGGGTGGTCTCGATGAACACGTCGCCCGACCCGTCGGTCTTGTGGAAGCCGAGGCGGTGGTAGGCGGCGGGCTGGTCGCGGTCTTCGAGCTCGGCCTGCGCGATCGCGGAGCGGAAGTCGACGTCCCACAGGGTGGGCGCCAGCGCCTGGTAGGCCTCACCGCGGTCGACGTTGCGCAGGAACGCCAGCTGGCTGGTGCGCATGGCGTCGTCGGAGATGGTGCGGTACGTCTGGCTCCAGTCGACGCTGAGGCCGAGGTCGCGCCAGAGTGCCTCGAACGCCTTCTCGTCTTCGACGGTGAGCTGCTCGCACAGTTCGATGAAGTTGCGGCGGCTGATCGGCACCTGGTCGGCGGCCTTGCTGCTCTTGTTGTCGCCGCCGGCGAACGGGGGAGTGAAGTCGGCGTCGTAGGGGAGCGACGGGTCGCAGCGCACGCCGTAGTAGTTCTGCACGCGGCGCTCGGTGGGCAGGCCGTTGTCGTCCCAGCCCATCGGGTAGAACACCGTCTTGCCGCGCATGCGCTCGAAGCGCACCTTCACGTCGGTGTGCGTGTAGCTGAAGACGTGCCCGATGTGCAGGCTTCCGGATGCCGTGGGCGGCGGGGTGTCGATCGAGTAGACACCGGCGCGGCCCACCTCGACGGCCTTGGCGCGGTCGAACGCGTACGTTCCGCGCTCGGTCCAGGCGGCATCCCACTTCTGCTCGAGGCCCTCCAGGGCGGGCTTGTCGGGAATCTGCGACATGGGTACTCCTCGAGCGCTATGTGCGGCACCGTGTGTGCGTGCCTGAGTGGGGTTCGGTCCAGGATACCGAGTCCGGCCCGCGCGCTCGCCCGACGTCGGGCCGGGGGCGGGCGGCCGGCGGCGCCGCGCGGGCGCAAACTCAGCGATAGGCGGTGCATCAGTTCATTTCGGCGTCTGCGCACTGACCCTGTTCGCGTCGCTGAGGTTGTGACCGCGATTCACGGCTCCTCCCCAGACCGGATGCCATCCACAGGGCGCCGTTCGAACGCTCGAGGACCCGTCCGGCTCGGGAACATCGTGCTCATGACCGCATCCGCACACGCCGTTGCCGCGCGCGTGGCCGCCATCGGCGGCATCGCCCGCCCCACCCGACTGATCGATGAGGGGCACAGCCGCCGGCGTATCAACCAGGCCCTCGAGCTCGGCCTGCTCATCCGGGTACGGCGCGGGTGGGTGGCCGTGCCCGGGGCGGATGGCGACCTCGTCGCCGCGGCCCGCCACGGGGTGGTGCTCTCGTGCGTCACCGCAGCGGCACGGGCGGGCCTGTGGGTCTTCAACCGGCCCGAGGTGCCCCACGCCGCCTATCCGGGGCACGGCCGCGTCGTGAACTCGGCGGCGGTGGTGCACTGGCAGAGGCCGATCGTTCCGCGGCATCCGGACGCCCTCGAAGACGGTATCGAGAACGTGCTGCTCACCGTGGCGACGTGTCAGCCCTACGAAGCAGCGCGCGCGGTGTGGGACTCGGCCCTGAACAGGGGTCTCATCGACATCGCTGCCCTGCGCCGGCTGCCGTGGACCGGCGCGGCACGGCGTCTGGCCGACGAGGCGACACCGTGGGCGGACTCCGGACTCGAGACGTTCTTCATCGTTCGGCTGCGGTGGCTTCGTCTTCCGATCCGTGTTCAGGTGTGGATCTCGGGCCACCGCGTCGACGTGCTGATCGGCGACCGCCTCGTCGTGCAGATCGACGGCGCGCATCATGTCGGGGCGCAACGCACCGCCGACATCCAGCACGACGCCGCACTCCTCCTCCTGGGATATCACGTCATCCGGGTCGGCTACGAGCAGGTGGTGCACCGTTGGCACGAGGTCCAGGAGATGATCATGGATGCCGTGGCGCAGGGGCTGCACCGCGCGGGAGGGCGGTCATAACCTCAGCGATGTGCGCAGAGTCAGCCACAGAGACCACCGGTCGCTGAGGTTGTGCGCATCACTGAGCGAGCGACGCGCACAGCAGTGCTCCGAGATTTCGAGACCGCGTCCAGGAACTCGGTAGACTGGGATCTTCCCCACCAGCGATTTCGAGGTCGTTCCATGCCGTCCGTGCTGCTCCGCCGCCTTCTCTCCGCGACCGCCGTCGCCGCCGTCTCCGCGCTCGCCCTCTCGGCGTGTTCGGGAACGGATGCCACCTCCTCCGGCGATGGCGAGATCGTCTGGGCCATCGAGGGGGCGAACCTCTCGGCCGGGCATATGGACCCCCAGACCAGCCAGCTCGACGTGTCGGCCATGGTGCAGCGCGCCGTGCTGGACTCCCTCGTCTTCCAGGAGGCCGACGGGTCGTTCTCTCCGTGGCTCGCCGAGTCGTGGGACGTCGAAGACGGGGGCGCGACCTACGTCTTCCGCCTGCGCGAAGGCGTCACGTTCCACGATGGCACTGCGTTCGACGCGGCCGCGGTCAAGGCGAACTTCGACCGCATCGTCGACCCGGAGACGGCGTCGGCCCAGGCGGCGAGCATGCTCGGCGGCGACCTCTACGCCGACACCGACGTCGTCGACGAGCAGACCGTGCGCGTGCGCTTCAGGGAGCCCTACGCGCCGTTCCTGCAGGCCGCGAGCACCGCGCTCCTCGGCTTCTACTCACCGGCGGTGCTCGAGAGCTCGGCCGACCAGCTCAAGGCGGGAGGCCCCGACGTCACTGTCGGCACCGGCCCGTTCGCCCTCACTTCGTACACGCCTGATCAGGAGATCGTGTACACCCGCAACGACGATTACGCGTGGGGCCCCGACGGCGGCACCGCGCCGGAGATCGAGACCCTCCGCGTGCAGATCCTCCCCGAGGCATCCGTGCGCCTGGGCGTGATCTCCAGCGGGGAAGCCGATGTGGTGACCAACCTGCCGCCGAACCTCGTCGCCCAGGTTCCGGCCGACGTCACCGTCGAGGCTCTCGAATACCCGGGTCTTCCGTACTCGCTCTACCTCAACGAGAAGTACGGCGTGTTCTCCGACCAGCTCGTACGTCAGGCTTTCTCGCGCGCGATCGACGTCGACACGGCGGTGGAAGAGATCTTTTTCGACCAGTACCCCCGCGCCTGGAGCATTCTCGGCGCGACCACGCCCGGCTACGACGCGAGCCTCGAAGGGTCGTGGCCCTTCGACGCCGCCGCCGCGAACGCCCTCCTCGACCAGGCAGGGTGGACGGGCCGGGATGCCGAGGGCTTCCGCACCAAAGACGGGGAGCGCCTGAGCGCCCGCTGGATCGCCTGGACCCCGGTGCCGGATGACCGTGCGGCCCTCGCCAACGCGATCCAGTCCGACCTGCGGGCGGTCGGCTTCGACCTGCAGCGCGAGGTGCTCGAGCCGGGCGCCTACAACGAGCAGTACGGTCCGAAGACCTTCGACCTCACCGACTGGGGCTTCTCGGGCGCCGACCCCGACCTCCTGCGCAGCCACCTGGCCACCGACGGTTTCCAGAACGCCTCGCAGGTGAGCGACCCGGCCCTGGACGCACTCTTCCAGCAGGGCGCCGGCACCACCGATCCCGCGGCGCGCGCCGACGCCTACGGGCAGGTGCAGCAGTGGAACGCCGAGCACGTGGCGATCGTGCCGCTTTACAGCCCGGCGCTCATCACCGCGGTGCGCCCCGACGTGTCGGGCCTCACCTTCGACCTCTACGGTCGCCCGCTGTTCGCGACCGCCACGCGCGGCTGACCCGCGGAACCCGGATGCCACGGTCCCCCTCGCGCGCTCGCGCCGTGCTCGCGCGGCTCGGAGGGATCGTGGCATCCGTCGTTCTCGTGCTGTGGGGCGCCGCGACCCTTGCATTCCTGGCGTTCCGGATCATTCCGGGCGACGCGGTCGACGTGATCCTCGGCCCGCAGGCTCAGGTGAGCGAGGCGGTGAAGGACGGGGTCCGACGCGACCTGGGCCTCGACCGCCCGCCGATGGAGCAGTACGTCGCTTTCCTGGCCCGGCTCGCGCGGGGCGACCTGGGGGAGTCGTACCAGTTGCGGCTCCCCGTCGCCGAGGTGATCGGGCGCCAGCTCGGCTCCACCGTGCAACTCACGGCCCTCGCGCTCCTCATCGCCGTCGTGCTCGCCCTCGCCTCGGTGCTGCTCGTGCGCGGCCGCGCGGGCCGCGCGGCCGCCGGAGCCGTCGAGCTCGTCGTGCTGTCGTCGCCGGTGTTCTGGACGGGGCTCGTGCTGCTGTCGATCTTCTCGTTCCAGCTGGGGTGGTTCCCGGTCTCGGGCGCGCGCGACCCCGCGACGATCGTGCTGCCGGCGATCACCCTGGCGCTTCCGGTCGCCGCTCTGCTGGCTCAGGTGCTGCGCGACGGTGTCGAAGCGGCCGAGCGTGAGCCCTTCCTTCTGACCGTGCGCGCGCGCGGTGCCTCGCCCCTGCGCGAGAGCACCCACCACACGCTGCGGCACGCCGGGGTTGGGGGCGTCACCCTCGCGGCGTACCTCGTCGGGTCGCTTCTCGGCGGCGCCGTGCTCGTCGAGACCGTGTTCGCCCGTCCCGGAATCGGACGCGTGACCCTCACCGCCATCACCGACCGCGACCTGCCGGTCGTCACGGGCATCATCCTGCTCAGCGCCCTGGTGTTCGTCGTCGTCAATACCCTCGTCGATCTCGTGGTTCCGCTGCTCGACCCGCGCCTCGCGCGATCCGCCCCCGGGCGCCGGATCGACACGGGGGTTCCCGCATGACCCGCGCGGCGACGCGCGTCGGCGTCTCGACCCGCCCTCCGGTGCGCGGCGTGGTCGCGCGTCGTCTCGTGATCGGCGCCGCCGCGGCGGTGCTGGCCGTTATCGCGCTCGCGGCGCTCGTGCCGGGACTGCTCGCCACCCACGATCCGCTCCTGACCGACGTCCGGGCGGCGCTGCAGCCGCCGAGCGCGGCGCACTGGTTCGGTACCGATCAGAGCGGGCGCGACGTGTACTCCCGCGTGGTGTTCGGCACCGGACGCTCGGTGGGCATCGGGCTGCTGGCCACCGGACTGGCCCTGACGCTGGGCGTGCTCGCCGGTGTGCTCGCCGCCGTCGCTCCTCGCGTCGTCGACGCCGCGGCCATGCGGATCACCGACGTGCTGCTGGCGTTCCCGGAGTTCCTCCTCGCCCTCCTCGTCGTGGCGGTCCTCGGCCCGGGTCCGGCGAACGTCGCGGTGGCCGTGACGCTGGCGGCCCTGCCGGTGTACGTGCGCCTCGCCCGCGCCCGCACGCGCGCTCTCGTCACGACGGAGTACGCCGAGGCGGCGCGCATCGTCGGGGTGTCCCGCGCCGTCGTGCTGGTCACCCACGTGCTCCCGGGTGTCGTGGCCTCGGTCAGCGTCCTGGCCGTGATCGGCATCGGCACGAGCATCCTCGCGGCGGCCGGGCTCAGCTTCCTGGGCCTCGGCCCCACCGAACCGACGCCCGAGTGGGGGCTCATGCTCTCATCGGGACGCAACCTCCTCGTACAGGCGCCCTGGGTCGCGGTGTTCCCGGGCCTGGCGATCACCGTCACCGTCGTGAGCGTCAGCGTCGTCGGACGCGCCGCGCGCGCACGATCCGAGGAGCGTGGCGCATGACCGGCATCCGGCTGCGGGAGTTCGGTATCGACGGCCCCGACGGCGCGATCGTGCGGGCACTCGACCTCGACGTCGCTCCCGGCGAATGCGTCGCGCTGGTCGGGGAATCCGGTGCCGGCAAATCCCTGACGGCGCGCGCGCTCCTGGGTCTGCTTCCGCGCGGACTCGGCTGGCGCGCCGAGACGGCCGAGATCGACGGCACGGACGTTCGTGGATTCGGCGAACGCCAGTGGCGCGCTCTCCGTGGGGCTCGCGTGGCCCTCGTCTCGCAGGACGCCCTGGTCTCTCTCGATCCCCTGCGCCGCATCGGAGCGGAGGTGGCGGAGCCCCTCCGCATCCACGAGCCCTCCGTTCGGGGAGCGGCACTGCAGGCTCGCGTGCGCGACGTTCTCGCGCGCGTCGGTCTGCCCGAGCCCGATCGGCGCGCGCGCCCGTACCCGCACGAGCTCTCTGGCGGTCAGCGCCAGCGCGCCCTCATCGCCTCGGCCCTGGTGACGAACCCCGCCGTCCTGATCGCCGATGAGCCGACGACGGCTCTGGATGCCACGGTGCAGGCGCGCGTGCTCGACCTCCTCCGGCAGATCGCTGATGCCGGCGTCGCCGTGGTGCTGATCACGCACGACCTCGGCGCGGTGCGCCGCGTGGCCGACCGGGTGGTGGTGCTCCACGGGGGACGCGTCGTCGAGGCCGGGCAGACCGCCGCGGTCCTGGCCGTGCCCCGTGATCCTCACACTCGCGCCCTCGTCGAGGCGATCACTCCCGCACCGCTGCAGCGGCTCCCGCGCGCGGAACCGCCGCTGATGAGCGGCGCGGGGCTCACGAAGCGCTTCGGTGATCGCACCGCTCTCGACGGCGTCTCGTTCGAGCTGCGGCGCGGGCGGACGCTCGCCATCGTGGGGGAGTCCGGCTCGGGCAAGACGACGCTCGCCCGGCTCATCGTCGGCGTCGCCGAGGCCGATGGCGGGTCCCTGCGTTTCCACGGGCGGCCGTGGACCCCGCGGGCCGCACGCGGATCCGAACGCCGTCGGGTCCAGCTCGTGCAGCAGAACCCGTGGGGAGCGCTGGATCCGCGCTGGAGCATCGGTCGCACGCTCACCGAGGCCGTCGCCGTCGCGGGCGTCCCGCGCGCGGACCGCCGCGCGGCGGTTGCCGACCTGCTGCGCGAGGTCGGGCTCGCGCCGGCCTTCGTGCGCCGGCGCCCGGCGCAGCTGTCGGGGGGCCAGCGTCAGAGGGTCGCCATCGCGCGTGCGCTCGCGGTCTCGCCGGACCTCCTCGTGCTCGACGAGCCGGTGTCGGCGCTGGACGTTTCGGTGCGCGCGCGCATCCTCGACAAGCTCCTCGCCCTCCAACGCGACCGTGATCTCGCGATGGTGTTCGTCACGCACGACCTCGACGTCGTGCGCGGCATTGCCGACGAGGTGCTCGTGCTGCAGGACGGCCGGGTGGTGGAGTCCGGGGCGGTCTCTCGCGTGTTCGACGAGCCGCGGCATCCCTTCACGCGGGAACTGCTGGCGGCCGCCGGTCTCCCGGCGACCGGCGCGGACGGATCGGCGTAGACTGGACGCACCAGCACCGATCCGGCCATCACCGGGGAGCTCTCGGAAGAACAGGGTTCATCGCCCCCAGTAGAACCGAGCGGGTCAGGCCCGTCACAGCCGCCGTGAGAGAGGCGACGTCTTCGGGCGGCGCAATGCGGGGTGGTACCGCGGTCCGACCGGATCGTCCTCGCAGGTGGATCGCGACCTGCGGAGAGACATGACCTACCCACGCCCCTCATCGTTCGGACCGGCGGCCGACGCCGCGGCATCCGTCGTTCCCAGCCCCCGGTTCCCCGACATCGAGCGCGACACGCTCGCGTTCTGGGACGCCGACGACACCTTCCGCGCCTCGATCGCGCAGCGCGACGGCGGGGAAGAGTGGGTGTTCTACGACGGCCCGCCGTTCGCCAATGGCCTGCCGCACTACGGCCACCTCCTCACCGGTTACGCCAAAGACGTGTTCCCGCGCTTCCAGACCATGCGCGGTAAGAAGGTCGACCGGGTCTTCGGGTGGGATACGCACGGCCTCCCCGCCGAGCTCGAGGCGATGAAGCAGCTCGGGATCACCGAGAAAGACGAGATCGAGCGCATGGGCGTCGCCGTGTTCAACGGCAAGGCGCGCGAGTCGGTGCTCGAGTACACGCGCGAGTGGCAGGACTACGTCACGCGCCAGGCGCGCTGGGTCGACTTCGACCGCGGCTACAAGACGCTCGACACCACGTACATGGAAAGCGTCCTGTGGGCGTTCAAGACGCTCCACGACAAGGGCCTCGCGTACGAGGGCTACCGCGTGCTGCCGTACTGCTGGCGCGATGAGACCCCGCTGTCGACCCACGAGCTGCGCATGGACGACGACGTCTACAAGATGCGTCAGGATCCCTCGGTCACCGTGACGTTCCCCTTCGTCGGGGCGAAGGCCGAGGCGCTCGGCCTCACCGGCGTGCGGGCGCTCGCGTGGACGACGACGCCGTGGACGCTCCCGACGAACCTCGCGCTCGCGGTGGGTCCCGGCATCCGGTACGCCGTCGTTCCGGGCGGGCCGAACGGCGCCGCCGACGTGCACCGCGCCCCCGACGGCACGCCCGACGAGGCGATCGAGGCCACCGCGCACCGGTACCTGCTCGCCGAAGACCTGCTGCCGAACTACGCGAAAGACCTCGGGTACGAGTCGGTGGATGCCGCCCGCGCGGCCATCCTGCAGACGATCTCGGGCGCGGAGCTCGAGGGCGTGTCGTACGACCGCCTGTTCGACTACTACGCCGACGCCGAGACGTGGGGCACGCAGGACGCGTGGAAGATCCTCGTCGACGACTACGTCACCGTCAGCGACGGCACGGGCATCGTGCACCAAGCCCCGGCCTACGGTGAAGACGACAAGCGCCTCGCGGATGCCGCGGGGCTCCCCACCATCATTTCGCTCGACGACGGCGGTCGGTTCCTCTCGGCCGTCACCGACGTGGCGGGGGAGCTGTGGCTGGAGGCCAACCGTCCCCTCATCCGCCTGCTGAAGCAGGGCGGCCGTCTCCTCCGCGAGGCCTCGTACGAGCACTCGTACCCGCACTGCTGGCGCTGCCGGAACCCCCTGATCTACAAGGCCGTGTCGAGCTGGTTCGTGCGCGTCACCGACATCAAGGACGACCTGCTCGAGAACAACCAGCAGATCACCTGGGTGCCCGAGAACGTCAAGGAGGGCCAGTTCGGCAAGTGGCTCGAGGGCGCGCGCGACTGGTCGATCAGCCGAAACCGGTACTGGGGCTCGCCGATCCCGGTGTGGAAGAGCGACGACCCCAACTACCCGCGCGTCGACGTCTACGGCTCGCTCGCCGAGATGGAGGCCGATTTCGGCCGTCTGCCGCGCAACGCCGAGGACGAGGTCGACCTCCACCGCCCCTACATCGACGACCTGACGCGCCCCAACCCCGACGACCCGACGGGGCGGTCGACGATGCGCCGCATCGCAGACGTGCTCGACGTGTGGTTCGACTCCGGCTCCATGCCCTTCGCGCAGGTGCACTACCCGTTCGAGAACCACGAGTGGTTCGACGAGCACGCTCCCGCCGACTTCATCGTCGAGTACATCGGGCAGACCCGCGGCTGGTTCTACGTCATGCACGTGCTCTCGACCGCCCTGTTCGAGCGACCGGCCTTCACCGGGGTGTCGTGCCACGGCATCGTGTTGGGCAACGACGGGCAGAAGATGTCGAAGTCGCTGCGCAACTACCCCGACGTGCGCGAGGTGTTCGACCGAGACGGGTCGGATGCCATGCGCTGGTTCCTCATGTCGAGCTCGGTGCTGCGCGGCGGCAACCTCGTCGTGACCGAAGAGGGCATCCGCGCGGGCGTGCGGGAGTTCCTGCTCCCGATGTGGAACGCGTGGTACTTCTTCGCCACCTACGCCAACGCGTCGGGCGACGGATACACCGCCGAGTGGCGCACAGACTCCACCGACGTGCTCGACCGGTACATCCTCGCCCTCACGGGTGACCTCGTGCGCGACGTCGCTGCCGACCTCGAGGGCCTGGACTCCACGACGGCCGCCGAGCGTCTGCGCGACTTCGCCGAGGTGCTGACCAACTGGTACATCCGCCGCTCGCGCGACCGGTTCTGGGTCGGCGTCACCGACGACCCGTCCAGCCGCGAGGCGTTCGACACGCTCTACACGGTGCTCGAAACGCTCACGCGCGTCGCGGCGCCCCTTCTCCCGCTCGTCACCGAGCGCGTGTGGCAGGGCCTCACCGGCGGCCGCAGCGTCCACCTCGAGGACTGGCCGGAGGCCACGGCGTTCCCCGCCGCCGCCGACATCCGCACGGCCATGGACACCGTGCGCGATGTCTCGAGTGTCGCCAATGCCCTCCGCAAGCGCGAGGGCAAGCGCGTGCGCCTGCCGCTGCCGCGCCTGACGGTCGTGACCCCGGATGCCGCGGGCCTGGCGCAGTTCGACGACATCCTGCGTGACGAGCTGAACGTCAAGAGCGTCGAACAGGTCGCGCTCGAAAGCGGCACCGCCGCGGAGTACGGCATCACGCACCGCCTCTCCGTGAATGCGCGTGCCGCCGGCCCCCGCCTGGGTAAGCAGGTGCAGCAGGCCATCCAGGCCGCCCGCGCGGGCGACTGGAGCGAGGTCGACGGACAGGTCGTCGCCGGTGGCATCCCGCTGGAGCCCGCCGAGTACGAGCTCGTCGTCGAGACCGCCGGACGGCCCGAGGGTGAGGCGCTGGCGGTGCTGTCGAGCGGGGGCTTCGTTCTCCTCGACACCGTCACCACCCCCGAGCTCGAGGCCGAGGGCCTGGCCCGCGACATGATCCGCGGCATCCAGGACACCCGCAAGGCCGCCGGCTTCGATGTGAGTGACCGCATCGCGCTGAGCCTGACGTTCGACGACGCCGACGACGCCGCGGCCGTGGCCCAGGCGTTCGACGTCGCCGGGGTGGCATCCGAGACCCTCGCCGAAGGCGTCGTGCTCGCCAGCCGCACCGAGCGGCTCATCGAACGCGGGACGATCCTGGCGCCGGAGTTCGAGACCGTGCTCGCGGCGAAGACCTACGCGAACGTCGGGGCGGTCACCGTCGCGGTCGCGCGCACGGCAGGAGGTGCCGCGTGAGCGATCGCACCCGCGCCGACGCCGTCTACGCCGCGCTGCTGCAGCGCCAGGGCGAGCAGTGGGTGCAGCCGCGCGTGGAGCGCACGCGCCGCGTGCTCGAACTGCTCGACGACCCGCAGCGCACCTACCGCGTGATCCACGTGACGGGCACGAACGGCAAGACCTCCACGAGCCGCATCATCGAGACGCTGCTGCGCGCACTGGGGCTGCGGACGGGGCTGTTCACCAGCCCGCACCTCGAGCGTTTCACCGAGCGCATCCTCATCGACGGCGAGCCCGTGTCCGACGGCGCGGTGACCGACGCGTGGGACGAGATCCAGCCCTTCGTGCAGATGGTGGATGCCGAGCTCGAGGCCGCGGGCGACGCACCGCTGACATTCTTCGAACTGCTCACCGTGCTCGCGTTCGTGGCGTGTGCCGATGCACCGATCGATGTACTGGTGCTCGAAGTCGGCATGGGCGGGGAGTGGGATTCCACCAACACCGCCGACGGCGACGTCGCGGTGTTCACCCCGATCGACATCGATCACACCGACCGGCTCGGCTCGACCATCGCCGAGATCGCAACCGTCAAGGCCGGGATCATCAAGGAGGGCGCCGCGGTGGTCTCCGCCGCCCAGCCCGCCGAGGCGCGACGCGCGATCCTCGCCCGCGCCGAGCGGATGAACGCGACCGTCGCCTTTGCCGACGAGGGCTTCGCCCTCGAGACGCAGACGCTCGCGGTCGGGGGACAGCTGCTCACGGTGCGCGGCATCGCCGGCACCTACTCCGAGCTGTACCTGCCCCTTTACGGCGCCCACCAGGGCGCCAACGCCGCTCTCGCCATCGCCGCGGTCGAGTCGTTGATCGGCGGGGGAGCCCAGCCTCTCAGCGCCGAGGTCGTCGGCGACGGGCTCGGCCAGGTGACCTCACCCGGGCGTCTGCAACTGCTCGGCACCGCGCCGACGGTGCTCGTCGACGCCGCGCACAACCCGCACGGCGCCCGCGCGCTGGTCGCGGCCCTCGACGAAGCCTTCGACATCGATGAGTGGGGCGCCGCCGTCGGGATCCTGGAGGGGAAGGATGCCGTCGGCATCGTGTCCACTCTGGCCCCGGCCGTCGCGCGCGTGTTCGCCACCGCCCCCGACAGCGACCGCGCGACCGACCCCGACACGATCGCCGATGTCGCCGAGGCGGCAGACCTTCCGGTGACCGTGCACCCCACGTTGGAAGACGCGGCCGACGCCGCTCGCGCGTGGGCGGCCGAGTCCGATCGCCGCGCCGTCATCATCGCCGGCTCCGTGGTGCTCGCCGGCGAGGCGATTCGCCTGTCGGAACTCGAGGACTGGAAGGCGGGGTGGCAGCGATGACGCCGCGCGAGCGGCGTGCGCGTCGCGTCCGCGGAGCGCAGGAGTCCCTCGGAGCGGTCGTGCTCGGCTTCGAATCGATCGTCGTCTTCCTCGGCGGCCTGGTCGTGTTCGGGCTCAAGGCCCTGCCCGCGGGGATCGAACCCTGGTGGGGAATCGTCGGCGGTGTCGTGTTCGCCGTGGCGATGGTGGCCCTCTCCGGACTTCTGCAGCACCGCTGGGCGCTCATCGCCGGGTGGGTGCTGCAGGTGCTCCTCGCGTTGGCGGGGTTCCTGGTTCCGGCCCTCGCCGTCGTCGCTCTCATTTTCGGTGGCATGTGGGCGTATGCGACCATCAAGGGAGCGGCGCTGGACCGGCAGAACGCCCGACGCGCCGCCGACCCCGACCTCTCGAACGGAGAATGACCCATGGCCACCGAAGAGACCCTCGTCTTGGTCAAGCCCGATGGCGTCGCGCGCGGCCTCACCGGCGCGATCCTCGCCCGCATCGAGGCGAAGGGCTACGCCCTCGTCGACATCCGCCTCGTCGAACCCGACCGTGAGCGCCTCGCGGAGCACTACGCCGAGCACGAGGGAAAGCCGTTCTACGAGCCCCTCCTGGAGTTCATGCTCTCGGGTCCGTCGGTGGCGATCCGTCTCGCGGGCAACCGCGTGATCGAGGGTTTCCGCTCGCTCGCCGGCACCACCGACCCCACCACGGCCGCTCCCGGCACGATCCGCGGTGACTTCGGCCGCGACTGGGGCCTGAAGGTGCAGCAGAACCTCGTCCACGGCAGCGACAGCCCCGAATCGGCCGCGCGCGAACTCTCGATCTGGTTCGACTGACCCCGGATGCCGAAACGGCCGCCGTCCCGCGAGGGCGGCGGCCGTTCGTCGTCGGCGGGTCAGAGTCGGGCGAGGACGTCCAGGCGAAGCTGAGCGATCACGGCGACGATCGTGTAGGCCAAGAACGTCATGAGCGGCACCCACGCCATGAGTGACTGGGCGGCGCTGCGCACCTTTTCGCCGACGGGGACGACGCCCTCGCGCAGCAGGTGAAGTGTGACGGCGAAGAACGTCGGGATCGTCACGGCCCACGTCACCATGCACCACGGGCACAGGGTCCCGAGCACGAAGATGCTCTGCGAGATGAGCCAGATGACGAACGTCATCGCCCCCGCGACACCCACCCAGAACAGCAGCCAGAACCAGCGCGCGAAGCGAGCACCGGCCAGGAGCGCCGCGCCCACCACGATCGGCGCGACCCATCCCGCGAGGCCGAGGATCGGGTTGGGGAACCCGAACACGCTGCCCTGCCACGACTGCAGATTCGCCGTGCACTGCACCAGGAGGCTGAAATCGCAGGATGCCACGGCATCCTTGTCGATCAGCAGGTGGAAGCGCTCGAGCGTCAACGAGAACGCTGCCCACCAGCCCACGGCACCGGCGATGATCAGCCACACCGCGAGGACGACCGGCCGACGAGGGGCGACGGTTTCACTCATGCCGCGATTCTCCCACCGCGAGGCGATGCGCCCGCTGTGCGATGCCTCGCCATCGAGACGCTCCCGCCTGTCGCTCACGGCCCCCCCCGCCCCCGCCCCCCCATTGCCGATAAGCGCAATCGGCGGCGAGAAACGGGGTGTCCCGGCGTTTCTCGCCGCCGATACCGTTTCTCGCGTTGGATGGGGTGGGCTTTGGGCGCGGCGGGAGTGGGCAGGAGCGGGGCCGGGCGCGGGGGCGGTGACCGGATCGGGCCAGTCGTGCGATAATGAAGCTTCGATGAGCCGCGGCCGCGCCGCAGGAGCATCACCAGAAGACTTCGGGCGATGACCGCCCTTCGCAGCCCGAGCCGTAGGCCGGCTGCAGACCGAGTGAGTTCGCGGCCCCGCCGGGTGCGGCGCCGCACGAGATTTCGCCGGGCGACGCGCGGTGTCGCCCGCCAGGGAGTACGTCCGATATGGCCGACGCAAACGACGATCAGACCCCCGCCGAGACCCCGGCGTCCACCACACCGCTCGACGAGAACACGCCCGCGGAACTCGCGACCTCGGACGAGCCCGGCGAGGCCGTGGCCGAGTCGCCCGCCGTCGAGATCCCGGCGGCCGCTGCGGAGGCCCCGACCGACGCCGAGGAGGCCCCGGCCCCCGAGGAGTCCGCGGTCGACGCGGCCGCCGACGCGGACGACGAGGTTGCCGTCGACGACGCCGAGACCGCGGCCGCCGCCGACACCGGTGCCCCCGCCGTGCTCGACGAGTCCGCAGAACCTGCCGCTGCGGAGGAGTCCGCCTCGGGGGAGTCCGCGACCACCGCAGAGTCCACCCCCGCGACGGAGCCTGCCACCGAGCCCGAGAAGCCGGCGCGTCCGACCGCCGTCTCGCTGGGCCTGCTGCCCGAGGTCTTCGTGTCGGCCGTGTCGACGCAGCTGCACTTCTACGCGCCCGAGCTGCCCGCGCTCCCCGCGCGCGAAGAGGTCGACGAGCGCGAGGAGCGCGACGACGACGGTCCCGCCGAGCGCGGCTCCGCCAACGCCCGCCGGCGCAATCGCCGTCGCGGTGGCCCGGTTTCCGCCGCGGCCGAAGAGCCGATCGAGGCGCCTGCCCCGCCCCCGCGCCAGCGCGCCGTCGAGCTCATCACCGAGCCCCAGCGCATCAAGGGGTCCACGCGCCTCGAGGCGAAGAAGCAGCGACGTCGTGACGGTCGCGAGGCCGGGCGTCGTCGGCCCGTCGTCACCGAGGCCGAGTTCCTGGCCCGCCGCGAGGCCGTGGACCGCGTCATGGTCGTGCGGTCCAAGGGCGGTCGCATCCAGATCGGCGTGCTCGAAGACAACGTGCTCGTCGAGCACTACGTGGCGCGCAATCAGGACGCGTCGCTCATCGGCAACGTCTACCTCGGTCGCGTCCAGAACGTGCTCCCCAGCATGGAGGCCGCCTTCGTCGACATCGGCCGCGGCCGCAACGCCGTGCTCTACTCCGGCGAGGTCGACTGGGACGGCGTCGAGACCGGCAACCAGCCGCGTCGCATCGAACTGGCGTTGAAGTCCGGCGACCGTGTGCTCGTGCAGGTCACAAAAGACCCCGTGGGCCACAAGGGCGCGCGTCTCACGAGCCAGATCTCGCTTCCGGGCCGTTACTTGGTCTACGTTCCGGGCGGTGCCATGAACGGCATCTCTCGCAAGCTCCCCGACACCGAGCGTGCCCGCCTGAAGAAGATCCTCAAGGAAGTGCTGCCCGAGTCCTCCGGCGTCATCGTCCGCACCGCGGCCGAGGGCGCCACCGAAGACCAGCTCACGCGCGACGTGCAGCGGCTCACCTCGCAGTGGGAGCACGTCAGCAGCCAGGTGAAGACCATCCAGGCGCCGGCCCTGCTGCACTCCGAGCCCGACCTGCTGGTCAAGATCGTGCGCGACGTCTTCAACGAGGACTTCACGCGCATGCTCATCCAGGGCGACGAGGCGCTCTCGACCATCTCCAACTACCTCCAGGGTGTCGCCCCCGACCTGCTGGAGCGCGTCGAGAAGTACGAGGGCGACCAGGATCCGTTCGACGCCTTCCGCATCACGGAGCAGATCGAGAAGGCCCTCGACCGCAAGGTGTGGCTGCCCTCGGGCGGCTCGCTGGTCATCGACCGCACCGAGGCCATGACCGTCGTCGACGTCAACACCGGCAAGTTCGTCGGTTCGGGCGGAAACCTCGAAGAGACCGTCACCAAGAACAACCTCGAGGCCGCCGAAGAGATCGTCCGTCAGCTTCGCCTCCGCGACATCGGTGGCATCATCGTCGTCGACTTCATCGACATGGTGCTCGAGTCCAACCGCGATCTCGTGCTGCGCCGCCTCATCGAGTGCCTCAGCCGTGATCGCACGAAGCACCAGGTGGCCGAGGTCACCTCCCTCGGCCTCGTGCAGATGACCCGCAAGAAGCTGGGTCTGGGTCTGCTCGAGACCTTCAGCGAGGCGTGCGAGGTGTGCGCCGGTCGCGGCGTCGTCGTGCATCACGACCCGGTGGTCAAGCACCGCGCGGCCCCCTCGTCGAGCAACGGTCCCTCGAACAACCGGCGCGGACGCGGCGGCAACGGCGGACAGAACGGCGGCGGCGCCTCCCACAGCGGCACCAACGGCAACGGTGGGGGTGCCGGCAACGGTGCAGCTGCCGCGGCGGCTCCGGCCGGCGGCACGCACGTGATCACCGAGGGCGTGAAGTCTGCGCTCGCGCAGATCGCGGCATCCACGATCACCCCGACGGTCGAAGACCCCGCCGTCGTCGAGGCGGCCGTCGTCGCCTCGGTGGAGGCGGTCATGGATGCCAAGGTCGAGGCGCCCGCGCGCGAGAAGCGCCCGCGGAAGAAGCGCGAGCCGAAGGCCCCGCGCACCGAGAAGGACGCGCTGCTGGAGTCGGTGCTCGAGGCTCTCCCCGAGCCGAAGGCCCCCGGTCAAGGCCGTTCGCGCCGTCGCGTGACGACTGCGGCGCTGACCGGTACGCCCGTCAACGCACAGCCCTCCACCGAGGCCTGAGAGCGCGGCGCCGAGGAATCCCTCCCCGACTCCGGTCGAGGCGGCATTTCTCGGCGCCTCACGCCCCCGAGGGCCGCGATCGGCGCTCGCGTGCGGTGATCCGCAGCCCCGACGCGCGGAGGCGGCGCACGAGTTCTCGTCCGCCCACGTGGTGGGCGCCGGCGGCGACGAGCTGGGCGTGACGCGCGTCCGGAACGTCGTAGTGGTCCAGATCGAACGCGCGGCGGGGGATCCCCGCTGCCGCGGCGAACGCGTGCAGCTCGTCGAGATCGCTGTCGCTCACCAGATGCGCCCACAGTCGCCCGTGTGCGGGCCACAGCGGGTCGTCGATGAGAATGGCCATCCCGAGATCCTACGGCCGACACGCGGACCCGGTGCTTTTGCCGGATGCCTCTCAGTGGGCTAAACTCGTCCTTTGGTGCGTCGTGTCCGCCCGACTGGCGCGTGACCCCGCGGGCCCAGTCCGCTGGATCGCACCGATACTTGGGCCCTAGGCCCTCCAGACGTCATCAGACAACCGGAGCCGTGCGCTCCCGAACGAAACAGGTGTGAAGTGGTTTACGCAGTTGTGCGCGCCGGCGGCCGGCAGGAGAAGGTCGAGGTCGGCACGATCGTCGTGCTCGATCGCCAGCAGGCGAAGATCGGCGAGAGCATCCAGCTGCCCGCCGTGCTGTTCGTCGACGGTGAGACCGTCACGACCGACGCCGACAAGCTCGCGAAGGTCTCGGTTACGGCCGAGGTGCTCGGTGAGGAGCGCGGTCCGAAGATCGTGATCCAGAAGTTCAAGAACAAGACCGGCTACAAGAAGCGCCAGGGCCACCGTCAGGACCTCACGCGCGTCAAGATCACCGGCATCAAGTAAGAGCCAGGAGACGCAGAGATGGCACACAAAAAGGGCGCAAGCTCCACCCGTAACGGTCGTGACTCCAACGCACAGCGCCTCGGCGTGAAGCGTTTCGGTGGCCAGGCCGTCAACGCCGGCGAGATCCTCGTCCGCCAGCGTGGCACCCACTTCCACCCCGGCGCCAACGTGGGTCGCGGTGGCGACGACACGCTGTTCGCCCTGGCTGCGGGCGCGGTCGAGTTCGGCCAGAAGGGCGGCCGCAAGGTCGTCAACATCGTCGCCGCCGCCGCGGAGTAATCTCCGCGCTTCGGCGCTCCCGAGGGGGTGGGCACTGCCCGCCCCCTCGTCGTTTTTTCCCGCCCGGCGTGCGCCGGCCCACTCCCGGAAGGACCCGCCATGGTCACCTTCGTCGACCGCGTCACCCTGCACCTGCGCGCGGGCAAGGGCGGCAACGGCTGCGTGTCGGTCCGCCGCGAGAAGTTCAAGCCGCTCGCCGGCCCCGACGGTGGCAACGGCGGACACGGCGGCGACGTCGTGCTCGTTGCCGACCCGCAGGTCACGACGCTGCTGTCGTACCACCACTCGCCGCACCGCTCGGCGGGCAACGGTGGCTTCGGCATGGGCGATCATCGCTCCGGCGCCGCGGGCGAAGAGCAGGAGCTGCCCGTTCCGCTCGGCACCGTCGTCAAGGACCCCGATGGCACTGTCCTCGTCGACATGCTCACCCCGGGGATGCGCTTCGTGGTCGCCCCCGGTGGCCTGGGCGGTCTCGGCAATGCCTCGCTGGCCTCACCCAAGCGCAAGGCGCCCGGCTTCGCTCTGCTCGGAACCCCCGGCTGGGAGGGTGACGTCGTCCTCGAGCTGAAGACCGTCGCCGATATCGCGCTCGTGGGCTTCCCCTCGGCGGGCAAGTCGAGCCTCATCGCCGCGGTGTCGGCGGCGCGACCGAAGATCGCGGACTACCCGTTCACGACCCTGCACCCCAACCTCGGTGTCGTGCAGGCGGGCGACGCGCGATTCACCATCGCCGACGTGCCGGGCCTCATCGAGGGCGCGAGCGAAGGCAAGGGTCTGGGCTTGGAGTTCCTCCGCCACGTCGAGCGATGCACGGCTCTCGTGCACGTTCTCGACTGCGCCACTCTCGACCCCGGGCGTGACCCGCTTACCGACCTCGACGTCATCCTCGCCGAGCTCGCGGCCTACCCGGTTCCCGAGGGGCAGATCCCGCTGCGGGAGCGTCCGCAGATCGTCGCACTCAACAAGATCGACGTGCCCGAGGCCCGCGACCTCGCCGACCTGGTACGTCCCGAGCTCGAGGCCCGCGGCTTCCGCGTGTTCGAGATCTCCACGGTGAGCCGGGCGGGCCTGCGCGAGCTGACTTTCGCCCTGGGCGACGTCGTCGAGCAGCACCGCGTGGCGACGATCGACGACGTTCCCGCCGAGCGCGTCGTCATCCGCCCGCACGGCGCCGAGAAGGACTTCACGATCAAGGTCGAGGGCGGCACCTACGGTCCCGTCTACCGCATCCTCGGCGACAAGCCGGTCAAGTGGGTACAGCAGACCGACTTCCAGAACGAAGAGGCTGTGGGCTACCTCGCCGACCGCCTGGCGCGTCTGGGGATCGAAGACGAGCTGTTCCGTGTCGGCGCGGTCGCCGGTGCGACCGTCGTCATCGGACCCGGTGACGGGATCGTCTTCGACTGGGAGCCCACGCTCTCGTCGGCCGCCGAGTTGATGACCGCGCCGCGCGGTACCGACCCCCGCCTGCTCCAGAGCTCGCGACGCACGACCAATGAGCGCCGCGAGCGCTACTACGAGCGCATGGATGCCAAGGCCGACGCCCGCGCCGAGCTTGAGGCAGAGCGCCTCGCCACTCGGTCTTCGGAGGAGGACGAGCGGTGACCGCGCGCGTGCGCGCCGATCTGCCCGCCGCCGCGCGGGTCGTGGTGAAGGTCGGGTCTTCCTCGATCAGCGGGGACGGCGCATTCCGCATCGACCTCATCGTCGACGCGCTCGCCCGGGCCCGCGAAGCGGGTGTCGAGGTGGTGCTGGTGTCCTCCGGCGCGATCGCGACGGCGCTGCCCCTACTCGATCTGCAGGGCCGACCGAACGACCTCGCGACGCAGCAGGCCGCCGCCGCGGTGGGCCAGAACGTGCTGATGTGGCGCTACCAGACCTCGCTCGACCGGTTCGGTCTGCTCGCGGGTCAGGTGCTGCTCACCGCGGGCGACCTCGAGAACGCCACGCACCGGTCCAACGCCCGCCGGGCGATGGAACGACTGCTCGGGCTTGGCATCCTGCCCATCGTCAACGAGAACGACACCGTCGCGACGCAGGAGATCCGGTTCGGCGACAACGATCGGCTCGCTGCCCTCGTGGCGCAGTTGATCGGCGCCGACGCTCTCGTGCTCCTCAGCGACATCGAGTGCCTCTACACCGCGCCACCGAGCGAACCGGGCGCCCGCCCGATCATCGATGTCGAGTGGGGCGATGATCTGTCGGAGTACACCTTCGGCTCGGTCACGGTCAACGGCGTCGGCACCGGGGGAGCGGCCACGAAGGCCTCGGCGGCGAAGCTCGCCTCCGCCGCCGGCGTGGGCGTGCTCGTGACCAGCGCCGACCTGGTGTCGCAGGCCCTCGCCGGAGAATCGGTCGGCACGTGGTTCGCCCCTCATCCCGATCCGGTCACCCTCGCTACCGGCCCCGTGGGCGCCGTGACCACGGCGATAGACTGACCAGATGACCCTCATCGCCGTTTCGGTCGACGAACGCCTTCACCGCGCGAAAGACGCCGCGCGACAGGTCGGACTCCTCGATTCCGCGGCCAAGACCGCTGTGCTGCGCGCGATCGCGGACGCGATCGACACCGCGTCGGCCGACATCGTCGCGGCCAACGCCGACGACCTCGAGCGGGGGCGCGCTGCCGATATCGGTGACGCGCTGCTCGACCGTCTGCGGCTCGACCCGGCGCGGATCTCTGCCCTCGCCGCTGCCGTTCGCGACGTGGCCGAGCTGCCCGATCCGGTGGGTCGCGTGCTCGACCAGCGCACCCTCCCCAACGGTCTCGCGCTCAAGAAGGTCGCGGTGCCGTTCGGGGTGGTCGGCTCGATCTACGAGGCTCGCCCCAACGTCACCGTCGACATCGCCGCGCTGGCGCTCCGCTCGGGCAACGCCGTGGTGTTGCGCGGAGGGTCGGCCGCACAGAGCTCGAACGCCGCCCTGGTCACCGTCATGCGCGCGGCCCTGGAATCCCAGGGGGTCTCACCCGAGGCGATCCAGACCGTCGACGACTTCGGTCGCGACGGCGCGCGGGCGCTCATGAACGCCCGCGGTCTGGTCGACGTGCTCGTTCCTCGCGGCAGCGCTGGTCTCATCGAGACGGTGGTGACCGAGTCCACGGTCCCCGTCATCGAGACCGGCGCGGGCGTCGTGCACGTTTATCTGGATGCCACGGCTCGGGCCGACTGGGCCACCGACATCGTGATCAACGCCAAGACGCAACGACCGAGCGTCTGCAACGCGGTCGAGACGGTTCTCGTCCACCGTGAGGCGGCCGACCGCCTGCTCCCCGAGATGCTGGCGTCGCTCGCCGACGCCGGTGTGCTCGTGCACGGCGACGCCACGGTCGCCGGGTACGACCCCCGTGTGGTCGCGGCGACCGATGACGACTGGGCCACCGAGTACCTGAGCCTTGACCTCGCCGTGCGCGTGGTCGATGACCTCGATTCGGCGCTCGAGCACATCCGCCGGTATTCGACCCACCACACCGAGTCGATCATCACCGACGACGATGTCGCCGCTGCCCGTTTCCTCGCCGAGGTCGACTCGGCCGTCGTGCTGGTCAACGCCTCCACGCGGTTCACCGATGGGGGAGAATTCGGGTTCGGTGCCGAGGTCGGCATTTCGACGCAGAAACTCCACGCACGCGGACCGATGGGTCTCGCCGAGCTGACGAGCACCAAGTGGCTCGGGCGCGGCGACGGCCAGGTGCGCGCCTGACCGCCTAAAATAGCTCTGCGCGCCGCGCAGACTTCTCGAACGGAGCACTGATGACTTTCGCCTCGCTGATCGCCCTGGCCGCTGAAGAGGGCGCCCACCACGGCGGCAACGTGCAGGCCGAGACCTTCTGGTACGGCGCCGTGGCGTTCCTCGTCCTGGTCGCGCTGAGCCTGGTCACCCTGTCGTACCGCAACGTGTCGAACCGTCACGCGCACAAGGCAGAGGCCTACGCGCGTACGCACGGTACGCCCACTCCCGAGGCGCACGGCCACTGAGGCCCACCGTATGTCGGTGACGCGCGCCCCTCGTATCGGGGTCATGGGTGGGACTTTCGATCCCATCCATCACGGTCACCTGGTGGCGGCGAGCGAAGTCGCGCAGTCGTTCGATCTCGACGAAGTGATCTTTGTCCCCACGGGCCGCCCGTGGCAGAAAGACGACGTCACCGAGAGTGAACACCGCTATCTCATGACGGTGATCGCCACCGCCTCGAACCCCCAATTCACGGTGAGTCGTGTCGACATCGATCGCGCGGGCCCGACGTACACGATCGATACTCTGCGCGATCTCCAGCGCGAGCGTCCGGGCGCCGACCTGTTCTTCATCAGTGGCGCCGACGCCGTGGCCCAGATCCTCGGGTGGCGCAACCACCAGGAGCTGTGGGATCTCGCCCACTTCGTCGCCGTCTCCCGGCCCGGACACGTCCTGACGACCGAAGGCCTTCCCAGCGACGACGTCAGCCAGCTCGAGATCCCGGCGCTGTCCATCTCTTCCACCGACTGCCGCGCTCGCGTGCGCCGAGGCCACCCGGTGTGGTATCTCGTGCCCGATGGCGTTGTGCAGTACATCGCGAAGCATCACCTCTACCGGAGCCCCGCATGAGCACTTCCGAGAACCCCGAGACTCCGCCGCTGACGCGGCGTCAGCTGCGCGAGCTCCGAAACACCGGCGCTACGCCGATCGTCCAGCCGGAGCAGGATGCGCCTGCCGACGATGCCGTGGCAGCGCCCGCGCCGGAGTCCGCTGAGGCCACCGCGCCCGAGTTCCCGAACATCCCTGCCTCCCCGTCGAAACCCGACGCGCAGGCCCCCGACGCTATGCCCTCCGACGGTGCACACGAGGCGCCGTCCGACGAGACCACGCCCTTCGAGGAGGCTGCGCCCGAGGCTCCGACGGCAAAGAAGAGCGGTGTGCTCGGCGGCCTCTTCGGCCGGAACAAAGCCGACAAGGCAGAGTCGGCCTCCGATGACGACGTGCCTTCACCCGACGATGAGCCCGCCGCCGAGGAGGAGCCCGCGTCCGCTGAGCCGACTCCCGCTGGGCCCCCGGAGCCGCCGACCGCGTTCGCGCCCACGACCGCCGATGCCCCCGACCTCGGCGTGACCGGACTCACGCGTCGACAGGCACGTGCGCAGGAGCGCATCCGCACCGCCGCCGTGCCCGTGATCACGCCCGACCTCGAGCCCGCCGCACCTCCGGCGCGCCTCGAGCCCGCGGTGAGCGCGCCGACCCCGCCGATCGCGGCTACTACCCCAGAGGACTCCGCGGACGGCCCGGACTCCGACCCCAGCGAGTCGCCGGCGATCTTCCGTCCATCGGCCGTCGACGACGACGCATCGGACGCCGCCGACGACGACGCGCCGGTCTCGACCGTGAATCCCGCGCTGGGGTCCGACCTGCTCAGCGGTGAGACGCCACATATCTCGCTTCCGCCGTCGTTCGACCAGCTCATCGCGCGCAGCGGAGTGGCGACGGGATCCGTCTCGACCCCCAATGCTCTGATCCTGTCGCAGACGCCCGCGGGAGTCCCGCTGGTGGGCCCGGTCACCTCGACCGGCGAGCTCCTGATCACGGGGACCTTCGAGCTCCCCGAGGGCCTGGGCTCCGCGGGGCACGCGCCCGGGACGACCGATGGCCGCGACGTCGACGCCGTTCTCCTTGACGGGGAGCTTCCCCCCGCGTCGTCCCCGACCCCTATCGCCGCGAGTGCGGCGATCAGCACCGTTAAGCAACCCGGTGAGATCATTCGTCCGCCGGCACCCGAGAAGGGCAGCAAGCTCGTCATCGGTCTCATCATCACGACCGGCGCTCTCGCTGTCGCGGTGGCCGTCGCACTGGTGCTCGCCTTCACGACAGGAGTCTTCGGATGACCGCCAGTCCCAACGGCATCGAGATGGCGCGTATTGCCGCCATCGCCGCCGATTCAAAGTCGGGGGAAGACCTCGTCGCCCTCGACGTCTCCGAGCCGTTGCCGCTCGTCGACATCTTCCTGCTCGTGACGGGGCGCAACGAGCGCAACGTCGCGGCGATCGCCGACGAGGTCGAAGAGCAGTTGCTCGAAGCCGGCCACAAGCGCCTGCGTCGCGAGGGCCGCCAGGAGTCCCGCTGGGTCCTCCTGGACTTCGGCGACCTGGTCGTGCACGTGTTCCACGAGCAGGAGCGTGTCTACTACGGGCTCGAGCGCCTGTGGAAGGACTGCCCCGTCGTGCCGCTGGAGCTGCCGGCTCCGGCATCCGCCGACTGACCCGACCCCGTTGCGCGAAGGGCCGCTCCCGATAGTCGGGGAGCGGCCCTTCGCGCGTTCTCGTCAGGGCGTCGCGATCACGCGGCGGAGCTGGCGAGTTCCTGTCGAACGATGTCGGCACCCGCGCTCAGCGCGCTGAGTTTCGCGAGAGCGACATCCCGCGGCAGCGGAGCCATGCCGCAGTTGGAACTCGCCATGAGCTTGTCGGCATCCACGAAAGGCAGCGCCTTCCGAAGCGTTTCGGCGACGTCTTCGGGGCGTTCGACCTCTGTCGTCGCCACGTCGACGGCACCCAGCATGACCTTCTTGCCCCGGAGGAGTTCGATGAGGTCGACGGGGATCCGCGAATTGTGGGACTCCAGCGAGACGGTGTCGATGCCGGACTGCTGCAACAGGGGGAAAGACTCCTCGTACTGCCGCCACTCCGGGCCCAGAGTCGCCTTCCAGTCGGTGTTCGCCTTGATGCCGTAGCCGTAGCAGATGTGCACGACAGTCTCGGCGCGCAAGCCCTCGACGGCGCGTTCCAAAGTCGCCATGCCCCAGTCCCGCACCTCGTCGAAGAAGACGTTGAATGCGGGCTCGTCGAACTGGATGACGTCCACCCCCGCCGCTTCGAGCTCCCTCGCCTCCTGGTTCAGGATCACGGCGAACTCCCACGCCAGCTTCTCCCGGCTGCGGTAGTGCCGGTCGGCGAGCGTGTCGATCATCGTCATCGGACCGGGGAGGGCCCACTTGATCGGCTGGTCGGTTTGCGCGCGAAGAAAGCGCGCGTCATCGACGAAGACCGGCTTCTCGCGGCTCACCGCGCCGACGACTGTCGGCACGCTCGCGTCGTACCGATTGCGGATGCGAACGGTTTCGCGTCGCTCGAAATCGACCCCGCTCAGGTGCTCGATGAAGGTCGTGACGAAGTGCTGGCGAGTCTGCTCGCCGTCGCTGACGATGTCGATACCGCGCTGACGCTGCTCGTGGACGGCGGCGCGAAGGGCATCGTGTTTGCCTTCGACCAGCGCGTCGCCCTCGAGACGCCACGGGGACCAGAGGGTCTCGGGCTGCGAGAGCCAGGACGGCTTGGGAAGACTGCCAACGAGGGAGGTGGGCAGAAGGGTGTTCATGAGTGGTGGATCCCCGAGGTCAGTGAACGAGTGCGGGGGAGAGGCCGGCCCAGCGGGCGAGCGCGTCTCCGTGGGGCTTCACGAAGTGCTCTGCCGCGTAGGTCCCCTGGATCAGGGCGAGGCGCGACCTCTCTTCGCGGTCGTAGTCGACCCGCGTGCGCGAGAAGTCGCCGTGATCGAGGCGTGGCCGGTAGACGCTCGCGGCGGTGGAGTTGGCGTTGTAGATCTCGGGCCGATAGATCTTCTGGAACGTCTCCATCGTGCTGATCGTGCCGATGAGCTGCAGGTTCGAATAGTCGTTGAGCAGGTCTCCGCGGAAATAGAACGCCAGCGGTGCCACGCTGCCGGCGGGCAGGAAGTAGCGCACCTGCAGCCCCATCTTCCCGAAGTACTCGTCGGTCAGGGAGTAGTCGTTCTGCACGTACTCCACCCCGAGGACGGGGTGGACGTTGTCGGTGCGGCGGTACGTCTTGCTCGTCGAGACGCTGATGCAGATGACGGGCGACACCGCGAAGCGCTCCCGGTACGCGGCGGAGGCGACGAAGTCCTGGAAGAGTGCGCCGTGCAACGCGCCGAAGTCCTCCGGCACCGTGAATCCGGTCGCACCGTCGTTGGCCGCGGGAAGGAGCACGCTGAAGTCGAAGTCGCGCAGGTACGAGGAGAAGTTGTTCCCGACGATTCCCGCGTGGCGCTCACCCGTCTTCTGGTCGACGATCTGGACGTCGAGAACCTCCAGGAGGGGGAATCGCTCGTCGTCGCCTGCCTCGGCGAACTCCAGCTCGACCGAGACGATGTCGAGCTCGAGGGTGTAGCGATCGCCGTCGGGGTTGTCCCACCGGGCGAGATCGTTGAAGCGACGGTTGATCATCGTCAGAGCGGTGCGGAGGTTCTCCTGACGGTCGTCGCCACGTGCCAGGTTCGCGAAATTCGTGGTGGCCCGGGAGCTGTCCGACGGGGAGTAGTCCTCGTCGAAGCGGGTGGTGGAGATGCGGTAGGTGAACTCGTTCGCCATGGTCGGCCACTCCGGGAGTTTGGCGGCCGGGAGGCCGTGCGGTTGGGGTGACTCCATGGTGCGTCGTCGCGGTGGGCATCAGGTAATTCGTGACCGCTATCCGAGGCCATAGAGTTTCCCTATGGCTCGACGATCTAGTGGCGTAACGCTGCAGCAGCTCCAGTCGTTCATCGAGGTCGCTGCGGAGGGGTCCATCACCGCGGCCGCCGATCTGCTCTACGTGTCTCAGCCCACGATGTCGGCGGCGATGAAAGACCTCGAGGCTCGAGTCGGCCGCGCCCTTCTCGTCCGTTCCGCACGCGGGATCACACTCACGGCGGACGGCGTGGAGTTCCTCGGGTATGCCCGGCAGGTCGTGGAGCAGGTCGCCCTGCTCGAACAGCGCTACCTGGATCGGCCGCCGTCGCGGCGCCTCCTGGGCGTCTCGACCCAGCACTATTCCTTTGCGGTCGACGCGTTCGTACGGATGGTGAAGACGAGCGGTGCCGCTCAGTATGAGTTCTCCCTTCGGGAAACGCGCACGTGGGACATCATCGAAGACGTGCGGACGCTGCGCAGCGAACTCGGCATCCTGTACCGGAATGATTTCAACCGGAACGTCATCGACAAGCTGCTGCGCGACTCGGGGCTCGTCTTCCACCCGCTCTTCCTCGCCGACCCGCACATCTTCGTCTCGCGCAAGAATCCGCTCGCGGCTCGCGACCGCGTGACGCTCGACGATCTCGCGAGCCTTCCGCGACTGACGTTCGACCAGGGCACGAACAATTCGTTCTATTTCGCCGAAGAGATCCTCTCGACCCTGTCGAGTTCGCAGGAGATTCGGGTGTCGGACCGCGCGACGATCTTCAACCTCATGATCGGTCTCGAGGGCTACACCATCTCGACGGGGATCATCAGCGACGACCTCGACCCCGAGATCGTCGCCGTGCCCCTCGACGTCAATGAGCGCATCGAGATCGGGTGGATCGCCCACACCGCGATCCCCCTCACCGAGCAGGCGCAGAGGTATCTCGAGGAGGTTCGGGCGGTGGTCGCGGAGTTCGACGTGGTCCTGCTGGGGTAGGCCCCGATATTGTCCTTGCCTTATATAAGCCTGGATGCAATTATGGGCGGCATGCACGCGCTCGACGTCCTCGGCGATCCGGTGAGGCGTCGTGTTCTCGAGCTCCTCGCCGAGGGCGAGCGCAGCGCCGGCGCCATCGGAGAGGTGATTCAGCGAGAGTTCCAGATCTCTCAGCCCGCTGTCTCGCAGCACCTGCGCGTCCTGCGAGAGTCGGGATTCGCCACGGTGCGTCCCGAGGGTGCGCGGCGACTCTACGCCGTCGATCCCTCACCGCTCGCAGACGCCGAGGCGTGGTTCGATCCGTTCCGGCGGCTCTGGCAGCCGCGCCTCGACGCGCTCGGCACGGAGCTCGCTCGGGGACGCCGCATGCGGCTGCCGACGGCAGATGCCTCACACGAGGCATCCGATGATGATGAATCCGATAAGGAGAACTGACATGGCAGATGTCGACGCCCAGGTGGCGGCTGTAACGCGGAACCTCCGCGACGAACACGTCGACGGCAAACGCGCCTTCGTGCAGACGCTCACGCAGAGCTACCCCAGCCCGATCGACGATGTCTGGGATGCCGTCACCAACCGTGAACGGATTCCCCGATGGTTCCTGCCAGTGTCGGGTGACCTGACGCTGGGCGGCCGCTATCAACTCGAAGGCAACGCCGGCGGCGAGGTGCTGGAGTGCGAGCCACCGGAGGAGGGGAGCGCACACTATCGCGCGACCTGGGAGTACGGCGGCGGCGTGACCTGGCTCGCGGTGCGCCTGACCGCGCTCGCTCCGGAGACGACCACGCTCGAACTCGAGCACACCTCGCTGGAGTCCGACATCCCACCGGGGTTCTGGGATCAGTTCGGCCCCGGGGCGACCGGCGTCGGCTGGGACAGCGGCCTGCTCGGCCTCGCGCTGCACCTGTCCAGACGGGCGGACATCACTCCCGAGGCGGCCCCCTCGTGGCCCTTCACGGACGAGGGCCGTGCGTTCTACCGAGCCTCGGCCGACGCGTGGCGTGACGCGCACATCGCTGCCGGTGGGTCGCCCGACGCGGCTGCGCGGGCGGCGGACGCGACCTTCGCGTTCTACACGGGCGCGACGCCGACGGAGTAAGCCAGGCCACGCGGCGATATCGGCGGGGGAAAACAAAAAACCCCGCCGAAGCGGGGATTTTGGTGGACCTGAGGGGACTCGAACCCCTGACCCCCTGCATGCCATGCAGGTGCGCTACCAGCTGCGCCACAGGCCCGTATTTTGTTTTCCGCCCCGTTTGAGGCAACTCCATGAGCCTACTACACGGAATCGGGAGGCGAAAAATCGGCGCCTCCGGGCGTGTCGTGAGTGGTGGTGACGGCATCCAGCACGGCTCTGCGCAGCACCTGGGCGCGCTCGCTCAGCGCCCGCTGGCGGGCGACGTACTGCGCCTTACCGTCGGGCGTTTCGATGGCCACGGGGGAATATCCCCAGTCCGCGAGGTCGTAGGGCGAGGCCTCCATGTCGAGGGTGCGAATGTCCCGCGCGAGCTCGAACGCGTCGAGCAGAATCTCGCCGGGCACGAGGGGGCCGAGCTTCACGGCCCACTTGTAGACGTCCATCCCGGCATGCAAGCAGCCGGGCTGCTCCCACCTCGGCTGATCCTCGCGGCTCAGCGTCGTGCGATTGCGCGGCACGGCTTCGGGCGTGAAGAACCGGAACGCGTCGAAGTGCGTGCACCGCAGGTCGTGGGCCTCGACAACGGCATCGGTGCCGGCTCGACCGAGGCGGAGCGGCACCGCGTGGCGCACCTCGTCGGCACGGTAGGTCATCGCCCACTCGTGCAGCCCGAAGCACCCGAACTGCGGCGGCCGCGCGGCGGTGGCCCGCAGCAGGTTCACGATGCCGCGGTACAGGGATCCGCGCTGCTCGCGGAAGGCCGCGGCATCCACGTCGACCCCGTCGGGAACGGCGCGGTACCAGCGCCAGGCGGCGCGCTCGTCGGCGTCGTCGAGCACGACGCCCGGCCCCGGATGCCATCGGCGCAGGATCGCGGGCTTGTACGAGTAGTACGTGAACAGGAAGTCCTCGACCGGGTGCTTCTCACCCCGCGACGCGCGGGCGCGGTGGGCGGCCGTGAGCGCGTCGGCGCGTTCCGCGTGCGACTCGGCCTGGCGCGCCCATTCAGCCCGCGGGAGGACGGGGCTCGGCAGGACGGCCGTCATTCGACCGGCTCGATGAGCTCGGGGGAGTCGTTGCGAACGTTGCCGACCGCGGGAGACACCACGTGATCGTCGAGCGTCTCGGCCACGTCGGGGGCGGCGTCGATCGCCGCATCGAGGATGTCGCCGACGTTCTCGGTCGTGGGGTCGAGCCAGGCATCGGCGAAGTCGGGGTCCATGAACAGCGGCATCCGGTCGTGAATCGACCCGAGACGCCCGATCGCGTCGCGAGTGAGCACGGTGCAGCTGAGCACCCAGCGGGCCGGATCGTCGTCGGCCTTCGCCGGATCTTTCCACCACTCGTAGAGCCCCGCGAAGAACAGCGGCGATCCGTCGGCGGGGTGGATGTAGTGCGGCGTCTTGCCCGCCTCGGTGGTCTTCCACTCGTAGTAGCCCGACGCGGGGATGATCGCGCGCCGCGCGATGAGGGCGTTGCGGAACATCGGCTTGTCTTCGACCTCTTCGGACCGCGCGTTGAAGGCGCGCGCCCCGATCTTCACGTCTTTCGCCCAGCCCGGGACCAGGCCCCATCGCGCGAGCTCGAGGCGCCGTACCGGGGGCTCGCTCTTCACCGAGTCGAGCACGATGGCGACGGATGCCGTGGGCGCGATGTTGTACGACGGCGGCGGCAGCACGTCGGCCTCGACATCGACGCGCAGCACGCCCACGAGCTCGGATGCCACATTGGCCACGACGAATCGACCGCACATGCTTCCACCGTACGCGGCGCCTCCGACACGGCGGCCACCGATCCGATGAAGGGAGTGCGTCAGTCGTCGCGCGAAACGATCCCGACGTCTTGGAGCCGTTCGAGCAGCCCCGCCCCGTCGGACTCGCTCACCCACGGCACCTCGGCGGCGGAGTGGTCATCGACGACCGTGCGGCCACCGGCGAGCACCGCTTCCGCGGGCAGCAGGCGGCGGATCGCGACGGCGGCGACGCTGTCGGGATACTCGATCGCGAAGCCCGTGTAGATCGCATCGTCGTGCTGGCCGTCGTCACCCACGAGGAGCCACTTCAGGTTCGGGAACTCCTCGGCGATGCGACGAAGGTTGCGCGCCTTGTGGTCGCGGCCGCTGCGGAACCAGCGGTCGTGCGTGGGGCCCCAGTCGGTGAGCAGGAACGCCCCGGACGGGAAGAGGTGGCGCCGCATGAACCGCGTGAGCGTCGGGGCGACGTTCCAGGCGCCCGTGGAGAGGTAGATGACCGGCGCGCCCGGATATTCGCGCGAGAGGCGCTCCAGCATCACGGCCATGCCCGGCACCGGCTGGCGCGCGTGCTCGTCGACGACGAAGGAGTTCCAGGCGGCCAGGAGCGGCCGGGGGAGGGCGGTGACCATCACGGTGTCGTCGATGTCGCTGACGATTCCGAAACGCACGTCGGAGCCGACGATGAAGACGCGTGTCTCGGCGGGCTCGCTGCCCTCGACGCTCATCGTCACCGTCTGCCAGCCCGGGGGGAGGGTCGCGGGAAGCTTGGCGTCGATCACGCCACCGCGGTCGGCGACGACCTCGTGCGAGACGCCCTCGATCGTCACCGTCACCTGCGCGTAGCCGACGGGGACGGCCGCGAAGCTGCGCCATCCACGCAGGCTCGCAAACTCACCCGAGGAGGTCCGCTTGATCGGCGGGGCGATGAGCACCCGACCGAGCACGCGCACCCATTCCTCGGTTCCGTATCCGGGGAATCCCGTGACGGCGGGCCGCAGTCCGCGCCCGCGGGCGCGACGTTCGCGCCAGGCGTGGAAGCGGTACTCGAGGCGGGCGAACCAGAGCACTTTGGCGCGAGAGGAGCGAGGCATCCCGCTCAGTCTTTCACGTCGTCGACCGCCGCTCCGAGGGAATCGGTGTCGTCGGCGAGGTGACGACTCTCAAAACGCTCGAGGAGCTTCTTGCCGGCGAACACCAGCAGGAGGAACACCACGATGATGCCGACGAACAGGTATCCGGCGTAGTGGATCCGGTCCGCCAGTTCCCGATAGGTTCCCGCCGCCGACGCGGCGACGGTGATGTAGAGGCCCGCCCAGAGCAGGCACGCCGGCGTCGTCCAGGCCAGAAAGCGCCGGTAGCGGTATCCCGACATTCCCACCGTGAGGGGGACGAGCGAGTGCAGCACCGGGAGGAACCGCGAGAGGAAGATCGCGGGGCCGCCGCGACGGCGCAGATAGCGGTCGGCGCGATCCCAGTTGCGCTCGCCCAACTTCTGCCCGAGGCGTGATGCGCGGATGCGGGGGCCGAAGTAGCGGCCGAGCCAGAAGCCCAGGCTCTCGCCGACGAGCGAACCCACGACCACGGTGAGTCCCAGCAGGACGCCCTCGAGCGGCGAGGCGATGGCGGTGCCGGCGACGATCACGACGGTGTCGCCGGGAACGACGAGGCCGACGAGCACGCTGGTCTCGAGCATCATGGCGAGACCGGCCACGAGCGTGCGCACCACGGGGTCCACGTTCTGGACCACGTCGAGGAGCCACGTGAGGATCTCGTTCACCTCGCTCAGCCTACGGCCGCACGTTCGGCCTAGCCTGGGAGCGTGCCGCGTTCTGTCTCCCCGGTCGCCCTGCCGCGGTGGCGGGAGCCCGACGACCTCTTCTGCGCCCTGTTCGCCGCGTCGCCGCACGCGTTCTGGCTCGACGCCGGCCCCAACGCGACGGACGGCTGGAGCTACCTCGGCACGGGTCGGCCCGACGCGACAGCGTCCGCCCTCGCGAGGGATGCCACGACCCGCGCCACCGTGGGCGCACAGGCCGCGCCGTTCCTCGGCGGATGGGTGGGATGGATCTCCTACGAGGGGGAGCCCGCCTGGCTGCGGGTCGACGAGCTCCTCGCCTTCGATCACGCGAACCGGCGCGTGTGGGCCGTCCGCGCAGAAGGCGACGCGCGAGCCCTCGCCGAGGCTGCCGACGCCGCCCCGGCCGCTCCCGCGGTTCCGGTGGCCGAGCCCCGGGGGGTGGCATCCGGTCGCCATACCCCCGATGACTACGCCGCTCTCATCGAGGCGTGCCGCGCGCACATCGCCGACGGCGACGCGTACCAGCTGTGTCTCACGACCCGTTTCACGGTGCCGGGGGCGACCGATGCGCTGGCGGTGTTCCGGCGGCTGCGAGAGTCCGCGGCCTCACATCACGCCGGATTCGTGCGCATCGACGAGGTGACGCTCGTCAGCGCCTCGCCCGAACGATTCCTGCAGGTGCGCGACGGCCGCGTGCACACGCACCCCATCAAGGGCACGCGCCGCCGCGACGCCGACCCCGCCCGCGACGCCGCCCTCGCCGACGACCTCGCGACGGATGCCAAGGAGCGCGCCGAGAACGTCATGATCGTCGACCTCATGCGCAACGACCTCTCGCGCGTGTGCGTGCCGTCGTCGGTGGGAGTGGACCGGCTGCTCGAGGTCGAGACGTATCCGACGGTGCATCAGCTGGTCAGCGAGGTCTCGGGCCTGCTCCGCCCGGGCACGACGCTCGGCGGCCTCGTGGAGGCCGCCTTCCCGGCCGGCAGCATGACCGGGGCACCGAAGCAGTCGGCGATGCAGATCCTCGCGCGGCTCGAGGGCGCGCCCCGCGGCGTCTACTCGGGCGCTTTCGGCTGGATCGGCGACGACGGCGCGGCCGATCTCGCCATGGTCATTCGGAGCATCGTCGTCGAACCGGATGCCGCCTGGGTCGGCGCCGGCGGAGGCATCACGTGGCGCTCGGTCGCGGCATCCGAAGTCGCCGAAGTGGGCACCAAAGCCCGGGCTCCGCTCGCGGGGCTGGGGGCGCGCGTTCCGCCCGGATGGTGACCGTTCGCGCGCGCCGGAGGGGGCGGCGCGGGGTCGGGTAGCCTGGACGCTGGCCCTCGCGGCGTCCCGACTTTCACGATTGGCTTCACCCGTGTCTCAGAACCCCTCTTCCGTGCCGTCCGCCGACGGAGGCTTCGACCCCCACGAGATCCAGGCGAAGTGGCAGCAGGCGTGGGCCGAGAAAGACCCGTTCCGCGCCGGCGGCGACGGCGACACCCGCCCCCGCAAGTACGTGCTGGCGATGTTCCCGTACCCGTCGGGCGACCTCCACATGGGGCACGCCGAGAACTACCTCTACTCCGACATCGTGGCGCGGTTCTGGCGCCACCGTGGGTACAACGTGCTCAACCCCATCGGGTGGGACTCCTTCGGCCTGCCCGCCGAGAACGCCGCGATCAAGCGCGGCGCCGACCCCGTGGAGTGGACGTACTCCAACATCGCGCAGCAGAAGGAGAGTCTGAAGGACTACGGCGTCTCGTTCGACTGGAGCCGCGTGCTGCACACGAGCGACCCCGAGTACTACCGCTGGAACCAGTGGCTGTTCCAGAAGCTGTACGAGAAGGGCCTGGCGTACCGCAAGGACGCCCTCGTCAACTGGGACCCCGTCGACCAGACGGTGCTCGCCAACGAGCAGGTGCTCCCCGATGGCACGAGCGAGCGCAGCGGCGCCGTGGTGGTCAAGAAGAAGCTGACCCAGTGGTTCCTGCGCATCACCGACTACGCCGACCGGCTGCTCGACGACCTCAACCAGCTCGAGGGGTTCTGGCCGCAGAAGGTCATCCAGATGCAGCGCAACTGGATCGGCCGCTCGATCGGCGCCGACATCGAGTTCGAGATCGAGGGCCGCGCCGAGAAGATCACCGTCTTCTCCACCCGTCCCGACACGCTGCACGGCGCGACGTTCTTCGTTGTGGCGCCCGAGTCCGACCTCGCGGCCGAGCTCGCGGCATCCGCCGATATCGAGGTGCGCGAGCGTTTCCAGGGGTACCTCGCCGAGGTGCAGCGCGCCACCGACATCGAGCGGCAGGCCACCGACCGCCCGAAGACCGGCGTGTTCCTCGGCCACTACGCGATCAACCCCGTCAACGGCGAGAAACTGCCGATCTGGGCCGCCGACTACGTGCTCGCCGATTACGGCCACGGCGCGGTCATGGCCGTGCCCGCGCACGACCAGCGCGACCTCGACTTCGCGCGCGTCTTCGACCTGCCGGTCAAGGTCGTCGTCGACACCAACGCGCCCGTCACCGGGGCGATCCCGGTGATCGAACTCGACGACGACGGGGTGCCGATCGACCCGCTGGGCGACATCGACGACCTCGACCCCGTGAAGACGGGCGTTGCGCTCACCGGCGACGGCCGCATGATCAACTCCGGTTCGCTCAACGGACTGTCGAAGCGCCACGCGATCTCCCGCATGATCGAGGAGCTCGAGACCAAGGGCGTCGGCCGCGCGGCCAAGACCTACCGCCTGCGCGACTGGCTCATCTCGCGCCAGCGCTACTGGGGAACGCCCATTCCGATGCTGCACGCTGAGGACGGCTCGATCGTTCCCGTCCCCGAAGATCAGCTGCCCGTCGTGCTGCCGTCGGTCGAGGGTCTCGACCTCAAGCCCAAGGGATCGTCGCCGCTGGGCGCCGCGACGGAGTGGGTACAGGTCACCGACCCCGAGACGGGCCAGACCATGCTGCGCGACCCCGACACGATGGACACGTTCGTCGACAGCTCGTGGTACTTCCTGCGCTTCCTCTCGCCCAACGACGAGACCGAGGCGTTCTCGGGCCGCGAGGCGGGCAAGTGGGGACCGGTCGACTACTACATCGGCGGTGTCGAGCACGCGATCCTGCACCTGCTGTACGCCCGCTTCATTACCAAGGCCCTGTTCGACATGGGTCTGGTGGAGTTCACCGAGCCCTTCTCGAGCCTGATCAACCAGGGCATGGTGATTCTCGACGGCGCCAAGATGTCGAAGAGCAAGGGCAACCTCGTGCTCTTCCAGGAGGAGCTCGACGCCCACGGCGCCGACGCGCTGCGCGTGGCCCTCGCCTTCGCAGGCCCCGTGGAAGACGACAAAGACTGGAACGACGTCTCGACCACGGGCGCGGCGAAGTTCCTCGCCCGGGCCCTCCGCATCGCGCACGACGTCGACAGCGAGACCGACGTGGTGTGGGCCGAGGGCGACCAGGCCCTGCGCCGCGTGACGCACCGCCTGCTGGCCGAGGCGCCGAACCTCGTCGAGCAGACGAAGTTCAACGTCGTGGTCGCCCGCCTCATGGAGCTGGTGAACGCCACCCGCAAGGCCATCGACGGCAGCGCCGGCACGAGCGACCCCGCCGTGCGCGAGGCCGCCGAGGTCATCGCCATGACCCTCGACCTCTTCGCCCCGCACACCGCCGAAGAGATGTGGCAGACGCTCGGTTACGACGGCTTCGTCGGCCTCACGACCTGGCGCCAGGCCGACCCGACGCTCCTCGTCGAAGACACCGTGACCGCGGTCGTGCAGATCGACGGCAAGGTGCGCGGCACGCTCGAGGTCTCGGCCAAGATCGGCGCCGACGAGCTCGAGGCCCTCGCCCGCCAGGACGAGAAGGTGCGCCGCGCGCTCGGTGAGCGCGAGATCATGCGCGCGGTCGTGCGCCCGCCGAAGGTGGTCAGCTTCTCGACGAAGTAGCGGTCGTCATCTGGATGCCACTTTCGCCCCCTGCGTCCGACGCGACCGGCAACCAAACGGCAAACAGGTAGAGAAACGTAGCCGGGGTGACCGGGGAAATCCGGGTGTGCTCAGCGTGCCTATGAGTCGGTGACCTGCGGTCCCATCATGGCCCCCGTCAGGATTGGGTCTCTTCGCCGAGGTCTTCACCAGCCGAGGACCGAATCGACTTCCCAAGACGGCGCACAGCAAAGCCCAACGTGCAGGCCGCGACGGCGCCGAGAACAAGCACGGGCATTAGATTGTCGTCAAGCGTTCCGAGGAGGAGCCGGAGTTCGCGCCCGAAGCGGGAGCTCACAATCATCGCAACCGCGGTGGAAACGATCACACCGGACGCCAGGCACACGTAGACAGCGATACGTCGCGAACGCGTGATAGCGAGAGCGATGTCAAGGGCGGCGTTCGGCCACAAGCACGAAATGGCGAGGGAGATGGGGGGCGCCCATTCGAGAACTCGTCGCCCGACGCGACGTGCATGCATCCACCGCCATGCCCACGCAGAGAAGGCGCGTGCAAACTCGAAGTACGAGATGTGCATTGCGAGACGCAAGGGCGGGACCAATAGCCAATAGGGGCTAGCACTAAGCAGGACTGTCGTGTCGAGCGAGGGTCGGAGAACGGCGAGTAGCGCCGGGACTTGGTGAACCATCACTGGCATGAGACCGAGACTGACGTGTCCGACGACGAAGAAGAACCCCGCCATGCCCGCCCAGAACCATCGCGTTCGCGCTGACATCACACCTTCCTCGGGGTCACCAGCGTGAGGATCCGACGAAGGATTGCCGGGAGCAAGAGCGCAAGCAGTCCCCCGATGAATAGCGCCTGGGCGATTGCAAGGACGGCGCTTGAGGTGATAGCGATCCAGACGATGACGTTCACCCAGAGGAATGTCTCATTCCCTCGTACGCGCGGCGTCGACCTCCCCTGAACGAGTTGAATAAGACTTGTGGATGACACGCCCGCGCAGACGGCGATCAACACGACTCCGATGATCGTGTGCGTCGCGCTTGCTGGTCGACCCGATGTTTGCTCGAGTGCAAGAGAGAGGTAGAGCGCGATCTGCAGGGCAGCCGAGTACACGGAGAAAGCCCGCGAGAAGACCACCTGTCCCGTAGCGGCCGCGTAGCTTCCCGATTCCTTTGCAATCGTGCGGAATCTCGTCGCAGTGTCGAAGGCCAAGTCTTTCACGTTCCCGCAGAGGTTCATCTGTAGAGCCAGTGCGGCGAGCGAAAAACATAGGAGCCAGGGGATATCTCGACGTTCACCTGGATCGCTCATGAACCGCGCGACAAGCAGCGTGAGCGGAAATACGCAGGCGTAGGCGAGGTCCATCAACCACGGGTTCACGCGCTTCTGGAACCAGGAAACAACTGCCGTCATCACGAGGAGAAGCAAGACATAGAGTGCCCCGGGCGGGTAAGAGATCCCGGAAAAGCCGATTGCAAGGCTGCATGCGAAAACGATCGACGTCCAAACCACGAACGGGGAAGTGTCACGACTCACGAGAGGGCTATGTTGCCGACGTGGATCGAGCTTGTCGACGTCCCGGTCTGAGAGATTGTTCACGGCGAATGCAACATAGTTGACCGTTAGACCCACAAAGCCGGCGACGACGTAGGCGAAGAATGTGGGTTCTCGGACCAAGAGCGCGGTACCGCACAGCCCAAGGTAGATGCCGAACCCAGCGACATGAAAACGGCCGACGTCAAGTAGCGCCGTGAAACCGCGCATCAGCTCTCGCCGGTTGACCATGTCCGCTCCATCTCAAGGAATCGCGCGGTGGACGTCCTCGGCACGAATCCGAGCGCCTCGTATGCACGAACCAGCGATGGTGAGTCGATCGCCACATGAAGGTGGAGTGAGCAGCGGCGGGAAGCCTGAAGCCTGCCGATGAGGTCTCGAAGGCCGTGAAGATCTCCGCCAGAACGAGCCTCCGTGCTCACAACAAGGCCGACAAGTCGGATGGGCTGCCCAGGGCGGAAATGGGAGCTATGGCGCACAACTCCCACCAGGGAAAGCAGGGTCCGTGACCCCGTGACGATGGCGGCCACGATGGGAGGGCGCCGCTCTGACCACGGCGCAAGGCCGAGAACGACCTGGCTATCCCGGCTCATGACGTGCGGTACGGAAAGGGATGTCAATACGTCCCGGAAACGCTGGTGCTTCGAATCGGCCGAGCGTACGCGGGCCACGACAGGGAGATCGTTCACCGACACCCACCCGTAGTGATGTGTCAGCAACTGTCACCGCGGAATCGATGCAAGGTTGCGGGCCCACGCGAGCGCCCACTCCGAAATGACGTCAGCATTCTGGGCGGCCAAGGAATGCGCGGCGAGATTGGCCTCGTGCTCCGCCAGTTCTAGAGAATTCTTGACCAACCCGGTGGCCTGCAGCGCGGCGTGAATGCGCTCCGATGGCCAGTCCACGATGCTCGGATAGATGGCCCGAAGAGACTTCGCGGGCCAGCTGGGGTTTCCGTCCTCGAGGTCCACGGTGACGTCCTGAAGATCATCGACGAGCTGGAGCGCCGTGCAAAGCTGAAGAACCGACGCAATCAGGCTTTCCGCTCCATCAGAGCGATCAGCCAACTCGCACATCACCGCAACGACCGAGACCAACGGCGCTGCGCGATCCCCGAGAGTGAGCAGATCGGTTGGGGTGAAGGCCTGGTTGGGATCAGCGCGATGGCGAACCTCGCGCCTGACGGAGCGAGCATAGAGACCAGCCGCATGTCGCTGCAGGGCCACGACTCGCGCGAACCCTGCTTGGCCTACGAGATGGACTTGAATCGAGGCCACTTCTTCACGAGCGACACGTGACTTCAAGAATGCGATTGGCTCAAAATGGCCCGCGTCAATCAGGTCATCCTCGACGCGATAGACCAAGTGTGCCAAGTAGACCAGATCAAAGACCGCGTCGAGAACCTCCGCGTCTCGAACCCCCCAGTTTTCGAGCTGGGCTGCCGGAAGAACGAAGAACCCGCTTTCCATTCCTAGAGGCCGATCAATGACCGGCGCACACCCGTCGTCGCATCCGACCAACGTGCACAGTCGACTTTCGACGCGCTTCTGGAGTTCGGTCAGTGGAAACCGTGCAGCTACGTCGGCCAGGCATTCCGGAAGGTGAAGGTCGGGCTTCGTCACCAGGAGTCGGCGCCGAGCCTGGGCGAGCTCGGTGCAAGCTTGTCGGGTGCTGGCGCGTTGTTCGCGCGAGAGGCGACATCGTCGATCGCGGCCTGCGCGGCCATGACATCCTCGTCGCTTACCGTCCTAGTTTCCATGAGTCCCCCCGGGTCTCTTGCTTTGGTCAGCCAGTTACCTGATCATTTCGGACCGGGCACTCCACCGCAAGTGAATTTCATATTGCCAGGAGGGCTCGACACAGGTTTCGAAGTGCACTTACGAAACGACCGGCGCCTTCCGGCATACGCGTACCGCAGAAGAGATGTGGCAGCCCCTCGGCTACAGCGGCTTCGTCGGCCTCACGATCTGGCTCCAGGCCGACCCGACGCCGGATGCCACGCCCCCGGCGCTCTGCGGAGCACGCGGGGCGTGGCATCCGGCGTTTTCCGGCGGCGCGGTTCCTCCCCAGGGGCTGAGAGGGAACGGCACTCCACGATTCAGGCATCCGCAGCCCCGAGAGCGGGCGCCGTCTTCGTAGGGTGACGGCGTGATGGACCAGCCAGACGACCCCGTGCCCTCCCGGCTGGGGGCGCTCGCGCCGGTCTCACACGGAACGGGGCGGCGGCGGCTCGGCGTCGGCGCGGTCATCGTCCTCGTCCTGCTCGCGTTCGCGGTGACCGTGGGGATCGGTCTCTTCCGCGGAGCGACGGGGGCAGAGATCGTCGCGTCAGACGGGGCGACGCCGGCACCCTCCGCCGTGCCGCCCACCGCGGGCGTCTACGTGCACGTCGCGGGCGCGGTGCGCACGGCCGGGCTCTATCGGCTCGAGATCGGCGACCGGGTGGCGGATGCCATTGCCCAGGCCGGCGGGTTCGCCGACGACGCCGAACGGGGCGGAGTCAACCTCGCCCGCACGGTGACCGATGGGGAGCAGATCGTCGTGCCGGTCATCGGCGCTGCCTCGCCCGCGGAGGCAGGCGCGACCGGTGCGACTTCGGGGCCGCTCGACCTCAACACCGCCACGCGCGAGCAGCTCGACACCCTGCCGAGGATCGGCCCGGCTCTGGCCGACCGCATCCTCACGTGGCGCGACGAGAACGGACGTTTCACCAGCGTGGACGACCTCGGTTCGGTCCCGGGCATCGGAGAGAAGATGCTCGAGAACCTTCGCGATCTGGTGCGGGTGTGAACGAGCGGCAGGCGCTGCGGCAGCGCACGGCGAGGCCGGTGGCCGTTGCCGCGGTGACCTGGGGCGGGGCGGCGACGGCGATCGCCGTGCCAGAACCCGGGGTGCTGGCCGTTCTGCTCCTCGTCGCCACGGCCGCCACCATCGCCACGTGCGCCCGGTTCCGGCATCCGGTCGTCATGGTCACCGCAGTGGCAGTGGCGTGCGCCGCCGCTACCGCTGGTTCCGTCCTCGCCCTCGTTCCGACCCGAGAGGCGGTCGACACTCTCGCTGTCGAGGGCGGCCGTCACCTCCGCGTCACCGCGACGGTGACGGGGCATGTGTCCGGGAGCGCAGATGGTGGCGCCTGGTTCGACGCGAGCGCCTCGCTCGTCGCGGCCGGTGACACGGCGATCCGTGGGGCGATCCCCGCGAGGATCGGCGTCGACGCCGACGGCCGAGAGCGCCTGCGTGACGTGGGACAGGGGAGCGAGATCGTGCTGTCGGGCCGCGCCATTCCTGCCGACCCGACGGAGCGCGCTGTTCTAGTGATCCGCGCGGGCGAAATCGAGCGTGCGCCCCCGCCCGCGGGCGTCTGGGCCGTGTTCGAAGGGCTGCGCGACGGACTTCGGGCATCCACGAACGGTCTCCCGCAGCCGGGGGCCGGACTTGTGCCCGGTCTCGCGATCGGCGACACGTCCCACCTGGATGCCACCACCGAAGCGGCCATGAACGCCTCGTCGCTCTCGCACCTCACCGCGGTTTCGGGCGCCAACTGTGCGCTGGTGGTCGGGGCCGCGTTCGCCGTGCTGGCGATGTGTGGCGCACCGCGCTGGGCGCGCGTCAGCGGTGCCTTGCTCGTCCTCGGCGGGTTCGTCGCCCTCGTCACGCCCGAGCCGAGTGTCGTGCGTGCTGCGGCGATGAGCGCGATCGCGATCCTCGGGCTCGCGCTCGGCCGCCCCACCCTCGGCGTCGCCGTGCTCTCAGCCGCCGTGACCGCGCTGCTCATCGCCGACCCCTGGCTCTCGCTATCGCTCGGCTTCGCCCTCTCTGCCGCGGCCACCGCCGCCCTGTTGCTCCTCGCGCGCCCCCTCGCCCGGGGCTTGGAACGGTGGATGCCGGCATCCGTCGCCCTCGCCCTCGCGGTCCCCGCCGCGGCGCAGCTCGTCTGCGGCCCGCTCATCGTGCTGATCGATCCGCACGTGCCGCTCCTCGGGGTCGCCGCGAACCTGCTCGCCGATCCCGCCGCCGCTCCGGCGACGATCGCCGGGGTGCTGGCCTGCATCGCGCCGTTCCCGTGGCTGCGCGACGGGCTCACCGCGCTCGCGTGGGTTCCCGCGTCGTGGATCGCCGGGGTCGCCCACACGGCCTCCTCTGCGACGGCGCAGAACCTGCCCTGGCCCGACGGACCCGCCGGCGCCGCCCTCCTCGCCGTCGTGGGCGGAGCGATCGTGGTCGTGATCGTGCGGCCCGCGCGCGTTCCACGGGTGACCGCCGTCGCCACGCTCGCCGTGGCCGTGCTGATCGGAGTCGTCGGGGCGAGCACGACGATCCGGACGGTCTTGGGGCCGCTCACCATGCCCGCCCGCTGGCAGGTCGCGATGTGCGATGTCGGCCAGGGGGATGCCACGCTCTGGCGCTCCGGAGCGGCGGTGGCGCTCGTCGACACCGGGCCCGAGCCCGAGCCGCTCGCTGCCTGTCTGCAGACTCTCGGGATCGACCGCCTCGACCTGGTGGTGCTCACACACTTCGACAAGGACCACGTCGGCGGTTCCCCGGCGATCCTGGGGCGCGCGGACGTCGTTCTCCACGGGCCGCCCGGGGAGTCGGCCGACCAGAAGCTCCTCGATCGGTTCGCCGCCGGCGGGGCTCAGCTGCGGGCGGCATCCCTCGGTCTGACCGGCACCCTCGGCACTACGCGCTGGCAGGCACTCGGCCCGCTTCCAGGCATGGAGCCCGGCAACGATGCGAGCGTAGCCATCGACGTCTCCGGCCCAGGGTTCCCCCGTACGGTCATGCTCGGCGACCTGGGCGCCGAGCCCCAAGCGTCGCTCGTTCGCCGCGTCGACATCCCGCGCGTGGAGATCGTGAAGGTCTCCCACCACGGCAGCGCCGACCAGGACCCCGAGCTCTACCGCCGCCTGCACGCCGCGATCGGGCTCATCGGGGTGGGGGCGGACAACACCTACGGTCACCCCACCGCGCGGCTGCTCGACACCCTCACGGCGATGGGTACCGTCGCCGCCCGCACCGACACCGACGGCATCCTGGCGGTGTGGCGCGACGAGGCGGGGCGGCTCACGCTCTGGCGTCAGCGTGCGCCGTGAGCGCGCGCCGCCCGGCGGGCAGCCCCCTCCGCCCGCGGCCCGGCTCCTGCGACCTGCGTCCGCAGCCAGCGACGTCAGACCTCGATCACCAGGTGCTCGATGAGCGAGCCCGCCAGCTCGAACCGGTGGTGGAGCACGACGGTCCCCCCGGGGAAGTTGCCGTCGAGTCGCACCCGCACGACCACGCCACGGCCGTCGACGATCTGCTGATCGAGGCGCGAACTCGTGTAGGTGAACTCCGTCGACGACGTTCCAATCCACGCGGAGATCGCATCGATGCCGCGGTAGGTCGTGCCGTCGTCGATGACGACCGCATTCGGCGCGAAGGTGGCCGTGGCGTCGGCGTAACGGCGGTCGTCCCGCGCGTCGAGATAGGCGAGCACCGGGGCGGGGAGGGTCGTCGGGTCGTAGGGCGTGAAGCCGTCGGTCATGGTCTCTCTTTCGGGGTTGATCGGTGGTCAGATGGTGCGCAGGGTGCCGCCGTCGACGACGAGGTCGGCGCCGATGATGCTGGCGGCTTCCTCCGAGGTCAGGAACGCGATCGCGGAGGCAACCTCGTCGGGTGTCGCGAAACGCCGGAGGGGCACACCGCCGAGCGCGGAGACGAGCGAGTCCCACGCGGCATCCTGGTCACCGTCGAAGTCCGCGGCGAGACGCTGAACGAGCGCCTCCGCCCCGTCGGTCTGGATGCCGCCGGGAGAGACCGTGTTCACCCTGATGCCCCGGGGAGCGAGTTGGCCCGCCAGTCCCTTGCTGTAGGTGCGCAGGGCCGCCTTCGCCGCCGCATAGGCGAGAGTGCCATCCCACAACGGCATCCGGGCCTGGATCGAGGACACGTGAACGATGGCGCCGCGCCCGGCCTCGATCATGGCGGGAACGAGCTCGCGGTCGAGCCGCACCGCCGAGAGGAGGTTTAGGTCGATCTCGCGCGCCCAGTCGTCCTCTCCGAGGGTGGCGAAGCCGCCGGAGGGGGAGTGCGACCCGCCGGCGACATGAACGACGACGTCGGGAACGCCCTCGGAGAGGATGATCCGCGCGGCTTCGCGAACCGCCTCCGCGTCGGTCAGGTCGGCGGCGACGAAGCGTGCGTCGTCGGTGGATCCCGGCGTCCGGGCGATCGCGGTCACCTCCATTCCGCTCGCGCGCAGTCGGCGCGCCACGGCGGCACCCGTGCCTTTCGTCCCTCCGCTCACGAGGGCCCGTCGGGCGGTGCGAGGAGGAGAGGGGTCGTGCGGACTCGCTTCTGTTTTGACAGTGACCATGGCTGCTACATTAGCAGTCGCTGGCGAACGTGCTCAGCGACCATCGGAAGGGGGCTGGGATGTCTGCACGCACGCGGGTCGAAGACCGCGAATGTCCGCTGTCAACCGCGATGTCGTACGTGGGCGAGTGGTGGACCATGCTGATCCTTCACGACTGCTTCGACGGGTACACGCGCTTCGACGAGTTCGAGACGAACATCGGACTGTCCTCGAGCATGCTCACCAAGCGGCTCCGACTGCTCGTCGACAACGGCATCCTCACCACGCGCGTCTACCAGGAGCGCCCGGTCCGGCACGAGTACGTGCTCACCGACTTCGGGAGATCGCTCCGGCCGATCCTCGTCGCCATGGCGGCGTGGAGGAATGAGCAGCTGGCGCCGTCCGAGCGTGCGATGGTGCTCGTCGACGTGACGACGGGCGACGAAGTGGAACCGGTCACCATCGATCCCGTCACGGGCCTCTCCGTCTCGGATCCGCGGTTCGCGTTCCGGTCCGGACCGGCCGCGGGCCCCGAGATGCGCGCGCGTTACGCGGCGCCTCGCACCCCCGTCTCGACGGGGGCGGACGACTGATCCACCCCGCGTCTCCCGCCGTCGGTGTCGGACCCGGTCGGTAGGCTGGGGGAGTGACCCCGGCCCCTCGACGCTCCGCCCCCGCGAAGGCGAAAACGGCCATTCCGCAGATCGGCTGGCGCACCCCCCAGCCCGCGCCGATCGTGCTGATTTCCGGCCCCGAAGAGGTGTGCGCCGAACGCGCGACCGCGGGAATCCGCGAGTACCTCAAGAGCGAAGACCCCAGCCTCGAGGTCACCGACGTTCGTGCCGACGACTATGTCGCCGGCACCTTGCTCGCCGTCACCTCCCCGTCGCTGTTCGGTGAACCGCGTCTCGTGCGCGTCGGGGGAGTCGAGAAGTGCAGCGACGCGTTCCTCACCGAGGCGCTGTCGTACCTCGCGCACCCGCAAGACGGCGCCACGGTGGTGCTCCGGCACACCGGTGCGAGCGTGCGCGGCAAGAAGCTCTTGGATGCCATCCGCGCGGGGCAGGGGAACGGCATCGAGATCGCGTGCCCGGCGATCAAGCGCGACTCCGACCGCTTCGATTTCGCCGTCGGCGAGTTCAAGGCCGCGCAGAAGAGGATCGCCCCGGTCGCTCTCCGCTCGCTCGTCTCGGCCTTCGCGGACGATCTCACCGAACTCGCCGCCGCCTGTCAGCAGCTCATCTCCGATGTGCCCGGCGACATCGACGAGCGCACGGTCGAGCGGTACTACGGCGGCCGTGTCGAGACGTCCGCGTTCACCGTGGCCGACACCGCCATCGCCGGTCAGTACGGGCCGGCGCTCCTGTCGCTGCGGCACGCCCTGGCATCCGGGGCCGACCCCGTGCCTCTGGTCGCCGCCGTCGCGATGAAGCTGCGCACCATGGCGCGCGTCGCCGGCAACCGTGAGTCGTCGTCGGCGCTCGCCCAGCGCCTCGGCATGAAGGACTGGCAGGTCGACCGGGCCCGCCGCGACCTCGTCGGGTGGACCGCCACCAGCCTCGGTATGGCGATCCACGCCACCGCCCGCGCCGACGCCGAGGTCAAGGGCGCTTCCCGCGACCCCGTGTTCGCGCTCGAGCGCATGATCACGATCATCGCCACGCGCCAGCCCTACGGACGCTGACCCCGCGCCCCGCCCCGGCGATGACGCGAGTTTGGGGCGCGATCTGCCTTCTGGGGCGCGAAATCCCACGCCCCAAACGGAATTCCGCGCCCCAAACCCGAAATCCCCGCCCGAGAACGACGAAGCCCGCCCCGCGGTGCGGGACGGGCTGTCGAAGAAGAGGCGGCTCAGAGAGCGGCGACCTGCTTCGCGATCGACGACTTGCGGTTCGCGGCCTGGTTCTGGTGGATGACACCCTTGCTCACGGCCTTGTCGAGCTTCTTGCCCGCGGTGACCAGGGCCTTCTCGGCGGCTGCCTTGTCACCGGCGAGGATCGCCTCGCGGGTGCGACGCACGTGCGTGCGCAGCTCGCTCTTGACGGCCTTGTTGCGCTCGCGGGCCTTCTCGTTGGTCTTGTTGCGCTTGATCTGCGACTTGATGTTCGCCACGTTCGACGGTCTTTCGTTTGAGTGAATGTTGGAAGTGCCGGGCGAGCGGTAGAGGGACGCTGCACCGGCGATCGTGGAGGTCGGGAAAAACCCCACACGCAAGCCAAGAAGCGAGTCTATCAGGTCGACGCTTCGACCGTGGTGAGCGCCACGTCGAGCACGGCGTTGAACACGCGCGGCCGCATCGCGGTGACCAGGTGCGTTGTGCGGGGCACCACGATGAGCTCGGCGTCGCGCGCCACCGACAGAAACAGCTTCTCGTTGACCCGCAGTTGGTCCCACTGCCCGTTCACAAACCACAGCGGCACGTCGATCCGCCGGAGCGCGGCGAGCAGGTCGAGCACCGACAGGCTCCGGAGCGCCGTGTCCTGCGCATCGAACGCGTAGCCGCCGGCCCCGAAGTCCTCGCGTGTCTCGGGCGGCAGCGTCCGCTCGAGAACGTAGTTCGTCACGCGCATCCCGCGGTCGGGGAAGGCATCCAACCGTCGCGCGAAGAAGCGGTAGGCGGCGAGCCCGACCCCGCGCGGGATCGACGTACAGGATGCCGCCACGAACGCCGCGACCGGCGGCGGGTCCTCCCGCCCGACGTACTCGATCGAGAGCAGCCCGCCCATGGAGTGCCCGACGAGCAGCACGGGACCTCGGGTCGCGGCATCCTGAACCGCCCGGTCGATCGTCGCGAACGCCTCGTCGAGCGTGAACGCCTCGCCGCGTCGCGTGCCGTGACCGGGCAGGTCGACCGCCGTCACCGGGTTCCCGCGCTCCCGCAGATGAGCGACCTGGGCGCGCCACATCGACGCCGACGTGCGGATGCCATGCACGAGCACGACCTGGACCGTCACGGCATCCAGCCTACGAAAGCACCGGATGCCGAGGACCCGGGGATCGGCGATGTCGGTACGCCCCGTAGAATCGACGGAACATGTCACCGCGCGCCCTGAAGCCTCTCGAGCCGTCCGCCACCCCGCCGGCGCAGATCCGCAACTTCTGCATCATCGCCCACATCGACCACGGCAAGTCGACGTTGGCCGACCGCATGCTGCAGATCACCGGCGTCGTCGCCGACCGCGACATGCGCGCGCAGTATCTCGACCGCATGGACATCGAGCGCGAGCGCGGCATCACGATCAAGTCGCAGGCCGTGCGCATGCCGTGGGCCGCCGACGGCGAGACGTTCGCGCTCAACATGATCGACACTCCCGGCCACGTCGACTTCACGTACGAGGTCAGCCGCTCGCTCGCCGCGTGCGAGGGCGCCATCCTGCTCGTCGACGCGGCGCAGGGCATCGAGGCCCAGACGCTCGCGAACCTCTACCTCGCGCTCGAGAACGATCTGCAGATCATCCCCGTGCTCAACAAGATCGACCTCCCCGCGGCCGACCCCGAGAAGTACGCCGCCGAGCTCGCCGGCCTCATCGGCGGGAAGCCGGAAGACGTGCTGCGCGTCAGCGGCAAGACCGGCATGGGCGTCGAGGCGCTGCTCGACCGCATCGTCGAGCAGATCCCCGCGCCCGTCGGCCAGGCCGATGCCCCGGCGCGCGCGATGATCTTCGACTCGGTCTACGACGCCTACCGCGGCGTCGTCACCTACGTCCGCATGGTCGACGGCGCGCTGTCGCCGCGCGAGCGCATCCAGATGATGTCGACGACCGCGACGCACGAACTGCTCGAGATCGGCGTGTCCAGCCCCGAGCCCGTGCCCACCCGAGGTCTCGGCGTGGGCGAGGTCGGCTACCTGATCACGGGCGTGAAAGACGTGCGGCAGTCCAAGGTTGGCGACACCATCACCAACCACCGCAAGCCCGCGACCCAGGCTCTGGCCGGCTACACCGACCCGAAGCCCATGGTCTTCTCGGGCATCTACCCGATCGACGGCAGCGACTACGCCGAGCTGCGCGAAGCGCTCGACAAGCTGAAGCTGTCCGATGCCTCGCTGCAGTACGAGCCCGAGACCTCGGTGGCGCTCGGTTTCGGCTTCCGCTGCGGGTTCCTCGGCCTGCTGCACCTCGAGATCATCACCGAGCGCCTGTCGCGCGAGTTCGGTCTCGACCTCATCACCACCGCCCCGTCGGTGACGTACGAGGTCACCACCGACACCGGCGAGACGGTGTCGGTCACCAACCCCAGCGAGTACCCCGACGGGCGCGTCGCCGAGGTTTCCGAACCGATCGTCAAGGTCGGCATCCTGCTGCCGAAGGACTACGTCGGCACGGTCATGGAGCTCTGCCAGTCCCGCCGCGGCACGCTGCTCGGCATGGACTACCTCAGCGAAGACCGCGTGGAGCTGCGGTACAACATGCCGCTCGGCGAGATCGTGTTCGACTTCTTCGACCACCTGAAATCCCGCACGCAGGGGTACGCGAGCCTCGACTACGAACCGGCCGGTCAGCAGACCGCCGACCTGGTCAAGGTCGACATCCTGCTCCAGGGCGAGAAGGTGGATGCCTTCAGCTCGATCGTTCACCGTGAGAAGGCCTACAGCTACGGCACGATGATGACCGAGCGGCTGCGCAAGCTCATCCCGCGCCAGCAGTTCGAGGTGCCCATTCAGGCTGCGATCGGTGCGCGCATCATCGCGCGCGAGAACATCCGCGCGATCCGCAAAGACGTGCTCGCCAAGTGTTACGGCGGTGACATCACCCGTAAGCGCAAGCTCCTCGAAAAGCAGAAAGAGGGCAAGAAGCGCATGAAGATGGTGGGCCGCGTCGAGGTGCCGCAGGAGGCGTTCATCGCCGCCCTGTCCGGCGACGTCGAGGCGAAGAAGTAAAGCACGCCCACCGTCCTCCCATCTGCGACAGAGGAGACTGGAGCTCATGCGCCGGCAGAACTTCACCGACGACACGGTCGACTACGCGGCGGTCGGTGCCACCCAGGCGCACGACCTCCTGCAGTATCCGCCCGAGCATTCCGTGCCCGCCGAAGACGCCTGGCGGATCGGCAGCGGCGAAGAGCGCTTCGCGGCCGCCGGCGAGCTCCTGCTGTCGTGGGCTCCGCTGCGTGCGGGTGAGCTGAGCATCACCGACGTGCGTCCGGCCAGCGATGGCGGGTACTCCGGTGTCGGGTTCGACGCCGAGGGGGCGCCCATTGCTCCTAGCCGCCTCGAGTCCGACCAGCGCTTCGCTGCCGACGGTACGCCCTTCGTGAGCCCCGGTACGAGCGTCCGCCTGCACGGCAAGGTCGACGGCCACCGCGCCGACGCGCACCTGCGCGTGATCTCGGTGTTCGAAGAGCCCCGGCGCGTGGGCTACATCCTCGGAACGGTCGGACACTCCATCGTCAGCGGCGAGGAGCTCTTCGCGATCGAATGGCGCGACAACGACGAGGTGTGGTTCGTCGTGCGCGCGTTCGACCGGCCCACGGCCCCGTCTTACCGACTGTTCACCGGTCTCGTCCGCCGTCGCCGTCGCGCGCTCTTCCAGCGGTATCACCGCGCGATCTCGCCGCTGTACACGTCCTGATGGGCGGGCCCCTGCCACTCGGAGACCCGGCCCCGACCGACGGACGCCTGCCCGCCGACCTCCCGATCGACGCGACCACCGATTTCGGTGTCTACCTGCACGTCCCGTTCTGCCGCGTGCGGTGCGGGTACTGCGACTTCAACACGTACACCGCGAGCGAGCTTCGCGGCGCCCGTCAAGACGACTTCGCCGACACCCTCGCCGGCGAGGTGCGTCTGGCGGGTACGGTCATGGATGCCATGAGCGCGCGGCGCGCGGCATCCACGGTGTTCTTCGGGGGCGGGACCCCGACCCTGCTCCCGCCCGGCGATCTGGCACGCATGCTGACGGCGGTCCGCGATGAGTTCGGAATCGCGGACGGCGCCGAGGTCACCGTCGAGGCGAACCCCGACACCGTCGACGACCGCGTCGCCGAGACCCTCGCCGCGGCCGGGGTGACTCGCCTGTCGATCGGGATGCAGTCGGCGCAGGCGCACGTGCTCGCGGTGCTCGATCGCACGCATGATCCGCGCAACGTCGCCACGGCCGTCGCGTCGGCGCGACGCGCGGGGCTCGACGTGTCGCTCGACCTCATCTACGGCGCACCGGGGGAGTCGCTCGACGATTGGCGCGCGTCGCTCGAGACCGCCACCGCACTGTCTCCCGACCACGTCTCGGCGTACGCGCTCATCGTCGAAGACGGAACGAAGCTCGCGCGCCAGATCCGCTCGGGTGCGGTCGAGATGCCCGACGACGACCTGCAGGCCGACATGTACGAGCTCGCCGACGACCTCCTCGGGGCCGCCGGGTACGAGTGGTACGAGGTTTCGAACTGGGCCACCGACGCGTCCCACCGCTCCCGGCACAATCTCGCCTACTGGCGCGGGACCGACTGGTGGGGCTTCGGACCCGGCGCCCACAGTCACGTCGCGGGGCTCCGCTGGTGGAACGTCAAGCATCCCGCCGCGTACGCGCAGCGGCTCGCCGCGGGGGAGTCCCCGGCGGCGGCCCGTGAGCGTCCCGACGACACGGCGCGGCGACTCGAATCGGTCCTCCTGCGCAGCCGCATTCGCGACGGCCTCCCCGTGTCGGAGCTTCTCGGCGAAGGCCGGAAGGCCGTGGCATCCCTCATCGCCGATGGACTCGTCGAGGGGGCGGATGCCGTGCGCGGACGCATCGTTCTGACGCGGCGTGGGCGGCTGCTCGCCGACGCCGTCGTGCGGGCCCTGACCGCGTAGGCGCGTTCCCGGCTGACGGTCGGACCGATCCCCTAGAATTGGCACTCAGGTGTCCGGAGTGCCAGGAGGAGGGAGCCGGTCATGGTGTCCGAACGCGGCTTGCAGGTGCTCCGCGCGATCGTCCAGGACTACGTCGACACGCGCGAACCGGTCGGCAGCAAGGCGATCGTCGAGCGGCACGCCTTCGGTGTCTCGGCGGCGACGATCCGCAACGACATGGCGCAGCTCGAAGACGAAGACCTCATCGTCGCCCCGCACACGTCGTCAGGACGCGTGCCCACCGACAAGGGCTACCGGGTCTTCGTCGACCACCTCGCGGAACTGCGCCCGCTCTCGTCGGCGCAGCGCAGCGCCATCACATCGTTTCTCGATGAGGCGGGCGATCTCGACGACCTCCTGGCGCGAACGGTGCGCGCGCTCACGCAGCTCACCGGTCAGGTGGCGATCGTGCAGTACCCCTCGTTCGCCCGGGCGAACCTCACCCACGTGGAACTCGTGGCCCTCGGCGGGCCGCGGGTGCTCGTCATCCTCGTCACCGACACCGGCCGTGTCTCGCAGCGCATCGCGCTCGTTCCCGTGGAGCCCACCGAGACCGACATCGTGCAGCTGCGCGCCCGCGTCGGCGCGGTGCTGGTCGGCCGCAGTGTCGCCGACTGCGTGCAGCGCGTGGGCGGAGCCCTCGCCGACGGTCCGCGTGCCGGGATCGCTCTCGACGCGATCGCCGACGCCGTGCTGCGCGTCGTGGGGGAAGAGCTCGAGGAGTTCCGGCAGGACCGTCTCGTGATGGCCGGGGCGGCGACGCTGGCCAAGCGCGAGTCCGACTTCCGCGGCAGCATCTACCCGCTGCTCGAGGCCATCGAGGAGCAGGTGACTCTTCTGCGCCTGATGAGCGAGATGGTTGCCGACGAGCAGGGCCTTTCGGCCAGCATCGGCCGCGAGAACGAACCGTTCGGCCTCATCGAGGCGTCGGTGCTCGCGAGCCGCTACGACGGCTCCGCCGGCGGTGCCCGGGTGGGACTCCTGGGCCCCACGCGCATGGACTACTCCTCCAACCTCGCGGCGGTCCGTGCCGTCGCGCACTACCTGACCCGGATGCTCGAAGACGACGACAGCACGCGTTGACGAGCACCCCACCCGAGATCGACCCCGCATGAGCGGACAGGAAGGCGATTGTGGCTGACCACTACGAGGTCCTCGGCGTCGAACGCGACGCCAGTGCCGACGAGATCAAGCGCGCGTACCGACGGCTCGCCCGCGAGCTGCACCCCGACGTCAACCCCGGCGCCGACGCGTCCGAGCGCTTCAAACTCGTGACCCACGCCTACGACGTGCTCAGCGACCCCGAGCAGCGCCGACGGTACGACATGGGCGGCGACCAGAGCCCGTTCGGCGGGGGAGGAGCGGGCGGCTTCGGCGGCTTCAGCGACATCTTCGAGACGTTCTTCGGCGGCGCACAGGGGGGCGGGGGCCGCGGTCCGCGGCCGCGCTCGCGTCGGGAGCGCGGCCAAGACGCCCTCGTTCGCGTGACCCTGCAGCTCGGCGACGTCGTGTTCGGCGTGCACCGCGACCTCGACGTCGACACCGCCGTGCTGTGCGAGACGTGCCACGGTGAGTGCACGCAGCCCGGCACGAGCGAGGTCACCTGCGACATCTGCCACGGCTCCGGTCATGTGCAGCGCACGGTGCGCAGCCTCCTCGGCAACGTCGTCACGAGCCAGCCCTGCAGCGTCTGCCAGGGCCACGGCACCACGATTCCGTACCCCTGCGGCACCTGCCAGGGCCAGGGGCGCGTGCGTGCTCGTCGCACCGTGTCGGTCGACATCCCCGCCGGCGTCGAGACGGGCCTGCGTCTGCAGCTTCCCGGCTCCGGTGAGGTCGGTCCGGCCGGCGGCCCGAACGGCGACCTCTACCTCGAGATCACCGTCGAGGCGCACGACGCGTTCAGCCGCGAGGGCGATGACCTGCTCGCGACCCTCGAGGTGTCGATGCCGGATGCCATCCTCGGCACCACCACCACGATCGAGTCGCTCGACGGCAGCGTCGACCTCGAAGTGCGCCCCGGGGTGCAGTCCGGCGACGTGCTCACGATCAAGGGCCGCGGTATCACGCCGCTGCGGGGCAACCAGCGCGGTGATCTCAAGGTCGGCGTGCACGTGGTGACCCCCACGCGCCTCGACCACAAGGAGCGCGCCCTCATCGAGGAATTCGCCAAGCGCACGAAGGCTCCCCAGCCCCGCCTGGCCGAGCACCAGCAGGGCATGTTCTCCAAGCTCCGCGACCGCTTCCGTCACGGCTGATCGTGGCGCTGCACTTCGTCACGGATGACGCCGCCACGGCACGCCCCGGCGACCGTGTCGTGCTGGCCGGCCCCGAGGCCCACCACGCTGCGGCGGTCCGGCGCGTCCGCGTCGACGAGGCGGTGACCCTCGGCGACGGCCGCGGCGTGTGGCTCGAGGGTCGCACCACCGCCGTTGCGCCCAAGGAGGTCGCCGTCGTCGTCACCGGACGCACCGAGGTCGTCCCGCCCTCCCCGCGCTTCGTGCTCGTCCAGGCGTTGGCCAAGGGCGACCGTGACGAGCTCGCCGTGCAGGCCGCCACCGAACTCGGCGTCGACGCGATCGTGCCCTGGCAGGCGTCACGGAGTGTGTCCCGGTGGGATGCCAAGGCCGAGAAGGGTCTCGCGCGCTGGCGCACGATCGTCCGGGAGGCCGCGAAGCAGGCCCATCGCGCCTGGATCCCCGAGGTCGAGGGCGTGGCCCGACTCACCGACCTCGTCGCGCGGGCGGGCACCGCGAACGTACTCGTGCTGGAACCCTCGACCTCCGAGCGGCTGACGGCCGTGGCATCCGAGGTGTCCGACGGACGCGACGTGGTGCTGGTCGTCGGCCCCGAGGGCGGGATCGCCCCCGACGAGCTCGAGGCGCTCCGCGGCGCCGGGGCTCGCCTGGTGCGTCTAGGCGACACGGTGCTGCGCACCTCCACCGCGGGGGCCGCGGCGCTGTCGGTGCTCTCGAGCGTCCACGGCCGGTGGTGAGCCGCGCCCGACCCGGTGTCGCACCCCGTCGATAGACTGGATGCCATGAGCGAACCGTCGATCTTCACGCGCATCCTGCAGGGCGAGATCCCCTCCGAGATCGTCGCCGAGACCGAGAACGCGTTCGCGATCCGCGACATCGCGCCGAAGGCGCCCGTGCACCTCCTCGTCATCCCCAAGACGCAGCAGTACCGCAACGTCGTCGAACTGGCCGCGGGCGACCCCGACCTGCTCACCGAGATCGTGGGCCTCGCCCACCGCGTGGCGGCCGAACACGCCGACGGCGATTTCCGGCTGATCTTCAATACCGGCGCCGGTGCCGGTCAAACCGTCTTCCATGTGCACGCCCACGTTCTCGCGGGCGGCCTGAACGAAAAGAGCCTGGGTGGCTGATTCCCCCGAAGAACCCGTCGTCGACCGCATCTACGTCGACGGCGTCGCGATGGTCCAGCTCCTCGGACCGCAGGACCGTCTCCTGCGGGTCGTCGAGAAGGAACATCCCGACGTCGATGTACACGTGCGGAGCAACGAGATCACGCTCTCGGGGTCGGCGACCGCCGTCGCCGCCGCACGAGGTCTCGTCGACGAGCTGCTCACGATGACCCGCAGCGGTCAGGGTCTCGACCCGGCCGATGTGTCTACCTCGAACCGGATGCTCCGGTCCGACGGCGGTCCGCGTCCCTCGGAAGTGCTGGGCGAGGCGATCCTCTCGTCGCGCGGCAAGGTCATCCGCCCCAAGACGCCAGGCCAGAAGGCGTATGTCGACGCGATCGACGAGAGCACGATCGTGTTCGGAATCGGCCCCGCCGGTACCGGAAAGACCTATCTCGCCATGGCCAAGGCCGTGCAGGCGCTCCAGCGCAAAGAGGTGAGCCGCATCATCCTGACGCGTCCCGCGGTCGAGGCCGGCGAGCGGCTGGGGTTCCTTCCCGGCACTCTCACCGACAAGATCGACCCGTATCTGCGGCCGCTCTACGACGCTCTCAACGAGATGATGGATCCCGACATCGTCCCGAAGCTCATGGCGACGGGCACGATCGAGGTCGCGCCGCTGGCCTATATGCGCGGTCGCACGCTCAACGACTCCTTCGTCGTGCTCGACGAGGCGCAGAACACCACGCCCGAGCAGATGAAGATGTTCCTCACGCGTCTGGGATTCGGCACGCGCATGGTGGTCACGGGCGACATCACCCAGATCGACCTCCCGCAGGGCGCATCGGGTCTTCGCCTGGTGACTCGCGTGCTCTCCGACATCGACGACATCCATTTCGCCTACCTCACGAGCGAAGACGTCGTGCGACACACGCTCGTCGGCCGTATCGTCGATGCGTACAGCGAGTACGACGAGAAGCGTCTCGTGGCCCGCCGCGAACGCGACGAGGCCACCGAATTCGCCAACCGTGCCGAACGCCGCAGCGCGGCCCGCCCCGCGGGTCCGCGCGATCACCTCCCGAGACGAAACCGCTCATGACGATCGAGATCAATAACGAATCCGGCCACCAGGTCGACGAGCAGGTCCTCCTGCGCCTGATGGAGTACAACCTGGCCGAGTTGCACGTCAGCCCCGACGCCGACGTGGCGATCGTGCTCGTCGACGAGGGCGCCATGGAGTCCCTGCACGTCCAGTGGATGGACGAGCCCGGCCCGACCGACGTGCTGAGCTTCCCGATGGACGAGCTCCGCCCCGGGTCAGAAGACGCGCCCACCCCCGCGGGTCTCCTCGGCGACATCGTGCTGTGCCCGGCGGTTGCCGAGACCCAGGCGATCGCGGCCAAGCACTCCACGCAAGACGAGCTGATCCTCCTCACCACCCACGGGCTCCTCCACCTGCTCGGCTTCGACCACGCCGAGCCCGACGAGGAGCGCGAGATGTTCGGACTGCAGCGCGAGCTCATCACCGGTTTCCAGGCCGTCGAGCGCCGCCGCCGCGCATGACCGAGGCCCTCCTCCTCGTCGCGGCCCTCCTTCTCGTCGCCTTCGGCGGCTTCATGGCGGCGTCCGAGGCCGCGCTCGGCGTGACGTCGCGGGCCGATCTCGCCGAGCTCGGGTCGAGCGGCCGGAACGCGCGGTCGCTCCAGCGGATCGCCGCCGATCCCAGCGCCCATGTCACCGCCGTGGTGTTCATCCGCGTGCTCGCCGAGACGACCGCCGCGGTGCTCGTCGCCGCGGCCTTCATGCTCCTTTTCGACAACATCTGGCTCGCGCTGGTCGCCGCCGCGGTGATCATGACGGGGATCTCGTTCGTGGCCGTGGGGGCGAGCCCCCGGGCGGTTGGTCGTCAGCACGCGACCGGCCTGCTGCGCGGCGGCGCTCCCGTCATCCGGGGAATGCGCATCCTCCTGGGGCCTCTCGCGCACGGACTCGTCGCGGTCGGCGACCGCATCACCCCCGGCGTCTCGCACTCGACGTCGTTCGCGTCCGAGGAGCAGCTGCTCAGCATCATCGACGAGGCCGCCGAGAACGAGCTCATCGAAGAAGACGATCGCGAACTGATCCATTCGGTGTTCGACTTCACCGACCGCTACGTGCGCGAGGTGATGGTGCCGCGCACCGACATGGTGACGGTGGATGCCGCGGCCACCTCGCGCGAAGCACTCGCGCTGTTCCTCGAAAAGGGCGTCTCGCGCATGCCCCTCGCCGACGACGACGCCGACGACGTGGTGGGCATGCTCTACCTGAAAGACCTGGTGCAGTTCGGATTCCGCGACGAGGCCGGCTGGCGTGATGCGCCGATCCGCCGGATCGCGCGACCGGCGGTGTTCGTCCCCGAGTCGATGAAGGCCGAAACCCTGCTGCAGCAGATGAAGAGAGACGCCGTGCACGTCTGCCTGGCGGTCGACGAGTACGGCGGAGTGGCGGGGCTCGTGACCCTGGAAGACCTCATCGAAGAGCTGGTGGGCGAAATCTCCGACGAGTACGACGCGCGCTCGACCGAGATCGTCCCGCTTGACGACGGTCGCTACCGCGTCAGTGCGCGCCTCGCACTCGACGAGGTCGGCGACCTGTTCAGCCTCGAACTCGACGACGACGACGTCGACTCGATCGGTGGCCTCCTGGGCAAGGCGCTCGGGCGCATCCCGCAGCCGGGCGCCACCGCCGAGCACTCCGGCCTGATCATGACCGGCGGCGCCTCCCGGGGCCGCAATCGCGGCATCGCGACGGTCATCGTCGAGCGCGCCGACCCCGACGACGACACCGACACCGACGCGGCCGCTCCCGGCGCTCCGCGCGAGAGGAACGACAAATGAGCGAGACACGATCAGGATTCGTGACCTTCGTGGGCCGCCCGAACGTCGGTAAGTCGACGCTCACGAACGCCCTGGTGGGCGAGAAGGTCGCCATCACGAGCGAGAAGCCGCAGACCACGCGCCGCGCGATCCGCGGCATCGTGAACCGCCCCGGCGGTCAGCTCGTGGTCGTCGACACTCCCGGCATCCACCGCCCTCGGACGCTGCTCGGGCAGCGCCTCAACGACCTCGTCGAGCAGGTGCTGGGCGACGTCGATGTCATCGCCTTCTGCGCCCCCGCGACCGAGAAAGTGGGCCCCGGCGATCGACGGATCGCCGAGTCGCTGTCGGGCTACCCGCGCGCAAAGAAGGTCGCCCTGGTCACCAAGACCGATGCGGCCTCGCGCGAGCAGATCACCGAGCGCCTCATCGAGGTCGACGCGCTGCGCGAGGACTGGGCCGCGGTCATCCCACTCTCGGCCGTCACCCACGACCAGCTCGACGTGCTCAGCGACGAGCTGCTCGCCCTCATGCCCGAGGGTCCGGCGCTCTACGGTGACGACGTCGTGACCGACGAGACCCTCGAGGACCGGATCGCCGAGATCATCCGCGAAGCGGCTCTCGAGGGCGTGCGCGACGAGCTGCCGCACTCGATCGCGGTCACCATTGACGACGTCGCCCCCCGCGAAGACAGCGACCTCACCGACGTGTGGGCAAACATCGTGGTCGAGCGCGACAGCCAGAAGGCGATCATCATCGGCCGCAAGGGCTCGCGCCTGGCCGATGTCGGAGCGCGGGCGCGCAAGGGCATCGAGCCGCTCGTGGGTGGGCGGGTCTACCTGTCGCTGCACGTGCGCGTGGCCAAGGAGTGGCAGCGCGACCCCAAGCAGCTGGGGCGCCTCGGCTTCTGATCCGACGCCCCCGAGCGAAAGGCGAAACCATGGCGGAGCGGTGGAGTGCGCCGGCCCCCGGGCCGGTCGACACCTGGACGTTCGACGAGGTCGAGGTGGCGCCACCCGGCCCCGGCGAGGTGACGATCCGCGTCCGGGCAGCCGGGATCAACCCCGCGGATGCCAAGCACGTCGCGCGGGCGCGCCCCGGGGCCGTGTTCCCGGCGCCGATCGGGTACGAGCTGTCGGGCGACGTCATCGCGACGGGGCCCGATGCCGTGGGCGGTTCGGGCCCGCTCGCCGTGGGTGACGAGGTCGTGGGCTTCCGCGTGCGGGGGGCCTACGCGACCGAGATCACGGTTCCGGCGCGCGATGTGTTCGCGAAACCGGCGACGCTCTCCCACGCGGAGGCCGCGAATCTGCTGCTGGCCGGCACCACCGCCGCCGAGATGATCCAGGTCACGCGCGCCACCGCGGGCGAGACGGTGCTCCTGCACGCCGCCTCGGGCGCGGTGGGGGTGAGCCTGTTGCAGCAGGCTCGGGTGCTCGGCATCCGGGTCATCGGTACCGTCGGCCCTGACTCCGTCGCGTCCGCGGAGCGGGTGCGTCGCTACGGCGGTATCCCCGTCGCCTACGGTGAGGGCCTCCGCGAGCGTGTCGACGATGCCGCCGGGGGAGAGCCGCTCGTCGCCGCGTGGGATGCCGCGGGCACCGACGAGGCGATCGACGTGTCGCTCGCCGTCGTGGCCGAGCGCGACCGCATCGTCACGATCGTTTCTCCGCAGCGCGCCGAGGCCGACGGCATTCTCTGGATCGCCGGGGCGCGCGCGGAGAGCGCCCGCTTCCGCGACATCGCGCGTTCCCGGGTGATCGAGCTCGCGGCATCCGGGGCGCTCGAGGTGCCGATCGCCCGGGAGTATTCGCTCGCCGACGCCATCGAGGCGGTGCGTTTCGTCGTGGAGGGGCACCCCGGCGGCAAGGTCGCCCTGCTGCCGTGACACCCGCGGGAACGGGGCGTCGCGCGGCCGAGTGCTACGATCGCAGAATGCGCTTCGGTGGCCTGCTTCTTCTTAGCTGCCGCGACGAGTCCTCGTTCTAAGGGCCTTCCTCGTCGCGGAGATCGTTGTCGGCCCCACCGAACGAATCTAAAGAAGCGACACATCATGAAGAACACCCAGAAGCCCACGTCCGCTCCGGTGCACAAGTACCGTCCGTTCCACGAGCAGATCCGGGTCGATCTGCCCGATCGCACGTGGCCGAGCAAGCGCATCGAGACCGCACCCCGCTGGTGCGCGGTCGACCTCCGCGACGGAAACCAGGCCCTCATCGACCCGATGAGCCCCGAGCGCAAGCGCGTCATGTTCGACCTGCTCGTGAAGATGGGCTACAAGGAGATCGAGGTCGGGTTCCCCTCGGCGAGCCAGACCGACTTCGACTTCGTCCGTCAGCTCATCGACGACGATCTCATTCCCGATGACGTCACCATCCAGGTGCTGACGCAGGCGCGCGAGCACCTCATCGCCCGCACGTACGAGTCGATCGCGGGCGCCAAGCAGGCCATCGTGCACCTCTACAACTCCACGAGCGTGCTGCAGCGCGAGGTGGTCTTCCGCACCGACCAGCAGGGCATCGTCGACATTGCCCTCGAGGGCGCGCGCCTGTGCAAGAAGTACGAGGCCACGATCCCTGAGACGCAGGTGTTCTACGAGTACTCGCCCGAGAGTTACACGGGTACCGAGCTCGAGTTCGCCCTGCGCATCTGCAACGAGGTGCTCGAGGTCTTCCAGCCGACTCCCGAGCGCAAGGTCATCCTGAACCTGCCCGCCACGGTCGAGATGGCGACGCCCAACGTCTACGCCGACTCGATCGAGTGGATGTCGCGCCACCTGAACCACCGCGAGAACGTCATCCTGTCGCTGCACCCGCACAACGACCGCGGCACCGCCGTTGCGGCAGCGGAGCTCGGCTACCTGGCGGGTGCCGACCGCATCGAGGGATGCCTCTTCGGCAACGGGGAGCGCACCGGAAACGTCGACCTGGTGGCTCTGGGCGTGAACCTGCTGACGCAGGGCATCGACCCGCAGATCGACTTCAGCGACATCGACCAGGTCAAGCGCACCGTCGAGTACTGCAACCAGCTGCCGGTTCCCGAGCGCAGCCCGTGGGCGGGCGACCTGGTGTTCACCGCCTTCAGCGGATCGCATCAGGATGCCATCAAGAAGGGCTTCGAGGCGATGGAGGCCCGCGCGGCGTCCGAGGGCAAGAGCATCGATGACATCGAGTGGGCCGTGCCGTACCTGCCGATCGACCCGAAAGACCTGGGGCGCTCGTACGAAGCGGTCATCCGCGTCAACTCGCAGTCCGGCAAGGGCGGGGTCGCGTACCTGCTGAAGGCCGACCACGCCCTGGACCTGCCGCGAAAGCTCCAGATCGAGTTCTCCGGCGTCGTGCAGGCGCGCACGGACGCCGAGGGCGGCGAGGTCTCGAGCAAACAGATCTGGGACATCTTCACCGACGAGTACCTGCCGACGAACGACGACGATCAGCGCTGGGGCCGATTCGAGCTCCTGTCGACCCGCTCGTCGAGCGACATGTCGGGCGACGTCTCGCTCGATGTCACGTTGCGCGACGGAGACGAGACCCGCTCCGCGTCGGCGCTCGGCAACGGCCCGGTCGCGGCGTTCCTCGAGATCGTGCGCGCGCAGGGGTTCGAGGTCACGCTGTACGACTACGTCGAGCACGCCCTGAGCTCGGGCGGCGACGCCCAGGCGGCGGCCTACGTCGAGCTGCAGGTCGACGACCAGCGCCTGTGGGGCGTCGGCATCGACGGCGACATCTCGACCGCGTCACTCAAGGCGATCGTCTCGGGCGTGAACCGCGCGATCCGCACACGCGAGCACGAGGGCGCCCTCGCGGCCGTCTGAGTCGCCTCGAAGCGCCGTCGACCCCGCGGTCGGCGGCGCATCGGCGTTCTCCCGGGATGCGAGGATGGGGCCGTGATCCGCGTCGAGTCGCTGTACCGCTACCCCGTGAAGGGCTTCACGCCCGAGCGCCGCGATGAGCTCGTCGTGCAGCCCGACGGACGGGTGCAGGGCGACCGGTCGTTGGCCTTCGCCTTCGCCGACGTGGAGTCACCCGACGACACCGTCTGGCCGAAGAGCCGCGGGCTCGCGCTCATGGGCGTCCCCTCGCTCGCGCGGATCGAGCTGACCTACGACGATGAGGCGCGTCGCGTGCGCCTGCGCGTCGATGACATCGCGGTCGACGCCGACATCGACGATCCGGCGGGCCGAGCCGAGCTCGCCCAGGCCGTGACCGACTTTCTGCGCACCACCCCCGACGCTCGCCTGCTCGACGAGGACGGCGTCCTCCCGTTCGCGTTCGTCGGCGACGGCCGAACGTCACGATTCCAGGATCGGCCTCAGGGGTACGTGTCGCTCCACGGTGCGGCATCCGTCGCCGACGTGGATGCCACGGTGCCCGCGCCCGTGGACGATCGCCGCTTCCGCTCGAACGTCGTCCTCTCCGGGTCGGCGCCCTGGGAGGAACTGCAGTGGACGGGAACGGTACGCATCGGCGACGTGACCTTCGAGGTGCAGAAGCCGATCGAGCGGTGCTCGGCGATCACCGCCAACCCCGACACGGGCGTGCGCGATGCGCGCCTGCTCCGCGTCCTCACGTCGCAATTCGGTCAGACAACGCCGACACTCGGCATCCTGCTGCTGCCGGTCGCCCACGGCGGAACGATCCGCGTCGGCGACGAGGTCGCGGTCATACGAGCGTGAGGCGCCAACCTTTGTCGCCTGGGGCGGGCCCGAGGCGACAAAGATTGGCACCTCACGCCACCGCCTCACGCCACCGCCTCACGCCACCGCATCACGCCACCGCATCACTCGGGGTCGTTTACGCGGATGATCGGGATGCCGGTGGTCTCGACCGCGACCTTGCGCCGGTAGAGCTTGCGCTGTTCGGGGAGCGAGAGGTCGAAGAGCACCGCGAGCACCCGGATGATCGTGGTCACCACGAGGCCGATCACCGCGGCGATCGGCAGCGGAACGCCGAACGCGGCGGTGGTCGCCAGCACCGCGCAGCCACCTCCGGCGGCGACGGCGTAGAGGGAGCCGACGTGCATGATCGCGACGGGGAGCCCCATCAGCACGTCGCGCAGCACACTGCCCCCCACCGCCGCCAGCACGCCGACGAACACCGCCGGCACCGCGGGCAGTCCCAGTGCGAGGGCCTTGGAGGTACCGAACGCACCGAAGAGCCCGATCACGACCGCGTCGAGCATGATGATCGCGCGGTTCAGGCGCTGGAAGATCCCCGACAGCAGCATCCCGACCAGGGCGGCCGCCGTCGCGGTGATGAGGTACCAGTTGCTCTGCAGCGTGGTCGGGGTCAGCCCGAGCAGCAGATCGCGGATGAGACCGCCGCCCATCCCCAGCAGGATGCCGATGATCGCGACGCCGAGCAGGTCGACGCGGCGCTGCCCCTGGAAGCCCGAGGCGAACAGCGCGCCCTGCACGCCGCCGAGGGCGACGGCGGTCAGGTCCGCCCACAGCGGGATGACGAAGGCCGGTTCGTTCACGGCATCCATTCTCCGGCCTCGGGCGCCGGATCGCCGCGCGCGCCGCACGGCCGTCTCCCGGTCGGGCGGACCGATAATGGACTGTGCCCACCTACCGCGACGAAGTCGTGGTCCTGCGTACCCACAAGCTGGGGGAGGCGGACCGCATCGTCACCCTCCTCAGCCGTCGCAACGGCAAGATCCGCGCGGTCGCGAAGGGCGTGCGGCGCACCTCGTCGCGGTTCGGATCGCGCCTGGAGCCGTTCATGGTCGCCGATGTGCAGATGTATCGCGGCCGCAACCTCGACATCGTGCAGCAGGCCGAGTCGCTCGGTTCCTACGGCGCCGACATCGCCGTGCACTACGACCGGTACACCACCGCCAGCGCCATGGTCGAGACGGCCGACCGCCTCAATGAGGCCGAAGCCACGCCGCAGCAATACCTGCTGCTGGTCGGCGGGCTGCGCGCGCTCGCCCGCGGCGACCACGCCGCGCGCAGCGTGCTCGATTCGTACCTGCTGCGCGCCATGGCTCTCTCGGGCTGGGCGCCGGGCCTCGGGGAGTGCGCCCGCTGCGGAACCGTCGGCGACCACGACTTCTTCCTCGCCCAAATGGGCGGTGTCGTCTGCTCCGCGTGCGCCCCGGCCGGCGCGCCGCGGGTCGCGCGCGACACCGTCGACCTCCTGCGCTCGCTCATCGCGGGAGAGTGGGACGTCGTGGATGCCGCCCCCGACCGCACCACCGCGGCCGCCTCGGGCCTCGTCGCCGCCTACGCGCAGTTCCACCTGGAGCGTGGCATCCGTTCTCTCTCGCACCTGGAATCGAGTCGATGACCCCGAAGCCGTACACCCACCGAGACGCCGTTCCGTACCGACCGCTGGATTGGACGGGGGAGTACCCGCCGGCCTTCCCGAAGGGGTCGGTGCCGGAGCACGTCGCGATCGTGATGGACGGCAACGGCCGCTGGGCCAACCGCCAGGGCCTGACGCGCATCGAGGGGCATCGTGCCGGCGAAGCGGCACTCCTCGACGTCGTCGCCGGCGCGATCCAGGCGGGCGTGAAGCACCTGTCGGTGTACGCGTTCTCGACCGAGAACTGGTCGCGCTCGCCCGACGAGGTCCGGTTTCTCATGGGGTTCAACCGCGAGGTGCTGCACCGCCGTCGCGACCAACTGAACGAATGGGGTGTGCGGATCCGGTGGTCGGGGCGCAAACCCCGACTGTGGGGATCTGTCATCAAGGAGCTCCAGCACGCCGAACGGCTGACCGAGGGCAATGACGTACTCACCCTCACGATGTGCGTCAACTACGGCGGACGCGTCGAGATCGTGGATGCCATGCGGCGCATCGGCGACGACATCGCGGCCGGGCGGCTCAAGCCGACCGCCATCACCGAGAAGCTGATCCGAAAGAACCTCTACCAGCCCGACATGCCCGACGTCGATCTGTTCGTCCGCTCCAGCGGCGAGCAGCGCACCTCGAACTTCCTGCTGTGGGAGTCCGCGTACGCCGAGATGGTGTTCCTCGACACCCTGTGGCCCGATTTCCGTCGGACGCACCTCTGGGACGCGATCGGCCTCTACCTCTCCCGCGACCGCCGCTTCGGCGGCGCGATCGATACCCCCAACACGAAATGAATGCCGCGACCGGAATAGATCGTCGAGGCGAAAGGTTGCACGCGACATGACGGATGCCATCAAGATCGACGTGTGGAGTGACATCGCCTGCCCCTGGTGCTACATCGGGAAGCGCAACCTCGAGAACGGCCTCGCGGCGACCGCCGCCGACGACGACGCGCCGGTCGTCGAAATCGAGTTCCACTCGTTCGAGCTCTCGCCGGACACCGCCGTCGACTTCGTCGGCGGAGAGACCGACTATCTCTCTCAGCACAAGGGAATCTCCGCCGAGCAGGCGCGCGAGATGCTCGACCGCGTGACCGGCGTGGCCGCCGAGGCGGGCCTGGAGTACCGCTTCGACCTGCTGCAGCACACCAACACCGTGAAGGCGCACGAGCTGCTGCACTTCGCCAAGGAGCAAGGTCGCCAGCTCGAGTTGTCCGAGCGGCTGATGTCGGCCTACTTCCTCGAGGGCAAGCACGTCGGCCGCGACGACGACCTGGTGGCCCTCGCCGCCGAGGTGGGCCTCGACGCCGACGCGGCACGGGAAGCCCTGGCATCCGGGCGCTTCCGTGACGCCGTCCGCGCCGATCAAGCGCAGGCGCAGGCCTTCGGCATCACCGGTGTTCCGTTCTTCGTCATCGACGGCAAGTACGGCGTCAGCGGCGCCCAGCCGGTCGAGGCGTTCACGCAGATCGCCCGCCAGGTGTGGAGCGAGCGTCGCGGGGCCACGGCCGAGGCCGCGACCGCCGACGCCTGACCCCTCCTCCACAGCGGTGCCCGCGCGCGACCCCGGTCGGCGCGGGCACCGCTGTGCGGTCAAACCTGGGAGAATGGAACGATGAACACGGCACTGGCCCCGACGCGCCCCCTGCGCATCGGCCCGATCGAACTCGACGCCCCCGTCGTGCTCGCGCCGATGGCCGGGATCACGAACACCGCGTTCCGCCGCCTGTGCCGCGAGTACGGCGCCGGACTGTACGTCAGCGAGATGATCACGACGCGCGCGCTCGTCGAGCGCAACGACACCACGATGCGTCTGATCCGGCATCACGAGTCCGAGACGCCCCGTTCGATCCAGCTCTACGGCGTCGACCCGAGCACGGTCGAGGCGGCGGTTCGCATGATCGTCGAGGAAGACCACGCCGACCACATCGACCTCAATTTCGGCTGCCCCGTCCCCAAGGTCACCCGCCGAGGCGGGGGCGCAGCGCTCCCGTGGAAGCTCTCGCTGTTCCGCGAGATCGTCGAGCGCGCGGTGGGTGCGGCGGGCGCCCTGCCGCTGACGATCAAGATGCGCAAGGGCATCGACCCCGATCACCTCACCTACCTCGAGGCCGGGCGCATCGCCGAGGGTGCGGGGGTCGCCTCGATCGCCCTGCACGCCCGGACGGCGTCGGAGTTCTACTCGGGTCAGGCCGATTGGACCGCCATCACGAAGTTGAAAGAGACGGTGACGAGCGTTCCGGTTCTGGGGAACGGCGACATCTGGTCGTCCGATGACGCCGTGCGCATGATGGCCGAGACCGGCTGCGACGGCGTCGTGGTCGGTCGCGGGTGCCTCGGGCGTCCGTGGCTGTTCGGCGACCTCGCGCGCGCCCTCGGCGGACCCGCCGCCGCGTCGGGCGAGCCGGTCGACGCCACACTCGGCTTCGTCGCTCGCGCGTTCCGCCGCCACGCCGAACTGCTCGTCGAGTTCTTCGACGACGAGGGTCGCGGGTGCCGCGACATCCGCAAGCACGTCGCCTGGTACTTCAAGGGCTACCCCGTCGGGGGCGAGCTGCGCGCGAGTCTCGCGACCGCGAACGCGCTCGCCGAGATCGACGACCTGCTCGCCACGATGGACCTCGACGCCCCGTACCCGGGTGCGGCCGCCGAGGGGCAGCGCGGGCGCGCCGGAACCCCCAAGCGTCCGGCTCTGCCCGAGGGGTGGCTGGACTCCCGCGAGATCGGAAGCGACGCCGGTCGCGCCCTCGCCGACGCGGAGCTCGACCACAGTGGCGGCTGAGGCGATGGCGGCTGAGGCGGGCCCCGGTGCCGCACGCCCCACCGGCTATGTCGACGCCGACGCCGCCCGGTTCCACGTCGAGCAGCACCGCTCGCAGCGCGACGACTTCGCGCGCGATCGCGCCCGCGTGCTGCACTCCGCGGCGCTGCGCCGTCTCGCCGCGAAGACCCAGGTGCTGAGCCCCGCGAGCCCCGCCGACTTCGCCCGCAACCGGCTGACGCACTCGCTCGAGGTCGCGCAGGTCGGTCGCGAGCTCGCGACCGCGCTGCAGCTGTCGCCCGACGTCGTCGACACCGCGTGCCTCAGCCACGACCTCGGCCACCCGCCCTTCGGTCACAACGGGGAGCGCGCGCTCAACGAGTGGGCCGAAGACATCGGGGGGTTCGAGGGCAACGCGCAAACGCTCCGCATCCTCACGCGCCTCGAGCCCAAGGTCTTCGGCGCCGGAGGAGAACCCTTCGGCCTCAACCTCACCCGGGCGAGCCTCGACGCGACGTGCAAGTACCCGTGGACCGTCGATGCTCCCGTTCCCGACCCGGGCGGGCGCCTGAAGTTCGGCGTCTACCCCGACGACGAGCCGGTCTTCCACTGGATGCGCAACGGCGCACCCGACCGGCAGCGCTGCATCGAGGCCGAGGTCATGGACCTCTCCGATGACATCGCCTACTCGGTGCACGACTTCGAAGACGCGGTGGTGAACCGTTACGTCGATCCTGCCCGGTTGGGGTCGCGCATCGGCCGCGACGGTCTGCTCGACGCGATCCAGACCTGGGTCGGGTACGACTTCCCCCGCGACGACCTCGGTGCGGGCCTCGACCGACTCATGGCCATGCCCGAGTGGATCCACTCGTTCGACGGCACCCGCCCCGCGCTCGCGCGCCTGAAGAACCTCACGTCCGACCTCATCGGGCGCTTCGCCCGTGCCGCGACTTCCGCGACGCGCGAGGCCTACTCCGCTGACGCCCTCACGCGGTATCGCGCCCACGTCGTCGTCCCCGCCGAGGTCGAGGTCGAGATGGCGGTGCTGAAGGGCATCATCGGCGCCACCGTCGTCTCGATCGACGGCCGTAAGGTGCTCTACCGCGAGCAGCGTCGCGTGCTCAAGCGACTGGCATCCGCCCTGTGGGAGCGGCCCGAGGCGCTGGACGCCCTGCACGCCCCCGACTTCGACGCCGCGAACGACGACGCCGCGCGCCGCCGCGTGGTGGTCGACCAGGTCGCGAGCCTCACCGACCAGCTCGCGATCGCGTGGCACGGGCGTCTCATCGGAGAAGTGGATGCCGCCGAGCTCGGCGTCTGGGCCCCGGGCGCCCGCGCCCCGCGGGGAGCGGATGCCTGATGGCGGGGCGTATCCGTCAGGCCGACGTCGAAGAGGTCAAAGCGCGGATCAACATCGCCGACGTCATCGGTGAGCGCGTCGCGCTGAAGCCCGCGGGCGTCGGGTCGATGAAGGGGCTGTGCCCGTTCCACGACGAGCGGAGCCCGAGCTTCAACGTGCGTCCGCAGGTCGGGTACTACCACTGCTTCGGCTGCGGTGAGTCGGGCGACGTGTACTCGTTCCTCCGCGCAATGGACCACGTCTCGTTCACCGAGGCGGTCGAGCGGATGGCCGCGCGCGTCGGGTACACGCTGCACTACGAAGACGGCGGGGCCGCCCCCGAGACGACCGGGCGTTCGCGCCTGTACGCGGCCAACGCCGCCGCGGCCGAGTACTACCGCGCGCAGCTCATGTCGCCCGAGGCCGACACCGCGCGCCGATTCCTCGGCGACCGCGGGTTCGACGCCGGCGCCGCCGCGCACTTCGGCGTCGGATATGCCCCGAAGGGGTGGTCGGCGCTCATGGACCACCTCCTCGCGCAGAAATTCTCGCGTGACGAGCTCCTGCAGGCGGGGCTCGTCTCGCAGGGCCAGCGGGGGGTCTACGACCGGTTCCGCGGGCGGGTCGTGTGGCCGATCCGCGACGTGACCGGGCAGGTGATCGGGTTCGGTGCGCGAAAGCTCTACGACGACGACCAGGGCCCCAAGTACCTCAACACCCCCGAGACGCCCATCTATAAGAAGGCGCAGGTGCTCTACGGTCTCGATCTGGCCAAGCGCGACATCTCGCGCGAGCACCGCGTGGTCGTCGTCGAGGGCTACACCGACGTCATGGCGTGCCACCTCGCCGGGGTGACGACCGCGATCGCGTCGTGCGGCACCGCATTCGGCAGCGACCACATCACCGTGCTCCGGCGCGTGATGGGCGACGACAGCGCGTCGGGCGAGGTCGTGTTCACGTTCGACCCGGATGCCGCGGGCCAGAAGGCGGCGCTGCGCGCCTTCGCCGACGAGAAGCGGTTCGCCGCACAGACGTATGTCGCTGTCGCTCCCGAAGGCCTGGACCCGTGCGACCTGCGACTGCAGCGCGGCGACGGCGCGGTGCGCTCCCTCATGGACAACAAGGCTCCGATGTTCGAGTTCGTCATCGACCAGCGGCTGAAGGACTACGACCTCTCCAGCGTCGAAGGCCGAGCCGGTGCGCTCCGGGCCGCCGCCCCCATCGTGGCCGACATTCGCGACCCCTCCCTGCGGCCGGGATACGTCCGCGTGCTCGCCCGCCGACTGGGCCTGGACATCCCCGAGGTGCAGAGCGCCGTCGAACGGGCCGCGCGCGGCGCCGATCGCGCCGAGAAGCGCGAGAACGCGCGGTCGGGCGAACCCGAGCGGGCACCGGTCGCTGTTTCGGTGACTCTCGCGTCGCTCCCGAACACCCGTGACGTCGCGCTCGAACGCGGTGCCATGATGGCGTTCCTGCAGTACGGGCACCGGATCGAGCCCGACCTGTTCCTCCGCGCCCTGCAGACGCCGTTCGGCCACCCCGCCCTCGAGGCGGTCCGCAGCACCCTGGCATCCACCGATCTGTCGCAACCGGGATGGGCGGTGGCCGCCGTCGAGGCGGTGCGCGAGCCGTTCCGCACCCTCGCCGCCGAGCTCCTCACGGTCGACTTCCCCGCGCGCACCGAAGAGGGCGCCGTGGCCTCGGCGAACGATCTGGCACGCGGGCTCCTCGTGCGGGAGTTGGAGCGAGAGAAGAACGATCTGCTCCGCGGCATCCAGCGCGTCCCCGCGGACTCCGAGGAGGGGCGCCGACTGCGGCTGCGGCTGCGCGAGCTCGACGCCGACCGGCAACGCCTGATCGTGTCGTAGCGCGTCGCGGTGGCATCCACGGCGGGCGTCGGGGAGGATGAGGGGCATGCCCCGGTCCCTCGACACCGCAGTCGCCATCCGCGCCGATGACCTCTCGCTCGCGCGGAGCGGCGTACGAGTCATCGACGGGATCACCTTCACCCTCGAAGCGGCGCGGACGCTCGTGGTGATGGGGCCGACCGGATCCGGCAAGACGTCGCTCGCTTCGCTGCTGGCGGGGCGACCCGACGACGGTCTCGTCGTCGTCGGGGGAGACGCGCGCGTGCACGGCATCTCGGCCCGACACCCGGGGCGCGCGGTGCGGGAGTGGACGTTCCACACCGGGTACCTGCCCCAGGGGGCGGGGGCGAGCCTTCCGTCACGATTGACGGTTCACGACGTCATCGCCGAGCCCATCACCGCCCGCGACCGCCGCGTGAACACGCGCGCGCTGGCGGTGCGTGTCGCGACCCTGCTCGACGAGATGGAGCTGCCGCTGGGGACTGCCCCGAAGTATCCGTACGAGTTGAGCGCCGGCATGCGTCAGCGCGTGGCGCTCGCCCGCGCGCTCGTGCTCGAGCCTCGGCTGTTCGTTGCCGACGACCTGTACGCCAACCTCGACGTCGAGGTGCGCGCCGCGGCGCGGGCGGCGATTGTCCGTCGCCGCGAGGAGCGCGGCATGGCCGCTCTCGTGGTGACGAACGACGCCGATGCCCCGCGCGATCTGGATGCCGCCGTGCTGGTGCTCCGCGCCGGCCACGCCGTCGCGTTCGGTGACGGCGCCGAGAATCTGCAGTGGACGCCGGGCGGCACGCCCGACCGGCAGATTTCGCCGGGCTGATTTTTCCGCGGTGGCGGAGTGCTGTTAGTATCGTCTGGTTGCCCACCGTCAGGCGGGCATGATCCTCGGTAGCTCAATTGGCAGAGCAATCGGCTGTTAACCGATAGGTTCTTGGTTCGAGTCCAAGCCGGGGAGCCACCGTTAGGCCCGGAATCTCGCAGAAGTCGCGAGGTCCGGGCCTTCGTCGTTTCCGGCCAATCAGCGCGAAATCAGCGCGGCTGTGTCGGTGGCCTGCGGCAGGATGGCCTAATGACATGGGCTCCCTTCGGCGCAGACCCCGAACAGCACGCAACTCTGGCCGACGGCACACCCCTGTGGATGGTTAGCTCTTTACGGACTGTGTTCGAGTCCGAGTTCACCCACAAGGTCTCCGCGTATGGGTATCCCAATGGGAAGACGGTCATGAGCGTCGAGAGAATGCGAGAGTTCGACCTTGCGTCACGAGATCGGCCGTACGCAGACAAGCTGGCGAAGGAAAGTCCAGGTTCTGTGTTCGCAGCAATGTCCGCCGATGAGCGGCTGAGGGTGCTCGACTGGCTTATCCGCGACAACGTCTCTCATAGCAATCCTCGTCGCAATGAAGCGATTGAAAAGGTGCTTCACGATGGCGGGTCACGATGGAAAGTGGGCACTCGGGATGGCCAACCCGGCCTCGAAGCCCGCGTGCCGCAGGGCGTCCAGGATGCCGCGGACGCAGCGATGGCACGTCCAGGTGACGCGGGGCGGCTATTGTCCGAGGCATGGCACGCCGTATACGGCAAGGATCCTCAGCCTGACCTCGGCTATAGGAAGTCCGTCGAAGCGGTCGAGGCGGTCGTCATTCCGCTGGTGATGAAGAACGACGCCACCGCCACTCTGGGTAAGGCCATCGGCCAGATGCGCGCTCAGGGAGATTGGAAGCTCCCGTTCATCAAGGAGCACGCGCAGAATCCCAGCGAAGCGGTCGTGCTCGGGATGCTGCAGGCACTGTGGTCCGGGCACAGCGACAGGCATCCTGGGACGCCGTCATACGTGCCTTCTACGCAGGAAGCCGCGGAGGCGGCCGTGTCACTTGCCGTCACGATCGTGAATCTGTTCGCGAATGGCGGCGTGCAGCGTCGGCGGTGATGAGCAAGGTCAGCCGGTTGGCTATTATCGACATCTCTGAAGCATGGGGGAAGTCAACATGGGGCGTACGCCGGGAGCCAAGAACAAGTCCGAGCGCGAGCACAAGAACGATGCGCGCTTGTCCGAGCAGAAGGCCAAGACTGCGCGCGAGCGCGAGCGACGCAAGGCGGCCGAAGCGGATGCGAAGGCAGCGCGCAAGGCGCTAAGGAAGAGCATCTAAGCCGTCTCAGTCGCCCTCGGCGCGGCGTGGCCGCAGCGGCGTAACGTTCGAGTTGTCGGCGTCCATGAAGGCGTCCAAGGCGCTCATGTCGTAGTCGGGGTCGAGCAGGTGTTCGTAGCGGTCCACGGTTGTCGCATAGCTGGCGTGGCCCATCCACGCGCCGATCTCCTCCATGGAGAACTACTTCGTGGCGATGAGCACGCTGGCGTAGAGGTGCCGGAGGTCGTGCCACGCGAACCCTGCGTAGCGCGCCCGTGCCGCCGGACTGCGCTCGGGCTCTACTCGGAGGCGCTCGAATCAGGAGCCGTCCGACACCCGTTTTTCCGGGGCAGAACCGAGCGAAAGTCGTGTAGCATGGAGCACGCAAGAGTCCCCGGAGTGCTAGGTCAACTCCCTATTAACCGATAGGTTCTTGGTTCGAGTCCAAGCCGGGGAGCGAGAAGTCCGCGTTATCTACCGCGGCTCTCAACCTAGGCCCGGGCTTCCACCCCGGGCCTTACCTTTTTCTCGCACGAAGGCCCGACGCACCCGCGTCGGGCCTTCGTCGTGTGCGGCGTCGAACCCGGCCACGGGGCGAGCGGTGCACACGATGAAGGGGGCGGCCGCCTGGGCGGTCGCCCCCTTCCCCTGTTGCGTGACCTTCCGGGGGGAGGGTCAGGTGCGCTGACCCCGTCGGCGAAGGGCGAGCACCGCCCCGCCGAGCACCATGAGGGCTCCGAGCGCGAGCGCTCCCCACGGTCCCGCGCTGCCCGTGGTGGCGAGCGCGTCCGCCGAGCCGCGCGACGGCGGCAGCGGGCCGCTCGCCGTTCCGGGGGCCGGGGTAGTGCCCGGATCCGTGCCCGTATCGGTACCCGGGTCCGTCCCCGTGTCGGTGCCGGGGTCCGTCGCCTCGGCGACGAGCGCGGCGACACCCCAGCGAGCGGTGCTCTGATAGCCGGTGCCGGTGGGATCGGCCCAGGTCTTCACCGAGAACCGACCCTCGGGTCGGCCGTCATTGACCTGGAAGTCGATGCCCTGCACGGTGTCGAGGCCACCGAGCGGCACGTTGCTCTGCCCGCCCGACTGCCCCACGAGGTCGATCGCGACCTCGACGCGGTACCCCGTGTCGGTGCGCGCCGTGGCACTCGCGGCCACCCGCGCCTGCTGGATCGCGGTGTTCCCCGACCCGAACGACAGCACGTTGTCGGCCGAGATGCGGATCTGCGTGTCGTTCGGACCGTACGTGCCCGCCTTGGTGTTCCCGAGGTCGAGGAAGAGCTCGACGCTGTCCTGCTGCCACGGGTCGCTTCCCGACAGATCGATCACCGGGTCGGTCACGTCGAACAGGGCGTACAGCGTGTTGCCCTGCCAGAGCGTGCGCACCTCGGCGCTCGCGCCCTCGGCCGACCCCTCGACCGTGCGACCGGTGGTCGCCACCGCGGCGTCGGCGTAGGCGGCATCCACCTGGCCGTCCACCGTCGGGGCCGCGAGCTGCGGCACCTGCAGGAACGACAGGGGCTCGAGGAAGGAGAGTCGCCCGGTGGCGCCGGGGGAGTTCCACGCCCCGACGACCTCGTCGCCGCGCAGCAGACGCACGTCGAAGTCGGCGCCCTGGCCGGCCTCCACGCCGGCGTGCGGCAGGTGAGCGAGCGTGTAGGTCACGCCATCGACGACCTCCTGCGCACCCGCGACCGATCCCTCGACACCTGGGGCGTAGAAGTACTCCTGCTCCCCGTAGGTGAAGGCCACCCGGTTCGGGGTCGCGGTCGAGCGCACGATCACCGCGAGGTGGTCAGCGTTCCATCGTGCCTGCCAGCCACCCGCGTTCGCCGTCAGCGGCTGGAAGGGCAGGTTGCGCCATTCCGGTGCGTCGGTGAAATCGGCATCCGCCTCGACGTCGCCCTCGAACACGTTCGCGGTCGTGATCAGCGAGGGCAGACCCGTGCTGTCATCGATCGCGCCGTAGTACGCGGGCTTGGGCTGCAGTCCGCCGGTGAACAGCAGCGGCTGCTGCTCGGCTCGCCACGACCGCGTGTCGGTGAGGCCCCACACGGTGGCGGAGAAGATCTTCTCCGCGGCCGGTGCCGCCGCGTGGTAGTCGCGCATCAGGTTGAACACATCGCGGTAGTAGTACCCCTGCCGCACCCGGTTGGGGTCATCGGCGGGGTTGATCGTGACGTCGAGCTCGGTGACCGCCTGCATCAGACCGAATCCCTCGAAGCGCTCGAGCGCGCCACGCAGGGCGGTGATCGGCGTGTTGATCGAGGTGTGGAACTGGTGCCCCACGCCATCGATCGGCACGTTCGCTTCCCGCAGACGCTCGACGAGCGCCGCGTACTGCGCGCCCTTCGCGTCGATCTCGGTGTTGTAGTCGTTGATGAACAGCTTCACCGGTCGATCAGCGCCGGCCGCGGCGTATTCCTCGTTGAACGCCTCGTCGGCGTAGCGGAAGGCCAGGTGGATGAACTCCTCACCCAGCACCTGGTGCCACCGGCTGGTGCGCAGCCCATCGGGCGTCGCCTGGTCGGAGATGACCTCGTTGACCACGTCCCACGCGATGAGGGGGTTCGTGTCCGACCCGTAGGGTCCGTAGTCGTCGGCGATGGATGCCGCGATGTCGAAGATGTGCGTCCGCAACCGGTCGCGCAGCATCTGCTTGTCGGCATCCGAGGTCGTCAGTTCGCGACCCGAGTCGTCCTGGAAGAACCAGGCGGGCGTTTGCGAGTGCCACACCAGCACGTGCCCGTAGAGCCCGATGTCTTCGGCCTGCGCGAAGTCGAGCAGAGCGGTCGCCTCGGCGTTCCGTGCGAACTGCCCGGGCCCGGTGTACCAGGCTTCGACCTTCATGTGGTTCTCGGGCGTGATCTGGTTGTAGTGGTGCAGCAGCAGGTCGGAGGCGGCACCCGTGGTCTCGCGCGAGTCGATCGCGACACCCAGCGGGAAGTCGACCGTGTCCTTCACCGCCGTGAGGCTGGTGTCGACCTGCGCGGCCTCGGGAACCGAGATGCGCACCTGATCCACGAGGAACGTCGAGGTGTTGCCGCTGTTGTAGCGCGCCTCGATGTAGATCTCGGCGGCCGAGTCGTAGGTCGGCACGGTGAATTCCCCGCGGACGGTGGTCCATCCGTTGGCGGTGGCGTTCTCGATCTGCAGGAGGTTCGCGAAGTTCTGCGTGCCGCCCGAGACGGTGCGGGCCGACAGGGTGAGGCCCTGACCGGGGGTGGCGCCCGGCGCGAAGCGCACGGCGGCGCTCAGCGCGTAGGTCTTGCCGGGTTCCAGCAGCCCCACGATGTCGCGCTGGATGCCGTCACCTTCGTGGGTGCGTTGCCCGACCTGTGCCGCCGACGGCGTGTCGTCGGCGCCGCCGTCGACGACCGTCACCTGCGGGTCGGAGGTCTCCGAGCCCGCGCGGGCCGACCAGCCGTCGAGGTCGCCGGAGTCGAAGGTCGAGTCGATGAGCACGTCGCCGGGCTGCGGCTCGCCTCCACCCGGCTCACCGGCGGGTGCGCCCTCCGGGAGGGTGAACGTCCAGCCGTCGGCCAGGCGCTCGGTCACGACCGTGCGCACCGCCGCGAGCGAACCGGTGCGGTCGCCACCGCCGTCGTGCACGAGCACGACCTGTCCGGGCCTGGTCGCCGCGCGAAGGTTCGCGGTGAGGGTCGGGACGTCCTGCGTCTCCCAGTCGTTGATGGTGTTGATCACCGCGAGCGGCTGCATGCCGAGCGAGACCGCGGCGGCGGGGGTGTTGCCCCACGAACCGTTGGGCGCGCGGAAGTACGGCACGGGGTAGTCGTCGTCACCCAGCGCGGTGCGGATGATCGTGAGGTTCTCCGCCATGCGGGTCGCGGCCTGATCCTGCGTCAGCGAGCCCATGTCGTCATAGGTCGTCGAGTGGTTGCAGAGCACGTGGCCCTCGGCAACGATGCGCCGGAGGAGATCGGCGCCACCGGGAGCGGTGATGTTCTGGCCGATGACACAGAACACCGCGCGAATGTCGTTCTCGGCGAGGAAGTCGAGCAGCGCCGGCGTGGTCCCGGGGTTCGGGCCGTCGTCGAAGGTGAGCGCGGCGACGTTCCCGGTGCCCTGCGCGGCCGAGACGGGCGTCGTCGTGGGGTTCACGGCACCGCCCGGTGCCACGTCGGGCACCTCGCCCCCTCCGGTGGCGGCACCCGTCGTCACGGAGATGTCGTCGACGTAGTAGGTGAACGCGGGCGTCCCGGCGATGTCGGAGGTGCCGATGTACGCCTGCAGCCCCGAGACGTCGCCGGCGTCGGTCGTGTAGGAGCCCGAGATCGTGGTCCAGCCCGAGGCGGTCACCGTGGTGTTCCCGATCCACGTGTACGCCGGCTTCATGACCAGGCGCGCGCTCGTGTCGGGTGTGCCCGGAGCCAATCGCAGCCGGAGGGAGAAGTCATACGTCGTGCCGGCCTCGTAGATACCCGTGGGGCTCTGGATGCCGACGTAGTCGGCGTCGCGATCGGCGACCTGCAACACCTTCCCGCCGTCGAGGTCGATGACGCTCAGGGTGCTGTCGGTCCCGCCGCTGCGGGTCCACGAGCCGGTGGTGCCGTCTTCGAAGTCGACGGAACTGACGGTGGTCGGGGCGGCGACCGCGGGGGCGGCACCGCCGAGAATGAGGGCTCCCACGGCAGCGAGGGAGACCAGGGGGGATATGCGTCTGTGCACGAGCGCTCCTTTGCGCAGTTTGGTTGTGGCAGACAACTTATGCGCCCAGAGAGCATTCGCGGACCGTCTGGTTACGCAAACGTTACGAAACCTGAGCGAAAGTTCCGTGGGTGCGCTCCCATCGTCTCCGCGGACCGCGCGACCTCGTCAGCGCGGCGGAGCGGTGCTGCCCCGCACGACCAGGTGGGTGGCGAGGTCGACACGGGGGACGATGTCGGGGGAACGTCGAGCCGCGGCATCCAAGACCATGCGCGTCGCCTCCGCCCCCATCCGCCGCAGGGGCTGATGGACCGTGGTGAGGGCGGGGCTGACCCAGCGGGCGGGCGCGATGTCGTCGTACCCGACGACCGACAGATCGTCGGGGAGTCGCATGCCCCGCTCCCGCGCGGCGTCGTAGACGCCCAGCGCCTGCAGGTCGTTCCCGGCGAAGATCGCGGTGGGCGCGTTGTCCATTCCGAGGAGTTCGCGCGCCGCATCGCGTCCGCCCTCGACGTAGAAGGTGCCGAAGCGCACCCACCGCGGATCGACCTCGAGGCCCGCGCTCGCCATCGCGGACCGATACCCGTCGACGCGTGCGAGCGAGCAGAGCATGTCGTTCGGCCCCGTGATCGCGGCGATTCTGCGGTGTCCGAGCTCGATGAGATGACGCGTGGCGGCCAGACCCCCCGACCAGTTCGCCGACCCCACCGAGGGGATGTCGGCGGGCGGGTCACCCGCGGAGTCGACGACGACGAGGGGGATGCCGCGGGTGGTCAGGCGCCGGCGCTGCCGGTCGACGAGGGCGGACGAGACCAGGACGATGCCCGCCGGACGACGACGGAGCGCACCCTCGAGCCAGTCCTCTCCGAGCGAATGCGCACCCCCGCTCTCGGTCACGACGACGGCGAGACCGCGCGCCTTGGCGACCTCCTCGACCCCCGCGATGAGTTCCATCGACCAGCTCGCCTCGAACTCGTGAAAGACGAGTTCGATGAGGTCGCCGCGGGGCTTCTCGTTTCCCGCGCGGCGTGTATAGCCTCGCGCGGTCAGCAGCGCATCGACGCGGGCGCGTGTGGCGGGGGAGATGTCGCCGTGGCCGTTGAGAACCTTCGAGATCGTCGCCACCGACACCCCGGCCTCGGCGGCGATGTCGGCGAGACGGACGCGAGACCCGTCGGCAGCTCCAGTCATGGGGCGATCTTACGGCGTCGTCAGCGAAAGTTTCGGTCACCCGGACCGGGGAATTCGACGGTGACCCAAAAGGCGACCGTCGTGTCCCGCGCGGCCCATCCCTGCCAGGGTGGGGGAGTGACCACGCCCTCTGACCCCGGCCGCTACGACCTCGAGGCGCTGCGCGCGCGGGTGCGCGACGAACGCGGCGGCGAGGTCGACGACAGCATCCCTCAGCTCGCGAACGCCGACCCCGACCTCTGCGCGATCGCGCTGGCTCTCCCCGACGGGGCGGTGCGCGCAAGCGCCCGCAGCGACGTGCCGTTCAGCGTCCAGTCGGCGGTCAAGCCGTTCCTGTTCGCGCTGGCCATCCTCGACACCGGGGGAGAGGCCCTCGATCGGGTGGGGATCGAGCCCACCGGGGAGGCCTTCGACGCGATCAAGCTCGAGAGCGGCACCGGGCGTCCGCCGAACCCGATGGTCAACGCCGGAGCCCTGCTCACCGCGTCCCTCGTCGACGGTGCCGACGCCGAGGCGCGCGCGGAACGCATCGCCCGGGGTCTCGCCGCCTTCGCGGGACGCCCGCTCGACGTCGATGAGGACGTCGCCCAGAACGAACACCTGCTCGGCGACCGTAATCACGCGCTCGCCCACCTGATGCGCGCGGAGGGAACGCTCACCCCGAGCGCCGACGACTCGGTCGCCGTCTATGCTCGCGCGTGCGCCACCCTCGTGGATGCCGAGACTCTCGCGGTCATGGGGGCGACCCTGGCACTGGGCGGCGTCAACCCGCGAACGGGTGAGCGTGCCGTGCCGACCCGGATTGCCCGCGACGTCGTGTCGGTGATGGCCACGTGTGGGGTGTACGACGGGTCGGGCCGGTGGATGCGCGCCGTGGGGATCCCCGCGAAGTCGAGCGTGTCGGGGGCGATCGTGCTGTCGGCTCCCGGGCGGCTCGGGGCGGCGGTCGTCAGCCCTCCGCTCGATGAGCAGGGCACGAGCGTGCGCGGGCGCCTGGTCAGCGAGGCGTTGTCCGATGATCTCGGCCTCCACAGCTTCTCGGTGGGGTGAGGGCGCTCGCCTGAGAGGGGCGCCACGGTCGCCCTGAGAGCGATTCCACTAGGATCGCTCCGGCCGTGAGCGACGGCCCGGAAGGAAGCCGCCGACCATGCCCACCGCCCCGACACGCGCGCGCCTCGACCTGCAGGGGCTGCGGGCACTGGCGGTCCTCGGGGTCGTCGCGAGCCACCTCACGGGCTGGCCTGCCGGCGGCTTCACCGGCGTCGATGTGTTCTTCGTGATCTCGGGGTTCCTCGTCACCGGCATCCTCCTGCGTGACCTGGCGGGCACGGGCACCGTCGATCTCCGCGCCTTCTTCGCGCGGCGCGCGCGGCGGCTGCTGCCGGCCGCCCTCCTGGTCCTGGCGACGGTCGTATCGCTGGCCTTCGTCGTGTTCCACCGGGCACGAGCCGAGCAGACGCTCGGCGACGCGCTCGCCGCGCTCGGCCTCGTCTCGAACTGGCGCTTCGGGCTGGAGGGCCGCGACTACTTCTCGTCCACCGAGGTCTCCCCGCTCCAGCACTTCTGGTCGCTGTCGATCGAGGAGCAGTTCTCGCTCGCCTGGCCGCTGCTGCTCCTGGCGGTGCTCGCGCTGCTGCCGACCGCGGCACGACGGGGCGCCCCGGGGCGCGTCGCGGTGGGCATGACCGCCGCCGCGCTCGTCGCGGTCTCGGCGGTCGCCGCGGTGTCGCTGACGGCGAGCGACCCCACGGGGGCGTACTTCTCGACTCTCGCCCGCGTCGGAGAGCTCGGTGTCGGCGCGGTCCTCGCGGCGATCGCCCCGCTGCTGACCCGGATGCCGGCGGCCCTGCGGATCCTCTTCGGGTGGGCGGGACTGGCGGTGGTCGTGGCGTCGTTCGCCGTCATCGATCCGACGTCACCGTTCCCGGCGCCGTGGGTGGTGCTGCCGGTGACGGGAGCCGCGCTCGTGATCGCGGGCGGCGTCGGCGGCGACCCGCGTCAACGTCACCTGTTCCCGTTGTCCAACCCGATCAGTGTGTCCGTCGGAAACGCCTCGTACTCGCTCTACCTCTGGCACCTGCCCGTCATCGTGTTCGCCGGCGTGCTGCTTCCGGCAGGTGCGGCCTGGACGCCCATCGTGGGGCTCGTCATTGTCGTGCTCACCGTCGCCACCTACCTCGGCCTCGAACAGCCCGTCCACCGGTCGCCGTGGCTCGAGCCGCGCGGCCGTGCGCGAGAGGAGAGCGCGAGCCCCGCGCCCGCCCCGCGCCGGGAGGCGCCCGCTCCCGCCTCGCTGGCGCGGGCAGAACCCGTCTCGCGGCCCGCCGCCTCGGCGTCCCGTCCGGCGTTGGCATCCCGTCCCGCCGGGTGGGTGCCGGGCCAGCGCTACTACCCGGGCGCACGGCCCCGGCCCGGGGCGGTCGCTCCGACGGATGCCGCGGCGGCGACGGCACCGGAGGTACCGGCGCTCCCGGCGCCCGCTGAGCCGGCCCGCGCCGAGCCCGCGCCCCTCACCGCCCCCGCCGCCATTCCGCGCGGCCCGTCCACTTGGGCCGCCTGGCGAGAGCAGTTCTCGCACCGCATCGCCCTGGCCGGCGCGGTGCTCGCGATCGGCGCGGGTGCCACGGTTCTCGCCGTCTTCGTCGCGTACGGCGCCCCCGTGCTGCGTCTTCCCGACACGATCGCGATCGGTGCCCCCGCCGCACCGGATGCGGCGAATGCCCTACCCACGCTCCAGGCGGAACTCGCGGCCGCGGTCACCGCCACGACCTGGCCCGACCTGCATCCCGGACTCGACGAGGTCATCCGCGCCTCGTCGTCGACCAATCGCGCCCACGACTGTTTCACCCCCGACGTGCAGCCCGACATCGCGCGCTGCACGTGGGGCGACCCGGCCGCACCTCGACACGTGTACCTCGTCGGCGACTCCAGCGCCATGGCGTACGCGCCGGCCATCGCCGCCCTCGCCGAACGCAGCGGAGGCGCCTGGCGCGCCACGACAGTGGGCATGTACGGATGCCGCTTCACCGACGTCCTGCTCGAGAGCCGCGATCCGGCCATCGCCGCCGCGTGCGGACCGCGCAAGGAACAGGTGCGCGCCATGGTCGCGGCCGATCCCGCCGACCTCGTGATCGTCTCCAACGCGTTCACCCTCGGCCGTTCGCTCGACGGCGAGACCCTCGACGCGGCCCGTCTCGCGTCCTCGACGTTCGCGGAGGTCGGCGCGTGGGCCCCACCGGGACACACCGTGTTCCTCTCGCCGCCCCCGCACGGTGCCGACCTCGACCGGTGTTATTCGCCGGTCACGGGCCCGTCGGCGTGCCTCGCGGCCGTGGATGACGTGTGGGCGCAGATGGAAGCGGCCGCCGAGGCCGAGGCCGCCGCGACGGGGAACACCGCGGTGAACGCGCTCCCGTTCACGTGCTGGCAGAACGTCTGCCCGGCGTTCGCGGGCGACATACCCGTCCGGTACGACGAGACACACCTGACCCCGGCGTTCGCGGAGCGGCTGACGCCCATCCTGCAGCAGGAACTCCAGGCGCGCGGCCTGTACTGAGGCGCCTCACGCCTCGAGGTCGTCGACTCCTGGCATCCACGAGGAGCCGGGCGTGCCCCACTTGCGTTTCTTGGCGATCTTGGCGGCGACCCGACTGTCGTCGTCGTCGAGACGATCGATGTAGAGCACGCCGTCGAGGTGATCGAACTCGTGCTGCAGGATGCGGGCGCGCCAGCCCGACACCTCGATCCGCACCGGCTCGCCCTCGAGGTCGACTCCGGTCAGGAGCGCGGCCTCGGAGCGGCGGAGCGGAAAGCGCTCGCCGGGGAACGACAGGCACCCCTCGGACTCGTCGTCGGGGTCGGGGTAGCCCGGCTCGATCGGACGGATCCACAGCTCGGGGTTGATCACGACACCGCGCCAGGGGAGGCCCTCGTCGTCTTCGTACGTGTACGTGAAGATGCGCAGGCCGACGCCCACCTGGGGCGCGGCGAGGCCCACGCCGGGGGCGGCATCCATCGTCTCGAACATGTCACCGACGAGGGTGCGGATCTCGTCGGTGATCTCGTCGACGCGGGCAGCGGGAGCGTGCAACACAGGGTCGCCCATGATGCGGATAGGGAGTACGGCCACGTCACCAGCCTAACGAGGGAGCCTGACGCTATCGTCGGAGGGTGATTCCGCTCGATGTCTCTCTCACCGACGGTATCGACCAACTCGTCGGTGTCTTCCGCGATCCGCGCATCCTGCTCGGCATCCCCCTGGCGCTCTTCGGCGCCGTGTTCATGTCGTTCGGCGCGCAGTACCAGCACCGGGGTGTGCAGAAGGTCGAGAGCCTGTCGGGCAAGACCACCGGCGGACTCTCGGGCGCGCAGATGAAGGCGCTGCTGACGCGCCCGTCGTGGGTCGCCGGAACGGTCATGCTCGGTCTCGCGATCGTCTGCCAGCTCGCCGCGCTGTCGGTGGCGCCGCTGATCCTCGTGCAACCGCTCGGGGCGATCGCCCTGGTGATCACGACGATCCTGAACGCGCGCGTCACGCATCACAAGCCGACCCGGGCCTCGCTCATCGCCATCGCGGCGTGCGTCGGCGGCATCTTCATCTTCGTCACGATCGCGGCTTTCTTCGCGACCGAGCACGCGATCACGTCGCGCGAGCTGCTGATCATCCTCGGCATCCTGGCCGTGGTGGTGATCGTCTTCGGCGGCTTCTGGCTGCTGGTGCGCCGCCGCGCGCAGGCGCTGTTCTACATCATGGCCGCGGGCGTGATCTACGGCTTCGTGGCGACACTCGCCAAGGTCGTCATCAGCCGTGCGCAGGCCGGCAACTTCGACTGGCTGACGCTGCTGTGCCTCGTGGCACTGCTCGCCGCCGTCGGCGTCGGCGCGTACTTCGTGCAGACGGCGTACTCCGCCGGACCTCCCGACCTGGTGATCGCGGGGCTCACGGTCATCGACCCCATCGTCGCGGTGTTGATCGGCCTGGCGGTGCTCGGCGAGGCCTCCACGGCCCCCGCCTGGGCGCTCATCGGCTTCGCGATCGCGGGCGCGATCGCGACGTGGGGCGTCATCCAGCTGACCCGCCACCACCCCCAGGTGACGGCCGACGGCAAGCCGAAGCCGCCCCGCGTGCACTGACCCGCGGCGCGGCGCGGCCTGGGTCGCCGCGCGCCCGGTCGGCGCGCGACCCGGTCGCGCCCGGGTTCGTCTGCCCAGCGCACACGTTCGGGTCGAGCGCACACGTTCGGGGCGTCCCCACCGTGTGCGTTTGACCCGAACGTGCGGCTTCGGCGCGCGGGGAGTCCCGCGGGACGGGAAGGGATGCCGGTAGGCTCGGAGTCACCGAGGGGCGGTGGCCAAGCTGGTCAAGGCAGCGGGCTCATAACCCGACGATCGTGGGTTCAAGTCCCACCCGCCCTACGGCACGAGGCCCCGACATCGCCGCGATGTCGGGGTCTTCCGCCGCCAGGAATCCGCAGCACGGGGAACAGCCGAGCTGCGGAGGACGTTCCCTCCGGCGACGCCCCGAGGCTCTCGGGTGTACACAGTGCGAGCGGAACGGCCATGACTTACAGAGACCCCGACGACGACGACGCGCAGCCCATCTGCCCCTCGTGCGGCGTGACGATGCATCCGCTGATCGACGAGGGTATCGACGCCGACGAATGCCGCGAGTGCGGGTTCCGCGCCGCGTGGTCGCACGCGCAGGCCGCGGAGAGCGACGACGACAGGTGGGCGTGAGGCCGCGCGCGAACGGGGGCCCGGCGCCCTACGGCACCGAGCCCCCGGCTCGAACGAATCGGATCAGGCCGCAGCGGTCTCCGTGATCGCGGCGCGCAGCTCGGCGGCCGCGGCTGCCACGTCGTCGGCGCTGTAGATCGCGCTTCCGGCGACCGCGAGGCGAGCGCCCGACTCCTGCACGGCGGCGATGGTCTGGGCGGTGATGCCACCGGCGACCGAGAACGCGACACCCGAGGCCTCGCCGTCACGGAGGAGCGTCTCGAAGGTGAAGCCTTCCTCGGCCTGCTCGTCGAGACCGGCGTGCATCTCGACGAACTCCACACCGAGCGCGGTGACTTCCTTCGCGCGGGCGGCCTTGTCGGGGACGCCGATGAGGTCGACGACGACGCCCTTGCCGTGGGCCTTGGCGGCCTTCACGGCACCGGCGATCGTGCTGTCACCGGCAACGCCGAGCACGGTGACGAGGTCGGCGCCGGCCTGGAAGGCCATGTCGGCCTCGAGCTCACCGGCATCCATCGTCTTCAGGTCGGCGAAGACGATCTTGTCGGGGTGGGCGTCCTTGATGGCGGTGATCGCCGACAGGCCGGCGCTCTTGATGAGCGGGGTGCCGAGCTCGAGCACGTCGACGTACGGCGCTGCCTTCCCGGCGAGCTCGAGCGCGTGCTCGGTGGTCAGGGTGTCCATGGCGAACTGAAGCTGCATGGGGGTGTCCTTTCGGTGGGGTGTATCGCCGGGGTTCCGGCGCGGGTCATTCGAGATTCGCGTGGCGGGGCCAGAGGTCGTCGGCGGAGTGACCGCTGCGCTGCCAGAGCGCGTGGAAGAGCGCGTCGCCGAGCACGCTGACGGCCTGCTCGAAGAGGCTTCCGGCGTATTGGGCGGATGCCGTGCCGGAGCGATCCGTCTTCGTCGCGGCCGGGATCACCAGGGTGGTATCCGCAACCTCCGACAGGGGGGAAGCGTCGGTGGTCGACACCGCGAGCACCCGGGCGCCGACGTCGGCGGCGGTCTTCGCGGCCTGCACGATGCCGCCGGTGGTTCCGGAACCGCTCGCGACGAGGAGGAGATCGCCGCGGCGGATCGCCGGGGTCGTCACCTCGCCGACGACGTGCACCGTCAAGCCGAGGTGCATGAGCCGCATCGCGGTCGAGCGCAGCGCGAGGCCCGACCGCCCCGCACCGTGGACGAACACGCGCTCGGCGTCGGTCAGGAGCGCGAGGGCGTTCTCGAAGGGCACCGGGTCGGCGTCCCGAAGCGCGGCGACGACGTCCTGGAGCTCGGTGCCGATCGTTCCGAGGGCGTCCGCGACGGTGGTGTGAGGCATAGGTCGATCGTCCCCGCCCCGGGCCGTTCCCGCTGCTGCCCGGCCAGGCGGCGAGCCCATCCGATCGGGTGGGACCATTCTTTCGGGTAGGACCGGTAGGTTCGGTCCCTATGGCGAGAGACGCAGAGATACACGCCAGCCGCTCGGCGGCCTCCGAGCACGCCCGCACCGTGGCGGAGCAAGCCGATCGGCACGCGTTGACGCTCGAGTCCATGCTCGCCGCGCTGCGCTCGACGCGACTGTCCGACGCGGCGGCGCGCGCCGAGGCCGTCGAGATCGCGTCGGCCGCCCTCATCGAGCTCCGCACCGCCACCGACCGGCAGCGCAGCACGCTCCTCGAACCCGTCACGGGCGCCTTCTCGCGCCTCCGCGCCGACCTGCGTCCCCTGATGCGGTTCGGCGACCTCGACGTGCAGTTCGTCGAACCGCCCACGACCGGTCGCGCCCTTCCCGGGGACGTCGCCCACAGCGCGCGGGCGATCGTCCGCACCGCCGTGCTTGCGCTGGTCGACGACGGCGCTGCGCGCCGGGTTCGGATTCAGTGGGACTGCGATGGTCGGAACCTGCTCATGCAGCTGCGCGACGACGGCGCCGGCACCCTCGACGCGCACGACGACGCCGTCCGCCCGATCGCGGAACGCGTCGTCGCACTCGAGGGAAATCTGAGCGTCGCCTCCACGCCCGGGTGGGGCTCCACGCTCGACATCTCGCTTCCCCTCGACCCGTCGCCGCGAGCGGCGGAAGCCGCGACGGACTCCGACCTCACCGAACGGGAACGGGAGGTCCTGCGTCTGGTGACGACCGGCGTCGGCAATCGCGAGATCGCCGACGGACTCGGCATCTCCCTGAACACGGTGAAGTACCACGTGGCGAACCTGCTCCGGAAGCACGGCGCCCGAACGCGGGCGGAGCTCGCCGCGTTCAGCGCCCGCGGCTGATCGGCGCGACCGACGCCGCTCCCCGATATCGCGGTCGGACCGGGGGAGGATGGATGCCATGACCTCGGCATCCACCCTCGCCCGGCTGTACTTCGCCGCGCAGGCGATCGCCGGCGCGGCGTGGTGGGTCGGCGTCTTCACGGCCCCGGCGGTGCGGAGCGCCACTCTCGGCGACATCGATGCGGTACTGCTGGCACCGTTCGACATCGTCCTGTTCGTCGTGGCATCCGCTCTCGCGGCTGTCCTGCCGGGGCGGGCCCGTCTCGGCGCGGCGGTGACCGCCACCGCCTGGACGCTCGTGGTCACCGCGTCGCTGGCGGTCTACGCCACCCTCACGGGGCTGGCCGGATGGGGCGTCGTCGCGATGACCGGCGCGTCACTCGGGTCACTCGGCGCGCTCGCGCTGCTGTGGTGGGGACGCATCCCGACGCAGTGGGCGCTGCTCGGGCCGTTCGCGTTCCGCACGGCACGCTCTCGCCGGTCGCCGCTGCTGCACATGGTGGGGACGCTGCTGCAGATCGCGGGGTTCTGGGCGGTGTTCTTCGCGGCGATCCCGGTCGTGCTGTCGAGTCTCGAACGCCGATGGGGACTCTCCGTCGACCTGGGCGACGGCGTTCGAATCGCCGGGATCCTGCTGTTCGTCGTGCTCGGCGCCGCCGCGTTCTGGTCGGCTGCCGCGCTGTCGGTGAAGGGCGACGGCACCCCGCTCCCCGCGGCGATGCCTAACCGTCTCGTCATCGCGGGCCCCTACCGCTGGGTACGCAACCCCATGGCGATCACCAGCATCGCGCAGGGCGTGGCCGTGGGCATGATGCTGTCGTCGTGGATGGTCGCCGCATATGCCGTGGCCGGCGCACTCGTGTGGAACTACGCCGTCCGCCCCCACGAGGAGGCCGACCTCGCCGCGAAGTTCGGCGCGGATTTCGAGCGCTACCGCGACGAGGTGCGCTGCTGGATTCCCCGGCTCCGCCCCGTGGCGCCCCAGCCGCGCGCCCTCTGATCAGCGCGCGCCCTCCGCGACCTCACCCGCCCCCGGCAGAATCTGCGTCAGCAGGTCATCGAGCGTGACGACGCCGAGCAGTCGCTCACCCTCGACCACCGTCGCCAGCTGCACCCGCCCGCGCCGCATTCGCGCGAGGGCGTCGTAGGCCGAGGCATCCGGTGTCAGCACGAGGGGATCGCGTGCGATGTCACGCACCGGGGTCGAGGGGTCGACCTCGAGCGTGTCTCGCACGTGCGCGACGCGCGAGGTCGGGCCCGTGCCGACGAGGATCCGCAGGTGCGTCGACGACGCGGCCACAGCCTGCACGTCGGCCACCGTAGCGTCGTCGGGAACGGCAGTCGGGGTGCTGTCCGTACGAACGATCTCGCCGACGGTGAGCGTTCCCAGGGCGATCGCCTGCGCGATCGGCCCCGAGTACTGTTCCTCGAGGGTGCCGGCGCGACGGGAGTGCGCAACGAGTTCGCGGATCGTGTCGGCGTCCTGACCGCCCGCCGCCGCCTTCTCCACCGGCTCCACGCCCGACGCCCGCACGAGGCGATTCGCGATGCGGTTGATCCACAGCAGGAACGGGCGCAGCGGCCACGTCATCGCGCGGGCCAGGATGCCGGTCGCCTTCGCCGCGGTCTCGGGGTGCGCGATCGCCCACGACTTCGGGGCCATCTCGCCGATCACGAGGTGCAGGAACGTCACCACGATCAGCGCGAGCATGAAGGCGATGATGTCGGCGAGAACGTAGGGGAGGCCCCACTGCTCGAAGACGGGCGCCAGCGCATAGTCGATCGCCGGCTTGGTGATCGCGCCGAGCAAGAATGTGCACGCCGTGATGCCGAGCTGCGCGAACGCGAGCATCACCGTCAGCTCGTTGACACCGCGCAGCGCGGCACGGGCCGAGGCACTGTGCGCGGCCTCTTCCTCCAGCCGGTGGCGGCGAGCGGCGAGGAGCGCGAACTCCACGATGACGAAGAAGGCACTCGCGACGATCAGCGCCGCGGTGATGAGGGTGACGACCCACCAGCTCACGGGGCCACCTCCTCGCCAGAGGCGTCCGAGGGCACGGCGGGCACGGCATCCCGGTCGATCTCTCGCATGTGCACGACGAGTTGAGACGGCACATGGCGATCGACGTCGGTGACCTCGATCTCGAGCCAGCGTTCCATGTGAAGGCCCTGGACCACCTCGCCGGCGCGCCCGGGCAGGTCGATGCGTACGACGGCCCCGACCGCGGGGAGGTCACCGTGCGCCTCGATCACGAGGCCCGCGGCGGTCTCGATGTCGCTCTCGGCGAGATCATGCCCGATGAGGCGTTCCAACTCGTCGAGATGCAGATCGCCGGGCACCGTCCACGTCGACTCTCCGACGGAGGAGACTTCGTCGACCTCGGTGTCGTGCTCGTCGGAGAGCTCGCCGATCACTTCCTCGGTGAGGTCTTCGATCGTCAGGATGCCGTCGAAGTTGCCGTACTCGTCGACGACGCACGCGAGTTCGTTGCGACTACGACGCATGCGGTCGAGCGCGACCGGGAGCAGCATGGAGGTCGGCAGAACGACGGCGGGCCGCATGACCGACGAGACGGGCGCGTCGGAGGACGGCTGCTCCCGCAGCAGATCGATCAGCTCCACGACGCCCACGGGGGAGTCCTCGTCACCGATCACGGGATAGCGCGTGTGACCGGTGGCCATGAGCGTGCGCACTTCTCCGACGGTCGTGTCGGGGCTCACGGAGTCGACCTGCGACCGGGGGATCATGGCGTGCTCGACATCTCGCTGCGGGAAATCAAGAATGCGGTCGATGATCATCGACAGATCGTCGGGGAGGTCGCCGCTGGCGCGGGACTCCTCGACGATCGCCTCGAGGTCGCGCGCGGTCGCGCTCTCGTCGACGTCTTCGAGGGGCTCGATGCGGACGAGCTTCAGCAGGGCGTTGGCCGCCACGTCGAACACCGTGATGAGCCAGCCGAACGCCGACAGGTAGATACGCGTCGGAAAGGCGAGGGCGCGGGCGAGGGGCTCGGGGTTCGCGATCGCCAGGTTCTTCGGGTACAGCTCACCGAAGATCATCGTCACGATCGTGGCGAGCAGGAGGGCGCCCACGGTGCCGATCGTCACCGAGATGGCGGGGTCGATGCCGACGCCCCCGAGCAGCGTGCCGATCGACGCGCCGATGAGCGGCTCCGCGACGTAACCGATGAGAAGCCCCGTGACGGTGATGCCCAGCTGTGCTCCCGAGAGCATGAACGAGGTGCGCTGCGTAATCGCGAGCACCCGTTTCGCCTGGGCGTCACCCTTTTCGGCGCGCGCGGCCAATTTCGACCGGTCGACCGACATGTACGCGAATTCCTGCGCGACGAAGAATCCGCACGCCGCGATGATCGCGAGCGTCACGACGATTCCGAGCAACAGCGTCAGAACAGCAGCCAGCATCAAACCTCACCCCCTCTCACAACGAGGGGGCTCGAAGATCGGCCCTCCTGGTCAGTGGAGGCGCGGTGCAGGCTCACGGGTATCTCTCTCGTGGGTCGTCGGATATTCACTCCCACGTTATCGGTGTCTTCTTTGAACCTGCTGTGGCCTCCGGATGCCACGGGGTGACACAATGAAACCCCCGCATTGCCTCGCTTCCCGGCGTGGTCCCGCCCCTTGCTCAACCGGTACGCTTCAGCGCGCCAGAAAAGGACCCGCCGTGGGACGCCTCATTTACCGCGACCGTGCGTCGTTCGACATCGATGATCGTCTGCTTGCGCACTTGCGCATCGTGATCATGAACAAGCTCCGCCGCAACGAGGGCTTCATGCTTCAGCTGCCGGTGAACGAGGGAGTGCGGCAGGCGAGCCTCTGGATCCATGCCTCGAACGCCCTCGTTCTGCAGTTCTACGGGGGCCGTGAGCCGGCGATCGACCGCGATCTCGTCGACCAGATGATGCACGACGCCAGCGGCTCCGACGGACTCACGCTCTCCGGCTCCGGAATCGCGGCGGCACCGTCCGCACCGGTGCGACCGATTCGCTGACGCGGGGCGCACCGCCCCCAGCACGCGGTCAGCGCGATGCGGCACCATCGAGTCATGGCGAAACAGGGAGGTCGATCGCGGCGCACCCCCACCGCCTCCCGCCGGCCGGCTCGTCGCCGATCCGGCCGCACGCTCGCTCGAGCACGGGTCGTGCGACGGCGGCGGCTGACGTTCGGCCTCCTGGTCGTCGTGGTCGTCGGGTTGGTGGTCGCCGCCGCGATCCCGCTCGTTCACCTCGTGTCCGCGTGGAACGCCGAGACTCGACGCGCCTCGATCGACCTCGCCGGATTCGATCCCGGCCTCCTCATCGACGACGCGGCGTTCTATGACCCCGCAGCGATGGATGCCGACGAGATCCAGCGCTTCCTCGACGACCAGATCGACGAGTGTCGCACCGACTCGTGTCTGAACGTTCTGCGCACCGATCTCCCGCCCCGGGATGCCATTCGCTCGGAGGACACCGGAGAGACCGTGTGCGAGGCCTACGAGGGCGGCGAGCTCACCGCGGCGCAGATCATCGACCGCATCCAACGGGCCTGCGGGATCTCGGCGAAGGTGCTGCTGGTAATCCTGCAGAAGGAGCAGAGCCTCGTGTCGGGCCGACTCGCGCGCGCCCCGTCCGCCGAGGCCCTCGGGGCCGCCATGGGTGCACGCTGCCCCGACGACGCCCCGTGCGACCCGGGTCGCGCCGGTTTCGCGGCACAGGTCGCTCAGGGCGCGACCGACCTGAAGGCCTATCGCGCGTCGGGATTCATGCGGCAGCCCGGCACGCACTACATCGCGTATTCGCCCGATCCCGCGTGCGGGGGAACCGATATCGAGATCCGCAACCACGCCACGGCGGCGCTTTACAACTACACGCCGTACCAGCCGAACACCGCGGCATTGGAGGCACGATGGAGCACCGGTGACGCGTGCTCGTCGTACGGCAATCGCAACTTCGCGCTGTACTGGAAGCTCTGGTTCGCCTAGGGAAACACAGTGTTGTGATTTCGTTATGTTCGGGCGATAATGACCGAGACAACCGAATAGCCGCCACCACTCTCACTCAGGTCGTAGGGGAAGACGTACCTGACGAAGGAGAGACCATGGCGACCACGTCTTCGCGCGGAGTGATCCTCATCCACTCGGCGCCGCGCGCGTTGTGCCCCCACCTGGAGTGGGCGGTAGGACGCGCCCTCGGCCGTCCGGTCAACTTCGACTGGACGGAACAGCCCGTGCTGACCGGCAGTCGGCGCGCCGAGTTCTACTGGGAAGGACCCGTCGGGTCCGGCGCCGCGCTCGCGAGCGCCATCCGCGGGTGGGAGCACCTCCGCTTCGAGGTGAGCGAAGATCCCACGCCGCGCAGTGACGGCGGCCGATGGATGCACACCCCGGGGCTCGGCATCCACTTCGCTCAGACGGATTCGGCGGGTAACGTCGTCATCGGCGAGGACCGCGTGCGGTACGCGATGGAAGTCGCGGCCGGCGATGCGTTCGAGCTGCAGCGTGAACTCGATGTCGCGCTGGGGTCCGCGTGGGATGAAGAACTTGAACCGTTCCGCTACGCAGGATGCGCTCAACACGTCGTCTGGCTGCACAAGGTCGGCTGAGATGTCGGGTGGGGGAGGCGCCATTACCGGAGGTCGGTGACGATCTCCCGGCACCGGGAACGCGTATCCCTTGCCCGATGAAATACCGAACGCCCCCGTCATCCCCGTAGCAGTCGGGGGATGCCGGGGGCGTTCGGCCGAGGTCAGACGGAGGCGATCGCGACGACGGCGTTGTGGCCGCCGAATCCGAACGAGTTGCTGATCGCGAGCTGGTCGCCCGACGGCAGTTCGACCGGGGAGCCGGAGATCGCGAATGGCACCTCCGGGTCTTGCTCGGTGAGGTTGATCGTGGGCGGGGCCACGCGGTTCTTCAGGGCGAGAACCGTGAAGATGGCCTCCAGCGCGCCGGTGCCGCCGAGAAGGTGACCCGTCGAGGCCTTCGTCGCCGAGACCGGAATCTCGTTGACACGGGCGCCGAAGACCGAGCGGAGCGCCTGGTACTCGTTCGGGTCGCCGACGGGGGTCGACGTGGCGTGGGCGTTGATGTGGGTGACGTCGTCGGGCGAGGCGCCCGCCATCTCCAGCGCCATGCGCACGGCCCGCGCGGCACCGTGGCCCTCGGGGTCGTTCGCGGTGATGTGGTACGAATCGGCCGTGACACCGCCGCCGGCGATAACGGCGTAGATCTTCGCGCCGCGGGCCTGGGCGTGCTCCTCGGTCTCGAGGATGAGCACGCCCGCGCCCTCGCCCATGACGAATCCGTCGCGGTCGATGCTGCCGGGTCGCGAGGCGGTCTCGGGGGTGTCGTTGCGCTTGGACAACGCCTGCATCGAGGCGAAGGACGCGATGGTGATCGGGTGGATCGCCGACTCGGTGCCGCCGGCGATCACGATGTCGGCCAAGCCGTCACGCAGGTGCTGAACGGCGTTGACGATCGACTCGGTGCTCGACGCGCACGCCGACGCCACCGTGCGGGCGAACGCACGCGCGTTGAAGTGCAGGGAGAGGTTGCCGGCCGCGGCGTTGGGCATGAGCATCGGCACCGTCATCGGCATGACCCGACGCGGACCCTTCTCACGCAGGGTGTCCCACGCGTCGAGAAGCGTCCAGACGCCGCCGATACCGGTGGCGAAGTCGACGCCGAGCCGGTCGGGGTCGACGTCGGGCGCACCCGCGTCTTCCCAGGCCTCCTTCGCCGCGACCATCGCGAGCTGCGACGACGGGTCGAGGCGCTTGGCGACAGGACGTTCCAGCACGGTCTCGGGTCGCACGAGCGCCTCGGCCGCGAACGTGACCGGCAGCTGGTACTCCTCGACCCACTCGTGCTCGAGGGTGCGGGCGCCGGATGCGCCGGACAGCAGGGCGGACCAGCTCTCGGGGGCCGTCCCGCCGATGGGCGAGGTGGCACCGATGCCGGTGACGACGATGCGGGATGTGCTCATGGTGTGATCCTTCGTGCGACCGAGGGGTCTTGACCGGTGGGGGCCGCAGCCCCCACCGGGAGGGTCAGGACTGGTTCGACGAGATGTAGGTGACAGCGTCGCCGACGGTCTTGAGGTTCTTGACCTCGTCGTCGGGGATGGTGACGCCGAACTTCTCCTCGGCGTTGACGACGATCGTCATCATCGAGATCGAGTCGATGTCGAGGTCGTCGGTGAACGACTTCTCGAGCGCGACCTCGTCGGCCGAGATGCCCGTCTCGTCGGTGATGAGCTCGGCAAGGCCGGCGAGAACCTCGTCGTTGGTGAATGCCATGATTTCTCCTGTTGTTGGGGGCGGCCCGGGTAATCGTCCCGAGCCCCGATAAGTCTAGGGTTCGACGCTCGCTCGTCAGGGGAGCACGACGACCTGCGCGCCGAACACCAGACCGGCACCGAAGCCGATCTGCAGCGCGAGGCCGCCACTGAGCTCGGGGTGCTCCTCGAGCAGACGGTGGGTGGCCAGCGGAATCGACGCCGCCGAGGTGTTGCCGGTCGTTTCGATGTCGCGTCCGATCACCACCGTCTCGGGGAGTCCGAGCTGCTTGGCGAACTCGTCGATGATGCGCATGTTGGCCTGGTGCGGAACGAACGCGGCGAGATCGGACGGCTGGATGCCCGCAGCTTCGATCGCCTGACGGGCGACCTTCACCATCTCCCACACGGCCCAGCGGAAGACCGTCGGACCCTCCTGGCGGAGCGTGGGCCACGGGGCAACGCCGTCCCGGAACTCGGTGAGGGTGTGGTTCATGCCGACCGCGTCGGCCTTGGAGCCGTCCGAGCCCCAGATGGTCGGTCCGATGCCGGGGGTGTCGCTGGGGCCGATGACCACGGCGCCCGCGCCGTCGCCGAGGAGGAAGGAGATGCTGCGGTCGGTCGGGTCGACGACGTCGCTGAGCTTCTCGGCGCCGACGACGACTACGTGCGTCGCGAGCCCTCCGCGAATGAGGGCGTCGGCCTGCGCCACGCCGTACGCGAATCCCGCGCACGCGGCGTTGACATCGTAGGCGGCCGCCGGGTTCGCGCCGATGCGATCGGCCACGATGGCCGAGGCCGAAGGCGTCTGCTTCGGGTTGCTGATGGTCGCCACGATCACGGCGTCGATGTCGGCCGGGTCGACACCGGAACGCTCGACGGCCTCGCGAGCGGCATCCGACGCCAGATCGATGGCATCCGTCTCGGCGTTCGCGCGCACGCGCGTGACGATGCCGGTGCGCTGGCGGATCCACTCGTCGCTCGAGTCGATGGGGCCGACCAGGTCGTCGTTGGGAACGTGGTTCTCGCCGCGCGCCGCGCCGTAGGCGTAGATGCGCGTGTGGGCCGGACCGGTCAGCTGGCGCAGGGTGGGGGTGCTCATGCCTGCTCTCCCTTCAGGAGTGCGACGGCCGCATCGAGGTCGTCCGGGGTCTTGACTGCCACGGTCGGGGTGCCGCGCAGCGCGCGCTTGGCCAGACCCGTGAGGGCACCGGCCGGCGCAAGTTCGATGATGCCGGTCACGCCGTGCTCGGCGAAGGAGCTCATGCACCGGTCCCACCGGACGGGCGAGGCGACCTGCGCGACGACGAGGTCGACCGCGCGGCGCCCCTCCTCGACGACCGTGCCGTCGGAGTTGGTCCAGAGCGTCGTGTCGGGCTGCGCGACCGTCACATCGGCCGCAGCGGCGCGCAGGGTCTCGACGGCCGGCTCCATGAACCGCGTGTGGAAGGCGCCCGCGACCTGCAGCGGAATGACCCGCGACCCGCGCGGGGCCTCCTCTGCCAGCGCGGCCAGCGCGGGCAGCTCTCCGGCCGCGACGATCTGCCCGGCCCCGTTGTAGTTGGCGGGGGTCAGGCCGAGCGCGTCCAGACGCTCGAGCACGAGCTGCTCATCGCCACCGACGACCGCGCTCATGCCGGTCTCGACGGCCGCAGCGGCTTCCGCCATCGCGCGTCCGCGCAGGCCCACCAGGCGCAGCGCGTCAGCCTCGGAAAGAACTCCGGATGCCGCCAGCGCGGCGAACTCGCCCACGGAGTGCCCCGCGACCCCGGCGGCGGACTGGCCGGCTCGGTCGACGAGGGCAGCCCACGACAGCAGGCTCGCGGCCACGATCAGGGGCTGAGCGACGCTCGTGTCGCGAATCTGGTCGGCGTCCCATTCGGTGCCGGCCGCGACGAGGTCGACACCGGCCTGCTCTGAATAGCCGGCCAGGCGCTCGCGCGCCCCGTCGATCTCGAGCCACGGCGAGAGGAACCCGGGGGTCTGAGAACCCTGCCCGGGGAAGACGGCGATGATCACCGTCCCATCCTGTCAAGGATCAGGCCGGGTGTTCTGGAGATATCGGCACAAGAAATCGGCGTGTCTTTGTGCGCGCCGTGCATCACCGCGGCGAGAGAGGGCGGCGTCCGACGGATCCGCGGCGGCGCGTGGCATCCGTCCCGATCGATCCGAGGATCAGAGCCGTCTGCAGGATCAGCGCTTCGCGGGGGCCCGTGGCATCCCACCCGATCACCTCGGAGACGCGCTTGAGCCGGTACCGGACCGTGTTGGGGTGCACGTACAGTTCCCGGGCTGTTGCCTCGAGCGAGCGACCGTTGTCGAGGTAGCTCCAGAGCGTCGCCACGAGGTCGGCGCTGTGGGCGTGGAGCGGCCGGTAGACCCGGTCGACCAGCGTCTGCTTGGCGACCGTGTCGCCAGCGAGCGCACGCTCGGGCAGCAGATCGTCGGCTTCGACGGGACGCGGCGCGTGACGCCACGCGCGGGCGACGGCGAACCCCGCCAGCGCGGCGCGCGCGCTCTGGCCGGCATCGACGAGCGCCGCGACCGCGGGGCCGAGCACGAGGTGCCCCGAGCCGAAGCTCGGTTCGAGACGCTTGGCGATCTCGGTGAAGGGAAGCTCAGCGGCGTCGTCACGACCGCGAACGGGGTCGGCGCGGCCGATGACGAGCACGAGCCGGGAGCCCTGCACGCCGATGAGCACGTCGACACCGAGCTTGCGGGCTGTGCGTCGCACGTGATCGACGTCGAGCTGCGGGGGAGTGGTGCCGACCAGCACCGCGACCTCTCCGTGCCCGTGCCAGCCGAGTGCGGCGATGCGGCTGGGGAGCTCATCGTCGGCCTCGCCCGTGAGGATCGAGTCCACCACGAGGGCCTCGAGCCGCGCGTCCCACAGACCGCGGGCTTCGGCGGCGCGGGCGTAGACGTCAGCCGCGGCGAACGCGACCTCGCGCGAGTACGACAGCATCGCCTCGCGCACGCGTTCGCTGCGCCCGGCGACACGCTCCTCCATCACCTCGACGGTGACGCGCACCAGCTGCAACGTCTGCGTGAGGCTCACGCTGCGCAGGAGCTCGCGCGGGGCGGCGGCGAAGATGTCGGCCGCGATCGCGGGGGTCGACGCGGGCTCCTCAAACCACTGAAGGAACGAGGTGATGCCCGCCTGAGCCACCAGCCCGACCGCCGATCGGCGCGCTGGCGGCATCTCGGCGTACCAGGGGAGGGTCTCCTCCAGCCGCTGAATCGTCGCGGTGGCGAGATCGCCCGAGATCCGGCGCAACCACGCGAGGGTCTCGGCCTTCTCGTCGGCGACCCGGTCGGAGGCGGTGGAGCCGCCCCCGACCGAGCCGTCGGCCGCGCGATCGGTCACGCGATCAGGCCTCGCCGCCGGCGTTCCCGCTCGTTCCGGCGTTGACGTCGTGCAGGCGGTACTTCTCGATCGCCTGGGCGATCACCGAGCGGTCGACCTTGCCCTCGTCGGCCAGCGCCTGCAGGGCGCGAACCGTGAGCGACGGACCGTCGATCTTGAAGAAGCGACGCGCGGCGGCACGGGTGTCCGAGAAACCGAATCCGTCGGCACCGAGCGTGAGGTACCGCTGCGGCACCCACTGGCGGATCTGGTCCTGAACGGCGTGCATCCAGTCGCTGACCGCGACCACGGGGCCTTCGGCATCCCGAAGCTTCTCGGTGAGGTACGCCGTGCGGGGCTCCTCGTCGGGGTGGAGGAAGTTGTGCTCGTCGGCGGCGAGGCCGTCACGACGCAGTTCGGTCCACGAGGTGACCGACCACACGTCGGCGACGACGCCCCAGTCGTCCTTCAGCAGACGCTGAGCCTCGAGCGCCCACGGCACGCCCACGCCCGACGCGAGCAGCTGGGTGCGCGCACCCTCGCCCTCGCCGACCGAAATGCGGTGGATGCCGCGGACGATGCCGTCGACGTCGACCCCTTCGGGCTCGGCGGGCTGCACGAGCGGCTCGTTGTAGACCGTCATGTAGTACATGACGTTCGGGTCGGAGTGCTCGCCGCCGTACATGCGCTCGATGCCCGAGCGAACGATGTGCGCGATCTCGTACCCGTACGCGGGGTCGTACGACACCGTGGCGGGGTTGGTGGATGCCAGCAGCTGCGAGTGTCCATCGGCGTGCTGCAGGCCCTCACCCGTCAGGGTGGTGCGACCGGCGGTGGCGCCGATGATGAAGCCGCGCGCCATCTGGTCGCCCGCCGCCCACTGGGCGTCGCCCGTGCGCTGGAAGCCGAACATCGAGTAGAGGACGTAGACCGGGATCAGCGGCTCACCGTGCGTGGCGTACGACGTGCCCGCGGCGGTGAAGGCCGCCAGGGCGCCGGCCTCGTTGATGCCGACGTGGATGATCTGCCCCTCGGGGCTCTCTTTGTACGCCAGCAGCAGCTCGCGGTCGACCGAGGTGTAGTGCTGACCCTTGGGGTTGTAGATCTTCGCCGTCGGGAAGTACGCGTCCATACCGAACGTGCGCGCCTCGTCGGGAATGATCGGCACGATGCGGTGCCCGAAGCCCTTGACCCGCAGCAGGTCTTTGAGCAGACGGACGAACGCCATCGTCGTGGCGACCTCCTGCGTACCGGAGCCCTTCTTCGGCAGCGCGTACGCCTGGTCGCCGGGGAGTTCCAGACCGACGTGCGTGGTGCGACGCTCGGGCAGGAACCCGCCGAGCGCACGGCGACGCTCCAGCATGTACGAGATGGTCTCGTCGTTCTCGGCCGGCTTGTAATACGGCGGCTGGTAGGGGTTCTCTTCCAGCTGGGCGTCGGTGACCGGGATGTCCATCGCGTCGCGGAACGCCTTGAGGTCGTCGAGCGTCAGCTTCTTCATCTGGTGGGTCGCGTTGCGGCCCTCGAAGTGCGGACCGAGGCCGTAGCCCTTGATGGTCTTGGCGAGGATGACCGTCGGCTGGCCCTTGTGCTCCTTGGCGGCCTTGAACGCCGCGAAGACCTTGCGGTAGTCGTGGCCACCGCGCTTGAGGTTCCAGATCTGCTCGTCGGTGTAGTCCTTCACCAGCTCGAGCGCGCGGGGGTCGCGGCCGAAGAAGTGCTCACGGACGTAGGCGCCGTTCTCGGCCTTGTAGGTCTGGTAGTCACCGTCAGGGGTGCTGTTCATGAGGTTCAGCAGCGCGCCCTCGGTGTCGCGGGCGAGCAGGTCGTCCCACTCGCGACCCCAGACGACCTTGATGACGTTCCAGCCAGCACCGCGGAAGAAGCTCTCGAGCTCCTGGATGATCTTGCCGTTACCGCGGACAGGGCCGTCGAGGCGCTGGAGGTTGCAGTTGACGATGAACGTCAGGTTGTCGAGACCCTCGTTGGCCGCGACCTGCAGCTGGCCGCGGCTCTCGACCTCGTCCATCTCGCCGTCGCCGAGGTAGGCCCACACGTGAGAGTCGGCGACGTCTTTGATGCCGCGATTGCTGAGGTACTTGTTCGACATCGCCTGGTAGATGGCGTTGATCGGACCGAGACCCATCGACACCGTCGGGAACTGCCAGAACTCCGGCATGAGACGGGGGTGGGGGTAGGAGGGGAGGCCGTTCGGGGCGGCCGACTTCTCCTGGCGGAAGCCGTCGAGCTGCGCCTCGGTGAGGCGACCCTCGAGGTACGCGCGGGCGTAGGTGCCGGGGGAGGCGTGGCCCTGGATGAAGATCTGGTCGCCGCCGGACGGGTCGTCGAGGCCGCGGAAGAAGTGGTTGAAGCCGACTTCGTACAGCGCGGCCGACGAGGCGTAGGTGGAGATGTGCCCACCGACGCCGATACCGGGACGCTGCGCGCGGTGCACGGTGACCGCGGCGTTCCAGCGGATCCACTTGCGGTACCGGCGCTCGAGCTCTTCGTCACCGGGGAACTCGGGCTCGTTCGACTGCGCGATCGTGTTGATGTAGTCGGTGGTCGGCACCATCGGCACGCCGAGGTGCAGATCTTTGGAGCCTTTGAGCAGGCTCAGCATGATCTCGCGCCCGCGTCCGGGGCCCTTCGCCTGGACGAGCTGGCGCAGGGACTCCTGCCACTCAGCGGTCTCTTCCGGGTCGCTGTCCTGCGGCCCCTGCGAATACGGATCCTGATCGTGAACAGTCACGGAAGACCTTTCGTCGTCTGGCAGGTCATGCCAGAGAATCGCCATACGAGTGCGGCAACCCTTGTCTGCTCCGCACAATTCACCGTCGTCCAGCCTACCCAGTCGCGACCCCGACGGATGCGCACGTGACCGCGCGGCGGTCGGGAGCAGAGAGGGATGCCTCGGCGTCGAGGTATCCGCGACACCGCGGGCCCGCGGTGAGCGCTTCACGCGGGTCTAGCCTGAGCCCGTGACGTCGAACGCACCCGCGGATTTCCGCATCCGTCCCGAGCATCGCTGGCCGGTACTCATCTCGCTCGGCCTGGGCACGGTGCTGTACGCCGTCCTGCCGAGCGATGTGTCGGGAGCGCTGCGCTACGTCGTCGTCGGAGCCAGCATCCTCTGCGCGGTCCCGATGGTGATCACCAACCCCCGGCACTTGAACCGGGAAACGTGGGTCGGACGCGCGTTCGCGCTCGGATTCGTCGCCGTGCTGCTCGCGGCGAACCAGGTGACGTTCTTCCTGCTCGTGCAACAGCTCCTCGACGGGGAGAGCGGGGGAGCGGTGGTGCTACTCGGAGCCGCGCAGGTCTGGGCGATCAACGTCATCGGCTACGCCGTCGTCTACTGGGAGATGGACCGCGGCGGACCCGTCGTCCGGCGCCGCGACCCCCGCGACCAGCTCCCGCCGGCCGACTTCCAGTTCCCGCAGGACTCCGACCGCGACGCCGTCAGCGAGGTGGCGCGTCGCTCGTCCGACCGAGAGGACTGGGCGCCCAGCTATGTCGACTACCTCTACTTCTCGGCATCCAACGCCATGGCGTTCAGCCCGACGGATGTCATGCCCCTGAGCACCCGCGCGAAGCTGTTCATGATGGTGCAGGCGATCTCGGGGTTCGTGCTGCTGGCGCTGGTGATCGCGCGGAGCGTGAACATCCTGAGTTGAGGTTCAGGTGAGGCGCGGCGGGTTCGTGCGGCCGCGACACCGCAACGTCGTCGAACGCTGCTTCAACAAGCTCAAGCAGTGGCGCGGCATCGCGATGCGCTCAGACAAGACCGCCCGCAACTACCACTCCGCCATCTGCCTCGCCGCCACCCTCCAATGGGTTTAGCAACACGCCCTAGAAGGATGTTGCTGTACCCAAGCCCTACCCGTCCGAGTTCCGTGACGATGTCGTACGCGTCGCGCGTAACCGCGAGCCCAGAGCGTGCGGTGGAAGCGTGCGATCTTGCCAGGCGTGGGATTTGTATGCCGAGGCGTTGTCGGAGAGCACCCGCTCGACGCGGACACCACGCTCGGCGAATCAGGTGACGGCGCGGTGCAGGACACCGATTGCCGTTGCGGCCTTCTCGTCCGCGCAGATCTCGGCGTAAGCGACGCGGGAGCGGTCACCGGCGAGACCATGAGCATCTTCGCCGCGACCTGCGGCGACCAGTGATCCTCAACGATCAGGCGCGCCAGGCGGAGTCGGGCGCGTGGAGTCAGGGCGGCGTTAGCGTGGGACACGAGGGCCTCCTGGTTCGTGAAGCGGTTGAACTCAACAGCTCCACCTCACAACCAGAGGCCCTCGCCTCTTAGCTCTTCACTGCCATGTCACCGAAACAAGGTCCCTAGACATCACACCGAGGACATCATGGCCACGAGGCGGCCGACGACTTCGCCGTTTTTGAGTTTCGCGATGCCGTCCGCGATCTCGTCGAACGTGACGTGGGTCAAATTTGAGGACACTTTGCCGTCCGCGATCAGGTCCAGGACGGCGGCGCAGTCGTCGTTACTGCCAGCCAAGGACCCGACCAGGTGGACCTGTTTCGAGACGAGATCGACGATGGGGATCGTTGCCTCAGTGACGCCCAAGCCGACTTGGACAACGGTGCCGCCGGCGCGGACGGCGGTGATGGCGTCGGCCGTGGTTGTGCCGAAGCCTGCATAGTCGACGACGACGTCGAGATCCTGGTCGGCGAAGTCGACAATGGCCTCGCTCACGTGCGTGATCCCGAGGGACGCTGCGAAGTCCCTCGCCTTGGGGTTCTTCTCTGCGACGAACACGTCTGCGCCGAGGCCCAGGGCGATCTGAGCCCCGAGGGAGCCGAGGCCACCGAAACCGATGATCCCTACCTTGGTTCCCCGCGTCACACCTCCCTGGCCCACGGCGGCATGGTACGCAGTCATACCAGCGTCGCTCGCGGCGGCGGCTTGATCCCAGCCGATGCCGTCGGGAAGGGGCACGACGAACGCGGCGGGGGCGGCGACCCTGGCAGCAAAACCACCGTTGAGAGACGTTCCGGGCCCCTCCATTTTCGCCGGAATGACTACCCTGTCGCCGACTTTGAATGCGGTGACGTCGGCTCCGACCTCAGCGACGACGCCTGCTATCTCGTGGCCGAGCGTGATGGGGTGGAATGGCAGAGCGGAGGTGAGGGTGCCGTCGGGGTAGCCGGTGTCGGTGTGACAAATACCGGCCGCTTTGACGCTGACAATGACGCCGTCAGCCTCGAGCGTGGGCTCGTCGACGTCGTTCAGTTGGATCGGTCGTCCCTGTTCGACGAACTGCCATGCCTTCATATGAGACCTCCTCTGTCATGCGGTCACCAGGCGCACAGATGCGAAATGTGATCGCTCGTCACCAGCTAACCATTAGTCCCGGCGCCAGGGCCCCCGCGACGATGAGTCACGAGACGTCGCGCGCATCTCCTGACTGCCCCCCTCGTGTCAGCGCCGCCACGCCCCGGGAGGTGCGTAATACAGCAGCACGCGGTGCCCCTCCCGGTCGTTGAGGTGGGGTACGTCCAACTGCTGTTGTTTCCGGTCAGACGTCACCGCGTCCGGCCTGCGGCGCGGTCGAGCTCGCGGATCGGTACCCGACCCGTTCCGGTCGGCATCCCGAGTTCGAGGGGCCGGATGCGGAAAGCGGCCGCGCTCAGGGACGCTGAGGTGAACGCCACAAAGCCCCCCGACAGCGGGGCCGTCGTGACCCCGCAGGTCCCGACGGCCCCGTAGGAGTCAGCGCTGTCTGTATTCCTCGGCCGCGGCGGCCACATCGGTTGCGAACGTTCCCAGGGTGATGGCGGTGGCTCCACCATCGACGGGAATCGTCGCCCCGGTGACATAGTCCGCAAGGTCGCTGGCGAGGAAGGTGGCGACCTTCGCGATGTCGTCGGCGGTACCGGTGCGCTGCAGTGGCTGCGAGGGCCCGAGCCGTTCGGCGAGGAACTCGGCGAACGGGACGGCCTCCTCGTCGGGCAGACCGAAGCCTCGCGCCATGATCGGCGTCATAATGATCCCGGGTGCGATCGCGTTCGATCGGATACCGAGCGGTGCGAGCTCCGCGACCGCCTGGCGGATGATTCCGACCACTGCGTGCTTGGCGATCGTGTATCCGGCGCTCGCCCATCCCCCCTGCAGCGCGGCCGCGGATGCGGTGGAGATGATGGATCCACCGGTGCCTTGCTTCACGAACTCTCGTGCCGCGTACTTGTGGCCAAGGAGTACCGAACCGGTCAGCAGCGCGATCGTCCTGTCGAATCCGGCCGAGCCGATCTCGAGCATCGGCGACCGGTCACCCCCCGCGCCAGCGTTGTTGAACATGACGTCGAGCTTGCCGAAGCGCTCGACCGTCGCGGCCACGAGCGCCTCGATGGCGCTCTCGTCCGTCACGTCGGTGTGCACGTAGAGCACGCTGTCCCCGAGCCGGTCGACAATGGATCCGCCGAACTCGTCCTGGATGTCGGCGATGGCGACCTTCGCGCCCTCGGCGACGAAGCGCTCGACCGTCGCGAGTCCGATGCCGCTGGCCCCGCCGGTGACAATGGCGACCTTGCCTTCGAGCAATCCTGTCATGATGTTGTCCCTGTCTTCTGGCCCCTGGTTCTCGCGCCTGCGGGTGGGCCGAGCCGCGCGGGCGCTGTCCGTCACTGTTGGCGGATGGCTCCTGACGCGAACGCGTCGATCGTGTTCGCATAGACGACTTCCGGGTCCGCACCCGCGGTGACCATGACCTCGAGTGCGATCCGGGTGGCACTGGCTACAGCCGCTGCCGCGGTGCGAGCAGCGACGCTGTCGGCGCCCGAGGCGAGGCGCGGGGCGATGATGCTCACGAAGGAACGCTCACCGTCGTGGACTTTCCTCAGGAACACCGACCACATCTCGGCATCCGCGAAGACGAGGGGGAAGAGGGCGCGGGTGCGCGCCTCCTGCGCACCGCCGAGGCCGGCGCGGAAAGCCGCGAGAAGGACCTCGGGAAGCGGAGCATCCGGAGCGGCTTTCGTGATCGTCTCCTCGAAGCGAGCCGTTGTCCAGTCGAATACGGGGCTCACGCTCTCCGCCTTGGTGGGGAAGTACCGATAGAACGTCCGTTGCGAGACCCCGATGACGTCGGCGATCTCCGCGATCGTCAGATCGGTCGTCCCGCGGGAGATGAAGAGGTCGCAGCAACGCTCCGACGCGCGCAGGCGAGCAGCCGCGACGCCCTCGACTTCGGCCATGCCACTGACACTACCCCTATGGTGGCAGTAACTGCCACCGCGTTCATCGCGCTCACACATCGTCCGGCAGGCGGCAACGCCTCCGCTACATGGACACCATGAAGGGCACCCGCAGCGCCACGCGCCGGGGTGGACCCTGGAACGACTCGCCGACATTCTGCCGCTCCGCCCAGCGCGGCCCCTGCCCATCACCGTCCCCTCAGACCGGGTGGTCAAGACCAGGGTGTCCGGGAAAGCGGGTCAGGCTTACGTGGCTCCACGACCTCGGCCTCGGATACCTCGCCATCCCCGACGACACCGACCGGCTCCTCGCCCTGCTCGACCGCCTCGTCAACCACGGAGCAACCGTCATCGGCATCGCGCACAATCTGCGCGTCGGCGCCCACGCCGACCACATCATCGACATCGACCCCGAAGACGGACACCAAGGCGGGACCATCGTCTACCACGGCCCACCCACTGGACTGCTCACGGCCCCGACATCGTCGACCGGACGGTGCCTCCGCCGCGCCACCACCACGGGCTCCTAGGGCGTGTTGCTAAACCCATTGGAGGGTGGCGGCGAGGCAGATGGCGGAGTGGTAGTTGCGGGCGGTCTTGTCTGAGCGCATTGCGATGCCGCGCCACTACTTGAGCTTGTTGAAGCAGCGTTCGACGACGTTGCGGTGCTTGTAACGCTCTTTCTGCTCGCGTCCGAAGTCGATGAGCCGGCCGGGGTGCTTCCGGCGGTGAGCGATCTGGTCGTCGCGTTCGGGGATCGTCGTGGCGATGCCTCGTTCGCGCAACCCGGCCCGGTTCGCCTTCGACGGGTATCCCTTGTCCGCTCTGGCTAGTGACATGCACGCGATCTACATGAGCATTGACGATTCACTCCGGCGCATCTGCAACCAGGCGTTCTTCGAGCGCATCCACGTCTACGAGGTCGAGAACGCCGACCGGGTAGAGGCAGAGCCCGGCGAGCCGTTCGACACGCTGCTTGACCCGGCAGTCCACGCGGCAGCACTGGCCTATGAGGCCAGCGTGCGCGCGGGGGAGGATGTCAAACCTGCCGACGTCGCATGTTTGAACATCGACACTTTGGTGGGCCCTGCCGGGATCGAACCGACGACATCCACGGTGTAAATCTGCCTGAGCAGTGGCGAGTGTTGATTTCTCGCGTTTCACAAGTTGCGGATGTTGCTCCAACCAGCCCTGATTTCATCCTGCGGGGACGCGCCGGGGACGCGAGTCAGAGGTGCACCGACAATCCAGAATTGACATCCGGCATGGTCACGGCATCGGGTGTCAAGGTGTTCGCGCGGAGGCTGTCCAGAAGGTCGGCAGCATCAGGAGTCTGACCGATCTGCGCGTCCGACTCAGGGCGGTGGTAGCCGGACTCCCGAGCACGGTACACCGTCACGTGCGATTGACCATGGGCGAGCGCGCGAGCCGCAACCCCTCGAATGTAATAACGGTTGAACTCACCGCCAGCGAGCAATGAGGGCGCGTTGGAAGCCATCTTGCGGACCACTCCGGCGCTCGTAGTCTCGGTGGGGTTGAAGAGTCCAGGCGTGGACAAGCTAGAAGCGAGCGACTCCGGGGTTCCAGACATGAATGCGTCCTCCAGGAGCGACGTGTACGCCGCTTGACCACTCGCGCTTAGACGAGGACTCGGATACACCCGACGAGCGGAAACATCGGCTGATAGCTCCGCGAGCATGTAGTCGCGAGTCTCCGCGTCAAGGTTCAGGAATTGGTAACTCATGATGCCCCCCAAAGAGTTGTTGCCTCGACCGTAGCGGCGTCACCCGTGATGGCGCACGTACTCACGAAGACGAATCGGCGATCACGGGTCTGCCGCACGGATAGGTGACGGCTTCTAGTCACGCCGCGAGGGCGACGTCGGTGTTCATGATTGCTTCGTACTCGATGGGGGTCAATCCGTGGAGCTGTCTCTGGCGGCGTCGTCGGTGGTAGGTGCGTTCGATCCAGGTGACGATGGCGATGCGGAGCTGTTCGCGGGTATCCCAGGACCGGCGGTTGAGCACGTTCTTTTGGAGCAGGCTGAAGAACGATTCCATCGCGGCGTTATCGCCTGCCGCGCCAACGCGGCCCATTGATCCGACCATCCCGTAGCGGTGCAGAGTTCGCACGAGTTTCCGGGCGCGAAACTGAGATCCTCTGTCGGTGTGAAGCACGCAGCCAGCGACGTTCCCGCGCCGCGACGGCGTTAGCGACCGCGGCGACCGCGAGACGAGCTTTCATCCGGTCGCTGATCGAATACCCCACGATCCGGTTCGAGAACACGTCATTGATCGCGCAGAGGTAGAGCGTGCCTTCACCGGTTTTGTGGTCCGTGATGTCACTGAGCCAGAGCCGGTTCGGCGCATCCGAGGTGAACTCTCGGCGCACGAGATCATCGTGAACGGGCGGCCCGGGGCGCCGCCCCGTCCCACGGCGGCGCTTCCCGAATGCGGACCACCAGCCGTTGTCGCGACAGATCCGCCATGCCGTCCGCTCCGCCATGACCTGACCCGCGTCGCGGGCCTCGTCGAGCAGGAACCAGTAACCGAATTCAGGGTCGTCGCGATGCGCGTCGAACAGCGCGTTCGCGCGATACGCCGCGACGAGTTCGGCATCGGTGATGAGGTTCGCCAGCCACCGGTAGTAGGGCTGGCGAGCGAGCTTGAGCACCCGGCACGTCACCGCAACGGGAACACCGTCAGCGGCGAGCTCGGTTACGAGCGGGTAGAGCCTTTTCCCGGCAGGTTCGCCTGCGACAGATACGCCGCCGCACGCCGCATCACCTCGACCTCTTGCTCCAGCAACCGGATCCGCTTCCGCGCCTCCCGCAGCTCGGCCCCCTCAGACCGCGTCACACCCGGCTTCGCGCCTTCCTCGACCGCGGCACGTCGCATCCATTTCGTGAGAGTCATCGGATGGACACCAAAGTCAGCCGCGATCTGCTCAATCGTCACGCCAGGTTCCCGATTCCTCGCAACGCGCACAACGTCATCACGGAACTCGCTCGGACAGGGCTCGGGCACAGTGACATCCTTCCAGGGCACCCTCCCGGGCAACCCAACTCAAATGTCACCTACCGATGCAGCAGACCCGATACAGCTGGGGGTGAGGACGCTTCGTCTAGGTCCGGACTCATCCCCGCCAGCCGCTCGACGTTCAGGCCGTCGAGGGCCACCGCGCCCCATTGGTGGCTGGCACAGACCCCCACCCCGCGTAGTGGAAGCGCTGGCGGTGGGGGTATCTACGCACCCGGCCCGACGACACATCTCTGTCAGGACGCAGTGTGAACCCTTCGCGCCCTAAAGTGAATCAGCGGACCGCGAATGCGTCGCACCTAGACCGTTCAGTCACCGAGGGGACTCACAAGCGTGCCAGCAACTCTTTCAATCCCGGCCACGCGCAGATTCGGAACCCACTCCCCGCTGCGATACCCCGGAGGTAAAGCCGCCCTCGCGGGCCTGTTCGCCGACCTGATCGCCGACTTCGGGTGGCGAGATGCGACGTACGTCGAGCCGTACGCTGGTGGCGCCGGGGCCGGTGTCGCGCTTCTCCGCGAGGGACTCGTGCGCGAGTTGGTCGTGAACGACCTCGATCCCGCCGTGCACTCTTTCTGGCACAGCATCGTTCACGAGAACGTCGAGTTTCTCAGGATGCTCGACGCAACACCTCTGACGGTCGAAGAGTGGCGAAGGCAACGCGAGATTTATCGATCAGCCAACGCCAACGACCCTCTCGAACTGGGCTTCGCCTTCTTCTACCTCAACAGGACCAATCGGTCCGGCGTCCTCACCGGCGGGGTCATTGGCGGGATGAACCAGACCGGAAACTACAAAATGGATGCTCGATTCAACCGGGAAACGCTCCGGGATCGAATCGCCTCCCTTGGCAATCTTGCAGACCAGATAACTGTGCGCGACGACGACGGACGCACAGTCATTCTCGACTACGCCGCGGAACCCGAAGCGTTCCTGTACATCGATCCTCCGTACGTGCGCGCCGGTTCGCAGTTGTACCTAAACGCGTTCGACGCACGCGATCACTCGAACCTCGCCTCGGTGGTGGCAAGCGCGGGTGGTAACTGGTTCATGACCTACGACGAATCGCCGCTCATCGAGGAGCTATATGCGCAGTTCTTCCTGTGCCGCTACGAGCTGAACTACTCCGCGCGCCACCCTGGACGAGCGCACGAACTCATGATTGCGTCGCCGTCGGTTGAGGCTGCGCTGGCGCGGGTGACGGCTTCTCAGTCAGCATGAACCTCACCAGCGGGAACACGACTCGCCATGCTTGATGCACCTGCTGCCCGGTGACGTCGGTGTTCACGCTGTGAGCTACAAGGTTGAACCAGCGCCCAGACCCAGGCGTTGTGCTCGCATCATTCTTGACTCGGTTCAGCGTGGATATGGCATGCGACAGCTGCCCGTTGAGCTTGTAGGCGGTGGTGACGCGCACCATCACGTCGCTCAGCATTCCGGTCACCTCGATGCCGTTCCCGAAACCAAAGTGCTCCTTGATTGAAGCTTCGACGATGGACCGCATGACCATCGTCGCTGCTGCGGGGAAGTCTTGGACATTGATTGTGCGAAGCTCACGCCACCGATGCCGCAAGGTGACAGGCAGCCCTCGTTCGTCGATCCCCGTCGTGTTGAGATACATGAGTGTCTCAGGGCGAGCAGGCCCACGACCACGACGCCCTCCCGGCGGCCTCTCGTCTTCCCTTCCGGGTTTGTCCTCGTACTCCGGTGGCGCGTCCGTGCCCTCCGGTGACTCCGAATCGTCATCCTCAACGTCGCCGTCACGGGCCGATTCGTCGGTGGTGTCGTCAGTGGCGGGAGAGTCGTCAGCCCGAACGTCGTCCGGGGTCTGACTCGAACTGGTCCCATCCTCACGAGCGCCGTCGTCTTGGAGGCGAGTTGGGTCATCGCCCGGAGTTTCCTGAGGTGTCGCTGATTCTTGATCCTCAGTGGACGGTGCTTCTACCTCATCTTCATCTTCAGGGAGTCCCTGCATCCCGCGGAGGAGCTTCTTGTATTCAACGGTCCCCGCCTTCAAGCCGCGACGAGTGTTCACCTCGTTGGTCATGAAGCCGGTAAGGAGCCGTTCGAGAGCTCGAATTTCGTCCGGAGTCGAAGCCCAGCTCACAACACGAGCCTGATCGTCGAACTTTAGCCCGATGAGGTTCTGGATGGTGGTGTTGCGGTAGGCGTACTCGAAAGCCGACATCGTTAGTTTGGGACCGGCGACGTACTCCGCGACTCGGGGATTCGCGTAGTGGGTGGCGCGCAGTCGTTGGCGCACTCTCCCCATACGCACAACTCGCGGCACGTCCTTGATCGCCGGAAGCATCCCGCGCAGCTGGTCGAGTGTCGTTGAGCCAGTTAGCTGCGCCAGGACGAATTTCGCCTGTTCGTCGAGGCTCCATGCCTTCTTCGATTGACCGATGTGCAGCCTGGCGAGAATGGGCGCAGCGGTCGGTCGGTCAGGCAGTACCATGGCTCGAATTTTGACTGGAAGATTCTCCGCCTCGATGGCATAGCGCTTGCGCAAACGCTCGATCTCGCCTTGGTGCGCCGGGGCCAGAGAGGGGTTGAGAAGAGCGAGAAGCGCTGACACTCGCCGGTTGCCCTCTAGCAGGATCAATTTCCCGTCTTCGCGCACTACGAGCGGCAGCTCGTTGTCAACGTACTGATCGCGCAGGATCAGCGTCGCCACATCCTTGACGTCCTCCTCCGCCCAGAGGTAGTTCATCGCGGCGGTCTCTGTCGGTTGGTCGTTAGCGAACCGATAGTTGCTAACGTCGAGATGCAGGTCGCTCACATCGACCGGCTCGATCGGATACTCCACGTACGGCATGCGCGCCCTTTCCCCCTTGGCTCTCAGCATTGTGACAGTCGGACCCCGCCTCTGATGGTTAGGCCGGACGAGAGTCGCGCCGACGTTGCAAAAACGACGCTCTCTCGCTGGCGCGAGTCGGGCCACGGCCCTACCTTCATCCGCATGGGTGGCATCTACCGCTACACCGCCGACGACGTGGCGGCATTCGTCAAGGAGCACCGAGCATGAGCTTGCAGGAACTGACGTACGTGGACGAGAACGGCAAGACTCGCAAGAAGTGGCGAGTTCGTGTCAAGAGTGGCGGCGCTGTCGTCGTTGACCAGATGTTCCACAAGAAAGGCGATGCGGAACGCTGGGAGCCGAGCAGAAACGCAAGCTGCACCTCGGCGAGTTCGTCAGCCCGAAAGCCGGGAAGGAACTCCTCGGCATCGCCGTGGACCGCTGGCGCGTGCAGCGGGAGGGCACCGTCGCCTCGAAGACCTACAACACCGAGGGCTACGCGCTGAAGCACCTGGAGAGCCTGAGGAAACGCCCCCTCGCCACGGTGAGCGCCGCCGACCTGAATGCGCTCTGCGCCTCGATGCTGAAGAAGCTCAGCCGCGACACGGTGGTGAGGTTCCGTCAGATCGTTTCCGCGTTCTACTCGTGGGCGGTGTCAGAGAAGCTGGTCGCCAAGAACCCCGTGCTCGAATCGAAGGTTCCTGCCGGGACGGCGCAGCGGGCGCGAAAGGAGATCTTTCCCTTCACGTATGCCGAACTCGTCGCCGTACACGCGGTGCTCGTCGCGAACACGTCGAAGCGTCTCGCCGACATCATGCTCGTGCTCGGGCTGACCGGCATCCGCTGGGGGGAGCTTGCAGCCCTCCGCGTCCGTGACGTGCAGGAACTCCCGTATCCGGCTCTCCGCGTCGTCAGATCGAAGCCTGACGGCCAGCCGGTGCGGAATGTGACGAAGGGGGCAAGCCGCGAACCGTACCGCTCACCGACGACGCCGCAGCGATCATTCTTCCGCTGGTCACCGGTCGGATGCCTGACCAACTCGTGTTCCCGTCAGCCGCTGGAGGGTTCCGTGCGAACAAAAATCTCAAGCGCGATGCCCACTGGAAGGAGCACGGTCGGGTCGCCGGATTCACGACCTCCGCCACAGCGCGGCGACGATCTGGCTCAGCGACGGCGTGGACCTGAAGACGGTGCAGACCTGGCTGGGTCACTCGACGGCGAAGCTCACCGCCGACACCTATAGCCACCACATGGGGACAGACGCTGATGTCGCCGCCGTCGCCCGCCTCAACCGCCTCCGTGCAGCCGCAGCCGGTGACACAGCGGGGACACGAGTTCGAAAGCTGAAAAACTAGAAACTGACTGATGCCAGCAACACCCTCGGATTTTCGGGGGTGTTTTGCTGTGGGCCCTGCCGGGATCGAACCGACGACATCCACGGTGTAAACGTGGCGCTCTACCAGCTGAGCTAAAGGCCCTGATGCCTCGAGTCTAGCCCGAGACGCACAGTGCGCTCAGGCCAGTGCGCAAGCGCATAGGGGAACATTGGACCGGGCAACACGACGACGCGGCGTGGTCACGGCCCGCAGCGACGGTGCGGAATCACACCCGCTCATCGCTGCTCACCCTCCGCGGCATCCGCGTCTCCGCGGCGCACGCGATACCAGCGAGGGAGGAGGAATGGAGGCAACCAGAACAGGGCGATGGCCGCAATCCCCAGCAGGATTGCTGCGACGACGAACAGGATCGTCGACGCGACGGCCGAGGTGCCGTCCACTGCCGAAGCGAGCACTCCCGCCAAGAACGCCAGCCCCACCCAGAGGCAGGCGAAACCGATGGTGCTGCCGAAGCCGCGAACCACGCGGATCCAGCCTTTCCACACGCCCGTATAGGCGAGGATTCCCAAGGCCCCGAAAAAGAGGCCGGACAATAACGCCATCACTTGCCCCCTCGCCTCGACCATCCCGACCCGTCCACGGTATCCGCACCACCGGTGTCCCACCCCCGGGGTAGCGTGGACTCCGTGAACGCCGACCCCGCCGACCAGCGCAAACTGCTCGATCTCGCCGACCTCGACGCCCGAATCCTGCGCGACGAGCGGGTGAAGGGCAACCCTCCGCAGGCCGAGCGGGTGCGTGAGCTCATCGCCCAGCGGTCAACGCTCGCGCAAGAGCTCGGCTCTCGTGCCAACGCCCGCGACGATCTCAAGGCAGAGCTGGCTCGCGTCGAGTCCGACGTGTCCGTCGTCGACGCCCGGATCGCGCGCGACAGCCAGCGTCTCGCCGCCTCGACCAACCCGAAGCAGGCGCAGGGCTTCGAGAGCGAACTCGTCTCCCTTGCGCGCCGCAAGAGCGACCTCGAAGACGCCGAGATCGCCCTCATGGAGCAGCTCGAGGCCGCCGAGGCCGCTGTCGCCGAACAAGAGGCGATCATCGCCGAGACCAACGCGCAGGGCGCCGAGCTCAGCGCCGAGGCCAAGCGCGTCGTCGCCGAAGCCACCGATCGCCTCGAGGCGTCGCGCCGTGATCGCGCGGCCATCGCCGGGGCGATCCCCGCCGACCTTCTCGCGCTGTACGAGCGGCTTGCGTCGCGCGGCAACGGGGCCGGCCTGTTGCTCGCCGGCGCGTGCGAGGCCTGCCGCATGGTGCTCCCGCCTAGCGACATCGCCGAGGTCCGCCGCGCGCAGACCGACGAGGTCGTGTTCTGTCCCGAGTGCGGCGCGATCCTCGTCCGCACCGAAGAATCGCGGTGACCCGCCCTGGCGTCCGCGGCCTCTGACGCGGTCGTCGTCGTCGGGCGCACGGCATCCGGTGACATCGCCCTGGTCGAGCTGGATGCCACCGACTCCCCGCGCCACACCGTCACCGTCGCTCCCGACGCGCTGCCCGAGACCATCGCGGCACGGGAGGCCACCGGCGGCGTGCGGTGGCTGTGGAGCGACACACCCACCTGGTACGCGCCACTCCTGGCCGCGGGGCACCGTGTTTCGCGCGCGTGGGACCTGCGCCTGATCCACGCGCTGCTCCGCGACGCCGAGGCCGTGCGCGACGACCACGGCCTCGGCGCCGCCACCGAATGGGAGGCGGCGCCCGCCGCGGCCGATGTCGGCGACACGCTCTTCGTTCTGGGCGACGCGGCCGGTGGCGCCCCCGAGGGCATCGACGCCGCCGTGGCGGAGTACCGGCGTCAGCGGAGGGCGATCGAAGATGCCACGACCCCCGGCGCCCTGCGCCTGCTCTCCGCAGCGGAGTCGGCCGGCGCCCTGATCGCGGCGGAACTGCACGCGGCCGGGCTGCCCTGGAGCGTCGAGGCGCACTCCGCCCTGCTCGAGGAGCAGCTCGGCCGCCGCCGTCCCGGAGGACCCCCGAGCCTCATCGAGGAAATCGCCGCAGATGTCCGCGCCGCTCTCGACGACCCAACGGTGTCGCTCGACTCGCAGCCGCGGCTGCTGCGGTCCCTGCACCGGGCCGGCGTCCTCGTCGAGTCGACGAGCAAATGGGAGCTCGCCGAGCACGACCATCCCGTCGTCGCTCCGCTCCTGACCTACAAAAAACTCATGCGGCTCTACACCGCGAACGGCTGGGCGTGGATGGCCGAGTGGGTGCACGACGGACGATTCCGCCCCGTCTACGTCCCCGCGGGCGTCGTGACCGGACGCTGGGCGTCGTCGGGCGGGGGAGCGCTGCAGATCCCGCGGCAGCTGCGCACCGCCGTCCGCGCCGACCCGGGCTGGACGCTCGTCACCGCCGACGTCGCGCAGCTCGAACCGCGCGTGCTCGCGGCGATGGCACGAGACACGGCGCTGGCCGAGGCGGCATCCGGTCGCGATCTGTACGCCGGAATCGTGGATGCCGGAGCGGTGGCGACACGCGCCGAGGCCAAGGTCGCGATGCTCGGCGCGATGTACGGCGCGACGACGGGCGAGAGCGGACGCCTCGTTCCGCGGCTGCGCCGCACGTTCCCGCGCGCGATGGCACTCGTCGACGACGCCGCGCGCGTGGGAGAGGAGGGCGGCACCGTGCACACGTGGCTCGGTCGCACCTCGCCGCCGGCGGGGGACGCGTGGCGGGTGCTGCAGTCCCGGGCGAGCGACGACGCGGCGTCGGGCATCGACGAAACGCGGGCCCGCCGCTCCGCGCGCGACCGCGGACGCTTCACGCGCAACTTCGTGGTGCAGGGCACCGCCGCTGAGTGGGCGCTCGCCTGGCTCGCCGACCTGCGCACCCGCCTGGCCGCACTCCCACCCGTGGATGCCGAGGACGCCGCGCCGGCATCGGGCCCGGCGTTCGCGCGCTCCCCGCACCTGGCCTTCTTCCTTCACGACGAGATCCTCGTCCACACCCCGCGCGTGCACGCCGACGCCGTCGCCCACGCGGTGCGGGAGTCCGCGGCATCCGCCGGTCGTCTGCTGTTCGGCGCGTTCCCGATCGACTTCCCCCTCGACCTGCGGATCGGGGAGACGGCAGAGAAGGGCTGAGTCGCCCGCGTAGACTCGACGATGCGAATGGGTCGGCTGGACGGTCGCGTCACGGGTTCGCCCGTGCCGAGGAACGTCCGGGCTCCACAGGGCAGGACGGTGGGTAACGCCCACCCGGAGCAATCCGCGAGACAGTGCCACAGAGAGCAGACCGCCTCGGCCCCTCGGGGTACGGGGTAAGGGTGAAAGGGTGGTGTAAGAGACCACCGGGGTCGTGGTGACACGACCCGCCAGGTAAACCTCGTCCGGAGCAAGGCCAGACAGGGGATGCAGACGCGGCTCGCCGAGTCCCCGGGTAGGCCGCTGGAGCGGCACGGCAACGTGTCGCCGAGAGAGATGACCGTCCACGGGGCTTCCGCCCCCGGACAGAACCCGGCGTACAGGCCGGCCCATTCGCGCCCGCCCCGGAGATGACCGGGTATAGCCCGCCGCCCTCGTCAGGCCGGAGCCACCTGCCCCCGCGCCGCGCCGAGCGGAGGCCGGTTCCGCTGCTCGACCAGGGGGCAGCTGAACACGTCGCGTTCGCCGAGTCCGACGCGGTTGATGTACCGCACGATGATCGCGTACGAGGTGAAAAGCCCCGTCGCGGTGTACGGCACCCCGCGGTCGCGGCAGTACGCCGCGACGATCGGCGCCGCCTTCCGCAGGTGGGGACGGGGCATGTTGGGGAACAGGTGGTGCTCGATCTGGTAGTTCAACCCGCCCATGGCGACATCGAGCATCCGCGTGCCGACGACGTTTCGGCTCATCATCACCTGGCGACGCAGGAAGTCGATGCGCAGATCGTCGGGAACGATCGGCATTCCCTTATGGTTCGGTGCGAAAGACGCACCCATGCAGAACCCGAACACCCCGAGCTGCACGGCGAGGAACGCGAACGCGAGCCCGGGCGAGAGCACGAGGAAGACGAGCACCGGGAAACCCACGAGCCGGATCGTGAGGAAGGCGATCTCGACCCACCGGTGGGCGAGCCGCCCGGGAGTCATGACTTCTCTGACCCCCGACGCGTGCAGGGCGACACCCTCCAAGAGGAGGATCGGGAAGAAGAACAGCCCCTGGTGTGCGCGCACCCACGCCAGAACCGGGTTCCGCGGGGGAGCGCTGTTCGGGGCGACCGCGATGACCGGAAGCTCGATGTCGGGATCGGCGCCGATCTTGTTGGGGTTGGCGTGGTGTCGGGTGTGCTTGTGCTGCCACCAGCCGTAGCTCATACCGACGAAGAGGTCGCCGAGGACCAGACTGACGCCGTCATTCCATTTCCCGGAGAGGAAGATCTGCCGGTGTGCGGCGTCGTGCCCGAGAAAGGCGATCTGCGTGAAGATCACCGCGAGGACGGCCGCCGTCACCAACTGCCACCAGGTCTCACCGATCAGCACGAAAGCCCCGAGACCCGCCAAGAGGAGCGCGGGCAGCCCGATGATCTTGGCCCAGTAATAGCCGTAGCGTCGGCGCAAAAGGCCGCGTTCCCGGATGATCCGGGCGAGTTCGGTGAAGTCGCTTCCGGAGTTTGCCGCGCGGGCGCCGGAACGAGGCGTCGTGGTTCGGATTCCGCTCATGGGCACACCACACGCCTCGGGAACGACAAGCGCAGGATGGTTGACACGAAGCGCACCCCGGGCGACTATGCCGCCCGGGCGAGCGCCTACTTCACGGCGGGAAGCGCCTCGGGTACCTCCACGGCCAACGACGCCGCGCCGATGATGCCCGCATTGTTCCGGTGCGTTGCCGGCACGATCGGGGTACGCAGCTTCAGCATCGGAAGGAATTCAGCGGAGTGCTTCGACACGCCGCCGCCCACGACGATGAGGTCGGGGCTGAAGAGGAACTCGACGTACTCGTAATACCACTGCAGCCGCGCGGCCCAGTCTTCCCACGACAGGTCTTCGCGCTCCATCGCGGAGTACGCGGCGAAGTACTCGGCATCCTTCTTGTGGCCGGCGCGCTGCAGGTGACCGAGCTCGCTGTTCGGCACCAGCACACCGTCGTAGATCATCGCCGACCCGATCCCGGTCCCGAGCGTCGTCAGGATCACGAGGCCGTCCACGCCCTTCGCCGCGCCGTAGCGGACCTCGGCGATTCCGGCGACATCGGCATCGTTGGCGAAATGGATGCCACGCGACAGGCCGTCTTCGAAGAACTTCTCGGCTTCGAACCCGATCCACGACGACGACACGTTCGCCGCCGACAGCGTGCGACCGCCCTTGACGATCGCGGGGAAGGCGACGCCGAGCGGCAGCTCTTCCGGCGCCTCGAGCGTCTCGAGCACCTGCCGTACCGCGGCCAGCACGTCGGCCGGCTCCGCTCCCTTGGGGGTGGACACCTTGACCCGATCGCTGATCAACTCCCCGGCATCCAGGTCGACGATCCCCGCCTTGATCCCCGTTCCGCCGATGTCTACTCCGACCGCGCGCGACGCATTCGTTGCCATACCCCCAGCCTATCCAGGCGCGGGGCCGGGATCAGTAGGATCGGGAGTGCACCCGGCCGCCCGTCCGCCGAAGAGCCAGACCCACGCAAGGAGCCATCGTGAGCGACGAGAGTCACAAGTACTGGTACAACCTCGAGACCGGGCAGGTCGAGCAGGGGTACGCGTCGCCGGCGATCGACCGCGCGGGCCCGTTCGACACCGCGGAAGAAGCAGCGCGAGCCCCGCAGCTCCTCAAGGAGCGCGCGCAGAAGTGGGCCGAAGACGAGGCACGCGAGTCCGACTGGGGCTCCGGCTCCGAGTCGAGCCGCTGAGTCACCCGGACCGAGACGAGGAGAACGATGGACAAGCAGCGCGATTTCGTCTTGCGGACGATCGAAGAACGGGGCGTGAAGTTCGTCCGCCTGTGGTTCACCGATGTGGTGGGAACCCTGAAGTCGGTGGCGATCGCCCCCGCTGAGGTCGAGGGAGCCTTCACCGAGGGTCTCGGGTTCGACGGATCGGCCATCGAAGGCCTGACTCGCTCGTACGAGTCCGACCTGCTCGCCCACCCCGACCCCACGACGTTCCAGACGCTGCCGTGGCGCGGAGAGATCGACCCGACGGCGCGCATGTTCTGCGACATCACCACGCCCGATGGCCAGCCCGCGGTCGCCGACCCCCGCCACGTGCTCAAGCGCACGCTCGCCAAGGCCGCCGACGCCGGGTTCACGTTCTACACGCACCCCGAAATCGAGTTCTACCTGCTGAAGTCGTCGCAGCTCGGGCCCGACGGACGCCCCGAGCCCGTGGACTCGGCCGGCTACTTCGACAACGTTCCCGGCGGCACGGCGCACGACTTCCGCCGCCGCTCGGTGCGCATGCTCGAAGACCTCGGCATCTCGGTCGAGTTCAGCCACCACGAGGGCGGACCGGGCCAGAACGAGATCGATCTGCGGTACGCCGACGCACTCACCACCGCCGACAACATCATGACCTTCCGCACGGTCGTGAAAGAGGTCGCGATCGAGCAGGGCGTGTACGCCACCTTCATGCCCAAGCCCATGAGCGGCCAGCCCGGAAGCGGCATGCACACGCACATGTCCCTGTTCGAGGGCGACATGAACGCGTTCTACGAAGAGGGCGGCCAGTACCAGCTCTCGAAGGTCGGCCGTAACTTCATCGCCGGGCTCCTGCGTCACGCGAACGAGATCTCGGCCGTGACGAACCAGTTCGTCAACTCGTACAAGCGCCTGTGGGGCGGCGACGAAGCCCCCAGCTTCATCTGCTGGGGCCACAACAACCGCTCCGCCCTCGTGCGCGTGCCGCTCTACAAGCCCAACAAGGGCCAGTCGACCCGCGTCGAGTACCGCGCGCTCGACTCGGCGGCTAACCCGTACCTCTCGTACGCGCTCATGCTCGCTGCCGGACTCAAGGGCATCGAAGAGGGCTACGAGCTCCCGCCCGAGGCCGAAGACAACGTGTGGTCGCTCAGCGACGCCGAGCGCCGCGCCCTCGGGTACGCGCCGCTGCCGGCGAGCCTCGACCAGGCGCTGGAGTACATGGAAGAGTCCGAGCTCGTCGCCGAAACGCTGGGGGAGCAGGTGTTCAAGTACGTGCTCCTGAACAAGCGCCGCGAGTGGCAGCAGTACCGCGCGCAGGTCACACCGTTCGAGCTGCAGAGCAACCTCGAGGCGCTCTGACCCTGCCGTGGTGACCTCGGGCGATCGATCGACGGCGCTCACCGCCCTCGCCCGCATCGGCTTCTCGCATCTCGCAGAAGCCGATGCGGCGCTGGGCGAGCTCGAGCAGCTGACGGGAACGGACCGGGCGGATGCCATGGCGCTGGCGCAGCGCGTGGCAGACCCCGATCGTGCTCTCGCGGCGATCGTGCAGATCGCCCGACGCGACGCCGCCTGCGTGCGCCGCGCGGCGGCCGATGCCGGTGCATGGCGGGCGCTGTGGGACATCGTGGGCGCCTCGGACGGCTTCGCGGAGTTCTACCTCCGCCATCCCGACGAGCTCGTCTACCTGGCTGGCGCGGGTCTGACCGTGCCCGACGAGCAGAGCATGCGCGGTGAGCTCCTGGCATCCGTCGGTGACGATGATGGCTTCGCCACAGACGGCACGGATGCCGCGTGGGTGGCGCTGCGCGTGCGATACCGCCGCCTGCTCGCACGGATCGCCGCCTACGACCTGGGGCAAGACGACCCGGCGTCGGCGATCGACGTCGTCTCGACCGCTCTCGCCGACCTCGCCGGCGCGGCGCTCGAAGCCTCGCTCAGCGTGGCCCGCACGCGGCTGTCCGGCACGGGACCCGCGGCGTTCCCGCGCGCGCAGGTCGCGGCCACCCGGCTCGCGATCATCGCGATGGGAAAGGCCGGCGCGCGCGAGCTGAACTACGTCAGTGACGTCGACGTGATCTTCGTCGGCGGCACGGCCGACGAAGAGACCGTGTCGGAGGCGCGCGCCATCGACATCGGTACGCGCCTGGCGGTGCAGACCATGCGCGGAATTTCGGGGCCCGAGATCGAGCCACCGCTCTGGGAGGTCGATCCGAACCTCCGCCCCGAGGGGAAGCAGGGGGCGCTCGTCCGCAGTCTCAGTGCGCACCAGCAGTACTACGACCGCTGGGCGAAGAGCTGGGAGTTCCAGGCTCTGCTGAAGGCCCGCGCGATCGCGGGTGACAGCGGTCTCGGTGCCGAGTACATCGCCGCGGTGCAACCGCTCGTGTGGCTCAGCGCGACGCGCGAGAACTTCGTCGAGGGCGTGCAGCGGATGCGGGAGCGCGTCACCGAGCACATCCCCGCCGCCGAAGTGAACCGACAGCTCAAGCTCGGTCCCGGCGGGATCCGCGACGTGGAGTTCACCGTGCAGCTCCTCCAGCTCGTGCACGGTCTCACCGACGACCGCATCCGGCAACGCGGCACGCTCGAGGCGCTCGACGCGCTCGTCGCCGAGGGGTACATCGGCCGGACGGAGGCCGAAACGTTCGGCCGCGACTACCGCCTCCTTCGCCTGCTCGAACACCGCCTGCAACTCCGGGGCCTGCGGCGCACCGCCCTCCTGCCCGAGAAGAGCGACGATCTGCGCGTGCTCGCGCGAGCCACGCGTCTGTCGGACTCCGCCGCCGGGGTGCAGGCGGCGTGGGAGAGCATCAAGCGCGAGGTGCGTGACATCCACGTGCGCCTGTTCTACCGCCCCTTGCTCTCGGCCGTCGCCGCTCTGCCCGAAGGAGAACGCACACTCTCCACCGAGCAGGCCCGCGACCGCCTCGCGGCCATCGGCTTCCGCGACGCCGCGGGCGCGCTCCGCCACATCGCGGCGCTCACCAGCGGCCTCAGCCGCAAGGCGAGCATTCAGCGGCATCTGATGCCGGTCATGATCCGGTGGTTCGCCGACGGCGTCGACCCCGACTACGGCCTGCTCGTCTTCCGCCGCATCAGCGAGCGGCTCGGCAACACCCCGTGGTTCCTGCGCATGCTCCGCGACTCCGCCGGAGCCGCCGAGAGCCTCACCCGCGTGCTCTCGGGCTCCCGATACATCGGCGAGCTCATGGAGTGGATCCCCGAGTCGGTGGCCTGGCTCGACGATGACGCGCTGCTGCGCCCCCGCTCGGGTGCCGCCCTGCAAGAAGAGGCGCGCGCGATCCAGACCCGGTGGGACAACATCGACGATGCCATGCGCTCGGTGCGGTCGCTCCGTCGGCGCGAAATGCTACGCGTGGCGATGGCGGCCGTGCTCGAGGTGGTCTCTATCGAGGAGCTCTCCGACGCGCTCACCACGATCACCGAGGTCACGATCCAGGCCACGCTCCGGGCGGTTCGGCGCGAAGTCGTCCCCCCGGAAGACAACGCGCTCGACTTCTCGGTCATCGCGATGGGACGCTTCGGCGGCCGCGAAATCGGCTTCGGGTCGGATGCCGACGTCATGTACGTCTACCGCGCGAACGGCATCGACCCGCAGCGGGCGAGCAGCCTCGCGCTGAAGCTCGTCGCGGGGCTCCGGGAACACTCCGAGGACCACCGGCTTCCTCTCGACCTCGACGCGGAACTCCGACCCGAAGGGCGCAGCGGACCGCTCGCGCGGTCGCTCGACGCCTACGCCGAGTACTACCGCCGCTGGTCCCTGTCGTGGGAGGCTCAGGCACTGCTCCGCGCGCGCGGGGTCGCGGGCAGCGTGAAACTCATCAACGATTTCATGGCCCTCGCCGATGACGTCCGCTACCCCGAGAAGGCCGACCCGAACGGGCTCCGCGAGATCCGCCGGATCAAGGCGCGCGTCGAGAACGAGCGCCTGCCCCAGGGCGCCGACCCCGCCCGTCACCTCAAGCTCGGACCGGGCTCCCTCAGCGACGTCGAGTGGCTGGTACAGATCCTCCAGCTCCAGCACGCGCGCGCCGTGCCCGCGATGCGAACGACCTCCACCCTCGGCGCACTGGCCGCCGCGGTGGATGCCGGACTCGTTTCGCCGGACGCGGGCGACAAGCTCGCGGCCGCCTGGCACCTCTCCAGTCGCCTGCGATCGGCCAACACGCTGCTCTCGGGGCAGACGAGCAACGTGCTTCCCACCGACAGAACCCGCTTGGACGGAATCGGCCGGATCTTGGAGTACCCGCCGCGGTCCGCCACTCTGGTCGAAGAGGACTACTTCGCCGCGACCCGCCGCGCCCGGCGGGTGTTCGACAAGCTCTTCTACGGCTGAGTCACGACTTCATCAGGCGCTCGCGCACCTCACGACGCAGCACCTTTCCGATGAGAGATCGCGGCAGGTCGTCGACCACGACGACGCGCCGTGGCACCTTGTAGGCCGCGAGCCGCGTCTTGCAGAAGTCACGGACGGACTCCGGCTCCAGCTCGACACCTTCGCGCACCACGATCGCCGCGACGACGTCTTCGCCCCCGCGCGGCTTCGTCATCGCGACGACGGCCGCCCCCTCGATGTCGGGATGCGACACCAGGACGTCTTCCACCTCGCTCGGCGAGACGTTGAACCCCCCGGTGATGATGATCTCTTTCAGCCGATCCACGATCGTCACGAACCCGTCGGACGACACCGAGGCGATGTCCCCGGTGCGCAACCAGCCGCCGTCGATCAGCGTGGCGGCGCTGTCGGCGGGGCGATTCCAATACCCCTCGAACACCTGCGGGCCGCGCAGCAGCAACTCGCCGGTCTCGCCGAGCGGCAGGTCGGTCTCGGGATCTTCGGGGTCGACGACGCGGATGTCGGTGCTCGGGAACGGCACGCCGACCGTGCCCGGGCGCCGCGAGGGCCCGATCGGGTTTCCGACGGCGACGGGGGAGGACTCCGTCATGCCGTACCCCTCGACGAGCAAACCGCCGGTCGCGGCCTCCCACCGGTCGACGGTCGAGACCGGCAGGCTCATCGCTCCCGAGATCGCGAAGCGCACGGTCGACAGATCGAGCGTGCCGCGCGAGGCCGCCCGCGCGAGCTGGTCGTAGATCGGCGGCACGGCGGGGAGGAAGGTCGGCGGACTCTTCTTCACCGCGGATGCCACCAGGTCGAGGTCGTACTTGGGGAACAGCACGAGCTTCGCCCCGATGCTCATCGCGAACGTCAGGCAGAGGGTGAGACCGTACGCGTGGAAGAGCGGCAGAACGCCGTAGAACGTTTCTTCACCGTCACGGAGTCCGGGAACCCACGCGCGGCCCTGCATCGCATTCGCACGGAGATTGGAGTGGGTGAGGATGGCACCCTTGGGGTTCCCCGTGGTTCCGCTGGTGTACTGCAGCAGAGCGATGTCGTCGAGCTCAGGGCCATCGTGCTTGCGCGAGAGCACGCCGTGAGTCAGGAGCTTCTCCCACACGAGGGGCCGCTTCGAGCGGGGAGCGGCGGTCAACTGGGCGCGCGCCGTGCGTGCCTTCGCCACCGGCAGACGCAGGGCCAAACGCGTCTTCCACGGCATCGCCCGCGTGATGTCGACGCTGACGATGTGCTCGAGGGCCAGGTCGGAGGGGAAGTCGGCCACGAGATCCGCGATCTTGTCCCACACGATGGCGAAGCGGGCGCCGTGGTCCTCGAACTGGTGGCGCAGCTCGCGGGCCGTGTAGAGCGGATTGTGTTCGATGACGATCGCGCCCAAGCGCAGGGCTGCGTAGAAGGCGATGACGTGCTGCGGGCAGTTCGGCAGCACGAGTGCCACGCGGTCGCCCGCGGTCACTCCGAGACGGCGGAGCCCCTCGGCCGCCCGCGTGATCTGGTCGCCGAGCTCGCGGTACGTCGTCTGCGCTCCGAAGAACTCCAGGGCCGTGTTCTTGCCATACCGGCGGACGGATTCGGCGATCATCTCGGAAAGCGTCTGCGACGGCTCGTCGATCTCGTGCGGCACGCCTTCGGCGTACGAGCTCAACCACGGACGCGACGCGTAGGGGGAGGTCATAGCATCCATCATTCCGTGCCCCGGCGACCTGCCGGGGACGCGCCGCCTGTGCGGATGCCGGGAGAGTGCGGATGCCGGGCCTCGCACGCACCGGGGGAGTCGCGCGCGAGTCCGCCAGCGGCTCCGCGTTCAGTCGGTGTAACCGATGTCGAGAACGTCGGAGGTGTACGGAGCTGCACTGTCACCGTCATCGCGGGCGTCGAATTCGACGGTTCCGAGAGTGATCGTCATCTGCGTGTGGTTCGTGAAGAACACGGTGACGAGGCGATTGCCCACGACGGTGAGGTCGACGAACCCGCCGCCCGCACGAACCACCTCGACGATCCTCCGCTTCAGCTCGCTGACGCTCTCTCCCTGCGCGAGAGCGAGGACGTCGCCATTGATGGCGAGCGCGGGGCGTTCCATGGTGGGGGGCATGTCGGTGACGGTACGTCCGGTCGTCCTCGATCCGGCTGGGGGTTGCGGAGACGCCGAAGGCGGGATCGGCACGACACGCGCGACGCGGTAGGCCAAGCCGCGCCACTCAGGCTCAGCCTTCCACGAAGGGCTCGAACAGGGGAGTGGCATCCGGACTCTCCAGATCCGGGATGCCGTCGTCGTTCGGCACCGCGCTAAGCGGGCCGCGCAGCTGGTCGAGGAGCGCGCGCGCATCTCCGGGTTCGCACGTGGAGGTCGCCCGGAGTTCCAGCACATCGACAGTGCCCTCCGCCGGATCCGCCGGGATCATGTCCACATCCAGACGCGACACCTTCGCCTCCGGCTTGCCGGCCATGATCACGATGTTGTCGATGCCTCCGCCGTACGTCGGCGTCGGGGCGAGCTGCCACCCGTTCTCTGACATCCAGGTACGAAGCTGTTCCATCCTCTGCGGGCCCTGACCGTCGAACGAGAAGCCTTCGGGGAGCTTGCGTCGCAGGAAGAACTGGTAGCCGCCCTCGCACTGATCGGGAACATCGCCATACTCTCCGACACGCCAGTCCCCGTCGAAGATCTGCCTTTGTACGTCTGCGACCGCCGCCTTGAATTCGAGGTTCGCTGCTTTGGCATCGTCGAAGCCCACGGTGCTGCTGGGCGTCGCGCTCGGCGTCTCGTTCGGGGACATCTGCGGACCTCCACATCCGGTCAGAACGGTCGCGGTGACGACAGCGCTCGCGACGAGTACGGGGAGGGTTCCCCACCTGCGTTGGGTCATCGGCTCGCTCCTGTCGTGTCGAGTGCCTCGCGCAAGCCAACCACGAAGTGCTTGAACGACTCGGCGGACGGGTCGAGATACCCCGTCTGTTCGGTGGGCTCGTAGAGCGGGATGGGCGACCCATCCCAGCCCTCGTCCCATCCGACGAACTCGTCCTTCGTGCTGTTGTGGGCGTCGTGGCTGTCGGTAGATTCGCCGTACTCGCCCCGAGGCGATCCGTAGTCGGCGACGACACCGCCGTTCGACCCGAACAACTGAACCCCCGGCACGTCCCGCGGGTCTTCCGCGTGGAGGCTGCCGAGCCAGTCCTTGCGTCCCCACGCGGCGATGCTGTCGTCATCGGCGTGGGTGGCCGACACCGTCGTCTCGCCGGAGCGGATCTGCTCCGCGAGTTCGTCGCCCGTCTGCGCGGTGATACCCGCCGAACCGAAGAACCAGACATGCGAGACCAGTCCGGGATTGTCGGCGACGGCCTGACCGGTCATCGTCGTGCCGAGCGAGTGCGCGCCCGTGTTGAGCTGCGCGCCCGGGTTCACCGCGTGCAGGCCTCGGAGCGTCTCGGACAGACGCGCGGCTCCTGCATCGGGCCGATCGATCCCGCCGACGCTGGGGGCGCCGCCGGAATCCCAGTCCATGACCAGCACGACAGCCGTGGTGCTGCGCTGACCGGTTCGCTCCATCTCACTCGACAGCGCCGACTGCAGGTCCGCACTGCCGCGCGCCCACTCCGGCAGCGAACCGAGATCCGTCCGGATGCCATGCGTCAGGGTCGTCACCTGATCGGCGGTGTCGACGTCCCCGAACGCGATATTGGCGCGCGGAGACCCCTCGGTGTCGATGAAGAAGTTCAACAACGTCGGCAGGGGACCGTCATCCGAACGCTTCTCCACCACCGACCGCAGTTGCTCGAGCTTGCTCCGGGTCTCGTCGTCGAGGTCGTCCCGCGCCAGAGCGTCTGCGAGACCCGCGCGGTTGAAGATGCCGCGTTGATCGGCGGGGATGCCGTTGAGGTTCCCGACGACGAGCGGAGCCAAGGCGAGCAGCTGCCCCAGCGAACCGCTGTTCCATTCGCCGTTCGGCGACGCGGCGGAGGCGGCCGCGAGATCGGTGAACAGGTCGCCGGCGCGCTCCGGTTCGACGAAGGCGACGGACTGCACGAAGTCCGGGTGGGCGTCGAGCCACCGCCGCGCGTCGCCCGTATCGGCCGTCGAGAGCCAGTCGATGCGACGTTCGGCCGCTCGCCCGAGGTCGTACGTCAACTGCTCGGAAAGCGACCGACTGACCGCGGCAGCCGACGGTGCGCCCGGGTACGCGGACTCCGAGAACCCCCAGAACAGCTGCGCCACCCGCACGGGCTCTCCACCGGCGCCGATCACCTCCGTTCCGCCCGAGACGTTCCGTAGGCGCGATGCGAGGCGGTCCTCGGCATCCTCCACGTCACGTCGGAAGCGGTCGATATCCGAGCGAAGGGTGTCCCGTGCGCTCTCGGCGGAGTTCAGCATCGTGGAAGCGTTCAGACGTGCGAGCGACGCGTCCGCCGCGACCGAGGGCTCCACGTCCGAGCCTCGGGTCGAGCGGTACGTCGCGTTCGCCAGAACCGACGCGTCCGCAGCGGAGTCGTAGGCAGCGACGACGGAGGGGATTCGGGATGCCAGCTCCTCGCGGCGCTGGGTCAGGTCAGGGAACTCCGACGACCCGGCATCCCACAGCGCGTTACGCGCCTCGATCAGCGCCTGAGAGAAACTCTGCGCATCCGAAGCGGGGCGGTCGAGCATGCGCGGCACCGCTTCCGCCCCCGTGACATGGAAGACCTCGGTGTCGCCCAGGACACCCCAGCGGTTCTGCACGTCGGCCATCGACGTCTGCGTCGCATTCGCGACGGAGACGAGACGCTCGCCGAGACCCGTCAGCACAGCGCAGTCGACCACTCGGGGAAGATCGTCGACGCTCGGGGCGCTCATCAGTACCCCTGCGCGTAGGACACCGACGAATCGATGCCCCACTCGTCGAGGGCCCGCGACTCGGCCTCCGCCGTCGACACGGACATATCGACGTCTCCAGCGACGACGGCGTTCGTCGCCTCGCTCACGGCCGACGCGGCAGCGGCCACGACGTGGGCAAGCGTCCCGGGCACGTATCGGCGCTCATCGAGGAGGTCGCTCCAAGCGCTCGCGAGGGTGCGTCGGCCATCGGTCACGAGGCTCTGCCCCTCCAGAGCCAGATTCTCCATGTCAATGATCGCCTGCGCGATGCCCGCGCCGGCGTCATCCACCCCGGCCAGAACACCGATCACACGGTCGGGATCGACACGATAATCGCTCACGATGGCCCCTTTCATCGTCGACGACCATCGTGTCAGAGCCTCCGACCGTTGTCCGGGTACTCCACAACGAGCGTCACATCGTCTATGTTGCGCCGCGAAACGACGAAGCCCGCCCCCGCGAAACGGCGGGGACGGGCTTCGTCGTGAATGATCGGGCGATCAGACCCCGAAGTACAGCTCGTACTCGAAGGGGTGCGGGCGCTGAGCGATCGGCTGGATCTCGTTCTCGATCTTGTACTCGATCCAGGTGTCGATGAGCTCCTGCGTGAAGACGCCACCGGCGAGCAGGAACTCGTGGTCGGCGCGCAGAGCCTCGAGCGAGTCGAGCAGCGAGTTCGGAACCTGCGGGATGTTTTTGGCCTCTTCGGCGGGGAGCTCGTAGAGGTCCTTGTCGACGGGCTCGTGCGGCTCGATGCGGTTCTTGATGCCGTCGATGCCGGCCATCAGCTGCGCCGCGAACGCGAGGTACGGGTTGCCCGAGGCGTCGGGCGCGCGGAACTCGATGCGCTTGGCCTTGGGGTTCGTGCCCGTGATCGGGATACGAATGGCCGCGGAGCGGTTACCGGCCGAGTACACCAGGTTGACCGGCGCCTCGAAGCCCTTCACCAGACGGTGGTAGCTGTTGAGGGTCGGGTTCGTGAAGGCGAGGACGGCGGGGGCGTGAGCCAGGATGCCACCGATGTACCAGCGCGCGATGTCGGAGAGCCCGCCGTAGCCGGCCTCGTCGTAGAACAGCGGCTTGCCGTCGTTCCACAGCGACTGGTGCGTGTGCATGCCCGAACCGTTGTCGCCGAAGAGGGGCTTCGGCATGAAGGTCGCGACCTTGCCCCACTCGTTCGCCGTGTTCTTGACGATGTACTTGAACTTCAGGATGTCGTCGGCCGCGTGCACCATCGTGTCGAAGCGGTAGTTGATCTCGGCCTGACCGCCAGTGCCTACCTCGTGGTGCGCGCGCTCCAGGATGAGACCGGCGTCGATCAGCTTGAGGCTGATGTCGTCGCGCAAGTCGGCCTGCTTGTCGACGGGCGAGACGGGGAAGTAGCCACCCTTGTAGGGCGTCTTGTTGGCGAGGTTTCCACCCTCTTCTTCGCGGCCCGTGTTCCAGGCGCCTTCCTCGGAGTCGACCGAGTAGAAGCTCGAGTTCTGCTTCACCTCGTAGCGGACGTCGTCGAAGATGTAGAACTCCGCCTCGGGGGCGAAGAACGCGGTGTCGGCGATGCCGGTCGAGGCGAGGTACTTCTCGGCCTTCTTCGCGACCTGACGCGGGTCCTTCGAGTAGATCTCACCGTTGCGCGGGTTGTAGATGTCGAAGACCATGATGAGCGTCTTCGCCTCGCGGAACGGGTCGAGGTACGCGGTGGTCACGTCGGGGATGAGCTGCATGTCCGACTCGTGGATGTTCGCGAACCCGCGGATCGACGAGCCATCGAACAGCTGTCCGACGGTGAAGAACTCCTCGTCGACAGTCGAGGCGGGGATGTTGAAGTGCTGCTGCACACCAGGAAGGTCCGTGAAACGGATGTCGAGGAACTTGACGTCCTCGTCCTGGATGAACTTGAGCACCTCGGACGAATCTTTGAACATGAAGACTCCAGAGGTAGAACATTCGGGATCGGCCAGTCTCGGCCAGCCTCCTCGACCCTACCCAGAACCGGTGTCTCTGCGATATCTCGCATGTTTCGGGCATGTTACGCCGCCCCGATTACGCTGGAGGGGTGACCGCCCCCGTCGACAACGAATATCCGGGCCAACGGCTCGGCCTTCCCCGCGAGGGACGCGGCTCCATCGCCCGGCCGGGTCGCCGCATCGCCGCGCTCCTCATCGACGTCGCGAGCGCGGGACTCATCGGCTACGCCTTCTTCTCGACCCCGGATCCGGTCACCGGCGTGCCGTTCGCGAACCCGATCGCGACCAACCTCATCTTCTTCTTCGCCCAGATCGTCTTCATCCCGCTCATCGGCGGGAGCCCCGGGCACCGTCTCCTCGGAATGCGGCTGGAACTGGCATCCGGTGGGTGGGTCGGCCTCTGGCGACCGATCGTGCGCACGATCCTTCTGGTTCTGATCATTCCCGCCGTGGTGTGGGATGCCGATCAGCGCGGGCTCCACGACAAGGCGGTCGGCACGGTCCTCATCCGCCGCTGAAAGAAGAACGGCCCCGCGGAAGCGGGGCCGTTCTTCGTGGAATCAGCGGGGACGCGGCGCGCGCATCTTCGTGGGGTCGACTCCCTTGGGGATGGGCAGCGATGCCAGTCCCTGCGACACCGACGAGACGCGCTTGATGACCGCGGCCATGGTCGTGCGATCGACCTTCTTCGGCAGCGCCTTGATGGTGGAGGCGAGGTTCTTGATCTCGACCTCGCCCTCACCGTGTCCGACGTAGAGGACCGTCACCGGCACACCGGCGGCCACGCGCAGCACGCGAGCCTTCTCTTCGCCGATCAGACGCGACAGTCGCGTCTGCGACCCTTCACCGATGAGGACGACACCGCCGCGGCCGATGGCGCGGTACACCGCCTCCTGCGTGCGCGGGTTGACACCGATCGGCGCCTCGGACGCCTGCCAGTTACGACCGAGCGACGACGAGAGCACGTGGCCGGTAGCGCCCGGCATCCCGTCCATCTTCCGGTACATCGCACGCGTCGACAGGCGCGTCATCACGATCATCGCCACCAGGATGCCGGCGAGGAGTCCGGTGACGCCCCAGAGGATCACGCTCCAGACGGCGACGGGCGGAATGAGGAAGCCCACGAGAACACCGAGGCCGATACCCGCCAGCACGATGCCGGCCAGCGCGAAGGGAAGCCAGCGGTACTCCTTCTGGGTGAAGGTGTACAGGGTGCGAAGCTGGGAGAAGAATCCCGGACGCTTCTCGGGGGTGGAAGTGCGAGCGGCCATGGGATCGATTCTATCTTCGTGGCCGGCACCACTCCTCCCCACCCGGGCGGATCGGCGATCGGTCCCCGGAATGCGCGGCGCGGCGCTCGGGAGCGCCGGGAAAACGCCAGCATCGAGGCATGCTCACCGCTTCCCGCGACGCCGTTCTCGAGACTCTCGACGACTACCTCCACCGACGAGCGCGCAGCACTCTGCCGCTCACTCCGGGTGAGGCCGCGACCATCGCGATCGAGGTCGTGCGCGGTTGCGCCGAGACCGCCCATCGACGCATGCCGGGGGCGTGGCGGCTCACTCCGCACGGGCGCCCCGTCTTCGTGTCCGAGAGCGGTCGCGACGACGTGTTCACCGCGACGGCATCCGTCCTCGAGCGGCTGATCGTGCTCCTCGCCGACGACGAGCGCGCCCCGTTCGCGCGCGTCCGCGAGGGACTCCTCACCGAGCCGCCGCGGGCGTGGGACTCCCTGGAGCGAAGGCTCCGCTCCGCGGTCGAGCCCCGCCCGCTCATCCTCGGCCCGCTCGCTCCGTCGGTCGACGAGCAGCCGATCGCCGATCCCGCGCCACCCCCGTCCGGCACCTGGGGAGGAAGTCTCGTGGATGCCGATATCGCGTCGGCCGTAAAGCGGGCCGCGGCCGGCGTTCTCGGCGAGCATCGCCCCTCGCGGCTGCTGATCGTGGGCGCGGTGGTCGCGACCGTCGCACTCACGGCCGGGTTCTTGCTCGTCCCGACGCGAGAATCCCCCTCGCCCACCACGACGATCCCTGCCCCCGCGTCGACCCTGCTGCCGGAACCTCGGCCCACACCCTCCGCGGCGGGAGAGGTCAGCGGGAGCACCCTGGACTCCGACGCGGACGTCGACGTGGCGACCGCAGCCCCGGGCCTGTTGCGATCGCTCGCCGAATGCGCTGACGACACCTGCGTCACGTCGTTTCGCGAGGGTCCGCGAGAACTCGACGAGCCGCCCCTCCTCGACCCGGGGAGCGCCGAGCTGACCGTCGTCGAAGACTTCGGCGGTGTCGCCGTCATCCGACTTACCGAGGACGGGCAGGTGCAGCACGTCACCGTCGTCCGCGGAAACGACCGATGGCTGGTCCGCTCCGTCAGAGACGTTGCGAACCAGCCATCGTGAGCCGGTTAGGGCTGCGGTCAGATGCCGAGGTCACCCTCGAACTGGGCCGCTTCGAGGCGCGCCTTCACAGCGCCGAGGAAGCGGGCTGCGTCGGCTCCGTCGATGATGCGGTGGTCGTACGACAGGGCGAGGTACACGTACGAACGGACCGAGATCGCATCCTTGCCGTCGACCGAGACGACGCCCGGCTTCTTCACCACGGCACCGAGGCCGAGGATCGCCGACTGCGGCAGGAAGACGATCGGAGTGTCGAACAGGGCGCCACGCGAACCGGTGTTGGTCAGCGTGAAAGTGCCGCCGGCGAGCTCGTCGGGCTTCAGCTTGTTGTCACGCGTGCGGGTCGCGAGATCGGCGATCTCGCGCGCGAGCTGAGCGATGTTCTTGTCACCCGCGTCCTTGACGACCGGGGTCAGCAGTCCACGCTCGGTGTCGACCGCGATCGAGACGTTCTCGTGGGCCGGGTAGACGATCTCGTCGCCCTCGACCGTGGAGTTGATGATCGGGTAGGTCTTCAACGCCTCGACGGCCGCGAGGGCGAAGAACGGCAGGAACGAGAGCTTGTCGCCCGTCTTCTGCTGGAAGTCACCCTTCACGCGGTCGCGGAGTGCGGCGACCTTCGTGACATCGACCTCGACGACCGTGGTCAGCTGTGCCGTCGCCTGCATCGATGCCACGGCACGCTCGGCGATGACCTTACGCAGACGCGACATCTTCTGGGTGGTTCCGCGAAGCGGCGAGACCTCGGCGGGAGCGGCCGGGGCGGCAGCGGTCGCGGGTGCAGCCGCGGCGGGAGCCGCCTTGGCGGCCTCGGCGGCCTTCAGAACGTCTTCCTTGCGGATGCGCCCGCCGACGCCGCTTCCCTTGAGCGTCGACAGGTCAACGCCCTGCTGCTGCGCCAGGCGACGCACGAGCGGGGTCACGTAGGTGATCTCGTCACCGCTGGCCGCCGGAGCAGAGGCGGGGGCCTGTGCCGCGGGCTTCGGCTCCACGGCGGGAGCGGGCTGCGCAACCGGCTTCTCCTCGGCGGCAGGAGCCGCGGCCGGCTTCTCCTCCGCAGCGGGAGCCTCGGCCGGCTTCTCTTCGGCCGCGGGAGCGGCCGGCTCGTCCTGCGACGCGGCCGGGGCAGCGCCGCTGCCGATGCGCGCGAGAGCCGAACCGACGGCGACGGTCTCGTCTTCCTGGACCAGGATCTCCTGCAGCTTCCCGGCAACGGGGGAGGGGATCTCGGTGTCGACCTTGTCGGTCGAGATCTCGAGCAGCGGCTCGTCGACCTCGACGTCGTCGCCGACGGCCTTGAGCCAGCGGGTGACCGTTCCCTCGGTCACGCTCTCGCCCAGCTCGGGCAGAACGACCTCGGTCGAGTCGCCCGAAGCGGCGGGAGCGGAGGGCTGCTCGGCGGGAGCCGCGGGCTCCTCGGCGGCAGGGGCTTCCTGGGCCGGCTCGGCCGGAGCCTCGGGCTCCTCGGCGGGAGCCGCCTCGGGGGCGGCATCGGACGACGCGGCGCCCGATCCGTCACCGATCTTGGCCAGGATGGCGCCGACCTCGACGGTCTCGTCTTCCTGGACGAGGATCTCCTCGATCACGCCCGAGACGGGCGAGGGGATCTCGGTGTCGACCTTGTCGGTCGAGATCTCCAGCAGACCTTCGTCCTCCTGGACGGTGTCACCGACCTGCTTGAGCCAGCGGGTGACCGTTCCCTCGGTCACGCTCTCGCCGAGAGCGGGGAGGACGACGGAAGTGCTCATGGATATGTCTCCTTCGTACCGGATGCGGTGTCTAGCTTAGTAACGGCTGGGGGGTCAGAGTGCGTGCAGGGGCTTGCCGGCCAGGGCGAGGAACGCTTCACCCAGTGCTTCGCTCTGTGTGGGGTGGGCGTGGACGAACGGCGCGACGTCTTCGGGATGCGCCTCCCAGCCCACGACGAGTTGCGCTTCGGAGATGAGTTCACCGACGCGGTCGCCCACGAGATGCGCGCCCACGACGGGTCCGTCGACCCGGCGGACGATCTTCACGATGCCCGCGGTGCCGAGGATCTCGCTGCGTCCGTTCCCCGCGAGGTTGTACTCGTAGGCGCGAATGGACTCGGAACCGTAACGATCCTGGGCCTGCGCCTCGGTGAGCCCCACGGAGGCCACTTCCGGGTGCGAATACGCGACGCGCGGCACATCGACGTCGGGCACGAGGGCCGGCGACAGGCCCGCGATCTCCTCGGCGACGAAGATGCCCTGCTGGAAGCCGCGGTGCGCCAGTTGCAGACCGGGAACGATATCCCCGACAGCCCACACGTGCGGGGCCGCGGTCCGCAGACGCTCATCGGTGCTCACGAAACCGCGCTCCAACCGCACACCGACCTCTTCGAACCCGAGACCCGCGGTCGCGGGGCCGCGGCCGACGGCGACCAGCACGTAGTCGGCATCCAGTTCGGTGCCGTCGTCCAGGACGACGGTCACGCCGTCCTCCCGCGCGTTCACCGACGAGAACCGCCGGCCGAGGTGGAAGCCGATCCCGCGCTTGCGGAATGCCCGCTCGAGAGCCTTGCTGGAAGAGACATCCTCGGCGGGAAGAAGATGGGGGAGCGCCTCGACGATCGTCACCTCGACGCCGAACGAGCGCCAGACGCTCGCGAATTCGACACCGATGACACCGCCGCCGAGCACGACGACACGCTCCGGAACGACCTCGAGGTCGAGCGCCTGCTCGCTACCCAGAACCCGACCGCCGATCTCGAGACCGGGCAGAGTGCGACTGTACGAGCCGGTCGCGAGAATGACGTCGCCACCGCGGTACACGTCGTCGCCGACGCGTACCGACGGTCCCGCCTCGAGCACGCCGTCGCCGCGAACGACGCGGATGCCCCGGGCGGAGATGAGGCCTTCCAACCCCTTGAACTTCTTGGCGACGATTCCCTCGCGGTACGCACGGACGCGCGCCGGGTCGATGCCGTCGAACGACGCCTGCACCCCGATGTCGACCGCGCCGCGCGCGGCGTCGGCGACCTCGGCGGCGTGGAGGAGCGCCTTGGTGGGGATGCACCCGCGGTGCAGGCACGTTCCCCCGAGCTTGTCCTTCTCGACGAGCACGACGTCCTTCCCGAGCTCGGCGAGGCGCAGCGCAGCGGCATATCCGCCGCTGCCCCCGCCCAGCACGACCACGTCGGCGTCGTACTCGGTCATCGCACGGTCCCCGCGGAGATCATCTCGACGAGCGCACGCACAGTCGCGCCCGTCACACCCTTGTCGGTGTATCCGTACGGGGCGCCCTTGTTCATGCCGACACCGGCGATGTCGAGGTGCACCCAGGGAATGCGAGGGGCGTCGGCGGCGTCGGAGACGCGGCCGACGAAGTGGCGGAGGAACAACCCGGCGAACAGCGAGCCTCCGGCCGGGTCACCGATCTTGGCGTTTTGGAGGTCGGCGATGGGGGAGTCGAGGTCGTCGACCATGTGTGCCGGCAGCGGCAGCTGCCACGCGAGCTCAGAAACGCGCCCCGCGGCGGCGAGATACTCGGCGACAGCCTCGTCTTCTCCCATGACCCCCGTGTGGCGGTTGCCGAGGGCCACCGTGATCGCGCCGGTGAGTGTGGCGACATCGACGATGAGATCGGGGTTCTCGCGGCTCGCGGCGACCAGACCGTCGGCGAGGACGAGCCGACCCTCGGCGTCGGTGTTCAGCACCTCCACGGTGCTGCCGTCGAGCATGCGCAGCACGTCGCCCGGGCGGGTGGCTCGGCCCGAGGGCATGTTGTCGGCGATGCACAGCCAGGCGGACACCCGCACGGGGAGCGCCATCTCGGCGGCAGCCTTCACGACCGACAGGACCGTCGCGGCACCGCACATGTCGTACTTCATGCCGACCATGGATGCCGCGGGCTTGAGGGAGAGACCGCCGGTGTCGAACGTGATGCCCTTGCCCACGAGCGCGATGTGGCGCACGGCGTCGGCGGGCGAGTACTCCAGGCGAACCAGGCGCGGCGGGCGGTCGGAGCCCTGGCCGACGCCGAGGATCCCTCCGTAGCCCCCCTCACGGAGCGCGTTCTCATCGAGCACCTCTACCTGAACGGGGAGGTCGGCGACCGCCTCGACGGCGGCGTCAGCGAAGTCGGCGGGCCCGAGCCATTCGGCGGGAGTCGTCACCAGGTCCTTCACGAGCGCCACGGCACCCGCGACGGCGGGGACGGCGGCGAGATCGGCATCGCTGGGCGCCTCGGCCGTGTAGACCGACACACGAGAGGCTCGTGCCTTCGGCGCTTCTGTCTTGTATCCGGCGAAGCGGTAGCCGCCCAGCGCCGCCCCCTCGGCGAGCGGGCGCCAGTCGCCGGCGACCAGAGACTGAACGACGACGTGCTCGAAGCCCGTGAGCTGACGCAGGCCGGTTCCGGCCGCGTCGCGAAGGGCGGCGGCATCCGGAGTCGACCCGGCACCCGCGACGGCCACCGGCAGTTCGACGCCCGGCACATGCACGCGTTGGAACGACCCCACGGCGCCCGTGAACCCGACCGACTTCAGCGCGGCGCCGAGGCCCTCCCACCCCTGCGGGTCGGGTCCGGTCTCGTCGGACTTCGCCACGACCAGAAGAATCGCATCGGCGTCGGACTCGAGAGCGGGGACATCGGTGTGCGTCACGGAGGGAAACGGCATGACTCCATCCTAGGTTCGCGCCTGTTCGCTAGAAGCGGGACGCCCCGCCGCCGCCTCATCCGACCCGGCTCGTAGAGTGGAGGTATGCCGTATCCCGCACCGCTGTACGACCGCGCCCCCGCAGCGCCACCCGTGCCGTCGGGGCTCCCCTTGGTGATCACGCTGACCGGGTTCACCGATGCGGGCGGAGCGGTCACGCGCCTGGTCGAGTACTTCCGCGATGACCTCGAGCCGAACCCGGTGGTCGTGTTCGACAACGACACGCTGCTCGACTACCGCGCGCGTCGGCCGCTCATCACGTTCGTCGAAGATCACCTCACCGACTACCGCCCGCCGCGCCTCGAGCTGTCACTCGCGCACGACTCGGTCGGTAACCCCTTCCTCCTCCTCGCCGGCTACGAGCCGGACTTCCTGTGGGAGGCGTTCGTCGAGAGCGTGCTGGAACTCAGTGCGGGGCTGCAGGTGTCGTCGATCACGTGGGTGCACGCCATCCCGATGCCGGTCCCTCATACGCGCCCGATCGGAACCACCGTCAGCGGAACACGCAAAGACCTGGCCGAGGCCCACTCGGTTTGGCGCCCCCACACGCACGTCCCCTCCACCGTGGGCCACTTGCTCGAGTACCGCTTCGCGGAGGCGGGGGCGAAAGTCGTCGGATTCGCTCTGCTCGTCCCGCACTACCTCGGCGACACCGAGTATCCCGCCGCCGCGCTGGCCGGCCTCGACAGCCTGACGGTCGCGACGGGGCTGGTGTTCTCCGGCGAGGTGCTCCGCGAAGAGAACCGTGAATTCCTCGGAAAGGTCACGGAGCAGGTCGACGGCAGCGAAGAACTCACGCGAATGCTGCAGGGACTGGAGGAGCGCTACGACTCCTACATGGCCGGCTCGACTCAGGCGACACCGATCATCCACACCGGCGACCTGCCGAGCGCCGACGAGCTCGCCGCCGAACTGGAGCGCTTCCTGGCGACCCGCCCCGGCGACGATGACCGGCGGGGACGACTGGGCTGAGTTCCGCGCCCCACGCGGGGCCCACGGTCAGCTCACCCGCGGCCGCCACGGAATAGCGAACACCCGCTCGACGTTGTCTAGGCACAGATCCCCGGTTCGCGTCAAGTCCCGCGCTGAGGATGTGAGACAATAAAGAACCTGACCCATTGTCGGCCGATCCAGGAGCCCCGCTCCGACGATTGGACTTGACAAGGGTCTTACTAGTGTCCGAGAACGACCGGCGGCCGTGCAACGCGCGTTCCCGGTGAAAGGCGAAACGTGGCAGGCACGAACACCAAGACCCGCTCCCGCAGTGCGAAGGACACCGATCTCGACACCGCGGAGGAGACCACGACCGCGTCGACGAAGACGGCGGCGAAGAAGGCCCCGGCCAAGGCCAAGGCCTCGCCCGCCAAGGCGAAGACGAAGGCCAAGGCCGACGATGACCTCGATGAGGATGACGTCGAGGAAGACATCGACGAAGAGGTCGAAGTTGCGGATGACTCCGACGACGACAGCGACGACACGGCGAAGCCGGCGGCGAAGAAGACGGACGACGACAGCGACGACGACGACGAGACCCCGGCGACGCCCGTCGAGGCGCTCCCGACCGGCGCGATCGTCATCTCCTCGAGCGATGAAGACGACGTCCCCGTCTACTCGGCGCAGATCACCGGCGCCACCGCCGACCCGGTCAAGGACTACCTGAAGCAGATCGGCAAGGTCCCGCTCCTGAACGCGGCCGAAGAGGTCGAGCTCGCGATGCGGATCGAGGCGGGCCTGTTCGCCGAAGAGAAGCTGTCGAACATGTCGGCGGCCGAGAAGACCAGCCAGCTGGGTCTCGACCTGCAGTGGGTGGCCCGTGACGGGCAGCGCGCGAAGAGCCACCTGCTCGGCGCGAACCTCCGTCTGGTCGTCTCCCTCGCCAAGCGCTACACCGGTCGCGGGATGCAGTTCCTCGACCTCATCCAGGAAGGAAACCTGGGCCTCATCCGTGCGGTCGAGAAGTTCGACTACACCAAGGGCTTCAAGTTCTCGACCTACGCGACCTGGTGGATCCGCCAGGCGATCACGCGCGCCATGGCCGACCAGGCCCGCACCATCCGCATCCCGGTGCACATGGTCGAGGTCATCAACAAGCTCGCCCGCGTCCAGCGGCAGATGCTGCAAGACCTCGGGCGCGAACCCACCCCGGAAGAGCTCAGCCGCGAACTCGACATGACCCCCGAAAAGGTCATCGAGGTGCAGAAGTACGGTCGAGAGCCCATCTCGCTGCACACGCCCCTGGGTGAGGACGGCGACAGCGAGTTCGGCGACCTCATCGAAGACACCGAGGCAGTCGTCCCGGCAGACGCCGTGGGCTTCACGATGCTGCAGCGTCAGCTCGAGTCGCTCCTGGACTCGCTCAGCGAGCGCGAGGCCGGTGTCATCCGCATGCGCTTCGGTCTCGGCGACGGCCAGCCCAAGACGCTCGATCAGATCGGTGACACGTTCGGCGTGACGCGCGAGCGGATCCGCCAGATCGAGTCGAAGACAATGGCCAAGCTGCGCCATCCCAGCCGTTCGCAGTCCCTCCGGGACTACCTCGAATGAGCGGGCAGGCCAACGCCGGCAAGGCGCTCACCGTCACCGTCGAAGGCGCGTCGTACGCCCGCATTCCGATCCGTACGCGGGTCGTCATGCCGGGCGACGACCTCGATGCGTTCATTCTCGAGTACGCGAAGGATGCCGTGCAGCCGGGCGACCTGCTGTTCGTCACCGAGAAGATCGTCGCGATCACGCAGGGCCGCTCGTACAAGCTCGACTCGATCACGCCCCGCAAGCTCGCGCTGTTCCTGTCGAAGTACGTCACGCGCACGCCCTACGGCATCGGCCTCGGCATGCCCGAGACGATGGAGATGGCTCTGCGCGAGTGCGGGACGCCCCGCATCCTGTTCGCGGCTGCGGTCTCGGCCGTCACCAAGGCGTTCGGACGCAAGGGCGACTTCTACCGGATCGCGGGCGACAAGGCTCGCGCCATCGACGGCCCCACCAAGGGCACGATCCCGCCCTACAACCAGGCCGTGGTCCTCGGCCCGGAGCGGCCCCGCGAGGTCGCTGCGCGACTGAAGGCGCTGCTCGGCATCGACCTCCAGGTGGCTGTCGTCGACATCAACGACCTTGGCGGCAACATCCTCGGTTCCACGATGGACAAGGCTGGCGAGAAGCGCCTCGTCGCGATCCTCAAGGACAACCCGCTCGGTCAGGGCCACGAGTCGACGCCGCTCGGCATCGTGCGTCCCGCCTGACGCCGATCACACAGAAGGCCCTCTCCCGAACGGGGAGAGGGCCTTCTCGGCATCCAGACGTCAGAAACCGATGGCGGCGCGGTAGCGCGGCTTGTGACCGGTGCGGATGCCGGTGACGCTGGGCTTGTTCTCGTAGACGCCGGCGCCCCAGTTACCCTCGACGAGCACCGGGCCGTCGGGACCGACGACGATGTCCCACCCGACGTACTGCACCTGGGGGACGACCCGCGCGACGCGGTCGACGAACGCCTTCACCTCGTCGATCAGCGGAAGCTGGAAGTCGCCGATGCGGGCGCCGGAGTCGGGGTGCACCTCGTGCACGTGGCCGTGCGAGTCGTAGCCGGCGCCGAGAGCGTGGCCGTTCTCGTCGAGCATCGTGTAGAAGCCGCCGAAGGTCATCTGGTCGCTGACGGCGCCGCGGCCGAACTTCTGCGCCATCGCCAGGATGTGGGTCTTCTCGCCGTCGAAGAACGCCGTGACGCGGGTGGTGTTCACGGTGCCCGGGCAGACCGCCGCGAGGTCGTCGTGCTGGCGGATGACCTCTTCGACGAGGATCTCGCCGCGTTCGAGCAGACCGCGATGGAACTGTGCCCAGTCCTCGACCTCGGCAGCGTGGTACCGGTGCACACCGGTACCGGCCTGACCCACGGGTTCCTTCGTGACGATCGTGCCGAGACGCTCGGTGAACGCGCGCAACTCGTCGGCGTTGGTCTCGTCGACGATCATCCAGTCGCGGCGCAGGAACTCGCTGAAGCGACGGTCGAACTCGACCTTGTCCTGGAAGATGTAGCGGTAGTCGGGGTGGTCGTACTTCTGCGAGATCTGGTTCGACACCGGGTGCGTCATATAGGTGGCGCGCTCGGCGGGCGTGAGGATCGCGAAGTCGTAGTCGATGTAGTCCTGGAAGCCGACGTTCTTCACACCGGCCTGGTACAGCATGTCGGCGACCACGAGCGGCAACGCCTTCTTGTGCTGCGCCGACGCCTCTTTGGCTCGCTCGACCACCGAGCCCACGTCGATGCGGCGGGCACGTCCGGCGAGGTAGCGCAGACGGGTGACGGGGGAGAAACCCTGCTGAGGCATGCATACTCCGGGGTCGGGAACGGGGGACCCGGATAGTCTAGATGGCGTGACCTCCGCCCTTCCCGACCGCGCCGATACCGCCGGGGGAGTGGCTCCGGTGGCCGTTCTGTCGACGCAGAACCTGCGCGCCAACGCCGCTCTGGCCTCGACGGTCTCGCCCGACGACGTGCTCGCCGCCGACGGATGGGGTCATGGCGCCCAGTGGGTGGCATCCGTTCTGGCGGAGGACGGGATCGACCCGCACGGGCTCCACGCTGCCACGCTGTACGGCCTTCCCGATGGCGCGGACGGCTCGCGTCCCGTGCTGTCGCTGCGCGGCCGTGTGCTCGGCACGAAGCCGCTGCGCGCGGGCGAAGGCGTCTCGTACGGCTACACGCACCGCGCTCCCCGCGACACCGCCATCGCCCTCGTCACGGGCGGATACGCGCAGGGCGTGCTGCGCTCCCTCGGTAACCTCGCCACGGTCGGCATCGACGGACGCCGCCACCGCATCGTTGGGCGAGTGGCGATGGACGTCTGCGTCGTCGATGTGGGCGACGCCACCCCCGAGCGCGGCAGCGAGGTGGTCTTCTTCGGCGATCCTCACGCTGGACACCCCTCGCTGAGCGAGTGGACGGATGCCACCGGCTGGCGCGCGAGCGAGATCGTCGCCGCGATCGGTACGCGTGCCGTGCGGACGGTGGTCGCATGAGCGCCGAGTACCGGGTCGACCTCGACGCCTTCGCCCGCAACCTCGCCCGCGTGCGCGAGACCATCGCTCCCGCGCAGCACATGCTCGTCGTGAAAGACGACGCCTACGGGCACGGTCTCGAAGCCATCGTCCGCCGGGCGCGCGCCGAGGGCGTCGAGTGGTTCGGAGCGTTCGACGTCGCTACCGGGCGCGACGTGCGCGCGATCGCGGGGCCCGACGCCCGCATCTTCGTCTGGCTGCTCGGAGCACCCGATGACCTTGCCTCGGGGATCACCGCCGACCTCGACCTCGGGATCGGCGACGAGGCCCTCCTCGAGGATCTCGCGGCCCTCGCCCCGCAGCCGACGCCGGCGCGCGTGCACCTGAAGATCGACACGGGCCTGCACCGCAACGGCATCCGGCCCGAACGCTGGGACGCCGCACTGACGCGCACCGCCACCCTCGTGGCGACGGGCGCCGCCCGCTTCGAAGGTCTCTGGTCGCACATCGCGGAAGCCTCGGATGCCGACGACGACGAGGCCCGTGACCTGTTCCTCGCCGCGCGGGCGTCGGCCGTCGCCGCGGGGCTCACGCCGCGGTTCTCGCACCTCGCCGCCAGCGCCGCCGGTTTCGCCCGCGCGCCGTTCCGCGAAGACCTGGTGCGCGTCGGAGCGTTCTCGTACGGCATCCGACCCGCCGGAGGAGCGGGGGAGTCCACCCTGGGAATCGACCCGATCGCCGTGCTGTCGGCCACGGTGGTCGAGACCGACGGAGACGCGGTGCGTGTGGACGTCGGTCACCTGCACGGACTGCCGTCCGCGCTCGCGGGGCGCTTCGACGTGGCGACCCCCGGCGGGCCGCGCCGTGTGCGCACCATCGAGGAGACCTCGACCGTGATCGAAGGGTGGCCGGACGCGGCGCTCGGTGACGAGGTCGCGGTGTTCGGGGCGGGCGCGGTGTCGACGGCGACCGACCTGGCCGAGGCGATCGACACCATCGGCGAAGAGATCGCCCTCCGCGTGTCGCCGATCATTCCCCGCCACTACACGTCGAACGGGCCCCGTTCCGCTCGGTGAGGAGCGGCGCGGAGCCCGTTCGAACGAAGGCGCGTCAGTCGGCGGCGGTGAGACGAGCGGTCTCGTCGTGCCACGACGTCGCGATGCTGCGCAGCTTCTCTTCGTACTTGCGTCCGTGGTGCGCGCAGAACAGCAGTTCGCTGCCGTTGACCTCGGCGGCGATGTACGCCTGCGCTCCACAGGAGTCGCAGCGATCTGCCGCCGTCAGGCGGTGGTCGAGGACGACGGTCGCGTCGGGTGCGGTCGTGGTGTTCATGTCTGTTGCCCTCCTCGGTGGTCGTTGGGCGAGTCTGTCAATAGAACCACGGGGATGTTTCCCCTATGCCCCTGGGGCCTGACATTTCGCTGTGCGCGTACGTCGCCCCGCCGGCTCCGTGTGGCTGCAGAGCGATGTCGGAGGCCCCGATTACGCTGGGAGATTGTGACGTCCGAGTATTCCGCCCATCATCTCCAGGTTCTCGAGGGCCTCGAGGCGGTGCGCAAGCGCCCGGGCATGTACATCGGCTCCACCGACTCCCGCGGTCTCATGCACTGCCTGTGGGAGATCATCGACAACTCCGTCGATGAGGCCCTCGCCGGCCACGGCTCCCGTATCGAGATCGTGCTCCACCGCGACGGCAGCGTCGAGGTGCGCGACCGGGCACGCGGCATCCCCGTCGATGTCGAACCGCGCACGGGCCTCTCCGGAGTCGAGGTCGTCTTCACCAAGCTGCACGCCGGCGGCAAGTTCGGCGGTGGCTCGTACGCTGCGTCGGGCGGTCTGCACGGCGTGGGCGCCTCGGTGGTCAACGCCCTGTCCGAGCGCCTCGACGTCGAGGTCGACCGCGCGAGCAAGACCTACGCAATGTCGTTCCACCGCGGCGAGCCCGGCCTTTTCGCCGGCGACGGCCCCGATTCGACCTTCACCCCGTTCGAGCGCAGCAGCGAACTGCGGGTGGTCGGAAAGGCTCCCCGCGGGGTCACCGGTACGCGCATCCGCTACTGGGCCGATCGGCAGATCTTCACGAAAGATGCGGCGTTCGGCCTCGACGAGTTGGTGCAGCGCGCGCGTCAGACGGCGTTCCTCGTTCCCGGTCTCGAGATCGTCATCACCGACGAGCGCGGTGACGAGCCCGTCGAAACGAGCTACCGCTTCGACGGCGGCATCTCGGAGTTCGCCGAGTTCCTCGCCCCCGACGCGGCGATCACCGACACGTGGCGGCTCACGGGATCGGGCACGTTCACCGAGACGGTGCCCGTGCTCCAGCCCGGTGGATCGATGATCCCCACCGAGGTCGAGCGCGTGTGCGAGGTCGACATCGCGGTGCGATGGGGAACGGGGTACGACACCACCACCCGCTCGTTCGTCAACATCATCTCCACGCCCAAGGGCGGAACCCATCAGCAGGGCTTCGAGCAGGGCCTCATGAAGATTTTGCGGGCGCAGGTCGAGCAGAACTCCCGCAAGCTCAAGGTGGGCAACGACAAGATCGAGAAAGACGACATCCTCGCCGGCCTCACGGCGGTGCTCACCGTCCGCCTGCCCGAGCCGCAGTTCGAGGGGCAGACCAAAGAGGTGCTCGGCACCCCGGCGGTCCGCCAGATCGTCGCTCAGGTCGTCGGCACAGAGCTCGCGGCGCGGTTCGCCTCGCCCAAGCGCGACGACAAGGCGCAGACCGCGCAGCTTCTCGAGAAGATCGTCTCCGAGATGAAGGCGCGCATCTCTGCGCGCACCCACAAAGAGACGCAGCGCCGAAAGAACGCCCTCGAGTCCTCGTCGCTGCCATCCAAGCTCGTGGACTGCCGAACCAACGACGTCGCCGACTCCGAGCTGTTCATCGTCGAGGGAAACTCCGCCCTCGGCACTGCTCGCGACGCGCGCAACAGCGCGTACCAGGCACTGCTGCCGATTCGCGGCAAGATCCTCAACACGCAGAAGGCGTCGATCAGCGACATGCTGTCCAACGCCGAGTGCGCCTCGATCATCCAGGTGATCGGTGCCGGCTCCGGGCGCTCCTTCGATCTCGACGCGGCCCGCTACGGCAAGGTCATCCTGATGAGCGACGCCGACGTGGACGGGGCGCACATCCGCACCCTGCTGCTGACGCTCTTCTTCCGCTACATGCGCCCGCTCGTCGAGGCCGGCCGGGTGTTCGCCGCCGTCCCGCCGCTGCACCGGGTCATCGTGATCAACCACGGATCCAAGCCCAACGAGACCATCTACACCTACAGCGAGCAAGAGTTGCACGCCCTGCTCACGAAGCTGCGAAAGGCCAACAAGCGCTGGCAGGAGCCGATCCAGCGCTACAAGGGCCTCGGCGAAATGGATGCCGACCAGCTCGCGACCACCACGATGGACCGCGCCGGTCGCATGCTCCGGCGCGTCCAGGTGCGCGACATGGAAGCCGCGTCGCAGGTGTTCGATCTGCTGATGGGCAGCGAGGTCGCTCCCCGCCGCGAGTTCATCGTCGACTCCAGTGACCGGCTGGCCCGCGAGCGCATCGACGTCTGACCCCCGGCATCCCGGCCGGGGCCACGGGGGCTGAGCCCCGACTCAGCGGATGGTCGTGCCGATGGCGCCGACCGCCGCGTCGAGGGGGGTTCCCGAGGCGTCGCGTTTCGCTCCCGGCTCGGGGAGCGTACGCGTGGAGCCGTCGGTCCCCACCGCCCGCGGGTCGGATCCGACCCAGGCCAGCACGAGGGCGTCTTCGCCGCGCAGCAGGCGCTGCGCCCGCACACCCCCGGTGGCACGCCCCTTCGCGGGGAACTCGGTGAAGGCCGAGACCTTGGCGCTTCCGGCATCCGTTCCCGCCAAAGCCGAAGAGGAGCCGGCGACGGTGACGACGACCGCGTCGAACGCCGAGCCGCCGACGACCGCGAAAGCGATGACGTGCGCGCCGTCGGACAGACGGATGCCACTCATGCCACCGGCCGAGCGACCCTGCGGCCGCACCGACGAGGCGTCGAAGCGCAGGAGCTGGGCGTCGCTGGCCACGAAGACGAGCTCCGCCGCGTCGGACGCCGTCGCGGCCCCGACGACCCGGTCGCCGTCGCGGAGCGCGATGATCTCGATCTCGGGCTTGGTGCCGAGCTCGGACGCGGACACGCGCTTGACGACACCGTGGGCGGTGCCAAGGGCGATCGGAGGGGCGTCGGCGAGCGGCACGAGAGCCACGACCTCCTCGCCCTTGGCGAGGGTGAGGTACTGCTCCACCTTCGTTCCCGCCGCCAAATGCACGGAGTTGCCCGGCACGGAGGGAAGGTCGACGGGGGAGAAGCGCACGAGGCGCCCGGCCGAGGTGACCGCGCCGATGTCGCCGCGCGTCGTGGTGTCGACGGACGAGCGCACCGCGTCGTGCTTCGCGCGGCGTGAGGGCGGAACCACCCCTCCGCCGGGGGCGTCGGCGGTGAGCTCGGCGCGCACCATCCGCCCGGTGGCCGAGAGGAAGACGCGGCACGGGGCGTCGGCGATCTGGAGGTCGGCGATGACCGCCGCCTTCGCCGACCGCGGCTGCACGGGGCCGCCGTTGAGCAGCATCGTCCGGCGCGGCGTCCCGTAGGCCTCGGCTGCGGCGTCGAGTTCGCTGGAGACCTGGCCCCGCAGCAGGACGTCGCTGCTGAGGAGTTCGACCAGCTGATCGATCTCGGCCTGGAGCTGATCGCGCTCGGCCTCGAGCTCGATGCGCGAGAACTTCGTCAGGCGCCGCAAGCGCAGCTCGAGGATGTACTCGGCCTGGGGGTGGGAGAGGTCGAAGACCTCCTGCAGGCGCGTGCGGGCCTCCTCCCCGTCGTCGGAGGAACGGATGACCTGGATGACCTCGTCGATGTCGAGGATCGCGATGAGAAGGCCCTCGACGAGGTGCAGGCGTTCGCGCTTGCGAGCCAACCGGTATTCGCTCCGCCGGGTGACGACACGGATGCGGTGGTCGAGGTACACCCGCAGCATTTCGCGCAGCCCGAGGGTCTGGGGCTGCCCGTCGACGAGGGCGACGTTGTTGATGCCGAAGGAATCCTCCAGCGGCGTGAGCCGGTAGAGGTGCTCGAGCACCGCCTTCGGGTCGAAGCCCGTCTTGATGCCGATGACCAGCCGAAGCCCGTGCTGACGGTCGCTGAGGTCGGTGACGTCGGCGATACCGGTGAGCTTCTTGGCCTGCACGGCGTCTTTGATCTTCTCGATCACCCGCTCCGGCCCCACCAGGTAGGGGAGCTCGGTGATGACGATGCCCGTGCGACGCGGGCCCAGCGACTCGATCGATGACTTGGCGCGGGTGCGGAAGGAACCACGGCCGTTCGTGTAGGCGTCCTTGATCCCGTCGAGTCCGACGATGATCCCCCCCGAGGGGAGGTCGGGACCCGGGACGAACTCCATGAGCTCCTCGACCGTGGCATCCGGGTTCTGCAGCAGGTGCCGAGCGGCGCCGACGACCTCGATGAGGTTGTGCGGGGCCATGTTCGTCGCCATGCCGACCGCGATGCCGGTGGCGCCGTTGACGAGCAGGTTCGGGAAAGCCGCGGGCAGCACGTCGGGCTGCTGGAACTGGCCGTCGTAGTTGGGCACGAAATCCACGACGTCTTCGTCGAGGTTCTCTGTGAGCGCGAGCGCGGGGGGCGCGAGCCGCGCCTCGGTGTAACGCGGGGCCGCGGGGCCGTCGTCGAGGGACCCGAAGTTGCCGTGCCCGTCGATCAGCGGCACGCGCAGCGAGAAGTGCTGCGCCAGGCGCACGAGGGCGTCGTAGATCGGCGCGTCGCCGTGGGGGTGGAGCTTTCCCATCACCTCACCGACGACGCGGGCGCTCTTGACGTGTCCGCGGTCGGGACGCAGGCCCATCTCTGCCATCTGGTACAGGATGCGGCGCTGCACGGGCTTCAGACCGTCGCGCGCATCCGGCAGCGCGCGCGAGTAGATGACCGAGTAGGCGTACTCGAGGAACGACCCCTGCATCTCGGCGGAGACATCGACGTCTTCGATGCGCTCGGCGATGGGGGAAGCGGAGGAGGAACGGGAATCGGGCATAGGTGCGGCCTCGGGTCGGGCGGGCGTCGATCTCGACGGGGGCGGAGAGTCGTATGGAAGACTGGCCCCGATGTCCCTCAGCCTACCGGCGGCCCCGCCGCGCGCCCGGAGCCTCACCGGTGTGGTGACCGAGGCGATCGCCGCCCTGTCGCGGGAGTCGACGTGGCTCGCCCCGGCCCGCAGCGCCATCGTGTTCGTGGTCGACGGACTGGGCACGCACAATCTGGCCGCCCGTCGCGGACACGCTCGCTTCCTCGGGTCGGCCGGCTCTCGCCGCGATGTCGCGTGGACGGTCTTCCCCTCGACCACCGCCTCTGCCCTGACGAGCCTGCTCACCGGCACCGAGCCCGGCACCCACGGCATCGTCGGCTACCGCGCGCGCATCCCCGGCACACGGACGGCCCCGAACCAACTGCACGGCTGGGAGACCGACGGTCTCGACCCGCACACCTGGCAGCGCAGCCGACCGCTCTTCGAGGTCGAAGCCGAGCACGGTCGTCCGTGCTTCGTCGTATCGCGTCCCGACTACACCGGCACCGGCTTCACCGCCGCGACTCTGCGCGGCGCCCAGTTCGTCTCCGCTGCCGATGTGGGGGAGCGCGCCGCCATCGCCGCCGACCTGGCGGCGCGGCATCCCGGGGCTCTCGTGTACCTGTACGCGCCCGACCTCGATAGCGCGGGCCACCGCGACGGGTGGGAGTCCGATCGCTGGACCGACGCCCTCGAACGCGTCGACGCCGCCGCGCGCGACCTCGCCGCCGCGATCGATCCACGCACCGGGGTGATCGTCACCGCCGACCACGGCATGGTCGATGTACCCGCGCACAAGCACGTCCTTCTGCGCCAGGGCGCCGACCTGCTGGAGGGCGTGGAGCTCATCGGCGGCGAGCCCCGCATGCTGCACGTGTACGCCACCCCCGGACACGCGGATGCCGTGGCCGCGCGGTGGCGCGAGCGGGAGCACGCGCGGGCCTGGGTGCTCACCCGCGATGACGCGATCACCGCCGGGCTGTTCGGGCCCGTCGCCGACGAGGTGCGCGAACGGATCGGCGACGTGCTCGTCGCGGCGCGCGGCCGCTACGCGTACTACGACGACCGCGAGGCCGACAAGCGCCCGCAACGGATGATCGGACAGCACGGCTCACTCACCGAAGAGGAGCGCACCGTTCCGCTGCTGCGGCTCGGCGCGTTCGCCTGAGCGACTGGCGACGCCGGCCGTTCAGCTCTCGTCGGTCCGTGCGCCGAAGACGATCTCGTCCCACGAGGGCATGGACGGCCGCCCCTTCGTCCGACGGCCCGAATCGGCGGATGCCGAGGGAGAGGGCGCACGGTCGGGCTCGGGGGAGGGCGCCGGATCGGTCTCGTCGGAACGGTAGCCCGGCTCGAGGGCGTCGAAGAGAGCCACGGGTGCTCCCACCGGTCGCGGCTCGGGCTCGCGCACCTCGGCGGCCCCGGGAAGCGGTTCGCGCTGCCCCCGGCGGCGCCGGAGCGCCTCGAGCAGATCGGCGGTCTCGGAAGAGGCCACGGGGGCGTCCGGAGAGCGCTTGATCGCCGCCGTCTGAGCCGCAGAAGCCACGGGGCCCGTCGCCTCGACGCCGGGTTCGTCCTCGATGTCGAGCCGTCTCGGGCCGAACGCGCCGCTGTCGAAGCGCGTGTCGTCCTTGGGCAGCGGGGTGTCCAGCGCCCGCAGCCGCGGGATCAGCCCCTCGGGAAGCGAGCCCTGTCGCGACAGCTGGATCGCGTCGGAGTTCTGCGGCGAGAGGCTGCTGCGGCGCGGGTCGAACCCCCACCGAGCGTCGTGGTCGATGCCGTTGGCGGTGAATTCGAGCTTGATCATCCAGCCCGACGGGTCTTTCCAGCTCGTCCACCGCTCCGCGGAGGCGCCGGCATCGGCGAGCTTGGCGCGGACCGCCGCCCCGAAGGTGATGGCCGTGTCCTGCTCGAGGGCACCGCCGAGCAAGACGGGCACGGCAAGAGCCTGAGCCACGACGTGCTCGCGCTCGGCCAGCACCGGCCCCTCGAACCGCTCGACGTCCTCGACGCGGGCGTTCAGCAATGTCGCGACCTCGCGTGCGGAAAGGCCCGCGCGAATGTGCGCCTGCACTTCTCGTGGGCTCGGACGGGGCGCGCGGTCGTCGTCGTGCTCGCGCCCACGGCGCGCACGGCGCGCCTCCGCGCGCAGAACCTCGTCCAGCGGCAGGGCGAAACGTTCGCCCGATTCGGTCGCGACGACGAGGACGTCATCCTCGGTTCCGATGACTTTGAGCTGTTCCATGCGAAACACCCCTCCGATCTGCGGTCGACGCCCATGCTGGCACGGCCTCCGGGTCTCAGCCGGGAATATCGCGGGCGCGCCGCGAGTTTGACGCGTCGCAGCCCGCGCAACCCCCCGCGATCGCATTTGCTTATCGGGGGCGGGTCATGCAAACTATGGCCGCCCGTTCGGGCGACGCACCACAGGAAACCGGAAGTAGAGACCCGCACGCATGGCCACCGATTACGACGCACCGCGCAAGACCGAGGACGACAGCGAGTCGATCGAGGCCCTCAAGGAGCGCGTGCCCGACAAAACGTCGGGGTCGATCGACAGCGAGGATGCCGACAACCCCTCGGGCTTCGAGCTGCCCGGCGCCGACCTGTCGGACATCGAGCTCGACGTCGTGGTGCTCCCGCCCCAGGAAGACGAGTTCACCTGCATGAACTGCTTCCTGGTCAAGCACCGCTCCCAGATCGCCGAGGAAAGCGGACCCGGCTTCATTTGCCGGGAATGCGCAGCCTGACCTGAGCGCGCTGGATCGCCGCGACAAGGCGATCCGGCGTCCGGGTGGACACCACCCACATCGGAGTCGGATCGTCGGGATCGTTCACGGGAACCGTGACGATCCCGTCGATCCCGCCCCGGATCGCATGCCAGGCCCGCCGGTCGAGACCACTCCCGCGGGCCGTTCGCGCCTCATCCGCAACGCTTCCCCGGGGCTCTCCGAGGAGGTCGACGGGGATATGCGCGCGTCCAGCGCGGAGTTCGCCGTTGCGCACTTCTACGACGGGCGACAGGACGACCAGCAGCACGACGACCGCCACCGCCACGACGAGCCCCACGACCATCGCGAGGGTGGTGTCGATGGGGGAGAAGACCAGGGCAGCCATGGGCCCGCAGATCGCCGCCGCCCCAAGCGCCCACAGCGACGGGCTCAGGCGTTCGCGGTACTCGATTCCAGTGCGGATGCCGCACCCCCTCTTCTGCATTACCCTCGTGGGGTGACCGAAACGGTGGACGTCCTCATTGTCGCATCCGAGCCCCCGGTCTTCGCCCACCCCGGCGACGCCGGAGCCGACCTGACCTCCGCCGAGGCCCTGCGGCTGGAGCCCGGACGGCGCGCCCTCGTCTCGACGGGTGTGCGCATCGCTCTCCCCGAGGGATATGCCGCGTTCGTCGTGCCGCGCAGCGGCCTCGCCGCCAAGCACGGCATCACGATCGTGAACTCGCCCGGAACGATCGACGCCGGATACCGCGGCGAGATCAAAGTCGCCCTGCTCAACACCGATCTCGACCAGCCCTACGACATCGCCGTCGGCGACCGCATCGCACAGCTGATCGTCATGCCCGTTCCGACCGTGCGCTTCGTGCCCGTCGACGAACTCCCCGCCAGCGTGCGCGGCGAGGGCGGCTTCGGATCCAGCGGATACCAGACCCTCCAAGGGAGCACCCGATGACCGACGACTCCGAGCAGCAGATCGAGACCACCCCACCCGCCAAGAGCGGCCCGGCGGATCGCGAGACCGCGGGCCCCTTCGACGAGGCGGAGGCCAACGCCGTCCGTCCCTACATCGACCTCGGGGGAATCAAAATCCTCCCGCGCGAGGGCCTGAACCTCCGCCTCGAGGTCGAAGAGCAGACCAAGCGCATCGTCGCCGTCGGCCTCGACTACGCCGATTCCACCCTTCAGGTGCAGCCCTTCGCTGCCCCGCGCACGAGCGGCCTGTGGGAAGAGACCCGCGACCAGATCCGCCAGCAGGTCAAGCAGCAGGGCGGACGCGTCGAGGAGCGCGAGGGCCCTCTCGGTCCGGAACTGCTCGCCGAGGTGCCCGTCGTGGCCGGCGCCGACGGCGCCGCCAAGCGCCTTGCCCGGTTCATCGGCGTCGACGGCCCCCGCTGGTTCCTCCGCGGCGTCGTCGGCGGCGCCGCGACCTCCGACGTCGAGGCCGCAGCAGCGGTCGAAGACCTTTTCCGTTCGATCGTCGTCGTCCGCGGCGGATCCCCCATGCCGCCGCGCGATCTGATCCCGCTGCGGATGCCGGGCACCCCCGGCGCGGCATGAACGACGCCTCTCGCCCCGACGGCGACGACCGCGTTCCCCTCGAGCCGCCGTCGGCGGCCGACAGTGTCTCGGCGGCTCTCGGGAGCGCCGCGCGCCGCGCCGGCCTCGATCCCGCGGCACACGCCTCCACCGGCGCTGCCGTGTGGTCGGCGATGGGCGGGTGGCGCGGCATCCTGGAATCCGTCCTGCCGTCACTGGCGTTCGTCGTGCTGTTCACGATCACGACCGATCCCGAGACACGCCAGGGCAACCTCCTGCTGAGCCTCGGGGTCTCGGTGGGGCTGGCGGTCGTCTTCACGATTGCGCGACTGGTCGCCAAGTCGCCGCCGAGCGCCGCGATCGGCGGACTCGTTGCCACGGTGGCCGCCGCGCTGCTCGCCCTGTTCACCGGACGCGGGCAGGACAACTTCGTCTTCGGCTTCTTCACCAACGGCGCCTACGGCACCGCGTTCCTCGTCTCGGTGCTCGTGGGCTGGCCGCTCATCGGCCTCGCCGCCGGGTACCTCCTGGGTCAGGGCACCACCTGGCGCGCCGACAAGCGCCAGCGCCGGGTGTACTCGCTGCTCTCCCTGGCCTGGGCGGCGCTGTTCGCGGCACGGTTGATCGTGCAGCTCCCGCTGTACTTCGCCGGCGACGTCACCGCGCTCGGAACTCTCAAGATCATCATGGGCCTGCCGCTGTTCGCGCCCCTGCTCGCGGTCACGTGGCTCGCCGTGCGTGCGCTGTCCGCACGCCGCGAGGCCTGATATATTTATCTCGATATCAAGATAAATCTCCCCCCGCTCTCGGTTAGGTCGGCCTTCCTGGCATCGTCTGCACCGCGAGGGGAAAATGGGAGAGGGCGGGCCGACGCCTGCGCATTCGCCGACGAAGGAGACGATCGTGTCCACGGTTGACAGCTTCGGTGCCAAGAGCACCCTGACGGTCGGCAGCACCGACTACGAGATCTTCCGTATCGACACCGTCGCCGGGTACGAGAAGCTCCCGTTCAGCCTCAAGGTGCTGCTCGAGAACCTTCTCCGCACCGAAGACGGAGCCAACGTCACCGAGGAGCAGATTCGCGCCCTCGGCTCGTGGGATCCGACCGCCGAGCCCGACACCGAGATCCAGTTCACGCCCGCCCGCGTCGTGATGCAGGACTTCACCGGTGTCCCCTGCATCGTCGACCTCGCCACCATGCGCGAAGCGGTCACGGCCCTCGGCGGCGACCCGAACAAGATCAACCCGCTCTCGCCCGCCGAGATGGTCATCGACCACTCGGTCATCGCCGATCTCTTCGGCAGCGAGAACGCCCTCGAGCGCAACGTCGAGATCGAGTACGAGCGCAACGGGGAGCGCTACCAGTTCCTGCGCTGGGGCCAGACGGCCTTCGACGACTTCAAGGTCGTTCCCCCGGGCACCGGCATCGTGCACCAGGTCAACATCGAGCACCTGGCCAAGGTCGTCTACGACCGCACCGTCGACGGTGTTCTGCGTGCGTACCCCGACACCTGTGTCGGCACCGACTCGCACACCACCATGGTCAACGGCCTGGGCGTGCTGGGCTGGGGCGTCGGCGGCATCGAGGCCGAGGCCGCCATGCTCGGTCAGCCCGTGTCCATGCTGATCCCGCGCGTGGTGGGCTTCAAGCTCAACGGCGAGATCCCCGCGGGTGTCACCGCGACCGACGTCGTGCTCACCATCACCGACATGCTCCGCAAGCACGGCGTCGTGGGCAAGTTCGTCGAGTTCTACGGTGAGGGCGTGGCATCCGTGCCGCTGGCCAACCGCGCCACCATCGGCAACATGAGCCCCGAGTTCGGCTCCACCGCGGCGATGTTCCCGATCGACGACGTCACGCTCGAGTACCTGCGCCTCACCGGCCGCGACGAGCAGACCGTCGCCCTCGTCGAGGCGTACGCCAAGGAGCAGAAGCTCTGGCACGACCCGGCCCGCGAGCTCGTCTTCAGCGAGTTCATGGAGCTCGACCTCTCGACCGTCGTCCCCTCGATCGCCGGCCCGAAGCGTCCGCAGGACCGCATCCTTCTGTCCGAGGCGAAGTCGCAGTTCGAGAAGGACATCGTCAACTACGCCGCGGCCTCCTCGTCGGACTCGGTCGTCGACCTCGAGGTCGACGGCAGCTTCCCCGCCTCCGACCCGGGCTCGGTGCCCGGCGAGGAAGAGGACGACGTCATCGAGAACGAGGTCCTGATCTCGTCGGGTCACCCCGTGAACGCGTCCAAGCCGGTCAAGGTCACCACGCCCGAGGGCCAGTCCTACCTGCTCGACAACGGTGCGGTCACCCTCGCGGCGATCACGTCGTGCACGAACACGTCGAACCCCTCGGTCATGATCGCGGCCGGCCTGCTCGCCAAGAACGCCGTCGACAAGGGTCTGAAGCGCAAGCCGTGGGTCAAGACGACGCTCGGCCCGGGCTCGAAGGTCGTGACCGACTACTACGAGAAGTCGGGTCTCGACAAGGCGCTCGAGGGTCTGGACTTCTACACCGTCGGCTACGGCTGCACGATCTGCATCGGTAACTCCGGGCCGCTCATCGAAGAGGTCTCCGAGGCCATCAACGAGAACGACCTCGCCGTGACGGCGGTCCTCTCGGGCAACCGCAACTTCGAGGGCCGCATCAGCCCCGACGTGAAGATGAACTACCTCGCCTCGCCGCCCCTCGTCGTGGCCTACGCGCTGGCCGGCTCGATGAACTTCGACTTCGAGACCGACGCGCTCGGCAAGGACCAGAACGGCGACGACGTCTTCCTGAAAGACATCTGGCCCGCCCCCGACCAGGTGCAGTCGATCATCGACGCGTCGATCTCGCGCGAGCAGTTCATCCAGCAGTACGCCACCGTCTTCGAGGGTGACGAGCGCTGGAAGAACCTGCCGACCCCGACCGGTCCGGTCTTCGAGTGGGATGCCGACTCCACCTACGTGCGCAAGGCTCCCTACTTCGACGGCATGACCATGGAGCCCGACGCGGTCCGCGACATCACCGGTGCCCGCGTCATGGCGACGCTCGGCGACTCGGTGACCACCGACCACATCAGCCCGGCCGGCAACATCAAGGCCGGCACGCCGGCCGCTCAGTACCTGACCGAGCACGGCGTCTCGCAGAAGGACTTCAACTCCTACGGCTCGCGCCGTGGCAACCACGAGGTCATGATCCGCGGCACGTTCGCCAACATCCGCCTGAAGAACGAGATGGTCGCGGCCGTCAACGACGGCAAGGTCGTCGAGGGTGGCTACACCCGCGACTTCACGCAGCCGGGCGGACCGCAGTCGTTCATCTACGACGCGAGCCAGAACTACCAGGCTCAGGGTACGCCGCTGGTCATCTTCGGCGGCAAGGAGTACGGCTCCGGCTCGTCGCGCGACTGGGCAGCCAAGGGCACGAACCTCCTGGGCGTCAAAGCCGTCATCACCGAGAGCTTCGAGCGCATCCACCGCTCGAACCTCATCGGCATGGGCGTCGTCCCGCTGCAGTTCCCCGTGGGCCAGAGCTGGGCGTCGCTGGGCCTGGACGGCACCGAGATCGTCTCGATCGAGGGTCTCGAGCAGCTCAACGAGGGCGTCACGCCCAAGACGGTGAAGGTCACCGCCGAGCCGAGCGAGTTCTCGCCCGAGGGCAAGCAGACCGTGACGTTCGACGCCGTGGTCCGCATCGACACCCCCGGTGAGGCCGACTACTACCGCAACGGCGGCATCCTGCAGTACGTGCTGCGTTCGCTCGTCTGACGCCACCGCACCGCGCCCCGGGAGCTTCGGCCCCCGGGGCGCGGTCGCGTTTCCCCGCGTGAGTCGCCAGGATTTGTCGCCTCGCCGAGGGCGGAGGCGACAAATCCTGGCGACTCACGCATTGGGGGCGCAAGCCGTTGCCGGGCCGGTCTCGCTTGCCGACACTAGAATCGACAGACGCGCAGACCTCTACGCGCACCGCACGAGAGGAGTCACATGGCTCTCCTACCCGGCATCCACGGTCCCCGTGATCTCGACGACCTCACTCCCGACCAGCTGCGCCAGCTGGCGGCCGAGGTCCGCTCGTTCCTCGTCGAGAACGTCGCCCGCACCGGCGGCCACCTCGGACCGAACCTCGGCGTCGTCGAGCTGACGATCGCCCTCCACCGCGTCTTCGACTCTCCGGCCGACCCGATCATCTTCGACACCGGGCACCAGTCCTACGTCCACAAGATGCTCACCGGCCGCCAAGACTTCGCCAAGCTTCGCTCCCGCGGCGGGCTCGCGGGCTACCCGCAGCGCTCCGAGAGCGAGCACGACATCGTCGAGTCCTCGCACGCGTCGAGCTCGCTCAGCTGGGCCGACGGCGTCTCGCGCGCTTTCTCCCGTACCGGTCGCACCGACCGGCACGTCGTCGCGGTCGTGGGTGACGGCGCCCTCACCGGCGGGATGACGTGGGAGGCGCTGAACAACATCAGCGACGACAATGACCGCAACCTCGTCATCGTCGTCAACGACAACGGACGCTCCTACGCCCCGACAATCGGGGGAATGGCGCGTTACCTCAACCGTGTGCGCACGAATGAGGCCTACCGTCACCTCCACCAGAGCTCGGCCACCCTCTTCCGGCGTCTCGGGCCCGCTGCCCGCGCGGTCTACCGCGGCGTGCGCGGCGGCACGCACGGCTTCCTGTCGCGCTTCACCAACAACGAGGCGCTGTACAGCAACCTCGACATCAAGTACCTCGGCCCGATCGACGGCCACGACTTCGAGTCGCTCATTGAGACGCTCGAGCTCGCGAAGTCGTACGGCGCCCCCGTGATCGTGCACGCCATCACCGACAAGGGCAGCGGATACGCGCCCGCGCTCAGCGACACGGCCGACCAGTTCCACGCCGTCGGCAAGATCGACCCGATCACCGGCGAGGCCCTCGGATCGGGGAGCGGGCAGCAGTGGACCGACGTCTTCGCCGACGAGCTGACCGCGGTGGGGGCCGAACGCGACGACGTCATCGCGATGACCGCGGCGATGCTGCGCCCCACGGGGCTGCAGTCGTTCGCTGAGCGCTTCCCCGAGCGCGTGTACGACGTCGGGATCGCCGAGCAGCACGCGGTGGCCTCCGCCGCCGGCCTCGCCTTCGGTGGCCTGCACCCGGTCGTGGCGATCTACGCCACCTTCATGAACCGCGCGTTCGACCAGGTGATGATGGATGTCGCCCTGCACAAAGCCGGCGTCACGTTCGTGCTCGACCGCGCCGGCGTCACCGGTCCCGACGGCCCGAGCCACCACGGCATCTGGGACCTCGCGATGCTGCAGCTCGTCCCCGGCATCCGGATCGCCGCTCCGCGCGATGCCGCGCGTCTGCGCGAAGAGTTCCGCGAGGCGGTCGCCGTCGGCGATGCCCCCACGGTGGTGCGCTACCCCAAGGGCGGTGTGCCGGCCGATCTCGAAGCGATCGAGCGTCTCGACGATGGAGTCGACGTGCTCGCCCGCGGCACCTCCGACGACGTTCTCCTCATCGGCATCGGACCGATGGTGCACCTCGCCATGGAGGTCGCCGAGCGCCTGCGCGCGCAGGGCATCGGCGCGACCGTGATCGACCCGCGCTGGGCGATCCCGGTGCAGCCCTCGATCGTGGACCTCGCACGCGAGCACCGCCTGGTCATCACGATCGAAGACGGCATCCGGGTGGGAGGGGTCGGAACCCGCGTGCGCCAGGTGCTGCGCGAGGCCGGTGTCGATACGGCCGTCGACGAGCTCGGCATCCCCGACGAGTTCATCGATCACGCCACGCGCGAGCAGATTCTCGAGGATGCCGGTCTCACGGCGTCCAAGATTGCGCACGACGTGGTGGCCCAGGTGCTGGGCACCCGCATCCCGGTGGCCCGGCAGACCGAGCCCGTGTGGCTGCCCGAGGCCCGTCTGCGCGACGACGTCGAGCGCTGAGACACGGCCCGACGACAGCGGCGCCGCCCCCACGGGACGGCGCCGCTTGTCTGTGTGAGGGATCAGCCCCCGATGCCGCGAATGGGCGGGTGGTGGAACGTGTCGCCGAAGGCGCGCTCCGACGCTCCCTCTCGATCGAGGTACGGTGACGCCCCTCCGTCGATGAAGGGCCAGCCGGCGCCGAGGATCAGGCACAGGTCGATGTCCTGCACCTCGGGGACCACGCCCTCGTCGAGCATGATCTTGATCTCCTGCGCGAGGCCGTCCTGCACGCGCGCGAGGATCGTCTCGGGGGCGACGGGTGTCTTCCCGGTGACGAGCACCTTCTGCGCGGCCTTCGTCCAGCCGGTCACACGACCGCCCTTGTCCTTCTCGACGACCTCGGGCAGGGCGGCGAGTTCGTGGAAGTTCTCCGACGCGAAGAAGCGCTCGGGGAAGGCATGGGTCATGGTGTCCTGCACGTGCGCGGCGACCTTCCAGCCGACGAGGTCGATGAGCTGGAACGGTCCCATCGGCAGGCCGAGCGGCGCGAACGCCTTCTCGACGACGGTGATCGGGGTGCCCTCGTACACCGCGCGCGCGGCTTCGCCCATGACCTTCGCCAGGAGCCGGTTCACCACGAAGCCCGGGGCATCCGCGGTCAGCACCGCGTTCTTTCCCAGGCCCTTCGCCACGACGAACGCCGTCGAGAGTGCGGCGTCGCTCGTGGCATCCGTCGTCACGACCTCGATGAGCGGCATGACCGCCACGGGGTTGAAGAAGTGGAAGCCGACGAGACGCTCGGGGTGCGTCAGCGCCGAACCGATCTCGGCGACCGACAGCGACGACGTGTTGGTCGCGAGGATCGTGTCGTCGGCGACGATCTTCTCGATCGCGGCGAACACCTCCTGCTTGACCCCCACCTCCTCGAACACGGCCTCGATGACGAAGTCGCAGTCGGCGAACTCGCCCCGGTCGGTCGTGCCGTGAACGAGAGCGCGCAGCTGATTCGCGGTGTCGGCGTCGAGGCGGCCCTTGGCCTCGAGCTTCCCGATCTCGTCGCGGATGGAGGCCACTCCCTTGTCGACGCGCCCCTGGTCGAGGTCGGTGATCACCACCGGAACACGCAGCTTGCGCACGAACAGCAGCGCGAACTGCGAGGCCATGAGGCCCGCACCGATGACCCCGACCTTCGTGACCTTCTTCGCCAGCGCCTTGTCGGGCGCGCCGACGGGCCGCTTCGCGCGCTTCTGCACGAGATCGAAGGCGTACATGGATGCCGCGAACTGGTCGCCCGTGATCAGGTCGGCCAGCGCCTCGTCCTCGCGGGCGAATCCCTCGGCCTTCGTGCCGCTCTTGGCCTTGTCGAGCAGGTCGAGCGCGACGTAGGGGGAGCGGGGAACGGTGCCGATCTTGCTCTCAAGCATGCCGCGGGCCATCTTGATGGTGATGGGCCACTTGGTCAGGCGCTCGAGCTTGCCGGGCTCGTTCTTGCGCTCGACCCTGACCCGCCCGGTGAGGACGCCGTCGGCCCAGCGGAGCGAATCCTCGAGGTAGGAGGCCGCGGGGAAGATGGCATCCATGATCCCCAGGTCGAACGCCTGCTGGGGCTTGAGCATGCGGTTCTGCTTGAGCGGGTTAGACACCACGACCTCGAGCGCGTTCTCGATGCCGATGAGGTTCGGCAGCAGGTACGCCCCACCCCAGCCCGGGATGATGCCCAGGAACACCTCGGGCAGCGCGACCGCCGCGGCCGAGGCGTCGACCGTGCGGTACGTCGAGTTCAACGCGATCTCGAGACCGCCGCCGAGAGCCAAGCCGTTGACGAAGGCAAAGGTCGGGACGCCGAGCTCCGAGAGCGAGCCGAGCACCTGGTGTCCGCGCTGCGCGATGAGCCGGGCGACCTCTTTCGAGGGGAGCTTCGCGACGTCGGACAGGTCGGCGCCGGCGGCGAGAATGTACTGCTTGCCGGTGACCGCCACCGCGTGGATCTCACCCGCCGCCGCGCGCTGCTTCAGCGTCTCGAGGGTGCGCCCGAGCTCGGCGAGCGTCGCCGGCCCGAGGGTGTTGGGCCGCGTGTGGTCGCGGCCGTTGTCGAGCGTGACGAGCGCGAGCACGTTGCCCGAGGGCAGGCGCACGTCGCGGACGGGGGAGTGCGTGACGACCTCGTCGCCGGTGAGGGCGTCGAGGGGCGAGAAATCGATCATCGAGTAGTCGGTCACTTGCGCTTCTTCTTTCCGTCGAAGAACGGGTTCTCCCAGATCACCGAGCCGCCCTGGCCGAGACCCACGCACATGGCGGTGAGGCCATAGCGCACGTCGGGGCGCTCGGCGAAGTGCGCGGCGAGCTGGATCATGAGACGCACACCGGATGCCGCGAGCGGGTGGCCGAGCGCGATCGCGCCGCCCCACGGGTTCACGCGCGGGTCGTCGTCAGCGATGCCGAAGTGATCGAGGAGCGAGATCACCTGGATCGCGAACGCCTCGTTCAGCTCGAACAGGCCGATGTCGTCGATCGTGAGACCGGCCTTCTTGAGCGCCTTCTCGGTCGAGGGAATCGGGCCGATGCCCATGATCTCGGGCTGGACACCGGCGAACGCGAACGAGACCATCCGCATCTTGGGCTGAAGCCCCAGCTCCTTCACCGCGTCGGAACCGGCGAGGAGACTGATGGTCGCACCGTCGGTCAGCGGCGAGGACGTTCCGGCGGTGACGCGTCCGTGCGGACGGAACGGCGTCTTGAGGGATGCCAGGCCCTCGAGGGTCGTCTCGGGGCGGCGCCCCTCATCCTCGGTGGCCAGGCCCCAGGCCCCCGCGGCATCCTTCACCGCGACGGGGACGAGGTCGCGCTGGAACCGGCCAGCCTCGTACGCGGCCTGGGCCTTGTGCTGGCTGGCCATACCGAAGCGGTCGGCACGCTCCTTCGTCAGGTGCGGGAAGCGATCGTGGATGCGCTCGGCGGTCACCCCCATGTTCAGGGCGCCCGGGTCGACGAGCTTCTCGGCGACGAACCGAGGGTTGGGGTCGGCGTTGCCGCCGATGGGGTGGTGGCCCATGTGCTCGACACCGCCCGCGAGGGCGAGGTCGTACATGCCGACGCCGATCGAGGCGCCCATCGTGGTGACGCTCGTCATCGCTCCCGCGCACATGCGCTCGATCGCGAGTCCGGGCACCGTCATCGGCAGACCCGCCAGAATCGCGGCGGTCCGGCCGAGGGTCAATCCCTGATCACCGGTCTGCGACGTCGCGGCGATCGCCACGTCGTCGATCCGGTCTTTCGGCACGTCGCCGTTGCGCTCCATCAACCCGATGATCGCCTTGACGACGAGGTCGTCCGCGCGGGTGTTCCAGTACATGCCCTTCTCGCCGGCGCGCCCGAACGGGGTTCGCACACCATCGACGAAGAAGACGTCCGACATCTCGGCCACTCTGCCTCCATTGTTTGGAATGCAGCCAGCCTAGGAAACCCGCCTCGGCGACGGGAATCGGTTGTCCGAACCTACGAAGTCGCTTCGTCGGGGTCGGGATCACCGTTGACGGAAGCTACAAAGCTATCCGCGATCACCTGTGCAGTCTGCTCAATCTGCCACGCGCGCGCTCCGAGCCCGGCCAGCGCATCGGCGATGGCCTCCGGCGTCGGCTCCGCCGGGGGCGTCCACGCCACGCGGCGCAGCGTTTCGGGGGTGAGGAGATTCTCGGTCGGCATCCGGAGCTCTTCGGCGCGCGCCTCGACCGCCGGCCGCGCCGTCTTCAGCCGGCGGTCGGCCTCGGGGTTGCGGTCGACCCACGCGCGCGGCGGCGGCAGCGTGTCGCTGGGGACGCGGTCGGGCGGAAGGTCGGTCGCCTCGCGACCGGCGACGATCGCATTCCACCAGCGGTCGATCTGGGTCCGGCTGGCGCGGCCGGTGAAGTCCTTCACCGCGGCGAGGGCCTGCTTGCTGGCGGGATCGGCGATCACGGCGGCCACGAGAGCGCGGTCGGGCACCAGGCGCCCGGGCGCCACGTCTTGCTCGCGTGCGTAATCCTCGCGCGCCTGCCACAGCGAACGGGCCACCGCGAGCGAGCGGCGACCGCGCACGGTGTGCAGTCCGCTCAGGCGGCGCCAGGGATCGTCGCGCGGCGGCTTGGGCAGCCGTTCGAGCACCGCCTGGAACTCCTGCCGGGCGAACTCCGTCTTTCCCTGTTCGTCCAGCTCGCCCGCGAGAGCGTCACGCACATCGACGAGGTGTTCCACGTCGAGCGCGGCGTACTCGAGCCAGGACTCCGGGAGCGGGCGGGTCGACCAGTCCGCGGCGGAGTGAGCCTTGGCCAGGGTGATGCCGAGGGTGTGCTCGACGACGGCGCCGAGTCCGACGCGTTCGTGTCCGAGCAAGCGGGAGCCGAGTTCGGTGTCGAAGATCTCGCGCGGTTCGAGACCCCGCTCGCGCAGCGACGGGAGGTCTTGGCTCGCCGCGTGGAAGACCCACTCGACGTCTCCGATGGCCTCCTGCAGGGGCGTGAAGTCCTCGATCGTCGACGGGTCGAACAGGAACACCCCGGCACCGCGCCGGAAGACCTGAATGAGGTAGGCCCGCTGCGAATAGCGGAAACCCGACGCCCGTTCGACGTCGACGGCGACCGGACCGATTCCGGATGCCAGGGAACGGGAGGCGTCGCCGAGACCGGCGGCGTCCTCGATGACGGTGTACTCAACCACGCGGGGGCCTCCGGGCTCCAAGAACCGCAACGCCCTCCGATCCCGGAGGGAGACCGGCGAGCATGCAGACAAGCTCCGCCCACGCATCGAGGTGGGGGCGGATGGGACCGCGCGGCGACCATGACGCGCGAAGTTCGATCTGTGACCCCTCGCCCTGCGCGGCGAGGGCGCCGAAGCCCGTGGACAGCGTCTTCGTCGCCGTCCCGGATTCGGAGTGCCGCTCAGCCCCGCGGGAGTCGAGAGCGTCGATCAGCCACGACCACGCAACCTCGGCCAGGAGCGGGTCGATCCCGATCTCTGGTTCGAGGGGCGCCTGCGCGAAGCACACCACGCGCCACGCGCCGCCCCACTGCTCGGGCTCGTCGGGGTCGTGCAGAAGAATGAACCGCCCGGTGCCGAAAGGGGAGTCGGTCGCGTGCTCCTGCGGGCGCACATCGCCCGCCAGCGCGAGGGAGTGCGGGGCCAGACCCGAGGGCGAAGGGATCTCCCGCACCACGAAGTCATCGCGGAACGTCGTCGCGCGCAACTCGTCGGCCGCCCGGCCGAAGGGGGTCGCCGCCTCGGGAGAGCGGGGATCGGTCACGGCCACAGACTAGAGTGAGGCCTCGATGAACGCTCCCAGGCGCGCCGCGAGGCGCGGTGCCTCGCGCCGCACGGCGGCCGTGCTTCGCGTGGCGGTCTCGGCCCTGACCGGGGCGCTGGCACTGAGCGCCACCGCGCTCGCGGCGGTCTCGTTGCGCATGGCCCGCACCGTGGTCACTCCCGCGGGCCGCGTGCCCGATGTGCGGCTGCTCTCGCTCGACGCGGCGGCGCAGACGATCACCCTGCCGCGCACACCCGACACGGCACTGCCGGGTCGTTACGGCCTGTTCACGACCGGGACCACGGAGTACCTCCGGCTCGGCTCCGTCGTGAAAGAAGACGAGACGACCGTCACCCGGAAGCTCCTGACGCACGTGCCGACCGACGGGCAGCTCGCCCCGCTCGCCGCGTTCAGCGGCTGGTATTTCGACGCTCCGGAGCAGCTCCAGCTGCCGTTCCGCAACGCCCTCATCGGGACCCCCGTCGGTCCCTGTCCGGCGTGGGAGTTCCCCGCCGCCGACGACAGCGACGTCTGGGTGATCCAGGTCCACGGCCGGGGCACCACCCGAGCCGAGACGCTCCGGGCCGTCCCGGTCTTTCACGCCCTCGGGATCACGAACCTCGTCGTGTCGTACCGCAACGACGGCGAAGCCCCCCGGAGCCGCACCGGCACCTACGCGCTCGGGGCCACCGAGTGGCGCGACGTCGACGCCGCCATCGGCTATGCCCGGCGCCAGGGCGCGCGGCAGGTCATTCTGATGGGGTGGTCGATGGGCGGGGCGATCTCCCTGCAGACCGAACTCTCGTCGCCCCACCGCGACGTGATCGCCGGGCTCGTGCTGGAGTCGCCCGTGGCCGATTGGCGTACGGTCCTGCGCTACCAGGGACGCCTCCTCCACCTTCCCGCGCCCGTGCTGGCGTTCGCAGAGCACATCCTCCAGTCGGACTGGGGCGCCGTCCTCACGCGGACGGGATCTGGCATCCCGCTCGACCGGCTCGACGCCGTCGCGCGCGCCGAGGAACTTCGGCATCCCGTTCTTCTGCTGCACAGCGACGATGACGGGTTCGTCCCGAGCGACGCCTCGCACGCCCTGGCGGCCGCACGCCCCGACCTGGTCACGATGGAGACCTTCGCCGTCGCGCGCCACACGAAACTGTGGAACTACGACGAGGTGCGATGGACGCGCGCCATCGAGGACTGGGTACGCGCACACGGTCTCGCCCGCGCGTAGGAACGGATGCCGCGCGTCAGGCGCCGCTCTTGACGCGCACCTGACGCTTCGCGCGCATGAGCATGCCCGTCATGCCCGCGATGCGCAGCGGACTCACCGCGCGGGTCAAGCCGATGCTCTGCGGGAAGTCGTCGGGGACGGCGAGAACCTCGGCGCTCGACAGCCCGGTGAGCCCCTGGGCGAGGATGCTGGCGAACCCGCGGGTCGTGGGGGCCTCGGCCGGAGCGGTCGCGTGCATGGCGACACGGCCATCGGCCTCGACATCGACCACGATGTACACCGGCGACTGGCACTCGGCGACGCGCTCCTGCATCTCGGGATGATCGGCGTACTTGGCCGGCACCTCGGGGAGTTCGCGAGAGAACTCCAGCAACAGCTGCAACCGATCGGGCTCGTCGAGTTCGAGGAACTCGTCGCGGATCTCGGCGAGGCGGGCGGGGAGAGTGGGCTCGGACATCCCCGTCATCCTCCCACGCCCACGAGTCCCGGGCTCAGCGGCCGGGGATCTCGCCGGGCTCGGCGCCCGCCACGATCGGCACGCGCACGGCGCTTCCCCACTCGGTCCACGAACCGTCGTAGTTGCGCACGTCCTCGAACCCGAGCAGGTGCTTCAGGACGAACCACGTGTGGCTGGACCGCTCGCCGATGCGGCAATACGCCACGATCTTGTCGCCGTCCTTCAGTCCCGCACCGGCGCGGTAGATGGCATCCAGTTCTTCGCGCGTCTTGAAGCCGCCGTCTTCCGCGACGGCCTTGCCCCACGGGACGCTCTGGGCGCTCGGGATGTGGCCGGCGCGCAGCGCCCCCTCGTCGGGGTAGGCCGGGGCGGTCGTCCGCTCGCCGGAGTACTCCTCGGGGGAGCGCACGTCGATGAGCGGGTTGCCCAGGTGCGCAAGCACGTCGTCTTTATAGGCGCGGATGAGCGCGTCGTCGCGCTCGACGACGGGGTACTCGCTGGCCTCGCGCACGGTTGCGTCCGTGGTGAGCGGGCGCTCTTCGGCAATCCACTTGTCGCGGCCCCCATCGAGAAGGCGCACATCCTCGTGGCCGAAAAGCGAGAACACCCACAGCGCGTACGCGGCCCACCAGTTGTTCTTGTCGCCGTAGATGACGACGGTGTCGTCGCGCGAGATTCCCTTGCGGCTGAGGAGCTCTGCAAATCCCGCACCGTCGACGTAGTCGCGCACCACGGGGTCGTTGAGCTCGGTGTGCCAGTCGACCTTCACGGCGCCGGGGATGTGCCCCGTCTCGTAGAGGAGCACGTCTTCGTCGGACTCGACCACCACGAGACCGGGCTGCCCCAGCCGCTCCTCGAGCCACTCGCCGGTGACGAGGCGCCCGGGCTCGGAGTAGTCGGCGAACTTGGGGGAGGTGGTGTCGAAGTCGACGGTCACGGAGATCTCCTCGGACGGGACGGGGATGGGGCGGCGTAGGGTGGACACCGCCCCTTCGAGCCTAGGTCCGCCCCGCGGGGCGCGCACCCCTCTCCCGTAAGACTGCGACACAGGACGGCCATGACCTCAACGCCCGCGACGACCGGCGTCATCCACCTCATCGATCGCGAGCCGGCCATCTCGGGCCCCGAGATGGTGAGCGCCCTCGTGCCGCCGCCCCAGTTCGACGGTGCGACGTTCGAGTCTTATCGGGCGGATGCCGCCTACCCGTCGCAGCAGGAGGCGAAGGAGCTGCTGCAGACCTTCGCGGCCGGCTCGTCCGCTCCCGCGAAGAAGACGGGATTCTTCCGCCGCGCCGAGAAGACCCCGCCGGTGAAACCCGGCGTCTACCTCGACGGCGGATTCGGTGTGGGAAAGACGCACCTCCTTGCGGCGGTTTACCACGCGATGCCCGCTCGCCGGAAGTACTTCGGCTCCTTCATCGAGTACACCGCGCTCGTCGGCGTCCTGGGGTACGCCAAGGCTGTCGAGCTGTTCCGCGGCTCCGACCTCCTCTGCATCGACGAGTTCGAGCTCGACGACCCGGGCGACACGATGGTGATGACGAGACTCCTCGGCGAGCTCGTGGCATCCGGAACGCGCCTGGCGACGACGTCGAACACGCCGCCGAACGCGCTGGGGGAGGGGCGCTTCGCCGCGCAGGACTTCCTACGAGAGATCCAGTCGATGGCCGACAGCTTCCGCACGATCCGGATCGACGGCACGGACTTCCGGCAGCGCGCGATCGATGGCGAGGCCCGCGTGCTCTCGGATGCCGAGTACGCCGACGCCACCCAGGCGGCCGGTGCGCAGGGTGTCGTCACGGATGACACCTTTGCCGACCTTGTCGCGCACCTCGCCCGCGTGCACCCGTCGCGGTTCATCCGACTCATCGACGGAGTCGACACGATCGGTCTCCGCGACGTACAGGTGCTCCACGACCAGTCCGCGGCCCTGCGACTCGTTGCCTTCGTCGACCGCGCCTACGACGCGCAGATCCCCATCCGCGCTACCGGGGTGCCTTTGAACACCGTCTTCGGAGACGAAATGCTCGCGGGCGGATACCGCAAGAAATACCTGCGCGCCGTTTCGCGTCTGGTTGCTCTGACGCACTCCTGATCCACCGGTTTCAGCGCGGCTTTTCGGCCTCGCGAAACGCGATGTTTACACAAGCGCCGCGGCTGTAACGCGCTGGAAACACCAGTCGAACGCCGATGGAACCCGGGCTAGCGACACTGAGGGGACCCGACGCTACACCTGCGTCCCTGCAGAGAGGTTCTCTTCGAGATGGATCAAGGCAACACCGCATTCATCCTGATAGCAGCGGCACTCGTGCTGCTCATGACGCCAGGACTCGCGTTCTTCTACGGCGGACTCGTCAAGGCCAAGAGCGTCATCAGCATGATGATGATGAGCTTCGGCGCCATGGGACTCATGGGAGTCCTCTGGGTGCTGTACGGCTACGCGATCGCCTTCCCGGCCACGGAGGAGGGCACCACCCAGGCTCCCTGGATGCTCGACTTCAATGAGCTCGGCCTCGCCAGCGTGCTCGAGACCCCCGAGGGTGCCGCGTACCCGCCGCTGGCCTTCGTCGCCTTCCAGGCAACGTTCGCCATCATCACGGTCGCGCTCGTCTCGGGCGCTATCGCTGACCGCGCCAAGTTCGGCGCATGGATGGTCTTCGCCACCATCTGGGCGACGGTCGTGTACTTCCCGGTTGCCAGCTGGGTCTTCAACTTCGGCCTCGCCGAGGACGGTTCCTTCGCGTACGGCGGCTGGATCACCCACGGTCTGCAGAGCGTCTTCGGCGTCGGCGCCATCGACTTCGCCGGTGGTACCGCGGTGCACATTAACGCCGGTGCCGCAGCCCTCGCCCTGGCCCTCGTGCTCGGCAAGCGTGTCGGCTTCCAGAAGGGCGCGCACGTCCCCCACAACCCGCCGTTCGTCCTCCTCGGCGCTGGGCTCCTGTGGTTCGGCTGGTTCGGCTTCAACGCCGGTTCGGAGCTCGCCGCTGACGGCACTGCCGCTCTCGCGTTCGTCAACACGATCGCCGCTCCCGCCGCGGCCCTGCTCGCGTGGCTCGTGGTCGAGAAGTTCAAGGACGGCAAGCCCACGTCCGTCGGCGCCGCCTCGGGTGCCGTTGCCGGTCTGGTCGCCATCACCCCGGCCTGCGCGTCCGTGACGCCGTTCTGGGCGATCGTGCTCGGCCTCGTCGCCGGCGCCGTGTGCGCCCTGGCGATCGAGCTGAAGTTCAAGCTCGGCTTCGACGACTCGCTCGACGTGGTCGGCATCCACCTCGTCGGTGGTCTGATCGGAACCCTGTACCTCGGCATCTTCGCCAACGGCACGGGCCTGATCTACAGCGGCTCGCTCACGCAGCTGCTCGTTCAGGCGATCGCCGCCCTCGCGGTGCTGGTCTACTCCTTCGTGCTCGCCTACATCATCGGCTTCGCGATCGAGAAGACGATGGGCTTCCGCGTGAAGAACGAGGACGAGGTCGCCGGTATCGACACCGTCGTGCACGGCGAAGAGGGCTACGTCCTCAGCGACACGCGAGGCTGACACCACGCACCCGCTCAACGGGGCGTCACGGATTCGTCCGTGGCGCCCCGTTCGTCGTGTGTCCGAGGTGTCCGGGCGTCGTGTCTAGGGTGTGCGTATGGGAACCGCCTCGCGCCTCGTCTCCGCCTTCCTCCGGGCGATCCGGCCCTCGACACCCACGAAGCGCACAGCGACGCCGTCACGGGGCGCACGGGCCCCGCAGGCGACGGTCGGCGCGCAAGGCAGCGAGACGGTCGAGGTCACCCCGCCGCGGCGTCTCACGCTGTCCTACGCCCCGGCGCGCGACGGGGCCCCTGACGGCGGTGAGATCGTCTGGACGTGGGTGCCCTACGACGAACGCGACGGACGCGGAAAGGACCGCCCGGTGCTCATCATCGGCCGAGCGGATGCCACCCGCTCCTACGCCGTGCGCCTGACCAGCAAGCCGCACGCCGGCGACCGCGACTACCTGGCGCTGGGCGCGGGGGAGTGGGACCCGCAGCGACGCCCGTCGTGGGTCGACATCGAACAGATCTACATCGTGCACGACGCCGGCATGCGGCGAGAGGCCGCGGCGCTGGACCGGCGCCGGTTCGACGCCGTGGCATCCGCCCTCCACGCCCGGTACGGGTGGGCGCAGGGCTGAGCTCAGGTGAAACGACGAAGCCCCCGGCGGGACCGGGGGCTTCTGTGGTGGGCGATACCAGACTCGAACTGATGACCTCTTCCGTGTGAAGGAAGCGCGCTACCAACTGCGCCAATCGCCCGTCGTCCCGAACGGGACTCGACTACCTTACCCGATCCGCGAGGGCGATTCAGACCAGGACGGAGGACACGCGCGGGCCGCACCTGGTTTTGCGCACACGCCAGGATCGGGTAATGTCTTACGAGTGCTCGGGGCAAGCCCCGGGAACGAAATGCGGATGTAGCGCAGTTGGTAGCGCATAACCTTGCCAAGGTTAGGGTCGCGAGTTCGAGTCTCGTCATCCGCTCGAGTGTGAAGATCGTCGTCAGGTTGATGACAGATGATCACGACACGTGGGTCGAACCACACACGGTGGCGTGGCCGAGCGGCTAGGCACCGGCCTGCAAAGCCGTTTACACGGGTTCGAATCCCGTCGCCACCTCGACGACAACTGAACAGCCTGTATAGGCGCGATTGGCGCAGCGGTAGCGCGCTTCCCTGACACGGAAGAGGTCACTGGTTCGATCCCAGTATCGCGCACCACCTGAATCCCCCGGTAAATCGGGGGATTTTTTCGTGGATCGCGGGGTTATCGGGGGGTTATCGGCCAAAAAGTGTGTATGGGTCGGGCGTGTTAGCCGCGTCCTGCCCATCCGGTTCGGGTCCAGAGGCCTTCCTCGGGGTTGAGGGCGGTGTCGTAGAGGGCGGGCCCGAGGGGTTCGTCGACGTGCGCTGCGGGGATGGGGGTCTCGGTGGGGCGTGCGAGGTCGAGGGCGTGCTCGAGGGGAAGTTCTCGGAGGGTGAGGAACCATTCGACTGCGCGGCGGCGGTGCTGTTCGCTCATTCCGCGGTGTCGGCGCAGCAGGTCGCGGATTTGGGCGTTGAGGCTCTCTAACGCGGAGGTCGTGCGCGGGGTGCCGTAGACGATGTGAGTGAACAGGGTCTGACGGCGTGTGACCAGGCGCATCAGTAGCCAGGCTTTGCGGAGGCGGTCGTGGGTGAAGCCCCACTGTCCGTTGCGGAACATGGTGCGTTCCCGGGTGAGGTGACCGAAGGCCTGCCACCATTGCTCGAGGCGAAGCTGCCACTCGATCGCGGCGGTTTCGTCGCGGACGGCGCTGAGGTCCATCACCAGGCGTCGTAACGCTTTGCCGGCGGTAGTTCGCGGGTGTCGCGTCAGATGGCGGGTGATGTTCATTTGCAGGTGGAAGATGCAGCGTTGATGCGCGGTCTCTGGCCAGCATCGTCTGAGCGCGCTGGGTAGACCGGAGCCGCCGTCGGAGACGAGGACGGCGGGCGCGGGAACCTGTTCCACCAACGCAGCCCACGCGGCGGTCGATTCGCGGGCGCACCACTGCCAGGCCAGGACGCGTCCGGTGTCGCTGAGAGCGATCAGTAGGCACCACGTTCCTACCCAGACACCGTCGACGAGGACGGCGTGGTGGACCGTCTCGACTTTCCCGAGATCGGGAACCAGCTCCCAACACCACGCAGACCGGCGGCGGAAGGATCGTCCCGACGCCGTCCCATCTGTTTCGGCTTGGGTGCTCTTGCCTACGATCCAGTTCACGAACCGGCGGAGCTGTTCTCGACGCGCGACGTCGGGACGGCGCCTGGTCGACGATGCTCCGCACGACGGGCACCGCCACCGCTGCGTCCCTGCCGACGTCCGCCCGTTCTTCACCAGCAGCGACCCGCATACCAGACAAGTCGTCGAGTTCGTCGGAAGGTCCACGACTAAGGGTCGCGGACCATACCGATCCCCGATTCACCGCGAAATCACGCGGCTAAACGACCATCCCATACACACTTTTTGGCCTATAACCCGTATCTGACCACACCTCTTCCCTGGCCGCCCTCGGACGTGCCGGCGGTCACGCTCACCCTCCCGTTCCCGGTAGCCGCGCACCGATCGGCGACAGCACGCGCAGCGCAGGCGCAGGAACGGCGGAGCTGTGCACGTGCACAGCTCCGCCGTTCCTCGCGTCAAGGGGAAATCGTCACAGTCCGAGAGAGGGCGCCGCAAGGCAGCCGATCACTCGCGGAATCGAAAGTCACACCGGCGAATCATCGCCAAGCGATCCGGTGACGGCTCGACCCCCCGAGCCGCGTGACAGGGTGCGCCACTGGCGCACTGATCTAGGAGCTGCGCCGCTGGCGCAAGATCTCGACGCCCCCGATCGGGCGACGCTCGGCGTACCAGCTCAACGGGAGTTCCCGCGAGCCGAACAGGCCCCGTCGTGAGCGCACCATGGTGAAGCCCTGGGCGCGCAGCTCAGCGACGTGCTCGGCGGTCAGTCGCTTACGAGCGACCCGCACCCAGCCCTGCTGAGAATCGTAGGCATGGGTGGCAGTGTGCTGGCGAGGCATGCAGTCCTTCTTCGGGTTAAGAGTGGCATAGCTCATGTCGCGTCAGGTGGCGCGAAGTGTTCCATTTACATGAATAGTGCGCAAGGGCGTTGCACGCAACTTTTCGGGCTCTTTCCACATGAATCGGTGGCCGCCCGCGCACCCGCCCGGGCTCCGCACGCGCCGGGGTACGGTGGCCCCATGACCGTTCCCGATACCCTCTGGCGCGAAATCGCCGCGTCGCCGTTCGTCTCGCTCGGCACGTTCCGCCGCAACGGCGCCGAAGTGTCCACGCCGGTGTGGATCGCACGAGACGGCGACGACCTGGTCGTCACCACGGAGCGCGCAACCGGGAAGGTCAAACGTGTGCGCAACGACGGGCGCGTGACTCTCCGCCCCTGCTCGCGCATGGGGGCCGTCGAGCCGGATGCCATCACCCTCGAGGCCCAGGCGCGCATCGCCGGCCCGGCCATCGACGATCCGGGAGCCACCGCGGCCCTTCGTGGGAAATACGGCTGGGAGTACCGAGCGATCATCGGCTTCGAGGCGCTGTTGCGCCGCGTGCAGCGTCGGCCCGGCGACCGCGTCATCCTGCGCATCTCTCGCGATATCTGACCCGCACCACCCTGGCCGTTCCACGCCGCGGCATACCCCCAAACCGCAGTGGGGGCAAGAGGGCTTGTATCGCCGACCAAATCGCGAGAGCTTGCCATGAGAGAACGGTTGGCATCCCCCGGCATCCGTCTTCGACATTTCTGACTGGGAATGCGCGGTCCTCGGGGTGCCTGCTACGAGGGGCGACGTGGGCAAATTCATCTACGACAGCAACATCAAGGTCGAATTCGAGGATCGTCTGCTCGCGCATATTCAGGCGGTCATCATGGCCAAGGTGCGCCGCGGGGAGAGCTTCCCCTTCACGTGGAAAGACGACATCAGCGTCGGTGGGGGCCGAACGACGGTCTACATCCACCCGCACGTCTCGCTGGTGTTCAAATTCCACGGCAGCCGCACCCCGCAACTCAGTTCCGCATGGCTGCACGCGCTGACCTACAACGCCAACTCCGGTCGCGGACTCTATGTGATCCCCGAGCCCGACGAGGCCACCGCTCCCCGCGAAGCCGCACCACGCGAAGAGATGGTGTTCCGCGAGGTACCGAACCCCAACCACCCGCTCCAGAACGCGTGACGCGAGGCTAGAGAGCGAGGGGGAGAACGGCCAGCAGCAGAATCAGCGGGGCGATCACCGCACCCAGCACGATGAACCTGCTCCATCGCACGCGCACACCGGCGGCGACCAGGCGATCGTGCCACAGCAACGTCGCCAGAGACGCCCACGGGGTGACGAGGGGACCGGCGTTCACCCCGACCAGCAGAGCCGCGAGCCGCGCGGGGGAGTCGGCCACCGATTCCAGCGCCAGGTAGGCCGGCAGGTTATTGATCCCGTTCGCCGCGAGGGCCCCGACCCCGGCCAGCTGCCAGAGCGACACGACATCGTCTCCGGTGCCCGCGAGCACAGACGTGACCCGCCCGGCCCCGAGGGCTTCCACGGCACCTACGGCCAGGAAGAGCCCGCCCGCGAACAGCAGCAGTGACCAGGGAACCAGGCGGATGCCGAGGGCCCGGGGCGCGCGCACGGCATACACGGCGACGAGCACGACCGCGGCCGCGAGCGCCGGCATCCACGGGGGCACCCCGATCACGAGGAGCGGCAACAGGGCGATGGTGACGACCGCCGAGACGCGCAACAGCAGCGGATCCGCGACCGTGGGGGCCGCGGCATACGGGTAGGTCTTCGGCAGGCGGGGGAGGAAGACGATCGTCAGCACGCCCACCGATACCGCGATCGCGATGAGGGCCGAGGGCCCGAGGAGCGCGAGGAAGGGGAGCGGATCGTGTCCGCCGCCCAGCGCGTCGGAGGCGAGCAGGTTCGTCAGGTTCGACACCGGGAGCACGAGCGAGGCGGTATTGGCCAGCACGACCGTGACGAAAGCGAACGGCAGCGGGTCGAGCCGACGCGCCACCGCCATGGCCACCACCACCGGGGTCAGCAGGACCGCGGTCGTGTCCAGCGATAGGAACGCCGTCGCCACGACGGCCAAGGCCACCACCCACACCCACAGCCACACCGTGCGACCCCGCGCGAGCCGTGCCAGTCGCGCGGCGACGACATCGAACAGCCCCGCCCGGGATGCCAGCTCCGCCACCACCGTGACGGCCACCACGAACAGCAGGATGGGCCACACGCGGTCGGCCACGGCAAGGGCATCGTCGGCGGGGAGCACCCCGGTGAAGAGGGCGAGGAGGCCGACGATCCACAGCGCGCCGCCGATGAGGGCCAGAGTCACCGCTCCACTATGCGGCACGGCGCGTGCCAACGAGTCCACGCCCGGCGGGTAGCCTGGAATCGACCCATCCAGGAGACCGCCTTGACTGATGCCGCCCTGCCGTCGGAGCAGACCTACCCCGCCGACGGCTTCGCCCTCTTCCCCGACCGTTCGGTCGTCGCCCTGCGCGTGAACGGTGAGCTGAAAGACCTCGCCACGACCGTCACGGCCGATGACGAGGTCGAGCCGGTCACGATCGACAGCCCCGAGGGACTCTCGATCCTGCGGCACTCCACGGCGCACGTGCTCGCCCAGGCGGTGCAGCGCGTCAAGCCCCAGGCCAACCTCGGGATCGGCCCGCCCGTCACCGACGGTTTCTACTACGACTTTCAGGTCGATGAGCCCTTCACTCCCGATGACCTCAAGGTCATCAAGAAAGAGATGGAGCGCATCGTCCGCGAGAACCAGCGGTTCGTCCGCCGCGTCGTCACCGACGATGAGGCGCGCGCCGAGCTGGTCGACGAGCCGTTCAAGCTCGAGCTCATCGGGCTCAAGGGCGGCTCGGCCGAGGCCGCCGAGGGCGCGAGCGTCGAAGTGGGCGCCGGCGAACTGACGATCTACGACAACGTCTCCCGTGACGGCGAGACCGTGTGGAAAGACCTCTGCCGCGGACCGCACGTGCCCGGCACGCGCCTGATCGGCAACGGCTGGGACCTCACCCGCATCGCCGGTGCCTACTGGCGCGGCAGCGAGAAGAACCCGCAGCTCCAGCGCATCTACGGCACCGCATGGGCCTCCAAAGACGACCTGCGCGCCTACCAGCACCGCCTCGAAGAGGCCGCCAAGCGCGACCATCGCAAGCTCGGGAAAGACCTCGACCTCTTCTCGTTCCCCGAGGAGATCGGGCCGGGGCTCAGCGTGTTCCACCCCAAGGGCGGAATCATCCGGTACGAGATCGAGCGCTACATGCGCGAGCGCCTCCTCGCCAGCGGCTACCAGGTCGTGAACACCCCCCACATCACCAAGGGCGACCTGTTCATGACCAGCGGCCACCTGCAGTGGTACGCCGACGGCATGTACCCCCCGATGGTGCTCGACGAGGTCGTGGATGCCGACGGACATGTGTCGCGCGAGGGCCAGGAGTACTACCTCAAGCCCATGAACTGCCCGTTCCACAACCTGATCTTCCGCTCGCGCGGACGCAGCTATCGCGAGCTGCCGCTGCGCCTGAGCGAGTTCGGGTCGGTCTACCGGTACGAGAAGAGCGGCACGCTCGCCGGTCTCACGCGCGTGCGCGGCATGACCCAGGACGACACCCACATCTACGTCACGGCCGACCAGGTCAAGGGCGAGCTGACCCACAGCCTCGACTTCGTGCTGCAGACCCTGCGCGATTACGGCCTGCACGACTTCTACCTCGAGCTGTCGACGAAGGAGGAGGGCAACCCCAAGTTCATCGGCGACGACGCGCTGTGGACCGAGGCGACCGAGACCCTTCGCGAGGTCGCCGAGGCATCCGGCCTCGAACTCGTGCCCGACCCGGGTGGCGCCGCGTTCTACGGCCCCAAGATCTCGGTGCAGGCGCGCGACGCGATCGGCCGCACGTGGCAGATGTCGACGATCCAGCTCGACTTCAATCAGCCCGAGCGCTTCGAGCTCGAGTACACGGGCCCCGACGGCGAGAAGCACCGCCCCGTCATGATCCACCGTGCCCTATTCGGCTCGGTCGAGCGCTTCTTCGCGATCCTGCTCGAGCACTACGCCGGCGCTTTCCCGGTGTGGCTCTCGCCCGTGCAGGTCGTGGCGGTGCCCGTCGCGGCCGAGTACGGCGACTACCTCGAGCAGATCGTCACCGACCTGCGCGCGCAGGGCGTGCGCGCCGAGGCCGACCACAGCGACGACCGCATGCAGAAGAAGATCCGCACGCACACGACGCAGAAGGTGCCGCTCATGCTCATCGCCGGCGAGCAGGACCGCTCCAACGGAACGGTCTCGTTCCGCTTCCGCGACGGCACGCAGCTCAACGGCATCCCCGTCGAAGAGGCCGTGGCCCGCATCACCGGCGCGATCACGGCACGCACGCTCGTCGATACGGCCGAGGACCTCGCGTGACGACCCCGGATGCCGCCGCGGCCGGCGACGAGGCTCTCGTCGCCGCCGCGGAGCTTCCGGGGGTCCCCGACGAGTTCCAGCGCCTGTGGACGCCGCACCGGATGGCCTACATCCAGGCCGGCCGCGAGCCGATGGAACACACCTGCCCGTTCTGCGCGGCGCCGGAGAAGTCCGACGAAGACGGGCTCATCGTCGCGCGCGGGAAGAGCGCCTACGTGCTGCTCAATCTGTTCCCCTACAACTCCGGACACCTGCTCGTCTGCCCGTACCGCCACATCGCGACGTACGATCAGGCCACCGACGAGGAGGTCGCCGAGATCGGCGCGCTGACGCAGCGCGGCATGCGCGTGCTGCGCGCGGTGTCGCGCTGCGACGGCTTCAACCTGGGAATGAACCAGGGCGCGATCGCCGGCGCCGGAGTCGACGGGCACCTGCACCAGCACATCGTTCCGCGGTGGGCGTCAGACGCCAATTTCTTCCCGATCATCGCGAAGACCAAGGCCCTGCCCCAGCTGCTCGGAGACGTGCGGCGCACGGTCGCCGAGGCCTGGGGCGACTGAGCGTCGACCGGCACGCGCACCACGCCTGGTGACACGCCAAGGATGCGCCGCCTCCGACGGGTCAGCGCACCTGGCGCACGGCGAACTGCATCTGCGGGTGGGCGTAGGCCTCTTGCGACTCGATGAGCCGCAGTTCTCGCGACCCCGCCTCGTACGTGTTGCGGAGCAGGTCGAACACGCTCGACGCGGTGCGCGCGAGCGCGTCGGCCGCGTCGCCCGTCCGGCGGTAGTGTGCCGTGAACAGGGCCGCGGTGACGTCGCCTGAGCCGTTCGCCTTCATCGGGATGAGCGGGGTCTGGACGATCCAGGCGCCGGCGTCATCGACGACCATCATCTCGATCGTGTCGGGCTCGCGGTCGGGCCGCTCGACACTGGTCACCAGGACGGTGCGGGGCCCGCGGGCGCGGGCAAGGTCGGCGGACTCGAGCGTCGAGTCGATGCTCCCGGGCTCGGTGCCGGTGAGGAAGCCGAGCTCGAACTGGTTCGGCGTGATGATGTCGGCCACCGGCACGACACGCTCCCGCAGCAGGTCGGGGATCGCCGGGGCCACGAAGCAGCCGGACTTGGCGTTGCCCATGACCGGGTCGCACGCGTAGATGGCATCCGGGTTCGCCTTCTTCACCCGGGCGACCGCGTCGATGATGACGTCGGCGATGCCCTCGCCGCCCTGGTAGCCCGAGAGCACGACGTCGATCTCGCCGAACACCCCGCGTTCCTCGATGCCGGTGATGACGGCGGCGACGTCGTCGGGGGAGATGAGCGGACCGCGCCACGCGCCGTAGCCGGTGTGGTTGGAGAAGTTCACCGTGTACACCGGCAGCACCTCGACCCCGATGCGCTGCAGCGGAAAGACGGCGGCGGAGTTTCCGACGTGACCGTAGGCGACGGCGGACTGGATCGAGAGGACCTTCATCCCTCGATCCTCCCACTTCGCGACGCCGGCCGGATCGCGGCGACAGCAGCTGCGAGGTCGTCGGCAAGGGCGCCGGCTTCGGCGTCATCGAGCTGGTGGACCGTCAGTCGCAGGTAGTCGCCGGCGGCGTCGGGGGAGAGGAAGAAGTGATCCCCGTCTCGGACGAGCCACCCGCGGCGCATGAGGTCTTCCCGGACGCGCGCCGCGGGCGCCGGGAGCGGCACCCACAGGTTCAGGCCGTCGCCGAGCGTCACGGGGAGACCGCGGTCGGACAGCGTGGCGGCAAAGGCCGCGTTGCGTTCGGCGTAGTGGGTCGCGGCGCGGTCGATCCCGTCCCGCACGTCGGGGTCGGTCACGAGCGCGAGAGTGAGGCGCTGCAGGATGTGACTCACCCACGTGGTGCCGGGCGTGAGACGCAGCGCCAGGCGGTCGGCGGTCTCGTCATCGGATGCCACGACCGCCAGGCACATGTCGGGTCCGAGGAACTTCGACACCGAGCGGATCCGCGCCCACCGTTGCTGGCTCGCACCGATCACGGAATGCAGCGCGGCACGCGAGAGGAGGGAGAAGTGGTCGTCCTCGATGACGAGGACGTAGGGGTACTCCGCGAGCACCGCCCGCAGGGCGGCCGCGCGTTCGGCCGAGAGGCTCGCGCCGGTCGGGTTGTGCGCGCGGGGCGTGCAGATGACGGCGCGCACGCCGTCGGCCAGCGCGGCACGCAGACCTTCGACCGTCATTCCCTCGGCATCCACCGCCACCGGCACCGCGCGATATCCACCCTGCCGCACCGTGTGCAGCGCCGAGAGGAAGCAGGGGTCTTCGAGGGCGACGGCGTCGTCGCGCTGCAGCGCTTGCGCGAGCAGACGCTCGATCGCGTCGCTGGCTCCGCTGGTGACGGTGATCCGGGGCGCGGCGTCGGGGAGCCCCTCGGCCATCCACTCACGCGCCCAGGCTTCGAGGCCCGGGTCGACGACCGGCTCGCCGTAGAGCACCGGACGCCCCGAGCGGGCGAGCGCCGGGGCCGGGTCGGGGATGAGCGCCGGATCGGGGTTCCCCGTTCCGACGTCGCGCAAAACCGTGCCGGCCGCGTAGCCCTCTTGCGCCACCGGAGCGTGCCCCGCCACCCGCGTGCCGCCGCGCCCCCGCGCGACGACGAGCCCCGCCTGAGCGAGCATCCGGTACGCGGCGACGACCGTGTTGCGGTTCACCCCGAGTTCGGCGGCGAGGGCCCGCACGGGCGGCAGGGAATCGCCCACCTGGAGGTGCCCCCGCTCGATGCGTTCGCGCAGATCGGCAGAGATCTCGGATGCCGAGCGCCCGGTGATATCGACGGTCATACGCCCCCTCTCGGTTCGTCCAGCATATGTCCTGCGTCGTGCTACGTTTTGGCCTAAGTCAAACGAGCGCGCCCGCTGCGCGAAAGGAACTGAGATGACCGACACCGGAACCTCCCGCGTCAAGCGCGGACTCGCCGAAATGCTCAAGGGCGGCGTGATCATGGACGTCGTCACCGCCGACCAGGCCAAGATCGCCGAAGACGCCGGTGCCGTCGCCGTCATGGCCCTGGAACGGGTCCCCGCCGACATCCGCGCGCAGGGCGGCGTGGCGCGCATGAGCGATCCCGACCTGATCGACGACATCGTGGCATCCGTGTCGATCCCGGTCATGGCCAAGGCCCGTATCGGACACTTCGTCGAGGCGCAGATCCTGCAGGAGCTCGGCGTCGACTACATCGACGAGTCCGAGGTGCTCTCGCCCGCCGACTATGTGAACCACATCGACAAGTGGAACTTCACCGTTCCGTTCGTGTGCGGCGCCACCAACCTCGGCGAGGCGCTGCGCCGCATCACCGAGGGCGCGGCGATGATCCGCTCCAAGGGCGAAGCCGGCACCGGAGACGTGTCCGAGGCGACCAAGCACATCCGCACGATCCGGGGCGAGATCAACGCCCTGCGCGCCAAGACCAAAGACGAGCTCTACGTCGCGGCCAAGGAGCTGCAGGCCCCCTACGAGCTGGTGGCCGAGATCGCCGAGACCGGCACGCTCCCCGTCGTGCTCTTCACCGCCGGGGGAGTGGCCACCCCGGCCGACGCCGCGATGATGATGCAGCTCGGCGCCGATGGCGTGTTCGTCGGCTCGGGCATCTTCAAGTCTGGCAACCCCGCGCAGCGCGCGGCCGCGATCGTCAAGGCAACGACCTTCCACGACGACCCGAAGATCGTCGCGGAGGCCTCGCGCGGACTCGGTGAGGCCATGGTGGGCATCAACGTCGCCGACCTCCCCGCCCCGCACCGCCTGGCCGAGCGTGGCTGGTAACAGCCCCCGCGTCGGCGTCCTCGCCCTGCAGGGCGACGTCCGCGAGCACCTCCGTGTGCTCGCGGACCTGGGCGCCGACGCCCGGCCGGTGCGCCGCGCGAGCGAACTCGCCGAGGTCGACGGACTCGTGCTCCCCGGCGGCGAGTCGAGCGTCATCGACAAGCTCGCGCGTGCCTTCGACCTGCGCGACCCGATCCGCGCGGCGATCGCCGGCGGGATGCCGGTGCTCGGCACGTGCGCGGGACTCATCCTGCTCGCCGACCGCCTCGACGGCGCGATCGAGGGGCAGCTGACCTTCGGTGGCCTCGACGTGCGCGTGCAGCGCAACGCCTTCGGTTCCCAGACGCAGTCGTTCGAGACCGATCTCGCGGTTCCGGCGCTGGGCGACCCGCCGGTGCACGCCGTGTTCATCCGCGCGCCCGTCGTGACCGAGGCGGGTCCGGATGCCACGCCGCTGGCCGCACTGCCCGACGGGCGCATCGTCGCGGTCGAGCAGGGGAACCTCCTCGGCCTGGCTTTTCACCCCGAATCGACCGGCGAGACGCGCTTCCACGCGCGGTTCCTGGAACGCGTTCTCACGCGCACCGGGGTGTCGGCGCCCTCGTTCTAGACTGGAACCCATGTCCGGACACTCCAAATGGGCCACGACCAAGCACAAGAAGGCGGTCGTCGACGCCCGCCGCGCCAAGTCGTGGGCCAAGCTCATCAAGAACATCGAGGTCGCCGCCAAGCTCGGTGGGGCGGACCTCCAGGGCAACCCGACGCTCTTCGACGCGGTTCTCAAGGCCAAGAAGACCTCGGTCCCCAAAGACAACATCGATCGCGCCATCAAGCGCGGCGCGGGGATCGGCGGCGAAACGGTCGAGTACCTCTCGATCATGTACGAGGGGTACGGCCCCAACGGCGTCGCGTTCCTCATCGAGTGTCTGACCGACAACAAGAACCGCGCCGCGGCCGAGGTGCGTACCGCCCTCAGCCGTAACGGCGGTACTCTCGCCGACCCCGGCAGCGTCGCGTACAACTTCAGCCGCAAGGGCGTCATCGTGGTCCCCTCCGAGGGCACCACCGAAGACGACGTCATGCTCGCCGTCCTCGAGGCCGGCGCCGAAGAGGTCGAGCCGCACGGCGAGGGCTTCGGCGTCATCACCGAGGCCAGCGACCTCGTCACCGTCCGCTCGGCACTCCAAGAGGCCGGGATCGAGTACGACTCCGCCGACGTGGAGTTCGTGCCCTCGCTCAAGGTCGAGGTCGACGCCGACACCGCGCGCAAGGTCTTCCGCCTCATCGACGCACTCGAAGACAGCGACGACGTGCAGAACGTCTACACCAACTTCGACCTCACCGCCGAGGTGCAGGCCGAGCTCGAGAACGACGAGTAAGGGCGCGCCCTGCCGCCCTGCACGACCCCTGCGCCTAGCGTGGGGGTCGTGTCTCGTTCTCTGCGCGTCCTCGGCATCGACCCCGGGTTGACGCGCTGCGGAATCGGCGTCGTCGACGTCGCCCCCGATCGCACGGCGACGCTCGTGCACGTCGGGGTCGTCCGCTCGGCACACACCGAACCCATCGAGCGACGCCTCGCGACGATCGCCGCGGGCATCCGCGAGGTCCTCGGCGCGCACGAGCCGCACGTGGTCGCCGTCGAGCGCGTCTTCGCCCAGAACAACCGTCACTCGGTGATGGGCACCGCGCAGGCGAGCGGCATCGCCCTGCTGCTGGCGGCGGAGCATGGCATCCCGGCCGCCACCCACACGCCCAGCGAGGTCAAGGCCGCCATCACCGGGTACGGCTCAGCCGACAAGCTGCAGGTGCAGACGATGGTGGCGCGCGTACTTCGACTCGACGCTCTTCCCCAGCCCGCGGATGCCGCCGACGCCCTCGCGCTCGCGCTCTGCCACGCGTGGCGCGGGGGAGCGGCCACACCCTCCACCGGCGGCGCGCTGACCCCGGCGCAGAAGGCCTGGCGGGATGCCGAGAAGCGGCAGGCGCCCGCTGGGGCGCGTGTCGGTCGAACAAAGGTCCGAACCGGCGCGTAGTCTCGACGCATGATCTCTTCGCTCCAGGGTGTCGTCGCGCACGTCGGAGACGACGCCCTCGTGGTCGTCGTCGGCGGAGTCGGACTGTCGGTCGCCGTGACGCCGCAGGTGGCCCGCGCGAGCCATGTCGGCGATCAGACGCACCTGCACACGCATCTCGTCGTGCGCGAAGACGCCCTGTCGCTCTTCGGATTCGAAACGCGCGAAGAACTCACCGTCTTCACCCAGCTCATCGGCGTCACCGGCGTCGGACCGAAGTCGGCGATGGGGGTGCTCTCCTCGCTCACCGTCCCGCAGATCGCCCAGGCCGTCACCGACGACGACGACGCCCCGTTCAAACGGGTCTCGGGGATCGGGCCCAAGACCGCCAAGCTCATCGTCGTGCAGCTCGCGGGCAAGCTCGCCGTCGCGCCCGTCGCGGCGCCGGCCGCCGTCGCCCCGCACGGCCAGGTCCCGGTGCAGGTGACGCAGGCGCTCATCGGCCTCGGCTGGAGCGAACGCACGGCCGCCGAGGCCGTGGCATCCGTCGCCGAGGGCGCCACCGACGCCGATCGCGCCTCCGTGCAGACGCTCCTGCGCCTCACCCTCGCCCTGCTCGGCCCCTCGCGGAAGGAGCCCGCCGGTGGCTGACGTCGTGCGCGACACGGGCAACCCCGACGACGAGAGCGAACTCGCGATCGAGGGCGCCCTCCGGCCCACGTCGCTGAGCGAGTTCGTCGGTCAGCAGAAGGTGCGCGGTCAGCTGCAGCTCCTCTTAGATGCCGCCCGCATCCAGCAGCGTTCGCCCGACCACATCCTGCTGTCGGGACCGCCGGGCCTCGGCAAGACGACACTCGCGATGATCGTCGCGCACGAGAGTGGGCGGCCGCTGCGGCTCTCCAGCGGCCCCGCGATCCAGCACGCCGGCGACCTGGCGGCCCTGCTGTCCTCGCTCACCCCGGGCGAAGTGCTCTTCATCGACGAGATCCACCGCATGGCCCGGTCGGCAGAAGAGATGCTGTACCTCGCGATGGAAGACTTCCGCATCGACATCATGGTCGGAAAGGGCGCCGGAGCGACGAGCATTCCGCTCGATCTCGCCCCGTTCACGCTCGTGGGGGCGACCACGCGGGCCGGTCTCCTCCCCAATCCACTGCGCGACCGCTTCGGCTTCACGGCACACCTGGAGTACTACGAGCCCGAGGAGCTCGAGCGGGTCGTCTCGCGCTCGGCATCCATGCTCGACGTCGGACTCCCCGGCACCGCGCGCACCGAGATCGCCCGGCGCTCACGCGGAACGCCGCGCATCGCGAACCGGCTGCTGCGCCGCGTGCGCGACTACCTGGTGGTGCACGGCCCGTCGGCGGGAACCGACGCCGGCGACGCCGACATCCGCACCGTCGATGCGGCCCTCGACCTGTACGACGTGGATGCCATCGGCCTCGACCGCCTCGACCGCGCCGTGCTCGATGCGCTCGTGCGTCGCTTCCGCGGCGGACCGGTGGGACTCAGCACCCTCGCCGTCGCCGTCGGCGAGGAACCCGACACGATCGAATCGGTCGTCGAGCCGTACCTCGTGCGCATCGGTTTCATGGGCCGCACGCCCCGCGGGCGCGTGGCCACCCCCGAGGCCTACGACCACCTCGGCGTCGACCACCCCGACGGACTGCTCCGTTTCAGTCAAGGGCGATGACCTATACTCAGCGGGGGATTCCCCGACCCCCTTAGGCAGTGCCGCAACGGCGCGCCTGAATCGAAAGGTGCACCGCCTCCATGGACTTCGCGAACTTCTTCGCCAACTACGGCCTGATCATTCTTCTGATCGGCCTGCTGGTCTTCATGTTCTGGAGCTCGCGCCGCCGCATGCAGAAGCAGAAGCTCGAGCTGGAAGAGAAGGCGCGTCAGACCGTTCCCGGTGCGGAGGTGCTGCTCCAGGGCGGCCTCTACGGCACGGTCGTCGAGTACGACGGCGAAGACCTCGACAAGCCCGCACACGTGGAGATCGCGCCGGGCGTGGTCATCAAGGTGCACAGCCAGGCCGTGCTCCGCGTCGTCAACCCCGCCGAGGGCTACGTCACCGAAGACGAGTTCATCGCGGCCGAAGAGGCAGAGGCCGAGTACATCGCCGGCGTCGCCGACGGTGACATCACCTCGATCAGCGACGACCAGCACTCCGCTCGTCGGTCCACCGAGACCCCGCACGACGACAAGGACCGTCCCCAGGCCTGAGTTTCCGCCCTTTTCGTTCCGTTCCCCGCCGCACAGAAAGCCGACTCCGTGGCGCCCTCGACTCCCGTCCGCCACGCCTGGCGCGTGCTGACCGGACTGCTCGCCATCACCGGCGTGCTGTTCGGCATCAACGCGCTCGGCGTGTATGCCTTCCAGGCCAGCTCCTGGACCCCCGACCTCGCCCTCGACCTGCAGGGCGGAACGCAGATCATCCTCGCCGCGCAGACCACCGATGGCGCCGACCCCGACGCCGAGCAGCTGCAGCAGGCGGTGACGATCATCCGTCAGCGCGTCGACGCCTCGGGCGTCGCCGAGGCCGACGTGGCCACCGAGGGCGGCCGCAACATCGTCGTCCAGATCCCGGGCCAGGCCGACGAGGCCACGCGCGAGCGCATCCAGAGCTCGGCTCAGCTGCAGTTGCGCGCGGTGCTGTTCACCGGCTCTCCCGCGACGTCGTTCGTCGGCGAAGACGGCCAGAGCACGCCGTACCCCACCCCCGACCCGGCGCTGCCGGCCACGCCGACGGCCTCGCCGACGAACGGGAGCGACCCGTCGTGGATCACGCCGGCGCTGCAGGCGCAGTTCCTCGCGTACGACTGTGCCAACCCCACGAACAACCCCGCGCAGGCGCCGACCGACCAGCCCCTCATCACGTGCAGCGAAGAGGGCGCGGTCAAGTACATCCTCGGCCCCGTCGAGCTCGACGGCACCGACATCAGCGACGCCACCAACGGCCAGGAGCAGAACACCGGCCAGTGGGCGGTCAACCTGGCGTTCAACGACCAGGGCACGCAGAAGTTCGGTGAGATCAGCCAGCGCCTGTACGGCGCCCAGCCGCCGCTGAACCAGTTCGCCTTCGTGCTCGACGGCTCGGTCCTGTCGGCGCCGTCCATGAACGGCATCATCCTCGACGGCCGCCCCAGCATCACCGGCAGCTTCACGCAAGAGACCTCGAAGGCCCTGGCCGACCAGCTCAAGTACGGCGCCCTGCCGCTGAGCTTCGAGGTCGTCAGCTCCGACACCGTCTCGGCGACGCTCGGCTCGCAGCAGCTGCAGGTCGGCTTCATCGCGGGTCTCATCGGCCTCGGGCTCGTCGCGATCTACTCCCTCGTGGTCTACCGAGCCCTGGGAATGGTGATCATCGCCTCGCTCGGCGTCATGGCGGTGCTCACGTACGTCACCCTCTGCATCCTCGCGTGGCGCATGGGCTTCCGCCTCTCGCTCGCGGGTGTGGCGGGTCTGATCGTGACGATCGGCTTCACCGCCGACTCGTTCATCGTCTACTTCGAGCGCATCCGCGACGAGCTGCGCGACGGCAAGTCGATCACGGCGGCGGTCGAAGACGGATGGTCGCGCGCGAAGCGCACGATCTACATCTCGAAGTCGATCAACATCCTCGCCGCGATCGTGCTCTACATCCTCGCGGATGCCACGGTGAAGGGCTTCGCGTTCACGCTCGGCCTCACGACCGCGATCGACATCCTCATCTTCATCCTCTTCACCCACCCGGTGATGCAGCTTCTCGCACGGACGCGGTTCTTCGGCTCGGGCCACCCGCTCTCGGGCATGGACCCCCACGCGCTCGGCGCGGTCTACCGCGGCCGCGCGGAGTTCCGCGCCCCGGCTGCCGCTGTCTCGGGCCGCGCCAACCGCTCGCGCGGCGAGGCACAGCGCCGACAGACGATCGCCGAACGCAAGCGCGCCGAACTCGCCGCCGCCCAGAGCGATAGCCGCTCCACGAAGGAGGGAGACGCCTGATGCGCTCCATGACGCAGCTCGGCAACGACCTGTACTCGGGGAAGACCTCTTTCCCCTTCGTGCAGAAGCGGCGCCTGTGGTTCCTCATCGCCGCAGTACTGGTGATCGGCGCGGCGCTCGTTCCGCTTCTCCGCCCGGTGCAGTTCTCCATCGAGTTCACCGGCGGATCGCAGTTCACCGTCTCGAACCCCGCCAGCTTCGACCAGGCGCTCGCGACGGAGGCCGTGGAATCGGTCGTCCCGGATGCCGCGACGCGCGTGACCACGATCAGCGATCAGGCCGTACGCGTGCAGACGGATCAGCTCGACGATCAGCAGACGCAGGACGTGTCGGCGGCCCTCGCCGAGACCTACGGCGTTGCGTCGAGCGAGATCACGAACTCCTTCATCGGGCCGACCTGGGGTGCCGACGTCACGCGCCAGTCGCTGTGGGGCCTGGCGATCTTCCTGGCGTTGACCTTCGTCATCCTCGCGCTGTACTTCCGCACGTGGAAGATGTCGGTCGCCGCTATTGTCGGCCTCGTCGACGTGCTCGTGATCACGATCGGCATCTATGCGCTGTTCGGTTTCGAGATCTCTCCGGCCGCCGTCATCGGCTTCCTCACGATCCTCTCGTATGCGTTGTACGACACCACGGTCGTGTTCGACAAGGTGAGAGAGAACACCACCGAAGACGGCGAGATCTCCGGGCGCACCTTCGCCGAGTCGGTCAACCTCGCGGCCAACCAGACCCTCATCCGCTCGATCAACACCACCGTGGTGGCGATCCTGCCGGTCGGTGCCATCCTCTTCATCGGCGTCCCCCTGGGGGCGCGCACGCTCAGCGACATCTCGCTGTCGATCTTCGTCGGCACGATCATCGCGGCCTACTCGACGCTCTTCGTCTCGGTCCCGCTCTACGCGCTGCTGCGCGAGCGCGAGACCCCGGTGAAGGAGCGCGACGCCCGCGTGCTCGCCGCTCGGGAGAAGGCCGGCGTCCCCGCCTGACGGCGGGGCGCCCGCCCGCCGGGCGTAGGATTGATCGACTGACCGTCGAACGCGGGGGAGGGGAAAGATGACCGAGACCACGTCCCCGCTGCCACCGCCGTCGTCGCTTCGACGTCTCGTTCCGCGCATCTTCTCGCGCGCGGCCCGGCGCGACGACGTCGACAAGCTCCTGCGGACGGTGCGGACGCACCACCCCAAGGGCGACCTCGGAATCATCGAGCGGGCGTACGCCGTCGCCGACCGGGCGCACAACGGTCAGAAGCGCCAAAGCGGTGAGCCGTACATCACGCACCCGCTCGCGGTCGCCCAGATCCTCGCCGAGCTCGGGCTCGGGCCGAAGGCGATCGCCGCGGCCCTGCTGCACGACACCGTCGAAGACACCGGTTACCCGCTCGACGAGCTGGCCGCGGACTTCGGCGACGAGGTCGCGATGCTCGTCGACGGCGTCACCAAGCTCGACAAGGTCAAGTACGGCGAGAGCGCGCAGGCCGAGACCGTCCGCAAGATGATCGTCGCGATGTCGCGCGACATCCGCGTGCTGCTCATCAAGCTGGCCGACCGGCTGCACAACGCGCGCACGTGGGGCTTCGTCCCCCCGCACAAGGCGGCCAAGAAGGCCACCGAGACTCTCGAGATCTACGCGCCGCTGGCCCATCGTCTCGGCATCCAGGCGATCAAGAGCGAGCTGGAAGACCTCTCGTTCGCCGTGCTGCACCCCAAGCTCTACGCCGAGATCGAGAGCCTGGTCAAGCAGCGCACCCCGCAGCGCGAGCAGTACGTGCAGACGGTCATCGGGTCGATCGATGCCGACCTGCGTGAACTCCGCGTGCGCGGGCGCGTCATGGGACGACCCAAGCAGCTGTACTCCGTGTACCAGAAGATGGTGGTTCGCGGCCGCGAGTTCGACGACATCTACGACCTCATCGGCATCCGGATCCTCGTGGGCACCGTGCGCGACTGCTACGCCGTGCTCGGCGCGATCCACGCGCGCTGGACGCCGCTGCCGGGGCGATTCAAGGACTACATCGCCACCCCCAAGTTCAACCTGTACCAGTCGCTGCACACGACGGTGATCGGACCCAGCGGGCGTACGGTCGAGATCCAGATCCGCACGCACGAGATGCACCAGCAGGCCGAGTTCGGCGTCGCCGCGCACTGGAAGTACAAAGAGCGCATGGCCGGCGGCAAGACCGACGCCAAGGCATCCGACACCGATATGGCCTGGATCGCCCGCATCTCCGACTGGCAGGCCGAGACCGCCGATCCGGGCGAGTTCCTGGACTCCCTCCGCTTCGAGATCGGTGCGAAGGAGGTCTATGTCTTCACCCCGAAGGGTCGCGTCATCGGCCTTCCGAAGGGCGCGACGCCGGTCGACTTCGCGTACGCCGTGCACACCGAAATCGGTCACCGCACGATGGGGGCCAAGGTCAACGGCCGACTCGTGCCGCTCGAGACCGAACTTCAGTCCGGCGATGTCGTCGAGGTGTTCACCTCGAAGAACCCCGATGCGGGCCCCAGCCAGGACTGGCTCGGATTCGTCAAGAGCACCCGTGCCCGCAACAAGATCCGCGGCTGGTTCACCAAGGAGCGTCGCGAAGAGGCCATCGAGCAGGGGAAGGACTCCATCGCCCGCGCGATGCGGCGACAGAACCTGCCGCTGCAGCGCCTGATGAACCAGGACTCCTTCGCCGAGGTCGCTCGCCACTTCCACTACGAAGACGTCGCCGCACTCTACGCCGCGGTCGGCGAGGGGCACGTGTCGACCCAGTCCGTTATCGAGAAGGTCACCGCGCTCGTCAGCGCTGATGACACCTCGACGGGCCCGATCGATCTCCCGCAGCTCGGTCGCAGTCGCGCGCCCCGCGGGGGCGACTCCGGCGTGCTGGTGCGCGGTGCCCCCGACATCCTGGTCAAGCTCGCCAAGTGCTGTACCCCCGTGCCGGGCGATGAGATCGTCGGCTTCGTCACGCGCGGCAGCGGCGTCTCGGTCCACCGCGGCGACTGCACCAACGTGAAGTCGCTGCGCGAAGACCCGGAGCGACTGATCGAGGTGGAGTGGGCCCCGACGACCAAGAGCGTGTTCCTCGTGCAGATTCAGGTCGAGGCGCTCGACCGCTCGGGCCTGCTGAGCGACGTCACGCGGGTGCTCAGCGAGCACCACGTCAATATTCTGTCGGCAACCGTGTCGACCACGAACGACCGTCTCGCGCTGAGCAAGTTCGTGTTCGAAATGGGCGACACGGTGCACCTCGACCGCGTGCTCAACGCCGTGCGGCGCATCGACGCCGTGTACGACGTGTACCGCGTCACGTCGTCGTAGCGGTCGCGAGCACCTCCTCGGCGCGCCTCCCGTAAGGGAATCTCGGATGCCGGGCGAGCCAGCCGAGCGCTCCGTCGACGAGGCCCGGCGTCGTTCGTGCCCACGTCCGCGCCGCGTCGTGGTCGGCCGCGTCCTCCGAGCGGGCGAGGTCGACCAGCGCGCGCTCCGGACGCGCCACGTGGACGCCGGCGATCGTCACGACGTCGGCGGCGTCGAGTCGTACGTCGTGGTAGACGACGCGTGCGCCGCGCACGGGCCGGGCGCGCCGGGCGCTCGCGCGCTGCACCCGGTGCCGGGCGGGTTCGACGTCGACCCCGCCGTGCACCCACGCGGCGCTCAGACGAACGGCCGCCAGCCGGTCGTCGATCAGCGGCGCCAGGCTGCGGGCCCGCATCCACGTCGTCTCGACCGCGTCAGCGGGCATGTACCCCTCGCCGATCGGGGTGAGCAGCCCGTCCAGACACGCGGCAGTGAGCTCAGCGAGGGAGAGCCGCTCGCCGGCGAAATAGAGAAAGGGAGAGACCATCCCGCCAGTGTGACGGGATGGTCTCTCCCTGCGCGCCCGAAGACGCCGAACTGTGGAGAACGCTCAGCCGCCGAGTGCGCGCAGCCAGGTGCGGCGTGCCTCGAGTGCCTCGGCCGCCTGTGCCGCCGCGCGCTTGTCGCCCTTGGCCTCGGCCGCGGCCAGCTCGGCCTCGAGCTTGTCGATCGCGTCGGTGAGCTGACGCGTCATGTCATTGGCGCGCGCCTTCTGCTCGGGGTCGTTGCGCTTCCAGTCGGCGTCCTCGCGGGTGCGGACGCTCTGCTCGATCTTGCGGAGCTCGTCGTCGAGGACACGCTCCTTGTCGCGGGGGAAGATGCGACCGATCTCGTCCCACTGACGCTGGATGGCGGTGAGCTTCTGCCGGGCCGTGGCGAGGTTCTTCTCGTCGACGATCGGGGCGGCCTCGTCGAGGAGGGCACGCTTCTGCTCGATCTTCTCTTTCGACGCCTCGGCATCGGCGGACTCGCGCTCGATACGAGCGCCGTAGAGCGCATCACCGGCAGCCTTGAATCGGGCCCACAGGGCGTCGTCGACCTTGCGCCCGGCGCGCCCGGACGCCTTCCACTCGTCGAGCAGATCACGGTACGCCGGGATGCCGTCTTCCCCGCGCGGGGCGAGCGCTTCGGCCCGATCGACCAGGCGCGCCTTCACGTCGCGCGCGGCCTTGTGGGTCTCATCGAGAGCGGAGAAGAACTCGCGGCGGTGCCGGTCGACCGTCGCCCGGGCATCGCGGAAACGGCGCCAGAGCTGCTGAGCGGTCGACTTGGGCAGGCGAGGCCCGTTCTGCTGGTGGGCCTGCCAGCGGTCGAAGAGAGCCGACATGTCGGCTGTCATCTGCTTCCACTGGACGGTCTGCGGGTCACGCGCGGCCAGGGCCTCGGCCTGCTCGACGATCTCCGTGCGCTCGCGCACGGCGTCGTCGACGGCCTCCTTGGCCGCGGCGGCCTCGGTCTCGCTCGCTTCGGCGAGTTCGGCCGTGAGCGCATCGAGGCGCTCGCGCAGGGCGGCGAGATCGCCGACCGCTGCCGCGCCCTCGACCTTGGACCGCACCGTGGCAGCCGTCGAACGCAGGTCGCTCGCCGACGCGCCGCCACGGCGGTGGCGCACCTCGAGCAGAGTCACCTCACTGGCGAGGTCGGAGAACTTGCGCTGGTAGTACGCCATCGCCTCGTCGGCGGTGCCGTCGGGGTACTGGCCCACGACACGCCATTCGTCGCCCTCCCGCACCGAGACGGTGCCGTCGTCGTCGACACGGCCCCAGGGTTCGGCGGGAGCGGCGACCCGCGCGCCGGGGCGCGGACCGGGACGGGGGGCGACGGCCGGCGCGGGAGCGGACTCGACGTCCGACGCCTCGGCGTCGCTGGTTTCGGACTCAACACCCGGGGCCTCGGCGGCTCCCTCGTCACCGGCGGAACCGGCATCGTCATCCGTCTCGACGGCCTCCACGGCCGCCTCGTCGGGTGTGGGGGCCGCGGTCTCCGCAGGTGCGTCGACGGGGTGATCGGCGGCCGCGGTGTCGTCGGCGGCGGTGCCGGTCTGCTCGGAAGAGTCGGGGGAGGGAACGGAAGTCACGGGAAGCACCTCATCGCGGCAGGGCCGCCTGGGGGAGAAGGACTCTCCGAGCCTAGTACGACCCGTGCCGCGTCCACAGGCTCAGAGCGTCGGCGTCCCGCTGGGTGTCGGTTCGGGCGCGACCGGCGTCGTCGAGCCCGGGGTCGGCGTCCCGGTCGATGAGGGCGCCGGGACGGGCGCACCGGGGCCGGAGACGAAGTACAGCGTCTGCACACCGATCGCCCCCGCGATGACCGCGAGACCGATGATCAGCGCGAGGACGTTGTCGCGCCCGCGGCGGCGTCCCTGGCGCTGGTGCATCTCCTGACGCGCCTGATACACCCGTGCACGCTCACGCTGCTCTCGGCTCTGCCGATCCTTGCCACCCGTCGCCACATCGACCTCACTTCATCGCCCGCGGACCGCCCCCGATCCTACGCATCGGGCGCGGCGGGCCACAAAGGCGCTCGATCCGGTGTCGGTGGGCGCGATTAGCCTGGATCGGTGACCAGTGCTTCCGCCCTCTTTCAGGGCCAGACCCCCCTCGCGGTGCGTATGCGACCGACGAGCCTCGACGAGGTCGCCGGCCAGAGCCACCTCCTGCGGCCGGGCTCGCCGCTGGTCACCCTCGCCGGCGCCGATTCCTCGGCATCCGTGTCGGCCGTCTCGGTCATTCTGTGGGGACCACCCGGCACGGGAAAGACCACGCTCGCCCAGGCGATCGCCCGGTCGTCGGGTCGACGTTTCGTGGAGCTCTCGGCGATCACGGCCGGGGTCAAAGACGTGCGCGAGGTGATGCAAGAGGCCCTCACGCAGCGCGACCTGTACGGCCAGTCGACGATCCTGTTCCTCGACGAGATCCACCGCTTCACCAAGGCTCAGCAAGACGCTCTCCTTCCCGGGGTCGAGAACGGGTGGGTGGTGCTGATCGCCGCGACGACCGAGAACCCGTCGTTCTCTGTCATCTCGCCACTGCTGTCGCGGTCCCTGCTGCTCACGCTCCGACCGCTCGGCGATGACGACCTCGGCGCCCTCGTCGACCGCGCCGTCGTCGACCCCCGCGGGCTCGCCGACCGGGTCGTGCTCAGCGACGAGGCGCGCGCCGCCCTGGTGCGCCTGGCCTCAGGCGATGCGCGCCGCGCGTTGACGGCGCTCGAGGCTGCGGCGTCGGTCGCTGCCGACTCCGAGCACACAGACGACGCCGCAACTGATGACGACGCCGAGTCGCCGGATGCCACCCCCGTACGCCCCGTCATCACCGGCGACCACATCGCGCAGGCCGTCGACCGGGCCCTGCTGCGCTACGACCGCCAGGGCGACGAGCACTACGACGTGATCAGCGCCTTCATCAAGTCGGTGCGCGGGTCCGATGTCGACGCGGCCATCCACTACCTGGCCCGCATGATCGAGGCGGGGGAGGACCCCCGATTCATCGCGCGCCGCTTGGTGATCTCCGCCGCCGAAGACATCGGGCTCGCCGACCCGCAGGCCCTGCAGATCGCCGTCGCCGCCGCCGACGCGGTGGCCTTCATCGGCATGCCCGAGGGGCGTATCCCTCTCGCCGAGGCGACGGTGTACCTCGCCACCACGGCGAAGTCCAATGCCGCCTACAACGCGATCAACGCCGCGATCGCCGACGTACGGGCCGGGGGATTCGGGCGAGTGCCGCTGCACCTGCGCGACGCGCACTACCCGGGAGCCAAACGGTTGGGGCATGGCAAGGGCTACAAGTACTCCCACGACAGCGACATCGGCATCGTTGCGCAGCAGTACCTGCCCGATGAGCTGCGCGGAAAGCAGTACTACCAGCCGACCTCGCACGGCGCCGAGCGCGAGGTGTCCGCGCGGCTGGAAAAGATCCGCCGCATCCTCGACGGGGGCTGACCGGCCGGGTGCAGGTCGCTCTGGTAACATAAACCGGCTCGAAACAGGGTTTTCGGGCATCCCCTCCTTCCTGTGATCACCTTCCGGTGCGCCCCGGCGTGCGTCCCGGATCGGGCGGAAGGGGGCGATACGTCCGTGAGCCGCGAAAGGCGCGGCCACGTCATCGGAAGGAGTACTTCGTGGCAACGAAGTCCCAGGACCGCCGCAAGGTCCGTCTGTCGCGCGCCCTCGGCGTCGCGCTCACCCCGAAGGCCGCCCGCTACCTCGAGAAGCGTCCCTACGCTCCCGGCGAGCACGGCCGCACCAAGCGCAAGGCCGACAGCGACTACGCCGTCCGTCTGCGCGAGAAGCAGCGTCTGCGCGAGCAGTACGGCATCCGCGAGAAGCAGCTGCGCATCGCGTTCAACGAGGCCCGCCGCACCGACGGCCTGACCGGTGAGAACCTGGTCGAGCTGCTCGAGATGCGTCTGGACGCCCTGGTCGTGCGTTCGGGCTTCGCCCGCACCACCGCCCAGGCCCGCCAGCTCGTCGTGCACCGCCACATCATGGTCGATGGCCAGCTCGTGGACCGCCCGTCGTTCCGCGTCAAGCCGGGTCAGCTCATCCACGTCAAGACCAAGAGCGAGGGTCTCGAGCCCTTCCAGGTCGCGGCCGCCGGTGGGCACGCCGAGGTTCTGCCCCCCGTTCCGGGCTACCTCGAGGTCGACCTCTCGACGCTGCAGGCGAAGCTCGTGCGTCGCCCCAAGCGCGCCGAGGTGCCCGTCACGTGTGACGTGCAGCTCGTCGTCGAGTACTACGCCGCTCGCTGAGTCCTCGACTCACGAGCCGAAGGGCGCCGGGTTCTCCCGGCGCCCTTCGCCGTTTCACTGCGGCACAACTCCGTCGCCATCGGCGGCCGAGCAGCCCGGGCACCTCCGCAACGGCACCTCCGCAGGAGTTCTGCGCGCCGAGAACGGCCCTGGATGCCAGGCCGGGCGGCATCCGTCCCGTCGAACACGCGCGACACGGGGGCTGTCGCCTACGATGAGGGGATGCCGCGCCCGCGGCGCTCCCTCGAGGAAGAAGTGGTGATCGTGAGAAGCCTCGTCTGGTTCGTGTTGGGCATTGCCGGAGGCTTCGTCGCCGCCCACCTGGTGAACAAGGACCCTCGCGGCCAGGAGCTGCTCGCGCAGGTCGACGCTCGCATCGGTGAGTTCACCGACCGCATGAGCAACGCCTACCACGACCAGGAGACGCGCCTGTCGCAGATCCTCGACGACGCCAAAGAGGTCGCCGCCTCCGTGGCAGACGCGACCGCCGACGCGGTCGGCGACGCCGCCGACGCGGTGAAGAAGACCACCTCGACCGACTGACCTCCCGGCATCCCGCCCCGGTCGCCGGGGCGGATCCGCACGCGCACGGAAAGACCCGACATGAAAACCGCCGAGATCGCACAGCGCTTCCTCGACTACTTCGAGAAGAAGAACCACACCATCGTCCCGTCGGCGTCGCTCGTGACCGACGACCCGGCGCTGCTGTTCACCGTCGCCGGCATGGTGCCGTTCATCCCGTACCTCAGCGGTGTGGTACCCGCGCCCTACCCGCGCGCGGCTGACGTGCAGAAGTGCATCCGCACCAACGACATCGAAGAGGTCGGCAAGACCCCCCGGCACGGCACCTTCTTCCAGATGCTCGGCAACTGGTCGTTCGGCGACTACTTCAAGGAAGACGCGATCCGCTACGCGTGGGAGCTGCTGACCTCGTCGGAAGACGACGGCGGCCTCGCTTTCGACCCGAAAGACCTGTGGGTCACCGTCTACGAAGAAGACGACGAGGCGCACGACCTCTGGCTGCGCCTCACCGACCTGCCCGAGGAGCGCATTCAGCGGCTCGGGAAAGACACGAACTACTGGTCGACGGGTCTTCCGGGCCCCGCCGGCCCCTGCTCAGAGATCTTCTTCGACCGCGGACCCGCCTACGGCATCGACGGCGGACCGGCGACCGACGACGACCGCTACGTCGAAATCTGGAACCTCGTGTTCATGCAGTACGAGATCACGAACGTTCGGTCGAAGTACGACTTCGACATCGTCGGCGAGCTCCCGGCCAAGAACATCGACACCGGCATGGGGCTCGAGCGCATCGCGTTCATCAAGCAGGGTGTCGACAACATGTACGAGACCGACCAGGTGCGTCCGGTCCTCGACCTCGCGGCGACGCTCGCGGGCAAGGCCTACGGCTCCGAGGCGCACGAAGACGACGTGCGGCTGCGCATCGTCGCCGACCACGTCCGTTCGTCGCTCATGCTGCTGGCCGACGGTGTCACCCCCTCGAACGAGGGCCGGGGCTACATCCTGCGCCGCATCATGCGTCGCGCGATCCGCTCGATGCGCCTGCTCGGCGTCGAGGGCCCCACCTTCCCCGAGCTCTTCGCCGCCTCGCGCGACGCGATGAAGGAGTCGTACCCCGAGGTCGAAACCGAATACGCGCGCCTCTCGGCGTACGCCATCGCCGAGGAGCAGACGTTCCTCCGCACGCTCGCGGCCGGATCGGCGATCCTCGACCAGTCGGTGACGGAGGCCAAGAGCGGCGGGAGCACGACGCTGTCGGGCTCCGAAGCCTTCCTGCTGCACGACACCTACGGCTTCCCGATCGACCTGACGCTCGAGATCGCCGAGGAGGCGGGGCTCAGCGTCGACCGGGAGGCGTTCGACGGCCTCATGCAGGAGCAGCGCTCTCGCGCGAAGGCGGACGCCCGCGCTCGCAAGGGCGCGATCGCCGACCAGAGCGCGTACCGCGAGTTCCGCGCGCTCGGCGAGACGGTCTTCACCGGCTACACCGATCTCGAGACCGAGTCGACCGTGCTCGGCATCCTGGTCGACGGTCGGAGCACCGACCGCGCCGCACAGGGCCAGATCGCCGAGATCGTGCTCGCCGAGACCGCGCTGTACGCCGAGTCGGGCGGCCAGGTCGCCGACAAGGGCGTCATCGTGGGTCCGGGGTACGAGCTCGAGGTGCTCGACGTGCAGCGGCCCGTGCCGGGCCTCATCAGCCACACGGTCGAGGTGACCACCGGTGAGGTCTCGATCGACGCCCCGGCCACCACGGTCGTCGACGCGCTCAACCGCCACTCGGCGCAGCAGGCGCACTCGGCGACGCACCTCGTGCACGCCGCGATCCGCGACACCCTCGGTTCCTCCGCGACGCAGACCGGTTCGCTCAACCGCGCCGGCTACATGCGCTTCGACTTCAGCTGGGGTTCGGCGCTGTCGCCCGAGACCCGTACCGAGATCGAAGACATCGCCAACAACGCCGTCCGCGACAACCTCGAAGTCACCACGCGCGTGATGTCGCTCGACGAGGCCAAGGCCGCTGGCGCCATGGCCCTGTTCGGCGAGAAGTACGGCGACACCGTACGCATGGTCGACATCGGCGGCCCGTGGTCGCGCGAACTCTGCGGCGGCACGCACGTGTCCCGCAGCGCGGAGATCGGACTGGTCAACCTCGTGGGCGAGCAGTCGGTCGGCGCGTCCAATCGCCGCGTGGAAGCGCTCGTCGGTCTCGACGCGTTCCGCGACCTCGCCGCCGAGCGCGCGATCGTCTCGCAGCTGTCGACGTCGCTCAAGACCCCCCGCGAGCAGCTGACCACGCGCATCGCGGAACTCGCGGCCAGTCTCAAGGCCGCCGAGAAGAAGATCGCGGCGTTCGAGGCCCGCGCCCTGTCCGACCGACTGCCGCAGCTGGCGGAGTCCGCCGTGGCCGTGGGTGCGGTCCGCGTCGTGGCTCAGTCGCTGGGCGAAGGCGCGTCGGCCGACGACGTGCGCTCGCTCGCGCTGCAGGTGCGCGACCGCCTCGGCTCCGACCCCGCGGTCGTCGCTCTCGGGAGCGTCGCGGGCGGCCGTGCCACGGTCGTCGTCGTCACGAACGACGCCGCACGCGAGCGCGGTCTCGCAGCGGGCGCCCTGGCGAAGTCGGCCGCGGGCGTGCTCGGCGGCGGCGGCGGCGGACGTCCCGACGTAGCCCAGGGCGGGGGAACGGATGCCGCGGCCCTGCCGCAGGCGCTCGACGGCATCGTCGCCGAGGTGCGGGCGACGACGGCGTGACCGAGTTCCGCCGTGGCATCCGCTTCGGGATCGACGTCGGGCGCGCGCGCGTCGGGGTCGCCCGGTCGGACCCGGACGGTCTGCTCGCGGTTCCGGTCGAAACGGTTCCCCGAAAAGGCGAGCCCGTGCGGCGGATCGCGGCCCTCGTGGCCGAGTACGAGGCTTTCGAGGTGCTCGTGGGTCTTCCGCTGAACCTGCGCGGGGAGGACACCCCCTCAACGACAGACGCCCGGCGCTTCGCCGCCGACCTGGCGACGGCGCTCGAGGTGCCCGTGCGCCTCGTCGACGAACGGCTCAGCACCGTTTCGGCACACGGAGTTCTGCGGCAGGCAGGCCGCACTCAGCGGGATTCTCGTAGCATTGTGGACCAAGTCGCCGCTGTGGTGCTTCTGCAGCAGGCGCTCGACGTGGAGCGACAGTCCGGCGTGCCGGCCGGACCCGCCGTAGCACCGGGACAGGAGCCCGCCTGATATGCCCGATAACGACCCCTCCGATCCGTTCGCCGAGCTGTACGGCCGTCTTCCCGACCCTCGGGGACGACGGTCGGAATCCGACCCCGTCGACGACAGCGCCGCCGCCACACAGACACCGCCCCCGTCTCGCCGGGCCGCGCGCGAGGCGCGGCGGGTTGCAACCGGGCCCACGCCCGAGAGCACTCCCACTCCCGCGGCGCAGGCGGAATCTCCCGAGACGCCTTCGCCCATCCCCGCGCCGAGCACGGTTCCCGGTGCGGCCGGAGTCTCTCGCGCCGAAACCCCGCAGATGCGCCGCCTGCACGAAGACGCGCAGGCCGCCGGCGGCACCCGGGTCGTTGAGCGCGAACCCGAGCGTGTCCTGGCGGGCGCCGCCGCGGCGTCGACCGCAGGCTCCGGCGGCGGCCGCCCGCCCGCGAGCGGTTCTCTCGAAGACCTCTTCGCCGGACAGGCCACGACCGATCAGGTGCGCGGTGCCGCGCAGCCGCCACGTCAGCGCCGCCGCGCGGGGGGATGGATCGCTCTCGCGATCGTCGTCGTGATCCTCGGCGGACTCGTCGGTGGAGGGTTCGCCCTGTGGAATGAATACGGCCCGCGCGTCCAGGCGTTCTTCGGCGCCGACGAACCCCTCGACTTCGAAGCGGGCATGGCCACGGGCGAGGCCCGCGTCACGATCGTCTCGGGCGACACCGGGGAATCGGTCTCGCCGAAGCTCTTCGAAGCCGGCGTGACCAAGGCATCCACCTCCCTGTACTCCTACATGGTCGACAACTCCGTCGCCTTCACCTTCCAGCCCGGTGTCTACCGACTGCAGCAGCAGATGACCTCGGCAGCGGTCCTCGAGGCGCTCCGCGACCCGGCGAACCGTCTCAACTACTCGGTGCAGTTGCGCGAGGGACTGACGCTGCGTCAGTCGCTCGAGGTGATCTCGGAGCAGCTGGGCCTGCCGATGGAAGGCCTCGACGCCGCCGTCGCGAACCCCGCCGCCTACGGGGTGCCCGCGTCGTCGCTGGAGGGGTGGATCTTCCCGGCCACGTATGACTTCGACGAGGGCGTCACCGCGACCGATGTCATCGGGCGCATGGTGCAGCGGACCGTCCAGTCGCTCGACGCGGCGGGAGTGCCCGTCGACGACCGCCAACGGGTTCTGACGGTCGCCTCGATCATCGAGCGCGAAGCGCGCAACCGCGACGACTTCTTCAAGGTCTCGCGCGTGATCGAGAACCGCCTCGACCCGTCGAACCAGGAGACCTTCGGCAAGCTCGAGATGGACTCCACCGTGCAGTACGGCGCCGACGAGCTGGGAAGCGGCTCGGTGAGCACCTCGGAAGAGGCGCGCAACAACGACAACCCGTACAACACGTACATGTACCCGGGCCTGCCCGTCGGCCCGATCGCCAACGCGGGCGATCTCGCCATCGACGCGGCCATGAATCCCGTCGATGGACCGTGGCTCTACTTCGTCACGGTGAACCTCGACACGGGCGAGACCGTGTTCACGTCGACCTACAGCGATCACCTGGCGGCCGTCGACCAGTGGCGCGCGTGGTGCGGCGAGAACCCGAATTCGGGATGCTGACCCCGACCCGGCTCGCCGTCTGGGGAGACCCGATCGACCACTCGCGGTCGCCGTCGCTGCACGCGGCGGCGTACCGCGAGCTCGGGCTGCCCTGGGAGTACGGTCGACAGCGCGTTTCCGAGGACGAGTTCGTCACACACCTGCAGAAACTGGATGCCACCTGGCGCGGTCTCTCGCTCACGATGCCGCTGAAGAATGTCGCGGCGATGGCCGCGGTGACGCTCGACGACGACGCCCGGCGCACGGGCGCGGCGAATACGCTGCTGCTGAGCGAGGACGGACCGCACGGCTTCAACACCGACGTCGGGGGACTGGCCCGGGCGCTGCGCGAGATCGGCGTGGACGCCCCGGCACGGGTGCGGGTCCTGGGCGCGGGCGCGACCGCGACCTCGGCCGTCGTCGCCGCGGCCCGCGTGGGAGCCGGCGCCGTCGAGGTGCGAGCCCGGCGACCCCAGGCGGCGGCCCCGCTCGTCGCGCTCGGCAAGGGTCTCGACCTGCCGGTGACGGTCGCCGCCCTCGACGACTCTGCGCCCGCGAGCGTCGACGTCACGATCGCCACGCTCCCGGGTGGCACCGACCTCGGCGCGACCGCCGACGCGCTGGCATCCGTCGGGGGTCCGCTCGTCGACGTCGTGTACGGCGGGTGGCCCACTCCTCTCGCGGTCGCGTGGCAGCGCGCGGGCCGGCGGGCGCACGACGGCCTCGGGATGCTGCTGCACCAGGCACTGCTGCAGGTGCGCGTCTTCGTCGGGGCCGACCCGGCGCAGCCGCTCGCGTCCGAGGACGCGGTACTGTCCGCGATGCGCGCCGCGGTCGTGGGAGGATAGGAACATGCTTCGCGTGCTCACGGCCGGGGAATCCCACGGCCCCGAACTGGTCGCCCTCATGGAGGGGATGCCCGCCGGCGTCCCGATCTCGCCCGCGCAGATCCGCGCCGATCTCGCCCGCCGCAAGCTCGGCTACGGCCGCGGCTCGCGCATGAAGTTCGAGGAAGACGAGCTGACGCTGTCGACCGGGATCGTGCACGGTTACACGATCGGCAGCCCGATCGCGCTGCGCATCGGCAACACCGAATGGCCCAAGTGGGTCGAGGTCATGAGCCCCGAGCCGGTCGAGCTCTCCGACCGCTCCCGCGGCCGCGGCGCCGCGCTCACGCGCCCGCGCCCCGGCCACGCCGACCTCGTCGGCATGCAGAAGTACGGCTTCGACGAGGCCCGTCCGATCCTCGAGCGCGCCTCGGCCCGCGAGACGGCGGCGCGCGTCGCCCTCGGTGCCGTGGCCCGCGCGTTCCTGGGCGAACTCGGCATCCGTCTGGTCAGCCACACGCTCTCGATCGGCCCGGTGCGCGTGCCCGACGACGCGCCCTTCCCGCTGCCCGACGACGTCGATCGCCTCGACGCCGACCCGTTGCGCTGCTTCCACCCCGAGACGTCCGCCGCGATGGTGGCCGAGGTCGACGACGCGAAGAAGTCCGGTGACACGCTGGGCGGCATCGTCGAGGTGCTCGCGTACGGTCTGCCCCCGGGGCTCGGGTCGCACGTGCAGTGGGACCGCCGGCTGGATGCCAAGCTCGCGCAGGCGCTCATGAGCATCCAGGCGATCAAGGGCGTCGAGGTCGGCGACGGCTTCCTCACCACGACCCGTCGCGGTTCGCAGGCGCACGACGAACTGTTCGCCACCGCCGATGGCATCACGCGTTCCTCGGACCGCGCCGGCGGAACCGAGGGCGGAATGTCCACGGGCACCGTCCTGCGGGTGCGGGCGGGCATGAAGCCGATCGCGACGATCCCGCACGCCCTGCGCACGGTCGACGTCTCCACCGGCGACACCGCCGCCGCGCACCACCAGCGCTCCGACGTGTGCGCCGTCCCCGCCGCGGGGGTCGTGGCCGAGGCAATGGTCGCGATCACGCTGGCCGAGGCGGTGCTCGAAAAGTTCGGCGGCGACAACGTCGCCGAGACCCGACGCAACCTCGACACCTACCTCGCGCACCTGCCCGAGACGCTGCGCACCACCGACGCCTCCGACGCGGCGCTGCTCGCGCATGACCTCGGCTGAGGCCACGGGCCGCGCGCTCGTGCTCATCGGACCGATGGGCGCGGGCAAGACCAGCATCGGCCGACGTGTCGCGCGGGCGATGGGGGAGACCTTCACCGACACCGACAAGATCATCGTGCGCGACCACGGGCCGATCCGAGAGATCTTCGCGGCCCACGGCGAGGCGCATTTTCGCATCCTCGAGCGCGCGGCCGTGGCCGAGGCTCTGGAGCGGGGCGGCGTCGTGGCGCTGGGCGGGGGAGCCGTGCTCGACCCCGAGACGCGTGGTCGCCTCGGCGACCACCGCGTGGTGCTGCTGACGGTGACCCCGAACGTCGTCGCCGCGCGGATCCACGGAGACGAACGGCCCCTGCTGGGCGGCGAAGACCCCATGGAGCACTGGCTCCGCATCTACGACGAGCGCCGGCCGATCTACGAGTCGACCGCGCACATCGCCTTCGACACCTCGTCGGGCCCGTTGGCTCACGTCGTCGACGACATCGTGGCCTGGGCGCAGGGCGTCCCGGCCGAGGAGACCCCATGACCGACACCACCACCATCACCGTCGCCGGCGACGCGGGCTACGACATCACGATCGGGCGCGGACTGCTGGCCACCCTCGGCGAGAAGCTCCCCACCGCCGCGCGCAAGGTGCTCATCGTGCACCCGCCGACCCTCGCGGCACAGGCCGAGGCACTGCGCGCGCAGCTCGTGAGCGACCGTCAGGTGCTCCTGGCAGAGATCCCCGACGCCGAGCAGGGCAAGCGCGTCGAGGTCGCGGCATTCTGCTGGCAGGTCATGGGCCAGGCCGACTTCACCCGAACGGATGCCGTGATCGGCTTCGGCGGGGGAGCGGTCACCGACCTCGCCGGGTTCGTCGCCGCGACATGGCTCCGCGGCGTGGCCCTGGTCCAGGTGCCGACGACGGTGCTCGGGATGGTGGATGCCGCCGTGGGCGGCAAGACCGGTATCAACACCGCCGAGGGCAAGAACCTCGTCGGGGCGTTCTGGCCGCCGGTCGCGGTGGTGTGCGACCTCGACCTGCTCGAGACGCTGTCGAAGAACGAAGCCACCGCCGGCTTCGCCGAAGTGGTCAAGGCCGGGTTCATCTGGCATCCGGAGATTCTCGACCTCATCGAGGCCGACCCCGAGAACATCGTCGATTCCCGCGGCGAGGCCTTCCGCCGCTGCATCGAGCTCGCAATCGACATGAAGGCCCGCGTCGTGGGCGAAGACCTCCGCGAGGCAGGACTGCGCGAGGTGCTCAACTACGGGCACACCCTCGGTCACGCGATCGAGCACGCGGAGCGCTACCGCTGGCGTCACGGCGCCGCGATCTCGGTCGGCATGGTGTTCGCCGCGGAGCTGTCGCGCCTGGCCGGACGCCTGTCCGACGACGTCGCGCAGCGTCACCGCACGGTGCTCGAGTCGCTCGGGCTCCCGACGACCTACCGCGCCGGAGCGTTCCAGACGCTGAAGGCGACGATGCAGCGCGACAAGAAGTCCCGCGGCAGCATGCTGCGCTTCATCGTGCTCGACGACCTCGCCCGCCCCACGGTGCTGCAGGCGCCCGACGAGTCGCTGCTGTTCGCGGCCTACCAAGAGGTCGGCGCGTGAGCACGCCGCGACGCCTGCTGCTCGTCAACGGGCCGAACCTCAACCTGCTCGGCACGCGCCAGCCCGAGATCTACGGTCGCGACACCCTCGCGGATGTCGAGCGGATCACCGCCGACGCCGCCGCGCGGCACGGCCTCGAGGTGCGCGCGATCCAGAGCAACCACGAGGGCGCGCTCATCGACGCGATCCACGCCGCGCGCACGGACTGCGCCGGCATCGTGATCAACGCCGGGGGCTACACGCACACCTCGGTCGCGCTGCGGGACGCGCTGGCATCCGTCGACCTGCCGGTAGCCGAGGTGCACATCTCGAACATCAAGGAGCGCGAGACCTTCCGGCACTTCTCGTACATCGAGGACGTCGCCGCCGTGCACGTCATCGGCGAGGGCGTGCCCGGGTACGCGCGAGCCGTCGACCTCCTCGTCGAGGTCATCCAGGGCCGCGCGGACGGCTGAGCGCCCATCGCGTAGACTCGATCGTCGGGCGACTGCCGGAGCGCGCGCCCCCACCGACTCACGAAACGGAATATCGAACCTCATGGCATCCACTGCAGACATCAAGAACGGCGTCGTCCTGAACATCGACGGTCAGCTCTGGAGCGTCGTGGAGTTCCAGCACGTCAAGCCCGGAAAGGGCGGCGCGTTCGTCCGCACGAAGCTGAAGAACGTCATGTCGGGCAAGGTCGTCGACAAGACGTTCAACGCCGGCGCCAAGATCGACGTCGAGAACGTCGACCGTCGTGACTTCACCTACCTCTACAACGACGGCGAGGGCTTCGTCTTCATGGACGTCGCCGACTACGACCAGATCACCGTGGGCGCGGCCACCGTCGGCGACGCGGCGAACTTCCTGCTCGAGAACCAGCAGGTGCAGATCGCCCTCAACAACGGCAACCCGCTCTACATCGAGCTGCCGCCGTCCGTGATCCTCGAGGTCACCTACACCGAGCCGGGCCTGCAGGGCGACCGCTCGTCGGCCGGCACCAAGCCCGCCACCGTCGAGACCGGCTACGAGATGCAGGTTCCGCTGTTCCTCGAGACCGGCACCAAGATCAAGGTCGACACGCGCACCGGCGACTACCTCGGCCGCATCAGCTGACCTTGAGCGCTCGCACCAAGGCGCGTAAGCGCGCCCTCGACATCCTTTTCCAGGCCGACGTTCGCGGCGAAGAGCTGCCCGTCATGCTCGCCGCCGAGGCCAAGCGCGCCGCGTCCGAGCCCGACCGTCAGGTCTCGTGGCTCTACGCGCGCGACATCGTCGACGGCGTGATCGACAACCGCGACGCCATCGACGAGCAGATCACCACGTTCGCCAAAGACTGGTCGCTGGAGCGCATGCCCGCCGTCGATCGCGCTCTGCTGCGCATCGGCACGTGGGAGATCCTCTACAACGACGAGGTCCCCACCGCGGTGGCGATCGACGAGGCGGTGGAACTCGCGAAGGAGTTCTCCACCGACGACTCCGGCTCCTTCGTGCACGGCGTGCTCGCGCGCATCGCCCGCTCGTCCTGACCGGCCCGATGTCGGTGGCCCCCGCGAGGATGGCCGCATGAGTTCGTGGCGTGGTCTCTTGCCGAGCGCCGAGCGGCCCTCTTTCGAGGCGCTCGCGCTGGGCGTGGAGTTGCGCCAGCGCGAGGCCTACGATCCCTCCCGGTGGGAGGCCCGCGCCGTCGAGGCGGTGACCCCGCGCATGCTCGCCCGTCGGCAAGACGACCTGCAGCTCGCGGCGCGGCCTCTCGTGCGCGGGGCGCGCGAGACGTGGATTCGGGCGGATGCCACGTGGGACGCTGTCCGTCGCTCTCGCGACCGCTTCGACCCGGCGCACGTGCACTGGTTCGCCGAGCTCCATGCCCTCGCGCAGGCCATGCGCACGACGGGTCCGTTCGTCGCGGCCGGCGACACCGTCGCACTCGATGCCCTCACCTCTCCACTGCTGTGGGCGCATCTGCGGCAGGCCGGGGCGCTCGGCATCCCCCTCGTGGCCATGCACCCGCAGCAGAGCGTGCACCTCGCCACCGACGCAACCGCGCGCGTCGCGGTGGCTCCCGGCGCCGGCGGCGCCCTCCGACTGTCGGCGGCGCTCGAGATCGACGGCCAGAGCGTGGATGCCGCCCACGTGCGCCCCATCGGAACGTCGGGGGTCTTCGCGTTCGAGGTCGACCGCGACCCGGTGCCGCTCGTACTCGCGCCGGTCGCGCTCCCCGCTCCGCTGCCGACGTTGCTGACCACGGGACCCGTCGACGTTCCCGCGGCGGAGACCGCGGAGTTCCTCGCCGAGACGTACCCGCGCCTGGCCCGGCGCGTTCCGCTGGCGGTTGCGGCGGGAGTTCCGGCGCCGCCGCCGGCGCGTCCCACGCTCGTGGTCGAGGTGACCCACCTCGACGACGACGCGCTCGATTACGCGCTCGAGTGGCTCTACCCCGGACCCCGGCGAGTCGCGTACGGCAGCCCCGTCGATGACGGGGAGCGCGACGCGCGCGCAGAGACGCGGATCGCCGGACGCGTCGAGGCGACGTGGGCGGAGGTCGTCGACCTTCCCATTGGCGCGCGCGCGACCCTCCACGGTGCTGACGCGGCGGTGTTCACCACGCACGTGCTCCCCGCCCTCGACCTCCTCGACGGGGTGCGCGTGGTCACGCGCGGTCGGGTACCGACGTACCGCGAACTGCGCGGAGACCCGTCGCTGCGCATCACCGCCGTTCCGTCGGCCGAGCGCGACTGGTTCGATCTGGGCATCGTCGTCGTCATCGACGGCCGCACCATTCCCTTCGGCACCCTCTTCACCGCCCTCTCGCGCGGACGCACCCGTCTGAAGCTGTCGGACGGGGCCTGGTTCTCCCTCGCGCACCCCGCGCTGCAGCGCCTGCGCGACCTGCTCGAGGAGGCCGCGGCTCTCGACGAGTGGGAGACCGGACCCCGCCTCCCGCGCACCCACGTCGCCCTGTGGGCCGAGTTCGAAGACCTGGCCGACGAGTCCGAGGCCGCGCTCGAATGGCGCACGCTGGCCCGCGCGCTGCGCGACGTGAGCCATGTGCCCGAGGTGCCGACACCGCCCGGGTTCCGCGCCGAGCTACGGCCCTACCAGCGCGCCGGGCTGTCGTGGCTCGCGCTCCTGCACGCGCACCGACTGGGTGGCATCCTGGCCGACGACATGGGGCTCGGCAAGACCGTGCAGGTGCTCGCCCTCATCGCCCACGCGCGGGCGTCGGGGGAGCGGCGGCCGTGGCTCGTGATCGCGCCGACGTCGGTGCTCCCCACATGGGGCGCCGAGGCGGCGCGGTTCGCGCCCGACCTGCGCGTCGTCACCGTCGAGGCGACCGCGGTGCGCCGCGGGCGCTCGATCGCCGAGCTCGCGGCCGGGGCCGAGGTCGTCGTCGCCCCCTACGGCGTCGTCCGCACCGACGACGCCGAGTTCGCCCGGCCCGAGTGGGCCGGGGTCATCCTCGACGAAGCGCAGTTCGTGAAGAACCCCGCGACGCGCATTCACCGGGCGGTCGCCGCGCTTCGCGCCGACTCGGTGTTCGCGGTCACCGGCACCCCCATCGAGAACGGCCTCGACGACCTGTGGGCCCTGCTCGCCCTGACGGCGCCGGGCCTGTTCCCCTCGGCGCGGCGGTTCCGCGAAGAGTACGTCCGCGCGATCGAGACGCTCCCGACCGACGCGCCGACCGACCTGTCGGTCGCCGCGGCCGACGCGCACCGCCGGGGGAGCCTGGCGCGCCTGCGCGCGCGGGTGAGGCCGTTCCTGCTGCGCCGCACCAAAGACGTGGTCGCCGCCGACCTCCCGCCCAAGCAGGAGCAGGAGATCGCTGTTCCCCTCGCCCCCGCGCACCGTGAACTGTACGACCGCGTGCTGCAGCGCGAACGGCAGAAGGTGCTCGGACTCCTCGACGACCTCGACCGCCAGCGGTTCATCGTGTTCCGCTCGCTCACTCTCCTGCGCATGCTGGCGCTGGCCCCCGGCCTCGTCGACGAGCGCGACGCGCACCTCGGGTCGGCGAAGCTCGATGCCCTCCTCGAGCGCCTCGTCGAGGTGGCATCCGAGGGTCATCGGGCCCTCGTGTTCAGCCAGTTCACGACGTTCCTCGATCTCGCCGCGGAGCGGTTGGATGCCGCCGGCCTGACGTACGCGCACCTCGACGGGAGCACCGCCCGCCGTGGCGAGGTCATCGAGGGGTTTCGCGGGGGAGACGCGCCGGTGTTCCTCATCAGCTTGAAGGCGGGCGGGTTCGGCCTGACACTCGTCGAGGCCGAGTACGTGTTCCTCCTCGACCCGTGGTGGAACCCGGCCGCCGAGACGCAGGCGATCGATCGCACACACCGGATCGGGCAGACCCGAAGCGTGTTCGTCTACCGGCTGATCGCCGCGGGAACGGTCGAAGAGAAAGTCCGCGAGCTGCAGCAGCGCAAGGCGGCGCTGTCGCGCGCGGTGCTCGATGACGAAGAGGCGTTCGCCCGGTCGCTCGATGCCGACGACATCCGGGGACTGCTCGCGGACTGACCGGTCGTGCCCACCGATCGCACAGCCGAGGCGCGCGTAGACTCGACGGGTTCTCACGGACAGGAGCGACATGAAGATCACCGGCCTCGGCCACGCGGGAATGTTCATCGAGACGACGGGCGGCAGCATCCTCTGCGACCCCGTCATCGGCCCGAGCTTCTTCGGCTCGTGGTTCCCGTTCCCCGACAACCGCGCGCTCGACTGGGAGCGTTACGGCGCGGCGGACTTCCTCTACATCTCGCACCGGCACCGCGACCACTTCGACCCCGCGATGCTGGAGCGGTACGTGTCGAAAGACATCAAGGTCCTGCTGCCCGAGTACCCCACCGACGACCTCGAGCAAGACCTCATCGCCCTCGGCTACACCAACCTCGTGCGCACCGAGGCGGGCGTCCCCCTGCAGTACGGGGATCTGAAGATCATGGTCACGCCGCTCCGCGCACCGTCCGACGGGCCCATCGGCGACTCCTCGCTCTCGGTCGACGACGGCACCGCATCGATCCTCAACCAGAACGACTCGCACCCGCTCGACCTCGAGAAGCTCATCGATTTCGGCACGCCCGACGCCTACTTCACGCAGGTCTCCGGCGCCATCTGGTGGCCGATGGTTTACGACCTGCCCCAGGACGCCAAGCAGAACTTCGCGCAGCTCAAGCGCGACGCGCAGAACAAGCGCGCGATGTACTACATCGAGAAGGTCAACGCGCCGCACGTGTTCCCGATGGCGGGCCCGCCGATGTTCCTGCGCGAGGCCCTGTTCCGCTACAACGGCATGGGCCTCGAGAACGACTCGATCTTCACCGACCAGAGCCAGTTCCTCGCGCACATGAAGGAGCTCCGTCCCGAGCAGCAGGGGCACCTGTTCCTCCCCGGCACCGAGGTCGAGGTGCACGGATCCGACGTCACGGTCACGCAGACCCTCTTCACCGACGCCGAGATCGCGCGCATCTTCGGCGACAAGTGGAGCTACCTCGCCGAGCAGCGCGACAGCCGTCAGAGCGAAATCGCCGCAGAAGAGGCATCCCGTGCCGAGATCATTCCGCCGGCCGAGATGCTCGCGGCGCTGAAGGAGTGGTGGGAGCCGCTGCTCCGTCGCGCCCGCACGATCCGCAACGGTGTGGGCGGCATGGTGCGCTTCCGCATCGGCGAGCTCGACATGGTCGTGGACTTCCCCAAGGCGAAGGTGCGCGAATACGCCGGCGAGGAGTGCATCTACTGGTACACGATCCCCGCCGACCTGGTGTCGACGAACATCCGCGACCACGAGATCGACTGGTCGAACTCGATCTTCCTGTCGATGCAGTTCGAGGTGGGGCGCTCCGGCAAGTTCAACGAATTCCTCACGACGTTCCTCAAGTGCCTGTCGCGTGACCGCATCGAGTACGTCGAGAACTGGTACGCGGAGCAGTCCGACCAGACCGAAGATGCCGAAATCGACGGCTGGACCGTGCAGCGCCGCTGCCCGCACCTGCGCGCCGACCTCACCAAGACCGGCAAGATCGAGGATGGCGTGCTCACGTGCTCGCTCCACGACTGGAAGTGGGACCTCGCGTCGGGCCGCTGCCTCACGACGACCGGTCACCCGATCCGCTCGACTCCGAGCGCAGAGCGCGCCTCCGCCGAGCCGGCCGAGGTCGCCGCGGGCTGACCCTCGCGCGCAGGTCTCGTCGGGGTGCCCGCTCTTCGCCGTGACGAGCGGAGGACAGGGGAGCTACGGAGGACGGATGCCACGGCCTCGGCCCTCCGCCGGCCCCGTTCCCTCCACCGGTCACCGCACCCCCGCGGCCCCGACCCCGCACACCGACCGCGTCCCCACGCACCGCGCAGCCGCGCCCGCTATCCCTCCTCCCCAGCGTGGGGCCCCCGGCATCCGTTCTCCACACCCGCTAGACTCGACCCAGAACCACGGCAACCTTTAACCCCGTCCCGTGAGGCGGAGAAGGGAGCAGCGGATGAGTACGCGCACCGTCATGCACGATGCCGACATCGCCCGCGCTTTGACGCGCATCTCGCACGAGATCCTGGAGTCCAATAAAGGACCGGAAGGACTCGTCCTCCTCGGCATCCCGACCCGCGGCGTCACCCTCGCCGAACGGATCGGTCCGCTCGTGAGCGACTTCGGGGGAGCGGCCGTGCCGGTCGGCTCGCTCGACGTCACGATGTACCGCGACGATCTGCACCGCAACCCCACGCGCGCTCCGCGGAAGACCGAGATCCCCGCCGGCGGCATCGACGGCAAGGTCGTCGTACTCGTCGACGACGTGCTGTTCTCGGGCCGGAGCATCCGCGCCGCGCTCGACGCCCTGCAAGATCTCGGGCGTCCCGCCGCCGTGCGGCTGGCGACCCTCATCGACCGCGGGCACCGGGAGCTGCCCATACGCCCCGACTTCGTGGGCAAGAACCTCCCCAGCGCGCGCGACGAGCGCGTCAACGTGCGTCTGGCCGAGATCGACGGCATCGAGGAGGTGACGATCGAATCATGAGGCACCTCCTCGATACCCGCGAACTCACCCGCGCCGAGGCGCTGGAGATCCTCGACGTCGCCGAAGACATGGCCGACACCCAGCGGCGCGAGGTCAAGAAGCTCCCGACCCTGCGGGGCAAGACCGTGGTGAACCTCTTCTTCGAAGACTCCACGCGCACCCGCATCTCGTTCGAGGCCGCCGCCAAGCGGCTGAGCGCCGATGTCATCAACTTCTCCGCCAAGGGCTCCAGCGTCTCCAAGGGGGAGTCGCTGCAAGACACCGCGCAGACGCTCCAGGCGATGGGGGCGGATGCCGTCGTCATCCGTCACGGCGCGTCCGGTGCCCCGCGCACCCTCGCCACGAGCGGGTGGATCACCGCGGGGGTCGTCAACGCCGGAGACGGCACGCACGCCCACCCGACGCAGGCGCTGCTCGACGCCTTCACGATCCGCAAGCGCCTGTTCGGTGACGACAGCCGCGGCCGCGGGCTCGACGGCATCCGGGTCACGATCGTCGGCGACATCCTCCACTCCCGTGTGGCCCGCTCGAACGTGTGGCTCCTGCACACCCTGGGCGCGCGCGTCACGCTCGTGGCGCCCCCCACCCTCGTGCCGCAGGACGTCAGCGGCTGGCCCGTCGAGGTGGAGTACGACCTGGACCGCGCGATCACCGCCGGTCCCGACGCCCTCATGATGCTCCGCATCCAGCTCGAGCGGATGAATGCGGCGTATTTCCCGACTGAACGGGAGTATTCCCGCCGTTACGGGCTCGACGCACGGCGCCTGGACGCTCTTCCGACCGGTAGCATCGTTCTGCACCCGGGTCCGATGAACCGTGGCCTGGAGATCTCCGCCGAAGCCGCCGATTCACCGCGCTCGACGGTTCTCGAGCAGGTGACGAACGGTGTCTCCGTGCGCATGGCCGTGCTCTACCTGCTGCTGGCAGGCGCGCGGCCCGACACCGACAGAGAGGACCTTCGATGAGCCACGCCACCCCCCACACCCTGCTGGTGCGCGGCGCGCGCGTCGAGGGCCAGGATGCCACCGACCTGCTGGTGCGCGACGGCGTCATCGCCGAGACCGGCACCGGTCTTTCGCACGCCGGCGCGACCGTCGTCGACGCCGACGGGCTGATCGCCCTGCCGGGCCTCGTCGACCTCCACGTGCACCTGCGCGAGCCGGGGTACGAGGCATCCGAGACCGTGCTCACCGGCTCGCGCGCCGCCGCCGCCGGCGGGTTCACCACCGTCTTCGCCATGCCGAACACCTCTCCCGTCGCCGACACGGCCGGAGTGGTCGAGCAGGAGCTCGCCCTCGGCGAGGATGCCGGCTACGTGCACGTGCAGCCGATCGGCGCCGTCACCATCGGTCAGAAGGGCGAGCGCCTCGCCGAGCTCGGCGCCATGGCCGACTCCCGCGCCCGCGTCCGCGTCTTCAGCGACGACGGCTTCTGCGTCTTCGATCCGCTCATCATGCGCCGTGCACTGGAGTACGTGAAGGCGTTCGACGGCGTGATCGCGCAGCACGCGCAGGATCCGCGCCTGACCGAGGGCGCCCAGATGAACGAGGGCGCGGTCTCGGCCGAGCTGGGCCTGGCCGGCTGGCCCGCCGTCGCCGAGGAGTCGATCATCGCGCGCGACGTGCTCCTGGCCGAGCACGTGGGTTCGCGTCTGCACGTGTGCCACCTCTCCACCGCCGGGTCGGTCGACATCATCCGCTGGGCCAAGAAGCGCGGCGTCAACGTCACCGCCGAGGTGACGCCCCACCACCTGCTGCTGACCGACGAACTCGTGCGCGACTACGACGCGCGGTACAAGGTCAACCCGCCGCTGCGCCGCGAAGAAGACGTGCGGGCCGTGCGCGAGGGTCTGGCCGACGGCACGATCGACATCGTCGCCACCGACCACGCCCCCCACCCCGCCGAAGCGAAGTCGTGCGAGTGGGCCGCCGCCGCCAACGGAATGGTGGGTCTCGAGAGCGCGCTGCGCGTCGTTCACCACGCCATGGTCGAGACCGGGCTGCTCGAGTGGACCGACGTCGCGCGCGTGCTCTCGCGCACCCCCGCCCGCATCGGCCGACTCGACGGCCACGGCACCCCCGTCGCCGCGGGACAGCCGGCGTCGTTCACGCTGTACGACCCGCGCCCGTCGCGTACCTTCGGCCTCGACGATCTGCGTGGCCGCAGCAAGAACTCGCCCTACCTCGGGCGGCAACTGCCGGGTGAGGTCCGCTGGACCGTGCGCGCCGGCATCCCGACCGTCGCCGACGGCGCCGTCCTCGAAACGCCGGGAGCACTCGCGTGACGCGCGAAGGCGCCCTGCTCATCATGGCGGGCGTCGCCGTGGTGGTGCTCGCCCTGCTCGCGTGGGCATGGATGCGACGAACGCGGCGCGATGCGCGCTACACCGCCCCGGTGGGGGAGCTGCCCGACGGCACCCTCGTGGCCGTGTTCCCGGGCCTGTACGTCGCGACCACGCGTCACGACGAGCCCCTGGAACGCCTGGCCATCAGGGGCCTCGGGTTCCGCTCCCGCGTCGACGTCACGGTCACCTCGACCGGCGTCGCGCTCGACCTCCCGGGACAGCCCCGCATCGCGCTCACCCGCGACCGTCTCGTCGACGCAGCTCAAGCCACGGTCGCCATCGACCGCGTGGTCGAACGTGACGGCCTGACGCGCGTCACGTGGCGCATCGACGACGACACGATCGTCGACACCTACCTCCGACCCCAGGATGCCTCGGCCCGAGCCCTCGCCGACGCCATCCGTCCCCTCACGACGACAGGAAGCGACGCATGACCGCCCTGATCTCCCCTCCGCGCATCTCGCGCGAGCCCGCCGTCCTGGTGCTCGAAGACGGCACCCGTTACCCCGGGCGCGCCTACGGCGCCCGCGGCGAGACCTTCGGCGAGGTCGTCTTCGCCACCGGCATGACCGGCTACCAGGAGACCCTCACCGACCCGTCGTACGCCGGCCAGATCGTGCTGCAGACGGCGCCGCACATCGGCAACACCGGCGTCAACGCCGAAGACCCCGAATCGCGCCGCATCTGGGTGTCGGGCTACGTCGTGCGCGACCCCTCGCGGGTCGTGTCGAACTGGCGTGCCGACCGCTCGCTCGACGACGCGCTCGTCGAGGACGGCATCGTCGGCATCTCCGGCATCGACACGCGTGCGATCACCCGCCGCATCCGCTCCTCGGGCAGCATGCGCGGCGGCGTCTTCTCGGGCGAGGCCGCCGCGCTCGACGCCGACGAGCAGCTGCGCCGCGTGCTCGAGGCCCCGGGCATGGCCGGCCGCAACCTCTCGGCCGAGGTCTCGGTGACCGAGGTCGAGGTCACCCCGGCGACGACCGAGCGCATCGGCAACCTCGCCGTGCTCGACCTGGGCGTGAAGCAGTCCACGATCGACAACCTCGCCGCGCGCGGGTTCGACGTGCACGTGTTCCCGCAGTCCGCCACGATCGACGAGATCCGCGCGATCGAGCCGGTCGCCGCGTTCTACTCCAACGGCCCCGGCGACCCGGCCGCGTCCGACCAGCACGTCGAGCTGCTGCGCGCGATGCTCGGCGACGGCCTGCCGTTCTTCGGCATCTGCTTCGGCAATCAGCTGCTGGGCCGCGCCCTCGGCTTCGGCACCTACAAGCTGCCCTTCGGCCACCGCGGCATCAACCAGCCCGTGCTCGACAAGACCACCGGTCGCGTCGAGATCACGTCGCAGAACCACGGCTTCGCGGTGGAGGCCCCGCTCGATGCCGTCGTCGAGAGCCCGCACGGCTTCGGCCGCGTCGAGGTCAGCCACATCGGCCTGAACGACAACGTGGTCGAGGGCCTGCGTGCCCTCGACATCCCCGCGTTCAGCGTGCAGTACCACCCCGAGGCCGCCGCCGGCCCGCACGACGCCAACTACCTGTTCGACCGCTTCCGCGACATGGTGATCGCGACCCAGGAGACCCAGAAGAATGCCTAAGCGCGACGACATCCACTCCGTCCTCGTCATCGGCTCCGGCCCGATCGTCATCGGTCAGGCCTGCGAGTTCGACTACTCCGGCACCCAGGCCTGTCGCGTCCTGCGCGAAGAGGGCGTGCGCGTGATCCTCGTCAACTCCAACCCGGCGACGATCATGACCGACCCCGACTTCGCCGACGCGACCTACATCGAGCCGATCACCCCCGAGGTGATCGAGACGATCATCGCCAAAGAGAAGCCGGATGCCATCCTCCCCACGCTCGGCGGACAGACGGCGCTGAACGCCGCGATCCAGCTGCACAAGCGGGGCATCCTCGAGAAGTACGACGTCGAGCTCATCGGCGCCGACTTCGAGGCGATCAACAAGGGCGAGGACCGCCAGATCTTCAAGGAGCTCGTCATCGAGGCGGGCGCCGACGTTGCGGCATCCGTGATCTGCCACTCGATGGAGGAGCTGCTCGCCGGTGCCGAGAAGCTCGGCTACCCCCTGGTCGTGCGTCCCTCGTTCACGATGGGTGGCCTCGGCTCGGGCTTCGCGTACGACGAGAACGACCTCCGCCGCATCGGCGGCGCGGGCCTGCACGACTCGCCCACCAGCGAGGTGCTGCTCGAGGAGTCGATCCTCGGGTGGAAGGAGTACGAGCTCGAGCTCATGCGCGACACCGCCGACAACACGGTGGTCGTCTGCTCGATCGAGAACGTCGACCCCGTGGGCGTGCACACCGGGGACTCCATCACGGTGGCCCCGGCGCTGACGCTCACCGACCGCGAGTACCAGAAGCTCCGCGACATCGGCATCGACATCATCCGCGCGGTGGGCGTCGACACCGGCGGCTGCAACATCCAGTTCGCGGTCGACCCGAAGACCGGGCGCATCATCGTCATCGAGATGAACCCGCGCGTGTCGCGCTCCTCGGCGCTGGCGTCGAAGGCAACGGGCTTCCCGATCGCCAAGATCGCCGCGAAGCTCGCGATCGGCTACCGCCTCGACGAGATCCCGAACGACATCACCAAGGTGACCCCGGCGAGCTTCGAGCCCACGCTCGACTACGTCGTGGTCAAGGTTCCGCGCTTCAACTTCGAGAAGTTCCCGGCCGCTGACACGACGCTGACAACCACCATGAAGTCGGTCGGCGAAGCCATGGCGATCGGCCGCAACTACTCCACCGCCCTGCAGAAGGCCCTCCGCTCGCTCGAGAAGCGCGGATCGAGCTTCCACTGGGGCGAGCAGTCCCGTTCGGCCGAGGAGCTCCTCGAGATCGCGAAGACGCCGACCGACGGCCGCATCGTCGTGCTGCAGCAGGCCCTGCGCCTCGGTGCGACGCCCGAGCAGGCGTTCGACGCCACCGCGATCGACCCGTGGTTCATCGACCAGATCGTCCTCATCAACGAGGTCGCCGAGATGATCCGCGAGGCCGGCGAGCTGGATGCCGAGACCCTGCGCCTCGCGAAGGAGCACGGGTTCAGCGACGCCCAGATCGCCGAGATCCGCGGGCTCGACGAGGCCGAGGTGCGCGGCATCCGGTACGCCCTCGATGTGCGCCCGGTCTACAAGACCGTGGACACGTGCGCGGGGGAGTTCCCGGCGCTCACGCCGTACCACTACTCCAGCTACGACTGGGAGACCGAGGTCACCCCCTCGGAGCGCACCAAGGTCGTCATCATCGGTTCGGGCCCGAACCGCATCGGCCAGGGCGTCGAGTTCGACTACTCGTGCGTGCACGCGTCGTTCGCGCTGTCGGACGCGGGCTACGAGACCGTCATGGTCAACTGCAACCCCGAGACCGTGTCGACCGACTACGACACCTCCGACCGCCTGTACTTCGAGCCGCTGACGCTCGAGGACGTTCTGGAGGTGCTCCACGCCGAGGCGCAGTCCGGGACCATCCTCGGCGTCGTTTGCCAGCTCGGCGGACAGACGCCGCTCGGCCTGGCCAAGGGCATCGAGGCCGCGGGCTACACGATCCTCGGCACCAGCCCCGAGGCGATCGACCTGGCCGAGGAGCGCGAGCTGTTCTCGCGTCTGCTCGACGAGGCCGGACTCGTCGCCCCGCGCAGCGGCACCGCGATCGACGTCGAAGGCGCCGTGACGGTGGCCGAGGAGATCGGCTACCCGGTGCTCGTGCGCCCGAGCTTCGTGCTCGGCGGTCGCGGCATGGAGATCGTCTACTCGACCGACGCGCTGCGCGACTACTTCGTGCGCGTGGCGGATCAGGCGATCATCGGCCCCGGCCTGCCTCTGCTGGTCGACCGCTTCCTCGACGACGCGATCGAACTCGACGTCGACGCGCTGTACGACGGCACCGACCTGTACATCGGCGGCGTCATGGAGCACCTCGAAGAGGCCGGCATCCACTCCGGTGACTCGTCGTGCACGCTCCCGCCGGTGAGCCTCGGTCGCACCGAGGTCGACCGGGTCCGCGAGGCCACGCTCGCCATCGCGAAGGGCGTCGGCGTGCGCGGGCTCCTCAACGTGCAGTTCGCCATCTCCGCCGGCGTGCTCTACGTGATCGAGGCGAACCCCCGCGCGAGCCGCACCGTGCCGTTCGTCTCCAAGGCGCTCGGCATCCCGCTGGCCAAGGCCGCCAGCCGCATCATGGCCGGGAGCACCGTCGCCGAGCTCATCGCCGAGGGGCTGCTCCCCGAGAGCGATGGCTCGCGCGTGCCGCTGGACGCGCCGGTCGCCGTCAAGGAGGCCGTGCTCCCGTTCAAGCGCTTCCGCACCGCCGACGGCCACACGGTCGACTCGGTGCTCGGGCCCGAGATGCGCTCGACCGGTGAGGTCATGGGAATCGACCGGGACTTCCCGACGGCGTTCGCGAAGTCGCAGGAGGCCGCCTACGGGGGCATGCCTACCTCGGGCACCGTGTTCATCTCGGTGGCCGACGCCGACAAGCGCGCCGTGATCCTCCCCGCCCACCGGCTGCAGGAGCTCGGCTTCGACCTCATGGCCACCGAGGGCACGGCCGAGATCCTCGCCCGCAACGGCATCCGGGTGACGGTCGTCGAGAAGTACTCCGAGACGCACGGATCGGGGGAGCAGAACGTCGTCGACCTGATCAACGCCGGGAAGATCGACATGATCGTCAACACCCCCAGTGGCGGCACGGCCCGCGCCGACGGCTACGAGATCCGCGCCGCGGCTGTCGCCGCCGACAAGGCCCTGTTCACCACGATGGCCGTGCTGGGTGCCGCCGTCAGCGCCCTCGGCGCCATGAAGGACGGCTTCGAGGTGCGGAGCCTCCAGGAGTACGCCATCGATCGCGCGGGTCGTCTGTGAGCGAGACGTTCGGTCAGCGGCTCTTCGCCGCCCTCGACGCGCACGGCCCGCTGTGCGTCGGCATCGACCCCCACGCCGCACTGCTGTCGGCGTGGGGGCTGGATGCCGGCCCCGACGGCGTGCGCGAGTTCGGTCTGCGGGTGGTCGAGGCCGCCGCGGGTCGCGTGGGGGTCGTCAAGCCCCAGGTGGCGTTCTACGAGCGTTACGGCTCGCGCGGCTTCGCGGCGCTCGAAGACGTGATGGCGGCCGCCCGTGCCGCGGGGCTCCTCGTGATCGCCGACGCCAAGCGCGGCGACATCGGCACGACGATGGAGGGCTACGCCGCGGCGTGGCTCGAACCCGGTTCGCCGCTCGAGGCGGATGCCGTGACGCTCACGCCGTACCTCGGCGCCGACTCGCTGCGCGCGACGCTGGCGACCGCGCTCCGTGCCCGCAAGGGCGCCTTCGTGCTCGCGGCGACCAGCAACCCCGAGGCGCGCGCGGTGCAGAGCGCCGTCGTCGAGGATGCCCTGGCCGTCGGCGACCACGAGCACGTGGCCGCCCGCGTGGCGCACGACGTCAACGAGGCCAACCTCGGGCTGCCGGGTGCGCTCGGCTCGATCGGTCTCGTCGTCGGCGCCACCGTCGACCGGCAGGCGTTCGGTCTGGGCGACATCGCTCTCGCCGGGATGCCGATCCTCGCCCCCGGGTTCGGAGCACAGGGCGCCGACCCCGCCGACCTCGGCCGGCTCTTCGGCTATGTCGCCAAGGCGGTCGTGGCCAACGAGAGCCGGAGCATCTTGGCGGTGGGTCCCGACCGCCTCGCCGCGCGGATCGACGACCGCGCCGCGCTGTACCGGGAGGCCCTGAATGACTGACAGCCGCCGCCCTCCCGAGGTCGATCGCGCCGCCGCCTCTCGCCGGGCGGTCGCCGCCCGCCGCGAACGCGCCGCGCTCAAGCGTGACGTCTCCACGCGCGTCATCACCCCGCAGGAGCTCCTGCGACGGGGCTTGGCCGACCCGCTGTCGGCGGCCGGCGCCATGCGCGTGACCGAGTTCCTCACCGCGATCCCCGCGATCGGCGAGAGCAAGCGCGACCGCATCCTCGCCTCGCTCGGCATCTCTCCGGTCAAGCGCCTCGGGGGTCTGGGCTCGCGCCAGCGCGATGCCCTGCGCCAGTACCTCGACTCCCGCTGGCCCGAACCCGGGCCGCGCGAGGGTCGCAGTCGCCTGGTCGTGCTCGCCGGCCCCACCGCCGTGGGCAAGGGCACGGTCGCCGCGCACATCAAGGAGAACTTCCCCGAGATCCACCTCTCGGTGTCGGCGACGACGCGCGCTCCGCGACCCGGTGAGGTCGAGGGTGAGCACTACTACTTCGTCGACGACGCGGAGTTCGACCGGCTGGTCGCGGCGGGGGAGCTCCTGGAGTGGGCGACGGTGCACAACCGGCATCGCTACGGCACCCCGCGCGGGCCGATCGAGCGGGTGCTCGCCGACGGCGGTACGGCGCTCCTCGAGATCGACCTGCAGGGCGCCCGGCAGGTGCGCGAGGCCGATCCCTCGGCGACGCTGGTGTTCCTGCTCCCGCCCAGCTGGGACGAACTGGTCCAGCGGCTCGTCGGTCGCGGGACCGAGGATGCCGAGGAGCGGGCGCGTCGACTGCGCACCGCGCGCACCGAGCTGGCGGCCCAGAACGAGTTCGATTACCGCGTCGTCAACGACGAGGTCGCCCGGGCGGCGGCCGAGGTGGTGGCGCTCGCGGCACGTCGCCCCGACGTCGGATAGAATACGAGGATGCTTCGGCGCTTCGCGCGCCGCATTCACCCATCCCGCCGAACCAGGAGGTTCCCCATGGCCGGACGCAACCAGGGCATCATCGACCCGCCCATCGACGCGCTGCTCGACAAGGTCGACTCCAAGTACCAGCTCGTGATCTACGCGTCCAAGCGCGCGCGCCAGATCAACGACTACTACTCCGACCTGCACGAGGGAAACCTCTTCGACAACGTCGGCCCGCTCGTCGACTCCACCGTCGAAGACAAGCCGCTCACGATCGCTCTGCACGAGATCCACGAGGACAAGCTGCGCCTTCGCGCCGCCGAGTGATCCGTTCACAGATGTGACATCGCCCCGGACGGCCCGCCGCCGTCCGGGGCATACTTGTGCCCGTCCCCAGCCCGAAACCGACCGGGAGTCGTCTTGACCGACCTGCGCCTGTTCACGTCCGAGTCCGTCACCGAAGGACACCCCGACAAGATCTGCGACCAGATCTCCGACAGCATCCTCGACGCGATCCTCACGGAAGACCCCACGGGGCGCGTCGCCGTCGAGACGCTCGTGACCACGGGCCTCGTGCACGTGGCCGGCGAGGTCTCCACGAGCGCGTACGTCGAGATCCCCGCGATCGTGCGCGACGTCGTCAACCGCATCGGGTACACCTCGAGCGAGACCGGCTTCGACGGCGAGTCCTGCGGCGTGAGCGTCTCGATCGGCGCGCAGTCCTCCGACATCGCCGCCGGCGTCAACAAGGCGTTCGAGCAGCGTGAGCGCGGGTCGGTCGACCCCCGCGACCTTCAGGGCGCGGGCGACCAGGGCATCATGTTCGGTTTCGCCACGAACGAGACCCCCCAGCTTATGCCCATGGCGGCGTGGACGGCGCACCGGATCGCCGAGCGCCTGGCGGCGGTGCGACGCGACGGCACGCTCTCGTTCCTGCGCCCCGACGGCAAGACCCAGGTCACCCTCGGCTACGACGGGTTCACCCCCCGCACCGTCGACTCGGTCGTCCTCTCGACGCAGCACCACCCCGACATCTCGCAGGAGGAGCTACGTGCCCTCGCGCAGGCCGAGGTCATCGACCCCGTGTTGCGCGACACCGGGCTCGATCTTCCCGACGTGCAGTACTACATCAACCCCGCGGGCCCGTTCGTCATTGGCGGCCCGAAGGGCGATGCCGGGCTCACCGGCCGCAAGATCATCATCGACACCTACGGCGGGGCCTCGCGCCACGGCGGCGGGGCCTTCAGCGGCAAAGACCCGTCCAAGGTCGACCGCTCCGCGGCCTACGCCATGCGCTGGGTCGCCAAGAACGCCGTCGCGGCGGGCCTGGCCGACCGGCTCGAGGTGCAGGTGGCGTACGCCATCGGCAAGGCCAACCCGGTGGGGCTCTACGTGGAGTCGTTCGGCACCGCGCACGTGGCCGACGACGTGATCGTCCGCGCGATCCGCGATGTGTTCGACCTGCGCCCCAAGGCGATCATCGACCAGCTCGACCTGCTCCGCCCGATCTACGCCCAGACCGCGGCGTACGGCCACTTCGGTCGCGAGCTGCCCGACTTCACCTGGGAGCGCACCGACCGCGTCGACGAGCTGCGCGCCGCCGCCGGACTCTGACGTGTCGACGCCCGCGCCGGGCGTGCACCGCAGCGCCGCACTCCTGGCATCCCTCGGCCCGCGCCCGGGCACACGGCACATCACGGATGCCGCGCGCGTGCGCTCGGGGTGTCGATACGGGCGCGTGAGCGGACGCGTGCACGGAGAACCGGCGTGAGCGCGCGCCGCGTGGCGCGGGTGCAGCTGGACTCGCCCGTGCCGCAGCTCGACCGCCTGTTCGACTACGCCATCCCGCACCCCCTCGTCTCCGACGTCACGCCGGGGGTGCGAGTGAAGGTGCCGCTGCGGTCCGCGGGCCGGATGATGGATGCCTTCGTCGTCGAGGTCGTGGCCGACGACGGCAGCGAGCGGCCCCTGTCGTCGATCGAGAGCGTCGTGTCGACCATGCCGGTGCTCCCGGAGCGGCTGTTCACCCTCGCCCGTCGCGTCGCCGATCGCGCCGCCGGCTCGGTCAGCGACGTGCTGCGCCTGGCGGTCCCCAAACGCATGGTGCGGGCCGAGAAGGCGTGGCTCGCGGCGCCCCCGCCGGAGGCACCCACCGTCGGTCCGGCCGCGCTCACCCACGCCGACGCTCTCCTGGCGCCCTACGCGGGCCTCATCGACGCCCTCGACCGGGGCGAGCGCATCGCCCTCGATGCCCCGCCGCACCCGTCCGGCACGCACGCGCGCGGCGCGTGGGCCGACCTGTTGGCCGCGGCCGCGGTCCACACGCTGGCACGGGGAAAGAGCGCGGTGCTGGTCGTTCCCGATTACCGCGACCAGGCGCAGCTCATGGCGGCACTGGCCGAGCTCGTCCCGGCCGAGGCGGTCGTGCGCGATGATGCCGACCAGTCGGGTCCGGCCCGGTACGCGCAGTATTTGCGCACACTCGCCCCGGTCCCGGTGATCGTGGTCGGGCGGCGCTCGGCGGTGTACGCGCCGGCTCACGACACGGGCCTCGTGGCCACGTGGGACGACGGCGATTCGCTGCTGGCCGAACCGCTCGCGCCGGGCGTGCACGCGCGGGACGCGGCGCTCGTGCGCCAGGAGCTGGAGGGCTCGGCGCTGGTGTTCGCGGGACACACGCGTACGACCGACGTGCAGCGTCTCGTCGAGGTCGGGTACGTGCGCGAGGTGGCTCCGGCGCGGCGTCCGAGCCCGCGGGTCGTGCTCAGCGCGACGCGCGAGGGGGAGTCCCGAACCGCGCGCGTGCCGTCCTCGGCGTTCGCCGCGGCACGCGAGGCCCTGGCTCAGGGCCCGGTGCTCGTGCAGGTGGCGCGACCGGGGTACGCGCCCTCGCTCGTGTGCGCCGACTGCCGTCGCCCCGCACGCTGCGCGCACTGCGCCGGGCCTCTCCGCGCGGCGCGCCCCGGCGCCGTGCCGGTGTGCGCGTGGTGCGGACGCAGCGCGCACGCGTGGACGTGCGGACACTGTGGTTCAGAGAAGCTGCGCATGGCCTCATCGGGCACCGAGCGCACCGCCGACGAACTGGGCCGGGCGTTCCCGAACACGTGCGTGATCATCGCCGACGGCGCGCATCCGGTTGCCGAGGTGGATGCCACCCCCGCCCTGGTGATCGCCACGCGCGGGGCCGAACCCCTGGCCCGCGGCGGGTACCGCGCGGTCATCCTGCTCGACGGCGACCGCATGCTGCAGAACGAGGCCCTCCGCATCGGCGAGCACTGCCTGCGGTGGTGGTCGAACGCGGCGGCACTGGCCGCCCCCGGCGCCCCGGTGCACCTCGTCGGGGTGGCGGGGCCCGTCGCGCGGGCACTGGCCACCTGGACGCAGCCCGCCTACGCGCGGGCGGAGCTGGCCGATCGCGCCCCCCTGCGCATGCCCCCCGCCGTCCGCGTGGCGAGCATCGACGGACACGCCCGGAGCGTCGACGGGCTGATCGCGGAACTGCGCGAGAACGTCCCCGACCTCGACGGCCTCGCGGTGCTCGGCCCCGTCGACACCTCGGCGGCGCCCGACCCACCCACCGCCCGCGCGCTGGTGCGGTTCGACTACGCCCACGGCCGCGCTGTCGCCGAGGCCCTCCGTGCGGGCGTGATCGCCGAGGCACTGCGCGCGCGCAAGTCGACGAAAGACAAGGGGCCGCGACCCCGCAATACACTCAGAGTGCGGCTCGACCTTCCCGAGCCCGACCTCTGAGCGCCGCCGCCCCGGTCACGCCCCGCCCCGCATCCGACGCGTGAGGAGAACCATGCGCCTCGTCTTCGCCGGCACTCCCGCCGTCGCCGTCCCCTCCCTCCGTGCCCTCGCGGCCGGTCCGCACGAGATCGCCGCCGTGGTCACGCGCACCGATGCCCCGCTCGGACGCAAACGTGTGCTCACCCCGTCGCCGGTGGCGCAGGCCGCCGACGAGCTCGGCATCCCCACGATCAAGACCGACCGCCTCGACGACGACGCCACCGCGCGCCTGAGCGCTCTTCGGCCCGACCTCGGCGTGATCGTCGCGTACGGGGGGCTCGTGCGCGAGCCCCTGCTGTCCGCACCCGCGCGCGGCTGGATCAACCTGCACTTCTCGCTCCTCCCGCGCTGGCGGGGAGCGGCCCCCGTGCAGCGCGCGCTCATCGCGGGGGACCGCGAGACCGGGGCGAGCGTGTTCCAGCTCGTCGCCGCCCTCGACGCGGGAGACGTCTTCGCCGAGGAGCGCTACACCGTGCCCGAGAATGCGTCCGCCGGAGACGTGCTCGACGCCCTCGCCGACCTCGGTGCGCCGCTGCTCGCACGGGTCGTCGACACGATCGCCGACGGCACCGCGATCGCCGTCCCGCAGGTCGGCGAGCCGACGCTCGCCCCCAAGCTCACTCTCACCGACGGCGCCCTCGATTTCGCGCAGGATGCCGCGAGCCTCCTCGCCCGCATCGCCGGTGTCACCCCCGAGCCGGGGGCGCACACCCGCATCGACGGCGCGCGCGTGAAGGTGCTGCGCGCGTCGGGAAGCGCGGCGCCGCCCGTGCCGCCGGGCCGGGTGGTGGCATCCGGTCGAGAGATCCTGGTGGGCACGGCGACGACGCCGCTGCGTCTGGAGACCGTCCAGCCGGCGGGTAAGGGCGCGATGGACGCCGGATCATGGTTCCGGGGCCTGCGCACGAGCGACCCGGTGCTGGGCTCGTGAGGGTGCAGGGGGCGCGCGCCGTCGCGTACGACGTGCTGCGCGCGGTCTCGGCCGACGAGGCCTACGCGAACCTGCTCCTGCCCCACGCCATCGAGCGGGCAAAGCTCGACGCGCAGGACGCGGGGCTGGCGACCGAGCTCACCTACGGCACGCTGCGCCGCCGCGGAACCTACGACGCGATCATCGCGGCGGCGGCCGATCGGGGTGTCGACCGGATCGATCCGCCGGTGCTCGACGCGCTGCGGCTCGGCGTGCACCAGCTCCTGTCGACCCGGGTGGCCTCGCACGCCGCGGTGAACGAGTCCGTCGAGCTCGCGCGTCGGCACGGCGGCGGCCGCGGCGCGGCCGGGTTCGCCAACGCGGTGCTGCGCCGTGTGTCGCGTGAAACGCCGGGTCACTGGATGGAGCGCATCACCGTCGCGGCGCGCAGCGACGACGAGCGCCTCGGCCTGACCACGGCGCACCCGGTGTGGATTGTGCGGGCTCTGCGCCGCGCCCTCGCCGCCGAGGGCCGTACCGACGAGCTCGACGCGCTCCTCGAGGCCGACAACGCCGCCCCGCGCGTGGCGATGATCGCCCTCCCGGGTCTCGCCGAGATCCCCGCCGACGCCACGGCCGCGCGCTTCGCCCCCACCGCGTTCACCACGCGCGGTGGCGACCCCGAGGCGCTCATCCGATCCTCGGGCGGGCGCATCCGCGTGCAGGACGAAGGGTCGCAGCTCGCCGCACTCGCCCTGAGCCGCGCGCGCCCGACCGCCGAGGGCGAGAGATGGCTCGACCTGTGCGCCGGTCCGGGCGGGAAGACCGCGCTGCTGGCTGCCGAGGCCCTCGCGGGCGGGGCGCATCTCGACGCCAACGAGATCGTGCCGGCGCGTGCCGGACTCGTGCGTCGGGCCGTGGCATCCGTCCCGATCGAGGTCGACGTGACCGAGGAAGACGGACGCGACCGCGCGGAGGGGGCGGGGGAGCAGTACGACCGCATCCTCGTCGACGCGCCGTGCACCGGAATCGGCGCGCTGCGTCGGCGCCCCGAGGCACGCTGGCGCAAGACGCCGGCCGACGTCCCCGACCTCACCGCGCTGCAGCTCGAGCTCGTGCGGGCCGGGCTGCACGCGCTCAAGCCCGGCGGCATCCTGGCGTACGTCACGTGCTCGCCGCACCTGGCCGAGACCTCGGGCGTGCTCGCCGAGGTGCGGCGGGAGTTCGGCGATACCGTCGACGAGCTCGACGCGCGCGCCGTCGTGCGCGAGATCGCCGGGTCCGACATCGATCTGCCCGCGCAGTCCGACGGCTCTCTGCGAGCCCAGCTGTGGCCGCACCGTCACGGCACAGATGCGATGTCGATCGCGCTTCTGCGCAAGCCCGCGCGGGCGTGAGTCTCCGAGGCAGGACACGGCGCGGAACATAATGGACGGGTGCCCTCTGACGCCCCCCGCATCAACCCGAGCATTCTCGCCGCCGACTTCGTGAACATGGAGGCCGAGCTCGCCCGCATCGCGGGCGCGGACTTCGTGCACGTCGACGTCATGGACAACCACTTCGTGCCGAACCTCACGTTCGGGCCGCAGATGGTGGGCCGGATCCAGGAGACCAGCCCCGTGCCGCTCGACGTCCACCTGATGATCGACGACCCCGACCACTGGGCGCCCGAGTACGCCGAGCTCGGCGCGGCATCCGTCACCTTCCACCTCGAGGCGGCCGCCTCGCCCGTCGCGCTCGCGCGGACACTGCGATCGATCGGCGCGCGCGCCGGCGTGGCCGTGAAACCCGCGACCCCGGTGGAGAACCTCTACGACGTGCTGAACGAGTTCGATCAGATCCTCATCATGACCGTCGAGCCCGGCTTCGGCGGGCAATCCTTTATGCCCGAGACCATGCCCAAACTCCGTACCCTCGCCGACGAGGCCCGGCGTCGCGGGTCGAGCGTCTGGCTGCAGGTCGACGGCGGCATCGGCGACTCCACGATCGCCCAGGCCGCCGAGGCCGGGGCCGACACGTTCGTCGCCGGATCCGCGGTCTTCGGCGCCGACGATCCCGGCCGCGCGATCCAGTCCCTGCGCACCACCGCCGCCCGCCACCGCCACTGACTCCCGCGCCCCGCTGCGCTGCGCCCGTGCCCCGCGCCCCCACGCCGCGCCCACGCCGCGCGCCCGTGCCCCGCGCGCCCACGCCGCGCCCCGCGTCTCCCCCCTGCCTGATAAACGCGATGCGCGCGTGGAAACGCGCCGTCTGCCCGTTTCTTCGCGCGGACGCCGTTTATCGCCCAAGTGGAAGCGCTGCCGGAAGCGCTGGTGGAGGCGCTGCCGGACACAGGCTCGCCTACGACCCGATACCCTGGAATCGTGAAAACCTTCGACGACCTGTTCGCCGAGCTGAGCGCCAAGGCCGTCGAACGCCCGGCCGGCTCCGGCACCGTCGCCCAACTCGACGCGGGCGTGCACGCCATCGGCAAGAAGATCGTCGAGGAAGCCGCCGAAGTGTGGATGGCCGCCGAGTACGAGTCCGATGAGGCCGCCGCCGAGGAGATCTCGCAGCTGCTCTACCACCTGCAGACGCTCATGCTCGCGAAGGGCCTGTCGCTCGAAGACGTGTACCGACATCTCTGAGCCGCTCCCGCACCCCCGACGCTCACCTCACACGAAAGCCCCCGTCATGCTGCGAATTGCCGTGCCGAACAAGGGGTCGCTCGCCGAAACCGCCGCCGAGATGCTCTCGGAGGCCGGATACACCGGACGACGCGACTCGAAAGACCTGTACACCGTCGACCCCGTCAACGAGGTCGAGTTCTTCTACCTCCGCCCGCGTGACATCGCGACCTACGTCGGCTCGGGCGCGCTCGACGTCGGCATCACCGGCCGCGACCTGCTCCTCGACGCCCGCATGCCCGGCGCACGCGAGGTCGAGTCGCTCGGCTTCGCCGGCTCCACCTTCCGCTTCGCCGGCCGCCCCGGCCGCTTCTCCGACGTCGGTGATCTGCAGGGTCTCCGCGTCGCCACGGCCTACCCGGGCCTCGTCGACGCGTTCCTCGACGAGCGCGGCGTGGCCGTCGACATCGTGCCGCTCGACGGCGCGGTCGAATCCGCGGTGCAGTTGGGCGTGGCGGATGCCGTGGCCGACGTCGTCTCGACCGGCACGACGCTGCGTCAGGCGGGGCTCGAGATCTTCGGTCCGGTGCTCCTGGAGTCCGACGCCGTCCTCATCGCGGGACCGCAGGAAGCCGAGGGCACCGAGACGCTGCTGCGGCGCCTTCGCGGTGTGCTCGCGGCCCGCAAGTACGTGCTCGTCGACTACGACCTCCCCGCGGCCCTCATCGATCAGGCGATCGCGGTGGCCCCGGGACTGGAGTCGCCCACGATCTCGCCGCTGCGCGACCCCGAGTGGGTGGCCGTGCGCGTGATGAGCCCGCGCCGCGACGTCAACCGCGTCATGGACGAGCTGTACGCCATCGGCGCCCGCGCGATCCTGGTGACCGAGATCCTCGCCGCGAGGCTCTGATGACCCTCGCGCGTCGCATCATCCCGTGCCTCGACGTCGCGGCCGGCCGCGTCGTGAAGGGCGTGAACTTCCTCGACCTCCGCGACATGGGCGACCCGGTCGAACTGGCGAAGCTGTACTTCGAGCAGGGCGCCGACGAGATCACGTTCCTGGACGTGACCGCGACGGTCGACGAGCGCGCCACGACGTATGACGTGGTCCGCCGCACGGCCGAGCAGGTGTTCATCCCCCTCACCGTGGGTGGGGGAGTGCGCTCGACCGACGATGTCGCCCGCCTGCTCTCCGTCGGGGCCGACAAGATCGGCGTCAACTCCGCCGCGATCGCCCGCCCGGGCCTCATCGACGAGATCGCCGACCGCTTCGGCGCGCAAGTCATCGTGCTCTCGCTCGACGTCAAGCGCGCGGCATCCACCCCCTCTGGCTTCGTCGTGACGACGCACGGTGGTCGCACCGAGACCACGCTCGACGCGCTCGAGTGGGCCCGCGAGGCTGTCGAGCGCGGGGCCGGCGAGCTGCTGGTGAACTCCATCGACGCCGACGGCACGAAGCAGGGCTTCGACCTCGAGCTCGTCCGGCTCATGCGCCAGGTCGCCGCGGTTCCGGTGATCGCCTCGGGCGGCGCGGGCGCGCTGGAGCACTTCGCCCCGGCCGTCGAGGCCGGCGCCGATGCCGTGCTCGCGGCATCCGTCTTCCACTCCGGTCAGCTCACGGTCGGTCAGGTCAAAGACGCGATGGCCGCCGAAGGCATCGAGGTGCGCCGATGAACGTCGACGCCGTCGCCCGCGTGAAGTACGACGCCGACGGTCTCGTCACCGCCGTCGTCCAGCAGTTCGACACGCGCGAAGTGCTCATGGTCGGGTGGATGGATGCCGAGTCCCTCCGCCGCACCCTGACCACCGGCCGCGTCACGTTCTGGTCGCGCTCGCGTCAGGAGTACTGGCGCAAGGGCGACACCTCCGGGCACATCCAGATCGTCAAGGGCGCGCGCGTGGACTGCGACGGCGACACCCTGCTGATCGAGGTCGACCAGGTCGGTGCCGCGTGCCACACCGGAGACCACACGTGCTTCGACGCCACCGACCTCGAGCCCGTCGTAGGGGAGGGCTGATGCGCCGAGCGCGCTCACTCGCCGTCGTCGGCATGCTCCTGGCCGGCGCGCTGGGGGTCATCGCCTCGACGCAGACGTGGATCGACGTGACGCTCGCCGACGGCGCGCAGCAGGCGCTCGCGGTTCCCGGGTCGGATGCCATTCCCGTGCTCACCCCGCTGAGCCTCGCCGCCCTCGCGCTCGGAGCGGCGCTGTCGATCGTGGGCCCGGTTCTGCGGTACGTCCTCGGCGCGCTCGCCCTGGCGATCGCCGGCGCCCTGGGCGTCACCACCGCCCAGCTCCTCCTGACGATGCCGGTGTCGGCCACGGCCGCCACGGTCACCGAAGCGACCGGCATCTCGGGGGTGGATGCCGTCGCCGACCTCGTGTCGTCGATGTCGCTGACCCCGTGGCCCGCCGTGAGCCTGCTCGCGCAGATCCTCCTCGCTGCGGCGGCCGTCTTCACCCTCGTGACCGCGCGCCGCTGGCAGGGGAGTGCGGGTCGGAAGTACCGCACCGCGGCGGACGCCCCCGCCGACACCTCGCGTCCGCACGACGCCATCGACTCGTGGGACGACCTCTCCCGCGGCGACGACCCGACCGCCTGACCCCTCGGGTGCGACGACGTCGAAACGTCGGCACCGGGCGGGCCCGCCCGTTTCGATAGACTGAGCCCACGCGTTATCCCGCGCCTGCGCGCGACTCGAAGGAGCCCCATGAGCAACCCCATCGGCGATCCCGGCCACGGACACTCGCCCGCCGCCTGGACGGCCGTGATCATCATGCTCGTCGCGATCGCGATCGGCACGGTGTTCTTCTACCTCGAGCAGCCGATCCTCGTCTGGGCTTCGGTCGGTCTGCTCGTCGTCGGCGCGATCGTCGGCTGGGCCATGTCGAAGGCCGGTTACGGCGCGGACGGCGCGAAGTCCAACCCGAAGGCGCACTGACCGTGCTGGCCGATCTGACGGCCGGAGCGGTAGAAGACGCGGAGCAGCGCGCGCAGACGCGTCCGCTCGCCTCGGTCGAGCGCGACGCTCTCGCCCAGACACCCGCGCGCGATGCGCTCGCGATGCTCGCTCCCGCCGAGCGCGTGAAGGTCATCGCCGAGGTCAAGCGCGCGAGTCCCTCCCGCGGCGACCTCGCAGAGATCCCCGACCCGGCACGCCAGGCGCGCCTGTACGAAGAGGGCGGCGCCTCCGCGATCTCGGTGCTGACCGAGGCGCGAAAGTTCAAGGGGAGCCTGGCCGACCTCGAGTCCGTGCGCGCCGCGGTGTCGGTGCCGGTGCTCCGCAAGGACTTCCTCGCCACGCCCTATCAGGTGCTCGAAGCCCGCGCGTCCGGCGCCGACCTCGTACTCCTCATCGTCGCGGCGCTCGACCAGAAGACCCTGGCCGAGCTCTACGCCCTCACCAACGACCTCGGCATGACCGCGCTCGTCGAGACCCATTCCGCCGAAGAACTCGATCGTGCCGCCGACCTCGGCGCGAAGCTCATCGGCGTCAACGCCCGTAACCTCTCGACGTTCGAGCTCGACCGCGATCTGTTCGGTCGCCTGGCCGACCGGTTCCCCGCCGACGCGATCAAGATCGCCGAGTCGGCCGTCCTCGCCCCCGCCGACGTCGCGCACTACCGGTCCGCCGGTGCCGATGTCGTGCTCGTCGGCGAAGCGCTCGTGACCGGAGACCCCGTCGCGACCCTGCGTGCTTTCCTCCAGGAGACCCCATGACCACCGTGAGCCTGCGCGACCAGAAGGGGCCGTTCTTCGGCGACTTCGGCGGTCGGTATATGCCCGAATCCCTCATCGCGGCGATCGACGAGCTCACCGCGGTGTGGGAATCGGCGATGACCGACCCGGCATTCCTCGCCGAGCTGCAGGCGCTCCTGCACGACTACGCCGGCCGCCCCTCCGTGCTCACCGAGGTCCCGCGTTTCGCCGAGCACGCCGGCGGCGCCCGCATCTTCCTCAAGCGCGAAGACCTCAACCACACCGGTTCGCACAAGATCAACAACGTGCTCGGCCAGGCGCTGCTGACCAAGCGCCTCGGCAAGACGCGCGTGATCGCCGAGACCGGCGCCGGACAGCACGGCGTCGCCACGGCCACCGCCGCCGCGCTCTTCGGGCTCGACTGCGTCGTCTACATGGGCGAGGTCGACACCGAGCGGCAGGCCCTCAACGTCGCGCGCATGCGCCTGCTGGGTGCCGAGGTCGTGCCGGTCACGACGGGCTCCCGCACGCTGAAAGACGCGATCAACGAGGCGTACCGCGACTGGGTCTCGTCGGTCGAGACGACCAACTACATCTTCGGAACGGCCGCCGGGCCCCACCCGTTCCCGGCGATGGTCCGCGACTTCCAGAAGATCATCGGCGAAGAGACGCGCGCGCAGTTCCTCGAGCGCCTCGGGCGCCTTCCCGACGCGGTGTTCGCCTGCGTCGGCGGCGGGTCCAACGCCATCGGCATGTTCGACGCCTTCCTCGACGACGAGGGCGTGGCCCTGTACGGCGTCGAGGCGGCCGGCGACGGCGTCGACACCCCGAAGCACGCGGCCTCCATCGGCCGCGGACGCCCCGGCGTGCTGCACGGCGCCCGCACCTACGTCCTGCAGGACGACGACGGCCAGACCACCGAGTCGCACTCGATTTCGGCCGGCCTCGACTACCCCGGCGTCGGCCCCGAGCACGCCTGGCTGGCCGACATCGGCCGCGCGCAGTACATCCCCGCGACCGACGACGAGGCCATGCAGGCCCTCCGCCTCCTCTCGCGCACCGAGGGGATCATCCCCGCGATCGAGTCGGCCCATGCCCTGGCGGGCGCGCTGCGCATCGGGCGGGAGCTCGGCCCGGATGCCATCATCGCGGTGAACCTCTCCGGTCGCGGCGACAAAGACATGGACACCGCCGCCCGCTACTTCTCTCTCTACGACGCCGACCACGCGGAGCCTTCTCCGGCGGAGTCGGCCCAGACCGCGGGCGCCGCCGACGTGGCATCCGCCCCCGGTTCGCCCGTCGCGGTCACCCCGGCCCCGGATGCCGCGAGCGGTGCGGGGGTCGAGCTGTGACCTCGCGCGTCTCGGCGGCGATCGACGCCGCCCACGCCGACGGGCGCGGCGCCTTCGTCGGCTACCTGCCGGCGGGTTTCCCCGATGTGGCCACGAGCATCGAGGCCGCCGTCGCACTGGCCGAGGCCGGAGCCGACGTGATTGAGCTCGGGCCGCCCTACAGCGATCCCGTCATGGACGGCCTGATCATCCAGGAGGCCACGCAGACGGCCCTGGCCAACGGCTTCCGCATGCGCGACCTGTTCACGATCATCCGCGAGGTGACGGCGCGCACCGACGTGCCGGTGCTCGTGATGACGTACTGGAACCTCGTCGAGCAGTACGGGGTCGATCGCTACGCCGACGATCTCGTCGCCGCCGGGGGAGCGGGCCTCATCACGCCCGACATCACCCCCGATGCCGCGGCCGCGTGGATCGCGGCGAGCGAGCGCACCGGTCTCGACCGTGTCTTCCTCGCCGCCCCCACCTCCACCGACGAGCGCCTCGAGATGATCGTGGGGGCCTCGACCGGCTTCGTGTACACCGTCTCGACGATGGGCATCACGGGCGAGCGAGCCGAACTGGATGCCGCGGCCCGGGGGCTCGTCGGTCGTCTGCGCTCCCACGGCGCGGCGCACGCGTGCGTCGGTATCGGTATCTCCAACGCGGCCCAGGTCGCGGGAGTCGTCGAGTACGCCGACGGCGCGATCGTCGGCACGGCCCTGGTGAAGGCACTCCGCGACGGCGGCGTCGAAGCTCTCGGTGCCCTCGCTCGTGAGCTGTCCGCGGGCACCGCGCACCGCGCCTAGACTCAATTCCATGACGTTCGCCCTTCCGAGCGCCGCCTCCGGCGTGCTCGCCAGCATCCCGAGCCCCTCGATCTCGTCCATCGATGTGGGGCCTCTGCCGATCCGCTTCTATGCCCTGTGCATCGTCGCGGGCATCATCGTGGCGGTGTTCCTCACCAACGCGCGACTGACGCGTCGCGGAGCAGAGAAGTGGGTCGTCATCGACATCTGCCTGCTGGCGGTGCCGCTCGCGATCATCGTCGCGCGTATCTATCACGTCGTCACTCACCTCGGTTTCTACTTCGGCCCCGGGTCCAACCCGTGGAACATCACGCAACCGGGGTCGGTGTGGGCGATCTGGGAGGGCGGCATCGCCATCTACGGCGCGCTCATCGGCGGTGCGATCGGCGCCTACCTCGGATGCCGCTGGACCGGCATCCGGTTCTGGACCTTCGCCGACGCACTGGCGCCCGGCCTGATCATCGCCCAGGCGATGGGCCGCTTCGGCAACTGGTTCAACCAGGAGCTCTTCGGCCAGCCGACCGACCTCCCGTGGGGCCTCGAGATCGCCCCCGGCAACCCCGCGATCCCCGTCGGTCTGCCCGAGGGCACGCTCTTCCACCCGACCTTCCTGTACGAAGTGATCTGGAACCTGCTGGGCGCGGCCGTCATCCTGTGGGCGGGCAAGAAGTTCACGATGCAGTGGGGCCGCCAGTTCGGCCTCTACCTCGTCTGGTACAGCGCGGGACGTATCGTGTGGGAGTCGATCCGCATCGACCCGAGCGACATCATCCTGGGGCTGCGCACCAACGTCTGGGCGGCGATCTTCGGCGTGCTCATCGGTCTGGCGATCCTGGTGGTGCAGAAGCGCCGCCACCCGGGCCTCGAGCCCTCGCCGTACGTGCCCGGGCGCGAGTCCAAGGCTCCGGGGGCTGTAGACTCAACCGACCCCTCTGACTTCGTCGACGTGAGCGAGCCGCCCGCGACGAACGACACCGTCGGCACCAGCGCCACAAGCAGCCCCGCCACGAATTGACATCCCGGGCCGACGTCGTCCCATTCGCAGCATCAACATGAGGACGGTTGGTATGGCTTCGAGCTCCCGTTCCGGCGCCGTCGGCGGCGCTTTTCCCGCCCGGCAGGGCATGTACGACCCGGCGTTCGAGAAGGACGCCTGTGGTCTGGCCATGGTCGCCACGCTCCGTGGCGAGCCCGGTCACGACATCGTCGACCTGGCGCTGACGGCTCTGCGCAACCTCGAGCACCGCGGTGCCATTGGATCGGATGCGGGCACCGGTGACGGTGCGGGCATCCTCACCCAGATGCCCGACGCTTTCCTGCGCGCGGTGGTCGACTTCGACCTGCCGCCGATGGGGGAGTACGCCGCGGGAATGGTGTTCCTGCCGCTCGGGCACGACGAGCGCGCCGCGCAGAAGGCCGGCATCGAAGAGATCGCCCGTGCCGAGAACATCGAGGTGCTGGGCTGGCGCGAAGTGCCCACCGAGCCCGAAAACCTCGGCAAGCTCGCCTACGACGCGCGCCCCGCGTTCGAGCAGCTGTTCGTCTCGCGTCCGGCGGTCGGCGATCAGCCCGCCCTGTCGGGCATCGCGCTGGACCGCCGCGTCTACCGGCTCCGCAAGCGCGCCCGGCACGAGCTCGACGCCTACTTCGTCTCGCTGTCCAGCCGCACGCTCGGGTACAAGGGCATGGTCACGACGCTGCAGCTCGAGCCGTTCTACCCCGACCTGCAAGACGAGCGTTTCGCCTCCGAGCTCGCCGTCGTGCACTCGCGGTACTCCACGAACACCTTCCCGTCGTGGCCGCTTGCCCAGCCCCTGCGCATGCTCGCCCACAACGGCGAGATCAACACCGTTAAGGGCAACCGCAACTGGATGCGCGCGCGGCAGTCGCAGCTGGAGTCCGAGCTCATCGGCGACGTCCGCCCGCTGCTGCCCATCTGCACAGAGGGCGCGAGTGACTCGGCCTCCTTCGACGAGGTGCTCGAGCTTCTGACCCTCACCGGTCGCAGCCTCCCGCACGCGATCATGATGATGGTTCCCGAGGCCTACGAGAAGCAGGCCACGATCGATGCCGACCTGCGCGCGTTCTACGACTACCACTCCATGCAGATGGAGCCGTGGGACGGTCCGGCCGCCCTCATCTTCACCGACGGCACGCTCGTGGGCGCGACCCTCGACCGCAACGGCCTGCGCCCGGGACGCTGGACCGAGACGACCGACGGTCTCGTCGTGATCGGCTCGGAGACCGGCGTGCTCGACTTCGCACCCGAGCGCATCAAGCGCCGCGGCCGTCTGCAGCCTGGTCGGATGTTCCTCGTCGACACGGCCCAGCGCCGCATCGTCGAGGACGAGGAGATCAAGAAGCAGCTCGCGACTCTCGAGCCGTGGCAGGAGTGGCTCGACGCGGGCCGCGTGCGCCTGTCGGAGCTGCCCGAGCGCGAGCACATCGTCCACCCGATCGCGTCGATCACCCGTCGCCAGCGCACCTTCGGCTACACCGAAGAAGAGGTCCGGATCCTGCTGACCCCCATGGGGCAGAACGGCGCCGAGCCCCTCGGGGCCATGGGCAGCGACGCGCCCGTGGCCGTGCTCAGCGACCGCCCGCGGCTGCTGTTCGACTACTTCACGCAGCAGTTCGCGCAGGTCACCAACCCGCCGCTGGACTCGATACGCGAAGAGGTCGTCACCTCGCTCTCTCTGGGTCTCGGCCCCGAGCGCAACCTCCTCGACTGGGGTCCCGAGCACACGCGCACCGTGACGCTCGACTTCCCGGTGATCGACAACGACGAGCTCGCCAAGATCCAGCACATCGACACCGCCCTGCCGGGGCGCTCCTCGGTGACGATCCGCGGTCTCTACCGCGTCGAAGCGGGGCACAAGGGGCTGCAGAAGCGCCTCACCCAGATGTGCTCCGAGGTCGACCAGGCGATCGAGGACGGCGCGGAGTTCATCGTGCTCAGCGACCGCGACTCCAACAAAGACCTGGCGCCCATCCCGTCGCTGCTCATGCTCGCCGCGGTGCACCACCACCTCATCCGCAAAGAGACCCGCATGAAGGTCGGTCTCGTGGTCGAGGCCGGCGATGTGCGCGAGGTGCACCACGTCGCGACCCTCATCGGCTACGGCGCCTCGGCGGTCAACCCGTACCTGGCGATGGAGACCGTCGAGTACCTCGTGCGCGCCGGCTTCATCACCGGTGTCACGCCCGAGAAGGCCGTCAAGAACCTGATCTACGCGCTCGGCAAGGGCGTGCTGAAGATCATGTCGAAGATGGGCATCTCGACCGTGTCGTCGTACGCGGGCGCGCAGGTCTTCGAGGCCGTCGGACTCTCGCGCGAGTTCGTGGAGGCGTACTTCACGGGCACCGAGAGCAAGCTCGGCGGCGTCGGGCTCGACGTCATCGCGACCGAGAACGCGGCCCGTCACGAGTACGCCTACCCCGAGGACGCCGCGGCGCGCGCCCACGAGCGCCTGTGGACCGGTGGCGAGTACCAGTGGCGCCGTGACGGTGCGCCGCACCTGTTCAACCCCGACACGGTGTTCCGTCTGCAGCACGCCACGCGGGAGCGTCGCTACGACATCTTCCGCGAGTACACCCAGCTCATCGACGACCAGGCGCACGAGCTCAAGACGCTCCGTGGCCTGTTCTCGCTGCGCACCGGTCAGCGCCCGCCCGTGCCCATCGACGAGGTCGAGCCCGTCTCGGCGATCGTCAAGCGCTTCCAGACGGGAGCGATGAGCTACGGCTCGATCTCCCAGGAGGCGCACGAGACCCTGGCGATCGCGATGAACCGCATCGGCGGCAAGTCGAACACCGGTGAAGGTGGCGAAGACGTCGAGCGTCTGCTCGACCCCAAGCGTCGCAGCGCCATCAAGCAGGTGGCATCCGGTCGGTTCGGTGTGACGAGCCTGTACCTCACCGAGGCCGACGACATCCAGATCAAGCTCGCACAGGGCGCCAAGCCCGGCGAGGGTGGTCAGCTGCCGCCGACCAAGGTGTACCCGTGGGTCGCCCGCACGCGTCACGCGACCGCGGGCGTGGGTCTCATCTCGCCCCCGCCGCACCACGACATCTACTCGATCGAAGACCTCAAGCAGCTGATCTTCGACCTCAAGCGCGCCAACCCCCGCGCCCGCATCCACACCAAGCTCGTGAGCCAGTCGGGTATCGGTGCGGTTGCGGCCGGCGTCGCCAAGGCGTTGAGCGATGTCATCCTCGTCTCGGGACAGGACGGCGGCACGGGCGCGAGCCCGATGAACTCGCTCAAGCACGCGGGCACCCCGTGGGAGCTGGGCCTGGCCGAGACGCAGCAGACGCTCATGCTCAACGGCATGCGCGACCGCGTCGTGGTGCAGGTCGACGGTCAGATGAAGACCGGTCGCGACGTCATCATCGGCGCGCTGTTGGGCGCCGAGGAGTTCGGTTTCGCGACCGCTCCGCTGGTGGTCTCGGGCTGCATCATGATGCGGGTCTGCCACCTCGACACGTGCCCGGTGGGTGTCGCGACGCAGAACCCGGTTCTGCGCGAACGCTTCACCGGCAAGGCCGAGTACGTCGTGAACTTCATGGAGTTCATCGCGCAGGAGGTGCGCGAGTACCTCGCCGCCCTCGGCTACCGTTCGATCGACGAGATCGTCGGCCGCTCCGAGCTCCTCGACGTCAACGGCGCCGTGGAGCACTGGAAGGCCCGGGGCCTCAACCTCGCCCCGATCCTCGAGGGTCCGCGCTTCGCCGACGACGAGCCCCGTCGTCACGGTCGCAACCAGGACCACGAGCTCGACGAGCACTTCGACGTGCAGCTCATCGAGCGCGCGCAAGACGTCATCGCCCACGGGGGACAGATCACGATCGAGCTCCCGGTGCGCAACACCGCGCGCGCGGTCGGGACCATGCTCGGTCACCACGTGACCAAGGCCCACGGCGAGCACGGCCTGCCCGACGGCGCGATCGACGTGCGCCTGACCGGCTCGGCCGGACAGTCGTTCGGCGCGTTCATGCCCGCCGGCATCACGCTGCGCCTCGAGGGCGACTCCAACGACTACGTGGGCAAGGGACTCTCGGGCGGCAAGATCGTCGTGCGTCCGCCGCGTGGGTCGTCGTTCGCGGCGTCCGAGAACGTCATCGCCGGAAACGTCATCGGCTACGGCGCCACGCAGGGGCAGATGTTCCTCAATGGCGTCGTCGGCGAGCGGTTCCTCGTGCGCAACTCCGGGGCGACCGCGGTCGTCGAGGGCGTGGGCGACCACGCGCTGGAGTACATGACCGGTGGTCTGGCCGTCATCCTCGGCGAGACCGGCCGCAACCTCGGCGCGGGCATGTCCGGCGGACAGGCCTACGTGTACAAGCTCGACGTCGACCTGGTGAACCGCGAGGCCATGGCATCCGGTGAGCTCGAGCTCGGCGCCCTCGGATCGGGGGATGCCGAGATCCTGCGCGACCTGCTTGAGAAGCACGTCGCCGAGACCGATTCCACGCTGGCCCGTCGTCTGCTCGCGGACTTCGAGGTCGAGGTGGAGAACTTCGTCCGGGTACTGCCGCGCGACTACGCCGCGGTGCTGCAAACCCGCCAGGAGGCGGTCGCCGAGGGGCTGGACCCCGACGGCGACGTCGTCTGGACGCGCATTCTGGAGGTGACGGGTGGCTGACCCGAAGGGCTTTCTCAAGACCACGCAGCGGGAGCTTCCGCCGCGTCGTCCCGTTCCCGTGCGGATCATGGACTGGAAAGAGGTGTACGAGCCGGGTGACCAGGCCGTCCTCCGTCGCCAGGCCGGCCGCTGCATGGACTGCGGCATCCCGTTCTGCCACCAGGGCTGCCCGCTGGGGAACCTGATTCCCGAGTGGAACGACCTCACCTGGCGCGGCGAGGGGCGTGCGGCGATCGAACGCCTGCACGCGACGAACAACTTCCCGGAGTTCACCGGGCGGCTGTGCCCGGCGCCGTGCGAGAGCTCGTGCGTACTGGGCATCAACCAGCCCCCCGTGACGATCAAGCAGGTCGAGGTCTCGATCATCGACGAGGCGTTCTCGAACGGCTGGGTCGAGCCCGAGCCGCCGGAGCGCCTGACCGGCAAGACGGTCGCCGTCGTCGGCTCCGGCCCCGCCGGTCTCGCCGCCGCCCAGCAGCTCACGCGCGCCGGACACACGGTCGCCGTGTACGAGCGCGACGACCGGATCGGCGGACTGCTGCGCTACGGCATCCCCGACTTCAAGATGGAGAAGCGCCACCTCGAGCTGCGCCTGCGCCAGATGCAGGCGGAGGGCACCCGCTTCCGCGCGGGCGTCCAGATCGGCACCGACATCTCGTGGAGCGACCTGCGCGCGCGCTACGACGCCGTCGTGGTGGCCACCGGTTCCACGGTGCCGCGTGACCTGGCGATCCCCGGCCGCGACCTCGACGGCGTGCACTTCGCGATGGAGTACCTCGTCGAGGGCAACAAGGCCGTCGCGGGTGACCAGGTGCCGCAGCAGATCAGCGCCGAGGGTAAGCACGTCGTCGTCATCGGCGGTGGCGACACGGGCGCCGACTGCATCGGTACCGCGCACCGGCAGGGCGCGCTGAGCGTGACCAACCTGGCGATCGGCACGCAGCCGCCGTCGGAGCGGACCGCCGATCAGCCGTGGCCGATGATGCCGAACCTGTTCGAGGTCACCTCGGCGCACGAGGAGGGCGGTGAGCGCACCTTCCTCGCCTCGACGGTCGAGTTCCTCGGCAACGCCGCGGGCGAGGTCCGGGCGCTCCGCGTCGCCGAGACCGAGTACGTCGACGGCCGTCGCGTACCCAAGAGCGGCACCGAGCGCGAGATCCCCGCCGACCTGGTGCTCATCGCGATGGGCTTCACGGGTGCCGAGCGCGAGCACCTCGAGCACCAGCTGGGGGCGCAGTTCACCGGGCGCGGCAACGTCGAGCGCGACGCCACCTACGCCACGACCGCCCCGGGCGTGTTCGTGGCCGGCGACGCGGGACGCGGCCAGTCGCTCATCGTGTGGGCGATCGCCGAGGGTCGCGCCGCGGCCGCGGAGGTCGACACGTTCCTCATGGGCGAGACGGTGCTGCCTGCACCGGTGCGCCCAACCGATGTCGCCATCGGCCTCCTGCCCGCCTAAGCTGGCAAGGGCCGATCGGCCACTTCCCGAATATCCTCACGGAGCTTGAAAACGGATGAGACGCGCCAAGATCGTCGCAACACTCGGGCCCGCCACGTCGTCGTACGAGATGGTTCGCGCCATCATCGACGCCGGCGTTGACGTCGCCCGCCTAAACCTGAGCCACGGAGACTACTCCGTGCACGATGCCAACTTCGCCAACGTGCGCAAGGCGGCCGAAGACGCCGGCCGCCCGGTCGCCGCCCTCGTCGACCTGCAGGGGCCGAAGATCCGTCTCGGAAAGTTCGAGAACGGCCCCCACCACCTCGCCCCCGGCGACATCTTCAAGATCACCGTCGAAGACATCCTCGGCACGAAAGAGATTGTCGGCACGACGTTCAAGGGTCTGCCCCACGACGTTCGCCCCGGCGACTTCCTGCTGATCGACGACGGCAAGGTGCGCGTCGAGGTCGTCGAGACCGACGGCACCGTCGTGACCACCAAGGTCATCGTCGGCGGTCCGGTGTCCAACAACAAGGGCATCAACCTCCCCGGTGTCGCCGTCAACGTCCCCGCCCTGAGCGAGAAAGACGAGGCGGATCTGCGCTGGGGCCTGCGCGCCGGAGCCGACCTGATCGCGCTGTCGTTCGTGCGGGATGCCAAAGACATCGAGCGCGTGCACGAGATCATGGGCGAAGAGGGCCGGTACGTGCCGGTCATCGCCAAGATCGAGAAGCCGCAGGCGGTCGACAACCTCGAAGAGATCATCGATGCGTTCGACGGCATCATGGTCGCGCGCGGCGACCTGGGCGTGGAGCTTCCCCTGGAAGCCGTGCCCATCGTGCAGAAGCGCGCGGTCGAGCTGTCGCGCCGCATGGCCAAGCCCGTCATCGTCGCGACCCAGATGCTCGAGTCGATGATCAGCAACCCGGTGCCGACCCGCGCCGAGACCAGCGACGTCGCCAACGCGGTGCTCGACGGCGCCGACGCGGTCATGCTCTCGGGCGAGACGAGCGTCGGCACCTACCCGGTCGTCGTCGTCGAGACGATGGCGCGCATCGTGCAGTCCACCGAAGAGCACGGTCTCGAGCGCATCGCGCCGCTGACGAACAAGCCGCGCACCCAGGGTGGCGCGATCACGCTCGCTGCCGTCGAGGTCGCCGAGTTCGTCGACGCGAAGTACCTCTGCGTGTTCACCGAGTCCGGTGACTCCGCCCGCCGCATGTCGCGTCTGCGCTCGACGATCCCGATGATCGCGTTCACGCCGGAGCCCGGCATCCGTCGCCGCCTCGCTCTCACGTGGGGCGTCCGCTCGACCCTCGTCGAGCACGTCTCGCACACGGACAAGATGTTCCTGCAGGTCGACGACTACCTGCTGTCGAACGACCTCGCGAAGGTCGGCGACAAGGTCGTGGTCATCTCCGGTTCCCCTCCCGGAATCGCGGGCTCGACCAACGACCTGCGCGTGCACCGCGTGGGTGACGCCGTGCACGGCGCGGCGCCCGGTTACCAGGAGTCCTGATCCTCACGGCGCCGCGCATCCCTCGGGGTGCGCGGCGCCCCGAGGGATCGGCCCGTACGCTAGGGTCGATCCGCGCGACACCCGGCCGGTGTGGCGGAATGGCAGACGCGGGGCACTCAAAATGCTCTGTCCGAAAGGGCGTGTGGGTTCGAATCCCACCACCGGCACGATGACGGGTCGGCCCCCACTGGGGTCGACCCGATACTCTTTCCCCCCGCGGCGTCGTACGACGTCGCCACACGCGGGCCCCGATTCAGGGGACTCCCGCCCCCACAGACTTAGGATGGAACCGTGACAGATCACGAAGCCGCGCCGGTGGGCGCGCCCACCGCCCCCCGTCGCGTCGTCGTGGCGGAAGACGAGTCGCTCATCCGCCTCGACATCGTCGAGATCCTGCGCGACAACGGCTTCGACGTCGTCGGTGAGGCCGGCGATGGAGAGACCGCCGTCCAGCTGGCCACCGAGCTGCGTCCCGACCTGGTGATCATGGACGTGAAGATGCCGCAGCTCGACGGCATCAGCGCCGCCGAGAAGCTCAGCAAGAACCACATCGCGCCGGTCGTGCTGCTGACCGCGTTCAGCCAGAAAGAGCTCGTGGAGCGGGCGAGCGAGGCCGGTGCGCTGGCCTACGTCGTCAAGCCCTTCACGCCGAACGACCTGCTTCCCGCGATCGAGATCGCGCTGGCCCGCTACGAGCAGATCATCACGCTCGAGGCCGAGGTCGCCGACATGGTCGAGCGCTTCGAGACCCGCAAGCTCGTCGACCGGGCCAAGGGCCTGCTCAACGAGAAGATGGGCCTGTCCGAGCCCGAGGCCTTCCGCTGGATCCAGAAGGCGTCGATGGACCGGCGCCTCACCATGCAAGACGTCGCGAAGGCGATCATCGAGCAGCTCGCACCCAAGAAGGGCTGATCGACCCCGATCTTTCGAAGGGATGCCACTGCGGTGGCATCCCTTCGTCGTTTCACGCCTCGCGGACCGGTGCGTCCTTGATGAGGTTGGTGATGCGGATGGTGGAGCAGCGACGGCCCTGCTCGTCGGAGACGGCGATCTCGTGAACGGTCAGCGAGCGACCGAGGTGGATCGGCGTGCAGACGCCGGTCACGATGCCCGAGGTGGCAGAACGCGTGTGCGTGGCATTGATGTCGATGCCGACCGCGAGGCGCCCCGCTCCGGCGTAGAGGTTGGCGGCCATCGACCCCAGCGACTCGCCGAGCACGACATACGCCCCGCCGTGCAGGAGCCCGACCGGCTGTGTGTTGCCTTCGACGGGCATCGTGGCGACGCTCCGTTCGACCGAGAACTCCACCCATTCGATGCCCATCTTCTCGGCGAGGGCGCCCATTCCGCGCTCCTTCGCCCAGTCGAGGCCGGGGGTGGTGTCGGGGGTCGTAGAGGTCATCGTCGCCTTCGAGGAGCCGGGGCCGGGGGAGTGTCCGTGGTTCTCGTTACGCTGGTCGAGTGACGGATGCCGAAAAGCCTACTCTCCTCGTCGTCGACGGCCACTCGCTGGCCTACCGAGCGTTCTACGCGCTGCCGGTCGACAACTTCTCCACGAAGGACGGCCAGCACACCAACGGCATCTACGGCTTCTTGTCGATGTTCGTCAATCTCGTCAAGGCCGAGAAGCCCACGCACCTCGCGGTTGCCTTCGACACGTCGCGGCAGTCGTTCCGCACGCGCGAATACACCGAGTACAAGGCCAACCGCAGCGAGTCACCGGCCGAGTTCAAGGGTCAGATCCCGCTGCTCCAGGACTGCCTGCGCGCACTGAACGTGACGGTGCTCACGAAAGAAGACTTCGAGGCCGACGATATCCTCGCCACCCTCGCCACCCAGGGCGCCGACCAGGGCTTCTCGGTGCTGGTGTGCTCGGGCGACCGCGACACGATCCAGCTCGTCACCGACGACGTCACGCTGCTGTACCCGAACGTGCAGGGGGTGTCGCAGCTCAAGCGATACGACACCACTGCGGTGATCGAGAAGTACGGGCTCCCGCCGGCGCAGTACCCCGAGATCGCCGCCCTCGTCGGCGAGACCAGCGACAACCTCTCGGGCGTGCCGAAGGTCGGCGAGAAGACGGCGGTCAAGTGGCTCACGCAGTGGGGCTCGCTCGACGCGCTCCTCGAGAACGCCGACAAGGTCACGGGCGTCGTGGGCAACAACCTCCGCGAGCACCTCGACGACGTCAAGCGCAACCGGACGCTGAACCGCCTGCTGCGCGACGTGGAGCTGCCCGCCGGCCCCGCCGACCTCGCCGTGCAGCCGATCGACACGCAGGCGGTGCGCGACATCTTCGCCCGACTGGAGTTCCGCACCCTCCTCCCGCGAGTGTTCGACGCCTTCGGCGCCGACCCGGCGTCGGCGACCGAAGAGGCCCGGCCCACCGCGTCGGCCCCCGTTCCGGCCGTTCTCGACGCCGCCGCCCTCGCCGCGTGGGCGGCCGATGCCGAAGGAACGGTGGGAGTCACCGTCACCCTCGACGGCGGTACACCCGCCCGCATCGGCCTGGCGACCGCCGACGCCGGGGTCGAGGCCGAGTGGAGCGACGCGGTGCGCGACGCCCTCGCCGGGTGGCTGGCATCCGACGCGCCGAAGGTGCTCGCCGGGGCGAAACCGCAACTCAAGGCGCTCGCGCGCGAGGGCATCGAACTCGGGGGCATCGCCGACGACGTCATCGTTTCGGGGTGGCTGGTGCGCCCGAGCTTCCCCGACAAGACGCTGGCCGATCTGGTCGACCGAACCCTGGGGGAGAAGCTCCCCGAGGCCGATCCCACCCAGCTCGTTCCCGAGACCGAGGGCGCCACTCCGGCGCAGCTGTCGTGGTTCGTGCGGCGCGTGTCCGAGGCGCAGCGCGCCGATCTGCCCGAGAGCGTCGCCCGCGTTCTCGACGACATCGAGCTGCCCACCCTCGGTGCCCTGGCCGGCATGGAGCTCGCGGGCGTTGCCGTCTCGCACGAGAAGCTCGCCCGGTTCTCGGCCGAGCTGGCCGAACGCGCCGAGGGCCTCGCGCAGCAGGCCTACGCCTCCATCGGACACGAGGTGAACCTCGGTTCCCCCAAGCAACTGCAAGAGGTCCTCTTCGACGAGCTGCAGCTGCCGAAGACGCGCAAGACCAAGAGCGGTTACACGACCGATGCCGCCGCCCTCGCCGATCTGCAAGAGAGCGCGCCGCACCCCTTCCTCGACCTGCTGCTGCGTCACCGCGAGGCCACGAAGCTCAAGCAGATCATCGACGCTCTCGACGCCGCGATCGGCACCGACGGGCGGATCCACACCACCTACGTGCAGACCGGTAGCCAGACGGGACGCCTGTCGAGCACCGACCCGAACCTGCAGAACATCCCGATCCGCACCGAAGAAAGCCGTCGCATCCGCGCCGCATTCGAGGTGGGTGAGGGCTACGAGACGCTGCTGACCGCCGACTACTCCCAGATCGAGATGCGCATCATGGCGCACCTCTCGGGCGACCCCGGTCTCATCGAGGCGTTCCAGTCCGGCGAAGACCTGCACCGATTCGTCGGCGCGCGGGTGTTCGGCGTCGAGCCGTCCGAGGTCACGCCGGCGATGCGCACGAAGGTCAAGGCGATGTCGTACGGCTTGGTCTACGGGCTCTCCGCTTTCGGCCTGTCGAAGCAGCTGCGTATCGAGCAGTCCGAGGCCAAGCAGCTCATGCTGGAGTACTTCGCCCGGTTCGGGGCGGTGCGCGACTATCTGCGGGGCTCCGTCGAGCAGGCGCGCCAAGACGGGTACACCGAGACGATCTTCGGCCGTCGCCGTCCCTTCCCCGACCTCACGAGCATGAACCGGGTGCTGCGCGAGAACGCCGAGCGCGCGGCGCTCAACGCCCCCATCCAGGGCAGCGCCGCCGACATCATGAAGATCGCCCTGTTCCGCATCCGCGACGAACTGGCATCCGCGGGCCTGCGCTCGCGCGTGCTGCTCCAGATCCACGACGAGCTCGTCGTCGAGGTCGCCGCGGGGGAGTGGGACGCCGTCGAGGGCATCGTGCGGGCGCGCATGGCCGACGCCGCCGAGCTGTCGGTCCCCCTCGACGTGCAGATCGGCCGCGGCGGCGACTGGGACGAAGCGGGCCACTGATCGCGACCCGGGGCGGATCACCCGCCCCGGGTGGTCACGCCCCCGGGCCTTGCCTAGGCTCGGTGTATGACTGATGCACAACGCACCCGCACGCCGATCGACACGATCGCCGACGCGTGGGTGGACACCCTGGCCGAGCGGGTCCCGACCCTCGCCACCTACATCGGACGCACCGAGTACAACGACCGCTTCGGCGACTACAGCCCCGAGGGCGCCGAAGAACTGGCCGATCAGGCCCGCGCGACGAAGGCGGCGCTCGACAACGCCACTCCCGTCGACGCGATCGACGAGGTCACGAAGATGGACCTCGGCCGCGAACTCGACCTGCACGTCGAACTGCACGGTGCTCAGACGCACCTGCGCGACGTGAACGTGATCGCCTCGCCCGCACAGGATCTGCGCCAGGCATTCGACCTCATGCCCACCGCGACGGTCGAGGACTGGTCGACGATCTCGACGCGACTGAAGTCGCTCCCGGGCGCGATCGACGGCTACATCGAGACGCTGCGCGAAGGCATGTCCCGCGGTGTGGTCCCCGCCCGCCGTCAGGTGATCGAGGTGGCCACGCAGATCGGACGCTACACCGCCGACACGGGCTTCTTCGCGGAGTTCGTCGGCGACGCCGCCCCCGCGGAGGGGCAGCTCCCCGCCTCGCTGGCGCGCGACCTCGCACAGAACTCTGGAGCGGCCCGGGTCGCCTATGACGGCCTGGCCTCGTTCCTGTCGTCCGAGCTGGCTCCGGTGGCGGGCGAGACCGACGCGGTGGGGCGCGAGCTCTACGCGCTGCATTCCCGCCAGTTCCTCGGCGCGACGATCGACCTCGACGAGACGTACGAGTGGGGCGTCGAAGAACTCGCGCGGATGGTTGCCGAGCAGGAGTCCATCGCGAACGAGATCCTGCCGGGCGCGAGCGTCGAAGAGGCCGTCGCCTTCCTCGAGAAGGACGACTCACGCAAGCTCCACGGCACGGCAGCCCTACAGGAGTGGATGCAACGCACGAGCGACCGGGCCGTCGAGGAGCTGGGGCGCACCCACTTCGACATCGCCGACCCGATCCGACGCCTGGAGTGCATGATCGCCCCCACCAACGAAGGCGGCATCTACTACACCGGTCCGACCGACGACTTCTCCCGCCCCGGCCGTATGTGGTGGTCGGTGCCCGAGGGTGTCACCACGTTCGACACGTGGCGAGAGCTCACGACCGTCTATCACGAGGGTGTTCCGGGCCACCACCTGCAGATCGCCCAGGCCGTGTACAACCGCGGTGAGCTCAACTCGTGGCGCCGGCTGCTCGCGGGCACGAGCGGCCACGCCGAGGGCTGGGCCCTGTACGCGGAGCGCCTCATGGAGCAGCTCGGTTTCCTCGATGACCCCGCCGACCGCCTCGGCATGCTCGACGCGCAGCGCATGCGCGCCGCCCGCGTGGTGCTCGACATCGGCGTGCACCTGGGCAAGCCTCGCCTCGACGGTCAGGGCGTGTGGGACCACGACTACGCGCTGGCGTTCATGTTGCGAAACGTCAACATGCCCGAGGAGTTCGTGCGCTTCGAGGTCAACCGCTATCTCGGCTGGCCGGGTCAGGCTCCGTCGTACAAGGTGGGCCAGCGCATCTGGGAGCAGGTGCGCGACGAGTACCGTGAGCGCGCCGGTGCCGACTTCTCGATGAAGGCGTTCCACACGAAGGCGCTGGACATCGGCGGCGTCGGGCTCGACACGCTGCGCGCGGCTCTGGCATCCGCCTGACACGAATCGGGGCGCCGCACGGCCGGTGACGCCCCGATTCACGGGAATACCGCCGGGGGGCATAAAGTTCATTCATCCGAATGCTTCTCATTCGGCAAGGAGACGCCATGAACGATCACCCGCTCGAGCTCGGTCTCGACACCTTCGGAGACATCTCGCGCGGCCCGGACGGAACCCTGCTGTCCGACGCGCAGACCATTCGCAACGTCGTGGAGCAGGCGGTGCTCGCCGATGAGGTAGGACTGTCGTTCTTCGGCGTGGGGGAGCACCACCGCAAGGACTTCGCCGTCACGAGCCCCGAGATCGTGCTGGCGGCGGCGGCGGCCCGCACGAAGAACATCCATCTCGGTACCGCCGTGACGGTGCTGTCGTCCGACGACCCCGTGCGGGTGTACGAGCGGTTCGCGACCCTGGATGCCGTGTCGAACGGCCGTGCCGAAGTGATCCTCGGGCGCGGCTCGTTCATCGAGTCCTTCCCGCTGTTCGGCTACGACCTGCGCGACTACGAGCAGCTGTTCGAGGAGAAGCTCGAGCTCTTCTCTCTGCTGCTCGACGAGAAGCCCGTCACGTGGTCGGGCCGTACGCGCGCGGGCCTGCAGGACGCCGACGTGTTCCCGAAGACCGAGAACGGCCTGAAGGCGTGGGTCGGCGTCGGCGGCTCGCCCGAATCGGTCGTGCGCGCTGCGCGCTACGGCTACGGCCTGGTGCTCGCGATCATCGGTGGGTCTTCCGCCCGTTTCCGCCCGTTCGCCGACCTGTACCGCCGCTCGCTCGACGAGCTCGGCAAGGCGCAGATGCCCATCTCGGTGCACTCGCCCGGCCACATCGCCGAGACCGACCAGCAGGCCTGGGACGAGGCGTTCGAGGGCGTCGCCGAGCTCAACAACACGATCGGCCGTGAGCGCGGATGGCCCGAGTACAACCGGATGCGCTTCCAGCACGACGTCGGCCCCGAGGGCTCGATGTACATCGGCTCGCCCGAGACCGTCGCCCGCAAGATCGCCGCGACCGTGCGGGCGCTGGGCAACACGCGCTTCCAGATGAAGATCGCCAGCGGCTCGATCTCGCACGAGCGGCTCCTCACGAGCATCGAGCTGTATGGCACGCGCGTCCTTCCGCTCGTGCACGAGATGCTCGCCGACAGCGAGACGGCCGGCATCCGGTGACCACCTCGACCGACGTCGCGCGCATCGCCGACCGCCTCGACGCCCTCCCGTTCACCCGTCGCCACGCGCGGGTGCTCGGCGGGTCGGGTCTGGGCTGGGCACTGGATGCCATGGACGTCGGGCTCATCTCGTTCGTCATCGCCGCCCTCGCGGCGCAGTGGCAGCTCGCGCCGACCGAGGCGTCGTGGATCGCGTCGGCGGGATTCGCCGGCATGGCGATCGGCGCGAGCCTCGGGGGACTCCTGGCGGACCGGTTCGGCCGTCGCCATGTGTTCGCGCTGACGCTTCTCGTGTACGGTCTCGCGACCGGGGCGAGCGCGCTGGTCGGGGGACTCGCGGCGCTGCTCGTGCTGCGGTTCGTGGTCGGTCTGGGTCTCGGCGCTGAGTTGCCCGTCGCCTCGACCTACGTCAGCGAGTTCGCTCCGGCGCGGATGCGTGGGCGGGTCATCGTCTTCCTTGAGGCGTTCTGGGCGATCGGCTGGACGGCCGCCGCGCTCATCGGCTTCCTCGTGGTGCCGGCTTCCGCTGACGGCTGGCGCTGGGCGTTCGCGCTCGGGGCCATCCCCGCGGCCTACGCGCTCGTCGTGCGATGGGGGCTCCCGGAATCGCCGCGCTGGCTGGCGAGCCGGGGCAGGGATGCCGAGGCCTCGGCGATCGTGCGCGACTTCGAGGCCGCGGCGGGTCGGGTGTCACTCTCGCCCGCGCCGGCCATCGACGAGCGCGGATCGCACGTGCAGCACACCCGCGTGCGAGCCCTGTGGGCACCGCGCCTGCGCGCGCGGACCGCGGCCCTCTGGGTGCTGTGGTTCTGCGTGAACTTCTCGTATTACGGCGCGTTCATCTGGATCCCGACGATCCTCGTCTCGCAGGGCTACGACCTCGTGCGCTCCTTCGGGTTCACGCTCATCATCACCCTCGCGCAGCTTCCCGGGTACGCCGTCGCGGCGTGGCTCATCGAGGCGTGGGGGCGCCGGGCGACCCTCGCGACGTTCCTCGCCGGTTCCGCGGTGGCCGCGGTGTTCTTCGGTACCGCCTCCGGCGAGGCCGCGATCATCGCGGCGGGCATGGCCCTGTCGTTCTTCAACCTCGGCGCCTGGGGTGCCCTGTACGCGGCGACGCCCGAGACCTACCCGACGACGCTCCGCGCGACCGGGGCAGGGTGGGCGGCCGGAGTGGGACGCATCGCCTCGATCCTCGCGCCCCTGAGCGTTCCGCCGCTGCTCGGGATGGGCGGCGCGCCGCTCCTGTTCGTGGTGTTCGCCGCGTTCTTCGCGATCGCTGTCGTCGCGGCGCTGACCCTGCGCGAACAGCGCGGCCGCACCCTCGCCGAGCACTGACGCGCCCGCAGCACGCCGCGGCCCACGACCGCGACCCGCGCGTAGGCTGGCGCGATGGCATCCGTACGCTACGTCGCCCTCGGCGACTCGTTCACCGAAGGCGTCGGCGACGAACTGCCCGACGGCACCGTCCGCGGCTGGGCCGATCTCGCAGCCCAGGGGTGGGCGGATGCCGCGGGCGAACCGATCCAGTACGCCAACCTCGCGATCCGCGGAAAGCTCATCCGGCCGATCGTCGACGAGCAGCTGGAACCGGCGCTCGCGCTGAAGCCCACGCACCTGTCGTTCAACGGCGGCGGCAACGACATGCTGCGTCCGCGCACCGGCATCGAGCGGATCGTCGACGTCTTCGACCACGTCGTGCGCCGCTGCGACGAGGAGGGGGTGCAGCTCATCGTACTGTCGGGAGCGAACCCGTCGGCGGGCCTGCCGTTCGGGCGGGTCGTCCAGGGGCGAGGCGATCGCCTCTCGCACGCGGTCGAGGAGCGGCTGCGCTCGCGCCCCGACGTGATCACGGCCTACAACTGGTTCGACCGCGAGCTCGCCGGAGCGGAGTTCTGGTCTGTCGACCGCCTGCACATGAACGGCCGCGGTCATCACCGGGTCGCTGCCCGCGTGCTCGAAGCCGTCGGCGCGTCCGCTCCGCAGGACTGGTGGCACCTGCGCGAGATCCCCGAGAGCGAGCGGCTTTGCGGAACCGCGTATTACCGCGAGCACGTCGGCCCGTGGGTGCGCCGGCGCCTCACCGGAACGTCCTCCGGCGACGGCCGCGCCGCGAAGTTCGGCGGCGGGTGGGTGAAGCTGGCGCCGCGGGCGTAAGCCGCGCGCATCCGTGGACATCTGGGGTGTCCGCTTGCGCCGACCCCATTACCTCAACGATGATTGAGGCAATCGCATCCATTCGTCCCGTGCCGGATCGCACACATGCGCATCCACGAGCCCACGAAAGAGACCCCATGTCCCGTCCCACCGTCTTGTTCGTCTGCGTCCACAACGCCGGGCGCTCGCAGATGGCCGCCGGCTACCTGCAGCACCTCGCCGGTGACCGTATCGACGTCCTCTCTGCGGGCTCCGAGCCCAAGGACCAGATCAACCCCGTCGCGATCGAGGTGATGGCCGAAGAGGGCATCGACATCGCGGGCAACACCCCGAAGATCCTGACCGTCGAGGCCGTCCGCGAGTCCGACGTCGTCATCACGATGGGGTGCGGCGATGCGTGCCCGATCTTCCCCGGCAAGCGGTACGAGGACTGGCAGCTCGACGACCCCGCCGGGCAGGGTGCCGACTCCGTGCGCCGCATCCGCGACGACATCCGCGGGCGCATCGAGACGCTCATCGGCGAGCTCACCGCCGAGTGACCGGGCCCGCACCGCGGGTCTAGGGTCGGAGCATGAGCATCGCCCTCGTGACCGGAACGTCCAGCGGCATCGGTCTGCACACCTCCGTCGGTCTCGCCCTGGCGGGCGTCTCGGTGGTCGCGACGGTCCGCGATCCCGCCCGCGCCGAGGCCCTCCGCGCCGCGGCGGACTCGGCGGGCGTGCCTCTCGATATCCGCGCGCTCGACGTCACCGACGCCGATGGTGCGCGAGCACTCATCGACGACCTCGGCCCGCTCGACATCCTCGTCAACAACGCCGGGCGCGGCGCGGTCGGCACCCTCGAACAGCTCTCGGATGCCGACCTTCAGGCGCAGCTCGAGACGAACTACCTCTCGGTCGCGCGGTTGACCCGCCTCGTGCTGCCCGGCATGCGCGAGCGTGGTCGCGGCCGCATCGTCACGGTCACGAGCGTCGGGGGAGCGGTGGGGCAGCCGTTCGCCGACGCCTACTGCGGTGCGAAGTTCGCGGTCGAGGGCCTCATGCAATCTCTCGCCCCGGTCGTCGCGCCCTTCGGCATCGACGTCGCGATCGTCGAACCGGCAGCCGTGGCGTCGTCGTTCACCGAGTCGGTCGACCGGTACGACGGCGGCGCCTACCAGGCGCAACTCGATGCGTACCTGGAACGCACGACCACCTCCTTCGCTCAGGCCCAGTCGGCGGAGGATGCGGCGAAGACCGTCGTCGAGGCCGCGATCACCGACACCCCGAAGTTCCGCTGGCAGACCTCCGAAGCGGCGGTCCGCTTCGCGGGGCTGTCACTCGGTGACCTCGACGGATCGCGCGTGATCGACGTGACGTCGACCTGGATCCGGTGACACCCGTACCGCCCCGGAGCTGGCGAGCGAACATAAGAACCGTCTCGTCATCGGCTTAGGCCCGCTTTACCCCTGATCTCCAGCATGGGGTGAGCGGGACGTTCCCGCACTCGCGGGGCGTCCCGCGTCACATCGACTGGAGAGTGCCGTGGTCTTTCGAATCGCCCTTTCGTCCCACGACTCCGTGGGGCTCGGACACGTGCGGCGCAACCTCGCCATCGCCCACGCCCTCACGCGAACTCTCCCGGAGCTCACCGGGGAAGAGGTCACCGGCCTGCTCATCACGGGCCAGGCCTCGGCGACCTCGTTCGCGGCGCCGCCGGGCTGGGACTGGGTCGTGCTCCCCAGCGTCACGGTCGGCGAGGGCGGCTACCGCTCCCGCCACCTGTCCGCGGGAATCGACCGGGTCACCGGTATGCGGGCCGGGGCGGTCGCCGGGGTTCTGCGTGCCTTCGGGCCCGACCTGTTCGTGGTCGACCGTCATCCGTTCGGCGTCCACGGAGAGCTGCTCACCGCCCTGCGGGAGCTCCGGGCCACGCGGCCATCGTGCGCCATGGTGCTGGGCCTTCGCGACGTGCTCGACGAGCCCTCCGTCGCGCGTGCCGAGTTTCGCGCGCTCGGCGGCGCCCGCGCCATCCGTGAGCACTTCGACGCGGTGTGGGTCTACGGCGACCCCGCCGTGCACGATCCGCGCGAGAGCGGCGAGACGCCGCCCGGGCTGGCGCCGCTCATCCGCCACACCGGCTATCTGTCCCACGGACGCCCCTCGGATGCCGCTCCGTCGGTCAGCGGCCCCTTCGTGCTGACCACGGTCGGTGGGGGCTCCGACGGCGTCGACATCGCCCGGGCCGCGGCCGCGGCATCCCCTCCGGCCGGACACACGCACCTCATCGTGACGGGGCCGCAGATGTCGGAGGCCGACCGCACCCGCGTGCGGGCAGCCGCCGGCGCCGCCACCGAGGTCGTCGAGAGCGTCCCCGACATGCTCGGCCTTCTCCGTCAGGCGTCCGCCGTGGTGACCATGGGGGGCTACAACACCGTGTGCGAGGTCATGAGCACCTCGACCCCGACGCTCGTGGTCCCGCGCTGCGGCCGGCGCGACGAGCAGCGCATCCGCGCCCGCGCACTGGAGCGCATCGGCGCGATCGAGAACGTCGAGGCGTCGCTCCTCGACGGCGCAGTCGTCTCCGACTTCTTCGACAGAGCCCACCGCACCCGCGTCGACCGCAGCGGCATCGATCTCGACGGGCTCTCGGCCGTGGCCCCGCTCGCCGCACAGCTTCTCACCCGATCGACACAGGAGGTCGTCGCTCATGCCGTCTGAATCCGCCCCCCTCATCGGGTACGTCCTGAAGATGTACCCGCGCTTTTCCGAGACGTTCGTCGTGACCGAGATCCTGGCGCGCGAAGCCCGCGGCGAGCGCCTGGAGATCTTCGCGCTCCGCCCGAACGACGACACCCGCTTCCACGCCGAACTGGCCCGCGTGCAGGCTCCCGTGCGCGCCGTTCCCGTTCCCCGCCGTCTGTCGTCCGCCTGGGAGGGTCTGCGCGGTGCGGCCCGAGAGCCCGAGCTTTCGGCGGCCGTAGCCCGTCACCTCCCCGAGCTGCTCGCGGCCGACGCCGATGACGCCCTGCAGGCGATCGAAGTCGCGCGCCAGGCTCACCGGCGGGGGATCACGCACCTGCACGCGCACTTCGCCTCGACCGCGACGACCGTCGCCCGGCTGGCGGCTCTGCTCGCCGGCGTCCCGTATTCGTTCACGGCGCACGCGAAAGACATCTTCCACTCCTCGGTCGACCCGATCGACCTGGAGCAAAAGCTCGCGGATGCCGCGTTCGCGGTGACCGTGAGCGACTTCAACCTGCACCACCTCCAGCGCACCTCCCGCGCCACCGCCACCGTCGCGCGCGTGTACAACGGCCTCGACCTCGACCGGTTCCCGTTCGTGCCGCGCCCGGCGCGCGGCGGAACCCTGCGCCTGCTCGCGGTCGGCCGGCTCGTGGAGAAGAAGGGCTTCGCGCTGCTCATCGACGCCGTCGCGCGCCTTTTCGGCGACGGGATCGACGTCACGCTCGACATCGTCGGCGACGGCGAACTCTCCGCGTCGCTCCGGGCACGCGCGGAGGCGTCGGCGGCGAGCGCCGCGATCCGCTTCCTCGGGCCGCTCCCTCAGGGCGAGGTGGCGACCCGGCTGCGCGAGGCGGACGTCTTCGTTGCCCCGTGCCTCGTCGGGACGGACGGCAACGCGGATGGGCTGCCCACTGTCCTCCTGGAGGCCATGGCCACCGGCATCCCGTGCGTCTCTACCGCGGTCACGGGCATCCCCGAGATCATCGTCGATGGCGAGACCGGCGTGCTCTGCACTCCCGGCGACGTCGAGTCTCTCGTCGAGGGGCTCCGACGGGCCACCCGAGCGGATTACCCCGTGGAGGAGACCACGCGGCGGGCGCGGGCGCTGATCGAGGAGCGCTTCGACGCGCGACGCCAGGCCCAACAGCTCGCCGAGCTGACAGCCGCGTGCGCGGCCGCCGAGGACCGGGAGGTGGCGTGATGCGTGTCGCGTACATCGTCGCCGACCCCGGTGTGCCCGTCTTCGGCACGAAGGGAGCGAGCGTGCACGTGCAGGAGATCGTGCGGTCTTTCCGCGCCCGGGGCGCCGAGGCGACGGTCTACGCCACCCGTCGGGGTTCGCACGTTCCCGCCGACCTCGCCGATCTTCCCGTGATCGAGCATCGCGTGAGCGGAGCCGACACGGCCGAACGTGAACGCCGCATCCAGGCCGCCGCACGAGCGCTCGCCGCCGCCGCCGTCGAGGACGGGTGCGACCTCGTCTACGAACGGTTCTCGCTGTTCTCCGACGCGGCGGCGCAGGTCGCCGAGGCGCGCGGGGTGCCCGCGGTCCTCGAGGTGAACGCTCCGCTGATCGACGAACAGCGACTCCACCGCGAGCTGATCGACGAGCGGGGAGCGGTCTCGACGGCGCACCGCGCGTTGAGCACCGCCGATGTCGTCGCGTGCGTCTCCCGACCCGTCGCCGCCTGGGCGGCAGAGCACGGTGCGCGCGACCCGCTCGTCGCCCCCAACGGGGTGAACACTGACCGCATCCGGCCCGCCCTCGCGCGCCGCCCCGTCGGCGCGGTGCCCGTCATCGGTTTCGTCGGCACCCTCAAGCCCTGGCACGGCGTCGACGTGCTCGTGGATGCCATGGCCGACCTCGCGCGTCGGGGGCGGCGTGCGCGACTGCTCGTCGTCGGCGACGGCCCCGAGCGCGCGGCGCTGCAGGAGCGAGCGGACGCGCTGGGCATCGACGCGGAGTTCACCGGTGCGGTCGCCCCCGAGCACATGCCGACCCTGCTGACGCATCTCGATGTCGGTATCGCGCCGTATCGCGCGGCCGACGACTACTTCTCGCCGCTGAAGGTGTGCGAATACCTCGCCGCGGGCGTCCCCGTGGTCGCGAGTGACGTGGGCCAGGTGCCCGACCTCGTCCAGCACGGACGGACGGGTCTCCTCGTGCAGCCCGGTGACGCGCCCGCCCTGGCGGACGCCCTGCAGCTCCTGGTCGACGATGCCGTGCTGCGCGACCGGATGGCCGACGGCGCCCGTCATCACGCGCTCGCCGAACTCGGATGGAACGGCGTGCTCGATCGCATCCTCGACGGCGTCCGCGAGCGGGTGACGTCGTGAGGGGCGGCCGGAAGCGGGCACAGCGCCCCTCGCCGCGCGCACTGCGGCGCAGCCTCACCATCGTGCGGCCGCACCTGCGCGGCAAGGCCTCGCTCATCGTCCTCGGCATGGTGGCCCTGCTCGCCGACGTCGTCTTCCGGGTGCTCGAGCCCTGGCCGCTGAAGTTCGTCGTCGACTCCGTCTCGGTGAGCCTGGGCGCCACCGCGGGCGCGGCCGCCGGCATCCCTCAGGCCTCCCTCGGTCTGCTCGTCGCCTGCGCCACGCTGCTACTCGGACTCATCGCTCTGCGCGCGGTGTCGGCGTACGCCAGCACGGTCGCGTTCGCCCTGGTGGGGTCGCGCGTCGCTACCGAGCTGCGGTCCCGCGTCTTCGCCCACGTGCAGGCCCTGTCTGCTCGATACCACTCCACCGCGTCGTCGGGCGATGTCGTCCAGCGCCTCGTGGGCGACATCGGACGGCTGCAAGAAGTCGCCGTGACCGCCGGGCTCCCGCTCGTGGGGAACCTCCTCACCCTGGTCGTCCTGATCGTCGTGATGTCGTTCATGGACCTCCTCCTGACCGCGGTGGTCGTGGTCGCCGCCCTTCTGTACGCGGTGATGTCGCGGAGCAGTTCCACGCGTATCACCGCGGCGTCCCGGACCACCCGCAAGGGCGAAGGGGACCTCGCCGACACCGCGTCCGAGGCGTTGGGCGCCATTCGCGTGGTTCAGGCCTACGGCCTCGAGGACCGGGTGGGCGGAGCCTTCGCCGCGGGGAACGACCGCGCGTTGACGCAGGGGGTACGCGCACGGCGTCTTGCCGCGGGCCTCGAACGTCGCACCGATCTCATCGTGGGCCTGGCGACGGCGGCCGTTCTCCTCGGCGGAGGATGGCAGGTGCTCTCGGGCACGATGACTCCGGGCGATCTCGTCGTGTTCGTGGCCTACCTGAAGCTGGCCATGCGGCCGCTCAAAGACCTCGCGAAGTACACCGGTCGCATCGCCCGCGCCACCGCCTCCGGCGAGCGCGTCGCGGATCTGCTGGACGAGCCCGTCGAGATCGCCGACGACCCGTATGCCGCACACCTCCCGCGTCTGCGCGGCGACGTCTCGTTCGAGGGCGTCTCGGTCGATGACGGCCGCGGCCGCGCGATCTTCGAGGATCTGACGCTCCGCATCCCGGCCGGACAGAACGTGTGCCTTCTCGGCCCCTCCGGGGCGGGAAAGTCCACCCTCGCGGGGCTGCTCGTGCGGTCCGCGGACCCCCGCGCCGGACGGGTGCGGCTGGACGGCGTCGACATCTCCCGCGCGACGCTCACGAGCGTCCGAGCATCGGTATCGCTGCTGCTGCAGGAGTCGGTGCTCTTCGCCACGACCGTGCGCGAGAACATCCGCTTCGGTCGACTGGATGCCACGGATGCCGAGGTCGAGGAGGCTGCGCGCCGCGCCGATGCCCACGACTTCGTGGCGGCGTTGCCCGAGGGGTATGACACCGTGCTCGGTGCCCGCGGAGACACGCTCTCGGGTGGGCAACGCCAGCGCCTCGCGATCGCCCGCGCGATGCTGCGGGACAGCCCCGTCGTCGTCCTGGACGAAGCCACGACGGGATTGGACCCGCAGTCGCGCGCACAGGTGAGCGCGTCGCTGACCGCGCTGACCCGGGGCCGCACGACCGTCTCGATCACCCACGACGTGACGCAGGCCCTCTCCGCCGACCGCGTCGTGTGGCTCGAGAACGGACGCATCGTCGAAGACGGGGCGCCCGACGAGTTGCTCGCCTCCGGCGGCTCGCGCCTGCACGCGTGGGTGCAGCGCGCGGCCGACGACAGCACGGTCGCTCTTCCCGCGGGGGTGGGCGCATGAACGCCGCCGTGCACGAGCTCGCGCAGCGCGACCGCATGCTGGACGGACTCGGTCTGCTCCTCGACCCGGTGGCTCTCGGCGACCTCCTCGGTACCCCCGCCCGGATCCGCCACGTCCGATACAAACCCGGGACCAGCCTGCTCGCCTCATTCGACACGACGCACGGGTCGTTCTGGGCCGGGGTCTGGCAGGACGGAGACAAGGCGCAGTCCGCGCGACACCGGAGCAGCGCGGTCTCGGCTCTCCCCGGCATTGCCCACTCCGCCATGGGGCCTGCGCGCAGCGATCGTGTCCTGATCGCGGCGATCGCCCGGGCCGAGCGCGCGGAACCCGCGTTGCGCGACGCGTCGGTCGTGCGGCACAACCCGGGGCGCCGGCTCGTTCTCCGTACTCGTGACGCGTACGTGAAGACGGCCCCCGGCCGTGCCGAGGCGGCGCTCCTGCACGCCCGCCGACTGCAGAGCGCCGGTATTCCGACCATCGAGGCGCGGCGGATCTGCGGCGACCACACGTGGGCCTCGACCGCCTGGGGGAGCGGTGACCTCGCGTCTCACCCGTCCGAGGCTCACGCGACGGCCGCGGGGGAGGCGCTCGCCCGCGTGCATGCTCAGCCCTCGAGCGCCCCGGTCGACGAGACGACGGACGAGCGCGCTGCAAGCGCCGTGCGCGCGGTGCGCACCGTCCTTCCCGCACTGGGCGACCGCGCCCACGCATTGTCCCTCCACCGGCCGATCACCGGCCGTCGCGCCCTCGTGCACGGCGACTTCAGCGCCGATCAGGTGCTCGTCGACGGTCGAGACGACGTCCGCCTCATCGATCTCGATCGCATGGGCACGGGTGACCCGGCGCGAGACCTCGCCACCTTCGCCGTCGAGGAGCAGATGCGCACCGGCGCTCTGGCGCTGACCGACGCGCTCTTCGCCGCGTATCGCTCGAGCGGCGGCACCGTCACCGAGGGGGAGTGGCGGTCGTGGATGCCGCTGTGCGCCCTCGAGCGCGCCATCGAACCGTTCCGGCACTGCGAGCCGGACTGGCCGACTCTCGTCGAGTCGCGGCTGCGCCAGGCGGAGGAGGATCTCTCATGATCCTTCCCCCCGCACACGTGGACGACGCCACCGGCGCCTGGACGGTCCGCCGCGCCTGGCCGTCCTCGACCGGGTGCGACCTCGAAGTGGTCAGTCGTCGCGACGGACGGATCCGGGCCGCTCGCTGGCGCGACGGCCACGCGGAGATCGCCCCCGCCGCCCACGACCGTCACCTCCCGGGTCTGGCTCACGCGGCGGCGGAGGGCACCATCGTGTCGTGGCGCCGCGGGCGCCGGGTGGTCGTGCACGCGCATGACGGCACGGGGTACCTCAAGGTCGTCCGCGGCGACACCGTGGCATCCGTCGTCGATTCCCACGCCCGCGCCGAGGTGTTCCGCAGCGGCTTCCGCACGCCGGATGTCACGGTGCGCGACCCGGAGGGCTGCGTTCACCTCTCCCGGGTGCCCGGACGCACGTTGCACGACCTCGGCGCCGACGCCGCCGTGGGCGATGCCACCGTCGCACGGGCGTGGTCGGCCTGGGCGCGGGGGTGGACCGAGGTACTCGCCGCCGCGCCGGCGGCCGATGCCGCGCGCCATACCCACGCGGAGGAGATCGCGGTCCTGTTGCGGTGGCGCGACCTCGCGCTGCGCGCCGGGGTCGACGCCCGTGTCGCGACGGCGTTCGATCACGCCGCGGCCCGGCTGGACCACGCGCCGGGGGAGGCCTCGGTGACCGCGCACCGCGATCTGCACGACAAGCAGGTGCTGTGGGACGGCCGAGAGGGCGGCCTCATCGACCTCGACACCGCCGCCCGGGCGGAGCCGGCACTCGACCTGGCGAATCTCCGCGCGCACGTGTCCTGGCGCCACGCGCAGGGGCGGCTCTCGACGCCCCGCGCTTCCCGGGCGCGCCACACCGTCGATGAGGTCGCGGCCCGTGCAGGCGTCGCCCCGGAGCGGATGGCCGCGTACGAGGCATCCACTCGCCTGCGCCTCGGTGCCCTGTACCTCTTCCGGCCGGCCTGGCGCTCCCTTGCGACGCGCTGGCTGGCGCGGGAGGCCGCTCAGACCAGTCGGTAGCCCACCCCGCGGACGGTCTCGATCCGGTCCGAGCCGAGCTTCTGGCGCAGGTAACCGATGTAGACGTCGGCGACGTTGGATCCCGGATCGAAATCGAAACCCCAGACGCGGCTCAGCAGCTGTTCGCGGCTGAGCACCTGTCCGGCGTGACGGATGAGCTCTTCGGCGAGGGCGAATTCCCGCGCAGACAGCACGACGTCACGGCCGCCGACGAGGCGGTCCGCTGTCGCACGTCGAGCTCGACGTCGCCGTGGCGTAACTGGGGAGCCGCGGCGGTCGGCTCACGCCGGATCCGTAGACGAATGCGGGCGACCAGTTCGTCGAAGCGGAAGGGCTTGCCGAGATAGTCGTCGGCCCCGCCCTCCAGGCCCGCCACGGTGTCTTCGAGCTCGATGCGCGCCGTCAGCATGATCACGGGCACGTCGGAGCCGGAACCGCGGAGGTGCTCGAGCACCTCGAAACCGGTCATCCCCGGCAGGTTGACGTCGAGCACGACCAGATCGAACTCGCCCGAGAGTGCGAGGTCGAGCGCTTCGCTCCCGTTCCCCGTCACCCGCGTGGCGAAGCCGGCGGCACGCAGCCCCTTGTCGATGAAGGCGGAGATCCGCGTTTCGTCGTCGGCGATCAGAATGGATGCCACGTCAGTCCTTCCGGTCGTCGAATACGGGGGCGGTCGTCGGGGGAGCGGGACGAGGCGGAACGACGATGGTCGTGCCGCGAGCGCGAATGACGTCGTGCACGGCCGCGTCGTCGGGCAGGGGAACGGCGAGCACGAACTCCGCGCCCGGGCCGTCGGCGGGATCCTGCACCCGGACGGAGCCGCCGTGGCCCTGCGCGATCGCGGACACGATGCTGAGTCCCAGGCCGCTGCCTCCGACGCCGCGCCCGTCGGTCCCATCGCCCCGGTGAAAGCGGGCGAAGACGCGCTCGCGCTGGTCGGGGGCGACGCCGGGTCCGTGATCGCGCACCACGAACTCGAGCGTGCCGGAGCGTCGACGGCTACCGATGACCAGATCGCCACCACCGTGGCTCACGCCGTTCTGGGCCAGCTGCAGGATGGCCTGGGTGATCCGGGCGGAATCGATGGGGGCGCGAACATCGGCGACGGGCCCGAGGCGCACGATGGCGCCGTCGATCCCGCGCGCCTTCACGGCCACCCGGCGCACCAGCTCCCCGGCATCCGTCTCTTCGAGCCGAAGAGGACTCGGGCCTCGGAGCGCCGCCTCCTGAGCGAGATCCTGCACGAGCCGGCCCATCCGGGCCAGCTCGTCGAGAGCGAGCGCGCGCGTCGCGCGCACGTCGTCGGGGTCATCGGCATCCATGACGTCGAGGTGGCCGCTGACGATGGTGACCGGCGTCTTCAGCTCATGCCCCACGTCGCTCAGCAGGCGGCGCTGGGCCCCGAGGGCGTCGTCGAGTCGGTCGAGCATGTCGTTCATCGTCGCCGCCAAGGCGGAAACGTCATCGGTGCCGCCCACGGGCAGGCGCTCCGCCAGCGACCGCGCGGACACCCGCGCCGCCGTCTCCCGCATCTGGCGCAGCGGACGCAGCAGCCGCGCGGCGACGATACCGGCGCTCGCGGCGATCAGGGCCAGAGCGATGGCGGCCGCGACGAGATACACCCGCGCGGGGTCGTCGATCTCGGCGAGCTCGCCCTCGAGGTCGTAGGCGGTGACGAACAGGACCCGCGAGGGCTCTGCCGACCCTTGGACGGTGATGGGGGCGGCGAGGTAGCGCCAGGCCACGCCCTCCTCGGCGTAGGTGCCGATCACGGGGGAGTCGGCCACCGCCGCGCTGACGTGCGGCACGAACCCGGGGGCGGACTGGAGATCGACGTCGAGCGGCACTCCCGGGATGAAGGCGGCCGCGCCGTCGATCACCCCGAGCGCGCCGGTGTTGTCATCCGGACTGATGCGGGTGACGGTGGCCTCAAGAGCCGCGGTCGACGACGGCCACGGTACGTCGGCGTTCCCGGCGGCCACGAGCGCGCGCGCCGATTCCAGCGCCGCTTCGAGACGCACGTCGACCGCGGCGAGAATGCGCGAGCGTTCGACGACATACACCGCCGCCCCGACCGACAGCATGCCGAGGGCGGCGACGACCGTGATGACGATCACGATCCGCGTGCGCACCGTCCATCCGCCGCGCGTGTCAGACGCGGGGGAGGGGGGCATGGTTCTCAGTATGCCGGGGCGCGAGGGCGGGTCCGCCTCGTCTAAGAGCCCTCTCATGTGCGTCTTCCTGCGGGCTTACGGCCCGTCTGCACCATGGAGGTATCACCGAACAGGGGAGAGATCGCCATGTCACGCCGCACGTGGGTTGCCACCGGGCTCATCGCCCTCGCCGCGCTGGGAGCGGTCGGCGCCACCGCCGCCGTTGCCTCCGCCTTCGAGCCGCGCACCGTCACCGATCGGGAACTGTCCGGGGGGACGCTGACCAGCGACCCCGCGCTCGGCACACCACCGCCCGAGCCGACCCCGACCCCGACGAGTCCGGATGACGGCGGGGGAGCCGGAGCCCCGGTGGAGCAGCCGGCGCCGGCGGAACCCGCTCCCGCCCCGCCGGCGGCGCCTCCCGCTCCGCAGCCGGTCGAGCCCCCGGCGCCGCAGCCCGTCGCGCCCTCCGACGATGATGACGACGACGACTTCGACGACGACGACGATGATGATGACGACGACGGAGACGACTGAGCGGGTCAGTTCGAGCGGAAGATCTCCACGCTGCCGTTGCCCACACGAGAGGCGAGCATCAGCGCGATGACCCCGAGGCCCAGAGTGTGTGCGAGAAAGCCCAGCGCCCCCACGATGATCGCCGCTTCCGCGAAACTCTGTGCCGCGACAGGGCCCGCGGAAACATAGATCAGCTGGGGGATTACCCCCGCCAAGACAGTGGCGATCACCGCCCACATCGGCGCCCACCGCCAGATTCCCGGGACGGTTCCGGCCCGAGCGATCTGCACGGCCGCGATCACTGCCGCGGCGAACGACACGATGGCACTCGTGTAGAACACCGTCGTCAGGAGGCTCTCCGACTCCCGATACGCGTCCAGCCCCGCGGTGAACGCCGCGTTGTCCATGCGCGGGAGGAGCGGCTCAACAAGGCGAATGACCAGCGGCCACAGGGCGACAACGAACAGGGCGATCACCCCGAGCGGACGCCGCGCGACGACGCTCGCCTGCCGCGACAATCCGATCGCGAACAGCAGGACCGACGCGGCGAAGACAATCTCGAGCGCGACAGCGAAATGAGGTCTCCATCCCCACGTGGCGTACTGCAGCATCCCGAGGACCGCGCACAGCGAGAGACCAGCGCCGCCGATCGCCCAGGTCAACCGCACTCGTCGCATGCGCCCCACCCTAACCGGCGAGGAAAACCCCACGCCTCCTCGGGGAGGGCCTCCTCCTCGCAAACTGACATAATGTGCATTATCGGCGTTCCCTCACCGAGCCGTGATTCTCGACACGGAAGCCTCCTCACCCGCGGTCGACCACTGGGACAGAATGCTGTCCCCCCGGCTTACGCGCGTGTTCCGTGCGCAGGCCGCTCGGATGAAGTAGCTTTCCGATACCGAAACATTGGGTTCAGGTCAGGTTTTGCTGCGATGACGCTGCTGGAAATGAAAAGCGTGCGAGGTCGCTTCCGCGTGTTCACGCTCACACAGCTTCCTTTTGTTTCGGGGGTCGCTTTCCTCACCGCGGTCACCGCTCTTGCTCGACCAAGCCTTCTCGGAACGTGGCCCGTTCTCCTCGGAATCGCGCTGAGCGCTGCAGCGACGATCGCGTCGCTGCTGGTCCCCTGGGAGAAGCACGCAGCGTCATCGATGGTCACCATTGCCGTCGTCGACCTCGTCGCCGTCGCCCTCTTGAGAGCAGAGTTGCTGCCCGTCGTGCCGGCAGTGACGATCTTGGCGATCTTTCCGATCTGGTGGTTGGCCTACGGTTTTCCTTGGTGCGGCACTGTCATCGCGGTGCTCGGTGCCGGTTTCATCACCTCATTCCGATTCGCCTACGTCGGCGCATGGCCGGCCACAGCGCTCGAGTGGGCCAATGTGGTGACTCTTCCCACATTCATCATCGGCGTGGCGATGGTCGCCTCGTCCGCAGCGCAGCATTTGCGCCGGAAATCGTGGAAATTGGAGCAGGCCTATCGTGCGCAAGCTCTGGCCCTGGAAGAAGCCCGGAACGCGGAATCCATCGCGCTCGGGATTCTGAACGCGGTCAACGCGGGAGTCGCTTTCTACGACGACATGGGGCGCCTGGACGCCGCGAATACCTACGCGTATGAACTGGCAGAGATGGTCGGATTCCGGCTGGATGAGCCGCCTTATTCTGGCGACGGCGTCCTCGCCGCCGACCGAGCAAGCGCCATCCCCCACGACGAACAGATCATTCCGCGCTCTCTGGCGGGCGAGACCGTCGCCGATCATCTCGAGTGGATCGGGCCGCCCGATTCGCAGGTCGCCATTCTTGCCTCGTCGAATCAGGTGTACCGCGAGGATGGTCGGTTCCTCGGGACGGTTGTCGTCGCGCACGACGTCACCGAGTTGCTGGAAGCGGTCGAGGTGCGGGAACAGTTCCTGCGCACGGTCTCGCATGAACTACGCACGCCCATCACGAGCATCACGGGCTTTCTCGACCTGATCGATGACGCGATTCCCGCCGAGGATACGAGGCTGCGGCGCTACCTCGACGTGGTCACACGGCGCACCAACGATCTGCTCCACCGCGTCAGCGATCTCCTCGCGGCGAATGACACGCCGAAGGCGGTGTATGTCACCGACTTCGACCTCCGGCACGTCATCGACGATGCGGTGCTGCGAGTGGCCAGCCTGGCCGAACGCCGATCGAGTCAGATAGAGATCGCGGGCCCCGACCTCCTTCTCACGCACGGTGACCGCGCGCAGCTGACGAGCGCGATAGCCGAGCTCCTCACCAACGCGATCAAGTTCGGGGCGCCGCACGCCCCGATCACCCTTGCGCTCGAGTCGGGAGGAGGCCGGGTGATGATCTCCGTCACGAACGAAGGCCACGGCATCACGCACGCTGAGCAACGACAGGTGTTCGACCGGTTCTACCGCACGCGCTACGCGAGGTCCCACGAGATCCAGGGGTTCGGCCTGGGCCTCACCGAGGTTCGCGCGATTGCCGTCGCCCACCACGGACGCGTTCGAATCGACAGCGAGCCCGGCACCCGGACCACGATCACCCTCGACCTTCCTGCCACAGATAGGCACAGTCTCGATCCCGGGGCGACCACCCACGACACTCCCCTGCCCGGTCAAACGGCCCCGCAGTCCCCCGCGCTCTGATCCGCGACGTCCGGAGGCCGCCCCGATAGGCTCACTCCAATGGAATCGCGACGTCGCCCCCGCGGCGCGCGGGCCTGCCCGGGAGCCGCACCGTGAGCGGCATCCTCACCGGCTTCGCCGTCGTGGGCCTGGCCGTCGTCGTCGGCTACGTCATTGCCCGCATCGACCTGCTCGGTCCGCACGCCCGCCCGGTGCTGAGCCGCCTGACATTCTTCGTGCTCTCGCCGTTCCTCCTGTTCGTCGTGCTGGCCCGCGCCGACGTGAAGACGCTCTTCTCGGCGCTCCTGCCGGTCTCGATGCTCTCCGCCGCCGTCATCATCCTGGGCTACGCGCTCGTCTCGGCGCTCGTGCTGCGTCGCCGCCCCGCCGAGACCGTCATCGGCGCGCTGGCGGCGGGTCAGGTGAACAGCAACAACATCGGCATCCCGATCTCGCTCTACATGCTGGGCAACGCGGCCTACTCGGCCCCCGTCATCCTCTTTCAGCTGCTGATCCTCATGCCGATCGCCCTGGCGATCCTGGATGCCGCCACCTCGGGGTCGCGCTCCCCTCGCCGCATCCTCGTGCAAACGGCGAAGAACCCGATGCTCATCGGCTCCGCGCTCGGGGTGCTCGTGGCCGTGCTCGACATCGACCTGCCGCCGATCGTGATGGACCCGCTCGCGTTCTTCGCCGCCGCGTGCGTTCCGATTCTGCTGATGTCGTACGGCATGTCGCTCTACGGGCAGCGGGTTCTCACCGACCCGGGTCGGCGCGTCGACGTCGTGATCGCCTCCGTTCTGAAGCTCGTCGTCATGCCCGCGGTGGCCTGGGCGATCGCGGTGGCGTTCGCCCTGCCGTCCGACCAGGTGTTCATCGTCGTGGTGCTGGCGGCGCTGCCGACCGCGCAGAACGTGTTCAACTTCGCTCAGCGATACGACGTGGGCGAGATCCTCGCTCGCGATGTGGTGTTCATCTCCACGGTCGGATGCCTGCCGGTGCTCTTCGGCGTCGCTCTGCTGCTCGGGTGAAAGGAGTCCCCCACCGCTTTCGACTCAGGGTCTAAGGTGGGGATGCACTTCTCAGCGTTCACTCAGGAAAGGCTCGCCATGTCCACCTCTACCTCGTCCAGTACTCCCGCGGTCAAGGCTGTGCGCACCGCCCTGGCCGTTAGCGGGGCGCTGTCCCTCGTCGTCGGTCTCCTCATCCTCCTGTGGCCCGGACGCACCGCCGAGGTCGCCGTCGGGATCATCGCCGTCTACGTCATCATCGCCGGTGTCGTGAACATCGGCATCGGCATCTTCTTCCGCTCCGGCTGGTCCCGCGTCGGCTACATCGTGCTGGGTCTGCTCTTCATCGTCGCCGGCATCTTCTCCTTCGCGAACCTCGCGGCCACGACCGCCTGGTTCGGCGTGTTCATCGGCACCCTCGTCGGCATCCTCTGGATCATCGAGGGCGTCGTCTCGCTCACCACGATGGGCGACACCTCCTCCAAGGCCTGGACGATCTTCTTCGCGATCATCAGCATCCTCGCCGGCATCGTGCTGCTGTTCTCCCCGCTGCTCGGCGCCGTGACCCTCTTCCTCCTGATCGGCATCTCGCTCATCGTTCTGGGTGTGTTCCAGATCGTGCGCGCGATCCAGTTCGGCAAGAACGCCTGACGCACCAACGAGAACGGGCTCCGGATGCCATGGCATCCGGAGCCCGTTGTCATGAGCGCGCGCTCACTCGGCGAGGAACGAGTCCGTGTCTCCCACGAGGCGGGTGTTGTCGGTCGGGACCGGGTCGACGGCGGCACGCGCCACCTCGGCGGCGAACTCCGACACGTTGTAGAGCTTGCCGGCGTCTTCGCGGCGAGCCGCGATCGCGCCCGGGTTCGCCCGCTCGAGCAGCGTCGCGGTGATGGTGCCCTCGATCATGTCGCCCGAGACGACGGTGAATCCGATCCCCCGCTCCTGGAGGGCCGGGATCTTCTCGCGCAGCGCGTCTTCCCCGGCGCGCTTGGACAGGGCGACCGGCTCGTACTCCGGCATCGTCGGGGTGGTGCGGATGAAGTGCGCCTGGTGGCTCGTGACGAACACCACGCGCGAACCGTTGCGCAACAGCGGCAGGGCGGTCTCGAGCACGTTGACCTGCGCGTCGCGGTTGAGCTTCAGCGCGTAGTCCTCCGCCATGCCCGACTCCATGCCGCCGGAGGCGTTGAGCACGAGCACGTCGAGTCCGCCGAAGGTGCGCTCGACCTCGTCGAACATCGCCTGCACCGACGCGGGGTCGGTGAGGTCGGCGCCCACGACGAGCGCCTCGACGCCCAGCTCGCGCAGCTGGGCGGCGAGCTTCTCGGCGCGGGGAGCCTTGTTGCGGAAGTTGATGACGACGTTCGCGCCGGCCTCGGCGAAGTAGCGGACCGTGTCGGCACCGATGCCGCGCGACGAGCCGGTGACGAGGGCGGTCTTGCCGCTCAGGGAGCCGGACGGAAGGGTCTGGGACACGGGAACTCCTGACGATTCGAGATCGGATGCCACTCACCGACGAGGGTGAGGGCGACCTCCCCACCCTACCCAGGCGGGCCACAGCGACCGCGGACGCGCGCGGCTCGGTGCTGCTCAGCGCCGCGACACCGGACCGCCCCGAGCGCGCCCGTTCCGCGTCACGAGCAGGTCCGACCCGCGTGCTACCGTCAGCCCGGAGGCCCCCGTCATGCATTCCCCGTCTCACGCACGTCACCCCTACTTCGTCGGTGATCCGCCGCGTGTGCTGGCCCACCGCGGGCTGGTCACCCCGGATGCCGCGGCCCGCGGCGTCGTCGAGAACTCCTTCGCCGCGGTGGCCGAGGCGCACGCCGCCGGCGTCGTGTACGTCGAGTCCGACTGCCATCTCACCGCCGACGGCGAGGTCGTGCTGTTCCACGACGCCGACCTCACGCGCGTGACCGGTGACCCCCGTGCCCTCGCCGACGTGCGGCTGCACGAACTCGAGGAGCTGATGTCGGAGCGCGGCGGACTCCTCACGCTCACACAGGCGCTCGAGTCCTTCCCCGACGTGCGTTTCAACCTCGACGTCAAGGCGGCGGCCGCCGCGGTGCCCGTCGGCCGTCTCGTCGCCGCGCACGCCGAGCGCGTGCTCGTGACGAGCTTCTCCGACGATCGGCGACGCGAGGCCCTCGCGGCCGCGCAAAGGGCCGGCGCCCGGATGCGCCCCGCCACCTCGCCCGGATCCGCCACCGTGGCGCGGCTCCTCGCCGCCGTCACCGTGGGCCTCGGCTCCGTCGCTCGGCGCCTGCTCACCGACCTCGACGCCCTGCAGATTCCCGAGCAGCAGGGCCCCGTCCGGGTCGTCACCCCCCGCCTCCTCCGCGCAGCCCACGCGGCCGGGGTCGAGGTGCACGTGTGGACCGTGAACGCCCCGGCCGACATGCGCCGACTGCTCGATCTCGGCGTCGACGGCCTCGTCACCGATCGCGCCGACGTCGCCCTCTCGGTCGTGAACGGACGCTGAACAGACGATGTCCTGAGCATCGTCTGTGAATACTGCCGCTCGAGCCTCTTTTCGAATAAAGCGCACAGGTGCGGTCGTTATACATGGGGACCGACGAGAGGACCACACAATGGCAGATCGCAGTCTTCGAGGAATCCGACTCGGCGCACAGAGCCTTCAGAGTGAAGACGGGGTCGTGTTCCACGACCGAGCACAGCACACGTACGCCTGCAGCACCTGCGGGCGCGAAACGGTGCTCACCTTCGCCGCGGACGCCGAGGTGCCGCCGGCCTGGGAATGCCGCACCTGCGGTGCCGAAGCCCTGCTCCGGATCGGTGAGGGCACGGCGACCGTCGACCACAGCGACGACAAAGCTCCGCGTACCCACTGGGACATGCTCCTGGAGCGTCGCACCATCCCCGAGCTCGAAGAGCTCTTGGAGGAGCGCCTGGCCTTCGTGCGCGCCCGCCGCGGCGGCGAGCAGAAGATCAGCGCCTAACGCGACGTCGCGAACTCAGACGCCGGTTCCCTCGGGAGCCGGCGTCTTCTTCGTGTTCCGGGAGCGCACGAGCACCAGCGCCCCAGCGGCGGCGAGAGCGGCGATACTCCCCCACCCGAGCACGATCTTCACCGCGGGACCGATCACGACCGCGGGGGTGAGGCCGGTGCGCAGGGGCACATTGATGAGCATGTGGCCGGCGACGTCGACCGGCAGCTCGTCCATCGTCGCGCCGTCGGGGGCGATGACCTGGCTCGTTCCCACCGTCGAGAGGTTCACCACCGATCGCCCGGTCTCGATCGCCCGCATGCGCGCGAACGCGAGCTGCTGGAGGTTCTCGTCCGTACCGCGGAAGTCGGCGTTGTTCGTCTGGAACATGTAGGCCTCGGCGCCGCCGTTCGCCCCGTCCCACACCACGTCGTCGTAGATCACGTCGAAGCAGATGGCCAGTCCGACCCCCACGCCGTTCAGGTCGAACACGGGGCTCGCCGTCCCCGGTGTGTACTCGCGCCCGATGAGCCCGATGAGGTCGGGGGCGAGCGGCTCCCAGAACTCCCGGTCGGGCACATACTCACCGAATGGCACGGGATGCCGTTTGTCGTAGGTCTGCGCCGGCACGCCGTCGCCCGTCCACAGAAGGGCCGAGTTGAACAGCGACGGTCCGCGCTCGGTGACCGCCGACACGATCAACGGCGCCTCCACACGGCGGGAGAGCTCATCGAGGACCGCCGCCGTCGCGGGGACAGCCGTGGGGTCGGAATCGACACCGCCCTCCGGCCACAGCAGCACGTCCATGCGCTCGCCGAACAGTGGGGCGGATGCCGCGAGCTGCGCGTTGAGAACCGCGTTGCGCGAACGCGGGTCGAAGTACCCCGCGGGGCCATTCCCCTGTGCGGCTCCGACGCGGAGGGAGCCGGCGGCGGCGGTCGGGAACTGGGGCACGACCAGAAGAACGAGCAGCAGGATCGCTACCGGGACGGCCGCAACCACACGGCGAAACCGGACGCGCCGGGCGTACTCGATGACCATGGCGCACAGGAGCACGATCAGGAAGGTCAGACCTGACATCCCCACCCACGAGGCCGCCTCGGCGAACGGACCGTTGACCTGCGAGACGCCGATACGCCCCCACGGGAAGCCGCCGTACGGCCAGGAGCCGACGATCTGCTCGCGGAGCGTCCAGAGCCCCGCCACCAGTGCGGGCAAGAGCAGCAGACGTCCGACGCGGCCGGGGACGATGCGTGGCATCCATCGATAGGCCAGCGCGATTGGCGCCGCGAACACGGCCGTGAGGAGCGCCTCGAGGAGAGACAGGGCGATCCACGGGATCGGCCCCAGGTAGCGGGCGGTGAAAAGCAGATTCACCGAGAAGAAAGCCGCCCCGAACAGGAATCCGACGAGCACGGCCGCCCACACGCGGCGTCCGGCCAGGGCGACGAGCGCCATCGCCACCGCCGGCAGCGCCATCGGCCACCACGACAGCGCGGGGTACGCGGTGACGAGGAGGAGTCCCGCCGCCGTCGACAGCGGTGCGGCGATCGAGAGGGGAACGATCGGTCGCGGCGGGTCGGCGAGGGGCACCCGTCCAGCCTAAGCGGCTCTGCGGTGGGGGCTCACGCCGAGGTGTAGGCGACGATCCCGCGGCGCACCGAGTCCAGCGCCGTGCGGGCGGTCTTGGCGAGCGCGGGCTCGGCGACGAGCGAGATCTGGTCGAGCAGGTCGATCGTCTGCTTTGCCCACCGGACGAAATCGCCCGCGGCCATGTCGGCGAGGGTCAGCACGCTGTCCAGCGGAAGCCCGCGCGCCCACCCGTGCATCGCTGGCGCGAGTCCGGATGCGGGCGATTCCGATCCGGGCAGGCGGTGGTCGCGCTCGAGATCGTCGAGCTCCTGCCACAGGGTCTGCGTGGCGTCCAGGGCTCCCCGGAAGGCTCCGCGCGGAAGACCCCTCTCCCCCGGCCCCGCCTCGTCGCGACGCGGCTCGTAGACGAGACAGCACGCCAGAGCCGCCAGAGAGGGAGCGTCCAGGCCCTTCCACAGCCCCTGGCGGAGCGATTCGGCCACCAGCAGATCGCGATCGCCGTAGATGCGTCGCATGGTGCGCCCGGCCGGCGTGAGGACCGTGGTGCCGTCCGCCTCGATCGCGACATACTCCAGGGCGGCGAGCACATCGACGACCCGGTCGAACACGCGCGCGACCGTACCGGTGCGCTGATCGATCTGCTGACGCGTCTTGTCGGTGGAACGCTTGAGCTTCCAGTAGCGCTCCGCCCACCGGGCGTGCGCCTCGCGGTCGGGACACGACTGACACGGATGCCGCTGCATCCGGCGCCGCAGCGACTGGATCTGCTGCTGGCGCTCATCGCGGAGCCGCCGGGGAGCGGTCGCATCGCGACGGTTGATCTTCTCGAGGTCGGAGAGCTCGCGGCGGATCATGGAGTACTCGCGGAAGTCGCCGCGATCACACGTCATGGCCGTGTCGTAGCCGGCGAGCGACTCCTCGGCCTCTTTCACCTGCCGAGCCAGCCCCACAACCGACCGGTCGGCCTGGAACTGGGCGAACGAGGACTCGAGGATCTCGCGCGCCCGGGCGCGTCCGAACCGATCGATGAGGTTCACGGCCATGTTGTACGTGGGCCGGAAGCTGGAGTTCAGGGGATACGTGCGGCGCGAGGCGAGGGCGGCCACGGACTGCGGCTCCAGTCCCTCGGTCCACTGCACGACCGCGTGCCCCTCGACATCGATCCCGCGACGCCCCGCGCGCCCCGTGAGCTGGGTGTACTCCCCCGAGGTGATCGCGACGCGGGCCTCGCCGTTGAACTTCTCGAGCTTCTCGAGCACGACGGTGCGCGCGGGCATGTTGATGCCGAGGGCGAGCGTTTCGGTGGCGAAGACGACCTTCACGAGCTTGCGGCGGAAGAGCTCTTCGACGACCTCTTTGAAGGCCGGCAGAAGGCCGGCGTGGTGGGCAGCGATGCCGCGTTCGAGATTCTCGCGCCACTCCCAGAAGTGCAGCACCGCGAGGTCTTCGTCTTTGAGGGTGAACGTCAGCTCATCGACGACCCGGCGGATCTCGGCGCGCTCCTCCGGGGTGGTGACGCGGATATCGGCGCGACGCAGCTGCTGCACAGCCGCATCGCACCCGGCGCGGCTGAAGATGAAGAAGATCGCCGGGAGCAGGTGATTGCGGCGCAGCAGATCGACGACCTGCGGGCGGTCGATGCGCTCGATGCGCGGGGCGTGCGCGGCTCGCAGTGGCCGTTGTCCGCCGCGCGGTTGCCGACGCCCTCCCGCGTGACGAGAGGACCGGGACTCCTGCGCACGACGGTTGCTCTCGAATGTCGAGGCATGCCCGCCGCGGATGCGCAGCAGTTCTTGGTTGACCTGGGCCGTGGCCACACCCGCACGATCGTCGAACAGGGGCAACAGATCGCCCCGCACCAGAACGTGCTGCTCCAACGGGACCGGGCGCGTCTCGGACACGATCACCTCGGTATCGCCGCGGACGGTGTCGAGCCAATCGCCGAACTCCTCGGCGTTGGAGACCGTCGCCGAGAGCGAAACCAGCTTCACCGAGCGAGGCAGGTGGATGATGACCTCCTCCCACACCGCCCCACGGAAGCGGTCAGCGAGGTAGTGCACCTCGTCCATCACGACGAACCGCAGCCCGCGCAACGCCGGTGAATCGGCGTAGAGCATGTTGCGCAGCACCTCGGTCGTCATCACGACGATGCGCGCCGAGGCGTTGATGTTCGTGTCGCCGGTGAGCAGCCCCACCTGGTCGTCGCCGTAGACCTCCTGCAGCTCGTGGAACTTCTGGTTCGACAGCGCCTTGATCGGCGTCGTGTAGAACGCTTTGTCGCCCGGTTCGAGCATCGCGAGGTGGATCGCGAATTCTCCGACGATCGTCTTCCCCGCACCCGTCGGCGCGGCGACGAGCACACTTCGCCCGTCTTCGAGCGCTTCGCATCCGGCGATCTGGAAGGCGTCGAGCTCGAACCGCTGCGCCTCCGCGAAATCGGCCGTCAGCGGATGGCGGGAACGGGCGGAGGCTCGCGCAAAACGGTCGGCAGGGCTCAGTCCACTCACGCGGTCGATCCTGGCAGCCCCGTCGCCGCTTCGCGACGAGACTTGCGGTGATCGAACAGCATCGAGAGGCCGGCGGCGGCGAAGAACAGGACGATCAGGATCCCGGCGAGCATGAGCATGCTGACGACGTCGGCGGCGGGAGTCGCCAGGGCAGCGAAGACTGTGGCGATGAGGATCGCCACACGCCATCCCTTCAGGATGGCTTTTCCGCTCATGACTCCCGCGACGTTGAGGGCCACGAGGAACACCGGGAGCACGAATGCCACCCCGATGACGATCATCAGCTTGAAGACGAAGTCGTAGTACTCGGAGGCGTTGTAGAAGTTGACCGCGCCGTCGGGGGTGAAACCCCACATGAGTTCGATCACGTGGGGAACGATGAGCGTGCCGACCCAGCAGCCGAGGAAGAACAGGGGCACGGCGGAGGCGACGAAGCCCACCGTGTAGCGGATCTCTTTCTTCGTGAGCCCGGGCATGATGAACGCCCAGATCTGCCACAACCAGATCGGGGCGGACAGGAAGATGCCGATCGAGAAGGCGATCCGCATGCGCAGATCGAACGCGGACGTCACGTTCGTGAAGTTCAATGCCGAGAAGTCATCGCCGCGTTTCTCGGTGATGTATCTGATCGGTTGGGTGATCCAGTCGATGACCGGATCGGTGATGATGAAGGCGACCACCATACCCACGACAAGACCCGCAGCCGCGAGGATGAGACGCTTGCGCAACTCGACGAGGTGCGCGCCGATCGACATGCGCTTGTCGCGTTGCGGCCCCTCGGGCACCTCGAGCCGCGGCGGTCCTGCCGTCGCCACGTGCTACGCGGACGTGTCGCTGGACTTGCGCGGTTCCGGAGCCGCGGACGACGCCGTTCCTGCTTCCGTCGAACGCGGAAGGTCGCTGGAGGACGAGGCGACCTCGTCGTCGCGCTTCATCTCCTTCATCTCGCTCTTGAAGACGCGAGCGGACTGACCGACGCTCTTCGCGAGCGCGGGAAGCTTCGCCGCGCCGAACAGCAGAAGGATCACAGCGAGGATGATCAGCAGGTGCCATCCATTCAGATTGCCGAGCATGAGGACTCCTCGTTTCTGTCGGGCTGATCTTCAGTGTAACCCTGTGAGCTTGGGGCACGGCGGGCGCAAGCCCTATGTTCACCCTGTGGGCGAAGCCCCCGGTCCGTACTGCGCCAGACCCGCGGCGGCCCACGCCGCCGCGGCTCGTCGCGCTCCAGTCGGCTCGAGCAGTTCGACCTCGCCGCCGCGCCGCGCGGCCAGTCGCTTCAGGCTCTGTTCGTCCGCCAATTGCAACGACGCCACTGCCGTGTCGCCCTCGCCCTCGATCGTGGCGCGCTCGAGATAGTCGGACAGCAGCGGGGCTACCGATCGCGGGAAGCGGAAACGCGCGACCACCTCGTCGGCGGCGGGAGCGAACAGGTCGGGCACGGGATCGGCGCCGTGCTCGGCGACGATGTCGGTGAGCTCCGGATCGCTCACGCGCTCGAGATGGAAGGTGCGGACGGCCCTTCGGGTGTGGCACCACCCCTGCAGATACCACTGCCCGCCCGCGATGTGCACCTTGATGGGGTCGACCGTCCGCATCGTAGGTTCCGCGCCGGGCGCGCGATACGTGAACGAGACCGCCACCCGAGCGCGCAGCGCCCGATCCACCATGTCGCGAACGCCGTCCACGGGGCCGGGCGCGACGACCACCGGGGCCGGCGTCGACGACGCGCCCCGCGCGAGCTTGGCGAGCAGGCCCGAAACCAGGGCGCTGTCTCCCACCCCCGGAAGGGTGCGGGTCAGCTGAAGCCCCGCCAGCAGCGCGGCGGCCTCGCGCGCGGTGAGCCGCGGGGAGCGCTCGAGTCCCACCGTGTTGGTGATGGAGATGACGTCATCGCGGTCGAGGAGGTCCCAGTCGATGTCGAAGAGCTCGTTGGGTAGTTGCCAGTAGCCGCCCTCGCCGGGAAGTCCGATGACGGTCAGACGCTCGACCATCCCCCGCATCTGATCGGGTGTGACGTCGAAGTCGGCGGCCGCCTCGGCAACCGAGACCTCACCCTTACCGACGATGTACGGAACGAGTTGCAGCAGCAGAGCTGCGCGGTCGAGGGCGGGCAGCGACCGGTCAGCACTCACGACGCTCCCCCATGCAGTTCGAGAGTCGCACGTAGGCGGCGGATCACTTCGTCGCGCAGGTCGTCGGGCGCGACGACGCGCACCTCCGGGCCGTACGAGGCGAGTTCGTCGGCGAAGACGTGACGGTCGACGTACGGCACGACAATGCCCTGCGGGGCCGGGTGCGCGCGGCGCGACAACCGCAGGGCCGCCTCCGTGCCGGGATGCACCTCCAGCAGCGCCTGTTGTCCGCGCGCGACAGCCTCGAGTCCCTCGAGCGCGCGCTCACCCGCACCCACCCGCAACGCCTCGTCGAAGCGCTCGCGCGCCAGCGTCACATCGCCCACGATCCGCGACAGCAGGAAGGTGCGGTCGGCATCCATCGTCAGGTCGAAAGCGAAGACGTGCCACCGGGCCTCGTACTCCACGAGGGCGAGCGGACGGATGCGACGCTCTCGCGCGCGAGCATCCCCCGGACGCAGGTAGGGAAAAGTCACCACGCGACACTGCTCGATCGCTCGCTGGAGCGCGGGGAAGGCGGCATCCCGTGCCCGGATGCGAGGCGCGTACCCGATGATCGGCTCATCGACCGCGATGCCGAGCGCGCGGATCTTTCGCAGCCCGCTGCGGGCGTCCACCGAGAGCGATTCGCTCCCCCAGACACTCCCCGCGATGTTGAGCAGCGCGACTTCGGCAGGGCTGAACGAGATGTCGTCCGGGAGGGCGTACTCGGCGGTGGGCACCCGGTAGCGCGCTTCACGCAGGTCGTCGGGGTCGGCCCGATCGCCGATCGTCTCGATGGGCACGCCGAGACCGCGCAGATTCTCTTTGTCGCGCTCGAACATCTTCTCGAGCGCGTCCTTGGACGCTCCCGCCTCGTACTGTTCGCGGTAGCCGGCCACCGACGACAGGATCGTGTCTTTCGTCAGCCCTTGCTCGGTCGCCATGAGGGCGACGACGAGGTTGACCAGACGCTCCTCGGGAGCAGGTCGTGAGGCGGTGGCGGGCACCCGCCCATCCTAGGCGCGGGGCCGGAGTCAGGCGTCGACGCCGAGGATGTCGAAGACGTAGACCAGGGCGGTGTCGGCGGGGGCCCGGAAGGCCGTCTGGTCGTCGGTCGTCTGGTCGGCCGGAACCACGACGAGCACCTGCGAACCGACCGTCTGCCCCTCGAGGGCCGCGGCGATGTGTGCGGGCATGCGCGACGGAGCGGCCGAGATCGGGGCCTGGCCCCACGTCGATGCGAACGGCTCGCGCCCGTTCCAGGCGACACCCAGCACGTGCACACGGGCGACCTCGTCGGCGGTCAACGCCGGGCCGTTGCCCTTCTTCAGCGTCTGGACCGTGACCTCGGTGGGCGCGTCACCGTTGGGGATCGTCACTCCGGGCTGGCCGTCCGGGGCGCGAACCACGGAGGGCAGACCGAAGCCGGCGGTGAACTGGTCGGCGCCGTCGGCGGCGGGCAGGTACACCCGTTCGACATCGGCCACGACGACCGCCGAGCCACCCTCGGGGATGCCGAGACCCTGGGCGGCCTGCGGACCGACGCTGTCGTAGGGCATCGCCACGACGACACGGGAGCCCTGCGTGGAGCACAGCATCGCGGAGGAGAAGTCGGGGAAGGTCGCATCCCACTCCGAGAGCGGCTGGGCGTTCTGCACGTTGCCGTCGTAGCGGGAGCCGACGATGCGCTCGCCCGTCACGCCGTTGTAGACCGTGAGGTCGAGCAGCACGAGCTGATCGGGCTGCGTGATGCGCTCACCGTCACCCGCGACCACCGTGTGCACCGAACGCTCGGACGGCAGGAACGGCGAACGCACCTGGGCCTCGGGCGCCGTGCCCACTTCTCCGTCGACGGAAACGGCCTCGACGGCGCGCGGGTCGGCGGTGGGGGCCGCACAGGCGGAGGCGTCGGTTCCGGGGGATGCCGTGCATCCGACGAGGCCGAATCCGGCCAGGGCGGTCACGGCGACGAGGGCGGGAAGTCTGCGCACCGGATTAGTTTAGGCGGTCGGCTGGGCGGGCTCCGTCGGCGCCTGCCCGGGTTCGCTCCGCCGTCGCACGCCGTCCGCGGCTTTCTGTGCCTCGCGGACCCGCTTGCGGAGGTTCTTGTCGGTGATCTCACGGTCTCCCACGGCGCCCGGGGTCCACAGCTCGACGTCCTCGTCGCCGTAGCTGGACTTCGACGCGCGGCGCTTCACCTCGGGCGGAACCGCGCCCGGAGCCAAGCGTCGGGCGGTGAGGAGGAATCCCGTGTGCGCGACCATCCGGTGATCGGGGCGAACGGCCAGACCCTCGACGTGCCATCCGCGCACCATCGTCTCGGAGGCATCGGGGTCGGTGAACAGCCCCGTACCGCGGATGTACTCCGCGACGCGGCTGAGCTGCGTGGCCGTGGCGACGTAGCAGAGCACCACACCGCCGGGGGTGAGCGCGTCGGCGGCGACGTCGATGCACTCCCACGGCGCGAGCATGTCGAGCACCACACGGTCGACGGATGCCGGAGCGACGACGTCCGGCAGATTCTCGACGAGGTCGCCGACGACGACCTCCCACGTCGCGGGCGCGGTGCCGAGGAAAGTCTCGACGTTGGCGCGGGCGACGTCGGCGAACTCCTCGCGGCGCTCGAACGACACGAGGCGGCCGGCGGGGCCGATCGCCCGCAGGAGCCAGAGCGAGAGCGCCCCCGAGCCGACCCCGGCCTCGACGACGGTCGCGCCGGGGAAGATGTCGGCCTGGGAGAGGATCTGCGCGGCATCCTTCGGGTACACGATCGCGGCGCCGCGCGGCATCGACATCACGAAGTCCCGCAGTAGCGGACGCAGGGCCAGGTAGTCGTGACCGGAGCTGTTCGTCACGACGCTGCCGTCGGGCTGGCCGACCAGCAGGTCGTGTCGGAGCACGCCGTTGTGGGTGTGCAGTTCGCCGTCCTCGCGGAGCGTGATGGTGTGCATCCGCCCCTTCGGCCCGGTCAGCTGCACGCGGTCGCCGACCCGGAAGGGTCCGCTCAGGTGCGGGGTCTCGCTCATCGGGGCTCCTGCGGGTTCGTGGCGGTGGAAAGGGCGGGGGCGTGCGCAGCGTGAAGTGCGCGCAGGTCGGCGGCGGTGCGGCCTTCGAGGGTCGGCCAGAGCGCGTGGGCTCCGACACCGTCGAGCGGCACCATGAGGGGAACACCGAGCGTCACAGCGCCGCTGGCGAGCGCCGAACGCAGACCGTTGGGCGAGTCCTCGATGGCGACGGCGTCGGCGATGTCGATGCCGAGCGCCGCGCACGCCTGGAGGTAGGGGTCGGGGTGGGGCTTGGGCCGTTCTACGTCGTCGCCCGCGACGACCACGTCGAACGCCGGGAAATCGATGAGCTCGACGATCGAGAGCGCCATGCGGCGCATCGACATCGTGACCAGGGCCGTCTGGATACCCTCGCGCCGCAGGTCAGCGAGAAGCTCGCGCGCGCCCGGCCGGAACGGCACTCCCTCGCGGGCCAGCTGGCGCAGAACCTCGTCGGTCAGGTGGGCGATGATCTCGTCGACACCCCACGGCACTCCGGCGTTCTGCAGCAGCCGCGCCGAGTCCTCCAGGGCCAGGCCCACCATGCCGAGCGCATCCGCGTGCGTCCACGTACCGCCGAAGCGCTCCACGAGCGGGGTCTCGGCGGCCATCCAGAACGGCTCGGTGTCGACCAGGGTGCCGTCCATGTCCCAGAGGACCACGGCGGGGGCGGAAGAAGTCATCGTTCCATCGTATCGAGGGCGCCGGGCGCTCCGAGCGCCCCCTCGGGCGCATACGCCTATCCTGGAACCCAGCCCCGCAGGGGCAGAGGAGGTTGCGTGGACGCACTGGGTCGCCGGATCATCGTCGCCGCTTTCGACGGCTGGAACGACGCCGGAGAGGCGGCGTCCGCCGCCGCGTCGATGCTGCGAGCGAGCACCGAGTACGAGGTCGTGCATACGGCCGATCCGGAGCTGTACTTCGACTACCAGTACACGCGCCCGCAGGTCGGCGTCGACGCTGAGGGACGGCGCACCCTCACGTGGCCGGAGGCGACCCTGCTCCGCCCCACCCAGCGCACGGAGGAGCCCGAGATCTGGCTTCTCGTCGGGGTCGAGCCGGCGCGCGCCTGGCAGGCCTTTGCGGCCGAGTTCATCGACGTGGCCCTGCGCGAAGACGTCACCGGGTTCGTCGCCCTGGGCTCGATGATGTCCGATGTCCCCCACACCCGGCCCATCTCGGTGTTCGGCGGGAGCGACAACGAGGCGGTACGCCAGTCCCTCGGGCTCGAACGCAGCCTGTACGAGGGCCCGGTGGGCATCCTCAGCGCGATCGGCTACGCGGCCGAGGGCGTCGGCATCCCGACCGCCAGCCTCTGGGCCAGCGTGCCGCACTACGTCGCGGGCCACACGCCCTCCCCCAAAGCCACCCTGGCCCTGCTCGACCGGCTCGAGACGATCACCGGCATCGGCGTCCCCCGCGGCGAACTCGCCGCCGAGGCTCTCGCCTGGGAGGCCTCGATCGACGCCGCGGCCGCCGACGACGACGAGATGCGCGACTACATCCACCAGCTCGAGCAGACCCGCGACACGTGGGACTCGCCCGAGGCCTCGGGCGACGCGATCGCGCAGGAGTTCGAGCGGTACCTGCGCCGCGGGGGCGAGGGACCGGCCAAGCCCGGGCGCGACGACCCGCCCCGCCGCTGAGCGAACGCAACGACGGCGCCGTCCCCGAGGGGGCGGCGCCGTCGTGATTCGTGCGAGCTCAGCCGGCGATGATCGCGGACTCCGCCGGGACGACGCCCGTGAGCAGCAGGACGATGACCACGATGCCCAGCACCACGCGGTAGATCACGAACGGCAGGAAGCTGCCCTTCTTGAGGTACTGCATGAGGAACGCGATCACGAGGTATCCCGCAACGAAGGCGATCACGGTCGCGATGCCCGTCTCGCCGAGCGTGTACGGGCCCGTGCCCTCGTCGAAGCTCTTGTACAGCTCGTAGAACCCGCTCGTGAACACCGCCGGGACGGCGAGCAGGAAGGCGTACTCGGCCACCGCCGTGCGGTTGTACCCGAGAGCGCGACCGAGGGTGGTCGTTGCGCCGGAGCGTGAGACGCCCGGTACGAGGGCCAGCGCCTGAGCGAACCCGTAGGCGAGGCCGTGCGGGTAGGTGAGGTCGTCGAGGTCACGGCGCCGCTTGCCGTAGTGGTCCGCCAGGCCGAGCAGGATGCCGAACACGATCAGCACGACCGCGGTGATCCACAGGCTCCGGAAGTTGTCGCGGATCAGGCTCTGAAGCAGGAACCCCAGCACGGCGATGGGGATGGTGCCGATGATGATCAGCCACCCCATGCGGGCGTCGGGGTCGTTGCGCGGCACCTTGCCGGTCAGCGAGCGGAACCAGCGGGAGATGACGCGGCCGATCTTCTTGCGGAAGTAGATCAGCACCGCCAGCTCCGTGCCGATCTGGGTGATCGCGGTGAAGGTCGCTCCCGGGTCGGTCTGTGACGGCAGGAACTCGCCCACGATGCGCAAGTGGGCGCTGGAGGAGATGGGGAGGAACTCGGTCAGGCCCTGGACGAGCCCGAGGATGATGACCTCGAAGATATTCATGAAGTCCTTCAGTACGTCCGGATGAGGTCGGCGAGGACTCGACGACCGAACTCGAGCGCGTCGACGGGAACGCGCTCATCGACACCGTGGAACATCCCGGTGAAGTCGAGATCGGACGGGAGTCGCAACGGCGCGAACCCGTAACCGGAGATTCCGAGGGAGGCCAGGGCCTTGTTGTCGGTGCCGCCGCCCATGAGGTACGGGATGACCGGGACGCCAGGGTCATGCCGTCCGAGCTGCGCCACCATGGCATCCACCAGGTCGCCCGAGAACGGCACCTCGAGCCCGATGTCGCCGTGCACGAGCTGGATCTCGATGTCGGGCCCGACGATGCGCCGGATGTCGGCGAGCGCCGCCTCCTCGGTGCCCGGCAGCACGCGCACGTCGATGAGCGCCTCGGCCCGGTCGGGGATGACGTTGTGCTTGTACCCGGCTGTCAGCCCCGTCGGATTCGTCGTCGTGCGCAGCGTCGACCGCAGGAATCCGGATGCCGCCCCCGCGCGCAGGGCGAGCGCATCGGGATCGCGGTCGTCGGCGCCGGTGATCTCGGCCAGGCCCGCGAGCAGCTGCGTGGTCGTCTCGGTGAGCGTGATCGGCCACTCGGTGCGGCCGAGCGCGGCGACCGCCTCGGCCAGAACGGTGACGGCGTTGTCCGGGTGCACCGCGCTCCCGTGACCGGCTCGTCCGCGCGCGACCAGCTTGATCCACAGCAGAGCCTTCTCGCCGACCTGCAGGAGGTAGGCGCGGCGATCGTCGACCGTGATCGAGTAGCCGCCGACCTCGCTGATGGCCTCCGTCGCCCCGGCGAACCACTCGGGGCGGTCGCGCACGACCAGGGCCGAGCCCTCGACCCCGCCATTCTCCTCGTCGGCGAAGAACGTCACGACGATGTCCCGCTCGGGCTGCTCCCCCGCGCGCAGCACGTCGGCGACGGCCGTGAGGATCATGGCATCCATGTCTTTCATGTCGACCGCGCCACGACCCCACAGGATGCCGTCGCGGATCTCTCCCGCGAACGGATCGACGCTCCAGTCTTCGGCGACGGCGGGCACGACATCGAGGTGACCGTGGAGGACGAGTGCGGGCTTGTCGGGGTTGCGGCCGGGCACGCGCGCGCAGACGTTCGTGCGGCGTTCGACCGGCTCGTAGTACTCGGTCGCCAGCCCCAGGCCCTCGAGGTAGGCGCCGACGTACTCCGCCGCCTCGCGCTCGCCGTTCGAGCGGCCGCCTCCGTAGTTCGTCGTGTCGAACCGGATGAGGTCGGCGGCCACGCGGGCGACCTCGGGAAGGTCGGGCTCGTGCTCGGACATGCGCTCTACGGTACCGGGGCCGGCCCCCCTTCCCCGCCCACGCCCCCTCTCCCGGCCGCACACCGGGGCGGGACGCGCCCGGGGTGCGGCCTCGGTTTAGGACGGGGTCTGAGGCGTGGTAATGTCGTTCTTCGTTGCGAAAGCGACAGACACCCAGATGCGCGGGTGGCGGAATAGGTAGACGCGCTAGCTTGAGGTGCTAGTGCCCGTATAGGGCGTGGGGGTTCAAGTCCCCCCTCGCGCACAGAATGAAGGCCCCGGATTCGTCCGGGGCCTTTTTCGTTGGCTCCAGGAGCGGATGGGCTGCGGACTAGGGCGGGGTTGAGCCCACGCCGCCGCAGACTCCGCGTGCCGCACAGCGGGGCGAGGAGGGGCGGTGGGAACGCCCCTCCTCGTGCCCGGAAACGACAGACCGTACACGGTGGGCCCCGCCCCCGGAGACTCCGCACAGTCACGCATTCGGCAGACTCAGCGCGCAGGGAGACGGGCGGTAAGCGTCCACCGCCCACCGTCGACGTTCGTGTGCAAGTTCCCACCGAGAAGGGTCACACGCTCGCGCAAGCGGTCGAGCCCGTATCCCGACGAGGGAACGTGCGTCGCGCGATGTGGGCCGCCGATCGAATTGGATATCTCGACGAGGACTCCGTCGTGTATCGATTCCACGACGATCGACACGGTCGGGTGTTCGGGCGCGTGCTTGGCGATGTTGGTCGCGCCCTCGCGGAGCAAGTGCACCAGCGTCTGCTCCACCGCCGCCGACAATTTGTCTTCAATGGGAGCCCGCACGGTCACGCTCGCGCCCAGTCTCTCAAGAGAGCTCCGCACGTCCTCCAAGGCGCTCACTGCGCTAGCCGGGGCCTCGCCTGCCACGCTCGCCGTGACGCGATCGTCGCGGACGATGCGCAGCATGCGGCGGATGTCGGCCAGCGCCTGGTCGGCGCTGGATCGAATGGCCCGGATTGACTGCTCACGCAGGTGCGGGTCGTCGACGCGCTCGAGCACGCGGACGTGCATCGACACGAGGGTGACGTCATGCGCGATGATGTCGTGGAGTTCGTCGGCGATTCGTTCACGCTCCGCCTCGATGGCGGCCGCACGCGCCCCCTCCAGCCGCTCGATGTCCCGCGCGAAGCGGCGCTCCCGGCCGTGAGCCGCCCTCAGTGCCCACCCGATACCCGCCGAGACGGCCAGCACGAGAGCCAAAGCGGGAAGTGCAGTGCTCGACAACGCGCCCGGCGCACTCGCGGCGAACGCTGCCAAAGCGGCGGTCGCCGCACCGTAGATGCCGACGAACCAGCCGGGGCACGTATAGACGACGAGACCGGCGACGATGACGAGGTAGAGAAACTGCGGTCCGCTCTGACCCGACGCAGTCTCCACGAGTGCGGTCAGCAAGAGGCTCACCACCGCGACCGGCGGCCACCAGACGAACAGCGACGTCGCGAGCGTCGCCGCGAGCCCGAGCGCCATCCCCTGCCAGGACACCGCCGATCCGTTGAAGTAGAGGATCACGTCGACGATCAGGACGATGCCCAACAGAGTCAGCAGTGCGATCCGCCCGCGCAAAGGAAGGCGTGTGAAGCCCGCGCCCGCATCTGCGTCTGACGGCACACCCGACCCTCGCACGGGACGACGGTGCTCCTTCACCGTCCCATCATGACCGGTCCCCGCCCGTCACACGCAGATACCGAGCATCTTGCACAACTCCGTCATGATCGGCCCTGCGGGGGTCAGCTGGGCCGAGAGCAGAGCGAAATCAGCGAACATGTGTCCTCCTCGAAACGGTTAACGAGTCACACCCTGACGAACCGCGCCGGCTCTCACCGCCCCCAAAAGCACTCCGAACGAGAGACTTTCGTATGCAGTGCCCCCGCACGGCGGGCACGTAGCATGATCGCGATGGAACCGATCCGCGTGCTCATCGCCGATGACGAGGCACTCGTCCGACATGCGCTGCGGATCTTCGTCGACACGGGCGGAGACACGACCGTTGTCGGAGAGGCCTCCGACGGCGACGAGGCGTTCGCTCTCGCGGGACGCCTGCGACCGGACATCGTGCTGATGGACCTGCAGATGCCCCGCGTGTCGGGCATCGAGGCGACTCGTCTGATCACCGCGGCGTTCCCGGAGGTGCGCGTACTCGCCGTCACCACCTTCTCGACGCAGCGCCACGTCATCCCGGCTCTACGTGCAGGGGCGTCGGGATACCTGGTGAAGGACACCGATCCCGACGACATCGTCGATGCGATCCGCGAAGTGGCGGCCGGGCGCTCGGCCATGTCCCCGCGGCTGACACGTGAGCTCATCCTCTCGTTGAAGAGCGACACCGAGCAGGCGCACGGCGCTTCCCCGACTCCCGAAGCCCTCACGCCCCGAGAGCTGTCGGTCGTTCGGGCGATCGCGCAGGGTCGCTCCAACGCGGAGATCGCCCGCCAGCTCCATCTTGCCGAGCCGACAGTCAAAGCGAACCTCGGCCGGGTGATGTCGAAATGGGGCGTGCGGGATCGAGTCCAGGTGCTCATCTACGCCATCACGAAGAGCGTCATCGAGGTCGACTCCCTCGACCTCGGCGAGAGCGAGCGACGGGAAATGAACGGATGACCGTCATCGATACGAACGGTTGCGGGGCGAGACTTTCGAAGCTGCCGAGGCAGATATCGCGCTCACGAAGCTGTGACCAGGCGGTCCCGGGTGGTCCGGGGACAACCACCGCCTCGCAGCAAAGGAACGCACCATGTGGGCAGTCATCAAGAGAATCCTCGACCTGGCGTGGAAGTACGGAGTCAGCGCGGTCAACGCGGTGGCCGCTTGGGTCCAGCGCAACTGGGCGACGGTGGAGGTCTGGCTGCGTCGCCTCACCATTGAGCAGGTCATCGAGCGCATTCTCAACATCCTCGGGCTGTGACGGGGTGAGGTGCGTGCCGTGACCCTGTGGAGCGGTTCCCGCGCGACGGGGTCACGGCACGCCTTCCGAGAACGCGGAGATGAACGAAACCCAGGGCGAGGAGCCGCGGATGATGGTTACGACGGACACACGAGCCGGTGTGGCCACGATGGATGAGAGCGAGAGCCTGCCACCGGCGGCCCTCAGCTACGAGAACCTGCGCACCCTCGTAACGGCGGTCCCGGTGGCCGCCGCACTGGCGGCTGCGGGCATCCTCATCGGAGCGGAGGTGGTCACCGTGGCCACGTTGTGGGTGCTGCTCCCCCTCTGTGTGATCGGCACCGCCCTCGACCTCGCCGTGATCAACCGGCTGCAATATCGCGCCTATCGCTTCAGCGTTGTGCGCGGAGCCGTCGAGATCCAACACGGTATCGTGCTGCGCTCCCGCACCACCGTGTCCGCCGTCCAGGTGCTGAGCGTCGACCTTGTGCAAGGTCCGCTGTTGCGGGCGAAGGGACTCACCGTCGTCGCACTGCGCACCGTCGGCGGCTCGGTCAAACTCGGGCCCGTTTGCCCGGCGACGGCCGATCGCGTGCGCTCGCAGGTACTGAAGGCCCTGGACGGCGCGACGTGACCGCGCCGGCCGGACGGCGCTCCTCCGCATGGCTCCTCATGGTCGAGGGTGCACAGTTCATGGCATCCTTCGTAGTTCTCGGAGTCGCGCTGTGGTTCTGGGCCGGCCACGGCAGCGCGCTCGCAGCGGTCCTGCTCCCCATCGCCCTCTTCGGCTACGGTCCCCTGAGACTGGGGTGGATCGTCGCGCGCTGGATCGTCGAGACCTACAGCTGCACGGAGGACGCCCTCACTGCCCGTTCCGGCGTCTTCCGCCGACAAGAGCGGCACTTGCCGTGGAGTGCCGTGGTGGCGGTGGACGAGCAGGCGGGGCTGCTCTTCCGGCTCTTCCGCATCCGACGCCTCCAGCTTGCACCATCCGACGCCGCGGGAGGATCGGTGGTGTTGCGGGCCCTGGATGCCGCGTCCGCCGCCGAAGTTCGCCGCCGTGTCCACACGAACCGGCGGGGCGACGCGATGGGCGAATCGACGCACACAGCGGGTGTGATCTACCGCACCTCCTGGCGGGAACTCGCGCTGATGAGCGTCGTCAACGGGCGCTTCGCCCTTCTCGCGCCGCCGGCGCTGTTCGCTGCGTGGACGTTCCTCGAAGACGTCGGCGTCAGCACGTTCGCCTTCGAACTGTTCCGCCGACTCCCGGCGGCCGTGCTGGCGCTCGTGTCGGTGCTCGCCTTTATTGTTATCGGCACCCTCGCGACGATCTCGCGCTATCAGGGTTTCTCGGCCCGGGTCAGCGCGGAACGCACCCTGGTGCTCAGCTACGGCCTCGTCGAGAAGCGCGAACGGCACATCGACCTCGCCTCGATCGAGGGCATCGTCTTGCGCCGGTCCCTCGTCGAGCAGCTGTTGCGTCGCTCACGGCTCGCGGTCTTGACGTTCAAGGGGGCGGATGATGTCGGCGCGAGCCACGTGCTCCCCTCGCTTCCCGATGGGATCGTCCGCCGGATCGCCCGATCCCAATTCGCCGACCTCACCGGGGAGTCCGCCATCCTGCCCGATCGTCCGCCGCGACTGTTCCGTCAGGTGGCGCGGGCCGCGGCGATCCTCGCCGGCCCCGGCGCTGTCGGCGCGTGGCTCCTCGGCCTCGGCGTCAGCATCGGGCTGACCGCGGCGGCCTCCCTAGCGGCTCTGGGGATCGTGACGACGATCGCCCGGGTGCTCGTGCTCTCGCTCGAGGTAGGCACGACAGACGTGATGAGGATCGAGCGCCACATCGTCACAGAGACCGAGACGTTCGTGCGGGCACGCTCGTGTCACAGCGTCTCGAGCGTGCACGTGCGTGAGACTGCGCGTCCGCTGTTGTTCTCGGTCCACCTGTACGCAGGCGGCGCCCGACACTACCTGGGCACGCGGTGCTCCGGCGAGAGCATCCGTCGTCTGCGCGATGTCGCCCGGCGCGCGTCACGGTCGAGCGCACAGCGGCAGAAGCAACTCGCCACGACATCTGAACCACGATCGTGACCACCGCGGCATCACCCACTGACTCCGAGGAGCAGCTCTCGTGATTACCTTCGAGAACGTGTCGAAAAGCGTCGGCGCCCGCCGACTTCTCGACGATGTGTCCTTCGCCGTCCCTCGAGGACGGATCACCGGCTTCGTCGGCCCCAACGGCGCGGGCAAATCAACCACCATGCGGGTCGCCCTCGGTCTGACCTCGGCGCAGACGGGGCGGGTGCTCTTCGATGGACGCCCCTACCGTTCCCTGCGCGCGCCGCTCCGAGAGGTCGGCAGCCTCCTCGACGCGCGTTGGCTCATGCCTCACCTGCGCACCCGGGACGTGCTCGACTACGTCGCACGCACGCAAGGCCTGCGCCCCGACAGCGCCGCCCTGCTGGCGATGACCGGGCTCAGCGACGCGGCGGATCGGCGCGTCCGTCACCTGTCCCTCGGCATGCGTCAGCGTCTCGGCATCGCGGTGGCGCTCATCGGCTCGCCCCGGTACCTCGTGCTAGACGAACCGCTGAACGGTCTCGACCCGGGCGGCATCGCCTGGCTCCGCGACACCCTGTCACGGTTGCGCGCGGCGGGCGTCGGAATAATGCTGTCTTCGCACATCGTGAGCGAACTGGCCCTCATCGCCGACGACGTCGTCGTGATCGACAGGGGTCGGATCGTGCTCACCGGCACTCTGGACGACCTCGCCGCCCGGGGCCGCCCGCACGTGCTGGCGCGTGCGGACGCGCCTGACGACTTGCTCGCCGCAGCCGCGGACCACGGCGGGACGCCCTGGACCGACGGCGCCGGACTCGTCGTCATCGCGGACATGACCGCAAGGGAGGTGTTCGCGCTCGCCGCACACCGCGGGATCGTGCTCGAGGAGCTGTCGACGCGACACCGTTCGCTGGATGACATCTATCGCGACGCGATCGGCGAACAGACGCGGGAAAGACTGGGTGCACCATGACGATTCACGACCAGGAGGCGCCCTCACGCGGCATCCGCACCGCCGCGCTCTTCCGCGCGGAGTGGGGGCGCGCCACGCGCACGCGGTCGACCGTCGTCCTCCTTGCCCTGGCGGCGCTGGCGACCCTCGCGATCTTCGCCACTCGTGCCCTTCTCGTCGGCAACACCGAAGATCCTCTCGAGGGCGATCTGGTCGTTCTCAGCGCAGATGTCATCGGCTTTTCCGTCTTCCTCGCCGCGGCGCTCGCCATTTCACGTGATCACCAATCGGGGTCCGTCGAACTCGTGCGCGTGCTCGTTCCCACCCGTGGACGCCAGCTCCTGGCGTTCGCCGCGGCACACGCGGCTCTCGCCGTCGCCGTCGTACTCGTCGTCATCACCGTGGGAATCATCGTCAGCCTCGCAGTCGATCCGTCGACGGGTGTCAGCGCGCGCTTCGTCGATGGCGCGGGCCGCCTCATGCTGACGACCGCACTGCTTGCCGTTGCCGGCAGCGGCCTGGGCTCCCTATGCCGGTCGTCAGCGCTTGCGACCTTCGTCGCCCTCGCCCTGTACCTGCTTCTGCCGATCGCGCTGGTCGTCGCCGGTTTCACCGGCCAGCCCTGGGCGAGCTCCGTAGCCGACGGCACCCTGGGGGTGCTCGCTTCCACCGCGATCTCGTCCGCGCCCGGCGCGTGGGTGGCCGTTGCCGGTGTGATGGCGTGGGCGGCGGCGCTCATGGCCCTCGGCCTCGTGCGCGCCCGAACGGATTCCTAGCGCCACAGGCGTCGTCTTCGGCGCCGGGCACGCCGTTGCCTCGATGGCGTTGCCGTGCCGCGGGCCGACGGGGGCCGGCGCCCTCCGCAGCCGCCCGGAACGAGGCGGGGATGCCGGGCGCCAGTGCTGTCGCGCATCCCGTGACGCCACGGAAATATGAGCGTGACATCCACCGCTTAGCGTCGAGGCATACCGCAAGAACGGATGCCACATGTACCGGTTCCACGTTCCCACCATTGACATCTCCCCCTGGGTCGGCCCGGGGCCCGACCACGCACGCGACGCCATCGTCGCGGCCGTCGACCACGCCTGCCGCACCGTCGGGTTCATGCAGATCGTGGGTCATGGCATCCCGAACGTCGTCATCGACGACCTCGAAGCCGGGATCGATGAGTTCTTCGCGCTGCCGCTGGAAGTCAAGAAGCAGTACGTGCGACCCGCGTCCGAGAACCGCGGATACACCCCACCCAAGAGCGAATCGCTGAGCTACAGCCTCGGCGTCGACCCGGTGACGCGCATGAACGACTTCTTCGAGGCGTTCAACGTCGGGACGTCGTGGCGGGAGTATCCCGGGACCGCGGCGACCGCCGCCGACTACGCCGAGAACACGTGGCCGGATGCCGTTCCTCCCTTCCGCTCCGCGGTCGAGGAGTACTACGTCGAGGCGCGGCGGGTCGCTCGCACCCTGACGCAGATCTTCGCGGCCGCCCTGCGCGTGCCCGAGGACTTCTTCGACGCCCTCACCGACCACTCCATCGACGTCTTGCGGATGAACAACTACGCCCTGCCGCCGGGCTCGATCGAGCTCGGTGCCGAGCTGACGGGCATGGGCGAGCACACCGACTTCGGCCTGGTCACCGTGCTGTAGGCCGATCAGGTGGCCGGGCTCCAGGTGCTGGGACTGGACGGATCGTGGAACGACGTCATGCCCGCGGACGGGGCGCTGCTGGTGAACATCGGCGACGTCGCCGCGCGTCTGACCAACGACAAGTGGCTCTCGACGCTGCACCGCGTCAAGCCACCCGTGATCGACGGGACGATCGAGCGGCGCCGGTCGGCGGCGTTCTTCCACGACGGGAACGCGGATGCCGTCGTCGAGGTGCTCCCCCACTTCGTGACGCCCGAGGCGCCGGCACTGTACGAGCCGGTCACCGTCGCGCAACACATCGCCGCGAAGCTCGCCGGCTCCCGCGCCGGCCGCAAGAACGTCAGCGCGGTGCGCGAAGCCGCGCGCGTGCACGCAAGCCGCGGCTGACCCCGCCCCGCTCCCCACCGCCGCGCCCGCGCCCGCGCCGCCCACCCCGCGCGCGCCCGCGCCGCCGCCGCCCGCGCCGCCGCCGCCCACCCCGCCGCGTGCCCGCGCCCGCGCCCGCGCCCGCGCCCGCGCCGCGCACACCCCACCCCACGCGATAAACGCGATCTGCGGCGAAACACGCCGCGAGAGCGCGTTTCCCGGCGCAGATCGCGTTTATCGATGGATGCCGGGGCCTCAGGCCGCGGACACCCCGAACAGCAGGCCCAACACGTACGTCACGGCGGCGGCGCCGAAACCGATCGCGAGCTGACGCAGACCGCGCTTGAGCGGCGATGCCCCGGAGAGCAGCCCCACCATCGCGCCGGTGCCGAGGAGGGCGACGCCCACGAGCACGAGGGCGACCACGACCGCAACGAGACCGCTCAGTCCGAACAGCCACGGCAGCACGGGGATGATCGCGCCCGAGGCGAAGAACAGGAAGCTCGACAGGGCCGCCCCCCAGGCGCTCCCGACCACATCGCGCGAGGACTCGCCGGGAGCGGCCGCCACCGGCGCGGTCCCGTTCTGCGCGGCCGAGACAACCTCGCGCGCCGTCTCGAGAGCCCGGTCGGCGTCCATGCCGCGGGTGCGGTACACGAGCGCGAGCTCGTTGGCATCCAGGTCGAGGTGCGGCAGCGCGGAGTGCGCGTAGTCGCTCTCCTCGGTGGCCTCGAGGAGCTCCCGCTGCGAGCGCACCGAGACGAACTCGCCCGCGCCCATCGACAGGGCGCCCGCGAGGAGGCCCGCAATCCCGCTGAACAGGACGAAGCTCGGCGCAACGCCGGTCGCGCCCACACCCATCACGAGCGCGAGGTTCGATACGAGGCCGTCGTTCGCGCCGAACACGGCGGCGCGGAACGTCCCCGACAGGCGGCGGCGGCCGCGAGCGGCGAGCCCGCGCACGACCTCGTGGTGCACGCGCTCATCGGCGGCCATCTGCGCGGTCGCGTACGGCTCGTCGGCGTAGGGCGAGCGCGCCTCGGCGTTCTGGGCGAGGGCGAGCACGAAGATCGAGCCGAAGCGGCGCGCCATCCACGCGAGCATCGTCGTGCCGATACCCGGACGCGGCAGACGCTGCGGGGTGTCGCCGAGCAGGTCGAGCCAGTGCTGCTCGTGGCGTCCCTCGGCTTCGGCGAGCGCGAGCAGGATCTCCCGCTCCTCCCCGCTGCGCCGGCTGGCGAGATCGCGGTACACGCGGGCCTCGGCGCGTTCGTCGACGAGATACCGCGCCCAGCGGCGGCGGTCACGGGCGGTGGGTGTGGCGGCGATCGTCACGGTGCTCCTTCTCGGGTCGACCCCACGTTAGGGGGCGGCATCCGCTCCCCCGGGCGCGTCGGGCGAGACTGACAGCATTTCGGTCCTCCGAAGCCCGAAAAGACGCGGATGCCACGGGCTCCGTGCCAGCATTTCGGGGCCGCGAAACCGTCCCCCGCGGCGGGTCAGGACCGCACGCGCTTGCGCAGCACCTCGATGCGCGCCTGGAGCTGCGCGACGGTGGCGTGCGACACGGCGGGGCCTCCGCAGATGCGTCGCAGCTCGGCGTGCACGAGACCGTGCGCCTCGCCGGTCTGGCGGGCGTAGAGCCCGACGAGGCTGTTCAGCAGCTGGCGCTGCTCTTTGAGCGTTCGGTGCAGCGGCTGTGGCAGGCCGCCCTCGTCGACGCTCGGCGGCTCCTGGCCGCTCTCCTTCTCTTTGGCCTCACGCGTGGAGCGGTGCCGGGACTGCCGCGTTGCCCGCGACATGAGCACCTCGTGCACCTGTTCGGGTTCGAGCAGACCCGGGATGCCGAGGAACTCTTCTTCCTCCACGGTTCCGGGCACCGCGAGCTGGCCGAACTCCTGTCCGTCGAAGAGCACGCGGTCGAAGTGGGCGAGTGAGCCGAGAGCCTGGTACTCGAACTCCTGCTCGAGCGCGTCGGAGGCTTTGTCCTCGCGCTCGGCGGCATCCATCATGTCTTCTTCGGCGTTCCACTGATCCTCGGCGTCGCTGTCGCGATCGAGGGCGTGGTCGCGCTGAGCCTCCATCTCGCCCGCGAGGGCGAGCAGCGGCGGGACGTTGGGGAGGAACACGCTGGCGGTCTCACCGCGGCGCCGGGCGCGCACGAAACGGCCGATCGCCTGGGCGAAGAACAGCGGCGTCGAGGCGCTCGTGGCGTACACGCCGACGGCAAGGCGCGGGACGTCCACGCCCTCGGACACCATGCGGACGGCGACCATCCAGCGGCTCGTGCCCTTCGAGAACGTCTCGATCCGGCCCGAGGCCTCGGCTTCGTCGGAGAGGACGACCGTGACCTTCTCGCCGCTGATGTCTTCGAGGATCGTGGCGTAGGCGCGCGCCGCGGTCTGATCGGTCGCGATGACCAGACCCCCGGCATCGGGGACCGTCTCGCGCACCTCGGTGAGCCGCCGGTCGGCGGAGCGGAGGACCGCGGGGATCCAGTCGCCGTTGGGGTCGAGCGCGGTTCGCCAGGCCTGGGAGGTGATGTCTTTGGTGTTGTCCTGCCCGAGCTGGGCCTCCATCTCTTCGCCGGCCTTGGTGCGCCACCGCATCTGCCCGGCGTAGACGAGGAAGAAGACCGGACGCACGACCCCGTCGTCAAGGGCGCGGCGGTAGCCGTACGCGTAGTCGGTGCGCGAGAGGCGGATGCCTTTGTCGTTCGGGTGGTACTCCACGAACGGGATGGGGGCGGTGTCGCTGCGGAACGGCGTGCCCGAGAGCAGTAGGCGCCGAGTCGCGCGGCCGTACGCCTCGCGCAGGGCATCACCCCAGCTGAGCGCGTCGCCGCCGTGGTGCACCTCATCGAGGATCACTAGGGTTCTGGCATCCATCGTCAGGCGCTGGTGCACCTCGGCCTTGACCGCGACCTGGGCATAGGTGACCGCGACGCCGTGGTACTGCCGCGAGGGCGTGGCGTGCCGGTTGGAGAAGAAGGGGTCGAGACGGATGCCCACGCGAGCGGCGGCCTCGGCCCACTGGGTCTTGAGGTGCTCGGTGGGGGCCACGACGACGATGCGGTCGACGACCCGGCGGCGCATGAGCTCGCTCGCCAGACGCAGAGCGAAGGTCGTCTTTCCGGCGCCAGGGGTGGCGGCGGCGAGGAAGTCGCGCGGGCCCTTCCCCTCGCCGTCGGGTCCGTCGAGGCCGAAGTACTGGTCGAGCGCCTCGGCCTGCCACGCGCGCAGGCGCTGCGCGGTTCCCCACGGGGCGCGCTGCGGGAATGACGGCGACAGGTGCTCGGCGGCGAAGCTTCCGAAGTGGGGCTCGGTGCCGTCGGAATCGCGGGGCTCGACATCGAACGGCGGCGTGCCGTCGGGCGTGTCGGAGAGGGGCGAAGTGCCGGTGTCGTCTTGCAGCATCGAACCTCCATCCCTCGCGAGCGCGAACATCAACGATAGGTCACCGGGCCGGGCCACGGCGCCGCACTGTGGAGCGTTCCCCCGCCCCACCGGCGCCGCGGTGGGGACGGTTCCGCCACCCCACCAGCGCCGGGGTAGGGACGGTTCCGCCTCCCCACCAGCGATAAACGCGATTCACGCCCAGACACGGCGCGCCACCGCGTTTCTCGGCGTGGATGCCGTTTATCGACGGGGAGGGGACCGGTCGCGGCGCCGCCCCCGCAGCACGCGCGCGCGCACCCCCGCCGGACGGCGCCCTTGCCCTGTCGGAGCCCCGCGTTAGCCTGGGAGCGGAGGTTTCGATGACACTCGACCCGCACTCGCCCGGCGTCCCGTCCGCGTCCGACAACCCCGGCCCGCACCCCTGGCGCCGGTTCGTCGCCCTCGGCGACTCGTTCACCGAAGGCATCGGCGACCCTCTGCCCGACGGTGGTCACCGCGGCTGGGCCGACCGCGTCGCCGAAGTGCTGGCCGCCCAGGTCGGCGACTTCGCCTACGCCAACCTCGCCGTGCGCGGCAGGCTCATCGGTCAGATCGTGGCCGAGCAGATCGAGCCCGCCCTGGCGCTCAAGCCCGACCTGGTCACCTTCTCGGCCGGCGGCAACGACGTCATCCGCCCCAAGTCCGATCCCGACGCCGTCGCCCAGCAGTTCGAAGATGCGGTGGTCCGACTGAGCAGCGGCGGCGCCACGGTCGTGGTCTTCACCGGCATCGACACGGAGTTCACGCCCGTCTTCCGCGGCATCCGGGGCAAGGTCGCGATCTACAACGAGAACATCCGCTCGATCGCCGACCGCTACGACTGCATCGTGGCGAACCAGTGGGGCCTCAAAGAAGTGCAAGACATGCGCTTCTTCGATGACGACCGTCTGCACTACAACTCCCTCGGGCACCACGAGGTCGCGCGCATGGTGCTGCGCGCGCTGAACGTCCCCAACGACCTTCAGCCCATGCAGCCCGAGGCGCTGAAGGCGACGACGTGGCGCGCCGCGCGCGAGAAAGACCTCGTGTGGGCACGCGAGTACCTGGTGCCCTGGGTGCTTCGACGCCTGCGTCACCAGTCCTCGGGCGATCACATCCTCCCCAAGCGACCCGATCCGCTGCCCGTGGTGACCCTCGCCCCGGGGCAGGATGCCACGGCCCCCCGCGGGACGCAGGTCTGAGGCCCCGGTCGCCGACGCCACGCGTCTCAGCGCAGCGCGCGCCCCAACTCCCAGAGCGCCACGGCGCTCGCCGCGGCGACGTTGAGGGAGTCCACTCCCCCGGCCATCGGGATCGTCACGACCGTGTCGGCCGCGGCGAGCGCCCCGCGGCTCAGACCGTCGCCCTCGGCGCCCATGAGCAGGGCGACACGCTCGTGCCCGGCGGCGGCGAAGGAGTCGAGCGTCACGGCGTCGTCGGCGAGCGCGAGGGCCGCGAGGTGGAGCCCCGCGTCATGCAGCAGCGGCTTCGCCTCGGGCCACTCCGGCAGCCGCGTCCACGGCACCTGGAACACCGTGCCCATGCTCACCCGGACGCTCCGCCGGTACAGCGGATCGGCGCAGCGCGGGGTCACGAGCACCGCGTCGGCCCCGAGCGCGGCGGCCGAGCGGAACGCGGCTCCCACGTTGGTGTGATCGACGATGTCTTCGAGGATCACGACGAGCCGCGCGCCCGCGACCACGTCGGCGACCGGGGCCAGGACGGGTCGGTGCATGGATGCCAGAAGCCCCCGGTGCACGGTGTACCCGGTGACCTGCTCGGCGATCGCGGCGGAAACGACGTAGATCTCGGCATCCTCGCCCACGAGTGCGAGGGCGTCGGCGAGGAACTTCTCCTGCACGAGCACGGAACGCGGACGGTGCCCGGCGCGGAGCGCGCGGTCGAGCACCTTCGCCGACTCAGCGATGTAGAGACCGCCCGCGGGCTCGCTGACGCGCCGCAGGGACACGTCGGTGAGGTCGCGGTAGTCGGCCAGGCGCGGGTCGTCGGCGGAGTCGAGCGGGAGGACGGGCATCGTCCCACTCTGCCAGGCGCGGCCGGGAGCGTGCCCGCCCGCCGAACCGACGCGCCCGGCCTCACGCCACGTGCAGCACGCGCCCTCCCGCGACCACGAGCACGCGCTCGGGCTGGCGCACGAGGGCGTCCATCGGGTTCTCGGCATCCATGAGCACGACGTCGGCCCGGGCGCCCTCGACGAGGTCGTGAGTTTCGCGCCCCACGGCCCACCCCGCGGCGCTGGTCGCGAGCCGCACGACCCGCAGCAGATCGTCATCGCGCACGAGACCCCCGGCGCGGGCGTACTGCGCCGCGGTGCCGAGGGTGTCACCGGTGCCGTAGGGGCTCCACAGGTCACGGATGCCGTCGGTTCCAAGCCCCAACCGGACGCCGGCCGCGTCGAGTTCGGCCAACGGCAGCTGCGGCAGGCGCAGCGGTGCGACCGTGGTCATGCTGACGCCCGCCTCCCCCATCGCGGCGAGCAGATCGCGGCGGTGCGCGGGATCGAGCTGCGCGACGGCGAACCCGTGGGCGATGTTCACGCGTCCCCGGAGGCCGAGGCGCACCGTGCGGTCCACGATGAGCTCGATCTGGAACGCGCCCAGGTCGGCGGGGTCGTGCAGGTGAATGTCGACCCCCGTGCCCGTGTCGGCCGCCACGCCGAGCACGGCCTCGATCTGTCCCACCGGGTCGCGGTCGATCGTCGCCGGGTCGAGGCCGCCGATCCACCGGACGCTGTCGCGGCCGGCCGCCTCCCGCAGTAACTCGAGCACCCCGGGCCGGCGCAGCACGCCGTCTTGCGGGAACGCCACGATCTGTACGTCGAGCGCACCCCCGTACGCCGCGGCGGCGCCTTCGACGGCGTCGATACCGCGCAGCCCGATCTCCGGGTCGACGTCGACGTGCGTGCGGATCGCGGTCGTGCCGTGGCGAACCAGTTCGCGCAGCACCGCGGCCGCGCGAACAGCGGACGGGATGCCGAGCGCGTCGCGCTGAGCGCGCTCGTGCCGGATGTGACCCTCGACGGAGGCATCACCGCCGGACGACTGCCACGGCAGGCCCCACCACGATTTGTCGACGTGGGCGTGCGCGTTGACGATGCCCGGGAGGGCGAGCAGGCCGCGTCCGTCGAACTCCCGCACGCCGACGGGATGGGCGGCGGCGGGGCCGATGCGGGAGATGCGTCCGCCCTCGATGTCGATGTCGACGGGGTCGCCTCCCCAGGGGCGCACGCGCCGCAGCGCGGTGATCTCGAGCGAGGGCACGGGGGGTGTGGAGCGCATCGCCTCATTATCCGTCGCCCACCCGCGCACGCCACGGGCTCGACAGGGCCCGCTCGTCGTGCGCGCGCGGGCGAGGGTGTCCGCCGCCGGTCCTAGACTCGACCCGACGGAGGTGTGCATGACCGACACGACGAAGGATGCCGAGACCCTGGCATCCATCGATCACGCCGTCGAGGTGCTGGCCGGGCGCCGTCTAGCGGTCCTCACGGGTGCGGGGGTGTCCACCGATTCGGGAATCCCCGATTACCGCGGGAAGGGGGCACCGACCCGCACGCCGATGACGGCGCAGCAGTTCCTCACCAGCGCGGACGCGCGCCGCCGCTACTGGGTCGGCAGCCACCTCGGGTGGAGAGTGTTCGCCGCCGCCGAGCCCAACGACGGCCATCGCGCGCTCGCCGCGCTCGAGAGCGCGGGGATCGCGAACGGCGTGGTCACGCAGAACGTCGACGGCTTGCACGTGCGCGCCGGGAGCCATCGCGTCGTCGAGCTGCACGGCACGATGCGCCGCGTGGGCTGCCTGCACTGCGGCCAGGTGTTCGACCGCCGCGATCTCGCCGCGCGCGTCGAGGCCGACAACCCCTGGATCACCCTCCCCGAGAACGTCGAGCTCGGGCCCGATGGCGACGTGGCGCCCGCATCGGCCGACGGGTTCATCGTGCCGGTGTGCTCTGTGTGCGGGGGCACGCTCAAGCCCGACGTGGTCTTCTTCGGCGAGTACATCCCCGTCGAGAAGTTCCGCGAGGCCGAGCAGCTCGTGCACACGAGCGAGGCCCTCGTGATCGCCGGGTCGTCGCTCGTGGTCAACTCCGGCATCCGCCTGGTGGAGCGGGCGCGCCGACGCCGCTTGCCGGTCGTGATCATCAATCGCGGCGCCACCCGGGCCGACCAGCGTGCTGCGGTGAAGATCGACGGTGGCACCACCGACGTCCTCCGGGCGTTCGCCGAGCGACTGCCGCTCCTGGCGTGACGCCCGCAGGACTCCCCCGGGGAGCGCGGGCTAGGCTCGACTCGTGACGATCCTTACCCTCGTGCGCCACGGCGAAACCGACTGGAATGCCGGCGGACGCATTCAGGGCTCGACCGACATCCCCCTCAACGACACCGGGCGCGCTCAGGCCCGCGAGGTGGCCGCGCGCCTGGCCGCGGACGCCGTCGGGAGGGAGGTGCGCGTCGTGTCGAGCGACCTCTCCCGTGCCGCCGAAACCGCCGACGTGATCGCCGACGCGATCGGCATCACGGTCGCGCGGAGGATGCCGGGACTCCGCGAGCGCTCCTACGGTGACGCCGAGGGCATGGATGCCACGACCTTCGCCGAGGCCTATGGCCCGTGGCACGCCGCCGCCGTGCCGGGTGCCGAGGCGTGGCCCGAGGTGCGGACACGAGCGCTCGCCGCGATCGCCGAGGTCATTGCCGAGACCCCCGCGGATGTCGATGTCATCGCGGTGGCGCACGGAGCCCTCATCCGCGAGGTCATCATGCACGCCACCGACGGCGCGTTCCCCCGCGTCGGCGAACGGCTGCCCAACTGTTCCGCGACGGTCTTCCGCCTCGACGGCGAGGCGTGGGAGATGCTCGCGTACGCCGGCGTCGCGAGCTGAGAGATTCTCCGCCCGCTCACACCGAGTCACACGACCGCATCAGCACCGTCCGCGTCGCCGTCGCCACGACCTCGTCGTTCTGCGACCGGCCGGTGTGCGCCAACACGACGACGCCCTGCCCCGGGCGCGAGACCGACGGACGCACCGAGATCACCTCGGTCTCGGCCGTCAGGGTGTCACCGACGAACAGCGGAGCGGGAAAGCTGACGTCGGTCAGTCCGAGTTGCGCGACGAGGGTCCCCTGCGTCAGCTGCGCAACCGAAAGTCCGACGAGCGTCGAGAGGGTCCACATCGCGTTCACCACGGGCCGGCCGAAGGGCTGCGTCGCCGCATAGTCGGCATCCAGGTGCAAGGCCTGCGCGTTCATCGTCAGGGTCGTGAACAGCACGTTGTCGGCGTCGGTCACCGTGCGCCCCGGTCGGTGGGCGTACCGCTCACCCACGACGAATTCCTCCACATACAAGCCGCGCTGCTCGATCATGCGGTAACCGTACTCCCCGGGGAGCTCCGAGACCCGGGATATCGACCTCGAGGGGCGGGCCAGGAATTTCCCGGTGACCGACGCGGGCCCTGCTCGCGAACGGACAGGGCAGGGCGCTCAAGAGCAGTGGTACAGAGAAAGCAATGTGCGCATCGCTCCCCCGCGACTCCTGCTACTGTTTCGCATCATGACCAAGCTCGACGCGGTCGACCTCGACCTCCTCCGCGCCCTGTCCCGCGATCCGCGTGCCACCGTCGTCGCGCTCGCGGAGAAGCTCGGCCTCTCGCGCAACACCGTGCAGGCGCGCATGGGCCGCCTGGAGAAGAACGGGGCGTTCCTGTCGTACGAGCGCACGCTCTCGGCCGAGGCGCTGGGCTTCCCGATCGAGGCGTTCCTGCAGGTCACCGTGCGCCAGGCCGAACTCCCCGCGATCCGCGAGGCGCTCGCCCAGGTCCCCGAGGTGCTGCAGGCGCACGGCATGAGCGGCCCGGTCGACCTGCTCGTGCGGGTGGCGTGCCGCGATACCCAGCACCTGTTCGACACCGATGCGCGCATCCTGTCCATCGAGGGCGTCGAACGTACCGAGACCTCGCTCGTGATGGGCGAGGTGATCGGCTACCGGGTGGGTCCGCTCATGGATCTGCTCCGGCGCGTCGACTGACCCCGCGCCACCGATCACGTCAGGGCGCGGGCACCACCGGGATGCTCGCGGTCTCGGTGCGCGGTTCCACCGGCCCCGTGGCATCCAGACGCACGAGCACGACGCCGGCGAGCACGAGCGCCCCACCGACGAACTGCACCGGTGCCGGCGTCTCGCCCAGCAGCAGCCACGCGAAGCCGAGCGCGAAGAGCACCTCGCTGAGCCCGACGAACGACGCCAGCCGCGAGCCGATGAGCGGCACGGCGATGACCCCGAGCGCGTACCCCAGCGTCGTCGCGACGCCACCGACCCACAGCAGGGGCAGGATGCCGGGAACCTCCATCCCCAGCAGCGACACCGTGATCGAGGGGGCGGCGAAGGGCAGGATGCCGGTGAGCACGAGGATCCCCATGAGGAGCGTCCCCGTCAGCAGGCCGCCGGCAGCGAGGGCGAGGGGCGGGAGGTCATCGCCCGCGCGTGCGGCGATGACGAAGTAGGCCGCCGCGCACACCGCGGCGCACAGGGCGAAGACCGTGCCGAGCAGATCGAAGCGGGCGCCACTGATGTCGACCACGAGCACGAGACCGACCATCGCCACGACCGAGCCCACGAGCACGAGCGCCGATGGCGCGCGGCGCGTCCGCGCCCACACCGCGATCACGAGCAGCACGGGGGCGATGTACTGAATGAGCAGGGCGACGGCGACCGGCATCCGCTGCATCGCGGCGAAGTAGAAGAGCTGGCAGCCCGCCACCGCGGTGAGACCGAACGCGACGATGAGCAGTCCGTGACGCCGGAGGAAGCGCGGCTGGCGACGCATCGCCCGAACGAGCGCGGGCGAGAGCACCAGAGTGGCGAGCCCCATGCGCACCAGCAGCACCGCGCCGAGCGACCAGCCGCCGTCGAGGAGCGGCTTGACGAACGGGCCGCTGGAGGAGAACGCCAGGGCCGACGCCAGCGCGATCACGAGACCCGTGGCGGCGCCGGAGCCGCGGCGCGTGGGCCGCGGGAGGGTGACGGAGGAAGTGGTCATGCGATTCCGATGTCAGGGGTGAAATGCGTTTACACTCGTGACAGTAGAGCCTCCGACTGTCAGGAGTCAACATGGTCTTCATCCGTGACACCGAGCTCGTCCTCCGCGCCACGGTCGAGCTGGTCAACACCCTCCCCGAGACCGACACGAGCGGTGTCGACTCTCTGGTCGACCTCGATCAACTCGAGGCCTTCACGGAGCGCCACGGCTACACCGGCTCGCGCACGCACGACGCCCGGGAGCTGGCGGCGGTCCGCGGCATCCGAGGTCGTCTGTGGGATCTGTGGCGCGTCGATCGCGACGCCGCCGTGCCGCTGGTCAACGCCATGCTCGCCGATGGTCGCGCGCTCCCCCAGCTCGCGCGCCACGACGACATGGACTGGCACATCCACGCCAGCGACCCCGACGAGCCCCTCGCCCGCCGGATGCTCGTCGAGGCCGCGCTCGCGTTCGTCGACGTCATCCGCGCCGACGAATATGCGCGGGTGCGGGTGTGCGACGCCGACGACTGCGACGGCGTGTACATCGACTTCTCGAAGAACGGCTCGAAGCGCTACTGCGATGCGGGCAACTGCGGCAACCGCATGAACGTCAACGCGTATCGCCGGCGGAGGGCCCGCGCAGGAAGCGAGTGATCGCGGATGCCGCCGCGGCCGGCGTCTCGTAGTGGATGAGGTGCCCCACGTCGGGGATCTCCACGAGCTCGGCGCGCGGGAAGAGCGTCGCGAGGTGCCGCTCGGCCTCGATGGGCGTGATGTCGTCTTTCTGGGCCGCGACCAGCAGGGTCGGCTGGGCGATCCGCGGCGCGAACTCACGCACGTCGTGCGACACGCTCGTGACGAACGCCTCGTGCAGCACATCGCGGTCGGCGAAGCGCGAGAAATAGGTGTCGTGCTGCTCGTGCACGAAGCGGCGCAGGCCCGGGTCGCGTGTCTTGGCCATCGCGGCGCTCATGACCCGCACGATGACACCGTTGCGCAGCAGGGCATCGCCGAGCGGGCGGGGAAGCCGCGCGCCGGCGAGGTAGTAGAAGACGGCGAGTCGGGTGAGCACGCCGCGCGGGCCCTCGAGGGCCGGAGCGCCGATCGGGTTGACCAGGATCAGCTTCGGCGTCGCAAGGCCCTGCGCGACGGCCGCGGCCGACACGATCGACCCGAACGAGTGCCCAAGCACCACCGCACCCGGCGCGACGGACTCGACGAACGCCCGCAACCACGCGGCATACCCGTCGAGATCGTGGGCGCGCCCCGGGAGGGGGGCCGTCTCACCGAAGCCCGGCAGGTCGGGCGAGATCACCCGGATGCCACGCAGGTGCGCCACGACCGGCTCGAGGCCGTGGTGCTCACCGCGGAACCCGTGCACCGCGACGATCGTCGTCTCGGCGGCCTCCTCGCCGTAGGTCCAGTACGCCGTCGTGCCGCCGAGGATCTCGGCCGTGCGCCGCTGGACCGGGATCTCGGCGAGCAGCGCGGCGTAGGGGTTCGGCATCCGTCGAGTCTACGAGAGGGGCGCGGATCGCGGCTTCGGGGGGCTTTCGGAGGGCGCTACCGGGAGAGCCTCCGCGGCCGTGTCGGAGCCCCGTTCTAGCATGTGCGCATGACCCTGTGGCAGGCCGAGCCGCTCCCGCTCTTTCAGATCCCCGAGTGGGCACGCGTGGTCGGGGTGTTCGACCTCGAGACCACCGGGGTCGACGTCGTGAACGATCGCATCGTCACCGCCCACGTCGGGGTCCTCGACGCCGACGGCCGCGTCGTCGACGCGCGCGACTGGCTCGCCGACCCCGGGGTCGAGATCCCCGCGGGCGCGGCCTCGATCCATGGCGTCACCACCGAGCGCGCGCGTTCCGAGGGCGCGCCCGCCCGCGCGGTCGTCGCCGAGGTGGTCGACGCGCTGCGCGCACTGTTCGCGGCCGGCATTCCGGTCGTGGCCTACAACGCCCCGTTCGACTTCTCGATGCTCAAGCACGAGGCGCGGCGTCATGGCATCCCTCCCATCGAGGCCCCCTCGCCGGTCATCGACCCACTGGTAGTCGACAAGACCTACGACCGGTACCGCCGCGGAAAGCGCACGCTCACCGATGTCGCGGCGCACTACGCCGTTCCGCTCGACGCGGCGCACGAAGCCTGCGCCGACGCGGTCGCCGCGGGGCGCCTGGCTCTCGCGCTCGCCGAGAGATTCGGCTCGGTGCTGCCGGCCACCGCCGTCGAACTCCACACGAGCCAGATCGCGTGGGCACGCGCGCAGGCGGCGAGCCTGACGGAGTACTTCGTCGCGATCGGGCGGCTGGATGCCACGGCTCCCCCGCTCGATGGCGCCTGGCCGATCCGCTGAACGTGCCCGCCCTCCTGCCCGTCCGGCTCCCCCGCCGGGGCGATGTCGGAACCCCTCGTTAGTGTTCGAACATGGGAATCACGGCACCGCTGAACGACCGGTCGCAACCGGCCGATCCGTGGCGCGGGGTGCCGTGGCCCACCGACGACGAGACACAGACAGAGGCCGACACCGCGTGGGCGGTCGAGCTCGGCCTGCTCGACGGCGGTGAGACGGAGCAGGCTGAGGACAGCCCCGCGGCCTCCTCTCTCGACGCTCTCCTCGATGACCTCGAGAACCGAGCCGCCGAACACCATCGGGCGACGGCCGCCGAGTACGGCCTCATCCAGCGTGTGCTGCGCGATGCGGCGTTCGATCCGATCCCGTGGGTCGGTCCCGATCCGACGCTCGATCTCGCCTGGTCGGATGTGCGCGGGCGCACGGTCGCCGCGGTACGGCGAGACCGCCGCGACATGGCCGAGCGCGCGGCCGTCGCCGAGATCGCGGTGCGCCTCAGACTCTCGGAGCAGACCGTGCGCGCACGGGCATCTCATGCCGAGGTTCTCCAGTCCCGGTGTCCACGCCTGTGGCGCGACTTCACGGCCGGGTGGGTCTCCGAGCGTCACGCGGTCGAGACCGCCCGTCTCGCCGCGTCGCTTCCCGACGAGCCGCGTTCTTGGGCGTTGTTCGATGAGGGAGCCCGCGAACGTGCCCTCCGTCTGACCCCCGCGCGGTTCGCCGTCTCGGCGCGCGCCCTGCGCGAGAGGGTGCACGCCGAGTCGCTCGAAGTGCGGCACCGCCGTGCCGCGCGAGACCGGGGCGTCTGGCTCACGCCGGAGCTCGACGGCATGGCCACGCTGACCGCCCTTCTTCCCGCCGATCGCGCCCATGCCGCCATGGCACAGGTCGATCGCGCCGCCCGGCACCTGCGCACCGCGCCCGACGAGGAGCGCACGCTCGCCGAGCTCCGGGCCGATGTGTTCGCCGACCTGCTCACGGCCGATGTGGTCGCGGCCGGCCGCGGAGCACGGCGTGCCCCGGAAGACACTGCCGGATCCGACAGCGGCCGCGCGGGTGCGTCAGGAGGGTCGGCCGCAGGTGCAATCCCCGACCCCCGGCGCGGGCGCGCAACCGTCGTCATCACCGTCCCCGCCCTGACTCTTCTCGGCGCCGGCACCGAGCCCGCCACCCTCGACGGCTACGGCCCGATCGACCTCGACACCGCTCGGCGCCTGGCGGGCGAGGCATCCTCGTGGATCCGAGTGCTCACCCACCCCGTCACGGGTGTGCCGGTTGCACTCGATCGGTCGACCTACCGCGTTCCCGCCGCGCTGCGGCGCTGGCTCGGCGTCACCTCCCCGACGTGCGTGTTTCCCGGGTGCGGTCGTCCCGCGCGGGAGTGCGACCTCGACCACCTCAGGGCGTGGAGCGAGGGCGGGGGCACCGATGACGAGAACCTCGAACCCGAGTGCCGCCACCACCATCGCATCCGGCATGAGACGCTCTGGCGCCCCTCTCGAGATTCCGACGGCGGCGACCTCCGCTGGATCTCTCCCCTGGGCACCGAAGTCGGGGCCGATCCGCCACCGTTCTAGATGTACTCGGTCGGCACGTTGGTGACACTCGGATAGGGAGAAGGCCTCCACGATTGGTGGTGTCTAACGTCACCGAAGTGGAGGCCTTCTCTTGGTCCACCGTAATGCGCGGCTCACTGTCATGGGCCGTCTGATTCTCGTGCGCCGGGTCCTCGCCGGCCGACCTGTTTCACATGTCGCGAAGGAGATGGGCGTCTCGCGACAGTGTGCCCATCGCTGGCTTGTCCGCTACCGTGCGGCGGGCGAGGCGGGACTGTCGGATCGGTCCTCGCGTCCCATCTCGTCGCCGACGGCGACTCCCGTGGCGACAGCGGCCGCCGTTGTCGAGCTGCGCTCGCGGGAGCGGCTCGGGCGCGACGATATCGCCCGCCGTTGCGGTGTCAGCCCGCGCACAGCCTCCCGGTTGATCGCGAGGGCGGGCCTTCCGGCGTTGCATGAGCTGGACCCGGTCACGGGGATCGCGTTGCGCGCATCGCGGCGCACCCAGATCCGTTACGAGCGCGCCACCCCGGGGGATCTGATCCACATCGACGTCAAGAAGCTCGGCCGCATCCCCGCCGGTGGCGGCTGGCGCTCCCAGGGTCCTGACTTCATCGATCACAACCACGGCAGGGACCGCCGGGTGAAGCTCGGGTTCGACTACGTCCACGTCGCCGTCGACGACCACTCCCGACTCGCGTTCGCGCAGATCCTCCCCGATGAGAAGGGCACCACCTGCGCGGCGTTCCTCCCCGCCGCGGCGGAGTTCTACGCCCGCCACGGCATCCGGATCCGCGAGGTCATGACCGACAACGCCAAGAACTACACGGTTTCGGCCACGTTCCAGGGGCAATTGGCCGCACTCGGCGCGAAACACATCACGACCAGGCCGCACTGTCCCTGGCAGAACGGCAAGGCTGAACGCTTCAACCGCACCATGCAGGACTACTGGGCCTACCGCGCCCCCTACGTCTCTAACCAGCATCGCGCTGAAGCGCTCGCACCCTGGCTCGAGCACTACAACTACGATCGACCACACACCGCCTGCGGCGGCCGACCTCCGATCAGCCGACTGTCACCAACCTCATGACCGAGTACATCTAGAACGACGACACGGCTGAGGCTCCTACGATTGCGAGGTGGAGTTTTTCGCCGCGCCTGTCCTGAGCAATGATCGCGTGCGCCTGGAACCGCTGAGCGAGACACACCACGACGACCTCGTCGACGCCGTCCGGGCCAAGGATCTCTGGAAGACCTGGTACACCGACGTCCCGTCCCCCGACGCGATGTCCGCGGCGATCGAGAAGCGTCGCTCCGCTCACGCGGACGGCTCGCTCGTCCCCTGGGCCGTCATCGACACCGCCTCCGGCCGCGCCGTGGGCATGACGACGTATCTGAACATCGACCCGGCGAATCGACGTCTCGAGATCGGTTCGACGTGGCTCGGCGTCGACGCGCAGCGCACCGGAATCAACACCGCATCCAAGCTCCTGCTCCTGAGCCGCGCATTCGATGCGCTGGGGTGCGGCGCGGTCGAATTCCGCACCCACTGGCACAACCGGCAGTCGCGCGCCGCCATCGAGAGGCTCGGTGCGAAGCAGGATGGAGTGCTGCGCAACCACCGCATTCTCGCCAACGGCACCGTTCGCGACACGGTGATCTATTCGATCATCGACGCCGAATGGCCGGCCGTGAAGTGCGGGCTCCACGCGCGTCTCAACCGCACTCCTCTACGCTGACCGCGCACGCCCTGCCGCACGCGCACACAAGAAAACCCCCCGTCCCGAAAGACGAGGGGTTTTCGAAGAACCGGTGCGGATCAACGACCGCCAAAGTTCTTGAAGCGCTGGTTGAACTTCTCGACGCGACCGGCGGAGTCCATGATGCGCTGCTTACCCGTGTAGAAGGGGTGCGAGGCCGACGAGATTTCGACGTCGATGACGGGGTACTCCACGCCATCGAGCTCAATCTTCTTGTCGCTGCTCACCGTCGAACGGGTGAGGAAGGTCTCGCCCGAGCCGAGGTCGCGGAACACGACGGCGCGGTAGTCCGGGTGGAGGTCAGTCTTCATGGGAGGTCCTTTGAGAAGTGGTGCCCTGGATTCTGCCAGGACGGTCAAAGTCTGCGGCACCGGAGGCGCCAAAGGACGAGTCTACCAGGCGAACGGCGGGAGCACGACTCAGGACGATGCGCGCGCCGCGTAGCGGCCGGCATCCTGGGTCAGCGTGATGTCGACACCGAACGTCGTCGAGAGGTTCTCGGCCGTGAGCGCCTCGCCGAGCGGGCCGGATGCCACGATCTCGCCGTCGCGCAAGAGCAGGACGTGCGTGAAGCCGACGGGGATCTCCTCGACGTGGTGGGTCACCATGACCATCGCCGGGGTCGTCGGCGCCTGGGCGTACCCCGACAGCAGCGACAGCAACTCCTCGCGCGCCCCGAGGTCGAGGCTCGCGGTCGGCTCGTCGAGCAGGAGCAGCTCGGGGTCGGTCATGACCGACCGCGCGATCTGCACACGCTTCTGCTCACCGTCGGACAGCGTGCCGAACGTCCGGTCGGCGAGGTGGTCGAGACGCCACTCGGCCAGCACGCGCAGCGCGCGACGCTCGTCGATGTCGTCATAGTCCTCGCGCCAGCGACCCACGACCGAATAGGCGGCGGTGAGCACGACGTCGAGCACGGTCTCCTCGGGCGGGACGCGCCGGGCCATCGCCGACGACGCGAATCCGATGCGCGGACGCAATTCGAACACGTCGGTGCGTCCCAGCTGCTCACCGAGGATCGTCACCGAACCCGAGGTCGGGTGCAGAAGAGTGTCGGCGAGCTGGAGCACCGTGGTCTTCCCCGCACCGTTGGGCCCGAGAACGACCCAGCGTTCATCGTCCGAGACGGACCAGTCGAGGTGGGACACGATGTCCCGGGCGTTCCGGCGGACGACGACGTCGGAGAACTCCAGAACCTGCGGCATGCCCCCAGCCTAACGGCCGTCGGCGAGGAACACGGGCACCTACCGGTCGGCTCCGGCGACCTCCGCGTACAGCGCCGCGGTGGTCTGGGCGATCGCCGTCCAGCTGAAGTCGTCGATGGCGCGCTGGCGCCCGGCCTGGCCGTACTGCGCCGCGCGCGTGGCATCCGTCACGACCTCGGTGAGGACGCGAGCGAGGTCGTCGACGAAACGCTCGGGGTCGACGGGCGTGCCGGTTCCGTCCTGCACCTGCTCGATCGGCACGAGGCGCCCGGTGACACCGTCGACGACGACCTCGGGGATGCCGCCGGTCGCGGTACCCACCACCGCGGCACCGCACGCCATCGCCTCGAGGTTGACGATGCCGAGAGGCTCGTACACCGACGGGCACACGAACGTCGTGGCCGACGTGAGGATCGCGCACAGCTCGCGACGGGGCAGCAGCCGGTCGATCCACACCACTCCGTCGCGCGTGGCCTGGAGCCCGCGCACGAGCTCTTCCACCTCGGCGAGGATCTGCGGGGTGTCAGGGGCGCCGGCGCACAGCACGAGCTGCACCTCGGGCGGCAACTGCTCGGCCGCGCGCAGCAGGTACGGCAGACCCTTCTGCCGCGTGATGCGCCCGACGAAGACGACCGACGGCCGTTCGGGATCGATCCCGAACGACTCCAGCAGGGCGGGATCGTCGACCGGATGCCACGCCTCGGTGTCGATGCCGTTGTAAATGACGCGCACCTTGGCCGGATCCAGCGACGGGTAGCTGCGCAAAATGTCCGCGCGCATCCCCTCGCTCACGGCGACAACGGCCGCCGCGCCCTCGTAGGCGGTCTTCTCGATGTAACTCGACACGGCGTAGCCGCCCCCGAGCTGCTCGGCCTTCCAGGGGCGCAGCGGCTCCAGGCTGTGCGCGGTCACGACGTGCGGGATGCCGTGCAGGAGCGCCGCGAGATGTCCGGCGAAGTTCGCGTACCAGGTGTGCGAGTGCACGACATCGGCGCCGGCGACGTCGGAGACGATCTCGAGATCGGTGCCGAGAGTCTGGATCGCGCCGTTGGCGGAGGCGAGCTCTACGGGAACCGCGTACGAGGTGGTGTCCACCTCGTCACGCGACGCTCCGAAGGCCCGCACCTGGACCTCGGTGCCCTCCGCGCGCAGCGCGCGCACGAGCTCCGTCGCGTGAACCCCGGCCCCCCCGTAGATCTCCGGCGGGTACTCCTTGGTGACGACATCGACGCGCATGGAACGAACCGTAGTACAGGCAAAGGCGCGCCGCGCACGTGTTCCCGCATCCGCATCCGACCTTTAGTGTGGTGCCATGCCTGCAGCGCCGAAGGTCTTCGGAATCATCCTCGCCGGCGGCGAGGGAAAACGACTCATGCCCCTGACGGCCGACCGCGCGAAACCGGCCGTTCCCTTCGGCGGCCAGTACCGCCTGATCGACTTCGCCATCTCGAACCTCATCAACTCGGGTCTGCGCCAGCTCGTCGTCCTGACGCAGTACAAGTCGCACAGCCTCGACCGCCACATCTCGCAGACGTGGCGCATGTCTCCCATGCTCGGTGCGTACGTGGCATCCGTTCCCGCTCAGCAGCGGCTCGGCAAGCGGTGGTTCTCGGGATCGGCTGACGCGATCCTGCAGAGCATGAACCTCATCCGCGACGAGAAGCCCGACATCGTCGTCGTCATCGGCGCCGATCACGTCTACCGCATGGACTTCGCGCAGATGCTCGAGGCGCACATCGCCTCCGACGCGCGAGCCACGGTCGCCGGCATCCGTCAGCCGATCTCGCTCGCGAACCAGTTCGGCGTGATCGACACCGACCCCGACGACCCGACGAAGATCCGCGCCTTCCTCGAGAAGCCCCAGAACCCGACGGGGTTGGCCGACGCGCCGCACGAGGTGCTCGCCTCCATGGGCAACTACATTTTCGACACCGACGCCCTCGTCGAGGCCGTCACGCACGACGGCGAGCTGCCGACCTCCGCTCACGACATGGGCGGCGACATCGTGCCCTACTTCGTCAACCGCGGCGAGGCGGCCGTCTACGACTTCCAGCGCAACGACGTTCCCGGGTCGACGCCGCGCGACCGCTCGTACTGGCGCGACGTGGGCACGATCGAATCGTTCTACGACGCCCACATGGACCTGATCTCGACCCTGCCGATCTTCAACCTCTACAACACCGACTGGCCGATCTACTCGCAGACCTTCAACGCACCGCCGGCGAAGTTCGTGCGCGACTCTGTCGGCCGCATCGGCAACGCGATCGACTCGATCGTGTCGCTCGGCTCGGTGCTGTCGGGAACGCATCTCGAACGCAGCGTCGTGGGCCCCTGGGCTCTCGCGGGCGGCGGGTCCACGATCACGGACTCCGTGCTCTTCGACGGCGTGCAGGTGGGCGCGGGCGCGCGCATCCACCGCGCGATCCTCGACAAGAACGTGACCCTCGCCCCGGGCGCCACCATCGGCGTCGACCGCGACCGCGACATCGCACGCGGCTTCACGGTGACCGAGACCGGCATCACGGTCGTCGGGAAAGACGTGCGCGTCGACGCCTGACCCGAATGCCAGAAAGGGCGGTGACCGCGATGGTCACCGCCCTTTCGGCATCCGGAATCAGACCCCGACGCGCGCGAAGGCGTCGCGACTGATCCCTTGAGCGAGCACGGCCTTCGACCACTCGCGCGCGGTGTGCAGGCTGTGGTCGCGGTAGTTGCCGCAGCTGAAGGCGTCGGTGCCGGGCACGTCGTCCCACTCCACGTCTTCGGCGATGGCGCGGAGCGACTCGGTGACCGCCACCACGACGTCGCCGAGGTCGGGCTCGCCCCACATGATGAGGTGGAAGCCGGTGCGGCAGCCGAACGGAGAGATGTCGATGACCCCGTCGATGCGGTCGCGCAGCAGGCTCGCGAGCAGGTGCTCGATCGTGTGGATGCCGGCGGTGGGGATCTCGCCCTCGTTGGGCTGCACGAGGCGCACGTCGAAGTTGGAGATGACGTCGCCGCGCGGGCCCGACTCGGTGCCGATCAGGCGGATGTACGGGGCGAGGACGGCGGTGTGGTCGAGCGTGAAGCTCTCGACGTCGGCCATGGGGTTCCTTTCGACACGCGGCACGGGCTTTCGAGCCTACGCGCGAGCGGGCGGGCGAGCGCCGCGTGCGTCCCCGCGTGACGCGCTAGGGTCGAGGCCGTGCCCGCGCCTGCTCGTTTCCTCGTCGTGCTCGATGCCGACTCCACCCTGATCCGCAACGAAGTGATCGAACTCCTCGCCGACGAGGCCGGCCGCGGGGCCGAGGTCGCCGCCGCCACCGAAGCGGCCATGCGGGGCGAGGTCGACTTCGCCACGAGCCTGCGCTCGCGCGTCGAGGCGCTCGCTGGGGTTCCCGTCGCCGCCTTCGAAAGAGCCATCGCGCGAATCGAACCGACGCCGGGCGTACGCGAACTCATCGACGCGGTGCACGCGCGCGGCGGGCAGGTCGGTGTCGTCTCGGGCGGATTCCACGAGGTGCTCGACACCGTGGCCCCCGACCTCGGCGTCGACGTGTGGCGCGCCAATCGCCTCGTCGTCGCCGACGGCGTCCTCACCGGCGCGGTCGACGGACCGATCGTGGATGCCACGGCGAAAGCCGACACCCTGCGCGAGTGGGCGGCCGCCCACGGCGTGCCGCTGACCCTGACGTTCGCGATCGGCGACGGCGCGAACGACCTGCGCATGATGGAGGCCGCCGGCCTCGGGATCGCGTTCAACGCCAAGCCCGCCGTGCGCGCGCAGGCCGACGTGGTGATCGGCCGCGTCGACCTGGCCGAGGTCATCGCCCTCCTGCCGCGCTGACAGTCGCGGGGGCGGCCGCGTCGACAGGGCCGAGGCACGGCATCCGTGTCTCTGTCACGAGAACAGGCGATGCGGCGGAACAGGCCGCTATCCGCAGAATCGGCCTGTTTCGGGCGCAAGCCCTGTTGTCGTCGCGGCTCTGAGGCGCGCGGTCCCGCACCCGTCCGCGGCGGCGGTGGCCGATGTCGGAGGCCCGGCCTATCGTGTCGCCATGGACGTCATCCTGGTTCCCGGCCTCTGGCTCACGGCATCGTCGTGGGATGCCGTGCTGCCCACGCTTGTCGCGGCGGGTCACCGCCCGCACCCCCTCACGCTGCCCGACGACCCGGGCGCGCGTATCGATGACTGGGTCGATGCGGTGGTGCGGCAGATCGATGCCCTCGACTCCCCCGTCGTGTTGGGGGGGCATTCCGGCGGCGGCAACGTCGTGTGGGGTGCGGCCGACCGACGTCCCGAGCGCGTGGCGCGCGTCGTGTTCGTCGACACGATGCCGACCCCGCCGGGCGGGATGATCTCCACGTTCCCCGTCGTCGACGGTGTCGTACCCTTCCCCGGGTGGGAGTTCTTCGACGAGCCCGACGTAGCCGACCTCGACGAGGCGACGCGCGAGCGCACCGCGTCCGACACCGTCGCCGTGCCGGCGCAGGTGCCCACCGACCGCCTCACACTCGCCGACGCGCGGCGTTACGGCATCCCCGTGACGATCCTGTCCGGACGTCTCGATACCGAGAGCCTCCCCGCGGTGCTCGCCGAGTGGGGCGAGTGGGCCGAGGAGTTCGAGCGTATCCGCGAAACCGAAGTGGTGCACCTGAACTCGGGCCACTGGCCGCAGTTCTCACAGCCCGCGGCGTTCGGCGAACACCTCCGGCGCTCCGTGCGCTGACGGTGGGGGCCGCGGTCAGTGCCCCATGCCGAGTCCGCCATCGACGGGGATGACGGCGCCCGAGATGTAGGCGGCGTCGTCGCCGGCGAGCCACGTCACGACACCGGCGACCTCATCGGCGGAGGCGAAACGACCGGCGGGGATGTTCTTCTTGTACTCGGCCTGGGTGTCGGCGGGCAGTTCCGCGGTCATGTCGGTCTCGATGAACCCGGGAGCCACGACGTTCGCGGTGATGCCACGGCCGCCGAGCTCCCGCGTCAGGGAGCGGGCGAAGCCGACGAGCGCGCTCTTGGACGCGGCGTAGTTGATCTGTCCCGCCGAGCCGTAGAGCCCCACGACGCTGGAGATGAGAATGACGCGGCCCCAGCGTGCCTTGAGCATTCCCTTCGACGCGCGCTTGACCACGCGGAACGCGCCGCCGAGGTTGGTCGAGACGACGCTGTCGAAGTCGTCTTCGCTCATGCGCAGGAGCAGCGTGTCCTTGGTGATGCCGGCGTTAGCCACGACCACGGCGATCGGGCCGAGCTCGGCCTCCACCCGCGTGAACGCCGCGTCGACGGCCGCGGCGTCGGTGACGTCGGCGCGCACGGTGAGCGTTCCCTCCGGCCCTTCGCCGGAGCGTGCCGTGACGGCCACCTTCCAGCCCTCGGCGACGAAGCGCTCGGCGATGGCGCGCCCGATGCCGCGGTTTCCTCCGGTGACGACGACGACACGGTCCTGGGACATGTGAGACTCCTGCGGTGCGAAAGACGGAACCGGCCCAGCCTACCGACGAGGCACCACTCCCCCACCGCCTCGGCGTTTGACACGGGCTGCGGCACGCTGAAACGCTGAGCACACCTGCCGACGAAAGGGACGCCCGTGAGCGACGACCAGAACCCCGCCCCTCGCCGCGGAGACGACGTGCCCGCGGCGCCGGCATATGACGCGCCGTCCGCGCCCGCCTACGGCACGCCCGCGGCACCCGCCTACGGCGCACCCTCGGCACCGCCGGCCTACGGCACGCCCGCGGCACCACCCGCCTACGGCACGCCCGCGGCACCCGCCTACGGTGCGCCGGCGTACGGCGGCCCCACCCCCGGCTACGGCGCGGAGGTGCGCACGAACGTGCTCGCGATCATCTCGCTCGTGGCATCCGTCGCCGGATTCCTCATGATCCTGCCCCTGATCGGCCCGATCGCCGGTGTCGTCACCGGTCACATCTCCCTCGCCCAGATCAAGCGGACGGGCGAGAAGGGTCGTGGCCTGGCGCTGGCCGGAACCATCGTCGGCTGGGTGAGCATTGCCATCGCCGTCGTGCTCATCATCATCCTCTCCATCGCTTTCGCGATCGCGGTGAACACTTCTTCTCGATACGGCGCCTAACCGGGGCTCGCCCGTTCCCGACGGGCGTACCCTGGGGGGACCGTGAAGACATCGCCCAACGCCCAGTCAGCGACGTCGCTCCCGCAGGCCCCGCGAGACGACGCCGGATCCCGCTTCGCCAAGTACATGGTGATGATGGGCATCCGCATCGCGTGCTTCGTGGCGATGGCCGTGGTAACCCCGTACGGCTGGTACACCTTCGTCTTCGCGGCGGGCGCCATCTTCCTCCCGTACCTCGCGGTGATCGTGGCCAATGTCGGACAGGATGGCGCGGTGACTGGTGCGGTGAATCCCGAGCGCACGCTCGAGGCCGCGGCGCCCACAGCTCCCGCGCCCGCGGCCGACGCGCCGACCGTGATCCGCATCTCCGAGACCCCGCGCCTCGACCCTCCGCGCGACGACCGGTCGTGACCGACGAGGCTGTCTCGTGCTCGCGCGCCGGATGCCGCGCCCCCGCCGAGTGGGCCATCCGGTGGCGCAACCCGCGCATCCACTCCGCCGATCGTCGGAAGACCTGGGTCGCGTGCACGGCGCACGTGTCGTACCTCCGAGAGTTCCTCGCCGCTCGCGACTTCCCGGTCGAGGTCGCCGCTCTCGAGGGGGATGCCGCGTGAGCTCCCGGCCCCTGCCCGCCGTTGCACGGTGGGCGATGTACGTGGGCGTGGCGATCCTCTTCGCCATCGCGTGCGGAGCCCTCTCCAACTGGCAGTTCTCACGTAACGCGGAACGCTCGGAACAGCTGCGTCTGGTCGACGAGAACTACGGCGCTGACCCGGTCGCGCTCGGTGACCTCCTCGCTCCCGACGCCGACCTCGCCCCGGGCGACGAGTGGCGGCCGGTACGGCTCAGCGGCCAGTACCTCGCCGACGAGGAGCTGCTGGTGCGCAACCGTGCGCACGGCGGCTCCGCGGCCTATGAGGTGCTCGTGCCGTTCCGCGACGCCGACGGTCGTGTGCTGCTGGTCGATCGCGGCTGGCTCCCGCCCGGCGAGCGGCAGCCCGCACCGGATGCCATTCCCGCCCCGCCGACAGGGACGGTCGAGGTGGTCGTGCGCCTGCGCCCGAGCGAACCCGTGCCCGCGTCGGGGCGCACCGCCGAGGACGGTCAGGTTCCCACGATCAATCTCGGCCTCGTGTCCGAGCAGACCGGGCCCGTCGAACAGGGCGCGTATGGCCTGCTGGTGTCGGAAGACCCCGCGCCCGCCGCGGCGCCGCTGCCGATCGACCCGCCGAGTAACGACCCGGGCCCGCACCTGTCGTACGCGATCCAGTGGATCCTCTTCGCCGTCATGGGCTTCGCGTTCCTCGTGTACGTCATCGTCAACGAGCGTCGGATTCGCCGTGAAGAGATCGAAGAGGCGCGGGAGCGCGGCGAACAGCCGCCCGAGCCCACACGCGAAAAGCTCGACCCCCTGGCCGCACACCGCACCCGAAAGCGTCCGCGCGACCGCGACGCCGACGACGAAGACGCCCTGCTCGACGCACGGTGACAGGATCGGCCACGCGAGGGCGTGGCATCCGGATGCCGGAGCTTACGCGAGCGTGATCAGGTCGGCGTAGTCGCGACCCCAGATGTCTTCGACCCCGTCGGGGAGGATGAGCACCCGCTCGGGGTTGAGCGCCTCGACGGCACCCTCATCGTGCGAGACGAGCACGACAGCGCCCTCGTAGTGCGCGAGCGCGCCGAGGATCTCTTCGCGCGAGGCGGGGTCGAGGTTGTTCGTCGGCTCGTCGAGCAGCAGCATGTTCGCCGACGAGACCACGAGGGTCGCCAGCGACAGACGCGTCTTCTCGCCACCGGAGAGCACACCGGCGGGCTTGAGCACGTCGTCGCCGACGAAGAGGAATGATCCGAGCACCTTGCGTGCCTCGGTCGCGGTGATGTCGGGGGCGGCCGACATCATGTTGTCGAGCACCGAACGGTTGACGTCGAGGTTCTCGTGCTCCTGGGCGTAGTAGCCGATCTTGAGGCCGTGTCCGGGCTCGAGCTGGCCCGTGTCGGGCTGGTCGACACCGGCGAGAATGCGCAGCAGCGTCGTCTTGCCCGCACCGTTGAGGCCCAGGATCACCACGCGCGACCCGCGGTCGATCGCCAGGTCGACGTCGGTGAAGATCTCGAGCGATCCGTACGACTTCGACAGCCCCGAGGCCATGAGGGGGGTCTTGCCGCAGGGGGCGGGCTTGGGGAACCGCAGCTTCGCGACCCGCTCGTCCTGACGAACGTCGTCGAGGCCCGACAGCATCTTCTCGGCGCGCGCGACCATCTGGTGCGCGGCCGCCGCCTTCGAGGCCTTCGCTCCGAAGCGCGCGGCCTGCAGCTGCAGCGCGGTGGCCTTCTTCTCGACGTTGGCGCGCTCCTTCTTGCGGCGCTCTTCGTCGGCCACCCGCTGGCGCAGGTAGTTCTTCCAGTTCATGTTGTAGACGTCGATGACCTGACGGTTCGCGTCGAGGTAGAACACGCGGTTGACCGTCTCGCCCACGAGTTCGACGTCGTGCGAGATCACGATGAGCCCGCCCTTGTAGCCCTTGAGGAACTCGCGCAGCCACACGACGCTGTCGGCGTCGAGGTGGTTCGTGGGCTCGTCGAGGATCATGGTCTGCGCGTCCGAGAAGAGGATGCGCGCGAGCTCGATGCGCCGGCGCTGACCACCCGAGAGGGTCTTCAGCGGCTGGTCGAGGATGCGGTCGGGGAGCGACAGGTTGTGGGCGATGGATGCCGCCTCGGCCTCGGCCGCGTAGCCACCCTGGGCTTCGAATCGCTCGGTGAGCGAGCCGTAGCGCTTCATCGCCTTCGCGGCGACGGCAGGGTCGGCGTCGCCCATCGCCATCGAGGCTTCGTGCATGCCGAGGGCGAGGGAGCCGAGTCCGCGGGCGTCGAGAATGCGCGTGCGCGCGAGCATCTCGGGGTCGCCCGAGCGCGGGTCCTGCGGCAGGTAGCCCAACTCGCCGCTGCGGTCGACGCCGCCGTTGGCGGGCAGAAGATCGCCGGCGAGCACCTTCGTGAGCGTGGTCTTGCCGGCGCCGTTGCGCCCGACGAGGCCGATCTTGTCGCCGTCGGAGACGCGGAACGCCACGTCGGACATGAGCACGCGGGCACCCACGCGGATCTCGAGGTCGTGCACGGCGAGCACAGCGAACGTCCGTTCAGTCGGGGAAGAGGGGTGGCCGAGTGATGGCCAGCCACCCAGTATAAGTCGGCTTCCCGAACGCCGACCGACAGTCCCGTCGTGTGGGGAGTCGGAGAGCCGGATGCCGGTGCCTCGACGTCGAGAGGATCTCCGGCGTTCTCGACCCCCGGGTTTGCACTCCCACCCGATCCCTGACCTAAACTAAGCCTATCCTTACCTAACACGCAGGAGGCTCTTCGTGTCCCGATTCCGCGCGCTGGCGGCACTCGCCGTCGGTTCCGCCCTCGTCCTCACCGGCTGCGCCGGCACCTCGGCCGCCCCCGGCGGCGACGCGGCGCCCGGCTCCGACGGCGTCTTCCCCGTGACGGTCGACAGCGCCTTGGGCCAGGCCGTCATCGAGAAGAAGCCCGAGCGCGTGGCGACCGTCGCGTGGTCGAACCAGGAGGTCCCCCTCGCACTCGGTGTCGTTCCGGTCGGAATGGCCAAGGCCACGTGGGGCGACGACGATGGCGACGGCGTGCTGCCCTGGGTCGAAGAGAAGCTGACCGAGCTCGGCGCCGAAACGCCGGTCCTGTTCGACGAGACCGACGGCATCGACTTCGAGGCCGTCGCTGACACGCAGCCCGACGTCATCCTGGCCGCCTACTCGGGTCTGACACAGGAGGACTACGACACCCTGTCGAAGATCGCACCGGTTGTCGCCTACCCCGACGCACCGTGGGGCACGACGATGGACCAGATGATCGAGATGAACTCGAAGGCCCTCGGGCTCGAGAGCGAGGGCCAGGCCCTCATCGAAGAGATTAAGACCGAGTCGCAGGAGGCCTTCGACGCCCACCCGGCCCTCGCCACCGTCAAGCCGGTCTTCGCGTTCACCGACCCGACCGACCTGAGCACGATCACGTACTACACCGCGCACGACCCCCGCCCCGGGTACCTGCACGCGTTCGGCATGCCCGAGCCCGAGCAGGTGACGACCGCCACCGCCGACACCGACGCGTTCTACACCGAGATCAGCGCCGAGAACGCCGACGCGTTCAGCGACGTGGGGCTGTGGATCACGTACGGCGCCACCGACGGCTCGCTCGTCGCGCAGCTGCAGGCCGACCCGCTGCTGTCCACCATTCCCGCGATCGCCGCCGGTCGCATCGCGGTGCTCGAGGACGGCACCCCGCTCGCCGCCTCGGCGAACCCCTCCCCGCTCTCGGTGAGCTGGGGCCTGTCGGCCTACCTCGACGTCCTGACCTCGGCCGTCGGCTGACCTCCTCCGCACCACGCCCCTCGTGACCTCCCCCACCACCGTCGCCGCCCTGCCGGACACCGCATCCCTGCGGCGTCCGGCAGGGCGGCGGCTCGCGTGGATGCTGGCGCTCGGGGTGGGCGTGGTCGTGGTGTCGGCGGCATCCGTCGCCATCGGCACCCGCGATGTCTCGCTCACCGAGATCATCTCGGCGTTCACCGGCGGCTCCGGCGTGGGGGAGGCCGCCGTCCTCACCCGTCTCCCGCGCACGGTTCTCGGACTCCTCGTCGGTGCCGCCCTGGCAATGGCGGGGCTGACGATGCAGGCCGTCACCCGCAATCCCCTCGCCGATCCCGGCATCCTCGGGGTCTCCGCGGGGGCGTCACTCGCGGTGGTGACCGGCATCGCCTTCTTCGGGCTGTCGGGCGCGCTCGGCTACCTGGGCTTCGCGATCGTGGGGGCCGCGGCGGGAGCGGTGTTCGTCTACGCCGTCGGTTCTCTCGGCCGCGGCGGGGCGACCCCGCTGAAGCTCGCCCTGGCGGGCGCCGCGACCACCGCCGCGTTCGCCTCCCTGTCCAGTGCGATCCTGCTCCCCCGCGTCGACCTGCTCGAGGTGTACCGGTTCTGGCAGATCGGCGGCATCGGAGGCGCGACCTGGGACCGGATCGAGATCGTGCTGCCCGTCCTCGCCGCCGGCGCGCTCGTCTGCGTGATGTGCGCACGCGGAATGAACTCCCTCGCCCTCGGCGACGACGTTGCGACGGGGCTCGGCGAGCACACCGGCCGCACGCGCATCGTCGCATCGGCGGGTGCCGTGGTCCTCGTCGGCGCGGCCACCGCGGTCGCCGGACCCATCGCGTTCGTGGGCCTCGTGATCCCCCACGTGTGTCGCCTCCTGGTGGGCACCGACCACCGCTGGCTCGTCCCGTTCTCGGCGCTCGGGGGCGCGATCCTCCTCGTCGGCGCCGACGTCGTGGGACGCATCATCGCGCGTCCCACCGAGGTCGAGGTCGGCATCCTGACCGCCCTCATCGGTGCACCGTTCTTCATCTGGATCGTGCGTCGGCAGAAAGTGCGGGAACTGTGAGCACGGTCGTGGCCCCCGCCTCCGATGTCGCCGCCCTCGTGCGGGGGCGGCGCTCGCGCGCGCGTCGCCGGACGAGCGTGACTCTCGTGCTCGCCCTCGCCGCCGCGGCGCTGTTCGTGACGACCCTCATGGTCGGCAACACCTTCTACACGCCCGATCAGGTCGTCCGCGTGCTCCTCGGCCAGACCGTTCCCGGCGCCTCCTTCACCATCGGTGAGCTGCGCCTGCCTCGCGCGACGCTGGGCCTGCTCGCCGGCCTCGCCTTCGGCATGGCCGGTGTCACGTTCCAAACCCTGCTGCGCAATCCGCTGGCCTCCCCCGACATCATCGGCATCTCCTCAGGGGCGAGCGCGGCCGCCGTGATCGCCATCATCGGCTTCTCGCTGTCCGACACCCTCGTCTCGGTGTTCGCCCTCGTCGGTGCCCTCGCCACCGCCGGAGCGATCTATTTCCTCTCGCGCGAGGGCGCCTTCACGGGAACGCGCCTCGTGCTCATCGGCATCGGTGTGGCCGCGATGCTCGACAGCGTCACCACCTGGATGCTGACGCGCGCGGCCAACTGGGACCTCCAGACGGCGATGCAGTGGCTCACCGGTAGCCTCAACAACGCCGCGTGGGGCCGCGTGCTCCCCCTCGCCGTCGCGATCGCCGTAGTGGTTCCGCTCATGGTCGCCAACACCCGCGGCCTCGCCGTGCTGCGCCTCGGTGACGACTCCGCGGCGGGACTCGGCGTGCACGTCGAACGCACGCGACTCCTGCTCATGGTCGGCGCCGTCGTGCTGCTGGCCGTCGCCACGGCGGCATCCGGCCCGATCGCCTTCGTGGCATTCATGGCCGGCCCCATCGCCGCCCGCCTGATCGGACCCGGTGGCTCGCTGCTGCTTCCCGCGGGCCTCGTCGGCGCGCTGCTGGTGATGGCCTCCGACCTCCTCGGGCAGTTCGCCTTCGACAACCGCTACCCGGTCGGCGTCATCACCGGCGTGCTCGGCGCGCCCTACCTCATCTACCTGCTCATCAGGACGAACCGCTCCGGAGGCTCGCTATGACCGCGAACCGCACCCTCTCTGCCGAGAGCCTGACTCTCGCGTACGCCGACCGCACGATCGTTGACGACCTCGATCTGGTGCTCCCCGCCGGCCGCATCACCGCGATCGTGGGCGCCAACGGCTGCGGCAAGTCGACGCTGCTGCGGGCGCTCGCGCGCCTGCTGCCCCCGAAAGCCGGGCGCGTCGTGCTCGACGGCAAAGCCCTCCATGAGCGGCCGTCGAAAGAGATCGCGCGCATCCTCGGGCTGCTCCCGCAGAGCCCGATCGCGCCCGAGGGCATCGTCGTCGCCGATCTCGTCGGCCGCGGCCGCCACCCCCACCAGCGCGCTCTCGCACGCTGGAGCGCGCGCGACTACGAGGTCGTCGCCGAGGCCCTCGCCGCCACCGGCATCAGCGACCTGGCCGACCGCTCGATCGACGAGCTCTCGGGCGGTCAGCGTCAGCGTGTCTGGATCGCGATGGCGCTCGCGCAAGAGACCGACATCCTGCTGCTCGACGAGCCGACGACGTTCCTCGACGTCGCGCACCAGGTCGAGGTGCTCGACCTGCTCACCGACCTCAATCGCGAGCGCGGCACGACGACGGTCATGGTGCTGCACGACATGAACATGGCCGCCCGCTACGCCGACCACCTCGTCGCGCTCCGCGACGGGCGGATCGTCGCCGCGGGCGACCCGACCACCGTGATGACCTCCGAGCTCATCGCCGACGTGTTCGGACTCGACGCCCTCGTGGTTCCCGACCCGGTGTCGGGTACCCCCCTGGTGCTCCCCCGCGGCCGTCACCACGTCACCGCCCGCCTCCAGCCCGCCGTCGACACCCGAGAGACCCACGATGCCCTCCAGCCTTGAGACCTCGCGGTTCTTCCGCGTTCGCGTCGCCCGCATCGCCGACCTCACGCCGAGCTTCCGTCGCTTCACCTTCGTGGGCGACGACCTGCACGAGTACGGCGACCCCGGCTTCGACCAGCGCGTCAAGATCGTCTTCCCCACCGACACCATCGGGCTGGATGCCATGCCCGTCGGCGGCGACTGGTGGACGCAGTGGCGCGAGCTCCCCGACGATTGCCGCCCGCCGTTTCGCACGTACACGACCCGCGCTGTGCGCCGAGCCGAGCGCGAGGTCGACATCGACATGGTCGCCCACGAGGTACTCGGACCGGCCTCGGCCTGGATCGAGAACGCACGTCCCGGCGACGAGGTGCTGATCTTCGCGCCCACCGTGGCACTGACCGACGTGAGCTTCGGCGTCGACTTCGTCCCGCCCGCCCAGACCGGCGACTTCCTCCTCGCGGGAGACGAGACCGCCGCCCCGGCGATCGCCGTCATCCTCGAGCAGCTGCCGTCCGAGGCCACCGGGACCGTCGTGCTCGAGGTACCCACCCCCGAGGACTGTGCCTACCTCCCCCGGCATCCCGGATTCGCCTACCACCTCGCCGCGCGCACCGCCGGCACCCGGCACGGCCACCTGGTGTCGGCCACCCGCGAGGCCGCGTTCGCCCTGACCCCCGAGGGCCACGGCGACGAGGTCGAGGAGGTCGACATCGACGAGGGCCTGCTGTGGGAGGTCCCGCGCACGGCCAAGGGCGGCGCGGCGCTGAAGAAGGCGCCGCTGTACGCCTGGCTGGCCGGGGAGGCATCGGCGATCAAGGCCCTCCGCCGTCACCTCGTCACCGAGCGCGGCGTCGACCGCCGCGCCGTGGCCTTCATGGGGTACTGGCGCACCGGCCGCGCGGAGTGCTGAGGGAGCACCGGATGCCACGGCTGCAGCGAGACGTCAAGCGCACGGCACGAGCGCGCGGATCCGCACAGCGCGGATCCGCACAGCGCTGACCAGGCACCCCACGCCACGGCCACAGCGCGCCGTCAGGCGCGCGGAACCAGCGCGCCGATCCGCTCGATCGCCTCGCTCAGCACCTCGGGCGCGCAGCCGACGTTGATGCGGACGTGTCCCACACCCTCGGCGCCGAACAGCGGCCCGTGGTGCAGGGCGACCTTCGCCTCGCGGCGGAGGAACGGCGCGGGGTTGTCGCCCCACCCGTACGCGGAGACGTCCACCCACGCGAGGAACCCGGCGTCGGGGATGCGGTAGCGCGCGAGCGGGAGGTGCTCGGCGAGTAGATCGGCCAGGAGGTGCCGGTTCTCGTCGAGCGCGGCCCGCAGAGAGTCGAGCCACGCGTCGCTCTCGGGCGCGAAGGCCGCGACCGCCGCGCGTGCGCCGAACAGCCCCGTGCGCCACTCGACCTCGGCCGGCAGCCCCGAGACGACGGCGGTGCGCTCTTCCGCGGCGGTGACCATGAGCGCGCACTTCAGCCCGGCCAGGTTGAAGGCCTTGCTCGCACTCACAAGCGCGAACCCCACGCGCGCGGCGGCCTCGGACGCCGCCAGGAACGGGGTGAAGACCGCCCCGGTGTGGATGAGCGGAGCGTGGATCTCATCGCTGACGACGACCGCGCCGTACTCCTCGGCGATCTCGGCCAGGCGGGCGAGCGCGGCGCGCGAGTGCGCGGTACCCGTCGGGTTGTGCGGGTTGCACAGCAGCACCGCGCGAGCTCCGGATGCCAGCGCTGCAGCGATCCCGTCGAGGTCGAGCTCCCACCCCTCCCCCGTGTCGCGCAGCGGCACGCGCTCCACGACACCCCCGGCCTCGGGAACGCAGTCATAGAACGGCGGGTACACCGGCGGCGTCACGACCACCCGGTCGCCGGGCGACAGCACGGCGCGGAGGATCTCGACGACGCCCATCATGACGTCGCAGGTGTTGCGGATGCGCGCGGGGTCGACCGTCCAGCCGAACCGGCGCTCGGCGAAGGCGGCGTACGCGCGGGCGAGGCCCGGGTCGGGCGGGGTGTACCCCGTGTCGCCGCGCTCGACGAGGGCCGTCAGCTCTCTCGTGATCGCGGGAGCGAGAGGGAAGTCGGTTTCGGCGACGAACAGCGGCAGAATGTCGGCGGGATAGGTCTGCCACTTGGAACTGGACCGCTCGCGCAGACTCTCCAGCGGAAGGGCACGCAGGGGGGCGACGCTCATGGCCCCGAGATTACCCGCTGCGGCCTCCGCGCTCGCGGGACGAGACACACCGCGTCATCGCGGGCGCACCGCACGCCGAAACGACGACGTCCCCGGCGTGTACCGGGGACGTCGTGGTGTGTCGATTCTGGTCAGATCGCGAAGCCGAGGGCGCGCATCATGTCGCGGCCGTCGTCGGTGATCCGCTCGGGACCCCACGGCGGCATCCACACCCAGTTGATGCGGAAGCGATCTACGACGTTGTCGAGGGCTTGGGCGGTCTGCTCCTCGAGCACGTCGGTCAGCGGGCAGCCCGCGGACGTCAGCGTCATGTGGATGACGAGCGCGTCGTTCTCGTCGTCCCACGCGAGGTCGTAGATGAGGCCGAGATCGACGACGTTGATCCCCAGTTCGGGGTCCATGACGTCTTTCAGGGCCTCGGTGACCTCGTCGTACTTCTCGGGAGCGAGGGTTGCGGTCATGTAACGATCCTACGCGTCTACCGGGGTACCGGCGTCGAGGAAGCGGTCGTAGCCCTCTTCCTCGAGACGGTCGGCGAGCTCGGGGCCACCCTCCTCGACGATCCGACCCTTGACGACGACGTGCACGAAGTCGGGGCGGATGTAGCGCAGGATGCGGGTGTAGTGCGTGATGAGGAGCACGCCGAGGTCGGTCTGCTCTTTCGCGCGGTTCACGCCCTCGGACACGATCTTGAGCGCGTCGACGTCGAGGCCCGAATCGGTCTCGTCGAGCACGGCGATCTTCGGCTGCAGCAGCTCGAGCTGGAGGATCTCGTGGCGCTTCTTCTCGCCGCCCGAGAAGCCCTCGTTGACGTTGCGCTGCGCGAAGGCGGAGTCCATGCGGAGGTTGCCCATGGCCGACTTCACGTCTTTGGTCCAGGTGCGAATCGCCGGCGGCTCGCCGTCGATCGCCGTCTTGGCGGTCCGCAGGAAGTTGGTGACCGTGACGCCCGGGATCTCGACCGGGTACTGCATCGCCAGGAAGAGGCCCGCGCGGGCGCGCTCGTCGACGCTCATCTCGAGCACGTCTTCGCCGTCGAGGGTGATGGAGCCGCTCGTGACGGTGTACTTGGGGTGACCGGCGATCGTGTACGCCAGGGTCGACTTGCCGGAGCCGTTGGGGCCCATGATGGCGTGGGTCTCGCCGGTGCGCAGCGTCAGCGTCACGCCGTTGAGGATCGGGGTCGTGCCGGCATCCGTCTCGACCGTCACGTGGAGGTCGCGGATCTCGAGGACAGACATGGTGTTCCTTACTCGGTAGTTCGGGGAGTCGGTGGGGGCGAGGGCCGTCAGGCCGTCGCCTTGGTGACGGCGGGGTCGATGAGCACGTCGTCGCCGTCGATCACGACCTCGTACACGGGGACCGGCTCGTAGGCCGGGAGGTTGAGGGGGCGACCGGTCTTCAGCGAGAACGCCGAACCGTGCGCCCAGCATTCCAACGTCTCGCCCTCGACGAAGCCGTCGGACAGCGAGATGTCGCCGTGGGTGCAGACGTCTCCGATCGCGTGCACGTCGCCGTTGCCGTCGAGCACGACAGCCATCGCGACGCCGTCGACCTCGACCCGGCGGGCCTCGTCCTGGACGAGGTCGCTCAGCGCGCAGACACGCGACGCGGTCACGCCGGGGCTCCCTCGGCCAGCTCGCGCTCGATGGCCTCGATCAGCTCGGTCTCGAGCTCCGGGATGCCGATCCGCTGGACGATCTCGCTGAGGAACCCGAGCACGACGAGACGGCGCGCCTCGCCCTCGGCGATACCGCGAGCCTGGAGGTAGAACAGCTGCTCATCGTCGAAGCGACCGGTGGCGCTGGCGTGGCCCGCGCCCTGGATGTCGCCCGTCTCGATCTCGAGGTTGGGGATCGAGTCGGCGCGCGCACCGTCGGTGAGCACGAGGTTGCGGTTCGCCTCGTACGAGTCGGTGCCGGTGGCCTCGTGTCCGATGAGCACGTCGCCGATCCACACGCTGCGCGCACTCTCGCCCTGCAGCGCGCCCTTGTAGAGCACGTCGCCGACCGTGTGCGGACCCTTGTGGTGCAGGTACACCTGCGACTCCAGGTGCTGGCCGGCGTCGGCGAACGACAGACCGTACAGCCGCCCCTCGCTGCCGGCACCCGAGAGCTCGACCGACGGGTTCACCCGGACCACGCCGCCGCCGAAGCTGACCACGACGTGCGTGAGCTTGGCGTCGCGGTCGACCCGCGCCTGGTGGGACGCGGCGTGGAGGGCGTCATCGTTCCACTTCTGCACCGACACGACCGTGAGGTCGGCTCCGTCGCGCACGAGAATCTCGACGTTCTGCGCGTGGTGCGCCGTGCCCTCGTGACGCAGCACGACGGTGCCGCGCGAGTTCGGCTGCGCCTCGATGACGACGTGGGCGTGCGCGAGGCCGCCCGTGCCGGTCAGGCGCACGACGATCGGCTCGTCGAGCTCGACGTTCGCCGGAATCCGCAGCAGGGGCGCGTCGGGCTCGTGTGTCCATGCCAGGGCCGCAGTGAGATCCTCCGGGCGGAAGTGCTCGCCCCGGGGCGCGTCGCCCGCGGCGAGGCGAAGCTGCTGCACCGCCTCGGGCGCGGACACGTCCACCTGTATGACGCCCTCGGCGCCGGCCTCGTCGGCGAACAGCGGCGCGAGCCGGTCGATCGGGGTCAGCTTCCAGTTGACCTCACGGCCAGTGGGCGTGCCGAAGTCCGCCGGGTCGAACGAGGTCGGACGCTCCGAGCGCGTCTGCACGGGAACGACGGATGCCACGAGCGCGGCCGGGTCGATGTGACCCTCCGCGGCGCCCGCGGGGGTCTGGGTCGCAGTCGTCATTTAACCGACGGATCCTTCCATGCCCATCTCGATGAGCTTGTTGAGCTCGAGCGCGTATTCCATGGGCAGCTCGCGCGCGATGGGCTCGATGAACCCGCGCACGATCATGGCCATGGCCTCGTCCTCGGGGAGACCGCGGGACTGCAGGTAGAACAGCTGCTCTTCGCTGACCTTCGACACGGTGGCCTCGTGACCGAGCTGCACGTCGTCGACGCGAATGTCGATCGCGGGGTACGTGTCGGAGCGCGAGATCGTGTCGACCAACAGAGCGTCGCACCTCACGGTGTTCGCGGAGTGGTGCGCATTGGCATCCACTCGCACTTCGCCCCGGTATCCGGCACGGCCACCGCCGCGGGCGATCGACTTGGAGACGATCGAGGACTGCGTGTACGGCGCCATGTGGATCATCTTCGCGCCGGCATCCTGGTGCTGACCCGGGCCCGCGAAGGCGACCGAGAGCGTCTCGCCCTTGGCGTGCTCGCCCATGAGGTAGATCGACGGGTACTTCATCGTCACCTTGGAGCCGATGTTGCCGTCGACCCACTCCATCGTCGCGCCCTCGTGGGCGACGGCGCGCTTGGTGACGAGGTTGTAGACGTTGTTCGACCAGTTCTGGATCGTCGTGTACCGCACGCGGGCGTTCTTCTTCACGATGATCTCGACGACGGCCGAGTGCAGCGAGTCGCTCTTGTAGATCGGGGCCGTGCAGCCCTCGATGTAGTGAACGTAGCTGTCTTCGTCGGCGATGATCAGGGTCCGCTCGAACTGACCCATGTTCTCGGTGTTGATGCGGAAGTACGCCTGCAGCGGGATCTCGACGTGCACGCCCTTGGGGACGTAGACGAACGAACCGCCCGACCACACGGCCGTGTTCAGGGCCGCGAACTTGTTGTCGCCCGCGGGGATGACCGTGCCGAAGTATTCCTCGAAGAACTCGGGGTGCTCGCGCAGCGCCGTGTCGGTGTCCATGAAGATGACACCCTGCTGCTCGAGGTCCTCGCGGATCTGGTGGTAGACGACCTCGGACTCGTACTGGGCGGCGACGCCGGCGACGAGACGCTGACGCTCAGCCTCGGGGATGCCGAGCTTCTCGTAGGTGTTGCGGATCTCCTCGGGGAGGTCCTCCCACGTCTGCGCCTGCTTCTCGGTCGAGCGCACGAAGTACTTGATGTTGTCGAAGTCGATCTCCGAGAGATCGGCGCCCCACGTGGGCATGGGCTTGCGCCCGAAGAGCTGGTAGCCCTTGAGACGCGTCTTCAGCATCCACTCCGGCTCGGACTTCAGAGCGGAGATGCCACGCACGACGTCTTCGTTGATGCCGCGCTGGGCGAGTGCGCCCGCGGCATCGGTGTCGTGCCAGCCGAACTCGTATTGCCCCAGGCTTTCGAGCTCTGGTCGGTCGATGAGTACATCGGACATGGTGATCACTCTCCTTCTCGGGCCTCAACGGTGTCATCCGTCCCGACATTCCAAGAAGAACTCCGGTTGGAGTCACAGGAAGGTCGCTGGTGGGCCCGCTCGAAGGCGCTGGCTGCGCGCCTAGACTGTCAGGGTGCGGAACGCGTGAGCGCCGCATCCCGAAGACCCTTTGATTCTACAGGCAACACCCGCTCCCGGCACGGCGCGCACCCGGCGCATCGCCCCGAGCGCTCCGCCGCCAGGAGGCTGCGCGCATGTCCACTGCCCCGTCCCCCCGCGCCTCGCGCCTCATCGACTGGCTCCCGACCGACGTCGACCGTCGCGTCCGGGTCTTCGCATGGCTGTCGTTCCTCGCCGAGGTGCTCATCATCGGCACCGGCGGGGCGGTGCGCCTGACCGGGTCGGGCCTCGGCTGCCCGACGTGGCCCCGGTGCACCCCCGACTCGCTCGTGAACACCCCCGAGATGGGTATCCACGGGATCATCGAGTTCGGCAACCGCACTCTCACCGGGCTCGTCGGCATCCTGGCCCTGGCCGTCGTCGTGCTCGTGTGGCGGATGCGTCGCGAGCGCCGTGCGCTCTTCGTGCTCTCGCTCATCGTGCTCGGCGGCATCGTCGCCCAGGCGATCGTCGGCGGCATCACCGTTCTCACGGGCCTGAACCCCTTCATCGTCGGATTCCACTACCTCGCCTCGGTCGCCCTGGTCACGGTGTGCGCGGCGTTCCTCACCCTCATGTATCTCCCCGCGGGTCCGCGGGCCCGGGCGGTGCCGGGCTGGTTCGCCGGGCTCGTCCACGCCACCACCGCCGTGCTCGCGGTCACGATCGTCTTCGGGGTCCTCACCACCGGCGCAGGCCCCCACTCGGGCGACGCCGCCGCCGTCCAGCGCAACGGCTTCGACGCCGAGATCCTCGAGCACGTCCACGCCTGGCCTGGGTACGCGCTGTTCGCGCTGACCCTCGCGGTCGTCGTGGCGGCCTGGCGCCTCCGTCTGCGGGTCCGCCGGTGGGCGACGGCACTGCTGGCGATCGAGGTGGTGCAGATCGCCGTCGGCCTCTACCAGGCGCGCAACGGGCTGCCGGAGTTCGCTGTGGGCACACACATGGTGCTCGCCGCCCTCACGGCCGCGGCCATGACGGTCGTGGTCTTGCGACTGAAGAGCCCCGCGGTGGCACCCGGTGTCGACGCCCGCGAAACGGTCGCGACGGCGCGCGGCTGACACCCGACCGTTCATAGCCGATTCATCGGCGGCACAGAGCTGGCGTTCCGGCGCGTGCGAGACTGTGGACCCTCCGGTGCCGACCGTGCCCGGAATCGAAGGAGTTCATTCCATGCAGACTCGTCCCCGCCTGGTCACCAGCATCCCGTTCTGGGTGCTCGTGGCCGGCTCCCTGGCCGCCGTCATCGCGGGGCTCGTGATCGTCCTCCGGGGGATCGACGCGATGCAGGCGGTGCTCAATGACCCCAACGCGACGGTCGTGACCGTCTACGTCGCCCAGTCGTGGGTCACCGTGGGAGCCGCCGTGGTCGGAGCGGGTGCTCTCGGTCTCGTCGCCGCCCTCGCTGTGGCCGCCGTCGTGACCACCCGCCCCCGTCCCGATGTGGCCGTCGAAGCCATCGACTGGACGAGCGATGAGGAAAGCGCACCCGAGCCCGCGGTGTTCTCCGCCCCGGCCGCATCCGCGGTTCCCGCCGCTCCGAGCGCTCCGGCCCCCAGCACCGCACCCGTGGCTCTGGAGGACGCCGACGTCGAGACCCCGTCCGACGCCCCCGCGCCGCCGCAGGCAGCCGCCGCCGTCGACACGGACGAAGACCCGACGCGCCGCTGAGCGCACGCCGCACAGACGAAACCGCCCGCCCCCGAGCATTCGGGAGCGGGCGGTTTCTCGTGAACGGGGCGACCGGCCTCAGAAGGGCAGGAGCGGGTCGACCGCGATCGCCACGAAGAGCAGCGTGAGGTACGTGATGGAGGCGTGGAAGACGCGCATGGGCCGCGGCTCGCCGCCCTGCACGGCACGCGAGTACAGGCGGTGCGACTCGTAGATGAACCACCCACCGAACACCAGAGCCGAGACGGTGTACACCACACCCATGGATGCCACCGGGATGAGCAGCAGCGAGCACGCCACCGTCGCCCACGCGTACAGGATGACCTGCAGACCCACCTGCGACCCGCTGCGAGTCGCGCCGAGCATCGGCACGTCGACCTCGTCGTACTGGTCGGCGTACTTCATGGACAGCGGCCAGTAGTGCGGAGGGGTCCAGAGGAACACCAGGGCGAAGAGGATGAGCGCGGACCAGGACAGCGAGCCCGTGACCGCCGACCACCCGATGAGCACCGGGAAGCAGCCCGCGATGCCGCCCCAGACGATGTTCTGCTCGGTGCGACGCTTGAGGATCATCGTGTAGATCACGACGTAGAAGAAGATCGCGCCGGCGGACAGTGCCGCCGCGAGCGGATTGGTGAAGGCCCACAACCACACCGTCGAGCCGACCGCGAGCGTCCACGCGAAGGTCAGCGCGCCGCGGGGCGAGACCTCGCCCGTGACCAGCGGCCGATTCACGGTGCGCTGCATGTGCGCGTCGATGTCGCGGTCGAGGTACATGTTGAACGCGGCGGCCGAACCGGCGCTCAGCGAGCCGCCGATGACCGTGGCGAGAATCAACCACAGGTCGGGCAGGCCACGCGCGGCCAGGATCATCACCGGAACGGTGGTGACGAGCAGAAGCTCGAGAACCCTCGGCTTCGTCAGGGCGACGTAGGCCCGGACGGTGCGTCCGACGGAGCGGCGATCGGTCGTCGCAGTGACGTGCGACGTCGTCGAGATGTCCATCGTCCCCCGGGGTAGAGCGTTGCGGATTCCTCTCGATTCTATGGCATCCCGTGCATACCTCCGCCCGCCTGTCGACCCCCGTCACGAGGAGGCGCCGGGCCGCGCCGATCTCGCTATGCTGGCCCTGAATGCGCGCCCAGCGCCGACACCCCCACCCCACTCCCACCCCTACGGCGGTGAGTGCGGCGTCGGATCGTGACCGGGGCGCTCTATCGAGAAAGGCGACCGTGTTGTCGGACTTCGAATGGGATGAGATCGATCGGCGCGCGGTGGACACCGCCCGCATTCTGGCGGCAGATGCCGTCGAGAAGGTGGGCAACGGACACCCGGGCACCGCGATGTCACTGGCACCGGCCGCGTACCTGCTGTATCAGCGGGTCATGCGCCACGACCCGGCCGACGTGCACTGGCCCGGGCGCGACCGTTTCATCCTCTCGGTGGGCCACTCCTCGCTCACCCAGTACGTGCAGCTCTACCTCGGCGGATTCGGCCTCGAGCTGAAAGACCTCGAGGCTCTGCGCACGTGGGGCTCGCTGACCCCCGGCCACCCCGAATTCGGCCACACCGACGGCGTCGAGATCACGACCGGCCCGCTCGGTCAGGGCCTGGCATCCTCGGTCGGGTTCGCGTACGCGGCGCGCTACGAGCGCGGGCTGTTCGACCCCGAGACTCCGGCCGGTGAGAGCCCCTTCGACCACTACGTGTACGTCATCGCCGGTGACGGCGACCTGCAGGAGGGCGTCACGAGCGAGGCCTCCTCGCTCGCCGGTCACCAGGAGCTCGGCAACCTCATCGCGATCTACGACTCCAACCAGATCTCGATCGAGGACGACACGAACGTCGCCTTCACCGAAGACGTGCAGAAGCGGTACGAGTCGTACGGCTGGCACGTGCAGACGGTGGACTGGAAGAAGACCGGCGAGTACGTCGAAGACGTCGCCGAGCTCCACGCGGCCATCGAGGCCGCCAAGGGCGAGACGAGCAAGCCGTCGCTGATCGTCCTCAAGACGATCATCGGGTGGCCCTCCCCCGGCAAGCAGAACTCCGGCAAGATCCACGGTTCGGCGCTCGGCGCCGACGAGCTCCGCGCCACCAAAGAGGTTCTCGGTTTCGACCCCGAGCAGAACTTCGCCGTGGCCGACGAGGTCATCTCCCACACCCGCCAGCTCGTGGAGCGCGGCGAGGCCGAAAAGGCCGCCTGGCAGGAGAAGTTCGACGCCTGGGCTGCGGCTCACCCCGAGCGCAAGCAGCTCTGGGACCGCCTGCAGGCGCGGGAGCTCCCCGCCGACATCGCCGACGCGCTCCCCGCATTCGAGGCCGGTAAAGACGTCTCGACGCGCGCCGCGTCGGGCACGGTCATCAACGCCCTCGCCGCCGAGCTCCCCGAGCTCTGGGGCGGTTCGGCCGACCTCGCCGAGTCGAACCTCACCACGATCAAGAACGCCAAGTCCTTCATCCCATCCGAGTGGTCGACGCACGAGTGGTCGGGCGACCCCTACGGCCGTGTGCTCCACTTCGGCATCCGCGAGCACGCGATGGGCGCGATCCTCAACGGCATCGTCCTGCACGGCCCGACGCGCCCCTTCGGTGGCACGTTCCTCATCTTCAGCGACTACATGCGCCCGCCGGTGCGCCTGGCCGCCCTGATGAACATCCCGACGATCTTCGTCTGGACGCACGACTCGGTCGCGCTCGGCGAAGACGGCCCGACGCACCAGCCGATCGAGCAGCTCGCCACCCTGCGTGCCATCCCGAACTTCGCGATGGTCCGTCCGGCGGACGCCAACGAGACCTCGGTCGTGTGGCTCGAGATGCTCCGTCGCACCGCCGGTCCCGCGGGTATCGCGCTCACGCGTCAGAACATCCCGGTGTTCCCGCGCGGCGCGGGCGAGGCCAGCGGCGACGAGTTCGCCTCGGCTGCCCACGCGGTCAAGGGCGCGTATGTGCTCGCGGAAGCCGCGAACGGCGAGCCCGATGTCATCCTCATCGCCACCGGCTCCGAGGTGCAGCTGGCCGTGCAGGCGCGCGAAACCCTCGCCGCCGAGGGCGTTCACGCCCGCGTGGTGTCCGCGCCGTCGCTGGAGTGGTTCGCCGAGCAGGACGAGGCGTACCGCGAATCGGTGCTGCCGTCGTCGGTGAAGGCCCGCGTGTCGGTGGAGGCCGGTTCGGCGCTCAGCTGGCACGGCATCGTCGGCGACGCCGGCCGTTCGGTCGCCATCGAGCACTTCGGTGCCTCGGCCGACTACAAGACCCTCTTCCAGAAGTTCGGCATCACCGCCGAGGCCGTTGTGTCGGCCGCGCGCGAGTCGATCGCCGCCGCGAAGTAAGACCAGGAGAACCAGAACAATGAGCACTCCCACCCAGCAGCTCTCCGCCGAGGGCGTCAGCATCTGGCTCGACGACCTCTCGCGTCAGCGCATCCAGTCGGGCAACCTCGCCGAGCTCATCGCCCAGCGCAACGTCTCCGGCGTCACGACCAACCCCACGATCTTCGCCGGCGCCCTCTCCAAGGGTGAGGCGTACGAGGGTCAGGTCCACGAGCTCGCCGCCGCCGGCGCGAGCGTCGACGAGGCGATCTTCTCGATCACCACCGACGACGTGCGCGACGCGTGCGACATCTTCCAGCCCGTCTTCGAGCAGACCAACGGCGTCGACGGTCGCGTGTCGATCGAGGTCTCCCCCGACCTCGCGCACGACACCGAGGGCACCATCGCGCAGGCCAAAGACCTGGCGGCGCGCGTGGACCGCAAGAACGTGCTGATCAAGATCCCCGCGACCAAGGCGGGCCTGCCCGCGATCACCGAGGTCATCGGTGCGGGCATCTCGGTCAACGTCACGCTCATCTTCAGCCTGGAGCGGTACGCCGAGGTCATCGACGCCTACCTGGCCGGTGTCGAGAAGGCCCGTGACGCCGGCCACGACATCGCCACCCTCCAGTCGGTCGCGTCGTTCTTCGTCTCGCGCGTGGACACCGAGGTCGACAAGCGCCTCGCCGCGCTCGGCACCGACGAGGCCGCCGCCCTCAAGGGCACGGCCGGAATCGCCAACGCACGCCTGGCGTACGAGCTGTACGAGCAGAAGTTCGCCGAGGAGCGCGCCACGCAGCTGCTCGCCGCCGGTGCCACCGTGCAGCGTCCGCTGTGGGCCTCGACCGGCGTCAAGGACCCGGCGCTGCCCGACACGCTCTACGTGACCGAGCTCGTCGCTCCCGGCACCGTGAACACGATGCCCGAGAAGACGCTCGAGGCGACCTTCGACCACGCCGTCATCGCCGGTGACACCATCACCGGCGCCTACGCCGAGGCACACGACGTGTTCGACCGCCTCGCCGCGGTCGGCGTCGACCTCACCGACGCGACCCAGACGCTCGAAGACGAGGGTGTCGAGAAGTTCATCGCCTCCTGGCACGAACTGCAGGACACCGTCGCCACCGCGCTCGAGGCCGGAAGCGCCCAGGCCGCGAAGTGAGCTTCGCCGTCAAGGTCACCGGCCACGTCAAGTCGGTCGTCGACGCCGAGCTCCCGGCACTCACCGGCTCGCTCGTCGCCTCCGGCATCACCGCGGGCGACCCCACCCTGTGGGGCCCCGCGGCGGAGGACGAGGCGTCGCGCCGTCTGGGGTGGGTGCAGGCCGTCGCCGTGTCGCGCCCGCTCGTGGCCGAGATCACCGCCCTGCGCGACTCCTATGTCGCGCAGGGCGTGACGCGCGTGGTGCTCGCGGGCATGGGCGGATCGTCGCTCGCGCCCGAGGTCATCGCGCAATCGGCCGGCGTACCGCTGGTGATCCTCGACTCGACCGCCCCGGGCCAGGTGCTGGCCGCCATCGACGGAGACGCCGAAGCAGGGGGTCTGCGCGAGACGGTGCTCGTCGTTTCCAGCAAGTCGGGCTCGACGATCGAGACCGATTCGGCAAAGCGCGCGTTCGAAGCGGCATTCCGTGATCTCGGCATCGACCCCGCCGAGCGCATCGTTGTGGTGACCGATCCCGGCTCACCACTCGAGCAGTCGGCGCGTGCCGACGGCTACCGCGTCTTCACCGCCGACCCCACCGTCGGCGGGCGGTACTCGGCGCTCACCGCCTTCGGGCTGGTCCCCGCGGGCCTGGCGGGCGTCGACATCGACGACCTCCTCGACGAGGCGGATGCCACGCTGCTCGAGGTCGCCATCGACTCCCCCGAGAACCCCGCGCTCGTGCTCGCTGCAGCCATCGCCGGTGGTGGAGCCCAGCGCCGAGACAAGCTGGGCCTCGTCACCGACGGGGGCCATCTTCCGGGTCTGCCGGACTGGATCGAGCAGCTCGTCGCCGAGTCCACGGGCAAGGACGGCACCGGCATCCTGCCCGTCGTCCTGCTCCCGGTCTCGCCGGAGCTCGACACGAAGCCCGACGATCTGCAGATCGTGCGCTTCGTCGATCACGCCGACGCGTTCCACCTCTTCGACCGGCACGAGGGCGAGGTGCTGGTCAGCGGCTCGCTCGGCGCGCAGTTCGTGGTGTGGGAGTACGCCACCGCGATCGCGGGTCGCATGCTCGGCATCGACCCGTTCGATCAGCCCGACGTCGAATCCGCAAAGAGTGCGGCGCGGGGACTGCTCGATGCGCAGCCCGCCCCCACGGCCGCGGCGTTCGTCGCCGATGGCGTCGAAGTCCGTGTGTCCGACCCGGCCCTCGCGGCCTCGGGGACGGTCGCCGGCGTGCTGGAGGCCCTCTGGGCATCGGTTCCCGCCGACGGGTATGTCAGCATCCAGGCGTACGTGAACCGTCTCGATCTCCCGCAGCTCGCGGGTCTGCGCGAGCTGGTGGCCGCGGACGCCGGGCGCCCCACGACCTTCGGGTGGGGGCCTCGGTTCCTCCACTCCACGGGGCAGTACCACAAGGGAGGCCCCGCCAACGGAGTCTTCCTCCAGATCACCGAACGCACCGATGTCGACCTCGAGATTCCGGGTCGCCCGTTCACGTTCGGTCAGCTCATCCACGCACAGGCCGCGGGCAACGCGAGCGTGCTGGCGGAGGGCCACGGCCGTCCCGTCGTCACGCTGACGCTGACCGACCCGCAGGTCGAGGTGCTTTCACTCTTCGAGGCGGCGCAGTAACAGCATGGTCGTAGAGATCTCACCCGGACACAATCCCCTCCGCGATCCCGAGGATCGACGCCTGAACCGCATCGCCGGTCCCAGCGCGCTGGTCATCTTCGGCGTCACCGGAGACCTTTCCCGTAAGAAGCTCATGCCGGCCGTGTACGACCTGGCCAACCGCGGGCTCCTTCCTCCCGGATTCGCACTCGTCGGCTTCGCCCGCCGCGACTGGGAGGACCAGGACTTCGCGAAGGTCGTGCACGAATCGGTCCAGAAGTACGCCCGCACGGAGTTCCGCGAGGAGACGTGGCAGGAGCTGCTCGAGGGCATCCGCTTCGTCCAGGGCGAGTTCGACGACCCCGAGGCGTTCCGTCGTCTCCGCGAGACCGTCGACAATCTCGACACCGAGCGCGGCACGATGGGCAATCACGCGTACTACCTCTCGATCCCGCCGAAGGCGTTCCCGCTCGTCACCACGCAGCTCAAGGCCTCCGGCCTCGTGGGAGACGGCGCCGACGGCGCGACCGGCTGGCGGCGCGTCGTCATCGAGAAGCCGTTCGGCCACGACCTCGCCTCGGCCCGGGAGCTGAACGAGGTCGTCGAGAGCGCGTTCCCGGCAGACTCGATCTTCCGCATCGACCACTACCTCGGCAAAGAGACGGTGCAGAACATCCTGGCGCTGCGGTTCGCGAACGAGCTGTACGAGCCGATCTGGAACCGCAACTACGTGGACCACGTGCAGATCACGATGGCCGAAGACATCGGCGTCGGTGGACGAGCCGGGTACTACGACGGCATCGGCGCGGCGCGCGACGTCATCCAGAACCACCTGCTCCAGCTCCTGGCGCTCACCGCGATGGAGGAGCCCATCAGCTTCAACGCCGCAGATCTGCGCGCCGAGAAAGAGAAGGTGCTCGCCGCGGTCCGGCTGCCCGAGAACCTCGCCGAGGCGACGGCGCGCGGGCAGTACGCCGGCGGCTGGCAGGGCGGTGAGAAGGTCCTCGGTTTCCTCCAGGAAGACGGCATGAACCCGGAGTCGGTCACCGAGACCTACGCGGCGATCAAGCTCGAGATCAACACGCGCCGCTGGTCGGGCGTGCCGTTCTACGTCCGCAGCGGAAAACGTCTCGGACGCCGCGTCACCGAGGTCGCCGTGGTCTTCAAGCGTGCTCCGCAGCAGCTGTTCTCGCGCAGCCAGACGCAGGAGCTCGGGCAGAACGCCCTCGTCATCCGTGTGCAGCCCGATGAGGGCGTCACGATCCGGTTCGGCTCGAAGGTCCCCGGTGACGGCACGCAGGTGCGCGACGTGACGATGGACTTCGGCTACGGCCATGCCTTCACCGAGGCCAGCCCCGAAGCCTACGAGCGCCTCATTCTCGACGTGCTCCTGGGTGACCCGCCGCTGTTCCCGCGGCACGAAGAGGTGGAGCTCAGCTGGAAGATCCTCGACCCGATCGAGGAGTTCTGGGCCGCCCAGGGCGGACCGCTGGAACAGTACTCACCCGGATCGTGGGGGCCGGCATCCGCCGATGACCTTCTCGCCCGCGACGGCCGCACCTGGAGGCGCCCGTGATCATCGACCTGCCCGACACCACCGTCAGCGCCATCTCGAAGAAGCTGGTGAGCGTCCGCGAAGAGGGCGGCGCCGTCGCTCTGGGCCGCGTGCTGACGCTCATCATCGTGACCGACCGCGGCGCCGAAGAAGAGGTCATCGAGGCCGCGAACGACGCCTCGCGCGAGCACCCGATGCGCGTCATCGCCGTGCTCTTCGGCGACGAGAACGACGAGCCTCGTCTCGACGCGCAGATCCGCGTGGGCGGCGACGCCGGCGCGAGCGAGGTCGTCGTCCTGCGCGCCCACGGAGCGGCCGCGTCCAACGCCGAGAGCCTGGTCACCGGCCTTCTGCTCCCCGACGCTCCGGTCGTGGCCTGGTGGCCCGGCGGGGCTCCGGCCGATCCGGCGCGATCCGAGATCGGCCGCATCGCGCAGCGCCGCATCACCGACGCCTCATCGCAGCCCGACCCGACGGAGTGGGTCGCGCACCTGGGCGAGCACTACGCTCCCGGCGACACCGACTTCGCGTGGACCCGTGTCACCCGCTGGCGCGAGCAGCTGGCCGCTGTCCTCGACCAACCGCCGTACGAGCCGGTCACCGCGATCGACGTCGCGGGGTCGAGTGACTCGCCCTCCACGGCCCTCCTGGCTGCGTGGCTCGGGCTGAAGCTCGAGGTCCCCGTCTCCTACCGCTACCTCCCCGCCGAGGAGTGGGCCGGCGGCATCAAGTCGGTGCGCCTGGTCCGTGCCAGCGGCGATACGCTGCTGGAACGGCCGACGCCCGGCGTCGCGGTGCTCACGCAGCCCGGTCAGCCCACGCACGAGCTCGATTTCCCGCGCCGCACCCTCCGCGAGTGCCTGGCCGAGGAGCTGCGCCGGCTCGACCCCGACGTGCTCTACGGTCGCGTACTCACCGAGTGCACCCACCTGCTGCGGACCCTCGACGAGCGGAGCGGGCGATGACCGAGAACGGCTCCACCAAACAGGTGATCATCAAGCAGGATGCCGAGGCTCTCGCCGACTACGTCGCGACGCGGTTCATGAACCGTGTCGTCAAGCGCGTGGCCGAGGGCAAGCGCATGCACATCTGCCTCACGGGCGGAACGATGGGCGGAGCGGTCCTGCGGTCTGCGGCGCGCGACCCCCGCGCGGCCGAGATCGATTGGTCGCTCGTGCACTTCTGGTTCGGCGACGAGCGCTTCGTGCCGCGCGACTCCCCCGACCGCAACGACGCTCAGGCGCGGGCAGCGTTCCTGGACGCCCTCGACATCCCCGTCGAGAACGTTCACTCGGTCGCCTCGACCGACGACGGTCTCGATCTGGATGCCGCCGCCATCGCGTACGCCGACGACCTGGCGCAGTTCGCCCCGTCGGATCGCAGCGAGACGGGGCCCTGGCCCTCGTTCGACATCTGCTTCCTGGGCGTCGGACCCGACGCCCACATCGCGTCGCTGTTCCCGGATCGCGCGGAGATCGCCGTCACCGACCGGGCGACCGTGCCGGTGCGCGACTCCCCCAAGCCGCCGCCCGAGCGCATCTCGCTCACGCGCCCGGTGATCAACTCGTCCAAGCGCGTGTGGATGGTCATCGCCGGCGCCGACAAGGCCGCTGCTCTCGGGCTCGCCCTCGCCGGCGCGAGCTACCAGAGCGTCCCGGCCGCCGGAGCCAAGGGCCGCCGGCGCACGGCCTTCTTCGTCGACGAGGCCGCGGCCGACCAGGTGCCGCCGCAGCTCATCGACCGCGAGTACTGACTCCGTGACAAACAGAAGAGACCGGATGCCATGGCATCCGGTCTCTTCTGTTTACGGGCGTTACTGGCCGCGGCGCTCGCGCAGCTGCTGGAGCGCGTCGTCGAGAAGCGACGCCGCTTCTTCGTCGGTGCGGCGCTCCTTCACGTAGGCCAGGTGCGTCTTGTAGGGCTCGGTCTTGGCCAGAGCCGGGGGGTTCGCCTTGTCGCGACCGGCGGGAAGGCCGGAGTGGGGCGAGTCGATGGTCTCGGGGATCTCGTCGTCGGGGATGCCCGCGGCGAAATAGCGGACCGTCTCGTTACCGAGGGCGTCCCAGTACGAGACCGCGACACGATCGGCGTGGAAGCCGTGGTCCTGTTCTCCCATCGGACCCGCGCCGACGCGCGTGCCGCGGATGGCGTTGCCACCAGTGGCCATGTCAGAGCTCCGCGAACTTGGTGAGGAGACCGAGACCGACGATGGTGACGAACCACACCAGCGCGAGCACGATCGTGAATCGGTTGAGGTTACGTTCGGCCAGGCCGGAGGACCCCATCGCCGAACTCATGCCGCCGCCGAACATGTCGGACAGGCCGCCCCCACGTCCTTTGTGAAGCAGGATGAGCAGGGTCAGCAGGAGGCTGGTCACGCCCAGGAAAACCTGCAGGACGAACTCGAGAATCTGCACTGTCGAAAGCCTTTCGCAGCGGCCGGAACGACCGCACAAGCGTCAAGTATACGGGGAGGCGGGCCGGGCACACGGATGCCCGCGGCGGTGAGCCGCGGGCATCCGACGGGGATCAGACCCCGACGTGCTTCTGGTAGCGGATGATCGCGGCGAACTCGTCCACGACGAGGCTCGCCCCGCCCACCAGGGCGCCGTCGACGTCGGGCTCGCGCATGAAGCCGGCGATGTTGCCCGACTTCACCGAACCGCCGTAGAGGATGCGCGTGCGCGCAGCGGCGTCGGCGCCCAGCTTCTCAGCGATGACGGCACGGAGCTTCGCGCACACGTCCTGCGCCTGATCGGGGGTCGCCGCCTGGCCCGAGCCGATGGCCCAAACCGGCTCGTACGCCACCACGATGTCGGCATCGGATGCCACGCCCTCGAGCGCGACCTCGAGCTGCCCCACGGGCACGGCGCTGGCGCCGAACTTCTCGAGGTCCTCCGAGGTCTCCCCCACGCAGATCACCGGAACCAGACCGTGACGGAGGGCCGCCTGCGTCTTGGCCGCGATGACCTCGTCGGTCTCGTGGTGGAACTGACGACGCTCGGAGTGCCCGATGATGACGTAGGTCGCATCGAGCTTGGCCAGGAACTGGCCCGAGATCTCACCGGTGTACGCGCCGGAGTCGTGGGTCGAAAGGTCCTGACCACCGAGCGCGAACTCGATCTTGTCGGCGTCCAGGAGCGTCTGCACGGTCCGCAGGTCGGTGAAGGGCGGGAAGACCGCCACCTCGACGCTCGCGCTCTCGTGCTTGGCTTCCTTCAGCGTCCAGTGCAGCTTCTGAACGAACGCAACCGCCTGAAGGTGGTCGAGGTTCATCTTCCAGTTGCCGGCGATGAGAGGGGTTCTATTCACTGCCATCCGAGGACCTCCAGTCCGGGGAGCTTCTTGCCTTCGAGGAACTCCAAGCTGGCGCCGCCACCGGTGGAGATGTGACCGAACTGGTCATCCGTGAAGCCGAGCTGACGCACGGCCGCGGCCGAGTCACCACCACCGACAACGCTGAGACCATGGACCTCGGTGAGGGCTTGAGCAACCGTCTGGGTACCCGCGGCGAACGCGGCCATCTCGAACACACCCATCGGGCCGTTCCAGAAGACGGTGCGCGAGCCGCGGATCGCCTCGGCGAAGAGGTCGGCCGTGCGGGGCCCGATGTCCAGGCCCAGCCCCGAGGCGCCGAAGGGGGTCTCCTCCAGCGCGACGGCGTCGGCGACCACGTGCTCGGCCTCGGCCGAGAACGACGCCGCCACAACGGCATCCACGGGCAGGACGATCTCGACGCCGCGCTCCTTGGCCGTGGCCAGGTAGCCCGTCACGGTGTCGATCTGGTCCTTCTCGAGCAGGCTCGCGCCGACCTTGTTGCCCTCGGCGGCGAGGAACGTGAACATCATTCCCCCGCCCACCAGCAGCCGGTCCACGCGCGGAAGCAGGTGCTCGATGACACCCAGCTTGTCGCTGACCTTGGATCCGCCGAGCACGACCGTGTACGGGCGCTCGGGGTTCTCGGTCAGACGGTCGAGAACCTCGAGCTCCTTCTGAATGAGGAGCCCTGCCGCGGAGGGCACGATCTGGGCGAGGTCGTAGACGCTCGCCTGCTTGCGGTGCACGACGCCGAAGCCGTCGGACACCAGCGCGTCGCCCAGCTCGGCGAGCTGGCGCGCGAACGCCTGACGCTCGATCTCGTCTTTGGAGGTCTCCCCCGCGTTGAAGCGGAGGTTCTCGATGACGGCGACCTCACCGTCTTCGAGCGAGGCGACCGCCTCGCGGGCGGAGTCGCCCACCGTGTCGCGGGCGAACGCGACCGGCTGACCAAGCAGCTCGGACAGACGCTGCGCGACCGGCTCGAGGGAGTACTTGGGGTCGGGCGATCCGTCGGGGCGCCCGAGGTGTGAACACACGACGACGCGGGCGCCGGCGTTGATCAGGGCGTTGAGGGTTGGAAGCGAGGCGCGCACGCGGCCATCGTCCGTGATGACGCCGTCCTTGAGGGGGACGTTCAGGTCACAACGGACGATGACGCGCGTGCCGGCCAGCGACCCCAGCGATTCGAGGGTGCGCAGAGCCATGGAGGGTCAGAGACGCTCGGCGACGTACTCGGTCAGGTCGACGAGGCGGTTCGAGTAGCCCCACTCGTTGTCGTACCACGACGAGACCTTGACGAGGTTGCCACTGACGTTGGTCAGCTCGGCGTCGAAGATCGACGAGTGCGGGTTGCCCTGGATGTCGCTGGAGACGATCGGGTCCTCGGTGTACTGCAGGATGCCGTTGAGGCGACCCTCGGCAGCGGCCTTCTTGTAGACCTCGTTGACCTGGTCGACCGTCAGTCCCTCGGTGGGGGTGACGATGGTGAGGTCGACGATCGAGCCGGTGGGGACCGGAACGCGGTACGACGAGCCGCTGAGCTTGCCGTTGAGCTCCGGCAGGACCAGACCGATGGCCTTGGCGGCACCGGTGGAGGCGGGGACGATGTTGATCGCCGCGCCGCGCGCACGACGCAGGTCGCCGTGCGGGCCGTCCTGCAGGTTCTGGTCGGCCGTGTAGGCGTGGGCCGTCATCATGAAGCCGCGCTCGATGCCGAAGGCGTCGTTGAACACCTTCGCCAGCGGGGCGAGGCAGTTCGTGGTGCACGAGGCGTTCGAGATGATGACGTCGGTCTCGGGGTTGTACGTCTCTTCGTTCACACCCATGACGATGGTGGCGTCGTCACCCGAAGCCGGAGCCGAGATGAGCACCTTCTTGGCGCCACCGGCGACGTGCTTCTTGGCGTCTTCGGCCTTGGTGAAGCGGCCCGTCGACTCGATGACGATGTCGACACCGAGCTCGCCCCAGGGGAGGTTGGCGGGGTCGCGCTCTTCGAAGACCTTGATGGTCTTGTCGCCGACGGTGATGGAGTCTTCGGTGTACGAGACCTCTTCGCTCAGGACGCCTCCGACGGAGTCGTACTTGAGCAGGTGAGCCAGGGTCTTGTTGTCGGTGAGGTCGTTCACCGCCACGATTTCGAGGTCAGCGCCCTGCGCGAGAGCCGCGCGGAGGTAGTTGCGTCCGATACGGCCGAAGCCGTTGATTCCGATCTTGACGGTCACGGAATTTCTCCTGAATCAGTCATGCGCGAGGTGCGCGAGAGTGCGGTATTCGCTGGCGGACAACGGCGTCCCGGCGGGGTGTCCACCGGGACGCCCGCGCCGTTTACGACAGTACCAGCAGACCCGCGGTCTTCTCACGGGCGGCCGAGAAGCGCTCCTGCGCATCGGCCCAGTTGGCGATGTTCCAGAACGCCTTCACGTAGTCCGCGCGCACGTTCTTGTAGTCGAGGTAGTAGGCGTGCTCCCACACGTCGAGCAGCAGCAGCGGAACGGTGCCCGCGACGATCTGACCCTGCTGGTCGAAGAACTGCTGGATGACCAGGTTCTCGCCGATGGAGTCCCAGAACAGTCCGGCCCAGCCCGAGCCCTGCACACCGAGCGCGGCGGCGGTGAACTGACCGCGGAAGGCGTCGAACGAGCCGAACTGGTCGTCGATCGCGGCCTCGAGGTCGCCGGTGGGCTTGTCGCCACCGTTGGGCGAGAGGTTCGTCCAGAAGATGGAGTGGTTCGTGTGGCCACCGAGGTTGAACGCGAGGTCCTTCTGCAGGCGGTTGATGTTCGCGAAGTCGCCCTTCTCGCGCGCTTCGGCGAGCAGGTCGAGCGCGGTGTTCGCGCCGTTGACGTACGTCTGGTGGTGCTTGCTGTGGTGCAGCTCCATGATGGTCGCGCTGATGTGAGGCTCCAGCGCGGAGTAGTCGTAGGGCAGTTCGGGCAGCGTGTACTTCGCCATGTTCTCTACTTCCGAATCGGCGCTGCACCGAGACCTCGGCGCAGCGAGGGTGACGTGTTCATCCTACCGAGGGGCAACGCACGGACCACGGGGTTGCTTCCCCGAATGACGCCCAGTAACGCAAAACGGATGCCGAGGGTCTCGGCATCCGTTCTTCGTGGCAAGGAACGCGGTCAGTCGTCCGCACCCACCGGCACGGCCGCTTCCGTCCCGGGGATCCCCTCGGCCTCCGCCTTCTTGTCGGCCATCGCGAGGAGCCGACGGATGCGACCGGCGACGGCATCCTTCGTCAGTGGCGGATCCGCGTGGTGCCCGAGCTCGTCGAGGCTCGCGTCACGGTGCGCCAGGCGCAGCTCACCCGCCTGCTGCAGGTGATCGGGAACCTCGTCGCCGAGGATCTCCAGGGCGCGCTCGACGCGCGCGCACGCGGCGACGGCCGCCTGCGCGGAGCGACGGAGGTTGGCGTCGTCGAAGTTGACCAGTCGGTTGACACCGGCGCGCACTTCGCGGCGCTGGCGCATCTGATCCCACTCCCCCGCCGTGCGGCGGGCGCCCATCTCGTACAGGGCTCCGCGGATCGCTTCGCCGTCGCGCACGACGACGCGCGGGACGCCGCGCACCTCGCGGGCCTTGGCCGGGATGCCGATGCGGTGCCCGGCGCCCACGAGAGCCATCGCGGCCTCCGACGACGGGCAGGAGATCTCCAGCGCAGCCGAACGGCCGGGGTCGCTGAGCGAGCCGCTGGCCAGGAACGCACCACGCCAGATGGCGCTGAGGTCGGGGCGAGACCCCGTCGTGAGCTTGTTGGGGAGTCCGCGCACCGGGCGACGGCGCTGGTCGAGCAGACCCGTTTGGCGCGCGAGGGTCTCTCCGGCCTCGATCACGCGCACGGCGAAGTGACCGCCCGTGCGCCCACCGGATCCCTGCACGTGGTGCAGTTCGGGACGGACGCCGTAGAGCTCCATGAGGTCGCGCGCAACGCGGCGGGCGAGGACGTCGGAGTCCAACTCGGCCTCGACGGCGACGCGGTTCGCGATCGAGTGCAGGCCCCCGGAGAAGCGCAGGATCGCCGTGAGCTCGGCGACGCGCGCCGTCGGACGCGGGTCGCGTACGGTGATGAGCTCGGCCTTCACGTCGGCGGTCAGCGGCACGGTTCTCCTTGGTTCAGGACGAGGGGGCAACGCGGTCGACAACGCGGGTGAGGCTGTCGAGGCGGCGGGGACGAGGGTACAGCCTACTCGCGGCCGAGGTCGCGATCGGCCACTCGAACGGCGACGCCGGAGACGTCGGCGAGACGCTCCGCGAGTTCTCGCGCCATGACGACGGACCGGTGCTTGCCCCCCGTGCAGCCGATCGCCACGACGGAATGCCGTTTGTTCTCGCGCTGGTACCCCTCCAGCACCGGGCGTAGAGCGGCGGCATACGCCTCGAGGAACTCCGCCGCCCCCTCCTGGCCGAGCACGAAGTCGCGCACCGTGGCGTCCTCGCCCGTCAGGGGACGCAGCTGTTCGTTCCAAAAGGGATTGGGAAGAAAGCGCATGTCGGCGACCAGGTCGACATCGGTGGGGAGCCCGTACTTGAACCCGAAGCTCATGAGCGTCACCGTGTGGCGAGCCGCGCCCTCCTCGCCGAAAAGCTGGACAGTCCGCAACGACAGCTGGTGCACGTTGTACGCCGAGGTGTCGATCACGACGTCGGCGGCCTCGCGGACGGGCGTCAGCCGCTCTCGTTCGCGTCGGATGCCGTCGAGAATCGTGCCATCGCCCTGCAGAGGGTGCGGTCGACGCACGGCCTCGAACCGCCGCACGAGCACCGCGTCGGAGGCATCCAGGAACACCACGCGCACTTGCCGCGCCGCCTGGAGCGCGCGCATCGCCTCGGGAAGATCGCCGAAGAGGCTGCGGCCGCGCACATCGACCACGACGGCGACCCGGGGCACGGCCCCGCCGGCCCGCTCGGTGAGCTCCAGCAGCGGGCGCAGCATACGCGGGGGGAGGTTGTCGACGACGTACCAGTCGAGGTCTTCCAGCGCGTTGGCAACCGTCGAGCGTCCGGCCCCCGACATCCCCGTGACGATCAGCACCTCACCGGGCGCCTCCCGGGCCTCCTGCATGATCTTCGCCCTTTCGTCGGGGATCCCCAGCCTATCGAGACAAGCGCGTGTGGATCGCCTCGGCGAGGGTCGGACCGATGCCGGGAAGAGCCGTGATTTCGTCCGGCGTGGCGTTCTTCAACGCCGTCACCGAACCGAAATGCCGAAGCAGCGCCTTGATGCGGGTGTCGCCGAGCCCGGGCACCTCGGTCAGCACGCTCGTGATGTCGCGCTTGCGGCGCTTGCGCTGATGCGTGATGGCGAACCGGTGCGCTTCGTCGCGGAGCCTCTGCAGCAGGTACAGCGCTTCCGAGGTGCGCGGAAGGATGACCGGATACTCCTCCCCCGGCAACCACACTTCTTCGAGCCGCTTGGCGATGCCGCACAGCGCGATTTCCTCGTGACCGGCATCCGCGAGGGCCCGGGCCGCCGCCGCCACCTGCGGTTGCCCACCGTCGACCACGAGCAACTGCGGCCGGTAGGCGAAGCGCGGGCGCTTGCGGATCGTCACCACCTCGCCCTCGGCCGTGGCGTCGGGGCTCTCGGCGTCGGCGACGATCGCCCCGCCGAGCGTCTCGGGCTCGTCGTCATCGGGTCGGTCGAGGTACGCGAGTCGCCGCTTCAGCACCTGGTAGAGCGAATCGGTGTCGTCGGTGGTTTCGGCGACGCCGAACGAGCGGTACTGGTCTTTGCGGGGCAGACCGTCTTCGAAGACGACCATGGATGCCACCACGTTGGTGCCCGCCAGGTGCGAAACGTCGTAGCACTCGATGCGCAACGGTGCCTCGGTCAGGCCGAGTGCCTCCTGCAGGTCGGTGAGCGCTTGAGACCGCGCGACGTAGTCACTCGTGCGCCGCGTCTTGTGCAGCATGAGCGCCTGCTGGGCGTTCAGCGTCGCCGTCTTGAGCAGATCGGACTTGGGACCGCGCTGGGCCACCTGCACGCTCACCGGCCGCCCACGGCGTTCGCGCAGCCACGACTCGATCTGCTCGGCGTCGTCGGGCAACTCGGGCACGAGCACCTGCCGGGGGATATCGCCGGGCGCGGCGTCGCCGTACGTGCGCTGGAGCACCTGATCGACCAGATCCGCGCCGGAGATGTCGAGTTCTTTCTCGATCGTGGTCGCCCGCACACCGCGCACGCGTCCGCCGCGCACGACGAAGTGCTGCACGGTCGCGGCCAGCTCGTCTTCCGCGATCCCGAAGAGGTCGGCATCCGTGTCGGAGGCCAGCACGAGCGCGCTCTTCCCGAGCACCGCGTCGATGGCCTGCAACTTGTCGCGATAGCGGGCGGCAGCCTCGTAGTCCATGGCGGCCGAGGCCTCCATCATCCGGGCGGTGAGCGCCTTGGCGAAGCGCTGGTCGCCGCCCGACATGAACGCGACGAAGTCGTCGACGATCGCACGGTGCTCCTCGATCGTGACCTCCATCGAGCAGGGGCCGCCGCACCGGCCGATCTGGCCCGGGAAACAGGGCCGGCCCGACTGCATCGCCTTTCTGTACGAGGCGTCGCTGCACGTGCGGATCGGGAAGACCTTGATCATCAGGTCGATCGTGTCGTGCACCGCCCACACCTTCGGGTACGGCCCGAAATACTTGGCCCCGCGGATCTTGGCGTTGCGCGTGACGATCACGCGTGGCGCCTCATCGGCGAGCGTGATCGCCATGAACGGGTACGACTTGTCGTCGCGGTAGCGCACGTTGAAGGGCGGATCGAACTCCTTGATCCACATGTACTCCAGCTGCAGCGAGTCGACGTCGCTGGGGACGACCGTCCACTCGACCGACGACGCCGTCGTCACCATCCGCCGCGTGCGCTCGTGTAGCGAGTACAGCGGGGCGAAGTAGTTCGACAACCGGGCGCGCAGGTTCTTCGCCTTGCCGACGTACAGCACGCGCCCCTCGGCGTCGCGAAAGCGGTACACGCCCGGATTCGTCGGGATCTCCCCCGGCTTCGGTCGGTACGGCAGGTGCGACACCCGTTCTCGGGATGCCACGGCTCAGGCTCCCGCGCGGGCCAGTTCCGGCTCGCGCTCGGCGGTGTTGCGCTGCGCACCGGTACGACCGGTCTCGAGAAGCTCGGCGAGGAACGCCCCCGTGTGGCTCTCGGCGACCGTGGCCACCTGCTCGGGCGTCCCGGTCGCCACGATCGTGCCGCCGCCGGCACCCCCCTCGGGTCCGAGGTCGATGACCCAGTCCGAACTCTTGATGACGTCGAGGTTGTGCTCGATGACGATGACCGTGTTGCCCTTGTCGACCAGCCCGTTCAGCACCTTCAGCAGCAGCGACACGTCTTCGAAGTGCAGACCCGTCGTCGGTTCGTCGAGCACGTAGATCGACCGGCCGTTGCTCCGCCGCTGCAGCTCGGTCGCGAGCTTGACGCGCTGTGCCTCGCCGCCCGACAGCGTCGTCGCCGACTGCCCGAGCCGGACGTATCCGAGTCCGACGTCGACGAGGGTCTTCAGGTAGCGGTGGATCGCCTGGATCGGCTCGAAGAACTCCGCGGCCTCGGAGATGGGCATCTCGAGCACCTCGGCGATGTTCTTGCCCTTGTAGTGCACCGAGAGCGTGTCGCGGTTGTACCGCTTGCCGTGGCAGACCTCGCAGTCGACGTACACGTCGGGGAGGAAGTTCATCTCGATCTTCAACGTGCCGTCTCCGGAGCACGCCTCACAGCGGCCGCCCTTGACATTGAAGCTGAAGCGCCCGGCCTGGTAGCCGCGCACCTTTGCCTCGGGCGTCTCGCTGAAGAGCGTCCGGATGCGGTCGAACACGCCGGTGTAGGTGGCGGGGTTCGACCGCGGGGTGCGGCCGATCGGCGCCTGGTCGACGTGCACGACCTTGTCGAGGTTGTCGAGGCCCGTCACGCGGGTGTGCTTGCCCGGCACGCGCCGTGCACCGTTGAGCTTGGACGCGAGTACTTCGTACAGGATGCCGTTGACCAGCGTCGACTTTCCCGAACCGCTGACGCCGGTCACCGAGGTCAGCACCCCGAGCGGGAAGTCGACCGTGACGTTCTGCAGGTTGTTCTCGCGAGCGCCGACGACCGTCACCTGCCGCTTCTTGTCGATCTTGCGTCGTGTCTTCGGCGCTTCGATCGACCGACGTCCCGACAGGTAGGCGCCCGTCAGCGAGCGGTCGTCGGTGAGCAGCTCGGCCAGGGGGCCGGAGTGCACGACGTTGCCGCCGTCGACGCCGGCACGCGGGCCGATGTCGACGACCCAGTCGGCGGCGTGGATGGTCTCTTCGTCGTGTTCGACGACGATGAGGGTGTTGCCGAGGTCGCGCAGGGTTTCCAGCGTCTGGATGAGGCGTCGGTTGTCGCGCTGGTGCAGGCCGATGGACGGCTCGTCGAGCACGTACAGCACACCGGTCAGACCCGATCCGATCTGCGTGGCCAGACGAATACGTTGCGCCTCACCGCCCGAAAGAGTGCCGGCGGCGCGCCCGAGGCTGAGGTAGTTCAGTCCCACCTGCAGGAGGAAGTCCAAGCGCGCACGGATCTCCCGGAGCACGGCCGCCGCGATCGTGGCCTCACGGTCGGTCAGCTCGAGCTGCGAGAAGAACTCACGCGCCTCGGACAGGCTCATTCGGGATGCCGCGGCGATCGACGTGTCGTGCACGAGCACCGCCAGCACCTCGGGCTTGAGACGGTCGCCGTCGCACACCGCGCACGGCACTTCGCGCAGGTACTCCGACCACCGCTGGCGCTGGGTGTCGGACTCGGCCTGCAGATACTGCCGTTCGATGTAGGGCACGACACCCTCGAAGCCCGACGAGTACCGCATCTCGCGGCCGTACCGGTTCTTCCACTTGACGGTGACCTTGTAGTTCTCCCCGCGCAGGACGGCGTTCTGCACGTCTTTCGAGAGGTCTCGCCACGGGGTGTCGAGCGAGAAGTCGAGGTCGCGGGCGAGCCCTTCGAGCAGACGCTCGTAGTACTGGAAAAGGCCCTTGCCCTGCGTTGTCCACGGCAGGATCGCACCGTCGCGGATCGAGAGCTCCTCGTCGCCGAGCATGAGGTCGACGTCGACGGACATGCGGGTGCCCAGACCCGAACACACCGGGCACGCGCCGAACGGCGCATTGAACGAGAACGTCCGCGGCTCGATCTCGGTGAGCTGCAGCGGGTGACCGTTGGGGCACGCGAGCTTCTCGGAGAACGACTGCCAGGCGGCATCGCCCTCTTCGTCGACGAAGTTGACCTGCATGATGCCGCCGGCCAACCCCAGGGCCGTCTCGACCGAGTCGGTGACGCGACCGAGGATGTCTCCGGATGCCACGAGCCGGTCGACGACGACGGCGATGTCGTGCTTGTAGCTCTTCTTCAGCACGGGCGGCTCGGCGAGCTGAACGAGCTCGCCGTCGACGACGGCGCGGGCGTAGCCCTTTGCGCTCAGCTCCTTGAAGAGGTCGACGAACTCTCCCTTTTTCTGGGTGACTACCGGCGCGACAATCTGGTAGCGCGTGCGCTCGGGCAGCTCCATGAGCTGGTCGGCGATCTGCTGCACGGTCTGACGCTGGATGCGCGCACCGCAATCGGGGCAGTGCGGCACACCGATGCGGGCCCACAGCAGACGCATGTAGTCGTGGATCTCGGTGATCGTGCCGACGGTCGACCGGGGGTTGCGGTTCGTCGACTTCTGGTCGATCGAGACCGCGGGGCTCAATCCCTCGATGAAATCGACGTCGGGGCGATCAACCTGCCCGAGGAACTGGCGCGCGTAGGCGCTCAGGGATTCGACGTAGCGGCGCTGACCCTCGGCGAAGATCGTGTCGAAGGCCAGGCTCGACTTCCCCGACCCCGAGAGGCCGGTGAACACCACGAGCGAGTCACGCGGAATGTCGAGGTCGACGTTCTTCAAGTTGTGGACGCGGGCACCGCGAACACTGAGCTTTCCGCTGGTGTTTCCGGGGGACGAGACAGGAACGATGGGCACCCGTCAAGTGTAGGTTCCCCCTCCGACATCGGCCCCGGGTTCGCCCCGGGCGCACACGCCGAGCGAGCACGCGGAGCCCGCGACCCGACACCGCGGTCTCAGCCCTCCGCGTCGACCCGATTCGCGAAGGGGGCCAGTCCGTCCCGCAGGGCCACGAGCGCGCGTTCGTCAACGCCGACCCGCGCCATGATCTGGGCCGGCACCTCGAGCGCACGCTCGCGCAGAGCCCGACCCTCGTCGGTGAGGTCGATATCGAGGACGCGCTCGTCGTCGGCACGCCGCGCCCGTCGCACCCGCCCCTGCGCCTCGAGTCGCTTGACGAGCGGCGAGAGCGTCGCCGGCTCCATGGCCAGCTCCGCCGCGAGGGTGCCGAGCGATCGCGGGGACTCCTCCCACAACGCGAGCATCACCAGGTACTGCGGGTGGGTGAGCCCGAGAGGTTCGAGGACCGGGCGATAGATCGACACGACGTTGCGCGCCGCGGTCACGAGCGCGAAGCACACCTGATTCTCCAGCCGCAAGCGATCGTCCATGCCCATCTCCGATTTCGTTAGTACACTAATCATCATGACACAAAGGGATGCCGAGCGGCCCCCGCTCCGCGAGCGGGTGCGCGAGGCCGGCGGCTGGTACCAGTACCTCAACACACGGCTCATCCGTGTCGCCGGGCCGGCCTCCGTCGGACCGTACGAGACGACCCCCGAACCGGTGCGCACCGGGCGACCCTGCCCGCTGTGCGGTCACCCGATGTCGGAGCACTCCGTCGACCGCTCGGGCCCGAAGCCTCTCCTGCACTGCCCGTAAGCGCGGTCCTGCCTCGACAGGACCGGAACGGGGACGGGGCGTCCCCGCGCCGTCACCGCGTCAGGCGTGGCCGGCGCGTTCCATCGCGCGCAGTTCCTTCTTGAGGTCCTGCACCTCGTCACGCAGACGGCCGGCGAGCTCGAACTTCAGTTCGCTCGCTGCCGCGAGCATCTGCTGCGTGAGATCGGCAATCGTCGACTCCAGCTGATCCGCACCCTCGGCGGCGATCCCCGTCCGACGCAGCTGGGGCGTCGGCGACTTGCCCTTGCCCGCCTTGTCGTTGCGCGACAGGAGCTTGCGCGTATCGGTCGCCTCGCGGGCGAGCACCTCGGTGATGTCGGCGATCTTCTTGCGCAGCGGCTGCGGGTCGATGCCGTGTTCGGTGTTGTAGGCGACCTGCTTCTCGCGCCGACGCTCGGTCTCGTCGATGGCCTTCTGCATGGAGTCGGTGATCTTGTCGGCGTACATGTGCACCTCGCCCGACACGTTTCGGGCGGCGCGTCCGATCGTCTGGATGAGCGAGGTCCCGCTGCGGAGGAACCCTTCCTTGTCGGCATCCAGAATCGCCACGAGCGAGACCTCGGGGAGGTCGAGACCCTCGCGGAGCAGGTTGATGCCGACCAACACGTCGTACACGCCCGCGCGCAGCTCGGTGAGCAGCTCGACGCGGCGAAGCGTGTCGACGTCGGAGTGCAGGTAGCGCACGCGCACCCCGTGCTCACCGAGGAAGTCGGTGAGCTCCTCGGCCATCTTCTTGGTGAGGGTGGTCACGAGCACACGCTCATCGCGGTCGACACGGAGACGGATCTGTTCGAGCAGGTCGTCGATCTGCCCCTTGGAGGGCTTGACCACGATCTCGGGGTCGACCAGGCCCGTCGGACGAATGATCTGCTCGACGATGCCGTCGGCGATACCCATCTCGTAACGACCGGGGGTGGCCGAGAGGTAGACCGTCTGGCCGACACGGTTCTTGAATTCGTCCCACCGCAGGGGGCGGTTGTCCATTGCACTGGGCAGGCGGAAGCCGTGCTCGACGAGCGTGCGTTTGCGAGATGCGTCGCCCTCGTACATCGCGCCGATCTGCGGGACCGTGACGTGCGACTCGTCGATGACGAGGAGGAAGTCGTCGGGGAAGAAGTCCAACAGCGTGTGCGGCGGGTCGCCCGCGGAACGGCCGTCGAGATGGCGCGAGTAATTCTCGATTCCCGAGCAGAACCCGAGCTGCTGCAGCATCTCGAGGTCGAAGGTGGTGCGCATTCGCAGGCGCTGGGCTTCGAGGAGCTTGCCCTGCGACTCCAGCTCTTTCAAGCGCTCAGCGACCTCGTGCTCGATCGTGCCGATCGCGCGCTGCACGGTGTCGGTGCCGGCCACGTAGTGCGAGGCCGGGAAGATCGGCACCGATTCCATCTTCTGGATGACGTCGCCGGTCAGCGGGTGCAGCATGTACAGCGCCTCGATCTCATCACCGAACATCTCGATGCGGATCGCAAACTCCTCGTACACCGGGATGATCTCGATCGTGTCGCCGCGCACGCGGAAGTTGCCGCGGGAGAAATCGACGTCGTTGCGGTTGTACTGCATGGAGATGAACTTGCGGATGAGCGCGTCGCGGTCGTACCGCTCTCCCACCTGGAGCGCGACCATGGCGCGCAGGTACTCTTCTGGCGCGCCGAGACCGTAGATGCAGGAGACCGTGGAGACCACGACGACGTCGCGGCGCGAGAGCAGCGAGTTGGTCGTGGAGTGCCGGAGTCGCTCGACCTCGGCGTTGATGGACGAGTCCTTCTCGATGAACGTATCGGTCTGCGGGACGTACGCCTCAGGCTGGTAGTAGTCGTAATACGACACGAAATACTCGACGGCGTTGTTCGGCATGAGCTCGCGGAACTCGTTCGCCAGCTGCGCGGCGAGGGTCTTGTTGTGAGCGAGGACCAGTGTCGGACGCTGGACGGCCTCGACCAGCCATGCCGTGGTGGCCGACTTTCCCGTCCCCGTGGCGCCGAGCAGGACCACGTCGGTCTCGCCCGCATTGATCCGTGCGGCGAGGTCGGCGATCGCGTGCGGCTGGTCACCGGACGGGGTGTAATCGCTGACGACCTCGAAGGGGCGGACGGAACGCGTGGCCTGCATGGTTCCAGCGTAGGCGGGGCCTCCGACATCGGGGCCAACCGGCGTTCGCCATCCGCGAGCACCGTCACCCGCCCCCCCCGCGAGAGGGAGGCGACCGTCAGGGGCGCGTGAGCCGCTCCCAGAGCGCGTCGACCTGGCGGCGCGTGGCATCCATGTCGCCGGTGGTGTCGATCACCACGTCGGCAAGCGCCAGACGCTCGTCGTCACCAGCCTGCGCGGCGATGCGCGCGCGGGCGTCGGCCTCGGCGAGGCCGCGCTGCGAGATCAGCCGTTCCACGCGTTGCTCGGCGGGGGCGTGCGCGACGACGACGACATCCCACTCGCCTGTCCCGCGGGCTTCGGCCAGCAGCGGCACGTCGTAGACGACGACGGCGTCCGCGTCGTCGTCAAAGGCGGCACGGAACCGCCGCTGCGACTCTTCCCGGACCGCCGGGTGCACGAGCGCGTTCAGTGCTGCGAGGCGGTCGGGGTGCCCGAACACCCGGGCGCCGAGCGCCGGGCGGTCCAGGGTGCCGTCGGGCCGCACCACGTTCCCGCCGAACTCGCCCGCGATGGCGGCGAGCACCGGGGACCCCGGTGCCTGGACCTCACGCACGATGGCATCCGCGTCGACGACGACCGCCCCCTTCGCCGCGAGCATCCGTGCGATCGTGGACTTTCCCGACGCGATTCCGCCGGTGAGCGCGAGAAGAGGCACCCCACGAGGATGCCACACGGCCGGTCGTTCCGGTCCGTCGTTCCGACACGCCCCGCGGGCCCCCGTGGGTTAACATTCCCTCAGGGGGTGCACCCGTGCTCCCGCCCGTTTGGCGAGAGTTCCCCCATGCCGAATCCCCACATCGTGGTCGTCATCGAAGACGACGTCGATATCCGCTCACTGATCGTCGCTGTCCTGGAGCCCTCCGGATTCGTCGTTCACACCGCCGTCGACGGCGCCGACGGCATCGAGGTGGTGCGCCGCACCGATCCCGCGATCACGACGCTCGATGTGAGCATGCCGGGGCTCGACGGCTTCGAGACGGCTCGCCGCATCCGGGAGTTCAGCACGACACGCATCCTCATGGTGAGTGCACGTGTGGACGACGCGGAGGAGCAACGCGCGCGTGCGGCCGGTGCCGACGATTACCTGACCAAGCCCTTCCGCCCGCGTGAGCTCCGGGCGCGCGTCCAGGCGCTCGCTGCCGACGACAGTTCCTGAAACCGGAGTGGATCCGCGTCGGTTCAGGTGCCCATGATGCCACCGGGATGCCCCCCGGTCGCTTCGGGGCGGCTCGCTTCGGCATCCGCGCGGTCGATGAGACGCGGCCCGTCCGTCCCCACCTCGGACGCGAGGACGAACCCGATTCCCACCACCGGCACCACCGAGGTCGCCAGCGCCGACAGATCGGTGACCACGCGCTCGTGGAGGACCCGGACCACACGTCGCACATCGGTGGTGGCGTTCGTGGCGAACGCCACCGAGAGTCCCGCGGCATCCGCCATCCCGACGAGGGCCATCGTCGGAGCGTGCCGTCGCACCGACGCGCGAAAAGCTCGCGCAATGTCATCGGCCTCTTCGGGCCCGAAGGCCGTCGCGACGCGCTTCAGATCGTCGACCCGGATGCCGATGACGCAGAGGTCCTCGCCCGCGTCGTGCGCTCGAGCGGCCACAATCGTCAGCGTCGCGGCGAAGGAACCGCGCAACAGGATGCCCTGTCGATCGATGGCCAGGTGACGTGTCTCAGGCGGGCCTCTCAAGGCCGATTCACTGGTGCGGAGCACCGAGGTGACGACGACCGCGGCGACGACGAGGGTCATCGTGAGCAATGCGGAGACGCTCGTGCCGAAGTACCTGAGGAAGAAGGGGTCATCCCATCCCACCGCCAGAAGCACTGCCGTGCGCACGACGAACCACACGGCTTCGACGCAGAGCACGACCGTCAGACCTGCGGCGCTCCACCGACGGCCGATCGCGCCACGTCGCGTCTCGATCGCCCCGAGAATGGCGAAGAACGCATTCCCCAGGAAGAGCGGAACCGCCCCGGCCCAGTCCCCCGCGATCACACCGTCCACGAGGGCGGAGACGACCACGACGAGCACGACCAGGGCGGCCACGGTGACCGGGCCCCGCAGCGAGCGTCCGTTGAACGCCGCACACCCCAGCCAGATGAACGAGGTCGCCGCGACGAACGCCCCGTTCCCCAGCGCCACAGAGGCGAGGGCGCCGGGTGCTGCGAACCAGACGAGGTAGCAGCCCGCGGAGAAGACGGCGGCCAAGAAGGCCGTTGCCCACAGCCGTCCGGGCAAGCCGTCCTTCAACATGAGCGTGTCGAGAAGGTACATCACCGCCGACACCAGGATCACCAGGGATGCCGCGATCTGCAGACTCAGCACGTCGAGGACCATGACGTCATCCCTCCCTCTGCGGCAGACGCACCGTGAAGACCGCGCCCTGCCCTGGTTCGGACCGCACGGTGATGTCGCCCCCGTGCGCGCGCACGATGTCACGGCTGATCGACAGGCCGAGCCCGCTTCCGTGCACCGAGGAATTGCGAACCGCGTCGGCGCGGAAGAAGCGTTCGAAGACGCGGCCCTGATCGTTCGTGGAAATCCCGGGTCCATCGTCCGCGACGCAGATCGCGATCGCCGCGTCGGCCCGATCGACGGTGACGACCACCGCACCACCGCGGGTGTTGTACTTCACCGCGTTGGAGAGAAGATTGTCGACCACCTGGCGCAGGCGGTGTGCGTCTACCACTGCCGCGCACGGTCGCACCCCCGACGCGTCGATCCGGATGCCGTGAGCGGCCGCGCGCGGAGCCACCGAGGTGGCCGCTGCCCCGACGATCTCGGAAACATCCGCCGGCGCGGGATTCAGGATGAAATCGACGCCGTGACGCGAGGCGGCCGACATCGCCAAGATGTCGGCGACCAGCTCTCGCAGTCGGGCCGCATTGCGTTGAGCGATCTCGAGCTGATTGCGGGTCGCGGTGTCCAGGCCGGTGTCGTCGAGGGCGAGCTCGAGGTAACCGATGATCGAGGTGAGCGGGGTACGCAGTTCGTGCGACACACTGGCCACGAGATCCTCCCGTGCCCGGAGAGCCTGCTCCTCGGCGGTGACGTCGCGCGAGACCACGACACTCCCCGCGTCGACGTCATCGCGAGCGGGGAGCCGCCGCGCGGTGACGTTCAACGCGCGCCGGTCTTCGCCCGGGCCTCCTCCATACCAGACCAGTTCCCCTTCGAAGACTTCTCCCGCCCGAGCGCGTGCCAAGGGCGTGGCACCCGGCGGGATCGGCGTGATGCCGTCGCCAGCGAATGCGGCGGGAGAAGACCCCCAGGCGTCGGGCGCCTGCAATCGGGCGTGCGCCTCATTGCTCACGACGAGCTCTCCCGCGGGCGTGATCCGGATCACGCCGAAGTCGACCGCATCCAAGACCTGAGTGACGAGGTCTTCCTGGCGCCGCGCACGTTCGACCGAGCGGCGCAGTTCGTCCGCGTGGTTCTCCAGGAGCGCGCGCTGCGCACGCGTACGGCGGGCAGCGAAGTGCGACATGGCGGCCAGCGAGGCGACGGCGAAGGGGAGCGCGAGAGTCGCGGCGGCGAGTTGCTGCGCGTCGAAGGCCTGGTGGACCATGATCACCAACACGCTCGCGGTGACGGCCACGACCCCCGGGATCCCGAGCACGGCACCGATCCAGAAGGCCGGGAATGCCCAGAGCAGGCCGACACCGGCCGCCGGTGCGCTCTCGCGCAGGATCCCGATCGCCACGACGTCGACCATCGGCGTGCAGAGGCCGACCCACGACGGCATCCGGTCGCGCGGGGCGAGGAGAATGACGGCGACGCTGCAGAAGATCATCGCGGCACCGATGACGAACAGCGTCATGTCCGTCACCTGCCCCGCGATCACGGTCACCACGGTGCCCAGGACCGTCGCCGACGCCAACAGCAGCTGATTCACCAACAGGTTGCGGTGCAGACCGAGCCGTTCGCTCGGCAACGGGCCGGACATCGCCTCGACCCTAGCGCGCGAAGGCCGCCGGCGCCGGGTCCCGCCGCACGGCTCGCCGGTGTTATATCGCCCCGCACCCGCCGCGACGGCGGCGGGCCGACAATTTCACCCCTGTCGCGCGTGGCCCTCACTCGTGCCCATCGCGAACGAGTGCCATGGATCGTCGACACCCGCACGCAGGCCGGCGACATGCGTCACGAGTGCTCGAAGAGGACGACGGGCCCCCGCCACCGTGGCCCGGATCACTCCTCGACCGGCTCGGGCGCCTGCATCCGGAGGAACAGTCCCGCGTAGGGACCGAGCTCCAACGCGAAGCTCTGCAGCTCGTCGACGCGACCCAGGACGTCGCCGCTCGCGGCGTCGATCGCGGTGCTCTGCGGGACGAGCCATTCGGAGCGGACTGTTCCCTCGATCGTCTCGCCCGAGAAATTGAGCACGGTGAGCTGGAGAGGGGCGTCCTCGATGCGTCGGTCGCCGCCGTCGAGTCGGTGGACCATGACGAGCATGCTCGGGTGTCCCACCTGAGGGATGTCGACCTGGGAAGCGACCGCGATATCGTTCTCGCTGCGAATGCGGAGGATCTCACGCAACCCCGAGAGGAAGGATGCGGGATCAGCCTGCTGCGTGCCCAGCGACCCGTAGAGCGACCGAGCTCGCGGCATCCCCGACGACGAGGTCGTCGCGTCGGGTGCGATGTCGAGGAGATCGTGCGCGCCGCGTTCGATCCACCGGGTGTCACCCGATGAGATCAGGTGCCGCACATCGTCAGCGGGGAGGGTCAGCGAGCCGGTGAGGTCCCACCCGGACAGAGCGAAGACACCCGGCTGCCAGGAGTTGTACTTCGCCAGGAGCAGGTGCGCGTCGCGGATGTGCGGAATGTCCGCCTCCGTGATGTCCTCGAGCGTGGCCTTACCCTGCGTCGCGGCGATGAGTGACGCCGTCGTGCAGGCGATCCCGTTCTGCGTGAAGACGAGGTTGTAGTCGGCGTCCACCGTGAGCGCCTGGGTGAGGTCGGCGCGGACGGCCTCCGCGATCTCCCCGCCGGTGTACTCACCGTGACGGAACGGGTACACCGTGTCACGGTGGCTCGTCGCCCAGTGGACGAGCTCGTACGTCAACTCGTCGTGGTTCTGCATTCCGTGCACGAGCTGGACCGGCTCCACGCCGGTCTCGAGCGCCGTCGTGAGCGCGAGACGCAAGAACTCGGTATTCGCTGTCGCCAGCGCATGGTGGTAGCCCGGGCGCGTGACGAAGTCGTAGGACAGATCTGCACCGACAGCCGAGGTGTCGCGGATGTCCTCCATCGTGAGGTTCAGCTCCTGGAACGTGAAGCCGCCCACCTTTCGCACCATGCCGGCGATGATGTGGTTCGCCGCGTGCGAAAGCGGGTGCCCCTCGGACCACGCCGGCAGCCCCTCTGCGCTCTTCTCGACGCCGAGGAACCCATTGGCGTCCAACCGCAGAGCGCTGGTGCCCAGGTCGCCGAGCGAATGCAGCGCGTCGCCGATCACCAGCCGCATGCCCGCGAACGTCGGGTCGAGCCAGTTGATCGACGGCTGGCCCTCCTTGAAGTAGTGCAGGTAGACCCAGCGTCGTTCCAGCCCGTCGGTTCCGACCACGGGAGCCGTGGCGCTCCAGTTGGTCTCTTTCACGCCGGGCGTGTAGAAGATCACTCGCTGGAGTTCGCCGATGATGTACCCGCGGGCGCTGAGCTCACGCTCGGTCTCGGAATCGAGGTTGACCGAGTCGCGCCCGGACGGGACTTCGGGGAGCATGCCCCAGTCCTCCCGGGGGATCTCGACCATGTGATAGATGCCCGGATAGTCCTTGTACGCCATCTCGGCGAGCCGGAAGTCGGCGCCCTTGCCCGTGTGACCGGGAACGATGTCGTCGATCACGCTGCCGCCGTGGGCGTCGGCCATGTCGGCGATGCGCCGGAACGCATTCTCGTCACCGAACTCGGGGTCGATCTGCGTGCTGATCCGGTCGAAGTGACCGTCGACGCTCGGGGTCTCCTGCCATCCGCTGATACCGCCCGCACGCTTGACCGGACCCGTGTGGATGCCGTTGATCCCGACCCACTCGAAAGCCTTCCACAGCGCCTCGTGTCCGAGCGCGTCGAGGAAGGACTCGCCCGGCCGCGCGATCAGCGAGATCGGATAGGCCGTGAACCAGACGTCGGTCGACTCGATGGCCCGGCGCGCGTCGGGGCGAGCGTAGGGATTGCGCCACATCGACGGCTGGCCCGACAGCTGACGACTCAGAACGTCGGCGTCCTTCAGCATCGACTGACGGACGAGCCACTCCACGTACGACGGGTTGGCGCCGTTCGCGTTGCGGGGATCGGTGAGGAAGCGCCGGAGCGTGCCGCCGCGGAACTGATCCCGAGGTCGGAGTCGACGAGGTCGCGCCGGGTAGCGCTGCTCGTCGTAGCTGATCTCGGCCACCGCCTCAGCGATCTCTTCGTCGGCTCCTCCTTGCGCGGCGCCTTCCGGCGCCCCCGATGATGCCCGCTCGTCGGCGTCGTCCACTCGCGACCTCCTCATGTCGTCCTACCGACGCTACTGGGAACGGGTGACATCGTGGCCGGGGATTGACCGCGCCCCGCGCAGAGGTCACCTCAGACAGGTCGAGCGGTCCGCAGAGCGCTCCACGCCCACGCCGCGGCGGCACCGCACATGACCACGACGACCACGACGAACCAGCCCCACCCCGCGAGAGCGAAGATCACCCCGAGCACCCACCCGAAGAAGCTGGATCCTCCGTAGTACCCGAGGTAATAGAGCGAGGACGCTTGTGCACGCGCGTCCGGATCGGCCGCGACCGGCGTCCACCCCGATGCAACGGCGTGCGCGCCGAAGAATCCGGCCGTGAACACCACCAGGCCGACGATCACGATCGCCAGGCTGGGTACGGCAAGGAGCACGGCGCCGAGGGCCATCACCCCCACCGAGCCCAGGAGCACCACGAAACGTCCCCGACGAACGGCCAGCGCCCCCGCGCGCGGCGAGGACACCGTCCCGGCCAGATAGGCGAGAAAAAGCAGCGTCACCGCTCCCGGAGCGAGGGAAAACGGGGAATCACTCAGGTGGAATCCGAGGTAGTTGTAGACCGCGACGAACGCGCCCATGAGAAGAAAACCCTGCGCATACAGCGCGACCTGGACCGGTGAGCGCAGATTCACCCCGATCCGCGCCACCACCGACGGGCCGCGCACACTCCGCAATCGGCCCGGTGCGAACCCCCGCGCCCGCGGGATGAGAATCAGGAAGATCGCGGATGCCGCGGCACACACGACAATGACGGATGCCACGCCCCACCGCCAGCCGAGCACCTCGCCCACGGGACCGGAGACGAGCCGGCCCGTCAGCCCACCGACGGTGGTGCCGGCGATGTAGGATCCCGCCGCCGCTGCCACGTGCCGGACGTTCACCTCTTCGCTCAGGTACGCCAGCGCAACGGCCGGGACAGCCCCCAGCCCGATCCCCTCGAGCAGTCGAAGCACCAACAGCACGGACACGTCGGGAGAGAACGGGGCCGCAGCCCCCAGGCCCGTGGCCGACAGCACGCCGATGGCCATCGCCGGGATCCGGCCGATCCGGTCGGCCACGACCGACCACGGAATCACCGCGGCCGCGAGACCGAGAGTGGATGCCGACACCGTCAACGCCGCGGTCGCCGGCGGAACGCCCACATCCCGCGTGATCTGCGGCAAGACGGCCTGAGTCGCGTAGAGCTGCGCGAAGGTCGCCACTCCCCCGAAGAACAAACCGATCAGTAGGCGGCGGTACTCGCGACTGCCCGGCAGATGTCCCGAGAAGGCGTTCACCGTCCGACCATATCGAGTGGGCGTCTGGTGACGACGAAAAGCGTCGACCGCGTCCCCGGTTTCGGGGTGCGATCGACGCTGTATCCACGGATCACCTATCCGCACAAATGCGAAATGGCCACCCAACAGTGGGTGGCCATTTCGACTTAAAAGAAGTCCGGCGGTGTCCTACTCTCCCACAGGGTCCCCCCTGCAGTACCATCGGCGCTGAGAGGCTTAGCTTCCGGGTTCGGAATGTAACCGGGCGTTTCCCTCTCGCTATGGCCGCCGAAACACTATTGATGTTTCAAAAACCAACAACGAATGTCATTGTTGTGTTCCCGACCGTACATCGAGAACCACTCAGTGGACGCAAGCACCAAAAACGGTGTGTTATCAAGTCATCGGCTTATTAGTACCGGTCAGCTTCACGTATTACTACGCTTCCACATCCGGCCTATCAACCCAGTAGTCTGGCTGGGAGCCTCTCACCCCGAAGGGTATGGAAGTCTCATCTTGAGGCCGGCTTCCCGCTTAGATGCTTTCAGCGGTTATCCATCCCGAACGTAGCTAATCAGCGGTGCTCCTGGCGGAACAACTGACACACCAGAGGTTCGTCCAACCCGGTCCTCTCGTACTAGGGTCAGATCCTCTCAAACTTCCTACGCGCGCAGCGGATAGGGACCGAACTGTCTCACGACGTTCTAAACCCAGCTCGCGTACCGCTTTAATGGGCGAACAGCCCAACCCTTGGGACCTACTCCAGCCCCAGGATGCGACGAGCCGACATCGAGGTGCCAAACCATGCCGTCGATATGGACTCTTGGGCAAGATCAGCCTGTTATCCCCGAGGTACCTTTTATCCGTTGAGCGACAGCGCTTCCACAAGCCACTGCCGGATCACTAGTCCCGACTTTCGTCCCTGCTCGACCTGTCAGTCTCACAGTCAAGCTCCCTTGTGCACTTACACTCGCCACCTGATTGCCAACCAGGTTGAGGGAACCTTTGGGCGCCTCCGTTACATTTTGGGAGGCAACCGCCCCAGTTAAACTACCCACCAGGCACTGTCCCTGAACCGGATCACGGTCCTAAGTTAGATATCCAGAGTGACCAGAGTGGTATTTCAACAATGACTCCACGAACACTGGCGTGTCCGCTTCACAGTCTCCCACCTATCCTACACAAGCCACACCGAACACCAATACCAAGCTGTAGTAAAGGTCACGGGGTCTTTCCGTCCTGCTGCGCGTAACGAGCATCTTTACTCGTAATGCAATTTCGCCGAGTTCGCGGTTGAGACAGTTGGGAAGTCGTTACGCCATTCGTGCAGGTCGGAACTTACCCGACAAGGAATTTCGCTACCTTAGGATGGTTATAGTTACCACCGCCGTTTACTGGGGCTTAAATTCTCAGCTTCGCCTTACGGCTAACCGGTCCTCTTAACCTTCCAGCACCGGGCAGGCGTCAGTCCGTATACATCGTCTTGCGACTTGGCACGGACCTGTGTTTTTAGTAAACAGTCGCTACCCACTAGTCTCTGCGGCCACCACACCCTTTCGGAGCAAGTCCTAATAAGTGGATGGCCCCCCTTCTCCCGAAGTTACGGGGGCATTTTGCCGAGTTCCTTAACCACGATTCTCTCGATCTCCTTGGTATTCTCTACCTGACCACCTGAGTCGGTTTGGGGTACGGGCAGCTAGAACCTCGCGTCGATGCTTTTCTCGGCAGCATAGGATCACCCACTTTTTATCCGCATCGTGTCTCAGCCTCAATGAGTGACGGATTTGCCTATCACTCGGCCTACGCACTTGCACCAGGACTACCATCGCCTGGCTTGGGCTACCTTCCTGCGTCACACCTGTTAATACGCTAGCCGCACCAGCATGGGGTCGAGCGTTCACACAGACGTTCATCACCCCGAAGGGATCCGACCATTCCATGCTAGGACTCTTAGCACCACTGGATTAGCTTGGGCGGTTCTTCGCCGGTACGGGAATATCAACCCGTTGTCCATCGACTACGCCTGTCGGCCTCGCCTTAGGTCCCGACTTACCCAGGGAAGATTAGCTTGACCCTGGAACCCTTGGTCTTTCGGAGGACATGTTTCTCACACGTCTTTCGCTACTCATGCCTGCATTCTCACTCGTGTCGCGTCCACGGCTGGGTCACCCCGCCGCTTCACTCGCGACACGACGCTCTCCTACCCATCAACACGGCTGGACCACGAAGGCCTACCAAAAATGTCAATGCCACAACTTCGGTGGCGTGCTTGAGCCCCGTTACATTGTCGGCGCGGAATCACTTGACCAGTGAGCTATTACGCACTCTTTCAAGGGTGGCTGCTTCTAAGCCAACCTCCTGGTTGTCTAAGCAACTCCACATCCTTTCCCACTTAGCACGCGCTTAGGGACCTTAGATGGTGGTCTGGGTTGTTTCCCTCTCGACTATGAAGCTTATCCCCCACAGTCTCACTGCTGCGCTCTCACTTACCGGCATTCGGAGTTTGGCTGACGTCAGTAACCTTGTAGGGCCCATCGGCCATCCAGTAGCTCTACCTCCGGCAAGAAACACGCAACGCTGCACCTAAATGCATTTCGGAGAGAACCAGCTATCACGAAGTTTGATTGGCCTTTCACCCCTATCCACAGCTCATCCCCTCAGTTTTCAACCTAAGTGGGTTCGGTCCTCCACGACGTCTTACCGTCGCTTCAACCTGGCCATGGATAGATCACTTCGCTTCGGGTCTAGGACACGCGACTGAATCGCCCTATTCAGACTCGCTTTCGCTACGGCTACCCCACACGGGTTAACCTCGCCACGTATCGCTAACTCGCAGGCTCATTCTTCAAAAGGCACGCTGTCACCCCTACTAAGGAGGCTCCAACGGTTTGTAAGCAAACGGTTTCAGGTACTATTTCACTCCCCTCCCGGGGTACTTTTCACCTTTCCCTCACGGTACTTGTCCGCTATCGGTCATCTGGGAGTATTTAGGCTTATCAGGTGGTCCTGACAGATTCACACGGGATTTCTCGGGCCCCGTGCTACTTGGGATACTCTTCACGCCAAGAACAGGCATTTCGACTACGGGGTTCGCACCCTCTATGACCGGCCATTCAAAACCGTTCGTCTATACCCTCTTGTCACGTCGACTGCTCGGCAGAACAATCAGAAAAGTCCCACAACCCCCAACATGCAACACCTGCCGGCTATCACACACGCTAGGTTTAGCCTCTTCCGGTTTCGCTCGCCACTACTCACGGAATCGCTTTTGCTTTCTCTTCCTGTGGGTACTGAGATGTTTCACTTCCCCACGTTCCCTCTACCCGCCCTATATATTCAGGCGGGAGTCACCAGGCACGCACGCGCCCTGGCGGGGTTTCCCCATTCGGACACCCTCGGATCAAAACTCGCTTATCAGTTCCCCGAGGCTTATCGCAGATTGCTACGTCCTTCTTCGGCTCCAGATGCCAAGGCATCCACCGTTTGCTCTTAAAGACTTGAAATCACATGAGTTGAATCGTCAAAAAATTGACTAATGATCTTTAAGATCATCTTCACGACACCATCCCCTAAAGGATCATGTCGAAGATGCTCGCGTCCACTGTGTAGTTCTCAAAGTACGGGCGGTACCCCACACCACCACCAACCGGCAGCAGCACAAGGCCCAAGAGGAACAACCACCAACCACACCCAAAGATGCGATCAGCGCCCGGCCCCTCAGGACCCAACAGCGTGCATGTACCAACCAGACCCACCCCATCTCATTCCCACCGCAAACGGCGTACTAAAGACCAGGCAAACCCAACCAGCACCTCATCAAACGTTCCACCCATGAGCTAACCGGCAGACACATTCGGTCTGATCCGGCGCCTGAACAACCCCATCACAGGGCGTCAGATGCTCCTTAGAAAGGAGGTGATCCAGCCGCACCTTCCGGTACGGCTACCTTGTTACGACTTAGTCCTAATTACCGATCCCACCTTCGACGGCTCCCTCCACAAGGGTTGGGCCACCGGCTTCAGGTGTTACCGACTTTCATGACTTGACGGGCGGTGTGTACAAGACCCGGGAACGTATTCACCGCAGCGTTGCTGATCTGCGATTACTAGCGACTCCGACTTCATGAGGTCGAGTTGCAGACCTCAATCCGAACTGGGACCGGCTTTTTGGGATTCGCTCCACCTCACGGTATTGCAGCCCTTTGTACCGGCCATTGTAGCATGCGTGAAGCCCAAGACATAAGGGGCATGATGATTTGACGTCATCCCCACCTTCCTCCGAGTTGACCCCGGCAGTATCCCATGAGTTCCCACCATTACGTGCTGGCAACATAGAACGAGGGTTGCGCTCGTTGCGGGACTTAACCCAACATCTCACGACACGAGCTGACGACAACCATGCACCACCTGTTTACGAGTGTCCAAAGAGTTGACCATTTCTGGCCCGTTCTCGTATATGTCAAGCCTTGGTAAGGTTCTTCGCGTTGCATCGAATTAATCCGCATGCTCCGCCGCTTGTGCGGGTCCCCGTCAATTCCTTTGAGTTTTAGCCTTGCGGCCGTACTCCCCAGGCGGGGAACTTAATGCGTTAGCTGCGTCACGGAAACCGTGGAATGGTCCCCACAACTAGTTCCCAACGTTTACGGGGTGGACTACCAGGGTATCTAAGCCTGTTTGCTCCCCACCCTTTCGCTCCTCAGCGTCAGTTACGGCCCAGAGATCTGCCTTCGCCATCGGTGTTCCTCCTGATATCTGCGCATTCCACCGCTACACCAGGAATTCCAATCTCCCCTACCGCACTCTAGTCTGCCCGTACCCACTGCAGGCCCGAGGTTGAGCCTCGGGATTTCACAGCAGACGCGACAAACCGCCTACGAGCTCTTTACGCCCAATAATTCCGGATAACGCTTGCGCCCTACGTATTACCGCGGCTGCTGGCACGTAGTTAGCCGGCGCTTTTTCTGCAGGTACCGTCACTCACGCTTCTTCCCTGCTAAAAGAGGTTTACAACCCGAAGGCCGTCATCCCTCACGCGGCGTTGCTGCATCAGGCTTCCGCCCATTGTGCAATATTCCCCACTGCTGCCTCCCGTAGGAGTCTGGGCCGTGTCTCAGTCCCAGTGTGGCCGGTCACCCTCTCAGGCCGGCTACCCGTCGACGCCTTGGTGAGCCATTACCTCACCAACAAGCTGATAGGCCGCGAGCCCATCCCAGACCGAAAAATCTTTCCAACCCCCACCATGCGATGAGAGCTCATATCCAGTATTAGACGCCGTTTCCAGCGCTTATCCCAGAGTCCAGGGCAGGTTGCTCACGTGTTACTCACCCGTTCGCCACTGATCCACCAAGCAAGCTTGGCTTCACCGTTCGACTTGCATGTGTTAAGCACGCCGCCAGCGTTCATCCTGAGCCAGGATCAAACTCTCCGTAAAAGAAAAAAGCCCACCCAACCGGAATAAGGTCAGGGCAGACGAGTTCAATCTGACCAAACAGGAAGTCAAAACTGACTATCCAGATGCCAACCAAAAAAGGTTGGACTTTGATCCAAAGGAATTCTCACCAGACCCGAAGGCCCGACGAGGAATAAATTGGCATTTGACAAGTGCACGCTGTTGAGTTCTCAAGGAACGGACGCACCCACAGAACCAATCTTCCGACCGTACCCGTGAGGCAAGTTCACAACCATCCAGACCCCGACCCAGGACCTGACAGTGGGACCTCACGAAGAGATCAACGTCGCAGAACCAGTCGAAGACCAGAACCAAGACTCTACACCATCAGGAGCAGACCTTGGCTTCGTTCACCACTTGAGAGGACGCGGGGCCTTCCGGCCGCTCCGCTCTCCCCTGTGGGGCGAACAAGGAATAACTTACGCGGAACCCCCACACCCGTCCAATCCGCCACACACCCCGGGCGTGTCGCACACCGCACGCGCGGAAACCCGCGGAAGACGCCGCAGGCCCGGTCGACTCAGAGGTCGATCGGGCCCACGGTGAACTGCGCTATGCCGCGGTGGTGAAGACGACGCGCGCGGCGGTGGCATCCCCGTGCCCTCCGGAGAATTCCAGGCCCCCGAGGAACATCGCCCCAAGGACGAGTGCGAACACGAACGCGATCGAGAGAAACAGCACGGCGACGCCTGCGACGGTGATGAGAAACGGAAGTCGTGAAGCCATGACCCCATTGTCGACGCAGCCAGGCCTCGGAAACCAGGGCTTGCGCGCAAACGACCGAAGGCCGGCACCCACACGGGGTACCGGCCTTCGATGTGAAGAGGATCAGCGACCGCTGAGCTTCTCACGCAGAGCGGCGAGGGACTCGTCGTCGGCGAGGGTGCCCTGGACGGGCGACTCCGACGAGAAGTTTCCACCGAACGAACCCGAGTCGATCGGGTTGGCGGCCTCGGCCTCGAGAGCCTTGGCAACGGCGGCCTTGTGAGCCTCCCAGCGACCCTGGGCAGCGGCGTACTCCTGCTCCCACTGCTCGCGCTGAGTGTCGAAGCCCTCGAGCCAGGCACCCGACTCGGGGTCGAAGCCCTCGGGGTACTTGTACTCGCCACGCTCGTCGTACTCGGTGACCATGCCGTACAGCGCCGGGTCGAACTCGGTGCCGTTGGGGTCGACCGACTCGTTGGCCTGCTTGAGCGACAGCGAGATGCGACGACGCTCGAGGTCGATGTCGATGATCTTGACGAAGACCTCTTCGCCGACCGACACGACCTGCTCGGCGAGCTCGACGTGCTTGCCCGAGAGCTCCGAGATGTGCACGAGGCCCTCGATGCCGTCGGCGACGCGAACGAACGCACCGAACGGAACGAGCTTGGTGACCTTGCCCGGAGCGATCTGACCGATCGCGTGGGTACGGGCGAACACCTGCCACGGGTCTTCCTGCGTCGCCTTGAGCGACAGGGAGACGCGCTCGCGGTCGAGGTCGACCTCGAGGATCTCGACGGTGACCTCCTGGCCCACCTCGACGACCTCGGAGGCGTGCTCGATGTGCTTCCAGGAGAGCTCGGAGACGTGAACGAGACCGTCGACGCCACCCAGGTCGACGAACGCACCGAAGTTGACGATCGACGAGACCGTGCCCTTGCGGACCTGACCCTTGTGGAGGTTGTTGAGGAACGTGGTGCGCGACTCGGACTGCGTCTGCTCGAGCAGGGCGCGGCGCGAAAGCACGACGTTGTTGCGGTTCTTGTCGAGCTCGAGGATCTTCGCCTCGATCTCCTGGCCGAGGTACGGCGTGAGGTCGCGGACGCGGCGCAGCTCGATGAGCGAGGCCGGGAGGAAGCCACGGAGGCCGATGTCGACGATGAGACCACCCTTGACGACCTCGATCACGGAGCCGGTGACCACACCGTCGTTCTCCTTGATCTTCTCAACGTCGCCCCACGCACGCTCGTACTGCGCGCGCTTCTTGGACAGGATGAGACGGCCTTCCTTGTCCTCCTTCTGGAGAACGAGGGCCTCGACGTGATCGCCGACGTTGACGACCTCGTTGGGGTCGACGTCGTGCTTGATCGAAAGCTCGCGGGAGGGGATGACACCCTCGGTCTTGTAACCGACGTCGAGGAGGACCTCGTCGCGGTCGATCTTCACCACGGTGCCTTCGATGAGGTCGCCGTCGTTGAAGAACTTCAGGGTCTTCTCGACCGCGGCCAGGAAGTCTTCAGCAGAGCCGATGTCGTTGATCGCGACCTGCTTGATGGCCGGGGCGGTCGTTGCGGTAGTCATGTAGTGGGTTGTCCTAGTGGGGTTGGTGTCGGGCTTCGACTCCCGCGGGAGATCCAGGTGGACCCCGGTCGAGCACACGCGCGTCGGAGACGAACGGATGCCGCGAGCCGAAGCGAAGCGGATTGATGTCGTGCGATGGCACTCGTCTCTCGTTCGGGCATGCAGAACGACTCACACGAGTGACACTTCAGCGTAGCGCACCGAACCCGTCCCCGCCATCGATGCCGGGGCCGTCCTCAACGGCATCCGTCGGGTCAGCTCTCTCCGGATGATCTGTCCCGGATCGGCCCTTTCTCGACCGGGCGGGAGGCCCGGCCGCCCAGGTACCGTCCAGAATCGCGTGCCAGGCTCGCGGACTTGTGCCCGCTCACACGCGGACGTGACGGCGACACCCGAGCCGTCCTCCCGATACGAAACCGGTTTTATGCACTCTGATTCGACACCCTCGTCCAACCGCCGCGAGCGTCGCCGGGCCTCCCGCCGACTCCGCCGCCGCCCCGCGCTCGCGGCCGGTACTCTCGCCCTCGGCGTGCTCGCGACCGCCGCGCTCACCGGCACCGCTCCCCTGCCCTCGGCCGCCACGACGTCGGCCGATCTGTCGTCGGCCACGTTCCAGCTCGCGTCGTTCTCCACCCCCGCGGTGTCGTCGGCTCCCGAGACCGTCCAGGCGCGTTCGGTTGCCGCTGCGGCGGCCGCCAGCCTCGAGTCCGCCACCGTGGTCCAGACCGACATCGCGGCATCCGGTCTCGACATCGGGCGCCCCGCCGACATCGACACGACCGCTCTCGACGCCGCAGCCGACCGGCTGGTCGCCGCACAGGATCTGTCTCCGACCTTCCTCCCCGAGCTCGCCGCCGCGGCGAGCGAGCACAGCTCGGCGGTCGACCAGCGTGTCGCCGAACTTCGCGGAAGCCTCGACGCGGCTGTGGCGAAGCAGCAGGCCGAAGAGGCAGCAGAGAAGGCACGGCTCGAGGCCGAAGCTGCGGCCCGCGCCCAGGCCGAAGAAGAGGCGCGAGCCACCGCGTCGTCGTCGAGCGGGTCGTCCTCGAGCGGTAGCACCCCGCGTCCGGCGCCGCCGATGGCCAGCGGCGGCGGCTCGGGCGACAACAGCCCCGGCGGCGCACAGGCGACCGCACGCGGCATGCTCGCCGGCTATGGCTGGGGCGACGACCAGTTCTCCTGCCTCGTTTCGCTGTGGAACCGCGAGTCGGGCTGGAACTACCAGGCGTACAACTCCAGCAGCGGCGCCTTCGGCATCCCCCAGGCCCTCCCCGGCAGCAAGATGGCGTCGGCCGGCGGCGACTGGCAAACCAACGCCGCCACGCAGGTGTCATGGGGCCTCGGCTACATCTCGGGTCGCTACGGCAGCCCGTGCGGAGCCTGGGCAAAGTCGCAGTCCGTCGGCTGGTACTGAGGCCCGTTCCGCGAACACAGAAGCGCGCCGCTCCGGAATCCCGGGCGGCGCGCTTCTGCGTGTGAGGGGAACGTCGCGTCAGGCGCCGGCGCGCCGAGCGATGATGCCAGCCAGCAGCGCGTGCGAGAGCGGGGCGATCGAGGCGACCATCAGGACGGTACCGACCACCGCCTGCTCGGCCTGCAGCAGGATGCCGCCGATCAGCAGCCCCGTGAACAGCACCGCCGAGACAACTCTCCGCACCATGCGTTCGAGGTCACGCAGGCGCCGCTCGATGCGCGGCGTCTGCACCGAGACGGCCCCCTCCTCGATGCGCGACACGAGCGCGTCGACGCGCCGCGGCAGGCGGGCAGTGAGAGCCGCGACGGACACCGCCTCGCGCGCAAAAGCCTGCACCACGTTGCCGCTCTCTTCGCGGATGAGCCGCTGGGCGTAGGGCTCCACGGCATCCCAGATGTTGAAGGCCGGGTCGAGGGAGCTGCACATTCCGCTGGTCAGCGACATCGCCCGCACGATGAGGAGGAAGTTCTCGGGGAGCTGGAACGGCAGAGCACGCACGACGTCGCCGAACTCGACCGCGAACGCGCGGAACTCTCGCGGATCCACCTCCTGCAGCTCGGCGAAGCCCATTCCCCCGAATCGCGAGAACAGCTGCGTCATCGCCCGCTCGAGCTGCACCGTGTCGGCGGAGGGAAGGAGGACACCGATGTCGCGGATGCCGTCCACGAGGCCCTTGCCGTCGCGCGAAGCCGCGGCGATGAGGACACGACGCAGACCACGGCGCAGGCCCGGGGGCACCTCGCCCATCATTCCGAAGTCGATGAACGTGAACCGCCAGGCCGGGGAGGGGGCATCCGGAGCCGTGGGGAGCGGGGTGACGAACACATTCCCGGGGTGCGGATCGGCGTGGAAGAACCCGTCGTCGAACAACTGGTCGAACATGACCGCCGCGAAGCGGGCGGCGACCTCGGACGGGTTGATCCCCGCGGCGCGCAAGGCCTCGACGTCGTTGATCTTGATCGCCGTGACGTCCTGCAGGGTGAGGAGTCGGCGGGTGGTGCGTTCCCAGACCACCTCGGGGACGGCCACTCCCCCCTCTCCCCCGAAGTCGGCGGCGAAGCGCTCGGAGTTCGCAGCCTCGTGGAGGTAGTCGATCTCTTCGAGGCTGGTCGCGGCGAACTCCTCTACCAGCGCGGGCATGTCGACGCGGTCGCGCACGAGCGAAACCCGGCTCAACCAGCGCCCGACCTTGCGCAGGGCGCGAAGATCGACGTCGACGATGCGGTCGATCCCGGGGCGCTGGATCTTCACCACCACCTCGCGGAGCCCCGTCTCCTCTGCCAGTTCGTCGGAGAGCACCGCTCGGTGGGCCTGCCCGAGCGAGGCCGCGGCGAGGGGCCGCTCATCGACCGTCGCGAATGCGCGTTCCAGCGGCATCCCGAGCTCTTCCTCCGCCCGCGCCCGCATCTGCGCGAACGGGACCGCGGGAACCTCGTCTTGCAGGCCCTCGAGCTCTTTCGTGATGACCGGCGGGAGCACGTCGAGGCGCGACGACATGAACTGTCCGACCTTGATCATCAGACCACCGAGGTCGACCGCCAGGCCGTGGAATCGCCGGGCGATGCGCTGCAACCGCCGGGTTCGGCCCCGAGCGGAGAAACGCTCGAGACCGAACCGCGGCAGGAACAGCTCATACCACCAGGCCTGGACCAGGTAGCGCGCGGCGAACCGGGTGATGCGCCGGTAGCGGGCGCGCATGAGGGCGTCGTCGGTCATCGGATCTCCGGGATGCCGAGGACCCCACGACGGCCGTCGGGCTCGGGCACCCTCAGCTCTGGGCGAGGATGGAGTAGAGCTTACGGCGGGCGTCGTCGAGGATTTCGACCGCCTGCGCGACCTGCTCCTTGTTGCCCGTGCGCGCCACCTGGGCGGCGGCCTGCGCCAGCTCGACACCGGCCTTCGGCAGCGCCGTCATGCGGCCGCCGTCACGCGACCCGGCTGCCTCCCACGGCGCCGTGCGCTCGGTGGTCTCGTCACCGGCGGCGGCGCGACCCTCTTCGGTCAGCGAGTAGGTCTTGCGCCCGCCGGACTCCTCGGACTGGACGAGACCCTCGTCGGTGAGCAGCTGCAGGGTCGGGTACACCGAACCGGGGCTCGGCTTCCAGGTACCGCCGCTGCGCTCCTCGATCTCCCGGATGATCTGGTAGCCGTGCATCGGCTGCTCGAGCAAGAGCGAGAGCACGGCGGAGCGCACGTCACCCTTGTTCATCCGCGGACTGGTGGACGTCTTCTGCTCGAACTGGGCGCGCAACTGCTCCATGGCGTCGAGGATGTTGGACATCGGCCAGCCCTGACCGGCGGAACCGCCGCGTGCGCCGAATGCGTCTCCCAAGAATGAACCACTCATGCTGACCTCCCGATACGGGACCCCGGATGGGTCCAGCGATATACAACGATATATCGCTGAGAGCGACAGATGGCTGGGAATCGGCGGTCAGTGGGACCGGCTTCTGGTCAGTACCAGTTGACCGCCTCCGAGTGACCCCACGCGCTGCACGGCGTCCCGTATCCGCGGGAAATGTAGTCCAGCCCCCACGCGATCTGGGTCGCTGCGTTGGTCTGCCAGTCGTCGCCGAACGTGGCCATCTTGCTCCCCGGGAGCGACTGCGGGATCCCCGTCGCGCCACTGGGGTTGTAGGCCTGGTAGTTCCAACCGGACTCCCTGGTCCACAGGGACTCCAGGCACGAGAACTGATCGGAGCCCCAGCCGTACTTCTCGGCGGCGAGCGTCGCCGCGAACTGCTTCGCCCCCTCGGGCGTATTGACCCGGGCGAGGGCCTCGGCGGCCTCCTTCTGACGCTGCGCCTCCGCGGCCGCGGCGGCTTCGGCCTGGCGCTGCGCCTCGGCAGCGGCATCCGCGGCCGCCTTCGCGATGACGGCCTCGTCGAGGCTCGCGCGCAATTCGTCGACGCGGTCGGCGACACGGTCGGCCTCGCTCGCCGCGTTCTGGCTGAGGGCGGGCACCAGGACGACCGGGAGGAGCGCCGAGGACGACAGACGGTCGGCGGCGTCTCGAAGTGCCGCCGTGTCGACGGCGGTGTCGCCGACCGAGAGCGGGAGGCCCGTGCGGGCGATGTCGGCCTGGACGGCCGCGGCATCGGCGAGCGTCGACTGCGCGCGGGTGCGAGCCGAGTCGGCGGCGCCGACGATCCCCTCCAGGGTCGGGGCGGCCACCACGACGCGAGACGCGGGTGTCGAGAAGGCGGATGCCGAGGCATCGGGCGCGGAGAGGGGCGCGGCGGCGGCGAGCCCCGTCGTCGCCACGAGCCCCAGCGCTAGTCCGGCGCACGTTGCCGCGGTGGCGAGGGTGCGGCGGGCGCGATGGACGTGGGTGAGCTTTACATCGGAACGCAACAAGTCAGGGGGATCCTTCGACGTGGACGCGGCTCGACAGATGCGAGCGCGGAATCGTGCCGTCGGGTCGGCACAAGTCCCCGAGTGTGAGTGGCGGTTCTGAGCGTTATCTCTTCGTTACCTGGGAGGCGCGTGGGAGGCGCGCGCCGGCCGCGTCCGCGCCCACCGGCGCGATAGAGCGCAACGTGGCTGGAGAATTCCCTTTCCTCCGAGCGGATGAATACCTGGCTTCACCAGGGATTCATCGGGTCAGGAGCCGCTGCGAGCATCGGCGCCGCCGCCCCCGCCCGCGACGGTCACGCCCGGAAAGACGAACGGGCCGATTCGGCGAGAGAAATCCTCGCAAATCGGCCCGTTCACCCGAAGCTCCGACGCGGACACGCGCCCGCGCTGAGGCGCGCCCGAGGTCAGGAGCGGTGCGTGCGGTAGTACGTCAGCAGCGCCGCCGTGGAGGCATCCTGAGCCGCCAGCGCCTCGTCGTCGCCCTCGATCGCCGGCGCGATCTGCAGCGCCAGCTGCTTACCGAGCTCGACGCCCCACTGGTCGAAGGAGTTGATGCCCCAGATCGTGCCCTGCGTGAAGGTGATGTGCTCGTAGAGCGCGACCAGCTGGCCGAGCACCGCCGGCGTGAGCGACGGCGCGAAGATCGAGGTCGTCGGACGGTTGCCGGGGAATGTGCGAGCGGCGACGAGCGCTCCCGTCGTGCCCTCGGCCTCGACCTCGTCGGCCGTCTTGCCGAACGCGAGCGCCTTGGTCTGGGCGAGGAAATTCGCCAGGAACAGGCCGTGCACGTCGCGGCCGCCGTCGTCGAGCGGATACGCCGGGTTCACGAACGCGATGAAATCGGCCGGGATCAGGCGGGTCCCCTGGTGGATGAGCTGGTAGAAGGCGTGCTGGCCGTTCGTGCCCGGCTCGCCCCAGAAGATCTCGCCCGTGTCGGTGGTCACCGGCGAGCCGTCCCAGCGCACCGACTTGCCGTTGGACTCCATCGTGAGCTGCTGAAGGTAGGCGGCGAAACGGCTGAGCTGCTGGGCGTACGGCAGCACGGCGTGCGACTGGGCCCCGAGGAAGTTGGTGTACCAGACGTTGAGCAGGCCCATGAGGACCGGGACGTTGCGCTCGATGGGGGTCGTGGCCACGTGCACGTCGACGGCGTGGAACCCGGCGAGCAGCTCTCGGAACGCCGCCGGGCCGAACGCGATCATGAGCGAGAGCCCGATCGCGGAGTCGACGGAGTAGCGCCCGCCGACCCAGTCCCAGAAGCCGAAGGCGTTCGCCGGGTCGATGCCGAAGGCCTCGACCTTGTCGAGCGCCGTCGACACGGCGACGAAGTGGTGTGCGACCGCGTCCGTGCGCGCAGACTCGGTGTCATCCATCGCTCCGGCCGCCGCGAGCCCGGCCCACAGCCAGTCGCGCGCGAGGCGGGCGTTGGTGAGGGTCTCGAGGGTCGTGAAGGTTTTGGATGCGACGATGAACAGCGTCGTCTCGGGGTCGAGGTCGGCGGTCTTCTCGGCGATGTCGGTCGGGTCGATGTTGCTGACGAAACGCGCCTGGATGCCGGCATCCGCCAGCGGCTTGAGCGCCTCGTAGACCATGACCGGCCCGAGGTCGGATCCGCCGATGCCGATGTTGACCACGTGCGTGACCTTCTTGCCGGTCACTCCCTGCCACTGTCCGGAGCGGACGCGGTCGGCGAAAGCGGTCATGCTCTCGAGCACGGCCTGCACGTCGCGGTCGACCTCCTGCCCGTCGACGACGAGCGACGGGTCGGCGTCGGCCGGACGACGGAGTGCGGTGTGGAGCACGGCGCGGTCTTCGCTCGTGTTGAGGTGGACGCCGCGGAGCATGTCGGCGAAGCGCTCGCGCACGCCGGTCTCGTCGGCGAGCGCCACGAGCGCGTCGAGAATCTCGGGGGTGACGAGGTTCTTCGACAGGTCGACGTGCAGGTCGCCGACCGTTCGCGTGAGGTCGTCGACGCGCTGGGGGTCGGCGGCGAACCAACCGCGCAGATCGGGCTCGAAGCCGTCGCGCAGTGCCGTCAGGCGGGTCCAGGCGGAGGTGGTGGTGGGGTCAACGGGCGCAGTCACGACGTCCACGCTAGCGATCCCGGCGCGTGTGCGTGAGCAGGATGACGAAGAGCCCGGAAAGCGCTACGGGCGGGCGGCCCGGGGAGGAGGAGTGGACGCCACCGCTCCCGTGTCGGGAAGGGCGATCTCGCGCGCGCGATCCCACGGCTCGGTCCAGCGCAGCCGGTCGAAGATGCCGTCGAGGATCATGGCGGTGAAGCCCCAGACGAGGTGCTCCCCGGTGGCGTGCGGAACGAGGAACGCCGGGCCGCGCCACGTCCGTCCGTCACGCTGGAGCACGGTCACCCCGCGCCGCGCGGGATCGAGCAGATCGCCGACGGGAGCGCGGAACACGGCGGCCGACTCAGCGGCGTCGACCGCGCGCACGGGTGTCGGCCGGGTCCACCACCCCACGACCGGCGTCACGAGGTGCCGGGAGAAGGCCAGCGGTACGCGGGGAAGCGTGCCCAGCACCTCCACCCCCGACGGATCGAGTCCGGTCTCCTCGCGAGCCTCGCGCAGCGCAGCCGCGACGGGGCCTACGTCCCCCGGGTCGACGCGTCCGCCGGGGAAGGCCACCTGACCCGGGTGCGCCCGGAGCGTGTCAGCGCGGGCCAACAGGAGCACATCGAGGTCGCGCGGCACCGCCGCCGTCGTGTGCGCGCTGGGGACGGCATCCAGCGCCCCGAACAGGAGGAGGACCGCCGCCTCGCGCGCCGCGCCGTCCACTGGGAGCGCGCGCAGCTCGGCGAACATTTCGACGGTCGCGGTGCGGACGAGCGCTTCCAGGTCGGCGCGGGGCGAGGGCATGCGACGAGGCTAGTCGCGCGGCCAGCCGGAAGCCCCGCACCGCCCTCGCCCGCGCCGCGCGTGTGAGGATGATCCCGGGAGGTGCCCGATGACCGAAAGACTCCATGCCGTGACCCTCGTCGTCGACATGCCCATCACCAAGCTCGACGCGCTCGATGTCATCGCGTTCGCCGCCGACGGGGCCGTCGACGGGGCACGGACGCCGCGCCCGCGCGTCTGGCTCGCGCCGCGGGCGTGGGCCGAGGTCGAGATTCCGAAGTTCGGGGACCCGCCGCCCTTCGTCGTCGACGTGTACTCCGACGTGTCCGGCGCGATCGCGTGGGCGCAGGGGCGCCGACTGCACGCGGCCCTCGAGCGGCTCGGGTGGACCATCGAGCCACCGCGCGCGGGAGTGGGCTGAGGCCCCGTCACACCCTCCGCCCGCGCGAGCTACGGGATGGCTACTCCGGCAGACCGACCAGCTCCGCACTGCGGTCCCACAGCAGGCGTGCCAGCGCGGGATCGTCGGCGCGGCGGTGGGTCTTCCCCGGTTTGTTGTTGGCGTAGAAGCCGCCCGGCATCCAATCCACCCCCGGTTTGCCGAGCGCGAGCCACGTCAGACGGGCACCACCCACGTCGGTCGAGGTCAGCAACCGCTGCGCGAGCTGGCCGCCGTAGAGGAACTTCCACGAGCCGCTCCCCGTCGAGCCGAAGCTCGAGGCGATGACGCCCGGGTGGAAGGCGACGGCGGAGAGGCCCGCGTCGCCGTAGCGCCGGTGCAACTCCTTCGTGAACAGCACGTTCGCGAGCTTCGCGTTGCCGTACGCGCGCGAGGCGGAGTAGCGGCGTTCGCCCTGCAGGTCATCGACGTCGAAGCGCGAGAACAGCCGCGCGGCGGCGCTGGAGGTCTGGATGACCGAGGCGCGGGAGTCGAGGAGCCGCTCGCGCAGCAGGTTCGTGAGCAGGAACGGCGCCAGGTGATCGACCTGGAACGTCACCTCGAACCCGTCGACCGTCGTGCGGCGCTCGTCGAAGATCCCACCGGCGTTGTTGGCGAGCACGTCGATCCGCGGGTACGCCGCGAGCAGGGAGGCCGCGAGCTCGCGCACCTGGGCGAGGTCGGAGAAGTCGGCCACGAACGAGGCCGCGCCCAGCGCATCGGCGACCCGGTGGGTCTTGTCGGGGTTGCGCCCGACGATGACCACCTCTTCACCGATCTCGTGGAGCTGTCGGGCGGACGCGGCACCGATGCCGTCGCTGGCACCGGTGATGACGATCGTGCGGGGCATGAATCCTCCTGGGGGTCGAGGGGCCACGGTACCGAGCGCACCCGGACGAACGGCCGGGGTTGCCCGTGGCCACCGGAACCGTCGACAACTCACAGCCCGCTCCCAGCCCCGCGGGACCAAATCCGCATCGTCCGGCGTTCTTCTGGGTGATGCCCGCACCGGGCATCGCAGCGAAGGGATGCACACCGTGAGCACGGAGTACCGGAAGACGTCGGCCGCCCTCGGGCGCCTCACCGACCGCCAGTTCGCCGTCACGCAGGACGACGCAACGGAGCCGCCGTTCCGCAACGAGTACTGGGACAACCACGAGGCAGGGATCTACGTCGACGTCGTGTCGGGGCAGCCACTGTTCTCGTCGACCGACAAGTTCGACAGCGGATCGGGCTGGCCGAGCTTCACCAAGCCCATCGACGACACCGCCGTCGTGGAGAAGACCGACCGCACCCTCTGGATGAGCCGCACCGAGGTGCGCTCGAGCGGGGCCGACAGCCACCTCGGTCACGTCTTCGACGACGGCCCCCGCCAGGCCGGCGGGCTGAGATACTGCATGAATTCGGCAGCACTGCGTTTCGTGCCCGTCCACGAACTCGAGGCTCAGGGCTACGGGGCCTATCTGGCGCTGTTCAGCGAGAGCCAGGCCTCATGAAGCTCTTCGACCTCATCTTTCCCCGTCACCCCCAAAGGAGCCAGAACATGACCAGCGGACCCACCGACACCGGCGAGATCACCCGCCGCCCCGGCACCGAAACCGCCGTCCTCGCGGGCGGCTGCTTCTGGGGTGTCGAAGACCTCATCCGCCGCCAGCCGGGCGTGCTCGACACGCGCGTCGGGTACACCGGCGGCCAGAACGACCACGCGACCTACCGCAACCACCCCGGCCACGCCGAGGCGGTCGAGATCGTCTTCGACCCCGCGAAGACGAGCTACCGCGACATCCTGGCGTTCTTCTTCCAGATCCACGACCCGTCGACCCTGAACCGTCAGGGGAACGACATCGGCACGAGCTACCGCTCGGCGATCTTCCCGCTCTCCCCCGAGCAGGAGGAGGTCGCCCGCGACACGATCGCTGACGTCGACGCGTCGGGCATCTGGCCCGCCAAGGTGGTCACGACGATCGAGCCCGAGGCCCCCTTCTGGGAGGCCGAGCCCGAGCACCAGGACTACCTGATCCGCATCCCGAACGGCTACACGTGCCACTTCGTGCGGCCCGGTTGGGTGCTGCCCAAGCGCGAGGACGCGACCGCGTAAGTCTCGGACGAGGGCCCGGATGCCATGGCATCCGGGCCCTTTCCGTTGCCGGCCGCGCCGGCCGCGGTTGATACGGTGGCGGCACCATGGACATCCGACTGGACCCCGCATCGACGACTCCCCCGTTCGCGCAAGTGCGGGTTCAGATCATCGCGATGATCGAGAGCGGCGCGCTGCCGACGGGGACACGGCTTCCCCCGGTCCGGACGCTCGCCATCGACCTGGGTCTGGCCGCCAACACCGTCGCGCGCGTTTACAAGGAGCTCGAAGAGGCGCGCTTCGTCGAGACCCGCGGGCGGGCGGGCACGTTCGTATCGGCGGGCACGGATGCCACGAGGGAACGCGCCGCCCGGGCCGCCGCCGAGTTCGCCCGCGCGATGCACACCCTGGGGGTCGAGCCGTCGGATGCGCTCGACCTGGCTCGAGCAGCGCTGACGAACGACGCGGGCCGTTAGCCGACGAGCAGCAGTCCGCGGTCGGCGAAGACCTTCTTGGCGACGAACGTCGCATTCAACGCGCGGGGGAAGCCGCAATAGACGGCGCTGTGCAGCAACGCCTCAACGATCTGTTCCGGGGTGAGTCCGACATTCAGCGCGGCGTGGATGTGGACGTCGAGTTGCGGTTCGCAGCCGCCGAGCGCGGTGAGCATCCCGAGTGTCACCAGCTGTCGATCCCGGGGCTCCAGTCCGGGGCGGGAGTAGATCTCACCGAAGCCCCACGCGACCACCTGATGGGCGAGCTCGGGCGAGATCCCGGCGAGCGCATCGATGACGTTCGCACCGGCGGCCCCGTCGACCGCGTCGAGAACCTTCTTGCCGTGTGCAAATCTCTGCTGTCGTTCCGTCGTATCGGTCATCGGTCGTTCCGTTCTGTCGAAGCGTCGATCGCGGCGAGGCCGTCCCGGTAGGTCGTGATCTTCTCGATCAGCGCCGTCTCGTGGGCGCGCAGACGGGCGATCTGCTCATGCAGACCTGCCTGGTGCGCCTCCAGCAGCCGAAGACGCGGTTCCGTCGTCGCGGGCCCCTGCTCGCGAAGCGCGGCGTATTCGCGTATTCGCGCGATCGGCATCCCCGTCTCACGGAGCCGGAGGAGGAACCTCACCCACTCCACGTCCGCAGCGGAGTACCGCCGCTGATTGCCCGAACTCCGGGCCACGGGCCGAACCAGCCCTGCCCGCTCGTAATAGCGCAGCGTGTGCGCCGTCACCCCGGTCGCCACGCTCATCTGCCCAACCGTGAGACCTGTGTGTTCCTGTGCCACACCTGCAGGCTAGGAGTTCGAGCGCGCTCGAAGTCAACCTCGGCGCGTCGGTCCGTGACGGAGCGGGCCGACGCGGTCGAGGCGCTGAGCTGAAGAGCCGCAATCCCCCCTGTCGACCCGAGAGCGCTCCTACGCTGAAACCATGAGCACCTACGACGTCATCGTGATCGGCGCGGGACTCGCGGGCCTTCGCTGCGCCACGCGGCTCGCCGAGGCCGGACGCGATGTCGTCGTGCTCGAGGCGGACGACGCCGTCGGCGGGCGCGAACGCACCGATATCGTCGACGGCTTCCGCCTCGACCGCGGCTTCCACGTGCTCAACCCCGCCTATCCGGCGATCCGGCGGTGGGTCGACCTCGACGCCCTCGCACTGCGGCGCTTCCCCGTCGCCGTCGGCGTGAAGCTCGACGACCGGGTCGCGCGGCTCGCGCATCCCCTCCGGCATCCGGGGTCGATTCCCGCGACGCTCGCGAGTGGGCTCGTCCGCCTGACGGATGCCGTCGCTCTCGCCCGCTGGGCGGCGCCGGTGATCCTGTCGGCCCGCGCCGCGAAGACCGGGCCCGATCGGAGCCTCGACGAGGCGTGGGATCGCGCGGGGGTGCGCGGTCCGCTGCGCGAGAGCGTGCTGGAACCGTTCCTCGCGGGCGTGCTCGCCGACGATCAGCAGGAGACCTCCGACGCCTTCGTTCGGCTCCTGATCCGCAGCTTCGCGCTCGGGCGCCCGGGCGTTCCGGCCGCGGGCATCGGCGCCCTTCCCGCCCACCTCGCCGACACCGCTCGCCGCGCGGGAGCCGGCATCCGCCTCTCCCACCGCGTCACCGCGACGCGCCGCCGGGGCACGGGATGGAGTGTCGAGATCGAGGGGGCGGATGCCATCGACGCCCGGGCGGTCGTGATCGCCACGGGCCTGGCATCCGGACTCGATGTGCCGCTCCCCCGACCGCGCGGCCTGCAGACCTGGTGGCTCGCCGCCGACGAGGCGCCCACGACCGATGCCGCGCTGCGCGTCGACGGACGCCGCCGCGGGCCGATCGTCAACACCGCCGTGATGTCGAACACCGCACCCGCGTACGCTCCGCGCGGGCAGCACCTCATCCAGGCGACGTGCGTGCTGCCGTCGGCGGCGACCGAGACCGACGTTCGGCGGCAGCTCGCCGAGGTGTGGGAGGCCGACACGCGTCCGTGGCGGTTGCTCCGCCGCGACGACATCTCGGGAGCCCTTCCCTCGCAGGAGCCGTCGCTCCAGCTGCGCCGCCCGGTGCGCCTCGGCGGACGCTACGTCGCGGGCGACCACCGCGACACCGCGTCGATCCAGGGCGCCCTCGTGTCGGGGCAGCGGGCGGCGGACGCGGTGCTGCGGGATCTGGGGCGCTGACCCCCTGGGAATCCGGGCGCACCCGAGCCAGACTCGACCCATGGAATATCGCGGAGTCGTGCCCGAGGACGCCCCCGATCCGGGCATCGCGTCCGACGCTCGACTGCGCGCGATCGCGTTCCCCGTGTTCGAACTTCAGCCGCAACGCTCCCTCACCCGCGCACCCATCACGGGGTTCACCGAAGCTGGCGGGCCGAACGGCGTGGACGAGCTCTCCGTGCAGTTCACGTACACGCTGTGGAGGTATCCCGACGACCGCTCCGATCCACGGAACGAGGTCGATCTCGACGACCGGACGCGGCATGCGGTCGAAGACGAGCCCCCGTGGGGTCGTCCCACCTGGCTGAAGGAGCAGGCGCGGATCTTCCTCTATCCGATGCTGTGGGAAGCGACCCGCACCGCGTGGCACGCATCACCCGACCGCGATCGACACTCCCTCTCGCAGCAGCTCCTCGACCACACGAATCACGTCCTGCGGAACAGCTTCCGCGAGGAACTCGGGCTTCCGGCCGGCCCGACGACAGCGGACGGGTGGAAGGTGAAAGCGAGCGCTCTCGCCGATTCCTCGATCAGCGTGGACGGAGAGGAGCGTCCGGGAGTACACATCGACACTGACCCCTTCGTCTATGCCGTCGGCTTCCGGGTGAACGAGCACGTCGTCTGCACCACGGTGCTCCCGCGGGACAGCCTGCCCTTCCTGACGCTCTCGCTCGCGCGCATCGAGTCGTAGCTCAGCGGGCCGCCAGCGCCTCGAGCGCCTCGCCCGTGACGCGGCGGGTCGTCCACTCCTCCATCGCCTCGGCACCGAGCGCGCGGTAGAAGCCGATCGCGGGCTCGTTCCAGTCGAGCACCGTCCACTCGAGGCGAGAGTAGCCGCGCTCGAGGCACTCCGCGGCGAGCGCCGACAGCAGCGCGACGCCGTACCCGTGGGAGCGATACCGCTCGTGCACGTAGAGGTCTTCGAGCCAGATCCCGTGGCGCCCGGTCCACGTGGAGTACGTGAGGAACCAGATCGCGATGGCGCGGATCTCACCGTCGCCACCGTCGACGACGAGCGCGAACGCGCGGGGGTCGTCGCCGAAGAGCGTGGCGGTGAGCATGTCGACCGTGTTGTCCACGGCATCCGGTTCGCGCTCGTAGTCGGCGAGCGCCTGGATGCAGGCGAGGATGCCGGGCTCGTCGCCCGGGCGGGCCCGGCGCAGCTCAGCGCCATCGGTCAGCGAGGTCATGCGTCGAGGCTAGCCCGGGCCGACAGCGCCGCGTCGAGGGCCTCGCGCTCGTCGAAGACGAAGCAGTCGCCGTCCCAGTGTGCGTCGCCCTGGTCGGCGAACCAGCCGAGGATGCCGCCGTCGAGCTGGTACGCGTCGAGCCCCTCCTCGCGGAGGTACAGCGCGGCCTTTTCGCACCGGATGCCGCCCGTGCAGAAGCTCACGACGGTCTTGCCCGCGAGCTCGTCGCGGTGGGCGGTCGCGGCATCCGGGAACTGGGTGAACCGCTCGATGCGCCAGTCCTTCGCCCCCGCGAACGTGCCGTAGTCGACCTCGAACGCGTTGCGCGTGTCGACGAGCACGATCTCGCGGCCCTCGTCGTCGGCGCCGCGGTCGAGCCAACGGCGGAGCGTCGCGGGCGACACGGCGGGCGCACGGCCGTCCTGCGGGCGCACCTCGGGGCGGTCCATGCGGATGATCTCCCGCTTGACCTTCACGAGGAGCTTGCCGAACGGCACCGCGTCCGACCAGCTCTCTTTCGTCGTGAGCGCGGCGAAGCGGACGTCGGCGCGCAGGTCGGCGATGAAGCCACGTACGGCGTCAGCCTCGCCCGCGAGGAAGAGGTTGATGCCCTCCTCGGCGAGCAGGATCGTCCCGCGCAGCCCCGCCGCCGCAGCGCGTTCCTTCAGCAGCGGGCGTAGCCCCGCGGGGTCGTCGATCCGCGTGAAGAGGTACGCCGAGACGTTGAGGACGGATGCCGCGGATGCCATGGCATCCAGGGTACGCAGAGCGCAAGGCGGTCAGAGCCCGCCGCCGCTGTCGCTAACGTGGCAGGACCGTCCCCCCTGGAGGATCCGTGCCCGAAGATCCCACTGTGTCGGTCGTGATCCCCGTTCGCGACGACGCCGTCCCCCTCGCCGCCTGCCTGCGGGCACTCGCCGCACAGTCGCGCTCCGCTGACGAGATCGTCGTGGTCGACAACGCCTCCGCCGACGACAGCGCCGCCGTCGCGCGGGCCGCGGGTGCCCGCGTGGTGTTCTGCGGCGAGCGCGGTATCCCCGCCGCCGCGGCCGCCGGCTACGACGCCGCACAGGGCGACCTCATCCTGCGGTTGGACGCGGACAGTCTTCCCGCCCCCGGGTGGATCGCGAGCATGGTGGAGGCCCTCGCCGACCCGGAGGTGGATGCCGTCACCGCCGGCGCCGTGTTCCACGACGGTCCTACGCGGCAGCGGCGGCCGATGGCGTGGGCGTTCCTCGGGACCTACACCGCCTTCGCGTACCCGGCACTCGGTCACGCCCCGCTGTGGGGCTCGAACATGGCGTTCCGGCGCCGCGCGTGGGAGAGCGTGCGGGATCGGGTGCACCTCGACCCCCACCTGCACGACGATCTCGACCTCGCGTTCCACCTCGGCGAGAGCCACCGGATCCGGATCGTCGCGGCCCACCACCAGATGCGCGTGTCCTCGCGCACGGTGCGGCCGCGGCGGTTCGCCCGCAGCTTCTCGCGGGGCATGGGCACCGTGTTCGCGCACTGGCCGCGCGAGTTCCCTCCCCTGCGGTGGGCTCGTCGGCTCGGCGGACGACGCTGATGGCGGCCGTGCTGTTCCCGAACGTCGAGGCACCCGACCTGCACGTGATGAGCCTCAACGTCCGCCGTCGGTTCGAGCGGATCACGTGGCCGCCCGCCGACCGGTGGGGCCTGCGCAAGGAGCGCTTGCGCACATTCCTCGGGGCAACCCGCCCGCACCTGCTCGGGTCGCAGGAGGCGATGCCCGACCAGGCGCGGTGGGTGCAGGGGGCGCTCGGGTCGTCGTACGGCCGCGTTGGCCTCGGTCGCGGGAAGGACCTCGGCGGAGAGGGCACGCCGATCTTCTACGACCGCGATCGGCTCGAGGTCGAGGACTGGGAGCAGGTCGCGCTCTCCGACACGCCCGCCGTGCCCGGTTCGACCGGATGGGGCAACACGATCCCCCGCATCGCGGTGATCGCCCGGATGCGCGACCACGTCACGACCGCGCGCTTCGTGTTCATCAATAGTCACTTCGACGCGTTCTCTCGCGGCGCCCGCCGTCGCTCGGCACGCTGGCTGAACGACGTCGTCGCCGATGAAAGCGGCCCGCTGCTGTTCACCGCCGACATCAACGCGCACGTGCGCTCGACGGAGCTTTCCGCCATGTTCGACGACGGCCGGCTCGTCGACACGTGGGCCTCCACTCCGGCCCGCCGCACGGCCGAGTGGGGCACGTACAACAACTACCGCCGGCCGAAGCTCGGGGCTCGGCGTATCGATGCGATCCTCGCGACCCCCGATGTGGGCGTGCGCGCGGTGGGCATCGACCCCCGGCCCACGGGGACGAGCTGGCCCTCCGACCACCTGCCGATCCAGGCCGTGGTGCGCATTCCGGTACGGGCGGAGAGCCGATGATCCGCGCGATGTACGCCAACCTGAAGCGGCCACCGCGCACGACCACGGAATGGACGACGGATGCCGTGCGCGCCGTCGCCATCCTGATCGTGCTCGTGGCGGCTTTTACTCTGCCGGTGACCGACACCGCGGTGCTCTCGATGGCGCTCCCCGCGGTCATGCTCTCGCGCATGCTGGGGCTCCGCGCTGGCCTCGACCTCGCCACCTGTGTCACCGTCCTCGTCGCGGCCGGGAGCAACGTCCTCGACCTCTACCGCGCGTGGACCGGATGGGACCTCATCGTGCATGCCGTGTGCACGGGTGTGCTGGCGGCTGTGACCCTCGTGGTGCTCGACGACACGGGCGTCATCGCCCGCACCGCCCGTCGCCGCACCCCGATCGTTGTCGCGTCGATGGCAGGACTGGCGCTCAGTGCCGTGTGGGAGATGGTCGAGTGGTTCGGCTACCGCTTCATCACCGACAGCATCTTCGTCACCTACGACGACACGATCGGCGACATGGCTGCGGGCGGGATCGGCGCTCTCGTCGTCGGCATCCTGGCATCCCGGGTCCGGCTGACCCGGGTCGACCGCGCGGCCCTCTGACCGCGCGGTCGACCCGGAACCAATCAGACGCGTCCGGCGACGTCGCGTCCCACGAGGTCGCCGTCGGGGTTCGGCTCGCTGAGCTTTTCGCCCGGGGCCGTCGAACCCTCGAGCGGCGGCAGCGCCGCCGCCACACGGGCGCCGAGCTCGGCATCCACGTTCGTCCAGTACTGCACGGCACGATCACGCACCTCGGCGCGGGTCACTCCCCCGACGTGCCCCGCGATCGTCTCGACGAGACGGTCGCGCTGCTCGGCCGACATGATTTCGCGCACGAGCGTGCCCGCCTGCCCGAAATCGTCGTCCTCGGGGTGCAGGGTGGCGGCGGAGCGGACGAGTTCGCCGTCGCTCTGCCACCCGCCGTCACCCGTGCGCCACGGCTCGGCCGCGGGCCCGCCGGCGGAGTTGGGCGCATACACCGGCACCTCGGGCGGGTTGTACTCGTAGCGCATCGCGCCCTCCTTGGAATAGGAGTGCACCTCCGTGTGAGGACGGTTCACCGGCAGCTGCTGGTAGTTCGTGCCCACGCGGTAGCGGTGCGCGTCGGCATAACTGAAGATGCGCGCCTGCAGCATCTTGTCGGGGCTGGCGTCGATGCCGGGCACGAAGTTCGACGGTTCGAACGCGGCCTGCTCGATCTCGGCGAAGTAGTTGCCCGGGTTGCGGTTGAGCTCCATCGTGCCGACCTCGATCTCGGGGTAGTCGCTGTGCGGCCACACCTTCGTCAGGTCGAACGGGTTGAAGCGGTAGGTCTTGGCATCCTCGTACGGCATGATCTGCACCTTGAGGGTCCACGTGGGGAACTCGGCCCGCTCGATCGCGGCGTACAGGTCGCGGATGTGGAAGTCGGCGTCCTGGCCCGCGATTTGGTCGGCCTCGTCCTGCGTCAGCGTCTTGTGGCCCTGGTCGGTGTGGAAGTGGTACTTCACCCAGAACCGCTCGCCGTCGGCGTTGATCCACTGGTACGTGTGCGAGCCATAGCCGTTCATGTGTCGCCACGACGCCGGGATGCCACGATCACCCATGAGCCACGTGACCTGGTGGGCGCTCTCGGGCGAGAGGGTCCAGAAGTCCCACTGCATCGTGTTGTCGCGCAGATGGCTGCCCGGGAGGCGCTTCTGCGAGCGGATGAAGTCGGGGAACTTGATGCCGTCCTTCACGAAGAAGACGGGAGTGTTATTGCCGACGAGGTCGTAGTTGCCCTCGGTCGTGTAGAACTTCAGCGAGAAGCCGCGCGGGTCGCGCCACGTGTCGGGGCTCCCCTGCTCGCCGGCGACCGAGGAGAAGCGCGCGAGCATCTCGGTCTCGACGCCGGGCTGGAACAGCGCCGCGCGAGTGAAGGCCGACACGTCGCCCGTCGTGCGGAACGTTCCGAACGCCCCGCCGCCCTTGGCGTGCACGACGCGCTCGGGTACGCGCTCACGGTTGAACTGCGCGAGCTTCTCGATGAGGTAGTGGTCGGTGAGGGCGATGGAGCCGTCGGCTCCGACGCTCTGCGAGTGCTCGTCGCTGGCGACGGGCGCCCCGTTGTTCGCGGTGGTGGGGGTGGTCATGGCTCTCCTCGCGTCGGGGGTCGGTGGGATGCTTCGACGCTACGCAGGGCGTCCGACACGGGCGACCTGTTGCGCTTCTCGGCCCGGTCGCCTACGGTCCGACGGCCTACATCGTGAAGTCCGAAAAGACCGACGCCACGGCCGCCCACAAGGGCTCGGCGCTCCGCAAGCTGAAAGGCTGACCTGTGCCGAACTCCTGAGTCATCGCCGCACATCGCCCACCGACGCCGCGGGAGCCGGGTTCGGCGCCGGTTTCTCAGGAGTTCGGCCCGCGCCCCCTCGCCCAGCCCGTCGAGAAGACCGGTCCGCCGCGCTACCCCGCGGCGTCCCTCCGCTGTCGCATCTGCGCGAGCGGCAGAGACAGCCGGTGGTTGCCGGAGAGCGCGTCCTCGTGCCGCTCCAGGAACGCCCAGTACGCCTCGGTGAACGCCGAGTCCTTGGCATCCTGGGCCGACGGCCACCACGACCCCATCTTCTGCAGATACGCCCCGCCCGAGACGTAGGGCTTGGTCGCGACGAACCCGCCGTCGGCGTACTGGCTCATGCCCATGACGTTGGGCACCATGACCCAGTCATACGCGTCGACGAAGAGCGCGAGGAACCACCGGTTCACGTCGCTCGGCGCGTATCCCTGCAGCAGGAACCAATTGCCGAGCACCATCAGTCGCTCGATGTGGTGCGCGTAGCCCCACCGGTGCACGCGCTCGAGCACGGTGCGCACCGGGATCGGCAGATCGTCCGGAATCCCCTCCCCCGAGTACCAGTAGTCCTCCACGCGCTTCTCGAGGTGCAGGGCGTTGACCCGTTCGAGCTTCGGGTGCGCGCGGTACATCCCGCGCATGTACTCGCGCCAGCCGATCACCTGCCGCACGAACCCTTCGACGGATGCCAGGGGTGCATCGGTGCGCGTGACGGCGGCGATCACCTCGTCGACGGTGAGCAGTCCGATGTTGAGCATCGGGGAGATCACGGCATGGAAGAGGAACGGCTCGTCGGCCTTCATCGCGTCTTCGTACCGGCCGAAGTCGTGGAGGCGCTCGGCGACGAAGACGTCGAGCCAGTCCCGGGATGCCTCGGGTGTCACCGGCAGCCAGAAATCGGCGGCACGGCCCGGGTGGTCGGGGAAGCGCTCGTCGACCTCAGCGATCACCGCCGCGGTGATCTCGTCGTGATCCGGGCGGGGAAGCGCCGGAATGTCGACGCCCTTCCTCGGCAGCGGCTTGCGGTTGTCGGCGTCGAAGTTCCAGCGTTTCCCCGCGGGGACGCCGCCGTCCATGAGGATGCCGGTGCGGCGGCGTTGCCAGCGGGAGAAGTCCTCCATGAGCGGGGTCGGATGGTCGGCGAACCACGCGTCGAGCTCATCCTCGGGGGTGAGGAAAAGCGCGTCGGGGACGATGTCGGTCTTGACGCCGCGTTCTTCGCACAGTCGGGCGATGCGCTCGTCGACCGGGCGGTTCGGGTCGCTCATCCACATCAACTCGGTCACCCGATGCTCCGTCAGAAGGCGCGTGAGACCGTCGGCGAACCCGAGGTCGTCGTCGAGCCCGATCCTCCGCACCGTGCGCCCCTCGGCCTCGAGCCGCGCCGCCGTGTGCCGCATCGCCGACAGCAGGAGCACGATCTTGTGCCGGTGGTACGGGAGCTTCGCGAAGCGGGCCGCCGACTCGATGAAGAAGAACTCCTCGACGCCGTCGTCGGCGTACGCGGGGTGGTCGGCGAACTGCTGCGTCGCGAGGATGAGTGCCGCCCTCATGCGCCCCGCCGCTCTTTCGCCGCATCCGCCCGGCACCGGCGAGAGCAGTACCGCACCTCATCCCATTGATCGCGGCCGCTCCACCGCTTGCGATCCGAGAACGGGCGGCCGCAGGAAGCGCAGGGCTTGGTGCGCCGGGGTGGTCGTGCCATAGAACCATCGTGGCAGCGCTCCTCACGACGAACTCGGGGCTTGCGCTGAGCACATCGCCCGCCGTCGCGCAAGGGTCGTGCGCGCGTCCGCGCGTACTGATCGAGTGGATGCCATGACTGCTACACCCGATCGCACCCCCGACACCGCCGACCAGCCCGATGAGCTCGAGACGGCCGACGCCCCCGAGATCCCCCGCACGACCGACGACGACGACGCCCCCGTCGACAACCCGTCGGGTGGCTGAACGCACCTCCTCTCGCGGTAGCACGGTATTCGTGCTACCGTGAAGTATTCGTTCTGGGACCAGCTTCATCGACGTCCGCCTCATCGCTGAGATGCCGGGCGCACGGCACCGAGCCGTTATCGATCGCTTCCGTTCCTCTTCCTCTTGCGCTGTTCATGCGCACGCGACCAGCGCCTCGCGCGTCTCGCGGAAAGTTCTCGTGTCACTGCTTCACCCCTCGCCCCTCGCGTGGCGACAGGCCGATCTCGGCGTGTACGTCGCGATGGTCAATACCGACTACGCCGGTTTCGTCGGCGCCGCCCCCTCCGGCTACGAAGCCCAGGGACCCTTCGGCGAAGACCTCGGCATTCACCCGTCCGTCGACGCGGCGCAGTACGCCGTCGACCGCCACCGCTCACGCCTCGCCGTCCCGGCGATGCGTCGTCACCGTCCGCTCCGTGCATATCGGAGCGGCGCCCCCGGCCGCAGTTGCGGCCCGAAAAGAAAAAGGAAGAACACGATGGCCACTGGCACCGTGAAATGGTTCAACTCCGAGAAGGGCTACGGGTTCATCGCACCCGACGACGGCTCGGCCGACCTGTTCGCGCACTTCAGCGCGATCCAGGGCAATGGCTTCAAGGAGCTGCAGGAAGCACAGAAGGTCGAATTCGACGCTGAGCAGGGCCCCAAGGGCATGCAGGCGGCGAACATCCGCCCCCTCTGAGCTCACAGCTCCTCGGTGAAGGCCGGGTACGTCGCCGCGCGACGTCCCGGCCTTCGCTGCGTCCGGGCCGCGGTCGTCCGGCATGTCCGCAACGTGTCCGGTTTCGGTGAGTATGCGGTGAATGCCGACGTATACCGGTGGCCTCATACACCCCGACGTAGTGTGGGGCTCAGCCCGGGCAGTCGCCTCGGTTCCCGACTACGGTCATCACTGCGAGGAGCATCTTCATCGCCTCCACCATCGTCGAGTCCCGTCTCGGCCCCGTTCGTCAGACCTACTCCGGCACCACCGAATTCCCCCCGATCGCGAAGGCCTACACGGAGCTGTCCCAGGTCGTTCGCGAAAGTGGACTCCTCGTCCGCACCCGCATCTTCTACGCCCTCGTCGGCACCGCCATCGTCCTCGGCTTCGGCGGCGCCATCACGGGCTTCGTTCTCCTCGGCGACAGCTGGTTCCAGCTCTTGATCGCCGCCGCGTTCGGCATCCTGTTCACGCAGGTCGCGTTCCTCGCGCACGAGGCCAACCACCGGCAGATCTTCGCCTCCGGTCGCGCCAACGACCGGCTCGCGCTCTGGATCGGTAACGGCATCGTCGGGATGAGCCAGTCGTGGTGGGCGACCAAGCACACCCGCCACCACGCCAACCCCAACCGCGTCGGCAAAGACCCCGACATCGAGATCGACACGATCTCGTTCCTCGACGAGGATGCCGCCACCGCCCGCGGTCTCCGCCGCTGGATCACCCAGCGTCAGGGCTGGCTGTTCTTCCCGCTGCTGACGCTCGAGGGCCTGAACCTCCACGCTCTGGCCATCCGTCACCTGCTCTCGCGCGGCGAGGTCAAGGGACGCTGGACCGAACTCGCGCTCATCGCCCTGCGCTTCGCGGTGTTCGTGGCCCCGGTGTTCATCTTCCTCCCCGTGGGAATGGCGTTCGCGTTCCTCGGCGTGCAGCTCGCCGTGTTCGGCGTCTACATGGGTGCCTCGTTCGCCCCGAACCACAAGGGCATGGCGGTCATCGCCCCCGGGGCGAAGCTCGACTTCTTCAGCAAGCAGGTGCGCACCTCCCGCAACATCTCGGGTGGATGGTGGGCCACGTGGCTCATGGGAGGCCTGAACTACCAGATCGAGCACCACCTGTTCCCGAACATGCCCCGGCCGCACCTCAGCCGCGCGCGGGCGATCGTCCGCGAGCACTGCGAGACCCTCAACGTGCCCTATGTCGAGACGACTCTTCTGCAGTCCTATGGCATCGTCATCGCCTACTTGAACCGCGTGGGCCTCGCCGCCCGCGATCCGTTCGAGTGCCCGATGACCTCGGCGGCACGCCGCATCTGACACGCGCCCCATACGACAGCGCCGCCTCCGGATCCCGGGGGCGGCGCTGCGGCGTTCCGGGCCCGCTCACCCGCGCGCGTCGAGGTGCGGTGTGGGGCACTCTCCCCCGGCATCCGTCGCCCTCTCGAAATGCCAGCGCTCGTTGGCGTAGGTCTGGCACAGTCCCCACTGGCGGCCGTGCTCCATGAGCCAGAGTTGCGCGTCGAGCGAGCCGATGTCGACCGCGTGTCCGGTGACATGGCTCGAGCCCTCCGGGGTGGCCACGTACTCGCGGGCGATCTCCTCACTGCCGTAGGTGCGGATCGCGTCGTCGAGCAGCCAGCGCTGGTAGTCGGCGCTGCGCCATCCGCTCGTGACGTCGAACGTGATTCCGTCACGCGCAGCCGCCTCTTGCGCGGAGCGGAGGGCGTCATGCAGGGCGGGGTCGAGCTGCTGCATCGCGGGGTGGGTGTCGTTGTCGACCGTGAGCGGACCGGCGGCGTCGATCATGCCGTCGTCCTCGGTCGGGGTGAACACCACCCCCGCCAGCACACGCGCGGTGAACGACGAGGCGGTCGCGGATGCCAGAAGCATGATGACCGAGATGAGGATCAGGATCAGCCCGCCGGCTATCGCCAGCAGAACCAGCCGATGACGGAGGGGGCGAACGCGAGCGGTGAACGGGGATGCCATGACCCCAGTCGAACGCCCGCCCCGTTGCCGGGGCGTAAGCCCGCGGGGATACGCCGACGATACGCGCCGGTCAACGGTCAGCGTTTCGGGTCGCGAGGTACCTCGTGCAGACGCGCATCGTGGAGCCCGCCGTCGGCGAGTGTGGCGGTCATGAGTGTGCACGCGGGCTGGCGACGTCGATCGGTCGGCGATCCCGGGTTCAGCAGGCGCAGACCCCGCGGCGTCACCGAGTCCCACGGGATGTGGCTGTGCCCGAACACGAGCAGATCGGTGTCGGGGAAGGCGGCATCCATTCGCTTTTCACGACCCGTGGCCGCGCCGGTCTCGTGCACGACCGCGACCCGCACCCCCTCGATCTCGGCACGGGCCACCTCCGGGAGCCGGGAGCGGAGGTCGTCGCCGTCGTTGTTGCCCCAGACGCCGAGCACTGGCCCCAGAGCACGGAGCTCGTCGAGCACCCCCGCCTCGACCCAGTCGCCCGCGTGCACGATGAGGTCGACCTCGGATGCCGCGCGGCGCACCGCCTCGGGAAGCACGCGCGCGCGTTTCGGGACGTGCGTGTCGGCGACGAGCAGGAGTCGGGTCGGCATCCCTCCACGCTACTTACACCCGCGATACATCGGCCCGCCTACGATGACGGCATGCGCGTGCTGATCGTCGAGGACGAACCCTTCCTCGCCGAGGCGATCCGCGACGGCTTGCGCCTCGACGCCATCGCCGCCGACATCGCCGGAAACGGCGACACCGCGCTCGAGCTTCTCGGCTACACCGCCTACGACGTGGTGATCCTCGACCGCGATATCCCCGGCCCGAACGGCGACGAGATCGCCCGGGAACTGTCGACGCGGCCCGCGGCACCGCGCGTGCTGATGCTCACGGCCGCCGACCGGCTCGACGACAAAGCGACAGGCTTCGAGAGCGGTGCCGACGACTATCTCACGAAGCCGTTCGCGCTGCGCGAGCTCGTGCTGCGCCTGCGTGCGCTCGCGCGCCGTCCGACGGCCGGAACCCCGCCCGTGCTCGAGCAATACGGCATCCGACTCGATCCGTTCCGACGCGAGGTGTATCGCGACGGCCGGTACGTCCCGCTCACCCGCAAGCAGTTCGCGGTCCTGGAAGTGCTGATGAACGCCGGAGGGGGCGTGGTCAGCGCCGAGGCCCTTCTGGAGCGGGCGTGGGATGAGAACGCCGATCCCTTCACCAACGCGGTGCGGATCACGATTTCGACGCTGCGTAAGCGCCTCGGCGAGCCGTGGCTCATCCAGACGGTGGCGGGCGTCGGCTACCGGATGGGCCCCGCGGATGCCTGAGCGAGCGCCCGGCCCGTCCGTTCGCCTCAAGCTCACCCTGAGCTACGCCGTGTTCGTGGTCCTCGTGGGCATCGCGGTGTTCGCGCTGGGGTTCCTCGTGCTGCGCTTCGTTCCCGAGGGCAACCTGTCCTCGGACAGCGGGGAGTTCACGCCGGCCCGCCGAGATCTCCTCGAGGCGTTCGTGCGCTACGCGTGGTTCACCATCGGCGGTCTGGCGGTCGTCGGCCTCGGCGGCGGATGGATCGTCGCGGGCCTCATGCTGGGCCCGCTCACCCGGATCACCGACGCCGCGCGGGCCGTCCGCGACGGCGACCTGTCTCGCCGCGTCGAACTCGCGGGGCGCCGTGACGAGCTCACCGATCTGGCCGACACCTTCGACGCCATGCTCGCCCGCGTGAGCGAGACGATCGACGAGCAGGAGCGCTTCGCCGCGAACGCGTCGCACGAGTTGCGCACGCCCCTGGCGACGATGCGAACGCTGCTCGAGGTGGCGCGCGCCGCCCCGGACGCCGTCGACCTCCCCGTTCTCGCGCACCGCCTCGAGGTCACGAACGAGCGGGCCATCCGCCTGACGGAGGCACTGCTGGTGCTCGCGCGCGTGTCGAGGGGCGGGGCACTCGCGCGAGAAGCGATCGACATCGGCGCGCTGGTGGGATCCGTCGTCGCCGAGGCCCGCCCCGACGCCGACGCGGCGGGGGTCGGCCTCACGATCACGGGGTCTACCGGCGTCGCCGAGGTCGACCCGATGCTCGCGCGCCAGGCGGTGACGAACCTCGTCCGCAACGCCGTCGCGCACAACACCGCCAGCGGATGGGTGAAGGTTGCGGTCACCGAGGATCGCAACGCGGTGATCGTGGACGTCGTCAACACCGGGCCGGTGCTCTCCCGAGAGCTGGTGGCGACCCTGCCAGAGCCCTTCGTGCGCGGGGCCGGACGTACGCGCGGCTCCGCCGACGGCACGGGGCTGGGGCTCGCGATCGTCGCCTCCATCGCGCGCGCGCATCACGGCCACCTCGAGCTGTGGCCGCGCGAGGGCGGCGGCCTGCACGCGCGCCTGCGGTTGCCGCGCTGAGCGCCCCCTCGATCGGGGACACCGCGCTCGGTCACCGTCGCGCGATGGTCCGGAGCACGACGACGAGGATCGTTCCGACGAGGGCGCCGACGGTGTTGGCCAGGACGTCGCCCGGATCGGGGACACGCCCCGGGATCACCGCTTGCGCGCTCTCCACGATCACCGACACCACGGCCCCGATCACCACGGATGCCGGCGACCACCGCAGCGGCAGCAGCAGCGCCAGCGCCATCCCGAGGGGCACGTAGAAGGCGATGTTGAGCGCGAGATCAGGGCCACCGCTGAGCAGCACCTCGGTCCATCTCGCGGGAAGGTGCGCGAGGGCGTCGAGGAGCAGCGTGCGCGCGGGCCACGCGATCGTGCGGGGTGCCAGGGTCAGCGCCGCGATGCCGGCGAGTACGCCGGTCGCGACGAGGACGCGTGGGGTGGTGAGGATGCGGGCGGGACGGTCGGACACGGGGCCTCCAGCGGTCGAGAAAGTCCAGCTGACCGGATCCGGTGTTGCGGGCTCGTCTGCGCCGACGCATACGCTCGCGATACCGCCGGGTCCGGGTGCGAGGATGGAGAAGTGCCGACCCCCCGCCGCTCCCCCGCCTTCGCGCTCATCGTCGACGTCATGCTCGTCGTCGTCTTTGCGGGGATCGGCCGGGCCACGCACGACGGCGATGTCCTCGGGCCAGCCGGCGTCGGACTGGCCACCACGGCGTGGCCGTTTCTGGCGGCGCTGCTGCTCGGCTGGACCGTCAGCCTCGGGTGGCGCCGCCCCCTCGCGCCGCTGCGCACGGGCCTCCCGGTCTGGGCGGTCACGATCGTGGCGGGCATGGCGCTACGCGCGCTGAGCGGTCAGGGGATCGCGGTCGCCTTCGTCGTCGTCGCCGCGGTCACGCTGCTGCTGTTCCTCGTGGGATGGCGTGCGCTCGTCGCGCTCGTGAGGCGGGTGCGGCTCGATCGATCGCTGGTAGCGTGACCGTCAGGTCGACGGGAGGAGGTGCGCAATGGTCGCGTCTGTCCTCACCGCGCTGAATCTCCTCCTCGTCGCGGCCGAGATCTCTCTCGTCCCCGACGGTGGCTCCTCTCCCGCTCCCCTCCTGGCCCTCGCGCTGGCTGCGGCGGTCGTGCTGACGGCGGCGATCGCGGTCATCGTGTTCCGCCTCGCGGCCAGCCCGCCGCCGACGCGGGCGACGCGCCCCATCGATCCCTCCGTTCCGCTCACGCAGAGCGATCCCGACGCCGACGGGCACCCCCGCCCGCGAGCTCCCGGACACGCGGCCCTGGCCGCGTAACCCGCCCCTGCGCCGTTCCGGTGCGGTCCTGGCATCCCTTCGCGGCCGATCACGCCCTGATCGCTCCCCACGAACGGACACTGCCTTGGACCCCTTCGCCCTGCCGCCGCTGGCGGCCCTGCTCGACCTCACCACCGGGGGCCTGCTGGCCCTCACCGCCCTCCTCTCCCCCGTGGCCGGCAGCGCGGCCGCGGCTCTCGCCGTCGTCATCGTGACCCTTGTCGTCCGTGCCGTCCTCCTCCCCGTCGGCGTAGCGCAGGCGCGCGCGGAACGCGACCGCGCACGTCTGGCCCCGCGCGTGCGTCTCCTCCGCGAACGGTGGGCGAAGAACCCCGAACGCCTGCAGCGCGAGACGATGCAGCTCTACCGCGACGCCGGCGTCTCCCCCGTCGCGGGATGCCTGCCCTTGCTCGCGCAGGCCCCGGTCGTGGGCCTGCTGTATGCCGTGTTCGTCCACCCGACGATCGGCGGGCACGCCAACGCTCTGCTCGCCGAAGAGCTGGTCGGAGTGCCGCTCGGTGCGAGCCTGCTCACGGCCGTCACCGGCGGGACGGCGGATGCCATGACTCTGGCGCTCGTGGGTGTGGTGGTGGCCGTGACCGCCGGGGTCGGGGAGTTGACCCGGCGTTTCCTTCGCCCGACGTTCGACCCGACCACGCCCGCCTGGGCCGCACGGTTGACGGCGATTCTGCCGTTCACGACCGCGGTGATCGCGCTCTTCGTCCCGCTTGCCGCTGGCCTCTACCTCGCCGTCACCACGGCCTGGACGTTCGCCCAGCGGTGGGTGCTGCGGCGGGTCTATCCGATGCCCGCGTGATCCCACCGTCGGGCGTGCACGGCGTTCAGCGCCGCCATCGCGAGCACGAGCAGGGCCGCACCCGCCGGGAAGAGCATCGCCGTCTCGACCGACGCGCGCTCGGCGACGGCACCGGTGACTGCCGACGACAGCGCCTGCGCGAGGGTGAGCGCCGAGGCGAGAAGTGTCATCGTCGTGGCCGTGCGCCCCGCGGGCGCGCGGTGGCCGGCGAGGCTGAACAGCGTCACGAGCGAGGGCCCGACACCGATGCCCATGAGGCAGAGCACGACCGTGACGGTGACCACGGATCCGCCGACCGAGTAGGCACCCGCCGAGGAGAACAGGAGGATCGCGAAGATCACGAGGCGCCACCGCAGCGAGAACCGGGCGGGGAGCACCGCAACCGCGAGGGCGAGGACGGCCGAGCCGACCCCCATGACCCCGTACAGCAGCGCTCCGGCCTCGGGAGCGCCGCGGGCCTCCATGAACGCCGTCAACGACGTCAGAGTCGAGCCGAAGAACGCGCCCACCCCGAACACCGCGACGACGAGCATGAGCATGCGCGGACGCAGCAGCTCGCGGGCCGGCGCCATCGCGGTGCGCTCGGAACCGACCGGGACCGCGCGACCGGTGGGGTGCAGGGCGAACGCCGTGACGAAGACGAAGCTCAGCACGGCGGCCGCGGCGATCGGCGCCCACGGTGCGACGACGGCCGCGAGGACCCCGACGACGAACGGCCCGATGACGAACGCCGTCTCATCCGCGGCCGATTCGTACGCCATGGCCCGCGAGAACGTCCGTTCGCGCCGGTCGGCGGCGATCCGTGACCCGATGAGCGCCATGACGCGGCTGCGCGACATCGCTGCGGTCTGCGGTCCGGTGAGCCCGATCGCCGTGGCCGCGGCCAGGAGTAGCCCGTCGGGCGCGGGAGACGACACCACGACCGGGAACAGGGCGAGCAGGATGCCGTTGGCGATCCCCGACGGGACGAGCACGCGCGTCTGCCCGAACCGGTCGGCGAGGTCGCCGAGCACGGGCCCGGCGACGACCACGCCGATGCCGACCGCAGCCGAGGTCAGTCCGCCGAGGGCGACGGAGCCGCGGACGGCGACGACGAGCGCCAGCACCCCCACGGTCATCATCGCGAAGGGCAGGCGGGCCACGAAGGCGACCGGGAAATACCAGAACCCCGTGTGGTGCAGGAGCGAACGATGCTCGAGGGTCGGGGGACGGTGGGGCGTGGTCATGCGGATCTCCGGGGCGTGGGGCGGTGCCGCCTTGCCGGTCCGGTAGGTAGATGCACGAGGTGCGGCGGGCGAACCCGCACCCCCATTCTACAGCGCCGCGCTCTGGTGGGACCTAGGAGACCAGGGCCGCGACCGCCGCGATGGCCGACGCGAGCGCCAGGACGAGGGCGATCGCGATCAGAACGGTGTGGACGATGAGGAACGGCGTCGGTGCGCCCTCGGCGGTCCGCGCGCGGGGATCCTTCGCGATCCGCGGGTAGAACCGCGGCCACACGACCGCGTTGAACACGGCGTTGAGGAACAGGAGGACGATCAGGAGGGGCTCCACCCTGCAAGCGTACGCGCGGCACCCCCGGTCACGACGCGCACACGATGCACCGGCGGGCGGTGGGCCGGGCCTCGAGCCGCGCGTCACCGATCGGCCGCCCGCACACTTCGCAGATCCCGTAGACACCGGACGCCACCCGCTCCCGAGCCGCGAGGATCTCCCCGCGTTCCGCGCGGGCGGCGCGCTCCAGCGCGTCGACCTGCGCCCACTCCCCCGACAGCGTCGATCCTTCCGGGTCGTGCTCATCGTCGGCGGTGGCATCGGCTCGGTCGTGGCGCAGGCTCTCGGCGTCGGAACCGAGTCGCTTCAGGCGCCGGTCGACCGAGCGTTCGAGTTCGTCGAGCAGAGCGCTCGCCCGCGTGGCATCCATGCGCCCGACGGTACCCGCGCCCACCGACATCGGGGCCGGGCTGGATCGAGATCGCCCCGCGCGCGAGGATCACGGCATGGCTGATCTCTCGAAGCACTGGAGCCCCCTCGCGGTGGCGTTCGTCGCCCTCGCCGTCGCCGGCCTCGTCGGCACAGGCATCTTCAACGCGCTGGCGATCGTGCAGATGACCGATTTCCTCGGCGATCTCGTCTCGAGCGGGCCGGCGGTGTCATCGATCACCGTCGACCTGCTCGTGGTGGCCGTCGCCGGGAGCATCTTCATCCTGGTCGAGGGGCGGCGCCTGGGCATGCGCGGCGCGTGGGTCTACGTCGCCCTCTCGGCGGTGACCGCCTTCGCCTTCACGTTCCCGCTCTTCCTGGCGATGCGCCAGCGGCGGATGACGGCCCGGGCCCGCGCCGACGCGTGAGCCCGGGCCGCGGTGTCAGCGGTTCAGGCCCGCGCGCAGCCCCTCGATGAGCGGCGTGGTGGGGCGACCGATGACGCGGGAGAGGGTCCCGTCCGTCTGCGACAGCGCACCCCGGGCGATCGCGTCGTCGATGCCGGCCACGAACGCCGCGGTGCCGGCATCCAGCCCGGCCTGCTGCAGACCCGCCGTCAGATCCGCGATCGAAACCTCCTGGTAGGCCACGTCGCGGCCGAGCACCTCGCCCGCGGCGGCGGCGAGCTCGTGGTACGTCCAGGCGACATCCCCACCGAGTTCGAGGGTCTGTCCGCGGAACTCGTCGGTGGTGAGCGCCACCGCGGCGGCCTCGGCGTAGTCCCGGCGGCTCGCGCTGGCAACGCGGGCGTCACCGACGGCGGCCACGATCACGCCGGTCTCGACGGCGCGCGAGACCGCGTCGAGGTAGTTCTCGGTGTACCAGTTGTTGCGCAGGATCGTGGCATCCACCCCCGCCTCGGCGATCGCACGCTCGGTGGCGAGGTGATCGGCGCCGAGGGCGTAGTCGATCTCATCGACGCGCGGGGCGCTGGTGTAGACCAGGCGCTCGATCCCCGCCTGTTGTGCGGCCGCGATGACGTTGCGGTGTCCGGTGACGCGATCGGCATCGGTGCCCGAGATCAGCAGCACGCGCGTCACTCCCTCGAGGGCGGGGGCGAGGGTTTCGGGGCGGGAGTAGTCGAGTTCGACCACCCGGATGCCGCGGGCGGCGAGGTCGTCGGCCTTCGCGGGCGTGCGAACGCCCGCGACGATGTCGGATGCCGCGACCCCGCGATTCTGCAGGGCATCGATGGCGAGGCGGCCGAGGTGTCCGGTGGCGGCGGTGACGAGGAGGGTCATGGGGGTGTCCTTTCGGTCGGTACGCCCGACCCAACGCGCTGCGGTGAGACACATTCCGGAATGTCGGTACCCACTTTTCGGTTAGGTACTCACATGACGGTGAGTCTTGCGGATCTGCGGGCAGAACGGCCCGGACTCTTTGCAGACGGGTGTCCCACCCGGACGGTGCTGGATCACATCATGGGCAAGTGGGGAGTGCTCGTGCTGGTCGCGCTCTCCGACGGCACCCAGCGGTGGGGAGAACTGCGTCGCACCATTTCGGGCATCAGCGAGAAGATGCTCGCCAGCACCCTGAAGACGCTCGAGGCCGACGGTCTCGTGCAGCGCACGGCGTACCCCGAGGTCCCGCCCCGGGTCGAGTACGCCCTGACCGACCTCGGCCGCGATCTCATGGAGCGACTCCTCCCGCTCATGGAGTGGGTCGCCGATCATGCCGACGGGATTCAGCAGCGCTCCGCGCGTTAGCCGGTCGCCCTACGCTCGAACTATGCGACTTCCGCGCGAAAGCCTGACCTTCCGGTCTCCGCGACGCGGGCCGTTCCTGCAGGTCGCCAAGTCAGCGGTGGCGATGGTGGCGGCCTGGATCGTCGCGGACCTCCTCGTTCCCGGTCCGCCCCCGATCTTCGCCGCGATCGCGGCGGTGCTCGTGGTGCAGCCGAGCATCAATCAGTCGTTCACCCGCGCTGTCGAGCGCAGCGTCGGCGTCATCGTGGGCGTCGTCATCGCTTCGGCGCTCGGGATCGCGCTCGGCTCCCCCACCTGGGTGATTCTGCTCGCCGCGGGGGTGTCTCTGCTGGTGGCCTGGGCCTTGCGCATGTCACCGGGCGCGAGCAACCAGGTCGCGATCAGCGCCGTCCTGGTGCTGGCGCTCGGCACCGCGACCCCGAACTACGCGGTCGACCGGGTGCTCGAGACGATCATCGGCGCGGCGATCGGCATCGTGATTAACACCGCCCTGGTCCCTCCCGTGCTCGTGCCGCCCGCGCGGGAGAAGGTCGATGTGCTCGGTCGCGAACTCGCCGCGGCGATGGAACGTCTCGCCGACGCCCTCGAGGCTCCGCAGACCCGCGAATCGCTGGAGGGCCTGCTCCTGGAAGCGCGGCTGCTCCGGCCGGTTCGGGATGCCGCGGCCGACGCCATCCGCGATGGAGCAGACTCGCTCTCGCTCAACCCCCGCAGCTCGCGCCACCGCGCCGATCTCGCCGGCATGCAGCAACGTCTCGACCGTTTCACTCCGGTCGTCACGCAGACGGTGGGGATGACCCGAGCGGTGTACGACGGCTACACCTCTACGATCGCGGACGACCCCTCGGTCCGGGCGATCGCCGAACAGCTCCACCGCGCCGCGCACGACGTGCGGCTCAGCTTCGCCCTGGATCCAGCCGTGCCCGAGCCGGTCGCGGAGGAGCCGGCCCTCACCCGACCCCTGGAGATCCGCACGCCGTCCACCGAGCACTGGGTCCTCGTGGGGTCGCTGCTGATGGACCTGCACCGCATCCACGAGTCACTGAGCGAAGAGTCGGCCTGAGCCGAGACGACCCGCGGGGAGACGGCCCCGAGAGCGCGGAGCGCTGGTTGACTGGTGCCATGGGTACCGCGATGTTCCCTCTGGGAGCCGTTCTCTTCCCCCACACGCCGCTCGCGTTGCGCATCTTCGAGGAGCGTTACCTCGTGATGCTCGGGCGGCTGCTCGATGAGACCGATCCGGCCTTCGGTGTCGTGCTCATCGAGCGTGGTGTCGAAACCGGCGGCGGAGACCAGCGCTTCGCTCTGGGAACCATGGCGCGCCTCAGCCACGTCGTCCCCGAGGCGGGCCAGATGTCGATCGTCGCGCGCGGCGAGGAGCGGTTCGAGATCGTCGAGTGGCTCGAGGATTCTCCCTACCCGCGCGCCACTGTTCGGCCCCTCCCCGACCTCGAGTGGACCGAGGCCCTGGCGCCCCTCCTCGACGAGGCGGAGAACATCGTCCGGCGCGTACTCGGGCGGGCCCGCGAGTTCGGGGGCACCCGGTGGGATCCCGACGTCGAGTTGTCGGAGGAGCCGCTCGAACGCGCCTGGCAGGTGGCCGCGATCGCCCCGCTCGGCGAACTCGATCAGATGGAGCTCTTGCGCTCCCCCACCCTCGGAGGGCTCCTGCGCGCCACGATCGACCTGACCCTCGCGGCGGAGCCGCTGCTGGGCGACCCCGTCCCCGACGGCGTGATCGTCGTCATGGACGACCCCGACGCCGACGACGAGGTCTGAGCGCGGCGGGCGCAGATCGATCGCGTCGGCGCGGAGGGCGCCCCGCGGGAGAAACTGTCAGGCGCTCACTCGGTGTCGGCGGCCGATGATCCGCCCGCCACCGCCTCGGCGATGAGTGTCTCGCCGGCGCCGAAGCGCAGGAAGCGTCCGACCGATACCGACTGCACCAGGGTGGCCGCGATCACGGCGGCGACATCGGCGCGGCCGACCTCGCCCTTCCCCTCCGGGGCCGTCGTGATGCGGCCGGTGGGCGGGTCGAGCGTGAGCGTGCCCGGGCCGAGGATCGTCCAGTCCAGGTCGCTCGCGCGAAGATAGTCGTCGGCGGCGAGCTTGGCGTCGGCGTAGGCGAAGAACGGGTCGTCCTTCGGGATGCCGTGATCGGGGGTCGACCCGATCCACGACAGCATGACGAAGCGGCGCACTCCGGCCCGCGCGGCCGCGTCGACGGCTCGCTGGGCCGAGTCACGGTCGACGGCGTAGGTGCGCGCGGCAGAGCCGCCGCCGGCACCGGCCGCCCAGACGATCGCGTCGGCCCCGCCGAAAGCCTCGGCCATCTCCTCGACGTCGGCCTTCTCGACATCGAGCACGAGGGGCTGCCCGCCCGCGCCGACGACGTCGTCGCGGTGGTCGGGATTGCGGACGACAGAGATCGCCTCGTCGCCGCGCTCGGCCAGCAGTCCCGCCAGGTGCAGGGCGACCTTGCCGTGCCCTCCGATGATCACGATGCGTTCCATGTCACTGTCCTCCGACTCTCTCGACCGACATCTTCAGGATCGCGCGGTCCCGATCGGGAATCACGCGGTCACGACCCTACGCGCGACCGCCGACACGCCCCCCGGGGGTTGACGGCTCAGGTCACGTCGCCGTCGACGTAGACCCACCGGCCGCCCCGCCGGACGAACCGGCTGCGCTCGGCCAGGACCCCGCGCTCCCCCGCGCGACGCCACGAGGCACGGAACGCCACGACCGCGGCATCCCCGTCTTCGGCGGCGTGCTCGATGACAAGCCCTTCCCAGACGGTGTCGTCGAGGGTGAGGTCAGCCGGACGCGTCTTCGGATGCCACGACCGCGCGAGGTAACCCGCATCGCGGACCGCGAACGCGGTGTACCTCGACCGCATCAGGCGCTCCGCAGACGGCGCGGCCTCTCCCTCGAGCAGCGGACGGCAGCACCTATCGAAGCGGGCGCCTCCGCACGGGCACGGTGACGCTGCGGAGGGCCGGAGGGAGGGGGCACCGAAGGACACCCCGCCACTCTAGGTTCTCGTCTCCCCCACGACTTCCTGCGAGGGGGCGGCCGGCAAGACGTGGATGCCCTTCGTGCGAGACTGTCGCCGTGACCGACCGCCTGATGCTGCTCGACACCGCGTCGCTGTATTTCCGCGCGGGCGCCGCCGCGGCGGTCTAGCTACTCCATTCCGCCAGGAGTGCGCGCACGGTCGTCTCGTACTGCCTGCGATCGAAGCGCAGCGTGAACGCGGACACCTCGTATTGTCCGACCTGCCCTGTCATGCCGTCCTGATAAGCGACACTGCGCCATTCCACCGTCGTGTCCGTGAAATGCACGTCCGTACTCACGGCGCCGCAATCCAGACTGCCGCACACGGGGCAGAAGAGCACCCCGGCACGGCCGTCGTCGTACTGAACCCATGGATCCATGCCGGACGTGTTCTCCCGGAGAAGCGCGCGAAGACTCTCGATGGCGAAGGGATCGCCGTGAGAGCCTTCCGTCAGGAACGTGTTGTCCTCGCACGCTCGACCGTTCGGAAACGCGAGCCTGTCGCGGAGCAGCAAGCCGTCGATCGTCCAGTCAAGAAACCTCACAGGCGCAAGGGCGACCAGCTCAGTGCGTAAGCGGAAGAACCCCAGCCGTTTCCTGTCCCAGCGCGCGTGCTCCGTCCAGCGCGTACCGAGCATCGCGAGCGGGTCGGCGTCGGAGGACATGCGCCCGAGCCTAGCGATGGCGAATGACCCAGACGACGCCATCGATCGGGGATGGCGTCACTACGCTGAGCACATGGCACCACGGCCCGAGAAGTTGCTTCTGCTCGACACCGCGTCGCTGTATTTCCGCGCCTTCTACGGCGTGCCCGATAAGGTGCACGCCCCCGACGGCACCTCGGTCAACGCCGTCCGCGGTCTGCTCGACATGATCGCCAAGCTCGTCGGCACGTATGAGCCGACGCGGCTGGTGGCCTGCTGGGACGACAACTGGCGCCCCGAATGGCGTGTGGCACTCCTGCCGAGCTACAAGGCCCATCGTGTCGTCGAGGCCGTCGCGGACGCGCCCGATATCGAGGAGGTGCCCGCCGGGCTCACCGCGCAGATTCCTCTCATCCGTGACGTGCTCACGACGCTCGGCATCCCGGTCGTCGGCACCGCCGACCACGAGGCCGACGACATCATCGGCACGCTCGCCGAACGCTCCGACGTTCCGGTCGACATCGTCACCGGCGACCGCGACCTGTTCCAGCTCGTCGACGACGAGCGCGGCATCCGCGTCGTCTATACCGCCCGCGGCATGAGCAATCTCGAGATCGTCGACGACAACGCCGTGCATGCCCGCTACGGCGTACACGCGGCGCAGTACACCGACTTCGCGGTGCTGCGGGGCGACCCCTCGGACGGACTCCCCGGCGTCGCGGGGATCGGAGAGAAGTCGGCGGCGACCCTGCTGGCCGCGTGCGGCGACCTCGATGGCATCCGCTCCGCCGCCGCCGCCGGGACCGCCGGCACCCCGTCGCAACGCGCCAAGATCCTCGCCGCCGACGATTACCTCGACGTCGCGCCCGCGGTCGTGCGCGTCGTACGCACGCTCGACCTCGGCTCCGTCGACGACCGCATTGCCGTCGACGATTCCCGAGCGACCGCAGCGACGGAGCTGGCCGAGAGGTGGAATCTCGGCACGTCCATGACCCGGGCCCTCGCCGCGCTGCGGCACTGACGACGCGGGGTCAGCGCTCGCGCGTGAGCCACTCGCGCACCCGCGGCAGCGGCCACGTCGTGACAATGCGTTCGGCGGGGACTCCCGCCGCCTCGGCGCGCGCGGCGCCGTGGTCCAGCAGCGAGAGCTGACCCGGTGCATGCGCATCCGAGTCGATCGAGAAGAGGCATCCCTCCGCCAGCGCCAGCGCCAACAGGTCGTCGGGCGGGTCCTGCCGCTCCGGCCGGGAGTTGATCTCGACGGCGACTCCCGACGCGGCACACGCCGCGAAGACCGCGTGCGCGTCGAACTCCGAGGGTGGACGAGTTCCGCGCGCCCCCTCGACGAGTCGGCCCGTGACGTGGCCCAGCACATCGACGCGCGCGTCGCCGACCGCGGTCACGAGTCGGCGCGTCATCGCGGCGCTGTCCATACGTAGCTTCGAGTGCACCGAGGCGACGACCACGTCGAGCTCGCGCAGGAGCGCATCTTCCTGATCGAGCGCCCCGTCGTCGAGGATGTCGACCTCGATGCCCGTGAGGAGCGTGAACCCCTCGCCGGACAGCCCCCGGACAATGTCGATCTGCGCACGGAGTCGCTCGGGCGACAGCCCGTTCGCCACCGTCAGCCGCGGCGAGTGATCGGTCAGTGCCAGATATTCGTGCCCCAGGCGCCGCGCCGCATCGACCATCTCCGGAATCGACGTCAGCCCGTCGGACCAGTCGCTGTGGCTGTGCAGATCACCGCGGAGCGCCCCGCGCAGTTCTCCGACGACGATGCCCGAGGCTGCGCGGAGGTCGGCCAGGCGTTCGGGCACACCGCCCGCCAGCGCTTCCTGGATCACGGCGAACGTGGAGTCGCCGATACCCGCGCGACGACGCAGGCCCGGATCCCGCAACTCCGCGTCGCTCAGCCCCTCGATCGCCGCGGCGGCCGTCCGGAACGCCTTCGACTTGTAGCGCGAGGACCTCTCCCGCTCGAGCAGATACGCGATCTCGGTGAGGGCGTCGAGCGGGTGCACGGGCTACTCCGCCAAGGCCTGCGTCGTCGCGACCCAGTCGTCGAGCTTCGCCAGCGCGCGGCCGTCGTCGACCGCGGCCGCCGCGTCGGACATCGCCTCGGCGAGACGTTCCAGAATCGGACGCTGCACCTGCGCGGCATCCTGGAACAAGCGATACGACACGAGACCGGCCGCCGCGTTCAGAAGCACGATGTCGCGCACCGGCCCCGACTCGCCCGCGAGCGTGCGCCGCACGACCGCGGCATTGTGGTCGGGAGTGCCACCGAGCAGATCAGCGATGTCGGCCAGGGGGATGCCAAGATCTCGAGGATCCAGATCGTGCTCGTGAACGTCGCCGCGGCTGATCTCCCACACGCGGCTGTGCCCGGTCGTGGTGAGTTCGTCGAGCCCATCATCGCCACGGAAAACCAACGCGGTCGCGCCGCGGGTGCGGAATACGCCGGTGATCAAAGGCACACGATCCAGGTGCGCCACGCCGACGGCGTTGGCCTCGGCGCGCGCCGGGTTGCACAGCGGGCCCAGGAAGTTGAAGACCGTCGGGACCCCGAGCTCGGCACGAGTAGGCCCGGCGTGACGGAATCCCGGGTGAAAAGCGGCGGCGAAAGCAAAGGTGATGCCGGTGCGCTCGAGAGTCTCGGCGACGGCAGCCGGATCGAGCGTGAGGGCGATCCCCAGAGAAGAGAGGACGTCGGACGACCCGGACGCCGAACTCGCCGCACGATTGCCGTGCTTCACGACGGGAACCCCGGATGCCGCCGCAACCACGGCCGCCATGGTGGAGATGTTGACCGTGCCGTAGCGATCGCCGCCCGTCCCGACGATGTCGAGCACCTCGGCTCGAACGGGGAGGGGAACCGCCGACTCGAGGATCGCATCGCGAAAGCCGACGATCTCTTCGACCGTCTCACCCTTGGCACGCAGGGCGATGAGAAACCCGGCCAGCTGCGACGGGGTCGCCTCTCCCGACATGACACGCCGCATGGCCCACGTGGACTCCGAGACGCTGAGGTCGCGGCCCTCCAGGAGCGAGGTGAGCAGATCGGGCCAGGTCAAGCGTTCCGCCATGCCATGATCCTTCCACACGGCGGTGCCCGCACGCCGCCGTGCTCGACCCGCGGAACCCCATGCGCACCGGGGATTCGTTGCTGATTCTTAGGCTTCCCTAAGTCTCGACGATGGAATATCTCCAGCTGGAGGTGCGAATATCGCGCTCTCGGATCGCGCATAATGGGATGGTGACGACCCCAGCGACGTATTCCCAGGCCGTGCGTGCCGTGAAGCGGCCAGACCCGGTCGCTGTTGGCACCATCGTGTGGCTGGGCAGCGAGGTCATGTTCTTCGCCGGCCTGTTCGCGATCTACTTCACTCTGCGCAGCACGTCCGCGCCCCTCTGGGCCGAAGAGACGCAGCTGCTCAACGTTCCCTTCGCGACCGTCAACACGATCATCCTCGTGTTGTCCTCGGTCACGTGTCAGATGGGCGTGTTCGCCGCCGAGCGGTACCAGCCGTACACGGTGAAGACGAACAGCTTCTGGCAGCGCTGGGGCATGGTGCAGTGGTTCTACCTCACCTTCATCCTCGGCGCGATCTTCGTGTCGGGTCAGGTGTGGGAGTACGCGACGCTGGTGGCCGAGGGCATGCCCATCAGTGCCAACCCCTACGCCTCGGCCTTCTACCTGACCACCGGCTTCCACGCCCTGCACGTGACGGGTGGCCTCATCGCCTTCCTCCTCGTCATCGGCCGCGCGTACGCCGTGAAGAACTTCGGGCGCAAAGAGATGACCACCTCGATCGTCGTGTCGTACTACTGGCACTTCGTCGACGTCGTCTGGATCGCGCTGTTCTTCGTCATCTACTTCCTGAAGTAAGAGAGCTGCACCTCCCATGGCACGAGAGAAGAAGCCGCGTCGGTCCCACGGACGCCGCAGTCCCCTGGCCGCCGCCGCACTGATCGGCATCGGCCTCCTCCTCACCGGCGGCGTGTACGCCGGTGCGTCGGCGGCGATGGCCGCCACCGACACCCCGACGAGCGTGGCGAATTCGGCCAGCTCGGTCGAAGAGGGCGAGAAGCTGTTCCAGGCGAACTGCGCCACCTGTCACGGTCTCGATCTGCAGGGCAGCGAGCAGGGCCCGTCGCTCTTCGGCGTCGGTGAACTGTCGGTGCACTTCCAGGTCTCGACCGGCCGCATGCCCCTCCAGGCGCAGGGCCCTCAGGCCCCGCAGAAGCCGGTGCAGTTCACCGAGGAGCAGATCAACGCGATCGCGGCCTACGTGCAGTCGTCGGCCCCCGGCCCGACCTACCCGACGGCCGACATCGTCGACGGCGAGGGCGACCTCTCCCGCGGTGCGGAGCTGTTCCGCATCAACTGCGCCATGTGCCACAACGTCGCCGGCGCGGGCGGTGCCCTCACCGAGGGCAAGTGGGCTCCCGACCTCCACACGGTCACGCCGGTCAACATGTACGCAGCGATGGTCACGGGCCCGCAGAACATGCCGGTCTTCAACGACCTCAACCTCACGCCCGAAGACAAGCGCGACGTCATCTCGTACCTGATGTTCCTTCAGAAGTCCGAGTCCCCCGGCGGCTTCGCGCTCGGATCGCTCGGTCCGGTCTCGGAGGGCCTTTTCATCTGGATCTTCGGCATCGGAGCGCTCATCGCGCTCACCGTGTGGATCACGGCGAAGTCCAACTGATCGTCGTCATCGACATTACGTAACGTACGAGGAGCACCATGGCACACGAGGAAGACGCACTCGAGCACGAGAGGGCTTCATGGAAGCCCGCCTCCGGGCTCGCCGTCGCGGTTCCCGACCCCGTGGACAACCCCGGTCTCCCGGGGCACCGTCAGCGCATGACCGACCAGGATCCGCAGGCGATGAAGCGTGCGGTCCGCACGGTCTACACACTGTTCTACTTCTCGGTCGCCGCGAGCATCTGGGCGAGCATCGCCTACATGATCTTCCCGATCGAGTCGGGCGCGCTGATCGACATCCGCTACAACAACCTCTTCATCGGTCTGGGTATCGGGTTCGCCCTGCTGGCCATCGGTATCGGAGCCATTCACTGGTCCAAGGCCGTGATGTCCGACAAGGAGTACATCGAGGACCGTCACGCCACCCGTGGGCGCGACACCACCCGTGAGGGTGCGGTCAACGTCTTCGTCGAGGCCAACGAGGAATCGGGCTTCGGTCGCCGCGAGATCATCCGCAACTCGATGTTCGCTGCTCTCGCGGCCTCGATCATCCCCGGCATCACTCTGTTCCGCGGCCTCGCGCCGCAGGACCAAGACCCGGTCGAACTGCTCAGCCACACCATGTGGGAGGGCGGCATGCGCCTGGCGCACGACCCCTCGGGGCGCCCGATCCGCGCCGCCGATGTGACGCTGGGATCGGCCTTCCACGTCATCCCGGAGGAGCTCGCGGGCCTCGGCCACGACGAGGGGTACCTCGAAGAGAAGGCGAAGGCCATCGTGCTGCTCATGCGTATGCAGCCCGAGCAGCTGAACCCCGAGACCAACCGCATGGATTGGACGTACGACGGCATCGTCGCGTACTCCAAGGTGTGCACGCACGTCGGGTGCCCGGTCGCGCTCTACGAGCAGCAGACCCACCACCTCCTGTGCCCCTGCCACCAGTCGCAGTTCGACGTCGCCAACGGCGCGGCCGTCATCTTCGGCCCGGCCGCCCGTCCCCTGCCGCAGCTTCCGATCACCGTCGACGCCGAGGGCTACCTCGTCGCGCAGAGTGACTTCCAGGAGCCCGTCGGCCCCAGCTTCTGGGAGCGCTCATGAGCACCACTCATCCCACGGAGAACGTGACCACCGAACCCGCCGTGCACTCCGGCCCCTCGAACGGCGGTCGTGACGGCAAGCCGCTCGGCGGCCGGTTCGTCGGCGCCGCGGCGAACTACCTCGACGAGCGCACCAGCGTGTCGGGCATCGTCAAGGAGCTCGGTCGCAAGATCTTCCCCGACCACTGGTCGTTCATGCTCGGCGAGATCGCCCTGTGGAGCTTTGTCGTCGTTCTCCTGTCGGGGACGTTCCTCACGTTCTTCTTCCAGGCGTCGATGGTCGAGACGCACTACAACGGCGCCTATGAGCCCATGCGCGGTATCGCGATGTCGGCGGCCATGGAGTCGGCCCTGCACATCTCGTTCGACCTCCGCGGCGGTCTGCTGGTGCGACAGATCCACCACTGGGCGGCACTGGTCTTCGTTGCCGGCATCGGTGTGCACATGCTCCGCGTGTTCTTCACCGGTGCCTTCCGTAAGCCGCGCGAGCTCAACTGGGTCGTCGGCTTCATCCTCTTCATCCTCGCGATGGCCGAGGGCTTCACGGGCTACTCCCTCCCCGACGACCTGCTCTCGGGCAACGGTCTGCGCATCATCGACGGCATGATCAAGGGTCTGCCTGTCATCGGCACCTGGACCTCGTTCCTCCTCTTCGGCGGCGAGTTCCCGGGTACCGCGATCGTCGGTCGTCTCTACACGCTGCACATCCTGCTGCTGCCCGCGATTCTGGTGGCGCTGCTGGCTGTGCACCTCATGCTGATGATCATCAACAAGCACACGCAGTTCGCGGGCCCCGCCCGGACGAACAGCAACGTCGTGGGCTACCCGATGCTCCCCGTCTACGCCTCGAAGATGGGCGGCTTCTTCTTCATCACGTTCGGTGTGATCGTGCTGATCGCTGCGCTCGTGACGATCAACCCCATCTGGAACTACGGTCCGTACGACCCGTCGCCGGTGTCGGCGGGTACCCAGCCCGACTGGTACATCGGCTTCGCCGACGGCATGCTGCGACTCATTCCGCCGCACCTCGAGTTCGTGCTCTGGGACCGCACCTGGTCGTGGAACATCATCATCCCCGTCGGCGTTCTGGGCCTGTTCATCGTCACTGTGATGATCTACCCGTTCATCGAGGCGTGGATCACCGGTGACAAGCGTGAGCACCACATCGCGCAGCGCCCGCGTAACGCCGCGACCCGGACCGCGATCGGTGCCGCCGGCGTGACCTTCTACGCCGTCATGTGGGCCGCTGCCTCGTCCGACATCATGGCGACGCACTTCCACCTCACGATGGAGGGTGTGATTCACGCCCTCCAGGCTCTGCTGATCCTGGGCCCGATCGTCGCCTACTTCGTCACCAAGCGCATCTGCATCGCGCTGCAGAAGAAGGACCGCGAGATCGCCCTGCACGGCTACGAGTCGGGACGAATCGTCCGCCTCCCCGGCGGCGAGTACATCGAGGTGCACCAGCCCGTCGATGAGTACGAGCGGTGGAAGCTGGTCGACAACGAGACGTACGAGCCCCTGGTTGTGCGTCCGAACGATCGTGGCCAGATCTCTTGGCACCAGAACTTCCGTGCGTCGCTTTCGCGCTGGTTCTTCGAGGACCGCCTCGCGCCCCTCACCCAGGCCGAGATCGATGCCGCGGTCGCCCACCAGCACCACGAGCTCGATCACATCGACCACGAGGAGACCGACGAGATCGCCGGCGCGAACGCCCGTGCGGACGCCGATGGCCGCCCGCGGATGGCGATCGGTGAGCGGACCGAGGTCGAGTTCCCCGCCCCCAAGGGCCTCGACGAGAAGAACCACCCGAACGACAAGGGCGAATGACCCGAGACGAAACCCCGGTGCTGATGCACCGGGGTTTCGTCGTTTCCACGTGGCGTCACTCCAGCGACACGGAACGCCGACTGGCAGGATGGCGCGGATGAATGGCATCCGTCCCTCTCCCCCACTTCTCACCCCGCGCGATATCGTCACGCTATGACCGACGCCCTCGCGTATTTCTCTGCCCGGCTCGCGCACGAGACGGACCCCTCGGACGTCTACGCCGCCCAACGGGCCGGTGACGCCTTCGTGCTCGTCGACGTCCGCGGCGACGCTGCCTGGACCCAGGGACGCATCACAGGCGCCATCCACATGCCCTACGCAGAGATCCCCGACCGTGCCCTCCGGGAGATTGACCCGGAGACACCGGTGGTCGTCTACTGCTGGAGCCCGGGGTGTAATGCCGGTCAGAAGGGCGCACTGGCCTTCGCACAGCTCGGGTACCGCGTCCGGGAGATGATCGGCGGGTATGAGTACTGGGTCCGAGAGGGGCAGCCGTACGAGAACGACGAAGGTCCGTGTGAGCGCGTCTTCGACCCCACGGTGATGGTGGTCCGCCGCTGACGCTGCGCGCTCCGCGCCGCAGCTCGGGCAGGTCTCCACGTCACAGCAGCCGGAAGGCGCCGTCGGGAGCCGCTCAGGCGGTCTCTACGTCCTCCGTGAACCACCGGGCGGCAGAGCCGAAGAAGACCGGATCGCTGCCGTTCGCGCTCTCGTCGACGACATCACAGACGACGACCGTCACGTTGTCACGGGTTCCCGCCTCGAGAGCCACGGCGACGGCAGAGGCCGCCGCTGCCCGCGGGTCTTCCGCCTCCGCGATCAGCCGGGCGATATCGACCTCCGGAACGTAGTCGGTCAGGCCGTCGCTGCAGAGCATCCACCGATCCCCCGGGAGGGGAACGTGCTCGGCAACCGAAACGACGTCGCCCTCGGAGCCGGCAAGCGACGCCGTGATGATGTTGCGGCGTGGGTGTGCGGCCGCAGCCTCCGGCGAGAGCAGTCCGTGGTCCACCAGCGCCTGAACGTACGAGTCGTCTCGGGTCTGGCGTCCGAACTGACCGTCGCGCAGAAGGTAGGCACGAGAGTCACCGGTATGGGCAAGGAGCAGCTCCTGGTTCACACCGAGGAAGACACCCGTGAACGTCGTCGCCATGCCCTGCAGGGCGGGGTCGCGCTCGACGTGAGCCCTAATGTCCCAGTTCGCTTCGCGGATGCGAACCAAAAGGCCGTCCGCGTCGAGGTCGGAGCCGCGCGTTGCAACGAGGCGGTGCACGAGGGCGGCCGAAGCAAGATCCCCCGACGGGCCGCCACCGACACCATCAGCCACCGCCGCACCCCAGGACGCCGCAAAAGCGGCGTCCTGGTTGGTGAGACGGTGGGCGCCGACGTCGGAAACGGCGGCCGCATTCAACCGAAGGGGCACGGGATCAGCGCGCGAAGTACCCGCGGTAGTACTCGTATACCCAGCCAACGATGGCGATCGCGAAGATGCCGAACGCGATGGGGAGCATCCAGCTGCCCACGGCCAGACCGATGGCGGCGACGGCCGCCGAGCCCGCGAGCACGATGGGCCACCACGACCACGGGCTGAACTCGCCCATCTCGGGGTCGCCGTCGTCGATGTCGGCGGTCAGGGAGTCTTCGGGCAGATCAGCACCGTTTTGTGCCTTGAGCACACGGCTGATGTAGAACCCGATCATCGCGCTCATCAGGCCCATGAAGACCAGAGCGACCGTGCCGACCCACTCCACCCCGCCGTGACCGACGAGGCTCCACACCACATACACCGCGGCGATGAAGAAAGCGAAGCCGGTGAGGATCCACCAGAGATTGACGTTGGTGCGCACTTACTTGACCTCTCCAGCAGCCGCGTCGACGACGGGCGTATCGGGGGCGTCCTTGGCCGGGCCCACACCGACCGGGATACCGGCCTCGGGGTGGTTCAGGTCGAAGGCGGGGCGCTCACTACGGATGCGCGGGATGGAGGTGAAGTTGTGACGCGGCGGGGGGCACGAGGTGGCCCACTCCAGCGACGCGCCGTAGCCCCACGGGTCGTCCACCGTCACGCGCGGCGCCTTGCGCGCGGTGATCCAGACGTTCAGCAGGAACGGGATCATCGAAGCACCGAGGATCATCGATCCCACCGTGGAGAGCTGGTTGCCCCACGTGAATCCGTCCGCGGCCGCATAGTCGGCGTAGCGCCGCACCATGCCGTCGACACCCAACCAGTGCTGGATGAGGAAGGTCATGTGGAAACCGATGAACAGCATCCAGAAGTGGACCATGCCCAGACGCTCGTTCAGCATCTTTCCGGTCCACTTAGGCCACCAGAAGTAGAAGCCGGCGAACATCGCGAAGACGACGGTTCCGAACACGACGTAGTGGAAGTGCGCGACGACGAAGTACGAGTCCGACAGGTGGAAGTCCAGCGGCGGCGACGCGAGGATCACACCGGTCAGTCCGCCGAACACGAACGACACCAGGAATCCGAGAGCGAACACCATCGGGGTCTCGAACGTCACCGAACCGCGCCACAGCGTACCGATCCAGTTGAAGATCTTCACGCCGGTCGGAACCGCGATGAGCATCGTCATCAGCGCAAAGAACGGCAGGAGCACGCCACCGGTCACGTACATGTGGTGGGCCCACACGGCGACAGAGAGAGCCGCGATCGCGATCGTCGCGTAGACGAGAGTCTTGTATCCGAAGATGGGCTTCCGGCTGAACACGGGGAAGATCTCGGAAACGATGCCGAAGAACGGCAGCGCGATGATGTACACCTCGGGGTGGCCGAAGAACCAGAACAGGTGCTGCCACAGGAGCACACCACCGTTCTCGGGGTTGTAGATCTGTGCGCCGAGCACGCGATCCGCGGCCGCGGCGAAGATCGCGGCGGCGAGAACCGGGAAAGCCAGCAGAATCAGGATGCTCGTGATGAGCGTGTTCCACGTGAAGATCGGCATGCGCCACATGGTCATACCCGGCGCGCGCATCGTCAGCACCGTGGTGATGAAGTTCACCGCACCCAGGATCGTGCCGAAACCACTGATGCCGAGTCCGAGCATCCAGAGGTTTCCGCCGACACCCGGCGAGAAGCTGGCGTTGGCCAGCGGCTGGTACGCGAACCATCCGAATCCGGCGGCACCCTGCGGGGTGAGGAAGCCCGACACCGCAATAGTGGAGCCGAAGAGGAACAGCCAGAACGCGAACGCGTTCAGACGAGGGAACGCCACGTCGGGCGCACCGATCTGCAGCGGCAGCAGTGCGTTGGCGAAACCGGCGAACAGCGGCGTCGCAAACATCAGCAGCATGATCGTGCCGTGCATGGTGAACAGCTGGTTGTACTGCTCTTTGGTCGGGATGATCTGCATACCGGGCTCGAACAGCTCGGCGCGGATGATGAGCGCCATCACGCCACCGAGCATGAAGAAGATCACCGACGCGATCAGGTACATGTACCCGATCGTCTTGTGGTCGGTGGAGGTGATCCACTTGACGACCAGGTTTCCCTTCTGCTCAACACGGGTCGTGCTGAGCAGAGCGGCTTGACGCGGCGGGAGAGTCGTCGGGCGCGAAGAGCCCGTCCCCTGGAGCGGAAGCGTCGTGGCCATGATCACTCGTTCCCTTCGGTGCCGGCCGTGCTGAGGTTCTGCAGGCGCGACAGGTCGCTGATGTCGCCGACATCGCCGGCCGCGCGAAGCGTGTCGAGGTAGTCCTCGTACTCGGCTTCGCTGACGACCTTGACGTTGAACAGCATGGCGGAGTGGTATTCGCCGCACAGTTCGGCGCACTTGCCCTCGTACGTGCCTTCACGGGTCGGGGTGAACGACCAGAAGTTCTCGCGGCCGAGGTACATGTCTTTCTTGTATAGGAAGTCGATGATCCAGAACGAGTGGATCACGTCGCGCGAGCGCAGCTCGATCTGCACCGTCTTGTTGACGGGGAGGTAGAGCGTCGGGACGTTCTCCAGGTCGTAGCCGTCGGCGGTCGCGTCGGCCTGGACACCCATCGAGTAGACCGCGTCGGAGTTGTCTTCCTGCTCACCGTTGTACTGGAAGTCCCAGGCCCACTGCTTGCCGTACGCGGTGATGGAGACCTCGGGGTCTTCGTACTGCGTCTCGAGCGTGTTCTGGTCACGCGCGGTGAACGCGAAGAATCCCACGACGAGGATCAGCGGCACGACCGTGTAGAAGATCTCGACGGGCATGTTGTACCGCAGCTGAACCGGCAGGCCCGACTGCCCCTTGCGGCGACGGTAGGCGATGACGGCCCACAGCATGAGGCCCCACGTGATGACACCGACCGCGAGGAGCACGATCCACGAGTTGACCCACAGACCGGCCACCATGTCGGTGTGGTTCGTGGCGGGAGTGCCGTCGTCGACGAAGCCCGGCAGGAAGCCATGGAGCTGCGACGTGGTGCAGCCGGAGAGGAGTGCGACGGAAGCGATCCCGACGGGGACGGCTGCCCAGCGAAGGCGACGTTTGGAGGGCACAGGGCACCTTTCCGGGTCGTGGATGTTGCTCTCGACAGTCTAGAGCAACCTCTTACGGTTCTCTGGCCATTCGTCCAGCACCGAAGCATCGAAAACCCCCGGGTTTCACGGTGTGATCCGCGATTCCCGGGGGTCGTCGAGTTCGGCGCCGGAGCGTCGTGCGAGCGTCAGTGGAAGCTGTCGCCGCACGCGCAGGAGCCCTGCGCGTTGGGGTTGTCGATCGTGAAGCCCTGCTCCGAGATCGTGTCCTTGAAGTCGATGCTCGCACCGTCGAGGTACGGCACGCTCATGTCATCGACGATGACCTCGACGCCGTCGAAGTCGACGACCTTGTCGCCGTCGAGATAGCGCTCGTCGAAGTACAGCTGGTAGATCAGGCCCGAGCATCCGCCCGGCTGCACGGCGACGCGCAGACGCAGGTCGTCGCGCCCCTCCTGGGACAGCAGGCTCTTCACCTTGTCGGAGGCGGCGTCGGTGAGGGCGACTCCGTGCTCGCGGGTAACGGCGTCGGACGACAGTGTCGTGTCGGTCATGGCGTGGCCCTTCGGGTCGTTCGGTCGCGGGGACGAGATGATTCTACGCCCGCCTCGCCCCCGCGGCCCCGATCAGACGGTACGGCGGTTCAGGCGCTCCAGCAGAAGTGCCTCCGAGACGAGGGCGTTGCCGAACGTCTCGAGGTGGAGCGACTCGTTCGGACTGTGTGCGCGAGCGTGCGGATCCTCCACGCCCGTCACGAGAATCTGCGCGCCGGGGAACTCTCGCACCAGGTCCGCGATGAACGGGATGGACCCCCCGACGCCGACGTCGACGGAGTCGACGCCGTACCCCTCCGCGAAGGCGGCACGGGCATCCTCCACGGCCCAGCCGGAGGTGTCGACCAAGAAGGCGTCGCCGCAGTCGACGTCGCTGAACTCCAACTGCGCACCGAAGGGGGCGTGCGCACGCAGATGCGCCTCGACAGCGGCATACGCCTCTTCGGCGGACTGGCCGGGCGCGACCCGCGTGCTGATGACCACGCGGGTCTGCGGGGCCAAGGTGTTCGACGCAGACGCCACCGGGGTGGCATCCCATCCCGTGATCGTGACGGACGGCTTGTTCCACAGGCGGCTAAGGATGCTGTCGCGCCCGATCGGCGACACACCCTCGAGCAGTCCGGACTCGGCGCGGAGCGTGTCCTCGTCGTAGTCGGGAGTCTCAGCCTCCCGCACCTCGAGGCCCTCCACGGCGACGGCGCCGTCGTCGTCCCACAGCGTCGCGAGCAGCTTGACCGTGGCGAGCATGGCATCCGGCACCGCACCGCCCATCATCCCCGAGTGCGAGGCGTGGGCGAGCGTGCGCACCGTGAGCGTGAAGCGCGCGTTGCCGCGCAGCGAGACCGTCAGCCCGGGCGTGCGCTCGTCCCAGTTGCCGGAATCGGCCACAACGATCACGTCGGAACGCAGAACGTCGGCATGATCAGCGAGGAACTGCGCGAACGAGCGGGAGCCGTACTCCTCTTCTCCCTCGATGAACACGGCGAGGCCGAGGTCGAGATCGTCGCCGAGCGTGTCGGCGAGAGCGCGGATCGCTCCCACGTGCACCATGATTCCCGCCTTGTCGTCGGCGGCACCGCGGCCGTAGAGACGACCATCGCGCACCGTCGGCTCGAAGGGCGGGGACTCCCACAGCTCGTCGTCGCCGGGGGGCTGGACGTCGTGGTGCGCGTACAGGAGGACCGTCGGGCGACCGTTCCGCGCCGGACGGGAAGCGAGCACCGCCGGCTGCCCCGTCTCGTCGGTGCCGGGGATCGCGGCGCGCGCCACCTCGACGCGGTCGAAGACGCCCGTGCCACGCAGGAGCTCGGCCACGGCGTCGGCGCTCCGCGCCACGGCGGACTGGTCGAACGCCGGCCAGGCGACGGAGGGAATGCGCACGAGGGCGCCGAGATCGGCGAGGGCGGAGGGGATGCCGGCGGACGCGGTGGCGCGCACGGCGTCCTGCCGGGACAGGTCGAGGGTCATGCGGGTAATCTTAAGTCTCCCGATCCAGCGATCTCTCGAGGTTTCCCGTGGCCAAGTCCCCCGCACCCGTTCCCAATGACACGCCCGTCGAGCCGGCGTTGACCGGTTCGGGGAAGGGACGCGCGACGCCCTCGCGCGCCGAGCAGGAGGCCGCGCGCAAGCGACCGCTCGTGCCCGACACCAAAGAAGCCAAGGCCCGCGCACGCGCCGAACTCTCCGCGCAGCGCGAAAAGGCGCGGGTCGGCATGGCCGCCGGCGACGAGCGCTACCTCCCGGTACGTGACAAGGGTCCGCAGCGTCGGTTCGCGCGCGACTTCGTCGACGCCGGCTGGCACCTCGGCGAGGGCGTGATGCCCTTCATGATCCTCGTCATCGTGCTGACGCTGGTCCCGAACGGCTTCTTCCAGTACTGGTCGTTCGTGGCGCTGTGGATCTTCATCCTCTTCGTCATCGGCGACATGATCATCACGTCGATCCGCGTCAAGCGCGCCGCGAAAGAGAAGTTCGGCGAGGGCAACCTCGAGAAGGGCCTCGGCTGGTACGCCGCTATGCGCACGGTGCAGATGCGCTTCATGCGTCTCCCGAAGGCACAGGTCAAGCGCGGACAGCACCCCGCCTGATCCGCCGATTTCACGGCGGCGCGTCTCCGGGCGCGCCGCCGTTTTTCGTTCCGGGCGCGGGGCCCGACTCAGCGAGGCCCGGCGAGACCGCGATTGATCTGCCGCGCCCACAGCGGGCCGCGGTACAGGAACGCCGTGTACCCCTGGACGAGGGTCGCCCCGTGGGCGAGCCGCTCGCGGACATCGTCGGCGGTGCCGACTCCCCCGGCCGAGATCACCACGAACTCCTCCGGAACGACCTCGCGGACGAGATCCAGCACCTGGAGCGCCCGCTCCTTCAGCGGGGCTCCGGAGAGTCCGCCGGCCCCCGCGGCCTCGACCACCGCATCGGGGGTGCGAAGACCGTCGCGCGCGATCGTGGTGTTCGTGGCGATGATGCCGGCCAGCCCCGCGTCGACCGCGAGCCGCGCGATGTCGCGCACCTCGTCGTCGGCCAGGTCGGGGGCGATCTTGACCAGCAGGGGCGTCTCGCCCGCCGCATCGCGTACCGCCGTCAGCAGCGGCCGGAGGGTTTCGACCGCCTGCAGCCCCCGCAAGCCGGGAGTGTTGGGCGAGGACACATTGACGACGAGGTAGTCGGCGAGCGGCGCCAGCAGACGCGCACTCCGGACGTAGTCGGTCGTAGCATCCTCGACCGCCACCGCCCGGCTCTTGCCGATGTTGACGCCGATGACGGGGCGGCGGCGCGACCGGCGCAGGGCCCGCAGGCGCCGTGCCGCAGCCTCGGCTCCCTCGTTGTTGAACCCCATCCGGTTGATGACCGCTCGATCTGCCACGAGGCGGAAGAGCCGCGGCTTCGGGTTTCCCGGCTGCGGCAGCGCCGTGACCGTACCGACCTCGACGTGACCGAAACCGAGCGCACGCAGCCCGAGACCCATCGTGACGTTCTTGTCGAACCCGGCGGCCACGCCGAACGGAGAGTCGAACGTGAGCCCGAGCGCGTCGACGCGCAGTGACGGCGCGGGGGCCGTGGTGCGACGGACGACGGATGCCACGGGTGCCAGGCCCGCGGCCCGGATGACGACAGCCCCGAGGTGGTGGGCGAACTCGGGGTCGAGGCGGCTCAGGACCGAGCGAAAGAGAAGGGGATACATCCCCGCCAGGCTACTGGACGTCGTCGGTGATGCTCAGCCCCGCCGCCGCCCGCGCAGCGTGGTCGGCGCGCAACTGCGCGATCGCGGCATCGAAGTCGTCGAGCGACTCGAACGCCTGGTAGACGCTCGCGAACCGGAGGTAGGCGACCTCGTCGAGCTCGCGCAGCGGCCCCAGAATGGACAGGCCGATCTCGTTCGCCTCGATCTGCGACGAGCCCGTCTGGCGGATCGCCTCCTCGACCTGCTGAGCGAGCATGGCCAGATCGGCATCCGTCACGGGTCGCCCCTGGCATGCCTTGCGCACGCCCGACATGACCTTCTCTCGGCTGAACGGTTCGACGACGCCGGAGCGTTTGATCACGTTGAGACTCGCGGTCTCCACCGTCGAGAAGCGGCCGCCGCACTTCGGGCACTGCCGACGGCGACGGATGCTGAGTCCGTCATCGCTCGTGCGGGAGTCGATGACGCGCGAGTCAGGGTTGCGGCAGAACGGACAGTGCATGGCGGACCCCGATCAGTCGACGAAGCGTGCCGTGACGGCCTCGCCGTGCGCGGGCAGGGCCTCGGCGTCGGCGAGAGTGACGATGGCCTCGTGCACCGCCGCCAGGGCATCGCGGTCATACTCGATGACCTGCTGAGGACGCAGAAAGGTCGCCGCCGACAGACCCGCGCCGTAGCGCGCCTGGCCCCCGGTGGGGAGGACGTGGTTGCTTCCGGCGAGGTAGTCGCCGAGACTCACCGGCGTGTAGGGGCCCACGAACACCGCACCGGCATTGACGTAGTCCTCGGGGCGGGGATCGGCCAGGTGGAGCTCGAGGTGCTCGGGGGCGTAGGCGTTGCTGAATGCGGTCGCCTGCGCGATGTCGTCGACGAGCACGATCGCCGACTGCGGGCCGTCGAACGCCGCCCGGACACGCGCGGAGTGCCGCGTGGCCTCCACTCGCGGCTCGAGCGCCGCGCGCACGGCGTCGGCGAGACCCGGGGTGTCGGTGACGAGGACCGCCGAGGCCTGCTCGTCGTGCTCTGCCTGGCTGACCAGATCGGCCGCCACCAGTGCGGCATCAGCGGTGGCATCGGCCACGACGAGGATCTCGGTGGCTCCGGCCTCGGAGTCGGTGCCCACGCGCCCCGCAACGGCGCGCTTGGCGGAGGCGACGAAGTTGTTGCCGGGCCCGGTGACGACGTCGACCGGATCGAGCCCGAGTGCCGCGATGCCGTGGGCGAAGGCGCCGATGGCACCCGCTCCCCCCATCGCGTACACCTCGGTCACGCCGAGCAGACGCGCGGCGGCGAGGATCACCGGGTGCACGCGCCCCCCGAACTCGGCCTGGGGCGGCGACGCGAGGGCGACTTCGCGCACCCCGGCCACCTGGGCCGGGACGACGTTCATGACGACACTGGAGGGGTAGACGGCCTTTCCACCCGGCACGTACAGACCCACGCGCCGCACCGGCTGCCACCGCTGGGTGACGCGGGCACCGGGGCCGAGCTCGGTGACCGAGGGAGCGGGAATCTGGGCAGCGGAGGCCGCACGCACGCGGCGGATCGCCTCGTCGAGCGCGGCGCGGATACCAGGGTTGAGGCCGGCCACTGCCTCGTCGAGGTGTGCCGCGGGGACCGCGATCGCGTGGTCGCTCACACCGTCGAACCGCGCCGCCTGCTCGCGCAGGGCCTCTTCGCCGCGGTGCGCGACGTCGTCGACGATCCGGGCGGCCGTGGCCAACGCCTCATCGCGGGCGGCATCGGCCCGAGGAACCACGGCGAGGAACTCGGCCGGTGAGAGCACACGGCCGCGTAGATCGATGGTGCGGAGCATTCGTCCAGGCTACCGCCCGACAGCGAGCCGCCCGTCGGGGAACGGGCGGCTCGCCGGGGTTGCTCAGCCGCGCGTGACGCCGGAGACGTCGTGGAGGTAGCCGATACGCCCGTCGTCGTGGCGGATGACGAACGTTTCTCCGCGATCCTCGATCACGAGCGCCCACGCCGAGGGCCCGATGCGGAAGATCGGGGTGCCGTAGTCGTCGACGACCTCGCGCTCCTCCGGCGACAGAGCCCAGAACGCCTGGGGCTGCGCCTGCCGAGCCGACGGGTCGTGCGCCGCGCGCGGTTCGTGCTCGCCCGACGACGCCGAAATCACGTCGGTGTCGTGGGTGTCACCGTGCGTCGGGAGCACCGAGGTCGCGGGCTCGGCGTCGGTGTGCGACGGCTCGGTCGAACCCGTGTAGCTGCCCGGGCCCGCACCGTGCGAGACGAACTCGTCGGCCCGGGACGGCTCGGGGTCTGCCGCGGGCGTCGCCGTGCGCGCCGGGCGGGGCTGGGGCGGGCGCGGGGTGACGGGACGGACGGGGCGGGCGTTGCGGTGTGCAGGAGCGTCGGGGCGACCCTGGAAGTCCTGCTCGAACGGCGGGATCACGGGCGCGAAGACCGTCAGAACGACGCCCGCCAAGGTGAAGACGGCGCCCACCCACACGACCCACGTACGTGTCCACAGACCGGTCTCGATCGCGACCGCCACGGTGTCCCACACCCAGGCCACCCACACCAGGGCGGCGACCGAGAACGCCACCGAGGCGAACTGATCGATGCCCAGGGAGCCCACCCGGCGGATTCCCTGCGGCGAGAGCCGACGCAGCACCAGGAGGCCGACGGCCACGGTGGGAAGGGCGACCGCGGGGATCCACCAGAGTCCGGACAACCAGACGTTGGACCCGCCACCGAGGACCCTCACGTTGGCCGGGAGGTTGTTCAGGGGGAAGAAGGACACGAGGAAGGTCACGGCCCAGAGGCCCAGGAGCGAGACCTCGCGCACAGAGAACGGCCCGACGCCGTATTGCGGCGCCTCGCTGGGCAGGGCGGCGCCTTCGGTCGCCGGGGAGCGGTGCGCGTTGACGTGGTCGCGCGCGCCGAACTGTCGCGCGGGTGCGGCAGAGGCTACCGCGTCCTCGCGCACGGCGTCATCGTCGCTGTCGAGCGACGACGGGCGTTCGGCCTCCTCGTGGGCGGCCGACCGGGTCTGGTCGTGCGCGACCGCGTCCCGCTCGTCCGGCTCCCGCGCGGAGTCGATCTTCGTCGCCGGGTCGGCCGGCTCGGCGGGGAGGTCGTCGTAGCGATCGGTCACGATTGTCCTTTCCTCGGGCGCCGGAGCGTCCGTCGTCTTTCTGAGGATGGCCACTGCCGGCCCCGGATGCCGCGGGTTGACACTACGCGGCTCGACTCACCCCAGGCAGTTCGGGCCGAGCAGTCCCTTCAGCTCCCCGAAGAGGTCGGCCGTCACACGGACCGGCAGGGGCACCTCGAAGACCTTCGCGGTCCCGCCTTTGTGGAGCTTGAGAGTCACCTCCGTGTCTCCCGCGTGCCGCTGGAGCATCTGGGCGAGCTCACCGACGAGGGTCTCGTTCGCCCGTTGCTCGGGCACCACGAGGGTCAGTCCGCTGAGGGCGTCGAAGCCCTCCAGGTCGGGGGTGAACGCAGCCTGGGCGTGCAGGTTCAGTCCGTCGTCGCGCCGAGACACCCGGCCCCGGACAACGAGGATCGAGTCGGCCTCGAGGATCGGCGCGAATTCGGCGTATGTCTTGCCCATGAACATGACCGTCACCTCGCCATTGAAGTCCTCGACCGTGACCATGCCGTACGGGTTGCCGCTCTGCTTCGCCACGCGATGCTGGACGCTCGTGAGCAGCCCCGCCACCGTGACCTGATCGCCGTCTTGCACGTCGTCGGAGGCCAGGAGGTCGTGGATCGAGGTCGACGCGTGCTTGGCGAGCGGAACCTCGAGGCCGGCCAGGGGGTGGTCGGACACGTAGAGCCCCAGCATCTCGCGCTCGAAGGCGAGCTTGTCTTTCTTGGTCCACTCGGGACGCTCGGGGACCTTGGCTACCTGCTGCGGCTCGTCCCAGAGGGAGTCGAAGTCGAAGCCGACCTCGCCGTTGGCCTCTCGACGCTTATCGAGGACAGCCCCCTCGCACGCATCCTCGTGCACCTCGACGAGCGCCCGGCGAGTCGATCCGAGCGAGTCGAAGGCCCCCGCCTTGATGAGCGACTCGACGGTGCGCTTGTTCGCCACGTGCAGGGGCACCTTCGACAGGAAGTCATGGAACGAGGTGTAGGGCGCCTCTTGCCGCGCCGCGACGATCCCGTCGACGACGTTCGCGCCGACGTTGCGAACGGCGCCGAGCCCGAAACGGATGTCTTCGCCGACGGCGGCGAAGTAGCGGATCGACTCGTTGACATCGGGCGGGAGCACCCGGATACCCATTCGGCGACACTCGTTGAGGTACACCGCCATCTTGTCTTTCGAGTCGCCGACGCTCGTCAGCAGCGCGGCCATGTACTCGGCCGGGTAGTGCGCCTTCAGGTAGGCCGTCCAGTACGACACGAGCCCGTAGGCAGCGGTGTGCGCCTTGTTGAAGGCGTAGTCGGCGAAGGACTCCAGAACCTTCCACAGCGTCTGTTGCGCCACCTCGCCGAAGCCGCGTTCGGTCATGCCGCCGAAGAAGATCTCTTTCTGCTTGTCGAGCTCGCTCTTCTTCTTCTTGCCCATCGCGCGGCGGAGCAGATCGGCCTGGCCCAGGGTGTAGCCGGCCACTCGCTGAGCCACCGCCATCACCTGCTCCTGGTACACGATCAGGCCGTAGGTGGTGTCGAGGATGTCGGCGAGGGGCTCTTCGAGCTCGGGGTGGATCGGCTCGATCTCCTGCTGCTTGTTCTTGCGCAGCGCGTAGTTGATGTGCGAGTTCACGCCCATCGGGCCCGGGCGGTAGAGCGCGAGGACGGCCGAGATGTCTTCGAAGTTGTCGGGGCGCATGAGCCGCAGGAGCGAGCGCATCGGGCCGCCGTCGAGCTGGAACACCCCGAGCGTGTCGCCCCGGGCGAGCAACTCGTACGACGCTGCGTCGTCGAGGGCGAGGTCTTCGAGCACGAGCGGGTGGCCGCGGTTCGCCTCGATGTTGTCGAGCGCGTCGTTGATGATCGTGAGGTTGCGCAGCCCCAGGAAGTCCATCTTGATCAGCCCGAGCGATTCGCAGGCGGGGTAATCGAACTGCGTGACGATCTGGCCGTCTTGCTCGCGGCGCATGATCGGAATGATGTCGATCAGCGGCTCGCTCGACATGATGACACCCGCGGCGTGCACGCCCCACTGGCGCTTCAGGTTCTCGAGCCCGAGGGCGGTGTCGAAGACCGTCTTGGCCTCGGCATCCGTCTCGATGAGCGTGCGGAACTCGCTCGCCTCTTTGTACCGGGGGTGCTCGGGGTTGAACATGCCGTCGAGCGGCATGTCTTTGCCCATGACCGCCGGGGGCATGGCTTTGGTGAGCTTGTCGCCCATGCTGAACGGGAAGCCGAGCACGCGCCCGGCGTCTTTGAGGGCCTGCTTGGCCTTGATGGTGCCGTACGTGACGATCTGCGCGACGCGCTCGTCGCCGTACTTCTCGGTGACGTACTGAATGACCTCGCCGCGGCGACGGTCGTCGAAGTCGACGTCGAAGTCGGGCATGGAGACACGGTCGGGGTTGAGGAAGCGCTCGAAGATCAGACCGTGCTGGAGGGGGTCGAGATCGGTGATCTTCATGGCGTAGGCGACCATGGACCCCGCGCCCGAACCGCGACCGGGACCCACGCGGATGCCGTGGTCTTTTGCCCAGTTGATGAAGTCGGCGACGACGAGGAAGTAACCGGGGAAACCCATCTGCAAGATGACGCCGGTCTCGTACTCGGCCTGCTTCCGCACGGCATCCGGGATGCCGCCGGGGTAACGATCGCGCAGGCCGTTCTCGACCTCTTTGATCATCCAGCTGTCTTCGGTCTCGCCATCGGGGACCGGGAAGCGCGGCATGTAGTTGGCCGAGGTGTTGAACTCCACGTCGCAGCGCTCGGCGATGAGGAGGGTGTTGTCGCACGCCTCGGGGTTGTCGCGGAACACCTGCCGCATCTCGGCGGGCGACTTGACGTAGTAGCCGTCGCCGTCGAACTTGAATCGCTTGGGGTCGTCGAGCGTCGATCCCGACTGCACGCAGAGCAGCGCCGCGTGGCTCGTCGCGTCGTGCTGGTGCGTGTAGTGGAGGTCGTTCGTGCCGACGAGAGGGATGCCGAGGTCTTTGGAGATCCTCAGCAGATCGCCCATGACGCGCCGTTCGATCGACAGACCGTGGTCCATGATCTCGGCGAAATAGTTGTCTTTGCCGAAGATGTCTTGGAACTCGGCGGCCGCGGCGCGGGCGGCGTCGTACTGCCCGAGCCGGAGGCGCGTCTGCACCTCGCCCGAGGGGCACCCGGTGGTCGCGATGAGACCCTTGCTGTACGTCTGCAAGAGGTCGCGGTCCATGCGGGGCTTGAAGTAGTACCCCTCCATGCTCGCCTTAGACGACAGCCGGAAGAGGTTGTGCATGCCCTCGGTCGTCTCGGACAGCAGAGTCATGTGCGTGTACGCGCCGGAACCGGAGACGTCGTCGCTCTGCTGCTCGGGAGTACCCCAGCGCACGCGCGACTTGTCGGAACGGTGGGTGCCGGGGGTCACGTACGCCTCGATACCGATGATCGGCTTGATTCCGGCGTCTTTCGCGGTCTTGTAGAACTCGAATGCGGCGAACGTGTTGCCGTGGTCGGTCACCGCGATCGCGGGCATGCCCTGTTTGACGGCCTCGTTGACCATGGGTCCGATGCGAGCGGCACCGTCGAGCATGGAGTACTCGCTGTGCACGTGAAGGTGAACGAAGGAGTCTGCTGCCACCCGTCGAGTGTACGTTCCCCCTCCGACATGGCATCCGTTACCGTGGGCGCGTGCCCACACCCAACTTCGTTCTGGAACTCCGCCGCCACGTCGGCACCCGCCCGCTCCCCCTCGTCGGCGTGACCGCCGTCATCGTGCGCGGCGATGAGCTGCTGCTCGGCCGGCGCAGCGACAACGGACGGCTCACCCCCGTGACCGGCATCGTCGACCCGGGTGAAGAACCGGCGGATGCCGCGGCGCGCGAGGCCGAAGAGGAGGCGGGCGTCCGCATCCGGGTCGCGCGTCTGGCCTGGGTGCACCAGATCCCCCGGGTCACCTACGACAACGGAGATCAGAGCGACTACCTCGATCTGACCTTCGCGTGCGACTGGATCTCGGGCGATCCCGTGCCCGTCGACGGCGAGATGACGGAGGTCGGGTGGTACCCGATCGCCGGGGCGGACGACATCTTGGATGCCGATATGGCAGACCGTGTGCGCGCCGCACTGACCGACGGTCCCACGCGGTTCGAGTTCCGAGACCGCTGAGCCGAGCCGCGCGAGTGCGGGTCAGGCCCCGTCGCGGAGAACGTCCAGCGCGTGCTGGAGATCAGCGGGATACGGGGACTCGAAGCTCGACCATTCCCCCGTGGCCGGATGGGCGAACGCCAGCCGGTGCGCGTGCAGCCACTGGCGAGTGAGCCCGAGGCGAGCGGAGAGCGTCGGGTCGGCGCCGTAGAGCGGATCACCGGCGCACGGATGCCGGTGCGCGGCCATGTGGACGCGAATCTGGTGCGTACGGCCGGTCTCGAGGTGAATCTCCAGCAGCGACGCCCGCGGGAAAGCCTCGAGGGTCTCGTAGTGCGTGACCGAGTCCTTGCCGTCGGGGGTGACGGCGAACTTCCACGAGTGACTCGGATGCCGTCCGATGGGGGCATCGATCGTGCCGGCGAGCGGGTCGGGGTGCCCCTGCACGACGGCGTGGTAGATCTTGTCGACCGTCCGCTCCTTGAACGCAGCCTTCAGGACCGAATAGGCATGCTCGGTCTTGGCGACCACCATGAGTCCGCTGGTCCCCACATCGAGACGGTGCACGATCCCGCGGCGTTCGGCGGCACCACTGGTCGCGATGCGGAACCCCGCGGCGGCGAGGGCGCCGAGCACCGTCGGTCCTTCCCACCCGATCGAGGGGTGGGCTGCGACCCCCGTGGGCTTATCGACCACGACGATGTCGTCGTCGTCCCACACGATGCCAAGATCGGGGACCGCGACGGGCACGACCTCAGGGTCGCGTTTGGGTTCCCACTCGACACTCAGCCAGTCCCCCGCCCGCAGGCGGTCGGAGCGTCCGACGGCGCGGCCGTCAACGCTCACGCCGCCGGCGTCGGCAACCTCGGCCGCGAACGTGCGAGAAAAGCCGAGCATCTTCGCCAGCGCCTGGTCGACGCGCGTTCCCTCGAGCCCGTCAGGAACGGGCAGGCTCCGCGACTCCATGTCAGCGCGAACCCTGCTCACCGGGTGCGTCAACGGCGTCGTCCGCGGCGGCCGCATCGGCGTCGCGTGAGGCTTGCGTCTCACGCGTGCCGTCGAGACGGAGACCGAACAGCACCAGGAGCGCGACGGAAATCATCATCGACACGATGAAGATGTCGGCCACGTTGTAGATGGCGGGCATCATCCAGGGGGTGGAGATGAAGTCGACGACGTGCCCGACCGGGAAACCGGGTGCGCGCAGCAGACGGTCGGTCAGGTTGCCCAGCACACCACCGAGCAGCAGACCGAGGACAACGGCCCACAGCCGCGACCGGACGCGCGTCGCCGCGAGATAAACGATGACTCCCGCCACTACCGCGAGGGCGATCGTGAAGATCCACGTCACCCCCTCGCCGAGCGAGAAGGCGGCGCCCGGGTTTCGGACGAGATAGAACTGCAGGGCGTCACCGAGCACCGGGACGACCCGCTCCGGGGGGAGCGTGTCGATGGCGATCATCTTCGCCACCTGGTCGGCGGCCAGCACCGTCACCGCGAGGATCGCGACGAAGGCGCCGGCCGCCGCCGAACGCAGAGGAGATCGACTGCGCAAAGAGTCGGCCTACAGACCGATCGCCGAGACGGGCGTGGAGCCCGACGACGAACCCGCGGTGTCGAGATCGCGGAGCTGGCCCTCGATGTAGGAACGCAGCTGCGAACGGTAGTCGCGCTCGAAGTTGCGAAGCTCGGTGATGCGACCCTCGAGCGTGGTGCGCTCCTTCTCGAGACGGGCACGCTCTTCGCGGCCCTTCTTCTCGGCCTCGGCCACGATCGAGGCGGCCTGGGCCTGAGCCTCGGAGACGAGCTGGTCGCGCTGGGCCTTACCTTCGGCGACGTGCTCGTCGTGGAGGCGCTGCGCCAGCTCGATGATGCCCGCGCTCTGCGCGGCGGCGGGAGCAGCCTCACCCTCGGTGGCGGGGGCCACTGCGGGAGCCGGGGCGGGCACATCGGCGACGACGGGCTCCTCGGCCTCGGGGGCCGCAGCGGCGGGCGCGGCGTCACCGGACTCGAGCGCGGCAAGCTTGGCCTTCAGCTCTTCGTTCTCGGCGATCGTCTTGCGCCACTCAACGACGATCTCGTCGAGGAAGTCGTCGACCTCATCGGGGTCGAAACCCTCCTTGAAGCGAACGTGCTGGAACTGCTTGGTGACGACGTCATCGGGGGTCAGTGCCATGGTGTTTCCTCTTTCGAGAGCTCTGAATGGGAACTGGGGGGGTGTCGCACCGGGGCACACCGCTTCGGAACAGCATAGCCGCCGCCCTTCTCCGGTGTCGAAGGGCGGCGGCGGGTGAGGTCACAGGGCCGCGAGCGACCGCGTCACACTCAGTAGGAGGAAGCACGCGAACATCGTGATCGCGAAGGCGAAGTCGATCGCGATACCGCCGATGCGCAGGGGCGGAATCACCCGACGCAGAAGGCGGATCGGCGGGTCGGTGACGGTATAGACGATCTCGGCGACCACCAGCATCGCCCCGCGAGGCCGCCACTCACGATTGAACATCGGGATGTACTCGAGCACCAATCGTGCCAGCAGCAGCACGATGTAGATGAACAGGAGCGCGCTGAGAATGGAGCCGACCAGGCTCAGGACGGCCACGATCGCTTACTGGGCAGCGAAGGGCGCGACGTCGGGGTCGGCCTGGGCGATCGCACCGTCGCCGGAGACGGCGATGTTCTCGGGCGAGAGCAGGAAGACCTTGCTCGTGACCCGCTCGATGCGTCCGTACAGACCGAGCGAGAGTCCGCTCGCGAAGTCGATCAGGCGACGCGCGTCGGCATCGCTCATCTGCGACAGGTTAATGATGACCGGAATACCCTCGCGGAAGTTCTCGGCGATCGTCTGCGCGTCGCGGTACTGCTTCGGGTGCACCGTGAGGATCTCGCTCACGGGGCCGGCGGCAGGCTGGCGCACGACGGCCGGGCGGTGCAGCGGGGTCACCGGAGCAGCTTTCTCGACCGGCGCAGGCGAAGCGGACTGCTTGCGCGCGACGGGCTGCGGTGCCGTCTCCTCATAGGTCTCCTCCTCGTCGGCGAGTCCCAGGTACACCATCGTCTTCTTGAGCGGGTTCGACATCGCATCCTCCGTTCGCTCGTCTGGTTCGAGGCTAGTCGCGTGGGGGCCTCGGGCCCGTGATTGCGGAACCGATCCGCAGGTGTGTCGCGCCCATCGCGATCGCTTCCGGGAAATCCCCCGTCATGCCCGCCGAGATCCAGTCCGCGTCGGGGACGACACGCCGTACGTCGTCGGCGCAGGCACGCAGCCGTTCGAAGGCGCGGGCGGGCATCTCGTCCAGCGGCGCGACGGCCATGACGCCGCGCAGCCGCAGACCCGCGAGCGACCGCACGTGCGCGGCGAGGGATTCGACGCCCGTCGGAGCGACACCCCCGCGGCCGGCGTCGTCGGTGAGATTGACCTGCACCAGCACGTCGAGCAGGTCACCGTCGCCCGCGGCATCCAGGGCGTCGGCGATCCGGGTGCGGTCAACCGAATGGACGACGTCGGATGCCGCGCGCACCGCGCGCGCCTTGTTCGTCTGCGCTTGCCCGATGAAGTGCCAGCGGAGGTCGTCGAAAGCGGCGAGTTCCGCGCGTTTGGCCGTGAGCTCCTGTTGACGGTTCTCCCCCACGTCACGGACGCCGAGAGCGTGCAGATCGGCGACGAGCGAGGCGGGGTGGAACTTCGTCACCACGATGCGGGTGATGCCGGAGGGGTCGCGGCCGGCCGTGCGGGCGGCCTCCGCGATCCGAGCGTCGACCGACGCAAGCCGATCAGCCAGGGCGGTGTCCATGTGTGCTCTCCTTCGACGACGCAGCGGGCCCGGTGGAGACCGGACCCGCTGCGTCTGTCGCTCGCGCTTACTTCAGGAAGTCGGGCACGTCGAGGTCGTCGTCGGCGAAGCCGGCGTCGTACGAAGTCTCGGGCACGTGCGCGGCGACCGGCGCCGGTTCGGGCTTGCGCTCGGTCGTCTGGGCCTTCTGCTCCTCGGCCGCGTCGAGGTCACGCGCGACATCGTCGGCGGGGATGGCCGGAACGGCCGGGGAAGCGACCGCGCGCTGCGCGCCGACGGCGTCGATGCGCAGCGACGGCTCGCCACCGTCGAATCCGGCCGCGATGACCGTGACGCGCACTTCGTCGCCGAGGGTGTCGTCGATCACGGTACCGAAGATGATGTTGGCCTCGGGGTGCGCGGCCTCCTTCACCAGCTGGGCAGCATCGTTGATCTCGAAGATGCCGAGGTTCGACCCACCCTGGATCGAGAGCAGGACGCCGTGCGCCCCCTCGATGGAGGCTTCGAGCAGCGGCGATTCGACGGCGAGCTCGGCGGCCTTGATGGCGCGATCGGCACCGCGCGACGAGCCGATGCCCATGAGCGCGGAACCCGCACCCTGCATGACCGACTTCACGTCGGCGAAGTCGAGGTTGATCAGCCCCGGCGTGGTGATGAGGTCGGTGATGCCCTGCACACCGGCCAAGAGCACCTGGTCGGCGGTCGCGAAGGCCTCGATCATCGAGATGCCGCGGTCGCTGATCTCGAGGAGGCGGTCGTTCGGCACGACGATGAGCGTGTCGACCTCTTCCTTCAGGCGGGCCACTCCGCCCTCGGCCTGGCTCTGGCGACGACGCCCCTCGAACGAGAAGGGCTTGGTGACGACGCCGATGGTCAGGGCGCCGATCGATTTCGCGATCTTGGCCACGACGGGAGCACCACCGGTGCCCGTGCCGCCGCCCTCACCCGCGGTCACGAAGACCATGTCGGCCCCGCGCAGGGCCTCCTCGATCTCCTCGGCGTGGTCCTCGGCGGCACGACGGCCCACCTCGGGATCCGCGCCGGCGCCCAGGCCGCGCGTCAGTTCGCGACCGACGTCGAGCTTGACGTCGGCGTCGCTCATCAGCAACGCCTGCGCGTCGGTGTTGATCGCGATGAACTCGACGCCGCGCAAGCCCAGCTCGATCATGCGGTTGACGGCGTTGACGCCGCCTCCGCCCACGCCGACGACCTTGATCACGGCGAGGTAGTTCTGGTTGTGGCTCATGCCGGCCTCCGTTATCCCCGAACCCGAAACTCTAAACCTCATGTTGAGGGTTAAAGAATTGCCCGGTATGCAATTCCTTAGCTCGAAGTTAGGCCGCGGATCCGGTGGCGGGGGCCCGACACGCGGCGTGTCGGAACATCGCCCGTCGGATCAGCGAACGACGCCCGCCTCGGGCGACGTGACGTCGTACTCGCGCGTCTGGTCGGGCGGGCTCTTCTGCATGAGCAGGTCGAGCACCCGGGCCTTCTCGGCCGATCGGTCAGCACTCCCCCACGCCACGCGCGAGTTCGTCGCTCCGAGCGTCAGCGTGACGTCGTCGGGCGTCGAGGCGGCCACCGCCGTCACCTGAGAACGGATGCCATCGGGCAGCGCGCGCACGACGCGACCCGCGGCCCGGAAGGGCTCCGCGCCGGTTCCTCCCGCGATCTCCAGCACCGGTTGTCCGGCCGGGATGTCGGGGGTCGTCGCCAGGACGACGCCCGCGGCGTCGACGAGCGTGTAGCCCGCGGGCGTCTGGACCACGCCGATCGGTGTGCGCTCGACGATGCGTACCACCAGATCGTGCGGCGGGCGCGCCTCCAGCGTGTACGACTCGACGAGCGGGAAGCGCACGAGCGCCGCCTTCACGGCACTCTCGTCGACCATCGCCAGCGGCGTGCCGACCTGCGTGCTCAGCGCATCCGCCACGGCGGCGGCATCCATCTGCGAGGTGCCCACGACCTCGATGCGTTCGACGGCGAACAGCGGACTGTAGGCCGCTCCCACCGTGCCGAGCACCATGAGCAGGAACGCGGCACCGACGCCGATCCAGATTCGGCGGCGACGGCGCTGACGCACCGTGAATCGGCGAACCTCGGCGCGCAGCGCACGGCGACGCGCGCGCGAGGCACGCCACACGTCTCGCAGTCCCGTTGCCTCCGCGTCCCCAGCCGGCGTCGGCTCCTCGTCCGGCACGGCGCGGGCGGGATCGCGCGGCCCGGTGGGCAGCGGCAGGATCGGCGCGGTGGCCTCGGGGCCGGTCTCGGGGCGCGGGACGTCCAGCGCGGCGGGAACATCTCCCCCGCGCCCGTGCCCTCGACCCTCGCCGTGCGACGGCGCGGAGGAGCGCTCCGACCCCGGGGGCGTGGGCAGGGGCGACGGCCGGCGCACGGGTCAGACCGCCGCGGCCTCGGTGCGGGAGAGCGCCTCGAGCACCTGCGGAATGATCTGGTAGACGTTGCCGCAGCCCAGGGTGATGACGTAGTCGCCCGGTCGGGCGATCTGCGCGGTGTAGTCCGCTGCGCTCTGCCAGTCGGGCACGTAGTGCACGTTCGCCGGGTCGGCGAAGGCGCCGCTGACCAGTTCGCCGGTCACCCCGGGGACGGGATCTTCGCGCGCGCCGTACACGTCGAGCATGACGGTGTGGTCGGCCAGGGTCTCGAGCACCTCGGCGAACTCGCGGTACATCTCTTGCGTGCGCGAGTAGGTGTGCGGCTGCTGGATCGCGATGAGGCGCCCCTCGCCCACGACCGTGCGGGCCGCCGACAGGGCCGCCGCGACCTCGGTGGGGTGGTGGGCATAGTCGTCGTAGACACTCACGCCGCGCTGCACGCCGTGCAGTTCGAACCGGCGCACGGTGCCGCCGAACCCCTCGACCGCACGGGCCGCCTCGGCGAGGCCGTACCCGAGCACCCGCAGCACCGCGACCGCGCCCGCCGCGTTCACCGCGTTGTGGGCGCCCGGGACGCGCAGTTGCACGTCGACGCTGTCGCCGTCGGCCGACAGTGTGAAGGCGACCGGCCCGTCGGTGCGGATGCCCGACAGCCGCACGTCGGCGGTGGCATCCTCGCCGAAGGTCACCACATTCCGGTGCGTCAACCGCTCGGTGACGCTCCGCGCGCCGGGGTCGTCGGCCGAGACGACGACCGCCTCGCGGGCCCCGTCGGCGAACCGGGCGAACGCCGCGTCGAACGCGTCGCGAGAGCCGTAGTGATCGAGATGGTCGGGGTCGACATTGGTGATGAGGGCGACCGAGGTGTCGTACAGCAGGAATGTGCCGTCGGACTCGTCGGCCTCGATCACGAAGAGCTCGTCGGACCCGGTTCCGCTGGAGGCGCCGAGATCGGCGATGACCCCGCCGTTGACGAACGTGGGGTCGGCCTCCAGGGCGCGCAGAGCGGTGACGATCATGCCCGTCGAGGTCGTCTTGCCGTGGGCGCCGGCCACCGACACCAGACGCCGACCACCGATCAGCCAGTGCAGCGCCTGCGAGCGGTGGATCACGTGCAGACCGCGCGCCTTCGCCGTGACGTACTCGGGGTTCTCGGGCCAGATCGCCCCGGTGTGCACGACGGTGTCGGCGTCGCCGAGGTGCGCGGCGTCGTGACCGACGTGCACCGTCGCGCCGCGCGCGGAGAGGTCGCGGAGGGCCGCGCTGTCGGCGCGGTCGGACCCCGAGACCCGGATGCCGCGGTCGAGGAACATGCGGGCGAGTCCGGACATGCCCGAGCCACCCACCCCGATGAAGTGCGCGGAGGTGATGGTCTCAGGAATGGGGAGGCTGAGGTCGGGTCTGATCATGACCTTGCGATCCTACGTCGCCGGGGTGACCGCCCGCCCCCGGCGCGCCCGCGTCACCGGGCCAGGGCGGCGTCCACCAGCGCGAGGACGTTCTCGGTGCCCGCGCGCGTCCCCGTGCGGCCTGCGGCGGCGCGCAGCGCGTCGCGCGCGGCGGTGTCCCGCAGCAGCGGCACGATCTCGGACCGCACACGGTCGGCCGTGAACTCCGCGTCGGGGATCACGCGTGCCGCCCCCGCCCGCACCGCCGACGCGGCGTTCAGGCTCTGCTCGCCGTTACCCACGGCGTAGGGCACGTAGATCGCCGGGATGCCGAGGGCACTGATCTCGCTCACCGTCGCCGCACCCGACCGCGAGACGATGAGGTCGGCCAGGGCGAAGGCGAGATCCATGCGGTCGACGTAGCGGACGAGGGCGTAGCCGGGAGCACCCGGGTCGGCCAGGTCAGAGGTCTGCCCCGTCACGTGCAGCAGCTGCCACCCGGCCTCGAGCACGTCGCCCCAGGCCGCACCGAACGCCTCGTTCAGGCGTTGGGCGCCGAGCGAGCCCCCGAAGACGAGGAGCGTCGGGCGATCGGCATCCAATCCGAAGGACGCGGCCGCCTCGGCGCGCAGCGCCGCCGGATCGAGATCGACGATCTCACGGCGCAGCGGCATGCCCACCACCCGGGCTCCTCGCAGAGGCGTCCCCTCGAATGCCACGCCCACGCTCGCGGCGGCACGCGCGCCGAGGACGTTCGCGAGCCCCGGCTTGGCATTGGCCTCGTGCACCACGAACGGCACGTTCTCGAGCCGCGCCGCGACATAAGCGGGGGCCGACGCGTACCCGCCGAAACCGACGACCACCTCGACACCGCGTTCGCGGATGATGCGCCGCACCTGGCCCACGGCCCGCCCGAAGCGCGCCGGGAACGCCGCGGCCGCCCGATTCGGTCGACGCGGGAACGGCACCTTGTCGACGAAGAGCAGTTCGTAGCCGCGCAGCGGAACGAGGCGGGCCTCGAGACCCTCGCGCGTGCCGAGCACGAGCACCTCGTCGCCGGCGTCGCGCGCGCGCAGGCCGTCAGCGACGGCGAGGAGGGGATTGACGTGCCCGGCGGTCCCGCCGCCGGCCAGAAGCGTGGTCGTCACCCCTCGACCCTAGCCAGCCTCACGCGTCCTGGATGCCGCGGAGCGCCCCGCTCCCCCGAGAGAACCGCCCGCGCGGGCGCGGCGTCAGGCCGAGCGACGGCGAGTCGCCCGGGTGGGCGTCGCCGCGGCGGGACGGCGATCCGGCAGCGTGCGGGCGCACGAGAGCAGGACACCGCACGCGATGAGAACCGACAGCAGCGACGTGCCGCCCTGCGACATGAACGGGAGCGGCACGCCGAGCACGGGGAAGATCCGCAGCACGACACCGATGTTCACCAGCGCCTGTCCGACGATCCACAGCGTGATCGCTCCGGCCACGATACGGACGAACGTGTCGTCGGTGCGACGGATGATGTGGAAGGCTCCCACGGCGAACAGCGCGAACAAGACCAGCACCACGAGGCATCCGATGAGTCCGAGTTCCTCGCCGATGATCGCGAAGATGTAGTCGTTCGCGGCGGCGGGCAGCCAGTCGTACTTCTCTTTCGAGTTGCCGAGGCCGAGCCCCAGCACTCCCCCGCTCGCCAGCCCCCACACCCCGTGCAGCGATTGGTAGCACGAGGTGTAGTAGCACGACGCGTCGTCGGGGTCGAACAGGCTCGCGATCCGCGCCATGCGGTTCTCGCTGCCGAGGGCCGAGACGAGCACCACGACGATCGAGAGGACCGCGGGCACGATGAACATCCGCAGCTTGATGCCCGCGAAGAACAGCGCGCCGAGCACCACGAGCACGAGGATCATCACCGTGCCGAGGTCGCGGCCGCCGAGCACCGTCCCGATAACGAGGACGGCGACGGGCACGACGGGAATGAACACGTGCTTCCACGAGGTGAGCAGGCGACGCTTCCGGTAGAGCACCGCCGCCATCCACAGCGCGAGCGCAAGCTTGAGGAACTCGGCCGGCTGGAACTGGAGCCCGGCGATCTGCACCCAGTTGCGGTTTCCGTACGACTCGACACCCAGTCCCGGCACGTACACCAGCAGCTGGAACAGCGTCGCGAGGATCAGCGCGGACCACGCGATGCGTTTCCAGAACTGCATCGGCGCGCGGCTGAGCACGAACATCAAGGGGATGCCGACCACGGCGAAGATGCCCTGCTTGAGCACGTGGTCGAACGGGTTCTGACCGCCGTCGACCGCGGAGGTGGCCGACAGCACCATGACCAGCCCGAAGCCGGTCAGCAGGAGGGCCGCGGAGGCGATGAGCAGGAACTCGCTCGGCACAGGCTGGAAGGCACGGCCGAGCGACACGCGCGCGGCGAGTCCGGTGCGAGCGGGCTCTCCCTCGGGGGCCTGGCGGGGTGGGGGTGCGGTCGTGGTCACGCGGGTCCCCCTCAGTCCTGCCGTCGAGCCGTTCCGTCGTCGTGACCGGCGATCCACGCCCGCACCGCCTCGGCGAAACGCTCGCCGCGGTCGGAGTAGGAGGCGAACTGATCGAACGACGCCGCCGCGGGGGCCAGGAGCACAGTGTCTCCGTCCCGGGCCACGTCGGCCGCCAGTTCGACGACCCGTGCCATGACGTCTTCAGTCTGAGTGTGGTCGACCTCGAACAGGGGAACCGCCGGGGCGTGTCGCTCGAACGCCGCGACGATCTCGCCGCGGTCCGCGCCGATCACGATGGCCGCCCGCGCGGCCGTTCCGCGCGCGCGCACGAGGTCGCTGAGATCGACGCCCTTGAGCAGGCCCCCGACGACCCACACCGCGCCCGGGTAGGCCGCCAGCGAGGAGCCCGCGGCGTGGGGGTTGGTCGCCTTGGAATCGTCGACCCAGGTGATCCCCCGGTGCGCGCCCACGACCTGGATACGGTGCGGGTCGAGGCGGAAGCGCTCGAGCGCGCCGTGGATCTCGGCCGGGGTCACGCCGAGGGAGCGCGCGAGCGCGCTGGCGGCGAGGATGTTGGCCACGATGTGCGGCGCAGCGAGGCCGTTCGCCGCCAGATCGGCGACGGTCGTGAGCTCGAGCGCCGAGGTTGCGCGCTCCTCGAGGAACGCGCGGTCGACCAGGATGCCGTCGACGACACCGAGATCGCTGGGTCCGGGCACACCGAGGTCGAAGCCGATCGCGCGGGCGCCGTCGATGACTTCGGCGTCCTCCACCATCTCGCGCGTCGCGACGTCGGCCTTGTTGTACACGCAGGCCACCCGCGTGCGCGCGTAGACGCCGGCCTTGGCGTCGCGGTAGGCCTGGGCACCCCCGTGCCACTCGAGGTGGTCGTCGGCGAGGTTCAGGCACACGGCAGCGTGCGGCGAGAGGGCCTCGTCGCCGGTCTGCCGATTGAGGTACCACAGCTGGTGGCTGGAGAGTTCGACGACCAGGGCGTCGAAGCCATTCGGATCCCGCACGGCGTCGAGAACCGGCGTGCCGATGTTCCCCACCGGCACCGCGCGGAGCCCCCCGGCCACGAGCATCTCGGCGGTCAGGCGCGTGGTCGTGGTCTTGCCGTTGGTTCCGGTGAGGAGGATCCAGTCGGCCGGGCGGCCGTCGGGGCGCACGACCTTGTCGCGGACACGCCACGCGAGCTCGACGTCGCCCCACAGGGGGATGCCGTTCTCGATCGTCCAGGCGATGACCGGGTGCGACGGGGGGAAGCCGGGCGAGGCCACCACGACATCGGGGGCGAAGCCGCTGAGCTCCCCGGGCACGGCATCCAACGGCCCGACGTGGAGCTCCACACCGATCACCGGGAGGAGCCGGGCGTATTCGGGGTCGGCCTTCTCGGTGACCACGAGCACCTCGGCGCCGAGTTCGGCGAGCGTGTCGGCGGCGGAGAAGCCCGTCACCGACAGACCGAGGACGGCGACCTTGAGGCCCCGCCACTCGGCGTACCAGCTGTGCAGGGATGCCACCCGCTCGGCGCTCATACTCGCGACAGCCATTCGACGTAGAAGAATCCGACACCCGAGACCGCGAGTAGGCCCGCGATGATCCACATGCGCACGACGATGGTGACCTCGGGCCACCCGCGCATCTCGAGGTGGTGGTGCAGGGGGCTCATGAGGAACAGGCGCTTGCCGCGGGTGACCTTAAAGTACGCGCGCTGCAGGATCACCGACCCCGAGGCGATGACGTACACGCCGGCGATGAGCACGAGAAGCAGCTCGGTGCGAGTGAGGATCGCGAGAGCCGCGATGACGCCGCCGATCGCCATGGAACCGCAGTCCCCCATGAAGACCTTCGCCTTGGGAGCGTTCCACCACAGGAAGCCGACGAGCGCACCGACGAACGACGCCGACACGATCGCCAGATCGAACGGATCTCGCACCGCGTAGCATCCGCCCTGGACGCTCGGATCGAGCACGTCGGCGCACATCTGCTTGTTCTGCCAGAACGCCATGAGGCTGTACGCCCCGATGACGAAGATCCCGGACCCTGCCGCCAGGCCGTCGAGTCCGTCGGCGACGTTGACCGAGTTCGATGTGGCGGTGCCGATGAGGGAGATCCAGGCGAGGTACAGCAGCCAGCCGAGCACCGGGCCGAGGGCGAACAGCGACAGCACCTGGATGTCGCGGAAGATCGAGATGTACTCCGAGGCCGGGGTTTGGCCGTAGGCGTTGGGGAAGTTCAGCGCCACGATTGCGAACGGCACGGCCACGATCACCTGGCCGGCGATCTTGCGCCACCCCGAGAGTCCGAGGCTCTTCTGCTGGCGGATCTTCATGTAGTCATCGATGAAGCCGACCACGCCGAACCCGAGCATGAGCCACAGCACGAGCAGCCCCGAGATCGTTGGGGGGTTGTTCCCCGCGTAGGCACCGATGAAGTAGCCGATGATCGTGCCGGCGATGAAGATCGTGCCGCCCATCGTGGGCGTCCCGCGCTTGGCCCCGTGCGAGGGGTTGTGCACGTTCTCGGGCGTGCGAATGACCTGCCCCCAGCCCCACTTGCGGAAGCTCCGGAGGAACACCGGGGTGAGGAAGAGGGTGAAGGCCAGCGAGATCCCCGCGGACGTCAGAAGTGATCTCACGCGAACGATTCTCCCAGACGGTCGCCGAGGAACCGCAGCCCCGCCGAGTTGGACGACTTCACCAGCACGCGGTCGCCCTCGCGAAGTTCGGTCCTCAGGTAGTCGAACGCCGTATCGGCGTCCGGGAAGAAGACGGCTTCGCCGTCCCACGAACCCTGCGCGATCGCCTCGAGGTACATGCGGCGGGCGTCGGCGCCCACCACGACGATGCGCTGGATGCGCAGGCGGACCGCGAGCAGGCCCACGCGGTCGTGCTCCTCGTCGGCGTACTCCCCCAGCTCGCTCATCGCCCCCAGCACCGCGACAGTGCGCTCATCCGGGCCGGTGATCTGCGCGAGCGTGCGCAGGGCCGCGGCCATCGAGTCGGGGCTGGCGTTGTAGGCGTCGTTGATGATGCGCACGCGGTCGGAGCCGAGCGGCTGCATGCGCCACCGCTCGGCGATCTCGACGGTCTCCAGTCGCGCGATGGCATCCGTCGCCGTGACGCCGAGGGCGGTGGCCGCGGCGATCGCCGCGAGGGCGTTCATGACGTGATGCTCGCCGAGCACGCGGAGCGCGAGGGTGTGCTCTTCTCCGTCGACGACGAGTTGGGCGCGGGTACCGGATGCCGAGACCTCGACGTCGACGGCACGCACGGTCGCGCGGTCGCCGCGGCCGAACCAGCGCACGTCGAGGCCGCGTTCGCGGGCGATCGGCTCCATCGCGGCGACGCGCGGGTCATCGGCGTTGAGCACGGCGAGACCGCCGGGGCGGGTCGCGCGGACGAGCTCGCTCTTGGCGTGGAAGGTCGACTCGATGCCGCCGAAGCCGCCCGCGTGGGCCATGCCCACCATGAGCACCACACCGATGTCGGGCGTGACGAGACCCGCGAGGTGCGCAATCGCGCCCGGCGCGCTGGCACCGAACTCGCTGACGAGGAACCGGGTGTCGTCGGTGACTCGGAGCATCGTGAGCGGCGCCCCGACCTCGTTGTTGAAGGAGGCACGCGGGGCGACGGTCGAGCCCTCGTCCTCGAGGATGCGCGCGAGGAGGTTCTTGGTCGTCGTCTTGCCGTTGGAGCCGGTGATCCCGACGATCTGCAGGTCGCCCGCCTCGCGCACGCGCGCGACGACGTCGCGGGCGAGCGCGGACAGCGCCGCGACGACGTCGGGCACGACGATCTGGGTCACGGGGTCGTCGAGCTCGCGCTCGACGAGGGCGAGAGCCGCGCCGCGCTCGATCGCGGCGGGCACGAACAGGTGTCCGTCGGTGGTCTCGCCGGGCTTGGCGACGAAGATGCCGCCCGGCTCGATCAGGCGGGAGTCGGTGTCGACGTCACCCGTGACGGTGCGGTCGGGGGTGTCGTCGCCGCGCAGGACGAGACGGCCGCCGAGAACGGCGGTGATGTGGGAGAGGCTCGTGGAGATCATTGCTGTGTACGGACGCCCTTTCCGTGTCGGGAGGAGACCGGCATCCGGCGTCTCAGCCGAACTTGGGCAGTTCGGGGGTCGTGGTTCCGGACGGGATCACCCGGTAGTTCTTCAGCACCTGGGTGAGGGCCTTCTGGAAGGCGGGAGCCGTGGCCGCAGACGACTTTACCGTCCGCGGTTCGTCGAGGTTGACCGCGACGACGTACTGCGGGTCATCGGCGGGCGCGAAACCGATCATCGTCGTGAAGTAGGCGTCGGGCTTATACGCGCCGGTGTCGGGGTCGGTCTTCTCGCCGGTACCGGTCTTGATGGCCACCCGGTAGCCCGGCACGGCGACCTGCGAAGCGAGCGTGCCCTGCGTTGCGACGTTCTCGAGCATCTGCGAGACCGTGTGCGCGGTGTCGGTGGACACCACGCGCACCCCCTCCGTCGCGGGAACATCGGTCACGGTGCCGTCCGCGGCGGTGCATCCCTCGACGAGCGACAGCGGCATCCGCACTCCCCCGTTGGCGATGGTCTGGTAGGCACCGACGAGCTGAGGGACGGTCACCGACAAGCCCTGACCGAACGTGGTGTTGTAGAACGTCTGGTCATCCCACTTGTCTGCCGGGTGGAGGATGCCGCCGGATTCGCCGGGGAACCCGATCGCGCTGGGGGTACCGAGTCCGAACTTCTCGAGGTAGTCGTACCGGGTCTCCCGGGGGATCTTCTCGCCGAACTTCGAGATGCCGACGTTCGAGGAGTCGATCAGGACGCCGGTCAGCGTGTACGTGTTCTCGGGGTGCGAGAACGAGTCCGACACGCGCGCGTTGCCGAGCGTCTCTCTCGAGGCGGCCGTGACCGTGGTGTCGCTCGTGAACGCACCGCTGTCCAGGCCGATCGCGGCCGTGAGCGCCTTGAAGGTCGATCCCGGCTCGAACGGGCTGGAGAACGCGTTGCTCCCCCGCTCGGTCTCGGGCGTCGACGTGGGGTCGTTGGGGTCGACGGTGGGGTACTCCGCCAGCGCGCGCACCTTGCCCGTCTTGGCCTCGACGACGGTGATCGTGCCGCGGAGCGACCCCGTGTTCTGCACCTGTTCGGCGATGAGCTGGCCCATGTACCACTGCAGGTCACGGTCGATCGTGAGCTTCAGCGTGCCGCCGTCGACGGCGGGCTTGGTCTCGACCGCGGTACCCGGGAGAACGACGCCGTCGCGCCCCTGTTGGAAGACGACCTCGCCGTTCTGCGACGCGAGGCACGCATTGTCGGCGAGCTCGAGGCCCGCGAGCGCCTGCCCGTCGCCACCGACGAATCCCAGGAGGTTGCCGCCGACCGCACCGCCGGGGTACACGCGCCCGGCCTTCGGCGGGAAGGTGAGGAAGGGCAGACGGAGCTCCGCGAGAGCACGGTACTGCTGCGTCGAAACGTCCTGCGCGAGGAGCGCGTAACGCGAGCCGGGATCGGCGGCGACAGCGTCGGTGACGATCTGCTCGACCGTCGCGGTATCCTGACCGGTGACCCCCGCGATCTGGGCGGCGAGTTCCGGCCACGCACGGGTGGTCTGGGTGCCGTCATCGGCGCGTTCGCTGACCCCCTCCACGGCGAGCATCGGATCGACCTGGACGTCGTAGCGATGGACGCTGGAGGCGAGCGTCACCCCGTTCTCGTCGACGATCGCGCCGCGGGAGGCGTACTCGACGCGGGAGCTCTGCAGCCCCATCGCGAGCGAGTCGTCCACGTGCTCCCGCGCATTGACGACCTGGATGTCCAGGAGGCGAACGACGAAGGCGATCAGCACGATGAGCACCACCAGCAGCGCGGCCACGGTGCGGCGGCGCGGCGAGCGGGAGAGCGTCGTCGTCATGGGCTTATCGTGTCGCGGGGGTGGGCAGACCGTCGCTGATCGGCGGGGGTGTCGCCGAACCCGTGGCCGGGATCTCCCCCTCCGCGGGTGTACCGGCGTCGGTGGCGGCGGGCGCCTGCGGGGCGGGCTCGGCGTCCTGCTTCGGGTCGGTGACCAGCGGCACCCCCGAGATCAGGGCGTTGCGCACCGACCCCCGACCGATGGCATCCACCGAGGACGCTCCCTCGGCGGGCTTTCCCGAGCCGATGATCGCGCCGTCGCTGAGCCGCAAGTAGGTGGGTGACTCGTCGATCACCATCCCCAGGGCGGCGGCGTTGGCGGCCAGGTACTGGGGCGAGTTGAGGCCGGCGACCTCGTCGTCGAGCATCTGCTTCTGGTAGGTCAGATCACGTTGCTGCTGCGTGAGCGACGCGATCTCGAACGAACTCTGCGTCGTGAGGATGGACAGCCCCATCTGCACGAGAGCGATCGTCACGGCCCCGAGCACGGCGATGACACCGAAAGCCCGCCGCGGAACGCGTCGGCGAGCCGGCGCCGGAACCGCGTGCAACCGGCGCGGCTCGCGCACCGGGACGGGAAAGTCCGGCAGGAAGGCCGCGTCGATGGTCTGGGGAGCGCTCATGCGTCCTCCTGGATCCTCTCGGCCGCGCGCAACCGCACGGGGGTGGCGCGCGGGTTCGCCGCGCGTTCGTCGTCGCTGGCGAGCTCGGCCCCGCGCACGAGCAGCCGGAACTTGGGCGCATGCTCGGGAAGCTCGACCGGGAGTCCCCGGGGAGCGGTGGATGCCGAAGCCTCGGCGAACACGCGCTTGACCAGGCGGTCCTCGAGCGACTGGTACGACATCACCACGATGCGCCCGCCCACGCCGAGCACCCGCAGGGCCGCGGGGATGGCCCGCTCCAGGACCGCGAGTTCCGCGTTGACCTCGATGCGCAGCGCCTGGAAGACGCGCTTGGCGGGATGCCGCTCGCGCAGCACCGCGGCGGGCGTCGCCGCCTGCAGCACGTCGACGAGCTGACCCGAACGTTCGAGCGGCGCCGTCTGCCGCGCCGCGATGATCGCGCGGGCGTAGCGACCGGCGAGCTTCTCTTCGCCATAGCGCTCGAAGATGCGGCGCAGGTCGCCCTCACCGTAGGTGGCGAGCACGTCGGCGGCGGTGACACCGGAGGTCTGGTCCATGCGCATGTCGAGGGGCGCGTCCTGCGCGTAGGCGAAACCTCGCGAGGCCTCGTCGAGCTGGAGCGAGGAGACGCCCAGGTCGAACAGGATGCCGTCGACCTTCTCGACGCCGGCGGAGGCCACGGCCTCGGCGATGCCGTCGTAGACGGTGTGCACGAACGTGGTCCGGCCCGCGAAGCGTGACAGACGCTCCCCCGCGATGCGGAGAGCGTCGGTGTCTCGGTCGAGGCCGATCAGCCGGGAGGTGGGGAAGCGCTCGAGAAAGGCCTCGGAGTGCCCACCCATGCCGAGGGTCGCGTCGACGAAGACCGCGCCGTCGCGCTGCAGCGCAGGCGCGAGGAGCTCGGCGCAGCGGTCGAGCAGGACAGGGGTATGGATGTCGCGGATGTCCATGATGACGGGAGGAGCTCGTCGGCTCTGATCCCCATCCGCTCGACCTGGCGCCGGGGAAGTGCGTCAGGGCGTGCGGCTGGGAATCACAGCCGGCGATCAGAACAGTCCCGGGATCACCTCCTGCTCCAGCTCGGCGTACGTCTCTTCGTTGCTCTCGGCGTAGGTGTTCCACGCCGTGGCGTCCCAGATCTCGGCGTGGGCTCCCACACCGGTGACGACCAATTCGCGGTCGAGGCCGGCGTAGGCGCGCAGCGCCGGGGGGACGGTGATGCGGTTCTGGCTGTCGGGCTTCTCGGCGCTGGCCCCCGAAAGGAACATGCGCAGGAAGTCGCGAGCCTGCTTGTTGCTGAGCGGCGCCTCGCGGATCCGCTCGTGGACGCGCTCGAACTCCTCGGTGCTGAACACGTAGAGGCAGCGGTCCTGCCCCCGGGTGATCACCACTCCGGCGCCGAGATCGTCTCGGAACTTCGCGGGCAGGATGACGCGACCTTTGTCGTCGAGCTTGGGAGTGTGCGTGCCGAGCAGCATTCGGGCGTCCACCCCCTTCGTCCGGCCTGCGAAGTTTCCCCCACTTTACTCCACTCACCTCCACTTCGCTAGAGAAATCCGCCCTCCGCCCGGGGGATTCGCGGCCGTGTAGAGTGCACGCTCCCCCGCAGATGGCGTGTCAGAACCGCGTGATTTCGCCCCGAGGGCGAGGGCGACGCGATCATCGCGGCCGCCGGTGGAGGAAAAGGGAGGCGCCGCAGCCCCCACCTTCATCACCCGGACGCTCACCCCGCGCCGGGCACACAAAAAAACACCGGCTCCGAAGAGCCGGTGTTTTGGATGAGGTGGAGGGGGTCAGCGTCCTTCGTTGCGGCGATCCCAGCGATCGTTCATGCGGTCCATGAACGACGCCCCCGAGGCACGGGGCGCCCGTGAGGTCGACGCGGAGTTCGCGCTGGGGAGGCGCGAGGAGTTCCGTGTCGGGGTGACGGCGAAGACCACCCCGCCCACCATGAGGAGGAACCCGACGACGCCGATCGCGATACCGAGGATGCCGGTGTTGAACCCGATCGAGACACCCGCGATGAGGGCGCCGAGGCCCGCGAGCACGAGGATGGAGCCGTACACGATGTTGCGATAGCTGAGGGCGCGCCCGGGAGCGGTCACGACGTCGGCGTCGTTGCTCATGAGATGGCGTTCCATCTCGTCTAGCAGACGCTGCTCCTGTTCGGAGAGTGGCATGCATCCCCCTCTATTGCTCAGTGCGTTCGATTCTACGCGGGGCGTGGATCACTAGGCTAGGCCCGTGGTGACCTCCCCGGAACCGATCGAGGCTGTTTCTCAGCGACTCGACAAGTTCGTTTCTGAGCAGATATCGTACGCCTCCTCTCTGGGATCGGAGGCAGAGACGATGACCCGGGCGGGAGCGGCCTCCCTGCGCGGAGGAAAGCGGCTGCGCGCACGGTTCCTGCTCACCGGTCGACGCGCCATCGATGAGGTCTCCCCCGAGCCCGCGGCCGCCTCTGACGACGCCGCGATCGGCGTCGCCGCCGCCCTGGAGGTCTTTCAGGCAGCGGCCCTCGTCCACGACGACCTCATCGACAACTCCGACACCCGGCGCGGGCAGCCCGCCGCCCACCGGGCACTGGAGGCCACCCACCGCGAGGCGGGCTGGGCCGGCGATGCCGAGACCTTCGGCCGGTCCGCCACGGTGCTCCTCGGAGACCTTTTGGTGGCGTGGAGCGACGACCTCCTCGAGGAGTCGCTCGACGGTGTGGGGACGGCCGCCGCGACGCGCCGGCAGTACGCCGAGATGCGCCGAGACGTGACCATCGGGCAGTTCCTCGACGTGGCGGAGGAGTCGGCCTACGCCGTCCACGCCGACGAAGCTCACGCCGAGCGCGCGCTGCGGGTGGCGTCCTACAAGTCCGCGCGGTACAGCATCCAGAAGCCGTTGCAGATCGGCGCGGCCCTCGCCGGCGCCGACGACGCGCAGCAGGCCGCCCTCGCTCGGTTCGGACACGACATCGGCATGGCGTTCCAGCTCCGCGACGACGTCCTCGGCGTCTTCGGCGACACCGCCGTGACCGGCAAGCCCTCCGGAGACGATCTGCGCGAAGGCAAGCGCACGGTTCTGGTCGCCTACGCGCGCCAGGGTCTCCCGGCGCCGCGTCGCGCGGAGTTCGACGCGCTGCTCGGCGACCGCACGCTCGATAGCGCGCGCATCCGTGACCTGCAGCACATGATCGTGTCGACCGGCTCGCTCGCGCGCACCGAGAAGCTCATCGCCGAGTACGAGCGCCGCGCCGAAACCGCCCTCGACGGGGCGCCGCTGGGCATCGGCGCCGTGGCCGAGTTGCGGGCGCTCGCCCGCGCGGCGACGCAGCGCTCGTCCTGACGGAGCCGGACGCCGGGATCAGGCCAGGCTCGCCGCTACGCGGCGCACCTCGCTCTTACGACCGGCCAGAAGCGCCTCGATCGGGGCGACCCCGATGGACTCTTCGGGAGTCAAGAGCCAGTCGATCGTCTCGTCGGCGTCGAAGCCGGCGTCGTGCAGCACCATGATCGTGCCGCGCAGCGACGGCAGCGGACGATCGTCGACGATGAACACCGCGGGAACGCGCAGCACACCGTCACGGCGGGAGCCGACGAGGAAGCTGTCGTCGAGCAGTCGGCGGACGCGCCCGAGCGGCTCGCCCAAGATCTCCACGAGGTCGGGAAGGGTCAGCCAGTCGGTCGCGTAACGGGATGTCTCGGTCACGATGCCACTATCTCATTCCCCGACGCCGTCGAGGGGCCGGGGCCCCGTGCTCACTTCCGTCACACGAGCACCACGCGTTGACATCCGCACCTCGTCGTGCGACCGTTTCGGCCAGTCGGAAGAACGGATCCCCCACCATGCGACGACTCCCCTCCTCCCCCCTGCCCTCGCGCACCCGCGCCGTCTGGCCGGCCGCGGTCGCTGGCACGATCGCTCTCGCCCTCTCGGGCGAGAACGCCGCGCACGCCGCTCCCCCCACCCCGGCGCTGGCGTCCGTGCCCCCGACCCCGCGCATCGCGGGCACTCCGGCGCTCACGGCCGTCGGCGCGCCGATCTCGTACACGGTTCGGCCCGGCGACACGGTCTGGGCCATCGCCCGGGCCCACGGGCTCGACACCGCGGCCGTCCTGGCGGCCAACGGCTTAGACTCCTCGAGCATCATCCGCCCCGGCCAGGTGCTCGCGCTGGCGACGCCGACGGCCGCGACACCCCCGGAGGCGCCCGCACCGGCTCCTGCCGCAGCGCCCCGCACCCACGAGGTGCGCCCCGGCGACACCGTTTCGGCCATCGCGGCGTCTACCGGCGTCTCCCTCGACGCCGTCCTCGCGGCCAACGGCCTCACGCGCGCCTCGATCATCTACCCCGGCGAGATCCTCGAGATCCCCGCTCCGGCCGACACGGCGGGGGCCGCCCCCGCGTCCGCCGTAGCGACGACCGCTCCGGGACTCGACGCCGAACAGTCCGAGAATGCCCGCCTCATCATCCGCATCGGCCGGGAACTCGGCGTTTCCGACCGTGGCATCCTGATCGCCCTCGGCACGGCGATGCAGGAATCCTGGCTGCGCAACCTCGAGTGGGGCGACCGTGACTCGCTCGGCCTGTTCCAGCAGCGCCCGAGCAGCGGTTGGGGCAGCCCCGACCAGATCCGCGACCGTGACCGGTCGACGCGCGTGTTCTACGGCGGCGCCTCCGACCCCAACGGCTCCGCCACGCGCGGATTGCTCGACATCGCCGGATGGGAGACCCTGTCGTACGCCGATGTCGCGCAGGCCGTGCAGATCTCGGCGTACCCCGACCGCTACGCGCAGTGGGAGCAGCCGGCGACGACCTGGCTGGCCGTTCTGGGGTGAGCAGACGGTGAGCCGTTCCCCCGGCTCCCAGGGGGCGCTCCGTAGACTCGACACGTGAGCACGAGTCAGCAGGCCGACCCGCTGATCGGTCGTCTCGTCGACGGCCGATACCGGGTCCGTGCGCGCATCGCGCGCGGGGGGATGGCGACGGTGTACGTCGCCACCGACCTGCGCCTCGAACGCCGCGTCGCGCTGAAGGTCATGCACGGGCACCTCAGCGACGACACCGTCTTCCAGAGTCGGTTCATCCAGGAGGCGCGTTCGGCCGCTCGCCTGTCGGACCCGCACGTGGTCAACGTCTTCGACCAGGGCCAGGACGGCGAGATGGCCTATCTGGTCATGGAGTACCTGCCCGGCATCACCCTGCGCGAACTCCTGCGTGAGCACCGCCGCCTCACCGTCGATCAGACCCTGACGATCATGGATGCCATCCTCTCGGGGCTGGCCGCGGCGCACCGTGCCGGGATCGTGCACCGTGACGTCAAGCCCGAGAACGTGCTGCTGGCCGAAGACGGCCGCATCAAGATCGGCGACTTCGGCCTTGCGCGCGCCACGACGGCCAACACGGCCAGTGGAGCACAGCTGATGGGCACGATTGCCTACCTGGCCCCCGAACTGGTCACCCGCGGCACCGCGGACGCCCGCAGCGACATCTACTCGCTCGGCATCATGCTGTACGAGATGCTCGTCGGCGAACAGCCCTACAAGGGCGAGCAGCCGATGCAGATCGCCTACCAGCACGCGACCGATTCGGTGCCGCGTCCGAGCGCGAAGAACCCGGGCGTGCCCGAGCAACTCGACGAACTCGTCCTGTGGGCCACCGAGCGCGAGCCCGCCGAACGCCCGATCGATGCCGCGGCGATGCTCGACCGCCTGCGCGAGGTCGAGAAGGAGCTGGGCCTTGCCCCCCAGGTGGCCCGGGCAGTGGCGGTCGGCACCGCTTCACCGGCCAGCGGTGCGGAGTCGCGCGAGCTCACCAAGGTTCTCCCGCAGACCGCGACCGTGCCCTCCGCCCCGGTCGACGACGCCGACAACGCCACGCGCCTGCGCGCGCGCACGCGCAGCGGCACGACCCGCGGCATGTGGTTCTTCGCCCTGGTGCTCATGCTCGCGGCGGCCGCCGCCGGCACCGGCTGGTGGTTCGGTTCGGGTCCGGGGTCCCTCGTGGCGGTGCCCGATGTGTCGCGCATGACTCTCGCCGACGCGGAGGCGCTCCTGAGCGAGCAGCAACTCGCCGCTCAGGCGCAGGAGGTCACCGATCTCGAGATCCCCTCCGGCACGACGGTCGGCTCCGATCCGGCGATGGGCACGCGCCTCGACAAGGGCACGGTGGTCACCGTGTTCGTCTCGATCGGCCCTGCCCCGCACGACATCGAGGGGCTGGGAGGTCGGCCGGCCGACGACGCCCGCGGCATCCTGAACGCCGCGGTGGTGACCGTCGGCGACGACGCTCGCGAGTTCTCCGATGCCGACGAGGGCACGGTGCTCGCGGTCACTGTCACCCCGCGCGCGGGCGGAGAGCCGTTCGCGTGTACCGACGGCTGCACCGTCTACGAGGGCGACTCCGCGTCGATGCTGGTCTCCAGCGGCCCCGTGCCCGACGTCACCGGACTCGGCGTCGACCGGGCGGTCCGCGAGCTCGAAGCCGCGGGACTCCAGGTGTCGGGCGATCGCCCCACCGAGTACAGCAACTCGATCGATGAAGGCGCGGTCATCGGCATCCTGGATCGACCCGAGGACGGCAACTGGCGCCCCGGTGAGACCGTCACCCTGCTGATCTCGGAGGGCCCGCGGCCGATCGTCGTGCCCGATGTCTCGGGCCGTACGGTCGCCGAGGCGATGGACGCGCTCCGTTCCGCCGGCTTCGAGCCGGGCACGGCTCTGCCCGAACTGGTGTGGGGCATCTTCACCGTCAGCCGCACCGATCCCCAGCCGGGAACGAGCCACCGCCCCGGCACGTCGGTGCGGGTGTTCAGCACCGGCTGATCCGCCCGACTCAGACGAAACGCCCCCGGTCGAGGACCGGGGGCGTTCTGTCTGGGCGCGTGGCCGCGGGTCAGCGCTTCTCGAGCTCCTCGGCAACGAGGAAGGCCAGCTCGAGGCTCTGACGGTGGTTCAGACGCGGGTCGCACAGGCTCTCGTACCGCGTGGCGAGGGTCGCCTCGTCGATCATCTCGGACCCGCCGAGGCACTCGGTGACGTCGTCGCCGGTGAGTTCGACATGGATGCCACCGGGGTGCGTGCCCACCTGGCGGTGCGCGTCGAAGAACCCGCGCACCTCGTCGACGACGTCGTCGAAGCGACGGGTCTTGTACCCGGTGGGCGTCGTGATGCCGTTGCCGTGCATCGGGTCGGTGACCCACAGCGGAGTCGCCCCCGAGTCGCGGACGGCCTCGAGGAGCGGGGGCAGGGCGTCACGGATCTTGCCCGCCCCCATGCGAGTGATGAAGGTCAGGCGACCCGGCTCGCGCTCGGGGTCGAGCTTGTCGATGAGCGCCAGCGCCGTCTCGGGCGTGGTGGTCGGTCCGAGCTTCACCCCGATGGGGTTGCGGATCTTGGAGAAGTAGTCGACGTGCGCGCCGTCGAGTTCGCGCGTGCGCTCACCGATCCACTGGAAGTGCGACGACGTGTTGTACGGCAGCCCCGTGCGCGAGTCGATACGCGTCATCGGGCGCTCGTAGTCCATGAGCAGGCCCTCGTGGCCGGTGTAGAACTCCACGCGCGTGAGCTCGTCGAAGTTCGCTCCCGCGGCCGCCATGAACTTGATGGCCCGGTCGATCTCGGCGGCCATGCTCTCGTAGGCCTGGTTGGCGGGGTTGCTCGCGAAGCCCTTGTTCCAGCTGTGCACCTCGCGGAGGTCGGCGAAGCCGCCCTGCGTGAAGGCGCGGATGAGGTTCAGGGTGGATGCCGCGGTGTGGTAGCCCTTGAGCAGTCGCGCGGGGTCGGCCTTACGGGACTCTTCGGTGAAGTCGTACCCGTTGACGATGTCGCCGCGGTACGCGGGCAGAGTGACCTCGCCGCGGGTCTCGGTGTCGCTGGAGCGCGGCTTGGCGAATTGGCCCGCCATGCGGCCCATCTTCACCACCGGCATCGACGCGCCATAGGTGAGAACGACGGCCATCTGCAGCACCGTCTTGATGCGGTTGCGGATCTGCTCGGCCGTGGCGCCCGCGAAGGTCTCGGCGCAGTCGCCGCCCTGGAGGAGGAACGCCTCACCGGCGGCGGCGCGCGCCAGGCGGTCACGGAGGTTGTCGACCTCGCCGGCGAAGACGAGCGGCGGGAGGGTGGCCAGTTCGGCGGATGCCGCGGCCACCGCGGCCTCGTCATACCACTGCGGCTGCTGCTTGATGGGCAGGGTCCGCCAGTGGTCGAGGTCGTGGAGCTGCTGATTCACCCCTGAAGTCTAGTGGCGCGCCGACGGCGCCTTCGCCGCCTGCGCCGTGGCCAGACGGTCTTTCACCGTAGAGGCGTAGACGTCTTCGTAACGCTGCTCACCGAGACGCTGGAGAGCCACCATGATCTCGTCGGTGACCGAGCGCAGGATGTAGCGGTCGCTCTCCATACCCTCGAAGCGCGAGAAGTCCAGGGGCTCTCCGATGACGATGCCCACGCGGCCCACGCGGGGAAGGCGCTGCCCGATCGGCATGACCGCTCCGGTGTCGACCATCACGACGGGGATGACGGGGACACGTGCCTCCAAGGCCATGCGCGCGATGCCCGTGCGCCCCCGGTACAGCGTGCCGTCGGGGCTGCGCGTGCCCTCGGGGTAGATGCCGAGCAGCTCACCGCGGCCGAGCACCCCGAGGCCGGTGTTGAGCGAGGCTTCGGAGGCCTTTCCTCCCGAGCGGTCGATGGGCAGCTGACCCGTGGCGGTGAAGAACACCCGCGTGGCCCACCCCTTCAGGCCGCGCCCGGTGAAGTAGTCGCTCTTGGCGAGGAATGCCATGCGCCGGTCGATCATGAGCGGCAGGAAGATCGAGTCGGAGAACGACAGGTGGTTGCTGGCGAGGATTGCCGCGCCCTCCCGGGGGATGTTCCGGCGGCCCACGATCCACGGGCGGAACACGGCCTTGATGACCGGACCGATGACCACGTACTTCATGAGCCAGTAGAACATCGTCAGCGCTCCTTCCCGGCGAGGTCGGCGACCCCGATGAGACCGGCGTCGTTGCCCAGTCGCGCGATCGTGAACTCGGCCACCGGACGATCACCGTATCCCGGAAGCGACGTCTCGTACGCCAGCTTCACCGGCGCGAGGAGGTCGGCGCCCAGTTGGGCCACGCCACCGCCGATGACGAAGAGCTCGGGATCGAGCACGGCCTGGAATCCCCCGCACGCCTCGCCGAGGGCCGTGGCCACGCGGCGCAGGGCCTCCACGGCACCCGGGTCGCCGGCCAGCACCAGACGCGAGACCGCGGGTCCCGGGATCGCGCCCTTCTCCGCGCGCACCGCCGCGAGGGCCGCACCGATGCCGGGCTCGTCCGCGATCGCGTTGGCCTCGCGCTGCAGCGCACGGCCCGAGGCGTACTGCTCGAGGCATCCATTCTGTCCGCACCCGCACGGGTGACCGCCGCGCACGAACCGCATGTGGCCGAGTTCGCCGCCGATGCCGTGCCCGCCGCGGAAGAGCTCCCCGTTCGTGACGACCGCACCGCCCACGCCGGTGCCCATCGTCAGCATGACCATGTCGCGCACGCCCCGGCCGGCACCGAACCGGTACTCGCCCCACCCGGCCGCGTTGGCGTCGTTCTCGATCGTCACGGGCGCGTCGAGGCGGTCTTCGAGCCGCGCGCGCAGCGGCTCGTTGCGCCAGTCGATGTTGGGGGCGTAGATCACGGTGCTGCGGTCGGAGCTGATGAAGCCCGCGGCAGCCACCCCGATCGCGTGCACGTCGTAGGCGCGGCGGAGGTGGTCGGCCATGTCGACGACGGCGTCGACGAGAGCCGCCGGGTCGATGGGGGTGTCCACCCGGAGCTTCTCGACGATCGTGCCGTCTTCCTCGACGACGCCACCGGCGATCTTCGTGCCTCCGATGTCGATACCGACGTTGCGCACCGCGCTCCCCTCCGGCCCGCCCCGCGGCACGGCCCACGGCAGTCTAGCCACCGTCGTCCGGCCACGCCGAAACCCGCCGACCGGCGGTTGCGCCGACCCGTGCGACTAGACTCTCCCCACCGATCGACCTTCTTTCCGGTACACAAAGGAGTTGCCGTGATCCAGTTCGACCTTCCCGCCGTCGTCCCTGCCGACCCGTCTGCGAATGTCTCCGACCTGCTTGCCGATCGCGTTGCCGCGACACCGGATCGTGCGCTCTTCGCCGTCCCAGACGGAGGTGGATGGCGCGACGTGACGGCGCGCGCGTTCGAGCAGCAGGTCATCGCCCTCGCGAAGGGCTTCATCGCCGCCGGCATCCAGCCCGGTGAGAAGGTGGCGTTCATCGCCCGCACCACCTATGACTGGACGCTCGTCGATTTCGCGCTCTTCTACGCCGGCGCGGTGATGGTGCCCGTGTACGAGACCAGCTCGCCGACACAGATCTCCTGGATTCTGTCGGACTCGGGGGCGATCGCCGCGATCGTGGAATCCTCCGACCACGGTCAGCGACTCGACGAGGTGCGCAGCGACCTCCCCCTCGTGCGGGACGTCTGGGCCATGCACGCCGGCGACCTCGACGCTCTGGTGACGCGCGGCGCCGACATCGACGACGCCGAGATCGCGCGGCGCCGGGCGATCGCCAACGGCTCCGACATCGCGACCCTCATCTACACGTCCGGCTCGACGGGCCGACCGAAGGGGTGCGTCCTCACCCACGCCAACTTCGTCGAGCTGGCCCGCAACTCCGCCAAAGCCCTGCACGAGGTGGTCGAGACACCGGGGTCCTCGACCCTGCTGTTCATCACCACGGCGCACGTGTTCGCGCGGTTCATCTCACTGCTGAACGTGCACGCCGGCGTCAAGACCGGCCATCAGCCCGACACGAAGCAGCTGCTGCCCGCGTTGGGCAGCTTCCGTCCCACGTTCCTCCTGGCCGTGCCGCGCGTGTTCGAGAAGGTCTACAACTCCGCCGAGCAGAAGGCGGAGGCCGGCGGAAAGGGAAAGATCTTCCGGGCCGCCGCGGCCGCGGCGATCGAGCACTCCGAGCGTGAGCAGGACGGAAAGTCCATCCCCCTGCTGCTGAAGATCAAGTTCGCCCTGTTCGACAGGCTCGTGTACTCGAAGCTCCGGGAGGCCATGGGCGGACGCGTCGTGTACGCGGTCTCGGGTTCGGCTCCCCTGGGTCCGCGCCTCGGTCACTTCTTCCGCAGCCTCGGCGTCGTGATCCTCGAGGGCTACGGCCTCACCGAGACCACCGCGCCCGCAACAGTCAACCTCGCCACGAAGTCGAAGATCGGCACGGTCGGCCCCGTGCTCCCCGGCGTGAGCGTGCGCCTGGCCGACGACGGCGAGATCCAGGTGCGCGGCGTCAACGTCTTCTCGGAGTACTGGCGCAACCCCGAGGCCACCGCGGAGGCCTTCGACGGCGACTGGTTCAAGACGGGCGATATCGGGTCGTTCGACGCCGACGGCTTCCTCACGATCACCGGGCGCAAGAAAGAGATCATCGTCACCGCGGGAGGAAAGAACGTCGCCCCCGCCGCCCTCGAAGACCCCATTCGGGCGAACCCCATCGTGGGTCAGGTCGTCGTGGTCGGCGACCACAAGCCGTTCATCTCGGCGCTGGTGACCCTCGACCCCGAGATGCTGCCGACGTGGCTGTCCAACAACGGGCTGCCCGCCGACATGTCCCTCGCCGACGCCGCGACCAACGAGAAGGTGCGAGCCGAAGTGCAGGCCGCGATCGACCGGGCCAACACTCACGTCTCGCGCGCGGAGTCGATCCGCAAGTTCACGATTCTGCCGACGGAGTGGACCGAGGCCAGCGGTCACCTCACCCCCAAGATGAGCATCAAGCGCAACGTCATCGTCGCCGACTTCGCCGACGCGATCGAGGACATCTACGCCGTGCCGATCAACACCTCGAACCTGTCGCTGCCCTGACACGCTCCCCCGCTCGTCGCGAAAACAGGCGGCGAGACCGAAACAGGCCGATCCCGCGGGGATCGGCCTGTTTCGTGGCATCGCCTGTTCTCACGACACGACGATGGCGGGACGACACCCGCGAATGTCTCAGAACCAGTCGCTCTCGCGGATCTGCCGCATCGCCTCACGCCGCGTCTCGGCGGGAAGACGCGTGAGGTAGAGCTTTCCGTCGAGGTGGTCGGTCTCGTGCTGCAGCGCCTGAGCGAGCAGCCCCTCCCCCTCGAGAACGACCTCGTTGCCGTCGAGGTCGGTCCCCACGACCTTCGCCCAGGGGTACCGGACCGCGTCGTGCCAAAGGCCAGGCACCGAGAGGCATCCTTCCCCCACGAGCTGCGGCTCGCCGCGCGTCTCGACCAGCACCGGGTTCAGGACGTATCCGATGTCGCCGTCGATGTTGTAGCTGAACGCGCGCAACCCGACACCGATCTGCGGTGCGGCGACGCCCGCGCGACCGGGGGGCTCGACGGTGTCGAGGAGATCACGCACGAGGGCACGGATGCCGTCGTCGATCTGGTCGATCGGCGCGCTGGGCGCGCGGAGGACGGGGTCGCCGAACAGGCGAATGGGCCGGACCGTCATGCCGCCGCCACCGGCGATCGCAGGTCTTCGACCACGGCCGCGGCGATCTCGCGCGCAGCCTGGCGGGTGGTGGGCTGGAGATCGCGGAACGCGATGGCGCTGCCCGCGGCGATGTGCGCGTCGTAGGGCAGGCGGATCACCGCGCGCACGCGCGTGCGGAAGTGCGCCTCGAGTTCGCTCTCGCGCACCAGCGGAGCTCCCGGCCGGGCGTTGTTCAGCACGACGACCGCTTTGCGGACCCGATCGGCGTAGCCGTTCGTCTCGAGCCAGGTGAGGGTCTCGGAGGCCAGGCGTGCCTCGTCGACCGACAGACCGGCGACGACCACGAGCGAGTCGGCGAGCTCGAGGGTCGCCTCCATCACCGAGTGGACGATACCGGTGCCGGTGTCGGTCAGCACGATCGAGTAGTAGTGCGCCGCGACGTCGGCGACCTGGCGGTAGTCGGCGTCGCTGAAGGCCTCGGACACGCGAGGGTCGGAATCGGATGCCAGGACGTCGAGGCGCGTGGCATCCCGGGCCACGATCGACGAGACATCGCCGTACCCGCCGACCTCGTCGTGCGCGCGCACCAGGTCGCGAACGGTGCGGCCGTTCGCGCGCCCGACGCGGTCGGCGAGCGTGCCGCGATCGGGGTTGGCGTCGACGGCGATCACGCGATCGTCGCGCGCGTCGGCGAGGGCCATTCCCAGGAGGGAGGTGACGGTGGTCTTTCCCACCCCGCCCTTGCGGGAGAGGACGGGGACGAACCGGGCCGCACCCGAAAGCGGCGCGGCGATGCGACGGTCGAGGTCTTTGCGCTGACGCGCGCGACGACCATCGCCGAGATTGATGCGGTGACCCGAGACGGAATACACCAGCTGCTGCCACAGGCCCTCGGGCTCGGGACGCGCGATCTGGCGGGGGTCGAGCAGACGATCGGCGGTGAGGAGCTCGGAACTCTCCCGCGCGTCGTCGACCTCGCCCAGGCGCTTGGAGGTGAGCGTGACGTCTGTCCCCGGCGTGTGGACCCGTTCACTCGCGTGCACGCGAGCCGACCGGGCAGCATCGTCGACCTGGTGCGCTTCGCGGCGGGTCAACGGCAGCGTGCCGATGGCGCCGGTCGCGGCACGCTCGGCCCGCGTGAGCGGCACGGACCCGGTGAGGGGAGGAACGGCGGCCTCGGGTACGGCGGCCTCGGGCGCAGCCTCGGGTACGACGGGCTCGGGTGCGGGAAGGGACTCTGCGGCAGAGGGCTCGGCGGCGGGGGCCTCGGGCGCGGCGGGGGCCTCGGAGGCGGGATCCGGCTCCGGCTCCCGCTCGACGGTGAGGGATGCCGAGGCCACCGGCTCGTCGGAGACGGGCTCGTCTGCGTCCGCGATGTCGGCGTCGTCAAGGTCTGTGTCCTCGACGTCTACGTCCTCGACCTCTGCGTTCGCGACGTCTGCGTCCGCGGCGTCTGCGTCGTCGATCGCCGAGGCCTCGACGGCGGCCTCATCGATGTGTGCGTCCTCGTGGGCGGGGGTGTCGACACCGTCGACGGCGTCGGCATCCTCACCCACCGGCGTCTCGACGGGAACGGGAACCTCGGACTCGTCACTCGCGACGGCGGCGTGCGCGCCATGCTCGTCGTGCACGATGTCGGCATCCCGCACGTCGTCGGTGACGTCGGCCTCGGCGGCCTCGTCGTGCGGCTCGAGGATGATGTCGCCGGTCGGAAGCTCCTCGACCACGTGGTCGTGCGTCACGGGAGCGGACTCGGTGGGGGCGGGATCCGGCACGTGCGTGAGGGGCGGCATATCGTCGGGGTCGGGAACGTGAACGATGCCCACGACCTCGAACGCGCGAGACTCGGCGTCGATGACGGGCAGCTCGTGTTCGACCACGTCGGTGTCGTCGACGTCGTCGTCCTCGGCCACCGGGAGGTCGACGTTAACCTGCGCGATGTGTCCGCCGAGCATGCTGATACTGGCCGTGTCGAGAGTGCCGCTGTGGTCGAGGACGCCGTGTTCGGCGCCCTCGTCAGGGGTCTCGTCGGTGCGGTCGGGGGTCACTGCAGTCTCCAAACGGAAAGGGGGCGCGAAAAGCGCCCCCTCTCAGGCTACTGCGCGGGACGGACGACGAGCAAAAGGTCTCCGGCCTCCACCTGCTGGGTCGCTCCGACCGTGAGCCTCTCGACCACGCCGTCGATGGGGCTCGTGATCGCGGCCTCCATCTTCATCGCCTCGATCGACGCAACGGCCTGCCCCGCCGAGACCCGGTCGCCCACGGCGGCCTTGAGAGTCACGACCCCCGAGAACGGCGCCGCGACCTGACCGGGCTTGGAGGTGTCGGCCTTCTCGGCCTGCCGCGCCTCGACATCGATCGATCGGTCGCGCACGAACACCGGGCGCAGCTGCCCGTTGAGCGTGGTCATGACCGTGCGCATGCCCTTGTCGTCGGCGTCGCCGATGGCCTCGAGCCCCACGAAGAGCTGCACACCGCGTTCGATCTCCACCGTGTGCTCGCCCCCGGGCCGGAGTCCGTAGAGGTAGTCGGCGGTGTCGAGGACGCTCAGATCGCCGAACCTCTCGCGCATCTCCCGGAAGGTACGCGTGGGTGCGGGGAAGAGCAGAGCGTTCAGACGGTCGCGGCGCGTCGCCGAGTCGCCCGCGAGGGCCGCCGAGTCGTCGTCGGTGAGCGACGTCACGCCGATCTTGACCTCACGGCCGGCGAGCACCTTCGTGCGGAACGGCTCGGGCCACCCGCCGGGGAGGTCGCCGAGCTCGCCCGCCATGAACGACACGACCGAATCGGGAACGTCGTACTTCTCGGGGTTGCGCTCGAAGTCGGCCGGGTCTGCCTTGACCGCGGCGAGGTGGAGCGCCAGATCGCCCACGACCTTCGACGACGGCGTCACCTTGGGCACGCGTCCCAGGATGCGGTCAGCCGCGGCGTACATGTCTTCGATCAGCTCGAAGTCATCGGCGAGGCCCAGGGCGATGGCCTGCTGACGAAGGTTGGAGAGCTGTCCGCCCGGGATCTCGTGGTGGTACACGCGCCCGGTCGGGCCCGGAAGCCCCGACTCGAACGGGCGGTAGAGGTGGCGCATCGCCTCCCAGTACGGCTCGAGGTCGGACACCGCCGACAGGTCGAGTCCCGTGTCACGCTCGGTGTGCGCGAGCGCGGCGACCAGCGCCGAGAGCGACGGCTGGCTCGTGGTGCCCGACATCGGTGCGGCGGCCGCGTCGACGGCATCCGCCCCCGCCGCCGAGGCGGCGAGCAGGGTCGCGAGTTGACCACCGGCGGTGTCGTGCGTGTGCACGTGAACGGGCAGATCGAAGCGCTCGCGCAGCGCCGAGACCAGGCGTGCCGCGGCCGCCGGACGCAGGAGGCCCGCCATGTCTTTCACCGCGAGCACGTGTGCGCCCGCCTCGACGATCTGCTCCGCGAGACGCAGGTAGTAGTCGAGCGTGTAGAGATCTTCCTTCGGGTCGAGCAGGTCGCCGGTGTAGCAAACGGCCACCTCGGCGACCGTGGTACCGGTCTGCAGCACGGCGTCGATCGCGGGGCGCATCTGCGCGACGTCGTTGAGCGCGTCGAAGATCCGGAAGATGTCGACCCCGGATGCCGCGGCCTCGGCGACGAAGGCATCGGTCACCTCAGTCGGGTACGGGGTGTAGCCGACGGTGTTGCGGCCGCGCAGGAGCATCTGGATCGCCACGTTCGGCAGCGCCTGGCGGAGCGCGTCGAGACGCTCCCAGGGGTCTTCGCCGAGGAAACGGAGGGCGACGTCGTAGGTCGCGCCTCCCCAGGCTTCCACCGACCACAGCTCGGGGGTGAGGCGAGAGACGTAGGGCGCTACCCGCACGAGGTCGCGGGTGCGGACGCGGGTGGCCAGAAGGGACTGGTGCGCGTCGCGGAAGGTCGTCTCGGTCACCGCGAGGGCCGTCTGCTCGCGGAGGGCGCGGGCGAAGCCCGCGGGTCCGAGCTCGAGCAGGCGCTGACGCGATCCCGCCGGAGCCGGTGCCGTGAGGTCGAGCGCCGGAAGCTTCGCCCCCGGGTCGACCGAGAGCGGGTTCTCGCCGTTCGGGCGGTTGACCGTGGTGTCCACGAGCCACGACAGCACCTTGGTGCCGCGGTCCTTCGACTCGCGACCGCGCAGCAGCTCAGGACGCTCGTCGATGAACGACGTGCTGAGATCACCGGCGACGAAGGCGGGATCGTCGAGCACGGCCTGAAGGAACGGGATGTTCGTCGAGACCCCGCGGATACGGAACTCCGCCAGGGCCCGGCGCGCGCGGGCGACCGCCGCGCCGAAGTCGCGACCACGGCACGTGAGCTTGGAGAGCATCGAGTCGAAGTGCGGGCTGATCTGGGAACCGGCCGCGGTGGTTCCGCCATCGAGACGGATGCCGGCACCGCCGGGCGAGCGGTACGTGGTGATCTTGCCCGTGTCGGGACGGAAGCCCTGCGTCGGGTCTTCGGTGGTGATGCGGCACTGGAGCGCCGCTCCGCGCAGACGGATCTGGTCTTGCGTGAGGTGGAGGTCGACCAGGGTCTCCCCCGCCGCGATGCGCATCTGCGACTGCACGAGGTCGACGTCGGTGACCTCTTCGGTCACGGTGTGCTCGACCTGGATGCGCGGGTTCATCTCGATGAAGACCACCTCGCCGGTGCGGGGACCGGCCGTCTCGAGGAGGAACTCCACGGTGCCGGCGTTCTGGTAGCCGATCGACCGGGCAAAGGCCACGGCGTACCGGTGCAGATCCTCGCGCACCGCGTCATCGAGGTTCGGCGCCGGGGCGATCTCGATGACCTTCTGGTGACGACGCTGCACCGAGCAGTCCCGTTCGAACAGATGGACCGTCTCGCCCGTGGCATCCGCGAGGATCTGCACCTCGACGTGCCGCGGACGCTGGACGGCCTGTTCGAGGAACATCCGCGGGTCGCCGAAGGCGCTCTGGGCCTCGCGCATGGCCTCGGCGAGGGCCGGGGCCAGCTCACCGATCGACTCCACGCGCCGCATGCCACGCCCGCCACCGCCGGCGACCGCCTTGGCGAAGAGGGGGAAGCCGATCTCGGGGGCCTGGGCGACGAGCGCGTCGACATCACCGGAGGCGGCCGTCGAGCGCAGGACCGGCACTCCGGCGGCGATCGCGTGCGTCTTCGCCGTGACCTTGTTGCCGGCCATCGACAGCACTTCGGCGGACGGGCCGATGAAGGTGATGCCGTTGGCGGCCGCCTTCTCGGCGAGTTCGGGGTTCTCCGAGAGGAAGCCGTACCCCGGGTAGATGGCATCCGCCCCGCTCTCGCGGGCGACACGGATGATCTCGTCGACGTCGAGGTAAGCCCGCACGGGGTGACCCCGCTCACCGATCTGGTAAGCCTCGTCGGCCTTGAGGCGGTGGAGCGACGACCGGTCCTCGTAGGGGTAGACCGCGACGGTGCGGGCGCCGACCTCGTAAGCGGCGCGGAACGCACGAATCGCGATCTCTCCGCGATTGGCGACCAGGATTTTGGAGAACATGCGCACCTCACGTCACGCTGGCGGAGCTGAATGTGCTCACAGCCTAGGGGAAGGTAACGTAGACGCTCGTGCACGTACTCTCCGTCAGCTCTTTGAAAGGCGGGGTCGGCAAAACGACCGTGACGCTCGGGCTGGCCTCCGCCGCCTTCGCGCGTGGCGTTCGCACTCTCGTCGTCGACCTCGACCCGCAGTCCGATGTGTCCACCGGCATGGACATCCAGGTCGCCGGCCGTCTGAACATCGCCGATGTCCTCGCCAACCCGCGCGAAAAGGTCGTGCGCCAGGCGATCACCTCGAGCGGCTGGGCCAAGGTGCACCCGGGCACGATCGACGTGCTGATCGGCAGCCCCTCGGCGATCAACTTCGACGGCCCGCACCCGAGCGTCCGCGACGTGTGGAAGCTCGAAGAGGCCCTGGCCACGATCGAATCCGACTACGACCTCGTGCTCATCGACTGCGCACCCTCGCTGAACGCGCTCACGCGCACCGCGTGGGCGGCGAGCGACCGCGTCATCGTCGTCACCGAGCCCGGCCTGTTCTCCGTCGCCGCCGCCGACCGCGCCCTCCGCGCCATCGAGGAGATCCGCCGCGGCCTCTCGCCTCGCCTCCAGCCGCTGGGCGTTGTGGTCAACCGCGTGCGCCCCCAGTCGATCGAGCACCAGTTCCGCATCAAAGAGCTGCGCGACATGTTCGGCCCCCTCGTGCTGAACCCGCAGTTGCCCGAGCGCACGTCACTGCAGCAGGCACAGGGTGCGGCCAAGCCCCTGCACGTCTGGCCCGGCGACTCCGCGCAGGAGTTGGCCGCCGACTTCGACGCGCTGCTCGACCGGATCGTGCGCACCGGCCGCATCCCGGTCGCGGGCGACGCTCCGCAGGCGTAGTCCTCTCGAGAAACGCCGTTCTCGGCGAGAAACGCCCTCTCTCTGCGTTTCTCGTTCGGAACGGCGTTTCTCGTCGAGGCGCCGAACGAAAGAGAACCCCGGATGCCGTGGCATCCGGGGTTCTCGTGTCTGTGGGGCCGCGTCAGGCGGTACGCGCAGCGCGGCGGGCGGCGAGTTCGTCGACCGTCTCGGCGGTGGCGGATTCGAAGTCGACGAGGGTGGACTCCACTTCACGGAGCACCTTGCCGACCGCGATGCCGAACACCCCCTGGCCGCGGCTGACGAGGTCGATGACCTCGTCGTTCGAGGTGCAGAGGTAGACGGAGGCACCGTCGCTCATGAGCGTCGTTCCGGCGAGGTCGCGGATCCCCGCGGCCCGCAACTGGTCGACCGCGGTGCGGATCTGCTGCAGCGAGATTCCGGTGTCGAGCAGACGCTTCACGAGCTTCAGCACGAGGATGTCGCGGAAACCGTAGAGGCGCTGCGAGCCGGAACCGCTCGCTCCGCGAACGGTGGGCACGACCAGTTCGGTGCGAGCCCAGTAGTCGAGCTGACGGTACGTGATTCCCGCGGCGCGCGCCGCGACTGCGCCGCGATAGCCGGTGTCGTCGTCCATCTCGGGCAGACCGTCGGTGAAGAGGAGTTCGGTGGCGAACCGGGGTTCACCGAGTGCATCGCCAGCGTTCATGCTCGCGTTCCTCCTCATCGGCTCGTTGCTTCCACGCTAGATCAGCGAGGGGTCCCCGGCAACGACATCCGCTCCGAGGGGGTCGGCGTGTCGCGGTCAGGAGAGAACCCGGTCGATGGCCTCGCGCACGAACACCGTACGCACCTCGTCGAGGCGCGCGGCGAGCTCGGGCGCGAGCTCGCTCGCCCGCGCGCGGGAGGCCGCATCGGGGCGACGGAGCAGGGCGGCGAGGGCCGATTCGACGAGGGATGCCTCGCGTTCGGCGCTCTGCCGGAGCGAACGCACGTGACGGGGCTCGATGCCGTGCCGATCGAGGGCGACGAGCGTGCGGAGAAGGGCCACCGTCTGCTCGGGATAGGTCTCGGCTCCGGCGATGACACCGGTGCTGATCGCATCGTTCAACAGCTGGGGAGCAGCGCCCGCGGCCGACAGCAGTTCGTCGCGACGGTAGCGACGCGGGGCCGTCGTCATCGACGGGATCGAGGTGGGCGGCGCGGGATTGCGGCCGGCATCGACGTCGGCGAGGTAGTCCCGGATGACCGCCAGCGGCAGGTAGTGGTCGCGCTGCAGGGTCAGAGCCAGACGCAGGCGCTCGAGGTCGGCCGGCGAGAATTTGCGGTAGCCCGAGTCCGTGCGCGTGGGCGACACAATTCCCTGCACCTCCAAGAAGCGCAGTTTGCTGGAGGTGAGCGCAGGAAAATCGGGGGTCAGGCGCGCGAGCACCTGTCCGATACTCAGCAGCCCCGAGGCCGACGGACGACCGCGGGCGGGGGCTGCCGCCATCAGTGCTCTGCCGGCGGAAGGTCGACCGGCGAACCGAAGAAGTTGAGGCGGAACTTCCCGATGCGCACCTCGGAACCGTTCACCAGCGCGGAGCGATCGACGCGCTCACCGTTGACGTAGCTGCCGTTGAGGGAGCGCTGGTCGACGATCTCGAACGCGGTGCCGGTGCGGGTGATCTCGGCGTGACGACGCGAGACGGTGACGTCGTCGAAGAAGATGTCGGCCTCGGGGTGGCGCCCGACGGTGGTCACGTCGGTGTCGAGAAGGTACCGCGCACCGGTGGTGGGGCCCGAGCGGACGATCAGCAGGGCGACACCCGAGGGCAGCGCGTCGATGGCCTCGAGCTCGGCCTCGGTGAGGTCGGCACCGAAGGGGACGAAAGAGAGATCGGCGTCATGGCCGAAGGTCTGGGTCGTGTCGTGCGAGCGAACCGGCGCGGCGGCGTCGGCGGCGCGGCGAATGTCGTCACGCTCGAATCTGCGGGTCTCGTCCACGGCTTCTCCTTCTTCTCCACCATAGCCGACCGCTTCCGAGCCGGAGCGGTCGATCGACCCTCGCGAAGGTCGGGGAATGAACGTTTCATCCACCATCGCTGGGGCGAACCGTCGTTCGGGCAACGGTTCGGGACGACGGGGGACACTCGAACCTATCGACCCGGGGTGGGACGTGTCGAGTCCGCATCACCCCGGGACATCTCGCGTCCCGCGGTCGACGCTCCCAGGCCCCGCTCGACCGGCCTCGTTAGGCTCGGAGGGTGACTTCCTCCTCCGCGCCCCTCGCCGCGCCGCGCCGGCGTCTGCTCCCCGCCCTCCTGGTCGCCGCCGCCGTCGCGCTGGCTGCGCTCGTCGTCCCCGCGGCCCCGGCGTTCGCGCACGACGAGTTGGTGTCCACCGACCCCTCCGCCGACGCGGTGCTCGATGCTCTTCCCGGGCAGATCACGCTGACCTTCAGCGCCGACATCCTGGATGCCGAGGGCTCGACGGTCGTGCAGGTCACCGACGCCTCGGGAGCCTCGCTCACCGACGGCGCCCCGACCGTCTCGGGCATCGACGTGACGCAGGCGCTGGCGGGCCCGGCATCCGGAGCCGTCACCGTGGTCTGGCGCGTGGTTTCCAGCGACGGCCACCCCATCGACGGAACGTTCTCCTTCACCGTTCCGGCGGCCCCGAGCCCCACGGCGACCCCCACGCCCACCTCGACCCCGACGGCCGTCCCCTCCCCCGAGCCGACGGTGACCGTCACGGCCACGCCGACCCCCGCCGAGACCGCCGCCCCGGCCTCTCCCCTGCCGTGGATCCTGCTCGCGATTGCCCTCCTCCTCGTCGTCGGCGCGCTGGTCTGGCTGTTCGTCGCTCGAGGCCGTCGCGGCTCGTCCGACAACGGTTCCGCGGGCACCGCCGGACGCTAGGCTGAAACCATGCCTCATTACGATCTGGTCATTCTTGGTGCGGGTCCCGGCGGGTACGTCGCGGCCGTTCGCGGCGCGCAGCTGGGGCTGTCGGTCGCGGTCGTCGAAGAGAAGTACTGGGGTGGTGTGTGCCTGAACGTGGGGTGCATCCCCTCCAAGGCGCTGCTGCGCAACGCCGACCTCGCGCACACGTTCCACGCCAAGGCCGACCTGTTCGGCATCTCGGGCGACGTGCACTTCGACTTCGGTAAGGCCTTCGACCGCTCGCGCTCCGTCGCGGCCGGTCACGTCAAGGGCATCCACTACCTGATGAAGAAGAACAAGGTCACCGAGTACGAGGGCCGCGGCCACTTCGTCGACGACCACACGCTCGACGTCGCCATGGCCGACGGCTCGAAGGAGCAGGTCACCTTCGACAACGTCATCGTCGCCACCGGTTCCACCGTGCGACTCCTCCCCGGAGTGACCCTGTCCGAGAACGTCGTCACGTACGAAGAGCAGATCCTCACCCGCGAACTCCCCGAGTCGATCGTCATCGTCGGCGCCGGCGCCATCGGCATGGAGTTCGCCTACGTCATGACGAACTACGGCGTGAAGGTCACGATCATCGAGTTCCTCGACCGCGCGCTCCCCAATGAAGACGCCGAGGTCTCGAAAGAGATCCAGAAGCAGTACAAGGGGTACGGCGTCGACATCCTCACCTCGACCAAGGTCGACTCGGTCACCGACCACGGCGACAAGGTCACCGTCGCCTACACCGCCAAAGACGGTTCGACCGGCTCGATCGACGCGGGCCGCGTGCTCATGTCGATCGGCTTCGCACCCAAGGTCGATGGCTTCGGCCTCGAGAACACCGGTGTGAAGCTCACCGAGCGCGGGGCCATCGACATCGACGACCACATGCGCACGAACGTCCCGCACATCTACGCGATCGGCGACGTCACCGCCAAGCTCCAGCTCGCGCACGTCGCCGAGGCCCAGGGTGTCGTGGCGGCCGAGACGATCGGCAACGCCGAGACCCAGACGCTCGGCGACTACCGCAACATGCCCCGCGCCACCTTCTGCAACCCGCAGGTCGCCTCGTTCGGCCTCACCGAGCAGCAGGCCCGCGACGCCGGTCACGACATCAAGGTCGCCAAGTTCCCCTTCTCGGCCAACGGCAAGGCGAACGGCCTGGGCGAGCCCGTCGGCTTCGTCAAGCTCGTCGCCGACGCCGAGACGCTGGAGCTCATCGGTGGACACCTCATCGGCCCCGACGTCTCCGAACTGCTCCCCGAGCTGACGCTCGCGCAGAAGTGGGACCTCACCGCCCTCGAGGCCGCCCGCAACGTGCACACCCACCCGACGCTGTCGGAGGGTCTGCAGGAAGCCTTCCACGGCCTCACGGGGCACATGATCAACCTCTGATCAGGCCACGCACGACGGCCCCCGTCCCGCTCTTCGGAGCGGGGTCGGGGGCCGTCGTCGTGTCGGAAGCCTCAGCGACCGAGGGCGCGAGCCAGTTTCGACCCGGATGCCGCCGGGCGGCCTCCCGCGGCGAACACCGCCGCATCGACCGCCGCGAACAGCGCGGCGCGTCCGGCGTCGTCGGCCGGGCCCGCGGGGCCGAGCTCGACCTCCCACTCGCGCCACTCCGACTCCACGCCGCGACGCTCGTCGCGGGCGCGCACGCGGTCGTCGACGAACTCGGCGACCAGGTCGCCGTCGGCATCGAGCAGGGCGTAGGCGGTGCGGTGGTTACGCACGCGCGCGAGCGGCAGGAACGGGCCGCGCGCCCAGTGCGCAACGGCATCCTGAATCTCGTCGGGGACCACGGGGTCGGCCTCGGGGTCGCCGATGTCGCCGAGCGGCCACTGCGTCTCGGAGCGTCCGCCGACCGCGGGCGCCTTCACGTGCCACCCCTCGTCGGGGCCGCCCTGCCGACGTCGCACCGCCACACCGGCCCGCGCGAGGTCGGCGTCGGCGGTGTCGACGTACCGGGCGTCGAGGTCTCGCGCCTCGGCGTCACCGACGCGCGCGACCCCCGGAATACCCGACCAGTCGGGAAGAAGTGTCTCGGTCTCGACGTCGTACTTCGACTCGACCTCGACCGACGACTCCCCCGGTGCGGCTGCGCTCAATCGTCGCGCTCGTTCGCGTCGGGGTTGATGTCTTCGGTCTCTTCGACGAAGACGAAGACCGCCTGCGTGGGGCCGTCGGCGTCACCGGTGTTCTCGAGACCGCCCTCGCGACGGTAGACGAGCTGACCCTCGCTGTAGGGCATGATCAGCGTTTCATCGGACTCGTTCTCGAGCGGGAGCGCCTGCCCGTCGAGCGGGCCTCCGGTCAGTCGTGCGATAGCCATGGGCCCAGCGTAGACCGGGGCACCGACACCGGCCCGCTCCTTGACAGCGCTCACCTAGACTCGCTCGGGTGACGAGGACGGATCTGCCGGGCGATCTCCCCTTCGTGCTCCTCGCGACGCGCGCCCAGGACGAACCGGCCGACGAGGAGTACGCCCTCTTCCTCCGCTTCACGGGACTGCCGCCCGAGAGACTCCGTCGAATACGGCTCGAGCGAGATCCGATGCCCGAGCTCGATCTGGATGCCGTGTCCGGCATCCTCGTGGGCGGGAGCCCCTTCAACGCGTCGGACCCCTGGGAGAAGAAGTCGTCCGTGCAACGGCGGGTCGAGGCGGAGATGGCCCAGCTCGTCGACGAGGTCGTCGCGCGCGACATCCCCTTTCTCGGCGCCTGCTACGGCGTCGGCACCCTCGGCACGCACCTGCGCGCACCCATCGACGGCACCTACGCCGAACCGATCGGCGTCGTGGACGTCACCGTGTCGAACGCCGGCCGCACCGACCCGCTGCTGGCGAGATTGCCCGAGACCTTCGCCGCCTTCGTCGGGCACAAAGAGGCGATCACCGTCCTCCCCGAAACGGCGACGCTGCTGGCATCCTCCCCCACCTGCCCCGTGCAGATGTTCCGGGTGGGCGAGAACGTCTACGCCACGCAGTTCCACCCCGAGCTCGACCTGGACGGCATCGTCACGCGCATCCACGCGTACGCGTCCTTCGGCTACTTCGGCGCCGACGAGCTCGACCTCACGCTGGCGGCGGCGCGCCGCGCCCCCGTCACCGCGACCGGTGGCATCCTGCGCGCGTTCGTCGAGCGCTACGCCCGCTGAGGGGGCTGCCGTCGCACGATCGGCACCGTGGCCGTCATCGCCGGCTGCACCCGTCGCAGGTGCGGCTCGAGACCGAGGTCGACCAGCACGAGGCGCCCGGAAAGCTCCGGCCCCCGCCCGCGCAGCAGACCGGCCTTCACCGCCCCGAAGGTGACCGTGACGTCGGCGGGAAGCACGGCCGCATCGGCGGCGCCGTCATCGGGATGGAGCCCGCTGGGGACATCGACCGCGACCACCCGCAGACGTCGATCGAGCACGGCCGGGAGCAACGACTCGACGACCGCCCGAGCGGTGCCGCGGAGGCCCGAATCCGTCGATGCGCCGATGCCCAGGATGCCGTCGAGCACGAGGACATCGTCCCGCGCGGACGCGCAGATCTCCGAGGCATCCCGGAGCCGCGCTCCCGCGCCGACCGCCGCATCCAAAGCCTCCCGATGCACGCGATCGTGGGTCAGGACGATGTCGACGCGGGACGCGGTCGCGGCGAAGCCCGCCACGGCATAAAGGGCGTCCCCGCCGTTGTCGCCGGCGCCGACGAGCACGAGGACCGCTCCCGGGGTCTGGGCGAGCTCCTCCTCCACGACGACGGCGAGAGCGGCGGCGGCTTGCCGCATGAGCGGTCGCCCCGCGGCGAGCAGCGGGCCCTCGGCCGCACGCACCGCGGCGGCGGTGTAGGCGATGGCGCGATCGGTCATGCGGCGATCCTCCACCGGCGCACGCGCGCTCAGTCCTGGGCGGTGCTCTTGGCCACCGCCGCGCGTTCCTCGGCCTCGGCCTCGCGGGCGGCGTCGAGCTCACCGACAGCGGACTGCACCGCGACCTCCGCGCGGCGCACGCGGAACTGTGTCAGGGAGGCGGCACCGAATTTCGCGTGCACGCGATCCTCGTCTTCCTCGTGGCCCATGGTGATCCAGGCCCCGGCGATGAGGATCACCTGGCTCGAGAAGTTCAGCCACAGCAGCAGGGCGATGAGCGACGCGAAGACGCCGAGGAGCGGGTTGCTGGACGCCCCGCTGACGAACAGGCCCGACAGCTGCTGGAGCACCACGAGACCGATGCCACCGAGCAGCGCTCCGCGCAGGAGCGTGGACCGACGGACGCGGACGCCCGACAGCAGGGCGTAGGCGGCGGCGATGACCGCGGTATCGACCGCGAGCACGACGAGGGTGGAGATCGCCCACGTGAGGATGGCGGTGAGCCACGAGTCGGCGGAGAGTCCCAGCCACTCGCGGACGAAGGTCAGCCCCGCCGTGGCGAAGACGGTCACGCCGGCGGCCGCGGCCAGGGCCGCGCCGATGCCGATGGCCAGCACGAGGTTTCGGAGGAGCACCCACACGATGAACATGTCTTCGGTGGTCACGCCGGCGATCTGGCGCAGCGCCGAGCGCAGGGATCCGATCGCGCCGATCGCGGCCCCGACCAGACCGAGCGAACCCAGGACGCCCGCGATCGTGAAGCCCGCGGGCGCATCGATCTCGGCCACGTCGATGAGACCGTCCGGACCGACCAGGCCCGGGATGACACCGTCGACCGCCCGGACCAGGGCGTTCAGCCCCTCGGGATTCCCGGAGAGCCACAGGGCCGCGAACGAGAAGCCGATCAGCACGCCCGCGAAGACGCTGAACAGGGTGCGATACGTGACGCTGTCGGCGAGCATCGGCCCCCGCGCCCGGGAGTAGACCAAGTACGCGCGCACGATTCGTCGTCGCAGTGCCCACGCAATGGCGCGACGGAGGAGACCAGCCATGTTCCCAGGTTATGCGGCGCGCGGAATATGGAGGTGAGGGGTTGACCGCGCGCGCACCATCACCGAGCACGATCCGGATGCCACGCCCCAACACTCACGCGACCTCGCCGAGCAGCACCCACCACGTGCCGACCAGCAGCGGCGGCCCGAAGGCGAATGTGGCGCGGCGGGCCCCGGACAGCAGGACCCCGGCCGCGGCGGCCCCGCCGCACGCGAAACCGATGACGAGCCCCGAGACGACGGCATCCGGGCCGAACCACCCGAGGTGCGCGCCGACGAGAGCGGCGAGCGTGACGTCACCTCCCCCGAAGGCCGCGGGCCGGGCGAGATGCAGCGCCAGACAGACGACGAACGCGGATGCCGCCCCGCCCCACACCCCTGCGATGCGCGACGCCTCGTCGACGGCGAGCGCCGCCGCGGTCAACAACGCGAGCGCGACGGCCAAGGCCGGCAGAACGAGGGCGTGCGGAAGCCGGTGGTGCCGCGCGTCGATGACGGCGAGCACGACGCTGACCGCGGCGAACACGGTCAGGGCGACGCCGAACACGCGGGTCTCAGGCGTCGAGGATGGAGAGACGGGCGAGGACCACTGCATCGGGGAGAATGCCCTCGCGCTCGCGCACCGCGCGCTTGAGCGCCAGGATGTACACGCCGCCGGCCTGCGGGAAGATCGACGTGCGCCACGTCGACGACCCGATCGTGGCCTCGACCCGCACGCCCCCGAAGCCGCGGCGGTGGGTCTGCGTTTCTCGGATGTCGTCGCTGAGCTCGGGAGGAAGCGCGACGAAGTACCAGCTGCTGTCGAGCCGAGCGTCCCACCGGAAGACCTCTCCCTCGAATTCCACGATCATGGCGTCTCCCTTCGACGGCGCCACCCTACTCGGACGCGGAGGGCGACGGTGGGTGCTCTCCCCCTGGGGAGGAGCCGTCGGCGCACCGCGAGGTCAACGCCGACCGCGCCCGCGCGGGACTGTGCCAGGATCGGCGGAATGGATGCCGTCCCCGCCCTCACCGAGGTCCCCGATCCGCAGTTCGTCATCGTGGGCGACAACGTCCGCCTCGCCACCTACTCGTGGGGGGATCCCGAAGCCGCGACCGTGCTGTGCGTGCACGGCTTCGGCTCGAGCACGCGCGACAACTGGGTGAACACGGGCTGGGTGCGCGACCTGCTGCGAGCCGGCTTCCGTGTGCTCGCGGTCGATCAGCGCGGCCACGGCGCGAGCGACAAGCCGCACGACGCCGCCGCCTACGAAATGTCGGCGCTCGTGTCCGACCTCGTCGCCGTCCTCGACACGTACCTGCTCGACCAGGTGCACTATCTCGGATACTCGCTCGGCGGCCGCGTCGGCTGGCAGCTCGCCGTCGACGCCCCCGAGCACGTCGATCGCGCGGTGCTCGGTGGCATCCCGGATGGCCGACCGCTGGCACGCCTGCGGGTCGATCAAGCGCGCGCGTTCCTCGACCGCGGGGAGCCGGTTCAGGATGCCACGACCCAGCGCTACGTGTCGCTGGCCGAGCGCGTCGCGGGCAACGACCTGCGCGCGCTCGTCGCGATCGCGGAGGGGATGCGGCTGGGCGAGAGCGATCCCGACCCAGAGGCGCCGCCGCAGCAGCCGGTGCTGATCGCCACCGGCACCGAGGATCCCATCCACGATCAGTCCGCGCACCTCGCCGGGCTGCTCCCGCACGGCGAGTTCGTCGACATTCCCGGGCGCCACCACGTCAACGCTCCCGGGGCCCGCGCGTTCCGCGAGGCCGGCATCGCGTTCCTGTCGCGCGAGGTCTGACCGCCCCGACCGGCGCGAACGCGCTCAGGAGGCGCGGACGCTCAGCTGCGGCGCGGCCGGGGCGCTCGTGGCGGCCATCTGCACCCCGACGCGGACGCTCTGGCCCGCCGCCAGCGACGAGGCCCAGCCGGATCCGCGACACGTCACGGTCGACGACTGGATGCCACACGTCATGCCCCAGGCGTTGGTCACCGCGGTGGCGCCCGGCGATTCCCACGACACCGTCCACGCGGTGACCGACCCGGTCGCGCGGAGCACGATCTCTCCCACGTAGCCCTCGCCCCACGCGCTCTGCGGAACCCAGGTGGCGGTCAGCGCGGTCGCGGGCGGTTTCGGGGTCGCGGTCGGCTTCGGTGTGGCGGTCGGCTTCGGCGTCACCGAGGGCTTCGGCGTCGCGGTCGGCTTCGGCGTCGCGCTCGGCTTCGGCGTCACCGAGGGCTTCGGCGTCACGCTCGGCTTCGGCGTCGCGCTCGGCTTCGGCGTCACCGACGGCCGGGGGGCGGGCGTGAGGATCGGTCGGAGGGCGGCCAGCTTCCCGGCCTGCGGCGTACGCCAATCGTCGGCGACGAGCCCGCCGGTGTCTCCGCTGTTGGGGTTGAACGACCAGTAGGCGTAGCTGATGCGGTGCTCCGCGAGGTAGGCGACGATCTCGCTCAGCCATGCCCTGTCGCTCGGGGATTCCGCCTTCGTGCCGAACTCCCCCAGGAGCACCGGAGCGATGTTCTCCTTCACGAGGTATCCCCAGTGGGCATCCCAGACGGCTCGGAGATTCGCGGGGTATCGGGGGTCGGAGAACCACGGCTGCGGGTACACCGAGGCGGGGTAGTCGTGGGGCGAGTAGACGACGCGGTTCTTCACGCTCAGTGTCACGGGCGCGCTGCGCACGTCTTTCAGACCGCCGCCCCACCAGGTGTTCGAGCCGTCGTTCTGGCGCTCGACGCCCTCGACGACGATGAGGAGCTTCGGGTTGACCTTCAGGATGGCGTTGCCCGCGCGCGTGGCGGCAGCGCGCCAGTCCCGCGCCGGGTCGGCGCAGTTCCAGCACGCCGGCCCGTGCGGCTCGTTGTGCAGGTCGACGCCGATGACCGTGGGGTCGTTCTTGTAGCGGGCGGCGAGCATCGTCCAGTCGTCGATCCACCGCTTCTCGGGGTACTGCGCGGTGTACCAGAGCTCGCTCTGCGAGCCCGAGTCGGGACGATGGCGGTCGAGGATCACCGACAGACCGTGCGCCTTGGCCCGCGCGATCACCGTATCCAGGAGCTGCAGCGGCGTGAGCGCCGCGAGCCCCGGGTTGGCGTGGGCGTTGATCGAGGTCGTCTGCGTGGCCGCGAGGCACTCGTTCGAGAACGGCAGGCGGAGGGAGGTGAACCCCATCGACGCGATGGTCGCGAGCCCCTCGTCGAGCGAGATCGTCCACAGCCCGTGGGGCGCGCAGTTCGAGGTCTCCATGCCGAACCAGGCGGCGGCCGTGATCGTGTACGGCGTTCCCGTGGAGGTCACGATGGTCGACCCGCGCGTCGACAGCCACCCGGGCAGTCCCGCGGCCGAGGCCGGTGGAGCGGCGATCGCGCCGGCGAGCAGGAGCCCGGCGGCCGCCGCGATGCCGGCCAGGCGCGTCCACGCGCGTCGCCGACCTGGCCGCCGCTCACCCATGCACGCCCCCGCTCGTCCCGGTCATCGTAGCGGTCGGCGCTCTCCCGGCAAGGGCAGCACGGTGTCCGCTCCCGCGCGCGTGGCGCGGTGCGCCCGGTGCACCACGAGCGCGAGGTGCAGCGCCGCCAGCACCTCACCGTCGTCGAGGTCGACACCCAGCACCCGTTCGGCGAGATCGAGCCTCTGATAGAACACCGACCGCGACACGTGCGCCGCCGCGGCGGCCGCCGTGCGATTGCCGGGGTGGGCGACGATCGCCGAGAGCGCCGCCAGCAGGTCGCGCCGACGCGCGGCCGGCGCGGCCAGGACGGGGGCGAGCAGGTTCTCGCCGTGCTCGAGGAGACGGTGGTCGCCGCGCAGCGCCGACACGAACCGCACGAGAGGATGCCGCACCACCCAGTGCACGGCGCCCTCGGGCAGGTCGCCCACCTCCGCCAGATCGAGGGCCTGTTCGAGGGACGCGAGCACTCGCGCGACGGACTCCGCATCCCCGCCGTCCACGCGCGGGCCGACCGAGAGCCGGGGCGGGGGCCCGGCACCGTGCAGACGCGCGAGGAAGCGGTCGGCGACCCCGCCCGCGAGCGTCGTTCCCGAGGGCACGGCCAGGAGTACCGGCATCCATCCGCCCGCGCGATCGTCCGCGTCGCGCGGGCTTCCGCACAGCGCCCGTCCGCCGAGGTCGCCCGCCGCGGTCTCCACGGCGGCGGCGTCTGCCCCGTCGACGGCCAGGCCGAACAGCGTCGCGGTCGGCACGTCCACGCGCGCGGCTCCGAGGCGGGCGACGACCTCGGCCGCCGAGCCGTAGCGTCCCCCCAGCAGCGCGTCCATGAGCCGGCGGCGTCCGAGCCTCGCCCAGTCGTCGCCGTCGGGATCGGCCAACCGCGCCAGAGCGAGCGCCGTCGCGCCCTGTTCCAGCACCGCGCGGCGCCCGGCGGGGTGGGCGGGTCCGTCGAGCGCGACGAGGGTCGCCCACCGGATGCCGCGGGCCTCGACCGGCACGACCGATCGGCCATCCGCGGCGTCGGTGCCGGCCCGCCGCGAGCGCTCCTGCCAGTCGTGGAGCACCGTGTGATCGGCATCCGCCAGCTCGGCCACGATCACCTCGTGCGCGAGCGACTCGAGCACGACCGGCGCGCGCAGGGTGTGGGCGAGCCGTTCGACGACGTAGTCGGCCGGCGCACCCCGGAGGGCGAGCGAGGTGAAGAGCGTGCGCACGTCGTCGCGGGCGCGCAGGGCCGCGGTCTGCTCGTCGATGATCCGGCGGTGCACCTCCTCGGTCACGGCGACGAACTTGATCTCGCGGTGCAGGGCAATGAGCCCCAGTCCGGCGCGGCGCGCCGCCGCAATCACGACCGTCGGGACGTAGCGGTAGTGCGCGCCCAGCTCGATCACGATCCCCACCAGCCCCGCCTCGACGAACTGCGCGACGAGCGCGCGAAGATCCGCGGGGTCCTCCGGCCAGGCCGAGGCGGTCGTCAGCAGCAGTTCCCCGCCCTCGAGCAGGCGCGCCACCCCCGGGCTGTCCGAGACGTGCACCCACCGCACGCGTGCCTGCAGTGCGGTTCCGCCCACGAGCACCTCCGGCGCTCCGGCGGCGAGCGCGGAGGTCTCGACCACCTCGGCGAGCGTCGGCAGTCCGCGGTCGTGCGCGGGGGTCATGGCATCCGGACGATCTGTCCGAACAACCGGTTCTTCGGGACGATCAGCCACCCGCGCTCCCTCTCGTCATGCCGCACAATCGGCAGGAGACACCCTATGACGCCGCCGGTCGATCTGTCCGGTACCGCCGCAGCACCCCAGGAGGATCCGCATGACCGTCATCCACCACCACATCGACGGCACCGCCCGCGGCACCGCGGAGCGCACCGGCGACGTCTTCGATCCCGCGACGGGCGAGGTGCAGGCGCGGGTCGCCTTCGCCTCGACCGCCGAGGTCGACGAGGCGATCGCCGCCGCGAAGGCCGCGCTGCCCGCCTGGCGCGCGACGAGCCTCATCAAGCGCGCCGACGTCTTCTTCCGGCTGCGCCACCTCCTGGTCGAGCGCACCGACGAACTCGCCGCGATCATCACCGCCGAGCACGGCAAGGTGCTCTCGGATGCCAAGGGCGAGATCAGCCGCGGGATCGAGAACGTCGAGTTCGCCGCGGGTCTGGTGCACCTGCTGAAGGGCGAGCACGCCGAGCAGGTCAGCCGCGGGGTGGACGTACACTCGGTCAAGCAGCCCGTCGGTGTCGTCGCGGCGATCACGCCGTTCAACTTCCCCGTCATGGTGCCGCTGTGGATGACGGCCTCGGCGATCGCGTGCGGGAACACCGTCGTCCTGAAGCCCAGCGAGAAAGACCCCTCGGCCGCGATCTTCCTGGCGAAGCTATATGAGGAGGCGGGGCTCCTGGCCGGTGTCCTCAACGTCGTGCACGGCGACAAGGTCGCCGTCGACGCTCTGCTCGACTCCCCCGACGTGCGCGCGGTGAGCTTCGTCGGCTCCACCCCGATCGCGAAATCCATCTACGCCCGCGCCGCCGAGAACGGCAAGCGCGTGCAGGCCCTCGGCGGGGCGAAGAACCACATGGTCGTGATGCCCGACGCCGACCTCGACTCCGCCGCCGACGCCGCCGTCTCGGCGGCGTACGGCTCGGCCGGCGAGCGCTGCATGGCCGTCTCGGTGCTCGTGGCGGTGGGCGATGACGTCGCCGACGCGCTCGTGGAGAAGGTCGCGAGCCGCATCGCGGGTCTGAAGATCGGTCCCGGAACGGATGCCACGAGCGAAATGGGCCCGCTCATCACGCGCGAGCACCGCGACAAGGTGGCGTCCTACGTCACGGGCGCCACCGCCGAAGGCGCCGAGGTCGTCGTCGACGGCACGACGCAGGAGTTCGACGGCGACGGCTTCTTCATCGGCGTCTCGCTCGTGGACCGCGTCGCCCCCGGCATGAAGGTGTACGACGACGAGATCTTCGGCCCCGTGCTCTCGGTCGTCCGCGTGAAGAGCTACGACGAGGCCGTCGCCCTCATCAATTCCAGCCCCTTCGCCAACGGCACCGCCGTCTTCACCCGCGACGGCGGCACCGCCCGCCAGTTCGAGTTCGACATCGAGGTCGGGATGGTCGGCGTCAACGTCCCGATCCCCGTCCCCGTGGGCGCGTTCTCGTTCGGCGGCTGGCGCAACTCGCTCTTCGGCGACTCGCACATCTATGGCCCCGAGTCGATCCACTTCTACACGCGCAGCAAGGTCGTCACGACCCGCTGGCCCGACCCGAGCGAGAGCCAGATCAGCCTCGGCTTCCCCAGCAACCACTGACCCCGCGGCATCCGAAGGAGACACCATGAGCATCACCGATCCCGCCGCCGAGGCGCAGGTGCGCGCCGACGACCGCGCGCACGTCTTTCACTCGTGGAGCGCCCAGGCGCTCATCGACCCGCTCCCGGTCGCCGGCGGCGAGGGCGCGACCTTCTGGGACTACGCCGGCAACCGCTACCTCGACTTCGCGTCACAGCTGGTGAACCTCAACCTCGGCCACCAGCACCCCGACCTGATCGCCGCGATCCAGCGGCAGGCCGGCGACCTCGCCACGATCCAGCCGGCGATGGCCAACGGTACGCGGGGCGAACTGGCCCGGCTCATCTCCGAGGTTGCTCCCGCCGGCATGTCCAAGGTGTTCTTCACCAACGGCGGGGCGGATGCCAACGAGAACGCGGTCCGCATGGCGCGCCTGGTCACGGGCAAGCGCAAGGTGCTGGCGATGTACCGCAGCTACCACGGCAACACGTCCACCGCGATCACCCTCACCGGCGACCCGCGGCGCTGGGCGAACGAGCCCGCCGACGCCTCGGTGGTGCACTTCTTCGGCCCCTACGCCTACCGCTCGGCGTTCCACGCGGCCACGCCCGAGGAAGAGACGGCGCGCGCGCTCGAGCACCTCGAGCAGACGATCATCCTCGAGGGGGCGTCGACGATCGGGGCGATCATCCTCGAGACCGTCGTCGGCACCAACGGAGTGCTCGTGCCGCCGCCCGGCTACCTCCCCGGCGTGCGGGCGCTCTGCGACAAATACGGCATCCTCTACATCGCCGACGAGGTCATGGTGGGGTTCGGCCGCATCGGCGAGTGGTTCGCGGTCGACGCGTTCGACGTCGCGCCCGACCTCCTCACCTTCGCCAAGGGCGTCAACTCCGGCTACGTGCCACTGGGCGGCGTGGTGATCTCGGATGCCATCGCCAGCCACTTCGACACCGTCCCCTTCCCCGGCGGCCTCACCTACTCCGGCCACCCGCTGGCGTGCGCGCCGGGCATCGCCACGTTCGAGGTGTTCCGCCGCGACGGGATCCTCGAACGCGTGCGCGACCTCGGCGAGCGCGTCGTCGGGCCGCGCCTGCGCCAGATGGCCGAGACGCACCCCTCGATCGGCGAAGTGCGCGGGCAGGGCCTGTTCTGGGCGATCGAGCTCGTGCGCGACCGCGAGACCCGCGAGCCGCTCGTGCCCTTCAACGCCGCGGGTCCGGCCGCAGCCCCCATGACGGCGTTCGCCGCGGCGTGCAAGAAGGCGGGCCTGTGGCCCTTCACGCACTTCAACCGCGTGCACGTCGCTCCCCCGCTCGTCATCTCGGAAGACGACCTCGTGCGCGGCCTCGACATCATCGACGAGGCGCTGAGCATCGCCGACGAGGCGGCCGCGTCGTGAAGCTGCTGCAGAACGTCGTCGACGGAGTCTCCACGCCCTCGACCGGACGCCTGCTCGACCTGGTCAGCCCCGTCACCGGCGAGGTGTACGGCCAGGCGCCGTGCTCGACCGACGGCGAGGTGGATGCCGCTTTCGCCGCGGCATCCCGGGCCTTCGTGTCGTGGCGCCTCACGACTCCGGCGGCACGACAGCTCGCGCTGTTCCGGCTCGCCGACGCGCTCGCCGCGCACGCCGAGGAGTTCGCCGACCTCGAGTCGGAGGACACCGGCAAGCCCAGGGCGACCCTCGTCGCCGACGAGATCGAGCAGTCGATCGACCAGCTGCGGTTCTTCGCCGGGGCCGCGCGCGACCTGGACGGGCGGGCCGCCGCCGAGTACACCGAGGGCTTCACGTCGTACGTGCGTCGCGAACCCATCGGGGTCGTCGCGCAAGTGACGCCCTGGAACTACCCGCTCAACATGGCGGTGTGGAAGATCGCCCCCGCGCTCGCGGCGGGCAACACCGTGGTGCTGAAGCCCAGCGAGACCACACCCCAGACGACGGTGCGCCTCGCGCAGCTCGCCGCCGAGATCCTGCCGCCGGGGGTGTTCAACGTCGTGCTCGGCGACCGCGAGACCGGCCGCGCGCTCGTCGAGCACCCGACGCCCCAGCTCGTGGCGATCACCGGTTCCGTGCGCGCGGGCATGCAAGTTGCCGAGTCCGCCGCGCGCCAGATCAAGCGCGTGCACCTCGAACTCGGCGGCAAGGCGCCCGCGATCGTGTTCCCGGATGCCGACCTCGACGCGGCCGCGGCCGGGATCGCCGAGGCGGCGTTCTTCAACGCCGGCCAGGACTGCACCGCCGCGACCCGCCTGCTCGTGCACTCCTCGCTGCACGATGCTCTCGTGGAGCGGCTCGTCGCCCACGTCCGGGCGCGAGTGCGCGTGGGCGCCCCCGACGACCCGGAGGCGTTCTTCGGCCCGGTCAACAATCCCGATCAGCTCGCGCGCGTGCAGGGCTTCGTCGACCGGTTGCCCGCGCACGCGCGGGTCGTCACGGGAGGGGAACGCGTCGGCGACACCGGCTGCTTCTTCGCCCCGACGATCGTCACCGGGCTGCGGCAGGACGACGAGCTCGTACAGGAGGAGGTGTTCGGCCCGGTCCTGGCCGTGCAGTCGTTCGACGACGACGCCGAGGCGCTGGCCCTGGCCAACGGCGTGCCGTACGCCCTCGCGGCATCCGTCTGGACCCGCGAGCACGCCCGGGCGATGCGCTTCAGCCGCGACCTGGACTTCGGGTGCGTCTGGATCAACGCGCACCTCCCGTTCGTCTCGGACATGCCGCACGGCGGCTTCAAGCACTCCGGGTACGGCAAAGACCTCTCGGTCTACGGCTTCGAGGACTACACGCGCCTCAAGCACGTGATGTCGAGCCTGGCCTGACGCGCCTCAGGCGTCCGGGGCGTCGGGCGCGTGCGGGGTCTCCGGCGCGTCCGGGGCCTGCGGCGCGTTGCGGACGGCGGCGACGCGGCGCGCCGCGTCGAGGGCGCCCTCGAAGCCGGCGTCCGGGTCGTCGAGCAGCGCGCGCGTTGCGAGCGCGTGCACGCGCACGGCCTCGTCGTCTGACGCGGTCGCACGGTCGATCGCCGGGCGAGCGTCCTCCCCGACCATCACGAGGGCGCGGCTGAGGCTGCGGCGCGTCTCGATGTCGCCCCGTCCGAGATGCACCGCGAGGTCGGCGGCGAGATCGGCGCGCTGCGCATCGGGCACGAGACCCGCGGCGGCCCGCCAGGCGGCCCGAGCCACGGCGGACTCCTCGTCGTGCAGGAGCGCGGGGGTGATCGCGGACCACGTCGTGGGGTCGCCGATCTTCGAGAGGGTATGGAGGCCCTGACTCCGGGCCTGTGGGAAGGGCGACTCCAGCTCCGGCCGCAGGGCGGCGATCACGCGTGCGGGATCGTGGCGGGTCAGTGCCCACGTCAGCATGTCGCGGACGAAGAAGTCGGGCTCGATCGCGCACCGGGACACGAGCACGTCGACGAAGGCGTCGTGGGGGCGCGTCCCCGCGTCCATGGCCGCGCGCAGGCGCTCCGAGGCATCGGCCTGTTCCAGGGCAGCGCGCAGACCCGCCGCGATGTCACCGTCGCTCATGGGGGCTCCTTCCCTTCGTCGCCCGGACAGCTTGCCATCACGCCCCCGGTGCGTCGACCTCCTCGACCGGCGAGCGGCGGGCCATTCGGCATCCATCACCGCCTCCACGACGGTTTCCGCGTTGTTACAGCCTGGTGAAAGGCAATTCCGTCATTGAACGCGCAGGTAAACGACTGATACCGTCGCGGCAACATGAGCATCTCATCGGAACGCCGGCCTGCCCTCGACGACGTGTCGAAGGCGATCATCGAACAGCTCCAGGAAGACGGCCGCCGGTCCTACGCCGAGATCGGCAAAGCCGTCGGCCTCAGCGAGACCGCGACACGCCAGCGCGTGCAGAAGATGCAGGACGCCGGGGTTCTGCAAATCGTCGCGGTCACCGATCCGCTCCAGCTCGGCTTCGCCCGCCAGGCGATGATCGGGGTCCGGGTGTCCGGCGACACGCGCATCATCGCCGGCCAGATGGCGGAGCTTCCGGGCGTGACCTACGTGGTCTCGACCGCGGGCTCCTTCGACCTCCTCGTCGAGGTCGTGTGCGAGAGCGACGACGACCTCATTGACCTGCTCAACGACCGCATCCGGTCGTTGCCCGAGGTCGTGGCCACCGAGACGTTCGTGTATCTGAAACTCCACCGTCAGCTCTACAACTGGGGAACACGATGACCCGCTACGACACCGACCAGCAGAACGATCTCCAGTCCCAGGCCCGCGACCACCTGTGGATGCACTTCGCCCGTCAGTCGGTGATGACTGACGGTCCCGGTGTGCCGATCATCGTCAAGGGCGAGGGACACCACATCTGGGATGCCGCCGGCAAGCGGTACATCGACGGGCTCGCCGGGCTCTTCGTGGTCAACGCGGGCCACGGGCGGCGGCGTATCGCGCAGGCCGCCGCGAAGCAGGCCGAGGAGCTGGCGTTCTTCCCCCTGTGGTCGTACGCCCACCCCGCCGCGATCGAGCTGGCCGACCGCCTCGCGCACCTCGCCCCCGGCGACCTCAACCACGTGTTCTTCTCGACCGGGGGCGGCGAGGCCGTCGAGACGGCCTTCAAGCTCGCCAAGCAGTACTGGAAGACCCAGGGCAAGCCCACCAAGCACAAGGTGATCTCGCGCGCGATCGCCTACCACGGCACGACGCAGGGCGCCCTGGCCATCACCGGGCTGCCCGTGATGAAGCACATGTTCGAGCCCGTCACCCCCGGTGGATTCCGCGTGCCGAACACGAACTACTACCGCGCCGAGGAGTCCGGCTTCGGCGGCGGTACGCCCGAGGAGTTCGGCCTGTGGGCCGCCGACCGCATCGAGCAGATGATCCAGTTCGAGGGACCCGAGACGGTCGCCGCCGTCTTCCTCGAGCCCGTGCAGAACGCCGGCGGCTGCTTCCCGGCCCCCGCGGGATACTTCCAGCGCGTTCGCGAGATCTGCGACCGGTACGACGTGCTGCTCGTCAGCGACGAGGTCATCTGCGCCTTCGGGCGCCTCGGGCACTACTTCGGCGCCACCGCGTACGACTACCAGCCCGACATGATCACGTTCGCCAAGGCCGTCACCAGCGGCTACTCGCCCCTGGGCGGCACGATCATCAGCGACCGCGTGTACGAGCCCTTCGCCCACGGCGACGCGTCGTTCCCCCACGGCTACACGTTCGGCGGGCACCCCGTCTCGGCGGCCGTGGCGATGGAGAACCTCGACGTGTTCGAAGAGGAAGGGCTGCTCGAGAACGTCCGCACGAACTCCCCGCTGTTCCGCTCGACGCTGGAGAAACTCCTCGACCTGCCGATCGTCGGCGACGTGCGCGGCGACGGCTACTTCTTCGGCATCGAGCTGGTGAAAGACAAGACCACGAAGGAGACGTTCGACGACGACGAGTCCGAACGGCTCCTGCGGGGATTCCTCTCCAAGGCGCTCTACGACGCGGGCCTCTACTGCCGTGCCGACGACCGGGGCGACCCCGTCATCCAGCTCGCGCCGCCGCTGACCCTCGGCCCGTCCGAGTTCGACGAGATCGAGCAGATCCTCCGCTCGGTCCTGACCGAGGCCTGGACCCGCCTCTGACGGCGCGGGAGCGGATGCCGCCGACACCCCGGCGGCATCCACTCCCCCGCTCCCCGCTCCCACCCCGAGCGGTGCTTTCGATGCTGTACCCGACACCATCCGTCCGGCCGCGATCAGGGATCCCGGCCCGCACCCTCTAGGAGGAGCCACGAACGAGAACACCCGTGCCGCTGCGGCGGCACCCTCGTCATCGGGCGCAAAGCTCGCTCGCACCCTCGGCCTGTGGTCGATTGTGGGTCTCGGCCTCGGCTACATGACCCCCACCGTCGTGTTCGACACCTTCGGCCTCGTCGCCGAGGGGACCAACAACGTCGTGCCCGCCGCCTACGCGGTCGCGCTCATCGTGCTGATCTTCACCGCCATCAGCTACGGCAAGATGGTCCGCGCCATCCCGAGTGCCGGGTCGGCCTACACCTACGCCCGCGAGTCGATTCACCCGAGCGTCGGCTTCGTCGTCGGCTGGACCGCCCTCATCGACTACATGCTCCTGCCGATGGTGAACGCCCTCATCCTGCGCAGTTACATGGAGGCGCTCTTCCCCGATGTTCCCGGCTGGATCTGGGTCGTCGTCTTCACCGCCGGCGTCACCGGCGTCATCTACCTGACGATGCGCGGAACCTCGAACGTCAACATGATCCTGCTCGTCTTCTCGATTCTCGTGATGACGGTGTTCGTCGTGATGGTCGTCGTGCAGCTCGTCGGCGGCGCCGGCGCCGGGACGGCCGTGTCCCTCGCGCCCTTCGCCCACAGCGAGGTGCAGTTCGGCGCGGTCCTGGCCGGCGCCACCATCGTGTGCTTCTCGTTCATCGGTTTCGACGCGGTGTCGATGTACTCCGAAGAGGCGAAGACCCCGAAGATCATGCCCCGCGCGATCCTGCTCACGCTCATCGCCGGCGGTGTGATCTTCCTCGTCGCCTCGTACGTGACGCAGTTGCGCTTCCCCGACTCGAGCGTCTTCCCGCCCGAGGCGATCGAAGACAGCACGCTGCCCGAGATCGGCCTCCAGGTCGGCGGTCCGGTGCTGCAGGCCGTCCTGACCGCGGCGGGCTTCGCCGCGACCCTGGCGTCGTGGCTCGCCTCGCACGCCTCGGTGTCGCGCATGCTCATGGTGATGGGGCGCAACAACGTGCTCCCCCGCCGGATCTTCGGGTTCATCAACCCCAAGACGCACACCCCGACGATCTCGATCATCGTCGTGGGGCTCGTGAGCCTGCTGGCGATCTCGTTCACGCTCGAGCAGATCGCGGCGTACATCAACTACGGCGCCCTCATCGCGTTCACGTTCGTGAACATCTCGGTGATCGCCTGGTTCGCGATCCGCCAGGGTCTGCGCAAGACGCCGGGCGACATCTTCCGCTACATCGTGATGCCCGGCATCGGCATGCTGCTCACGGGGCTGCTGTGGGTGAACCTCGACGGGCACGCCCTCGTCGGCGGTCTCATCTGGACCGGCCTCGGGGTGGTGTACCTCGTGATCCTCACCCGCGGGTTCCGCCGCCCGGTCGCGTCGTTCGACGAGAACCAGCCCGTCACCGGCGTCAACAAGACCGTCCCGGGCCCGCGCTCGGAGGTCTGACCCGCACGCCACGGCCGCGGCATCCCTCGCCCGTTCGGGAGGGATGCCGCGGTCGCGGCGTGTCCGTGCCGCGGCGTGCCGTGTGCCGGACTCCTGAGTTTCCGAGGGTTCGCCGCGCGTTGGCCCGCCGAATCCGCGTGTGCACCGGATTTCTCCGGAGCCCGGCACGCGACACCGGCCGGAGCTACGGCCCCGCGCGGCCCGGATCGGTGTCCCCCCTGACCCGCCGGTAGACTTCAGCCAGTGACCAGCACCCGAGCCGAAGCCGCGTATCTGCGCTCGGTGACCGCGTTCACGAACCCGACCCTCGACCTGCTGCACGGGCGGTTCGCGCCGTTCGTGGTGGCCGTGCTCTCGATCGTGTTCACGCCCGATCGCCCCGCCGTCGCCGTGGCCGACGCGCACGTCGAGGTCGCCGAGGCGATCGACGAGCTCCGCGCCGCCGGACACGACACCGACGACGACCGCCGCATCCCCGCCGGGTCGGCGCGCGACATCTGCCGCGGCTGGGTGCGGGTCGGCTGGCTCAGCCTGCAGATCGAGGACGACGTCGAGGTGTACCGCCTGTCGGCCCACGCGGTCGGCGCCCTCGAGATCGCCGGACGCGCGGGCGGCGGCCGTGCGCGCGTCTCGCGCTCGCGGGTGCGCACCCTGCTCGACGCGGTGGAGCGACTCTCGCGCGACGCCGAGACCGACCCCGAACGACGCCGCGAAGCCCTGCTGGCCGAACGGGCGGCCCTGGATGCCGAGATCGCGGCGCTCGATGAGGGCCTGGTCGAGCCGCACGACGACGAGGTGCTGCTCGAGGAGGCCGAGAACGTCATCCACCTCGCCCGCGAGCTCCCCGCGGACTTCTCACGCGTGGCCGAATCGATCACCGCGATGCAACGCGACGTCGTGGCCGAGCTCCGCCGCGACGCGCGCCCCACCGGCGACGTGCTGCGCGAGTACCTCGAGCGCGGGCGCCACGTCATGCAGTCCACGCCCGAGGGGCGCGCGTTCCAGGGGGCGCTGCGCCTCATCGGCGATCCCGAACGCATCGACGATCTCACCGACCGCCTCCACGCGGTGCTCACCCAGCCGTTCTCCCGCCTCATGACGCCCGAGCAGCGCGGCGAGCTGGATGCCATCGCGCGCCGGGTCGAGGCGGGGGTGCAGGAGGTGCTCACCGCGCAGCGGCGGGCGTCGCACGTCATCACCGTGCAGGTGCGCACGCACGACCCGATCCGCGACCGCCAGGTCGACGACCTGCTGCGCGCGGTGATGGCGGGGCTGCACCGCTGGAGCCAGACCAAGGCGCCCGGCCGCGTCGACCCCGTGCGCACGCTGGCGCTCGCCGACATCGGACACCTGCGGCGCTCGCTCAGCGACGTCCGCCCACCCGGGGCCCCCGACCCGCTCTCCACCGATGAGGGCGACGTCGAATTCGTCGACGCCGACACGCGCGCCTGGGGCGGGCCGCACTACGCCGAGCTCGAGCGCTACGTCGCGACCCTCGGCGACCGCTACGACCTCGCCGAGGCGTTCACCGGCGCCGACGCCGAGACGCGTCGCCCCGTCGACCTCGTGGGCCTGCTCGAGATCGCTCACCGCGGCGGGATCACCGACGGCGAGGGCATCTCGATCGTCGAGGCCGTCCGCCCCGACGGCACCACGCGACGCTTCGCCTTCACGGCCGTCACCGCCGCCCGCACGACAGAAACGGATGCCGATGACTGACGCAGACGCCACCGTACCCGAGGCCGCCACCGCCCCCGCGTCCGTCGACGAGCAGACGCCGGCGTTCATCGCCCCCGTCGCGATGGAGAACGACCCCGACGCGCTGTTCCCCGGGGATCGCGGCATCCTGGACGCCGACGTGCGGCGCGTGCTCGTGCGCATCCTGCAGCGACGGTTCCTGCTGGCCGAGAACTCCCCCGCCGAGTGGAAGCTGTTGCTCGAGCACCAGCAGATGATCGAGTCGCGCCTGAACGACCTGTTCGTGCGCCTGGTCGTCGACCACGCCCGCGGCGTCGCCTACAAGGAGCAAGTGCGCAGCGAGGAGGTCGACGTGCCGATCCTGCTGAAAGACGAGGCGTACTCGCGCGCCGAGACGCTCGTGCTGGTCTACCTGCGCACCGTGTTCCAGCGCGAGACGACCGCGGGGGCGCCCTCGGCCCGCGTCGACGTCGAAGAGGTCGAGCAGACCGTGCTCACCTACTTCGCCGAGACCGACGGCACGCGCGCGAGCCAGCAGCGGGCGGTCCGCACCGCCATCGCGCGTCTGGACCGCGAGGGCATCATCGAAGAAGAGTCCGAGGGGCGGTACCGCATCGGTCCGCTCATCGAGATCGTCCTCAGCGCCGAGACACTGCGCGAGTTGCAGCACTGGCTCGAGGAACAGACCCTGGACGGAGAGCCCGCATGACGATGCTCGAGACCCTGTTCGGACTGGTGCCGGCCGCCTCGCGCGGGCAGCAGTGGGTGGCCGAGGAGCTCCAGCTGATCAACTGGGGCGGGTACGACGGCGAGCACCGCGTACGCTTCGCCCCGACCGCGACGTTGCTGTGCGGCGGGTCCGGTTCGGGCAAGTCGACCCTCATGGACGCGTACGTCGCCCTGATGATGCCGCACACGACGCCCTTCAACGGCGCCTCCAACGGTGCGGTCGTCGGGCGTCCACGTGGGCAGGAGCAGCGCAACATCCTCTCGTACGGCCGCGGCAAGATCGACGAGTCGCGCACCGACGAGGGCACGAAGGTGCGGGTCCTCCGCGGCGACGGCAGCGACACGTGGACGGCGATCGCCATGACCTGGGTCGACCACGACGAGGCGCGGTTCACGGCCGTGCGGGCCTGGTACATCCCGGCGTCGGCGCGCGTGCTCGACGACGCGGTGAAGGTGCGCGGCACGATCCACGGGGCGTTCGACCTGCGCGACCTCGACCGGGCGGCGCAGCAGCACCTCTCCGACGCGGCGGTCCGGGCTACCGGGCTCGACACCCTCGCCACCGACCGGGAGTTCTCGGCGCGACTGCACGCCGTGCTCGGGATCGGCGCCGCGGGCGCGGGCACCAAGGCGATGAGCCTGCTGGCCCGCATTCAGGCCGGGCAGCAGATCACCACCGTCGATGACCTCTACAAGCGCATGGTGCTCGAGGAGCCCGAGACCCTCGCCACCGCCGAGGCGGTCGTCGCCCACTTCGACGGGCTCGAGAGCACGCGGACCCGCATGATCGAGGCGCGTCAGCAGGTGCGCGCGCTCCTCCCGATCCGCACGATGAAGACCCGCATCGACGAGGCCGCCGACCGCGTGCGGCTCATCGACGCCGTCGGCCGGTTCAGCGACCCGGCCTCGCGCGCGTCGCTCTGGCGCGCGCAGCGCCGCGTCGACCTCCTCGGCGCCGTCGAAGACGAACTGCGCGAACGCACCCACACCACCGACGCCCTCGTGCGCGAACGTCAGGCGCTCGCCGACGCGGCCGAGGCCGAGCGCGAGGGCCTCGGCGACGTGCTGCGCTCCGCCGGCGGCGACCGTCTGGATGCCGCCCAGCGCGAGCTGCGCGGCCTCGAACGCCGCCGCGCCGGCATGCAGCGCGATCGCGAACGCTTCGACGCCGCCCTGTCGGTGCTGGAGACCGAGGTCACCACGGCGAAGCAGTTCGCTGCCCTCGCCGACGACGCCCGCCGCACCCTGGGCGACACGGATGCCAAGAGCGCCGTGCGCGACGCCTTCGTCGCCGCCAGCAGCCGGCACACCGATCTGCGCCAGCAGCTCGCCGCCCTCGAGGCCGAGCACCGGCGCACCCAGACCCGCGACGACAACATCCCCCCGCGGTTGCACGAGGCACGCGCCGCAATTGCCGAAGCCGCCGGCCTCACCGCCGCCGAGCTCCCCTTCGTCGCCGAGCTGATCGACGTCCGCACCGAGTTCGAGCCGTGGCGCGGGGCGTTCACGCTGGCGCTCGGCGGCTTCGCGACGACGCTCCTCGTCGACGCCGGGCACCTGGCATCCTTCCGCTCGGCGATCGACGGCGTGCGCCTGTCGGAGCGTCTGCGCTTCGAGGGTGTTCCCACCGACCTGCCCGAGCGCGGGGGCCTCGACCCGGCGACCCTCCCGGGGCGACTGGACTTCCGCCGCTCCCCCTTCACCGGCTGGCTGCAGGACCGCCTGGAGCAGCAGTTCGCCTTCGTGTGCGTGGATGCCGCGAGCGAGCTGTCGCAGCACCGTATGACCCTCACCATCTCGGGGCAGACCAGCCAGGGTGCGCGCGGCGCGCACGGCGGATCGGCGCGCACCAGCGTCCTCGGCTTCTCCGCGCGCGCGCGGCTCGGCGAACTCGGCGACGAGATCGCCCGCGTGCGGCGCGACCTCGACGCCGCGAAGGCCGCCGTCGACGAGGCGGCGACCGCGCTCGACGCGTTCGACGACCGCCGCAGCGCCCTCGAGAAGATCGCGGATCTGTCGTGGGAGCAGGTCGACGTGGCATCCGTGGATCGCGAACTCGAGCGCTGGAACGAGACGCTCACCGAGATCACGGCGGGAAACCCGCGCATCGCGGAGCTCCAGGAGCAGATCTCGGGCACGCGTGCCCGCGCGGCGCGCCTGCGTGAGGAGATCGGCGGGGCCAAGACCGAGCAGCAGCGGCTCGCGGCGCGCTGGGCCGAGGTCACCGACGAGGTCGACGCCGCCCACGTGCTCCTCGACGACGCCGAAGACGCCGGTCTCACCCTCACCGACGACGAGGTTGCGTACCTCGACGCCCTGTTCGTGGCGCCCACCGGCGACGACCAGACGCCCTCGCAGCGGTTGGCGCGGTTCGACGCGGCGCTCGAGTCGGCGTCGAAGCGCCTGCTCGAAGAGCAGCGCACGGCCCAGGAGGTCTGGAGCGATCAGCGCGAGAGCCTGCGCCGCACCCTCACGGCGTTCATCGACCGGTGGCCGAGCCCGAACCTCCTCGCCGACCCCGACGAATCGCTCGGCGACTTCGAGCGGATCCTCGCCGACCTCGAAGCCAGCGGCCTGCACGAGCTGGAGGCCGAGTGGCGCGACAGCCTGCTGCGCCTGTCGGGCAACGACCTCACCAACCTCGACTCGTCGCTCACGCGGGCGCTGCGCGAGATCCGCGAGCGCATCGCCCCGATCAACGACATCATGCGCGACCTGCCGTTCTACGACGACGACCACCGCCTGCAGATCGTGCCGCGCGAGAGCCAGTCCGAGGTGCGTCGCCGGTTCCGGCGCGAGTTGCGCGACGTCCGCGCCCTCATCGACAGCGCCGGAAGCGACGAGGAGCGCGAGGCGGTGTATGCCCGGATGGCGCGGCTGATCGGCCGGATCCGTCCGAGCGCCCCCGACTACGCCGACCTCGTCGACGTGCGCAACCACGTGCGCGTGAGCGCCGAGCGCTTCCGCGCCGACACCGGAGAGCACGTCGCGCTGTACGACCACATCGGCGAGAAGTCCGGCGGCGAGTCGCAGGAGCTCATCGCCTTCATCGTCGGCGCTGCTCTGCGCTATCAGCTCGGGGATGCCGGCGCCGAGCGCCCGCGCTACGCCCCGGTGTTCCTCGACGAGGCGCTGATCAAGGCCGACGCGCACTTCACCAAGCGCGCGATCGGCGCGTGGCGGGGCCTCGGATTCCAGCTGGTCATCGGTGCGCCCAACGACAAGTACAGCGCGATCGAACCGCACGTCGACGTGGAGTACGACATCCTCAAAGACACCCGCGGTCGCTCGTGGGCGAAGGCGAAGGTGGCGCTGCCCGCGTAAGCCGGGGCACCGCCTCAGTGGTGCGCACAACCTCAGCGATGCGCACAACCTCAGCCGGTTTCGCCGCGCGAGAGCTGAGGTTGTGCGCGTTGCTGATCCGGTGACGGTGACGTGCGGGATGCCGATCCCCCGCGCCCTGGCAGTCTCAGTCCGGGATCGGTGAGGAGGTGCCATCGGCCCCGCTTCCTACGCGGTGACCAGGGGCGCCAGCGCGAGGTGGAAAGAGTCCACAGCCCCGAGTTCACGATTGCGCGGGGTGGCGGACAGCTCGTCGAGACGCAGATCCCGCAGAGCCGGCTCTGCCGCCACGCGCGCGACGATCGACCGGACGAGCACGATCGTCGAGCCAGCCCGGTCAGCGTCGGCCCCGAGTGCCCGCTCGACGGTACTCAGCAGACCGTGCAGTCGATCGTCGTGGCAGCGGGCGTCGTCGGCACCGATCCAGTCAAGGAGTTCTGAAACAGTCCACTTTGGCTCTATTGGACTCGCATAATCCCGTTCAAACGGTTGTGATGGACTCATTTGCCCACCCTCGCGCATCCACATCGATCATCGCGAGTACCACTTGGCCACCGGTGGACCCTACACGCCCGTAGCGAACACCCCCTCGGGAATTCCCCGCCCCCTCTCTACGCTGTGTGCTGAGGGCGCGGTGAGAGGTGGTCGGGATGCAAGGACTCGAGGTCACGGTTCTGCTGGGGCTCGCGATGCTGGTGGGGACGGTGCTCGCCCCCCGCCTGCGTGTGGCGACGCCCCTCGTGCTGCTCGTCATCGGCCTGGCGCTCGGGTTCGTCCCGGAGCTGCGCCAGATCGAGCTGCCGCCCGAGACCGTCCTGCTGCTGTTCCTCCCGGTGATGCTCTTCCGCGAGGCGTGGACCACGTCGCTGCGGTCGGTGCGCCGGTCGCTGCGGTACATCGTGCCGATGAGCACGCTGCTGGTCGTGGCATCCGCGTTCGCCGTCGCCGGGGTCGCGACCTGGATGGGAGTGCCGTGGGAGGCCGCCCTCGTGCTGGGCGCGGCCGTCGCCCCGCCGGATGCCACCGCGGTCGCCGCCCTCGGCCGGCTGCTGCCCGAGAAGACGTTCATGAAGCTCAAGGCCGAGAGCCTCACGAACGATGGCACGGCCCTCGTGCTGTACTCCATCGCCGTGTCGCTCCTCATCGGTGACCAGGTCACGCCGTGGCAGATCACCGGGATGGTGCTGGTGTCGTACCTCGGGGGCGCTGCCGCGGGCATCGCTGTCGCCGCGCTGGCGTTCCTGGCGCTCCGCCGCATGGAGTCGACCCTCACGATCAACCTCACGCTCCTGCTGGTGCCGTTCGCCTCGTTCCTCGTGGCCGAGATCGCCCACGCGTCGGGGGTCCTCGCGGTCGTGTTCGCCGGACTCATCGTGGCGTGGGTCTCTCCGCGGATCACCACGGCGATGTCTCGACGGTCGGCGGATGCCACGTGGCCCTTCGGCGTGTATCTCCTCAACGGCGCCCTCTTCGTGCTCATCGGGATCGAGGTGCAGCTGGTGCTGCACGAGATCTCGCCGTCCGAGATCGGCATCCTGCTGCTGATCACGGTCGCGGCGTGGCTCGTGCTCGCCGCGGTCCGGTACCTGTTCCAGTGGGTGTTCTCGCCGTTCTCGCGCCCCTCGACGTCGATGTCGGTGTCGGCGTCGACGCGCCACCGCTCGCGGGTGGTCAGCACCGTCGCGGGTTTCCGCGGCGCCGTGTCGCTCGCGATCGCCCTGTCGGTCCCGCTCACCACGCCTGACGGCTCTCCCGTGCCGGGACGCGAAGCGATCGTCTTCGTCACCGCCGGCGTGATCGTGCTGACCCTGCTCGTTCAGGGGCCGCTCCTGCCGGCCGCGATCCGGTGGGCGAAACTCCCCACCGATGATGCCGCCGTGGAGGAGTTCGAGCTGGCCCAGCGAGCGATTTCCGGCGCCGCGCTCGCGGCGCTCGATGAGCTGGCCGCCGAGCACGGGGTGAGCGACGTCGTGAAGGACCGGGCACGACGCGAGGGCTACGAACGTCTGGAACTGGCCAACGCCCGCGCCGTGGCCCGTCTCCGCGCCGCCGAAGAGCGCGACCGCGACGATGAGATGGACGCCGCGGGCGACGATGCCGCCTCGCAGATGGGCCCGGTGCCCCCGGGAGCGGGCGACGAAGGCGACGACGGACGACGCCCCGCGCGCCAGCTCGAGATGATCGCCGTGAGCGACGACATCGATCTCACGCAGCGGTCACCGCTGCTCCGGCATCGCGAGGCCACGCGCCTGCGCCTGGCGATCCTCGACCGCAAACGCGAAGTGCTCCTGCGCCTGCGTCGCGACGGCACGATCGACGACCTGGTGGCCCGTCACATCCTCGCCGACCTCGACATCGAGGAGATCCGCGCCCGAGGCCTGGACCGCGACGGAGACTGACGCGGAACACGCCCGCCGTCACCGCCCCGGCTGGATCAGTCCGCTCTCGTACGCGGCGATGACTAACTGCGCGCGGTCGTGCGCGCCGAGCTTGATCATCGTGTTCTTCACGTGCGTCTTCGCGGTGTGCGGGGAGATGAACAGCTCCGCGGCGATCTCGTCGTTGGAGCGGCCGCGCCCCACGTGCCGCAGTACTTCGCGCTCCCGCTCGGTGAGGAGGTCGAGCGCGGGCGACGCGACGGGCGCATCGGATGCCGCGTGCCGGACGTACTTCTCGATCATGGCGCGCGTGGCCGCCGGTGAGAGCAGCGCGCCACCCTCGTCGACGGCGAGAACGGCGTGCACGATCTCCTCGGGTTCCGCGCCCTTGCCGATGAACCCGCTCGCGCCGGCGCGCAGGGCCGCGACGACGTAGTCGTCCTCCTCGAACGTCGTGAGGATGAGGACGCGGGTGTCGGCCAGGCGCGGGTCGGCGCAGATCCGGCGCGTGGCCTCGATCCCGTCCATCCGTGGCATCCGGATGTCACACACGACCACGTCGGGGCGCAGGCGGCCGGCCAGTTCCACGGCCGCCTCCCCGTCGGCGGCCTCGCCTACGACGTCGATGGCGGGGGCCGAGTCCAGGAGGTCGCGGACGGCGGAGCGGATCAGGGCCTGGTCGTCGACGACGAGCACGGTGGTCACGAGAGCCCTCCGGGGGTGGTCCCTGCGTGCGCGGCCAGGGGAAGTCGAGCGGCGAGACGGAACCCGCCGGGAGCCGGCCCCGCCTCGAGCGCGCCGCCGACCGAGTCGACGCGTTCGCGGAGCCCCACGAGTCCGAAACCGGAGGGCGGCAGGTCGTGCGGTTCGGTCGCGCGCTCCCACGGATTGGTGACGACGATCTCGAGATCGTCACCGTCGCGCCGCAGCAGCACGTGTGCGCGCCGGGCGGAGCCGTGCTTCAGGGCGTTCGTCAGCCCCTCCTGCACGACGCGGTAGGCGACGATGTCGACACCCAGCGGGACGACCGCCGAGTCGAGGCCGATCTCATCGCGCACGACCACGTCCCAGCCGGCCACGCGCACCGACTCGATGACGTCCGGCAGTCGCGCGAGGCCCGGTTGTTCACGAATGCCGGTCTCATCCGGCGTCCGCAGCACCGTCAGCATCGACCCGATCTCGCCGAGCACCTCGCGCGACGCCGTGCGGATGGTCGCGAGGGCCTCCCGCGCGCGCTCCGGGCGCGTCTCCAGGGCCGACGAGGCAACGCCCGCGTTCAGGCTGATGACCGAGATCTGGTGCGCCACGGCGTCGTGCAGGTCGCGCGCGATGCGCAGGCGCTCCTCGGTCACGCGACGGCGAGCCTCGGCCTCGCGCGTCTGCTCGGCGCGGCGGGCGCGTTCGACGACGGCCTCGACGTACGCGCGGCGCGAGCGGGCGGCATCCCCCAGCGCCCCGGCGAGCGCGACCGTGAGCCCGACCTGGAGGAACCGGGTGTCCATGCCGGTCGTGAGCGTGACGACGATGCTCGCCGCGATCAAGCCCGCGACGGCCGCGATGCCCACCGGCGCCGCGGCGCGACGGGTCACCCGGTCGGCCACGCCGTAGGCGGCGATGGCGATCGCGAGCGCCGCGCCCGGCGAGAGCGTGCCGAGGGCGAGCGCGGCGACGTACAGCGCGATGCAGACGGCGAGCACCGTGCGCGGCCACCGCCGGCGGAAGGGCAGCACCACCGCGGGGAGGAGGATCAGCGCGTGCACGAGCGGACTGGAGGGCCGCAGCTCGGGGAACGGAACGGGGGCGAACGCGGGCACGATCACGAGCACGGCCACCACGATGTCCTGCGCCCACCGTGGCACCGGCGGCACGAGCCGCGGTGCCGTGTCGGTCGTCGCGTCGAGGGGCATCGTCCTAGTCTGGCGGCCCGCGGGCCGCGCGACCATCGCCGTCTCGGGGCAGACGCAGATCCCCCCGTGGGGGTAGGCATCCACCCCGCCGGAGCGACGCGCGCGGGCATGGCTCCGGCGAGGGTGGGACCATGACACCCGACACCCCTCCCCCACTCTTCTCGGTCACTGACCTGCACAAGTCCTACGGGCGCGGATCCGCCCGCTTCGATGCCCTGCGCGGGGTGAGTCTCGACATCCGCCGCGGCGAGAGCCTCGCGATCGTCGGCAAGAGCGGCTCCGGGAAGTCCACGCTCATGCACCTGCTGGCGCTGATGGACGCCCCCTCGAGCGGAACCGTCGCCCTGGACGGAACGGATGCCGGCACCCTCCGCGGCCGCCGCCTCAACCGCACCCGCAACGAGACGTTCGGCTTCGTGTTCCAGCAGTTCTTCCTCACCCCCAACGCCTCGGTGCTCGACAACGTCGTGCTGCCGTTGAAGATCGCCGGGGTCGGCAGAGCCGAGCGCAAGCGCCGGGGAATGGCGGCGCTGGCCGAACTCGACATGCAGGACAAGGCGAAGAACAAGGCGACCGCGCTCTCCGGCGGCCAGAAGCAGCGCGCGGTCATCGCCCGCGCGCTCGTCAACGACCCGCAGGTGATCTTCGCCGACGAACCGACCGGCAACCTCGACACCGCCACGGGCGCGGTCGTCGAAGACATCCTGTTTCGCCTCAACCGCGAGCACGGGATCACCCTGATCGTCGTGACCCACGACGACGATCTCGCGGCGCGCTGCGACCGCCGCATCCAGATCCGCGATGGCGTGATCGTGTCGCAGGAAGGACGAGCGGCATGAAGACCACCGACCTCGTCGCGAGCGCCTTCGCCAACACCTTCCGATCCAAGACGCGGACGATCCTGACGGTGCTGGCGATCTTCGTCGGCGCCTTCACCCTCACCCTGACGAACGGTCTCGGCACGGGCATCAACCGCTTCATCGACGACACGGTCGCGTCGATGGGCGCCTCGGACGTGCTGACCGTGTCGAAGGCCTCCGCCGACGGCGCGGCATCCACCGGGCCCCAGAAGTACGATCCGGATGCCATTGCCACAGCGCAGACGAGCCCGGGCCGGCCGGGAGCGACGAGCGCCGTCTCCGCCCTGACCGACGACGACATCACCACGATCGAGAGCATCGCCGGAATCGAGCAGGTCACGCCCGCCCGGGCCGTGTCGATCGACTACGTGCAGTACGACGGCGGCGATCGCTACGTCGCCTCAGCCGGGGGGCTCATCGGAGGCCAAACGCCGCAGCTGTCGGCGGGCAGCGCACCGGACGACGGCGCCGCCGCACCGGAGGTGGCCCTGCCGGCCTCGCTCGTCGAACCCCTGGGCTTCGCCGACGCGGTCGACGCCACGGGCAAGACGGTGACGATCGCGGTGACCGACCCCGTCCGCACGCAGCATCTCGTCGAGGCCACGGTGACCGGCGTCACCGACGAGGCCTTCGCCGCGACGACGGCGGTGACGACCAACACCGCGCTGCAGGACGCACTGTTCTCGCTGCAGAACACCGGCGTCCCCGAGGATCAGCTCGACCGGTACGCCAGCGCGAGCGCCCGGGTGTCGTCGACGGCGACGCCGGAGGAGGTCGACGCGGTGAAGACCGCTCTCACAGACGCCGGCTACACGGGCCGGACCGTCGCCGACCAGCTGGGCACGTTCACGGCCGTCATCGACGGGATCGTGCTGGTGCTCAACGCGTTCGCGATCATCGCCCTGCTCGCGGCGAGCTTCGGCATCGTCAACACGCTGCTGATGTCGGTGCAGGAACGCACGCGCGAGATCGGTCTGATGAAGGCGATGGGGATGGGCAGCGGCCGCGTCTTCTCGCTGTTCAGTCTCGAGGCGATCCTCCTGGGTCTCCTCGGCAGCGCGATCGGGGCGGTGGTCGCCATTGCGGTCGGGACCGCGGTGAGCGCCCAACTCGGCGAAACCCTGTTCAGCGATCTGCCGGGCCTCCAGCTCATCGCCTTCGACCCGCTGTCGATCCTGGTGACGACGCTGGCGATCATGGGCATCGCGTTCCTGGCCGGCAGCCTGCCCGCCGCGCGAGCCGCCCGGGCCGACCCCGTGGAGTCGCTGCGCTACGAGTAGTCCCGACGGGGCACGGAGGCGACGCCTTCGCGCCCCGAGTAGCGTGGTCGGTGTGACGAAATCGCAGTGGCATCCCTCGGAAGACGGCATCAATTTCCACACCCGCAAGTGGGTCAAGCCTGAGGATCTGAACGCCAACGGCACGCTCTTCGGCGGCAGTCTGCTGCGCTGGATCGATGAGGAAGCGGCGATCTATGCGATCATCCAGCTCGGCAACTATCGGGTCGTCACGAAGTTGATCTCGGAGATCAACTTCGAGGCCTCGGCGCTGCAGGGCGATCTCATCGAGATGGGGCTGACCGCGACGCACTTCGGACGCACGTCGCTGACAATGCGCGCCGTGGTGCGCAACATGATCACGCGCAAACGCATCCTCACCATCGAGCGGCTCGTGTTCGTGAGCGTCGACGAGAACGGGCAGCCGACGCCACACGGCTACACCGACATCACCTACGACCGCGACCGGATGCCGCGCGAGCACTCCGCGACCGGGAGCATCCGCATCGAGTAGGCGCTGACGCCGGAGGAGCGTGCGGGTCAGGCGCGCGAATGCGCCGACGCCCGGGCGACCTGCTCCGCCGTCGGCGTCACACCGGTGTAGCGCGCGAACTGGCCGGCGGCCTGCAGCGCGATGACCTCCGCGCCGGTGATCACGTCCGTCCCCGCCGCGCGCGCGGCGCGGATGAGCGGCGTCTCGGCCGGGAAGGCGACGACGTCAAAGACGGTGTGCGCCGCGGCGATGTGCGCGGGCGAGAACGCCAGGGCCTCGGCATCCGCCCCGTTCATCCCGAGCGGCGTGACGTTGACGATGATTGCGGCGCCCGGTTCGGGGTCGTCGGCGATCCAGCGGAAGCCGTACGCTTCGGCGAGCGCGGGACCCGCCTCGGCGTTGCGCGCCAGCACGGTGACGTCGGCGAACCCGGCGCCGTGGAACGCCGCGACCACGGCCTTGGCCATGCCGCCCGATCCCCGGACGAGTACGGATGCCGCCGGGTCGAGGCGGTGGCTGTCGATGAGGCTCGCGATGGCTTCGTAGTCGGTGTTCGAGGCCGTGAGCACTCCCCCGTCGTTGACGATCGTGTTGATCGACCCGATTGCCGCGGCCGAGGGTTCGATGTGATCCACGAGCGGAATCACCGCCTCTTTGAAGGGCATCGACACCGAGCACCCCCGGATGCCGAGTGCCCGGACCCCGCCGATGGCGGCGGCGATGTCGGTCGTGGTGAACGCCTTGTAGACGAAGTCGAGATCGAGTTCGGCGTACAGGAAGTTGTGAAATCGGGTGCCGATGTTCGAGGGACGGCCCGCCAGAGAGATGCAGAGGACGGTGTCTTTGCTGAGTTCGGGCATGGCAGTCTCCGGGGTATACGGGTGGATTCCTCGATCGTACGAGACCGGAAATCTCTCCGCGGGTGCGGCCGTGGCCGATCCGCCACCGCACACAATTGTTGCGGCGAGCTGTCCACCGATGAATACCATGTCTGCATGGTAAAGAATGCGGCGAGTCCGCCGCCCGCGGTCATCGCGGACGAGATCGACACCGCACTCCAGAAAGCGATCGGGCGCACCCTCAACGCGTGGGGGCGACGACGCGGACTCCCCCCTTTGCGATGGACCGTCGAACACTGGGATGGCTACGTCACGCTCGTCGGCCGGCCTTCTCGACGAGCGGCGAAGAAGACGTTCCGTACATTGCGGTGGACATCCCGCCTCGACCTGGAGATGGTCGACGACCGGCAACGACTCTGGAACGTGACCACCGATGGTTGGCACGTCCAGATACAGGGATAAACGGATCACCTTCGTCCTTCATTCGCTGCCACTCACCATGTATGCGTGGTATTGTCGCGACGGACGCCGGGGGGCCCGAGACGGGGACGCAATCTGTAGCACGGACCTGCCCGGCAACCCGAAGCAGCACCGCACCGATGAGCGAGTGACCTGCCCCCTGTGAGATTGGTGTCACATGCACGCAGAACAGTGGCCTACCGACACCGCCTGCCCGCCGTGGTGCAACGGACTACACGATCACCTCGAAGCCCACGACGCCTCTCATCGGAGTGACCCGCGGGCCGTCCCGGCGGTCGAGCGACGACATGGGGCAGACGGGCTGGCGTTTGATCGCGTCGCCTCGGGAGACCTCACCGTCGGAGTCGAATCGCGATGGGGCGACACCTGGGTCTGGATCTCACCCGAAGACAACGTTCGCCGCGGCCTCGTCCTCAGTAAGGAAAGCGCTCACCGCCTCGCAAGAATCCTGTCGAGCGTCCTGGAGGAGCTGCTCATCTAGAGCCCTCGAGCCGCCACGCCTCTCGGCGCCACGCCTCAGGGGCTGGGCGGGAGAAGGTCCGCGGTGGGTACCGGCAAGAGATCGGCGACATCAATCTCCAGGACGAGGGACAGCGAAATGAGCGTCTGCAGGCGAGGATTCGCCGCCGTGCCCGGGTTGGACTCTCCTTTTTCCAGCTTCTGATAGGTGAAGGTGGACAACCCTGCGGCGTGGGCGACGCGTTCTTGAGTCATCCCCGCGCCGAGGCGCGCGCGCTGAAGATTTGCCCCGAGGCGCCGCGAATAGTCCCCCCAGGGGTCATGCGCGCCACTTGCTACCACAGGACAAGGTTGCCGAAGAGCCACGTAAACATTGCACGCCAGTGTGGCACGTTAGCGGTTCGTTATGGCGCACTCTCGCTCATCGCTTGCGCCCGCGTGCCCGCGGGAATGCCTGAGCGATCGCAATGCCCGCGGGAGAATGTACCCCGCGAACTCACTGCTCAGTTGGGTCACGACACTTCGCGGCAGTTCCGCACGCGCGGACGCCTCCGTCAGAGACAGGTCTCCCGACATGTAACGGAGAACGCACACGATGGTCATGTGGACCTCAGAGCGCATCGCGTCGGCGCGCAAACCCTCGGCGCCCGAACTCGATCGATTCGCACGATTGTGCATTTGGACCCCTCCCCTCACCCCGATCCATGTATACCACGTATACATGGTCCGGATTGAGAGGGATCCGAATGGTCCTCGGCCGGGGCACCACGCTCGGCTCCGGAGCGGGCCGAGTGCGCGCAAAGCCCCGGCCGACGCCCCTACGAGACCCTCGCCGCCGCGGCCTGTGGCACCGGGCGGGCTCGGGACCGCCACCCCGCAACGGTGGGGACGATCCCGCGGGGGACGAACAGCAGAAACACCACCAGCACGACCCCATAGCCCGCGTACTGCAGGATCGGCCCCGCCGCGGCCGGCATCCCCGGAGCGGCGCTCAGGGCACTGAGCACCTGCAGCCACAGGCTCAGCGCCACCGTTCCCACGACACCGCCCCACACGGAGCCGAGTCCGCCCACGACGGCCATGACGACATACCCGAACGAGACGAACGGCGGGAAGGTGTCCTGGCTGACGTACGGCGTGAAGAAGGCGCCCAGAGCCCCGGCGAATCCGGCGAATCCACCCGCGACGGCGAACACGGTGAGCTTGCTACGGAGCACCGGCACGCCGCTGGAGGCCGCCGCCGACTCGCTCCCGGCGAGCGCGCGGATGCCCCGCCCGAACCGCGACCGCACGAGGTTGTGGCACACCAGGATCGCCACGGCGAGCCCGGCGAGCGCCAGGTAGGAGTAGACCCTCTGGTCGGTCACGACGAGAGCCCCGAGCGACAGCGGCGGGATGCCGAAGATCCCCACGCCCGCCCCGAACAACGGCAGCGTGGCCATCACGGTCTGGATGATCAGCAGCACGGCGAGCGACCCGAACGCGAGGTAGTGCCCGCGCAACCGCAGGAGAGGCCAGCCGACGAGGGCGGCGGCCCCGGCGGAGAGCAGCGGCGCGACCACGAGAGCAACCACCGGCGGGACCCCGAAAGTGACGGTGCCCACCGCGACGGTGAGGCCACCCACCGCGACGAAGGCGCCCTGTCCGAGCGAGGCCTGCCCGGCGTACCCCATGAACAGCGACAAACCGGTGACGACGATCGCGGCCAACGCGGTCTGCACCAGGAACGTCTGGTCGGAGACCAGCAGCGGGGCCAGGGCAGCCGCGACGGCGGCTGCCACGATGACGATGCGGGTCATTTCGCCTCCTCGACGGTGAACGAGCGTGACCGGGCGATCATGAGGACGAGCATCATGATGAGCGCGATCTGGGTTTGGTAAGAGCCGCTGGCGTAGCCGGCGACGAGCTGCCCGGTGACTCCGAGCACGACGGCGCCGACGAAGGTCATCCAGGGGCTGCGGAGCCCGCCGAAGACCGCGGCCGCCAGCGCGCTGAGCACGAACGGCAGGTCGGAGGTCACCGAGACGGCGGTGGTCGGTGCGATCAGCACCCCGGCGAGTCCGCCCAAGACGCCCGCGATCGTGAAGGACAGCAGCCCCATGATCCGGGTGTCGATGCCCACGAGACGTGCGGCACGGGGATTGGATGCCGCCGCGGTGAGCGCGCGACCGATGTCGGTGCGGGTGAACAGCACGCTCATCAGCGCCAACGTCACGACGGCGACGCCGAGCACCAGCAGCCGCTGGACCTCGACCTCGGCGCCGAACACACGGACGGTTCCGGTGAGGCCCGGCGGGGACACGGGGTTCTGGCCCCACACCGCGATGATCACGGCGGCGGACACGAGAGACATGCCGAGGGTGATCAGCAGCGACGTCATCGGATGCGTGCCGGGTTTTCCGATCGCGACGGCGCCGACCACGAACCCGATGAGCCCGACCACGATCACCGCCGACAGCTCCGCCAGGCCCGGGGGCACACCGAGCTGATGGAAGGTCTGCGAGAGGAACGCGCCGAACACCACGAAGGAGCCCTGGGCGAAGTTCAGCACGTGGGTCACGCGGTACACCACGACGATGCCGCTGCCGACGAGGGCGAACGACCCGGCGAGGGTGAGTCCGCTCAGTAGGTAGGTGGCGAGATCGCTCACGAGAGGTTCTCCTGTCCGTCGAAGCCGCCGAGGTACGCCGCGCGCAGTTCCGGCGCGGCGGCCAGCTGCGCGGTCGGTCCCTCCGCGACGATGCGGCCGGCGTCGAGCACGTACGCCCGCGAGCACAGCTCGAAGGCGAGTCCGACCTCCTGCTCGATGAGCAGCACGGCCGTCCCCCGGTCGGCGTTCAGTCGGGCGAGGTGCCGCACGAGGTCGGCGGCGATGAGCGGGGCAAGACCCAGGGAGAGCTCGTCGATGACGAGCAGGTCGGGCTCGGCCATGAGGGCCCGGCCGACCGCCACCATCTGCTGTTGCCCACCCGAGAGGGTGTCCGCCCGCTGGCGCCGTACCCGGCGGAGGTCGGGGAGCAGGTCGTACACGGCGTCGGTGTCGCGGTGGCGTCTCCGCCACGCCCCGAGTCGTAGGTTGTCGTCGACACTCAGGTCGCCGAACATCTGCCGCCCCTCGGGGACTTGCGCGACGGTGCCGTCGACCCGCACGGTGCCCGACGCGGGGCGCACGAGCCCGCTGACGGCATCCACGAGCGACGTCTTGCCCGCGCCGTTGGGACCCACGAGTGCGACCAGTTCGCCGGCGCCGACGTGCAGCGACACCCCGTCCAGGGCGGTCGCCGCTCCGTAGCGGACGACCAGATCGGTCACCTCCAGCATCATGCGGCCGTCTCGCTTCCCAGGTACGCGGCGATCACCGCGGGGTCGCGACGGACCTCATCCGGTGTCCCGTCCGCGATCAGACGGCCGAGGTCGAGCACCGCGATGCGGTCGGCCAGAGCCGTCACCATGGCCACGTCATGCTCGACGAGCAGAATCGTGATGCCGTCGGCGTGGAGCTCGCGCAGGAGCGCACGCAGGTCCTCGCGCTCGTCAGCCCGCAACCCCGACGCCGGTTCGTCCAACAGCAGTACCCTCGGCCGGGCCGTCAGGGCCCGCGCCACCTGCAGGCGGCGCTGCTGCCCGAGCGGAAGCTGCTCGGCACCGCGGTCGGCCCAATCTGCAAGACCGACGCGCTCGAGGGCGGCGCGGGCATCGGCCATGATCTCGGTCTCCTCCCGCCGGTGACGCGGGAGGCGGAGGGCGGCCTCCACCGCCCCCGCCCCGGTGCGCGCGTGCGCGCCGACGGCAACGTTCTCGCACACGGTCATGCTGGGGAACAGCCGCGCCCCCTGAAAGACGATCGCGATTCCCCGGCGTGCCCGGCGGTGCGCGGGAAGGCGATCGATGCGCTCGCCGTCGAGACGGATCGCGCCCTCCTGCGGACGGAGGTGACCGCTGATCAGGCCGAACAGCGTGGACTTGCCCGCCCCGTTCGGCCCGATCACCCCCCGCAGCTCGCCGGGGGCGACGGAGAAGGAGATGTCGCGATTCGCGTAGACGCCGCCGAAGCGGCGGGACAGACCCGACACTTCCAGCCCTGCGGACGGTGCGGTCGTGTTCACTGGGGCAGCTCGGTCGCGAACTTCTTCGTCGCGTACTCGGTCGGAACCCACGCGCCGTCGGCCACCTGGAAGATCGCCAGGGACGTGGCATCCAGGCCCATGTGATCAGTGGGGCTGTAGGAGTAGTGCCCGTTCGAGGTCAGCAGGTCGGTCTGCTCGAGCGCGTCACGGACCTTCTGGCGGTCGGTGGAGTCCGCGCGGTCGATCGCCGAGGCCAGCAGCTCGATACCGGAGGCGCCGCCGAAGGCGAACTCCGGAGGGTACGCGCCGGCGTTGGCCTCCATCCACGGCTGGGCGACCGCCATGACCTTGGTCTTGTACGCGCCGTCGGGGAGCGCCTCCCCGGCCATCGCCACGGTCGCCGCGGCGAGGACGCCCTCGGCGGCGTCACCCGCGGGCTGGAGGTAGAGATCGGAGGCCTCGGCTCCGGTGAAGTACGTGTCGATGCCCTTGCCGGCGATCTGCTTGGTGATGATCACCGGCGCCGGACCCGCGCCCCAGACGACGAACGCGTCGGGCTCCGCGGCGACGACCTTTGTGATCAGCGGGGTGAAGTCGGTGGCCGTCTGGTCGTACGCCTCGTCCAGGACGACCTGGATGCCGGCTTCCTCGGCGAACTGCACGGTCGCCTTGTCGCCGTTCCCGCCGTACAGGTCGCCGCCGGTGTAGCCGATCGCCAGGGTCTTCACGCCCTGCGCGACCCAGTAGTCCACGAGTGCACGGGCGTAGACGGCGGGAACGGGCGGCGAGGTGAAGGCGTACGGGTTGCTGCCGTCGGCGAACGCGTCGACCGGGCTGAGCGCGATCGTGGGGATCTTCGCCGACTGCGCCGTACTGCCGACCGCGGTCGCCGCCGACACGAAGCTGCTGGCGAGCATCGCCGAGTACGACGGGTCGGAGGCGAGCTGGTTGAACTGTTTCACCGACTCGGTAACGTCGGCCTTGTCGTCGACGACGGTGAGCTGCACCTGACGCCCGTCGATGCCGCCGGAGGCGTTGATGTCGGCGACGACGCGCTCGGCCGCCTCCTTATCGCCCTGCCCCAGGGCCGAGAGGAAACCGGTCAGGGGGACGACCATGCCGATCTTCACCGGGCCCGCCGCGGAGTCGGGGGCGGGGGCGGCGCCGCCCGAGCAGGCGCTGAGGGTGAGGGCGAGGGCGGCCGTGGCGACCACGGGGACGGTTCTGCGCATGGACTTCTCCTGGTTCGTCGTTGAACACTGACCCATTGGGTCCGGCGGCCATTGTCGAGGGGCGGAGAACGGTCCCGTCTATCCGTGAAATGACGTAATCGGTGGCCGAACCTCGCCGCGTCCGACGTGTCCCGCACATAATGAAAGCCACCGAGAGCAAGGACGCATCGCCGTGATCAGAGAGCCGCGCAGCGAGTTCGTGGGGCGTCGACGCGAGCTCGAGTCCCTGGCCGAGGAGCTCGCCCACGCCCGGCTCGTGACGCTCACCGGCGTCGGAGGCGTGGGGAAGACGCGGCTGGCCGTGCGGGCGGCGAACGCGCACGCGTTGCGCACATCCACGAGCGTGTTCTTCGTCGGCCTCGACGCGGTGAGCGATCCACGCCGGGTCGCCGAGGCCATCGCGCACGCCCTGCCGTACGGCGAGCTCTCGGCCCGCGGACCGCTGGAGTTCATCGTCGATGTCCTCAGCGGCGAGACCGCGCTGATCGTGCTCGACAACTGCGAGCACCTCATCGACGCGGTCGCCTCCGTCGTCGACGATCTCCTCGACGCGCTCCCCCGGGTGACGATCGTGGCCACGAGCCGACGCCGACTCGACGTCGACGGAGAGCAGGTGTTCGCCGTTCCGCCGCTGACCACCGATGCCGCGGGCGATGAGCCGGCTGACGCGGTGGCCCTGCTGGTGGCGCGCGCCCGCGCGGGGGATTCCGGATTCGCCCTCACCCCCGCGGAGGTGGCGGCGGCGGCGCAGCTGTGCCGAGCCCTGGACGGGCTCCCCCTCGCGATCGAACTGGCCGCCGCGCGTCTGCGCACGCTGTCGGTCGTCGAGCTCGGACGCCGCGTGTCGCAGAGATTCACGCTGCTGCGCGCCGGGACACGCGCGCCGGTCTCCCGACAGCGGACGCTGCGCGCGGTGGTCGACTGGAGCTATGAGCTGTGCACCCCGGCGGAGCGTGGACTGTGGGCGGCGCTGAGCATGTTCTCCGGGCCGTTCGATCTGAAGGCCGCCGCCGCCGTCGCCGGCGGAGACGAAGCAGCCACCGTCGACACCCTCGATCAGCTGATCGAGCAGTCGGTCGTCGAGGCCGACCGCGACTCGGGGCGCTTCCACCTGCTCGAGACGATCCGCAGCTACGGTCGCGACCGCGCGGAGGAGGCCGGCGACCAGCCGCGCCTGGTCCGGCGGCACCTGGAGCATTACGCCGGGCTCGCGCGACTGGCCCGCACGCACTGGTACGGCCCCGCGCAACGCAAGATCCTCGCCGGTCAGCGGGCGGACCGGGCGGAGTTGGATGCCGCGCTGCGCACGGCCGTAACGCTGGACACCGACCGCGCCCTGGAGCTCTTCTCCGATCTGCGCTATCACTGGGGCGTCGGTGGCTTCCTCACGGAGGGACGGCGGTGGGCGCGCCGGATCCTCGCCCTGCCCGGGGGCTCCCCCGCCACCCGGGTGCCGGCGCTGCTGGTCTCCGCATGGCTGTGCGTGCTCCAGGGGGCGCTTGAGGAGACGCGGGCGCACCTCGACGATGCACAAGCACTCCTCCCGCTCGTCCCGGAGGATCACGCCGGTCTGTACGAGGTCGAGCTGCGGCGGTGGAACGGCAGCTGGGCGCTGTTCGCGGGTGAGGGCGAGCGCGCCCGCGATGAACTGCTGCGCTCGATCGCTCTCGCGCGGGCGCTCGGGCACCCCGAAGAGGCGCTCGTCGCCCAGTTCCAGCTCACCGTGACGCGCACCCAGCTCGGTCTCGCGGACGCCGCCGCGCCCGCGCGCGAGGCCTTGCGATACGCCGAGTCGATCGATGAGCGGTGGGTGCGCTCGCTGGCGATGTGGGCGATCGCCCTGGCACTGTACGCCGACGGCGACCTCGATGAGGCGGAGCGCCATGCGCGCGACGCGCTGGCGTTCGAGGAGGGCATCGACGACCCCGTCGGAGACTGCCTGGTCCTGGAGCTGCTGGGCTGGATCGATGCCGCCCGCTCGCCCACCGAACGCACCGCGGTCCTCCTGGGCGCGGCGCTCAGCTGGTGGCGGCGTATCGACTCGGGCATCGCGGTGCACGGTCCGCACATGGTCGCGCAGCACGATCGGTGCGTGGCGATCGTCCGGCAACGGCTCGGCGACGAGGCGTTCCAACGCCTGTCGGCGATCGGTGAGCGCCTGTCACCCGCCGAGGCGGCCGCGTTCGCCGGAGCACCGGGCCGTCCCGCCGCGGGGCTGAGCGCTCGCGAGAGCGAGGTGGCCGCCGGCATCCACGAGGGCCTCAGCAACCGCGAGATCGCCGAGCGTCTGGTGCTGTCGGTGCGCACGGTCGACACGCACGTGCAGCGCATCCTGGCCAAGCTCGGGTTCACCTCCCGGGCGCAGATCGCGGCCTGGTACCAGTCGACGTTGAGCGCTGTTCGGTAGTCCTACGGATACCGTGCCTCCACGGCGCGACGGAGACTGGGCCCGACGACGCCGAGGTCGTCCCCGTCCGAGGAGCGCACGCATGACCCTTTCCCCTCCCCGCATCCTTCTCGTCCACGGGGCCTGGGCCGGCCCCTGGGTGTTCGATCGACTCGCCGACGAGCTGCGCGGGCGCGGTTTCCTCGTCGCCACCGTCGCTCTGCCCACGATCGGCAGCACCCTGGATATGTACGCCGACGCCGCGGCGATCACCGAGAAATTGGATGCCGCTGACGGACCGGTGACCCTGATCGCCCACTCCTACGGCGGCATTCCCACCACGCAGGCGGGCGACCACCCGGCGGTGGAGCGGATCGTCTACGTCGCGGCGTTCGCCCTCGACGCCGGGGAGACCCTCCAGCAGGCCGTGGGCGGCGGGTTTCCCGAGTTCTGGGGCGTCGCCGACGGCATGGTCTCGATGGGCCGGTCCCGTACGGAGCGGATCGCCATGGTGGCCGCCGATCTGCCGTCGGACGCGCCCGCCGATCTCGCGGCGCAGATCGCCGATACGTTCCGGCCGCAGTCCCTCGCGGCGTTCACGACACCGGTGACCCGCGTCGCCTGGCGTGCGAAGCCGACGACGTACGTGCTCACCGAGCGCGACGCGCTCGTGCCCACGCCCTTCCAGGAGCACCTTGTCGCCCGCATGGGCGCTGACGTGGTGCGGGTGCCCACGGGGCACACGCCGTTCGAGGACGACCCGGTGTGGTTCGCCGGCGTGCTCGCGGATGCCCTCGAGACCGCCGAGACGACCCGATGAGCGCTCTCACCGCCCCGGCGATCGCGCCCGGTCGCCTGTTCATCGGCGGGCAGTGGCGGGATGCCGCGGACGGCGGCCGCATGGACGTCCTCGCCCCGTCGACGGGCGAGAAGATCACCGACGTCGCCCGGGCGACGGTGGCCGACGTCGACGCGGCCGTCGCCGCCGCCCGCGCCGCCTTCGACGACGGGCCCTGGCCGCGGATGTCCAGCCGGGAGCGGGCCCGCATCGTGCAGCGGGCCTACGCGCTCATGCGCGAAAGAGCCGAGGAGCTCGCCCAGGCCGAGAGCCTCGACGTCGGCAAGCCGATCACCTTCGCCCGTCTCGTCGACGTCAACAACGCGGCCGAACTGTACGAGTACTACGCCGCGCTCGGGCACCGGCTCGACGGGGACGTGCGCGAGATCACCGCCGACGTGCACGCATACGTCCGGCGCGAGCCCCTCGGGGTGGTCGCCGCGATCACCCCGTTCAACTTCCCGCTGATCCTCTCCAGCACGAAGATCGCCCCGGCCCTGGTCGCCGGCAACACCGTGGTGCACAAGCCCGCGAGCGACACTCCGCTCACGGCCCTGCTCATGGCTGATCTGCTGCGCGAGGCGGGCGTGCCCGACGGAGTGTTCAACGTCGTGACCGGACCCGGCGCCGCCCTCGGCGACCACCTGGTCGCTCACCCGGACGTCGACAAGGTCGCGTTCACCGGGTCCACCGAGATCGGGGCCCACGCGGCGGCGCTGGCGGGGCGCAGCCTGAAGCCGTTCACCGCCGAGCTCGGCGGCAATGCCGCGAACATCCTGTTCGCGGACGCCGATCTCGACCGCGCCATCCACACCGTGATCTCGGCTTTCGTCTTCAACGCCGGGCAATTCTGCATGGCGGGACCGCGGCTGCTCGTGGAGCGCTCGGTCTACGGTGTCGTGCTCGGCATCCTGAAGGACGCCGTGCCGCAGGTGCCGTTCGGCGACATCGCCGACCCGGCCACCGTCGTCGGACCGCTCGCGAGCCGCGTGCAGCTCGAGAAGGTCGCGAGCATGGTGGAGCGGGCCCGGGCGGCCGGTGCGCGGGTCGTGACCGGTGGTCACGCCGTGGAACGGGGCGGCGGCTTCTTCTACGCCCCCACGGTCCTCGCCGATCTCGATCCGGCCGCCGAGATCGTCGTCGACGAGGTGTTCGGGCCCGTCCTGACGGTGCAGCCCTTCGACACCGAGGACGAAGCGATCGCGCTCGCCAACGGCACGCGGTACGGCCTGGCCAGCGGCATCCAGACCTCCGACCTCGCCCGGGCGCACCGCGTCGCCGCGCGCCTGCGCGCCGGGATCACGTGGGTCAACGGCTGGGCCATGCTCGACCCCGCGGTGCCGTTCGGCGGGGTGAAAGCGTCGGGGTGGGGCCGCGAAGGCGGTCCCGAGGCGCTGGAGTCGTACCAGAAGGCGCATTCGATCGTGTTCGACCTCGGTGGTCGGGCATGACCGCCGGGCGCGCCGCCATCGTCGAGGCGCCGTCTCGGATCGCCGTCGCCGACGTCGAGTACGCCGATCCCGGGCCCGGGGAAGTGCTTGTCCGGCTCACCGCGACGGGTCTCTGCCACACCGATCTCGGGGTGCTCGCCGGCGGCATTCCGTTCCCCACCCCGGGGATCATCGGGCACGAGGGGGCCGGACGCGTCGAGAAGGTCGGGCCCGGCGTCACCGCGGTCGCGCCCGGGGATGCCGTGCTCTTGAGCTTCACCTCGTGCGGCGCGTGCGACTCCTGCGTCAGCGCCCACCCCGCGTACTGCGACACGTGGCTCCCCCGGAACCTCCTCGGCGGCATCCGTCCGGAGGGGACGGCGGGGATCACCCGCGACGGCGAGCCGGTGGCGGCGCACTTCTTCGGGCAGTCGTCGTTCGGGACGTACGCGATCGCCGACGAACGCTGCCTGATACCCGTCGCTGACGACGCCGACCTCACCGTTCTCGCCCCGCTCGGATGCGGCGTGCTCACCGGCTTCGGGTCGATGTGGAACGTGCTCGATCCGGGGCCCGCCGACGTGGTGGCCGTGTACGGGGCCGGGGCCGTCGGCCTGTCGGCGATCATGGCGGCGGCGATTCGGGAGCCAGCCAGGATCATCGCGATCGATCGCGTTGCCGCGCGGCTCGATCTCGCGCGCGAGCTCGGGGCGACCGACACCGTCGACGCGTCGAGCGAGGACGTCGCCGCACGGCTGGCTACTCTCACCGGGGGGCGCGGCGTCACTCTGGCGTTCGACACCACGGGTCACCCCGGGGTCGCGCGCACCGCGCTGGATGCCGCCGCCGTCCGGGGAACCGTCCTGGTGTGCGGCGCTCCGCCGCCGGGCACCGAGATCGCCGTCGACATCCAGGGCATCCTCACCGGCAAGGTCCTGCGCGGCGTGACGATGGGCGACACGGAGCCCCGCGATCTCATCCCCCGGCTCGTCGCGCTCCAGGCCGACGGGCGCCTGCCGCTGGAGAAGCTCGAGAAGCGCTACGCCCTCGACGACATCGCGAGCGCCATCGATGACATGCACAGCGGCAGAACCGTCAAGCCGGTGATCGTGTACTGAGAGCACCGCGCCCGTGCGGCAGGCGCGACCGGTCCACGCCGCAAGCGCACCCGCCCCACATCGCACGCACGCCGCCACGCCGCAGGCGCACCTGCCCCACGGCGCAAGCGCACCCGCCCCACGCCGCAGGCACCCCGGACGCACGACCGGCCCACGGCGCAAGCGCGACCGACCCACACCGCAGGCACCCCGGACGCACGCACGCCGCCACGCCGCAGGCGCACCTGCCCCACGGCGCAGGCGCCCGGACGCACGACCGGCCCACGGCGCAAGCGCCCCCGCCCCACGCCGCAGGCACCCCGGACGCACGACCGGCCCACGGCGCAGGCGCGACCGATCCCCGTCAGAACGGGGCGGGTTCCGCGACGGGCGGGGGCGGCGGATCGGGGACGAACCGGACCGCCGGGGAGTACGGGAGGGGTTCATCGATATAGACCCTCCCCGTCGGGGACGTCCACTCGAGCACTCCCCCGGCGAGCTGTCTCACCTGCCAGCGGGTGAACTGTTTCTGCGTGTGGTGCCTCTGGCAGAGATGGCAGAGGTTACAGACCTCGGTCTTGCCGCCGAGCGCCGCATCGTGCGTGTGATCGACCTCGCATCGCACGGCAGGGGCGATGCACCCGGGCCACCGGCAGTGCCGGTCGCGGGCGCGGAGGTAGCGGTCGATCGCGGCGGTGCGCTGATAGGTGTCGACGTGCAACACGGCGCCGGTGATCGGGTGCGTGATCACGCGGTCCCACGGCACCGACGTCGCCTCGGCGATCGCACGGGCCGTTTCTGCGTCGATGGGGCCGTGCCCGACGAGCGCAGCGGGGTCGAGGTTCTCGCTGCCGGGCTGGAGCATCGTCAGCGCGGGAACCACGACCTGCACCTTCGCGCGGATCGCCCCGAGCGTGCCGGGGCCGTCGTCGACGCGGGTCGGGTCGGCGTCGGGCGCCGCGGTCAGCAGGAGGTCGGCGAGGATGTCGGCGCGCACCTGATCGACCGTGCGGATGTCGGCGTCGACCGAGGCCGTACCCGGCGCGGGCAGAACGCCGCCGTCCAGGGCGGCCCCGCCGTCAAGGGCGGCCCCGCCGAACGCAGGCAGGACCTCACCCTCGGCCTCGACGGGCTCCGCACCGGACGCGGACGCGACGCCGGGACGCGCGTCGATGAGCGCGCGGCCCTGCTGGGTCAGCCGGTCGTAGATTCCCACCGCCAGCACGGTCGGCAAGGTGGCGATCAGATCGGACATTCCGTTCTCGCCGGGCACGACTCTCACGTTTCGCGTCGCGCGCCCGGCACGATGCCGTTCGGTGATCGTCGTCGGCTGCAGCCGTTCGGCGAGAGCCATGAGCCGGGTCTTCAACCGCCCGGGGCTCATCCCCTCGGCGGTGGCGACCGCGAGCACATCGAACTCGCCGCGCCGCTCGGCGGGCACCGGGTGCCCCGCATCGACGATCGCCCACACGTGGGCTCGCGACAACGCCCCCGCCTCCCACGCGGCGAGCGTGACGGGGTAGTCGTCGACGAGCTCCACCGCACGACCGATCTGCGCCTGCAGCGATCGATCCGAGAGGTGTTCGGCCGCGGCGATCTCGGATGCCACCTCGCGCAACGCCATTTCTGCGGCCCTCGACGACGCGCGCTGGGCGGCCATGGCGTCGAACGCGAGGTGCCCGGCGCGAGCGAGCGCCCGGACCCGTCGGGCCTCGGCGGCGGCCAACTCGGCGTCGGCCTCGAGCACCTCGCTCAGCACCGACGACAGGTCGTCGTGCCCGCCGTGGGGCGCTGGTTCGGGGTGCGGGGAGTGCATGCCTGCATGCTAACGAGGGCCTCCGACATCTCGCCGCGTCCGGGGAGGCAAATGGGGACAACCTCCGAGATTCCCTGCCTGGGGAGGAAGGGCCACGACCCCCGCCGCATCCAGGGCATCACCTCCGTACCCGCGCCTCGCCTCGCCTCGCCTCGCCTCGCCTCGCCTCGGCACCGTGCCCACGCCCCGCCCGCACCGAACCCGCCCCGCACCGCACCCGCCGCGCACAGCACCCGCCGCACCCCGCCCCGGCACGGCGCCCTCCGACCTCACTTCCACGACTGAGTCACCCGCTACCCTCGGGCTGTGGGATTCTCGCCGTGGGGGCTGGCGATCGCGCTGGCGGTCCTGGCCCCGAGCCTTCTGCTCCTCGTTCTGCCGCCGCGGCCTCCGCTGCCCACCGTGCGGGTCTCCCCGGTGCTGTCGACGCTCGAACGCGGCGGTCAGGCGGCGTGCCTGGTGATCCCCGTCATCGTGCTGCCGGCGCCGCTCGCCTGGGCGTGGGCGGTGCCGATGGCCGTGTGTCTCGCCGCTTACGTGGCGCTGTGGATCCGCTACGTGCGCCGGCGGGATGCGGGCACGCTCTATCGCCCGTGGGGCCCGGTGCCCGTACCGATGGCGGTGCTGCCGGTCGCGGTCTTCGCGACCGCGGGCGCCTGGCTCGGCGTGATCTGGCTCGTCCTCGCCGCGGGAGTGCTGGCCGCGGGCCACATCCCCACGTCGCTGGCCGTCGCCCGGGCGCTCCGCACACGGGGCTGAGGCGCACACGACCCGCGCAGCCGTGCACCCACCCGGCACCCACCGCGCCCCGGCCCACGCAGCCGTGCACCCACCCGGCACCCACCGCGCCCCGGCGCACGCACCACACCCCCACACCGCGCACGCTTACGCTGGGGGCCATGGAGGTGCAGCGGACCCCGGAGGCGCCGACGCGCGTGCTCGTCGTCGACGACGACGAGGGCATCTGCCTGCTGCTGGAGTCGCTGCTCGCCGCACCGCGCTACCAGACGGTGAGCGTGGGCACCGCGGCCGACGCGTTGCGCATCGCCCGCGCCGATGACTTCGACGCCGTTCTGCTCGACCGGTTCCTCCCCGAGACCGACGCCGTTCACATCGTCGCGCCGCTCCGGGCCGCGCTCCCCGCGGCCGCGATCGTGATGTTCAGCGCGGTCGACGACGTCGAGGGACGCGTTCTGGGCCTCCGCGCCGGCGCCGACGACTTCCTGACGAAGCCGTTCCACGTGTCCGAGGTCGTCGCGCGCATCGAGGCCGTCCACCGCCGCGGCGGCGCCGCGCCGACCGACCCCCACGTGCTGCGCTACGCCGATCTCGAGATGGACACCGCGGGCTACCGCGTGTGGCGCGACGGCACTCCCCTCACGCTGACGCCGACGGAGTTCCGGCTGCTGCAGTTCCTTGCCGAGAATGCCGACCGGGTGCTGTCGCGCGGACAGATCCTCGACCGGGTGTGGGGGTACGACTTCGGCGGCGGCGAGGTCGTCGAGAAGGCGGTCTCGACGCTGCGCCGCAAGGTCGACGCGGGGCGGGAGCCGCTCATCCAGACCGTCCGCGGGTTCGGGTATTGCCTCCGCGCGGAGACCACGTGAGCGCGCCGGCCAGCCGACGGTCGATGGTGCGGACGCTGCGCCAGCGCGTCCTCCTCGTCGTGGCGGTGGCGGTGGTCCTGCTCGGCGTGGCGAGCGTGTGGGGGCTCCGCATCGTCACCGACCGCAACGCCGAACGCCAGGTGCAGATCGCCGCGCAGGCCGTGACGACCTGGGGCGCCGACGTCGAGGGAGGCGTGCGGGTCATCGACAGCGGGCATCTCGCGGCGGTGGACGCGGCATCCACGGTCGTCGCCCTCCTCACCGACGACGGCCGCGTGATCGTCGCCAGCTCCCGGCTTCCGGTGACCGTCTCGATGCTCGAACAGATCTCGGGGTCGCTCGAACCCGGCGAGACGGAGCGGGCGGATGCCAACTCCCAGACGATCCTCTTCACCGAGATCCCGCTGCCCGGTGACGTGCTGTACGACGACGGAACGCGCACGCCCGTCGACCGCGCGCTGGTGGGCATCGGCGTCGAGGGATCCGATCGGCTCGTGACGGCCCTCGCCGTGGCCGCCGCGGTTCTCGTCGCCCTGGTGCTGGCCCTCGTCGCGGTCGTGGTGACGATCGTGGTCTCGCGCACCACCCGCTCGCTCACCGATCTCTCCGACCGGGTCGAGCGCGGTGCCCTCGACGGCCTCGCCGAGTCTCCGGCGGCCGAGTTCGCCGAGACCGGGGCGATCGCCGGCGCCATCGCGCGCCTGGATCAGCGACGGGATGCCACCGAACGACAGCTGCGGGACTTCGTCGCCGACGCGTCGCACGAGCTTCGCACCCCACTCACGAAGATCCAGGGCTGGTCGGAGCTGCATTTCCAACGCCCGACGGATGCCGAGATGACCGACCGCGCCTTCCAGAGCGTCGTCGAGGAGTCCGAGCGCATGCGCCTGCTGGTCGACAAGCTCGCTCAGCTCGCCCGCGCCGAGGGCGACGACCAGGTGCACGAGCCGGTCGAGCTGTCGGCGATCTGCCGCCGGTGCGTCGAGGATGCAGCGCTCCTCGAGTCCGGAGCGACGGTGCGGTGGCTCCCCTCCCCGACCGCGTCGGTGCTCGGAGATCCCGTCGCCCTGACCCAGGTCGTGCGCAATCTCCTCGGCAACGCCCTCCTCCACGCCGGGCCCGACGTCACCGTGACGGTCTCGGTGACACGTGAGGAAAATCGGGTCGAGATGGTCGTCGCAGACGACGGTCGCGGCATCCCTCCCGCCCTCCGCGACCGGGTGTTCGACCGGTTCGTCACGGGAGATCGCCGCACCGGAACCGGGCTCGGCCTCGCGATCGTGCGGGCGATCGTGCTCTCGCACGGGGGGACGGTGGAGCTCACGTCGGAGCCGGGAGCGGGGACCCGCGTGACGGTGCGCCTGCCGGCCGCACCTCCCTCGGCCTGATCGTCAGCTTTTCGTCAGGATCGCGTCCGGATCCCGGGAGGACGCCGCGTTGAGGTGGGGGCATGACCCCACGCAGGAAGAAAGCGATCGTGGCGGGGGCGATCGGCCTCGCGGCGATCGCCGCCGTCGCGGCCATCGGTGAACTCGTCGCGCGCACCGAACTCGAGAATCGCGCCGCGGCGTTCGCGGGCACACTGCCGGGGGTGACGACCGCTCTGGCGGGCGGCCCCGCTCTCGGGCAGTTGGCCGGCGGGCGGATCGACATCGAGCTCTCGGTCTCGGATGCCGCTCTGACCTCGGTCGCGGCCTGCCGCACCGAGCACGACCTTGCTCTTCACGCGACCGCGGGCGCTCTGATCGCCACGGCCGAGCGGACCGTGCGCGGCATGACCCTTCCGGTGGAGGTGAGGCTGATCCCGCAGCGCGACGACGATGGATGGTCGCTCGTCGCGGACTCGGTGAGCGCCGGCGGCATCTCGCTCCCGGCCGCCCGCGCGGCGAAGCTGCTCGCGGGACGCGACGGCGGGACGCGCCTGCTGGAGGGTATCCGCCTCCCCCAGGACGAACGGTTCGCCCTGACCTCGGTGAGCTTCCGCGACGGCGCGGCCGTCGTGACCGCGAGCGCGGCGGTCGGCCCGGCGAACGGTGGCGACAGCGGCGGCGGTCTCTCCGATCTGCGCTCGTGCCTGGCATCCGGGGAGGACGACCGATGAAGCGCATCGTGGCCGCCCTCGCCCGGTTCTGCGCCCGACACCGGTGGCTCACCCTCACCGCCTGGGCACTGGTCGTCGGGGTGATCTTCGGCGCCGGCTTCGTGATCGGACCGAACCTGCAAGACGAGGTGGAGGTGGGCGGCAGCGACAGCCAGGCCGCGGCCCAGCTGCTCGAGGAGAGGCCCGGGGCCGAGGGGGAGCCCGGGACCGAGGGGGAGCCCGGGACCGAGGGGGAGCCCGTCGTGTCGAGCCGGATCGTCCTCGCCGGCGACGACATCGCCGGGCAGACCGAGGTCATCTCCGAGGTGGTCGACGGGCTGAGCCAGGCGACGGGCGAGACGATCGCGAACCCCCTCGACGACCCGGTGGATGCCACGCGGGCCGGCACGCTCGCACCCGACGGTGATGCGCTGACGCTCACCGTTCCGGGCGACCCCAAGGAGGAGGGCTCGAACTGGCGGACCGCGGTCGACGACGCCCTCGACCCGGCGCGGGAGGCGGGGCTGGAGGTCGCGATCGGAGCCCCGCTCGGCACGCAGCTGGATCGCGCGGGCACGATCAACAGCGAACTCGTCGGCGTCGTCGCCGCCCTGATCGTGCTGTTCCTCGCGCTGGGGTCGGCGACCGCCGCGGGAATCCCGGTCGCGACGGGCATCGTCGCGGTCGCCGGGGGCGTCGGCACCGTGTGGCTGCTCAGCCACGGGTTCCCGATTCCCGAGAGCGCCGTGACCCTGGCGGTGATGGTCGGCCTCGGGGTCGGGATCGACTACGCCCTGTTCCTGCTGTCGCGCTTCCGCGAGGCGCTGCGCGGCGGCACCGAGGTCGTCGACGCCGTCGAAGAGACCGCGCGCAGCGCCGGCGAGGCCGCGATGGTCGCCGGGCTCACCGTCGCCGTCTGCGCCACCGGCCTGGCGATCTCGGGCGTGGAGTTCGTCGCGTGGTTGGGCTTCGCCACCGCCATCGTGGTCGTGTTCGCCGTGGCATCCACTCTCACGCTCACTCCGGCCGTGCTCGCCCTCGTCGGGCGCCGCGCCCTGTCGCGCCGCGACCGCCGCGCGGCCTCGCTCGATGCCACCCCCGCCGGGCGCCGCCCGTGGGAGCGGATCGCCCCGCGCCTGACGCGGCACCCGATCCTGGCCGGGGTCGTGTCGCTGGTGCTGCTCGTGGCGATCTCGCTGCCGACGCTGGCCCTGCAGCTCGGGCAGTCCAGTGCCGGCAACGCCGAACCCGACTCGAATCAGCGTCGGTCGTTCGACCTCGTCGCCGAGCACTGGGGAGCCGGGCAGAACGCACCCCTGCTGCTCGTCGGCGAGGGAGAGGATGCCGCCGTCTGGGCACCGTTGCGCGAGCAGATCTCTGCCCTGGAGGGGGTGAGCGCCGTGTCGCCTCCCGTCGCGAACGACGGCGTGACCACGATGCAAGTGATCCCCGACACCGGCCCGAGCGACCCGGCCACCGCCGATCTCGTGCACGCGCTGCGCGCCGAGACGATCCCCGCGAGCGAGGTCGACGCGCACGTCGGCGGCGCGGTCGCCACCCGCATCGACCTCAGCGATCGCATCGCCGAGCGCCTGCCCTGGCTCATCGGCATCGTCATCGCTGCCGCGATGGTGCTCGTGGCCTTCACGTTCCGTTCGGTGCTGCTGCCGGTGAAGGCGGCGCTCTGCAACGCGCTGTCGATCACGGCCGCGTTCGGCGTGCTGGTGTGGGTGTTCCAAGAGGGGCACGGCGTGGAGCTGTTCGGACTCGACGGACCGATGCCACTCGACCCCTACGTTCCGATGATGCTGTTCGCGGTGCTCTTCGGCCTCTCGATGGATTACGAGGTGTTCCTCCTCACCGCCGTGCGCCAGGCCTGGCTGCGCGGCGCGACACCGAAAGACGCGGTCACGCGGGGGCTGGCCGACACCGGCGGCGTTATCTCGGCCGCCGCGATCATCATGATCGCCGTGTTCCTCAGCTTCACGTTCAGCCCCAACCCGGTGATCAAGGTCTTCGGCGTCGGGCTGGCCGTGGCGGTGTTCGTGGATGCCACGGTGATCCGGCTGCTGCTCGTTCCGGCGATCATGACGCTGCTGGGAAGGAGCGCGTGGTGGTGGCCGGGCCGCGGCCGTCGTCGCCGAGGCACCGCGGATCTCCCCGCCCTCGACTGACCACCGGCGAGGGGCGAAAGTCCCCTCGCCGCGACGCGGCGGATGGCACTCTTGCCTCGAAAGGAGCCCGACATGACCACCGTCCCGCAGCGAGAAGACCGCCCCGGCGGCCTCCTGGTCTTCCTCGTCGTCACCTTCGCCGTCACGTGGGCGATCTGGATGCCGATCCTCTTTCAGGCCCAGGGGCCGGGGCTCGACGCGATGCCGTGGACGTTCTTCCTCGCCTCCGTCGGTCCGCTCTGCGGCGCGGTGGCGGCGTCGCTCTGGGAGGGCGGAGCGCGCGGACTCGGGGCCTGGGCGCGCCGCGCCTTCTCGGTGAGGTTCCGCCCCGTCTGGTGGATCGCGGCGATCGGCATGCCCGTGGCGTACTTCTTGATCGCCTGGATCACCGTCGCCCTCGTCGCCGGCGCCTGGCCCGACCCGGCGCTCTTCGGCGTTACCGACAAGCTTCCCGGGCTGTCGTGGCCGCTGGTCGCCCTGGTGTGGGTGATCACGTTCGGTCTCGGCGAGGAGTCCGGGTGGCGCGGGTGGCTGCTCCCCGCGCTGACGCGGCGGATGTCCGCCTTCTGGGCCGCGCTGGTCGTGGCCGGCGTGTGGATCTTCTGGCATCTGCCGGCGTTCTTCTTCAACCCCACCTACACGCAAATGGGGGCCGGCGTCATCGGGTGGATGCTGGCCCTCGTGTGCGGTTCGTTCCTGCTGGCGTGGATGACCGTGGGCGCCGGAGGGAGCATCGTGCCCGTGCTGATCTGGCACGCCGGCTTCGACCTCCTCACCGCGGCCGATCAGTCCGCCGGCGTCATCGCCTCCACCGTGAGCGGAATCGTGATGACGCAGGGGGTGCTGTGCGCGTGGCTGCTCTGGCGCAGACGCACGGTCGCCCGCACGCCCGCGCTCGTCACCGCGTGAGCGCGACGGGAGGCGAGGGATGCCACTCCCCCGCCTCCCGTATCGGTCACCGGTCAGACGAGCCCCGAGTGCGCTCCCGGGGAGACGTCGACGCGGAACAGGCCCTCGGCATCCACGCGGGCGCGGACCGCATCGACGGCGGCGATGTCGCCCTCGGGGAACGACCGGGCCGGACGGTGCCGTTCCGCCGCCAGCGTCGGCGCGGTGTACCCGGTCTGCCAGCGGCGGACCTGCTCCCACTGCGCGTCGATCGCCGCCTCGGCGACCTCGCGCCCGGGCTTGCCGTGCAGAGCGAGATTCAGCCACCCGAACGCACCGCGGTAGTGGCCCACGACGCCGGCCCCCTCGGGGCGCTCCGCGAGGGCGCCACCCAGCTGACGCAGTTCCGAAATGAGCACCGCGGAGTCGGCGGTTGCGCGCAGGAAGTCGGCGACGATCCCGTGCGCCTGATCCGCGTCGGTCGGTGCCGCCGCTCCCACGAGGGCGTGGGCCGAGGAGTGCGCCGGCGCGAACGGGGCATCCATGTGGGTGTGCGCGACCTCGGCCGGGTCGGCGACGCGCCACGTGTCCAGGCGCGGGGCCGCGGCCGACCGGAGACGAGCGAGCAGCGTGCCCGCCGCGTCTCGCGCGGTCACGTCGCCGTTCACGGCGGTGCCGTCGACGACGAGCACCGGCCGGCGCGAGAGCGCGAACGGCATCCCGGGCAGCGGAGGGATGCTGAGCACACGAAGCGAGGTCGTGATCGCCGACGGAGCCTCGGCCGACCACCGGGCCCACTCGTGGGCGACCGCCTCGGCATCGGAGAGCTCCCAGACCGTCGTGCCGGTCACGATCTCGCCGGGCGCGAAGGCGCGCACCGTGACCGCCGTGATGACCCCGAATCCGCCACCGCCGCCGCGCAGCGCCCAGAACAGCTGGGGATCGTTCTCGCGGTCGACCCGGCGGTGCTCGCCGTCGGCGGTCACGATCTCGATCGACTCGATCGCGTTCGCGGCCACGCCCGTGTGCCGCCCATAGGCCGACAGCCCACCCCGAGAGAGGTAGCCCACGACGCCGACGAGGGCGGAAGACCCGTGGGGCACCGAGAGTCCGTGCGCCGCCACGACGGGGACGACCTCGCCCCACGCGCGCCCCGCCGGAATGCGCACGGTGCGGCGGGCGGCATCCACCGTGATGGGCTCGTCGATGGCGACCTTCAGCAGGGCGCTGCCGCTCAGGTCGGCCAGACCCGCGGCAGCGTGTCCTGTGCTGTGCATGGCCACGCCGAGGCCGCGCGCGCGGGCGGTGTCGATCGCCTGGCGCACGTCGTCGACCGAGCGGACGGTGGTGGCCGCCGCCGGACGCAGGGCCACCGTCGCATCGAACACCGCGGATGCCGCCTGGTAGGCACGCCCGCTCGAGGTCAGCGGCGCCGACGCGATCGTGCGGCGGCCCACGGCGCGTCCGATTCCCGCGGATGCCGCCAGCACCGCGAGCACGACGAGGAGGGCGGGGACTCCCCCGCTGCGCCACGCGAAGCTCGCGACCAGGGCCGCCAGCATGAGCGCGGCCACGGGGTGCTCCGACAGGCGCGGCGGCGCGGGGAGAACGAACACGGGCGTGCGCGGACCCGACACGGTGTCGACGCTGATCGCGGCGACCGCGGCGGCAACGAGAAGGGCGAAGGTGGCGACCAGCACGGGCGCGACGACGACGGAGGCCGCCGCGAGGATCGCCAGCGCAGACGCGGCGGCCGCGAACGTCGGGAGCCCCGCGTCTGCGAGCCATCCGGTCGCGGCCATGACGGCGATGACCGCCCCGAGGCCGAGCAGGAGCCCGGCGAGGAAGGGAATCGCCGCGGCGTGCGCGAGGGTGGCCGCACCGAGAAGGACGAGTCCGACGAGCACGAACCGACGGCGCCCCCGGCGGGCGGAGACGTTCGCCCCCTGGACGAGGGCGAGGGCGCTCCCGAGCGCGGCGCCGACCGCGTCGGCGATCGCGGCGCCCGCCGAGGGAGCGGCGGCCACGGAGCCGACCGCCACGCCGATCGCGCCGATCGTGAGGAGGGACGCGGCGACGCTCGAGACGCGCGCGGCGCGCCCCAGGGTCGGCGCGCTCGGCACAGCCGCAACCGCTTCGGCAGCACGCGAGGGGGCCGCAGCAGAGAGGGACATCGTTCTTCTTCCTTTCCGTCGATGACAGGGTCGACAGAAAGGATGCGGGGTTCCACCCATCGATGTACAACGACTAATTTCGTTCGCAGCGATCGATGTTTCCGATGGGAGTAAACGTGGACCCTCGCATGCTGATGGCCTTCATCGCCGTCGCCGAGGAGGGCGGCTTCACCCGAGCAGCGGAACGCCTGCACCTCGTGCAGTCATCGGTGTCGGCGTCGGTGAAGGCCCTCGAGAGTTCGACGGGCCTGCAACTCCTCCACCGTGGCACCCGCGCCGTCACGCTCACCCCCGAGGGCCGGTCGTTCCTTCCCGCGGCACGGGCCGCGGTGGCGGCGCTCGAAGAGGCGAAGGACTCCGCCGCGGCCCTCGCGGGCGGCGGGATCGGCGGCCACGTCGCCGTCGGCGTCCTCGCCACCCCCGACATCGTCTCGATCGCCACCGCCATCGCGACGCTTCACCAACGGCATCCGGATCTGCGTATCTCGGTGAAGTCCGCCCTCGGCGGGAGCGTCGCCCTGCAGAACGACATCCTCGCCAACGTGCTCGACGTGTGCTTCGTCGTGCTGCCGTTCGCATACTCGCCCGAGCTGACGGTCGAGCCTCTGCTCACCGGGAAGTTCGTGCTGGCCTGCGGAACCTCCCACCCCTGGGCGGAACGCTCCTCGCCGGTCGAGCCCGAAGAGCTGTCCGGGGCGGGCATGGTGGAGTTCCCCCGAGGGTTCACGCTGCGCGAGTCGACCGACCGCGAGCTCATGGCACGCGGTATCGCCCGTCGCACGATCGTGGAGGTGCCGCACCTCGACCTCGTCAGCGGCTACGTCGCCGCGGGCGTGGGCGTCGGCTTCCTCACCGAAGCGGTCGCGCGCGACCACCCGGGCCTCGTTACCCTGCAGACGCCCTGGATCGATATGCAGTGGACGGTGGCGGCGGCCTGGGCGAACACCCGGCGGCTTTCCCGCGCGGCCGAGACCTTCCTCGACACCGTGCGCGACAACTGCCGGCGCGCGATCGAGCGCGACGAGACGCTGTCTGCGCCGGATGCCGTCTGAGGTCAGCGCGAGAGCGCGCCGGACGGTTTCTCAGCATTCCTGCGCGCGAGTGACACAGCTCTCGCGATAGCGCAACCCGCGCGGAGATCGATGTGCCGCCGTATTACACCTGTCCAGCGACCAGAACCGGTCGCGCGAAGAGAGGACAGGCCATGTCAAGTGGATTTGACTCCAGTGGTAGCCAGATCGATGGGGCGGTGACGGGCCACCCGGGCACCGCGGAGAAGGCCACGTCCGAGGCCAGCGCGGTGAAGGACTCGGCGACCCACGCGGCGTCGGACGTGGCGCACACCGCCAAGGATGAGGCCGTCGCTGTCGCCGGCGCGGCGAAGTCGCAGATCAAGGATCTGTACGCCCAGAGCCGCACCGAACTCAGCGGCCAGGCCTCGCAGCAGCAGGAGCGTCTCGCGAAGGGTCTCGAGGCCGCCGGCGATGAGCTGGGTTCGATGGCTCGCGGCTCCGAGGGTGGCGGCATCGCCACGGATCTCGTGCAGCAGCTCTCGAGCCGCGTGTCCGGCGCGGCGTCGTGGTTGAGCGACCGCGAACCGGCGGACGTGCTCGACGAGGTCACGCGGTTCGCTCGACGACGCCCCCTCGTCTTCATCGGTGGAGCCGCGCTCGCCGGAATCGTGGCCGGCCGTCTCGTGCGCGCTCTCGCCGCAGATCACAACGACCAGTCGTCCTCCACGGCCGGGGCCGCGCGTCCCACGTCGTCGCCCTCGGCATCCCCCCGTGTCCCGGCGACCGGAACGGCGCCGATGCCCGGCGCGACGTCTGTCACCGTCGCCGAGCCGGTGGGCGACTCCCCCCTGTTCGACTCGACCGCGAACACCCGACGGGAGGGTCAGGATGAGCGACCCGACACCGTCTGAGCAGCGCGCCGCATCGTCCAGCCTCGGTGACCTTCTCGGAGAGGTGACCCGCAACCTCTCGACGCTCATGCGTCAGGAAATCGCGCTCGCCAAGGCCGAGCTGACCGAATCGGCGAAGACATCGGCGAAGGGCGCCGGCCTCCTCGGAGGCGCGGGGTACGCGGCATCCATGGTGGTGCTGTTCCTATCGATCGGCCTGTGGGCCGCACTGTCCGAGCTCGTGGGCGGCGGCTGGGCCGGCGTCATCGTCGCGCTCGTGTGGGCCGTGATCGCCCTCGTGCTGTACGTCGTGGGCCGAAAGCAGATGAAAAAGGTAAAGGGCGCCCCGCAGACCGCGGAGACCCTGCAGGAAATCCCGCAGACATTCCAGAGGAACGAGGAAAACAAATGAGCGATTCACCCGAGGCCATTCGCGCCGATATCGAGCACACTCGCGTCGAGCTCGGTCAAGACGTGGATGCGCTGGCCGACAAGGTCAACCCGTCGAAGATCGCCGACCGACAGACCGCGAAGATCAAGGGCGTGTTCGGCTCGTTCCGCGACCGCGTGATGGGTGCTGCCGACGACACCTCGTCCTCTGTCTCGTCGGCCGCCTCCGGTGTGGCCGAATCGGGTTCGAAGATCGCCCACGCCGCGAAGGGCAAAGCCGAGGGCAGCCCTCTCGCGGTCGGGCTGATCGCCTTCGGCGCGGGACTGCTCGCTGCGGCTCTCATTCCCGCCTCCGAGAAGGAGAAGGGCCTTGCCGCCTCGGCGAAGGAGCAGGCTCAGCCGCTCGTCGACGAGGTGACCGACGTCGCCAAGCAGGCCGCGTCGAACATGAAGGAGCCCGCGCAGGATGCTGCGGCCGCCGTGAGCGAGCGCGCCCGGGAGGCCGCCGGCACCATCAAGGACGAGACGACGGATGCCACCGACTCGGTCAAGGACCGCACCGCAGAGGCGCAGAGCAACCTCAGCGGCAGCTGATTCGAACCCCGGGGGCGGGCGCGTGGCTCGCCCCCGGATCGCTGGCGCTTGACGCTCACGCTGCCCGGGGTGGCATCCATCGCATCGACGTTCGCGCGCCGCGATATCGGGCCTGTCCGTTTGCCCCCGCCCCGGGGCCCGCCTCTACCGTGGACAGATCCAATCGGGAGGACGCGCGTGACCGAAGAGATCGAGCAGAACTGGCAGAGCTGGGGCGGATTCGCGATCGTGGCCGGCGTGGCCGTGGGGGTCGTAATCGCGATCATGATCGTCGTGGGCGTGGCGCTCACGCTCATCGGCCGCCGGAAGAGGTGGGCGGGCCAACTCCGCGAACGAGTGAGCTGGCCGTTCCGGATCACCCTGCTGCTCGTGGCTCTCACGGTTTCGATCTCCGCTCTCCCCGTGAGCGCAGGCCTGCGCGGCGGCCTGGAGCATCTGTTCGGCATCCTGGTCATCATCGCGGGGGCGTGGCTGCTCGGTCAGCTGTTCCTCTTCTTCGTCGACAGCGGGAGCCAGCGCTATCGACTCGTGGAGAGCGACACGTTCTCTGCACGAAAGATCCGCACCCAGCTGCAGATCGTGCGCCGCCTGGTGATCGTGGTGATCGTCGTCGTCGCGGCCGGCGGCATCCTCATGACCTTCGATGCCGTGCGCGCCGTCGGCGCGAGTGTGCTCGCCTCCGCTGGCATCGCGTCGATCGTCGCGGGCCTGGCCGCCCAGTCGGTGCTGAGCAACCTGTTCGCGGGCGTGCAACTCGCCTTCAGCGAGGCGATCCGCGTCGGCGACGTCGTCGTGGTCGAAGGCGAGTACGGCCGCATCCAAGAGATCACGCTCAGCTACGTCGTGCTGGAACTCTGGGATCAGCGCACCCTCGTGCTGCCGTGCACGTACTTCACCACCAACCCGTTCGAGAACTGGACCAAGCTCGGCCGAGCGCTCCTGGGCACCGTCTACTTCGACCTGGACTGGCGCGTTCCTGTGGACCAGATGCGGCTCGAGCTCGAACGGATCCTGGCCGAGACGGAGCTGTGGGATCGCGCCGCGCAGGGAGTACAGGTGACGGATGCCGTCGGCGGCACGCTGCAGGTGCGCGTCCTCGTCAGCGCCGACGACTCCGGCCGGCTGTGGGATCTGCGGTGCCTCGTGCGCGAGAAGCTCGCTGAGTGGGTGCGCACCGCGCACCCCGATGCACTCCCCCTCCGACGCGTGCAGATCGACGAGAAGCCGATGGATGCCACGGTCGTGCGGGAGCAGGGGCCTTCGGCGCCGCAGTCTGGCACGGCCTTGGGCTGAGGCGTTTGGGATCGGGACCCATGGGGCCTTCCTGAGGCGTCCCCGTTTCAGAGCCCAGTCGAGCTGAAGAATCTCCACACGGCATAGCCGATCATCACCGCTCCCATCAGCACGCCAAACCCGCCCGCGACTCCAACCCAGAACGCACTTTGAAGACGCTCGAGGAGTTCACTGAGACCCCTCCCGAACCACCGCATCTCTCCGCGAACGGTCGCTCGATATATTCGCTCGCGTTGGCTGACAACCACCACACCGATGATCAGAAGAATGACCCCAAGAATCAGGTTGGGTGCGGCGGGAGCGGGGATCTCCTTTAGAGAAAAGAACAGCACTTCCATCACCAACCCCACCTGCCTTGCACGCCGCATCCAGCCCTTGCTCCGAGGGAGCACAGCCGCCGTAGTACACCGATGGGCCGTCTTCCTGGACACGACCTATTCCGTAAGTGCCGACGGGGCCAGCCGCAAGAGTACAACTTCCTCCCGCGAGGAACCCACTTGCGCCCTATTCGCGTCTGAGCGGCGACGTGTCGTCGACTTCCCATTCGCCAGATCCTTCGGCATAACCCCATCGTCTTTTCCAAGCCCGGGAGCCTCCAACAAACCCGGGGCGCTTCAACGAGACCCCTGGCGCGCGGTCGAGCAGGTCGAACTCGCAACGCTCGAATGGGTGTGATGGTGGAACAACTCCCGCCTCCACGGCGCGCTCGACATGCGCACCCCCAACGAGGTCGCGGACACGTACTACGCTCACCAAGAATCATCCAAACCGGCACCCGCCGGACAATGCTCCCGATAGGAACGAAAGTCAGGCCGATTCAGTCAACGGGTGGAACGCCCTCTCCTCGCAAGAATCTGGCGATGCGAGGATTCTCCTTCGCTGAGCAATTCGACATGAGCTCAGAGATTGACGTTCAGTTGCGGGATGCCTCAGGCTGCACGTCGATGAAGGTACGCGGCAACCGTGGGGGGACAGTCGTCGCGCGCAGCCAGTCGTAACGCGGTGCCGTCCCGGTCAGAGATGAGTCCGTTCAGGACGGTCTCGGCGATGGCCTGTTTGTTTGCTTCAGGCACAGATGCCCACTGCCTCTCGATGGCCGGCCAACGATCGGGAGCGGCCCGCACCAACGCCGCGAGGTTCTTGGCAAGGACGCGAATCGCGCCCTGTGCGACTGCGCCGGCGTCCACTTCGGTCAGTAGATCGATCACTAACCGCTCCATCGCATCGATCCCCAGGATCGGTTTCACAAGGCGCCGCAACGCGTCCGAATATTGGTTGTATGTCGCACTCAAGAGCGCGGACTGCTCGCCTGCGGAGATTGCGCCGACGATGCCCGAACGGTAGATGTCGAGAAGCTGATGCAGTTGGTCCGGGGTCGGATGTGATTCGCGTGGGCCGTCGTGAACGATGGTCGCGAGAAGCGCAAGCAGGGCACCGCTCGCCTGGGGATCCTCTTCCCGCTGCAGTGCGATTCGGAGCCGTTCTGCGACGAATGCCGTTCCGGTGAGGGTCCATGATCCCGTCGCTGCATCATGGCGAAGGTGCTCGGCCAGGTTGCTGACGACTCCGTCATTGCGTGCCCTCAACAGATTGATCGTCCAGGGCAGGCGGTCGGCCCGCTCCTGCGCAGACAGCTGTTCCCGGGCGCCCAGGATTGCGTTCATCATCGCCTTCTGGTCGCGAAGACGGTTCGAATCGAAAGCTCCGTCGACCCGCGCCCGGGCGTCGACGTCGGCATACGACATTATTCCCCACACCGCTCTGAGGCGTTCATTGGCTGATTCATCGAAACGCTCCAGCAGGGGCTTGAGTTCATCCCACTCCCGCTTGGTGCCATGCGGTCCGAGCGCGTCTGCGACCGCGTCAACCGACGACGCGACGATCGAGACCCATTGCGGGTTGCTTGGGTGCACGTCGTCCCGCCCTGAAAGTTCCGTAAGCAACGACCCGAGCACTTCGGAGTCGACGGCAGCCACCTTCACCATCGCGGGCCACGCTCGCCTCGGTTCGATATGTGCAACGGTCCGCAGCATCGCGACCAACTCCGTGGCGCGCGCAGGACTGAGCGTGGCGCGCAGCTGCAGCGCGATTTGAGATAGGGCTGCCACCGCAACCCGGTCCTCATCTACACCGCAGTTCAGTACCGCTTCAATCGCCCAGTCCGGGTGGTCGTCGGCGAGAAACAGGGTTGCGTTGATTAGTTTGTCGCGAGGAATCTCGAGACGGGGCCGAAGGCACTCCGAGACCATCTCACCTGCTTCGATGCTGTCCCGGCCGAAGCCGACCACACGGACCTGGACTGCGTCCCACAGATCTGGCATCCTCTGTCCGAGAACCTCCCGCCAGCTGTGCCACCCTCGTCGAGTCCGCGCGTCCTGATCCAGCCATTCCGCCTTCAACAGCTCGACACAATCGATAACGGCGCCCGGGGGCACGGGCGACGCCAGCGCGACGTCGAGGAACTCCCTGCGGGCCACGGGATCGGCAGAGTCGACTGCGGCGCAGATCGCTCGTCTCCCTGCGACGGGCAGCAGTCGATAGCGCGCTAGGGCCGTGGTCAGCAGCCCCAGGTCTCTTCCGGTGTCGCCTTGAAGGATCGCCCGAAGGAATCGTTGCGCCTCGGTGTCGATCAGCGGATCGCGTTGCCTGTACCGAGCGATCAGTGCGTCCAGAACATCCGCCAACGCAGAAACAGCGGTCGCATGGGGCAGGCGCACGATGAGGGAGCCCAGCGCGTGCACGACGGCGGTCAAATGAGACTCGACGTCCTCGACGATCGTGATCAGGATGCCCACCACGGCGGGCACGTCTTGGCCAGCGGCATCTTCGAGCAGGTCAACTGCTGCCGCGAACTCCTCTGGCTGTTGGGTAGCGATTCGGTGAAGAAGCTTGCTTGTCTGTTCTACGTCGTCGAGCGAGAGTGCACCGATAATGCTGACCCGAGCCCCCTCGATGAAGTCGATGGGAATGAGGCTCTGGATGGCCTCAAAACGTTGGGGGGAGAGCTCATGAAGCAGGAGATGCCCGATGACCCCCCAGTAACCGGAGATCCTGGATCGCAAACCGTTGCCGAGGCGTTCCAGATCGGATTGGCTCCCCCCAACGGCGAGGTACTTGGCCACGGAGAACTCCGCAAACGTCTGGTGGAAGAAGTGCAGTCTCCCACCCATTCGGCCGAGCACGCCCTCGCTGATAAGTTCGTTTGTCGATTGGGTGTCATCAATCGGAGCCACGTCCTCGATGAAGCGACTAACGCTCTCATCCCAAATGTCATTCGCGACTTGGAAGGCCGCCTGCTCTTTCGCGACCGCCGCGGCCGTGTTTCGCCGACCATCGCGTTCTGCGCTCACCCGACTCGACCAATATTCGGAGTACAGCCGTGTAGCTGTGAGATTATCTGGCAACCTACCTGTGCTTACGTACAACTGGCACGCCATCGCGAGGCGAAGGGGAACCCCGAGCACCGCGAGCCCGCGCTTCACTTCGAGCGCCAATTCGACGCTGAATCGGAAGGCAAGCGCTTTGTCCGAGGCGACCTTCTTCGCGGTGAGATATGCGTCCACCCACTCGAGCACTTGATCCCGATCGAGTGGTGGCACCGGTGCCGACTCCAGCGCGAGGGTGTCTGAGAATGGCGCAAGCAGATCGTGCCATTCTCGGGCGCGACACGTCACGATGACGTCGCCTACCTGGCTGAGGCGGCCGAGAAGGACGGCAATCTCGTCCCCATTGGATTGATTCAGAAGCAGGTCAATTGTGTCGATAATTACGACTGGTCGAGGCTCAAGGTTCTTTACGCGTGCGGTGAGAGTGCCTTCTTGGCTCCCGGAGAGTGCTCCGAGCGCTGCATCAATTTGATCGGCTTCGGAGGTTCGCTGGGATAGCCGCAACATCGAGCACGCGACAAGGACTACGGGGCGGAGTCCATCGAGCGCGTCGAAGAGTTGACCCGTCAGTACAGACTTGCCTAGACCTCCCTCTCCGAACAGGATCTGGATCGGCGTACGGAACTCGAGTACCCGCTCTAAGAGGTTGGTTCGCGTCATCGACGGGAGGATGTCCGGCGTTAGTTCGTGCCGGGCAGATCGCGACGCAACGGCCAATGCTGCGGCCGCGTCTGAGGCCGTTGCCGTGGTACCGGCGGTCACCGACTCGGGTTCGCGGTCAGCTAAGGTTTCGCGGACGAACCGAGTCGTCTGCTCGTAGACAAAGTCGTCGCGATCAATGGGCGTTGCAATGCTGTTGTGATCGGCATCGACCGACAGCAACCGTGCGTCGTAAATCCCTGGATCCGCCGAAGCTGCGGTGACGACGATCAGGCCACCGGCGACGGGCCGGTTCTCCGTGAGTACGAGGTGTCGAGGACGCCCTTCTTGCGCGACCCAACTGCTATATCGGCGAGACAGGTGTGTCAGATGCGGGTCATTATTCAGCAGGGTGGCAATTGCTCGGGTGCCGCGTAGTCCACGGATTCGGCTGGCGAGTGTCGCCAATGCCGAACCGGTGTGCGGGGTTGCCAGGAAGACGACGCCGCGGCAGCGATCTGCGACGCGTCTGTCGTCGCTGTTCGAGCTCGCCTGCGATTGAAGCAGCATCTCTTTGATGACTAGGCCGCCCAGGCTATGGGCGACAAAAATGATGGGGCGCTCTCCGATTCCGTGCGCGCGAAGGGTAGCCAGCACGTTGGTCGCGCGGTCTTCCAGATGCATTGCGGTCCCGAACCAGCGCGAGGCTGCCGAATCGTACGAGAGCATGCCAACCCGAACATTCGGAAACTCTTGCTGTAACCATTCGGGCCAGAATGAACCCGGCACGCGGCGCTGACGCCAATCGGTCGCGCGACTCCCGCGCAGCATACGCAGGCCATGGACGAACACCACATCGGCGACAGCACCCTCACCCGAGGTCAGCGCTCGGAATGGCATAGGTCTCCTCTCGACTCCGTTGCGACCGTATCGTGTTCGCGAGGGATGCCACGTGACTGTGGTGATGTCTTTGTGCGTCGACGCCTCTCAGTTCGTTCAGTCGGCGGTCGGGACGTGAGAGCCCACGAGATGGATCTCAAGGCCGCATTGACGGAAAGCCGCGTGAGGCTACAGCAGCAACTGCAGCTATCCAGTCACCACCCGCGCAGCCACCCGACGGCTATTGACGCCACGCTGCATCAATTCAACCTGTCACCGATTCGTTCCTCACGCCCGGCCGACAGATCGACCAGAAGATCAGAAAGCGGTCGCGCCCGCGTCGCCATCGAAAACCTGCTCGTCTGTGCTTGGCGACCACCCCAAGCCCCTCACGACCAGTTCGAGCACGAGGTCGCCGCTCCGCCCACGGAAGTGGCTCTCGTTGCCGATGGACGTCGCTTCCGCCGTCGCGATCGCGGCGTCGCGGTCGCCGAGCCGCGAGACGATCCGATCGAAAACCCGCGACGCCTGGTAGGCGACCGTTGCGGCGCGTTCGTGGGCGCAGCCCGGCCCGCAGAGCTCGAAATGCGATCCGCCGATCCGTTCGAACGCGGAACGGAACGCGTCCGTGGACCATTCCTCGTCGGTCCGCAGCCACTCGATCAGTTCGCGGCGTTCCGGGATCCGGTCGTCACATCCGCGGCGGAGCTCCTCGTCGGGCGAACCCCCGAGCGCCGCGTCGACGTCCTCCGGAAGCGCCCGCATCGGGCTGAGGCCAAGCACGACGCGGAACACGACGTCAGTCGCGGCGGTGAGCGGCAGCTCGAAATCCTCCCGGAAGTGGTCGCCAAGCTCTTCCGGCGCGTCGATAGCACGCTGCACCCACCCGACGAAGCTGTTGACGCCGTGCGCGGCGGCCTTCTCCTTGCTCATGCCGCGGTTCCGTTCGTAGGCCGAGGCGGCGTTGCGTGCCGACGTCCACGCCATCCGGTACAGCTGGCCGAGAGAGAAGTGCTGGGCGCCGCGGTGGGCGTGGCTCCGCAACGTCTCGAGGTGATGGTCGGCGGGGTCGGGGAATCCGTGATCGGAAAGCTGGTGCCGGAAGTAGCGGATCGCTTCCTCCGTGACAAGCGCGCGTGCCAGATCGCGCAGTTCCTTGCGGTGGGTAGACCAGAGCACGTCGAGCTTGAGGTAGTCGCGCACGTAGCCCGCGAACCGCTCCAGCCGGCGGCCGAGTGGGCCGTCGCCCGGCGCCATGAAGTTCGTCCGCTCCGTGTAAATGCTCGATCCGAGCACCGCCGGTTCCTCCTCGTCCCACACGAACGCGTTCGACGGCGATGACGGGTGGATGAGCAGCAGGTGGGCCCGCCAGGCGTCCGCGAGGAGCTCCACTGACAGGTCGACGTTCGGCGCGATCTGAGCTTCGTCGTAGCGTCCAACTCGGATGGTCCCCGTGGAATCGCTCACGGCCTGGATGACGGCCAGCGCGCCAATGCGGGCGGTCACCGAAGCGTGCTCGAGGTCGTACTCGCCGGGATCGTCCGTCTCGGTCGGATACTTCGCCGCGACGGCGGCGCGACGCCGGCCTTCGAGCGCCGCCTCGCCCTGCGCCCGAACCGCGTCCTGCTCGCGGCTGATCTCCGCCGCGGCCCGCGCCCGCGTGTCGTCCTCGGCCTTTTTCTGCCGCTTTGCGAGCGCTGACGGATCCAGCACGGCGGCCGACCGCTGATTGACGGTGCCGTTGCAGTCGCGGCATTCCGGCGCGAGCCCGCGACGGGCGTCGGCAAGCGTCTGTCGGGAGCCGAGGGTGAGCGGTCCGCCGCAGGTCGGGCACGCGAAGGTCGGGGAGGTCGCCACTCCCCCAGCCGCGGCAGCGTAGTGGACCGTGCCGGACCAAGGCTTGAAGTCGATCTCGGTCGTCTTGCGCGTCCAGACGACGGCGTCGGAGTACCCGTCAATCCCGCCGAGCTCCCAGTACAGCCGCGCGACTTCCTGGAGCTCCGCGGGAGCGTGGGCGGCGGGCACAAAGTCGAACTCGAAGTCGGCGGGCAAGACGCTGTCGGGCATCTTCGGATGATAGCCAGCCGGGACGACACCGCGCGTTGTGGAATTTGCTTCAGGCCGAGCCTTTCACGTTCGCGATCATGCTTCATGAACCTCGGTCCGCTCGGTCCGCTCTTGCACGATGCCGGCTTTGATTCAGCATCTGTGCTCGTCGTCCGCCATGCCACTTTGACTAGGCCCGGTGCACCGTGTTCGCAGCTACGGTCACTGCAAAGTCGATGTCGATATCGGAAGCCCGAGTGGCGGACCGTTCCGCGTAAGCTCCCACCACGGCTACGAGTTGAAGAGGCGGCGGACCGCTCCCGGGTAGGAGAAGTCCGCCGCCTGTGATCACCCGAGTTGGACGACGCGCAGCTGTCGGTGTGGCGCGTATTCCATCATCAAGGTCGCGCCGACGATGACGTCTATGTACGTCTGCGGTTCGCTCGGCGCTGCTCGCCACTCGTCTGAGTTCAGACCTTGCAGTTCGACCTGACACAAGGTCGAACCGATGAGGAGCTTTCGCGCGACGGCGGGCACGTCCGTGCTCCGCCCGTTCCGGTCGGGCAATCCAACGAGAACGGCGTCACCAGCTAGCCGCGCTTGTCTTCGTGCGAGCGGCGAGTGGTACCACCACAGGTATGTCGCGCGTCGGTTGTATGGCAAGGACTACTCTTCTGCGGGCAGTGCGAAAGTGACGGCAGACACCGACGCTTGGTGTACACGCAGAACACGGGAAACGGCGGCACGTACGAGTACTGGGGCTGCTCCGGCAAACAGCGGGACAGCTGCCCAGTGGGCACCATCCGCATGGACGATGTCGAGGCAGCGGTGGCGCGACGAGTCGCTCAAGAGAGACTCACTGACGAGGACGCCAGCGTCCTGGGCGCTGCGCTCGACGAAACGCTGGGCGGAAGCCAGGCGGCGCAGCTTCAAGCGCGAAAGTCGCTCAACCTCGAACTCAAGAAGCTCGAGGCTCAAGAAGAACGCCTCATCGACCTGGCACCGAGAGGAGGACACGATCGATATCCACGCTCGGCGCACAGACATCAACGCGGCAATCCACCAACGCCGCCCAGGAAGCGGCAACGCGGGGTTATAGGCCAAAAAGTGTGTATGGGATGGTCGTTTAGCCGCGTGATTTCGCGGTGAATCGGGGATCGGTATGGTCCGCGACCCTTAGTCGTGGACCTTCCGACGAACTCGACGACTTGTCTGGTATGCGGGTCGCTGCTGGTGAAGAACGGGCGGACGTCGGCAGGGACGCAGCGGTGGCGGTGCCCGTCGTGCGGAGCATCGTCGACCAGGCGCCGTCCCGACGTCGCGCGTCGAGAACAGCTCCGCCGGTTCGTGAACTGGATCGTAGGCAAGAGCACCCAAGCCGAAACAGATGGGACGGCGTCGGGACGATCCTTCCGCCGCCGGTCTGCGTGGTGTTGGGAGCTGGTTCCCGATCTCGGGAAAGTCGAGACGGTCCACCACGCCGTCCTCGTCGACGGTGTCTGGGTAGGAACGTGGTGCCTACTGATCGCTCTCAGCGACACCGGACGCGTCCTGGCCTGGCAGTGGTGCGCCCGCGAATCGACCGCCGCGTGGGCTGCGTTGGTGGAACAGGTTCCCGCGCCCGCCGTCCTCGTCTCCGACGGCGGCTCCGGTCTACCCAGCGCGCTCAGACGATGCTGGCCAGAGACCGCGCATCAACGCTGCATCTTCCACCTGCAAATGAACATCACCCGCCATCTGACGCGACACCCGCGAACTACCGCCGGCAAAGCGTTACGACGCCTGGTGATGGACCTCAGCGCCGTCCGCGACGAAACCGCCGCGATCGAGTGGCAGCTTCGCCTCGAGCAATGGTGGCAGGCCTTCGGTCACCTCACCCGGGAACGCACCATGTTCCGCAACGGACAGTGGGGCTTCACCCACGACCGCCTCCGCAAAGCCTGGCTACTGATGCGCCTGGTCACACGCCGTCAGACCCTGTTCACTCACATCGTCTACGGCACCCCGCGCACGACCTCCGCGTTAGAGAGCCTCAACGCCCAAATCCGCGACCTGCTGCGCCGACACCGCGGAATGAGCGAACAGCACCGCCGCCGCGCAGTCGAATGGTTCCTCACCCTCCGAGAACTTCCCCTCGAGCACGCCCTCGACCTCGCACGCCCCACCGAGACCCCCATCCCCGCAGCGCACGTCGACGAACCCCTCGGGCCCGCCCTCTACGACACCGCCCTCAACCCCGAGGAAGGCCTCTGGACCCGAACCGGATGGGCAGGACGCGGCTAACACGCCCGACCCATACACACTTTTTGGCCGATAACCCGCAACGCGATGCTGCCAGACACAACAGCGACAGAAAAGGCCTCCCGCATCTCTGCGGGAGGCCTTTCGTCGACCTCTACGAGGCTCAACTTGTCCAATGGTTTGAACATCCTCGAAATGGTCGGGATGACAGGATTTGAACCTGCGACCCCTTGACCCCCAGTCAAGTGCGCTACCAAGCTGCGCCACATCCCGTCGCCCGCGAGCGGGCAACTCCCCTATATTAGCCCCTCCTCGGCACCGCCGCGAACCAGACGCAGCCCGGGCGTGTGGCGCCTCTCCACAGCCACTTACGATGGAGGTTCGCCCGAAGGAGCCCGAATGCCGGATGCCACCACCTCCGCCCGCGTCGACGCGTGGCTGTGGGCGGTACGCGTCTACAAGACACGGTCGGCGGCGACCACGGCGTGCCGCGCGGGTCATGTGCGGGTCAACGGCGAGCGGGCGAAGGCGGCCCAGCCGGTGCGCCCGGGCGACGAGTTGCGCGTGCGCATCCAAGGGTTCGACCGGATCCTCGTCGTAAAGAAGACGATCGCGAAGCGCGTCGGCGCGGCGCTCGTGGCCGAGGCGGTCGACGACCGCACTCCCCCGCCGCCCCCGAAGGAAAGCATGCCGTTCGTTCCGGTCCGCGACCGCGGCGCCGGACGCCCCACCAAGCGCGACCGCCGCGACATCGAGAAGCTCCGCGGCCGCGACCTCGACTGACGACATTCCCGCTCGGCCCCCGGCCCGCCGCGCACATCCTCACCGACGCGCACAAACTCAGCCCACCCACCGCCACCGCAGCTTAGGTTGCGCACATCACTGAGCCAGCGCCCCGCGCCGGCCAGCACCACCGCCCCGGCCCCCCGCCGCGCCCACGCTCAGCGATGCGCACAGACTCAGCCGACGCACCACCGCCGCAACTGAAGCTGTGCGCATCACTGAGCCAGCGCCCCGCGCCGGCCAGCGGCGCTACTGTCACCGCAGCGTCGAACCAGCCCCTCAGCCCAGCTGCTCCCGCAACCACCGCACGCCGCGCACCGACGCCCCGAGCTCCTCGACCCGCGCCGCGAGCCCGCGGTCGCTCGTCACGACGATCACCGGGTTTCGGGAATCCACGAGCGCGCGGGCGACCTCGACGATCTCGTCGTCGCCCGACCCCGGGGCGTGGAACACCCGAACCTGACCGGCATCCACGTCCGCGGAACGCGCCTCGCCCTCGAGCACCGCCGCGACGAACGGGAACCAGCGCGTTCCCGCGAGGCCGAGGTGCTCGGCATCCATTCCGTCGACGGCCAGTCGCGAGAGCTGACCGACCAGGCGTTCGGCCGCGCCGGCGCGGTCTTTCCACCACCCGTCGGGTGTGGAGCCCATCACGTTCGCGATGTCGACGATCACGGCGGGGCGCGCCGACAGCGCGTCGCGCAGCACCGGCCACGCCGAGGCGAATCCCGGATGCAACGGGCGGGATGCCACCTCGTCGACCGGCACCCACTCCAGCGCCACGCTCTCGGGGTCGCTGATCACCGGCTCGAACGGCGTGGTCACGTCGGCGACGAGCGTCGAATAGCTCCAGATGCCGAGGTCGAGCACGCTCTCGAAGCGGGGCTGCACGGCATCCACCGGCACACCCGCCTCCTCCGCCGACTCGCGCAGGGCCCCGTCGCGCGCGGACTCACCCTCGTGCCGCGCACCCCCGGGGAGCGCCCAGGTGTTGCCGAAGTGGCTCCACGACACCCGGTGCTGCAGCAGCACGCCGCGCGCCGCGTCGAGGGCGAGCAGGCCCGCGGCACCGAACCGGCCCCAGTACCTCTCCCCCGTGGGCGCGACCACCCAGGCATCGCCGGGATCGCGGGGCCCGTGCGGACGCCGCGGTTCGCCGGGGGCGGGAGGTTGGATCGTCATCCTCTCCAGCCTGGCACACCCCCGAAGCGCCCGGCGCGCCTCGCGTCACACGCCGCCGCCGAAACGACGACGCGCCCCGACCCAGAGCGGGTCGGGGCGCGTCGAGGAAGGTGTTACGCGTCGAAGCGTGCGCCCTCCGGCTTGGCGTCCAGAAGCATGAACACGAACAGGATGATCCCACCGACGAAGGGCACGAAGGCGATGAAGATCCAGAAGCCGCTGCGGTTGGTGTCGTGCAGCCGACGGACGGTGAGGGCGAGGTGCGGAATGATCGTCACCAGCGACCACAGACCGTAGATCACGTAGAACACCAGTCCGAGACCGGAAGGACCCACCGCGCGGCCCATCTCATCAACGGTCGGACCACCGGTGGCGAGGGCCAGGACGACGAGCACCATGCCCACGAGGAACATCACCAGCGCCCACCACCAGTACTCGCTGCGGCTGGCACGCCCGGTGAAGGTGGCGTATTTCTTGAAGAAGCGCTGCACGGCGGCGCCGATCGGCGCCCCGTAGTACGGCTGGTTCAGCGCCGGGACGGCCTGCTGATTGGTCATGATGAACCCCCATCACGGCATCGACGGGATGCCACTCCGGCGGCCCGGGAATAGTCCGCCGGAGTGGACTCTATCGACTCACAGGTGCCTTTCAGGAAACATGACACGCCGACTCGCGACGCATTCTTCGCGACAGCGCAGGACGCCGCCACCGCCGCGGCACTTCGCGCGAGATGCCGACGCGGGAAAGTGTCGACGCGCCGAGCCCCGATCACACGCGAAACGACGAACGCCCCGCCTTCCCGAAGGGGAAAACGGGGCGTTCGCGCGCGGCGACTCAGCGCTGGCGCTTCTCGCGGATGCGCATGTTCAGCACGATCGGTGTGCCCTCGAAGCCGTAGATCTCGCGCAGGCGCCGCTGGATGAACCGGCGGTAGCCCGGGTCGAGGAATCCGGTCGTGAACAGCACGAAGGTCGGCGGACGCGTGGCCGCCTGCGTGCCGAACAGGATGCGCGGCTGCTTGCCCCCGCGCAGCGGGTGCGGGTGCTCGGCGACGAGCTCGGCGAGGAACGCGTTGAACTTGCCCGTGGGAATGCGCTGATCCCACGACTCCAGGGCCGTCTCGAGCGCGGGCACGAGCTTGTCGAGGTGGCGTCCGGTGCGGGCCGAGATGTTCACGCGCGGCGCCCACGTCACGTGCGCCAGGTCTTGCTCGATCTCGCGCTCGAGGTAGCGGCGACGGTCGGCGTTCTCCATGTCGTCGTCGTTCAGGCGGTCCCACTTGTTGAACGCCAGCACGAGCGCACGGCCCGACTCGAGCACGAGGTCGATGATGTTCAGGTCTTGCACGCTGATCGACTGCGACACGTCGAGCACGACGACGGCCACTTCCGACTTCTCCAGCGCGGTCGAGGTGCGCAGCGACGCGTAGAAGTCGGCGCCCTGCTGCAGGTGCACACGACGACGGATGCCGGCGGTGTCGACGAGCGTCCAGAGCTTGCCGCCGAGCTCGACGACCTCGTCGACGGGGTCACGGGTGGTGCCCGCGAGCTCGTTGACGACGACGCGCTCTTCGCCGGCGGCCTTGTTCAGCAGCGACGACTTGCCCACGTTGGGGCGCCCGAGGATCGCGACACGACGCGGGCCGCCGATCTCGTACTTCGCCACCGCCGAGATCTGGGGCAGCACCTTCATGAGCTCGTCGAGCAGGTCGGCCACGCCGCGCCCGTGAATGGCCGAGACAGGGTGCGGCTCGCCGAGGCCCAGGTTCCACAGCGCCGCGGCCTCGGGCTCGTGTCGAGCGTCGTCGACCTTGTTGGCCACGAGGAACACGGGCTTCTTGGTCTTGCGCAGCAACCGCACGACGTGCTCGTCGGTCGCGGTCGCGCCCACCGTGGCATCCACCACGAACAGCACCACGTCGGCGAGGTCGATCGCGACCTCGGCCTGCGCCGCCACCGAGCGGTCGATGCCGCGGGCGTCGGGTTCCCAGCCGCCGGTGTCGACGAGCGAGAAGCGGCGGTCGAGCCACTCGGCCTTGTACGTCACGCGGTCGCGCGTGACACCGGGGGTGTCCTCGACGACGGCCTCACGGCGCCCGAGGATGCGGTTCACCAGCGCCGACTTGCCCACGTTCGGGCGGCCGACGATCGCGACCACCGGCAGCGCGGGCAAGAACTCGATGCCGTCCTCGCCCGACGCGAGGCCCGCGAGGAGCTGCGCATCTTCTTCGTCGAGGTCGAAATCCTCGAGGCCGGCGCGCAAGGCGGCGGCGCGCTGTTCGGCCAAGACCTCATCGAGCTCGGCCATCTTCTCGGCGAGCTGGTCGGGCCCGCCTTCGTACTCGTCGTCAACGCCCATCGCGGGCTCCCATCGTGGAGTCGACGACGTTCAACACGGCGTCGACGGTCTGTTCGAAATCGAGGTGGGTCGAATCGACCACCTGCACGCCGGGAGCGGCGGTGAGGAAGTCGACGACCGTGGAATCGGCGGCGTCGCGCTGGTGCAGCGCGGCAGCCACCCTCGCGGCGTCCTGGTCGGTCAGTTCGGCGCTGCGCCGCGCGGCGCGCACCTCGGGGGCGGCCGTGAGCAGAATGCGCACGAGCGCGTCGGGGTACACGACGGTGGTGATGTCGCGGCCCTCGACCACCACTCCGCGCAGACCCGAGGATGCCACGAGCCGGCGGAACAGGTCGTTGATCGCCTGCCGCACGGCGGGAACGCGGGCCACGCCGCTCACGGCATCCGTCACGCGGGGCTCGCGGATCGCGGCCGTGACATCGGTGCCGCCCACGCGCACCCAGCGGTCGGCCGGGTCGAGCGAGATGGCGTAGTCGAAGTCGCCGAACACCTCGAGCACCGCGGTGGCATCCGAGGTGTCGGCGCCGTGCGCCAGGGCGTGCCAGGCGAGGGCGCGATAGGCGGCGCCGGTGTCGAGGAAGCCGAAACCGAGGCGCTCGGCGGTGGTCTTCGACACGCTCGACTTGCCGCTTCCGGCGGGACCGTCGATCGCCACGACGGCGGGCGCACTCACCGCGGGCTTGGTCAGGGAGGGGGTGGCATCAGTCATGGGTGGTGCTCGCAATCCGCCATCCGCGCTGCTGGAGCCCGTCGACGGCTCGGTGGACGGCGTCGGGAACGACGCTGATCTCGGCCAGGCCGAAGGGAGCCCCCGGCGAGTGCTCGAGACGCAGGTCTTCGACGTTGACGTCGAGCTCACCGAGCTCGCCGAAGAGGCGCCCCAGCTGGCCCGCGGTGTCGTCGACCATGACGACGAACGTGTCGAACCGGCGGTTCTGGCCGTGCTTGCCGGGCAGGCGCTCGACGCCCTCGTTGCCGCGGCGGATGGTGTCGGCCACCGTCCGGCGGGCGCCGGGAGCGTCGGGGTCGCGCAGCGCGTCGGCGACGTCGGTGAGGTCGGCGGCGAGCTGGTCGAGCACCTCGACCACGGGCGCGGCGTTCGCGCCGAGGATCTGCACCCACAGCTCGGGAGCGGATGCCGCGATGCGGGTGGTGTCGCGCACGCCCTGCCCCGCGAGACGGAGCGAACCGTCGGGGGCGGTGACGAAGCGACCGGCGAGGAGGCTCGCGACCAGCTGCGGCACGTGCGACATGAGCGCGACGGACTCGTCGTGCTCTTCGGGGGTCATCTCCACGAGCGAAGCGCCTAGGTCGAGGGCGAGGCCCTCGACGAGCGAGAGGTCGTGCGCCGAGGTCTCGCCGTCACGGCAGACCACCCACGGGCGTCCGACGAAGATGTCGGCGCGCGCCGAGATCGCTCCCCCGCGTTCGCGGCCGGCCATCGGGTGCGACCCGATGTAGTGCGTGAGGTCGACGCCGCGGGAGCGCAGCGTGCGCAACGGCTCGAGCTTGACGCTCGCGACATCGGTGACGACCGCCCCGGGGAAGGCCGCGAGTTCGCGCTGCACCACGTCGGCGACGACGTCGGGCGGCACCGCGACCACGATGAGCGAGGGTCGGTCGTCGTCGCGCTCGGCGCGGCCGGCGCCGTAGTCGATCGCGAGGCGCAGCTGCGACGGAGAGGTGTCGGCGAGCACGACGTCGACCCCGCGGGCGGTCAGCGCGTGCCCGATGCTCGCGCCGAGCAGACCCGAGCCGACCACGCGCACGGTGCCGCTCGTACGGGTCGCCAAGGGCGCCTCCGCGCGCGCGGGCGTTCCGTTCGGTTCGATCATCGGGTCTCCTGCTGCCCTGGCGGTGACGCTGGCACCGCGCGGCGCCCGTGTGTCACTCGGCCGGAGCGGCCGGAGCGTCGCTGTCCGAACGGGACAGCGTCAACAGTGCGCCACGTTCCACTGTAGTCAACTCCCGAGCCTTCCCCACCGGGAGAGTTCCCAGGTGGAGCGGGCCGAACTGCCGCCGCACCAGTTCGACGACGGGGTGACCCACCTCGGCCATCATGCGCCGGACGATCCGGTTGCGCCCGGAGTGCAGCGTCAGCTCCACCAGACTCGCCCCCTTCGAGGCATCCAGCAGGCGCGCCTTGTCGGCCGCGATCGGTCCGTCCTCGAGCTCGACGCCGCGGGTCAGCCGCGCGATCGTCTGCGGGGTGACGAGGCCGTCGACCTTCGCGATGTACACCTTGGTCACCCCGAACGAGGGGTGGGCGAGCACGTGGGCGAGGTCGCCGTCGTTCGTGAGCACGAGCAGGCCGCTCGTGTCGGCGTCGAGGCGTCCGACGTTGAACAGACGCTCTTCCCACTCCGCGGTGAACTGCCGCAGGTCGGGCCGACCACGGTCGTCGCTCATCGAGCTGACCACGCCGGTCGGCTTGTTGAGGATCACGTAGCGCTTGGAGGCATCCAACTGCACGGCCACCCCGTCGACGTCGACGAGGTCGTTCTCGGGGTCGATGCGCGAGCCGAGCTCGGTCACGACCTCGCCGTTTACCCGCACGCGTCCCTCGACGATCATCTGCTCCGAGACGCGGCGCGACGCCACCCCGGCGTTCGCCAGAACCTTCTGCAGCCGTACGCCCTCGGTATCCATCTCACTCATCTGAGCACCTCTCCATCGAATCCGTCCGCGCCGTCGTCGAGCAACGGCGAGATGTGGGGCAACTCGTCGAGCGAATTGATCCCCAGGTTGATCAGCAGCTGATCCGTCGTGCCGTAGTGGATCGCGCCCGTGTCGGGGTCGGTGAACACCTCGGTGATCAGGCCCCGAGCCAGCAGGGTGCGTACCACCGAGTCCACGTTCACGGCCCGAATGGATGCCACCTGCCCCCGCGTCACGGGCTGCTTGTACGCGATGACGGCCAGGGTCTCCAGCGCCGCCTGAGACAGCCGCGACGGCGCCTGGGTGTTCACGAACTCCCCGACGACGTCGTCGTACTCCTCGCGCACGTACAGCCGCCATCCGCCGCCGACCTCGCGCAGCTCGAAGCCGCGGCGAGGACCGCCGGACTCGCCGTCGTAATCGGCGACGAGCGCCTCGACGGCCTGGCGCACCGCCGGAACGGGCGCGGCAACCGCGGCGGCCAGGCTCACGAGGCTCTGCGGCTCGTCGACGACGAGGAGGATCGCCTCCAGGCGACGGGCCACGGATGCCGTGTCGTTCGGCCGCTCGGTCGGGGCGGCGAGGTCATCGGTCATAGTCGGCTCCCAGGGCGGCGAGGTTCTCTTCCGACCACCTCTCGGCGGTCCAGCGCAGGGTCAGCTCCCCCAGCGGTTCGAGCTGCTCGAACGACAACGCGGCGTGCCGGTAGAGCTCGAGGATCGCGAGGAACCGCGCGACGACGACCCCGGTCTGGGTCACGCCGGCGACCAGGTCGCGGAAGTTCAGCGTTCCCGCCCCGCGCAGCAGCGTCACGACGATCGCGGCCTGCTCGCGGATGCTGACCAGCGGCGCGTGCAGGTGATCGAGGCCCACGGTCGGCGGCTGCTTCGGGGCGAGGGCGACCACGGCGAGCGCCGCGAAATCCTCGGCGCTGAGGGTCCACACGAGCTCCGGCACGGCGCTGCGGTACTTCTCGTCGAGGCGCGCGCTGCGGGTGTGGCGTCGGTCCTCCCGCTGCAGGGAGCGGGCGAACCACGCCGACACCTCTTTGAACGCCCGGTACTGCAGCAGCCGGGCGAAGAGCAGGTCGCGCGCTTCGAGCAGCGCCACGGATTCGGCATCCACGAGTTCGCCCTGCGGCAGGAGCCCGGCGATCTTCATGTCGAGCAGGGTCGCCGCCACGACGAGGAACTCCGACGCCTCGTCGAGGTCGCCGGCCGGACCCATGGCCCGCAGATAGGCGATGAACTCGTCGGTGACGCGGCTGAGCGCGACCTCGGTGATGTCGAGCTCGTGCGCCGAGATGAGGTTCAGCAGCAGGTCGAAGGGGCCGTCGAAGACGGGCAGAGACACCCGGAAGCCGGTGGCCTCGTCGGCTCCGCCGTCCGGCGCGGTGGCAGCGGTGCCGTCGTCAGGCGACAGCGCCACGGGCGACCAGTTCCCGCGCCAGCCGCAGGTAGGCCTGTGCGGCGGCGTGCTCGGGCGCGAACTCCGTGATCGGCATGCCCGAGACCGAGGCATCCGGGAACTTCACCGTGCGACCGATCACCGTTTCGAGCACGTCGTTGCCGAACGCCTCGACGACGCGCTCGAGCACCTCGCGCGAGTGCAGCGTGCGCGGGTCGTACATCGTGGCCAGGACGCCGTCGAGCTCGATCGCGGGGTTGAGGCGATCGCGCACCTTGTCGATCGTCTCGATGAGCAGAGCCACACCGCGCAGCGCAAAGAACTCGCACTCCAGCGGAATGAGCACGCCGTGGGCCGCCGTGAGGGCGTTGACGGTGAGCAGGCCGAGCGAGGGCTGGCAGTCCACGAGCACGACGTCGTAGTCGGCGGCGACCTTGCGCAGCACGCGGGCGAGGATCGTCTCGCGCGCGACCTCGTTGACCAGGTGCACCTCGGCCGCCGACAGGTCGATGTTGGCCGGGATCAGGTCGAGCCCCTCGACACGGGTCTGCACGATCACCTCACGCGGGTCGCGCTTGGTGTCGAGCAGGAGGTCGTAGATCGTGGGGACGTCGTGGGTCTGGATGCCGAGCCCCGCCGACAGCGCACCCTGGGGGTCGAAGTCGATCGCGAGCACGCGGCGGCCGTAGCCGGCGAGGGCTGCGGCGAGGTTGATGGTCGTCGTCGTCTTGCCGACGCCACCCTTCTGGTTGCACAGGGCGATGATGCGCGCCGGACCGTGGCTGTCGAGCGTCGGCGGCGTGGGGAAACCGTGGTACGGCCGTCCGGTGGGGCCGAGGATGACCTCGTCCGCGTTCTTCGCCGTCCCCTTCGTGCTCGCCGACACCGAGTCTCCCGCCTTCGTCATAACGTTCCCGAGTCTACTCGCCACCCCGCCGCGCGCCGGGAGACCCGCGGGGCGCCGGTGCACCGGTCCCGGGCGGACCGGGGTGCTCAGCGCGCCCGGGGGTGCGCGGTGGCGTAGACGTCGCGCAGCGCGTCGACCGAGACGTGCGTGTAGATCTGGGTCGTCGCCACCGACGCATGACCGAGGAGTTCTTGCACGACGCGCACGTCGGCGCCGCCCTGCAGCAGGTGCGTTGCGAACGAGTGCCGGAGCGTGTGCGGTGAGACGTGGGCGGTGAGCCCGGCGCGCTCCGCGGCCACCTGGATGATCAACCACGCGCTCTGGCGCGACAGCGGGGCGCCACGCACGCCGAGGAACAGGCGCGGCGTCGCGCGCCCCTTCGCCGCCCACGCCGGCCGCACCCGCGTGAGGTAGGCGTCGACAGCGGCCCGGGCGTACGACCCCACCGGCACGACCCGCTCTTTCGCGCCCTTGCCCCGCACGCGCAGCACGTCGCCGTGCGCGGTGTCGTCGACATCGAGCTGCACGATCTCCGACACCCGCGCCCCGGTGGCATACAGCAACTCCAGCAGCGCGCGGTCGCGCACGGCCGGCCCCTCGGCCGCGGAGGCGTCCGCCGATCCGGGCGCCGGGCCCGCGGCATCCAGCAGGTCTTCGACCTGGCCGATCGAGAGCGCCTTCGGCAGCCGCCGCGGTGCTTTGGGAGGACGCAGCCGTCCACTCGGATCGTCGTCGACGCTCCCCTCGCGCACGAGAAAACGGTGCAGCCCGCGCACCGAGGACTGCAGCCGCGCGAGCGACGAGGCCGCGGGCGGTGGCTCGGCCGCGGCCCGCTCGGCGGCGAACTCCGCCACCGTCTCGGCCGTCACCGACTCGACCTCGTGGATGCCGCGCTCCGCGAGCCACGCGCGGTACACCTCGAGGTCACGGCGATACGCCGCGACGGTGTGGTCGGAGAGTCCGCGTTCGAGCGCGACGTGCCGCAGATACGTTTCGACGGCGCGCTCGAGCCTCACGTCACGCCGACGCAGCCTCGCGGCGCAGCACCTCGGCGGCCGCCAGAACACCGGTGGCCAGGATGCCGTTGCGCAGACGCCCCGCCAGCACTCCGTCGATCACGTCGGCCAACGGCATCCGCTCCACCCGCATGTCGGACTCCTCATGCTCGCGCTCGTAGTCGGTGACGACGTCGCGGAGTCCTCGCGCGAGGAACAGGTGCACGATCTCGTCGTTGCCGCCGGGCGTGGTGTGGATCGACACGAGGTGCTGCCAGCGGTCGGCCGCGAGGTCAACCTCTTCGCTCAGTTCGCGCTTCGCCGTCTCGACGGGCGGCTCCCCCGCCACGTCGAGCAGCCCGGCCGGGATCTCCCAGTCGCGTTCCTTGATCGGCTGACGGTACTGCTGAATGAGCACGACGCGCTCGTCGTCGTCGATCGCGACCACCGCCGCCGCGCCCGGGTGCTCGACGTACTGGCGCGTCATCTCGCCGTCGCCGTACCGCACGGTGTCGGACCGGACGTCCCACACCGCACCCTGATACACGAGGTCGCTGGCGACGACCTCCAGGTCGACGGGCTCGTCGCGCAGCGACTCCATGTCAGTCCTCCTCGACGTCGTCGAACAGTTCGCTCGAGCGGTGACGCTCCAGCGCCGCACCGACGAGACCGCGGAACAGCGGGTGCGGCTCGGTCGGCCGCGACCGCAGCTCGGGGTGCGCCTGCGTGGCGATGTAGTACGGGTGCACGTCGCGCGGCAGCTCGACATACTCGACGAGGTCGAGGTCGGGGTTGAGCCCCGAGAACACCAGGCCGGCGTCACTCAGCTGCTGGCGGTAGGCGTTGTTGACCTCGTAGCGGTGGCGGTGACGCTCCGCGACGCGGTTCGATCCATACACCTCGGCGGCGAGCGAGCCCTCGGCGAGGTCGGCGGGGTACAGGCCCAGGCGCATAGTGCCGCCAAGGTCGCCGCTCTGGAGGATGTCGACCTGCTCGGCCATGGTCGCCACGACCGCGTGCACGGTGTCGGGGTCGAACTCGCTCGACGACGCGCCCTCGAGGCCGGCGACGGTGCGCGCGTACTCGATGACCATGCACTGCAGGCCGAGGCAGATGCCGAGCGTGGGGATGCCCTGCTCGCGCGCGAAGCGCAGCGCCCCGAGCTTGCCCTCGATCCCGCGGATGCCGAACCCGCCGGGCACGATGATCCCGTCGACCGCCGAGAGGGCCTTGGCCGCGCCCTCGGGCGTCTCGCACAGGTCAGAGGGGATCCACGTGATCTTCACGTGCGTCTCTTGTCCGAAGCCACCGGCCTTGATGGCCTCGGTGACCGAGAGGTACGCGTCGGGCAGGTCGATGTACTTGCCGACCAGGCCGATCGTGACCTCGTGCTTGGGGTTGTGCACGGCCTGGAGCACGCGCTCCCAGCGCGACCAGTCGACCTCGGCCGCCTTGTCGATGTCGAGCGCGTCGACGATGTAGGCGTCGAGGCCCTGGTCGTGCAGCATCGTCGGGATGTCGTAGATGCTCGGCACGTCGACCGCGTTGACGACCGCGTCTTCGTCGACGTCGCACATGAGCGCGATCTTGCGCTTGTTCGACTCGGTGACGGGGCGGTCACTGCGCAGCACGAGCGCGTCGGGCTGGATGCCGATCGAGCGGAGGGCTGCGACGGAGTGCTGGGTGGGCTTGGTCTTTTGCTCGCCGGAGGCGCCCATGAAGGGCACGAGCGAGACGTGCACGAAGAAGACGTTCTTGCGGCCGAGCTCATGACGGATCTGCCGCGCCGACTCGATGAACGGCTGCGACTCGATGTCGCCGACCGTTCCACCGATCTCGGTGATGATCACGTCGGGCTGCGGCGTCTCGGTCGCCTGCAGACGCATGCGGCGCTTGATCTCGTCGGTGATGTGCGGGATGACCTGCACGGTGTCACCGAGGTACTCGCCGCGGCGCTCGCGCGCGATGACCTGCGAGTAGATCTGCCCCGTGGTGACGTTGGCCGCCTGGCTCAGCTCGATGTCGAGGAAGCGCTCGTAGTGGCCGATGTCGAGGTCGGTCTCGGCCCCGTCGTCGGTGACGAACACCTCACCGTGCTGGAACGGGTTCATCGTTCCGGGATCGACGTTGAGGTAGGGGTCGAGCTTTTGCATGACGACGCGGAGACCCCGCGCCGTGAGGAGGTTGCCGAGGCTTGCCGCCGTCAGGCCCTTCCCGAGAGACGAGACCACACCTCCGGTCACGAAGATGTGCTTCGTGGTGAAGGCCGATGCCGTGGTGTCGTATGAATGTCCCGCGTCCGAAGTCTGCATCACGGGCTTCGATCCTATCAGTGAGTCGGAGGGTGGACGCCCGATGGTCACCGGGTGTTGGGGGAAGTCTCGCACCGACCTCCGACACCCGTGTCACCCGGGCGTGACGATCCGGTGTCGGGGCGGAGCGTCAGCGCAGGGTGCGCCCGGTCTCGAGGAGTTCGCGCGCGTGGGTGAGCGCCGCGTCGGAGTCGCTGAGGCCCGAGAGCAGCCGCGCCATCTCGGCCTCTCGTTCGGCGCCGTCGAGCCGCCGGACACTGGATGCCGTCACCGCGCCGTCGTTGCCCTTGACCACCGTCAGATGGTTCCCGGCGAACGCGGCGACCTGGGCGAGGTGGGTGACCGCGATCACCTGCGACGATTCGGCGAGTCGGGCGAGGCGCCGGCCCACCTCGATGGCCGCGGCGCCGCCGATTCCGGCATCCACTTCGTCGAAGACGAACGTCGGCACCGGGTCGACGCCGGCGATGACGACCTCGATCGCGAGCATCACGCGGCTGAGCTCGCCCCCGGAGGCGCCCCGCGAGACGGGCCGGGGATCGGCACCGGGATGCGGGGAGAGCAGGATCGCGACGTCATCGCGGCCGTGGGTGCCGGGCGCCGCCGACGGCGACACCTCGACGGTGAGCCGGGCGTCCGGCAGGGCGAGGGCGTGGAGTTCCTCCGTGACCAAGGCCCCGAGCCGTTCGGCGGCCTCGCGCCTCACGGTCGTGAGGGTGTCGGCCGCGGCATCGAGCTCGGCCGCGGCGGCGTCGCGCCGTTCCCCGAGCCGCGCGATCCGGTCGCCATCGTCGTCGAGCTCGAGCAGGCGCGCCGACCCGGTCTGCAGCAGATCGATCGCCGCCTCGACCGAGCCGTGCGCGCGGACGAGCCCGGCGAGCACACCGCGGCGCTCGTCGACGGCCGCGAGTTCGTGTGGCCCCGACTCGTCGAGGTCGGCGAGGTAGCCCGACAGGGCGACGGCGGCGTCGGTCGCGCGATACCCGAGGTCGGCCACCTGCTCCCCGATCGTCGCGAGCGCCGCATCACTGCCCGAGACGCGCTCGAGCGCCCGCCGCGCCTCCGCGAGCAGGGTGACCACGTCGGGGGTTTCGTCGTCGCTGGAGAGCACCGCGTGCGCGCTCACCGCGGCGATCCGCAGCTCCTCGGCGTTGGACAGGCGCTCCGCGCGACGCGCGAGCTCCTCTTCTTCGCCGGCCAGCGGTGCCGCCGCCTCGATCTCGACGATCGCGGCGCGTAGTTCCTCGGCCTCGCGGGCGCGATCGTCGCGATCCGCGGTCAGCGTCGAGAGCTCGGCATCCAGCGCCCGCCAGGCGTCCCACGCCGCGCGATACGCTCCGCGCGCGGCCACGATGGCTTCGCCCCCGAAGCGGTCGAGCGCGTCACGCTGGGCGGATGCCGAGCGCAACCGCAGCTGATCGGACTGCCCGTGCACCACGACGAGGTCGTCGGCCAGGTCGGCCAGCACTCCGGCCGGCGCCGTACGCCCACCGACCGTCGCGCGGCCGCGCCCTTCGCTCGACACCGTGCGCGCGAGGTACAGCTCCGCGGCACCGTCGCCGAGCGGCTCGACGTCGCCGCCGGCCTCACGCACGCGCGCGGCCACCGACCCGTCTTCGGGAACCACCCAGACACCTTCGACCGCAGCCTGCGCGGCGCCGGAGCGCACGGCGCCGGAATCGGCGCGCTGACCGAGCAGCAGCCCGAGGCCCGTGACCACCATGGTCTTGCCGGCACCCGTCTCGCCCGTGATGGCGGTGAAGCCGCGCCCGATGGGCAGGGTGGCGTCGGCGATCACGCCGAGGTCGCGCAGGTGCATCTCTTCGATCACGGCGTGCCTCCCAACGCGCCACGCCAGCCCGTCACGGGCAGACGAAACTTGCGCACGAGTCGGTCGGTGAAGGCTGCGGGGTGCAGGCGCGCCAGACGAACCGGCCGCGACGACCGGCGCGCCACCACCCGCGCGCCCGGCGGGAGTTCGTGCGAACGGCGACCGTCGCACCACAGGATGCCACTCCCGCTGGTGCGCTCGAGCACCTCCACCGCGACCGTGGCATCCGGGCTCACGACGAGCGGACGCGCGAACAGGGCGTGCGCCGACAGCGGCACCACGGCAATCGCCTCGACGGTCGGCCAGATGACCGGGCCGCCGGCGGAGAAGTTGTAGGCGGTCGAACCGGTGGGCGTGGCCATGACCACGCCGTCGCAGCCGAACGACGACAGCGGGCGACCGTCGACCTCCATCACGACCTCGAGCATGCGCTCACGGCTGGCCTTCTCGACGGTGGCCTCGTTCAGCGCCCACGTCTCGAAGATCACCCGCCCGTCGGCATCGAGCACCTTCACCGCGAGGGCGAGGCGCTCCTCGACGCGGTAGTCGCGGGCGATCACGCGGCGGACGGCGTCGTCCATATCGTCGCGCTCGATCTCGGCGAGGAAGCCGACGTGGCCCATGTTGATTCCGAGGATGGGGGCCGTGCCCCCGCGCACCGTCTCGGCCGCGCGCAGGATGGTGCCGTCTCCGCCCAGCACGATCGCCATCTCGAGGTCGTGGACGCCGGTGTCGACGCCGAGGGTCTCGACGCCCTCGAGCGACAGGCGCTGTGCGAGCTCCGGACGGTCCTCGGCCGAGACCACAGGCACCGCCCCCGCCGCGCGCACCGCGGACAGCACGCGCTGGGCCGCCTCGACGGTGTCGTCGCGGCGCGCGTGGACGACAAGGAGGATTCGGCGTTCGCTGGGGGTCATCGGCTTCCGGTCAGTCGGGTCACGGTGCTCTCCCATTCTGAGGGGTCGGTGCCACGGGAGTCCGAGAACCACGCCACGTACTCCTGGTTGCCGTGGGTTCCCACCAGTGGAGAGGCGATCACCCCCGCCGTCCGGAGTCCGGCGTCCCACGCGGCCCACAGCACACCGTGCACCGCGTCGGACCGCAGCGCCGGGTCGGTCACGAGACCACCCTTGACCGCCGTGCGGCCCACCTCGAACTGCGGCTTGATCAGGAGGACGGCATCGGCGGAGGGCGTGGCGGTGGCGACGACGGCGGGAAGCACGTGGTGGAGCGAGATGAAGGACAGATCGCCCGTGACCACGCTCGGACGCTCGGCGACCCCTGTCGCGGAAGCCAGGGACTCGGCGGTCATGAACCGCACGTTATACCCCTCCACCGACACCACCCCCGGGTCGGCGGCCACGACGGTGGACAACTGCCCGTGGCCGACGTCGAGCGCCAGTACCGGTTGTGCGCCCCGCTCGCGCAGCACCTGCGTGAATCCCCCCGTTGACGCCCCGAGATCCACGGCCACGCGCCCGGCGACGTCGATCTCGAAGGCATCCAGCGCGGCGAGAAGCTTGTGCGCGGCGCGGCTGACGTAGTGGTCGGCGCCGGCAACGGCAATCACCGCTTCGTCGTCGACGCGCACCGACGGCTTGACCACAGCGCGCCCATCGACGCTCACGAGTCCCTCGGCGATCAGCTGCGCCGCGTGCGAGCGAGAACGCGCGAGACCGCGCGCCGCCAGCTCCGCATCGAGTCGGCCGCTCATTCGTCGGCCGGCGTCGCCGCGCCCGATTCGAGTCGGCGGGCGAGCTCGTCGTGCAGGGCGGCGTAGGCGTCGGCGCGCGCGTCGAGAGGCTGTTCCTCGATAATGCGCAGGCGGCTGATCAGCTCGGCGTCGGCATCGGTCTCGCGGTCGTCCGACATGGATGCCATCGTATCCGCGTCAGCGCACGCGGAAGGGGTCCGCGTACAGCTGTTCCGGAACCCGGAAGCCGAAGATCGCCCGACCGGAGTTCCAGATCGCCGCGGCTCCGGCGCGCAGCAGATCGATCTGACGATCCCCCGCCGAGACCACACGGAGGTCGACACCGTCGATCTCGACCACGGCGTCGCCGACGCGGGTGCGGGCGCCCTTGACGATCGTGGCCGGGTACGGCTCGAACAGCTGGCGCAGGTCCGCGACGATGTAGTCCGGCCGCTGGTTGGGGGCTGCGGCGAGCACCTGCTTGGGCCGGTCGATCCCCGTGAGGACGAGGACCGATTTCATCTCGGCTCCCCGCGCGCCCTGGATATCGGTGTCCAACCGATCACCGATGAACAGCGGCGACTGTGCGCCCATACGGGCCACAGCGACGTCGAAGATCGGACGCTCGGGCTTGCCCGCCACCGTCGCGAGTCGCCCGACGGCCGTGTGAACGGCCGACACGAGCGTTCCGTTTCCCGGCGCGATACCGCGGGCCTGCGGGATGGTCCAGTCCGTATTGGTCGCCACCCACGGGATGCCACCCTCGTCGATCGGGGTCGCCAGCGCGTACGCCGCTTCGGCGAGATCCTTCCAGCCCAGCTCGGGCGCGAAGCCCTGAACGACGGCCGCAGGAGCGTCCTCGGCACTGCGGGTCACGACGAAGCCGGCCTTCTCGGCCTCGACCACCAGCCCCTCCCCGCCGATGATGAGCAGGGTCGACCCGGCCGGTACGAGTTCACGCAGCAGACGCATCGCCGCCTGCGGACTCGTCACGACATCGTCGGGTGCAACGCGCAGACCGAGCGAGCACAGATGCTCGGCGACCGAGGCGTCGGTTCGCGAGGCATTGTTGGTGATGTACCCCAGGCGGTGTCCGGACTCCGCGGCACGGTTGAGACTCTCCACGGCGTGCGGAAGAGCATCGGGTCCGGCGTAGACGACCCCGTCGAGGTCGGCCAGCACGACGTCGACCCCGTCGAGAGGCGTCGGCGGGGTAGTGCTCCGGCCGAAGATCACCGCTCTCCGTCCTCGTCGCCGTCGCTCTCCGGTGTCTCCTCGGGCGCGTCGTCCGATTCCGGCTCCTCCGCCGGCTCGTCGTCGACGTCGGCGGGGGCGACGTTGGTCACGGGAACGACACCGGATGCCACCTCCACGCCGCCCTCGTCATCGATGAGGTCGATCTCCTCGACGACGATGACCTCGCGGTCAGCGACGCCAGCTGCCGCATCCAGGGCCTCGGCGGCGATGTCGGCGCGACGCGACCATTCCGCCGCCTCTGCGTCGCGGCCAAGCTCCTCGAGCACCGCGGCACGAGCCGCGAACAGGGCCGGGCTCCACTCGAAGGCGCGATCGGGGTCCGCTTCGGGGATATCCAGCTCCTGGAGCGCCCGATCGGTCTGCCCGAGATCGAGGCGCGCGCCCGACATCGCGATGGCGAGTTGCACACGCACCGCGACGGGGAGCGTCGCGCGGTCTACCGCGCGTCCCTCTTCGAGCGCACGGTCGGGACGACCCACCCCTCGCTCACTGTCGACGATGAGCGGGAGCTGCTCATCGGATCCCGAGATCCGGCGATGGGTGCGCAGCTCGCGCAAAGCCAGAGCAAAATCGCCGACCGCATAGGCGGTGATCGCCACCGTCTCGCGCACGACGGCGACACGGCCCGCGCTTCGCGACGCCGCCAAAGCGTGCTCGTGCGCCCGCGCGGGGTCTTCATCAATGAGCCGCGCCGCCATCACCAGATGACGAGCGACGTTCTCGGCGTTGTCCTTGCTGAGGGTCTTCAGCTCATTGCGCGCCGCGCCCGGCAGATCGCGCGCCGTCACCTCTTCGGGAAGCTGCGGCCCGCGCTCGCGCTGATCCTGGGGAGGACGCGTGGCGCGGGAGTCCTCGCGGTCGAAGCGTCGCGGAGCCCCGGCCCCGGGCCGGCGGTCACCGGACGGGCGGCGGTCTGCGCCCTCCGAGCGCGGACGATACGGACGTGCATCCCCGTCGCGGCGCGGACGCTGCGCGCCGTCGCGGTTGTACGGACGGGAGTCTCCCTCGCGACGCGGACGGCTGTCTCCGCCACCACCGCTGTAGGGACGCGAATCCCCATCACGACGCGGACGACCCGCACCGGACCCACCGCTATACGGACGCGCATCACCATCACGACGCGGACGGCTGTCTCCGCCACCGCTGTAGGGACGCGCATCACCATCACGACGCGGACGACCCGCACCGGACCCACCGCTATACGGACGCGCATCACCATCACGACGCGGACGCTTGTCTGCGCCACCGCTGTAGGGACGCGAATCGCCATCACGACGCGGGCGCGCCGTCGCGTCACCCTCACGGCGGAAGGGACGGTCTCCACGATCAGAATGCGGACGGGCATCACGGCCTGAGCTGGACGGACGCGCATCACCGTCGCGACGCGGACGCCCCGCGCCCTCGCCGTCCCGACGGAACGGCCGCGCCGACGCGTCGCGAGGCCCGCGAGCGGCCGAGCTGCCGCGATCAGAACGCCGCGCACCGTCGCCCCGAGGAGAAGAATTCGGCCGCGATCGACCGTCCGAACGCCCGTCGCTGTCGGGGCGTTCTCTCGAGTCGTCGTTCGACATGGAATCCTTCTCTCGGAATTATGTCCGCACAAATGCGAAATGGCCACCCAACAGTGGGTGGCCATTTCGACTTAAAAGAAGTCCGGCGGTGTCCTACTCTCCCACAGGGTCCCCCCTGCAGTACCATCGGCGCTGAGAGGCTTAGCTTCCGGGTTCGGAATGTAACCGGGCGTTTCCCTCTCGCTATGGCCGCCGAAACACTATTGATGTTTCAAAAACCAACAACGAATGTCATTGTTGTGTTCCCGACCGTACATCGAGAACCACTCAGTGGACGCAAGCACCAAAAACGGTGTGTTATCAAGTCATCGGCTTATTAGTACCGGTCAGCTTCACGTATTACTACGCTTCCACATCCGGCCTATCAACCCAGTAGTCTGGCTGGGAGCCTCTCACCCCGAAGGGTATGGAAGTCTCATCTTGAGGCCGGCTTCCCGCTTAGATGCTTTCAGCGGTTATCCATCCCGAACGTAGCTAATCAGCGGTGCTCCTGGCGGAACAACTGACACACCAGAGGTTCGTCCAACCCGGTCCTCTCGTACTAGGGTCAGATCCTCTCAAACTTCCTACGCGCGCAGCGGATAGGGACCGAACTGTCTCACGACGTTCTAAACCCAGCTCGCGTACCGCTTTAATGGGCGAACAGCCCAACCCTTGGGACCTACTCCAGCCCCAGGATGCGACGAGCCGACATCGAGGTGCCAAACCATGCCGTCGATATGGACTCTTGGGCAAGATCAGCCTGTTATCCCCGAGGTACCTTTTATCCGTTGAGCGACAGCGCTTCCACAAGCCACTGCCGGATCACTAGTCCCGACTTTCGTCCCTGCTCGACCTGTCAGTCTCACAGTCAAGCTCCCTTGTGCACTTACACTCGCCACCTGATTGCCAACCAGGTTGAGGGAACCTTTGGGCGCCTCCGTTACATTTTGGGAGGCAACCGCCCCAGTTAAACTACCCACCAGGCACTGTCCCTGAACCGGATCACGGTCCTAAGTTAGATATCCAGAGTGACCAGAGTGGTATTTCAACAATGACTCCACGAACACTGGCGTGTCCGCTTCACAGTCTCCCACCTATCCTACACAAGCCACACCGAACACCAATACCAAGCTGTAGTAAAGGTCACGGGGTCTTTCCGTCCTGCTGCGCGTAACGAGCATCTTTACTCGTAATGCAATTTCGCCGAGTTCGCGGTTGAGACAGTTGGGAAGTCGTTACGCCATTCGTGCAGGTCGGAACTTACCCGACAAGGAATTTCGCTACCTTAGGATGGTTATAGTTACCACCGCCGTTTACTGGGGCTTAAATTCTCAGCTTCGCCTTACGGCTAACCGGTCCTCTTAACCTTCCAGCACCGGGCAGGCGTCAGTCCGTATACATCGTCTTGCGACTTGGCACGGACCTGTGTTTTTAGTAAACAGTCGCTACCCACTAGTCTCTGCGGCCACCACACCCTTTCGGAGCAAGTCCTAATAAGTGGATGGCCCCCCTTCTCCCGAAGTTACGGGGGCATTTTGCCGAGTTCCTTAACCACGATTCTCTCGATCTCCTTGGTATTCTCTACCTGACCACCTGAGTCGGTTTGGGGTACGGGCAGCTAGAACCTCGCGTCGATGCTTTTCTCGGCAGCATAGGATCACCCACTTTTTATCCGCATCGTGTCTCAGCCTCAATGAGTGACGGATTTGCCTATCACTCGGCCTACGCACTTGCACCAGGACTACCATCGCCTGGCTTGGGCTACCTTCCTGCGTCACACCTGTTAATACGCTAGCCGCACCAGCATGGGGTCGAGCGTTCACACAGACGTTCATCACCCCGAAGGGATCCGACCATTCCATGCTAGGACTCTTAGCACCACTGGATTAGCTTGGGCGGTTCTTCGCCGGTACGGGAATATCAACCCGTTGTCCATCGACTACGCCTGTCGGCCTCGCCTTAGGTCCCGACTTACCCAGGGAAGATTAGCTTGACCCTGGAACCCTTGGTCTTTCGGAGGACATGTTTCTCACACGTCTTTCGCTACTCATGCCTGCATTCTCACTCGTGTCGCGTCCACGGCTGGGTCACCCCGCCGCTTCACTCGCGACACGACGCTCTCCTACCCATCAACACGGCTGGACCACGAAGGCCTACCAAAAATGTCAATGCCACAACTTCGGTGGCGTGCTTGAGCCCCGTTACATTGTCGGCGCGGAATCACTTGACCAGTGAGCTATTACGCACTCTTTCAAGGGTGGCTGCTTCTAAGCCAACCTCCTGGTTGTCTAAGCAACTCCACATCCTTTCCCACTTAGCACGCGCTTAGGGACCTTAGATGGTGGTCTGGGTTGTTTCCCTCTCGACTATGAAGCTTATCCCCCACAGTCTCACTGCTGCGCTCTCACTTACCGGCATTCGGAGTTTGGCTGACGTCAGTAACCTTGTAGGGCCCATCGGCCATCCAGTAGCTCTACCTCCGGCAAGAAACACGCAACGCTGCACCTAAATGCATTTCGGAGAGAACCAGCTATCACGAAGTTTGATTGGCCTTTCACCCCTATCCACAGCTCATCCCCTCAGTTTTCAACCTAAGTGGGTTCGGTCCTCCACGACGTCTTACCGTCGCTTCAACCTGGCCATGGATAGATCACTTCGCTTCGGGTCTAGGACACGCGACTGAATCGCCCTATTCAGACTCGCTTTCGCTACGGCTACCCCACACGGGTTAACCTCGCCACGTATCGCTAACTCGCAGGCTCATTCTTCAAAAGGCACGCTGTCACCCCTACTAAGGAGGCTCCAACGGTTTGTAAGCAAACGGTTTCAGGTACTATTTCACTCCCCTCCCGGGGTACTTTTCACCTTTCCCTCACGGTACTTGTCCGCTATCGGTCATCTGGGAGTATTTAGGCTTATCAGGTGGTCCTGACAGATTCACACGGGATTTCTCGGGCCCCGTGCTACTTGGGATACTCTTCACGCCAAGAACAGGCATTTCGACTACGGGGTTCGCACCCTCTATGACCGGCCATTCAAAACCGTTCGTCTATACCCTCTTGTCACGTCGACTGCTCGGCAGAACAATCAGAAAAGTCCCACAACCCCCAACATGCAACACCTGCCGGCTATCACACACGCTAGGTTTAGCCTCTTCCGGTTTCGCTCGCCACTACTCACGGAATCGCTTTTGCTTTCTCTTCCTGTGGGTACTGAGATGTTTCACTTCCCCACGTTCCCTCTACCCGCCCTATATATTCAGGCGGGAGTCACCAGGCACGCACGCGCCCTGGCGGGGTTTCCCCATTCGGACACCCTCGGATCAAAACTCGCTTATCAGTTCCCCGAGGCTTATCGCAGATTGCTACGTCCTTCTTCGGCTCCAGATGCCAAGGCATCCACCGTTTGCTCTTAAAGACTTGAAATCACATGAGTTGAATCGTCAAAAAATTGACTAATGATCTTTAAGATCATCTTCACGACACAATCCCCAAAAGGATCATGTCGAAGATGCTCGCGTCCACTGTGTAGTTCTCAAAGTACGGGCGGTACCCCACACCACCACCAACCGGCAGCAGCACAAGGCCCAAGAGGAACAACCACCAACCACACCCAAAGATGCGATCAGCGCCCGGCCCCTCAGGACCCAACAGCGTGCATGTACCAACCAGACCCACCCCATCTCATTCCCACCGCAAACGGCGTACTAAAGACCAGGCAAACCCAACCAGCACCTCATCAAACGTTCCACCCATGAGCTAACCGGCAGACACATTCGGTCTGATCCGGCGCCTGAACAACCCCATCACAGGGCGTCAGATGCTCCTTAGAAAGGAGGTGATCCAGCCGCACCTTCCGGTACGGCTACCTTGTTACGACTTAGTCCTAATTACCGATCCCACCTTCGACGGCTCCCTCCACAAGGGTTGGGCCACCGGCTTCAGGTGTTACCGACTTTCATGACTTGACGGGCGGTGTGTACAAGACCCGGGAACGTATTCACCGCAGCGTTGCTGATCTGCGATTACTAGCGACTCCGACTTCATGAGGTCGAGTTGCAGACCTCAATCCGAACTGGGACCGGCTTTTTGGGATTCGCTCCACCTCACGGTATTGCAGCCCTTTGTACCGGCCATTGTAGCATGCGTGAAGCCCAAGACATAAGGGGCATGATGATTTGACGTCATCCCCACCTTCCTCCGAGTTGACCCCGGCAGTATCCCATGAGTTCCCACCATTACGTGCTGGCAACATAGAACGAGGGTTGCGCTCGTTGCGGGACTTAACCCAACATCTCACGACACGAGCTGACGACAACCATGCACCACCTGTTTACGAGTGTCCAAAGAGTTGACCATTTCTGGCCCGTTCTCGTATATGTCAAGCCTTGGTAAGGTTCTTCGCGTTGCATCGAATTAATCCGCATGCTCCGCCGCTTGTGCGGGTCCCCGTCAATTCCTTTGAGTTTTAGCCTTGCGGCCGTACTCCCCAGGCGGGGAACTTAATGCGTTAGCTGCGTCACGGAAACCGTGGAATGGTCCCCACAACTAGTTCCCAACGTTTACGGGGTGGACTACCAGGGTATCTAAGCCTGTTTGCTCCCCACCCTTTCGCTCCTCAGCGTCAGTTACGGCCCAGAGATCTGCCTTCGCCATCGGTGTTCCTCCTGATATCTGCGCATTCCACCGCTACACCAGGAATTCCAATCTCCCCTACCGCACTCTAGTCTGCCCGTACCCACTGCAGGCCCGAGGTTGAGCCTCGGGATTTCACAGCAGACGCGACAAACCGCCTACGAGCTCTTTACGCCCAATAATTCCGGATAACGCTTGCGCCCTACGTATTACCGCGGCTGCTGGCACGTAGTTAGCCGGCGCTTTTTCTGCAGGTACCGTCACTCACGCTTCTTCCCTGCTAAAAGAGGTTTACAACCCGAAGGCCGTCATCCCTCACGCGGCGTTGCTGCATCAGGCTTCCGCCCATTGTGCAATATTCCCCACTGCTGCCTCCCGTAGGAGTCTGGGCCGTGTCTCAGTCCCAGTGTGGCCGGTCACCCTCTCAGGCCGGCTACCCGTCGACGCCTTGGTGAGCCATTACCTCACCAACAAGCTGATAGGCCGCGAGCCCATCCCAGACCGAAAAATCTTTCCAACCCCCACCATGCGATGAGAGCTCATATCCAGTATTAGACGCCGTTTCCAGCGCTTATCCCAGAGTCCAGGGCAGGTTGCTCACGTGTTACTCACCCGTTCGCCACTGATCCACCAAGCAAGCTTGGCTTCACCGTTCGACTTGCATGTGTTAAGCACGCCGCCAGCGTTCATCCTGAGCCAGGATCAAACTCTCCGTAAAAGAAAAAAGCCCACCCAACCGGAATAAGGTCAGGGCAGACGAGTTCAATCTGACCAAACAGGAAGTCAAAACTGACTATCCAGATGCCAACCAAAAAAGGTTGGACTTTGATCCAAAGGAATTCTCACCAGACCCGAAGGCCCGACGAGGAATAAATTGGCATTTGACAAGTGCACGCTGTTGAGTTCTCAAGGAACGGACGCACCCACAGAACCAATCTTCCGACCGTACCCGTGAGGCAAGTTCACACCCACCACCCACACCCCACAACACACAAACAAACCCCGAAAGAGGTCCAACCGTGGAAGCAAGCGCCGAGTGGCAGATTCCCCATCCTAAACCCACAAGCCAAAGCTCACAAGATCAAGACAAGGAGTGGTTCACCACGTGAGAGGACGCGGGGCCTTCCGGCCGCTCCGCTCTCCCCTGTGGGGCGAACAAGGAATAACTTACGCCGAACCCCCACACCCGTCCAATCCACCACACCCCCCGGGCGTGTCGCACCCCCGGACCCCGGAAAGACGGAGGTTCAGCGCAAGCGACGCACCTGAATCACGATCGCGAGCGCGAGGGTGGCGATCGCCCATCCCGCGGCGACCTTGGTCAGCACCCCGTACACGAGGTGGGTGGGCGTGAAGTCCGCATCGAACGGACCCGCCACAAGGAGCGCGACGCCGGCCGCGACGATGAGCGCCGCGGGCAGCGATACCCACCACGCGACGCGCACCACGTCGGGGAGGACGCGGTGTACGGCGCCCACCGGGCGACGCGAAAGCCACACGGCCGCGAAGACGGCTAACCCGGCGAGCCCCCCTGCGCTGGACGCGTGCTGCAGCCATTTCACCCCGGGGAGCGGTCCCCACTGCTCGTCGAGCACGGGAAAGAGCTGCACTCCCGCGCGCCCCTCGTGCGTCAGCACATCCCACGCGATGTGGGACGCGACCCCGAGCGTGAGGGACAGGACCAGCCAGACCAGCGCCATGGCTCCCCCGCCCAGCGCGGCGCGTGCCGCTGCACCCGCACCGGTGTCCCATTCGCTCGGCAGCCGTGCGGCAATGCTCCGTGGAAGCACCTCGCGAGTGGCCGGCCGCAGGGCACACCGCCAGACCAGGAACAGCACGAACGCGACGACGACCGTGAGCGGAAGCCACACCGGATCGTGTGTCATCCCATAGTGCGGGACCATCCCCCGAAGGAAGAGCGGAAGGTCGGGCGTCATCGCTCCGACCGCAATGGCCGCCGGAACCAACCGCGTGCGCACAAAAGGCAGCGCGACGATGGCGTGGCTCGGCGTGAACGGCATATCAGCCGACGAACACTCCGGCGAGCGTCTTCTTGCCGCGGCGCACGACCGATACTCCCCCGGGCAGCGATCCTGTTACCACGACATCGTCGGAGGTGACTTTCTCACCGTCCAGCGACACACCGCCCTGGGCGATCGCCCGACGTGCCTCGCTGAGACTACTGACCAGACCGGTCGCCGTCAGGGCGTCGAGCACCGTGGCCCCCGCGGGCACCGACGCGTGCGGCAGCTCCTCGAGAGCAGTGCGGAGCACCGTGGCATCCAGGCTCGTCAGGTCTCCCTGCCCGAACAGCGCCTCGGTTGCCGCGATGACCGCCTCGGTCGCGTCGGGACCGTGGACCGTCGTCACCACCTCGCGCGCCAGACGCTTCTGAGCCGCACGGCGGAAGGGCTCGTCCGCCACGAGCCGCGCGTACTCGTCGATCTCGTCGCGCGAGAGGAACGTGAACACCTTCAAACGCTCGATCACATCGCGGTCGTCGGTGTTGAGCCAGAACTGGTACATCGTCCACGGGCTGCACATCTCGGCATCCAGCCAGATGGCGTTGCCCTCGCTCTTGCCGAACTTCGTCCCGTCGCTGTTGGTGATCAGCGGCGTGCCGATGGCGTGCGCCGAGACCCCCTCGACGCGGCGGATCAGATCCGTGCCGCTGGTGAGGTTGCCCCACTGGTCGCTTCCGCCGGTCTGCAGGACGCACCCGTACGAGCGGTACAGCTCGAGGTAGTCCATGCCCTGGAGGATCTGGTAGCTGAACTCGGTGTAGCTGATACCGGCCTCGGAGTTGAGCCGAGCGCTCACCGCGTCTTTCTTCAGCATCGTGCCGACGCGGTAGTGCTTGCCGATCTCGCGGAGGAAGTCGATGGCGCTCAGCGGCGCCGTCCAGTCGAGGTTGTTGACCATGCGAGCGGCGCTGTCGCCGTCGAAGCTGAGGAAACGCTCGACCTGCGCGCGAAGGCGATCGACCCACGCGGCCACCGTTTCGGGGGTGTTCAGCGTGCGCTCCGCCGTGGGGCGCGGGTCGCCGATCAAACCGGTCGACCCGCCGACGAGACCGAGCGGACGGTGCCCCGCGAGCTGCAGCCGACGCATCGTCAGAAGCTGCACGAGGTTGCCCAGGTGCAGGCTCGGTGCGGTCGGGTCGAATCCGCAGTAGAACACGATCGGCGGACCCGCAAGGAGCTCACGCAGCTCGCCTTCGTCGGTGGAGACGTGGATCAGGCCACGCCACACCAGTTCGTCCCACACCGTGTCGAACGACGGATCGTTCGCGGGATCGAGGGCGCGGACAGGGGCGACATCGGAGGGCGCGGACACCGTTCCAGGCTATCAGCGGCGGGCGGACGGACCGGATCCCGTGCTCCGGTCAGACGTTGCGGATGCCCCACCAGACCAGGAACGCCGCCGCCAGGGCGATGACCCAGCTGACGAGACTGCCGATGAGGAAGTACTCGGCACGCTCTCCTCCGTCGCCGTCGCGGGAGATCTCCGGGAAGCGCACGATGCCCTTGGCCGCGAGGACCGCCGCAAGCAGCGTGTAGGCGCCGGCGAGGGTGAGAGCGAAGACGAGGATGCGCTCGAGCGGGCCGATCAACCGGCCGCCCTTGAGGGTCGCGGGAGCCTCTCCGGTGGCAGGCGCAACATGTTCCCCCATCTCGGCGCGCAGCGCGATGCGCACCACGGCGTTGCCGGACTCCAGCAGGAACAGCACGCACCCCGCGATCAGGAGAACCTCGTCGATCGACGCGCCCCCGCGCGGCCCGTACGCCTCCCACACGGCGCCCAAGAGCCCGGGGCGAGTCCGCGCGGGGGCCACCACGACGCACGCGGCGACCGCGACCCCGAGAAGACCCACCGGCCACAGTCCCGCGCGCGCGGGACCGGATTCGGGGATCACCCAGATCCAGATGGCCGCGACGGCGACCGCGAGAAGCCCGGCGACGATGGCATCCGCGCCCGCGGCGAGCGCCACGAGGGCGACCGCGGCGATGGCGTAGGGCACGGCGCGGCGTCCGGTGATCAGGCGCCGCACGAGGTCGGCGCCCCCCACCGCGACCAGGAGCAGACCGGCGGCGATCATGCGCGACTCCCCGTGCGCAGGGCGAGGAAGCCCTCGACGACAGCCGACGACCCCGCCGAGGACAGGGCCTGTGACACGGCCGACTGGGTGATGCCCTCGTCGGCGGCCAGGTCGCGCTGCGAGCGTCCGAGGCAGCGACCGTACGTCAGTCGGCGGGTCCGCTGGCTCATCGACGACACGAGCTGATCGCGCGACAGCACGTAGGCGTTGGCCACGGCAATCGTCTCGAGCATGGTGGCATCCTGCCCCTCGGCGGCCTCGATCCATGTGCGCGCGAGCGGCGCGGCGCGATGCTGAAGCACTTCGACCCGTTCGATCGCCGCGCGCGCGGCCCACCATGCCGGCCCCTCGGGGATCGTGCGGCCGGCCAGTTCGACGGGGCGCACGTCGCCGACACCCACGCCGAATCGGCAATCGACACCGTCGGGAAGCTGCAGGCGCAGGAGGAGCAACGACGCCGTGGCGGCGGCGATCGTCGGGAACTCTCCCTGGAACTCGTCGCCCACCACCGCCGTGAGAGGTGACGCCGCCATCGGAGCGTCGGCTTCTGCCCGCGCGACGGCGTCGACGATGGCCTGCTGCGCGGCCGCGCGATCGTCGAGTTCGCGGGACCGGACGATATCAGCGATGACGGCGACGGTCATGCGATCAGTGTATGGCTTATCTTTGCGAAAAGATAAGTGAAGGGCTGATCTTTACAGGCCCAGGGCGTGCGCAGCCGCTTGCGCCCGCGACACAAGCTCGGCCCGCTGCTCCGCGACACGCACCGGAGCCGTTCCCCCGACGCCGGTACGGCTGGCCACCGATCCCTCGATCGACAGCACGTCGCGCACGGCCGGCGTCAGCGACGGCGAGACGGATGCCAGGAGAGCGTCGTCGGCGTCTTCCAGCCCGATCTCGCGCTCCTCGCATGCGCGCACCAGGGCGCCCGAGATCTCGTGCGCGTCACGGAAGGCGACACCCTGCCGCACGAGCCACTCGGCGACATCGGTCGCGAGGGAGAAACCCTGCGGAGCGAGCTCGGCCATGCGAGCGGTGTGGAAGCGCAGCGTGGAGATCATGCCGGAGAACGCCGGCAGCACGAGCTCGAGCGTGCGGACCGAGTCGAAGACGGGCTCTTTGTCTTCCTGCAGGTCGCGGTTGTAGGCCAGCGGCAGACCCTTCAGGGTCGCGAGAAGGCCCGAGAGGTTACCGATCAGGCGTCCGGCTTTGCCGCGCGCGAGCTCGGCGATGTCGGGGTTCTTCTTCTGCGGCATGATGCTCGACCCTGTGGAGTAGGAGTCGTCGAGGGTGACGAATCCGAACTCGCGCGTGTTCCACAGGATGATGTCTTCGGACAGACGGGAGAGATCGACCCCGATCATCGCGGCGATGAAGGCGAACTCGGCCACGACGTCGCGCGAGGCGGTGCCGTCGAGGGAGTTCTCGGACGGGCGAGCCAGCCCGAGACGGTCGGCGACGAGCTGCGGATCGAGGCCGAGGGTCGCCCCGGCGAGTGCCCCACCGCCGTAGGGCGAGACCGAGGCACGGACCGACCAGTCACGCAGACGCTCGATGCCACGGACGAAGGCCCATCCGTACGCCTGCAGGTGATGCGCGAGCAACACGGGCTGGGCGTGCTGGAGGTGCGTCCGCCCCGGCATGATGGCCGCCTCGTGCGCCGAGGCCTGCGACACGAGCGCGTCGACCAGTCGCAGCAGCTCACGGGTGATCGTGCGCGCGTGGTCGAGCAGGTACAGCCGCACGAGGGTGGCGATCTGATCGTTGCGGCTGCGACCGGCGCGCAGCTTGCCCCCGAGCGCGGGGCCGACCGTCTCGATCAGGACCCGCTCGAGGGCTCCATGCACGTCTTCGTCGCCCGGGGCGGCGACGAGCGTTCCCGCCTGGACGCGCGCGGCGAGGTCGTCGAGACCCGCGTGCATGTCACGCGCCTCGTCGGCGGTGAGGTAGCCGGCGGCCTCGAGAGCGGCCGCGTGCGCGTGCGAGCCGGCGATGTCGTACAGCGCGAGGTCCCAGTCGAAATGCGTCGACCGGCTCAGCGCCGCCAGTTCGGGAGAGGGGCCGCCCGAGAAACGGGCACCCCACAGGGCGCCCTCGTTCGTGGCCTGACCGGTCTCGCTGCTCATGGCTCCAGCCTACCGAGAGTGGCCGTCACCGCCCGGCCGGTCAGGCCGCGGTCCCCCGAGAGGGCGCGCGGGGCGAAGGAACCACACGCCGGACGATGCCGTCGATCATCGCCTCCAGCGGCCCGCGCCCGAGCAGGAGCGCCCACGCGGTGCAGCCGACGATGAGACCGAGAGTCAGCGGCGCGAACAAGCCCTCCTCGCGGACTCCGAACAGATCGGAGGGGTCACCGAGCACGACAGCGGCGAACACCGCCCACACCAGCACCTGCGCCACATACGCCGTCAGCGGCATGGACCCCACGGCGCGCAGCGGGATCGCCAGCCACCGGAGCGGCGTCCGACACACCAGCAGGCACAGGCCGATCGTCGCGATCGCGAAGCCACCCGAGCCGATCACCTCGCCCAGCCCGGACGAATGCGCCTCCGCGCTCCACACCGCCGCGAGGTAGCGGTCCTGCGGCAGCATGGCCGAGTCGGCGAGAACGGCCGCCCCGTAGCCGACCGCCGCGAGCGCCGCACCCGCGGCCGCGAGCGTCACCTGCACTCCCCCGCGCCGCAGGTCGAGACGGCCCACCCCCATCCCCGCCAGGAGAAAGGCGATCCACACCGGGAACGGATAGGCCCAGCCGACGAACGCCTCGAGCCCCTCCCCCGCCGGGCCGCTCCACACCGGCGCGGCATCCAGGATCGGGAAGATCCAGGGCGCGATCACGGCGACGAGGGAAGCGGCCAGGAAGAGCCCGCGCGCCCGCAGGCCCAGGAACGGCAGCGACAGCGCGAAGAGCACCGCGTACGCGGGGAGGATGACGTAGATCGGCACCCCTGTCATCACCAGCAGGATGCCGATGACCCACAGGAGTGCTCCGCGCAAGGCCAGTCGGCCCGCGGCGCGTCCGCGCGCTCGGCCCACCACGGGGCGGGTGCCACCGGTCACGAGCGCGATGGACACCCCGGCGAGGGTCGCGAAGAGGATGGAGGACCGACCGTTGGCGACGTCGAGCCACGTGCCCGGGTCGCCCGGCTCGAACGGATCGATCGTCAGCAGGTGCGCCGCCAGCATGCCGATGACGGCAAGACCGCGGGCGAGGTCGATGCCCACGAGCCGGGCCGGGCCGTCGAAACGCACCCAGGCCCGACTCATGCGCGGGATCACTGCTGGCGCAGCAGCCACACCAGCAACGCCTTCTGGGCGTGCAGGCGGTTCTCGGCTTCGTCCCACACCACGCTCTGCGGTCCGTCGATGACCTCGGCATCGACCTCGTAGCCGCGGTCGGCGGGGAGGCAGTGAATGAAGATCGCGGCGTCGTCGGCGCGCGTCATGAGGTCGGTCGTGACCTTGAAGCCGCCGAGATCGCGGATACGGGCGATCTTCTCTTCTTCCTTGCCCATCGAGACCCACGTGTCGGTCACGACCACGTCGGCCCCGGATGCCGCGGCCTCGGGGTCGGTCGTCAGCGTCACCGACCCTCCGGTGCTCGCCGCGATGCGCTCGGCATCGGCGATCACGTCGGCTCGGGGCGCGTAGTCGGCCGGCGAGGCCACGCGCACGTGCATGCCGGCGGTGACTCCGGCCAGGACGTACGAGTGCGCCATGTTGCTGCGCCCGTCGCCGAAGAACGACAGGGTCAGGCCGGCGAGTTCACCCTTGTGCTCGCGAATCGTGAGCAGGTCGGCCAGCAGCTGGCACGGGTGGAAATCGTCGCTCAGCGCGTTCACCACCGGCACGCGCGTGTCGCGGGCCATCTCTTCCAGGCCCGCCTGCGCGTAGGTGCGCCACACGATCGCGGCCACCTGACGCTCGAGCACCCGGGCGGTGTCGGAGGGGGTCTCCTTCCCGCCGAGCTGGCTGTTCGCCGTCGAGATGATCAGCGGAGAACCCCCGAGGTCGGCGATGCCGACGGCGAACGACACCCGGGTGCGGGTGGAGGACTTGTCGAAGATGACGGCGACCGTCTGAGGGCCCGCGAGCGGCTTCTGCCCCCAGCGGTCTTTCTTCAGCTCGAGGGCGAGGTCGAGGATCTCCGACTGCTCGGCGGGGCTCAGGTCATCGTCGCGCAGCAGGTGGCGGGTCACGCGGGTACTCCTTCGGTGGCCGGGGCAGCGGGCTCGTCGATGACGAGGGCATCGGAGACGGTGGCCAGGGCCGCCCCGAACAGGGAGAGGAATTCGGACACCTCGGCGTCGCCGATGATGAGCGGCGGGGCGATGCGGACCGTGTCGTCGTTCGCGGCGTTGACGATCAGGCCGTGCTCCTGCGCCGCGGCGACGACCGCCTTGGCGACGGGGCGGGTCAGGCCCACACCGAGCAACAGACCGCGACCGCGGACACCGGCGACCAGCGGGGAGCCGATCGCGGCGATACCCTCGCGCAGCTGAGCCTCACGCACCGCGGCGTTCTCGACGAGACCGGAGGCCTCGATCTCTTGCAGCACCGCTCCCGCGACGGCTGTGCCCAGGGCATTCCCGCCGAAGGTGGAGCCGTGCGTGCCCGGGAAGAACAGCTCGCTCGCCTGACCGAAGGTGATGAGCGCCCCGATCGGGAAGCCGCCACCGATGCCCTTGGCCACGGTGATGGCATCCGGCACGATACCGGCGTGCTCGAACGCGAACCACGCGCCCGTGCGCCCGGCACCGGTCTGGATCTCGTCGACGATCAAGAGGGCGCCGTGGCGCGCAGTGATCTCGCGCGCCGCTTCGAGGTAGCCCTCCGGCAACTCGACGACCCCGGCCTCGCCCTGGATGGGCTCCACGATCAGCGCAGCCACGCGGTCGTCGACCGCGGTCTGGAGTGCCTCGATCGTGGCATCGATGTGCTCGACGCCGGGGATCATGGGCAGGAAGTCGGCCTGGAGCGCCGGCTTTCCCGTGAGCGCGAGGGCTCCCATGGTGCGCCCGTGAAATCCACCCTTCAACGTCAGGATCCGCGTGCGCTCGGTCCCGCGCCCGTGCAGGCGCGCGAGCTTGAAGGCGGCCTCGTTGGCTTCGGCGCCGGAGTTGCCGAAGTACACCCGGCCCGATTCGCCCGTGCCCGCCAAGCGCTTGAGCCGCGCGGCCAGCGCCAGCTGCGGGGGCGTGGCGAAGTAGTTCGACACGTGCGTCAGCGTCGCGGCCTGCTCGGTCACGGCGGCGACGAAGGTCGGGTGCGCGTGTCCGAGGGCGTCCACCGCGATCCCCGCGAGGAAATCGAGATAGCGCTTGCCGTCACCGTCCCAGACGTACGAGCCCTCGCCGCGCACGAACAGCGCCATGCGGTCTCCGAAGCTGCGGACCAGATCGCGTCCGGCATCCTCCTGCCAGGCGGGGCCGCGCGCGGCGAGAGATTCCTGTGTCGTGTCCGCGTTCACGCGACCACCTCCGTTCCGATTCCTTTGCTGGTGAAAAGTTCGACGAGCACCGAGTGCGGCACGCGGCCGTCGATGATCGCTGCCGAGGGCACTCCCCCGTCGACGGCGTCGAGGCAGGCCTGCATCTTGGGGATCATGCCCGATTCCAGTCGCGGCACCATCGCGCGCAGCTCCGTCGAGGTCAGGTGCGACACGAGCGAGTCCCGGTTCGGCCAATCCGCGTACAGACCGGGCACATCGGTGAGCACGACGAGCTTGCGGGCCTTGAGCGCGACCGCGAGCGCCGCCGCCGCGGCATCCGCGTTGACGTTCAGCGACGCACCGGGGTGGTCGAGATCGGGCGCGATGCTCGAGACGATCGGGATGCGGCCGGCGGCGAGGTGGTCGAGCACCGGCTGCGGGTCGACCGTGACGACATCGCCCACACGACCCAGGTCGTGCTCGACGCCGTCGACGACGACGCCGCGGCGGCGACCGCCGAACAGGCCCGCATCCTCGCCGCTCAGCCCCGTCGCGAGGGGACCGTGGGCGTTGACCTTCGCGACCAACTGCGGGTTGATCTGTCCGGTGAGAACCATGCGCACCACGCCGATCGCTTCGGTGGAGGTGACGCGGTACCCGCCGCGGAATTCGCTCGGAATGTCGAGGCGGTCGAGCATCGACGAGATCTGCGGACCACCGCCGTGCACGACCACCGGCTTGACCCCCACGTAGCGCAGGTAGGCGATGTCGGCGGCGAAGGCGTCCTGGAGCTCGTCGCTGACCATCGCGTTACCGCCGTACTTCACGACGACGACCTGATCGCGGTACTTGCGTACCCACGGCAGCGACTCGACGAGCGTCACCGCGCGTTCGCTGGCGGCGGCGGGGTCGGTGTCCTGGATATCGATATTGCTCATGAGGAATAGGCGCTGTTCTCGTGGACGTAGTCGTGCGTGAGGTCGTTGGTGCGGATCGTTGCCGCGGCATCGCCCACGCGCAGATCCACGACGAGGTCGGTGGCCCGCGGCGTGAGGTCGACGTCCTCGCGCGGGCGGTCCGGACCTCCGGCGGTGCACACGCGCACGCCGTTCATCCAGACGTCGACGTCGTAGGGGTCGAACGCGGCGTGTGTCGTGCCGATCGCGGCGAGCACGCGACCCCAGTTGGGATCGTTGCCGAAGACCGCGGCCTTGAAGAGGTTGTTGCGGGCGATCGAGCGTCCGACCTCGACCGCATCCTCCTCGGAGGCGGCGTTCACGACGCGGATCGTGACGTCGTGGTGCGCCCCCTCGGCATCGCCCTGGAGCTGCGCGGCGAGATCGTCGCACACCGCGGTCAGCGCGGCGGTGAAGTCATCGGCATCCACCCGGATGCCACTGGCCCCGCTGACCATCAGGGTGACCTGGTCGTTGGTCGACATGCACCCGTCGGAGTCGAGGCGGTCGAAACTCACCCGCGTGGCCGCGCGAAGAGCGGCGTCGGCCTCGGCCGCGTCGAGGATCGCGTCGGTCGTGAGGACGACGAGCATCGTCGCGAGCCCGGGGGCCAGCATCCCCGCGCCCTTGGCCATCCCACCGATGCTCCACCCGTCGCCGCGGTGCGCGGCCCGCTTGGGACGCGAGTCGGTGGTCATGATCGCCAGCGACGCGTCGTCACCGCCCTCCGCCGACAGGGCGGCGACGCCCTGCTCGACGCCGTCGAGCACCTTGGCGCGGAAGACCTCGTCGCCTGTCCCGATCAGCCCGGTGGAGCAGACGACGACGTCACCGGCGCCGATGCCCAGGAGAGCGGCCGCGCGCTCCGCCGTTTGATGCGTGGTCTGGAAGCCGAACGACCCGGTGAAGCAGTTGGCTCCCCCGGAGTTCAACACGACCGCCTCGACGACCCCGTCGCGCACGACCTGCTCCGACCAGAGGATCGGGTTGGCCTTGGCCCGGTTCGACGTGAAGACGGCCGCGCCCACCTTGAGCGGTCCTCGGTTGACGACGACCGCGACATCGCGCGCGCCGGTCGACTTCAGTCCGACGGCGACTCCGGCCGCCTCGAATCCCGCGGGGACGGTCACGCTCACGGAGCGACTCCATTCGTCGGAAGCGCCGTGGTCTCGGGGAGCCCCAGCGCGATATTCATGGACTGCACCGCGGCGCCCGCGGTGCCCTTCACCAGATTGTCGACGGCCGCGACCACCACGACGCGGTTCGCCGCGCGGTCGATCGCGAGGCCGAGCAGCGCGGTGTTGGCGCCGAGCACGTCCGCCGTCCGGGGGAAAGCCCCCTCGGGCAGCAGGTGGACGAAGGGCTCGTCGGCGTACGCGCTCTCCCACGCGGCGCGGATCTCGGCCTCCGAGACCCCCTCGCTGATCGGCGCGGTCGAGGTGGCGAGGATACCGCGCGCCATCGGTACCAGCACGGGCGTGAAAGAAAGACGGATGCCATCGGGCGCGGCTCCGGCCGCCACGAGCGCCTGGCGGATCTCGGGGATGTGCCGGTGCGTCCCGCCGACGGCATACGGGTTGGCGGTACCGAGGATCTCGCTGGCGAGCAGGTTCGTCTTCGCGGCTTTGCCGGCCCCACTCGGGCCCACGGCCAGGACCGAGACGATGTCACCGGGGTCGATGACCCCCGCCGCGACGCCCGGCGCCAGCGACAGCGACACCGTCGAGGCGTTGCAGCCGGGCGCGGCGATGCGGGAGGCCCCGCGGAGGAACTCGCGCTGCGTCGTCGCGCCGACGGGGAGCTCGGGCACGCCGTACACCCACGGCTCGGCGTGCGGGCCGTCGTAGAACGCCGCCCAGTCCGCGCGAGAGGTAAGCCGGTGGTCGGCGCCGGCGTCGATGACGAGCGCCGTGTCGCCAAGGGCATCGGTGTACTGGGCCGATTGTCCGTGCGGCAGGGCGAGGAAGACCACGTCGTGCCCGGAGAGCACGTCGGGGGTCGTCGCCTGCAGTTCGAGGTGCGCGAGCGAACGCAGGTGCGGCTGGTGGGAGATCAGTGGCTGCCCCGCGCTGGAGTGCGCGGTGACGGTACGGATCTCGACATCGGGGTGGTCGGCGAGCAGGCGAAGGATCTCGCCGCCCGCATAACCGGAAGCGCCGGAGACGGCGACCGAGAGGGTCATGAATCCACCTTAGGAGTCGGGGCTGTGGCTGGAATCAGCGTGTACCGGGGCGGCGACGCCCGTATGCCCGACCGACGGCGGGTTACGAGGTCGCCGAGACTCGGCGTGCGACCCGACGTCGACGCACGGCAACGGTGCTCACGGAGAGCTCCTCGTTGCGGACGACGATCGACGACATTCCGCGAGAGTATCCGGCCCCTCGGGCCCAGGGCAAATCGTTGACCAGGGGCAGAAGGAGCCCATCCTCCCTCTTGTCCCCCAAAAGGGGGACAAGAGGGTCTATGCTGGAGTCCTGCCCTCATCGCCGGTACTTCCGACTGCCCCCTTCCGGCGATGAGGGCAGTCTGCTGCCCGGAGACCGCGCGGATGTATCTCCCGCGCGTACCTCCGCGTTCGGCAACGGTGCATCTCCCCGCTCGGCGCCGGCGCATCTCCCCGCTCGGCGCCGGGAGACGACAAAGCGCCGCACGGCGAAAGCCGGCGGCGCCCGTCGAGTGCGGCGTCGAAGATCAGTCGCGGATGACCGCCCCGAATCGTTCGGCAGCCACCGCGACACCGGACAACTTGGCATCCGTCGCCTCGGCGGCCGTGAGCGTTCGATCCTCGGCGCGGAAGCGCAGGGCGAACGTCAGGCTCTTCGAGCCGTCCGGCAGTCCGCTCCCGCGGTAGTCGTCGACCAGACGCGCCCCCTCGAGGAGGGGTGCCCCGCCCTCGAGCAGGGCCGCGCGCACGGCGCCGGCGGCGACATCGGTCGGGACGACCACCGACACGTCTTGCGTGGCAGCGGGGAAGCCCGATAGGGAACCGGCGACCACGCGAGACTGCCCCTGCCCCAGGAGCGCATCGAGGTCGAGCTCGGCCACGAGCACTCGCCCGGGAAGGTCGGCGGCCGATGCGACGGCCGGGAGCAGCTCTCCGACGTAGCCGACATCGGCACCACCGACGAGCACCCGTGCGGTGCGGCCGGGATGCAGGGCGACGCGCTGCGCCTGGACGAGCTCGATATCGACGCCCGCCGCGGCCGCAAGTACCCGGATCGCGTCGACCGCGTCGGCGAGATCCGCGACGACCGCCGCTTGTCCGGGCTGCTTGGGCACGGTGTGCCCGGTGAGCAGCACCGCGACGTGTCGGCGCTGGGGCGGGATCGAGGCGTCGAGCGCCGCGAGCGTGGCGGCGTCGGGACGCACGGCCAGGGGCGGGACCGACACGGTGCCGTACTGCACGCCCGGCTTGGGGAGGAAGACCGTGCCCGCCTCGAACAGAGCGAGATCGACAATGCCGCGCGAGAGGTTGCGGTGCGCCACCTGGAGCAGCCCCGGCACCAGCGAACGGCGCAGGAACGGCGCCAGCCCGTCGAGCGGGTTCGCCAGCTTGACGCTCGGCAGCGTCTCCCCCGAGGGCGACCCGTGCAGGTCGTTCTGCTCCGCGGTGGTGAAGGGGAACGACGGCGTCTCGACGAAGCCCGCCGCGGCCAGCGCGTTGGCGACGCGCCGACGTCCCTGCTGGGCGGAGGTGAGTCCACGCCCGGACGGAGGCGTCGGGAGCACGGACGGGATGCGGTCGTAGCCCTCGATGCGGGCGACCTCTTCTGCGAGCGTCCACTTGTCGGTGAGGTCGGGACGCCACGACGGCGGCGTGACATTCCACCCGCTGGCCGCCGCGTCGACGGTGCAGCCGACGAGGCGAAGAGCTGCGGCGATCTCGTCGTCGGTGTAGTCGACGCCGATGAGCCCGGGGACGAAGCCCGCGGGCAGCGCGATCGCCTCACGCGCGTGCGTGACCGGGAGGGACCCGCCGAGGTCGGTGTCGAGGGTGCCGCCGGCCAGTTCGACCATCAGCGTCGCGACACGTTCAGCGGCGACGAAGGCGACCAGCGGGTCGACCCCGCGCTCGAAGCGGCGGGAGGCCTCCGACGGCAGCTTGTGTCGCCGCGCGGTCCGCGCGATCGACACCTGATCGAAGGTCGCGGACTCGATCAGGACGTTCCGCGTCGCGTCGCTCATCTCGGTCGGACCGCCACCCATGACGCCCGCCAGGCCGATGGGGCCGGACTCGTCGGTGATGAGCAGGTCTTCGGCGTGCAGGGTGCGCACCTGACCGTCGAGGGTCTCGAGCTTCTCGCCCGCCTCGGCACGGCGCACCGTGATGCCGCCCTGCAGCTGATCGAGGTCATACCCGTGGATGGGCTGGCCGAGCTCGAGCATGACGTAGTTCGTGATGTCGATCAGAACGCCCAGCGAGCGGATTCCCGCGAGCGACAGGCGCGTGATCATCCACGGCGGGGTGGGCCGCGAAGGATCGACGTCGCGCACGATGCGAGCCACGAACTGGCTCGCGCCGGTACGGCCCCGGATCGGTTGACGGTCGTCGACGGCGATCGGGAAACCCTGCGGCGTGCGCTCGAGCGCATCGTCGTGCCCGGCGCCCGGGTCGCGGAACGTCGCGCCGGTGGCGTGGGAGTATTCACGCGCCACGCCTCGCAGCGACAGCGCATAGCCGCGGTCGGGGGTGACGTTGATCTCGACCGCGAGGTCGTCGAGCCCCAGCAGCGCGATCGCGTCGGTCCCCACCGGCGCGTCGATCCCCAGGTCGACCAGACGCAGGATGCCGGAGTGCTCGCTGCCGAGACCCAGCTCTTTCGCCGACGCGATCATGCCGTCGGACACGTGACCGTAAGTCTTGCGCGCGGCGATCGGGAACGGGCCGGGGAGGACCGAGCCGGGCAGGGTCACCACGACCTTGTCGCCCTCGAAGAAGTTCCCGGCACCGCACACGATGCCACGCACTCCCCCGTGCTCGGCGCCGACGTCGACCTGGCACCAGCGGATGGTCTTGCCGTTGGACTGCGGCTCAGGGGTGAACTCCGTCACCTCGCCGACGACGATAGGACCTTCGAGCTCGAAGCGATGCACATCTTCTTCTTCGAAGCCGACGGACACCAGCGCCGCGAGGACGTCGTCGGCCGTGGCATCTGCCGGCACGTCGACGTACTCGCGCAACCAGGAGAGCGGGACGCGCATCAGACCACCATTCCGAACTGCTCACTGAAGCGGACATCGCCCTCGGCCATGTCGCGCATGTCTTTCACGTCACTGCGGAACATGAGCGTGCGCTCGATGCCCATACCGAAGGCGAAGCCCGAGTACTCCTCGGGGTCGATGCCGGCGGCACGCAGGACGTTGGGGTTCACCATTCCGCAGCCACCCCACTCGATCCAGCGTGCCCCGCCCTTGAAGGTGGGATGCCACAGATCGAGCTCGGCGCTCGGCTCGGTGAACGGGAAGAAGTTGGCGCGGAAGCGCGTCTTGGCCTCGGGGCCGAACAGCACACGGGCGGCGTGGTCGAGCGTGCCCTTGAGGTGGGCCATGGTGATGCCCTTGTCGACGACGAGGCCCTCGAACTGCGTGAACACGGGCAGGTGCGTCGCATCGAACTCGTCGGTGCGGTACACCCGTCCCGGGCAGAGCACGTAGATCGGCAGGTCGCGCTCGAGCATCGAGCGCACCTGCACGGGGCTCGTGTGCGTGCGCATGACGAGGTGGCGGGCGACCGGGTCGACGAAGAACGTGTCCTGCATCTGCCGCGCCGGGTGATCGACGTCGAAGTTGAGGGCGTCGAAGTTGAACCACTCGTGCTCGAGCTCGGGGCCCTCGGCGATCTCCCACCCCATGCCGACGAAGATGTCGGACACCTGCTCCTGCAGGAGCGAGATCGGATGCCGCGCCCCCACGCGGGCGCGCTGCGGCAACGCCGTGACGTCGATGCGCTCGGCCTCCAGGCGGGCGGCCGTCTCGGCCTCGGCGAGCTCGCCTTCGCGGGCGGTGAACGCCTGGTTCACACGCGCGCGCGCTTGCCCGACGAGCTTGCCGAACTCGGCCTTCTGCTCGGGGGCGACGGTGCGCAGCTGGGCGTTCAGCCGGGAGAGCGGGGACTGCTCGCCGGCGTGGGCCGAGCGGACGGCTTTCAGGTCGGCCGTGGTCGCGGCGTCGGCGATCGCCGCGAGCGCGGCTTCGATGGCGGAGGCGACGGCCTCGGGGGTGATCTCGGGTGCGTCAGACACGAGACGAGAGTCTACCGAGGGGCGGGGACACTCCCCCGCCGCCGGCGGTCACAGACCCGATGCGTCGTACTTGCCCAGGCCGCGTTGAGCGACGATGAGCTCGGTGTCGGTCCCAGCCTGTTCGGGCGGCTCAGCGCCGACACGGGTCGTCCTCGGCGACCGACGCAGCGAGAGCTCGACGCGATGAGCGGCGTACGACAGAGCGAGACACATCGCCACGTAGATGACGCTGGCGACCATCGCGGCCGGGACCAGGGGCGATCCGTACTCGCCGTTCGACCCGAGGAGCCGTGCGAAGTAGAGCAACTCGGGGTACGTGATGATGAACCCGAGCGCGGTGTCTTTCAGCGTCACGACGAGCTGGGCAATGATGACCGGCAGCATTGCCCGGATCGCCTGCGGCAGCAGGATCAGGCGCATCACGCCCGCTTTGCGCAGCCCGATCGCGTACCCCGCCTCGCCCTGGCCGCGGGGCAGCGACTCCACGCCCGCACGGATGACCTCCGACAGCACCGATCCGTTGTAGGCGATGAGGGCGATGACCACGGCCCAGTAGGACGACATCCGGATGCCGATGACCGGCAGACCGTAATACAGCAGCAGCATGAAGACGAGGACGGGCACCGCGCGCAGGAGTTCGACGATCCACCCCACCGGCACGCGCACCCATGCGTGGTCGGACATGCGGCCAATCGCCAGCACGAAGCCCAGCAGGATCGCGCCGACGGCCGCGGCCGCAAAGGCCGCGAGCGTCGCAAGCGTGGCCTCACCGAAGCGAACCCAGATGGCGCTATACGTGAACACGTTCCACTTCGCCGCGGAGAACTGCCCCGTGTCGATGAAGCGCCAGACGACGAAGCCGATGGCGGCCGCGACCACAAGCAGCGTGAGCACGCCCAGAAGGCGATTACGCACGCGCGCGCGCGGACCGGGCAGGTCGTAGAGGACGGAGGAGCTCATCGGGCGACCTTCCACTTCTTCTCGGCGACGCGCTGCAGCGCCGACAGCACCAGCACGAGGAGCACGAAGATCACCATGACGAGCACGATCGTGACGAGCTGGTTCTCGCCGTTCTCGCTCATGTTCGCGCGAATGTTCCCGAGATTGACGACGGAGAAGCCGGAGGCGACCGTGGTGTTCTTCAGCAGAGCGATGAACACACTCATCATCGGCGGGATGACCGAGCGCGTTGCCTGGGGCAGCACGACGAGCGTCATGACCTGACCGAAGCTCAAGCCCAGGGCACGAGCAGCCTCGGCCTGTCCGACGGGAACGGTGTTGATGCCCGACCGGATGGTCTCGGCGACATACGTCGCCGTGTAGATGCCGAGCCCGCAGACGGCCAACACGAGAAAGCTTCCGCGGGGGACGTCCACGAGCAGCGGGACGCAGAATGCAAAGAAGAAAAGCACCAGCGTCAGCGGCGTATTGCGAATCCAGTTCACGTAGACCGCTCCGACGGCCCGGGCGATCGGCACCGGCGAAACCCGCATCGCGGCGACGATAAAGCCCAGGACGAGGGCGATCAGACCGCCGCCCAGGAAGAGCAGAACGGTCCCCCACAACGCCTGCGACCACAGGTCGGGGTAGTCCAAGATCTGATTCACCGGGAACTGTCCGTTCTCTCTCGTGGGGCGTGACGCCGGGGCGGTGCAGGCGGCGAGTTCTCGCCGCCTGCACCGGAAACTCAACCGACCGGGTCGACCGCAGGCTGCTCGCCGGCGACGCCCGAGGCGCCGAGGTTCTTCTCGAAGATGGCCTCCCACGTCGAACCGCCATCGGTGAACATGGTGTTCACGAACTCCTGGAACGCCGTGTCACCCTTCGCCAGGCCCACGCCGTAGCGCTCCTCACTGAAGGGCTCGCCCGCGATCTTCAGGTTCTCGGGGTCCTGGGCGGCGTAGCCGAGAAGGATCGCCTCGTCGGTGGTGACGGCATCCACCTCGCCGTTCTTGAGCTTTTCCACGCACTGGGAGTACGTGTCGAACTCGACGACCTGAGCCGGGGTCTCCTCGCGGATGCGCTGGATCGGCGTGGAGCCGGTCACGGAGCAGACGGTCGTCTCGGCCGTAAGTGAGTCCTTCCCCGTGATGGTGTCGTCGTCCGCGGCGACCAGGAGGCCTTGACCAGTGAGGAAGTAGGGTCCCGCGAACGAAATCTGCTCTTTGCGCTTGTCGGTGATCGAGTACGTGCCGACGTAATAGTCGATGTCGCCGTTGATGATCGCCTGCTCGCGGTTAGCCGACGCGATCGCCTTGTACTCGACCTGCGACTCGTCCGCCGGGTCGAACCCGAGCGACGCCGCGACCCAGCGGGCGATGTCGACGTCGAAGCCCTTGCGCTCACCGGTCACGGGGTCGAGGTATCCCAGGCCGGGCTGGTCTTCCTTGACGCCGATCACGACCTTGCCAGCCGAGCTGACCTGGTCGAACGTGGGGCTGCCCTCGATGGTGACGTCGGTGGCGACCTCGCCCCAGACCGGGCCGTCAGTCGTGCCCTCGCCGGCGCCCGCGTCGGGCGCTCCCGGGGTGCCGCTGTTGCACGCCGTGAGCGCGAGCAGGCCGGCGGCGATGACGCCGACGCCCGCGAGAAGTCGAGTTTTACGCATGTGATGTCTCCTTGATGACGTGTGCTGTAGGGAGGGGATACGGGGGGATGCCGAGGCGGCGGGGCAGAGGAACGTCATCGTTCCGTGCCGGAATCAGTGCGTGATGAGCTTGGAAAGGAAATCCTTCGCCCGATCCGACTGCGGGTTCGTGAAGAACTGCTCCGGAGGAGCTTGCTCGACGATCTGACCGTCGGCCATGAACACCACCCGGTTCGCGGCTTTGCGGGCGAAGCCCATCTCGTGGGTGACGACGATCATCGTCATACCGTCCTTCGCGAGCCCGACCATCACATCGAGGACCTCGTTGATCATCTCGGGGTCGAGCGCCGAGGTCGGCTCGTCGAACAACATGACCTTCGGCTTCATCGCGAGGGCGCGCGCGATCGCGACGCGCTGCTGCTGCCCGCCCGAGAGCTGCGCGGGCAGCTTGTCGGCCTGGTGCCCGACGCCCACTCGCTCGAGGAGCGCACGCGCCTCTTTCTCGGCATCCCCCTTCTTGAGCTTGCGGACCTTGATCGGACCGAGCGTGACGTTCTCGAGGATCGTCAGGTGCGCGAAGAGGTTGAACGACTGGAAGACCATGCCCACGTCGGCACGGAGCTTCGCGAGCCCCTTGCCTTCTTCGGGAAGCGCTTCGCCGTCGATCGTGATCGAGCCGCTCGTGATCGTCTCGAGGCGGTTGATCGTGCGGCACAGGGTGGACTTGCCCGAACCCGACGGGCCGATGACGACGACGACCTCGCCGCGGTCGACCGTGAGATCGATGTCTTTCAGCGCCTGGAATTGTCCATAGTGCTTCTGGACGTCGGAGACGACGACAAGGGGCTCGGAGCCCGCCGGGGGAACGGATGCCATGTGCTCACCCTAAGAGACGGTCGGGAATGCGACCACACCGGGACGCACGCCTTAACCGTTCTGTAACAGCGGGTGATGTCAGTCGGTGCGCTGGGCGAAGGCGGTCTCGTACAGGCACACGCTGGCCGCGGTGGCGAGATTCAGCGATTCGGCGCGACCGTAGATGGGTAGGCGCAACGCCAGGTCGGCGTGCGTGAGGGCACCCTCGTCGAGACCACGTGCCTCGTTGCCGAATAGCCAGGCCGTCGGCTCTGCGAGGAGCGAGCGCGACGCGACGAAGTCCTCACCCCCCACATCGGCTGCGACCACGCGCAGTCCCGCCTCGTGGACACGCTCGACCACGTCGGCGAGGTCGAGATCGACCGCGACGGGCAGATGGAAGAGGGAACCCGTCGTCGAGCGGACGACCTTCGGGTTGTAGAGGTCCACCGTCCGCCCGGTCAGGATCACCGCATCGGCGCCGGCGGCGTCGGCCGCTCGGATGATCGTGCCGAGGTTGCCGGGATCGCGAACCTCTTCGCAAATCGCCAGGAGGCGCGGCTCCCCGGCGAGGATGTCCTTCAGCGCCGTCGGCGACTGCCGGGCCACCGCGACAATGCCCTGCGGCGTCACGGTGTCGGCCATGGCATCCAGGACCGCCTCGGTCGTGTACTGCAGATCCACGCCCGCGTCGATCGCCGCATCGCGCACATCGGTGTGCTTCTCGAGCGCCGTCGGTGTCGCATACAGCTCGAGGACCGTCCCGGGAGCCCACGCGAGGGCTTCGCGCGCCGCCTGAGGGCCCTCCAAGAGGAACAGGCCGGTCTCCTGCCGGGCGGCGCGCTTGCTCAGCTTGGCCACGGCGCGCACCCGCGGCGAACGGGGGTTCTCCAGCACGCCCCCAGTGTATGGCCCCACCGGCATGCACCCCGGAAGCCGCGGCGGAAACGCCGAACGGGCGCCCTCCGAAGAGGACGCCCGTTCGTGAGAACCGGTGTTACGCGGTCTTGGCGGCGTTGACATCGCTGGGCAGTGCAGCCTTCGCGGTCGCGACGAGCGACGCGAACACGGCGGGCTCGTTCACGGCGAGCTCGGCCAGCATGCGACGGTCCACCTGCACACCCGCAAGGCCCAGGCCCTGGATGAAGCGGTTGTAGGTGAGGCCGTTCTGACGGCTCGCGGCGTTGATGCGCTGAATCCACAGACGACGGAAGTCGCCCTTGCGCTTGCGGCGGTCGCGGTAGGCGTAGACGAGCGAGTGAGTGACCTGCTCCTTGGCCTTGCGGTACAGGCGCGAACGCTGACCGCGGTAACCGGACGCGCGCTCGAGGATGACGCGACGCTTCTTGTGGGCGTTGACGGCCCGCTTGACTCTAGCCATTTCTGTTCTTTCCTAACGTGCGTCGGCGCTCAGAGGCCGAGGAGCTTCTTGGCGACCTTGGAGTCACCCTTGGCCAGGACCTGCTCCTGGTTCAGGCGACGGGTGCGCTTGGAGGCCTTGCCCTCGAGGTTGTGCCGCATGCCGGCCTGCTGCTTCATGAGCTTGCCGCTACCGGTCACCTTGAAACGCTTCTTGGCGCCCGAGTGGGTCTTCTGCTTCGGCATCTGTCTTCCTTCGTTGGTATCCCGGCACTGCGGGAGTCGGGGGGGGCTTACTCGGCGGGTGCCGGAGCAGCTTCGTCGTCGGGAGCCGAGTCGCCGCGCGCGGCGCTACGGGCCGCCTCGCGGTTGGCCGCGCGCTGCGCGTTCTGCTCGGTCTTGACCTCGGACTTGTTCTTGTGCGGCGCGACCACCATGACCATGTTGCGACCGTCGATCGTGGGGTTCGACTCGACCGTGCCGAACTCGGCCACGTCTTCGGCGAACTTCCGCAGCAGACGCACACCCTGTTCGGGACGGGACTGCTCACGACCGCGGAACAGGATCATCGCCTTGACCTTGTCGCCCGCCTGGAGGAAGCCCTCGGCGCGCTTGAGTTTGGTGATGTAATCGTGCGCCTCGATCTTCAGACGGAACCGGACCTCCTTGAGGACGGTGTTCGCCTGGTTGCGACGCGCTTCCTTGGCCTTCTGAGCTGCCTCGTACTTGAACTTGCCGTAGTCCATGATCTTGACCACGGGCGGCTTCGAGCTCGGTGCGACCTCGACCAAGTCGAGGTCCGCTTCCTGGGCCAGGCGCAGCGCAGCTTCGATTCGGACGATGCCGACCTGCTCGCCGTTGGGTCCGACGAGACGGACCTCCGGGACTCGGATGCGCTCGTTGGTGCGGGGATCGCTGATGCGGAACTCCTCTTGTCTGCGAATGACGGCCGCCGCGATCCTGGCGGATCACGGGCGAAGAGGAGAACATGCCACCCGGCACGGTGCCCTGAGCACCGGCTTCTGCACCCTGGCAACCCCGTGCGAAACGGAGCGGAGTGCGGGAACCCGGTAGCCTGGAGCGGCAAGCGCGGGTGGGATGTCATCCTCTTTCGTACGGAGCAGAACGCTCCGAAGCCCGCCACAGTCTAGCAGAGAGATACCCGTGGACACGATTCCCCCCGACGACGCCCGAAACGCACAGGATGCCGAGCGTCTCGCGCGGTGGGAGGAGCAGGAGCGCGTCTCCTCCTCCGCCTCCCGTGACATCGCCGATGTGCCCGCCGTCGAGGTCATCACCACCACCGCGGTGCACCTCATGAGCGCGGCGGCCGTGAAGGTCGGCCTCGCCGATGATCCGGGGCAGCAGCTCGACCTCGACGAGGCCCGCAAGCTCATCAACGCCCTCGCCGGGCTCATCACCGCGGGCGCGCCCGAGATCAGCGACATGCACGCTCGCTCGCTCCGCGACGGCCTGCGCTCCCTGCAGCTGGCGTTCCGCGAGGCCTCCGTCATCCCCGACCCCATCGGCAAGGGGCCCGGCGAGAAGTGGACGGGGCCCGTCACGTAGGTCGCTGGTACTTCGGTACCGGACGCGGGGAATCAGACGTCGGTGCTGCGGTGGAGCTTGACGGTCAGCGAATCCACGAGCACGGCGACGCGGTCGTCGGCGGCCCAGCGGCGCGCAAGACGGGCGAGCACGGCATCCAACTCGTCCTGCTCAAGACCCGACATGAGTTGCAGGTGCACGACCAGCTCGGGCCCGCGGAGGCGGCCGGTGGGATCCCCCGGCTGCACCGCGAGGTCGAGGACCGCCAGCTCACCGGAGATGCTCTCCTGCAGACCGGTGAACACGGCGGGCGACGTGTGCGCCGGCTCCCACGATTCACCCTGGGCGATCGCCCAGACCGCCGGGCGACGGAGCACGAACTCTGTCTCGGAAGCCGGATCGATCACGATCAGTTCGGTATCCTCCGAGGCCGCGGCCAGAGCCGTGCGACGCCCGTCCGCGGGGACCGGGCGGGCCGTGGCATCCCAGGCCTGGAGCGCCGTGACCGACGTGAACACCGGCAGCACCTTCCGCCCGTCGGGGGCAGCGACCGTGACGATCGAGAGCTCCTGCGTCTTATCGACCTCGAGCCCGTGCGGGCCGACGCCGTGGTCGCCCTTCTCCGCGACGAGCGGGATCAGCAGACGCGCCGTGCGATAAGCGTCGACGACCGCTCGCGCATCGCCCTCGCCGGTCGGGAAAGCGAGCAGGGCGGAGAGCAACGCGGGATCGGCCGAGCCGTCGTCGCCCGCGTGCGGATTCGACTCGAAGCGGCGCCCCTCCCAGGGGACGCCCGCCGAGTCGGCGTGGTGACCGTCAGTGTCCGGCGACATCCAGCGCCTCGGCGAGGGTGAACTGCCCCGCGTAGAGTGCCTTCCCCACGATCGCGCCCTCGACGCCCAGAGGCACGAGGTCGCGAAGCGCCGCGATGTCGTCGAGGCTCGAGACGCCGCCCGAGGCGACGATCGGCTTGGGGGTGCGCTGGGTCAGTTCGCGAAGGAGGTCGAGGTTCGGGCCACGGAGCGTGCCGTCCTTCGTGACGTCGGTCACGACGTACCGGCTGCAACCGGCGTCTTCGAGTCGCTCGAGCACCGTCCACAGGTCGCCGCCATCACGGGTCCACCCACGGGCGGCCAGGGTCGTGCCACGCACGTCGAGGCCGACCGCGATCGCCTCGCCGTAGCGGTTGATGACGTCGGCGGCCCATTCCGGGTTCTCGAGCGCCGCGGTACCGAGGTTGATACGGCTCGCACCGCTCTCCAGCGCCGCCTCGAGCGACCGGTCGTCGCGGATGCCACCGGACAGCTCGACCTGAACGCCCTTGACCTGCTTGATGACCTTGCGCATCACGGCGGTGTTGTTCCCGCGGCCGAAGGCGGCATCGAGGTCGACGAGGTGGATCCACGCCGCACCCTGGCGCGCGAAGTCCATCGCGGCATCCACGGGGTCGCCGTAGCTGGTCTCGGTGCCCGCCTCTCCCTGGGTCAGACGGACCGCCTTACCGTCGGCAACATCGACCGCCGGAAGGAGGACAAGCTCGGGCGTGGACGCGAAATCGTTCATGGCTCCTCGTGCCGGTAGGCGCCTCTCGCCAGCCCCGGGCACGAGGTCACACAGTAGTCGTGCGCAGCCCGTCGATCCAATTCGCGAGGAGACGGATGCCGGCTTCGCCCGACTTCTCCGGGTGGAACTGAGTCGCCGAGAGCGGACCGTTCTCTACCGCGGCCAGGAACGGGGCACCGTGGGTCGCCCACGTGAGGACCGGCTCCGGGAAGGGCGGAGTGACCTCGAGGGACCACTCCTGCGCGGCGTACGAGTGCACGAAGTAGAAGCGCTCGTCACGGAGGCCGTCGAACAGACGAGACCCCTCACCGACGGACACCGTGTTCCACCCCATGTGCGGGAGGACGGGTGCGGAGAGCTCGGAGACCGTGCCCGGCCACTCCCCCAGGCCCTCGGTGTCGGTGCCGCGCTCGATCCCCCGCCCGAACATGACCTGCATGCCCACGCAGATGCCGAGCACGGGGCGTCCGCCCGCCAGACGGCGGTCGATGATCTCGCCACCGCGGCTGGCGTTGAGGGCGTCCATGACCGCACGGAAGGCCCCCACGCCGGGCACCAAGAGCCCGTCTGCGTCGAGGAGGAGGGAGCGGTCGGACGTCAGCCGCGCATCGGCGCCGGCTTCGATCAGCGCCTTGACCGCCGAGTGGACGTTGCCGGAGCCGTAGTCGAGAACGGCGACGACGGGCTTGCTCACAGTGCGCCCTTCGTACTCGGGATGCCGTCGACGAGCGGGTCGAGAGCCTTGGCCTGACGGAACGCACGGGCCAGCGCCTTGTACTCCGCTTCGGCGATGTGGTGCGGGTCACGGCCACCGAGCACGCGCACGTGCACCGTCAGTCCCGCGTGGATCGAAATGGCCTCGAACGAGTGACGCACGAGCGAGCCGGTGAAGTGACCGCCGATGAGGTGGTGCTCGAAGCCGGCGGGCTCACCGGTGTGCACCAGGTAGGGGCGCCCACTGATGTCGACGACCGCCTGCGCCAGCGCCTCGTCGAGCGGGACGAGCGCGTCGCCGTAGCGCGCGATGCCCGACTTGTCACCGAGCGCGTGACGGATGGCCTGGCCGAGGACGATCGAGGTGTCTTCGACGGTGTGGTGGGCATCGATGTGAGTGTCGCCGGTCGAGCGCACACGCAGATCGGTCAACGAATGCTTGGCGAAGGCGGTGAGCATGTGATCGAAGAACGGCACGCTCGTGGAGATCTCGCTCGCCCCGGTGCCATCGAGATCGAGCTCGAGCTCGACGCGCGACTCGCTCGTCTCTCGCGTGATCGAGGCGGTGCGGGGTGTGGAGGGGCCGGTCATGCTCGCGATCCTACCGAGGCGAGGGCGTCGAGGAACGCGGTGGTCTCGTCGGCCGTCCCGGCCGTGACGCGCAGGTGGTGCGGGATTCCGACGTCGCGGATGAGTACCCCGCGGTCGTACAGCGCCTTCCACGTTGCCGCGGGGTCGTCGACCCCGCCGAAGAGGACGAAGTTGGTCCAGGAGTCGTGCGCGGTGTAGCCCAGAGCCGACACCGTCGCCGAGATCCGGTCGCGCTGCGCGACGATCTCGTCGACCATCGACAGCATGGTGCCCGCGTGCCCGAGCGCCGCCGTGGCGGCCGCCTGGGTGAGCGCACTCAGGTGGTACGGCAGGCGCACGAGGCGGAGGGCATCGATCACCCCCGGGTCGGCCGCGAGGTAGCCCACACGGGCGCCGGCGAACGCGAACGCCTTACTCATGGTGCGCGAGACCACCAACCGCGGGCGCCCGGGCAGCAGCGTGACCGCGGACGGCTCGTCGTGCGGCGCGAACTCCTGGTAGGCCTCATCGACGATCACGATGCCGTCGGTCACCGCGTACACGGCCTCGATCACGTCGAGACCGAGGGGTGTACCCGTCGGGTTGTTCGGAGCGCAGAGGAAGACGATGTCGGGGTTCTCGCGAACGACCTGCTCGGCCGCGGACGCGGGGCTGAGCGTGAAGTCGTGCGCTCGCTCACCGGCGACCCACTGTGCACCCGTCGCGCGGGTGAGGATCGGGTACATCGAGTAGGTGGGGGCGAAGCCCATCGCGCGTCGTCCGGGACCACCGAACGCCTGCATCAGGTGCTGCAATACCTCGTTCGAGCCGTTCGCGGCCCAGATCTGCTCGCGGACGAGACCGTTGCCGAGGTACTCGGCGAACGCCTCGCGCAGCGCGGTGAACTCGCGGTCGGGATAGCGGTTGACATCGCGCAAGGCCCGAGCGATCGAATCGAGGATGTCGTCGGCGACCTCGGACGGGACGGGATGAGTGTTCTCGTTGACGTTGAGGGCAACGGGGAGAGCCGCCTGGGGCGCTCCGTACGGAGTCATCCCCCGCAGATCGTCGCGAATCGGGAGGTCGTCAAGGCTCACAGTCACCCCACCCATCGTAGGCGTCGATGCCCCCGCCCCTCCTCGTTGCGCTGAGCGCGTGAACCTCAGCGGGCGGCGACGTACGCGGCGGGGATCGCGATGCGCTGGCCGGCGGCGACCGATCCGTTCTCGAGCGCGTTCAGTCGGGTGATCTCGGCGACGACGTCGCGCGGGTCAGCCTCGGGCGCCACATCTTCCGCGATGGACCACAGCGTCTCGCCGTTCATGACCGTGATCTCGGCGAACGCTGCGGTGGACGCTCCGGTCTCGTTGGAGGCGAGCGCCGCGCCGCCGCCGACGACCGCGACCGTCAGGGCGATCACCACGGGGAGAGCCGCGAGGAACGCGAACACGCGACGGCCGCGCGCGGTCAGGCGCAGGCGGGTGGTGGGGGCAGTGGCGGTGATGCTGGTCATGGTGTGCTCCTCGGTGGGGAGAGATTCGCACCCCACCCTCGGCCGGGAGGGCGGTGGTGCGAATCTGTATTCCGAATCTATCTTCGATACTGTGAGGGTGTCAACACCGGGGTTCTCGGAGACAGATCGAACGCGACACGCGGAGAGCTCCGTGAGGTTCGAGCGGTCGACCGGATACGGTTTCGACAAGGAGACCCCACCACGGACCTCCGACATTCGAATTTCCGCCGCCACGAAGCGCGGCGCGAGGGGAGTACAGATGACCGACGCGACGACCGCCGGCGGCCGCGAACGGCCACAGACCCGGCGCCGGAAGAGCCTCAGCGACAAGCAGTTGGCGATCCTCGAGGTCATCCAGCGCTCGATCGCCCGGCACGGTTACCCGCCGAGCATGCGCGAGATCGGCGACGCGGTGGGACTGAAGTCACTCTCCAGCGTCACCCACCAGCTCAACCAGCTCGAGCTCAGCGGCTACCTGCGCCGCGACCCCGGTAAGACGCGCGCGATGGAGGTGCTCATCGACCTGCCCGGCACCGCCGCCGAGAATCCGGCCGACACCGCTCCGGCCGTGGGCGATGCCGCTCTGGTCCCGCTGGTCGGCCGCATCGCCGCCGGCGTCCCCATCACCGCCGACCAGCAGGTGGAGGAGATCTTCCCCCTCCCCCGCCAACTCGTGGGCAAGGGCGAGCTGTTCATGCTCAAGGTCGCGGGCGACTCCATGATCGATGCGGCGATCTGCGACGGCGACTGGGTGGTCGTGCGCGCGCAGGCCAACGCCGAGAACGGCGAGATCGTCGCCGCGATGCTCGACGGCGAGGCGACCGTGAAGACCTTCCGGCGTCGCGATGGGCACACGTGGCTGCTCCCTCGCAACACCGCGTTCGAGCCGATCCTCGGCGACGACGCCGTCGTCCTCGGCCGCGTCGTGGCAGTACTGCGGACGATCTGACCCCACCTCGAGGCGACGCGCGTCATCCACAGGCGGGCGTCACCGCCCCGCGTGGCCCCTAGCATGACAGGACACATCGAGAGAGCGAGTGTCGTGTCCTCAAACGCCCCCGCGGGAGAACCGTCGACGGAGTCCACCGCCGATGGCCGCCCCGTCGTCATCTCCGCCGACGAGCACGCGCCCCTTCCCCCCGCGACCGGGCGCCGTCCCCGTGCGAGCATCGTCGTTCTCTCCTGCCTCCTCGCCCTCGTCGCCATTGCTGCCGGGCTGGGCATCGCCTGGCTGGCGACGCAACTCGACGAGGCACGCTCGCAGATCACCGATCAACGACAGCAGATCACCGACCAGCAGCGGCAGATCGATGAGCAGCGCGATCTGATCGACCGCAAAGACCAGTTCGGAGCGGCCATGGCAGGCCTCTACGAGACGGTCGAGCCGCTGATCGGGCTCCCGTACGCGACGCTCGTCCCGTGGACCCGTGTCGAGGAGTTCGCCGACCACGCGTGGATCCATCGCTGGAACGCCGAGGCACTCAGCAGAGACGTCGCCGAGGTCACGGCGTTCGACACCGACCTGGGATCACGCATCGACTCGGCTCGGAGCCAGTCGGCGACCAACGCCTCCGGAACCGCCTGGGAGTCGACGCTCGATTCGCTCGGACAAGGGTGGGTGTCGATGGCGTTCGACGAGGGAGAGACGGCGTGCGGCGCGGAGGCGCTGGCGTGCGTCTCCGACGCCGAGCCCTTCACCGTGCGCGTCAACGGCGCAACGCAGACGGATGCCACGATGACCGACTGGATCCGAACGGGGATCGCTTACCACGAGTACGCCCACGTGCTGCAGTTCACGAATCCCGAGGCCACGCAGACCGCACTGGCGGCTTTCGCCGGCGATCTCGAAACGATGGCGGACTGCTACTCCCTGACCTTCCTCGACGGCTGGTCGTTGAACCATGACGTCCCGATCGACGAGTTTTCGTATTGGCAGGTCAGTGTCGGCTACGGCTACACGTGCGACGAAGGACAGCGGCAGGTCATCCGTGACTGGGCCGCCGGGCTCGGCATCGTGAACCAGCCCGTCGGCGGCTGAGCCGTCGCGCCGCGGAGCCGTGTCCGACCCCGTCCGTAGGCTGGATGCCATGCCCCAGACGCTCCCCTACGGTTCCTGGCCCTCCCCCCTCTCGCCCGAACGCGTGGCTCAGTCTTCGCCGCGCATCGACGGCGCGCGCATCGTCGGCGACGAGATCTGGTGGGGCGAATCGGTCCCGAGCGAGGGCGGTCGCGTCGCCGTGCGGCGTCGGCGGCCCGATGGCTCGGTCGAGACCGTGCTGCCGGCCCCCGGGAATGCGCGCTCCTCAGTACACGAGTACGGGGGCGGCGCGTGGACCGCCTCCGACGACGGCGAGCTCTTCTACGTCGAGAAGACCGACCAGCGCGTGTACGCGCTCACCCCCGGCGGTGAGCCGCGGCCCCTCACCCCCGCCGACGACGGCGTACGGCACGGCGGGCTGTCGTGGCAGCACGGGTCGTTGCTGGCGATACGCGAGGTCCACGGCGCCTCGCGCGTCCCCACCCGCGCTATCGTGCGCATCCCGCTCGATGGCTCGGGCACCGAGGTGCTCGCGGACGGTAGCGATTTCCTCGCCCACCCCGCACTCTCGCCGGACGGGCGACGAGTGGCCTGGACGGCGTGGAATCACCCCGACATGCCCTGGGACGCCACGACCGTCCGCGTCCGCGACCTCGCGACGGGCACGGTGCGCGACCTCGCGGGCGGCCCGCGCCGCGCGCCCTTGCAGCCCGTGTGGATGGCCGACGACGAGGTGCTGTACGCCGACGACCCCCACGGACGCTGGAACCTGTTCCGTGTGCGGATCGGCGAGGAGCCACAGGCCGTGGCCCCGGCAGACGCCGACACCGGTGGCGGCGTGTGGGTCCTCGGCACCCGCTGGTTCGGTGCGACGACCGACGGCCGCATCGTCGCGGTGCGCACCGACGGTGCCGACGAGATCGTCGAGATCGCCCCCAGCGGCGTACGCCCCCTCGACCTCCCGGTGACCGCCGGAGCCTCGATAGACGACATCCGCGGATCGCGCGCCCTCGTCTCCGGATCCGACGCAGTGGGTCGTGCGGGGTTGTGGTCGATCGACCTCGACACCGGCGCCGCCGAAGTCGTCACCGACGGCGCCCATCCGGGCGTCGAGTGGATGCCGACCGCTCGCGCTCTCACCGCCGAGGGGCCGCACGGCCCGGTGCATGCGTTCGCGTACGCACCGACGAGCCCCGACCACGTCGGCCCGGTCGACGAGCGCCCGCCGTACGTCGTTCTCGTGCACGGCGGACCCACGTCCCACGTCGGGCCGTCGCCGTCGGTCAAGACGGCGTTCTTCACCAGCCGCGGGATCGGCGTGCTCGACGTCAACTACGGCGGGTCCACCGGCTACGGCCGGGCGTACCGTGAGCGCCTGCGGGGCCAGTGGGGCGTCGTCGATGTCGACGACGTCGCCGCAGCGGCATCCGCCCTCGCCGAGGCGGGTCTCGCCGACCCCGAGCGCCTCGCGATCGCTGGAGGCTCCGCGGGCGGCTGGACGGTGCTGGCCGCCGTGACGAATACCGAGGTCTTCTCGGCAGGTATCTCGCGCTACGGCGTCGGGGACGCTCGCGCACTGGCCGAAGACACGCACGACTTCGAGGCGCGCTACCTCGACGGTCTCATCGGTCCGCTCCCCGAGGCGGAGGCCGTGTACGTCGAGCGATCGCCGCTGTCGCACCCCGAACGTTTCCGCGTGCCGCTGCTCATCCTGCAGGGCACGGAAGATCGGGTCGTCCCACCCTCGCAAGCCGAGGCCATTCGCGACGCGCTCCGCGAGCACGGCGTCGCTCACGCCTACGTGCTGTACGAGGGCGAGGGTCACGGTTTCCGTCAGGCGGACACGGTCGTCGACTCCCTGCAGCGGGAGCTGGGTTTCCTGGGCGCGGTGTTCGGGTTCGAGACGCCGGGGGTCCCGACGCTCGCACTCGACTGATCTGCGCGCGCAGCGCGCGTGGCGCCCCCCGACACCGAAGACCCCCGCCGAACATCCTGTCGACGGGGGTCTTCGTGCACAGCGGTCAGGCCGCGAACGGCGCGAGTTCGGCCGCCAGACGGGCGCCCACGTGGGCGTGCAGGAACGTGCCCTGCTCACGATGCTCCTGTGCCACGATGAGGCCCGTTTCGTGGATGGCCGACACGAGGTCGCCGCGGTCGTACGGAACGACCGCCTGCACCTCGACCGCGGGGAGCGGCAGCGCGTCTTCGATCGCGGCGCGCAGCTCGTCGACGCCCTCGCCCGTGCGCGACGAGACGAACAGCGCTGAGGGGGCGAGCCCGCGCAGCACCAGACGATCGTCGGGGCCGAGCAGATCGGCCTTGTTGAAGACGACGATCTCGTGCCCGAAGTCGGCATCGACGTCGCCCATCACGTCTCGCACCGTCGAGAGCTGCGCCGCCGGATCGGGGTGGGACGCATCGACGACGTGCAGGATGACGTCGGCGTCGCCGACCTCCTCCAGCGTCGACCGGAACGCCTCGACGAGCTGGTGCGGCAGATTGCGCACGAAGCCCACCGTGTCGGTCAGCGTGTAGACGCGACCGTCGGTGGTCTCGGAGCGGCGGACGGTGGCATCCAGGGTCGCGAACAGCGCGTTCTCGACGAGGACGCCGGCGCTGGTCAGGCGGTTCAGCAGACTCGACTTTCCCGCGTTCGTGTAGCCCGCGATCGCGACCGACGGAATGGTGTTGCGCTTGCGCTCGGCACGCTTGGCCTCGCGGGCGGGGGCGAAGTCCCGCAACTGCTTGCGCAGCTGGGCCATGCGGGTACGGATGCGGCGGCGATCCAGCTCGATCTTCGTCTCACCGGGGCCGCGCGAGCCCATGCCCGCACCGCCCGCGCCGACCTGTCCACCGGCCTGCCGCGACATCGAGTCACCCCAGCCGCGCAGGCGCGGCAGGAGGTACTCGAGCTGGGCGAGCTCGACCTGGGCTTTGCCCTCTCGGCTCTTCGCGTGCTGACTGAAGATGTCGAGGATCACCGTGGTGCGGTCGATCACCTTCACCTTCACGACGTCTTCGAGCGCGCGACGCTGGCTGGGCGCGAGCTCCGTGTCGGCGATGACGGTGTCGGCTCCGACCGCGGCGACGATGTCGCGCAGTTCCTCCGCCTTTCCGCGTCCGACGTACGTCGCCGGATCGGGATGCGGGCGGCGCTGCAGCACGCCGTCGAGGACGACGGCACCGGCGGTCTCGGCCAGCGCCGACAGCTCGCGCAGAGAGTTCTCGGCATCCGATTGTTCGCCCTGCGGGTGAACGCCGACAAGGACGACGTTCTCCAGACGCAGCTGGCGATACTCGACCTCGGTGACGTCCTCGAGTTCGGTGGAGAGTCCGGGAACGCGACGGAGGGCCGCACGTTCCTCACGGTCCCACTGGTCACCGTCGGAGGCGCCGCCGTACGCGGTGGAGGCATCCTGGAGGGCCTGAGCCCCACCGAAGACCCGGACCCCGCGATGCGCCTCGGTGCGCGACAGCACGCGGTCGACCGGATCCACCGGCGACGCGTCGGTGCTCGGGGGTGTGGTCTGTTCGGTCATGTGTTCCTTTCGTCCGCGGGCGATGCCGCGGTGTTCTGGCACTTTATCCGCCTGGGCGACAGGGGCGCCGGTCGGATACTCTGTGGGGATGGGGAGCGAGCACTATTTCAGCGCGTCGCCGTCGAGTCCCGAGCAGCTCCGCCGCCTCCGTGTGAGCCTCGCCGGGCGTGAACTCGAGGTGGTCACGGCGGGCGGCGTCTTCAGTCCTGACCGACTGGATGCCGGAACGTCGGTGCTTCTGGCGAACACTCCGCCCCCGCCCGCCGGCGGGAACTTCCTCGACCTCGGAAGCGGATGGGGACCGATCTCGCTGAGCCTCGCTCTGGATGCGCCGCATGCCACGGTCTGGGCCGTCGACGTGAACGAGCGGGCGCTCGACCTCGTGAGGCAGAACGCCCAGCGACTCGGCCTCGACAATGTCAACGCCGTGCGTCCCGAGGATGTTCCCGAGGGCATCTCGTTCCGCACCATTCGCTCCAATCCCCCGATCCGTGTGGGAAAGAACGAGCTGCACGGCATGCTCGAGCACTGGATCCCCCGGCTCGCCGAGCGTTCCGACGGCTGGTTCGTCGTGCAGCGCAACCTCGGCTCCGACTCTCTGCAGCGCTGGCTCGCGGCAACATTCGCGTCGGGCTTCTCGGTGCATCGCGCGGCCACCGGTCGCGGCTACCGCGTCCTGCGCGTGCGCCGACACGGCTCGCCCCCGAGCGAGCCCATCGACGTCGTCTCCTGACGACGGCTCACGCCAGCGCGACCTCGCCGGTGAAGACGAGGGATGCCGGACCCGACAGGAAGACGTGACCGTCGGCGACGCGGACCCCCAGGGTGCCGCCGCGGGTCTCGACGACCCAGGAGTCCGGCGCCGCGGGCCCCGCCCAGTGGCGCACCGCGAGAGCGGCGGCGGCGACACCGGTTCCGCAGCTGAGGGTCTCCCCCACCCCGCGCTCGAAGACGCGAAGACTGATCGACCCGACGCCGTCGTGCACGAGCGGGTCGGCGGGGACGACGAACTCCACGTTGGCCCCGTGCCGTGGGGCGGGGTCGAGGACGGGCTGGTAGGCCAGCTCGAGGCCCTCGAGCTCGTCCTCGGAGGACAGCGCGACCACCACGTGCGGGTTGCCCACGTCGATGCCGACGCCGGGCCGCGCCACGGGAAGGCCCTTCGCCCGGACGAGGATGTCTCCGGGTTCGATCGCGAACGCCCCCAGGTCGACTTCGAACCCGCGGTCGCTGCGCGTGAGGGTCTTCACACCGGCGCGCGTGCCGATGCGGAGGCCGTCCGCGATGTCGGCAAGCCCGGTATCGGTGAGGTAGCGCGCGAAGACGCGCGTGCCGTTGCCGCACATCTCGGCCTTCGAGCCGTCGGCGTTGCGGTAGTCCATGAACCACTCGGCGCCGGAGGCCGCGGCATCCGCCCCCTCGTCGATCGCGCCCGCGCGCACGACGCGCAACATACCGTCAGCGCCGATCCCGAAGTGCCGGTCGCACAGGATCGCGACCTGATCGTCGGACAGGTCGAGCTCGCCGTCAGGATCGGAGACGACGACGAAGTCGTTTCCGGTGCCGTGGCCCTTGGTGAACGCGAGAGTCGCCATGGCATCCAGTCTAGGCACCGGCTCCCCCGGCCGTCCTCGGAGCAGAACCGGTGCCCCGCTCGCCCGGCGCGGGTGCGGCAGCGAGCACGTTCGCGTCGGCCGTGCGCGCGTCGACCCAGCGAACGTCGGCGTAGCGGCGGAACCACGACACCTGCCGACGCGCGTACCGGCGGGTGAGCGCCTGCGTCTGGGCGATCGCCTCGGCCCGGGTGACCTCGCCGCGTAGCTCGGCCAGGGCCTGGGCGTATCCGATCGCGCGCCCGGCGGTCGCGCCCCGTTCAAGGCCCTCGGCGCGCAACCCCTCGACCTCGTCGAGGAGCCCGTCCGCCCACATGCGTTCCACCCGCGTGTCCAAGAGGCCCACGAGCTCGGCGCGGTCGATCGCGGCGCCCAGGAGGGTCGTCTCGGGGTGCCAGAGCGCCGGGGCCGCCGGGAGCGTTCCGCCGTGGGTGTCTTTCCCCTGGGCGAGAACTTCGAGGGCCCGCACGACGCGACGCCCGTTCCGCGGATCGATCCGCTCGGCCGCCGCGGGATCGGCGGTGCGAAGGCGTTCGTACAGGTGCCCGGGGCCGACCCGGTCGAGTTCGGCTTCCAGCTCCGCGCGGACGGACTCGTCGCGGGGAGGAAAGCGGAAGTCCCAGAGCACCGCGGACACGTACAGGCCTGACCCTCCGACGAGGATCGCATCGGCGCCACGCGCGTGGATCTCTCCGATGACCCGTCGTGCCGCCTCCTGGTACCCGGCGACGGCCGCCTCGTCGGTCACCGCGAGCGCATCGAACAGATGATGCGGGATGCCACGCCGCTCGGTGACCGAGAGCTTGGCGGTGCCGATGTCCATCCCGCGGTACAGCTGCATGGCATCCGCGTTGACGATCTCTGCCGGACGACCCCGGCGACCCCGTGCCTCGGCGATGTCCAGCGAGAGCCCGGTCTTCCCCGTCCCCGTCGCCCCGACGATTGCCCAGAGCCGCGGGGCGACGACGTCGTCTGGCGTCACCTGCCCGCGCGCAGCGTCGGCAGACCGAGCGACACGGCGCGGGGTGCGCCGGCGTCACCCGCGGGAGCCGGGACGCCGCAGGACTCCGCCTGCGCGCGATCCCACGCGTCACCCGCACGAGTGCGGCGGATGCGGAGAGGCTGCCCCGCCGGAGCGTCGGCGAGAAGGTGGAAGGGAGCGGCGTGCGTCACCTCGACGGAGACGACGTCGCCGGGGCGCGGGAGAACCGAACCGTTGGGGACTTCGAAGTGCACGAGGCGGTTGTCTTCGGCGCGGCCGGTCAGTCGGCGCGTCTCGGCATCTTTCTTGCCTTCACCCGCGGAGACCAGAACCTCCAGCGTCCGGCCGAGCTGCGCGTGGTTCTCTTCGAGCGAGATCCGCTCCTGCAGCGCGATAAGCCGCTCGTAGCGCTCCTGGACGACAGCCTTGGGAACCTGCTCGTCCATCGTCGCGGCGGGGGTGCCCTCGCGGATGGAGTACTGGAACGTGAAGGCACTCGAGAAACGCGAGGCCTCGACGACGCGCATGGTCTCTTCGAAGTCCGCGTCGGTCTCGCCCGGGAATCCGACGATGATGTCGGTGGTGATCGCCGCATTCGGGATTCGCTCGCGAACGCGGTCGAGAATGCCGAGGAACCGCTCGCTGCGGTACGACCGGCGCATGGCCTTGAGGATGCGGTCGGAACCGGACTGCAGCGGCATGTGCAGCTGCGGCATGACCGCGGGGGTCTCTGCCATCGCCGCGATCACGTCGTCGGTGAACGCGGCGGGGTGCGGGCTCGTGAAGCGGATGCGCTCGAGGCCCTCGATCTCGCCCGCCGCACGCAGCAGCTTGCCGAAGGCGAGACGGTCACCGAACTCCACTCCGTAGGAGTTGACGTTCTGTCCTAGCAGCGTGACCTCAATAGCTCCGTCGTCAACGAGGAGACGGATCTCGTTCAGGATGTCGCCGGGTCGGCGGTCTTTCTCTTTACCGCGGAGGCTCGGCACGATGCAGAACGTGCACGTGTTGTTGCAGCCGACCGAGATCGACACCCAGCCACTGTGGACCGAGTCGCGCTTGGTCGGAAGCGTCGAGGGGAAGATCTCCAGCGACTCGAGAATCTCGAGCTCGGCTTCGCCGTTGTGCCGAGCGCGCTCGAGCATGCCGGGAAGCGACCCCATGTTGTGCGTTCCGAAGACGACATCGACCCAGGGCGCCTTTTGCTGCACCGCGTCTTTGTCCATCTGCGCGAGGCAGCCACCGACGGCGATCTGCATGCCCTCGCGCGCGTCTTTCCGGGACTTGAGGTGACCCAGCGTGCCGTACAGCTTGCCGGCGGCGTTGTCGCGCACCGCGCACGTGTTGATCACCACGACGTCGGCATCGGTGCCGGCATCGGCACGCACGTAGCCGGCGCTTTCGAGCGACCCCGACAGACGCTCGGAGTCGTGGACGTTCATCTGACAGCCGAACGTGCGCACCTCGTAGGTGCGGGCGCGACCGTCGACCGACACGGCGGCGGCGGAGGGCGCGATGAGCGTCGGCGTGGATACGGGGGTGGTCATGATGCGAGCCATTCTAAACGCCGGTGCCACGTGAGCCTCGTGGGGCGGCAAAGGATCCGACGACAGAAGCTCCGGGTGACGGGGCGACGCCCGGATACCGTGCAGACGACGACTGCCGGCGTCATTCGTCGGGGGTGAAGCGCACTCCCGACGGCGCGGGCCGGGAGAACGGTGCGCGGCGTACACCGGCGTCGTCGAGCGCCTGACGCGCCGCCGTCAGTGCCACTGACGAAGAGTAGCCACGCCGTGCGAGCTGGCCGGCCAGGCGCCGCAGGCTGGCGTCGTAGTCTTTGCCCCCGACGGAGCGCGCTTTCGACTGCGCGAATTCGAGCGCCCGCTCGGCGTCATCGTCGGGGAGCTCGGCGACCACCGCGTCTGCCACGTCACGCGGGATACCGCGCTTGCGCAGGGTCTGCACGACGGCCTGGCGGCCCTGACCGCGTCGCTCAACCGCGGACAGCGCCAATTGCTCAGCGAACGCCGTGTCGTCGAGGTAACCGAGATCCGCGAACTTCGCGAGGAGGGTGTCGACCGCACTCTCGTCGAGACCCTCGACCCCACGAAGGACGTCCCGTGCTTCCGCGAGGGAAAGGGAGCGGCCCCGCAGCCTGCGGAGCAGAACGGCTTCGGCGCGCTCGCGCACGGCATCCTCGGTTTCGTCGGGGGCGTCGCCGGCGGCCGCTCCGGCCCACCACGTGGCGGGCTCGCGCTGAGAAGCAGGGGCGTCGGAGACAGACGCCCCGGCGTCGCGCAAAGCACCCGCCTTTCGCGTCCCGAAGAGCGGGATGACCGGTGCGAGGTCACGCTCGTCCGGGCCGTCTCCCGGACCACGGCCCGCCGAAGAGGCGGAGCCAGGGCCCGGGAAACGCGTGTCGTGGCTCATCAGGCGGGGCGACGGGCGGCCAGCTCGTCGTTGGTCGGCGCCGCCGCGGGGGCGACACCGATTCCGAGCTTGGTCTTGATCTTCGACTCGATCTCGGCCGCGACATCGGGGTTCTTGATGAGGAAGCCGCGGGCGTTCTCTTTGCCCTGACCCAGCTGCTCGCCGTCGTAGGTGTACCACGCACCGGACTTCTTCACGATGCCGTGCTCGACACCGAAGTCGATGAGGCTGCCCTCGCGAGAGATGCCCACGCCGTAGATGATGTCGAATTCGGCCTGCTTGAAAGGCGGAGCCATCTTGTTCTTGACGACCTTCACGCGGGTACGGTTACCCACCGCCTCGGTGCCGTCTTTCAGGGTCTCGATACGACGGATGTCGAGACGCACAGAGGCGTAGAACTTCAGCGCCTTTCCACCGGCGGTGGTCTCGGGAGAACCGAAGAACACGCCGATCTTCTCGCGCAGCTGGTTGATGAAGATCGCGGTGGTCTTGGTGGTGTTCAGCCCACCCGTGAGCTTGCGGAGCGCCTGCGACATGAGGCGGGCCTGGAGACCCACGTGGGAGTCGCCCATCTCGCCCTTGATCTCGGCCTCGGGCACGAGAGCGGCGACGGAGTCGATGACGACGAGGTCGATGGCACCGGAACGGATCAGCATGTCGGCGATCTCGAGCGCCTGCTCACCGGTGTCGGGCTGCGACACGAGCAGGGCGTCGATGTCGACGCCGAGCTTCTTCGCGTACTCGGGGTCGAGCGCGTGCTCGGCGTCGATGAAGGCGGCGATACCCCCCGCACGCTGCGCGTTGGCGATGGCGTGCAGCGTGAGCGTGGTCTTACCCGAGGACTCCGGACCGTAAATCTCGATGATGCGGCCGCGGGGAAGCCCGCCGATACCCAACGCGGCATCGAGGGCGATGGAACCCGTTGGGATGGTCTCGATCGGGGCGCGCTCGTCGCTGCCCAGGCGCATGACCGAACCCTTTCCGAACTGACGGTCGATCTGGGCGAGGGCCGACTCGAGGGCCTTCTCGCGTTCTGCGGGTGAGGGCATGACGTCTTCTTTCTGCTCGCGTTCCGTCGCCTATAGGCTGTCGCGCTCGCCACCGACGGTGGAGATGCCCGACAAGGCGTTCAGAGTGTCGTTCGACTCCGCCCACGTTAGGGAGGGCCTCCGACATCGGCGGAGGAAACCCGACCTTCTGGGGACGAACCCGCTCGAAACTCCAATGTGCAGGAGCCTACGCCGATATCGAACGAAGATTCGATGACACGCCGGATCCGGTGACTCGAGTACCGAAGTCATCCGGCATCCGTTCTCCGCGCACCAGGCGCCCAGATGCCCGCGCCCCTGACGTACGAGCGCCAAGCCCCGGGCTGCCCTTAGGTGGTCAGCGTCGCCGCGGATCGAGCCGCCCGACTCCGTAGCGGCGATCCTTCGGAACGTCGGTCTCTTCGCAGAGCGCGAGCCACACCTCGCGCGGATCGACGCCCGCGGCGAGGGCGTCGGCACTCGTGCGCCCGCCCACGGCGGAGAGCACGAGATCAGTCATCAAAGAACCGCCACGCGGACCGAACTCGTCGGCGACGGCACGATCGAACTCGCTTCGACGCATGTCGGAGACGTCAGTGCAGGGAGAGCTCGGGCTCGACCGCCGCGACCAGGTCGTCGGGGACGACGTCGGGGAATGTCTGCAGACCCTCGAGGACCGACAGACGGTCTCCGACCTCGCGCATGATGGTCGAGATGGGGACATCGAGGGCCTCGGCGACGGATGCGAGAATCTCGCTCGAGGCTTCTTTCTGACCGCGCTCGACTTCGCTGAGGTACCCGAGCGCGACGCTCGCGCGGCTGGCGACCTGACGAAGGGTGCGGCCCTTCTGCTGGCGGAGCTCACGCAGGACTTCGCCGATCTCTTGACGGACCAGGATCATGTGAACCCCTCCTCACTGCAGATTCCCCCGCTGTCCGGGTGGACAACGGTACAACACCGTTTCAGGTCACCCTAATGCCGCGCGCTGGGCACTGGATGGGAATCGCTGTCAAACAACCCCCGTGTGTCACCGTTTGTTCCCCCGGCCGGGCGTGTCGGGCTGTCCCGCTCACAGCGCCGCCAGTGCGCGCCGGATGGAGATGTGTGTCGCTTCACGACGGATGCGATCACGGTCGCCCGAAATCACGAGGGAGTCCACGCGCGTCCCGAGCGGCGTGGAGACGGCGATGTGGACGGTGCCAACCGGCTGCCCGTCCTGCTCGTCGGGACCGGCCACCCCCGTCGTGGCGATTCCGACGTCGGCCGGCGCACCGTCGCGGCCCAAGACGTCACGGACGCCCCGTGCCATCTGCCGCGCGACACGCGGATGGACGGCGCCATGCGCCTCGAGGAGCGCGGGATCGACGCCGAGGACGCTGTTCTTCACGTCGGTGGCGTAGGCCACCACACCGCCCCGCACCACGCGCGAGGCCCCCGGAATGTCGACGAGCGAGGACACCACCATTCCTCCCGTGAGTGATTCCGCGATCGCGATCGTCCAGCCGAGTTCGGCAAGGCGTTCGAGGAGGACAGCCGCGCTCTCGCGCGGATCGCGCACGAGCGTCTCGTCGAGATCGTCGGGCACGCCGTCAATCATCGGGCACTCCGCTTCGCCCGGGCCCCTCGCACCTCGGAGATGACGTAGTCGACCCCCGAAGCGATCGTGAGGACCACGGCGATCGTCATGGTCACCACCCCGGCCCACCACACCGTCGCCTGCCACGCCGCGGCGTCGGACAGTGACGCGAGCGGGAGGAGGGCGATCGACAGAGCAACGGCCTGCGCCACGGTCTTGAGCTTGCCCATCCACGCGGCGGCGAGCACGTGATCACTGACCACCATGAACCGGTAGATCGTGATGCCGATCTCACGCACCAGGACGATGATCGTCACCCACCACGGCAACTCACCCAGGATCGAGAGACCGACGAAGGCCACACCGGTCAGCGCCTTGTCGGCGATGGGGTCGAGGAGCTTGCCGAGGTCGCTCACGATCTCGTAACGACGGGCGATGTAGCCGTCGACGCCGTCGGTGGCGATCGCCACGATGAACACGACCGCGGCCGCCCACCGCAGGGCACCCCCGGCACCGCCGTCGGCCAGCAGCATCCACAGGAAGACCGGTGCGCACAGGATGCGCGCGATCGTGATCGCGTTGGGAAGCTGGGGGTGCACGGCCATCAGTCTCGTCCCGTCAGTTGCCACGCGTCTTCGGATCCCTCGTCGTCTTCGGCCACGGGGAGGCCATCGAACTGCGCCGTCACGGCATCCGGACCGTAGCGGTCGTCGTCGGTCGGCGCCGCATCGGCTGGTTCGTCGCCGCGCAGTCGCGCGAGGACGCCCGGCAGCTGCTCGTTGGTGACGAGGACGTCACGCGCCTTCGACCCTTCGGACGGCCCGACGATCTCGCGCGACTCCAGGAGGTCCATGAGGCGTCCGGCCTTGGCGAAGCCCACGCGGAGTTTGCGCTGGAGCATCGAGGTCGACCCGAACTGCGTCGACACGACGAGCTCGGCCGCGGCGAGAAGCAGTTCGAGGTCGTCACCGATGTCGGCGTCGATCTCTTTCTTCTCGGCGGCCGCCTGCACGTCGGAGCGATACTCCGGGCGAGCCTGCTGCGTCACGTGCGCGACGACGCGCTCGATCTCTTGCTCGCTCACCCAGGCGCCCTGCACACGCACGGCCTTCGAGGCACCCATGGGCAGGAACAGCCCGTCGCCCTGACCGATGAGCCGGTCAGCGCCGGGCTGGTCGAGGATCACGCGCGAGTCGGTGACGCTGGTCACCGCGAACGCGAGCCGCGAGGGCACGTTCGCCTTGATGAGGCCCGTGACCACGTCGACAGACGGGCGCTGTGTCGCGAGCACCAGATGGATGCCGCTGGCACGCGCGAGCTGCGTGATGCGGACGATCGAGTCCTCGACGTCGCGCGGGGCGACCATCATGAGGTCGGCCAGCTCATCGACCACGACCAGGAGGTACGGGTAGGGCTTGAGCACGCGCTCGCTCCCGGCCGGCAGCTGGATCTCGCCCGCGACGACTGCCTTATTGAAATCGTCGATGTGCCGGAAGCCGAACGACGCGAGGTCGTCGTAGCGCATGTCCATTTCTTTCACGACCCACTGGAGAGCCTCGGCGGCCTTCTTGGGGTTCGTGATGATCGGCGTGATGAGGTGCGGCACTCCGGCGTAGGAGGTGAGTTCGACGCGCTTGGGGTCGACGAGCACCATCCGCACCTCGGAGGGCTTGGCCCGCATGAGCAGGCTCGTGATCATCGAGTTGACGAAGCTCGACTTACCCGACCCCGTGGATCCGGCTACGAGGAGGTGGGGCATCTTCGCGAGGTTCGCCACGACGAAGCCCCCGCCGACGTCTTTACCCACGCCGATCGTCATCGGGTGGGTCGAGGCCGCAGCCGCGTCGGAACGCAGGATGTCGCCCAGCGTGACGATCTCGCGGTCGGCGTTGGGGATCTCGACGCCGATCGCGCTCTTCCCCGGGATCGGGGCGAGGATGCGCACCTCGTTGGACGCGACCGCGTACGCGATGTTGTTGGTGAGGGCGGTGATGCGCTCGACCTTGACACCGGGGCCGACCTCGATCTCGTACTGGGTGACCGTCGGGCCGCGCGAGAACCCGGTGACACGCGCGTCGACCTTGAACTGCTCCATGACGCTCTCGATGGCACGAACGACGGCGTCGTTGGCAGCCGACCGCTCCTTCGGGGGCGTGCCCGCGGCGAGCGCGGTGACCGAGGGGAGACGGTAATTGGCAGACGGCGGAAGGCCCGCGTTGTCGCCCCCGAGACCGGAGATGCCGGGGAGCTCATCGTCGGTGTCGGCGTTCGGTGAATCGTCCTGCAGGCCCCGGCCGGTGGCCGCGCCCGCGAGCGCGGACGGATCGATGATCTCGGTCAGCGCGTCGGGTGCGGGCGGCATCGGGGGGCGCGCGGGCGGAGCCGCGGGCGCTGCGGGAGCCACGACCGGCGAGTCGAAGCCGCCCTGCGGGGCATCGGGGGTGAGCAGGGCCGTCAGGTCGTCGGATCCGAGGTCGCCGTCGACGTCTTCTTCGCGACCGGACTTGTTGCGCCGCCACCAGGGCATCGACTTCTCGGCGGGTGTCTCGTCGTCGGCATCCACGTGAAGGACGGCCGTGGGCGCATCTTTCTCGACGCGCTCCGCACCGAACATCCACGCATAGAGGTCGCCGAGACGCCGACCGATGCGGTTCGGTGGCGTCTTGGTGAGGATCAGGATGCTGAGGACCGTCAGCAACGACAGCGCGATATACGCGCCCACGTCTCTCAGCACGAGCGCGAGCGGTTCGCCGCTCAGCCACCCGGCGAGACCGCCCGCGAGACTGAGCGTGGGCAACCCGGCGCTGGGCGCGGGGCGACCTCCGGCGACGTGGCAGAACCCCGCCATGACGATGACGAACAGGGCGAAGCCGATCCCGATGCGTCCGTTGTCGTGCACCGACGACGGATGCCGGAACAACCAGCCCGCGAGCAGCAGAAGCAGCACCGGGAAGACGAACGCGACACGACCGATGAGCCCACCGAAGCTGTAGGCGCTGATGGTCGCGGCGACCTCGGTGCCGATGAAGAACCACTCGACGACGGCGCCGATGGCGGCGAGCAGGACGAGGAGGAACGGAAATCCGTCGCGCCGCTGATCGCGCTCAAGAGTCTCGGGGCCGAACACGCGGAACATTCCGCCGACGCCGTGAGCGAGACCGTTCCACGCACGAACGGCCACGGGCGGCTTTTCGGGCTCATCGACATAGCGTTTGGGCGCCGGGGCCGAGGCTTTCGGTCGCGCAGCCCCCTTCGCGGGGGCGCGACCGCCGGTGGTGGACGAGCTGCGAGCCATTCCTCCACGGTAGGCGCGGTCTCCGACATTCACGCGGACCGACGCGGGGTTCGAGACAGGACCGATACCGAGTGGCCCCGCGCAGAACCTCAGCGCAGCGTCTTGACCATGACGTCGCGGCCGTGACCCGCGCGCGTGACGGCGAATCCCTCGCCGCGGTAGAACGTCCGGGCGAAGTTGTCGCGGTCGACGCTGAGACTGATACGGGAGTACCCCTGCTCTCGGGCATGCGCGACGAGGCGCCGCAGGAGAGCGCGCCCCACACCGTGCGCCCGCCACACCGGACGCACGCCGATGATCAGCTCGGGAACTCCCGTGCCGACCCACCCGAATCCAGGTTCACTGCGCGGCAACATCCGGTACCACGCGGCCCCGATCGCCTCGCCCACGGGTGACTCCGCGACGAAGCCCGCATCGCCCGGCCGCAGCCAGCCCGCGACGTAGCGCCGGTGGTCGGGGTTGCTGAGCACCTCGTGGCGCGGTCGGGCACTGCCGGCGCGCCAATTCGCGGCCTCCACCGTCATATCGACGAGGAAAGACCCGTCGGACGGGAGCGCCGCGCGGATCGGGATGGCGGGCATGCCCGCATGATACCGACGCGCGGGGCGCGCCCGCACGAGCGCACCCGGGCGGCCACCGAGGGGCGGCGCGCCCGGGGCAGGCGATCAGGCTTCGATGACGAGAGGAACGATCATCGGGCGGCGGCGGAGCGCCTGGTTGACCCAGCGGCCGATCGTGCGGCGCACGACCTGCGACAGGGCGTGGTTGTCGCGGACGCCCGACTGCGCGGCCTCCGCCAGCGCCGCCGCGATCTTGGGCTTGACGCTCTCGAACACCGCGGCATCTTCGGCGAATCCTCGCGCGTGGATCTCGGGACCCGAGACAATCTTGCCGGTCTGGCGGTCGACCACCACGATGACCGAGATGAAGCCTTCTTCGCCGAGGATCCGGCGGTCCTTGAGGTCGGCGTCGGTGATCTCTCCGACCGAGGAGCCGTCGACGTAGACGAAGCCGATGTCGAGCTGCCCGACCACCTCCGCACGACCGTCGCGCAGATCGACGACCGTGCCGTTCTCGCCGAGGATCGTCCGCTCGGCGGGAATGCCCGTCTCTTGAGCGAGCTTCGCGTTGGCCATGAGGTGGCGGTACTCGCCGTGCACCGGCAGCACGTTCTTGGGCTTGAGGATGTTGTAGCAGTACAGCAGCTCGCCGGCGGCCGCGTGCCCCGAAACGTGCACCTTGGCGTTGCCCTTGTGTACGACGGTGGCACCGAGCTTGGTGAGGCCGTCGATGACGCGGTAGACGGCATTCTCGTTGCCCGGGATCAGGCTGGATGCCAGGATCACGGTGTCGCCCTCGCCCGGCTCGATCGCGTGGTCGAGGTTGGCCATACGGCTGAGGACGGCCATCGGCTCGCCCTGCGAACCGGTGGACATGTAGACGATCTTGTCGTCGGGCAGGTCGCGGGCCTTTTTGTAGTCGATGAGGACGCCGTCGGGCACGGTGAGGTAGCCGAGGTCGGCGGCGATCCCCATGTTGCGCACCATGCTTCGCCCGAGGAGCGCGACACGGCGGCCGTTGGCGTGCGCGGCGTCGAGCACCTGCTGCACGCGGTGCACGTGGCTCGAGAAGCTCGCGACGACGACCCGTCGCGGGGCCTTGGCGATGACCTGGTCGAGGACCGGCCCGATCGCGCGCTCCGTCGGCGTGAAGCCGGGCACGTCGGCGTTGGTGGAGTCCACCAGGAAGAGATCGACGCCCTCCTCACCCAGCCGGGCGAACGCCCGCAGGTCGGTGATGCGTCCGTCCAGCGGCAGCTGATCCATCTTGAAGTCGCCGGTCGCGAGCACGAGGCCGGCGGGCGTGCGGATCGCCACGGCCAGGGCGTCGGGGATGGAGTGGTTCACCGCGACGAACTCGAGGTCGAAGGGCCCGACCTGCTCGCGCTGCCCCTCTTTCACCGTCAGGGTGTACGGGCGGATCCGGTGCTCCTTGAGCTTCGCCTCGATGAGCGCGAGCGTCAGGCCCGAGCCGATGAGGGGGATGTCGCTCTTGAGCTTCAGCAGGTAGGGGACCGCGCCGATGTGGTCTTCGTGCCCGTGGGTGAGCACGACGCCGACGATGTCATCGAGGCGGTGCTTGATGGGCTCGAAGTCCGGCAGGATCAGGTCGACGCCGGGCTGGTGCTCCTCGGGGAACAGCACGCCGCAGTCGACGACGAGGAGCTTGCCCTCGTACTCGAACACGGTCATGTTCCGGCCGACCTCACCGAGGCCACCGAGAGGGAAGACGCGCAGCGTGCCCGGCTGGAGCGCGGGCGGATCGTAAACGGTCGTGGGCATGGAGTGCCTCCTCGGATGCCGCCATACGGCATCCCTTCGTGTGGCGTCCCTGGCCGCGGTTCGGCGGACGCCGATGCTTATCTCGTGGTGCCGTGCACCTTCGGCAGGGCGCCGCCGGCGGCCGCGTTGCGGTCGGGGCGGAAGTTGGAGAAGTCGGCGCCGGCGACGTCGCGGACCAGGGCCAGCTCGTCTTCGATCGCGGCGGCTTCCCACTCTTCGGGACCGACCAGGGGCAGGCGCACGCGGGGGCTGCCGATCCGGCCGAGGCCGTGCAGGATGTACTTCGCCGCCACCGTGCCGGGAACGTGCGTCATCACGGCCCGCACGAGCGGCTCGAGCCGCTGGTGCGCGGCCGTGGCGGTCGCGAGATCGCCGCGGTTCACGGCATCCACGATCGTCCGGTAGGGCGCTGCGGCGATGTTGGCCGTGACGCCGATGAGGCCGGACGCTCCGATCGCCAGGTGCGGGAGCACGTTGGCGTCATCGCCCGAGAAGTACAGGAGGTCGGTCTGGTTGAGCACGCGGCTGACCTCGCTGAAGTCGCCCTTGGCGTCTTTGACGGCGAGGATGTTGGGGTGCTTCGCCAGGCGCAGGATCGTCTCGTACTTGATCTCGACGCCGGTGCGGCCCGGAATGTCGTAGAGGATCACCGGGAGGTCGGTGGCGTCGGCCACCAGACGGAAGTGCGTGAGGATGCCGGCCTGCGTGGGCTTGTTGTAGTACGGCGTGACGATCATGATGCCGTCGGCGCCGGCCTTCTCGCTGGCTTTGTAGAGCTCGATGGCGTGGGCGGTCTCGTTCGAGCCGCCGCCCGTGATGATCTTCGCGCGGCCCGCAGCGACGTCTTTGCCGACCTCGACCAGCCGGAGCTTCTCGGGGTCGGTGAGCGTGGAGGTCTCTCCCGTCGTGCCGGTGACCACGACGCCGTCGGCGCCGGCGCTCACGACGTCGTCGATGTGCTTCTCGACAGCGGGCCAATCGACTTCGCCGTCGGCCGTCATGGGGGTGACGAGCGCGACGAGCACCTGACCGAAGGGATTGCCGGAGTGCGTCATGCTCTCAGGGTATCGGTTCGGCCCCCTCTCACCCCGGCCAGGCCGCACCGGGGGCCGACAATTCCCGCCGGCCGCACCGTGGCAGCGACTCTAGGCTGGCGGCATGGCCTGGATGACCCGCGCGTCGCGCACCGTGTATGAGAACCGCTGGATCCGCGTGCGCGAGGACGAGGTCACCGGGCCGCACGGCGACGGGATCTACGGCGTCGTGCAGATGCAGCAGCCCGCCGTGTTCGTGATCGCGCTCGACGACGAGGACCGCGTCTGCCTCGTCGAGCTCGAGCGGTACACGACGGGCCGATCGATCGAGGTCCCCGCCGGCGGCACCGACGGAGAGGATCCCCTGCTCGCCGCGCAGCGTGAGCTCCGCGAAGAGAGCGGAGTCACCGCCGAAAGCTGGGAGTACCTCGGGCGGATGAATGCCCTCAACGGGATCGCCGACGCCCCCGAGCATGTCTTCCTCGCGCGTGACCTGCAGATTGCGGATGCCACCGACTCGCAGCAGGAGGAAGGCATCGAGGCCGTGCGGTGGGTGCCGTTCGCCGAGGCCCTCTCGCTCGTGGCCGACGGGGAGATCACCGACGGCGAGACGATCGCGGCGCTGGCGTTCGCCGGCATCCGACTCGGGCGGTTCCGCTAGGGGATCAGCGCCGGGCAGCTGCTCAGCGGCCGCGCGCGGCGGCGCGCACGACGACCGCGTCGGGGAGCAGCCGCGACGCGGCCACCAGCAGTCGGTAGCGCCGGGACGGGATCGAGACCGCGCGGCCGCGCGCGGCATCGCGGAGGCCCTCGCGCACCACGGTCTCGGCCTCGAGCCACAAGCCCGGCGGCACGCCCTCCTGCCCGGGCGGCAGGCCGAGGCGCTCGTGGAAGTTCGTGTGGACGAAGCCCGGGCAGACCGCGGTGACGGTGACGCCCCGTCGCCGATAGGCGACGTTCGCCCACCGACTGAACGAGATGAGCCACCCCTTCGCGGCGCCGTACGTGCCGCGCGGGACGAATCCTGCGACCGAGGCGACATTGATGATGCGCCCGCCGCCGCGGGAGAGCATCGCCGGGAGCGCCGCGTGCATGAGACGCATCGCGACCTCCACGTGCAGGCGGACGTGCCGCACCTCGTCGGCGACGTCGGTGGTGTCGAACGCCAGGTCGAGTCCGAATCCCGCGTTGTTGACGAGCACGTCGATGCGTCCCGCCGCCAGCCGGGCCTCGACAGCGGCGAGGTCGACGGGATCGAGAAGGTCAGCGGTCAGTACTTCGACTCCCGTGCCGTGCGCGACGCGGATTTCCTCGGCCACCGCGGCGAGCGCGTCGCGATCACGCGCCACGAGGACGACATCGGCGCCGCGCGCCGCGAGCTGGCGGGCGAACTCCGCGCCGAGACCGGAGCTCGCCCCGGTGATCAGGGCGGTGCGGGTCATGGACTACTGCCCCGCGCGCCGGTAGGTCTCGAAGCGGTATGGGATGCCACTGCGGGAGACGTGCCAGCCCTCGTCCGGGTCGGACGACACACGGCTCCAGCCGTCGAGGCCCGGGGCGCGCGTGTCGCCGTCGACCCGGAGGTCGAGCCGGGTGACCTCGAGGAGATCGGCGCGCGCGATGGCTTCGGTGTAGAGCTGGCCTCCCCCGATCACCCATGCGCGTCCGCCCGTGGCGCGGGAGACCGCCTCATCGAGCGAACCGGCGCGCTCCGCCCCCTCGGCGCTCCACTCGTCGGAGCGGGTCACGACGATGTTGCGGCGCCCCGGGAGCGGCCGGAAGCGCGGCGGGAGCGACTCCCACGTGCGCCGGCCCATGATGACGGCGGACTCGCCCGTGACGGCACGGAAGTGCGCGAGGTCTTCGGGAACGTTCCACGGCATTCCGCCGTCGGCGCCGATGACGCCGTCATGTGCCTGCGCCCAGATGAGCCCGAGCGCGGTCATACCGCGACGGCCGCGCGGATGGCCGGGTGGTGCACGTAGTCCTCGAGAACGATGTCGTCGTACGTGTAGTCGAAGATCGACTCGGGCTTCCGGGCGAACCGGAGCGTCGGGTACGGGTACGGGTCGCGCGAAAGCTGCTCACGCACCTGGTCGCGGTGGTTGTCGTAGACATGGCAGTCACCCCCCGTCCAGATGAACTCGCCGGGCTCCAGGCCGGTCTGCTGCGCGACCATCAAGGTCAGCAACGCGTACGAGGCGATGTTGAACGGCACCCCGAGGAACATGTCGGCGCTGCGCTGGTAGAGCTGGCACGACAGCTTGCCGTCGGCGACGGAGAACTGGAAAAGGGCGTGGCACGGAGCCAGGGCCATGTCGGGGATGTCGGCGGGGTTCCACGCCGAGACGATGAGGCGGCGCGAATCGGGATCGCGGCGGATCTGCTCGATCACCTGCGCGATCTGGTCGATCGTCCCCCCGTCGGCCGTCGGCCAGGAACGCCACTGCACGCCGTACACCGGGCCGAGTTCACCGTCGGCGTCGGCCCACTCGTCCCAGATGCTGACGCCGTTCTGCTGCAGCCACCCCACGTTGGATTCGCCGCGGAGGAACCACAGGAGTTCGTACACGATCGACTTCATGTGCACGCGCTTGGTGGTGACCAGGGGGAAGCCCTGCGCCAGATCGAAGCGAATCTGGCGACCGAACACGCTCGTCGTGCCGGTGCCGGTGCGGTCGGACTTGTGCACGCCGGTTTCGAAAACGTCGCGGAGGAGGTCTTCGTAGGGCGTGAGGATGTCGGCGGTCACGGCCCTCACGATACCCGCGTCACCTTTCGAAAGGGGGGCTGCCGACCACGCACACATCCGCATCGGGGCTGGGGAGGAGGGGCGAGCCTGGACACCGCCCGGGAGAACACGGGGAGGCAGCGTCACGCGGGGACTCATCGGCCCTCCCCGCCGCCGGGCGCGTTAGCGTTGACGGCTGTGGACCTGACCCTTGCCCTTCTCGCGACCGCCGCGCTCCTCGTCGTGGCGACGATCGCCGGTGTCGTGTTCCGCCGCACGCAGGGTCGCGCTCGCGCCGTCGACTCGGCCGAGGTCGTCGACCCCCGTCGCCTCGGTGCCGACGCCCTGGGGAGCGGAGCCACCCTGCTGCAGTTCAGCACCGAGATGTGCTCCCGCTGCCCCGGCGTGCACCGGATGCTCTCCGAGATCGCCGACGAGCGCGACGGCGTCCGGCACCTCGATGTCGACCTCACCCACCGGCCCGACATCGCCCAGCACTTCCGCGTGCTGCAGACGCCGACGACCCTTGTGCTCGACCGCCACGGCGTCATCCGCACCCGCTTCGGGGGAACCCCCGGACGCGCGGTCGTCGAACTCGAACTGACCCGCCTGCAAGAGGAGTCCGCCCGTGCCTGAGGCTGCCCGCATCGACGTCCGCGGCCCCCGCTTCGCGGCATCCATCACCGCCGTCCTGCTGCTGACCGCGACCCTGCTGTCGCTGCTGGGCATCTCGACGCAGCGGGCCGACGCGGGGGGATGGGCCGTCTCGACCGCGCCGCTGGCAGCGCGCGCCGCCGATCCGGGGTTCCTCCTGCTGCTGGTGATCGCCGCCCTGTTCGTGTGGGGCGTCGCGTCGCCGCGCACCGCCCCGTGGGGCGTGCTCTACCGCCGCGTCGTGCAGCCGCGGCTCGCCCCTGCGACCGAGTTCGAGGACCCGCGCCCGCCGCGTTTCGCCCAGGGCGTGGGCCTGTTCGTCACCGGTGTCGGCCTGCTCCTGCACCTGGCGGGCGTCCCGTGGGCGCTGCCGATCGCCGCGGCCATGGCCTTCGTCGCAGCCTTCCTGAACGCGGTGTTCCGACTGTGCCTGGGATGCCAGCTGTATCTGCTGCTCCAGCGCGCCGGTCTCGTCGGCCGCCGTCGCCCCTCCGCGGCCTGACGACCTCTCGGCGAGGCACCTGTCAAGAACCTCCGGCACGTCGGAGGTGCTGGCTAGGCTGACGACGCCGCAGCCATTCCGGTTGCGTCCACATACGGGAGGTACGAATGTCCGTCACGAGCGAAGCCACCACCGCCTGGAAGGGCACCCTGTTCGAAGGATCGGGCGAGGTCACCTTCACCTCGTCGGGAATCGGCACGTTCGACGTCAACTGGAAGGCGCGCAGCGAGGGCTCGAGCTCGGTCACCACCCCCGAGGAACTTCTGGCCGGCGCACACTCCTCGTGCTTCAGCATGGCGCTCTCCAACGCCCTCACCGACAACGGCACCCCGCCCGAGTCGATCGACGCGACCGCCTCGGTGACCTTCATTCCCGGCACCGGCATCACCGGTAGCCACCTCAACGTCAACGCGGTCGTCCCCGGCATCGACGCGGCGACGTTCGAGAAGATCGCGAACGATGCCAAGGCGAACTGCCCCGTTTCGCAGGCGCTGGCGGGGATCGACATCACCCTCGAGGCGACGCTTGCCTGAGTCGTCCTCGGCCCGACGGGTCGTCCTCGCCGGCGCGTCGGGCCTCATCGGCTCGGCGCTGGCCGATTCGCTGCGCGCCGACGGTGTCGAGGTCACCTCGCTGGTGCGCCACGCCCCGTCGGGTCCGCACGAGGTGCAGTGGCTCGAAAATGCCGCTCCCCTCGACCCCGAGGTCCTCGCGGGCGCGCAGGCCGTGGTCTGCCTGAACGGTGCGACGATCGGCCGGTTCCCGTGGACCCGCTCGTACAAGAGCACGCTCCTGTGGTCGCGAATCACGCCGACGCGCACGCTGGCGACGGCGATCCGCGCGCTCGGAGACGACGCCCCCGCACTCGTGAATGCCTCGGCGACCGGGTACTACGGCTCGCAGCCCGGGGCGGTCCTGACCGAGGAGTCCCGTCGCGGTGAGGGGTTCCTCGCCGACATCTGCGGCGAGTGGGAGAGCACCGCTCTCGCCGCCGGGCCCCGCGCCCGGGTCGCCCTCCTGCGCACGGCCCCCGTGGTACACGAGCGCGGGGTACTCAAACCCCTCCTGCTCTTGACCAAGCTCGGCATCTCCGGTCCGATCGGCCGCGGGACCCAGGTCTGGCCCTGGATCACCCTCGACGACGAAGTCCGGGCGATCCGACACGTGATCGACTCCGAGATCGACGGTCCGGTGAACCTCACCGGCCCGACGCGGGCGACGGCTAACGATCTCGGTTTCGCCCTCGCGCGACGCATGAACCGTCCCTACGCGCTGCGCGCCCCCGTCTGGGGCATCAAGCTGGGTCTCGGCGCCGATGCGACCGAGGCGTTGCTCACCTCCGACGCCGACGTTCGTCCGACCGTGCTGGAGCAGAGTGGCTTTACCTTCACGCACAGCACCGTCGAAGAGGCCGTCGCCTCCGCCGTGCCCGCCGCGGGCTGACCGACGCGAGCACCCCGGGCGACGGGATCAGCGACCGGGAGCGGACGCGCGGCGTTCCTGCGCCTCGAGCGCGATGGCCTTTCGCACGGCCTCGCGCGCACGGCGGCGGTCGCCCGCGGCGTCATAGGCGAGCCCGAGCCGGTACCAGGCCCGCCAGTCCGCGGGATTCTGCTCGACATCGGCCCGATACGCCGGGAACAGTCCGTCGGCGTCGTCGCGCGTCGCGCGTCCGCTCGGCCGCACCTCGACCTCCTCGTCGGGCAAGGCGCCCTCGGCATCCAACATCTCGCCGAGTTTCTGCGCACGCACCCCGAACCAGAGTTCGCGCCCGATCGCCCAGAGCGCGATGATCGGCAGCACGATCAGCGCAACACCCATGGCGACGCCCACCGCGTCGCCGCTGGTGAGGAGCACCACGGCCCGTTGCCCGGCCAGCACGATGTACAGCAGCAGGAGCACCGTCATGATCGCGACGGCGATACGCGCTCTCATGCGGTGGTGACGCCGGCGACCTGGCCCGGGACCGCATCGTCGGCGATGGGCGCTTCCTCGCGTGCGGGGCGCGTGCGCACTCCGATGTCGATGAAGCTGTCGAGGCCGACGATGACGCCGCGCGCCTCGCGCGCGGCAGCCATGGCGATCCGGATGCCGGGCGCGTAGGCCGTGGCGGGATCTACCGTGTCGTGCACGATCGTGAGGGACTCCCCCGCGCCCGAGAGTACGGTCTCTTGCCGCGCCACCACACCGGGGCGACGGAGCGAGTGGATGGGGACGGAGGCGACCTGCTGACCGCGGGCGCGCTGGTCGACGTACGGCGACTGCACCGGACCGACCTTGCCACGCGCCGCCGCGATGAGTTCGGCGGTGCGGACGGCCGTACCGCTGGGGGAATCGACCTTCGTGTCGCGGTGCGCCTCGACGATCTCGATGGACGGGAAGAACGGTGCCGCCGCGGCGGCCAGGGCGCTGCCCACCACCGATCCCAGCGAGAAGTTCGGGATGAACACGGCGCCCGTGCCACTGGCCTCCACGAGGGGGCGCACCAGGGCGATGCGCTCGTTCGACCATCCGGACGTGCCGACGAGCACGTTGATGCCGCGCTCGATGGCCGCGCGGACCACGTCGATCGACACCGCCGGGGTCGAGGCGTCGATCACGAGGTCGGCGCCGTCGAGCTCGGAGAGATCGGACCCGGAGCCGAGGACCGCGGCAACGTCGTACCCCTCTTCGGCTTCGACCACCTCGCGGATCACTCCGCCGAGCTTTCCGGTTCCGCCCACGATGGCTACGCGTGTCGTCATGCTCCCAGCCTAGGCGGCGGCGCGGATGCGGGCCGGGCTCTCTCCACAGACGCGCCGCTCCGACCTCGCCTAGCATCGACGGGTGGTCTCGATTCGCACGTCCCCCGCCGACACTCCCGACGCGCACGCGCTGTTGGAGGAGTACTTCGCGCTCCGCGCCGCGATCTTCCCGGGAGGCACGTATCGCACGGTGTTCCCCTCCCCCGCCACGTTCGTCGAGCCGGCCGGTGTCTTCGTCGTCCTCGAGGACGACGAGGGCCACCCCGCCGGGTGCGGCGGCATCCGTCGTCTCGACGATGGGCCGCTCGGGCCGCGAGATGAGGTCAAGCACCTCTTCGTCAACGACACCGGACGCGGACGCGGCTGGGGCCGCCTGCTCCTCGACGACCTCGAGCGACGGGCGCGCGAGCGGGGCGCCGCCGAGCTCGTCCTCGACACGCACCACACCCTGGAAGCCGCGGGCGGGCTCTACGCCCGGTCGGGCTTCGTCTCGATCCCCGCGTACAACGACAACGCCAACGCGACGCGCTGGTACAGCAAACCGCTCCGCTGAACCCCACTCGCCCCGGCCTCCCGGCCGAAGACCTCACACCGGCAGCGGATCCACCAGCCCCGTGCGCAACTCGACGGGCAAGTGCGCCAGGTCGTTGTGCGACAGCACGGTCCACGGACGCCCCTTCTTCTGCGCGATCACCGTCAGGCCGCAGTACGCCTGGTTGATCGTCATCCAGCGCCAGTCGGGGGCCTGCAGCACCTCGCGGACGAACCACGAGATCACGAAGTTGTGGGTGATGAGAAGCTCGTGCACCTCACCGGTCTTTCGGGCGAGGAACTCGGCCGTGGCATCGGCCATCTGCGCGCGCCCCGCGTCGATCTCGGCCTCGGTGACCGAGCCGAAAAAGGGCTCGTACGCCGCCGGCGTCTCGGGGGTCATGCCCGTGGGCACGCAGTCGAACAGCAGGGCGGATGCCTCGGGGGCGACCGACGGAAGCCTCTCGGCCACCGCGCGCGCGGTCTGCGCCGCACGCTCGAGCGGGGAGTGCCATACCGCGTTCAACGGCAGCCCGGACAGGCGGTCGGCCAGCAGTGCGGCCTGCCTCTGCCCTCGCGGAGACAGCGGGCCGTCGGTCAGGCCGTGCTCGGCATCCTGATGCTCACCATGGCGCACCAGGTAGATGTAGTGCGTCACTCAACTCACCTCGTCGTCAGTGTGCGGAACCCCCGCCGAACACCTCCAGCCTACGTCACACCCCCGACACGCGCCCGGTCACTCGGCAGCGCGGGCGATGTCCGCGAGGTGCGCGCGGCTGAGCCGGACACCGACCGCGCGCATGCACTCCACGACGTGTCGCGGGGCGAAGGCATTGACGATGGGTGCGGTGACCACCTTCTGCGCGAGCAGCCACGCCACTGCCACCGCGGCATCCGGAATACCCAACTCATTGCCGATCACGTCGAGGGCCCGCAGGACGCGGGAGCCCCGCCGGTTGAGGTGCGCAGACACCTGGGTGCCGCGGACCGAGGTCGCCTGCTGGCCGCGGGTGCGGGTCTCGCCGGCGAGGAAGCCGTGGGCGAGTGGATGCGAGGGCGTCACGGCGATCCCCTGCGCCGAGGCGATCAACCGCAGATCACCGTCGAACTCGTCGCGACGCAAGACGTTGTACGGCACGTCGAGCACCGTGACACGCGGGTAGCCCGCCGACGAGAGGATGCGCGCCTCGACCAGCTGAGCGGCGCTGTAGCCGTGGGCGCCGATCGCCCGCACCTTGCCGGAGTCGACGAGCCACTCGCACGTGGCGAGGGTGTCTTCCAGCACCGCCGGCTCGCCGCGGACGGCATCGAGGGAGAGCACGTCGATACGGTCGGTGCCCAACCGGCTCAGGGAGGCCTCGACGGCGCGCACGAGGTTCGTGGATCCGAGACCCGGATTGTCGGGATGCCGCCCGATCCGGACCGTCAGGACGGTGTCGTCTCGCGACCCCCGTGAGTGCATCCAGGAGCCGATGATGTGCTCGCTGCGCCCCGCGCCGTAGCTGTCGGCCGTGTGGACGGCGTTGCCGCCCAGTTCGACGTACGCGTCGAGGATGTCGTGGCTGGTACGGGCGTCCACGTTCCACCCGAACTCACCGCCGCCCAGGAACAGGGGGAAAACGTCGAAGCCGGTCTCGCCCAGCGGGACGCGGACGTGAGAGCCCAGTCCGGGCCCCTGCAGGGCGACCGGAGCGGAAGGGTGCGCGGCGCGATCGCGGCGCAGACGCGGCGAGGCCGTCTCATCGACGCCCGAGCCGCTCATGGGTTCCCTCCCGGTGCGCCGGAGACCGGACGCCTTCGGCACCCGTTGCGCCCCCCGGCGCGTATTTCGAGGGTAGAGCCTCCCCCGCAGTCGCCCCCCGAATCGCCCGGTCTGCCGATAAACATTGCGTAACGCTTCCGCGGGCTGCTCTCCCCCGCCCCCACGCACGGATGCCCGCCCCGCACGAAGCGGGACGGGCATCCGGTGAAGCGGGGGTCAGCCCTCGGCGGGAGCCTCGGGGCCTTCGCTCGACGCGGCCGAACCCTCGGTGTCAGCGGGCTCCGGAGTCTCGTCGAGCACGGGCTCGAGCGAGAGCTTGCCGCGGTCGTCGATCTTGGTGATGCGCACCAGGATCTTGCGACCGACCGACAGAACGTCTTCGACGTTCTCGACGCGCTTGCCACCGGCGAGCTTGCGGACCTCGCTGACGTGCAGCAGACCGTCCTTGCCGGGCAGGAGCGAAACGAACGCACCGAACGTCGCGATCTTGACGACCGTTCCGAGGAACTGCTCGCCGACCTCGGGGTTGGTGGGGTTCGCGATCGCGTTCACCTGGGCACGGGCGGCCTCGGCCGAGGGGCCGTCGGTCGCACCGATGTAGACGGTGCCGTCGTCCTCGATCGAGATCTGGGCGCCGGTCTCGTCCTGGATGGAGTTGATCGTCTTGCCCTTGGGCCCGATGAGCTCACCGATCTTGTCGACCGGGATCTGCACGCTGATGACGCGCGGCGCGGTGGGCGCCATCTCGTCGGGAGCGTCGATCGCGGAGTTCAGGACGCCGAGGATCGTCAGACGAGCCTCCTTGGCCTGGGTGAGCGCGGCGGCCAGCACCGACGACGGGATGCCATCGAGCTTGGTGTCGAGCTGGATCGCCGTGATGAACTCGCTCGTGCCGGCGACCTTGAAGTCCATGTCACCGAGGGCGTCTTCCGCGCCGAGGATGTCGGTCAGGGCCGCGTAGCGCGTCTGGCCGTCGACCTCGTCGGTGACCAGACCCATGGCGATACCGGCGACGGGAGCGCGCAGCGGCACACCCGCGTTCAGCAGCGACAGAGTCGAGGCGCAGACCGAACCCATCGAGGTCGAGCCGTTGGACCCGAGGGCCTCGGAGACCTGGCGGATGGCGTAGGGGAACTCCTCGCGGCTGGGGAGCACCGGCACGAGCGCGCGCTCGGCCAGGAAGCCGTGCCCGATCTCGCGACGCTTGGGGCTGCCCACACGACCGGTTTCACCGGTCGAGTACGGCGGGAAGTTGTAGTGGTGCAGGTAGCGCTTGCTCGTGATGGGCGACAGCGAGTCGATCTGCTGCTCCATCTTGAGCATGTTCAGCGTGGTGACGCCGAGGATCTGCGTCTCGCCGCGCTGGAAGATCGCCGATCCGTGGACGCGCGGGATGACCTGCACCTCGGCGTCGAGCGGACGGATGTCGGCGAGGCCGCGACCGTCCATACGCACACCCTCGGCGAGGATGCGACCGCGGACGATCGTCTTCGTCACCGACTTGTAGGCGGCGTTGAACTCGAGAGTCGCGACGGCCGGGAGCTCGCCCGACTCGACGGCGGCGACCAGCTGCTCCTTGACGGAGGTCTTGACCTCGTCGTCGGCGTTCTGACGCTGCTGCTTGTCGGCGATCTGGTACACCGGCACGAGGCGGTCGTACGCGCGACCGGCGACGAAGTCGTAGGTCTGCTGGCTGTAGGCCGGGAAGACCGGGAACGACTGGATCTCCTTGGCCGCGGTGCGAGCGACCTCGTTCTGAGCGTCGACCAGCTGACGGAGGAAGGGCTTGGCGGCCTCGAGGCCCTCGGCCACGACCTGCTCGTTCGGCTTGGTGGCGCCGCCCTTGATGAGGTTCCAGCTGCCCTCGGTCGCTTCGGCCTCCACCATCATGATGGCGACGTCGCCGTCGTCGAGCACGCGGCCCGCGACGATCAGGTCGAAGACGGCGTCTTCGAGCTGGGTGACGGTCGGGAACGCGACCCACTGGTCGGCGTGGTCGCCCTGGCCGGGGATGAGCGCGAGGCGCACACCGGCGATGGGGCCCGAGAACGGCAGACCCGAGATCTGGGTCGACAGCGACGCGGCGTTGATGGCCAGGGCGTCGTAGAACTCGCCCGGCGCGATCGAGAGCACGGTCACGACGATCTGCACCTCGTTGCGGAGGCCGTCGACGAACGACGGACGCAGCGGGCGGTCGATCAGGCGGCACACGAGGATGGCCTCGGTGGAGGGGCGACCCTCGCGGCGGAAGAACGAGCCGGGGATCTTGCCGGCGGCGTATGCGCGCTCTTCGACGTCGACGGTCAGCGGGAAGAAGTCGAAGCCTTCGCGCGGGTGCTTGCCGGCGCTGGTGGCCGAGAGAAGCATGGTTTCTTCGTCGAGGTACGCGGCGACGGCGCCCTGCGCCTGCTGCGCGAGACGACCGGTTTCGAAGCGGACGGTGCGGGTGCCGAAACGGCCGTTGTCGAGAACGGCTTCAGCGGCAGTGATTTCTGGACCTTCCAAGAGGTCCCTCCTTCTTTGTTTAGGCTCGCCGCCCCGTGTGGGCGACGAGCTGACATGCGAAGGAGCAGGAACAGGCAGAAAGGGCGCGCCGACGTGTCGACCCGGAAATCCCGGCGACTGGCCACCAGTAGACGACCACCCGGCGTCATGACGGGGAGTCCACCACAGGGGACCAGCGTCTGCCGGCCTGCTCCGTGAGCTCATCTTGAGTTGAGCGGATGCCAGTGCGGCACCCTCCCAGAGCCTATCAGTGACGGGCTTCCCGGGGTGTTTTCGGCGGGAGGCGTGCCGTAGCGTGACCTCATGAGCCTCACGCGTCGCACCCGTCACACGGTGCTCACGGGCGTGCTCCTGAGTGCGGTCCTCGCCCTTTCCCCGGCGGCGGCGAGGCCGGCGCACGCCGCATCCGCGGATGACGGCGACCCGGCGGTCATCGAGGTGCAGCGCGCCCTGGATGCCGCCGAGACCGCGGCCGCTTCTGCCTCGCGTCGAGCCCTGGATGCCTCCGCCGCAGCGGAACGCGCCCGCGTTCAGGCCGAGGCCACCGCCGAGCGCGCCGCCACGCTGACGGCGCAAAGCCTCACCGCCGACGCGGAACTCGCCGAGGCCAGCGCCCGAGCGGGCGCCAGCGCGTCACGCCTGTACCGGACGACGGTCGGTGGCCCTCTCGTCGCGCAGCTGTTGACGACGGCCGATCCGGATTCGTTGCTGCAGCGTCTCGGCATCCTGGACCGGGTCACCACCGTCGCCGCCCGGACGGCGGGCCGGGCCCGGAGCGCCGCCGACGTCGCCGAGTCGCTGCGCTCGCAGGCCGATGGCGCACGGGCGGAAGCGTCGCGCCTGGCGGACGAGGCCGAGTCGACCGCCGCCGCGGCCCGGGCGCAGGCCGACACCGAAGCAACGACGGTGGCCGCGACCCAGGCCGAGCTCGACGGGCTTTACGCGCGCCTCGCCGCGCTGCGCGAGACCACGGCGGCGCAGGAGCGGGCGGCCCGGCTGGCGCAGCAGACGGCGGCACAGGCGGCCGAACCCGGAGGCGCGACCGGCGGCGGGGCGGGCGCGGGCGGCGGCGGCTCGGGCGCGGGGGCGGGATCCGGCACGAGCGGGTCCGGTAGCTCGGGCAGCTCCGGTGGGTCGGGTTCCGGCGGCGGCTCGGGCGGCGGCACCGGCTCGAGCGGCGGCTCCGGCGGTGGAAGCTCGAGCGGCGGCTCGACCGCGCCGGCCGGGCCCACGATGAGCCCCGGCGAAGCACGCGACCACGCCCGCGGCGCGATCCGCGGCTACGGTTGGGGGGACGACCAGTTCTCGTGCCTGGTGTCGCTGTGGAATCGCGAGTCGGGGTGGCGCGCCGAGGCCCTGAATCCGTGGAGCGGTGCGTATGGCATCCCTCAGGCCCTTCCCGGCGAGAAGATGTCGTCGGCCGGCCCCGACTGGCGCACGAATGCCGCGACCCAGATCGCGTGGGGTCTGTCCTACATCAAGGCTCGCTACGGCTCCCCGTGCGGCGCCTGGGCGCACTCCGAGTCCACCGGCTGGTACTGACGCCGCCCGCGCCGCGCGCGCCCCGCGCCGCCCCGCCCGCGCCGCGCCGCGCGGTGCGACACGTTCCGCACGAAGCCACACGTTCCGCACGACCGCAACGTGTGCGCTCGACCCGAACGTGGGGTTTCGGCCGGCATCCCGGGGCCGCAGCGGCCGCAGCGGCCGCAGCGTCAGGACGACGCGGGCTGACGCTGGCGGTCGCCGCGGGTGGGGAGGTCGACGTATCCGTCGTGCTTGGGCAGGATGCCATCGCCCGCGGTGCGTCCGCGCATGCGGCGCCACACCCACGGCAGGGCGTCGCGGGTCAGCCATCCGGGCTGATGCACGTCGTCGTCGGCGTGCAGTGCCTCGTCGAGGCCGAGGAGGGCGCCGGCGTCGGGCACCCCGAGCGCCTCGGCGGCACGGTAGGCGACCAGGCGGTGCCCGCGGGAACGGAGGTGCACGAGGTCGTCGGCCCACAGCGGAAGATCGCCGATCTCGGCCACCGCCTCGAGGTCGAGCAGAATCGCGCCGGTCGTCCGGGCGATCCGCCTCAGCTCGACGTTGTACGCCGCGAAACGCCGGGCGAAGATGCGGGCCGCGGCCCGGCGCGGCAGGAACGTCGTCACCAGCAGCACGTCCGCCCCCGTACGTCGCACGGCGCGCACCGCCGACTCCACCTCGGCCACGAGCGCCGGGATCACCGGGGCGGGACCGACGAGGTCGTTCGCTCCGATGAGGATCGACACGAGATCGGGCCGCAGCTCCAGCGCCGCGGGGATCTGCTCGTCGATCAGGTGCCGCACGCGCCGGCTGCGCACCGCGAGGTTGGCGTAGCGGAACGGCCCCTCATCGCTCGTGTGCGCCAGGAGCTCCGCGAGGCGATCGGCCCAGCCACGGAACTGCCCCGACGGCATGCGCGACCCATCGCACAGCCCCTCGGTGAGCGAGTCGCCGAGGGCCACGAATCGCGTCCAGCGCCCCCGCGTGCGTGACGCCGGTACCTCGGGGCGGGCTCCCCCGCGCACGAGCATGCCGTCGTCCATCGCGCGCAGCGCCGCGGCCTCGCGGTAGTGCTCGACGAGGGTCTGCGTGAGGGCTTCCCACGTGCGTCCGGCGACGGCCTCGCGCGCCGCGCGGGCGAAGGCCTGCCGCTTGGACTCGTCGCCCACGAGGTCGGCGACGCGGGCGCGCAGGTCGTCGAGGTCGCCGGGACGGTAGAGCCAGCCGTCCACGCTCGAGCGGACGAGGTCCAGCGGCCCCCCGACGCCGGTGGCGACCACCGGAACGCCGCTCGCGAGCGCCTCCTGGATCGTCTGACCGAACGTCTCGCTCTCCCCCGGGTGCACGAAGACGTCGAAGCCCGCCAGGGTCGACGCGAGCGCCGCCCCCGAGAGGTGCCCCGTGAACACGGCATCCGGGATCGCCTTCTCCAGCGCGGGGCGCGAGGGCCCGTCGCCCACGATCACCAGTCGCGTGCCGTCAAGGGCCGCGAGGGCGCGCAGGTCGTCGACCTGCTTCTCGGGCGCGAGGCGTCCGACGTAGCCGACGATGCGCTCGCCGTTCGGGGCCACGGCGGCGCGCCAGGCCTCGTCGCGGTGCTCGGGCGCGAAGCGCACGGCATCCACTCCCCGTCCCCACCGACGGACGCGATCCACGCCGAGCTGTTCGAGCTGCTGCATCGACGCCGACGACGGAGCGAGGGTGAGAGTGGCACGACGGTGCAGCCGGGTGACGTGGCCGGCAACGAGCGCGGTCGCGTGGGGCAGGCCGTACTTCTGCGCGTACGCGATCACGTCGGTCTGGTAGATGGCGACCGAGGGGATCTTCAGGGCGTCGGCGGCGGCGAGCCCCTGCCATCCGAGGATGAACGGGGATGCCAGGTGCACGACGTCGGGGTTGAACTCGCGCAGCAGTGCGCCGAGGCGGGCCGCGCGGGCGAAGACCACGCGTACCTCGGGGTACGACGGCAGCGGCACGGACCGGAGCAGCTCGGTACGGGCGCCGTGCAGATCGGCGGTGACATCGCCGGACTTGGGGGCGATCACGAGCGTCTCGTGACCTGCCTCCGCCAGATGGCGCAGGACATGAAGAACGGAACCGGTGACCCCGTTCATGTGCGGGAGGAAGGACTCGGCCAGCAGCGCGACTCTCACGCCTCCAGAGTGGGACCCGCGCGGGGGTCATGGCGCCGTTGCGGGCCCGACGTTCGCGATGTTCACCGGATGCTCCGCACCCGGTCACCACCCCGTGGGCCGGGCGTCTCGATCCGCGACGGAGAGTGACGTGATGGACGGGATCGACGCGTGGCTCACCGCGATGGCCGCGAGCCCGTGGGCCCTACCCGCTATGGCCCTGCTCGTTTTCGCCGACGCGTTTCTCGTCGTGATTCCGGGCGAGGCGGCCGTCACCGCGTTCGGTGCGCTGGCGGTATCCCACGGCGCGCCCCCACTGGCCGCGGTCATCGCCGTCGCCGGCGCGGCGGCCTTCGCGGGGGATCTGTGCTGTTACGTCGTGGGTCGTGTCGTCGGCGTGGAGCGCTGGGCCTGGATGCGAGGCCCGCGCGTGCGCGCCGCGCTGGACTGGGCGCGGGCTCGACTGGAGCGAAACGCCGCGGTCGTGCTGTTCACGGCTCGGTTCGTGCCGTTCGCGCGGCTCGCGGTGAACCTCGCCGCGGGGGCCGCGCGGGTCGCTCCGGCACGGTACCTCGGGATCGCGGCGGTGGCGGCCCTGGCCTGGGCGGCCTACCAGGCGGTGATCGGGGCGGTCGTGGCGGCGCTCGTTCCCGGCGGACCGGTGGTGGCGGTGATCGTCTCGATCGCGGTCGCGGTGGGGATCGGTCTGGGCATCGACCTGGTGCTGGCACGGCGAGCGCGGCGGCGCGCGGCCAAGGGCCTTTCGGCGTAGCCGACGCCTCAGGTGAGAGCGAGTGTCCGCTCGGCGGCGTCGACGAGTGCGCGTCCGTACGAGGGTCCGTGTCCGGCGGCGTGGACGGCGAGCGGGTGCAGCTGGTGCAGCGGGACGCGGTCGCGCCAGCCGTCGCGGAGCGGATGCGCCCGGTCGTAGGCGGCGACGATGTCGTCGAGGTGAGGGCAGCCGAACAGTGCGAGCATCGCCAGGTCGGTCTCCCGGTGACCGCCGTGGGCCGCCGGGTCGATCAGCACGACCCCCTCGGCGGACCACAGCACGTTGCCGGCCCAGAGGTCGCCGTGCAACCGGGCGGGGGCGTCGCCGTCGTCGAAAGCCCCGGCGGAGATGAGCGCGCACGCGCGGCGGACGACCTCGGCGCCGGATGCCGAGAGGTTCCCCGCCGCGACGGCGGGGGCGAGGAAGGGCTCGATGCGCTGCGCGGCGTAGAACGCGCCCCAAGTGTGCGTCACGCGGGCGGGCTGCGCGCGACTGCCGATCCAGATGTCGCCGGACCACCCCGGCGGCGGTGCGCCGAACCCGTCGGCACCGGCGTCGTGGGTCGCGGCGAGCGCGCTGCCGAAGGCCGCGGCGGACGCGGCACTCGGGCGCACCTCGTCGACGCGGTCCAGCACGATCCGGTCACCGGACACCTCGCGCACCCGCACGATCCGGGCCCCGCCGGCGTCGGCGAGCCAGCGGAGGCCCGCCGCCTCCGCGGCGAAGAACCCCTCGGGAGCGTCGTTCCGGGTCTTCACATGGTGTTCCATGACACGAGTCTGCCCCGGTGTCGGAAGCCCCGGGCACGATGGAGACATGAGCGACGGCTACGTCCCCGACTTCCTCGGCATCCCCCTGCCCCTCCCCTCACCCGCCGTACCGACGACCCGGTTGGACTATCCGCGCTTCTCGGTGCTGCTCGATCCCGCTCGCCGGCTCGCGGCCGTTACCGGCGTCGTCATCGACGGTGCGACCCTGCGCGACCTGCCCCGACGGGGCGACTGGCGCCTCGACCCCCGCGTGCCCGACGAGGCGCAGGCCGGCCCCGAGGTCTACGCCCGCAACGATCTCGACCGGGGCCACCTGGTGCGCCGCCGCGATCCGGGCTGGGGGTCGCCCGATGAGGCTCAGGATGCCACCGCCGCCACGTTCTTCTACCCGAATGCTGCCCCGCAGGCCGCCGGGTTCAATCAGTCGAAAGAGCTGTGGCTCGGGCTGGAAGACCACGTGCTCGCGTACGCCGAAGCGACGGACCAGCGGCTCGCCGTCTTCACCGCGCCGGTGCGGGGTGAAGACGACCCGCCGTACCGCGGCATCCGGGTGCCGCTGCGCTTCTGGAAGATCGCGGCGTGGCGCACCGGCGAGCGCCTCGCCGCGGCGGGGTTCGTGCTCGACCAGAGCGCCCTGGTCGACACGCGGGCAGGACTCGCGGTGCCGCCCCTCGCGGCATTCCGCACCTTCCAGGTACCGATCGGCGAGATCGCGGCGGAGGCTCGCATCGACGTCGGGCCGCTGGCCGCGGTCGACGTTCTCGTGCAGCGGGGCGCGCGACCGGCCGGGGCGCGCGAGCTGCGGACGGCGTCCGACATCGTGCTGTGAGAGTCGCTCTGGGTGGGCCGGAAACGGCTCCTCAGCGCCGACGCACGGCGTGCAGCCCTCAGCGCCGACGTACGGCGTGCAGGAGGGTGTCCACCGCCGCCCGGGCGTGGCCTCCGCGCAGTTCGGCGTCGGCGCTCTCGCGCGTGAGGCGCTCGCACCGCGCGATGTCGAAGCCATCGCCGACGGCGGCACGCAGCAGGTCGGGGGTGTAGAGGATCGCCGGATTTGACGGCCCGTGACCACCCGCGGCGATGTTGTCGACGTCGTGCCCGACCACCACGAGCGTGCCGCCGGGGGCGACCCATCCGGCGAGTCGGGCGATCACCGCCACGTTGTCGCGCAGGTGCAGATAGCACGACACCACCAGATCGACCGGCGCCAGCGGCTCCCACTCGTGCACATCGGCGCGCACCCAGGTCACCGCCTCACCCCCGGGCCGGGTAGCGGCGATCGCGAGCCCTTCGGCGGAGAAGTCCACGCCCGTGCTCGTCCAGCCGCGCGCAGCGAGCCACAGCGCGGTGCGCCCGTCCCCGGTCGCGACGTCGATCGCGGTGCCCGGCCGCAGCGCGCCCGCGATCTCCTGCACGGCTCGGGGAGGTTCGCTCGCCCACACCCCGCCGCTCGAGGTGCGGTATCGCTCGTCCCACTGCTCGGCATCCATTGGCATCCCTTCCCGTCCTCACCCTAGTGAGCCGGCGCGGCTCGGCTCGGCCGCTCGCGGACGGGCACGCCGCGACCTGCGTGACGGGCGGAGGGGATGGGGCCGCGGGAGGACCGCCGAGCCAGAACGATCCTCCGCCCTCACCTGCCCCTCCGCTGCGCACGGGCGCCCGCGCAGCCCGCAGGGAGGGGAGGAGCAGGAAACGCCGCGGGCGCGCGAACCCCGGCGCAAGAAGCGGTCCCGCCGAGCCGCGGGGCATCACACGCCGCGCCGAGAGGAACAGAGAACATGGGGCATCATGCGCCGCGCCGAGAGGAACAGAGCACACGGGGCATCACGCGCCGCGCCGAGAGGAACAGAGGATATGGGGCGACGGGAGGACCTCGACGCGGCAACAGTCCTCCGCTCGCCCCAGGCCCTCCACTCCTCACCGACGGCAGCCGCAGGAGCACGCACCACGCCGCGCCGGCCACAAGATCACGCACGACCCCGTGCGGGACGGAGGACACGGGGCGACGGGAGGGGCCCCTCGCCGCGACACACCCCCTCCGCCCCCCACGCGGCGAAGCCCAGCCCCCACTCCGGAGACGCCCGAAGCCCCGCCGGATCACCGGCGGGGCTTCGGGCCTGCGGAACGCTTACTCGCCGGAGAGACCCCCGAGGAGATGGCCGAACGACTTCCCCGCGCCGAGGTACGACGTCGGGTCGAACGGGTCGGCGTCGCGCACCGGCTCGCGAGCGGCGATCGCGTCGGCGAACTCGCGCGCGCCGCGGTCGACGCGCGATCCGAGGGGCGCGACCTCGTCCGCGTTGGCGCCCCAGTCGCTGGATGCCGCGAAGACACCCGTGGGCACGGGGTTGGCGTGCAGGTAGGTGAACAGCGGCCGGATCGCGTAGTCGATCGCGAGCGAGTGCCGGGCCGTGCCGGCGTTCGCCCCGATGAGCACCGGGGTGCCGGTGAGCGCCTGCGGGTCGAGCACGTCGATGAACGACTTGAACAGCCCGGAGTAGCTCGTGGAGAAGATCGGCGTCACCGCGATAATGCCGTCGGCCGAGACCACGGTGTTGATCATCTGCTCGAGGGGGGCCGGGGCGAAGCCGGTGAGCAGATTGTCGGTCAGGTCGTGCGCGTAGTCGCGCAGCTCGAACACGTCGGATGTGGCGTCGATCCCCCGCTCACGCAGCTCGGCGAGCGCCGCGTGGGCGAGGCGGTCACCCAGCATGCGCGTCGAAGACGGTGTCGACAGACCCGCGGTCACGACCGCGATACGACGGGCGGTCATGTCAGGCCCCCACACGCGTTGCGGCGGCACCGAAGGCACTGCCGGCCTTGGCCGGGGCGTCCTGGTAGGGGCTGCCGGCGGTGAGGTTGTCGCCGCGGTTGGCGCCGGGCACGGCCTGGCGCGGGGCCGCGCCGGCGTAGATCTTCTCCACGAGGTTGGCGTGCGTGGGCGCGTCGGGAACCTCGGCCGGGCGGTTGACCTGGAACTCCTTGCGCAGGGCCGGCACGACCTCGCCACCGAGGATGTCGAGCTGCTCGAGCACCGTCTTGGTGGGAAGACCCGCGTGGTCGATGAGGAAGAGCTGGCGCTGGTAGTCGCCGAACGTCTCACGCATCGCGGCGTAGCGGTCGATGATCTGCTGCGGCGAGCCGACGGTGAGCGGCGTCATCTCGCTGAAGTCTTCGAGGCTCGGGCCGTGACCGTAGACGGGGGCGTTGTCGAAGTAGGGGCGGAACTCCCGCACCGCGTCCTGCGAGTTGGCGCGCATGAACACCTGGCCGCCGAGGCCCACGATCGCCTGCTGGGGCGTGCCGTGGCCGTAGTGGGCGAAGCGCTCGCGGTACAGCGTGATCAAGCGCTGGTAGTGCTCCTTGGGCCAGAAGATGTTGTTCGCGAAGAATCCGTTGCCGTAGTAGGCGGCCTGCTCGGCGATCTCGGGCGTGCGGATCGAGCCGTGCCAGACGAACGGGGGCACCCCGTCGAGGGGCCGCGGCGTGGAGGTGAAGCCCTGCAGCGGCGTGCGGAACTTGCCCTCCCAGTCGACGACGTCGTCGCGCCACAGCTTGTGCAGCAGGTCGTAGTTCTCGATGGTCAGCGGCAGGCCCTGACGGATGTCCTTGCCGAACCACGGGTACACCGGTCCCGTGTTGCCGCGACCGAGCATGAGGTCGGCGCGACCGCCCGAGACGTGCTGCAGCATCGCGAAGTCCTCGGCGATCTTCACCGGGTCGTTCGTGGTGATGAGCGTCGTCGAGGTCGTGAGAATGAGCCGCTCGGTCTGCGCGGCGATGTACGCCAGCGTCGTGGTCGGCGACGACGACCAGAACGGCGGGTTGTGGTGCTCACCGAGGGCGAAGACGTCAAGACCCACCTCTTCGGTGTGCTTCGCGATCGTGAGCGTGTCCTGGATGCGCTGGGCTTCGCTCGGGGTCTTGCCGGTGGTCGGGTCCTGGGTGATGTCGCTCACCGTCATGACACCGAACTGCATCCCGGGCCAGTTGCTCGTCTCGTTCACGATGCCCCTCCTGTTTGTATGCATCTGAATATACATGGGAGAACGCAGCGCCGCGAGATCTATTCCCTACCCCATCGGCATCCCGATCCCACCCCCGTCGACCGCAGCGAACGGTGCGGGCTATCGTGGCGCGCGATGACGACCCCGGATGCCATGACCCCCGCGCCCGCGAAGACCCGCGTGCCGTTCTGGGACAACGCGCGCTTCGCGGCGATCGTCCTCGTCGTCTTCGGGCACGCGATCCAGCGGCTGACGTACGACTCGGATGCCGCCGAAGCGCTGTACCTGCTCGTCTACGCGTTCCACATGCCGCTGTTCGCGCTGGTATCGGGGTACTTCTCCTCGGCCGAAGAACCCACGCGCCGGCGGATGGCCCGCGTGATCACCGACCTCGTCGCGCCGTACCTCATTTTCGAGGCGATCTGGACGCTCGTGCAGCTCTTCGCCACGGGCCGCACGAACCTCGACCCCGCCCAACCGGCGTGGACGCTGTGGTTCCTGCTCGCCCTGGCGCTGTTCCGCCTCGTGCTGCCGTACCTGGCACTGCTGCGCGGGCCGTTCTGGTGGGCGCTGGGCATCTCGATCGTCGCCGGCTACCTGCCGAGCATCGACTCGACGTTCTCGCTCTCGCGGCTCCTCGGCCTCCTCCCCTTCTTCACGCTCGGATGGTGGTTGCGCGAGCACGACGTGGTCGCACGACTCGGGCTGCTCGATCGACGGCCGATGTGGCTCCGCGGGGGCGCGGTGATCGTGCTCGCGACAGCCGGCATCGCCGCGTTCGCGTTCATCGACGTCTGGCGCGAGGTGCGCCTGGGCACCTGGTTCTTCTTCGTCGACGCCTACGTCGACCTCGATGCCCCGCAGTGGTGGGCCGGCGCCGTACGGCTGGCGATCATCGCGCTGGCGCTCGTGCTGATGGCGGCGTTCCTCGCGCTCGTCCCCCGACGCCAGACGGCGTGGACGTCGCTCGGAAAGTACACGATGTACGTGTACCTCCTCCACACGTTCGTGCTCTACCCCTTCCGCCAGTCCGGCGTGCTGCGGGGTCTCGAACCGGCCGTCGTGTGGATCCCGGTCGTCGCGGTGGCGAGCGTCGCCATCGCCGTGGCGCTCTCGAGCCGCCCCGTGCGGTGGGTCTTCCGCCCCCTCGTCGAGCCCCGCCTGCCCTGGCTCTTCCGCGACCCCGCCCTCAGCAACGGCCGCGGGGCCGCGGCATCCCGCACCTCCTCCCCGCGATAAACGCTTCCGGCGCGGAAAAACGCGCTCTGCGAGCGTTTGCCGGCGGAGGAAGCGTTTATCCGGATACCGCACGCCCGATCCGCACGCCCGATGCCGCACGCCCGACGCCGCACGCCCGATCCGCACGCCAGTGCCGCACGCGGGATGCCGCACGCCAGATCCGCACGCCGGATGCCGCACGGCCGATGCGCGGGCGGACGGCGTCAGGCGCCGAGCAGGCCCGCGCCCACCGACTGCCCAGCGGACGGGGCTGGCGGCACGGCCCACAGCCCTGAGCCGACGTGGCGGATGTACTCGTTCATGGCATCCGTTGACAGACTCCGCTGCAGCGTGATGTAGCGGTCGGGGCTGCGCTGGAACGACAGGAAGAACAGTCCGGCGTTCAGCCGCCCGAGGTCGGTGTTCCCGTCGACGAAGTTGTAACCGCGGCGGAGGATCCGGATGCCGCCGTTGGTCGTGGGGTGCGCGCGGCGCACGTGGCTCTGCACGTCGAGGCGGGGCGTCCCCGTGGCATCCGTCGCGGCGAAGTCGGGGGCGGTGAACTCGTCGCCGCCCGAGAGCGGGGCGCCCGCACCCTTGTCGCGTCCGATGATGCGATCCTGCTCCGACAGGCGCACGCGGTCCCACGTCTCGATGAGCATCGCGATGCGGCGCGCGACCAGGTACGACCCGCCCGCGAGCCACGCCGGCCCCTCGTCGGCCGACACCCACACGTTCGCCTCGAGGGCGGCGGTGTCGTCGGCGAGGATGTTGGCCGTTCCGTCTTTGAAGCCGAAGAGGTTGCGGGGTGTGGCCTGCGCGCTCGTGGTCTTGGACGTGCGGCCGAAGCCCAGCTGCGACCAACGGATGCGCGCCCGGCCGAACGCGATGCGGCTGAGGTTGCGGATCGCGTGGACCGCGACCTGCGGATCGTCGGCACACGCCTGGATGCACAGGTCGCCGTCGGACCGCTCGGGATCGAGGTCGTCACCGAGGAACGCCGGCAGGCGCTCGAGTCCGGGCGGTCGCTCGGCGGCGAGTCCGAAACGGTCGTCGAACAGCGACGGCCCGAACCCGAACGTGATCGTGAGGTTGCTCGCCGGGAGCCCGAGCGCCTCACCGGTGTCGTCCGGCGGCGCTTCGGGCGAGCCACCGACGGCTCCGGTCGCGCTGACCTCGAGCCCCTGCATCATGCGCGTCGCGGCATACGTCCAGTCCTGCAGCAGCGAGGCGAGGTCGTCACGGGTCGTCCGCGCCATCATGTCGAACGCCGCGAAATGCAGGTGGTCCTGCACCGGGGTCGTGATCCCCGGCTGATGGATGCCACCGCCCGCCACCGCCGCGTCACGGGCGTCGCGCTCGCGTGCGCGGCCGAGGGCGACGCCCCCGGCCAGCCCCGCACCGGTGCCGGCCGCGAGGCCCGCCGCCCCGGCCCCCACGGCCAGGCCGAGGAGGCCGCGACGCGACAGCCCTTCAGGGGTGCTCTCGTCGTCGCTCACGTCACTCCAGCACGGTCACGGTGAGCTGCGAGAGCGGCTCGGCGAGCGCGTTGAGCAGGTCGGTGAGCTGACGCTTGTCGGCCTCGGTGAGCTGGGCGTAGGGCACGAAGCCCGCGGTGGCCGAGCCGTAGGTGGCCAGGGCCGCGTCGAGGTCGGCGTAGCCGGTGTCGATGCGCGTGACGAGCTCGGCGCCCTTGTCGCCCTTGGACTCGGCGAAGTCCCGCACGAGCGAGAACGCCATCTTCGACCCCTCGACGTTCGCGGCGAAGTCGTACAGGTCGGTGCCCGACCACCAGTCCTCTTCGCCGCTGATCTTGCCGGTGGCGACTTCATCGAGGAGCGCGATCGCGCCGTTCGAGATGCCGGCGACGCCCTGCGCGTCGAGGGTCTGGAGGAACTCGTCGGAGTGCACGTAGTCGTACAGCTCCTGCGTGTCGGTGATGAGCGTGTCGCCGTAGGAGGCGCGCTCGGCCGGCGTCGAGGGCGCCCAGCCCTGCCAGGCCGGCGTCACGCCGTCGGCGTTGAGCGCATCGGGTGCGGGCACCCAGAGGTCTTTCTCGATGCGGTGGAAGCCCGTCCACGCGAGCCCCTCGGCCACGGCGTCGACCTCGCGGTAGTCGATCCGAGGGTCGAGGTCGCCGAGCGCCTCGGCGATCGGCTCGATCCGCTCGTAGTATGCGCGAACCTGCGGGAACTGCGCGCGGGCGGCCTCGTCGTCACCGGACTCGTAGGCAGCGGCGAAGGTCTGGACGGCCGGCAGCAACTGACCGACCTGATCCTTGACGAACGCGGCGTAGAGGTCGACGGCCCGCTGCTTCTGCTCGGCATCCGGTCCCTCGACGGTGACGGCGTCACCGGTCACCGAGAAACTCGCGCGCCCGACGCCGTCACCGATCATGCCGGGCTTGCAGACGGTGACGTAGTCGCCCGGCTGGGCGGTGACGGTGAGCGTGCGCGACGCGCCCGGAGCGACGTTCTCGACCTCGCCGACGATGCGCAGACCGTCGGAGGCGAGCAGGTAGAACTCCGTGACCTGGTCGCCCTGGTTCACGACGTCGAAGGCGAGCGTGCCGCTGGAGGCGGTCGATGCCGACACGTCGCACCCGTCGGCCGTCGAGGTGACGGTGAGGGCGCCGGAGGAGGCGACATCGGTCTTGGCGACGCAGCCCGAGAGGACGAGGACGGCCGCGCCGGCTGCGGCCGTGGCCGCGAGGAGGCGAGTCGGGTTCATGATGCTCCGTTCGGGTGAGGGGCGGATGCCACGACCGGCGCGGCATCGGGAGGGGGAGACGCCGCGGGCGCGGGGCGACGATTCGCCCGCACGCCGCGCACGAAGAGCGGGACGACGACGGCCACGTAGAGCACCCAGGCGATGACCTGCAACCACGTCATCTGGGGCATGAAGCCCACGGTGGCCTGGAGCAGGGCGGCGAGAGCCGAGCCGGGGGCGATGACCGCCGAGAGGTCGAAGGCCCAACCGAGCGGGAATCCCGCCCAGCCGATGGCGACCAGACCCGTCGCGGGATCCAGGGGGGCGCCCGCGCCGAAGGGCCCGGGCAGAGCTCCCGCCTCCTGCAGGTCGTGGAGCGCGTACGCCAGGACGCCCGCGGCGACGACGATGAGGAAGGCGCCGGTCCAGGTGAAGAAGCGCCCGAGGTTCAGGCGAAGCATGCCCCGGGCGATGAGCCAGCCCAGCACGACCGCCGTCGCCAGGCCGACGACGGCCCCGACGAGAGCAAAGGGGGACGCTCCGAAGGACTGCACCATCGACCACAGCAGCAGCGTGGTCTCGATGCCCTCGCGCGCGACCGAGACGAATCCGATTGCCACGAGCGCCCAGACGCCACCGCGCAGGGCGCGGTCGATACCGCCCTCGAGCCCCGCTTTGAGCGTGCGGCCGGCGCGCTGCATCCAGAAGATCATCCACGTCACCATCGCCACGGCCAGCAGCGACAGCGAGCCGCCGATCAGCTCCTGCGCCTCAAAGGTGAGCATGTAGGCGCCGAAGGTGAAGATCGCACCGATGGTCACGGCGAGCGCGACGGCGAGACCCACCCCGGCCCACAGGCGCGGCAGCGCATCACGGCGATCGATCCGGGTGAGGTACGCCACGAGGATGCCGACGACGAGGGCTGCCTCGAGACCCTCGCGGAGGCCGACGAGGAAGGTGGCGAAGAAGGTGGCGGGCACGGGCGGATCGACTCTCGGTATTTCGGTGGATGCCGCGACGCTGCGGGATAAAGGTAAGGACAGCCTCACCTGACCACGCCACATTACGCATACACGGCCCCTCCGCGCACCCCGCCGATCAGCGGGGGATGCCCGCCGATCGGCGGGCATGACCGACGCGGCGCGGGCGTCCGGGCACGCGCGTCATGTTCGCCGTGGCATCCGCATTTCCTCGCGTCACCGGGGATTTCGCCCCTGCCCTCGGGCTGCCGCGCGCGGCGATCAACCGAGAGCGCGGCACCACGGGCCCGCGGACGGTAACCCTCGGCAATATTCGCCTCGCACGCCCGGAGGCGATCTAGCTGTAGTGCCCAGGGACGTTGTTTGACCTGGTTGCCGTGATGTGACGAGAACCTCCCGGCAGAGTGGAGCTGCTACCGCTTCCGCTCTGAACCAGGAGGTTCTCGTGTCTCACGCTAATGCGGCGCTCACGCCGCGCCAAAGGCTTCGGCTTGCCCGGCAGATTGTCGATGACGGCTGGCCGGTCGCTGCCGCCGCGCATTTCTTTCGGGTGTCATATCCGACAGCGGCGAAATGGGCTCGCCGGTATGTCGAACTCGGTCCCGAAGGCATGACCGATCGTTCGAGTCGGCCGCACTCGCATCCGAACCGAACGTCGCAGCCAGTGGTGAAGAAGATCGTGCACCTGCGGATCAGGAAGCGGCTCGGACCGGTCCAGATCGCTGGGCGGCTCGGGCTGAGCGCGTCGACTGTTCATGCGGTGCTGGTGCGTTGCAGGCTGAACAGGCTCACGCACGTTGACGTGCGGACGGGCGAGCCGGCGCGTCGTTATGAGCACGAGAGTCCGGGGTCTCTGATCCACGTCGATGTGAAGAAGCTTGGCAACATCCCCATCGGCGGTGGCTGGCGATTCGTCGGCCGAGCCCAAGGCATGAAGAACCGTGCGGCGACGGAACCGAACCGACGCAAGGGCAAAAACAGAGACCCGCTGATCGGCCACGCGTTCGTGCACACCGTCATCGACGATCACTCCCGCGTTGCCTACGCCGAGATCCATGACGACGAACGAGCTGACACCGCGATCGGCGTGCTGCGCCGAGCGGTCTCGTGGTTCGCCGACCACGGCGTGACCATCGAGCGAGTGCTCTCCGACAACGGATCGGCCTACCGGTCGCACGCCTGGCGGCACGCCTGCAACAACCTCGGGATCACGCCGAAGTTCACTCGGCCACGACGCCCGCAGACCAATGGCAAGATCGAGCGTTTCCACCGCACCCTGGCAGACGGCTGGGCCTACTCGAAGCACTACAACTCCGAGTCAGCGCGCCGGGCCGCGCTGCCCGCCTGGTTGCACTTCTACAATCACCACAGGCCCCACACCGCCATCGGCAAGCTCCCGCCCATCAGCCGGATCTCAAACAACCTGCCTGGGCACAACATCTAGCCTCATCGCATGTCCGAGTTGAACCTCCCGATCCTCGACCTCTCGCTCCTTGACCAGGGACCCGAGGCCGCCGCCCGCTTCCGTGACGATCTGCGCACCGCGACCCGCGACGTGGGCTTCTTCTACCTCACCGGCACCGGGGTCAGCCCCGAGCTCGAGGCGCGGTTGCTGCAGGCGGCGAAGGACTTCTTCGCCCTGCCCGAGGCCGAGAAACTTGCGATCGAGAACGTCACGAGCCCGCACTTCCGCGGGTACACCCGCGTCGGAGGGGAGCTGACGCAGGGACGCGTCGACTGGCGCGAGCAGATCGACATGGGACCCGAGCGTGCCGCGCTGAGCGATCCCGACGGTCCCGGGTACAACCGCCTCGTCGGGCCCAACCTGTGGCCCGCCGCGCAGCCGGAGCTCCGCGACGTGGTGACCGAGTGGCACGACCGCCTGACCGAGATCGCCCGGACCCTCCTGCGCGCCTGGGCCCTCGCGCTCGGCGCCGAAGAGGAGCACTTCGACCCCCACTTCGGCGATCCGCAGACGCTCATCAAGATCGTGCGGTACCCCGGGAAAGACGACCCGACGCCTCAGCAGGGCGTCGGTGCCCACAAGGACTCGGGGGTGCTGACGCTGCTGTGGGTCGAGCCCGGAAAGGGCGGGCTACAGGTGCAGCGCGACGGCGAATGGGTCGACGCTCCCCCGGTGCCCGGCGCTTTCGTCGTCAACATCGGAGAACTCCTCGAGTACGCCACGCAGGGCTACCTCACGGCGACGAACCACCGCGTGATCTCGCCGCGGTTCCCCGACGAGCGCATCTCGGTGCCGTTCTTCTTCAACCCGGCCCTCGACGCGGTGCTCCCGATCATCGATCTGCCCGCCGACCTGGCCGCCGAGGCCCGCGGCGTCTCGCAGGACCCGACGAACCCGATCTACGCCACCTACGGCGAGAACGCCCTGAAGTCACGCCTGCGCGCCCACCCCGACGTCGCCGAGCGCTGGCATCCCGACCTGGTCGCCGCCCGCGCGGCATCCTGACCCCGCCCTCACTCCCGATAAACGCTTCCTGCGCCCAAAAACGCGCTCGCAGAGCGTGTTTCGGCGCAGGAAGCGTTTATCAATGGATGCCGGGGCCCCACGCCGCGCCGGAGCGTCACGCCCCCACGCCGCGCCGGGCGCAGCCGGGAATGACGAAGGCCGCCCCACACCGTGGGGCGGCCTTCCAAGAATGTTTTGCGCGATAGAACGCTAGTGCGATTAGCGACGCAGACCGAGACGCTCGATGAGCGAGCGGTAACGGTTGATGTCGACATCCTGCAGGTAACCCAGCAGGCGACGGCGCTGACCGACGAGCAGGAAGAGTCCACGGCGCGAGTGGTGGTCGTGCTTGTGGATCTTGAGGTGCTCGGTGAGGTCCTTGATGCGCTGCGTCATCATCGCGACCTGCACCTCGGGGGATCCGGTGTCACCGGGGTGCGTCGCGTACTCTTCGATGATCGCCTTCTTGACGTCTGCTTCGAGTGCCATAGATGGGATCCCCTTCCTCTTGTTGCGCGGCGCCCGACGCCTGATACGTGGGCTCTCTTTATCCGCGGCCGATCCAACGGCAACCGCATGAGTCTACCAGCCCGGCGGCGCGCGCACGACCTCGGGCGGGACCGGAGAAATCGGAGGCGGATGTAGCCTCGACGCGTGCACATCACCGTCCGCGTCAAGCCCGGCAGCCGGCGCGGCCCCCTCGTCGAAGACGGACCCGACGGTCTCGTCGTGCACGTGCGCGAGCGAGCCGTCGACGGAGCGGCGAACACCGGAGTGGTGCGAGCCCTCGCGGCGCACTTCGGCGTCGCCCCGCGCGATGTCGAGATCGTGCGCGGCCACACCGCCCGCGTGAAGCGCGTCGAGGTCGACGCGTGAGCCATACCGGGGCGCTGATCGACCTGCGCCCCCTCACGACCTCGCCCGCGTTCGCCCGCCTGTGGATCGGGTCGACCCTTTCGGGCATGGGCGGGCAGCTCACGATCGTGGCGGTAATGCTGCACGTGTTCGCGCTCACGCAGAGCACGTTCGCCGTGTCGATGATCGCCGTGGCCGGGCTCCTCCCCATGGTCGCGGCGGGGCTGTACGGCGGGATGCTCGCCGACGCCTTCGACCGCCGTACCGTGGCCCTCATCGCCGCGTCGGTGACCTTCGTTTCGACGGCTCTCCTGGCCGTACTCGCGTGGACCGGCCTGGAGACCGTCGGCTGGCTGTTCGTCCTGAGCGTGGTCAACTCCGCCGCCAACTCGATCGTCCTGGCGACGAAGTCGGCGATCACCCCGCGGCTCCTGCCGCGCGATCTGCTGCCTGCCGCGGCGGCTCTGCAGGGCGTCACCGTGGGTGATCATGGTCATGGCCGGCCCGGCCCTGGCCGGTGTGCTGGTGGCGGTCGCCGGGTACGCGTGGACCTACTCGCTCGACGTGCTGCTCATGACGTCGCTGTTCCTGGGGTTGTGGTCGCTGCCGCGGCTGCGACCGGAGGGCGAGATCGTCCGCCCGGGCCTGGAGTCCTTCCGCGACGGCGCGCGGTTCCTGCGGCGCGCGCCGAACATCCGGCTGCAGTATCTGCTGGACATCGTCGCGATGACCTTCGGCCAGCCGGTGGCCCTGTTCCCGGCCATCGGCGCCGTACTGCTGGGCGGAGGGGCGATCACGACGGGGATCCTGACGGCGGCGGTCGCGGCGGGCGCGTTCCTGTCGAGCCTGTTCTCGGGCCCCGTCGGCCGCGTGCGCCGGCAGGGCCTCGGCATCGAACGCGCCATCCAGGTGTACGGCCTCGCAATCGGAGCGTTCGGACTCGTGCTGCTGGCGGCGACACTCGGCTGGATGCGACCCGCCGACACCGGCGAGAGCTCCGGCGCGATCGTGCTGATCACCCTCGCGGCGATCACGCTGGCCGTCTCGGGCGCCGCCGACAATGTCAGCGCGATCTACCGCTCGACGATGATGCAAGCGGCGGTTCCGGATGCCATGCGCGGGCGTCTGCAGGGCATCTTCATCGTCGTGGTCGCCGGCGGACCGCGCATCGGCGCGCTCTACGCGGGCACCGTCGCGACCCTCACCGCCCTGTGGGTGCCTCCGTTGTTCGGTGGCATCCTGATCCTCGCCCTCGTGGGAGTGCTGGTGCGTCTGTCTCCGCGCTTCCGGCAGTATGACGCGCTCCACCCCGTGCCGTAAGACCCCGACGCGGTCACCCGGCCAACCGTCGGCGGATTCCGGACGTCGCGCCCGCCCCGGCCGTCGCGGCGCTGACGCGGGGCTTATGGTCGGGATCGTGGCATCCGGTCCTTCCCCCTCCCCCTCCCCCTCCCCCTCCCCCGTCGCAATCGCCGTGCAGTTCGTGCTCACCGGCGTGGTGTGGGGCTCCAGCTTCCTGTTCATCGCCGTGGCCCTCACCGGCATGACACCCGCCCAGGTAGCGGGCGGACGCCTGCTCTTCGGGGCCCTCGCCCTCGGCGCGATCGTCGCGATCCGCCGGGAGCCACTCCCCCGCAGCCGCCGGGTGTGGGCGCACCTGTGCGTGCTGTCGGTGACGTTCTGCGTGATCCCGTTCCTGCTGTTCGCCTGGGCCGAGCAGCACGTGTCGTCGGGGCTGGCGAGCATCTTCAACGCCACGACGCCGATCATGACGGCGATCATGGCGGCGGCGGTGTTCCGGGTCGAGCGCCTGCGCGCGGGGCAGCTGGCCGGGATTGCGATCGGCATCGCCGGGGTGGCCGTCATCATCGCGCCGGGCGCGGTGTCGGAGGTCGGCGACAGCACCGTCGCGCAGATCGCCCTCCTCGGCGCGACCGCCTGCTACGGCGTGAGCCTGGCCTACATGCGCCGCTTCCTCGGCGGTGCGGGCCTGTCCGGCATCGCGTTCGCCTTCGGGTACATCGGTCCGGCCGCGGTGTTCATGCTGCTGCTGTCGCCGGTGATCCTCGCCGAGCCGATCCGGCCGAGCCTGCCCGTGGTCCTGAGCATCGTCGCCCTCGGCGTGCTCGGCACCGGCATCGCGTACGTCTGGAACCAGAACACGCTGCGCGCGTGGGGACCGACGCGGGCGTCGACCGTCACGTACATCACCCCCGTCGTGGGAGTGACCCTCGGCATCCTCGTGCTCGGCGAGCGACTGACGTGGAACGAGCCGGTGGGGGCCGTGGTGGTGTTCCTCGGCATCCTGCTCGTCCAGGAGCGGGTGCGTCTGCGGCGCCGAGTCGTCGCGTGAGAACGACAACGGCCCCGGATGCCACAGCATCCGGGGCCGTTGAAGAAGAAACGCGTCAGGCCTGGAGCGAGAGCTGCAGGTCGAGCTCGATCGTGACGTCCTTGCCGACGAGCACGCCGCCGGTCTCGAGGGCGGCGTTCCAGGTGAGACCGAAGTCTTCGCGGTTGATGACCGTCTTGGCGGTCGCGCCGGCCTTGTAGTTGCCCCACGGGTCGGTGCCGAAGCCACCGAAGTCGAGCGAGAAGGTGGCGGGCTTGGTGATGCCGCGGATGGTGAGGTCGCCGTCGACGAGCATGTCGCCGCCTTCGAGGCGCACACCGGTGGAGCGGAAGTCCATCGTCGGGTAGGTCTCGATGTCGAAGAACTCGGCCGAGCGCAGGTGCTGGTCGCGGCCCTCGTCCTTGGTGTCGACCGAGGTGACATCGACGGACGCCTCGACGGTGGCCTCGAGCGGGTTCTCGGGGGCCACGATCGTGGCGCTCTTCACGCCGAACGTGCCACGCACCTTCGAGATCATCATGTGACGCACCGAGAAGGTCACCTCGCTGTGCGAGGGGTCGAGGACCCAGGTGCCCGCCTTGTAGCCGGGGATGTCGAGGGTGGTCGTGTCAGTCATTTCACTCCTTGAGTCTGGGGAGCCGGTACGGCGTCCTGCCGAGGTCCAACTCTCATTCATCCGAATGTATTCCACCATCGTGCAAAAACACGAACCCGAGGGGCCGCAGCTCCCTCGGGTTCGTGAACGTCCGGTGAAACGACCGGTCAGCCGACCTTGAGCAGGTCGATGATGAAAATGAGCGTCTTGCCGCCGAGGAAGTGCCCACCCGCGGGGCCGTAGGCCAGGTGCGGGGGAATCACGAGCTCGCGGCGACCGCCGACCTTCATGCCCGGGATGCCGTCCTGCCAGCCCTGGATGAGGCCACGGAGGGGGAACTGGATGCTCTCGCCGCGTCCCCACGACGAGTCGAACTCCTCGCCGGACTCGTACTCGACACCGGCGTAGTGCACGGTGACGGTGTCGCCGGGCTTCGCCTCGTCGCCATCGCCGACGATGAGGTCGCGGATGACGAGGTCGGAGGGGGCGGGGCCGCTGGGAGCGTCGAACTCCGGCTTGGTGCGATCAGTCATACGTCCATCCAAGCACGCGCGAGGCCGGAGGCAAGCCCCCGTGACAAGACTCAGCGCCCGGTGCCGCGGCGATGCCTGCGTGTCTCCCGAGCGCTGAGTTGGTCTGTATCGATGGTGCTCCGCCCGCCGGGCGGTGTCAAGACCCCCTCGCGCAGGGGCGGTATTACGGCGCCAGGAGCGCCGCGCGGGCCGCCGCCGTGCGCTCGAGGAGCGCCCGTTCCTGGGCCGCCGCGGTGGCATCGCGCCCCGAGAGCGCGCGCTGACGCGCGGTGGCGAGAGCCGTGGCATCCCGGATGAACGTCTTCATCTCCGCCGAACGGTCACCGGGCAGCGTGCGCGCCCACGCCCGCGCCGAGCGGCGACCCGGCGCCGTAGCCAGCATGTCGACCTCCTGGGCCGTGAACCACCCCGCGGCCGCGTACTCGCCCAGTCGCGCGCGCGTGACCCTCGCCTCCTCGCGACGCAGCATCAGGATGCCGAGCAGGAACAGCACGAACAGCGGCACCTGAAGGGTCGCGTAGAGCTCGAAGAAATTGAAGAAGGTCGCCGACCCATTCCACAGCGCGTGCAGGACGATCGCGCCGATCAGCCCCGGAAAGGCGTAACGCAGCGCGGCGCCGGTCGGCAGCGACCGACGCGCGGCGAGACCGAGCGCGAAACCCGTGAGGCTGGTGAACATCACGTGGGCGAAGGGCGAGAGCACCGCGCGCAGGAAGAACACCCCGCCCACCTGCACGGCGCCGCCCTCGATGAAGCTGATCGCGAAGTACTGCACGTTCTCGGTGAAGGCGAAGCCCGCGCCGATCAGCGCGCCGTACACGATCCCGTCGACCGGGCCGTCGAACGACCGGCGCGCACCGGCGTAGAGCAGGAGGAGTCCCAGGGCTTTGGCTACTTCCTCGACGATCGGCGCCTGGATCACGGAGCTGAAGGCGTCGCCGAAACCGGCCCCGAGAAGCGACAGGAGGGCGTCGACCCCGAGGGCGATGGCCACCGACGCGATCGCTCCCCAGGCCACCGCGAACACCAGGAGCCGCCGCGGCTCGGGCTCCCATCGATCGATCAGATGCACCACGAACACCACGACGGCGAAGGGGACGGCCGCCAGCAACACGCCCACGATGGATGCCGCCGGCCCGAGGAACCGCACGAAGTAGACCACCAACAGGGCGAGGACCGGCACCAGGAGGACCGCGACGATCCACAGGACGATGCCGCCGCGGCGCACACGCGGAGGAGCGGCGGAGGCGCCGGCGACGGAGGCCGGAGGGGCGTCGGAGATGCGCGCGGGCTCCCCCGGGCCGGGCTGCCACAGCGGGGACGGGTAGCTCATGCGCTCAGCCTAGGGGCGGGGCACCGCTCGCCCCCGGGGTTGCGACGACACGCCCGGCGCCTCGTTCGGTAGCGTGGGGGCATGCGTTTCGCCCACGTCCGATTCCCGGAGGCGGCGGATGCCCCTCGTCTCGTCAGTGTCCATGGCGAGGAGTACGCGTTCGTCGACGAGTTCTTCGCCGGCGCTCCCGCGACGCTCGAGCAGCTCATCGCCGGCGGCGACGCCCTCCTCGAACGGGTGCGGGCGACGGCGGACGCCGCCCCGCGACACCCGCTCGCCGGCGCGCGTTTCGCCTCGGCCGTGCTCGCTCCCCCGGCGATCCTCGCGGTGGGGCTCAACTACGCGGCGCACTCGGGAGAGCTGGGACTGAAAACGGATGCCGGACCCACGGTGTTCGTGCTGTGGCCCAATTCGCTCACCGCGCACGAGGCCACGACCTCGTGGCCCCGCGCGCTGAGCGAAGCCGTCGACTACGAGGCCGAGCTCGGCGTCATCATCGGCCGGCCCGGTCGCGACATCGCCGAGGCCGACGCGCTCGACCACGTGTGGGGGTACACCGTCGTGAACGACATCACGGCGCGCAACATCCAGTTCTCCGAGGCGCAGTGGTCGCGCTGCAAGTCGTTCGACGGTTTCACGCCGACGGGGCCGTTCGTCGTCACCGCCGACGAGATCCCCGACCCGCAGAACCTGCACATCTGGACCGTCGTGGACGGTCACACGGTGCAGGACGCCTCAACCGGTCAGATGGTGCGCTCGGTCGCGACGCTCGTGAACCGGCTGTCCGAGTCGGCGACACTCCTGCCGGGCACGCTCATCTCCACCGGGAGTCCGGGCGGCGCCGGGTACTCCCGCGATCCCCAGATCTTCTTGCGCGACCGTTCCACCGTCACGGTGGGCATCGACGGCATCGGCGAGCTGACGACCCACTGCCGCATCATCGACTGACGGCCGAGGACGCCGCCGGGGTCAGTCCTCCACGACGCTGTCGGCGGCGCGGACGATCGGGATCGCCTCCGTGATCGCCTGGAGCCCCGACAGTCGTGCGGGCGAGAGCTGCTTCGTCACCTCGTCGCGCGTCATGAGCCCCGCCTCGACCACGAGGTCGGCGACGTTGCGGTGCGTGAGCAGGGCGGTCTTCGCCAGGGCCGCGGCGGCGGCGTAGCCGATGAACGGCGTCAGCGCCGTGACGACGCCGACCGACGACCCCACCATCGCTCCGAGGCGCGCACGGTTCGCCGTGATCCCGTCGACGCAGTTCACCCGGAGGGTCCACATGGCCTGCCGCATCCAGGTGATCGATTGGAAGATCGAGTGCGCGATGACCGGCTCGAAGGCGTTGAGCTGGAGCTGGCCACCCTCGACGGCCATCGTGACCGTCATGTCGGCCCCGGCGACGGCGAAGGCCACCTGGTTGACCACCTCGGGGATGACCGGGTTCACCTTGCCCGGCATGATGCTCGACCCGGCCTGCCGCGGCGGCAGGTTGATCTCGCCGAGGCCGGCCTGCGGCCCGCTGGAGAGCAGTCGCAGATCGTTGCAGATCTTCGACAGCTTGATCGCGTTGCGCTTGAGCGACGACGAGAACGACATGAACGAGCCGGTGTCGCTCGTGGACTCCACCAGGTCGGTCGCGGTCTCGAGGTCGAGGTCGCTGATCTCGCGGAGGTGCCGGAGGACCGCCGAGGCGTACTCGGAGTGCGCCGTGATGCCGGTGCCGATGGCCGTGGCGCCCATGTTGATCTCGTACAGCAGGTACGCGTTCTCGGTGAGACGGTTGTAGTCCTCGCCGAGGGTCGTGGCGAAGCCGTGGAACTCCTGGCCGAGCGTCATCGGCACGGCATCCTGCAGCTGGGTACGACCGACCTTGAGGACGTCGTGGAACTCCTCAGCCTTGCCCAAGAACGACTGTCGCAGCAGGCCGAGTTCTTCCAGGAGGCTGCGCAGCGTCAGCGAGAGACCGATCTTGACCGCCGTCGGGTAGACGTCGTTGGTCGACTGGCTGCGGTTGGTGTGGTCGATGGGCGAGAGAAAGGCGTAGTCGCCCTTCTCACGTCCGGCCATCTCGAGCGCGATGTTGGTGATGACCTCGTTCGCGTTCATGTTGGTCGAGGTTCCGGCACCGCCCTGCATGACCCCCACCGCGAACTCGTCGTGGAACTCACCGTCGATCACACGCTGTGCGGCACGATCGATGAGGTCGGCCTTGTCGGGGTCGAGCACGCCGATCTCGCGGTTGGCGCGCGCCGAGGCTTGCTTGACCATCGCCAGGGCGCGCACGAGATCGGGGTACACCGAGATCGGTCGTTTGGCGATGGGGAAGTTCTCCAACGCCCGGGCGGTGTGGATGCCCCAGTAGGCATCGGCGGGGATCTCGAGGGAACCGAGCGAGTCGGTCTCGGTGCGGGTGCGCGTCATTGCGTCCAAAGCCATGGGGGATGTCCTCGTGGGTCGTCACGGCGGTCAGGGATGCCACGAGCCTAACCACCGCGCCGGTGACCGTCGTTCGACTCCTCGGCCTGTCGCGGGGGTGAGACGCTCCCCCGCGTACAGCGGGTCAGCGTTTGCGCGAGAACGCCTCGAGGCGCTCCTCGGGGGTCAACGCCGCCATGCGTTCCCGCCACTCCGGGGTGAAGTACCCCGACGGCTCCGCGTCGACGACCGGGACCACCGCGTGCGTGATCGTGTCGTCCCAGACGTGCACGAGGTGGAAGGACTGCCCGGCATCCATTCCGTTCACCTCGTCGGCGGGGCGGGCGAGATCCATCGTGTAGCAGGAGGCGGCCGACACGCTCACCGGTACCCCGGCGAAGGTTCCCGAGGTGGAGTAGTGCAGGTGCCCCGCGAGGATCGCGCGCACGTCGCTGCCGGCGATGGCCGCCGCGAGGCCGGACTGATCGCGCAGCTCGAGGATGTCGAAGAACGGGATGTGGGTCGGAAGCGGCGGGTGGTGAAGGGCCAGGATCGTGCCCAGCGGAGCCGGCTCGGCCAGTTCGGCGCGCAACCACTCGAGCTGCTCCGCGTCGAGGTCGCCGTGGTGCCAGCCGGGCACGCTCGAATCCAGCGCGATGAGCCGCAGGCCGCCGAGATCCCACACCCCGGTCACGGGCTCTTCGGTGGCCTCGGCATCCAGCAGCCCTGCCCGCAGCGCCGGACGCTCGTCGTGGTTGCCGGCCACCCACACCACCGGCGCCCCCAGGCGCGCGGCCCAGGGTTCGACGGCGGCGCGCAGCGCGCGGTAGGCCTCGGGTTCGCCGAGGTCGGTGAGATCGCCCGTGAAAACGACGGCATCGGGCCGCACCCCGGTCGCCTCCGCCGCCTCGAGCGTGCGACGCAGGTGCGCGGCGACGTCGTACCGCCCGCCCAGCAAGCGGTCGCCCGCCAGCAGGTGCGTGTCGCTGAGATGGAGGATCACGCGCCGCGCGGGAGCGTGCTGACCGAACTGCACCGATGCCATGCGTTCAGCCTACGAGGGGGTGCCGACACCGCGCTGCCCGTGCGGCGGCGTCGGACGCGCGGCGGCGTCGGACGCGCGGCGACGGCCTCGGTCCCGCCGCGGCGCGAGCGGACTACCGTGGAGAGGTGACCGACACCGACGCCCGCCCCGTCCCTCCCGTCGCCGCCCGCCGCCCCGCGGCGCGCACGCACCACGGCGACACCTTCGACGATCCGTACGAGTGGTTCCGCGCGAAGGACGACGCCGACGTCGTCGCCCACCTCGAGGCCGAGAACGCCTATACCGACACGCGCACCGCGCACCTGGCATCCCTGCGCGACGAGATCTTCGGCGAGATCAAGGGCCGCACGCTCGAGACCGACCTGTCGGTGCCCGCGCGCCGCGGCGAATGGTGGTACTACGGGCGCACCGTCGCGGGCGCGCAGTACGGCATCCAGTGCCGCGCGCCGCTGGCCTCCCCCGACGACTGGACGCCGCCGCTCCTCTCCCCCGAGCAGCCGGTTCCCGGTGAGCAGGTGCTCTTCGACGGCAACGTCGAGGCCGAGGGCACCGACTTCTTCTCGCTCGGCAGCTTCGAGGTCTCCACCGACGGCACGCGCATGCTCTACGGCGTCGATGTCGCCGGTGACGAGCGTTACACGGTGCGCGTGCGCGACCTCGTCACCGGCGAGACGCTCGCCGACGAGATCCCGGACACCTTCTCGGGCGCGACGTTCTCTCCCGACGGCCGCTTCATCGTCTACACGACCGTTGACGACGCCTGGCGTCCCGACACCGTGTGGCTGCACGAGATCGGCACCCCCGTGGATGCCGACGAGAAGCTGTTCCACGAGCCCGACGAGCGGTACTGGGTCGGCGCGGACTTCACCCGGAGCGACCGGTACCTGGTGATCGGCGTGGGGTCCTCGATCACCTCGGAGGAGCGCCTGATCGACGCCGACGACCTGCGCGGGGAAGCCCGCGTGGTGTGGCCGCGGCGCGAGGGCGTCGAGTACTCCGCCGAGCACGCGATCGTCGACGGGGAGGACGTTCTTTACATCCTCCACAACGACGGCGCCCTCGATTTCGAGCTCGTGCGGGTCTCGGCATCCGACCCCGAAGGCGCCCGCGAGACGGTGATCCCGCACCGCTCGGGCGAGCGCCTGCTCGGGGTCGACACCTTCCGCGACTGGGGCGTGGTGGCCTACCGCCGCGACGGGCTGGCGCGCCTCGGAATGCTGTCGTACGACGACGGCGCGGTCAGCGAGATCGCGTTCGACGAGCCGCTGTACAGCGTGGGTACCGGTGGCAACCCCGAGTGGGCGCCGCCCCTGCTGCGTCTGGGCTACGGCTCGTTCGTCACGCCCGGGACGGTCTTCGACTACGTCATCGACACCGGCGAGCTGCTGCTGCGCAAGCGTCAGCCGGTGCTCGGCGGGTTCGACCCCGACGACTACGGCCAGGCCCGGGCGTGGGCGACCGCCGACGACGGCACCCGTGTTCCGGTGTCGCTCGTGTGGAAGCGCTCGTTCGGCGCACCCGGCGCCTCGGCGCGCCCCGTGCACCTGTACGGATACGGGTCGTACGAGCACTCCATCGAGCCCGGCTTCTCGGTGCCGCGTCTGTCGCTGCTCGACCGCGGCGTGATCTTCGCCGTCGCCCACGTCCGCGGCGGTGGCGAGATGGGCCGGCAGTGGTACGAAGACGGCAAGCTGCAGTCCAAGCGCAACACGTTCACCGACTTCGTCGCGGTGGCCCGTCACCTCGTGGCATCCGGATACACCACGCCCGAGCGGCTCGTCGCCGAAGGCGGCAGCGCGGGCGGCCTGCTCATGGGTGCGATCAGCAACCTCGCGCCCGAACTGTTCGCCGGCATCCTCGCCGACGTGCCATTCGTCGACGCCCTGACGACGATCCTCGACCCCTCGCTCCCCCTCACCGTGATCGAGTGGGACGAGTGGGGCGACCCGCTGCACGACGCCGACGTCTACGCGTACATGAAGTCGTACTCGCCGTACGAGAACGTGCGCGAGGGCGTCGAGTACCCCCGCATCCTGGCCGTCACCTCGCTCAACGACACGCGCGTGCTGTACGTCGAGCCGGCCAAGTGGGTCGCGCGCCTGCGCGAAGTCGGTGCCGACGCGATGCTCAAGTGCGAGATGGTCGCCGGCCACGGCGGCGTCAGCGGCCGCTACAACGCCTGGCGCGAGCGCGCGTTCGAGCTCGCGTGGCTCCTCGACGTGCTGGGGCTCGCGGAGTAAAGCGGTTCCCGGACGCCCCGTCGCTGCGCGCGGCGGGGCGTTCGTGTGCGGAGGGGCGAACCTCGTCCCACTTACCGCAGACCATGTCCCAGATACTGCTGCCTGGAGGCCTGCCAGACCGCCACAAGTGGGACACGGGGAACAGCGAGCACCGGCAGGCGGCAGGCGGCAGGCGGCAGGCGGCAGGCGGCAGCATCACAAGCCGGGGCGCCAGCCGGCACGGACGAGCGCTGCACGGACCAGGGCCACGGCCTGGGAACCGTCGTTTCGGAGGTGGTGGTTGAGGATCCGCACGTGGTCCCATCCGGCATCCCGGATCGCAGCCCAGCGATCTGCGTCTCGGGCGAATTGGCGTGCGTCTTCGGCGTGGACGCGGCCGTCGTACTCGACTGCGACGCCCCACGCACGGTAGGCCAGATCTATCTCGGCGACGAAGACGCCGCCGGCGGTGGCGATATCGACGTTGATCTCCGGTTCAGGCAGCTCGGCACGAATCAGGAGCAGTCTGAGGTGCGTCTCGCGCGGCGACCTCACTCCGGGCCGACTCAGCGAATGGGCGAGGCGAAGGATGCCACCGCGCACGTCACCCATCGTCGCGATCTCGTGTTCGAGGTCATCCAGGGTTGCCAGCGGCCGCGGGCCAGCAAGGAGCGAGTCCGCGCCGGCCACGAGATCCTCGAGGCGCCAGAGTCGGCCGCATTGCCGCCAGGCCCGGACGGCATTCTCCACCGGCATCCCGTCAGGCCCGGATTCGATCGCGGGTTCGCGGATCTGTAGACGGTGGCCGACCACACCGCGGGTCCGTGGTTCGCGCGCCGGACGGTGCGTGGAGACGTGCAGCCGTGGGACGTAGGGCCAGGAGGGCGTGCTGAGGCCCCGCAGAACGAACGCGGTTTCATGGCTGAAGAACTGCCCTGGCGCCAACCGCGGCGCATATTGCCGACACTGCTCGAGGAGATCGTGAGCCGCGGCCAGCGAACGCGAGCGGATGCCATGAAACGGCGCCGCGAGGTCGGAGGCGCGAAGGCGCGCGGGAGTCACCCCCTCCTGCCGCGCGGCGCGGACGTGGAAGGAAGCGGGAAGCGAGGGAGGAAGGGGGTGAAGCCGAGCCATGCTCCAGCGTCGCCGCCCCCGCCCGCACGGAGCCGCTCTCCACAGCGGAGGAACACGCCTCGCTCCCTGGGGAGGAGCCGCCCTTCCTCCCACCGCTCCGCGTGGGTCGCCCCACGACGCGACCTGCGCCCTCGACCGCGTCCCACATACCGCGTCCCACATCCCACATCCGCGTCCCACATATTGCTGCTCCGTGGCCTCGCATCCGACAAGGATGGGGACGCACTCTGTCGTAAGTGGGACGCGCAGGGATCGTCAGCCTGAATGACCGCACGCCCCAACCCCACACAGCACGATGCCCCGCCCCCGCGAGAGCGGGTCGGGGCATCGTGCGGACGTTGCTCAGCCGAACAGCGCGGCGGCCTCTTCGTAGCGGTAGAGGGGCACGGAGTTCAGCTCACCGAGAGCGTCGGCGAAGGGGACGCGCACGATGTCGGTGCCGTTCATCGCCACCATCTGCCCCCAGGCGCCGTCGTTCAGGGCGTCGGCGGCGTGCAGCCCCAGGCGGGTGGCCAGCACGCGGTCGAACGCCGACGGCGAACCACCGCGCTGGATGTGGCCCAGCACCGTGGCGCGCGTCTCGATGCCGGTGAGGCGCTCGATCTCGGGAGCGAGCAGCTCACCGATGCCGCCGAGGCGCGGGCGGTTGAAGGCATCGAGGCCCTTGTCGCTGAACGCCTCGTCCATGTCTTTGAGCTTGAAGCCCTCGGATACGACGACGAGCGGCGCCCGGCCGCGGTCGTGGGCGCGGGTGACCTGCTCGGTGATCTCCTCGATCGACATCGGCACCTCGGGGATGCAGATGACGTGCGCGCCCGCGGCGATGCCGGCGTGCAGCGCGATCCAGCCGACGTGGCGGCCCATGACCTCGGCCACCATGCAGCGCTGGTGCGAGTCGCCCGTGGTGCGTAGGCGGTCCATGGCATCCGTCGCGATGTTCACCGCGGTGTCGAAGCCGAAGGAGTAGTCGGTGGCGCGCAGGTCGTTGTCGATCGTCTTAGGCACGCCGAGGACGTTGATGCCGTCTTTCGACAGGCGGTCGGCAGCGGCGAGCGTGCCCTCGCCACCGATGGCCAGGATGCCGTCGATGCGGTGCCCGTACAGCGTCTTGGAGATGTTCTCGGCGCCGCCGCGCACACCCTCGTAGGGGTTGGTGCGGCTGGTACCGAGGATCGTGCCGCCGACCTTGGACAGCCCCTTCACCTCGTGCCGCGTGAGGGGGAAGAAGTCACCGTCGACGACGCCGCGCCAGCCATCGCGAATACCCACGAACTCGATGTCGTAGTTGGTGGTGCCCTTGAGCACGACACCGCGGATGACCGCGTTCAGCCCGGGGCAGTCGCCGCCGCTGGTCAGGATGCCGATCTTCATGGCTGAAATCCTCGCTGTGGTTCGGGTGGAGGGGGACGGCGCCGTTGCCGTCTTCGACCTTATCGCCGCGGGCGGGAACGGTGCCACACGGCGACGATCGGCACCGCGGATGCCGTGAACCGCGCGCTGCGGGGACGCGCCCTGCCCGAGCGGTGGGTCCGGACGTCGGAGGCGCGACCGCTCACCCCTGTTCGGGGCGCAAGCCGTGCGCCGGGGCGCACGACACGCGCCCCGATGCACGAGTCACGCCCCGGCGCCGCAACACGGACGTCAGGCTCAGCCGCCGAGCGCCTGCCGCAGCAGGTGCATGAGCGCGCTGAGCTGCACCGAGTCGCTCGAGCCGGGCTCGACGGCGAGGCCGTCGAGGGCGCGCTGCGCCAGGCCCTCCTTCGAGTCGATGAGCTCGGCGATCTTCGTGTCGATCGTGTGCGCGGCGATGATGCGCCACGCCGTGACGGGCTCACCCTGGCCGATACGGTGCACGCGGTCGATCGCCTGGGTCTGCTCCGCCGCGGTCCAGCTCAGCTCGGCCAGCACGACGTTGGAGGCCGCCTGCATGTTCAGCCCGACACCGGCCGCGGTGAGCGAACACACCGCGATGCCCACGTCGGGGTCGTTGTTGAACGCATCGATCGCGGCCTGGCGGACCGTCGAGGTCTGGTCGCCCCGCACCGACACCGCCCGGAGCCCGGAGGCTTTGAAGTGGGCCTCGGCGGCATCCATGACGTCGATGTGCTTGGCGAAGAACACGACCTTGCCGACCGAGCGCTGCAGCTGCACGGCGTAATCGGCGGCGAGCTGCGCCTTGGCCTGTCCGATGCGACGCACCATCGTGAAGACGTTCTCGGACCCGGCACCGGCGGCCTTGCTCTCTTCCAGCTCGCCGTGGGCGACCAGCCGCACGATGTCGTCGTCGATCTCGCCGGGCGCGAGGCCCCGATCGCCGCGCGCCTCGATGATGCGGCGGTACTTCGCGGCGAGGCGGGCACCGAGCTCACGCTCGGCGTGCCGGATCGAGCGGCCGTAGTCGTCGTCGAGCTCGACGGGGAGGTCGGCGACGAGCTTGTCGGGGAGGTCGGCGGCGACGTCTTTCTTCTTGCGCCGGACGATCCCCATCGAGATGACGGCCTCGCGCGCCTCGGGGTAGAACGCCTTGTCGGCGGGGGTCAGGCCCGTGGCATCCAGCTTCTCCATGAGCTCGGTGCCCGGCTTCTCGCCCGTGGTCCAGCCCAGGAAGCGCCAGATCGCGTCGAAGTCCTCGACGTCGTTGATCAGCGGCGTGCCGGTGAGCGCGAGCAGCAGCGGATCGCGGGTCTGCTGACGGACCCGGGATGCCAGAGCGAGCACGTTCTGCGAACGCTGCGACGACAGGTTCTTGATGAAGTGCGCCTCATCGACCGCGATGCCCTTGAGGCCGATCGACGACAGCCAGGACAGATGACGGTCGAGGATCTCGTAGTTGACGATGAAGACGTCGGCGAAGGCGTCGATGTCGGCGCCACTGCCCGAGATGACGGTGGCACGGCGGTGCGGCGTCCAGCGCTGCACCTCGCGGGCCCAGTTCATCTTGACGACGTTGGGCACGACGACCAGCAGCGGGTAGGCCTCGGCGACCGAGGCCGCGAGCACCGACTCGGCGGTCTTGCCCAGACCCGGCTCGTCGGCGAGCAGGAACGAGCGGTGCCCCTGGCGCACGGCCTCGAGGAACCGCGACTGGTGCGGCATGACCTCGAGTCCGCGCGGCGAAAGCCGATCGAACTCGGGGACGGGCGGAAGCTCCATGCTGGCCGCGGAGCCGCCGGCACCGGTTTCGAACGCCTTGTACAGGGGCCCCATGAGCTCCCAGCCGTCGAGGCGGCGGCGGGGGGCGTCGCCCGTGGCCCGCGGGGTGAGGTCGGGCGGGAGGAACGGGTTGGCCATCTGCCGGGCCTCGATCGAGGGCGGGATGACCTGCTTCTCGGCGAGCGCGGCGGGCACCACGGGAGCTGCGGCGGGAGCGGTGTCGGTGATGATGAGCTCGTCGGGCGGAAGCTCGGCACCGGACTCCAGCAGCCAGTCACGGCGCATGCGACGCGCGACCGGCGACGTGGCCTGGTCGACCTCGAGCAGCTGGATCAGCGAGGTGTCGCGCGCGGCGGTCTTGGCGAGGATCGTGGCCACACCGTCGAGACGCTTAAGCAGCTCGGCCCGCGCGGAATCGGTGATCTCGGTGTCGGCCTTCACCCGGGCACGCTCCTCGCGCACGAGGAAGGCGATCACCTGGAACTTGACGCGGTTGGTCGGGCCGAGTTTGCCGCGCTGGGCTTTGGCCTCGACCTCGCGCACCTTCCGGGCGAGGATCGGGATGACGGGTGCCTCGTCGTCGCGACGGGATGACGAGGTCTTCCTGCGCCGCTGGCTTGAGCCGCGGGCGGCGGTTGCCGTGGTCGGCATGCTCCTCCTGAGCGTGTCGTCCGGATCGAATCCGGAACGTCCCGGCGTAACGCCGGTGGATCAGTGACCCCGGAGAACGTCGCATGGCTCACCGCCGGAGCGGCAGTACCTACGACCCGCAACGCGTCTTCACCGGAACGGCTCGCAAGGGGGCGGGTGACGGGATCGCGACCAGTCTAGCGCCTCTGGGCACCGCCGACGTCGCCCGGATCCCCCCGACCCGCACCGCCGTACGCTGAGCCCATGGCCGAGCCGATGTCACGCGATCAGCGGGTGGTGCTGACCATCGCCGTCCTGGCATCCTTCGTGTCGTTCCTCGACGGCACCGTCGTGACCGTCGCGCTGCCCGCGATCGCCGACGAACTCGGCGGCGGACTGTCGACCCAGCAGTGGGTCGTGGACGCCTATCTCGTGACCCTCGGGGCGTTCATCCTGGTCGCCGGGTCGATGAGCGATCTCCTCGGGCGCCGACTCGTGCTGAACATCGGACTCGTGGGATTCGGCATCACCTCGATCGCGATCGCCGCCGCGCCCAGCGCCGAGTTCCTCATCGCCGCGCGCGCCCTCCAGGGCGTGGCCGGGGCCCTGCTCGTGCCGAGTTCCCTCGCGCTCATCACCTCGACCTTCCGCGGCGCGGCTCAGTCCCGGGCGATCGGTATCTGGACCGGCGCCACGACGGTGGCCATGATCGCCGGCCCTCTCATCGGCGGCGTGTTCGTCGACACGCTGTCGTGGCGGCTCGTGTTCCTGGTGAACGTCGTGCCGATCGGAGCGACGCTCTGGCTCCTCGCCCGCCTCGACCACCCCGACCATCGGCGCCCCGGCGCGCGGGTCGATGTGCTCGGGGCCGTGCTGTGCGCGGTGGGCCTGGGCGGGATCGTCTTCGCCCTCATCGAGCAGCCGAGCCTCGGGTGGGCCTCCCCCGTGATCTGGATGCCGGGCGCCGTCGGCCTCGCGGCATTCGCGGCGTTCCTCGTGCGCCAGCGCCGGTCACCCGACCCGATGATGCCGCTGGACCTCTTCCGCGCGCGCAACTTCTGGGCGGGCAACCTCGCCACCGTCTTCGTCTACGCGGCGCTGTCGCTGAACGGCTTCGTCGTGGGGGTGTATCTGCAGCAGGGTGCGGGGCTGTCCGCCACCCTCGCGGGGCTGGCGTCTCTGCCCAGCACCGTGCTCATGATCCTGCTGAGTTCGCCGATGGGAGCGCTGGCGGGCCGTTTCGGACCGCGCCTGTTCATGACGCTCGGGCCCCTCGTGATGGCCGCCGGTGCCCTGCTGCTGCTGTCGGTGCGGCCCGAGTTCGACTACTGGACGCAGGTTCTGCCCGGCGTGGTCATCTTCGGCCTCGGGCTGACCGCCACGGTCTCGCCGCTCACCGCGGCGGTCCTCGGTGCGATCGAGACCGAGAGGTCCGGCATCGCCTCCGCGGTCAACAACGCCGTCTCCCGGGTGGCGGGGCTCCTCGCGATCGCGGCGGTCTCGGCGGTCGCGGGCGGAGCACTCGACCTCGACGGGTTCCACCGCGCGGCGGTCGTCACGGCGGCGCTGATGGCGCTCGGCGGCGTGGCGTCGTTCCTCGGCATCCGCAATCGCACGCAGGCCCCGGCCGACTGATCGACGGGAACCCGCCCGGGTCAGCGCAGGATCTGGCGCGTGCGCTCGACGTCGTCGGCCATCTGCACGAGCAGGGCGTCGATGCCCTCGAACGCGACCATGCCGCGCACGCGCTCCACGAACCGCACCTCGACGTGGTGTCCGTAGAGGTCGAGGCCGGTCTCGTCGAGCACGTACGCCTCGACCTGTCGGTGGTGCACGTCGTCGAAGGTCGGGTTGGTTCCGATGCTGATCGCCGCCGGGTAGCTGACCCGCCGCGTCCCCTCGGCGTCGACGAGCCAGCCCGCGTAGACGCCGTCGGCGGGGACGAAGCCCTCGAGGTCGGCCGAGAGGTTGGCGGTGGGGTACCCGAGCGCACGCCCGCGCTTGAGCCCGTGCACGACCTCTCCCCACACCGAGGGAGCGCGACCGAGCAGACGCGACGCGGTCGCGATGTCGCCCGCGGCGAGCGCTTCGCGGATCCACGTCGACGACACGCGACGGTCGGCGTGCACCGCCCGCACGTCGTCGACGACGTCGACGCGGAAACCGTGCTCGGCGCCCATCCGCACCAGGAGATCGGGGTCGCCCGCTCCCCCGGCACCGAAGCGGAAATCGCGCCCCACGAGCACTGTCCGGGCGGCGAGGGCCTCCACGAGGATGCGCCGCACGAAGACGTCGGCCGGAACGGCGGCGAGGGTCTCATCGAAGGTCAGCAGCAGGGTGGCATCCACTCCGGCACGCTCGAGCAACTCGAGTTTCTGGTGCGGCCCGATGACGTCGGGCGGGCACTTCTCGGGCCGCAGCACGCTCAGCGGGTTTCGGTCGAAGGTGACCGCCACGACCTTGGCTCCATCGGCGGCCTCGACGCGCGCCCGATCGATCACCGCGCGGTGGCCGGTGTGCACGCCGTCGAACTTGCCGATGGCCACGACCGAGGGCCCGAAGTCCGCGGGCACCTCGCCCGGATCGCGGTAGACGATCACGACGACGTCTGGCGGTGCGTCACGAGCCACCACAGTCCGAGGAAGGGCAGCACGAGCGGGATGAACAGGTACCCGATGCCGTACCCCGACCACACGGTCGGGTGCTGGAAGAGCGCCGGCAGCAGGAGGCTGAGGGTGCCGACCACGATCACGCCGACGAGCTCGAACGCGATCGCGATCCACGCGACGCGGTACCAGGCGGAGCGCCCCGAGAAGATCAGCGCGAGGGTGGCGAGGATGTACACCACTGCCGCGAGAGCGGAGAGCGTGTACGCCACGGGCGCCTCGTCGAAGGCGCGGACGATCTGCACGAACGAGCGGCCGGTGGCGGCGAGCGCCATGATGCCGTAGACGATCACGAGGACGCGGCCGATGCCGGTCATCCCCCGGGTGCGGGTCGGAGTGCTGGATGCCATGACCTTCCGAGTCTAGTTCGCTCGGCGTCCGCTCTCGCGGTGTGTCAGCGCGTGACCCGTGCTCCGCGTCCGCCGGTGCGGTCAGGCCACCTGCACGGTCCAGATCACATGCATACGCCACACCATGACCGCCACGGCGAGCGCGGCGACCCCCATGATGACGGTGCTCCACCGGCTGCGTTCGATGAGCGCCCACGCCGCTCCCGCGGGGGGAAGGAGCGCGGCCGAGACGAGGTAGGTCCAGTACTCCAGGAGACTGCCCGTGGCCGGATTCCCGGCGAAGGGAGCCACGATCGCGACGACGATCTGCACGATCAGCAGCAGCTCGATGAGGGCGAGGGCGCCGACGGTGAGGTCGGACGGGCGGCGCCCGGCGAGACCGGCGATGATCGCGACGAGGCCGGCGAGCACGGCGACCCCCACCTGCGTGAGCGTGAACCAGAGGATCATTGGGCCGCCTCCCCGGGCATGTTCATGACGCTCTTGAGCTGCTGCCCGCGGCGTTCCACGATCCCCACGAGCGCCCCGTCGGGATCGATCGCCGCGGCGACGGCCCCGGTGAGCCGCCCTCCCCCGTCGATGCGCTTGCCGTGGCGGAGGTCACGCGCCTCGTCGGCGCCGACGGCCAGGGCGCCGACGACGGTCGCCGCCGCGGTGGCGGGATTCACCAGCGCGTCCTCGGCGATGTCGGCAACGGATGCCGCGGACCCGACGTCGAAGGCCCCGATGCGGGTGCGTCGGAGAGCGGTGAGGTGCCCGCCGACCCCGAGCGCGCGGCCGAGGTCACGCGCGAGGGCACGGATGTAGGTGCCGCTGGAGCAGTCGACCACCACGTCGAGAGCGATCGTCCCGTCCTGGCGGCGGGTCTCGCGAACATCGAAACGCGAGACGGTCACACGACGCGCCTTCAGCTCGACCTCCTCCCCCGCTCGCGCGAGGTCGTAGGCGCGACGGCCCTGCACCTTGATGGCGGAGACGGTGCTGGGCACCTGGTCGATCTGGCCGGTGAGGTCGGCGATGCCCGCGGCGATCGCCTCGTCGGTCACGGCGGCCACGACAGCGGCATCCGCTCGCCCTGTCTCGGTGCCGTCGGCGTCGTCGCTGTCGGTAGTGGCGCCGAGCAGAATGGTCGCCTCGTAGGTCTTGTCGGCACCCACGATGTAGGTGAGGAGCCGGGTCGCTCCCTCGACGCCGAGCACGAGCAGGCCCGTCGCCATGGGGTCGAGGGTCCCCGCGTGGCCGATCTTGCGGGTGCCGAGCGCGCGCCGCGCCCGCGCGACGACGTCATGACTGGTGATGCCCCCGGGCTTGTCGACCAGGAGGATGCCGGCGCGCACCATCAGCAGAAGTCCCCGAACACGCGGATCGGGTCGACCGGGTTCGAGTTCTCCACGATCGCGGCGGCGGCCACGCGCGGCCGGGCCTCGCGCAGGTAGTGGGTCTGGGCGTCGGTGCGGGCGGGGGGCTCCGACCCCACGGGCGGCGAGGACTCGAGCCACACCGACCAGTTCCACAGGCCGCGCAGGCCGGCTGTCAGAAGGAACGCTCCATCGACGACGAGCACCGCGTCGGCCGGGGCCGCGTCGGCGCTCACGGGCGGGAACGGCTCGCCCGACCGGAAGGGGACGACGAGCTCCGCCCGCACCGCCCCGGCCCGGTCGGCGGAGACCTCGCCGAGCGAGGCGCGGAAGACGGTACTGCCGTCGTCGCCGAGCGCCGCGGCGAGCCCCTCCGCGAACGCGGCCGCCCGCGCGGCGTCCAGCGCGTCGACGGCGACGACCACGCGTCCCGCGCGGGAGTTCTGACGCACCTCGTCGCGGAGGCTGCGGTGAAGGGACTCGAGCGACATGTCTCCAGCCTAGGCGCGGGCCCGGCGACCCTCGCGCCCGTTCTAGGCTGGAGGGATGCCAGGGATCGCCGCGCCGCTGATCGCGTGGTACCGCCACAACGCGCGCGACCTGCCCTGGCGCCGCACCGGCTTCGGGGCGTGGGGCACGCTCGTGAGCGAGTTCATGCTGCAGCAGACGCCCGTCGCCCGCGTCATCCCGCACCTCGAGGCGTGGCTCGAGCGCTGGCCGACCCCGGCGGATCTCGCCGCCTCGGCGCCGTCGGAGGCCGTCACGCGGTGGGCGAACCTCGGCTACCCGCGCCGCGCGCTCTGGCTGCACCGGGCGGCGGTCGAGATCCGCGACCGCCACGACGGGATCGTGCCGCGCGACGTCGAGGCGCTTCTGGCCCTGACCGGCATCGGCGACTACACCGCGCGCGCCGTCGCGGTCTTCGCCTACGGGGATCGGCATCCGGTCGTCGACACCAACACGCGCCGCGTCCTCGCCCGCTCCATCGACGGCGTCGCGCAGCCGGGCCCTCCGGGGAAGGCCGACCTGGCGCGCATGGAGGCGCAGCTTCCGACCGACATCGACGACGCCGCGATCGTGAACGCCGCGGCCATGGAGCTCGGCGCGATCATCTGCACGGCCCGGACGCCGAAGTGCGATGCGTGCCCGCTTGCGGCGCAGTGCGCGTGGCGAGCCGCCGGGTATCCGGCATCCGAAGACCGGCGGCGGCGCCAGCCGAAGTACGAGGGCAGCGATCGCCAGGCCCGAGGTGCGGTGCTCAAGGTGCTGCGTGACGCCGCGCCCGCCGCCGTGCGCCTCGACGACGTCGTTCCCGAGTGGCCCGACCCGGTGCAGCGCGATCGTGCGATCGACTCGCTCATCGCCGACGGGCTGGCCGAGGCCGAGGCCGGCGCCCTCTTCCTCCCGCGCTGAGCCTGCGGGCCCGGCCGGTGGCGAGGTGTCAGGAGTGCGGCATCCCCGACGCGGGCACCGGTGCCGCCCCGGGGCGCACGGGGTCGGGGCCGAGCCGTGCGTCGAGGCGGTCGGAACGGAACTGGCCGCTCAGGGCGAGCACCGCGATCACGACGACGAAGACGCCCCACATGACGATTCCGAGGGGGCCGGCGAGCACGGGCGACGGCGTCGCCGAGTCGGCCGCGACCACGAGGGCACCGAGACCGGCGGAGGCGTTGAACGCGCCGTGGGCGAAGACGGCCGGCCACACCGAGGCGGTCCGCAGCCGCGTCCACCCCAGCAGGATGCCGAACAGCACGCAAGCGACCATCATGAGCACGACGCCGAGAGGGTTGGGCTCGAGGAAGTTGTAGCCCAGCAGGATCAGCGGGGCGTGCCAGAAGCCCCAGAACGCGCCCGAGATCACCAGCGCCGGCCACACCCCGAGCGGCCGCAACGCCGGCAGCAGGAACCCGCGCCACCCGACCTCTTCACCGAAGGCGAACGGCGCGTTGATGATCGCTCCGATCGGAATCATCGCCAGTTGCAGGGCGACGAGCAGCTCCACCGGCGGCAGCGGAGTACCCGCGGGCACGGACGCCTCGAGAACCTGCCGGAAGCCCGAGAACGTCACGAGGTCGAAGCTCGCGCTCCCGAGGACTCCGACAACGACGAGTCCGACGGCCAGCAGCACCGGCGCGGCGACGATCACCGCCACGCACGTCCACACCGTGCGCGCGGCCGGACGCAGCGGCCACATGCCGAGTTCTCGCAGCACCGCTCGCGCCCCGCGACGACCGCGGGTCCGGCGCTGCACCCCGAGCGCCGCGAGCACCCCGAGGCCCGGGGTGAGCATCATCGCTGCGGCCGTGATGCCCAGGAGAGGGTCGGCGAGGCCCTGGCCGCGCAGCCACAGCGGGAGCGCGATCACCCACGACAGCACGACGGACGTGAGCGCGAAGACGAGGACGGCGGGCCAGTCGGGGCGAGACGAACGGTGCATGTCTCGACCCTAGGAAGGACCGGATGCCAGCACCTCCCCCGCGCGACGGAGACCGATGTGGTGAACCTCGCGCGAGAAGCGAACGGCCGGATGCCTCCCGCAGGGGTGGCATCCGGCCGTGTCGGTCGCGAAGGGTCAGGAGCGCTCGTCGTCCTCGTCGGTGTCGTCGTCCTCGTCGTCGAACTCGCGCGGCTTGACGTACGGGTCAGCTTCGCCGGCGTACGCGGCGCCCGCGGCGAGACCGGCGACCGACTGGTCCCGCTCTCGCGCCTCGCGCAGGAGAGCCGCGATGTGGTCGGCGTTCTCGGGGATGGCGTCGAGGATGAACTCCAACGACGGCGTGAGCCGGGTGTTGAGGTTCTTTCCCACCTCACTGCGGAGCATGCCGGTGGCCGACTTCAGCGCCGCGGCCGTATCGGCGCGGTGCGCCTCGTCGCCCATGACGGTGTAGAACACCGACGCGTGCTGGAGGTCGCCGGTCACGCGGACGTCGGTGATCGTCACGAACCCGAGCCGCGGGTCGCGCAGGCCCTTCTCGAGACGCTCCGCGAGAACCACGCGAATACGGTCGGCCACTCGGGCCTGTCTTTCCCCTGCCACTGCCTTCTCCTTCTCTGGGAGGACGGAGCGGGGGCCGCGCCCGAAGACGCGACCCCCGCTCGACGAATCAGCCGCGCGGCTTCTCGACCATTTCGGTGGTCTCGATCTCGTCGCCGATCTGGATGTCGTTGAACTTGCCCAGGCCGATACCACACTCGAAGTCCGTGCGGACCTCGGTGACGTCGTCCTTGAACCGGCGCAGCGACTCGATGGCCAGACCGTCGGCCAGCACCACACCGTCGCGGATGACACGAGCCTTCGCGTTTCGCGTGATCGTGCCCGAGCGAACGATGACACCGGCGATGTTGCCGAACTTCGAGGAGCGGAACACCTCGCGGATCTCGGCGACACCCGACTGGACCTCTTCGAACTCCGGCTTGAGCAGGCCCTTGAGCGACTGCTCGACGTCGTCGATCGCGTTGTAGATGACCGAGTAGAACCGCACGTCCACACCCTCGCGGGCGGCACGCTCGCGGGCCTTGGTGTCGGGGCGGACGTTGAAGCCGATCACGATCGCGTTGTCGATCGTGGCCAGGTTGATGTCCGACTCGGTGATCGCACCCACACCGCGGTGGATGATGCGCAGCTGGACGCTGTCATCGACCTCGATCTTGAGCAGCGACTCTTCGAGCGCCTCGACGGCACCCGACACGTCACCCTTGATGATGAGGTTGAGCGACTCGACCTTGCCCTCTTCGAGAGCACGGGTGAAGTCCTCGAGCGAGATGCGCTTGCGGGCCTTGGCCAGCTGGGCGTTACGCTCGGCGGCTTCACGCTTCTCAGCGATCTGGCGCGCGGTGCGGTCTTCCTCGGTGACGATGAAGACGTCGCCGGCACGCGGGACCGAGTTGAGTCCCTGCACCTGGACGGGACGCGAGGGGTAGGCCTCGTCGACCGCGTCGCCGTTCTCGTCGATCATCGCGCGAACACGGCCGTAGGCCGTACCGGCGACGATCGCGTCTCCGACGCGCAGCGTTCCCGACTGGATGAGCACGGTGGCCACCGAACCGCGGCCCTTGTCGAGCTTCGCTTCGATCGCGACACCGCGGGCAGCCTTGTTCGGGTTGGCCGTCAGGTCGAGCCCGGCGTCGGCGGTCAGCAGCACGGCATCCAGAAGCTCCTGGATGTTCGTGCCCTGGCGTGCCGAGACGTCGACGAACATGACGTCGCCGCCGTACTCCTCGGCGACCAGACCGTACTCGGTGAGCTGCTGGCGCACCTTGGCGGGGTTGGCGTCGGGCTTGTCGACCTTGTTGACCGCGACCACGATCGGCACGTTCGCCGCCTGGGCGTGGTTCAACGCCTCGACCGTCTGGGGCATGATGCCGTCGTCGGCCGCGACCACGAGGATCGCGATGTCGGTCACCTGCGCACCACGGGCACGCATGGCGGTGAACGCCTCGTGACCCGGGGTGTCGATGAAGGTGATCGCGCGCTCGATGCCCTCGTGCTCGGTCCAGACCTGGTACGCACCGATGTGCTGCGTGATGCCACCGGCCTCGCCCGCCACGACGTTCGTCTGGCGGATGGCGTCGAGCAGTCGCGTCTTACCGTGGTCGACGTGACCCATGACGGTGACCACGGGAGGACGGATCTCGAGGTCGTCCTCGCTCTCGGCCTCGAGTTCGGCATCGAGGTCGAGACCGAAGCCCTCGAGGAGCTCTTTGTCTTCGTCCTCGGGCGAGACCATCTGGATCTTGTAGCCGAGCTCGGCACCGAGGACCTCGAAGGTGGCCTCGTCGAGCGACTCGGTCGCGGTGGCCATCTCACCCAGGTTGAACAGGATGGTCACGAGCGTGCCGGGCTGCACGGTGTAGCCGCGCAGCGCCTCGAGCTTGTCCGCGAAGTCGGAGATGGAGGCACCGCGGCGGAGACGGATGATCTCGCCGTTGCCCTTCGAGACGTTGACGCCGCCGACGACCGGCGCCGACCGCATCTCGAACTCCTGCCGCTTCGCCCGACGCGACTTGCGCTGCTTGGACTTGCCGCCACCCTTACCGAAGGCACCCGCGGTACCACCGCCGGGGCCGCGACCACGGCCGCCGCCACCACCGGGGCGACCGGCGAAACCGCCGCCACCACCGGGGGCGCCACCGGGACGCTGGAAGCCGCCACCGGCACCGCCGGGACGACCGGGGCCGCCGGGACGCTGCTGGAACGGTGCACCGGGACGACCGCCGCCACCGGGACGACCGGCACCACCGGGACGCGGGGCGCCGGGACGCGGAGCGCCCGGACGCGGCGCCTGGGGACGCGGGATGTTCCCGGGCGTCGGGCGCTGGCCCATACCCTGCGCCGAAGCGAAGGGGTTGTTGCCCGGGCGCGGGCCGGCGGGACGCTGGCCCATGCCCTGCGAGGAAGCGAAGGGGTTGTTGCCGGGGCGCGAAGAGCCACCCGGACGCGGGGGCTGCGGGGTCGCACCAGCGGGACCGGGCTTGGGACCACCGGGCTTGGGGGGCGACGACGGAGCGGACTCCGCGGGGGTCGCCGGAGCAGAGGCCGCCGGAGCGGGCGCTGCCGGGGCCGCCGGAGCAGCCGGGGCCGGGGTGGATGCCGCGGGAGCCGGCTCCTTGGGAGCGGGGGCGCTCTTCGGGGCGGCGGGCTTCGCGGGTCCGGGCGTGGGGCCCGACGGACGCGCACCCGGGGTGGCCGCGGGACGCGCCGGACCGGGGCGGGCCGCGGGCGCGGCAGGCTTGGCATCCGACGAACCGGACGAGCCCTCGGCCGCGAGAGCGGCGCGGAGCTTACGGGCCACCGGGGGCTCGATGGTGGACGAAGGGCTCTTGACGAACTCGCCGAGCTCCTTCAGCTTCGCAAGCGCGACCTTGCTGTCGACGCCGAGTTCGGAGGCGATCTCGTGCACGCGTGGTTTTGCCACAATTCTCCTGTCTGAGGGCCTACCCCGGACAGGGCAGACCGTTAGTTGCGGACGGGTCTCATTTCGAGCCGTTCACTTCGTGTCCATAGCCGTTCAGCCGTTTCGCTGGAGGGTTGATTCGAAGGTCTGCGTGTCAAGCGGGCCTGACACACGCAATGCTCGTACGAAGGCGCGACGCGCGAGAGCTTTCCCCACGCACGCGTCCGTCTCGTGCACCCACGCACCCCGTCCCGGCAGGATCGCCCGCTCGTCTCTGACGAGCACCGACCCCTCCGCGACCACCCGCAGAAGCGAGGATCGGGGGGCACGTACGCGGCATCCGACGCACGTTCGTACTGGTTCCATCGTACACCTCGCCGTCGCCCGAGCGACGGACGCTCAGTTGTCTTCGAGGATGCTGTCGGGCTGGATGTCGATCTTCGCGCCGGTCAGCTTGGCGGCCAGACGGGCGTTCTGCCCCTCTTTGCCGATCGCCAGCGACAGCTGGTAGTCGGGCACGAGAGCGCGCACGGCCTTGGTCGAGGCATCGAGCACGAAGCTCGAGGTGACCTTCGCCGGAGACAGCGCGTTGGCCACGAAGCGCGGGAGCTCGGCGTCGTAATCGATGATGTCGATCTTCTCGCCCGCGAGCTCCTCGGTGACGGCGCGCACGCGGCGGCCGAGCTCGCCGATGCAGGCACCCTTGGCGTTGACGGTCGGGTCGTTGGCCTTGACCGCGATCTTCGAGCGGTGACCGGCCTCGCGCGCGAGCGAGACGATCTCGACCAGACCGGAGGCGATCTCGGGCACCTCGAGCGCGAAGAGCTTGCGCACCAGGCCGGGGTGCGTGCGCGACACGGTGATCTGGGGCCCCTTGGTGCCCTTGGAGACGGAGGTGACGTACACGCGCAGACGCGAGCCGTGCGCGTAGGTTTCGCCGGGCACCTGCTCCTCGGGCGGGAGGATCGCCTCGACCGTGCCGAGGTCGACGTGCACCATGCGGGGGTTCGGACCCTGCTGGACGACACCGGCGACGATGTCGCCCTCTTTGCCGCGGAACTCCCCCAGCACCGCGTCGTCGGCGATGTCGCGCAGACGCTGGCTGATGACCTGCTTGGCGGCGAAGGCGGCGATACGACCGAAGTCGTCGGGCGCCTGCTCCTCCTCGCCGATCACGACGCCCTGATCATCGAGGACGGGCGTGAAGATGCCGACGTGACCGCTCTTGCGGTCGAGCTCGGCGCGCGCACCCTCCGGGATCTCGCCGCTGGGCGAGATGTGCTTGGCGTAGGCGGTCAGGATCGCCTGCTCGATGATGCGCGCGAGTTCATCGAAGGGGATCTCCTTCTCGCGTTCGATCGTCTTCAGAAGTGCGAGATCGATGTCCACAAGACCCTCCGTATTCAGCTCTCGTCGGCACGAGCGGCGCCGACAACCCTCCTACGATACCCGGGATACCGCTCGCCTCGCGACCCGAGGAGCGGTTCCGGATGCCACCGCACAGGCGTTTCTCGGCATCCTGTCTCTCGCTCCCGCTGTGCGTAACTCCGGAGAGTCGGCGGGCACGTGGAGGCGGCCCCGCGTGATTCCGCGGACGGTGCCCGCAGGCCGACGAAGAACTCCGGAGTTCGGCACGCGGCACCCCGGTACCCGACCCCGCGCCGCACCGCGTCAGACGCGCTCGAGGGGATTCGCGGCCAGCTTCGCCCGCACTCCCCCGTCAAGGAGGCGCCGGGCGGCCGTGTCGGGCTTGCGGGCCGCCTGGTCCGCGACGCACGCGCCGAACTCCGCCGCGAGCGCTCCGCGCGGGTGCGCCCGGAGCACCTCCCGCACGAACTCCGGCGGGAGCGCGTCGGGCCGGGCGCCGGAGATGTCTAGCCCGGTCGCCGTCTCGAGCAGGTACCCCTCGGTATCCATCGCCGGATCCACCCGCGGCCAGTTGTGGCGCACGATCACCTCGAGCACGCGCTGGCGCCGCGCGGCCGCCCATCCCGCGCCCGCGGTGAGAGCGATGCCGACGTGACCGCCGGCGTGCTCGTACGACAGCGTGTGGTTGTCGAACTCGGTCACCGTGCCGATGTCGTGCAGAACCGCCGCGACGTACAGCAGCTCGTGGTCGATCCCGGTGATGCCGTCCACGCGGGCGAACGCCTCCGCCCACAGCCACGAACGCAGGGCGTGGTCCGTGATCGCGGGCGACTGGTAGAGCTGCGCCAGCTCCCGTGCACCGCGCGCGGCGGCGGTGTCGGGCGCGGACAGATCAGACAGACGCATGGCGGCTCCTTCGGGCGGGGCTGCAGGACCCCACTTCCACTCTGCCGACGCCGCCCGCGCGCCGCCGCCGCCCGACGGCCAGCCTCCGGCAGCTTCCTGCCAGAGCGAGCTCAGTTCACCGGCGAGGCGTGCCAAATGCGGTCGAGGTAGTCGCGCATCGCCCGGTCGGAGGAGAAGAAGCCGCTGCGTGCGACGTTGAGGATCGCCGAGCGCACCCAGGCGTCCTGATCGGCGTACGCCGCGTCGACGCGCTCCTGCGCGTCGACGTAGGAGCCGAAGTCGGCGAGCGCCATGAAGCGGTCCTCGTACAGCAGGTTCGACACGATCGGCTCGAACACCGAGCGGTCGCCGCCCGAGAACGCCCCCGAGGCGATGAGGTCGAGCGCGGCACGGAGCCGTTCGTCGCGCTGGTAGAAGTCGGCGGGGCGGTACCCCTCGGACCACAGCGCCTCGACCTCGGGCTCGCTCATGCCGAAGAGGAAGAAGTTCTCGTCGCCGACGAGCTGGCGGATCTCGACGTTGGCGCCGTCGTCGGTGCCGATCGTCAGCGCACCGTTGAGGGCGAGCTTCATGTTCCCGGTGCCCGACGCCTCTTTGCCCGCGAGCGAGATCTGCTCGGACAGGTCGGCGGCGGGGATGATGCTCTCGGCGAGGGTCACGTTGTAGTTGGCCGGGTACAGCACCTTCAACCGCCCCTGCACGCGCGGGTCGGCGTTGACCACCTCGCCGACGGCGTTGATGAGATGGATGATGCGCTTGGCCATCGCATAGCCGGGCGCGGCCTTCGCTCCGAAGAGGAACGTGCGCGGCTGTACCGTCTCGATCGGCACGCGGCCCGAGATGATGCCGTCGTACAGGCTCACGATGTGCAGCACCTTCAGCGTCTGCCGCTTGTACTCGTGCAGACGCTTGATCATGACGTCGAGGAGGTGGCTGTCGTCGATCGACGCCCCGTCGCGGGCCTCGAGCACCCGGCCGAGGCGACGCTTGTTCGACGCCTTGACCGCGGCGAACCGCTCGCGGAACTCGGGGTCGTCGGCGAGCGCCTCCAGGCCCCGCAGGCGCTCGAGGTCGACCGTCCACCCCGCGCCGAGCGCCTCGGTGATCAGGGTCGAGAGGTCGGGGTTCGCGAGGCGCAGGAAGCGCCGCGGGGTCACGCCGTTGGTGACGTTGGTGAACTTGTCGGGCCACATCTGCGCGAAGTCCTTCAGGACGTTCTCGCGCAGCAGCTGCGAGTGCAGCGCGGCGACGCCGTTGACCTTCGACCCCGCGACGGTGGCGAGGTAGGCCATCCGCACGGAGCGTGCGGGGTGCTCGCCGATGATCGACATGTTGCGGATCAGCATCTCGTCGTCGCCGAAGCGTTCGCGCACCTCGAGCAGGAAGGCGTCGTTGATGCGGTAGATGATCTCGAGGTGGCGCGGCAGGAGGCGTCCGAGCAGGTCGACGGGCCAGACTTCCAGCGCCTCGGGGAGCAGCGTGTGGCAGGTGTAGGCGAAGCACTTCTGCGTGATCGCCCAGGCGGCATCCCACCCCATCTTCTTCTCGTCCACGAGCACGCGCATGAGCTCGGGCACGCCGATGACGGGGTGGGTGTCGTTGAGCTGGAAGATCACGCGCTCGGGGAGCGCGTCGAGGTCGAACCCCTCGGGCAGCACGTTCTCGATGAAGTCCGCGATCGAGGCGGCGACGAAGAAGTACTGCTGCTGCAGCCGTAGCTCCTTCCCCTGGGGCGTGGAGTCCTCGGGGTAGAGCACCTTCGAGATGTTCTCGGCGAAGGTCTGCGCGCGCACCGACTGCACGTAGTCACCGGAGTTGAAGGTGTGCAGGTCGAAGGCGTCGGTGGCCACCGCGCGCCATAGCCGCAGGGTGTTGACGCGGCCGTTGTGATAGCCGGGGACCATCATGTTGTACGGCACGGCGAGGACGTTCCACGCGGGCACCCAGCGCGAGCGCTCGACGCCGTCGTCGTCGTAGGTCTCGGTGTGGCCGGCGAACGAGATCGTCTGCGCCGCCTCGGGGTGGGGGAAGTCCCACGGCGACCCCAGGCGCAGCCACGCGTCGGGCTGCTCCACCTGCTGCCCGTCGGCGAAGGCCTGGCGGAAGATGCCGTACTCGTACCGGATGCCGTACCCGATGGTGGGCACGCTCATCGTCGCGAGCGAGTCGATGAAGCAGGCGGCGAGGCGACCCAGGCCGCCATTGCCGAGGCCGGGCTCGATCTCGAGCGCGCGCATGTCATCGATGTCGATGCCGCACTGCGCCAGCGCCTCGGTCGCGATCTCGGTCAGGCGCGCCGCGAGCAGGTTGTTGTCGAGCTGGCGCCCCAGCAGGTACTCGGCCGAGAGGTAGCAGACGGTCTTGGCCTGCTGCCGCGTCTGCTGCGCCTGGTCGTCGAGCCAGCGCGCCATCAGGTAATCGCGAACGGTCCCGGCGAGTGCGAGGTAACGGTCATTGTCGTCGGATGCCGACAGCGCCACGCCCTGATCGAAGTTGAGGTTCTGCAGGAAGCGGCGGACGAATCCATCGACCGAGGCCGGCGGCGCGGCGACGGGCGCGAGCGCGAGCGGGTGGGTGGGGCGGAGCTCGGACGCGGAGGGAGTGTTCTCGGGCACGGTTCGACCGTAATCAGTCCCGTGCCCTCACGCCAAGGCACCACGGGAACGACACACGATCGTCACCGTCGCGCCGCACGCGCGACGCATCCGCGCTCAGCGCAGACCGCAGCCGTCGACGACCTGGGCGCGACGCTCGAACAGCCCCTTCGTCCAGTCGTAGAGCACCGGGAGGAACCGTGACTTCGGCAGGAGCGGACGGATGTGGTCGTAGCCGGCGTAGGTCGCCCAGCGCACCGCCTGCCCCTGGGCGCAGAGCCCATCGACGTAGTCGCGCTGCAGGCGCGGCGGGATCACCTCGTCGTCGGAACCCCATGCGACCAGCATCGGGCTGCCGAGCGGCCGGGTCATGGCGTTCTCGGCCAGGCGCCGTCCGAGCGCCCCGTCCGTGAGGTCGGCGCGGTAGAGCGGGCGGTCCTCCGAGACGCCGAGGGCGGCCAGCACCGAGACGACCACCCCGGGTTCACTCGGGCACCGCTGCGTCATCTCGAACACGATCGAGCGAGACCCCTCGGCGATGTAGTCGTCGAGGTCGACGTCGGCGTATGTCTCGGAGTAGGGCACGAGAACCCACGACGTCAGCACCGAGAGCAGGGCGTTCGGCGGCCCCGAGAGCAGTTCGCGGGCCAGAGCGGGCGGGTCGGCCACGGGGGCGATCACCGCGGTCCCGAGCACGTCGAGGCCGGGAGCGTAGTCCTCGGCGATCGCCGTCGTCCACAGCGCCGCGTGCCCGCCCTGCGAATGCCCCCACACCACGGTGTCGGGCGAGAGCACGAGATCGGTGCGCAGTTCGCCCGCGGCCAGCACCGCGTCGAGAGAGGACCGGGCCTCCCCCTCCCCGATGAGGTAGGGGTAGGTGCCGGGAGCCCCCTGTCCCGAGAAGTCCGAGGCGACCACCACCCATCCGGCCTTCAACGCCTGTTCCAGCGCCGGGATCGACCAGCGCGTGGCGGAGGCGTCGCGCAGGCTCGGGGCGCAGCCCTGCGCCACGCCGGTGGTGCCGTGATTCCACACGACCACGGGGCGGGGGCCCGGCGGCGGATCCGTCGGCACGATCACCAGGGCGCTCGCCACCGCCGGCTCGTCCACGGCGTCACGGGTCGTGTACAGGATGCGCGTCGCATTGCCGTTCTCGGGGGCGCGACCGAGGTAGTCGTCGGAGCGGATGAGGCGACCGTGGCCCGAGGGGAGCTCCGCGGGCGGATCGTAGAACGCGTCCACGACGGGCGCGCCGTCCTGCAGCCAGTCGTTGAGGAACCAGCCGCCGGCGGCCGTGACCACCAGCACCAGAGAAAGCGCGTACCGGCCCGCCGCAGCCCAGCGCGCACGCACGATCCGCCGACGCGCCCGGCGGGCGGCATCCTGAGACTCTCCCGCGGGACGCGGTCGACGGATGCCACGTGCTCCGCGCACGAACACGCCCAGGCCGAACACCACCGTGCGCAGACCGAAGATCACCGCCAGCACGAGCACCGTGACGTCGGGCCAGGTGAACGACAGCACGCCGAAGGCCAGCTGAGCGATCCCCCACGATCCCCGCAGCACACGCACGCTCGGAGCACCGCCGGTGAGCACACCACCGATCGAGGCGAGCCCGCCGATGATCAGCAGCACCGCCAGCACCGTCGGCAGCAGCTCCAGGCTGCGGCCGAGCCAGACCAAGACCCCGAGTCCGGCGACGATCCAGACCACCGCAACGATCCGGGGCCACCACCCCGCCGGGCGTCCCACGAGCCCGAGGACCCCGGTGACCACGGCGCTCACGCCGATGTAGAGGCCGAGCAGGACGATCGAGGTCAGCGGGCGCGTGACGATGAGGACGCCGAGAACCACCACGACCGCCCCCACGATGAGGAGGACGCGCGGCGGCGCTGTGCGCACGAGCTCGGGGAGAACGCTCCACCGCCGCGACAGAGATCGGGAGGGGGCGGGCATTCGGCAATGATAGACAGCCGCGCGGTCGACGAGCGCCGCGCCGGCACCGTCAGTCGAGGTCGGGGTCGCGTCCGGTGCGCTCGCCGGTCTCCAGCTCCGCGATGGCGGCGTGGTCGTCGGCGTCGAGCGCGAAGTCGAAGACGTCGCCGTTCTCGCGCAGACGCTCCAGCGAGACCGACTTCGGGAAGACGACGAGGCCCCGGTCGAGGTGCCAGCGGATCACGACCTGAGCCGGCGTCTTGCCGTACCGGGCACCGATGCGCGCCAGCGCGGGCTCGTCCAGCAGGCCGCCGCGGGCCAGCGGCGCCCACGACTCGGTGACGATGCCGCGGGCGGTGTTCCACTCCACCAGCTCGGACTGCGGGAAGCGAGGGTGAAGCTCCACCTGATTGACGGCGGGGGTCACCCCGACCTCATCACGGAGCCGGTCGATGTGGATCGCGGAGAAGTTGCTCACGCCGATCGCGGTGGCGCGTCCCTCCTCATGGAGGCGGACGAGGGCGCGCCAGGTGTCGACGTAGCGGTCGGCGCTGGGGATCGGCCAGTGGATGAGGTACAGATCGACACGGTCGAGCCCGAGCCGCCCGCTACTGGCGTCGAACGCGCGCAGGGTCTCGTCGAACCCCTGGTCGTCGTTCCACACCTTCGTCGTGACGAAGATCTCGTCGCGGTCCAGACCGCTTCGCCGTACCCCCTCGCCGACCTCTTTCTCGTTGCCGTAGAGGGCCGCGGTGTCGATGTGGCGATAGCCGGCGTCGAGCGCTCCGGCCACGAGATCCGCCGTCGCGTCGGCGGGCACCTTGTAGGTTCCGACACCCAGTTGCGGGATGCCGCGGCCGCCGGCGAGCGGGAGAAGGGGAGCGCTGATCATGCCTCCACGCTATCGCCGTCCCGTGACGGACGGGTCAGCCCTGGGTGACCTCGCGGCCACCCTTCGGACACCTGCGACCGGAACCGTCAGAGGGGTCACACCCGGACCTTCCTCATCTGTCGCACCCACCCCACACCGATCAAGGAGCATCCGTGGCACCCTCCACGCCCCACCCGATCACTCGATTCGCGCGTCGGTGCGTCGCAGTCGGCGCGACGGCCGGCCTCGCCGCCGGTCTGCTCGCCGCCGGGTCCGCCCCCGCGGCGATCGCAGCCCCCGTGGGCGAGCCCGGCGAAGACCTCGCCTCGCGGTTCACGCTCGCCGTCCTGCCCGACACGCAGTTCTACTCGCGGTACTCGTCCGACCAGTTCTTCCCGCGCTACGGCTCCGACCCCTTCGCCGAGCAGACCAAGTGGCTCGCCGCCCACGCCGACGAGCTGAACATCCCCTTCACGGCGCACCTGGGCGACATCGTCGACCGGGCCGGCACCCAGCGGGAGTGGGAAGCCGCCGACCGGGCGATGAAGGTGTTCGACGACGCCGACCTGCCCTACTCGATCCTCCCCGGTAACCACGACGTGCGCGACAGCGGCAAGTGGGACAACGAGCTGGATGCCGCCAATGAGCCGTTCACCCGCTGGTTCGGTCCGACGCGTGCGGCGCTGCAGTCGACCTACGAGGGGTCGGACCCGACCGGGCTGAGCCAGTACCACATCTTCGAGGCCGAGGGACAGCAGTTCATGTCGCTCGCGCTGTCGTGGCGCCCCTCCGACCAGACCCTCGCCTGGGCGCAGAGCGTGATCGACGCGCACCCCACCGTCCCGGTGATCCTGACGAACCACGCGCTCCTCAACGTCGCGGCCGACCAGACGTCGCCGCTGGAGACCGGGGACAGCGAGCGGATGTGGGAGAAGCTCATCAAGAGCAACGACCAGATCTTCATGACGCTGAACGGACACTTCCACGGCGCGACCCGCCAGGTGAAGACCAACGACTTCGGTCACCCCGTTCACCAGATCCTCATGGACTACCAGATGGCGTACGAGGGCGGCAACGGCTACCTCGGCCTGTTCGAGTTCGACCTCACCAACGACACCATCTCACTCGAGACGGCGTCGCCCTGGGTCACGTTCAAGCCGCAGGAGACGCTCACCTCATACGACCAGCCGCTCCTAGACGGAGTCCACCAGCGCTACACGCTCGACCTGGACTTCAGCGAGCGTTTCGCCGGCTTCGCGCCGACCTTCACCGCCGGGACGCCCGATGAGCCGTCGCTGAGCGCGGCGGCCCGTGGCATCCTGCTGGACGGCTTCGAGGGTCCTGACCCGATCACGACCGAACTCCCCGGCAACGAGCGCGACTTCGTCGAGGTCGACGGCACGCTCGCCCACTGGCGCTTCAACGGCACGGAGGGCGTCGTCACCGGCGACACCGTGATCGAGGACGTCGCCGGCGACAACGACCTCACCCGCCCCGACCCGGCCACCACGAACACCGTCGGCACCGAGTGGGCCGACCTCACGGTCGAGAACACCGACGTACACGGCTTCTCCTCCGACGGTGCCGCGGCGTGCTTCGACAACTCGTCGGGCTCGCGGTTCAGCTACCTCAGGACGGCCGCCGACGCCGCGATCAACGACGCCGATCTCTCCGACGGCTACACCATCGAGACCTTCGTCAAGATGGATGCCGACTGGACCGCCGCGGCCAACCAGTGGTCGAAGTTCCTCACCCGCACCGGCAACCGGTCGCAGATCGGCGTGCCGCGCACGCAGTGGGACTGGACCGCCTCCCCCAGCGCCCTGGGTATCTCGAACCTTCGCGAGTTCCAGTGGACCAGCCTCGACAAGAACGCCGGGCTCGGCGACCGCACGAACTGGTCGGGCGAGATCATGGTCGACACCTGGTCGCACGTCGCGGTCGTGAACGACCCCACCTCGCGCACGACGACCATGTACGTCGACGGCGCTCCGGTGCTGCGCAACGCCACCAACGTGGGCGGAATGGCCTGGCACGAGGGCCACTCCTGGATCCTCGGTGCCGACTGGGTCGACAACGCCGCTCGCAACGGCTGGCACGGCTGCGTGGGTGAGACCCGCATCATCGATCACGCCACCACGCCCGACCAGTGGCTGACCCAGCGCGCCGACCTCACCGGCCTCACGATCGACGAGGCCCCCGAGGGCACGCTCGGCTCCGACGTCTCGTCGGTCCGCTTCGCGGGCACCGGGTTCCCCGGCGCCGAGGTTCGCCTCGCCGCGGCCAACGGTGCGACGAGCGGAATCGCGCCGACCGAGACCGCCGTCCGGGCCGATGGCACGTGGGAGATGGAGGTGACCGACGGTGTCGCCGCCGGTCAGCACGACCTCGAGATCACGCAGGCCCTCGGCAGCCGCTCGGCCGAGGCACGTCCGGTGAGCTTCGCCATCGAGGAAGCCCCCGTCCTGGACGTCACCGCCAGCACGAGCACGCGCACCCTCGCCGGGAAGAAGTACCTCTCGGTGTCGGTGGTCAACAACGAGTCCATGCCCGTCACTATCACGATCGCGACGGACTACGGCACGAAGACCTTCCCCGCTGTGAAGCCCGGTGCGACGGCGAACGTGTCGCTGAACAGCCGCCTGGCCTCGCTCCCCGCCGGTGCGGCGACGGTCACCGTGACCGGCGTCGTCGGCGGCTCGCCCGTCACCCTCACTCAGACCCTGGCCTACGCCGCGTCCTGACACCCCGTGTCCGGGGGCCGGCCCATCGGGCCGACCCCCGGATCGAACCCCGCCCACCCCGGTGGGAACTTCGCATCCAAGGAGAAACCAGACATGAACACCCCTCGCGCACTGCGCTCCACCGTCATCGCCTTCGGCGCCGTCCTCCTCGTCGCAGCCGGAACGGCCGCGGCCTCGGCTGCCGAAACGAACCTGGGCGACCAGGACATCGACGTCAACGTCGAGATCAGCGAGATCGACCAGCCCGGCGTGCTCGCCATGACCGTCGCCGGTTCCGCGTCCACCGAGCTGAGCGAGAACGGCTCGACCGAGCTCGTCCGTCAGTTCACCGGCGCCCTTCCGACCGTCACCGTCACCGACACCCGCACCGCGGACGAGGTCCCCGCCGGGGCCGCCTGGTACGTCCTCGGATCGGCGAGCGACTTCGCCGGCCCCGACAACACGTCCATCAGCGCCGACCACCTCGGGTGGACCCCCGCGCTCGTCGAGGGTGCCGGCGAAGGTGAGCCGTTCATCTCGGTCGGCGGCGACGTCCTCGGCGCCGAGGACGGCGGCCTCGGTCTGGGCAGCGCCGACAAGGAGCTTCTGTTCCTCGGCGACAGCGCCGGCGCGGCCGGTGGACAGTGGAGCGCGACCGCCGGCCTGCAGCTGAAGGTCGGAGCCGACGTCGAGCCCGGCGCCTACTCGTCGGTCATCACCCTGTCCCTCTTCGAGTAAGCACACCGTTCGGCGGGGTCGGAGGGCTTCTGTGCCCTCCGACCCCGCCGCCCCATCCTGGCGCGCTCCCCGCGCCGTTCCGAGGTACTCCCCCCATGCACGCACTCTGGACTTCCGTCGCCGCCCCCGTTCTGGCGGCGTCTCTCGCGCTCTCCCCCCTTCCCGCCGCCGCCCTCTCCCCGGCGGCGTCCCTGATGACGGCCGCCCCCTCCGCCACTCCCGACTCGGCGGACGTGACCTGGTCTGTGCGCCCCGGTGACGCGGCCGGGTCCGACGGACGTTCGTGGGTCGAGTGGGAGGCTGACCCCGGGGCGGAGCGCACGGAGCATCTGGTCGTTTCGAACTTCAGCGACAGCGAGGTGGAGTTCCGCCTGACAGCCGCGGACGGCTACTTCACCGACACCGGGCGATTCTCCATGCTCCCCTCCGACCGCACCTCCACGGAAGCCGGCACGTGGATCACCCTCCCCGCCTCGGTCACGGTTCCGGCGGGCGGGTCCGAGGTCGTCCCGTTCACGATCGTCGTCCCCGACGACGCGAGCCCGGGCGACCACCCCGCGGGCGTCGCCGCGAGCATCCTGTCGGTCGGCTCCGGTGCGGTGGGTGTGGAATCCCGCATCGGCTTCCGCGTCATGACGCGCGTGACCGGAGAGCTCCGCGCCGAGATCGCGACGGGGATCTCCGGGGGCTTCGCGGGCTCGGTCAATCCCTTCGAACCGGGGAACCTCGAGGTCGCCTACGAGATCCGCAACACCGGCAACACGCGCCTTCGCACGCAGCCCACCGTCGCGGTCGCCGGCCCCTTCGGGCTGGCGGCGAGCGAGCAACTCGGCGAGGAGATCCTCGACATCGCCCCGGGCGAGACCCGCACCGGCAGCGTGCGGTTCGCGCGCACGTGGCCGCTGTTCTGGTACGACGCGCAGGTCACCGCCACTCCGGTCGCCGTCAGCGAGGAGCTCCGTGTCGCGGGAACGCAGACCTCGAGCGCGACGACCGGCGTCGCCGCCGTGCCGTTCTCGCAGCTGGTGACCCTGGCGATCGCGGTCGGCCTGCTCGTGTCGTGGCTCTGGCAGCGTCGGCGGAACAGGGCGAGCACCGCGCGTCTCATCGAGGCAGCGCGCGCCGAGGGCCGGGCCGAGTCCGCCGCCGACGGAACGGCTGGCGCCGCCACCGAGCCGAGCGTCGAAGCGGCCCCCACACCGGCGACACCGCCTCTGCGTCGACGGGACGCCCGCCCGTCTGCGTGGGCGATCGTCCTCCTGGCGATCGGCGCGTCCACACTGACGTTCCTCGGCACGTCCAGCACCGAGGCCTGGGCAGCGTCGCTGCACGATCCGGCGGGGGTGGAGGTGCGGGTCGACATCACACCGGCGCCGGCGGCCACCCCGTCGCCGGACTCCACGCCCACGCCCACCCCGACTCCCACGCCGGTCCCGACACGGTCGGATCCGGGATCGTTGCCAGCGACCGGCGGCGGGTTCGATCCGGGCCTGCTAGTGCTCGGCGCGACGCTCCTGGTCGCGGGGGTCGCCGGCACGGCATCCTGGCGGGCGCGTCGACGCTGACCAGAAACGCGTACGGCCCCCGCACCTCGTGCAGGGGCCGTACGACGTCGTACGCTCGTTCGATCCTCAGGCGGTCAGCCGGGCGACCGCCTCGGCCACCGGCAGCGTCTCGCGCTCCCCCGTGCGGCGGTCCCACAGCTCCACCTCGCCGTCGGCAGCACCGCGGCCGACGATGAGAATGCGCGGGATGCCGACGAGCTCGGCATCGCCGAACTTCACGCCGGGCGAAACCTTGGGGCGATCGTCGTAGAGCACGTCCAGCCCCGCGGTCTCGAGCTGGTCGGACACCGATGCCGCGAGATCGAAGGCCACGGCATCCCGGCCCGTCGCCACGACGTGCACGTCGAACGGGGCAACCGAGGCGGGCCAGATGAGGCCCCTGTCGTCGTTGTTCAGCTCGGCGATGATCGCGAGGATCCGAGTGACGCCGATGCCGTACGAGCCCATCGTCACGGTCGCGAGCTTGCCATTCTCGTCGAGCACCTTCAGTCCCAGCGCCTCGGCGTACTTGCGGCCGAGCTGGAAGACGTGGCCGATCTCCATGCCGCGCGCCAGCTCCACGGGGCCCGAGCCGTCGGGGGCCGGGTCACCCGGCCGCACCGTGGCAGCCTCGACGACCCCGTCGCCGACGAAGTCACGGCCCGCGACGAGCGAGTGCACGTGCTTCTGATCGATGTTGGCGCCGGTGATCCAGGCGGTGCCGTCGACCACGCGCGGGTCGAGGAAGTACCGGATGCCGGTCGCCGACTCCTCACCGAGCACGGCACCCTCGGGCGACCAGGGGCCGATGTACCCCTTCACCAGCAGGGGGAACTTCTGGAAGTCGGCCTCAGTGGCGGCCTCGACTTCGGCCGGGGCGAACGCCACCTCGACGCGCTTGTCGTCGATGTCGCGGTCGCCGGGGATGCCGACGACGACGATCTCGCGGGTGCCGTCGAGGTGCGTGAGAGCGAGCACGACGTTCTTGAGCGTGTGCGCGGCAGTCCACTCACCGGCCTCGGCGGTGGCGGGGCCCGCGATGCCGGGGGTCGGGGCGTCGAGATGCGCGTTGGAGTGGTCGACGAGCGTCGCGATCGTCGGGGTGTTCGGTGAATCGAAGATCACGGGCTCGGGCTGCCCCTCGATCGGCAGCGCCTCGGGCACGACCGTGGTGAACGCCTCGACGTTGGCGGCGTAGCCGCCGGCCGAGCGCACGAAGGTGTCCTCGCCGATCGGGGTCGGGTGCAGGAACTCCTCCGACTTCGATCCGCCCATGGCCCCGGCGTCCGCCGCAACGATGACGTATTCGAGCCCCAGACGCTGGAAGATGCGCTCATACGCGTCGCGCTGCGCCTGGTACGAGGCATCCAAGCCCGCGTCGGTCGCGTCGAAGGAGTACGCGTCCTTCATCGTGAACTCGCGGCCCCGCAGGAGGCCGGCGCGGGGGCGCGCCTCGTCGCGATACTTGTCCTGGATCTGATAGATCGTCAGCGGCAGGTCTTTGTACGACGAGTACAGGTCTTTCACCAGGAGCGTGAACATCTCCTCGTGCGTGGGCGCGAGGAGGTAGTCGGCGCCCTTTCGGTCCTGCAGGCGGAACAGCGCGTCGCCGTACTCGTCCCAGCGCCCGGTCTGCTCGTAGGGGTCACGAGGCAGCAGCGCCGGGAAGTGCACCTCGAAGGCGCCCGCGTTCGCCATCTCCTCGCGGACGACGGTCTCGATCTTGGCCTTGACCTTCAGTCCCAGTGGCAACCACGCGAAGATGCCCGGGGCGTTGCGACGGATGTAGCCGGCGCGCACGAGCAGACGGTGGCTCGTGACCTCGGCATCCGAGGGGTCTTCGCGAAGCGTGCGGAGGAAGTAGTTCGACAGACGGGTGACCACGGAGTCGAGTCTAGAGCGGTGGATGCCACGGACTCAGCCGAGCGCGGCGGAGGGAGTCGTCCAGACAATCCTTATACCGTCCGCAGAACGCGCTCGGCTACCGCAACCGCGCGCTGGAGGTCGAGGTCAAGGTCACCTCCGTGGGCGGCCACGTAGACGACGAGCACGTTCGTGCCGTCGCTGGCGACAAGGGAACGCCCACCGCCTCCATCTATGCCGTCGCTGGTGCTGACCCAGTACGCGGTTTCCGCGCCGGCAACCTCGACCGCCTCGCCTCCCGCTGCCGGAACAGTAGGCAGGTCGACTGCCCCACCGGGCACCACATGCGCCGACGCGGTCCACCGCGTGTCCCCGAAGAAGAATGCAATGTCACAGTCATTCGGAATCGATGAGAATTCCGCGGGCTTCACCGTCACAGAGTCGGCACCCAGCGCGGGGGCATCGAAAGCCGCGACCAAGTCTTCACACAGGAGTGGCGCCCACCAGTCCCCCGTTGGCGTCGCAGCGACGCCTACGGGGTAATCACCGATGCGCGAGACCGCAGCATCCAGCATCTCTTTCGAGCCCCGCTCAACGACGTCCAGGGGAGCCGACATCTCTACCCTCACAGTCATCGCGTTCACCGTCGCGATCCGGACGCACGTGATTCTGTCCACGAGATCGCAGCCCGGCTCGGCCAGCGGGCGGGTTGTCGGCCGTTCGACGCCCTCCGGAAAGACACTCACGGACAACAGAGCAGCCAAATACTCGCCCCGCGACGCCCATACACACGTCAGACCACCACGGACCGTCTCGATACCCGAACTCCAGCTGGAGCCGGCGAGGTACATGTCGTATCCCGTCGCGTTCGCAAGGATGCCAGGATCGGCGACGTTGTCGCACGCGCCGGCGAACGGCGCGATTCCGACGGGTACCGGCGTGGGAGTCAACGTGGGCGTTGGCGTGAACGTCCGCGTCGGCTCGGTCGTCGGAGTGAGACTTGGGCTCGGCGACGGAGTGGTCGCCACCGGCGGCGCGCTCAGCGTTGAGGTCGCGACCACTCCCCCGGCGATTGCGACCACCAGCACCGCGGCAATGGATCCCGCGATCCACGCGCCCCGGTGCGCACCGACCGGCGTGATCCCTCGCGCCCCGCCCACGATCCGTGCGCGCAAGGCGGCGCGCTCTTCGGGCGTCAGTTCGTCGTTCATGACCGTGCCCCTTCCAGAGCGATGTCGTTACGCAGCTTCGCTTTGGCTCGCGCCAGACGGGACTTCACGGTGCCCGCGGGGATGCCGAGAGCCTGCGCGACCTCGCGCTCCGCGTAGCCCTCCAGAACCGCCAGCACCACAACCGCCTGCTCCCGCTCGGGCAGCCGCTTCAGTGCGGCGAGGACGCCGCTGTCATCGTGCCCCGGCGGCGACACCACCGTCTCGGGCACCGGCGCGCGGTCCAGCAGCACCCGATACCGTCGGCTCGATCGCTCCAGGTTCCGCGCGCAGTGCGCCACTGTCGTCAGCAGCCACGGCAACGGGGATCCCTCGACCAGGCGCACCGACGCGCGCTTGCGCCACAGCTCGAAGAACGCCACCGCAACGGCATCCTTCGCGTCCTCCCGCGCTGTCAACAACCTCGAGGCATGCCGGAACAACCGCGCCTCGTGTCGATCGAACAGCGCGGCGAGCGCCAGCTCGTCGCCTTGGCGTACCCGGGCCCACAGCCCCGCGTCGTCATCATCCACACTCAGTAGTGTCCGCGTCCCGCGGATCGGTTCCCGCCGACACGGCCGGTTCGATAACGAATCGGCCACGCCCTCACCGCCCCCACCGCGCCCCCTAGGGTGAGCAGGTGCGCACCCGCTGGATCGTTCTCCTCACCGCCTCCCTCGCCCTTCTCGTGGGCGTGCTGACCTGGGTCGGCATCGGAGCCGTGGGCGGCGCGACCGGATGGTTCGGAACCGGAACACGCCAGCCCTCCGCGGAGTCCGGTAGCGACTTCACCGTGACCGGCACGTACGCGCTGCAGGCCGACGGCACTCTCGACCCCGAACCCGAAGGACGCGCACGCGAGGTGTGGGACGACTTCGTGCGCGTCGCGACGCCCGCCTTCGTGGCATCCGACATCACCGGGTACCAAACGAGCGACGACTCGGGTAGCGACACCCTGGCCTCTGTCACCAGCGACGAGGGCGACCCGACGAAATGGGTGTTCGCGGCGAACCTGGCCTACGCCGACGACGCCGACCTGCTGCTGTCGACGCTCGTGCACGAGTACGCCCATCTCCTGAGCCTCGGCATCGACGACGTCGACCCCGACGCCACCGAGTGCGACACCGAGTGGAGCGGGGCCGGATGCCTCCTCCCCGACTCCGACCTGGAGAGATTCGCCCAGCGATTCTGGTCCGGATACGACGACGCCCCCGCGCGCGACAACGTCGACTCCGACGTGGCCGGGGAGTTCTACGCGGCGCACGAGGGCGATTTCGTCAGCGACTACGCCGCGACCAACGCGTCGGAGGACTTCGCCGAGACTTTCGCCACCTACGTCCTCGAGCCCGACACCGACGCCGACTCGGTCATCGGCGAGAAGTTCGCGTTCTTCGCAGCCACGCCCGAGTACGCCGACGCGCGCGAACGCATCCGCGCCGAGTTCGGCCTGGACTGATCCCCCGCACTGCCGCGCCGACCACCGCAGCGCGCGAGCCGACGGTCAGGCCCGCCGCCGCCCGACGTGTTGAACGGTGCGCACGACGAGCCCGGCCACCAGCGCCCAGAACGCCGCGCTGACCCCGGCGACGGCGATCCCGGATGCCGCGACGAGGAAGGTGACCACGGCGGGGAGGCGCTCACCCGGGTCATCGATGGCCTGCTGCACCGCCGAGCCGAACGCGGCGAACAGCGCTACCCCGGCGACGGCGGGAATGACACCCGGCGGGGCGAGCAACACGATCGCCGCGAAGGCGGCGGAGAGCCCGCCGAGCACGAGGTACGTTCCGCCGGCCGAGACGCCGGCCACCCAGCGCCGTTGCGGGTCGGGGTGCGCGTCCGGACCGGCGGCGATGGCCGCGCTGATCGCGCCGAGGTTCACCGCGTGGCCGCCGGCGGTGGCGGCGAGCCCCGAACCGAGTCCGGTGACCAGCATGGCCGGGCGCCACGGGATCGTGTACCCGAGGCTCCGCATGACCGCGACGCCCGGCACGTTCTGCGAGGCCATGGTCACCACGAACAGCGGCAGGGCGATCCCGACGACCGAGCCGACGGTAAGCGTCGGGGCGGTGAACTCCAGGCGCGGCAGCAGGGTCGCGGCATCCGCGTCGACCCCGGTGCGGGCGAGCTCGATCGCGACGACGATGATCGCGGCGACGAAAGCCAGCGGGACCGCCCACCGGGGCACGAGCCGGGATGCCACGAGCCAGACGATCAGCACCGGCGCGACCCCCCACGGGTCGCCGACGAGCCCGACGAAGGGCGCGACGCACAGCGGCAGGAGCACGCCCGCGAGCATGGCCTGGGCGATCGACGGCGGAATGCGGGCGATGAGTGCTCCCAGCGGCGGGAACAGAGCGGTGCACAGGATGAGCGCCGCCGACACGAGGAACCCGCCCACGACGGCCGGCCACCCGCCCTCGACCGCGCCGGTGGCGGCCAGCAGCGCGACCCCCGGCGTCGACCACGCGATCGTGATCGGCATGCGGTACCGCCACGCCAGGAAAATACAGCCCACGCCCACCACGAGGGTGATCGCCAGCAGACCGCTCGCGGCCTGGGCGGGCGTGGCGCCGACGGTGCGCAGGCCCGTCAGCACGACGGCGAACGTACTCGTGAAGCCGACGAGCGCCGTCACCATCCCCGCGACGAGCGGGCGGGCGAGCGACACGGGGGCAACGGCAGTCTCCGACATGAGACTCCCGACGCTAGCGGACCGCGTCAGGCGGTGATGACCTGCGCCGTTCCCGGCGTGGCATCCGGACCCATCTCGTCGGCGAGGCGGTTGGCCTCCTCGATGAGCGTCTGCACGATCTCGGCCTCGGGCACGGTCTTGACGACCTGGCCCTTGACGAAGATCTGGCCCTTGCCGTTACCGGAGGCGACCCCCAGGTCAGCGTCGCGCGCTTCACCGGGTCCGTTGACAACACAACCCATGACCGCGACGCGGAGCGGCACCGTCATGTCTTTCAGTCCCTCGGTGACGTCGTCGGCGAGCGTGTACACGTCGACCTGGGCGCGCCCGCACGAGGGGCACGAGACGATCTCGAGCTTGCGCTCGCGCAGGTTGAGCGACTGCAGGATCTGGTGCCCGACCTTGACCTCTTCGGCCGGCGGCGCCGAGAGCGACACACGAATGGTGTCACCGATGCCCTCGGAGAGCAGGATGCCGAAGGCCGTCGCGCTCTTGATCGTTCCCTGGAACGCCGGGCCCGCCTCGGTCACGCCGAGGTGCAGGGGCCAGTCGCCGCGCTCGGCGAGGAGGCGGTAGGCCTTGACCATGACGATCGGGTCGTTGTGCTTGACCGAGATCTTGAAGTCGTGGAAGTCGTGCTCCTCGAACAGCGAGGCTTCCCACACCGCGCTCTCCACGAGCGCCTCGGGGGTGGCCTTGCCGTACTTCTCGAGCAGGCGACGGTCGAGGGATCCGGCGTTGACGCCGATGCGCAGCGACACCCCGGCGGCCTTGGCCGCGGCGGCGATGGCGCCGACCTGGTCGTCGAACTTGCGGATGTTGCCGGGGTTCACGCGCACCGCGCCGCACCCGGCGTCGATCGCCTGGAAGACGTACTTCGGCTGGAAGTGGATGTCGGCGATGACCGGGATCTGGCTCTTCTTGGCGATGATGTGCAGCACGTCGGCGTCGTCCTGCGACGGCACCGCCACGCGGACGATCTCGCACCCGGATGCCGTGAGCTCGGCGATCTGCTGCAGGGTGGCGTTGATGTTGGTCGTCGGCGTGGTCGTCATCGACTGGACGCTGACGGGAGCGTCACCGCCGACGAGGACCTTACCGACCTTGATCTGGCGCGTCTTCCGACGGGGAGCGAGGACCTCCGGTACGCGGGGCATCCCGATGTTCACTGCAGGCACGGGCCCAGCCTACGCCGCCGCACCCGGGCGAGGGCTGAGGGCGCTCTGTGATAGGTTCGGCGCCATGCACGCGTATACCTGCTGGTGGCCCACCGTCTAGGCGGTGAGCATGCGTGCGACAGACCGCCCTCCCTCGGGATCCGGGCGGTCTTCGTGTTTCCGGCGGCCGCTTTGGACCCTCGATCTCAGACGGAAGTACTTCGATGACCGGGCCCGACCCCTCCTCCCTGATCCACGACCTCCTCACCGGCGACGCACCGTTCGCGCTCATCGCGCGCGACGACGCGACCGTCGAGGTGCTCACCGGCACCGTGGTCGACGTCGATCTCTTGGCCGACATCCCGCTCCGTGACGCCCACGGCATCCCGCGCGAGGTGCTCGCGCTCGTCCCGTTCCGCCAGGTGCGCGAGCGCGGCTTCGTCTGCCACGACGACGGCGCGCCGCTGCGCTGCCTCGTGATCGACGAGCGGATGCCACTCCCCCGCGCCGAGGTCCTGGCATCCCTCCCGTCGGCCCCCGTGGCCCTCGAGGACGCCGGGTTCGACATCGACGACGAGGCCTACGCCGACATCGTCCGCCGGGTGATCGCCGACGAGATCGGCCGCGGCGAGGGGGCGAACTTCGTCATCCGTCGCGACTTCGTCGCCGGTGTCGACGCCGACCCGCGCGTCGCCGCGCTCACATGGTTCCGCGCGCTGCTCGAGCACGAGAAAGGCGCGTACTGGACCTTCGCCGTCGTGACCCCCGGCCACATCGCCGTCGGGGCGAGCCCCGAGGCGCACGTGAGCGCGCGCGAGGGCATCGTGACGATGAACCCCATCTCGGGCACGTTCCGTCACCCGCAGGGCGGCGCGACGTCGGAGACGCTCGCGGAGTTCCTGCGCTCGACCAAAGAGACCGAGGAGCTCTTCATGGTCGTCGACGAGGAGCTGAAGATGATGAGCGCCGTCTGCAGCGACGGCGGACGCATCACCGGACCGCACCTGAAAGAGATGTCTCGGCTGACGCACACCGAGTACATGCTGCGCGGGCGCAGCACGCTCGATCCGCGTGACATCCTGCGCGAGACGATGTTCGCGCCCACGGTGACCGGTTCTCCCATGCAGAACGCGTGCACCGTGATCGCCCGCCACGAGACGGCTCCGCGCGGCTACTACTCCGGCGTCGCGGCGCTCTTCACGCCGAACGGTGCTGCGGAGGGCGTGACCCACGACCTCGACGCCCCCATCCTCATCCGCACCGCGTATCTCGTCGACGGACGCCTGCGGGTGCCGGTGGGCGCGACCCTCGTGCGCCACTCCGACCCGTACGGCGAGGTCGGCGAGACGCACGGCAAGGCTGCCGGGGTGCTCGGTGCGATCGGGGCGATCCCCCGCGACACGGTCCCCGCACCCGACCCCGACGCCGATCCCGACGCGCCGGTCGCCCCGCGCCGCCCGCTCGCCGAGGATCCCGCGATCGCCGAGCTCCTGGCATCCCGGAACGAGCGTCTCGCGCCGTTCTGGATGAACCCGCAAGACCCCGACGGTTCGGGACCCTTTGCCGGGCGCACCGCACTGGTCGTGGATGCCGAGGACCGCTTCACCACGATGCTCGCGCACCAGCTGCGCCACCTCGGGCTCGACACCCGCATCGTGCACTGGTCCGAGACGACCGACGCCGACGTGGATGCCGCCGACCTCGTCGTCGCCGGCCCCGGCCCGGGTGACCCGCGCGACGACAGCGCCCGCATGGAGGCGATGCGCCGCGTCGTCTCCCGCCGTCTCTTCCGCCGCGCTCCCCTGCTGGCGGTGTGCCTGAGCCATCAGATCCTCGCCGATCAGCTGGGCATCGATCTCGCGCCCCTCGCGCAGCCGCACCAGGGTCTGCAGAAGAGCGTCGACGTATTCGGCGAGCCCGCCGCGATCGGGTTCTACAACACGTTCACGGCGCGCGTGGCCCCGGGGACGACCGAACGGGGCATGACGGTCGGTGCCGGATCCGACACGACCGACGTCGTCGCTGAGGTCGCCGCCGACGAGACCGGCGACGTGTACGCCCTGCGCGGCCCCGCCGTCGCGAGTGTGCAGGGCCACCTCGAGTCCATCCTGTCGCGCGACGGCATGCGCACCCTGGAGCGGCTGATCGCCCACGCGCTCTGACGCGCGCACATCTCCTGCAGATCCCCGTCGGGGAGCGGCCCAGCGCCGCGGACCGTGTCCGCAGCAGGAGTTGCGTGGCTCCTACAGCAGCTGGATCGGGTTGAAGACATCGGCGAGGAACAGGATGCCGCCCATACCGATGAGCAGCACGACGACCACGAAGGTCACGGGCACGAGCTTCGTGGCATCCACCGGCCGGGCGACCTTGCCGCGGATGCGCGCGAACCAGCGCTTCACCCCGTCCCACAGCGCCACCACGACGTGGCCGCCGTCCAGCGGCAGCAGCGGGATGAGGTTGAAGACGAACAGGGCGATGTTCAGCGATGCGAGCAGAGAGATGATCGCTTGCACCCGCGCGAGAACGGGCGCATCGACCGCGGCGAACTCGCCGGCCAGACGCCCGGCGCCCACGACGCTGAGCGGACCGTTCGGGTCGCGCGGCTGACCGGTGAACAGGTCGACCGCGGTGTCGTAGATGCGCACGGGGAGCTGCGTCATGATCTGCGCGACGGCGCCGACCTGCTGGATCGTCGCCTCGGGGCCGGCCCAGATCGGCTGCGGAACGAGCGCCTCCTGCGCGCGGAGTCCCGCGAAGCCCACCGTCTGGTACTCCGGGGTGCCGGCGGCGTCGACCACGGGCTGGCCGTTCTCGTCGGTCACCGCACGATCCGTGCGGGCGGGCGTGATCGTGACGGTCTGCTCGGCCCCGTCGCGCTCGATGACCACCGGCAGCGCCCGCTCCGGCGAGCGCTGAATGATCTCCGCCGCCTCGGCGAAGGTCGACACCGGGGTGCCGTCGACCGAGACGAGAACGTCGCCGGGAAGGATGCCGGCGGCCGCGGCCGGGGCGATCGGATCGGTGGGCGCGCACTCGGCGCGGTTCTCACTCGCCGGGATCACGCACTGCGACACCGACGCGACCGTGGTCGTGCCCGCCGCCACACCGATGGCGCTGACCGCGACCGCCGACAGCACGAAGGCCAGGAGGAGGTTCATCACCGGCCCGCCGAGCATGATGACGATGCGCTTCCAGACGGGGAGCTTGTAGAAGACGCGGTCGCCGCCGCCGATCATCGTCTCAGCGTTGGCGTCGCGGGCGTCTTGGATCATCGTCGCGAACAAACGCGAACGACGCGTGGGGGCCGCACCGTTCTCGGGTGCCGGCGGGTACATCCCCGACATCGAGATGAACCCGCCCAGCGGGAGGGCCTTGAACCCGTACTCGGTCTCGCCGATGCGGCGCGACCAGAGCGTCGGACCGAACCCGATCATGTACTGGCCGACCCGTACGCCGAAGAGCTTCGCGGGGAGGAGGTGCCCCAGCTCGTGCAGGGCGATCGAGACGGCGAGGCCGATCACGAGCACGAGCACGCCGATGAGGAAGGCGATCGCAGTCACCCGCCGACGATACCGCCACGGGCCTTGGAACCGCCCGTGCGGCGACGATGCGAAGGCTGTGGGGGGGGCGGGTGCGAGAATGGAGAGGATGCCGACCGACACGCCTTCCCACCTGCCGCCCGTCCTCCGGCCGGAGCACCCGCCGCGCCGCGATCTCGCGGAGCTGGCCCGCCGTTTCGGCGAGCGCAGCATCGGCGACGTCGAGGGAACCGTGCTCACCGGCATCACCCTGGCCACCGCCGACCTGCGTGCCGGAGAGGCCTTCGTCGCGATCCGCGGCGTGAACCGCCACGGGGCGGAGTTCGCTGCCACCGCTGCCGAGCGCGGCGCGGTGGCGGTCATCACTGACGATGCGGGCGCCGAGATCGCGGCATCCACGAGCCTGCCGATCGTCGTCGTCGACGATCCCCGCGCGCTCCTCGGTGACCTGTCGGCGTGGGTGTACGGCACGGGAGCCGACGACGACCTTCCTCAGCTGCTGGCCACGACCGGCACGAACGGCAAGACGAGCGTGTCGCACCTGCTCGAGGGGATCCTGGGGCAGCTCGGCGTCGTCACGGGACTGTCGTCGACGGCCGAGCGCCACATCGCGGGCGAGGTCATCGTCTCGCGTCTGACGACCCCCGAAGCCTCGGAGTTCCATGCCCTGCTCGCCCTCATGCGCGAGCGCGGGGTCGAGGCGGTCGCGGTCGAGGTGAGCGCGCAGGCGCTGACCCGGCACCGGGTCGACGGACTCGTCTTCGACGTCGCCGGCTTCACGAACCTCACGCACGACCACCTCGACGACTACGCCGACATGCGCGAGTACTTCGAGGCCAAACTCCCCCTCTTCCGCCCCGACCGCGCGCGCCGCGGCGTCGTGTGCCTGGATTCGGCAGCGGGGGCCGAGATCGCGGCGCGGGCCGAGATCCCGGTCGTGACGATCGTCACCCCCGCGATCGCCGACGACCCGACGGCCGAGGCCGACTGGACCGTCGACATCGTCGACGAGCGGCAAGACGGAACGGAGTTCACCCTCCGCGACCGCGCCGGCCGCTCCCTCACCACGGTCGTCCCGGTGATCGGACGCCACATGGCCGCCAACGCCGGCCTCGCGATCGTCATGCTGCTCGAGAGCGGCCACACGTGGGAGTCGCTGACGGCCGCCCTCGACGGCGGCCGGATCACGGCATCCCTTCCGGGTCGCACACAGCTCGTCTCGGGCCCCCAGGGCCCCGCGGTCTACGTTGACTTCGGTCACTCGCCCGACGCGTTCGAGAAGACCCTCGCCGCGGTCCGCCGCGTCACCCCGGGCAGGGTCGTGATGCTCTTCGGCGCCGACGGCGACCGCGACGCCACCAAGCGCCACGACATGGGACGGACCGCGGTCGACGGCAGCGACATCCTCATCGTCACCGATCACCATCCCCGCCACGAGAACCCGGATGCCATTCGCGAGGTGCTCATCGAGGGGGCGCGCCGCGCGCGGCCCGACGCGGAAATCCACGAGTTCTCGCCGCCCGAGCGGGCGATTCTCGAGGCCGTGGCCCTCGTGGGCGAGGGCGATGCGATCCTCTGGGCCGGTCCCGGTCACCAGGATTACCGCGATATCCGCGGTGTTCGCACCCCGTACTCGGCGCGCGAGCTCTCGCGCCGCGCTCTGCGGGCGGCGGGGTGGCCGGTGCCCGACCCGCAGTGGCCGGTTCCGTACCCCGCCGACGAGACGCCGTCCTCCGACCCCGAGCGTCCGGTCGACTTCCCCGCCTGACGGGGAGGCCGCGCCGTCACGGACGCCGCGGGTCCGCACAACTCCTGCGCCCCCAGCCCGCCGCGCACGCGGAGGGCTTCGGCATCCAATTCTGCCGGAGTTGTGCACGGGCCCGGCGTCCCGCGTGCCCGACGTCCCGCCGTCGCGCGGCCCGGCCCGGCCACCCGCACAACTCCTGCACGCCGGGCGCGGCGCGCGCCCCGGCCCGCCCGGCACCCGATTCTGCAGGAGTTGTGCGCGGGCCCGGCGTCCCGCGTGCCCGACCTCCCGCGTGCCCGACATCCCGCGGACCCGCCCGGCCCACCCCCACAACTCCTGCACGACGAGCGCCGCGCGCGCCCCGGCCCGCCCGAAACCCGATTCTGCAGGAGTTGTGCGCGATGCCGGTCGAGCCGCGTCAGGGTCAGTTCGCGGCGATGACGGCGTCCGCCGTGCGGCGGGCCCAGGACTCGGCCTCCGCGAGCGAGGCGCGGGTGAGGGCGGCGGGCGGCTCGTGGCGATCGACCACGCGCTCGATCACGTCGACAATGCCCAGGAAGCCGAGCCGCCCCTCGTGGAAGGCATCGACGGCTTGCTCGTTCGCCGCGTTGAACACGGCGGGGTAGGTACCGCCCGCCCGCCCGACCTTCTTGGCCAGGGCTACCGACCCGAAGGCCTCTTCGTCGAGCGGCTCGAAGGTCCACTGCGTGGCCGTGGTCCAGTCGAGCGGCGCCCCCACGCCCGAGATCCGGTGCGGCCAGTCCAGGCCCAGCGAGATCGGCAGGCGCATGTCGGGCGGCGAGGCCTGCGCGATCGTGGACCCGTCGAGGAACTCGACCATGGAGTGCACGATCGACTGGGGGTGCACGACGACGTCGATGCGCTCATAGGGCACGTCGAAGAGCAGATGCGCCTCGATGACCTCGAGCCCCTTGTTGACCAGGGTGGCGGAGTTGGTCGTGACGACCCGGCCCATGTCCCACGTGGGGTGCGCGAGCGCCTGCGCCGGCGTCACCTCGGTCAGGTCGGCGCGCGAGCGGCCCCGGAATGGACCCCCGGATGCCGTGAGCACGAGCCGGCGCACTTCTTCGGGCTCACCCGACCGGAGGGCCTGCGCGATGGCCGAGTGCTCGGAGTCGACGGGCACGATCTGCCCCGGGGCGGCGAGCGCCGTGACGAGGTCGCCACCGACGATGAGCGACTCCTTATTGGCCAGGGCCAGGGTGCGCCCCTCTTCGAGCGCCGCGATGGTGGGGCCGAGTCCGACCGAGCCCGTGATGCCGTTGAGAACCACGTCGGCATCGACATCGCGGACGAGCTGCTCGGCCTCGACCGCACCGAGAGCGACGTGTTCCACGGCGAACTCGGCCGCCTGTGCGCCGACGCCGGCACGGTCGCTCCCCGCGGCCAGCCCCACCACCTCGAAGCGATCCGCGTTCGCGCGGATCACCTCCAGGGCCTGGGTGCCGATCGAACCGGTGGAGCCGAGGATGACGACGCGACGCATCCGTTCAGCCTACTGAGCGGGCGTCTCCGCGTGCTGGACGCCGACGATGTCGACGACGAACACCAGCGGAGCGTTGGCGGGAATGTCGCCCTGACCGGCTTCGCCGTAGCCGTCCGACGCGGGCATGACCACGACGACCTGCGAGCCGACCTTCTGCCCTTCGAGAGCCTTGCGGAAGCCCGGGACGACGCCGGTGGTCGCGAACTGCGCGGGCGTGCCGCGTTCCCAGCTGGAGTCGAATACGGTGCCGCCCTCGTACAGGGCACCGGTGTACTGCACGATGACCTGGTCGCCCGGGTTCACCACGTCGCCGTCGCCACGGCGGAGGTTCTCGACCCGCGTCTCGGCGGGCGCCGGTGCGTCGGGCATCGTGATCGTGGGAGCGCCCGCGTCGTCGAACGTGACCGTGGGCATGCCCTCGGCGGGCGCGACCTCGTCGCCCTCGGCGCGGGTAGGCAGCTCTTCGATGGCGTCGGCCACCAGCACGAAGGCGGGCGACCCCTCGCCGAGCGCACCGGCGGGGAACGCCGAGACGGTCCGTGAGCCGATCGTGGCGCACTCGAGCGCCGCGCCGAAGATCTGCTGCGACGAGATGAGGGTGTCCATCCCCGCCGGCGACGTGGTCTGCGTCTCGAGCTGGACCTCGCCCGTGGACGCGTCGACGAGCGTGAAGTTGGCCCGCAGCACGTCGCCGGAGCGCACCTGCTCCCCCGAGCCCTCGATCAGCGTGCTGCGCTGAAGCCCTTCCGGCGTGAATCCGTCGGGCAGCGTGACGGCAACCTTGCCCTCGAAGTCGCCCGACACCTGCACGTCGCCGGAGACCGCCCCCTGGGAGAGCGCGCTCTGGCACTCGCCTGCCTCGGGCGAGCCGCTGGCGTCCGGGGTCTGGGCATCGTTCGACGAGCCAGTGCAGCCGGCCAGGAGGAGGACCGCGGCGGCGGCGACGGACAGGGAAGCGATCGGGCGGATGCGCACGGCGGACCTCTCGGAGACAACAGGGATGGCCCCATCATGCTCCATCCGGCTTTGGTGCCGCTGAGAGCCCTATGCGCGGCGACGCATGCGCCGCGCAGTAGCCTCTTCGGGTGAGTTCCGACGAGACCGAGGGCGTTCCGACCGTCCCCCCGAAGCAGATGGGCGCCGCGTACGGCCTCGGACGTTTCTTCATCGCGCCGCTCGCACGCGCGGTCTACCGTCCCCGCGTCGAGGGGCGAGAGAACGTTCCCCGCACCGGGCCCGTCATCTTCGCCAGCAATCACCTGTCGTTCATCGACTCCATCGCCATCCCCGTGGCCTCTCCCCGCCCCGTGCACTTCCTGGCGAAGTCCACGTACTTCGAGAAGTGGGCGTCCCGGCAGTTCTTCACCGCGATCGGCGCCATCCCCGTCGAGCGCGGCGCGGGAAAGGCCGCCCTCGACGCCCTCGACCAGCAAAGGGCGCTGCTCGAGGACGGGCGCGCCGTCGCCCTGTACCCCGAGGGCACGCGCTCCCTCGACGGGCGGCTCTACAAGGGCCGCACCGGCGTGGCCTTCCTGGCCCTGCAGACGGGCGCACCGGTCGTCCCGGTCGGTCTCATCGGAACCGACAAAGTCATGCCGGTGGGGGCGAAGATCCCCACGACGAAAGAGCGCATCACCGTGCGCTTCGGCGAGCCGCTCGACCTGTCGCCGCACGGTCCGGCGTCATCGGGCCGCGCGCGTCGGGGCGCCACCGACGAGATCATGGCCGCCATCCACGCGCTCAGCGAGCAAGAGCTCGCGAACGCCTACAACGAGGTCCCGGCGCAGAATCCCCTCGACCGCATCAAGCAGGTCTTCCCCCACGAACGCATCTGACCGGTCACCCTTGACGCGGCGGCTCGCGACGAGCATCGTCGGAAGGGGCGGGCCCGAACCCGCCACCGCCACGACGAGGAGGCACCCGTGAAGAAGTTCGTGAACGATCCGGCCGACGTACTGGCAGAGGCCCTGCGCGGAATCCACGCCGCACACCCCGAGCTGCGCATCGACACCGAGAACCGCGTGATCCTTCGCGCCGACCCCACGCCCGCGGGCAAGGTCGCGCTCGTCTCGGGTGGCGGCTCGGGGCACGAGCCGATGCACGGCGGGTTCGTCGGCCACGGCATGCTCGACGCGGCCGCCGCGGGCGAGGTGTTCACCTCTCCCACCCCCGACCAGGTGCTCGCGGCCACGCAGGCCGTCGACTCCGGGGCGGGGGTTCTGCACATCGTGAAGAACTACACCGGCGACGTGCTGAACTTCGAGATGGCCGCCGAGCTGGCAGCCGCCGAGGGCGTGCGTGTGGAGTCGGTCGTCGTCGCCGACGACGTCGCCGTGCAGGACTCGACGTGGACCGCGGGCCGCCGCGGCACCGGCACCACCGTCGTGCTGGAGAAGATCGTGGGCGCCCTGGCCGAAGAGGGTGCGGACCTCGACGCCGTCGCCGCCCTCGCCCGTCACGTCTCGGAGTCCGGCCGGTCGATGGGCGTCGCCCTGACCAGCTGCACGGTCCCGGCCGCCGGACACCCCACGTTCGACCTCCCCGACGATGAGATGGAGGTGGGGGTCGGCATCCACGGCGAGCCCGGGCGCTCGCGCGTGAAGCTCGCGACCGCCCGCGAGGTCGCCAAGATGATGGTCGATCCGATCGTCCACGACTTCGGCGAACCGGTCGGCCCCGCGATCGTGCTGCTGTCGGGCCTGGGCGGCACTCCCCTCATCGAGCAGTACCTGCTGTACGGCGAGATCGCGCCGCTCCTGGCCGAGGCGGGGGTCGAGGTGCAGCGCGTGCTCGTCGGCGATTACATCACGAGCCTCGACATGGCCGGAGCCTCGCTCACGGTGGTCAAAGCCGACGACGAGATGCTGCGCCTGTGGGATGCCCCCGTGGTCACGCCCGGCCTGCGGTGGGGCGCATGAGCGGGGCCGTCTCGACCGACGACCTGGTCGCCTGGATCCGCGCGTTCCGCGATGCCGTTCAGCAGCACCGTGACGAGTTGACCGCTCTCGACTCGGCGATCGGCGACGCCGACCACGGGTCGAACATGGCGCGCGGCCTCGATGCCGTCGTCGCCAAGCTCGACCCGCCGCCGGCCTCCCCCGCGGAGCTGTTCAAAACGGTCGGCATGACCCTCGTCTCGTCCGTCGGCGGTGCCAGCGGGCCCCTGTACGGCACGTTCTTCCTGCGAATGGGGCCGCCCCTGACCGAGGCCGACGGGGTGGATGCCGGAGCCCTCGGCGCCGCACTCCGCGCCGGGCTCGAGGGGGTCGTCGCCCGCGGCAAGGCCGAGGTCGGCGACAAGACGATGATCGACGCCTTGGACCCGGCCCTGACCGCCTGGGACTCCGCCGTCGCCGACGGCGCGGATGCCGCCGCGGCCGCCACCGCGGCCGCGGATGCGGCAGCCCGCGGCCGCGACGCGACCGAGCCCCTCGTCGCCCGCAAGGGGCGCGCGAGCTACCTCGGCGAGCGCAGCGCCGGGCACATCGATCCCGGAGCGTCGTCCTCGACCCTCCTGCTCGAAACGCTCCGCGACGTGTTGGCGGCGCGCGAGTGATCGGCATCGTCGCGGTCTCGCACAGCCGTCCGCTCGCCGAGGCCGCCGTCGACCTGGCCCTGCAGATGGGCGGCGACAGCCCTCCCGTCGTGCGGATCGCCGCGGGCGGCCCCGACGGTGACCTCGGGACGGATGCCACCGCCATCGCTGAGGCTCTCGACGCCGCCGACTCCGGCGACGGAGTCCTCGTGCTCATGGACCTCGGCTCGGCTCTGCTGAGCGCCGAGATGGCGTTGGAGTTCGCTTCCGCACCCGAGCGCGTGCGGCTGAGCCCCGCCCCCTTCGTCGAGGGGCTGGTGAGCGCGGTCGTGACGGCGGCGGCCGGAGCGTCCCTGACCGAGGTCGCCGCGGAGGTCGCGCGCGCCGCCGAGGCGAAGCGGAATCAGCTGGGTTACGACGACGAGGATGCCGTGACGGCCCCGACCGCGGAGCCCGACGCCGACGGCGAGGTCTCGTTCGAGACCACCGTCGTCAATCCGTCGGGGCTGCACGCGCGCCCCGCGGCAACGTTCGTCAAAGCGGCGTCGCGCTTCGAGGCCGACGTGCGCATCGCCGACCTCGACACCGGTTCCGACGCGGTCTCGGCGCGGAGCCTCTTGGCGCTCATGGCGCTCGGCATCCGCCAGGGCGCCCGCGTCCGGGTGTCGGCAACCGGCCCCGATGCGCATCCCGCGCTCGACGAGCTCCGCGCGCTGATCGACGACGGGTTCGGCGAGCGGTGACGAGGGCGGTGGCTGTTCAGCGCGTCACGCTGAGCAGTCGCCGCGCGAGGGCCTCCTCAACGACGAGCTCGGTGATCAGTCCCGCGGCGAGGGCACCGCGCAGACCATCGAGCTTCGACAGGCTCGACACGACGCAGAACCGGCGGGGGATGCGGCGGACGGTGTCGAGGTCCGGTCCGCTGGAGCGTGCGTTCAACTCGGGGATGTCGGACGACCCGTCGACGCGGTAGAACACCGTTGCACAATCGCCCACGACACCCTCGCGCTCGATGATCGCGCGGTCACGCTCGTCGAAGTAGTCGCCGCTGTAAACGTGCGAGGGCACGTCGGCGTGCGGGGAGCCGAGACCGAAGACGAAGAGCCCGACGCGCTGCTGGATCTCGAGCACGGACCGAACGGAGCGCTCGCGCCACATGGCCTGTTTCGTGCGCGAATCGTCGAACAGCGCGGGCACCGGAAACTGGTGCACCGACGACGACCACGCCGCCCCGAACCGCGACAGGATCTCGCCGGCGTACGGGATGCCGGAGGTGCGCAGGTTCGCCGCACCGTTCATCTGCACGATGTGGGTGTCGTGCACGTCCTTGGCCGGCACATGGCGGGCGATCGCCGACAGCGTCGATCCCCACGCGATCCCGACGGTCATCGATGACTCGATGCGTTCGACCAGGATGCGCGCCGCGGTCAACGCCGTGCGTTCGAGGCGCTCGGCTTCCGACGTGCGCGCGGGCGTCGGCACGACGTGAGCGGTGATGCCGAAGCGATCGGCGATGCGCTGGGCCATCTGCCCGCGGGCGTCGTCGGGCGGGCTGATGGAGATCGTCACCAGCCCCACGTCGCGCGCGTGCTGCAGCAGCCGCGATACCGAAGACCGCGAAACGCGCATCTCGTGGGCGATGGCATCCATCGTCAGGTCTTGCATGTAGTACAGCTGCGCCGCGCGCAGCGCGTCACGTGAGCGTTCTTCCGCCTGGGTCGCCATCACCCGTCCCTTCTCCTCTGCTCATTCTGCACGTTTGTTCAAGGGGCTTGCAACAACGTGCAGACGCGCGCATTCTGTTCGAGATACGCACAACGAAAGGTCGCAGTCGACATGTCGTCCCCCTCTTCTTCGCTTCGCGCCGATGTTCAGGCGCTCCGTGACGCCGAAGACCTCGACGTCCTCATCATCGGAGGGGGCATCAACGGCCTCGCCACCCTCCGCGACCTGGCCCTGCAAGGGGTGAAGGTCGCGCTCGTCGAGCGCGGCGATTTCGTCTCGGGTGCCTCTTCCGCCTCGAGCCACATGGTGCACGGCGGCATCCGCTACCTCGAGAACGGCGAATTCCGCCTCGTCAAGGAAGCGGTCACCGAGCGCAACGATCTCCTCAAGACCGCCCCGCACTACGTTAAGCCGCTCGAGACCACCATCCCGATCTACAAGACGTTCTCGGGCATCCTCTCCGCTCCCTTCCGTCTGCTCGTCACGCACGGCCGCGGCAAGCCGAACGAGCGCGGGGCCCTCCTGATCAAGGTCGGCCTCATCATGTACGACACCTTCTCGCGCGATGGTGGCACGGTTCCCCGCCACACGTTCCTCGGCAAGAAGAAGTCGCTCGCTGCGCTCCCGAAGCTCAACCCCGAGCTGGCCTACACCGCCACGTACTTCGACGCCTCGATGCACGACCCGGAGCGCATCGCCCTGGACGTGCTGCGCGACGGCATCATCGCCGGCGGCGGCCGCACGCAGGCGGTCAACTACGTTTCGGCCGTCGGCGCCGACGCGAACGGTGTCCGCGTGCGCGACGAGGTCTCGGGCGAGGAGTTCTCGGTCTCGGCCAAGGTCATCCTCAACACCTCCGGCCCGTGGACCGACCTCACCAACTCCGCCCTGGGCGCGCCCTCGGAGTTCATGGGCGGCACCAAGGGATCGCACATCGTGCTCGACAACCCCGAGCTGCTGGCGGCGACGGGCGGACGCGAGATCTTCTTCGAGCACTCCGATGGCCGCATCGTGCTGATCTACCCGCTGAAGGACCGCGTTCTCGTCGGCACCACCGACATCGACGCCGACCCGGCGACGCCCGTCGTGTGCACCGACGACGAGATCGAGTACTTCTTCGACCTCATCGGGCACGTCTTCCCCACCGTCGGCGTCGACCGCTCGCAGATCGTCTACACCTTCTCCGGCATCCGTCCCCTCCCCCGCCACGATGACACCGCGCCCGGCTTCGTCTCGCGCGACTACCGGATCGTCGACGACGAGATCGGCGGCATCCCCTCGATGAGCCTCGTCGGAGGCAAGTGGACGACGTTCCGCGCCCTCGCCGAGCACCTCAGCATGAAGACGCTGCAGAAGCTGCGCCGCCCGCACCGCGTGAGCACGCAGGGCCTGCCGATCGGCGGTGGCAAGGACTTCCCCGCTACGCCCGAGGCACGTCGCCGCTGGGTCGCCGCGCGCACGAATGCTCACTCCGCGGATCTCGTGGATGCCATGCTCGAGCGCTACGGCACGCGCGCCGACACGATCCTTGCGGCCCTGCCCGCCGAGCCGACGCCCCTCGAGAACGCTCCCGGCTACTACCGCGAGGAGCTCGCGTGGCTCGCGGCGAACGAGCAGGTCGTGCACCTGATCGACGTGCTGCTGCGCCGAACCCACCTCGCTTTCGTCGGCGGGATGACCGAGCGCACGCTCCGCGATGTCGCAGAGGCAATCGCGGAACCGCTGGCGTGGGATGCCGAGCGCATCGACGAGGAAATCGCGCGTACCACCGAGACTCTCCGCTCCGCGCACCGCGTGGACCTGTCCGAGGCGGGGGTCGCGCGAATCTGAGAGAACGTGCGGGCGTGCCATCTGTTGCACGCCCGCACGGCGGTCATAGGTTCGGATAAACCGAGCCGCACTACCGCCCGAGCCAAAGGCGATCGGGCGACAACAGAAAGGTCGATGACGACATGCAAGAAGTGAACTTGGGGCTGTACTTCCTCTCGGAGGTGGTTGGCACCGCCATGCTGCTCCTGCTGGGTTGTGGCGTGGTGGCCAACGTGGCCCTGGCCAAGACCAAGGGCAACGCCGGTGGATTCCTCCTGGTCAACTGGGGATGGGGCCTGGCCGTCTTCGCCGGTGTGATCGTCTCCGCCTACTCCGGAGCCCAGCTGAACCCCGCTGTCTCGATCGGCCTCCTCGTGGCGGGCAACATCTCGATCGTCCAGTTCTTCGTCGCCGTCGCCGCCCAGATGGTCGGCGCGATCATCGGTGCGGTCCTGGCCTGGGCCTCGTACAAGCAGCACTTCGATGACGAGCCCGACCCCGCCGCCAAGCTCGGCGTGTTCTCGACCGGTCCGGCCATTCGTTCGTACGGCTTCAACTTCCTCACCGAGGTCATCGCCACCTTCGTCCTGGTGTTCGTCATCTTCGGCTTCGCCGACTACGGTGTCGCCGACATCGGCGTCCCGGGTGGCCTCGGCGGCCTCTCGGCCGTCCCCGTCGCTCTGCTCGTGGTCGGTATCGGCGCCTCCCTCGGTGGCCCCACCGGTTACGCGATCAACCCGGCCCGTGACCTCGGCCCCCGCATCGCCCACGCGATCCTGCCCATCAAGGGCAAGGGTGGGAGCGACTGGGGCTACGCCTGGGTGCCGGTCGTCGGTCCCCTCGTCGGCGGCACGCTCGCCGGTCTCGTGGCTCCGCTCCTGCTCGGCCTGGGCGCCGTCTGATCTCCACGGGGGCGCCCACCGGCGCCCCCGCCCCGCCTGTCACCCACCCTCGAACCACCCGATAACCTGACAAAGGAGTCCATCCATGGCTGACTACGTCCTCGCCATCGACCAGGGCACGACCTCGACCCGCGCCATGATCTTCAACAAGTCCGGCGGCGTCGTGTCCGTCGGACAGAAGGAGCACGAGCAGATCTTCCCGAAGGCCGGGTGGGTCGAGCACGACCCGCTCGAGATCTGGCGCAACACGCAGGAAGTCATCGGCCTCGCGCTCAGCCGCGCCGACCTCACCCGCCACGACATCGTCGCGGCCGGCATCACCAACCAGCGCGAAACCGCGGTGGTCTGGGACAAGAACACCGGCAAGCCCGTGTACAACGCCATCGTCTGGCAGGACACGCGCACCCAGTCGATCGTCGACCGTCTCGCCGACGGTGACGTGGAGCGGTACAAGAGCATCGTGGGTCTGCCGCTCGCGACGTACTTCTCGGGCACCAAGATCGTCTGGATCCTCGAGAACGTCGAGGGCGCCCGCGAGAAGGCCGAAGCCGGCGACCTGATCTTCGGCACCACCGACACGTGGGTGCTGTGGAACCTCACCGGCGGTATCGACGGTGGCGTGCACGCGACCGACGTCACCAACGCCAGCCGCACCCTCTTCATGGACCTCGAGACGCTGCAGTGGCGCGACGACATCCTCGCCGACTTCGGTGTGCCGCGCTCGATGATGCCCGAAATCCGCTCCTCCTCCGAGGTGTACGGCACCGTCGAGTCGTCGTCGCTCCTGCGTGAGACGCCGGTCGCCGGCATCCTGGGCGACCAGCAGGCCGCGACCTTCGGCCAGGCCGCGTTCGACCCGGGCGAGAGCAAGAACACCTACGGCACCGGTAACTTCCTCATCTTCCAGACCGGTGAGGAGATCGTCCATTCTCAGAACGGTCTGCTCACGACCCTGGGCTACAAGCTCGGCGACCAGCCCGCGCGGTACGCCCTGGAGGGCTCGATCGCGGTCACCGGTTCGCTCATCCAGTGGCTGCGCGACCAGCTCGGCATCATCTCCTCGGCCCCCGAGGTCGAGGCGCTCGCCCGCACCGTCGATGACAACGGCGGCGTCTACTTCGTGCCGGCGTTCTCGGGCCTGTTCGCTCCGTACTGGCGTCCCGACGCCCGCGGCGCGATCGTCGGCATGACACGGTTCGTCAACAAGGGCCACATCGCCCGCGCGGCCCTCGAGGCCACGGCCTTCCAGACGCGCGAGGTGCTCGAGGCCGTCAACGCCGACTCCGGCGTCGACCTCACCGAGCTGAAGGTCGACGGCGGCATGACCGCCAACGACGCGCTCATGCAGTTCCAGGCCGACATCCTCGGCGTCCCGGTCGTTCGCCCGGTCGTCGCCGAGACGACGGCCCTCGGTGCCGCGTACGCCGCGGGTCTGGCCGTGGGCTTCTGGGACAACCTCGACGACCTCCGCGCCAACTGGCAGGAGGACAAGCGCTGGGAGCCCGACATGGACCCCACCGAGCGCGACCGCGAGCTGCGCCTGTGGAAGAAGGCCGTCACCAAGTCCATGGACTGGGTCGACGAAGACGTGCGCTGAGCACTCCCTCGCAGATCGAAACCCCGTCGGCTTCGCGCCGGCGGGGTTCCGTCGTTCCCACAGCTCAGGGCATCCGGATGCCAGAACTCAGCGCGCGGGCTTCGGGTAGGCCGCCCGCACGGCGTCGGACTGAAGGTAGTCCGAGACGCCGATGAGGAGGATCGCGAACAGGATCTGCTCGGTCACGACCCAGAACGGGTAGAGCCCGGGGATCGCCGCGAGCACGAGCGCGACGATCGGGAAGATGCGGCTGAACAGCTGCAAGCGCCGGAACGCCCAGTACCAGCCCGCTCGCGCCCGCCACAGGAAGTAGAACAGGGTCGTGGTGATGCCGAGCACCACCACGCAGCGCATCCACACGGCAAACCCGACGTCGTCGCCGCCCAGGGTCATCACGGCCGCGATGATGATCGTGGCGACTCCGAGGAGGAATCCCGCGGCGAGCAGGATCGTCACCGCGCGGAAGGCGCGGCGCACACGGGGATCGTCGGAGGGGGCGACGCGGTGATCGGCCTGACGACCGCCGGCCAGGCGGTCGAAGCGGCGCAGGGCGGGTTCGAGCTGCATGCGCTCACTGTACGACGGCTGCTCCCCGCCGCGGCGTCACGCCGCGGTGACCACGGGCTCGTGCCGAACCGGGAAGTTGACCGAGTTGGCGATGAAGCACCACTCCCGCGCCTGCCGGTGCGCGGCGACCGCAGCCTCGACCATCGACTCGTCGGCGACCACCACGCGCGGGCGCAGAAGGACGTCGGTGAAGGCTCCCCCGCTCTTGCCGTCCTCGAGGAGAGTGCCCGTGGCCTCGTCGCGGTAGGACACCACGACCACCCCCGTCGTCACGCACGCGTGCAGGTACGACAGCAAGTGGCATTCGCTCAGGGCCGCAAGCAGCAGTTCCTCCGGGTTCCACTTCGCTCCGTCGCCGCGGAAGGGCGTGTCGGCGGAGGCTTCGATCAGCGGCTTTCCGTCGACCTCCAGAGACACGGAGCGGTCGTACTCGCGGTAGCCGCTTGTGCCGGTCCCCCGGTCGCCGGTCCACGTCGCCTGCAGGTGGTAGTGGTGCTCACCGTTCATGCCTCCATCCTGCCCCGCCCGGGCCGCTCGGGCCCCCGACGCGACGAGATGACCGCCGGATACGATGGAGGGATGCCTGCTACACCCCCGGATGCCGTCGAACTCGCCGTCGTGGAACGGAGCGGTTTCATCGAATCGCGACACCACGGCGTCGCCGTCGTCCTCGCCCCCGACGGGTCGGAACTCCTCGCCCTCGGCGATCCCGCCGCCGCGTTTCTCCCCCGCTCCAGCATGAAGCCGCTGCAGGCGCTGGCGTGCCTGTCGGCGGGCGCCGATCTCGCGGGGGAGCGCCTGGCGCTGTCGATGGCGAGCCATGCGGGCACCGACCGGCACGCTCAGGTGGCGCGTGGCATCCTGCAGTCGGCCGGTCTCACCGAAGACGACCTCCGCTGCCCGGCCGCGTGGCCGAGCGACACGCAGACGCGCGACGACCTCGTGCGCGACCACGGCGTGCCGTCGCCGTTGCGCATGAACTGCTCCGGCAAGCACGCCGCGATGCTGCTGACCTGCGTCACCAACGGGTGGTCGACGGCCGACTATCTCGACGTGCAGCACCCGCTGCAGGCCCACATCCGCGAGGTCGTCGAGCGCCTCGTGGGCGAGCGCATCTCGACCACCGCGATCGATGGATGCGGTGCCCCCGTGTACGCGATGAGCCTCACCGCTCTCGCCCGCGCCATCCAGCGCATCGCGACGTCGTCCGAGCGCTCCCCCTTCGCCCTGCACCGCAGCGCCGGGGCGCTCGTGCGCGCGGTTCGCGAGAACCCGTGGACGATCGACGGCCCCGGACGGCCCGACACCATTGTGATCGAACGGCTCGGCGTGTTCTCGAAGATGGGCGCGGAGGGCGTCCAGGTCATGACCGCCCCCGACGGGACGACCGTGGCGCTGAAGATGCTCGACGGTTCGAACCGGGCGGGTCACGCCGTGGCGCTGCGCCTCCTCGAGCGCGCCGGTGGGCTCGAGGCCTCCGCCGTCGCCGACACGCTGGCTCTGCTGCCCCTGACGATCTCGGGCGGCGGACAGCAGGTCGGGGTCATCCGCTCCGCTGTCTGAGCGGGGTCAGATCCCCCCGTCGACCGACCGGGGATAGGTGATCGGCTCGTCGGGCACCAAGACCTCGGTCTCGCGGTTGAGGCTCTCCCCGCGGAAGAACGGCTTCGATCCCGGCATCAGATACCAGACGAGCATCAACACCACGCCGAGAGCGAGCGCCCCGATGCCGAGCACGAAGGTGCCACCGATCCCGAACAGCACGGTGTAGCCGTACTCGGGGTCGTACATGTCGATCGCGGACTGCACGAACGCGAACGTGAGCATCAGGGCACCCAGCAGGGGCAGGATGCCGCGGAAGAGGAGGTTCTTCCCCGACGTGAACAGATCGCGGCGGAAGTACCACACGCAGGCGTAGCCGGTGATGGCGTAGTAGAACGCGATCGCCAGGCCGAGCGACAGGATGGAGTCCTGCAGGATGTTGTCGCTGATGAGGGTCATGCCCACGTAGTAGACGCTCGCGACGATACCCATCACCAGGGTGGAGAAGGACGGCGTCTGGAAGCGGGGGTGCACCGTGCGGAACCGCGGCGGCAGGGCCTTGTACGCGGCCATCGAGAGCGTCCCTCGCGCGGTGGGGAGGATCGTGGTCTGCGTCGACGAGACGGCCGAGATGAGCACGGCCACCACGAGGATCCAGCCGAACGGACCGAACAGATCATCTTTCAGGGCGAGGAAGACGTCGTCGGCGTTCTCGGCGTTCGCCAGTCCCGCGCCGTCTTCCCCGACCCCGGCGTACATCATCGCCGCGACCGTGACCGAGACGTAGGTGCCGAGCAGGATCACGGTGGTCAGCAGCGCCGCACGACCCGGGATGCGCTTCGGGTCTTTCGTCTCCTCGTTCAGGGCGAGGCACGTGTCCCAGCCCCAGTAGATGAACAGCGCCAGGAGCACGGCCTCGGTGAAGCCGCTCCAGTCGGTGAACCCGAACGGGTTGAACCACTCCAGGTCGAGCGGGGTGGGGTTCGGCGCGGTGCCGTCGAAGAACTTCCACAGCGCCACCACCACGAACAGTGCCAGGACGAGGTACTGCACGCCCAGGAGCACGTTCTGGACCCGCTCCCCCAGCTCCACGCCCCGGTAGCTCACGTAGGTCATCGCCGCGATGAAGGCCACGCCGGTTGCCGTGACGAGCGGCACGTTCTCGGCCAGCGACCCGTCGCCGATGAGCGTCCAGAGATAGATCCCGGCGATCTGGGCGAGGTTGGCGAGCACGACCATTCCGGCCACGGCCACACCCCACCCTCCCATCCAGCCCACCCACGGTCCGAACGCCTTGGTGCCCCACGTGAACGTCGTGCCGCAGTCGGGCACGGCGTTGTTGAGCTCGCGGTAGGCGAAGGCGATGAACAGCATCGGGATGAACGCCAGGATGAAGGCGATCGGCGCCGAGGCGCCGACGGCGAGCACGACGAACCCAAGGGTCGCCACGAGCGAGTAGACCGGAGCCGTCGAGGCCAGACCGATCACGGTCGAGCCCCACAGTCCGATGGTTCCCGCGGCCAGGCCCTTGCCGGCCGTCCGTTCGGGTGCGGAGGTCATCTGCTGACCGTAGGAGCAGCGACGCTCCGCGGTCAAGTACCGGTTCTCAGGCGGCGCGGCGGGCGACGTCGAGCACCACGATGGTGATGTTGTCGCGTCCGCCGTTCTCGAGCGCCGCGGCCATCATGGATTCGACGGCAGCAGCCGGATCAGGGTTCGCCTCGAGGAAGTGACGGATGCCGAAATCGGTCAGTTCTTTCGTGAGCCCGTCGGAGCAGATCACGAAACGATCGCCGTCCTGCACCTCGAGGCGGAGGTAGTCGGGCTTCACACTGTCGCTGGGACCGACCGCGCGGGTGATCACATTGCCGTAGGGGTGGTTCTCGGCCTCTTCGGGACTGAGCCTGCCGGCCGCGATGAGTTCTTGCACGACCGAATGGTCGGTGGTGATCTGCACGATCTCCTCGTCGCGCAGCAGGTACACGCGAGAGTCGCCGATGTTCAAAGTCACCCAGTGCGGCTCATCGCCGCCGGTCTCGAGGTAGAGCCCGGTCAGCGTCGTCCCGGTGCCTTCGTCGGTGGTTTCGGGGTGCGAGACGATGTCTTTCACCGCGCGGCTGAGCGCCTTCTCGATGTGCTTGGGTGAGACGGTTCCGCCATCGACCACGGCACGCAGACGATCGACGGTGCTGGCGCTGGCGATCTCGCCGCCCAGATGACCGCCCATACCGTCGGCGACGACGAAAAGGGGGTACTCGGCCAGGACCGCATCTTGATTGACTTCACGACGCTTGCCGGTGTCGGTGCTCGCGGCCCAGGACAGGTCGACGGTGCCCCCGGCTACCGGAACGGTCCGTGTGTGCGTGGTCACCTCGGGCACGACAGATCCTCCGGTTGGCCGACAGCTGTGCCGGCGGGTGCGCACGGCCCTGCCATCCTAGTAGACGCCGAACCCTCGCCCGCCGACGCGCCGTGCCGGTCAGTGAGGCTCACCTCCACCGGGCGGGAGCGCAGGACGGTGCAGGGAGGCATTCCCCCACGCTACGCCCGAAACGCCGACGAGCTCCCCGGTATCGAGGAGCTCGTCGGTGCGTTCTTAGTCCTGGGGCGCGGGCGGCGGCGGCGTCGGACCCGCGGGAGGCGCAGGCGGCGGCGGCGTCGGACCCGCGGCGGGCGGAGCCGGCGGCGGAGTGGAAGGCTGTGCGGGCGGGGCGTATCCGCCCGCGGGGGCGCCATAGCCACCGGCGGGAGGACCCTGCACCTGCTGGTCGGGCTGCGCGGGGATCCCGTTCCACACCGTCTTGTCGGCGAGGAAGGTGTTCGCCCACGGGGAGGGGCGGATCGACGGGTTCCACGGCGAGGATCCGAAGGCCAGGATGCCGAGCCAGATGAGGTAACCGACACCCGGGATCAGCCAGAGCAGAAGGTACGGCCAATCCTTGCCGAACTTCAGGCCCAGACGGTAGGAGAACATCACCGTGGCCGCGACGCCGGCCAGGCCGATGATCCATCCGATGACCGGGATGCCCGTGAGCACGCCGGAGCCCACCGCGGCGATCAAATACGCCCACGGCGACAGGTCGCCCAGCTTCGCCGCGACGAGGGTGTTGTAGACGGGCACCCACGCGCGCCACTTTCCTTCCACACCGGCCTTTTCGAAGACCTTCATCAGCAGGAAGGACGAGATGATGTAGCCCGCCAGCGCGAAGATCAGGAGGAGGGGCAGGAACACGAGGAAGAACGCGAACGCTGCGAACCCGCCGCCATCGTCGTAGTAATAGGTGTCACCCATGTGGATTCCCTTTTCAGCGAGTGAGCGACGGGACATCCGCGTGCCCCGTACAGTGCCATCGTAGCGAACCTGAGTTTTCGCTGAAAGATCCAGGCCGGAACCTCAGACGACGAGAGCCATCTCTCCCGCGGAGAGGGTCCGGAACTCGAAGCCGTGGCCACCCGCCCACTCGCGAAGATCCTCGACGGACCGGAGATCGGCATCCGACCTCGACAGGGCCCGCGCGAGCTCGCCCTTCGCCTTCTTGTTGAAGTGATTCAGGGCCCGCACCGCCCCATCCGAACCCTCTGCCACCACGCGCACGTAGACAGCGTCGACCTCCGCGGGCAGCGGTCCGAGACCGACGTACGCCTCCGACCGCAGATCGAGCACGAATCCGGGGTCGCTCTCGCGGATCGCCCGGGTCACGGCATCCGCCCAGATCCGGCGAAGTGCGGCAAGCCCCGGGATCGACGTCCCCGCCGACAGCCGATACGCAGGGATCCCGTCGAGGGCCCCGACCGGGCCGAAGGGTGCGGAGTGGATGAGCACGTGTTCGCCCATCCACGCACGCGCATCGGAGTCGAGGGACGACGCATCGACGGCGTCGAAGAGCACTCCCGTGTAGCGGTCGATCGCGGGAAGCGTCGGCGCCGTCCACAGCGCCGCGTTGTCAGCGATCTCGTGGCGTCGTCGGGCGCTGAGCTTGAGCACGCGGGCGGCGGCCTCCTCGTCGGCGCTCAGAGCGACGAGCGCCTCGGTGACCTCGATGCGGTGCGAACGCAACGACGGCAGGGCGAGCGCGTCGAGGTCGAGCGGTGCGCCCGATCCGCCCGGGCGTTTGGTCTCGGACGGGGGAAGCAGGACAAGCATGGGACCTCAGCGGAAACGGCGACGCGCGTTGCCCGGCGAACCGGGCAACGCGCGTCGAACAGAAGGTGTGTCAGGAGACCAAGGAGGCGTGACCGGCGACGATCGTGAGCTCATCGTCTGCCATCGACAGGAACCCGTCCTGCGCGTTGGCGAGGATCTTGTTGCCGTCGACACCCGTGATGCGCACCTCGCCCTGGGCGAGGATCGCGAGCACCGGCTCGTGGCCCTGCATGAAGCCGATCTCACCCTCGACCGTCTTGGCGACGACGAGCGAGGCCTCACCGGTCCAGACCTCGGCGTCGGCCGAGACGAGGTTCACGCGAAGCGGCATGTCAGCCGTTCTCCTTCTGGATCTGCGCCCACTTGGCTTCGACGTCGGCGATTCCACCGACGTTGAAGAACGCCTGCTCGGCGACGTGGTCGAAGTCACCCTTGACGATCGCGTCGAAGGACTCGATCGTCTCCTTGATCGGGACCGTGGAGCCCTCGACGCCGGTGAACTTCTTGGCCATGTAGGTGTTCTGCGAGAGGAACTGCTGGATACGACGTGCACGCGACACGACGATCTTGTCTTCCTCAGAGAGCTCGTCGACACCGAGGATCGCGATGATCTCCTGCAGTTCCTTGTTCTTCTGCAGGATCTGCTTCACCGACGTGGCGACACGGTAGTGGTCGGCGCCGATGTACCGCGGGTCGAGAATGCGGCTCGTGGAGCTGAGCGGGTCGACCGCGGGGTACAGACCCTTCGACGCGATCTCGCGCGAGAGCTCGGTCGTGGCATCCAGGTGGGCGAACGTGGTCGCCGGAGCCGGGTCGGTGTAGTCGTCAGCGGGGACGTAGATCGCCTGCAGCGAGGTGATCGAGTGACCGCGCGTCGAGGTGATGCGCTCCTGGAGCACACCCATCTCGTCGGCGAGGTTGGGCTGGTATCCCACGGCCGAGGGCATACGACCGAGCAGCGTGGAGACCTCGGAACCGGCCTGCGTGAAGCGGAAGATGTTGTCGATGAAGAGCAGCACGTCCTGCTTCTGCACGTCGCGGAAGTACTCCGCCATCGTCAGCGCCGACAGCGCCACGCGAAGGCGCGTCCCCGGCGGCTCATCCATCTGACCGAACACGAGCGCCGTCTTGTCGAAGACACCCGCCTCTTCCATCTCGTGGATGAGGTCGTTGCCCTCACGGGTGCGCTCACCGACACCGGCGAACACCGACACACCACCGTGGTCCTGCGCGACGCGCTGGATCATCTCCTGGATGAGGACGGTCTTGCCGACACCGGCGCCACCGAACAGACCGATCTTTCCACCCTGCACGTAGGGGGTCAGGAGGTCGATGACCTTGATGCCGGTCTCGAACATCTGGGTCTTGGACTCCAGCTGGTCGAAGCTCGGCGCCTTGCGGTGGATACCCCAGCGCTCGGTGACCTCGATGGTCTCGCCGGGGGCGCCGTTGAGCACCTCGCCCGTGACGTCGAACACCTTGCCCTTGGTGACATCACCGACGGGGACCGAGATCGGGCCGCCGGTGTTACGCACCTCCTGGCCGCGGACGATGCCGTCCGTGGGCTTGAGGGCGATGGCGCGGACGAGGTCGTCGCCGAGGTGCTGAGCAACCTCGAGCGTGATCTCGGTCGACTGGTCACCGATGGTGATCGTGGTCTTGAGCGCGTTGTAGATCTCGGGGATCGCGTCGTGCGGGAACTCGATGTCGACGACGGGCCCGGTGACACGCGCGACGCGGCCGACGACAGCCGCGTCGGTCTTCTCGGCGGTGAGGCTCATGGCTTCTTCTCTCCTTGGGAACTTACTTGCCGGATGCCAGGGCATCGGCGCCGCCGACGATCTCGGCGATCTGCTGCGTGATCTCCGCCTGACGCGCGTTGTTGCGCAGGCGGGTGTAGTCGGTGATGAGCTTGTCGGCGTTGTCGCTGGCCGACTTCATCGCCTTCTGTGTCGCGGCGTGCTTGGCAGCGGACGACTGGAGAAGGGCGTTGAAGATCCGGCTCTGCACGTACACCGGCAGGAGCGCGTCCAGAACGGTTTCGGCGTCGGGCTCGAACTCGTAGAGCGGGTAGACGTCCGCGTGAGCCGGCGCCTCATCGGCCTCGAGCACCTCGAGCGGCAGCAGACGAACCGACTCGGGCGACTGCGTCATCATGCTGACGAAGCGGTTGTATACGAGGTAGATCTCGTCGACGCCCTCGTTCTCTCCCCCGGCGCGGTAGGCCTCGAGCACCGCATCCGAGATTTCCTCGGCGGTGGAGAACTGCGGAGTGTCGGTGTCACCCGTCCACTGCGCCACACTCGCCATCCGGCGGAACTGGAAGTAGCCCACGGACTTGCGCCCGACGAGGTAGAACACGACCTCCTTGCCCTGCGTCCGCAGCAGCTCGGCCAACTCCAGACCCTCGCGGAGGATCTGAGAGTTGAACGCGCCGGCCAGGCCGCGGTCGGAGGTGAAGATCACCACGGCCGAACGACGAATGTTCTCGCGCTCGGTCGTCAGCGGGTGGTCGATTGAGGAGTGCGTGGCCACCGCCGAGACGGCGCTCGTCACCGCCCGCGCGAAGGGCGACGCCGCGCGCACACGCGCCATCGCCTTCTGGATGCGCGAGGCCGCGATGAGCTCCATCGCCTTCGTGATCTTCTTGGTCGTCTGAGCAGAACTGATCTTCTGCTTGTAGACCCGCAGTTGTGCGCCCATGATTCCGTTCTCGTGTCGTCGCTGTTAGCGACGGCCCTTGACGATTCGCTCCTGGTTGACGTCGCCAGCCTCGGCCGCATCGACGTGCTCGGGCCCGACGACACCCTCGTCAGCACCCGGCTGGAACTCGAGGATGAACTCGTCGATCTTCTTCTCGAGCTCTGTGACCGTGTCGTCGCCCAGCACGTTGGTCTCGCGCAGGGTGTCGAGGACCGTGGAGTTGCGACGGAGGTAGTCCAGCAGCTCGCGCTCGAAGCGCAGCACGTCGGACACCTCGATGGTGTCGAGCTTGCCGTTGGTACCGGCCCAGATCGAGACGACCTGCTCCTCGACCGGATAGGGCGAGTACTGCGGCTGCTTGAGCAGCTCGGTCAGACGCGCACCACGGGCGAGCTGACGACGCGAGGCGGCGTCGAGGTCGCTCGCGAACATCGCGAACGCCTCGAGCGAACGGTACTGCGCGAGCTCGAGCTTCAGCGTTCCCGAGACCTTCTTGATCGACTTCACCTGTGCGTCACCACCGACGCGGGACACCGAGATGCCCACGTCGACAGCGGGACGCTGGTTGGCGTTGAAGAGGTCGGACTGCAGGAAGATCTGGCCGTCGGTGATGGAGATCACGTTGGTGGGAATGTACGCCGAGACGTCGTTCGCCTTGGTCTCGATGATGGGAAGACCCGTCATGGAACCGGCGCCGAGTTCGTCGGACAGCTTCGCGCAACGCTCGAGCAGACGCGAGTGCAGGTAGAACACGTCACCGGGGTATGCCTCGCGGCCCGGCGGACGACGCAGGAGGAGCGACACAGCGCGGTAGGCCTCGGCCTGCTTCGACAGGTCGTCGAAGATGATCAGGACGTGCTTGCCGCCGTACATCCAGTGCTGACCGATCGCCGAACCCGTGTAGGGGGCGAGGTACTTGAAGCCGGCCGGATCGGAGGCCGGGGCGGCGACGATGGTGGTGTACTCCATCGCACCGGCGTCCTCGAGGGCGCCCTTGACCGACGCGATCGTGGAGCCCTTTTGACCGATGGCGACGTAGATGCAGCGCACCTGCTTGTTGACGTCGCCCGACTCCCAGTTGGCCTTCTGGTTGATGATCGTGTCGATCGCGATGGCCGTCTTGCCGGTCTGGCGGTCACCGATGATCAGCTGACGCTGACCACGGCCGACGGGGATCATCGCGTCGATGGCCTTGATGCCGGTCTGCAGCGGCTCGTGCACGCTCTTGCGCTGCATGACGCCGGGCGCCTGCAGCTCGAGGGCACGACGCCCCTCCGTCGCGATCTCGCCGAGACCGTCGATGGGGTTGCCGAGCGGGTCGACGACGCGACCCAGGTAGCCGTCGCCGACGCCGACCGAGAGGACCTCGCCGGTACGAGTGACGCTCTGGCCCTCTTCGATACCGGAGAACTCGCCGAGCACGACGACGCCGATCTCGTGTTCGTCGAGGTTCTGGGCCAGGCCCAGGGTGCCGTTGTCGAAGCGGATGAGTTCGTTCGCCATGACGCCGGGCAGTCCCTCGACGTGAGCGATGCCGTCGGCCGCGTCGACGACGGTGCCGACCTCGGTCGCACCCGCGCCCGTCGGCTCGTAGGCGTTGACGAAGTCCTTCAGCGCGTCACGGATGACGTCGGGGCTGATAGAGAGTTCTGCCATTGTCTTCCTTCGTTCGTGGGGCGCGAGCCCCCAGATCTCCACCCGCTCGGGCGGCAAAGTCTTAGCCTGCGATGCGCTGGCGCAGGTCGGCGAGACGTGCGGACACGCTCGCGTCGATGACGTCGTCGGCGACCTGCACGCGCAGTCCGCCGACCACCGTCGGGTCGATGACGGTGTTCAGGGCGACCGCCGATCCGTAGCGCGCGCTCAGCGCGTTCTGGAGACGGGTCTGCTGTTCGGGCTGCAGAGGCGCCGCCGCGTACACGGTCGCGACGATGCTGGATCGCTGATCGGCAACGATCGCCGAGGCCCGGCGCAGCAGCGCGCGGACACGGCGTCCGTGCGCATTCTGCACGAGCGAAGAAACGATGAGCGCCGTCGCGGCACTTGCGCGGCCGTCGAGCAGCGTCGAGACGAGCGACGTCTTCGCGGACGGATCGCCCAGACGACCGCCCAGTGCCAGCTCGAGTTCGCCATTCGACGCAACCGTGCGGGAGAACTGGAACAGCTCACCCTCGATGTCGACGGACGAGTCCGCAACAGCGGCTGCGCGGACGGCGAGCTCTTCGAGCCCATCCACGAACTGCGAGGCCGAGGACCAGCGCTGCTGGGCCGCGCCGCGCAGGAGCGCAACGGTCGCCTCGCGGTAGGTGGAGCCGAAGACGGCCGTCACCAGGGCGGCGCGCGCCGCCGCCGGTGCCGACGAGTCGGACAGCGCGCCTCTCAGCTGCGCCGATCCGCTCACGGCGCCGACGGCCGCGAACAGCTCGCGGGCGACGTCGAGATCGACACCGGACGCCGCGGTGAGCGCCTCCGTCGTCGCGGTCCGCGCCTGAGTGGTCGCGCTGCCCATTACTGAGCCGCCTTCTCGGATGCCTCGAGCTCGGCGAGGAAGCGGTCGACGACGGCCTGAGCCTTGGCGTCGTCGGAGAGCGTCTCACCGATGACGTTGCCGGCCAGATCGACCGCAAGGGTTCCGACCTCAGCGCGCAGCGAGACCAGAGCGGTCTGACGCTCGGCTTCGATCTGCGTGTGCGCGGCAGCGGTCACGCGTGCCGCCTCGGAGGCCGCGTTCTCCTTGGCCTCGAGGACGATCTTGCGACCGTCTTCGCGCGCGGCTTCACGGATCTCGCCGGCTTCCTTGCGGGCCGCGGCGAGCTGAGCGGTGTACTCCTCGAGCGCGGCCTCGGCCTTGCGCTGAGCCTCATCGGCCTTGGCGATGTTGCCCTCGATGGCCGTGCTGCGCTTGTCGAGCACCGCCCCGATGCGCGGGAGCGCGTAGAACCACACGACCGCCGCGATGATGACGAAGCAGACCAGCGACCAGGTGATGTCATAGACGGCCGGCAGAAGCGGGTTCCCGCTGCTGTGGCCTTCTTCGGCAGCGACCGTGACAAGAGCGTTAAGCATCCTGTCTCCTTACTCGTGGATCGGGCGGATCAGAGCGCGCCGAAGATGAAGGGCGTAGCGATGCCGATCAGCGCGAGGATCTCGATGAAGGCGACACCGATGAACATGGTGGTCTGCAGGCGACCGGCGAGCTCGGGCTGACGGGCGGTCGACTCGATGGTCTTGCCGATCATGATGCCGAGACCGATGGCCGGGCCGATGGCAGCGAGACCGTAGCCCACGGTCGCGATGTTGCCCGTGACCTGAGCGAGAATCGTCGTTGCGTCCACTGAGGGTTTCCTTTCGTTGGGCGAACAGCCGGTCGGCTGCCCGTCAGTGCTCTTCCGCCACCGCGAGCTGGATGTAGACCGCGGTGAGGATGGTGAAGACGTAGGCCTGCAGGAGCGCCACGAACACCTCGAAGAGGGTGAACGCGAGCCCGAGCGTGAGGGTTCCTGCCGCCAACGGGGTCAGCCAGTTGAAGCTGAAGAAGAAGAAGTTGGTCGCCGAGAAGAACAGCACCAGCATGAGGTGGCCGACGATCATGTTCAGCAGCAGTCGCAGGAACAGAGAGACCGGGCGAGCGATGAAGACCGAGATCAGCTCGACGATCGCGATGATCGGCACGAGGTAGACCGGCACCCCGCTGGGCACGAGCGAGTTCTTCAGGAAATGACCGAACCCGTGACGCCGGATGCCGGCGTAGACGAACGCGATGTACGCCGTCAAGGCGAACACGAGCGGGGCGCCCGCGACCGAGGTACCCGGAATGTTCAGGAACGGGATGACGCCGGTGAGGTTGAGCGCGAGGATCGTGAGGAACATCGCGGTCAGCAGCGGCAGGAAGCGCTTGCCATCTTTCTCGCCGAGCACCTGGAAGGCGATCTGCTCGCGGATGAACCCGAAACCGAGCTCGATGACGCTTTGGAAGCGCCCGGGCACGACGGTGAGACGTCGCGTGCCCAGCACGATGATGAGCACCATGATCGCCGTCGCGAGCAGCTGCACCAGGGTGATGCGCGTGATCGCGAAGGGGGTGCCAGCGAACAGCAGCTCGGGCGGGAAAAAGTCCGAGATGGAGGGCGGGGAGAAGTAGGGCGCGTCAGCAGCGTGCGCGATCGTATTCGCCTGAGTCAACGGGGTGGCTCCAGCTTCTCGAACCGGGGTGAAACGGTTCGGGGAGGGTGGGAAACGGCTCTCCCCGGGGCCTCGGCGTCACCGCCGCACACCGGCCGAGGTGCGTAGGAATACCTTAGCAAAGATCCCGGGAATCGCGGCATCGAGACGTGGTCAGACCTCATCGGGCGCGCTCCGCTCGGGCAGAACGGTGTCGGATACCGCGGGAAGACGCATGCGCGAGATGACGACGACGTCGACGACGAGCGAGGCGACCGCGGTAGCGAGCAGGGCGAAGAAGAACACCGGCGCGACGACCCAGTCCATCCGAAGCAGGATGAGGAAGGCCACGATCACGAGGACGAACTTCAGCAACCAGCCGCCGAGCACCACGCCGAAGAAGATCTGCAACCAGGCGGGGTGACCATAGAAGCGGTTGGCCAGGAGAATGCTGATCGCCGTCAAGGCCGGGAAGATCGCGCCGACCGCCGCCCCCACTCCCCCACTCCAGGCGCCGTTCATGCCCGCCACGAGGGCACCGACGACCACGGCGGCGACGAGGACGACGACGGTCACGACGGCCGACCAGACCAGAGCGGCGCGCAGCACCGGGGTACTGGAGACGGGGGTGGTCATGAGGACTCCTCAGGGGCAGGGCGGCGCGCGAAGCGCCGGGACGGAAGCAGGGTGAGCACGATGCAGGCGGCGACGCCCACGATGCCGAAAGCGATGCCGATCGCGTAGTCTCCGGGCCAGCTCTGCTGCGTACCGATGTACATCAGCAGGACCGCCAGGCTCACGACCGCGGTCCAGCTGTAGAAGATGAGCACGGCATCCCGGTCGGAGTGACCCATGTCGAGCATCCGGTGGTGCAGGTGCTTGCGGTCGGGGGAGAACGGGGACTTCCCCGCCCACTGGCGCCGAACCACCGCGAGACCGAAATCGAGCAGCGGCAGCAGCACGATGACCACCGGCAACAGGATCGGAATGAACGCACCCAGGAGCTGGGAGCGGCCGATCTTCTCGGGGTCCAGCACCGCGGGGTCGAGCTGGCCAGTGATTGCGATGGCGGAACTGGCCATGAGCAGTCCCAGCATGAGCGCCCCGGCATCGCCCATGAAGAGCTTGGCGGGCGTCCAGTTCATCGGGAGGAACCCGAGGCAGGCCCCCACGAGGACGGCGGCGATGAAGGAGGCGAGGTTGAAGTAGGTGCTGGCTCCGGTGTCACGAACAAGGAGGTAGGAGTACGCGAAGAAGACGCCGTTCGCGATGAGGCACACGCCGGCGACCAGGCCGTTCAGCCCGTCGATGAAGTTGACGGCGTTCATGACCACCACGAGGGCGAACACCGTGAGGAGGAAACTCACCCAGCCCGACCCGACCGTGAGGGCGCCGATCGGCAGCGACAGGATCTGCAACTGCCCGAACCAGGCGATGATGCCGGCCGCGACGAACTGCGCACCCAGTTTGATCATCCAGTCGAGGTCCCACAGATCGTCGACCACGCCGACGACGACGATCAGCAGCACCGCGCCCAGGAGTGCCAGCACGGGACCGGGGTCGGTCCAGAAGATGGCGAAGTAGGGGTTGCGACTCGATAGAGCGAACGCCGCGACCACGCCGAGGAACATCGCCACCCCACCCAGGCGCGGCGTCGGCGTCGTGTGCACGTCGCGATCGCGGATGCCGGGGTACAGCCTGAAGCGCAGCGCGAGCTTCCACACCACCCACGACAGCGCGAGAGTCACCGCCGCCGTGAACAGGATGGTGAGGAGGTACTGGGTCACGGCCCGGGGGCCTCGGCATCCGGGGCGACGGTCGGAGCCGTCTCGACGCTCTCGGCGGGCGGAGCCGTGTCGGGGTCGGGCTCCAGCACGTCGCCGAGAACCTCCCTCAGGCGCGCCCGCGAGATCGCGCCCTCGCGCAGCACGCGCACCCGCGGCTCGGTACCGCCGACGAGGGTCGTCGCGTCGACGATGGTCGAAGCGATCCCCACGACGCTGGGGCCGGCGTCGAGGTAGACCGCGACGCTGTCTCCGAGCATGTCGCGGGCCTCGTCGATGCTCACCGCGGCCGTCATTCCGGTGCGGTTCGCGCTCGAAACGGCCAGCGGGCCCGTCTCTTCCAGGAGTTCGAGAGCGAGGTTCTGCGCGGGCATGCGAACAGCCACCGTGCCGTGCGTGTCGCCGAGGTCCCACGACAGCGACGGCTGGGCCGGGAGCACGATCGTGAGTCCGCCGGGCCAGAAGGCGTGCACCAGGTCGTCGACCGCGGGGGGGATCTCGGCCACGAGCGCCCGCAGGGTTCCGACGCCCGGGACCAGTACCGGCGGGGGCTGCTGGCGTCCGCGGCCCTTCGCCTCGAGCAGGCCCGAGACGGCACGCGCGTTGAAGGCGTCTGCGGCGATGCCGTAGACGGTGTCGGTGGGGAGCACGACGAGTTCGCCTCGACCGATCGCCTGGCGCGCGTGGCGCATCCCGGAGAGCAGTTGCGACTCGTCACGGCAGTCGTAGACGGGTGACATGTCGCGGCACAGTCTACCGACGCCGGGGACCGGCTGCGGTCAGGGACGGAGGGCGGTGGTGGCGCGGTCGCGGGTGGTGAGGTCGGGATGCGTCGCCGCTGCCCGCCATCCGTCGACGGTCAGGAGCTCGCGGATCGCGGCGCCCTGCCACTCGCCGTGCTCGATGACGATGACCCCTCCCGGGTGCGCGAGGCGGAGACCGACCCGGCTGAGCACGCGGACGGCATCCAGACCGTCCGGCCCGCCGTACAGAGCGGCCGGCGGGTCGTACAGGCGCACCTCCGGGTCGCGCGGGATCGCGTCGTCGGGCACGTACGGGGGGTTGGATGCCACGACCGAGACGGTGCCGTCGAGCTCGGGGAAGGCGCGGGCCAGGTCGATGAAGGCGAGATGGAGGTTCGTGGCGCCGACGCGAGCGACGTTCTCCTTCGCCCAGACGAACGCCTCGACGGAGTTCTCCGCCGCGTAGACGCGAGCGTGCGGGACCTCGGTCGCCATCGCGAGGGCGATCGCCCCGCTGCCGGTCCCGAGGTCGACCGCGATCGGCGCGGGCGAGGCCGCGGAGCCGAGGGCGTCGATCGCCAGCTGCGCCACCATCTCGGTCTCGGGGCGCGGGACGAAGACGCCCGGCCCCACGCCCAGCTCGAGAGAACGGAAGGGGGCGGTCCCGGTGAGGTGCTGCAGGGGTTCGCGCGCACAGCGACGCGCGATCAGCTCGTCCCACACGCGGGCGGCGGCTTCCGGCATCCGGTCGCCACGGATGGCGGCGGCCTGCACCCCGCCGCGCGAGGTGGACAGCACGTGGGCCAGGAGGAGTTCGGCGTCGACGCGGGGGTCGAGGATCCCGGCGGCGGCGAACCGGGCCGCGGCGTCGCGGACGACATCGGCGATGGGCGGGAGTGGGGAGGGTGCGGTCTCGGGCATGACGGCTCCCGAGCCTAGTCGTGCAGCGTCACACACGGGCCCGGCAGCCCCTGGCTCGCCTAGGATTGTCGCGTTCTGACCGACGGCGAAAGGCGAGCCATGCCCGGCATCCACTCCGACATCACCTCCGCGTTCGGCGACACCCCGCTGGTGCGCCTCAACCGCGTCGCGGAGGGCGCCGGGGGCCAGATCCTCGCGAAGCTCGAGTTCTACAACCCCGCCTCCAGCGTCAAGGACCGTCTGGGCATCGCCATCGTCGACGCCGCCGAGGCGTCGGGTGAGCTGAAGCCGGGCGGCACGATCGTGGAGTCCACGAGCGGGAACACCGGCATCGCCCTGGCCATGGTCGGCGCCGCACGCGGCTACAAGGTCATCCTCACCATGCCCGCCTCCATGTCGAAGGAGCGCCGCATCCTGCTGAAGGCGTTCGGGGCGGAGCTCGTGCTCACTGACCCGACCAAGGGCATGTCGCACGCGGTCGACGAGGCCAAGCGCATCGTCGCCGAGACTCCGGGCGCCGTCTGGGCGCGTCAGTTCGAGAACGACGCCAACCCCGCCATCCACCGCAAGACCACCGCCGAGGAGATCCTGCGCGACACCGACGGCAAGGTCGACTACTTCGTCGCCGGGATCGGGACGGGCGGCACCATCACCGGCGTCGGTCAGGTGCTCAAGGAGCGCGTCCCGGGCGTGAAGGTCGTCGCCGTCGAGCCCGCCGACTCCCCCATCCTCACCAAGGGACACCCCGGCCCCCACAAGATCCAGGGCATCGGACCCAACTTCGTTCCGGCGATCCTCGACCGCGACATCATCGACGAGGTCATCGACGTCGAGTTCGATGACGCGATCCGCCTCGCCCGCGAGACCGCGGCGAAGGACGGCATCCTCGTCGGCATGTCGTCGGGCGCCGCGATCTGGGCCGCTCTCGAGATCGCCCGCCGCCCCGAGGCCGCCGGCAAGAACATCGTCGTCATCATCCCGTCGTACGGTGAGCGCTACCTCTCCACCGCTCTGTACGAGCACCTGCGCGAAGACTGACGTGGGGGTCCTCTCGCGCGTCCGCGAAGACGTCGAGGCCGCCAAGCTCCGCGACCCCGCGGCCCGCGGCGGCCTCGAGATCGCCCTGCTCTACCCGGGGTTGCACGCGGTGTGGGCCCACCGCGTGTCGAACCGCCTGTGGCGGCGCGGTGTGCGGTTCCCCGCGCGCGCGATCTCGCAGGTGGCACGGTGGATGACCGGCATCGAGATCCACCCCGGCGCGACGATCGGTCGCCGTTTCTTCATCGATCACGGCATGGGCGTGGTCATCGGAGAAACGGCGGAGGTCGGCGACGACGTCATGCTGTACCACGGCGTCACCCTCGGGGGGCGTCAGCGCGAGGGTGGGAAGCGCCACCCGACCCTGCACGACGGTGTCGCCGTCGGCGCCGGGGCGAAGATCCTCGGGCCCATCACGATCGGAGCGCGCTCCCTCGTCGGCGCGAATGCCGTCGTGACGCGCGACGCGCCCGCCGACAGCGTCCTCGTGGGTGTTCCCGCCAAGGCCCGAGTGCGCCGAGTGAGCGAGGACACGCGCGCGCTGCTCACCGCCCCCGAGTACTGGATCTGATCGGGGTCAGCGCTTCTCGGGTGCGCTGGCCTTCGATCGACGGTCGATCAACACCACGGTCAGCACCCACGTGACGATCGCCGAGACGATCCACACCACGAGCGGCGCGAGGAACCAGGCGCCCACGGCGGTGATCCGGATGCCCGCGGACGGCAGGAAGGCGACGACCAGCAACGACGCGAACGTGGCGATGATCCCGATGCCGCCGAGTAGCAGCGGTGCGTGCTTCTCGGCGAGGCGGGTCGCCAGGGGTGTCGCGATGCTCTGCAGGATCGCGAAGACCACGATCGCCACAAGAAAGCCCCACCAGTCGAGCCACGAGATGCGGAATCCGTCGACGAGGAGGTCGGCGAGCACGAGACCCGCGGCCGCCGAGGCCAGATAGACGAGCACGCGCAAGAGCCGGGTCTTCATGATGCGAGGCTAGCGGAACGCCGGTCGTAGGCTCGATTCATGCCTGCGCTCCACGATCTGTCGCTCGTTGCCCAGGTCGAGGGACTCCAGCGGGGCGGGCTCTCCTCCGCCGAGCTCACCGACCATTACCTCGACCGCATCCGCCGGTTCGCCGACCTGGGCGCGTTCGTTGAGGTCACCCCCGACGCCGCCCGCGCGCGTGCGGGCGTGCTCGACGCGGGCGTCCCCGACGGCGTGCTCTGGGGCGTCCCCTCGGCCGAGAAGGACCTCGTCGCCCGGGCCGGGGTCGCGACCCGCTACGGCTCGCGCGCCCGAGCTCACCTCGTGCCCGCGGCATCCGACCCCCTCGCGTGGGCGATGGATGCCGCGGGTGCGGTGAGCCTGGGAAAGACGAGCACGTCGGAGTTCGGGCTGACCGGCTTCACCGAGCCGCTCATCCACTCCCCCGCGCGCGATCCCTGGCGTCTCTCGGCCGGCGCCGGCGGGTCGAGCGGCGGCGCGGCGGTCGCCGTGGCCGCGGGTCTGCTGCCGGCCGCGGTCGGATCGGACGGCGGCGGGTCGATCCGCATCCCCTCGGCGACGGTCGGGGTCGTGGGGCTGAAGCCGTCGCGCGGGCGCCTGCCGCTCGGGTCGGGCTTCGAGTCGCCCGACGGCCTGTCGGTCACCGGCCCCCTCGCGCGTTCGGTCGAGGATGCCGCCCTGCTCCTGGACGCCCTGGTCGGTCTCGCGCCGTTCTCGTACGCGACCGCCGCTCCCGGGGCGGGTCCCTTCGTCGACGCGGCACGCCGCGAGCGCTCGGGCCTGCGGATCGGGGTGACCACGGTGTCTCCCTGGGACGACGACGAGCACATCGTGCTCGACCCCGACGCGCGCGCGGCGTGGGACACGGCGGCCGCCTGGCTCGACGACGCCGGGCACGCCGTGGCGGAGGCGGCCTGGCATCCGTTCGGCTACGCCGCCCTGTTCCGCGTGCTGTGGCGCGCCAGCGCCGCACGCATCCCGCTGAGCGACGACGACATGACGCTCGTCGAGCCGCTGACCGCGTGGCTCGTCCGGGAGGGGCGCGCACTGTCGGCGCTCGACCTGCTCGGCGGGCTCTCGGCGGCGCGCGCGTTCGAACGGCGGACGATCGCCGACTTCGGGGCGTTCGACGCCGTGCTCACGCCCGCGCTCGCGCAGTCGCCGCGGCCGGTCGGGTGGTACGCCGGGCACGACCCGGAACGCACGTTCGCGATGCAGGTGGAGTACGCCCCGTACTCCAGCTTCGTCAATGTCGCGGGGCTCCCCGCGCTGACGCTGCCGGTGACGACCGACGCCTCCGGCCACCCGGTCTCAGTGCAGCTGATCGGCCGCCCCGGCGGGGAGGCGACGCTTCTGGCACTGGGGGCGCAGCTCGAGCAGCGCCGGGGATCCCTCCCCCACCCGCCCGTCTGGGACGCCTGAGGTTCCTCGGCCGATGAGGACCGCCGCGCCCGGGCCGGGGCGGTGTACCGCACAACTCCTGCAATCTGCGGGCTCCCGCGGCCGGAGCAGCGGCTCGCGACAGATCTGCCGGAGTTGTGCGGCCGAGACGGCCGATGCGAAGAGCGGGACTCAGCCCTCGGACAGAGCCGCGAGCCGTGCCTCTTCGTCGGCGCTGATCGCCGACTCGATAATGGGGCCGAGCGCGCCGTCCATGACCTGGTCGAGGTTGTAGGCCTTGTACCCGGTCCGGTGGTCGGCGATGCGGTTCTCGGGGAAGTTGTACGTGCGGATGCGCTCGGAGCGATCCATCCCGCGGATCTGCGAACGACGCGCATCGGCGGCCTGCGCGTCGCGCTCCTCCTGCTGTTTCGCCAGCAGTCGGGCGCGCAGCACGCGCATACCCGCTTCGCGGTTCTGCAGCTGCGACTTCTCGTTCTGCATCGACACGACGATGCCCGTCGGCACGTGCGTGATGCGCACCGCGGAGTCGGTCGTGTTGACCGACTGACCGCCCGGGCCCGACGAACGGAACACGTCGATCTTGAGATCGTTCGGGTCGATCGCGATCTCTTCCGGCTCATCGACCTCGGGGAAGACGAGCACGCCGGTCGTGGAGGTGTGGATGCGCCCCTGCGACTCGGTGGCCGGCACGCGCTGGACGCGGTGCACGCCGCCCTCGTACTTCAGGTGCGCCCATACCCCCTGCGCGGGGTCGGTCGAGGACCCCTTGATCGCAATCTGGACGTCTTTGTAGCCGCCGAGGTCGGACTCGTTGCGCTCGAGCATCTCGGCCTTCCAGCCCATGGATGCCGCGTACTGCAGGTACATGCGCAGAAGGTCGGCCGCGAACAGGGCGCTCTCCGCCCCGCCTTCGCCCGCCTTGATCTCCATGATCACGTCACGGGCGTCGTCGGGATCGCGCGGGATGAGGAGGCGCCGCAGACGCTCCTGACTCTCGTCGAGCCGCGCCTCGAGCGAGGGCACTTCCTCGGCGAACGCGGCATCTTCACGGGCGAGTTCGCGCGCGGCCTCCAAATCGTCGGATGCCGCCTGCCACGCCTCGTAGGCGTGCACGATGCGGTTCAGCTCGGCGTAGCGCCGGTTGACGCGTTTCGCGCGCGCCGCATCGGCGTGCACCGCGGGATCGTTGAGCTCGAGCTCGATCTCCCGGTGCTCGTCGAGCAGCCCGCGGACGGACTCGAGGATGCCGGAGTCGGACACGACTCAGCGGATGCCGTTGTCGTGCCCGTTGTCTCCGCGCGCGGGGGCCGGGATCGACTTCTGCATCTGGACGAGGAACTCGACGTTGGACTGCGTCTCTTTCATCTTGCCGAGCACGACCTCGAGCGCCTGCTGCGGGTCCAGGCCGGCGAGGGCGCGGCGCAGCTTCCAGGTGATCTTGACCTCGTCGGGCGAGAGCAGCATCTCTTCGCGACGCGTCGACGACGCGTTGACGTCGACCGCGGGGAAGATGCGCTTGTCGGCGAGCTGGCGGCTCAGGCGCAGTTCGCTGTTGCCGGTGCCCTTGAACTCCTCGAAGATCACGTCGTCCATCTTGGAGCCGGTCTCGACCAGGGCCGTGGCCAGGATCGTGAGCGAACCACCGTTCTCGATGTTGCGCGCGGCGCCGAAGAAGCGCTTGGGCGGGTACAGCGCCGAGGCGTCGACACCGCCGGTGAGCACGCGGCCGGAGGTGGGAGCCGAGAGGTTGTACGCACGGCCGAGGCGGGTGATCGAGTCCAGCAGCACGACGACGTCGCGACCGAGCTCGACCAGACGCTTGGCGCGCTCGATCGCGAGCTCGGCGACGGTGGTGTGGTCTTCGGCCGGGCGGTCGAAGGTCGAGGCGATGACCTCGCCCTTGACGGTCCGCTGCATGTCGGTGACCTCTTCGGGCCGCTCGTCCACGAGCACGACCATCAGGTGCACCTCGGGGTTGTTCTGGGCGATCGCGTTCGCGATCTGCTGCAGCACGATCGTCTTGCCCGCCTTGGGCGGGGCGACGATGAGGCCGCGCTGGCCCTTGCCGACGGGGGCGACGAGGTCGATGAGACGCTGCGTGAGCTTCTCGGGCGCGGTCTCCATGCGCAGGCGCTCCTGCGGGTAGAGCGGCGTCAGCTTGCCGAACTCCACACGGCCGGCGGCGTCATCGACGGACAGGCCGTTGATCGAGTCGACCTTGACCAGCGCGTTGTACTTCTGGCGGGTGGACTGCTCGGTCTCGCGCGGCTGCTTGATCGCACCGACGACGGCGTCGCCCTTGCGCAGGTTGTACTTCTTGACCTGACCCAGCGAGACGTAGACGTCGCTCGGGCCGGGCAGGTAGCCGGTGGTACGGACGAAGGCGTAGTTGTCGAGCACGTCGAGGATGCCGGCGATCGGGATGAGGACGTCGTCTTCACCGATCTCGGTCTCGAACTCGTCGCCCGTGGTGCCCTGACCGCGGCGCTTGTTGCGCTGGCGATTGCGGCCGTTGCCCTGGTTCTGCTGCTGCGCCTGCTGCCCGTTCTGCGCGGGCGCCTCGGCCTCGTCGGCGGCGGGGGCGGCCGCGGGGGCCTGCGGCTCGCTCTTCTCGGCGGCCTCGGCCTTGTTGCGGTTGCGGTTGCGTGAGCGGCTGCGGCTCCGGCTGCGCGACGGCGTCTCCGAGGAGTCCTCGGTGTTGTCACCCTCGGCACCGGATGCCGTGCTCTCGGCGTCGGCGGCGGGCTGCGGCGCGTTCTCGGCCGACGCGTCGGCGTCGGAGGTCGCGGCGGGCTCGACGTCGGCCGCAGCGGCGTCGGTCTCGACGGCCGGCGTCTCAGCGGCGGGAGCGTCCTCGGCGGGCGCAGCCTCGGCGGGCACGGCCTCGGCGGCGGGGGCCGCGGTCTCGGCGACGGGGGCCGCGGTCTCGGCGACGGCCTCGGTCGCGGTCTCGTCGGCGGGGGCGCTCTTGGCGCGGCGCGGTGCACGCTTACGCGGTGCGCGGGCGGGCTTGGCGGGTTCTTCCTCGGCAGCGGGGGCCTCGGCCGGCGCTTCGTCGGTCGTCGCCTCGGCGGCGGCAGCAGCGGCAGCGGGGCGCTTTCGGGGCGCGCGGGCGGGCTTCGACTCGGCCGCAGGTGCTTCCTCGGCCGCGGGGGCCTCGGGCGCCTCCGGGGCCTCGGGCGCCGACTCCTCCGACGCGGGAGCCTCTGCCGTGGCGGCGGAGTCCTCGGCCGGGGCGGACTCTTCGTCCGCGGGCGCCTCGTCTTCGGCGGGCGCGGCCTCGGCCGCAGGCTCCTCCTCGGCAGGGGCGTCGTCGCCCACGGCGGTCTCGACGGGGGTGTCGAACAGCGTCGGGTCGGTGGGAGCGGCGGACTGCTCCTCGGGGGTGGTGTCCGCGTCCTCGGACGCGTTGATGGGCTGGGTCTCGGAGATGGACTCCACGAGTGCTCCTCAGAATGAAACGTGATCAGATCGCGGGTCGTCGGTGCAGAAGGCAGACGAAGACACTCACCAGCGGTTCGGGAGACTGCAGCCGATACCGGGTTCGCGATTTGTTGCGGATTTCGCAGGTGTCACAGAGGCTCAGATTCGCGTGCTAAGCGGAACCCTCTGCGTCCCTCACTGTACCACCCTTGACGTCGACGGCCAGCATGAGGGCCTCCCACGGGGTGTCGACGAGGGAGGCGGCAAGGTCTGCCGCCGCCACGCGCTGCCCGGGACCGTCGGCCAGCACGAGCACGCTCGGACCGGCTCCCGACACGACCGCGGCGTATCCCTCGGCCCGTAGCGCCCGCACGAGGCGATCGGTCTCGGGCATGGCCTGGGCACGGTAGTTCTGGTGCAGCTTGTCTTCGGTGGCCGCCATCAGCAGCTCCGGGCTCTGCGTCATCGCCGCGATCAGCAGCGCCGATCGCGAGACGTTGAACACCGCGTCCTCGCGCGGCACCTGCAGGGGCTGCAGGCTGCGCGCCACCGCCGTCGACATCGTGAAGCTCGGCACGAGCACGAGCGGAGAGACCCCGCGGTGCACGATGAGCTGCTTGTGCTGCGGGCCCTCGGCATCCATCCACGCGATCGTCAGACCGCCGAACAGACCGGGGGCGACGTTGTCGGGGTGCCCCTCCATCTCGGTGGCCAGGCGCAGCAGGTCGACGTCGCTGAAGGCGACCTCTCCGTCGAGCAGCCCCTTTGCGGTGAGGATGCCGGCCACCACCGCGGCGCCCGACGACCCCATTCCGCGGCCGTGCGGGATGACGTTGTGCGCCACCAGGCGCAGGCCCGGCATCTCGCGTCCGACCGAGGCGTACGTGTGGGCGATCGCGCGCACCACCAGGTGCGACGCATCGCGGGGGACGTCAGCCGCACCCTCGCCGCTGACCTCGATCTCGAGGCGTCCGGGCTCGAGTGCCTCGACCGTGAGCTCGTCGTAGACGCTCAGCGCGAGCCCCAGGGTGTCGAAGCCCGGACCCAGGTTGGCGCTGGTCGCCGGGACGCGGACCGCGACCCGGCGCCCGGGGGCTGTCGTCACTCGGCCACCGGCTTCAGGTCGAGCACGGAGGCGACCTCCGACGTGGTCGCGTCGACGACGGTGGGCTGCACGTCGGTGCCGTCGGCCTTGCGCAGGGCCCACTGCGGGTCCTTCAGTCCGTGACCGGTGACGGTCAGCACAACCTTGGCACCGGCGGGGATGAGGCCCGCCTCGGCCCGGTCGAGCAGGCCCGCGACGCTGATCGCCGATGCCGGCTCGACGAAGACGCCCACCTCGCCGGCGAGGATCTTCTGCGCGGCGAGGATGCGCTCGTCGTCGATCGCGCCGAACCAGCCGTCGGTGGCATCCCGGGCCTCGAGGGCGAGGTGCCACGAGGCGGGGTTGCCGATGCGGATGGCGCTGGCGATCGTCTCGGGGTTCTTCACGACCTCGCCGCGCACGAGCGGGGCGGAGCCGGCGGCCTGGAAACCGAACATGCGGGGAACACGCGTGGAAACGCCGCGGTCGGCCTCTTCGCGGTAACCCCGCGAGTATGCCGTGTAGTTGCCGGCGTTGCCGACGGGGATGAAGTGGAAGTCGGGGGCGTCGCCCAGCTGCTCGACGACCTCGTACGCGGCGGTCTTCTGCCCCTCGATGCGGTCGGGGTTGACGGAGTTGACCAGGTGCACGGGGTAGTGGTCGGCCAGCTCGCGCGCGATCTCGAGGCAGTCGTCGAAGTTGCCGCGGATCTGGATGAGGCGACCGTTGTGTGCGACGGCCTGGCTCAGCTTGCCCATCGCGATCTTGCCCTCGGGCACGAGCACCGCGGCGGTGATCCCCGCGTGCGCGGCGTACGCGGCGGCCGAGGCCGAGGTGTTGCCGGTCGAGGCGCAGATGACGGCCTTCGCGCCGTGCTCGACGGCGCGGGAGAGGGCGACAGTCATCCCGCGGTCCTTGAAGGAGCCGGTGGGGTTCATGCCCTCGAACTTCACCCACACGTCGGCGCCGGTGCGGCGGGACAGCGCGGGCGCCGGGATGAGCGGGGTACCGCCCTCTCCCAGTGTCACGACGGTGGAGGCGTCGGTGACGCCCAGACGGTCGGCGTACTCGCGGAGGACTCCGCGCCAGACGTGTGCCATGTCAGTTCCCTTCCACACGCAGTACCGAGACCACGCGCTCAACGACGCCGCTCGCGGCGAGACGCTCGACGGTCTCGCTCAGGTCTTGCTCGCGGGCCTGGTGTGTTCCGATGACCAGACGCGCCGAACCGCCCGCGGCGGGGTCGTCGGCATCCGGTTCGATGACGGTCTGCTCGACGGTCGCGATCGACACGCGCCCCTCGCTGAGGATCCCGGCGACCGTGGCGAGCACGCCCGGCTGGTCGTCGACCTCGAGCGTGATCTGGTAGCGCGTGATGACGCGGCCGATCGGCACGGTCGGGAGGTTCGCGCGCGTGGACTCGCCCACGCCCACTCCCCCGGCGATGTGACGGCGCGCGGCCGAGACGACGTCGCCGAGCACCGCGGAGGCGGTCTGCACGCCGCCGGCACCGGCGCCGTAGAACATCAGGTCTCCGGCGGCCTCGGCCTGCACGAAGACGGCGTTGTTGGCTCCGTGCACGCTCGCGAGCGGGTGGGCGCGGTCGACCAGCGCCGGGTAGACCCGGACCGAGATCGACTCGGTCGCCTCTCCGTCGGTGGCGGGGAGGCGCTCGCACACGGCGAGGAGCTTGATGACGTAGCCCGCGTGACGCGCCGACTCGATCATCGCGGCGTCGATCTGCGTGATGCCCTCGCGGTGGACGGCATCCAGGGGCACGGTGGTGTGGAAAGCGAGGCTCGCCAGGATCGCGGCCTTCTGGGCGGCGTCGTAGCCCTCGACGTCGGCGGTGGGGTCGGCCTCGGCGTAGCCGAGCGCCTGAGCCTGGGCGAGCACGTCGCCGAAGTCGGCACCCTCGGTGTCCATGCGGTCGAGGATGTAGTTCGTCGTGCCGTTGACGATGCCCATGATGCGTACGACGCGGTCACCGGCGAGCGAGTCGCGCAGCGGCCGGATGATCGGGATCGCGCCGGCGGCGGCGGCCTCGTAGTAGACCTCGGCCCCCACCTGATCGGCGGCCTCGAAGATCTCGGACCCGTGCGTGGCCAGCAGCGCCTTGTTGGCGGTGACGACGTCGGCGCCCGAGGTGATCGCGTGCAGCACCTGCGTACGGGCCGGCTCGATGCCACCCATCAGCTCGATGACGATGTCGGAGCCGACGATGAGGGTCTCGGCATCGGTCGTGAACAGCTCGCGAGGCAGATCGGCGTCGCGCTTGCCGTCGAGGTTGCGGACGGCGATGCCGGCGAGTTCGAGGTTCGCTCCGGCACGGTCGGCCAGTTCAGCGCGGTGCTTGAGCAGCAGGTCGGCGACCTGCGAGCCGACGGCCCCGGCGCCCAGCAGCGCCACGCGCAGCGTGCGGTAGTCGGTCATTCGGTGTCTCCGTGGGGTGATGCGGCCGGGCCGCGGGAAGAGGACGAATCGGTGGATGCCACGACCCCGAGGTCGCGGGCGAGCAGATCGTCGACGGTCTCGCCGCGCACGATCACACGCGCCTCGCCCGCGCGGACGGCGACGACGGGCGGGCGGGGCGTGTAGTTGTAGTTGCTCGCGAGCGAGAAGCAGTAGGCGCCGGTCGCCGGAACGGCGAGCAGGTCGCCGGGGGTGACGTCGGCGGGGAGGTACTCGGCATCCACCACGATGTCGCCCGACTCGCAGTGACGCCCGACCACGCGCGAGAGCGTGGGAGCCGCGGGGCTGGTCCGCGAAACGAGCCGGGCCGAAAAGTCGGCGCCGTACAGGGCCGGGCGGGCGTTGTCGCTCATACCGCCGTCGACGCTGACGTACGTGCGCTCACGTTCGTCGTCGAGGGCGACGGTCTTGACGGTGCCGACCTCGTACAGGGTGACACCGGCCTGCCCCACGATGACCCTGCCGGGTTCGCAGGCGACGTCGGGCATCGGGATGCCGCGCACCGCGCACTCGTCGGCGATGGCGTCGAGGATGCCGTCGGCGATCTCCTCGATCGGGCGAGGGTCGTCGACCGAGGTGTAGGAGATGCCGAACCCGCCGCCGACGTTCAGGAGCGGGATGTCGCCCCCGGCGAGGAGGTCGGCGTGGAGATCGACCAGGCGCGCGGCGGACTCGCGGAATCCCGAGGAGTCGAAGATCTGCGAACCGATGTGGGCGTGGAGCCCCACGAACCGCAGACTCGGGAGTTCGCGGATCCGCGCGACGGCTCCGGAGGCGGCATCCAGCGAGAAGCCGAACTTCTGGTCTTCGTGGGCGGTGGCCAGGAACGCGTGCGTTTCGGCATGCACACCCGTGCGCACCCGCACGAGCACGGACTGCACCGCGCCCCGGCGCTCGGCGATCGCGGCGAGTCGTTCGATCTCGATCGGGCTGTCGACCACGACGGATCCGATCCCCACCTCGACCGCGCGTTCGAGTTCGCCGATGCTCTTGTTGTTGCCGTGGAATCCCAGGCGCGAGGGATCAGCCCCGCCGGCGAGCGCGACCTCGAGTTCACCGCGGGTGCACACGTCGACGGCGAGGCCTTCGGCGGTCACCCATCGCACGACCTCGGTGGAGAGGAACGCTTTGCCCGCGTAGTACACGCGGGCACGGACGCCGTGGCGCTCGGCGGCGGCGGTGAACGCGGAGAGAGCGCGGCGGGCGTGCGCGCGTACCTCGTCTTCGTCGAGAACGTAGAGGGGCGTACCGAAACGCTCACGGAGGTCGAACACCGACACTCCCCCGACTTCGACGGATCCGTCGTCGCGGCGGTGCGCCGACGACGGCCAGACGGAGGTCACGAGTTCGTTCGCGTCGGCGGGGGCGGTGAGCCACTCGGGCACGAGCGCGGAGTGCGAGGCGGACACGGAGGAACCAATCGGGGTTTGCAGCGACGCGACGGCCGCGGATCACGGCTCCTGCCTGCGCGGGGCGTCACGCGACAGGCAGTCCTTGCAGTCTAGGGCACGGCGTATGCCGCCCCCTTCCCCTGCCGTATCCACACCGCTCCAACCAGGTGAAGCACCGGGTGAACCACGTCCATTCGGACCCGGTGGCGCCGTCAGCGGGGGCCGCCCGGCGCGTCACAGGCTCTACGGTGAACCGGTGCCGTCGGCCTCCTCTCCCTCCGTGCTCGTCGTCGATGCGGTCGGCGCTGCCGTCGCCATCGATCTGACGGAGCTCGACGCTCCGGCCCGCGCCGCCGTACACCGCGCCTGGAGCGGCGCCGTGGCCGCGCCCGGCACCGCTCCCCGGCACACGGTGACACCTGCCGCGTCGACCGATCCCGACGCGATGCTCGCCCCGCTCTCCAGCGCCGTGACCCTGGGCGCGATCGAGGCCCGCCGCGGGGAGCTCTGGATGCTGCACGCCGCGGGACTCGCCGGGCCCGACGGCGGGGTGGTCGTTCTCGTCGGGCCGTCGGGCGCCGGCAAGACCACGGCGATCCACACCCTCGCGGCGTCGGCCGGCTACGTCTCCGACGAGACGGTCGGCATCGACGACCGCGGGGGGATCCTGGCCTACCGCAAGCCGCTGTCGATCCTCACCGACGGCCTCGACTACAAGGTGCAGCGTTCTCCCGACGAAGTACCTCTCGGGGCTCTCCCCGATCGAGGGCTGCGGCTGTCGCGCCTCATCCTCCTCGACCGCCGCCCCGACCACGGCACGGCCCGACTCGTCCCGGTGCCCACGGGCGAGGCGATCGCCGCGCTCGCCGCCCAGTCGAGCGGGCTCGCCGCCCTCCCCCGCCCCGTTCGGGCCATGGTCCGCTTGATCGAGCGCACCGGCGGTGTCCTGCGTGCCGAGTACACCGAGTCCCGAGACCTCGCGCCGCTCGTCGACGCCGTGCTCGCCGCGCCCGCGCAGCCCCCGCTCGACGACGAGGGGCAGCCGTTCCCCGCGGACGCCTCGTCCTCCCGCGCCCCGCGTGACGACGCGCCGGGTCCGCACTACGAGCGGACGGATGCCGTGGACTGGTGCGCTCTTCCCGACGGGCAGCTCGCCGTCCTCACCGCCCACGCCGACGGCAGCGGCACGTTGCGAATCCTCGCCGGCATCGCTCCGACCGTGTGGCGCGCGGCCGAGACCGCTCCTCGCGACGAGATCGTCGCCGCGGTCGAGGCTCGCTTCGCGTGCGACGACCCGGGGGATCTCACCGACCGCGTTCTCGCCGAACTCGTCGAGGCGGGGCTCCTCCGGATCACCGCGTGAGCGTCGATCTCAGCCGCACGAGCCGTTCTGCTGAAGCGCCGGGTCGCTGAGGAGTCCGCCGTCGACGTCGAACGTCGCCACGACGTCGTCTCCCTGCACGGTCACCGAGGTGAGCGTCAGGCCGGCGGGGAGCTGATCGGCGATACAGAGATTCCAGGTGCGGAGCAGGCCGGCGGCAACGCCGCCGAGCTGACCCCGCAGGGTGTCGGCATCGACGCGGTTACCGCCGAGTTCGAACGACGACGGGGTGAGCGTCAGATCACCGTCGGCGGCACCGGGGGCTACGGAGATCCCCACCGGGATACCGATCCCGAACACCGACACCTCGGTCGACAGCGTGAGGTCGGGGGCGGCGATGGCCACGGTCGCCGCGGGGAAGTCCGGGATCTGCGACAGCAGCGTGCGCAGCTGGTCGGGGTCGAGTCGCACGGAGGCCGCCCCACCCTCGGCGGGGGCGTCGGCGGAGATGGGCACGTCCTGCAGCTGCACGCGCACGTCGCCGGTGAGCGGGCCGAGGGCGACGTCGGGCGACGAGACGGTGACCTCACCGAGCCGACCGGCGATCACCTGCGGCACGACCAGGCCGGGCACCTCGACGTCGATCTGCTGGTCGGCGGGCAGGCCCACGTGCTTCACGATGAGAGACCGGACGGTGCTCGTGACGACCGACCGCGCGATCACCTCGGCGGCCACGAGAAGGCCGGCCACCACCACGACAGCGATCACCAGGATCGCAATCCACCGACGTGTCTTGCGGCGGGGGCGCTCGGCATCCGTCATGACTACATGCGCTCCGGGGCGGTCACGCCGAGCAGCGTCAGGCCGTTGCGGAGCACCTGTCCCGTGGCGTCGTTGAGCCACAGGCGGGTGCGGTGCACCGGCTCGACCGGAGCGTCGCCCAGCGGGATCACGCGGCAGTTGTCGTACCAGCGGTGGTAGAGCCCAGCGAGCTCTTCGAGGTAGCGCGCCACGCGGTGGGGCTCGCGAACATCGGCGGCATAGGCGACCACGCGCGGGTACTCCTGCAGCGCGCCGAGCAGCGCCGACTCGGTCTCGTGGTCGAGCATCTCGGGGGCGAACTCTGTCCGGTCGACGCCGGAGTCGGCGGCGTTGCGCGCGACGTTGTGCGTGCGCGCGTGGGCGTACTGCACGTAGAACACGGGGTTGTCGTTGGTGCGCTTCTGCAGGATCTCGGGGTCGAGCGTGAGGGGCGAGTCGGCGGGGTACCGCGCGAGGGAGTATCGCAGCGCGTCGGTGCCGAGCCACTCCTGCAGGTCGTCGAGCTCGATGATGTTGCCCGCGCGCTTGGACAGCCGCGCACCGTTGATCGACACCAGCTGGCCGATCAGCACCTCGATGTCATTCTCGGGGTCGTCGCCGGCCGCACCCGCGAGCGCCTTGAGGCGGTGCACGTAGCCGTGGTGGTCGGCGCCGAGGAGGTAGATCTTGTGCGCGAATCCGCGGTCGCCCTTGTTGAGGTAGTACGCGGCGTCGGCGGCGAAGTAGGTGTACTCCCCGTTCGAGCGGCGGATGACGCGGTCTTTATCGTCGCCGAAGTCGGTGGTGCGCACCCAGACGGCGCCCTCGTCATCGAAAACGTGCCCCTGCTCGCGAAGGCGGTCGACGGCCTCGTCGACGAGGCTCGGCTTTCCGTCGACGCGCGCGTGCAGGTCGCGCTCCGAGAACCACACGTCGAAGTGCACGTTGAAGCGCTCGAGCGAGGCCTGGATCTCGCCCAGCTGGAATCCGTAGGCGAGCTCGGTGGCGACGGCGATCTGCTCGTCGCGGTCGAGGCTGAGAATGTCGGGCCGCGCGGCCACGACGCGCTCGGCGAGAGCAGCGATGTACGCGCCGCCATAGCCGTCGTCGGGGGTCGGCTCCCCCTGGGCGGCGGCCACGACCGAGCGCCCGAAGCGCTCCATCTGCGCGCCGGCGTCGTTGATGTAGAACTCCCGCACGAGGGTGGCGCCGCTGGCCAGCAGCACGCGGGCGATCGCGTCACCCAGGGCCGCCCAGCGGGTGTGGCCGATGTGCAGGGGGCCGGTGGGGTTGGCGCTGACGAACTCGAGGTTGATCGTGTTACCGCGCTGGGAGTCGTTCGTGCCGAACGCGTCACCCTGCTCGACGATCGTCTTCGCGAGGGCACCCGCGGCCGCGGCGTCGAGGCGGATGTTGATGAAGCCGGGACCGGCGACCTCCACGTTCGCGATGCCCTCGACGCTCTGGAGTCCCGCGGCGATCTCGGCGGCGAACTCGCGCGGGTTCGCCCCGACGACCTTCGACAGCTTCAGCGCGGCGTTGGAGGCCCAGTCGCCGTGATCACGGTTCTTGGGGCGCTCGAGCGGCAGGTCGGCGGCGGTGAGTCCCGCGGCGGATCCCTCGCGTCGCGCCTCGGCGAGCGGGGCGATGACGGCGAGCAGGGCGGCGGAGAGGGCTGCGGGATCCATAACCCTCCAATTCTAGGCCGCGCGGGTACGCGGCCCGCGTCAGGCGATCTGTACCAGGGCTTCGTGGTCGTCGGGGGCGGCGGCATCCGGGGTCTGTTCCTCCAGAACCGCGTCGACGTACATGCGCTCGAGCCCCACGTACCCGCCGTGGTAGCTGAGGAACGCGCAGTCCGCGGCGTCGCGTCCGGTCGCGATGCGCACGAGGGAGCGCCGGTCGGCCAGACGGGTGGCGTCGATGACGTACCAGGCGCCGTCAAGGTAGGCCTCGGCAACCGCGTGGAAGTCCATCGGCTCGAGGCCCGGGGCGTAGCACGCGGCGTAGCGGGCCGGCATGTCCATCGCGCGCAGCAGCGCGATCACGACGTGGGCGTAGTCGCGGCAGACGCCCTGGCCGGTCATGAGGGTCGTCACGGCGCTATCGGTGCCGAGGCTCAGCCCGGGGGTGTAGGTGACGCTGGATGCCACGAACGTCGAGACCGCGGCGATGAGCTCGGCCCCGGCGAGTCCGCGGAACTGCCGGCGCGCCTGGGCGAACACCTCGTCGGACTGGCAGTAACGGCTGGGGCGGAGGTAGGTGATCGTCTCGAGGTCACTGGTGTGGAGGGTCGGCGACGATCCGGCCACGAGCGCCTCGTAGCGCACCGAGAGCGGCCCCTGCTCCCCCGTGAGGCGGTGCAGGCGACTCCCCGACTGGTCGACGATCTCGGTCGGGGTGTACACGCGATCGCCCTGGGAGAAGGTCAGCTGCTCGCTGGCGAGAGGGACGCCCTGAGCGGCGGTGATCTGGAAGATGAGGTCGACGGACGACCCCAGATCGAGGTCGAGTTCAGCGGTCACTCGGCGCGGCACCGGGCAATCCTCGCACGGCGGCGAGGGGGTTCGGTCCGCGCGGGTCATCCGTCTTTCTTGCCCGGCCCGCCGACACTGCCGGAGCGTCCGGGGGCGTCGTCACCCTTGCTCTTTTCTTCCTTGGTTTTGTCGTCCTTGTCCGGCCCCGGGTTGCCGGATCCCGGGGTGTCGGATCCCGATTTTCCGGGCCCCGTGTCGCCGGGATCCGCGGGGGCGGGCTGCTCGGGCTCGGGCTCCTCCGCGTCCTGCTCGTCGTCGGTGACCGTGCTCTGCGTCGGCTCCGGGGTGGACTCGGTCACCGGCGCCGTCGGTTCGGGGCTCGGAGCGAGAGACGTGAGATCGGCGCGCACGGTCGCGATCCGCGCCAGGATCGCCTCCGCCTCCGCCGCCGGGAGCGTTCCGTCGTCGCGTTGCGCCGTCACTTCGGCCTCGAGCTGATCGAGGGTCGCCAGCGCCGACGCGTAGTCGCCCCCGGAGGCCTGGGAGGCGAGGGTCTGCACGACGCCCTGCCACGCGGTGGGCTCGGCCGCCGGCGACGTGCATCCGGCGAGTGCGAGAGCCCCGGCGAGAGCGATCGAGAGGGAGAGGGACCGGCGGAGCCTCACGGTCCCACCTCCTTCCAGAGGTCGTCGACATGCTGGTCGAGGGGCTGCGGCAGGGTCGGGAGCACCGGGTCGGCGGCCGGCCCCGGTGTGCCCAGGGCCACCGCCGCGGTGATTCCGCCGAGCGCGAGCACGACGGCGACGACGGATGCCACGATCACCGTGCGTCGTTTCCCTCCCGGCCGCGCGGTGTCGGCGACCGGGGGCAGCACGCGGGTGCGCGTGAGCGCGTCCGGCATCGGCGCCGCCACGCCGCCGGGAACGGCAGACGGCGACACGGTCGGCAGGGACCGGAATTCGGACACGAGGCCGCCGGCATCCGGTCTCTCCGCCGGGTCCACCGCGGTCATGCGGGCGAGGAGGTCGCGCCACGGCTCGGGGAGATCGGCGGGCACCTCGGGGGGCGCGACCAGGCGTGCGGCGAGGGCCTCGTGCGGGGTGCGCGAGCCGAACGGCCGGCGACCCGTGATCGCCTCGAGCAGCACCAGCCCCAGGGAGTAGACGTCGCTGGCCGGCGCGGCCGGCATGCCCCGGGCCTGCTCCGGGCTGAGGTAGGCGGCCGTGCCGATGACCGTATCCGCGCGGGTGACCCGCGTGGCGCCGACGAGGGCGGCGATACCGAAGTCGGCGAGGGTCGCACGCGGCCGCTCCCCGGTATGGGCGGGCGGGCGCAGCAGGATGTTCGACGGTTTCACGTCACGGTGGACGATCCCGCGGGAGTGGATGACCGACAGCGCCTCGGCGATCTCGCCGCCGTACCGGGCGACGTCGGCCGCCGGCACCGGCCCACGCGCAATGAGGTCGGTCAGGGTCGGTCCGGCGATGAGTTCCATCGCGAGGTACGTCGGCGCTGAGGCCAGGCGCGCGTCGTACAGGGTGACGAGCGAGGGATGCGACAGCGAGGCCAGCAACCGGATCTCCGACCGCACCCGCGCGGCATCCGACGGATCCGCACCGTCACCCGTGATGACCTTGAGCGCGACGGTGCGGCCGAGTGACGTATCGACGGCCTCGTACACGCGCGCGTATCCGCCCTCGCCGAGCACCCGGCCGAGCCGGTACCGACCGTCGAAGAGGTCGACGGAGGCCGGTTCGTGGGGTTGGGTGGCGTCGATATCGGTCATGCAGGCCCTCGGGGTCGGGATACCCCGAACACGGGTCAGACGAGGTCGTCGTTCGAGGAGCGGGTGGTGGAGCGCGTGACGTTGGCTCCCCCGACTCCTTCGGTGCGGGTGACCGTGTCGGTCTGCCGGCGACGAGCGAGCAGCACGAGACCGATGAGGAAGACGACCGCACCCGCTCCCATCATGATGTAGCCGATGACGGTGAGGTCGACGTAGTCGTTGGGCAGGTCGACGGCGAACGCGAGGATGGCGCCGATGACGATGAGCGCGATTCCGGCTCCGATACTCATGACAGTCCTTTCCGAAGGTCAGCTCAGGATGTCATTCGCCTGCGAAACCGGTCGGAGGTCTTGACAACGCGGCCTCGGGGCGCATCGCGATCAGCTCCTCGAACGAGCGGTGCCACGGATCAGCGCGGCGATCGGTTGAGCGAGATCGGGCATACCGATGGGCACCCTCACCCGCCTGACGGCTGGCTACGCCGTGTATTTACTGTGCCCCCGACAGGAATCGAACCTGCGACCTTTGGTACCGGAAACCAACGCTCTATCCCCTGAGCTACGGAGGCGGACCGGTCAAGGTTAGCACCGCGACGGGCCCCCACCCGACGGGGCCGGGCGGGCCGGGGCGGTGCCCCGCCCGCCCGTCGCCGGGGTCACTCGTCGCCGATGACGCCGATGCCCGTGGCCTCGTGGTCAGCGTTCGGGTCGTCGGTCGACGGAGCCTGGAACTGCTCGTCGGGGTCTTTCGTCTGGCTGGGGGCGGTCGTCTCGTCGTCGGCGAGGTTCTCGTCGTCGGCGGGCGTGGAGTTCGGGGCGTCGCTCATGGTGAATCCCTTCGTTGCGGCGGACCGCCAGCCTTTCAGGCCCGGATGTGCCGCGGCAGAGGCTTGACCAGAGGGATGCCGGGGCTCAGGGCCGAGCGCGCCGGAGGCGCGCGGTCCACGGCAGGGTCAGCACGAGCACACGGCCGAGCGCCTCCACCCGGATCTTGTCGCCCGTCACCTCGGACGCGCCGCGGACGTGGGCGGCACCGGCGGCCAGATACGTGCGCAGCAGCATCGCGGCCTCGTCGCGCGTCGAGGTGGCATCCACCAGACGCGTGCGATGCCCGGACTCCACGCGGAGCGAGAACCAGCGCGTGCCCGGTGTCGACACGATCGCCCACCGCTCTCCGGAGGACAGCCGCACGGAGGCCTCTCCGTCGCGGAGTCCTGTCACGGGCGACAGATCGGCGTAGGCGTCGACCATCCCCTCGATCTCGGCGAGCGCTTCGGCAGCGGTGACGAAGTCGGACCGCCCGGAGCTCAGTCCACCCCACTCGAACCGCCGCTCCCCCGTCACGGCATCCCTCGTTGGTCGGCGGCGTTCAGCATGACGCGAGCGTAATCGGTCCGCGGCCCGGCCGTGTCTGCACAGGGGCGTTGCGCCCGACGATCCGCGCGAGATCCCTGAACGAACGCTGAGCGAGGCCCTACGATGAGCGACATGTTGACGTCCTCGCCGAACACCATCTTCGATCAGACCTCGTTCTTCGCTCTGAACACGTCCAATTCGCTTCTCGCGTTCGCGTTCTACGTGCTGATGGTCATCGCCCTCTGGCGCATCTTCAGCAAGGCGGGATACCCCGGGTGGCTCGCCATCATCCCCATCGTCAATGCGATCTACCTCGTGAAGGTCGCCGGCTTCTCGGGGTGGATGACGCTGCTCTACCTCATCCCGATCGTCAACATCGTGTTCCACATCATCGTCGCGATCCGCGTCGGCCGGGCGTTCGGGCACGGGTGGTTCTTCTCGCTGGCGCTGCTCGTGATCTTCTGGATCATCGGCTACCTGATCGTCGGATTCAGCGACGACGCTTACCGCCGCGAGCGCATCTGACGCTCCCTCTCAACGCCCCGCCGCGCCCTCGATGCGCCGGGGCGTCGGGCGTGGACAGGGTCATCCCGCGTGTGCGCCGGCACCGGGATGCAAGGACGACAACCGCACCGAGCCGTCGAGGATCGCGCGGAGCGCTCGAGGGCTCACTTCTACCTCGGCAGCCAGCCGCTCCACGCTGGCCCCCGCGGACAGCGCTCCCCGAAGGGCCGACTCCGCGGCTCCCGAGGTCGCGTCGACGCGGTCGAACGGACTGGCCACGAAGGCCGCGAGCAGGTCGTGAGCCTGGCGGATCGCCGCGCGCTGACGCTCGATCGCGAACGTGGCATCCGGAATCTCCGCCGTGGTCATGCGGACGCCGTCGCCTGCTGCCGTTCGCGAGCGCTGGCGCGCAACCCCGCCGCGAGACGCGCCGCGCGCGCAACGGTGAGCCCCGGCGCGTAGCACCGGAGGAGGGCGAGCCCCACCGCCGGCAAGTGGGCGGGATCGGGATACACCATCCACAGGGGTGAGAACTCGGGCTGGAACTTCTTCTTGAAGTGGGCCAGTGACCGGAAGCCGTAGGCCGGTTCGAGCAGCGCGCTCAGCTGTTCGAGGAAGCGCCCCACGGCGTCCCGCTCGGCGTCACCGGCGCCGCGGTGGAATGCCAGCGGAGAGCCCGACAGGCTCATCACGGTGAGACCGTCGGCGCGGAGCCGCTCGACGACGGCACCGATGACGAACTCCATCACCCCGTTCATGGCGTCGGTGCGGCGACGCATGATGTCGAGCGCGTAGCCCTGCAGCCGCCCGGCGCCGTACACCGGGATCCAGCTCGTGACCGCATTGATGCGGCCGTCGGCTTCGCGAGCGAGCATGAGGCGCACAGCCGGGTCGATGGCCTGGTCGACGCCACCGAGGGTGAATTCCATCTCGGGGATCGTCTTGTCGGCGACCCACGCCTCAGAGATCTCGCGGATCTGCGCACGGTCGCGGAACGACAGCGCAGACCAGGTGGTCCACTGCGCCCGGACGCCCTCGCGCTGCGCGCGATGTGTGGCGGTGCGCACGTCTTGGCGCTTCTTGCCCGTCGGCATCCACGTGGCCGGGTCGAGCCGCGCCTCTTCCGCGACCTGCGTCCGACTCCACCCGAGCGGCTCCAATGCCGCCCGCTCGTCGTCGTCGACGCTGTAGAACACCGGCGTCCATCCCCGCTCCCCGCAGAAGTCGACGAAGGCGCGCGCCACCTCGGGCAGCGCCCGATCGCGACCGATGGGACCACCGAGGGTGACCGCGATGCGTCCCTGGACTCGGTAGGCGATCGCGGCGTCGAGGCCGGGGGCGAACCAGTAGGCGTTACCGGCCCACGTGGTCATGAACGACAACGCCCCGCCCCCGCCGCGTTCGAGCACGCCGCGCGCACGGAGGCGATCGCCGAACCGGGCGACCGAGCCGGGGCTGAGCACGAATCGCACCGAGGCGAGCACACAGATGGCCCAGAAGACCGTCGACGGCGCGTACCACACCACCTGCGCCCACCCGCTCGTGGGAACGAAGGTGACCGATTCGGCCGGAAGGAGCGAGGGCGGGAGAAGTCGCAGCGGGAGAGTGCGCAGGATCGCCGCGAATCCCGGCTCGGGGGTGAATTGCTCGGACAGCGCGAGAGTACCCACGAGCGCCGACGCCAGAGCGCCGAACGCGGCGAAACCGACGGTCCCGAGGAAGAGTGCGCGAGCTCCGGGTGCCGATCCCACCCGCGCCGCCCGGCGGAAGACGAACAGCACCACGGCCACCCCGAGCGGCACGATCGCACCGACCGCTGCTCCCACCAGGTTGTGCCACACGTACGTCTCGACATCGGCATCGCGCGTGGTCGCGAGCAGAGCGAGCGTCTCGGGCTCGGTCACGAAGAACGCCGCGGCCATGCCCGCGAACACCAGAAGGTTCACCGCGATGGCGACGCCCAGCGCTCCCCGCCGACCGCGGAGAATGCCCCAGGATGCCACGAGCAGAACGGCCAGCGGCAAGACGGCGATCCAGCCGGCAGAGGTCTGCAGCTCGGCGTACGACCAGCCTCCGGGCGGGCACGGGACGACCGGGGAGCCGACCGCGCAGACGCGCCCGTCGACCACGGCGAGCGGGTCGAAGGAGAGCCAACCATAGACGGACAGGAGGCCGGCGCCGCTCCCCCACAGGGTCGCGATGACCGGGCCCACCGCCGTCACCGCGGTAAGGGCGGCGAGGAGGATGCGCTTCTCGTGGTGCGAGCTGCGCTGGACGCGCAGCGTGGCACGCTGCCCGCCTACGAGGGCGCCGACGGCGACGCCGATCGGCAGGGCGAGGAGCGTGTAGAGGTCGCTCGCCGAGGCCGAGTAGAGGAACAGCGTCACCGCGAGCACCCCGCTCGCCCAGCGCACTCGGCGGCGCCACAGGGCGCCAACGAAGCAACTCGCCGTCATCGCCACGACCAACAGGGCGGCGATCGGCGGCGCTCCGGTGAACGGCTCCGAGTTCAGCGGCACCCGGGAGAGGAAGACCGCCTCCACCGCACCGATCACGAGCCCCACGACCGAGGTCGCGACACCCCCGCCGACGAAGGCGAGGAGAGTGCGCCGCGGGCCCATCACGCGCTCGGCGCACGCGCCGACCACCAGCACCGCGCTCAGCACGACCGGGAGGAGTGGCGGGGCGTCGACCGTGAACAGGCCGAGCATGATCTCCCTCAGGTCGAACGGACCGTCACCGACGAACGCCCCGGTGCGCCACTGCACAACGCTGACAATGCCGATCATCGCGGCCAGCGCGATCGAGACCGGCGGCAGACGGAACAGCGCCCCTCCGCGCGGGCGTGCGGGATCGACGGGGGGAACCGCTGAGGAGGATGCTGCGGAGGGTGCCGCCTCCGTCGCGCGCGGGGCGGCCGACGCGGACGCGGCCGGGAGAACGGTGGTCGGCGGCATGAGTCTCCGATCGGGGTGCGCGTCGCCGATCGCGGTACGAGAGGCAACACCTCATCGTTGCGTCCACGCCCCGCCGGTGGCATCCACCTTCGGGTGTATTCTCCCCCGCCGACCGGCGGGAGGCCCCGTCAGAAATCTCGGCGCGAGCCGGGCATCCTCGTGATCTGCTCAGGCCCGAGTCGGCTGATCGAAATCCCAGTCGATGGGATCGTCGTCCTCCCCATCAAGGGCGCGATCGACCATGCCCAGCCGCGGACGCGGGAACAGGCGGTGGGTGCGCAATTCGCCCGCACCCTGAGCGAAGTTCGGCTCTTCTCCGCTCCACTCCACCGGCGTGGAGAGCACGTCGTTGCCGACACCGATGACGAGTTCCGCCTGGGCGATGGTCTCACCGTCGGTGACGATCGGGATGCTCACCGCCTCGGACTGGCCGTCCTTGGCGACCGCGGCCGTGAGCTCCACCAGCGATGCGGCCACGTCGTCGGTCGTGATCACGGTTCGTCCCGCGTAGGTCACTGAGCGCATGGGCCCCAGCCTGCGGTGCGCTCCCCTCGATGAGGGGCGGGGTTGTGCCCACGCCGGGGGTGGGATAGCGCTGCTCCGTCGCGCCAGCCAGCCCCTGGACAGTGTGTGACGGGTGTGGCACCGTCTCCCCCGTCGCCGATTTCCCGGCGAGCCACGACGACCGGAGGCCCCATGAACGATCGCGACGACGAACGACACGACGACGCCGCACCCGACGCCGACAGCAACGGAGCCGGGTCGGAGTCGCCCGAAGAGGGTGCCGCCGCCCAGCAGGACGCCGAGGAGGCGTCGGACACCGGAGCGTCGCCCGGAGGCGAGATCCACTAGCCGAGCGACACCCGGCTGCGGCTACGCCGACGCGAGGTCATCGTCTCGCGGCGTGAGATCGGGGCGCAGCCGGGTGCCGAACTCGTGCCGCAGCGCGCTCAATGCTGCCTGCCACCCCGCGAGCCCGTGCACGCCCGGCCCGGGACTCGTCGACGAGGAGCAGAGGTAGACCCCGGGCATGGGCGTCCGCCAGGGGTCGGGGCGATACACGGGCCGCCCGATCAGCTGAGGCAACGACGGCGCACCGGCCGAGATGTCGCCGCCCGGGAAGTTCGGATTCCAGTTCGCGACGTCCACCGCGGTGCGCGAGGAGCTCGCCAGCACGGTGTCGCGGAACCCCGGGGCGAAACGCTCGATCTGACGGACGATCGCCTCCTCGCGATCCGCCGGGCTACCCGCGGGAACATGCGTGTAGGCCCACAGCACGTGACGACCGTCGGGAGCACGCGTCGGGTCGAAGAGTGTCGGCTGCGAGGCCAAGACGTAGGGAGCATCGGGCAGTCGCCCGGCCACGACCGCATTCTCGGCCGCGGCGATCTCGGCGCGGGTCCCGCCGATGTGGACCGTGCCCGATCGGGCCACACCGGGATCCGCCCACGGCACGGGCTCGGAGAGTGCGAAGTCGACCTTCGCGACACCACCGCCGTAGCGGAACCGTTCCATCGCACGGCGGTAGCCAGTCGGCATCCGGTCGCCCGCCAGGCGCACCAGAGCGCGGGGTGTCACATCGAGCAGGATCGCGCGCGCGGGCGGGAGCTGATCGAGATCCTGAACGTCTACGCCCGTGTGCACGATGCCCCCGTGCGCACGCAGGTCGGCGATCATGGCGTCGGCGATCGCTTGACTACCGCCCACGGGGATCGGCCACCCGCGCCCGTGCCCATAGGTGGCCAGCACGAGTCCGGCGCCCCCGCCGGCGAGGCTCGGCTGGGCCAGGATCGAGTGCGCCGACACCCCGGTGATCAGCGCCGGCGCCACCTGCTCGCGGAACCGCGCGTTCCACCACGGCCCGCCCTGTTCGAGCGAGCGCAGACCGAAGAAGACCGCGGCGAGCGGATCTCCCGGAACACGCAGGAGCGCGTTGCCGGTGAAGTCGGCCACCCCGCGCAGGTGGTCCACCAGCGGGCGCAGGAGCCGCGCATAGGCCGGGCCGTCCCGGCCGATCGCCTCCGCCGTCCGCGCGAGGTCTCGGTAGGCCAGGCCCGCACGCCCGCCGTCCAGCGGGTGCGCGAACGATACCTCGGGAACCACGAACAGCACGCGGCGCTCGAGGCCGAACTCGCGGAAGAACCAGGACTCCAGAGCGAGCGGGTGCACGGCCGAGCCGACGTCATGGAGGAACCCCGGGAGAGTCAACTCGGCCGAGGAGGCCGCGCCTCCGAGAGTGTTCTGCCGCTCGTACAGAGCCACCGAAAGCCCGGACCGAGCGAGCGTGACGGCGGCGGCGAGACCATTCGGCCCCGATCCCACGATGATCGCGTCGTAGCTCTCGCTCATCGCTGAACGGGCTCCCGCTCCGCTGTCGACGCGCGGCCGATGGCCGAGGCGCCCCCCGCGGTACCCGGGGCGCCGCCTTCGGCGAGGTACGCGAGCCGATGCAGCGTCTCGGCGTTGCGCCAGCGCGTAATGGCATCGAACACGACGTCGGGCAGCAACCTCGTGGGCCCGGTGACGGGTTCCTCCTGGAGGCGCACGACGCACGCCTCCCCGCGGGTTTTGACGTCGATCGAGACGCGGGCGATTCCGATCGGACCGCCGTGCGGCTCGAGGACCGCGCGCCGGGGAGGATCCCAGACCCGCAACACCGTGGTGTCATCGATCAGCGCCGGCCACGAGCCGAACGAGTGGTGCAACTCGGCGCCCTCGCGCGGCCAGTCGTCGGCGACGTCGCGCATGCGCGAGGCGCCCACGACCCACAGCGGGTACAGCCATCCATTCGCCAGGACGCGGAAAACATCGTCGGGCGTGCAGTGCAGCAGCCGCACGTTGCGAGCCATCGTCGGGTCCCTCCTCGTCGGCGGACGGGAGCGGCCGCAGTCGGTTCCGGACTCCCGACCGGATGCCGTCTACGCTACGGGGCGCAGGCAGGACCGCTCACGGTGGTTGCGCGGACGCACCACGACCACTACGCGATCACGCGCCCGCCTCGGCGGGAAACACCACCCAGGCACGCGCCCCCCCGGCCGGGGACTCGTCGAGCCCGATGTGTCCGCCGTGCGCCTGCGCGATGCGGCGACACGTCGCCAGCCCAATGCCCAGCCCCTGCACATCGGCGTCGTGGCCACGCCGCATCGGCTCGAACATCTGGTCGCGCAGCGCGGGGTCGACCGCCGCGCCGTTATCGTCGACCGTCAGACGCCACCCGTCGGTGAGCTCGTGCACCGTCACCCAGACGCGGGGCGCGTGTCCGCTCGCCACGGTGAACTTCAGGGCATTGGCGATGAGGTTCTGCAGAAGAACGCGCAGCAGTGTTTCGTCCGCACGGACGAGCGTGGATGCCTCCACGACGACCTCGGCGCCGGCAGCGGTCACCGCCCCGTCGAGGTCCTCCAGGACCGCGTCGACGGTCTGGCCGACGTCGACCATCGAGAACCGCGGAGACGCGCCGCCCACCCGCGCGTAGTCGAGCAGATCTGTCACCATCGTGGTCATTCGCGCGGCGGCCGACTCCGCACGCGCGAGGGATCCGGCTGCCTGGGGCGCATTGACCATCTCGGGGCTCTCGGCAGCGAGCTCGAGGAAGCCAGACAGCGCGGTGAGGGGGTTGCGCAGGTCATGGCTCACCTGGGTGGCGAACTGCTCCAGTTGCGCGTTGGACTCGGCGAGGTCGCGGGTCAGCCGCCGTAGCTCGAGAACATCGATGACCTGGCGCGCCAGCAGGTCGAGCGCGTGAGCTGCGGCATCCGTCAATTCGCCGACCTCGTCGTCGAAGACGCACAGCGTGCCGATGGCGACCCCCGACGGGGTGATCAGCGGGCTCGCGGCGTAGAAACGGGTGGAGGCAATCTCTCCCGTCACGAAGGGGCTTCGACGGAACCGCGGGTCCTCCCGCGCGTCGGGCACCATGACCGGTCGCGGGTCGACGAGGACCGCGGCGCACATCGAGTCCTGCCGGGAGCAGGATGCCGCCTGGATCCCGACCGCCGCCACCTGGTGCTGCGCCCGATCGTCGAGGATATTGATCACCGCGGTCGTGACCCCGCAGACGCTCGCGGCCAACTCCACCAGGCCCTGCAGATCCGGTTGGGGAAGCGACCCGACGATTCGGTACTGATCGATCGCTGCACGCAGCGTCACGTTGAGGGCTGTCGACACGGTTCCCCCCTCGCGATCGTTGCAGGCCACGAGCCTAGCGGGCGGTCATGGCCCCGCTGACATTAGGGGTTGCCGCGCGTCCAGAGCAACAGGATGGCCACAACCTGCAACGCGATGCAGCCTGCCAGGATCGCCGCCCGTCGCCGTGGGGTCGACGACCACCGCTCATCGGCCATGAGCGGACTCATCGGCATGAGCAGACGGAAGGTGCTCTGCTGGGGCAGGAAGACCGCGAACAGGTACAGGCCGTAGCTGAAGGCGTAGGCCACCACCATGAGACCGAGGCGACGGACCGGACGCGACCACAGCAGGGCGACGAACGCGACGACCACGGCGATCACCAGCAGGATGCCGACGATGCCGAGGTGGGTGCCCGCCTGTCGGAACCACGGCGTGAAGGGCGTGAACTCGTCGTTGCCGACGTAGTCGAGCCACCACCCCAGCTCGGTGCGGATGTAGGCGTTGTGCGTACCCGTGAAGTACTGCGCGATGTGGTTCCACGACAGCCCCGCCACCGCGATCGTGAGGCCGGCGGCCATGAGCGACGCCCATTCCCGCACAGGGAAGGGGTCGACCCGCCGGCGGAAGAACCGCACGAGGAACACGATGCCCAGCGCCAGACCGAGGGCGAGGACACCGGGCCGCGTGTAGGCCGTGAGCAGACCGATCGGCAGGATCCAGAGGTACTTCCTCTTCATCGCCAGCAGCATGCCGCTGAACATGAGGAGCATGAAGAGCCCCTCGCTGTACCCGAGCACGAAGAGGAACGAGAGCGGGGCGAACGAGAAGAAGACGACGGCCCACCACGCGGCGCGCGGGGTCGTCACCGTGCGCAGCATGACGAACATCACCCAGGTGGCCCCGAGACCGGCCGCGAGGCTGATCAGCACGGCCGCCGGCTGCCATCCCAGTCCCGTCGCCCCCGAGAGAATGCGGACGAGGGTCGGGAACACCGGAAGGAACGCCCAGTTGTTGGGCAGGATGTCGCCGGAGACGTTCATCGGCAGCGACAGCGGGTAGCCCTCTGCGGCGATCTGCCCGTAGCGATCGGCATCCCAGCCGGTGAGGTAGTCGAAGAAGGTACCCAGCCGCTCACTGTCGGGGCCGAAGCCCCAGCGCGCCGCCTTGGCGATCGAGTAGAAGCCCCACAGCAGACCGAAGTTCACGGTGCGGGCGATCGCCCACAGCAGCAAAATGCGCGTGAAGGCCCCGCGCTCGATCGGCTGCACGCCCTGCGGCGCGCGCACGAGATCATTGCCGTACTGGCGCAGCGCCTGAGCGAAGCGCGAGTCGAGCAGCCGTCGCCCGCCGGCGCGCAGCGGCGCCAGGCGATCATCGACGGGGGACGGTCGTGTCGTCGGAATCAGCTCGCTCGGCGGTGCGCTCACTCGGAACCTTTCACAGGGGAAGAAGTGGGCTACTGACGACGGTGTCCGGCCCGGACAAGTGCATGTGGCCCAGATGTTACCGGATCAGTCCGTACGATCCTCCCGGTTGACTTTCAGGAAAACCCTGATCAGTGGGCATCGCCGACGAGTTTGAGACCCACGACGCACCCGACGAGACCGAGGATGAGCGCGATCTTCACCACCGACACGGGCTCGGTTCCCCCGACCATGGCCCACACGACGGTCAGGGCCGCCCCGATTCCCACCCAGACGGCGTACGCCGTGCCGACGGGAATGTCGCGCATCGCCCAGGCGAGCCCGCCCATGCTGGCCACCAGCGCGACAGCGAAGATCACGGTCGGCCAGAGCTTCGTGAAGCCCTCGGAGCGGCCGAGGGCGGTGGCCCACACGGCCTCGAGGACACCCGAGACGAACAGAATGATCCACGACATGACGGCGCTCCTTGGCCAGTCTTGTCGCTGTCCGGGTACTGATCCCTCGTCCGGAGACGCGGAGCGCGTCTGCCCGCCACGCTAGCCCGGCTCCCTGGGCATCCCCCGGGCACCGCGGGCCTCAGAGGAGGAAGATCGGCAGGAGTCCGGGGTTGTGCGCGTGCACGAGGACGCCGAAGACCACCGCGTCGAAGAGCAGGTGCACGGTCACGACGTACCAGAGCGACTGCGTGCGGAGGAACAGGAACCCCTGCACCAGCGCGAACGGAATCGTCAGCACGGGACCCCACGCCTGATACCCGAGCTCCCACAGGAACGACACGAACACGATCATCTGCAGCACGTTCGCGCTGAGGTCGGGGAAGTGCCGGCGCAACAGGGCGAAGACGGTGCAGACGAAGAAGAGCTCGTCCCAGATGCCCACCGCACCGACCCCCACGAAGAGGCGCGCGATGAGGGCCGGAGTGTCCACGACGGGCCAATTCGTGTACACGCCCGACGTGATGAAGTAGAACGGCAGGATCAGCCAGCCGAGCACGATGACGCCCGCAAGCCAGGCCCACTGCCACCACGCCCAGCGCCCGCCACCACGCCACGGGAAGCGGATCGCGTGATCGCGGAAGACCAGGCGCGAGAGCAGGTACGGCACGAGCACCGCCCCGCCCAGCGCGAGGGTGAAGCGGACGAAGGCGGCGTCGTCGAGTTCGGCCTGGAGCGGGATGAGACTGACGATGAACTGACCGAGCGCGATCAGGAACACGTCGCGCGCGATGCTCGGCACCGGCGTGCCCTCCCGGCTCGGCCGGAGGGCGACGCCGGCACGCCGATCGACGATCACGGCGGATGCCACGGCCAGTGCCAGCACGACCCATCCGAGCCACACGACTTGAGCGACGAAGAGCACCGGCGCCGCGAGGCACACCAGCGCCGCCGGCAGGAGCTTCGGCGTCCACGTGCGGCGGACGCTGTCGGGCACGGCGGCGTGGGTGGTCACGGGGCGATTCTCGTGTAGGTCAGGTCACGGATGTCGCGCCCGACGCGCAGTCCCTTGCGCTCGAACGCGGTCAGCACGCGCCCCTCGAACCGTTCGGCCCACTCTCCGGGGAACGCCCGCTCGAACTCGGCGGCCTCATCGAGGACCGCGCGCATTTGATCGGCGTAGTCCTGCCAGTCGGTCGCAAGCCGGAGCGTGCCGCCGGGACGGATCGCCTGGGCGGCCACCCGGGCGAACTCGGGGGCGACGAGCCGACGCTTCGTGTGCTTGTTCTTGTGCCACGGATCGGGGAAGAACACCCACAGCTCGTCAATGGATGCCGCCGGCAGCAGGTGCTCGAGCACCTCGGGGGCGTTGGCCTCGACGAGTCGGAGGTTGCGCGCACCGACGCGTTCGGCGTCGAGCATCGTCCGCGCGAGGCCCGCGGCGAAGACCTCGACGGCGAGGAAGTCGGTGTCGGGCCGCGACGACGCCGCCGCGACGATCTGATGCCCCTGTCCCGAGCCGATCTCCACGATCAGCGGCGCGGAGCGACCGTAGACGGCGGCCGGGTCGACGGGCGAGCCGGGTCGCACGCTCGTGGCCGCGGCATCCCTCTCGACCGGCAGCAGATAGAACGGCGAGAGCTCCGCCCACGCGCGGTCCTGCGCCTCCGACATGCGGCCGCTGCGGCGCACGAACGACACCGGACGGTCGCGGTAGACGGGGGTCTCCATGTCTTCCAGGCTAGGCGACGGCGACGCGGTGCCCGGCTGCTCGTCGCGCGAGGAGTCGCGCGGCTTCCGGCCGCTCACGGGACGGTCACGAAATCGATGAGTTCCTCGACCCGGCCGAGGAGGGCGGGTTCGAGGTCGCGGAAGGTCGTCACGCGCGACAGGATGTGCTGCCAGGCGCGAGCGAGGTCGGCCTGCTCCTCGGCGGGCCACCCGAGCGCGCGGCACACCCCGACTTTCCATTCGATACCGCGCGGCACCTCGGGCCACGCGGGGATCCCGACGGCCCGGGGCGTCACGCACTGCCACACGTCGACGAAGGGGTGCCCGACGATCCGCACGTGTGCCCCGTGCCGCCCCCGCGCGATCTTGTCGGCGATGCGCGACTCCTTGGAGTTCGGCACGAGGTGGTCCACCAGCACGCCGTACCGGCGCTCGGCGGTCGGGGGCTCGGCATCCAGGGTCTGCTCGAGGAGGTCGACCCCCTCGAGGAACTCCACCACGACGCCCTCGGCGCGGAGGTCCGCGCCCCACACCTTCTCGACGAGTTCGGCGTCGTGCTTGCCCTCGACGAAGATGCGACTCGCCCGTGCCGTGCGGGCACGCTGGTCGGGAGCGGCGAACGACCCCGAGGCGGTGCGGGTGCGCCCCTTCGGGGCGGCAGCCGGGGCGACGAGCACCACCGGCTCGCCGTCGACGAGAAACCCGCCGCCGAGGGGGAACAGGCGACGCTTTCCGCGGCGGTCCTCGAGCTCGACGTGCAGGCCCTCGATGCGGGTCACCGCGCCGCAGAATCCGTCTCCGGCAACTTCGACGACGAGATCGACGGATGCCGCGACCGGGGCCGCCTTCTTCCGTCCGGCGTCGCGCCAGCCGCGGGCGAGCACATCGGTGCCGTAGCGATCGTCCATGGGGGTACCTCCGAACGCCCGAGCCTATGCGGCGCCCGTGTGCGCTGAGGGCGGACGCGCCGTGCCTTCCCGGGTGTCGGACCCGCTTTATAGAGTGGACGCGTCCAGCGCCGAAGGGGGATGCATGCGAAAGCCGAAGGCGGCAGCGATCATGGCGGGGGTCGTGAGCGCGATGGTGTCCGTCCTCGGACTCCCCACCGTGGCATCGGCCGCGCCCCCTCCCCCGCTCGGGTCGAGCTACGTCCTCGACGAGGCCGACGTGCTGACCAACGCGCAAGAGGCCGAGGTCCAATCACAGCTGCTGCGACTGTCGGAACAGACCGGCCTCGACCTGTGGGTGGTCTACGTCGACGAGTTCACCCAGCCGACCGCCGCCGCCGATTGGGCGAACCAGACCGCGAACATCAACAACCTGGGGCCCCACCAGTACCTGCTGGCCGTCGCCGTCGACGGGCGCGCGTTCTACCTTTCCGGCGACGTCGACGACGGCACCCTCTCCGCCGAACAGCTCGGCGAGATCGAGCAACAGCGCGTGCAACCCGCGCTGCAGGCCGGCGATTACGCCGGGGCGGCGGACGCCGCCGCCACCGGCATCACAACGGCGGCGCGCGCGGCCGACCCGGCGCCGCCGCCCTCCCCCGCCGGGAGTGGCCCCGACGTCGCCCTCATCGCGCTCGTCGTCTTCCTCGTACTCGCGCTCGGCGGCGGGCTGCTGTGGCTGTGGCTGCGACGCCGGCGCAAAGCGGCAGCGGGGGCGACCGGCACCACCCCGGAGAACATCGACGATCTCGCTCGCCGGGCGGGTTCGGCGCTCGTCGCCACCGACGACGCGATCACCACGAGCGAGCAGGAGCTCGGGTTCGCCCGCGCGCAGTTCGGCGACGCGGCGGCCGCACCGTTCGCCGAGGCCCTCGCGCAGGCCCGAGCCGATCTCGACCGGGCGTTCACGATCTCGCAGCAGCTCGACGACGACGTCCCCGAGACGCCCGAACAGCGCCGTGCCGGGTACGCCGAGATCCTCCGGCTGTGCGGCGCGGCCGACGAGTCGCTCGATGCCAAGGCCGCCGCGTTCGACGAGCTCCGCGCCCTCGAGTCCGACGCCCCCGCCGCCCTGGCGCGTGCGCGCGCCGCCCACGCCGCGGCCTCGGCCGCCCTCGACGCCGCCGCGCGCGATCTCGCGCTCCTGCGCGAGCGCTATGCCGACGAGGAGGTGCGCACCGTCGCCGACAACCCGGCGCAGGCGCGCGCCCGCCTCGACCTCGCGACGGAGCAGTTCTCGGCGGCCGACACCGCGATCGCCGCCGGAACCACGGGAGAGGCCGCCGTTGCGATCCGCGCCGGCGAGACCGCGGTGGCCCAGGCCGACGGGCTCGAGAGGGCGATCGGCTCGCTCGCACGCGACCTCGCGGCTGCGGAGCAGCGCGCGACCCAGCTCGTGGCAGAGATCGAGGGCGACCTCGCGACCGCGTCCGCCCTCCCCGACGCCGAGGGGCGTGTCTCCGGCGCGATCGCCACGACGCGCACGCGCCTGGAGGCCGGACGCTCCGCTCTCGCGCCCCCGCGCTCGTCTCCGCTGGCCGCACTCGCGTCCCTCGAAGAGGGCAACGCCGCGATCGACGCCGTGATCAGCGCGGCCCACGACGCGGCCGAGCGCCGCCGCCGCGCCGAGTCCCAACTCGACAGTGCGCTCGTGCAGGCCCGCGCTCAGATGTCGGCGACCGAGGACTTCATCTCCGCCCGCCGCGGCGCCGTCGGGCCCACCGCGCGCACGCGACTGGCCGAGGCCGGTGCCGCCCTCGTGCGCGCCGAGCAGCTGAGGGGAGGGGATCCGGCCGCGGCGCTCGAGTCCGCCCAGCGCGCGGTCTCCCTCGCCGGACAGGCCAGCTCTCTCGCGCAGAACGACGTCAGCGCCTTCGGCGGCGGCGGAATGTCGCGCGGAGGTGGCGGCGACATGATGGGGGCCATCCTCGGCGGTATCGCGGTGAACGCCCTCCTCGGCGGCGGGTCGCGCTCGCGCGGCGGCTTCGGTGGCGGGGGCCTCGGCGGCATGATGGGCGGACTCGGCGGCATGGGCGGCGGCTCGCGCTCGAGCGGGTCCCGCGGCGGCGGATCCCGCGGGCGCATCGGCGGCGGGTCGTCCGGAGGATCGCGCTCCCGGCGCGGAGGGGGGCGCTTCTGACGCCCCCGCTTCGACGGCTCCGATCCGTCACAGAAAACTCGTAGCATTCCGCACCAGACTCGACACCGTCGCCCTCAGGAAGGAAATCCCGCATGGCCAAGCAGTCCATCTTCGGTCGCATCTCGACCCTCGTCCGCGCGAACATCAACTCGCTCCTCGACCAGGCCGAGGACCCGCAGAAGATGCTCGACCAGCTCGTCCGCGACTACTCGAACTCCATCGCCGACGCCGAGTCGGCGATCGCCGAGACCATCGGGAACCTCCGCCTGCTCGAGCGCGACCACCAGGAAGACGTCCAGGCCGCCGCGGAGTGGGGCAACAAGGCCCTCGCCGCGAGCCGCAAGGGCGACGAGCTGCGCGCCGCCGGCAACACCGGTGAGGCCGACAAGTTCGACAACCTGGCCAAGATCGCCCTGCAGCGTCAGATCACCGCCGAGAGCGAGGCGAAGGCCGCCGAGCCGACGATCGCCTCGCAGACCGAGGTCGTCGACAAGCTCAAAGACGGCCTCAACGGCATGAAGGCCAAGCTCGAGCAGCTGCGGTCGAAGCGCAGCGAGCTCCTCGCCCGCGCCAAGGTCGCCGAGGCGCAGAACAAGGTGCACGACGCGGTCAAGTCGATCGACGTGCTCGACCCCACCAGCGAACTGGGGCGCTTCGAAGACAAGATCCGCCGCGAAGAGGCCCTCGCGGCCGGCAAGCAGGAGCTCGCCGCCTCGAGCATCGACGCGCAGTTCAACGCCCTCGAAGACGTCGGCGAGCTCACCGAGGTCGAGGCGCGCCTCGCCGCGCTGAAGATCGGCGGACCGCAGCGCGCCGCGATCGACGCGCCCAGCCCCGACCTCTGATCGACACCGGGAGCGCACCGTCCGCCGGGGCGGTGCGCTCCCGTCTTCCGACAGGCTTCTCATGACGCGATTCGTGATCGCCCCGCAGTGGCAGGGCTCGTCATCGTCGCGCGCGATGCAACTCATCGACGGCGCCGAGGCGATCGCCGGCGACCTCCCCCGCGCCGCGACCACCGTGCTCGAAGCCCCCGCCGAGGCCGGCGATGCCCAGGGCTCGCGGGTCCTGCGCGCCAGTGCGCTCGTGCGCATGCGCCAGCGCATCGACGACGCCGTCTCGGCCGTCGAGGGCGAACACACGGTGACGATCGGCGGCGACTGCGGCGTCACTCTGGGCGCCGTTTCGGCGATCGCCGGCGACGACCTCGCCGTGGTGTGGATCGACGCGCACGCCGACCTCCACACCCCCGACTCCTCCCCCAGCGGAGCGTTCCACGGCATGGTCCTGCGGGCGATCCTCGGAGACGGCTGGGATCTCCTGCACCTCGACCCCGGCATTCCGGCCGAACGAGTGGTTCTCGCGGGCACCCGAGCCCTGGATGCCGAAGAGCAGCGCTACATCGACGATCGCGGTATGCGCACGCTCACGGCATCCGCCCTGTCCGACCCCGATGCCCTCGCCGATGCCGTCGTGGCGACGGGGGCGACGCGCGTGTTCGTGCACCTCGACCTCGACGTGCTCGACCCGGCGGAGTTCACCGGGGTGGCGTTCCCCGAACCCTTCGGGGCACGCGTGACCGATGTGGCGGCCTCGATCCGACGCCTGCGCGAGCGGCTGCCTCTCGCCGGCGCCACGATCACGGAGTTCTCCCCCTCCTCTCCCGCCGCGGCCATCGACGACCTGGGCGCGATCCTGCGCCTGGTGGGAGCACTCGCGTGAGCCCGATCCCGCGCCCGCCGGCGGGGTGGCGCGAGCGCGCCGACCTGGCCGTCGCGCGCGGACGCCGCCTCGACCGCTTCCTGCCGAGCTTCCTGACGGATTCGCCCCTCAGCCGGCTCGGCTTCCTCTACGGCTGCACCGTCGGCTGGGTGTGGGGCTCGCTGTGGAGCACGGGCCGCATCGAACGTCGGCACGGCCTCTGGGTGTTTCGGGGGCTTCCGGCCTGGGCGTTCCCGCGCGGCGGCGTGTGCGTCGGCGCGTGCTTCCTCACCGGCGACGTACCGCCCACCGACGCCGTGCTCAGACACGAGGCGGTGCACGTGCGCCAGTGGCGCCGGTACGGCTTTCTCATGCCGGTGCTCTACCTGCTGGCCGGCCGCGACCCGCTGCGCAACCGCTTCGAAATCGAGGCGGGACTCGTCGAGGGCAACTATGTACCCCGCGGGGCCTGACGCGTCGAACGCCGATTCTGATCAGCGGGCGGTGGCGAGGCCGTAGCGCTCGGGGGTGTGGATGGCCGTCGCGTCGACGCCGTGCCGCGAGGTGAGTTCCTCGACGATCTCGACCGTGCCGAGGTAGCCGCCCAGCAGGAAGGTGCGCGTGGCGTCATCGTCGCAGCAGAGCATCTCGCCCGCCCAGCCCGCGACCGCGCGCGCGAGTGCCTCACCGGGCGCGCACGCGCGACCCGTTCCGGGGGCGCCGCCACGACGCGATCGGTCGAGCCACGTCACCGTCATGCGCGCGGGAGCGGCGATCGTGCCGATCCACGACGCGTCGGGAACCTCCACGAAGACCCGACCGATCGAGCAGATCGGCAGCGTCGACAGCAGGGCCTCGAGGTCGACGAGAGAGGTCTCGTCGGCCGTGATGAGGTGCTGGACACGGGTGTGCCGCGACGCCCGGCAGGCGGCGTCGTTGTGCTCGGTGGAGGCGGTCATGATGGCATCCACTATACCCGCCACCAAGGGTTGCCTAACCTGTGTTGTGACCCTGTATTCGCGACCGTGGATGTGCCCCAGGGTCACTCGACCAGGGTGTGCCTCAGGTGCGCGAGCTCGTCGTCGGAGACGCCGTGCGCGCGGAGGAAGCCCGCGGGTGATCCGTACTCGGCGTCGAGTCGTTCCAGCAGCGCGCGCATGACCCGCGCCGGCGACCGCGTCGCGAGGTCTTCGGCGTGCCGGTTCTCGGGGTGGAGGGCCCGGATGGCCGATACCACCTGCCGATTGCGCTCGGCGGGCAGCAGCGTCTCGGTGCGCGCGTAGTCGGCGACGACGGCCTCCCGGTCGACGCCCGCCGCGGCCAGCGTGATCGCGACGGTCACCCCGGTGCGGTCCTTTCCGACCGTGCAATGCACGAGCACCGGCTGCGCCCCGTCGATGGCGCGCACCGCCTCGACGATGCGCGCGGCCGAGCCCGCGACCATCTCGTCATAGAGCTCCCCCAGGCTGACGTCGCGCTCGAAGAACGACGCGACCGACCCGAGAAACAAGGGAACCCGCCGCACCTCGATGTCGAGGTCGTCCAGCCGGCTCGGTGAGTGGCGCACCTCGTCGTCGTCGCGCAGGTCGACGATGCGCCGGAGCCCGAGCTCGCGGAGGCTCTGAATGCCGAGATCGTCGACCTGCACGAGGTTTCCCGACCGGTACAGCACGCCTGTCCGGGTACGACGGTCGCCGGCGGTGAGCCCGCCCACGTCGCGGAAGTTCATCGCCCCCGAGATGAGCGTGCTCACGCGTCGCTCCCGTGATCGTGGGCGAGGCGCTCCGCCGTGGTGGCGACACGGGGCGGAACGGGATAGCGCCCGGCGATCGCCACCCGGTTGAACGCGTTGATCGCCACGAGCACCCAGCTGAGCGCGACGTACTCCTCTTCGCTGAGGATGCCACCCGCCCGGTCGTAGACCTCGTCGGGGATGCCCTCGTCGTGGATGTACGTGAACGACTCGGTGAGTTCGAGCGCGGCGCGTTCCCGCTCGTCGAAGACCCCCGACTCGCGCCAGGTCGCGATCTGCGCGATGACGTCGGCGTCGAGCCCGGCGGCCACCGCGGCGTCGACGTGCACGCGCACGCAGAACGCGCAGCCGTTCAGCTGCGAGGCGTGGATCTGCACGATCTCGCGCAACCGGGCATCGATCCCGGCGGCGGCGGCGAGGCCACCCACCGTCTTAGAAAACGCGCGGAGCGCGGCATATGCCTCGGGAGCCTTCTTCGACAGGTGTACGCGTCGTTCCTCGCCCATGGCCTCAGCCTACGGCGACGGGACGGGCAGAAGGGGGCGGGGCGCGTGCCCGCGGGTAGCGGCATCACGCCCGTGATGCCAGGGTGGGTGCGTGGTCGAGACCGACGAATTCTCCTTCCTCCCCGCTCAGGCCCGGACCCTCGGCGTCGACGCGCCTCCGGTCGACCGGGTGACGCTCCCCCTCGCCGACGGCCGGACCCTCAGCGGGCTGCGGTGGGGCCCGGCGCCGCCGCAGGTCACGCTGCTGCACGGTGCCGGACTGAACGCCCACACCTGGGACACCACCCTTCTGAACCTGGGGATCCCCGCCCTCGCACTCGACCTGCCCGGACACGGCGACTCCTCCTGGCGTGACGACGCCGCGTACGTCGGCCGCGTCCTGGCTCCCGACGTCGCCGCGGCCCTCGACGCCTGGACCGACCGGCCCCAGGTGCTGGTGGGCCACTCGCTGGGCGGCCTTACGGCGGCTGCGGTGGCGGCATCCCGTCCCGACCTCATCGCGCACGTCGTCATCGTCGACATCACCCCCGGGATCGACCCGAGCGCCGGACCGGCGCAATTGCGGGCGTTCTTCGCGGGCCCCACCGACTGGGCCACGCGCGACGAACTCGTCGAGAAGGCGCTGTCGTTCGGCCTCGGCGGCTCGCGCGAGGCCGCCGAGCGCGGTGTGTTCCTCAACACCCGCGTGCGGCCCGACGGGCGCGTGGAGTGGAAGCACCACTTCGCCCACCTGGCCGCGGCCGCGGCCAACGCCGGCAGCGACACGAGCACTCCGGATGCCGTACGCGCCGTGCTCTCCACGACCGGGTGGGACGACGTCGCCGAGGTGCGCGCGCCCCTCACGCTGCTGCGGGGAGATCACGGTTTCGTCACAGCCGAGGATGCCGAGGAGTTCGCCCGCCGAGCCCCGTCGGCCCGGATCCACGTCGCCGCGACAGGCCACAACGTGCAGGAAGAAGACCCTTCCGGCCTGGCCGCCCTCATCCGCGAGGTCGTCGACGAGGGGTAACCCGCCGCGACCGGCGCGTCGCACGGTGTCACACGCGGCGTCCGGGTCGGCGGCGTGAAAGTAGGCTGTCTCCCACCCCACCACACGGCATCACAGCACACCCGGGTGCCGTCGGCCTGCGAAAGGACACTCCCGCAATGCTGCGCCGTACCGCCCTCGCCACGAGCGCGCTCCTGATCGGAGCACTCCTGCTCACCTCGTGCACCGGCACCTCGACCGCCCCCGCGTCACCGGGCTCCCCCGACCCCGACGCCACCCTCACCGTGCGCCTGTCGCTCGAACCGTCGAACCTCGACATCCGGCGCACGAGCGGCGCCTCGCTCGAGCAGGCCCTCATCGACAACGTGTACCAGGGTCTGGTGACCCGGGACGGCGACGACGACAACGCGATCGTGCCGGCCCTCGCGACGGAGTGGACCGTCTCGCCCGACGGTCTCACCTACACCTTCACGTTGCGCCCGGGGGTGACGTTCCACGACGGCAGCGAGCTCACCGCCGCCGACGTCGTGTCGTCGTTGCAGACCGCCAAAGACGACGCCACGATTCAGAACAGCGCCGACCTCGCCGGCGTCGCGTCGATCGCCTCGCCCGACGCCTCGACCGTCGTGGTGACGCTGGCGCAGCCGAACATCGACTTCCTGTTCGCACTGACCGGTCGCGCCGGTCTCGTCTTCCGCAGCGGCGACACCACCGACTTCCAGACCGCGACCAACGGCACCGGCCCCTTCACGGTCTCGTCGTGGAACACCGGGCAGAGCCTCACGCTCAGCCGCAACGACGCCTACTGGGGTGACCCGGCAGGTGTCGCCGAGGTCGTGCTCGACTACATTCCCGACCAGAGCGCCGCGATCAACGCCGCCGTCAGCGGCGATGTGGATGTCGCTCTCGAGATCGACCCCGAGCTGAGAGGTCAGGTCGAGGACACCGGGAACTTCCGGATCGACTCGGGGCTCACCACCGACAAGGGCACGCTCGCGTTCAACAACGCCCGTGCCCCCCTGAATGACGAGCGCGTGCGCGAGGCGCTGCGTCTGGCCATCGACCACGAGGCACTCATCGAGACCCTCGGTGCCGGCCAGGAGCTGTTCAGCCCGATCCCGCCGCTGGACCCCGGGTACGAAGACCTCTCCGACACGATCTCGTACGACCCCGACCAGGCCCGCGAGCTGCTCGCCGAGGCCGGAGCCGAGAACCTCGACCTCACGCTCACGATCCCGAGCGTCTACCCCAGCTCCATCCCGACGTTCCTGGTGTCGTCGTTCGCCGACATCGGCGTGAAGCTGCAGGTGAACTCGGTGGACTTCGGTACCTGGCTGCAGGACGTGTATCAGAACCACGACTACGACCTCAGCTTCGTCCGCCACGTCGAGGCCCGCGACTTCAGCAACTGGGCGAACCCGTCGTACTACTTCGGGTACGACAATGCCGAGGTGCAGAGCCTGTACGCGCAGGCCCTCGCCACGACCGACGCGACGCAGTCGGCCGAGCTGCTGAGCCAGGCCGCGCGCATCGTCGCCGAGGAAGATGCCGCCGACTTCCTGTTCCTGTCGACGCCCCTGACCGCGGTGGCCACGAACGTGGCGAACTTCCCGACCAACTCCCTCAACGTGCGCCTGCCGCTGGCGGGTGTGACGGTCTCGTCGGAGTGATCCGATACGCGCTGACACGGCTGGGCCTGCTCGTGCTGGGCCTGGCCGTGTCCAGCGTGCTGATCTTTGTGTCGCTCCGGGTCCTGCCCGGAGACGTCGCCCTTCTCATCGCCGGCACCCAGGCGACGCCGGAACAGGTCGCGGCCCTGCGCGAGAGCCTCGGGCTCACGGCCCCGCTCTGGCAGCAGTACCTCGACTGGATCGGGGGTCTGCTCCGCGGCGATCTGGGCACCTCGCTCGTGACCGGTGCATCGGTCAGCGCTGAGCTGGCCGACAAGGCCCGCGTCACCGTTCCGCTGGCCGCGATGTCGCTGACGGTCGCACTGCTGGTGGGGCTCCCCTTCGGCGTGCTGTCTGCGCTCCGCCGCGGGCGCGCCGACGGAACGGCGATGAGCGTGGGGGCGCAGGCGCTGGCGGCTGTGCCGGTGGTGTGGGCCGGCATGATGCTCGTGGTCGTCTTCGCCGTCTGGCTCGGATGGTTCCCGCCCCAGGGGTTCCCGCGCGCGGGATGGAGCGATCCGGCCGCGGCGACCCGCGCGCTCGTCCTCCCGGCGGTCACGATCGGCGTGGTCGAGGGGGCGATGCTGCTGCGGTTCGTGCGCAGCGCCACGCTCCAGGCCATCGGCCAGGATTACGTCCGCACGGCCGCCGCTAAGGGACTCACACGCACCCAGGCGCTGCTGCGCCACGGCCTGCCCAACGTCGGGCTGTCGGTGATCACCGTGCTGGGGCTCCAGATCGCCGGCATCATCGTGGGCGCGGTCGTCATCGAGCAGCTGTTCACCCTGCCGGGAGTAGGCCGAATGCTCGTCGCTGACGTCGCCGCCCGCGACCTCCCCAAAGTCCAGGGCGAGCTGCTGGCCCTCACCGGTTTCGTCCTCATCGTCGGCTTCCTCGTCGACCTCGTTCACCGCCTCATCGATCCCCGGCAGAGGGAGGCCTCGTGAGCACGCTCCGTCGGCTCTGGTCTCTCGGCACCGGGCGCTTCGGCATCCTGGTCGTCGCCGTCGTCGTGCTCACTGCGCTCGTCTCGCTCGTGTGGACCCCGTTCGACCCCGCCACGGTGGACGCCCGCGCGCGGTGGGCCGATCCGTCGTGGCCGCACGTGCTCGGCACCGACGGCAACGGCCGCGACATCCTGAGCCTGCTCATGGCCGGAGCGCGCACGACCGTCATCGTGGCCATCGGTGCGGGCGTCGTGGCCTCGCTCCTGGGCATCGCCCTGGCCGCTCTCGGGGCGCTGACGGCGCGCTGGGTGCGCGAGAGCGTGGCCGTGCTGGTCGACATCCTCGTCGCCTTCCCGGTGTTGATCATCGCGATGATGATCACGGCGGTCTGGGGCGGGTCGCTCGCCGTGGTCATCTGGTCGGTCGGCATCGGCTTCGGTGTCACCATCGCCCGTGTCACGCGTCCCGAACTGCGGCGAGTGCTGCAGAGCGACTTCGTGCTGGCGGGGCGCGCGAGCGGTCTGAGCCCGGCGCAGAACCTCGTGCGACACCTCCTCCCCAACGTCGCCCCGGTGTTCATCGTGCAGCTGTCGTGGAGCATGGCCGTGGCGGTGCTCGCCGAGGCGGGTCTGTCCTACCTCGGCTTCGGCGCACCGATCACCCAGCCGTCCTGGGGTGTCCTGCTCGCCGACCTGCAGGCCTACATCTCGGTGCACCCCCTCACGGTGGTGTGGCCGGGGCTGGCGATCACGCTCACCGTGCTCGGGCTCAACCTGCTCGGCGATGCCCTCCGCGAGGCCGCCGACCCCACGCTGTCGGAGCGCACGCCCCAGGCGCGCACGCACGTCCCGGGGGTGGTCGCGTGAGCCTCGAGGTGAACGACCTGCGCATCGAGATCGGTGGTCGCACCGTGGTCGACGGAATCTCCTTCGCCGTCCCGGACGGCGCGCGGGTGGGACTCATCGGCGAATCGGGCTCGGGCAAGTCGCTGACCGCGTTGGCCGTCCTCGGGCTGCTCCCCGACGGGGCGACCGTGTCGGGGAGCGTGCGATGGAACGGCCGCGAGATCCTCGGCCTCCCCGATCGCGAGCTCGCGCGCCTGCGGGGTGACGACATCGGCATCGTGTTCCAGGAGCCGCGGACGGCCCTCAACCCCATCCGCACCGTCGGACGCCAGATCGGCGAGTCCCTCCGCATCCACGAGGGCGTCTCGCGCCGAGAGGCCCTGCGGCGGGCCGTGGCCGAGGCCGAGCGCGTCGCGCTCCCCGATCCCGAGCGGATCGTCTCGCGCTACCCGCACCAGCTCTCCGGCGGCCAGCGTCAGCGTGTCGCCATCGCGATGGCGCTCGCGTGCCGCCCGCGCCTGCTCATCGCCGACGAACCGACCACGGCCCTCGACGTCACGATCCAGGCCGGCATCCTGTCGCTCCTGCGCTCCCTCGTGCAGGATGCCGGAATGTCGCTGGTCTTCATCACCCACGACCTCGCGGTGCTGGCGCAGGTCGCCACGCACGCGGTCGTCCTCGAGCACGGCCGCATCGTGGAGCAGGGGGCGGTCGACGACCTGTTGCGGGCGCCGTCCTCCCCGGTGACGCAGGCGCTGCTGCGCGACGCGACCGCGACGCTGTGGCATCCCGAGATCGACCGCCGGCACGGATCCGGCGCCGAGGGGCAGGACCGGGCATGAGCGACACGATCCTGCACACGCGGGGACTTTCCCGCACCTACCTCACCCCGCGCACGCGCGGGTTCGGCGGCGCCGAGCGCACCGCGGGGCTCGTCGACGTCGACCTGTCGGTGCGCGCCGGGTCTGCGGTCGGGATCATCGGCGAGTCCGGGTCGGGCAAGTCGACGCTCGTGCGCCTGCTGTTGGGCCTGGACACCCCCAGCGCGGGGGCCGTCGAGGTCGACGGGCGCCCGGTCGACGCCCGCGGCTCCGCCCGGTCGCTGCACTGGTTGCGCCGGGCGACGGGCGTCGTCTTCCAAGACCCCTACGCCTCGCTCGATCCGCGCATGAGGGTCGGCCGCATCGTCGGCGAACCGCTCTGGGCGCTGGGGATCGAGGGCGACCGCGGCGCGCGCGTGCGCGAGGTGCTCGCGCAGGTCGGGCTCGACGCCGACATGGCCGAACGCTACCCCCATGAGTTCTCGGGAGGGCAACGTCAACGCATCGCCCTGGCCCGCGCGATCGTGCACCGGCCGCGGATTCTCGTGGGCGACGAGCCCCTCTCGGCGCTCGATGTGACGGTGCGGGCGCAGATCCTGCGGCTCCTCGCGCGCCTGCGTTCCGAAGAGCAGCTGACGCTCGTGCTCGTCTCGCACGACATCGGTGTGGTGCAGAACGTGTGCGATCAGGTCGTCGTGATGAAAGACGGACGGATCGTCGAGCAAGGCCCCACCGAGAAGGTGCTCCTGCAGCCCCAGGCCGCGTACACGCGGCGCCTGCTGGCCTCGGTGCCGACGCTGCCCGCCTGACCGGCCGCGACCGGCCGCGCGACGCCGCCCGCACCGCGTCTGCGGCGCGCCCCACCGGTCACGAAGACAGGCCGTGCGCCCGGAACAGACCGAATCCGGCGGCGCGAACGCCCTGTTCTCGTGGCATCCCCTGTTCTCGTTGACAAGGGATGCCGCGTGTCGGTGGCCGCCGTTAGCCTCGCCCCATGACCCCCGGCATCGTTCCCCCCTTCCTCCTCGATCGGATCGCCTCCAGCGACGATCCGCGTCTCGCCCACGCTGCCGCCGCCGCGCGCAAAACCCTGGCCGTCCCGAGACCACCGCGTGCGGCACGCGCTCGGCTGCGGCTCTCGATCGACGCGGGTGCCCTGGTGGCCGAGACCGCCCCCGTGCCCGACCGGGTGATCTCCGACGCGCAGAACACCGAGCGGCTGCCCGGCCGCCGGGTGCGCACCGAAGACGACGGCCCCACCGGCGACCCCGCGACCGACGAAGCGTACGACGGTCTCGGCGCGACCTACGACCTGTTCTGGGATGCCTTTGCGCGCGACGGCATCGACGGCGCCGGGGGCTCGTTGCTCGCCACCGTGCACTTCGGCGACGACTACGACAACGCGTTCTGGAACGGCGAGCGCATGGTCTTCGGTGACGGCGACGGCGAGGTGTTCGTCGGCTTCACCCGCTCGCTCAGCGTGATCGCACACGAGCTCGGCCACGGCGTCATCGACGCGCTCGGGGGCCTGGAGTATCAGGGTCAGTCGGGGGCGCTGAACGAATCGGTGGCCGACGTCTTCGGTGTGCTCGCCGAGCAGCACGCGCTCCGGCAGCGCGCCGACGAGGCCACGTGGCTCGTGGGCGCGGGCATCTTCGCCGCGGGCGTGCAGGGCACGGCTCTGCGGTCGTTGTCCGCTCCCGGGACCGCCTACGACGACGATGTGCTCGGCATCGACCCGCAACCGGGGCACCTGCGCGACTACGTCGAGACCGACGACGACAACGGGGGCGTGCACATCAACTCCGGTATCCCGAACCGGGCCTTCCACCTCGTCGCCACACGGCTGGGGGGTTTCGCGTGGGAGCGGGCCGGGCTCATCTGGTACCTCACCCTCACGTCCGGCGATCTGTCGCCGACGGCCGACTTCACCGCGTTCGCCGCCGCCACACGCCGCGCCGCGGCAGCGGAGTACGGTGAGGAGTCGGAGGAGGCCGACGCCGTCCGCGCCGCCTGGGCGGAAGTGGGCGTCGGAGAGGATGCCACGACCTGAGGCCGCACGCGGCGAGCGCTTCGCCGTGATCGTGGTGCGCTCCGGCGGGATCGCCGGGCTGTCTCGGCGGTGGCGCGCGGAGCCCGAACCGGAGCGCGCGCCCCGCTGGCGCTCACTCGTGGCGCAGTGCCCGTGGGATGCCCCTCCCCCGCCCGCACGCGGCGCCGACCGCTACCAGTGGCGGATCGAAGTGCGCGAGGGCGGCACCGCGGTGCGCGAGGCGCGTCTCGGCGACGCGCAGGTCGAGGGGCCGTGGCGCACGCTGGTCGACGAGGTGCGCCGCGCCGACGCCGCGCAGTGACTCGCGATCCCGCTGAGCAGACGTCCGACGCGAACGGCCCCGCGCGTCAGCCGAACAGCTTCCGGCGCTTCTTCTTCGAGGGAATGCTCTTCTGCAGGTAGACCACGCCGAGCCAGCGCCCGAACTTGAACCCCACCCGGCCCATGCGGCCCACCTCGGTGAACCCGAGCTTCTGGTGCAGCGCGATCGAGGCATCCGCGCCCTTGTCGCTGATCGCGGCGACCATCTCGCGGATGCCTTTCTCTGCACAGGCGTCGATGAGGGCCTCCAGCATCGCCCGGCCGAGGCCCTTGCCCGCGGCCGCTTGCCCCAGGTAGATCGAGTTCTCGACGGTATAGCGGTAGGCCGACTTCGACTGCCAGGGCTGAACGAGGGCGTACCCGAGAATCTGCCCGCTCGGGGACTGCGCGACGAGGAACGGCAGCCCGAGCTTCTCGAGCGTCTCGAACTTCTCCCGCCACTTGGCGACCGACCAGGCCTTCTCGTCGAACGTCACGACCGAGTTGCGCACGTAGTAGTTGTAAATCTCGCGGATGTCGGGAATGTCCGCTTCCGTGGCCGGGCGGATCTCATACGAGAACGGCCGCTCCGGCTCGGGCGCACGCCGCAGGTGGGCGGGCAATCGCCGCCGGTTCTTCTCGTACTCCTCTTCCAGCACGGACGCCACTCTACGGGCCAGCCGTTTCCGCCGTGTGACGGCCCCGGGGGCCCGCACGGAAGGTGCCGGGCCAGCCCCGTCACGCGGGGGCGGGGAGTCGCCAGTCGACCGCGGGCGCGCCCTGCTCCTCGAGCAGCGCGTTGATGCGCGAGAACGGGCGGGAGCCGAAGAAGCCGCGGCTCGCCGAGAGCGGTGACGGGTGCGCGGATGCCACGATCGCGGTGTCTCCGAGGAGGGGCGTGAGGTTCGCGGCATCCCGCCCCCACAACACCGCCACGAGCGGCGCGTCACGGGCGACGAGGCAGCGGATCGCGTGCTCGGTGACCCGCTCCCATCCCCACCCGCGGTGCGACGCGGGGCTGCCGGGCGCCACCGTGAGCACGCGGTTGAGCAGCATCACGCCCTGGCCGGCCCAGGCCGACAGGTCGCCGTGCGGGGCGGGCGGGATGCCCAGGTCGTCGGAGAGCTCGCGGTAGATGTTCCCCAGGCTCCGCGGCAGCGGACGCACGTGCGGGTCGACGGCGAACGACAGGCCGATCGGGTGCCCCGGGGTCGGGTAGGGGTCCTGCCCGACGATGAGCACCCGCACGGCGTCGACCGGGGTGCGGAAGGCCCGCAGCACGAGGTCACCCGCGGGCAGGTACGGCTTTCCCTCGGCGCGCAGCCGCTCGCCGAGTGCGGCGATATCCCCCGCCACCGGCGCGAGAGGCTCCACCCACGAGACGTCGATGAGGCCCGCGTCGGCGAGCTCGGCGAGCGACCTCCCGCTCACACGGCTTCCTCGTCGCGCACCGACCCCTGGAACGACCACGGAAAGTCGATCCAGAGCGAGGTGTCCTTCCACGCGTAGTCGGGAGCGATGATCGTCGTCGGCTTGGTGTAGATCACGGCCGACCGCGCGTCCGCACCCTGCTGATCGAGAAGCTTCACGGCGAGGTCGAGCGTGCGGCCGCTGTCGGCGACATCGTCGACGAGGAGCACGCGGCGGCCGGCGAGGTACGACAGATCCAGGGCCGGCGGCAGCACCTCCGGTGCGTCGAGCACGGTCCCGACGCCGGTGTAGAACTCGACGTTCAGCGCTCCGCAGTTCTTCACACCGAGGCCATACGCGATCGCGCCGCCCGGGAGGAGTCCCCCGCGCGCGATCGCCACGACCACCTCGGGCTCGAACCCGTCGGCCACGATCGCCCGGGAGATGTCGCGCGTGGCGACACCGAAGTCGTCCCAGGTCAGCCGTTCGCGCTCGTCCGTCGTTTCCGCCACGCGGATCCCCTCTCGTCTTGTGCTTTTCACCCTAGGGTGTCGCCCGAGGGCCGACGCGCGGAGTGCTAGCCTCGCGCCATGTCGCGCGTCTCCGGCGCGGTCGGTCGGGTGCGCGGGTCCGCACTCGGGGTGACCGCGGGTCTCATCGGGTGGTTCGTGCTGGTGGAGCTCGCCAGCGGCATCCTGCAGGGGTATTACGTACCGCTGTTGCCCGACATCGTCGTGCACCTGGGTATTCGCGACGCCGACGTGAACTGGTTCGAGGCGGCGCAGCTGCTGCTCTCGGCACTCGTCCTCCCGATCCTGGCAAAGCTCGGCGACGTATTCGGCCACAAGAAGGTCCTGCTGGCCTCGGCCCTGGCAACGGCGGCGGCGAGTTGGTGGCTGGTGTTCGCCGACACGTTCCCGACCTTCCTGATCGCCTGGTCCCTGCAGGGCTTCTACGTCGTGTGGCTGCCGCTGGAGATCGCGCTGATCTTCGACCGCGGCCGGCGGCAGAGCCGCGGGGTGTCGCAGACCCGTCGCGCCGCGGGACTGCTCGTGGTGGGGCTGCAAGCGGGCGCGATCATCGGCGCGCTCGCGGCCGGGCGCCTCTTCGCGGCCACCGGCGGAGACCTCCGCCTCGCCCTCACGATCCCCGCGATCGCGGTGACGCTCGTGTGCCTCGTGATCTGGCTGGGCGTGCCCGAATCGGAGCGGATGCCGGGACGCCGCCGCCTCGACATCGGCGGGTTCGTCCTGCTCGCAGCGGCGCTGCTGTGCCTCACCGGGGCGCTGTCGTTCGTGCGACTGCCCGCCGGCCCGGGACCGGTCGTCATCGTGCCCCTGCTCGTGCTCGGTGTCATCCTCCTCGTCGTGTTCGCGCGCTACGAGCTCGGTCGCCCCGATCCCGCGGTCGATATCCGCGTGCTCCGCCGCCCCGAGATGTGGCCGATCCAGGCGACCTCATTCCTCGTCGGCATCAGCCTGCTCGGCGCCCAGGGGCCGCTGGCCACGTACGCCGGTACCGATCGCGCGCTCGGCTACGGACTCGGGCTGGATGCCACCGACCGATCGAACGTCATCGGGGTGTACCTCGTCTCGCTCATCGTCGGGGCCATCCTGTTCGCGGTGACCTCCCGCCGCGCGAGTCCGCGGGCCGTGCTCATTGGGGCCGCCGCGCTCGTCGGGATCGGGTATGCCCTGCTCCTGCCCCTCCACGTCGAGTTGTGGCACGTGCTGCTGTGCCTGGCGATCGCCGGGCTCGGATCCGGCGCCCTCGTGGCGGCGATGCCCGCCGCCGCGGCGGCCGCCGCTCCGCGCGGGCAGACAGGCGTGGCATCCGCCCTCACCAACACCACCAAGACGGTGGGCGGCACGATGTCGTCGGCCGTGTTCGGCGTGGTGCTCGCCGGTGGCGCCGGGGCCGCGGTGGCGGCGACGGCAGCCCCGCTGGCCGGCTACCTCACCGTCTGGGCGATCTGCGCGGCGGGCGGGTTCGTCGCCGCCGTGCTGCTGCTGTTCGTGCCCAAGGTCGCCTTCGCCGACACCGCGGAGGGCGAGGCGGCCGCCGGAGCCGCGCGCGGCGACGTGGCCTGAGCGATCCGGGTCAGCGCACCCGCAGCGGACCGCGCGCCAGCAGGTGCTGGGCGGACTGCGCGACCGGGCGCATCGTCACGAGATCGAGGTTGACGTGCGCCGGGGCGTCCAGCGCATAGGCGATGACGTCGGCCACGTCGTCGGCGACGAGGGGCGCCTCGACGTCCTCGTACAGCTTGTCGACGCCCTCGTGATTGCCGCGCAGGCGGTTCAGTGTGAACTCCTCGGTGCGCACCATGCCCGGGGCGATCTCGATGACGCGCAGCGGTTCGCCGTTCAGTTCCTGCCGGAGTGCGGCGACGAGCATCGACTCGCCCGCCTTCGCGGCGTTGTAACCCGCACCGCCGGGGTAGGCGGTCTGCGCGGCAGTGGAGGTGACGAACAGCGCGTCGGCGTGACCGACCCGTTCGGCGGCTCGCCGAAGGAGCGGAAGAAGGGATGCCACGAGCCGCTGCGACGACAGCACGTTGGCCTCGAACATCCAGCGCCAGTCGTCGGGATCACCGTCTTCGACGCGGTCGGCGCCGCGCGCTCCCCCGGCGACGTGGACGAGCGCGTCGACACCCCCGGTCTCGTCGAGCCACGCGGCGAGCGCCGCGACCGCGTCGGCGTCGGTGAGGTCGGCCGCGTGGGCGACGACGCCGGTCTCGGCCTCGAGCGCGGCCAGCCGCTCGGCGCGACGGGCGACCCCCACGACGTCCCACCCGCGTGAGCGGAGAGCACGCGCCGTCGCCTCCCCGATCCCCGAACTGGCCCCGGTCACCACTGCGCGTCGCGTCATGGCGTCCACGCTACCGGCGGGCGGTGACACGGGAGCGCCGCGAACGTTACGGCGCATGTCCACCCCTGTTGTCGGTGTCGGCGGCTCTCTCTACGCTCGCAGCAGGCCGTGGCATCCGTCGTCGGCCCCCGAGATTTTCGAAGGAGAAGCCGTGTCCGCACCCGAGAACTGGCGTTTCGAGACCAAGCAGATCCACACCGGCGCCCAGCCCGACCCGGTCACCAAGGCCCGCGCCACCCCGATCTACCAGACGACCTCGTACGTGTTCGACAACGCCGACCACGCCGCGAACCTGTTCGCGCTCGCCGAGTTCGGCAACATCTACACGCGCATCCAGAACCCCACTCAAGACGTCGTCGAGCAGCGCATCGCCGCGCTGGAGGGGGGCACCGGCGCCCTCCTGGTCTCCAGCGGCCAGGCGGCCGAGACGTTCGCGGTGCTGAACATCGCGCAGGCGGGCGACCACATCGTCTCGTCGAGCTCGATCTACGGCGGCACGTACAACCTGTTCAAGTACACCCTCGCCAAGCTCGGCATCGAGACGACCTTCGTCGAGAACCAGGACGACCCCGAGGAGTGGCGCGCGGCCGTCCGTCCGAACACGAAGCTCCTGTTCGCCGAGACCATCGGCAATCCGAAGATCAACGTGCTCGACATCCGCACCGTCGCCGACATCGCGCACGAGAGCGGCGTGCCGCTCATCGTCGACAACACCATCGCGACGTCGTTCCTCATCCGCCCGTTCGAGCACGGTGCCGACATCGTCGTGCACTCGGCCACGAAGTTCATCGGCGGTCACGGCACGACGATCGGCGGCGTCATCGTCGACGGCGGAACCTTCGCCTGGTCCGAGAACGTCGAGAAGTTCCCCGGCCTCACCGAGCCCGACCCCTCGTACCACGGCGCGAGCTACACCACCGCGGTCGGCGACGGGCTCGCGTACATCATCAAGGCCCGCGTGCAGCTGCTGCGCGACCTCGGCGCCGCTATCGCGCCCCACAGCGCGTGGCTGCTCATCCAGGGCCTCGAGACGCTGTCGCTGCGCATCGAGCGCCACGTGCAGAACGCGCAGGAGATCGCCGAGTGGCTCGAGCGCCATGACGACGTCGCGAGCGTGAACTACTCGGGTCTGCCCACGTCGCCCTGGTACGCCGCGGCCAACAACTACGCCCCCAAGGGCGTCGGCGCGGTGCTCTCGTTCGAGCTCAAGGGCGGTGTCGAGGCGGGCCGCGAGTTCGTCAACTCGCTGGAGCTGTTCAGCCACCTCGCCAACATCGGCGACGTGCGCTCGCTGGTCATTCACCCGGCCTCGACGACGCACTCGCAGCTCACCCCCGAGCAGCAGCTCACCTCGGGTGTCACGCCGGGCCTTGTTCGCCTGTCGGTGGGTCTCGAGAACATCGACGACCTCAAGGCCGACCTCGACCAGGCCCTCGCCGCCGCGCGTCGCCTGTCCGAGGCCGCCCGCGCCTGACGCGCTCCCTCGCCCGCGATGCGTGAGTCGCCAATTATTGTCGCTTCCCGTGGCCGACAGGCGACAATCTTTGGCGACTCGCGCGGAACGGCCCGGCCTCAGACGCGCTGGCGCGGCCGCAGGCTCCCGAGGCCCCCGTCCACACCGAGCACCTGTCCGGTGATCCAGTCGTTGGCGGGGTCGAGCAGGAACTCCACCGCACGCGCGACATCCTCGGGCTCGCCCAGGCGCCCGAGCGGATGCATCGCCTCCGAGACCGTGCGCGACAGGTCCGACGACGTCAGCCCCTCGGTGAGCCGGGTCTGCACCAGCCCGGGGGCGACGGCGTTGACCCGCAGCCCGCGGCTCGCATAGCTCGCGGCGGCCGACAGCGTAAGGCCGATGACCCCCGCCTTGGCCGCCGCGATCACGTCGTGGTTCGAGAGTCCGGCGAGGGCCGCGGCCGAGGTCAGCAGCACGAGCGAGCCGCCGCCGCGCAGGTGCTTCCCGGCCGCGCGTACCACCGCGAACGACGTCGTCAGCGACGCCGCGATGGTGTCGTCGTACTGCGCGCGCGAAACGAGGTGCGCGGGCTTCAGCAGCATCGATCCCGCGAACACGGCGATGCCGTCGACGTCGCCGGCCGCGGCCACGACCCGGTCGACGGCGTCGAAGTCGGTGGCATCCAGGAGGTGGTCGGGCTCGATCTGCGAGGAATCCCTCGCGGTCGTGATCACGCGGTGCCCCGCGTCGCGCAGTCGTCGTGCCGTCGCCCCGCCGATGTCACTCGAGGCCGCGATGAGGAGGTAGGTCGCCATACCGCGATTGTGCGCGACCGCGACCGGCCGGGTCGGGGGCTGGACAGGGCCGTAACAGTCGGTTCGGGGTGTACACGACCGGCGAGAATGGATGCCATGGACTGGCAGATCTCCGAAGACACGGTGCCCTCGGCACCGATCACGGAGGCCGACGCACGGCTGCTGCTCGGGCGTCCCCCGGCCACGGGCGCGTGGCGCGACGGCGATCCCGCGGGCGATCGGCAGTTCACCGCCTTCGGGGAGTTCCGCACCGAGAACGGTCAGAGCTTGCCCGGCTTCCGCCTGGCGTACGAGACTTGGGGAGAGCTCTCCCCCGCCCGTGACAACGCCGTCCTGATCCCGCACGCCCTGACCGGCGACAGTCACGTGCGCGGGCCCGCCGGCCCCGGGCACCCCACCGCCGGCTGGTGGGGCGACCTCGTCGGCCCGGGCGCCGCCATCGATACCGACCGCTGGTTCGTCGTGGCTCCGAACGTGCTGGGCGGATGCCAGGGCTCGACGGGGCCTGCCAGCATCGCGCCCGACGGGTACGAGTGGGCCTCGCGGTTCCCGTACCTGACGATTCGCGACCAGGTCCACGCGCAGGCCCTCCTCGCGGACGCCCTCGGAATCGACCGCTGGGCGGCCGTCATCGGCGGGTCCATGGGAGGAATGCACGCGCTCGAATGGGCGGTCGGGATGCCCGATCGGGTCCAGCGCGCCGCGATCCTCTCGGCCCCGCCCATCACCACCGCCGACCAGATCGCCCTGAACACGGTGCAGGCCGACACCATCCGCATGGATCCGCGATTCGCCGGTGGGCAGTTCTACGACGCGGGCGACGGCGATGGCCCGCACCGGGGTCTGGCCCTGGCCCGACGCATGGCGCTGTTGAACTACCGCAGCCCGACCGAACTGAACCAGCGCTTCCAACGCTCCTGGCAGTCGGGCGTCAGCCCCCTCGGCCATGGCGGGCGCTTCGCGGTGGAGTCGTACCTCGACTTCCACGGCAACAAGTTCACCCGCCGCTTCGATGCGAACAGCTACCTGACCCTCGTCGAGGCGATGAACTCGCACGACGTGGGCCGCGATCGCGAGGGGGTCGAAGACGCCCTGCGCCGGGTCACGGCCACGACGCTCGTGCTCGGCGTCGACAGCGACCGGTTGTTCCCCGTCGATGGGCAGCACCGCATCGCCCGTGGCATCCCGAACACCCTCGATGGGGATCAGGCGGTCGTGCTCTCGAGCGACTTCGGCCACGACGGGTTCCTCATCGAGACCGCCGCCGTCGACCACCACCTCCGGCGGCTCTTCGCGGCCTGAGCCCGCGGAACTGCCGCGCGCGCCGAGTGTCGACCCGACGCGGATGCCACCGCCCGGCGCCTCAGTCCTGCGTCGGGATCGAGCCGGTCACCGCGGTCTGCGCGGCCTCGGCCACCGGAACCCGGTGCGCCGGGTGGCGTCCGCTCCGGTCTTCGGCGCGGAACGAGAGGACGGCGACGATGAGGCCCCCGAGCGCGAGCACCGCCCCGACCCAGGCGGGGGCGACGAGCCCCAGGCCGCCCGCGATCGCCAGACCGCCGAGGAAGGCGCCGAGGCTGTTGCCGATGTTCAACGCCGAGTGGTTCAGCGCTGCGGCGATGGACTGATTGTCTTCGGCGACATCCATGAGCCGGGTCTGGATGCTGGGGCTGAGAGCCGCACCGCAGAACGACACCAGGAAGGCGAAGAGCGCGAGGCTCACGATCCACCCGGCGGTGAGGGCGAGACCCACCGACGCCGCCCCGAGGGCGACGAGACCGGTGAGGAGCCAGAAGCGGAGGTCTTTGTCGGCGAGAGCGCCACCGACGATGTTGCCGATCGTCATGCCGATGCCCACGAGCACCAGAACGAGCGACACGGTCCACTCGGGCTGGCCGGCGACGTCGGTGATCATCGGCGCGATGTAGCTGTACATCGCAAAGAAGCCGCCGAAGCCGATCGAGCCGATTCCGAGCGCGAACCACACCTGGCCGAGACGGAACACGCGGAGCTCGTCGCGGAGCCGGCGACCCGGCATCCCGGGGTGGTGCGGCACGAACAGGGCGATGCAGATCGTGGCGAGGAGGAAGATCGCGGCGACGACGGCGAAGGCCGCACGCCAGCCCACCTGCTGTCCGAGCAGCGTGCCCAGCGGCACCCCGACGACGTTCGCGATGGTCAGGCCGGTGAGCACGAACGCCACACCCTTGGCGCGGTTGCCCGGCCCGAGGGCGTCCGCGGCGACGAGCGCGCCGATGCCGAAGTAGGCGCCGTGCGGAAGACCGGCGAGGAATCGGGATGCCGCGACCAGCTCGAACGTGGGAGCGATCACCGTCAGCAGCGTGAAGAACGTCAGCGCCGCGGCGAGCACGATCATCACGCGATGCCGGGGGAAGCGTGCGACGGAACCCGCGATCGTCGGCGCACCGACGACCACGCCGAGGGCGTACAGCGAGATCAGCCAGCCCGCCTGGGCGATGGCGTCATCGGGCGAGGCGGCCCACGCGGAGGGAACGAGTTCGCGCGCGATGTTGGGGAGAAGCCCCATCACCACGAACTCCGTCATTCCGATACCGAAGCTGCCGATGGCGAGAGAAAGGAGCGCCCGCGTCGCCGCACCCTTCGAGGTCGTCGAAGAGGTCACTCGCCGATGCTAGCGGTGCCACGCCGGGCGTGTCGAATCGTTTCGAGAGGCGCGCTCGCGCGCAGCGGCGACGAGGCCGATACCCCTCAGCCGTCCGCGTCGTCGATCGCCCGCTCGAGCCGCTCGATCTTGCCGTCGATCTCGCCGGTGCGCCCGGGGCGGATGTCGGCCTTGAGCACGAGCGAGACGCGCGAACCGTAGGGCATCACGGCATCCGTCGCCCGCTTGACCACGTCGAACACCTCGTCCCACTCCCCCTCGATTTCGGTGAACATCGAGGTCGTGCGGTGCGGAAGGCCCGACGCGCGCACCACGGCCACCGCAGCGGCGACGGCGTCGTGCACGGAGCCGTCGGCGTTCTCCGCCGAAGCGGTACCGACACCGGACGGGGCGACCGAGAAGGCGATGAGCATGGTCCGAGGCTACTTCGCTGCCACCCGCACGGGGGCCGAACGGCGCCCCCGTACCCAGTCGTTGAGGCTCGCCGGGCGCGCGACCCGACCGATCGGCGCCCGCACGACGCGCACGATCGCCCACACCATCAGCGCTAGCCCGAGGAGGTTGCGAATCTCGAGCAGGAACACCGGGAACGGCGCCGGGTTCGTGGCCATGAGTCCGTCGTAGACCATCGGATACACCCATTGCGTGAGGCCGGCGATCAGGAGTGTCATCGCCGCGAAGCCGTACCACCGACGGCGGTCGATCATGAGGCCAAGCACCACGGGAGCGAACAGCCACACGTAGTACTGCGGCGACCCGACTTTGTTCAGGGCGATGAACGCCGCCACCAGGGCGAGCGAGAGCGGCGGGAACAGGCTCACGAACGTCGCCCCGCGCCACATCTTGCGCGCACCGAGCACGGCGACCCCGGCCATCACGAGGAGCATCAGCGGCGTCATCGCCGCAATCACGATGTCGGCGCCGGGACCGGTGACCTGGAAGGTGAGCACATCGCCGTCGTAGTAGACCTCGGAGCCGGGGACGTAAAAGGCCGCGAGGAACATGTAGAGCGCACCGACCGGCGCCTCCATCTGGATCCCGCGCGAAGTCTGGTCGCCCACGAAACCGAAGACGAACGGCGCGCCGCCGAGCGCCACCACCGGGATGATCGTGGCGAGCGAGACCGCCACCGCTCCCCAGACGAGGGCGAGACGGCGTCGGATCGCGACGAAGCCGGCGGCCAGGATCGCCGCGGGCCACACCTTCATCCACACCGCGATCGACAGCAGAACGGATGCCACGAACGGGCGGCGTACGAGCCAGATACTGCCGAGGATCGCGAACGGCACGGTGATCCCGTCGATGCGGTACAGGCCAACCGGGCCGATGAGGAGGATCGCGGCGAGCCAGAACCACGCGGCGGTCACGCGACCGCGCGAGCGGCCCGAGCCGACCAGGACGACGAAGGCGACGAGGTCGGCGAGAGCGACCGTGATCGCCCATGCGGGCGTGTAGCTGACGGCCCAGGCGAACACCCACGCGAACGTCATGGGGAGGAACGCGAGCTGCGGGTAGATCCACTTCTCGGTGATCCCGGGCCACGCCCACGCGTCGGAACGGGTGCACGAGGTGACGTCGACGCCGCCGAAGAGGGCACAGCGCGACCAGGGTTCGTACACCAGATACACGTCGCCCATGGGCTGATTGGGCTGCTGAAAGCCCAGGATGCCCACCGTGACGTGGACGGCGACGAACGCCACGAACAGAACGACGACACGCCTCACCACCGGATCATCCTAAGCGGGCGACCCCCGGCGTCCCCGACCGCGCGGAGTCCGACGACCGCCGCGCACGGGGCGCGCGGGGCAACCGTTACGCGATCGAGTCCGAGAGCGCCCCGGCTACGACGCCCGGAAGCGCTTCGGCCACATCGAGCGCGGCGATCGGCCCGCCCCGTCCGCCGTGCCGCGACGACGCCACCGTTCCCGCGGTGCCGTGCAGCCAGGCCGCGGTCGCCGCGCAGGCGGCCAGGTCGTCGAGGGTGCACCGGTCCGCCGCGACGGCACCCGCCGTCACGGCCCCGAGCACCCCGCCCAGCACGTCTCCCGTCCCCGCGGTCGCGAGCCACGGCGTGCCCGTCGCCACGCGTCGCGTCCAGCCGCCCGCGGCCACGACGAGGGTGACGGCTCCCTTCAGCAGCACCACGCCGCCGATCGTCTCGGCGGTTTCCCGCGCCGCCGCCTCGCGGGCGGCGACGTCTCCGCCGATGTCGGACGACAGCCCCAGCGTCTCGCGGAGCCGGGCGAGTTCCCGCGCGTGCGGCGTCACGATGACGGGCGCCGTGGCACCGTGCACGAGGTCGAGCGCGCCCGCGTCCACCACGACGGGCAGCTCCCCGGCCAGCAGTTCACGCAGCAGCGCGGTCTCGTCGGCGTCGCGCTCGGTGGCATCCGTGCCCGACCCCACGACCCAGGCCTGCACCCGGCCATCGGCCGTCACCGTCTCGGGGCGACGCTGCAGCACGAGATCCTGCGCGCGCTCGGGGCCGAGATAGCGCACCATGCCGGTGCCCGTACGCCACGCGGCCTCGACGCCGAGCACCGCGGCCCCCGGATATCGGGTCGATCCCGTCCGCAGGCCCACGACGCCGCGGGAATACTTGTCGTCTTCGGCGGTTGGCCTCCGCAGTGTGCGGGTGACATCGCGCCCGGTCCAGTCCCTCGCCGTCATGGCGTCACCTTAGAACGGAAGGCTTCGACGTGAGCACCCTCTTCACGCCCGTGACGATCCGGGGTATCGAGATCCGCAACCGACTCTGGGTCTCGCCCATGTGCCAGTACAGCGCGGTCGACGGTATCCCGAACGACTGGCACCACGTCCACCTCGCCCAGTTCGCCGCCGGTGGCGCGGGCCTCATCATCGCCGAGGCGACGGCGGTCTCACCCGAGGGGCGCATCTCCCCCGCCGACACCGGCCTCTGGAACGACGCGCAGGTCGAGGCCTGGATGCCGATCGTCGCGGCGATCCGTGCACGCGGCGCTCGCGCGGGCGTGCAGCTCGGCCACGCGGGACGCAAAGCGTCCACCACTGCGCCCTTCGGTGGCGGCCGCGGATCGGTGGCGCCGGAAGACGGCGGCTGGACCACCGTTGCCCCGTCCGCGATCGCCTATCCCGGCCTGGCCGAGCCGCTCGCGCTCGACGCGGCGGGGCTCGAGAAGGTCGTCGCCGACTTCGGCTATGCCGCCCGCCGCGCGGTGGCGGCCGGATTCGAGGTGCTCGAGGTGCACGCCGCCCACGGGTACCTGCTGCACCAGTTCCTCTCGCCGCTGAGCAACCACCGCGACGACGCCTACGGCGGCTCGTTCGACGGACGCGTCCGGCTCCTCGAGCGGGTCACCGCGGCCGTGCGCGAGGCCGCGCCGGACGCCGCCGTCTTCGTGCGATTCTCGGGAACGGATGCCGCCGAGGGCGGGTGGGACATCGACGACACCGTGCGCGCCGCGGAGCGTGTCGCCGCCCTCGGGGCCGACCTCATCGATGTCTCCAGCGGCGGCCTCGTGCCCCACCAGCGCATCGAGACCGGGCCCGGCTACCAGGTGCCCCTGGCCGAGAGGGTTCGCCGCGACACCGGTCTGCTCGTGGGAGCGGTCGGCATGATCGACGACGCCCGGCTGGCCGAGGCGGTCGTGTCCGAGGGACGCGCCGACGCGGTGCTCGCCGCCCGGGAGTGGCTCCGCGACCCGCACTACGCGCTGCGGGTCGCGGCGGAACTCGGCGCCGCTGTCCCCGCGCCCGCGCAGTACCTCCGCGCGTACTGACCCGGGGGAGGTAACACGCAGCGGCACCTCCCCCGGGGCTCAGACGAAACGGCGCCGAGCCGTGGCATCCTGCACTTCGCCCACGAGCTCCTCGATGACGTCTTCCAGGAAGAGCACCGCCCGCACGTCGCCGGCGTCGTCGCGCACCTGCGCGAGGTGCCGACCCGACCGCCGCATCAGCGCGAGCGCGTCTTCGAGGTCGGTCGACTCCCGCACCGACACCATGTGGTGGATGCGCTTGGACGGGATGGGCCGCGCCATGTCGGCCTCGTCGTCGGGCCCTTCGGCCACACGCAGCACGTCTTTCAGGTGGACGTACCCGGTCGGGTGCCCTTCGCCGTCGACGATCACGTAGCGCGAGTACCCGTGGGTGGCGACGGCCCGCTCGATCTCGGCGGGGGTCGTCTTCGCGGGCAGCGTCACCAGGGCGGCCATCGGCACCGCGATGTCGGCGGCCTTCTTCTCGGTGAACTCCACCACCGCCGTCACCGTGCCGGCGGCGTCGTCGAGCACGCCCTCGCGGCGCGACTGGTTCACGATCGTGGCGACCTCGTCGAGGGTGAAGGTCGAGGCGGCCTCGTCTTTGGGCTCGACTCGGAACAGGCGCAGCACGTGGTTCGCGATCCAGTTCAGCGCGACGATCACGGGGTAGAAGGCCTTGGACACCGCGACCAGGGGCGGAGCCAGCATCAGTACCGCCCGGTCGGGCAGCGAGAACGCCAGGTTCTTCGGCACCATCTCGCCGAAGACGACGTGCAGGTACGACACCACGAGCAGCGCCACGACGAACGCGGCGATGTCGACGGCCGTCTCCGACAGCCCCGTGAGCCCGAGCGGTTCGGCCAGCAGGTGGTGGATCGCCGGTTCCGAGACGTTCAGGATCAGCAGCGAACAGATCGTGATGCCGAGCTGACACGTCGCCAGCATGAGCGTCGCGTGCTCCATGGCGTACAGCGCGGTCTTGGCCGCTCGCGACCCCCGGTCGGCCAGCGGCTCCACCTGGGAGCGCCGCGCCGAGATGACCGCGAACTCCGCGCCCACGAAGAAGGCGTTGGCGGCCAGCAGAACGACGAGCCACGCGATTCCTGCCCAATCGCTCATCGCTGGTCACCTCCCTTGGCCGCGCGGACGAGGTCGGCGACCCCCTCCTCGACCGGAGTCGGGGTGAACTGCACGCGGTCGACCCGGCGTCCGTCCATCCGGTGGACGGTCAGGATGCCATCGTCGATGGCGACCGTGTCCCCCACCGCGGGAATGCGCTCGAGCTCGGCCATGAGGAAGCCGCCGACCGTGTCGTAGACCTCGCTCTCGGGCACGCGGACGCCGGCGCGGTCGAGCGCCTCGTCCGGACGCAGATCGCCCGGGAACGTGAGGGAGGCGGCGGTGCGCACGACGCCGGCGCGCGACCGATCGTGTTCGTCGAGGACTTCTCCGACGATCTCCTCGACGAGGTCTTCGAGGGTGACGACTCCCGCGGTGCCGCCGTACTCGTCGACGACGATCGCCATCTGGTAGCCGCGCGAGCGCAGTTCGGAGACGAGCGTGTCCAGGTGCACCGTCTCGGGGACCCGCAGCGGCTCGGTCGCCAACGCGGCCACCGGCACCTCGCCGCGCCGGTCACGGGGAACCCCGACCGCGGCCTTGAGGTGAACCACGCCGACGATGTCGTCCATCGATTCCCCGTAGACGGGGAAGCGGCTGTGGCCGGTGCGGCGGGCGAGCTGGATGACGGCGTCGGTGGGCTCTCCCGCGGCGAGCGCGTGCACGCTCGGGCGGGGCGTCATCACGTCGGCGGCGCTGAGGCGGGCGAAGGTGAGACTGCGGTCCAGGAGCGAGGCGGTGTCTTTCTCGAGCATGCCGGCGCTGGCCGACCGCTTCACCAGGCTCGACAGCTCTTCGGCGGTGCGTGCGCCCGAGAGCTCTTCCTTGGGTTCGACGCCCATCGCGCGGAGCACCCCGTTGGCGCTCCCGTTGAGCACCGCGACGGCGGGGCGGAACACCGCGGTGAAGGCCACCTGGAACGGCAGCACCAGCTTCGCCGTCTGCCGCGGGATCGCGAGCGCGAAGTTCTTGGGGACGAGTTCACCGAGGATCATCGAGAGCACGGTGGCGACGCCGATCCCGATGACGGCGGCGAGCGGCACCACGAACGCCTCGGGCAGCGACCACGCGAAGAACAGCGGCCGGAGCAGGTTCGAGATCGCCGGTTCCATCGTGTACCCGGTCAGCAACGTCGTGAGCGTGATGCCCAACTGCGCGCTCGACAGGTGCGTCGAGGTGATGCGGAGCGCGTCGATCGTGAGCGACAGACGCGTTTCACCCGCCTCCCGGCGCGCTTCGAGGTCAGCGCGATCGAGATTGACCAGCGCGAACTCGCTCGCGACGAAGAGTCCGGTTCCGACCGTGAGAAGGAGCCCCACGCCCAGCATGACGTACTCGGTCACGCGTCACCCCCGCTCGGGGCGGGAGAAGGTCGTCGGGGCTCGGGTCTACAACTGGGAGGGTCGTCCATCGTGTCCTCGATTCTATGACAGCGCGCTCCGCACGGCACCGGGTGCACGGCATCCGTTCAGCCCGGTCAGGATGGGGGGATGGATGCCGAACCCTCCGCGCAGGAGCGCGCCGCCGCCGCGGAGCGGGCGGTGCGGGCAACGTACGTGCGCCGGTATGGGCCGGTCGCGTGGGCGCACGCCTCGGCCGGGGACGGCCCGGGAGCGCGGACGTGGCACTACTGGTGGCACGCGCACCTCGTTCACGCGTTGACTGAGGCGGAGCGGCATCGCCCCTCGGCGTCGCGCCGCCGCCTGGTCACCGCCACGGTGCGCGGGGTGACCCTGCGCACGGCCGGCACGTGGACCACGCCGTTCTACGACGACATCGCGTGGATGGGCCTGGCGCTGGCCGAGGCACGTCCTCGTGGACACGCCCGTGCCCGGATCGCGCGGATTCTCGAGCGCGCGATCGACCCCGACGTCGGAGCGCTGCCGTGGCGGATCGGAAGCGCGCTCTACAACGCCCCCGCGAACGGTCCCGCAGCGATCGTGCTGGCGCCGAGCCGCCACCGGGAGCGGGCGCGATCGCTGAACGCCTGGATGACCGCGACCCTCGACGACCCGGCGACGGGTCTCGTGCGCGACGGCATCGAACACGGCGTCGTGCGTCCCGACCTGTGGACCTACAACCAGGGCGTCGCGATCGGGGCGGCCCTCGCCCTCGGCGATCCCCCGCGCGCCGCCGAGATCGTGCGCGCCGTCGAGCGCTGGTGTGCCCCCGACGACGGCCTCTTCCCCGCGGCCGGGGGCGGCGACGGCGGTCTCTTCTCCGGCATCCTGGCCCGCTATCTCGCGGCGGCCGCGATCGCGCTCCCCGCCACCGATGCCGCGGTCGCTCGCGGACTGGTCGAGCGCAACGCGGTGGCGCTGTGGGACGGCCGACGCGACGGCCGCTTCTCGGCCGACCCGCGCCGTGCCGCGCAGGCCGAGGGTCCCGACCGCGACCTGTCGGTTCAGCTCGGAGCCTGGATGACGCTGGAGGCCGCCGTCGAGGCCGGTCGCGCGGTCACCAGCTGACGGGGAGCGCCTTGCCCTCCTCGTACCCGGCGGCGGACTGCAGCCCGACGCGGGCGCGCTCGTGGAACTCGGCCACCGTCGACGCCCCGGCGTAGGTGAACGAAGACCGCACGCCCGAGGTGATCATGTCGAGGAGATCCTCGATGCCCGGGCGCTGCGGGTCGAGGTAGATGCGCGACGAGGAGATGCCCTCCGCGAAGAGCTCCTTGCGCGCGCGTTCGAACGCATCGAGCCCCTGAAACCGCCCCTGCACGGCCTTGGTGGATGCCATCCCCCACGACTCTTTGTAGATGCGGCCGTCGTCGTCGGTGCGCAGGTGACCGGGCGATTCGATCGTGCCCGCGAACCACGAGCCGATCATGACCGAGGCCGCACCGGCCGCGAGCGCCAGCGCGACGTCGCGCGGGTAGCGCACGCCGCCATCGGCCCAGACGTGCGCGCCGGCCGCGCGCGCGGCCTCCGCCGTTTCGAGCACGGCCGAGAACTGGGGGCGTCCGACCGCGGTCATCATGCGCGTGGTGCACATCGCCCCCGGCCCGACACCGACCTTGAGGATCGTCGCGCCGGCCGCGGTGAGGTCGCGGACGCCCTCGGCGGTGACGACGTTGCCCGCGGCGATCGGGATGCCGAGATCCAGCGCCGCGACCTCGCGCAGCGCGCGCAGCATCTGCTGCTGGTGGCCGTGCGCGGTATCGACGACGAGAACGTCGACCCCGGCCGCGGCGAGCGCCCGTGCCTTGCCCGCGACGTCGCCGTTGATCCCGACGGCCGCGGCGACGATGAGTCGGCCGTCGGCGTCGACGGCGGGACGGTAGACCGAGTCGCGCAGAGCGCTGCGGGCGGACAGCGTCCCGACGATGCGGTCGGCATCGACCACCGCCACGACGTCCGCCGACCCCACGAGGTCGAACACGTCGCGCGGGTCACCGACCCGGGACACCTCCACCATCGGCGCGTCGGAGCGGGCGATGTCGCCGAGGGTGGCATCCGGGAGCGCGGTGGCCAGGCGCGGCGCGGGCACGATCCCCCGGAAGCCGTCGAGGCCGATGCTGCCGTCCTCGCGCTGGTCGGCCACGACGATCCCCCGGCCGGCCACCGCGGGGAGCACGAGCCGGGCATCGGCGACGGTGGCGGACGGCGGGAAGACCAGGGCCGCGTCCCACGCGACCGGTTGCGTCTTCACCCACTGCACCGCCTCCACGAGCCGGGGCAGCGGCATGTCCTGCGGCAACACGCCGAGGCCGCCGCGCCGGGCGAGGGTCGCCGCGAGCCGCGGGCCGGTGACCGAATTCATGTTCGCCGACCCCAGCGGCAGGGTCGCCCCGCTCCCGTCGCCGGGGGCCAGGTCGACGCCGAGCCGGCTGCCGACGTCGGAATGACGCGGAACCAGGAAGACGTCCGAGTAGGTGAGGTCGACATCGGGCTGTGCGCCGGAGAACTCCATGGCATCCACCTCACCACACCGGACGGGGGCAAAGACCCCGGAGGATGCCCAGGATCCTCGGCTAGGCTGGAGAGAGTGCGCAACGAAGACGACTGCGTGCATCCACAGAATCTTCATCGAGGAAAGCAGGCGATCGACTGTGTCGAGCCAGGTGACGGGCGTCGGTACTTCGAGCGAGGGCGAGTTCGGCGCGAACGAGTGGCTCGTAGATGAGCTCTACGAGCAGTTCAAAGTCGACAAGCACTCCGTAGACAAGGCCTGGTGGCCGATCCTGGAGGCGTACCACCCGGTCGTCGACGGATCCGCCGCGGCAGCGGCGCCGCCGTCCGAGCCCAAGCCGGTGACCGCGCCGATCCCGGTGATCGGCCAGGCGCCCGTGGCCCGCACCACGGCCAAGCCCGCGGCTCCCCAGCCCATCCCCGCGCAGGCGCCCAACTCCGTGCCCTCGGCCGGCTCGGAGAGCACCGAAGAAGACCGCGTCACCGTCCTCAAGGGCATGCCCAAGGCGCTCGCGAGCAACATGGACGACTCGCTCACGGTTCCGACCGCGACAAGCGTGCGCACGATCCCCGCGAAGCTGATGATCGACAACCGCATCGTCATCAACAACCACATGGCGCGCACGCGCGGTGGCAAGGTCAGCTTCACGCACCTCATCGGCTGGGCCCTCATCCAGGCGCTGAAAGAGTTCCCGAGCCAGAACGTGTACTACGCCGAGATCGACGGCAAGCCGTCGGTGGTCGCGCCCGCCCACGTCAACCTCGGCATCGCGATCGACATGCCCAAGTCCGACGGCTCGCGTGCCCTCCTCGTGCCGAGCATCAAGCGCGCAGACACGCTGACGTTCGGCGAGTTCCTCGCCTCGTACGAAGACCTCGTCCGCCGTGCGCGATCGAACAAGCTGACCCCCGCCGACTTCCAGGGCACGACGATCTCGCTCACCAACCCCGGCGGCATCGGCACCGTCCACTCCGTCCCCCGCCTCATGCGCGGACAGGGCGCCATCATCGGCGCGGGCGCACTGGAGTACCCGGCCGAGTTCCAGGGCGCGAGCGAGAAGACGCTCAACGAGCTGGCCATCGGCAAGACGATCACGCTCACGAGCACCTACGACCACCGGGTCATCCAGGGTGCGGGGTCGGGTGAGTTCCTCAAGAAGGTGCACGAGCTGCTGATCGGGCAGCGCGGCTTCTACGACGACATCTTCGCGGCGCTGCGCATCCCCTACGCCCCCATCCACTGGGCGGCCGATATCAGCGTCGACCTCTCCGAGCGCATCGACAAGAGCGCCCGCGTGCAGGAGCTCATCAACTCCTACCGCGTGCGCGGCCACCTCATGGCCGACATCGACCCCCTCGAGTACGTCCAGCGCACCCACCCCGACCTCGAGATCGAGTCCCACGGACTCACGTTCTGGGACCTCGACCGGGAGTTCGTCACCGGCGGCCTCGGGGCGAAGCTCGTGGCCAAGCTCCGCGACATCCTCGGCGTTCTGCGCGACTCCTACTGCCGCACCATGGGCGTGGAGTACATGCACATCCAAGACCCCGCGCAGCGCCAGTGGTTCCAGCGCAACATCGAGGTCAAGTACACCAAGCCCGGCCACGACGAGCAGCTGCGCATCCTGTCGAAGCTCAACCAGGCCGAGGCGTTCGAGACGTTCCTCCAGACCAAGTACGTCGGTCAGAAGCGCTTCAGCCTCGAGGGTGGCGAGTCGCTCATTCCGCTGCTCGACCAGATCCTGCAGGGCGCGGCTTCCGCCGGCCTCGACGGCGCGGCGATCGGTATGGCCCACCGCGGGCGTCTGAACGTGCTCACCAACATCGCCGGCAAGACCTACGGCCAGGTGTTCCGCGAGTTCGAGGGCGCCGTCGCCGTGGGCAGCAAGCGCGGCTCGGGCGACGTGAAGTACCACCTCGGCACCGAGGGCACCTTCGTCGGCGACTCCGGCGTCGAACTGCCGGTCTACCTGGCAGCCAACCCCTCGCACCTCGAAACCGTCGACGGTGTGCTCGAGGGCATTGTTCGCGCCAAGCAGGACCGCAAGCCCATCGGCACCTTCTCGTGGCTGCCCATCCTCGTCCACGGCGACGCGGCCTTCGCGGGCCAGGGCGTCGTCGTCGAGACGCTGCAGATGTCGCAGCTGCGCGGGTACCGCACCGGCGGCACCATCCACGTCGTGGTCAACAACCAGGTCGGGTTCACCACCACCCCGACCGACGCGCGTACCTCGGTCTACGCCACCGACGTCGCCAAGACGATCCAGGCTCCCATCCTGCACGTCAACGGTGACGACCCCGAGGCCGTCGTTCGGGCCGCGGAGTTGGCGTTCCTCTACCGCGAGGAGTTCCACCGCGACATCGTCATCGACCTCGTCTGCTACCGCCGCCGCGGCCACAACGAGGGCGACGACCCGTCGATGACGCAGCCGCTGATGACCAACCTCATCGAGGCCAAGCGCTCGGTGCGTCGCCTGTACACCGAGTCCCTCGTCGGACGCGGTGACATCACCGAAGACGAGTACGAGCAGGCCAAGCAGGACTTCCAGAACCGCCTCGAAGTCGCGTTCGCGGACACGCATGCCGCCGAGACGGGATCGACACCGGTCGTGTCGATGGATGCCTCCGACGAGGTCGTCGTCGGTGCCCCCGAGACCACCGGCGTTTCGCGCGAGGTCGTGAACCACATCGGTGACGCGTTCGTCAACAAGCCCGACGGCTTCACGGTGCACAACAAGCTGCAGCAACTGCTCGAAAAGCGCTTCGACATGAGCCGCAACGGCAACATCGACTGGGCCTTCGGCGAGCTCCTGGCCTTCGGCTCCGTGCTGATGGAGGGCACCCCGGTGCGCCTGGCCGGGCAGGACTCCCGCCGCGGCACCTTCGTGCAACGGCACTCCGTGCTCCACGACCGCGACAATGGCCAGGAATGGCTGCCGCTGGCCAACCTCTCCGAGAACCAGGGGCGCTTCTGGGTCTACGACTCGCTGCTCAGCGAGTACGCGGCAATGGCCTTCGAGTACGGCTACTCGGTGGAGCGCGCCGACGCCCTCGTGCTGTGGGAGGCGCAGTTCGGTGACTTCGCCAACGGCGCGCAGTCGGTCGTCGACGAGTTCATCTCGTCGGCCGACCAGAAGTGGGCGCAGCAGTCCAGCGTCGTTCTCCTCCTCCCCCACGGCTACGAGGGTCAGGGCCCCGACCACTCGTCGGCCCGCATCGAGCGCTACCTGCAGATGTGCGCGCAAGACAACATGATCGTCGCGCGGCCGTCGACCCCCGCGTCGTACTTCCACCTGCTGCGGCGTCAGGCCTACCAGCGCCCGCGCCGTCCGCTCGTGGTCTTCACCCCGAAGGCCATGCTGCGTCTGCGCGGAGCGACGAGCCCCGTCGAGGACTTCCTGTCGGGCAAGTTCGAGCCGGTGCTCGACGACGACCGCGGTCTGGACCGCGGCGCCGTGACGCGCGTGCTGCTGCACGCCGGCAAGATCCACTGGGATCTGCGCGCCGAACTCGACAAGAACCCGAACCCCGAGATCGCCCTGGTGCGTCTGGAGCAGTACTACCCGGCGCCCGTCGACGAGCTCAACCGTGTGCTCGAGACGTACCCGAACGCCGAGCTGGTCTGGGTGCAGGACGAGCCGGAGAACCAGGGGGCGTGGCCGTTCATCGCGCTCGACCTCGCCGGTCGGCTCGAAGGACGCGGCATCCGCGTCGTGTCCCGCGCGGCCGCCGCGTCGACGGCGACGGGATCGCCGAAGGTGCACGCCAACGAGCACGCCGAGATCATGAAGGCAGCGCTCGCGCGCTGATCGTTCGAAACGTCTGAGGGGGCCCGGTCATCGACCGGGCCCCCTCAGACGTTCTACGGAAGGTCAGGATGCCGGCGGCGCGAGGCCCAGGATCGGCCCGAGCGCATCGATCCCGAACGCCAGTCCGCCATCGAGCGCCTCACCGGTGTGCCCCGCGCCCTCCACGACGTGCGTGAGCGTCGTGAAGCCGGCCGCTCGGGCGGCCTCGGCGTTGGACTGCTGCCCCGGACCATACGTGGTGTCCGCCCCGCCCCACGTGAAGATCGCGGTATGACCGGCGAACGTACCCGCGGGGGCTGCCGCCATGAGGGCGGTGGGTTTGGCCGCGTTGAACGCCGCCGGGTTTCCGCCGTAGACGTCGGCAATGGTCTGGTCGACGTGCTCGGACCCGGGGAACTCGTTACCCGACACGTCCAGCATCTGGCCCCAGGTCTGCGGGAACTGCGCGCCGTAGAGCACCGCGCACGCACCGCCGTTGGAGAACCCGCCGATCGTCCAGTAGCGCGTGTCGGTGACGATGTTCAGCTTCTGCGCGGCCCACTGCGGGACGAGCTGATTGATGTAGGTCGACACCGCGCCGTACCGCGGGGAGTCGACGCACACGGGATCCCTCTCGGGCGCGGTGAGTTGATCGACCACGATGGCGATCGGGGCGAGACCCCGATTCTTCGCCGCAAAGGCGTCCAGGGCCTTCGCCAACGCCGTCGGATCGGGCGACCCGGGCTGGCCCATCATGAACACCAGGAGCGGCAGAGCCGGGGGGTTCGGCACCAGGGCCGCGGGCGGAAGGTAGAGCGAGGCGTCGCGGGCGGCGTACGCCCCCGTGGGGATACGGGCGTTGCCCGTCAGCGCGCTCACGGTGCCCTGCGTCGGCATCCCGGCCGGCGCCTCCCAGCGCTGGTAGAGCGTGGCCGGATCCCCCTGGGCGACGTCGTCCTGGGCCGGCAGGTTCGCCGGGTCGAGTGCCTGCACCCCGAGGATCGCGGCGGGGGTGTGCGTCACACCGTAGGACGCGTTGACGCCGAGCGCGGCCGCGAGAAGAGCGGCCACCACCGTGACGGCCCCCACGACACGGCGCCCCCACGGGCGCCGACAGATCCCGACGATGCCGACGGCGGCCGCCGCGACACCCCCGGCCGCCCACAACCCGGCGCCGAACGGCAGCGGCCCCTGGAACAGGTCGAGACTCTCGAGCACCCGGGCGACGATGAACATCGCGACACCGGCGCCCACCCCGATGGCCAGGGTCCGCACGATCCGGCGCGGGGCCCACGCGAGGACGACGAGCACCCCCACGCCGGCCAGAGCGGCGCACACCGCGAGGAGAGGTGAGTCGATCAGTTCGATCGAGAGCACGAAACGGGTCATCGGCGCCCTTTCCCGGCGGTGTCAGCGAGAACGACGATCTCACGGCGTGAGGCATCGGGAGGGGAGACACGACCGGCGGCGCGGGCGGAACGCTCCCGGGAATCGGACCGGCGAGGCGACGATTCCGCCCCGTGCGCCGGGGCGATCAGTACCAGATGTCGAGCAGCGGGGTCACCGCCGGGGCGAAGGCCCCGTCGATCGCCCCCAGAACGGCGGGATCGCCGACGACCATTCCGGCGGCGGCCAGCTCGGTCGCGCGCACGCCGCCCAGCAGGAGGGACGCGAGCGCGTTGACCGGCAGCCGCACGTCGGCGGCGCTCTCGGTACGCGTGACCTCTGCCGTTCCCTCGTCGTCGATGCGCACCGACCAGGTGCCCTCGGCGAAGCCCAGGGGGTCGTCGACGGCGAGGACGACCTCGAGCGGGCCGGCGTAGGCCCGCGCCGTCAGCGCCCCGGGAACGTCGAGCACCCGCAGCCAGTGATGGTCGGTGAGGGTGGCCGTCACGGCCCGGCGGTCGGAGACCATCCACTGCACCGGCGGCACGGGCGGCTGCAGATCCGCCGTCACGCGGCTGACGAGGTCGTGCTCGAGAGCGAAACGCCACAGCGCCGCGAGCGCCTCGTCTCCGTCGGCGAAAAGGCCGTGGATGCGAAGCTCGTGCGCGGTGTAGTCGTCCTTCTCGGAGAGCGCGTAGATCAGGATGCCGCGCTCGACGTCGTCCTGATCGCGGTAGGCCACGGCGCGGATCTTCTTGGGATCCTTCGCGTCGGGGGTGAGGCCCGCGACGCCGCGCCAGCGGCCCTCCCAGCCGGGGACGGCTCCGGGACGGCGCACGCGGATCCGCTCGTGGACGGCGGAGAGACGATCGGGCAGGCTCTCCCGCGCGACGAAGTCGAGCCGTCCCGGGGCGACCGGGCCGATCCAGCGCGCACGGCGCGTGTCGACGACGACGTTCGAGGCCCACGCCGCGGGCGAGAAGCCCCAGCGCCCGTAGATGGTGGCTTCGGTGACGGTGAGCCCGGCCAGGGCGTACCCCGCCGCTGCCGCGGTGCGCAGTTCTCCCGTGAGCATCGCCCGCGCGATGCCGCGGCGGCGATGGGTGGGGGCAACCGTGACGGAACTGATCGACCACAGCGGCAGCGTGCGGCCGGGAGAGACCGTGAGGTCGCTCCCCCAGGAATCCACCGTGCCCACGGGGGCGACGCCGTCTACCCCACCCCGATCGAACACGCCCGTGAGGCGTCGCGAGCGCAACGTGCGCCGCGCGCTGTCGATCTCCTCGTCGGACGGCTCCTCGCCCAGGAATCCGCGCGACACGGCGCGCACGAAGGGCACGAAGCCGTCGCCGTCCGCGTCGACCAGGGCGTAGTCAAGGCCGGATTCGGCCAACATCGCCGAGGAAGTGGGGTCCAGGGGCAACGTGAGGGTGTTCGTGTCGGCCATACCCCCAGCCTACGGACTCCCCCGGCGCCGGCCGGGCCCGTCAGACCGGACGGGCGCCGTCAGTGCGTGGCCTGGATCGACCGCAACCGCGCGAGCACCTGGTCGCGCAACTCATCGGGGGCGGTCTCTTTGCAGGCCCGCGCGACCACATCGGTCAGCGTCCGTGCCACCAGCGCCTCGTCCTGGCATCCGGGGCAGTTCTCGAGATGCTCCCGGATGTCATTGTGCTCGGTCTTGCAGACTTCGTTCCGGAGGTACTCCTCCAGGTCGCGTCGTGCCTTGTCGCAGCCGCAGTCGCTCATTTCTTCACTCCCGTCGCGGCCTGGATGCCGCGCTCTTTCGCGTAGTCCGACAGCAGGTCGCGCAGCAACCGCCGGCCGCGGTGCAGACGGCTCATGACCGTGCCGATCGGGGTCTTCATGATGTCGGCGATCTCCTGGTAGGCGAAGCCCTCGACGTCGGCGAGGTATACCGCCATGCGGAAATCTTCGGGGATCGACTGCAGCGCGTCTTTCACGACCGACGCGGGCATCCGATCGATTGCCTCGGCCTCGGCCGAACGGGCGCTCGTGGCCGTCGTGGACTCGGCCCCGCCGAGCTGCCAGTCCTCGAGGTCGTCGATCGCGCTCTGGAACGGCTCGCGCTGCTTCTTGCGATACGTGTTGATGTACGTGTTCGTCAGGATGCGGTACAGCCACGCCTTGAGGTTGGTGCCCTGGGTGAAGCTGGACCACGAGCCGAAGGCCTTGACGAAGGTCTCCTGCACGAGGTCGGCCGCGTCGGCCGGGTTGCGCGTCATGCGCATCGCCGCCGCGTAGAGCTGGTCCATGAAAGGCAGAGCCTGCTCTTCGAACTGCGCGCGAGGCTCCGTCGCATCTGCCGTGTCGTCCATCACGGGCCAGTCTACGTCGGGCGTATCATCGGCCCACCGTGGCGCTGGGCGCTGGAGAAGTGCGGTCACGTGTCGCCCCCTTTCAGTAGGGTAGAAACCGATGAGCGACCACGGGTATTCCCTTTTCTCCCCCAGTGCTGCACCACGGGGGGAATGGGCCGCGCCCCTCGCCCACACCGCGCTCGATGCCACCGTGACCGTGCCGGGATCGAAGTCGCTGACCAACCGCGAGCTGGTGCTCGCCGCCCTCGCCGACGGCCCGGGTGTGCTGCGCGCTCCGCTGCACTCCGACGATTCGGCCCGCATGATCGACGCCCTCCGCGCGCTCGGGGTAGGCATCGAAGAGCTCGACGAGGGCACGCCCTTCGGCCGCGATCTGCGCGTGACCCCGCCCACGAGCTTCGGGGGCGACACGACGGTCGACTGCGGTCAGGCCGGCACCGTCATGCGCTTCGTGACGCCCCTCGCGGGTCTCGCGCAGGGCGACGTGTTCGTCACGGCGCACGAGAGCGCCCTGCACCGCCCCATGGGCGCCATGATCTCGGCGCTCCGCGACGTCGGTGTCGACATCGACGACGGCGGCCACTGGACGCTCCCCTTCACCGTCCGCGGGCACGGTCGCGTGCGCGGCGGAGAGGTCGAGATCGATGCGAGCCAGTCCAGCCAGTTCGTTTCCGGACTCCTGCTGGCCGCGCCGCGCTTCGACGTCGGGCTGCACCTGCGCCACGTCGGGAAGCGCCTGCCGAGCATCCCGCACATCGACATGACGGTCGAGGCGCTCGCGCACCGCGGCGTGCACGTCGAGCGCCCCGCCCCCGGCGAATGGATCGTGCCGGCCGGACCCCTGCGCGCGAAAGACGTCGCGATCGAGCCCGACCTGTCCAACGCCGCCCCGTTCCTGGCGGCAGCCATGGTCACCGGCGGATCGGTGTCCGTGACGGGGTGGCCCGCGCACAGCACGCAGCCCGGCGCGCTGCTCGTCGACATCCTCGGCGAGATGGGGGCGCACGTGCAGCGTCGCGGCGGCACCCTGACCGTCACGGCTGGTGACGGCATCCTCGGCGCCGAGCTCGACCTGTCGGCCGCCGGAGAACTCGCTCCCACGATCTTCGGCCTCGCCGCTTTCGCCGACGGCCCCACCACCCTGCACGGGATCGGGCACATCCGCGGGCACGAGACCGACCGCATCTCGGCGCTCGTGGGCAACCTCCGCGGCCTGGGAGGCGAGGCGCACGAGCTCGAGGACGGCATCCGTATCGTTCCCGCGCCGCTACGCGGGGGTCTGTGGAAGGCCCACCACGACCACCGCATGGCCACCACCGGCGCGCTGATCGGCCTGCGCGTCGAGGGCGTCGTCATCGACGACATCGGCACCACCGCCAAGACCCTCCCCCAGTTCGCGGCGCTCTGGCAGACGATGCTGGGCGCGGATGCCACGGACTGACGCGTGAGCTGGCTCGACGACGCCGACGACGACGAACCGGAGTTCGACGAATCGTCGGTGCGGGTGCGCCCGAATCCGAAGGCCAACCGACCGCGCACCAAGCGCCGCCCCGCGCACGCCGACGCCCAGATCGCGCGGGTAATGGGCGTGGACCGCGGCCGCTACACCGTGCTGGTCGACGAAGACGGCCCCGACGAGCGCCGCGTCCTCGCCTCGCGTGCCCGCGAGCTGCGCAAGCAGCCCATCGTCAACGGCGACCGCGCGCGCGTGGTCGGCGACCTGTCGGGAGTCGAGGGCTCCCTCGGGCGCATCGTCGGTATCGAGGAGCGCACGTCGCTCCTGCGCCGCAGCGCCGACGACACCGACCAGGTCGAGCGCGTCATCGTGGCGAACGCCGACCAGATGCTCGTCGTTGTCGCCGCAGCCGACCCCGAGCCCCGTGCCCGTCTCGTCGACCGGTATCTGGTGGCCGCCCTGGATGCGGGCATCCGTCCGCTGCTCGTGGTCACCAAGACCGACCTCGCCGACCCGCGCGAGTTCCTCTCCCACTTCGACGGCATCGACCTGCGCGTGTTCACCAGCGCCCAGGACGACATGCCGATCGAGCGCATCGCCGAAGCCCTCGTCGGCCACTCGACGGTGTTCGTCGGACACTCCGGCGTCGGCAAGTCCACTCTCGTCAACGCCCTCACGGGCTCGGAGCGGGCCATCGGACACGTCAACGGGGTGACCGGACGCGGACGCCACACCTCGTCGTCGGCGGTGTCGCTGCGCTTCCGCGGCCCGGCCGGGTCGGGATGGGTCATCGACACCCCCGGCGTGCGCTCCTTCGGGCTCGGGCATGTCGATCCCGCGAACGTCCTCGCGGCCTTCACCGACCTCGCCGAGATCGCCGAAGAGTGTCCGCGCGGGTGCACCCACCTCCCCGACGCCCCGGACTGCGCGATCGCCGAGGCCGTGGCATCCGGTCGCCTGGGGCCGGGCGGTGCGGCGCGATTCGACTCGCTCCAGCGGATGCTCACGACGTTCCAGTCGATCGAGCGTTCTAGGCTGGAGGGGTGACGATCCTCGAACCCGGCCAGGCCGCTCCCGATTTCACCCTGCTCGACCAGGATGAGCACCCCGTCTCGCTGAGCGACTTCCGTGGTCGTCGCGTGATCGTGTACTTCTACCCCGCGGCGCAGACGCCCGGGTGCACGACGCAGGCCTGTGACTTCCGTGACAGCCTCGCCTCGCTGCAGGGCGCGGGGTACACCGTGCTCGGTGTCTCGCGTGACACCCCCGAGAAGCTGCGCGCGTTCCGCGACAGCGACCGACTCACCTTCCCCCTGCTGAGCGACGCCGACCACGCCGTGCACGAGGCCTACGGTGCGTGGGGCGAGAAGCAGAACTACGGCAAGACCGTCACCGGCGTGCTGCGCTCGACCTTCGCCGTCGACGAAGAGGGCCGCATCGTCGTGGCGCAGTACAACGTCAAGGCCACCGGCCACGTCGCGCGCCTGCGCAAGGCGCTGGGACTCGCCACCGCCTGAGGCCGCGGCGCGGCTCGGCTCCCCCGTGGCGCGGCGCCCCGTTGCGCGGCGCGGCGCGTCGGCCTCGACGCGACCGGGCGGATGGCGTCAGGCTTCGTCGCGCCGCGGAGGAGCCGCGGCACGAACCGCCAGCACGAGCAGCGCGAGACCCACGACAGCCGGAGCGGCGATCACCAGCGCGGTGGTCGGGGCCGCCCACTCCCCCGTGACCGCGCCCAGCGCGACCGACAGGATCAGCAGCTGGGTGACGATGCCGCCCGAGCGTCCGGCGGAGATGCCGCGAGCCGTCGCGACGGCGAAGGCGGCGACGGCCACCGCACCGATGACGGTGAGGACGATGAGGGCGAGCGCGCTCACGAGCGAGTCGGTGTCACCACCCACGAGGGCGACGACCTGCCACCCGGCGAGCGCCAGCACACCCAGTGCCTCGAGGCCGAGCACGATCGCGGCCAGAACCCGAACCGGCATGACGGTGTCCTTCCCGACCATTGTTTCCCCGGCGTTGCAACCTGGAAACCTGCCGGTTACCTCTTGATCGGCCGGAAGCGCTGTGGGAGCATGGAAAAAGCCGTGTGCTCCCACAGCGACGTGGGGCGAGCGATCGCTCGCGTTTCCCACTAGGGTACCGGACCCGAACCCCGGCCCCTGCATTCGAACATCTTCCGCAACAAGGAGCACCCCCATGGATTGGCGCGACAAAGCAGCCTGCCTGACCGTCGACCCCGAATTGTTCTTCCCCGTGGGCAACACCGGCCCCGCGGTCGACCAGATCGAGAAGGCCAAGTCGGTCTGCGCGCGTTGCACCGTCACCGAGGTGTGCCTGCAGTACGCCCTCGAGTCCGGCCAGGACTCGGGCGTGTGGGGCGGCCTCTCCGAAGACGAGCGCCGCGCCCTCAAGCGTCGCGCGGCCCGCGCCCGTCGCGCCTCCTGACGCCACAACTCGCGAGACGAAGCCCACCCCTCGGGGTGGGTTTCGTCGTTTCCGGCCGTCCTCACCTCAGCGATCCGCACAACTCCAGAAGAGTGGGTCCCCCAGGCTCGGATCACGGAGGTGGTGACGCGCGAGCGTTACCCGGCCGTGCGGCCGATGTAACGCAGCGGGATCTCGATCGTCACCTCGGTGCCGTTGCCCATCAGTGTGTGCCAGTCGATGGTGCCCCCCAGCTCGCCCTGAATCAGGGTCCGCACGATCTGCGTGCCGAGCCCGCGGCCCACCTGTCCCTCCGGCAGCCCCACGCCGGAATCGCGCACGCGCACCTCGAGGGTCTCGTCGCTGCGCTCCGCGGCGATCTCGACGTCGCCCTCCTGTCCGGCGAGCCCGTGCTCGACGGCGTTGGTGACCAGTTCGGTCAACGCCAGAGCGAGGGGGGTGGCGTATTCGCTCGGGAGGGTTCCGAACCGCCCCGTGCTGCGCGTGCGAGCACGCGTCGTGGGCGCAGCGGCCACCTCGGCGACGAGCTTGAGTACGCGGGCGAAGACGTCGTCGAAGTCGACGTTCTGCGCCAGCCCCTCCGACAGCGTGTCGTGGACCACCGCGATCGCCGAGACCCGGCGCATCGCCTGGGTCAAGGCATCCCGTGCCTCGTCGGAGTGCGTGCGGCGCGCCTGAATACGGAGGAGGGATGCCACGGTCTGCAGGTTGTTCTTGACGCGGTGGTGGATCTCGCGGATCGTGGCGTCTTTGGTGATGAGCTCCTGCTCCTGGTGCCGAATCTCGGTCACGTCGCGGCTGAGCACGATCGCCCCGATCCGGGTGCCGCGGTCGCGGAGGGGAATCGTGCGCAGCGACACCTGGACCCCGCGCGCCTCGATGTCGGCGCGCCACGGTGCGCGGCCGGTCACCACGATCGGGAGCGACTCGTCGACGTCCTGGCGCTTGGCCGGAAGGATGCGCTCGGTGACCTCGGCCAGGGACTCGCCCTCGAGCTCGTCGTCGAAACCCATGCGGTTGAACGCCGAGAGCGCGTTCGGGCTGGCGAACGTCGTGATGCCGTCGACGTCGAGGCGGATGAGCCCGTCCGAGGCGCGCGGCGCACCGCGGCGCGGCGAGGTCGGCGCCTTCAGGTCGGGGAACTCCCCCGACGAGATCATGCCGAACAGGTCGTCGGCGCAGTCGTTGAAGGTGATCTGCTGGCGCGAGGGGGTGCGCGTCTCGCCGAGGTTGGTGTGGCGCGTCAGCACGCCCACGGTCGCCACGGCGTGCCCCTCGCGCGAGAGTTCGCGCACGATCGGCACCGCGCGCACGCGCGTGGGGGTCTCTTCGAACCAGTCGGGAGATGCCGAGTCGACGATGCGACCGCTCTGGAACGCCTCGCGCACCTGCGTGCGCCACTGCGGACGCACGCGGTCACCGACGATGTCGCGGTAGAACAGCGTCGCCGCACCGCCGGGACGGGTGTGGGCGACCGCGACGAACGAGTCGTCTGGGGTGGGGACCCAGATCACGATGTCGGCAAAGGCGAGGTCGGCGAGGAGCTGCCCGTCGCCAGCGAGGCGGTGCAGCCACTCGATATCGGCTTCGCTGGAGCGGCCCTGGGCGTAGACGAGTTCGCTGAGTGTCGACACCCCTCCACCCTAGAGGCCCGCATCAACCGGAGATCACCCGCGCCAGCACCTCTGCTTCGCCCCTCGGGGGCCGTCATCGCGCCCGCGACCCGGAATCGCGGGGCTCGCGGTCGCGTCCGTGCTGACCGGGCACGCGCGCGGCAGGATGCCATCGCGGGTGAAGATCCGGGGGTGAATGGCGCGCTTCGGAAGGTCGGCGGACATAATGATCGCGTGGCGGACACGACCTCACCCAGGGACCGGTTCATCGAGCCGGAAACGGTCGCCCGCCGCCTCGGCGTCGACGTCGAGACGGTGCTGGCGCTCGTCACGGCGGGCGAGATCCGGGGCGTGCGGATCGGGATGCCACCGGTGTGGCGGATCGCCCGGGGCAGCGTCGAGGACTACCTCGACGATCAGGCCGAGAACGCCCGTCGCGCCGCCCTGTGGCGGCAGTCGCAGACCGCGAGCTTCCCCGAGCTCTGGGGGCGCGGCGACGTTCGCACCCCCGACTGACAGCGGCCCCGTTCACCCCTGTCGTCACCGGGATCGCGATCGCCCGAGCCCGCTCGCCCGCGCCCCGCGCTGTCCTACGGTCGGTGCCACTGCTGCCCCCGCTGCCCCGCGACACCGACAGAGGGACCCATGCCCGCTCCACAGCCCCGCGATACCGCCGCCCCGTCGGCCGGTGCACATCCCGCAGTCCGCTCCGACACATCTGAAGCACTGCCCCGCAACTTGCAATCGGGAGGGGAGAGCTATTGCTCCCCTCCCGTTTTGCATCCCAATCTTCACGCGTGCAGGGAGATTGCCCACCTCCTCCGCAGCGGCCTTACCGCAGCGTCCCCGCATGCGTCACGTCAACGGTTCGGCCCGTCTGCGCCAGCGTCGGCGCGTCCGCGCTCATCCGGGTTCTCGACAGTGATCTGGGGTTGTTGCTCAGCAAGGAAACGAAGTGGTTGGTAGCGAGGGCGTTGTAACAGCTGTTCAAACGCTGTTACGCGTTCCTCCGGGGGCAGCGAATCTAGCGCCTCGGCCAACATCTCTCGAAAGGCCGCACGCTCGGCCTGACCCATCGGCTTAGGCCTGCGAAGGTCCGCGATCTCTGATCGAAGCTTGATCTCTTCACTCTCAAGCCGCCGCCTCTCTGCATCGAGCCTCCTGGTCTCCGCCCGTAGACGTTCGGTTTCCGCGATTATCCGGTCGGTTTCAGCGCGCGGCTGCCCGCGTTGACGGACCTTGTCGATCAGCACTGCCGCTGTTGAGCCGATCGCGGTCATCAGGGCCGCGGAAACGCCCACGATTGCGACCAGCATCTCGGCGTCGCTGCCGTAGTGCGCATACCTCAGACGGAGATCGCGCTTAAATCGATCGGGGGTGACGAACTCGGGGGGGGGGGCGACTGGCCCGAAATTGCGGTTGTTTCTTTCGATACTCGCCAACTGAGCGGCGAGAAGAAGCAGCTCCTCAACTCCCTCGATGAGATCCGCGTAATCGCGATATGCGATGTTCCCCGGCAGTGGAATCGTTACACGGACGAGCATCGTCATCGTGCGCTGCTTGGGCTCGGTCAGCATCATCGTCATACGCGAAGCATAGATAGCGCGTGAGCCAGCTTGCGAAACCGCGTCCTACTGGGGGCCGATGTGGCCAAGACCTCGATTGTTTTCGCGCCGCCGAAGCCAATCAGTATGAACTCCTCGCCGCCCAGGGGGACGCTCGAGCAGAGCCCCGCGCAACTGATGGAGCTGGCCTTTGACGCCCGCTCGCAAGCGCAGCTGCACCGCGACATCGACCACGGCTGGGACGCTGGCATATAGCGAGCGAGCTGGACGACCGAACCGAGCCGGTCCCGCACAATCGTGTTCGTGAGGTGAAGCCGCCAATGTACCTTACGTCAGTTCGTCTATTACGGTAGCAGCCCCCCTACTGAAGCCTGCCGCGACTCTCTCAAGAGTCGGTTTGGTCGCCTTCATCGCGCAGCGTAGCGTCGGCAGTTGCCTTAGATTGTGCGGCCCGGGTCGAATCTTTGGTGGCGTTCTTGGGCTGCTCGAGATCCACTTCGTAGCCTGATAGGTGTGAGGCGTAACCGCGCTTACGGACGCCCCAGAGATAGGTCGCGACGGCAACAATCACACGTCCGATCCACACAACGCCGAACAGGCCGATCACGGCGAGGAGAATCCCTGAGATCTGAAGCGGTGACGAGATCACCGTTTGCAGCGTCAGGGCGTGAGGAACGAACTGGTGACAGGTGTGGTTTAGGCCGCGAGGGTGAGCGGCTCGGTTAGCTTGGCTTCGAACTCGATGGGCGTCAACCCGCCGAGGGTGTCCTGGGCTCGCTGCCGGTGATACTTCCGCTCGATCCAGACGACGATCGCGAGGCGTAGTTCCTGCCGCGTCGTCCACCGCTGCTGGTTGAGCACGTTCGTTTGCAGCAGCGACCAGAAGCTCTCCATGGCCGCGTTGTCTCCGGCGGCGCCGACGCGGCCCATGGATCCGACCATGTCGTGACGGCGTAGCTCACGGGCCATTGCCCTGCTGCGAAATTGGCTGCCCCTATCGGCATGCAGGATGCACCCGGCGACCTCGCTGCGGCGGGCGACGGCGTTTCGGACGGCGTCGACGGCGAGCTTCGCGGTCATCCGATCGGAGATCGAGTATCCGACGATCCGGTTGGAGAATACGTCTTTGATCGCGCAGCAGTAGAGCTTGCCTTCGCTCGTCCAATGCTCCGTGATGTCCGTGAGCCAGACCCGGTTCGGGGCGTCGGCGCGGAATACCCGTTTCACGTGGTCGTCGAACACGGGCGGGCCGGCCTTCTTGCTCTTCCCGCGTCGCCGGCGTTGCGCGGACGAGAGGATCCCGGCCTGCGAGCACAGCTTCCACGCCGTGCGCCGGCTCATCCGCCACCCGGCCCGGCGTGCTTCGTCGGCCAGGTACCGGTAGCCGAACGTCGGGTCTTCAGTGTGAGCATCATGCAGGGCGTTGATGCGGTACGCACGGAGAACATCCGAGTCGCGGACCGGGTCGTTGCGCCACCGGTAGTAGGGCTGGCGAGCGAGCTTGAGGACCCGGCACGACACCGTCACGGGGATCCCCGCGTCGGCGAGCTCCGATACGAGCGGGTACGTCATTTTGGGGAGCCACCCAGTTTCAGGTTCGCCTGCGACAGATACGCCGCCGCACGCCTGAGGACCTCGTTCTCCTGCTCGAGCAACCGGATCCGCTTCTTCAACTCGCGCGCTTCCGCCGCGTCCGCGGCGGTCTGGCCGGGACGGTTGCCTTCCTCGATATCGGCTTGGCGGAGCCAGTTCTGCAACGTCGCCTCGCTGATCCCGAAATCGGTGGCGATCTGCTTGATGGTGACGCCGCTCTCACGGCGACGAGCGACCGCGACAACGTCCTCGCGGAACTCTCTGGGATAGGGACCGGGCATGATGACATCCTCCCCGCCAGCGCCTCCCGGCACTAACGATCAGCTGTCACCGATCCGTTCCTCACGCCCTCACCCACCAGCTGCTGCTGGGGTCGGCCTCACGCTGTGCTTCCACCAACTCAAAAAGTTGAGGTACTGCGGGAACGGCAGCGAAGGTTGCCACGGCCAAACCGAACAAGGCCACGTTCCGGGCGCCTCTTGCCACTCGGTCGCTTGCTCGCGCTGCGGCACGGTCGCTGGAGAGTGAGAGCCCTTTGGAGACGGTTTGCAGAATCTCCGGCACGCCCAGCGTCCCCACGACGTCCCGGAAGATGTCTCGTGCGCCTCCAGTGCGCACGAATACTCCTCTCGCCTCCGCGTCCATGAACAATGCCGTCCGGGAAAGCTCGGTGACTCGTCGACGTTTGGAGGGCACCGTTCGAACCTCGCGTTCCGCCCGCCTAGCCCGCCAATACAACAGCAAGGCGTGCTCATACAGCATCGTGAAGTTCAAGTCTTTGATCCCAGGCCGCCACGGCCGCCAGTTCACGATCGTGGCAGAGGCAAGCGTATGAAACATGCTGTGGTCATCGAAGGAGGCGAAGTCTCGCAATGTGACATCGCGAAGGCCGCGGCCGCCCGGAGTCGCCCCTTCTCGGGCTACGAGATCTGCCAGCTCGGTAGCGTGATGCTGCGCCCAGTCCGCGCAGCAACTGTCCACTTGCGTTATGACGACGGGGTATCCGTACCATCCGCCGCCCAAGCTCGCGGAAATGTGGCCGGTAACACTGAATCGGCCTGACTTTCGTTCCGTTCTTCAAGCAAGGATGGAACTCGATGAACAGGAAGTACTCGCCGGAGATGCGTGAGCGGGCGTTGCGGATGCTCGCGGAGACGCGACCGTCGCACCCGACGTTGATGAGCGCCGCGCGGCATGTGGCGGGGCTGTTGGGGATGAGCCCGGAGACGTTGCGGTTGTGGCAACGTCAAGCGGAGGTGGATGCGGGCGCTAACCCTGGGGTCACGACCGAAGCAGCGCAACGCATCAAGCAGCTGGAGAAGGAGGTCTCGGAGTTGCGGAAGGCGAATGAGATCCTCAAGGCTGCGAGCGTGTTTTTCGCGAAGGAGCTCGACCGCCCCTGACCGCGATGGTCCGGTTCATCAACGAGTACCGGGATCGTTTCGGGGTCGAGCTCATCTGCCGGGTTCTCCGACCCGCAGTCCAGGGATTCCTCACCTCCCGCGGCTACCGCGCCGCCCTCGGTCGAGCGCCATCGGCCCGGCAGCTGAAAGATGAGCTGCTGGCACCGGCGGTCGCGCGGTTGCATGCGGAGAACTACGGCGTCTACGGGCGCCGGAAGATGCATGCCCTCATGCGCCGGCAAGGGTGGGACATCGGTCGCGACCAGACGGAACGGCTGATGCGGCTCGCGGGCGTCCGAGGCGTCCGCAAGTCCAAGCGAGTGTTCACCACCCGCCCCAACAAGACCGCGGTTCTGCCGAGCGATCTCGTGAACAGACGCTTCACTGCGCCTGCGCCGCGGCGGCTCTGGGTCTGCGACGTTACCTATGTCGCCACGTGGTCCGGCTTCGCTTACGTCGCGTTCGTCACCGACGTCTACTCGAGACGCATCGTCGGCTGGAATGTTGCGTCGACGCTGCGGTCGGAAATCCTGCCGATGCAGGCGCTGGACATGGCCGCGTGGAACGTCGGCGGGCGCCTGGACGGGCTGGTCCATCATGCGGATCACGGGTCGAACTACACCGCGATGGTCTACACCGACCGGATCGTCGAACTCGGCGCCGTCCCCTCAACCGGAACCGTCGGCGACTCGTTTGATAACGCGATGGCGGAGGCGGTGAACAACCTCTACAAGACCGAGCTCATCCGCCAGCGCGGCCCATGGCGCACCGTCGAGCAGGTCGAGCTCGCGACCCTCGAATGGGTGTGGTGGTGGAACAACTCCCGCCTCCACGGTGAGCTCGACATGCGCACCCCCGCCGAGGTCGAGACGGCGTACTACGCTGACCAAGAATCAGCCAATCCGGCACCGGCCGGACAAGACTCCCGATAGGAACGAAAGTCAGGCCGATTCAATCGGTCGGGTCGACGTCCAGATCAAGGGCCGCACCGTCCCGCAGAAGCTCGCTCCAGGATCCTTCCCTATGACCCGAATCGACCTTGAGACCGTGCGTCGACACGGGACGATTCTGTTGCTGGTCGTCTTTGTACGCCCCGACGGGTCCTACATCGGTGGCCCGAAGTACGCCATCCTGGCGCCTTACACGGTCGCCGGCTACCTCAGGGAGATGAAGCGGAACGCGCGCAGCTTCTCTGTCCCACTGCGAGATCTACCCACCGACCTCTCCGAGGTGGAGAGCATCGTCCGCATCGCACACCGGACAAAAGCTCAGAGCTACTTCCCCGGATCCGGTAGAGGCATCCTCGAGCGCAGCACGGAGATCACCATCAGCAGTGCGCGAGATCTCGACTTCACTGAGCCCGTCGTCATCTCCGCACGAACGGGCGACTTCGTGGTGGAAGTGAAGACCCCCGACGGCCTCGTAGTGCCCCTCGCCGTTGAGATCCAGATCTTTCCCGCTTCCTACGCCGAGACTGCCTTCGCGGCGACCGTGCGGTGCGGCCCCAGCGCATACACGAGCGCGACCACGCGCCAGGTCGGACCGGACAAGTTCGAGTTAAAGCTGTCGGACGGTCTCACGCTGACGCACACCTTCGAGGACGGTCGCCTGCAGTACTGCTCGGCATCTCTGCACCTGGTCCCGAATCTGGTCGAGCGAATTCGTGACATCGATTTTTTCCTGGCGATGGCAGATGGGTTGCCCCTCTACCTCGACGACAAGGAGCTGATATCCGAGAACATCTCGAAGGGCGATCAAGAGGACCTCGAGGCCGTCCGCGCTCGCCTCGCGAGGCTCGTACGGCTCTTGGAGTTCCTCCACGTTGACTGCCGTTTGATCGATGTGGATGCCATCGACGATTACCGACGGAGGCAGCTCGGCTACCTCGACGGCGCGCTTTTCGAGGGCCACCGGGTCAAGGCCAAAGAAACAGAAGCCACCACCGCTCTCGTGTCATCAGAGATCGGACAGTGGCGGCTCTATATGCTGCTCCTTCCTCACCCTGACGGAGGCGGCGGCGTCGCCGTCGATCCGTTCAACCCCGCCAACCGAGACCGTTTCCATCTGTACAGAACGGACGAGAGCGGTAACGCCGTCGAAGCCAACGCGACCGTGTACGACATGCTCGATCGCGAGGAATTCCCCCTGGTCCTGAACCTGAACCTGCAATCGATCGTCGACGCTTACGAGCTGATCGCCGCCGAGCCGTCGACCAATTGGCTGGCCAACCGGACAATGCTCCGCCTGATCCACGCGGCCGACGGCTGCGAGCCACGGCGAGATGAATTCCTTGAGGCGGCAGAGGCGCTCAACGAGTGGATCGCATCACGCGAAGAACCGTCCGTCAGGACCACACTGAACCGGTACCAGATCAAGGCCCGCCGGCCCGGCGGGCTCACAGAAGACGACCGCACAGCAATCAGAGCCGTCCGCCGGACACTTCTCCGCAGCGACACAGAAGACGCGATTATGGGAGAGGCAGGATGCGCAATCCTGCTCGGCGAGACCGAAGAACTCTCCGACTGCCTCGCGAGACTCCCCCAGGAAACTCAAGACGAGCTCCGCGGGTACCCCATATGGTCCCTCCGCGAGCGAACACTTACATCTGAGCACGCATAGCTCGGCTCACATAGACACCCATCAGCAAGACCGATTGCAGACCACCTATGTGAGACACCAGGGCGCAGGCTGAGGCGATTGCAGAGCGGCTTCCGCGGCGCTCCCCTCACCGATCCCATTCGGACAGCTATCGCACCAGGGTTTCGCATCACGGCGACCGCCGAAGTACGGGACCTTGTCTGAGACTTTACGAGTGGTGCAAAACCGATCGGTTTCGCACGCTCGGGAGGCCCGTCGACCAGGTGCCGTGTGAACCGTGACGCTTTGTGGCGCGGTTAGGCGGCGACAAGTGTCGCGCGGTCACTCCGCGGGGAGGGCTCGCGATCGTCGGTAGAACGTGGCACGGGACATACCGAGGTCTCGGACGACCTGCGCGGCGGGTGTGCCCGCGGCCACGAGTCGCAGCGCACTCTTGATCTGTCTGTCCGTGATGCGCTGGGGCCGCCCGCCCAGGGCATGGCCGGCGGCCCCTTCGCCGCATCCCTAATCTCGAGCCGTATTCGTATACTTCAACGATGGAGCGCTGCACCGAAAGTACAGACGCATGAAGCGGGTATGGAAATGGGCGGCACTCGCGACCGCGTTCGTACTGGTTGGGGCCGCGGTGGGCTGGGCCGGCGCAACCGTGTTACGCCCATCGACTGACGGGTCGTCGAACGCGACCTTCACCCTGGTGTCCGTGGAGGAGGGCGTCGTCGAATCGGGCGTCAATCTAAACACCATCGCGCAGTGGAACCTCACCGTGACCGGAGCAAACCGGTCACAGGGCGTCGTCACCAGCGTCGCTACCTCGCCCGGCAATGAAGTGGGTCAAGGCGACATCTTATATTCGGTCGACGCGCGTCCCGTCGTCATCGCGCAGGGCGAAACTCCTTCCTACCGCGACCTGATGGCTGGGCTTGAAGGGGAGGACGTCAAACAACTGCAGACCATGCTCGCTGCACGAGGCTTCTACTCGGCCGCGGTGGACGGGGAGTTTGAAGCTTTGACCACCGCGGCGGTTCGAGAGTGGCAAAAGTCGCTCGGGCAGCAGGCAAGTGGAGTCGTACAAACCGGTGACATCATCTACGTTCCCGCCCTGCCTAGTCGGGTATCCCTCGATCAAACCGTGGTGACACGCGGTGCCTCACTCGTCGGCGGCGAGAACGTCTTGAGCAGCCTCGGCGGAACCCCCCAGTTCACTCTCCCACTCGCGGATAGTCAGGCAGGGCTTACGCCGGCGGGCACGCGAGTCGAGATTTCCGCACCCACCGGAGCGATCTGGAGCGCGCAGGTGGTTTCACAAAGCCGTGATGCAGAAAAGCAGATCACCGTCGCCACACTAGGCGCTGAAGGCGAGTCATCTATTTGCGGAAATGAGTGCGGCTCGGTGCCAGTTGGGGTTGCGACGACCCTCCCGGCACGCGTTGTCATTGTTCCTCGCACTGAAGGTCTCACAGTGCCGACAGCCGCGGTCGTGACAGCCGCAGACGGCGAAACAATGCTGGTGGCCGAGGACGGCGTACGAGTTCCCATCAGCGTCGTCAGGTCGTCTGGGGGCATGTCAATCATCGAGGGCGTGGATGCTGGCTTCCAGGCGCGCGTGCCGGCGGAAGCGCCCCAGTCGTGATGCCCCTTTCCGGCGTACTTTCTGCGACATCTGTACAGTTTCGTTACTCTAAGAACTCCGTTCCAGTAGTGGAGGACTTGTCCGTAGATTTTCACCCCGGCTCTATGACCGCTATAACTGGTCCTTCAGGTCGCGGCAAATCAACTGTTCTCTACCTGCTTGGTCTCATGCTGAGACCGACTTCCGGGCACATTTCCGTCGACGGCGAACGAGCATCGCATCTCCCGGATGCCCGACGAGCACGGTTCCGTGCCAATCAATTCGGCTTCGTGTTCCAAGATGCTGCTCTCGATCCCACGCGGTCGGTGGAGGACAACATCATTGAGTCAGCTATATATAGGAACGATCTTCTGGCTGACGCCCGCAAACGCGCATCGGAGCTGATGGAGCGTTTTGAGGTGAATGTGCCCCTCGCACGGAAACCGGCTCAGGTGTCCGGCGGGCAGGCGCAGCGTATCGCTCTGTGTCGAGCTCTGGTCGGGAGTCCGAGATTCATCCTCGCTGATGAGCCCACCGGCAACTTGGATCCATCGACCGCCAAGATCGTTATAGAAGCGCTTGCCTCGGAGGCCCGCCGCGGCGCAACCGTCATCGTGGTTACGCACTCATCAGATGTTTCCATGGCTTGCGACAGGCAGGTGAACCTGTGAGGCGGGCACGGTTGCTTATGAGAGAAGCCGCCTTGACATCGCGTTCGCATCCCATTCCGTCCTTGCTGACAATTCTGGTCGTTGCGACGATGATGGTTGCCGTACTCCTCACAGCTGGTCGCTCTGTGGGGGCGGAGCAGGCAGTTCTCCGATCCATCGATAGTGCAGGTGCTCGGACCATCGTCATCAGAGCCGAACTCGAAGCGGGAGTCACAGCCCAGGCGATCCGTCGTATCGCGAATCTTCGAGATGCCGCCTGGGTAGGCGGATTTGGTGCCGCCGAGGACGTCCGCAACGCTCGACTATCTGAGGGTAAGCAGGTCCCAGTGCGACTTGCATACGGAGATGCCGCTCTCCTGGCAGGAGAAAACGTCGGCGCGCACGACATCTACGGTTCCGCACAGTCCATTCGATTGCTAGGGCTGGCTGATGGTGTAGGAGGAGTCCGTTCCGTGGCAGGGCGGGAATACGACGTGCGGGGGGAAATCGAGGTCCCGGACTTTCTGCAACCCCAGGGTCCCTTCCTGCTTCATCCTGTGACCGACGAAACCGGCTCAGAGGAGATCACGCTAATCGTGATCGTTGCCAAACAGGCCGGGTCTGTCGACGTCGTGTCCACCGCAGCACAGTCAATGCTCGGCACGACCGATCCGACGCGTGTGCAGATCGAGAAAAGCGGCCCGCTTGTAGATTTGCGCAGCCTCATCTCGGACCAGCTCAGTTCCTTCTCCCGAGGAATTGTCCTCGTCCTGTTGGGCATCTCGGGAACCATCGTTTCAGCCCTCTTGTACGGGCTCGTAGCCATGCGCCGAAAAGACTACGGACGGCGCCGCGCGCTCGGTGCCACAAAGTCCTTCATCATCGTGATGTTGGTCGCGCAAACCACTGCCTTGGCCGCCCTCGGAGTCGCCCTCGGCGCCGTGACCGGTTACACCATCCTGACGCTTCAGGCGGACCCTCTCCCGGGACCTGATTTCTGTCTGGCCGTATCAACGCTCGCACTCTTCACAGCCACGCTGTCAGCCCTCGTGCCGGCAGTCGTTGCAAGTGGCAAAGAACCGATTCGAGAATTGCGGGTGCCCTAACCGGACCGAGCGTCAAGGCACGACGCGTCGCTTCGCCTGCACTTCAGGTGAGCCCAGCTCGGCCGAGCAAGCCCTCAGTGGTCAACCGACGCAGGTCACGTACGCGCTGCTGAACCCGCTGTACGCACCCCAGTTGCTACCAGATTGGTACTTGGCGTAGTAGGTGTTCGTCCCGAGCCGTGCGGGGTAATACGGGTCAACGCCACTGCTGTTTCCTGCGGAGAACCAAACGTATGCGTTGGTGGTCGTGTAAGCATTCGCGACCGCAGCAGGCGTCCGCGTGTTGTTGCACGAGTAGGGCACGCCTCCGAAGGAAGCGGCCGATGCCGGCAGCGGGGCGACGAGCGCAAGGGTCGCGGCCGCGGCGAGGGAGGCCAACGCAAGACGCTTAGTTTGCATGTTCTGTTCTCCTAGTTCCCTGTGCATACGTTGATGGTGAGCTGAACGTAGCATAGGAGAGTGCTTGAAGTGCAGACACCTCAGCCGAAGACGTACGCGCCAGCGGGGTAGCTCCCGCGTCGTCAGTTCGCCGAGCCGAGAAGCGCTTAGAAGCCGTCAATGTTCAGGAACATGAGCGGGGGCGGGCACTGCGTGAGCAGTTCGCTGTACTCGCTTGACTCAATGTTCCCATTCATCAGGTATGCGTTCACGGCCTGATACCAGCCCGACTCCGTTCCGAAGGTGTCGAGGAAAACGGCCTCAGACGGCGGCTGGTCACTAGGCAACCCCATCGCGGTGATGCAATTGTGGTTCTCCACTTCCAGCCGGTATAGCTCCCGCTTTTGTGTTTCAGTCCAAGCTGACGGGTTTTGCGTCTTCGCATATCCGCTCTCCTCAGCACACTTCGACGAAGCGGCTTGATACGCGCTGATCTGCTCCTGCGGGATGTCCGACACACCCGGCGGAGATGTGAGGGATCGCTCTACCTGCCAGCCTTCCTGTTGCAGGCAGTCGACGTACCGTTGCTCGGCAGGGTACGGAGGGATGTCGGCAGCATCGGACGAGCTTGGCTGCGGCGCATCAGCCGACGAACTACAAGCGCTGATCACGGTAGTCATCAACAAGAGCGTGGTCGCAACGATCCGTCTGCGTGGTTCGTTCAGTGCCATGGCCTCAACCTACAACTACCCGGGATGGCCGATGAAGACACTCAGGCCACCCTGCGTGTTCTTCGCGTTGCGTCAACTAGGTTCCCGCGCTATCGCGTCTCTAGACGCTTTAGCTGCTCTTCACATTCGTCTCTCTGGGAGTTGGGTCGTACAACATGACCCCTGGCGCGGTGCGCTCAGTGCGCGGCGGGTGTGCTCCCGGGGGGGGTCTTGGCTGGCGTGCCCCATCCTTGCCACAACGTCTCGAGACGGCTCAACCCCCACCCCGAGCAGATCGCGGTATGCATGAGCGCCGACGTCGACCAGGCGCGCCCCGCACAGGAAGCGTCACCACCCGCACTACCCCGAGCCGCGGCGGGCGCGGTGGCAGGGCGGCCGGCGGTCGCACCCGCGACCGCGACGACCGCTCCCCGCTGAGACCACCAGGCTTACAACCACGGCTCCTTGCTGGAACTTCGCTACCTGGTCAGCAGGCCTCGCGGGTGTGCGAAACCGATCGGTTTCGCACCAACCATTCGCCACCCATCGGGACGTAGGTCTCGAACACTCGCCCGCAGCACACCGCCAACTGATCAAAATCAAGGGGAGCATTCAGACATGCGTGATTGCCGAGCGCAACGCCCGATACGTTGGTCACGGGGGCCCGATGGTGGGTCGCAAACAACGCCTTTGGGGGGCAAATGCGCTGGTCCATTCGATCCATATCTGTCGCAGCAGTAGCCGTCGCGGTCTTGGCGGGAGCATCTGCCGCGACCGCCGCGACGTCGGAGGAGGCAAACGCCGCGACACCGAGTCCTGCACCGGCCGCACCAACCCATGTCGAACTGGATTTTGCACACCCGGTGAGCCTGGAATCAGCGGTCACTGTCCAGGAGGGAGCGGATTTGCCCATCCTCGGATATCACTTTGAGAGTGATTCCATCACCGGCGACTTCTGGAACGACTCAGAGTTGAGCGTCGCTGAGTTCCTGAGTGACGTCGCTGATCAGACAGGCACGGCCCCCGAGGTCGTTGCTGCGTACGTCGATGGAGCGGAGTACGAGAACCAAGCTGCTCGGTCTCGGTCGGCTGACGCCGTCGTTCTCGGAGCGGATTTGCCGCTGTTTGATGCACCGGACGCTGTGGTCCCTGATGAGGGGGTTCTGCCGAGCGCGCGAAAGGCTGGTGATGCAGCTACGGAGAACTTCGCGGCGCAAGCCGCCGCGGCCTCTCCGAGCACGTGGCAGCCGACTAGTGCTGAGGTCCAGATCCGCTCCATGGGCTCAAAGCTTGCGATTGTGAGCAAGTACAGCTGGTTCGGCTCAAACCCGTTCGCCGCGCCGTACGTCATGGCCGACAAGTGGGGCATGGAGTTTCAGATCGACTTCTACACCACCAACCGGGGCGTGTACGGCGATGAGAACCTGCCCAACTACGGGTCGCGCCCCTACTGCGGTGTGTTCGGCGATGCATACAAGAATTGGGCCGCTGCTTCCAATAAGCCGTTTGACTGGTTCGGTTGGGTGGTGGCTGGGCAGAACACCGTAGTCGCTCCGGGGAGTATCGGGCTTTACGGTGACTACAACGACTTGAGCGACCCCTGCACAGTGTCATCGATCGCCGTTGGCGCGGCCAATCCATGGCAGATCCCCAGCACGGCTGGCTCCACCCAGGAACTCATGATCACGATGTATCCCGACAAAGGTCTGGATGCTTCGAGCAAGATCGGTGCCCTAGTGCAACCGGTCAGCCGTGACTGGTGTGAATGGCACAGCTACATGCCGCTGACGGACTGCATGGGTGTCACCGCTGGCGCGTACCCCGGCCCGGGACCCTCGTCCAGCCGTCCGGTGCTGGGAGACTGGCGCAACAAGAGGGCGCCAGAACTCTGCTGGGTATCTGAGAACTACGGCAACGACGCCCCAATCTTCTGGGACTGCAACAGCGGGAGTTGAACGACATGGTAATCAAGCTGATCCAGCCGAAGATTCTAGCCCTCGGCTGGATCAGCTTGCTGCTCGGGCTGGTCATTCCCTCCATCGTTTCCGTCAGCGCGATGAGGCTGTTCTGGAATCTGCCGTGCACGGAGGGAGTTCGATGGACGGCCGCTCCGCTCCTAGTAGGTTGTGAGCCGATGAGTCGATCGCAGCTCGCGCTGGGGTGGATCGCAACGGTTGCTTCGATGCTGGCCTTGGCGTGCGCCGCCGGTGTGGCCGTGTACGCCTGCGTTATCTTTGTCCGCTCTCGCGACAAGCGGCGCACCGCTCCGTACGTTAGTTTTTCGACCGCTGCGTCCGTCGTCGCAGCTGTCATTACTCTGGTCCTCGTGAGCGACCCCGATGCCGCGTTTAATGCCACGGGGGCCTGGATAGTTTTGTCCTCCTTCGCCGGCCTCACCGCGGCGGTAGTAGCGGCGATTGCATCGTTGGCCGTGAGATTGGCCGTCGTCCGGAGCGGTCATCGCTAGCCGAGTCGGGGGGGCGAACCGATCGGTCTTACACCCACGGGCACGGGTGCAACTGGTTAACTCTCGCTATGACAACTCCTTGGGGCAATCCGCTCAAAACCTTCAAGAACAGAGACGACTTCTACGCCGCTTACCCGGAGCTGGCGGCGGGCTGGGACGTGGCTAAGGCTCCGGGGTCTGCTCCTCTCGGACTCGACGCGCTCAACCGCGACGGCTGGCTGGTCACCGTCTGTGCCCCCGGCGACAAGGTCACGGCCTACCCGATGGACGGCGTGACCGGCGTGGCGACGGCGTATGACCACAAGACCGGCGACATTCACGTCCTTACCGAGAACATCACCATCGCCGAAGCGGAGCAACGCTTCAGGTTGTAGGACCGGCATTCGGGTCGCGCAGCTCCTCCGGAGCGTCCCCGTAAGGTCAGGAGTGCCCGGTCGGTGCAGCCCCCGCGTCCCCCACGCGCCCGCGCCGGCCGGGCTCCCTCGACTTTCAACGATCGAACGCATACTCGTTACTGGCGGCATGCGTGACGACGGCCCCCGCTGGCATCCCCAGCTCCTCGCGCGCGAGACGTCGCCGGCTCACTGGGTAATGCTGGACGCTCGCGACAAGGTGGCCGGGACAATCGAGCTGCGCCGCACGGGCGACGGGCCGCGCTATCGGGTCGAGGTTGCCGACGGTGGGCTGCTCGGCTGGGCGACGTCGCTCAAAACGGCTACGGAGCGGCTGCACCGCGTCATCATTTCGGAGGGTGTGGCCCGGTGGCGGGATCCACGGTTCGTGACTGTCGACGAGGCGTGAGGGGCCGCGCGTGGTCCAAGTGTGGTCGCCCATGTCGCTACTGCAGCGCTCCCCCAGCCGGGGTGTGGTTCATCTTCGACAAGAGCAAGCGGATAGCGATCCCCATACGGACAGCCCCACACGGAACCTAAGCATTGGGAGAATGCTCGGGTGATGCTCCTAGGCCACACGATCGCGACAGACTCCCATGTAGCCGTGGCCTGGGCGAAGCTGCCGGACGACCTGACACTGCAGGAGTTCTCCGATCTCGTCGACGCGCTCGTGATCGTCGTCGACGCCGCCAGCGGTGAGCGACTAAACGTTCCGGCCGCAGCATGGCGGCTCGATATGCCGCTGAGGAAGGTTCAGTACGGAAGCGACTTCCTACTCATTGTCAGCACAGGCGCGGCAGCGGTGGACGTCCTACTCTCTCTCGCGAAGGTGCTCGACACCATCGCGGCGGCCGGCATCAAGAACGAAGAGCGCCTGGCGAAGAAGGCTGAACGTATGCGCGCCCGTCAGGAACGCGTCTCGAATGATCAGCAGGTTGGCCAGGCACGGCTCGCGGCCGCCGCCATTGTCACGCGCGACAGCGCGACCGACGACGAAAAGGATGCCGCTTACTACAAAGTTGCGAGAGGCTGAAGAAGCACTGCTTGATCGTCTCGTACCAAGGGCAGTGAGACGGATTGCAGAAGAAGAATTGGGGGCGCAAGCGGACGCCGTGGCTCAGCGACGACTACTTACCGCTCTGATGCTGCTCGGCGAGTACGGGGTGCAGCTCCGGGGCGTGAGGAACGGATCGGTGACAGCTGATCGTTAGTGCCGGGAGGCGCTGGCGGGGAGGATGTCATCATGCCCGGTCCCTATCCCAGAGAGTTCCGCGAGGACGTTGTCGCGGTCGCTCGTCGCCGTGAGAGCGGCGTCACCATCAAGCAGATCGCCACCGATTTCGGGATCAGCGAGGCGACGTTGCAGAACTGGCTCCGCCAAGCCGATATCGAGGAAGGCAACCGTCCCGGCCAGACCGCCGCGGACGCGGCGGAAGCGCGCGAGTTGAAGAAGCGGATCCGGTTGCTCGAGCAGGAGAACGAGGTCCTCAGGCGTGCGGCGGCGTATCTGTCGCAGGCGAACCTGAAACTGGGTGGCTCCCCAAAATGACGTACCCGCTCGTATCGGAGCTCGCCGACGCGGGGATCCCCGTGACGGTGTCGTGCCGGGTCCTCAAGCTCGCTCGCCAGCCCTACTACCGGTGGCGCAACGACCCGGTCCGCGACTCGGATGTTCTCCGTGCGTACCGCATCAACGCCCTGCATGATGCTCACACTGAAGACCCGACGTTCGGCTACCGGTACCTGGCCGACGAAGCACGCCGGGCCGGGTGGCGGATGAGCCGGCGCACGGCGTGGAAGCTGTGCTCGCAGGCCGGGATCCTCTCGTCCGCGCAACGCCGGCGACGCGGGAAGAGCAAGAAGGCCGGCCCGCCCGTGTTCGACGACCACGTGAAACGGGTATTCCGCGCCGACGCCCCGAACCGGGTCTGGCTCACGGACATCACGGAGCATTGGACGAGCGAAGGCAAGCTCTACTGCTGCGCGATCAAAGACGTATTCTCCAACCGGATCGTCGGATACTCGATCTCCGATCGGATGACCGCGAAGCTCGCCGTCGACGCCGTCCGAAACGCCGTCGCCCGCCGCAGCGAGGTCGCCGGGTGCATCCTGCATGCCGATAGGGGCAGCCAATTTCGCAGCAGGGCAATGGCCCGTGAGCTACGCCGTCACGACATGGTCGGATCCATGGGCCGCGTCGGCGCCGCCGGAGACAACGCGGCCATGGAGAGCTTCTGGTCGCTGCTGCAAACGAACGTGCTCAACCAGCAGCGGTGGACGACGCGGCAGGAACTACGCCTCGCGATCGTCGTCTGGATCGAGCGGAAGTATCACCGGCAGCGAGCCCAGGACACCCTCGGCGGGTTGACGCCCATCGAGTTCGAAGCCAAGCTAACCGAGCCGCTCACCCTCGCGGCCTAAACCACACCTGTCACCAGTTCGTTCCTCACGCCCCCGTGTCGAAAAGGAGCGAATCCGCGGGACAGCCTGTGCGGTCAGATCTTCATCTCGAGGGCAGCAGCAGCGGTCCGCGCTATGAAGATTCCTCCGAGCTCCGCGTTCTTACCGATTCGACCCTTGTTCTTCATGTCCCCGAAGATCCACTTGGCTTCGTCCGTGAGTTCAGCATCGTTGGGAGCTTGCAACGCACGCCCCCGATCGGCGGGCGTAAGAGGGCGATTCGGGAGCTGCACCTGGGGTCGCTCATACACGACCTTCTTCTCGACGCCCTCGTCAATGACGATGATGCAGACAGTGCACTCGGTGGAGTAATCCACGCCTCGATCGCGTCCGGTAGCCATACTCCGACCTAACCACCTTCCTCTCCCATTCTGAACATCATGGGACAAGGACGTTCCCACGACTTCTCTGACGACACTCCTGGTGCCGACCCGGCACAGCCCACCCCAGGGCGCGCTCTGCACCATGAAGTGGTACTACTCATGGACATCCACTGTGGTTCACAATCGATCTCAGACTGATGAGTTAAACTATTCGCAGAGCGCGGACGCTCGTTAGCGAACCTTGGGGGGAACCAATGAGCGTGACCGAATTGCTATCACGAGGTGATGTCGTCAACGTGGTGCTTACCGAAGAGGCATTTCCTTTCGCTCGCGACGAGGAGGAGAGCGCCCGCCTAGGCACCGGCCGTAACTCGCTGCAGGGTCGAGTGATCTTCGCCGATCAGGTTGGGCTGCATATGTACAGCCATGGTGGTCGCTGCATGCCTCTTTTTGCAGACGACAGCAGCCAGATCGAAGATGACGATCTCGACGAAAGCCGCGGCACGTTCTTCCCCTGGACCTCGGTGGTATCAGTGAAAAGAGTGGCGGATTCGGAGCGGTACGCGGTGGCCTGGCAGAGCCACGAACGCGATCAGCAGGCGTTTTACAACGCGAACGGATCGTGGGCGGAGTCCAGCCATGAGTTCTACCAGTGGCGAAACTCCATCTCTCCGACGGCATATGACGCCGCATACAACGGCCCACCGCGTGATTGACCATTGAGCACTTCGAGGGCGAGAACGACGGGACTGCTGCACCCCTTCACCGACGTGGACGGCCGCAAGGTGTGGGTGCTGATCAATCGAACCATTCGCGACTTCGTCGCTGCTGACCCTCGGCTGGGATGAAGCGACGCGAGCGTCATCCGTGCAACATGGACGAGTCATGCGCGCTGGAGAAGGCTCCGGCCGATCCGCCTGGGGTAGTGCATGGATGCTATACACGCGATACAATCGTTGAGCGACGGGCCGGCTACCGGAACGTTGCACGCCTAGGACCTCGCTGACGCGGGGTCCTAGTTTTTTGCGGAGATCCCTAGGGCGTCCAGACCCAGTCGTGTACGACCATCTCGTCGAGCCGCATGGAGAGACGGGTCATCGAACGTTGAGCCTGCGGGTGCGTTTCGACGTGCGTCGACCGGCGCCGATGAAGGTAGACAGCGAAGTCAGCGATCTGTAGCCCGTCGACAGCCTCCGACGACGCGAAAGCCATCGGTGCGTCGATGTAGGGCAGCAGCGATCTTCGGTAGCCGGGAGTCCCCCATGTCTGGTAGCCCTCGAACTGGCGGATGTGCTGCGCTTGAGTGGAGATCTCGTCGGCGACCACGACGACATGCTCACCGGAGTGGTGGTCGCGTGCCCGATCGTTGACCCGCTCGAGGGTGTGACCCAACACGATTCCGTGGGGTTGTTCGGGGTAGCTGTACCGAGTGCGCAGCCGCGGGATGTCGAGGCCGCGCAGGATGACCTCGATGCCGCAGCTTGCTGCGGCGTTGAGGACGGCCGCATAGATGCCTGCCGCCTCTCGGTGCTTGGTCTTGAGTGGCGCCCAGTTGCCGCGGCCGTTCATCAGCTCGTCGGCGTGGAACTCGATGTCCACGGGGGTTCCGTGCTCAGCGTGGGTTCGTTCGCGAATCGCCGTGAGCGCAGATGACACGCAGCTCCAGGCAGCCTCGGTACCGAGCGCGGCCGCGATGAAGTACCGGGTGTCGGTGTAGGACTCATCGATGAAGGCGCGCATCACACTTCCCGCGTCGAGAGAAGCGCGGACACTCCCGCGTCAGGGGAACGGCGGAGCCAACGCGGCTGGATACCGTCGTCGGTCGCGACGAAGGGGAGATGGGGCGGGGTGTCTTTCATGGGCGCGGAGTCTAGAGGCAGATGAGAGCCTCCAGACGCCCCGCCTCAGACCATTGGTCCGTGATCCCCGGATCCTGGTCAATTCCCTAACCGCGTTCTCTCCCCACGGGGCGGGGCAGGTGGCCATCAGACCTGCGTTTCGCATCCCCGCCTGCGTCCCATCCGGGATCCGCGATCGCTCTCCAGCTGCCAACTTCAATGCCACGCACGATTGGTCCGAGCCGCAGACGCGCGGCCGCCCACATCAGGGCGACCAAAATGCGTTACAGTGTATGACGCGGATACAAACCCGTCATAGATGAAGGAGGTAACACAATGGCAATGCTGAATGTTCGCGTGGATGACCACGTGCACGAACGCCTGAAGGAGATCGCCGATGGGGAGGGGGTAACTCTGAGTGACCTCGTGCGGGATCTGCTGCGCGAGGCAGTCGTGCCCATCTCGGAGCGGTCTGAGAGGCACGGCGACCAGCCAGCGCCAGAGAGCTTCACCCTGCGCGATCGACTCGTCCTCTCGCTCCTGCACCGGATCCTGGCCCGAGTTCTCCCGGAGGATGCCGATGGGGAGGATGGCGACGAGGCGTATCAGCTGAAGAAGGCGGAGATCCTCGAGTCGGGATACACGGGCCAGTACTGGTTCGAGGTGGCTGGTTTCGAGACGGAGCTGTCGATCAAGGAAAGCCGGCAGGTTGTCGACATCCTCGAGATGTATCGGATCATCACCTTCAGCATCGAGAAGCTCGAGAATTCGGGAACGCCGGTCGACCCTGAGCTTGTCGAGCGCCTGCGCTTCGAGGGCTTTGACCACAACGATTCTCTCGAGGGGCACATGGCCCGCTACGTGCGTTTCATGATGGCGGACGGCGAGCACTGGACCGAGCTCATCCCCCAGATCGAGAAGACGGACAGGGGAAACTCGCACATGCCCACGCTGGGCATGTACCAGAGGATGCTGACCGAGTACCGGCGAATCATGGACGGTCGCCCTCGGGACTACAGCACGGACAGCTGGCTGCTGAAGGCCGACGATCTGCGCCGCCTGCACGACGCGCAGATCCACCCCTCGCACCGCGGGCGTGCGTGAACCTACAGACACCCTCACGATGGTCAGCCGCGCGCGAGGCCCGCAGGTCAGACCTGCGGGCCTCCCTGCGCCCCCGGTCGGTCGTCACCGATTCGCACCGAAACGTGCGCGGCGTGCTCGAGGTCTTCGCCGGGGTACGCGAGGTCGAGCAGTTGGCGCGGTGGACCACCGAAGAGGTCTACCGCGCCATCGTCGTACGGGCCGGCCTCGCGGCGCGAGCGCGAAGCGCCCGCGGCGTGCCGGTTCCGCGTGACGTGCACCAGATCCGATCGGTGCACCTGTTCTCCCCCGCCGACGGGGTCGTCGAGGCCACGGTCACCGCGGCCGCCCGCACGCGCACACGGGCGATCGCCCTCCGGCTGGAAGGCATCGACGGCCGCTGGCGTGTCACCGCCCTCGCGTTGCTGTGACCGAGGCCCGAACCTGGCGTCAGGGCCGCCAGGACGCCAGGAAGTTCCCCAGTCGCTCGATGGCATCCGAGATCACTCGCGCCTCGGGCAGCGTCACGATGCGCACGTGGTCCGTGGCCGGCCAGTTGAACCCCGATCCCTGCACGAGCAGCACGTGCTCGGCGACGAGGAAGTCGCGCACGAAGACCGCGTCGTCGGGAATTTCGTACACCTCGGGATCGAAGCGCGGGAACGCGTACAGCGCACCGCGGGGCAGCACGCAGGAAACGCCGGGAATGGCCTCGAGACCCTGCCACGCGGCATCCCTCTGCTCGTGCAGACGACCCGTCGGGGCGATGAGCCCGTCGATCGACTGCACGCCCGAGAGCGCCGCCTGCACCGCGAACTGCGCCGGGACGTTCGGGCACAGACGGGTGGATGCCAGGAGGTTGATGCCGTGCAGGAACCCCTCGGCGTGATCCTGGGGGCCGGTGATCACGAGCCACCCCGAGCGGTAACCCGCAACGCGGTAGGTCTTGGACAGGCCGTTGAAGGTCAGGCACAGCAGGTCGGGGGCGACGGTGGCCATCGGGATGTGCACCTCGTCGTCGAACACGATGCGGTCGTAGATCTCGTCGGCGAGCACGAGGAGCGAGTGCTCCCGGGCGATCGCCGCGATCCCCTCGAGCACCTCGCGCGAGTAGACGGCCCCGGTGGGGTTGTTGGGGTTGATCACGACAATCGCTTTGGTGCGCGGGGTCACCTTCGACCGGATGTCTTCCAGATCGGGCTGCCACTCTCGCGACTCGTCGCACAGGTAGTGCACGGGCGTCCCGCCGCCGAGGCTCGTCATCGCCGTCCACAGCGGGTAGTCGGGCGCGGGGATGAGCACCTCGTCCCCCTCGTCGAGGAGCGCCTGCATCGTCATGGTGATCAGCTCGGACACACCGTTGCCGAGGTAGACGTGGTCGGGATCGACGTGCGGGAAGCCGGGCTCCTGCTCGTACCGCGAGACGACCGCGCGCCGGGCCGAGAGAATGCCGCGGCTGTCGCTGTAGCCGTGGGCGTGCGGCACCGAGGCGATCATGTCGCGCACGATCTGGTGCGGCGCCTCGAAACCGAAGATCGCCGGGTTGCCGGTGTTGAGCTTGAGGATCGAGTGGCCCTCGGCCTCGAGCCGGTCGGCCTCGACGAGGGCCTCCCCACGGATCTCGTAGAGGACATCCTTCAGCTTCGATGACTGATCGAGGGGGCGCAGCGGGCTCATCGCCTCAGGATATCCCCGGGCCGATCCAGCCAATCGACCACCCGTGGCCCTCCGTACGCATGGATGCCGCGCCCCGACGGCGTCGGGGGCGCGGCATCCATCCGGCTCGTTCTACTTCTTCTTGCCGGCGGCGCGGCGATCAGCACGGTTGACGGGCGCGGCCTCGGGCGCCGTCGTACGCTGACCGAACGCGCCGCGCGGACCGGTCGGGACGCTCTCGGCCGCGGGAGCCGCCGCCTGGTCGGCCTGGCGGAGACGGTTGGTCGCCGCCTGCTGCACCTGGCCGCGGTCGTTGCGCACCTCGACCTCGCCCGCGTCGTTCGCTGCCGAGTACTCCAGACGCTGACCCTCGACGGGGGCCGGCGCGAGGCCCTTGGCCTCGACCTGGGCACCGGCCTCGCCCTCGCCCGCGCGCACCTCGACCTCGAGGTTGTAGAGGAAGCCGACCGACTCCTCCTTGATCTGGCCCATCATCGACTGGAACATCTGGTACCCCTCGCGCTGGTACTCGATGAGGGGGTCGCGCTGGGCCATGGCCCGCAGGCCGATGCCGTCTTTCAGGTAGTCCATCTCGTAGAGGTGCTCACGCCAGCGGCGGTCGAGCACCTGCAGCACGACGCGGCGCTCGAGCTCGCGCAGGGCGGGGGCGCCGAGCGTCTGCTCCCGGTTCTCGTACGCGATCCGTGCGTCGGAGATGATCTCGCGCTTGAGCCCCTCGGGCGTGATGCGCCCCTTGTTGCCACCGGCCTCGGCGACGACCTCGTCGATGGTCACGCTCACCGGGTAGAGCGTCTTCAGCTCGGTCCACAGCGCGTCGAAGTCCCACGACTCGGTGTGACCGCTGCCGGTGTGGTCGTCGATGATCGCGGTGATGGCGTCTTCGATGAAGTGCTGCACGCGGTCGGCGATGTCGTCGCCCTGGAGCATGTGCCGACGGTCGGCGTAGATCGCCTCGCGCTGGCGGTTGAGGACGTCGTCGTACTTCAGGACGTTCTTGCGCATCTCGGCGTTGCGGGCCTCGACCTGCGACTGCGCGCTCTTGATGGCGCGCGACACCAGGCCCGACTCGATCGCGACGTCGTCGGGGAAGTTGGTGCGGGCCAGGATCGCCTCGGCAGCACCCGATTGGAACAGGCGCATGAGGTCGTCGGTGAGCGAGAGGTAGAACCGGCTCTCGCCCGGGTCGCCCTGACGGCCCGAGCGGCCGCGCAGCTGGTTGTCGATCCGGCGCGACTCGTGGCGCTCCGTGCCGAGCACGTACAGGCCGCCGGCCTCGGTGACCTTCGCGGCCTCCTCGGCGACCGTGTCGCGCTTGGACTGGTACACCGAGTCCCACTCGGCCTCGTAGGCGTCGGGCGTTTCGACCGGGTCGAGCCCCTTGGCCTTCATGTCTTGCACGGCGAGGAACTCGGCGTTACCGCCGAGCATGATGTCGGTCCCGCGGCCGGCCATGTTGGTAGCGACGGTGACGGCGCCCAGGCGCCCGGCGCGGGCGACGATCTCGGCCTCACGCGCGTGATTCTTGGCGTTGAGCACCTCGTGGCGCACGCCCTTCTTCGACAGCAGCCGCGAGAGGTACTCGCTCTTCTCGACGCTCGTGGTGCCGACGAGGACGGGCTGGCCCTTCGCGTGCCGCTCGACGATGTCTTCCACGACCTGCGCGAACTTGGCCGTCTCGTTCTTGTAGACCAGGTCGGGCTGATCCTTGCGGACCATGGGCTTGTTCGTGGGGATGGGGACCACACCGAGCTTGTAGGTCGACATGAACTCCGCCGCCTCGGTCTCGGCGGTACCGGTCATCCCGGAGAGCTTCTCGTACAGGCGGAAGTAGTTCTGCAGGGTGACGGTCGCGAGGGTCTGGTTCTCGGCCTTGACCGGCACTCCCTCTTTCGCCTCGATCGCCTGGTGGATGCCTTCGTTGTAGCGGCGTCCGACGAGGATGCGCCCCGTGTGCTCATCGACGATCATGACCTCGTCGTTCATCACGACGTAGTCGGTGTCGCGCTTGAACAGCGCGATCGCCTTGATCGAGTTGTTCAGGAACGAGATCAGCGGCGTGTTGGCCGACTCGTACAGGTTGTCGATGCCGAGGTAGTCCTCGACCTTCTCGATCCCCGGCTCGAGCACGCCGATCGTGCGCTTCTTCTCGTCGACCTCGTAGTCGACGCCGGCCTCGAGCGTGCGGGCGAGCTTGGCGAACTCGGTGAACCAGCGGTTCGCCTCGCCCGAAGCCGGCCCCGAGATGATCAGCGGGGTGCGGGCCTCGTCGATGAGGATGGAGTCGACCTCGTCTACGACGGCGAAGAAGTGCCCGCGCTGCACGAGGTCTTCTCCCCGCCACGCCATGTTGTCGCGCAGGTAGTCGAAGCCGAACTCGTTGTTCGTGCCGTAGCTGATGTCGGCGGCGTACTGCTCGCGGCGCACCTCGGGCGACTGGCCGGAGACGATCGTGCCCGTCGTCATTCCAAGAGCCCGGTACACGCGCCCCATCAGCTCGGACTGGTAGCTCGCGAGGAAGTCGTTGACGGTGATGACGTGCACGCCCTTGCCCGCGATGGCGTTGAGGTAGGCCGGGAGGGCCGCGGTCAGCGTCTTACCCTCACCGGTCTTCATCTCGGCGATGTTGCCGAGGTGCAGCGCCGCGCCGCCCATGATCTGCACGTCGTACGGGCGCTGGCCGAGCGTCCGCTTGGCCGCTTCGCGCACGGCGGCGAAGGCCTCCGGCATGAGCTGGTCGAGAGTCTCGCCGGCTTCATAGCGCGCACGCAGCTCGACGGTCTCGTTGCGCAGCTCGTCGTCGGTGAGCTGCTCGTAGTCCTCCTCGAGAGCTCCGGTCGCCTTGACCACGCCCTGAAGTCGTCGGAGGATGCGCCCCTCTCCGGCGCGCAGCAGTTTCTCGAGCGGATTGGCCACGAAGCATCTCCATCTGTCGGGTACGGCGTCCCCGTGGACGCCGGCCTGCGCACAGGCATACACCGCCCATGCTAGCCGTGTTACCCGTTCGTGACCTGCGAGCACACCCTCAGTCCCTCACCCCCCTGCCGCCCAGAGCGAACACCCGGCTGCGCCCGCGCGTTGCCGTCCTAGGATCGAGCCATGGCCGGTTTCTGGGGAAAGAGGAAGCGCGAAGAGCAGGATGCCGCGGATGCCGATCTGGCACGCCGCGCCGAGCTCGCGATCGTCGCGGCCGATGAGCGCGTGCGACTCACTTCCGACGAGCTGGATTTCGCCCGCGCCGAACTGGGCGACAAAGCGACCGAAGACCTCGCCGCAGCGCTTGCCTCGGTGAAGGTGCACCTGGCAGAAGCCTTCCAGCTGCACCAGCTCAACCACGACGAGATCCCCGACACAAAAGAAGAGCTGCGCACGCGCAACGCGCGCATCATTCAGCTGTCGCAGTGGGCCGAAGATCTGCTCGAGGAGCGCACGCTCGTGCTCCAGCCCAAGATCGACGCCGTGCGTCGCGCGCCCGAAACGCTCGCGCGGGTCCGGGCCGATCGCGACCGGCTGGCCGAGCGCGTGCCGCACGCCCGGGAGGTCGTCGAACGCCTCGCGCAGCGCTACAGCCCCTCCGCCCTGCAGCAGGTGTCGGGCAACCCCGACGAAATCCAGCAGCTCCTGGACTTCGCGGTGCACACCGCGGCGGTCAGCGAGCGCCGCCGCGAGGCCGGTCAGCGCGAGCAGGCCTCCGTCGCCCTCGAAGCCGCGACCGAGGCGGCGCGCCGGGCCGAATCCCTCCTCGACGCGGTCGACACCTTCGAGATCGAAGCGCTGCGGGCCGAATCGACCCTCGCGGCCGTCATCGAGGACTCGCGCGGCGACCTCGTCGAGGCCCGACAGGGCCCCCAGACCCCCACGGTCCTGCAGGCCATGGCGACCCTCGAGCGCGAGCTGTCCGCCCTCCCGAGTGCCGGCGCCCGCACCGATCCCTTCAGCGCCCTGTCGTCGCTGCGCCAGGCCAACGCCGGCCTCGACCTCGCGCGTGAGCGCGCGGCACGTCCGGTGCCCTCACAACAGCAGGTCGAGCACGCCATCGACGACGCCGATCGTCAGCTGGCGGTGGCCCGCGGCCTCATCACCGGGCACCGCGGGTGGATCGGCGCCGACGCGCGCACGCGTTTCGTCGAGGCCGAGCGGCTGCGCGCGACGCTCCCCCTCGGCCCCATCGCCGACGACGACCGCGAGACGGCCCTGGCGACGGCACGGCGCGCGGGGGGTCTGGCATCCGAATCCCTCCAGCTCGCCCAGCGCGACATCGAGCAGTCCCGGCCCGACGACTGGGGCGGCAACGGCTACGGCCGCGGCGGCTACGGCCGGGGTGGCGGCGCGGGCGGCGGCAACATGGTCGGCGGCATGCTGGGCGGCCTCGTGATCGGCTCGCTTCTGGGCGACATCTTCGACGGCTGATCCACCGACGACACGACGAGGGGCCCCGTCCGACGACGGGGCCCCTCGTGTGTGCGGTGTCAGGACGCCGCGCGGGCGGCCGGGGGCGCCTGGGTGCCGAGCGCGATCACGCCGTAGTCCCACCCCTTGCGCCGGTAGACGACACTCGGGTGGTCGGAGCGCGCGTCGATGAAGAGGAAGAAGTCGTGTCCGACGAGTTCCATGCGGTCCACCGCCTCTTCGACCGTCATCCACTCGGCGCCGAATTCCTTCTGCCGGATGACGACGGGCGAGTAGTCCTCTTCGGCGTCTTCGCCAGAGAGCACGGGCACTTCGCCGGTCGCCACGGCACGAAGCACGTCGACCGAGGCGGGCTCGACGTCGATGCCCGAGAGCTCCCCCGTTCCCTTCTCGAACTTCGCGCCCCGCGGATGGTTCCGGGCGTCGACCCGCTTCTGCTTGGCGCGACGCACCTGCTCCGAAATCTTGTCGACCGCCAGATCGAGAGCGGCGAATTTGTCGGTGTCGGTCGCCTCGGCGCGCACGACCGGACCCGTCCCGTCGAGGGTGAGCTCGACAGTGTCGTCTTCCATGCGCCCGTTGCGATAAGAGCGGTGGGTCACCTTGACCTCGAGCGTGGTCGCGCGAGGCGCGAGGTGCTCGATGCGGTTGACCTTCTCTTCGACCACCGTGCGGAATCGATCGGTGATACCGACTCCCACGCCGACGATGCTGGTGTCCATCCGTGACCTCCTTGTTCCGGGTTCCGCCCGGTCTAAGGGCGGAACAGCCGTCGCCTTCAGTCATCCCCACGCTAGTCCGACGACACCGGACTGTCACGTAGCAATCCCCTCCGATTCACGTACGGATGGGCTGTATCGCGGCGTGTGCGCCACCGCCACCCCGATGACCTCTCGCGCGCCGGCCGCCCGCAGGGCGCGAACGGCCTCGGCGAGCGTCGCCCCGGTGGTCACGACGTCGTCGACGACGACGATGGGCCCCGCGGGCGCGCCGCGAGCGACGAACGCCCCAGCGACGTTGGCGCGACGGGCGTCGCGCCCGAGTCCGCGTTGATCGGCGGGCGCGCGCTGCACGCGCAGGACGCGCTCGGATCGCACGCCCGCGTGCCGCAGCATCAGCTCGACCAGCCGGTACCCGCGCCTCCGGTCGGCCGTGCGGGAGGAGGGCACGGGCGTCACGATCGCACCGGCGGGGGCGACGGCCGCGAGCGCGTGGGCCAACGCCGGAGCCAGGGCACGGGCCAGCCCCGTCCTCCCCTCCTCCTTGAGCGCGCGGATCACGCGCGCGGCGGGCCCGGCGAAGTCCATCGCGCACGTCACCTCCAGACCGGGAGCCGCCGCGTGCCGGCGCAGTCGCGGCGCCAGGTCGGCACGGCATCCCCCGCACAGCTCGACGTCGAGCGCGCCGCACCCCGCGCACGCGATGGGGAACCAGAACGTCAGCGCGTCGGCGAGCGCCCCGCGCACGGGGTGTTGCGGGGGCGGGGCAGGATCGGTCGACATCGGGTCAGGATGCCGCGTCCGACGTGGCCGCGCGGGCCCCGGGGGCCGATCCGTGCAAGAAATCTCCGCGCACTCCCCCGGGGAGGAGGGGTCAGGAGGTGGTGCCCTGCTGCGCCGCGAGGACGCGGATATTGCTCGCGACCAGGGTCCACGAGCTCCCCCGACGGCTGAACAGACGCCCCTCGTCGTCGAGGATCCGTACGCTCGTGCTTCCCCCGGCGATCGCCCGCGCGTCGTCCGGTACCGGCCCGATGGTTCCCCGCCCGCCGACGTTCAGTTCCTCCAGGCGCGTCACGCCGTCGACGGCGGTGAGCACTCCGATCGTCGTGTCGTCGAGCCACGCGAGGTCGAGGGCACCCGGATCGGCGAACGAGAGCACGTGCGGCGGCCCGAGGTTGACCCCGGCCCCCTCGCGCACGATGCCGGCCAGCCACACCTCGCGCACGCCCGCGACCGTGACGATCGCGGCGATGCGCGTGCCGTCGCGCGAGATCTGGAAGGCGGTGATCTCGGACGCGTCGGGCCAGGCGTTGCCGATGTCGCGCGGCACACCCTGGGGAGTGTAGGCACGTAGCTGCGACGGGCTCGAGCGCGGCACGCTCCAGATCGCGCCCTCGGCGTCGATGGAGGGCGAGACCAGACCCGGGCGGTCGTCGAGGAGGAAGGTCCCGCCGTCGGCGAGGGCGCTGGCCACCGTCCCCTGCTCACTGAGGACGGCGGCGAGGCTGCGATCGGCCTCGAGTTCGATGCTCACGGGAGCGAGCGATTCGACGGCATCGGAGAGCGCGGGGATGGTCTCGATCGATTCTCCGCTGAGGATGCCGAAGCTCCCGTCGGCCGTGAGCACGGCCGGCGACGGGTCGATGCGCGTGACCCGGACGGGCAGTTCAGTGGCCGCGATGGGCGTGCCGTCGACGGTCATCTGCACCTCGCTGATCCCGGCCGTGGCGAGACTGCGCGTCAACTGCGTCTGCATCCGGTCGAGCGTCGTGCGATCGAGGCTCAGTGCCGCCCTCGGCAGCTGCACCTGCGCGATACCGCTCGACGAGAGAGTCACCGAGCGCCCCACGAGCGACAGGTCGTCGGGGAAGGCGTTGCGCACCGCGTCGATCAGCCACGCACTCGGAAGCCCGTCGACGAGAGCGGTCGCCACCCGGCTGGCCACCAGCGGGCGCGGGAACCAGCGCACGTCGGGAACGATGAAGCTCCAGGTCGGGTCGAAGTACGCAACGGATGCCGACTGGTACACGGTCGGGAAAACCTCTTCGTACAGCACGACACCGTCGGGCGCCGAGGTGATGCGCCACTGGTCATCGACCAGGGAAAGGCTGAACGACAGGGTCTCGGTGGCACCGGTCAGCGCCGGAGAGTAGGCGCCGTCGGCATCCACCCCGGCGACGGTCGAGAGCTGCACGCCGACGGAACGGCCGTCGGGGACGGCGGTGGCTCGGCGGTCGGCGAGGCGATCGATCGTCACACGGGCCCGCGGGTCCCACGGCGTGCCGGGCGCCAGGAAGAGCTTGGCCGTGGCCCAGTCGTCGGCGGGACCCGACCCGGCCCGCAGAAACCCCTCAACGATCTCGGTCGGTGACGCATCGTCTTGCGGACCGTCGGGGACGAAGGCGAACGCCTGACCATCGTCGCTCTGCGGGCCGCGGCCCGGGTTGACGTACCCGGTCGTGGGCAGACCGGTACAGGCGGTGAGCGCGAGGACCAGGAGCAGGCTCAGGGCGGAAAGTGCGCGTTTCATGCGGGAGTCCTCCCCGTCTGTCCGAGCGAAAGGGGCTGGGTCAGCCCGAGCGCCTCGAGCGCGCCGCCCTGCTCGTCGTCGGGCACGAGTGGAAGCGGCGAGCCGGTGAGCGGCCGCCCGTCGCGCGGGAGGGTGAGGAGGAAATTCGATCCGTGCCCGAGCTCCGACCAGACCGCCAGCGTCCCTCCGTGCAGGCGGGCGTCCCCCAGCGCGATCGAGAGCCCGAGCCCGGTCCCGCCGATCGTTCGGACCCGCGACGGGTCGGCGCGCCAGAAACGGTCGAACACGCGCTCGACGTCGTCGGCGCGCATCCCCAGCCCGAAGTCGCGCACGCTCAGGGCCACGGCATCCCGATCGCTGTCCACCGCGACGACGATGGGCCGCCCCTCTCCGTGCTCGATGGCGTTGCCGAGGAGGTTGCGGACGATCCGACGGACGCGGCGGGGATCCATGTCGATCGGGGTGTACCCGCCGGGGGCGACCAGCCGAACGTCGCTGCCGTGCTGCTGGGCGAGCTGCTCCATCGAGACGATCACGTCTTCGGCGAGGTACGCCATGCTCGTGGGCTCGAGCTCGAGCTGCACCGAACCGGCGTCGTACCGGCTGATCTCCAGCAGGTCGGTCAGGAGCACCTCGAACCGCTGCACCTGGGCGTGGAGGAGCTCCGCCGCGCGAGCGGTGGTGGGCTCGAACTCGTCGCGCTGATCGTTGATCATGTCGGCGGCGAGGCGGATCGTCGTGAGGGGAGTGCGCAGCTCGTGGGAGACGTCGGAGACGAACCTCTGCTGAACGAGCGAGAGGTCGGCGAGCTCCTTGATCTGTGACTCGATGCTGTCGGCCATGGCATTGAACGAGCGGTTCAGGGTCGCCAGCTCATCTTCGCCGCGCACGGGCAGCCGCACCCCCAGGTCGCCGGCCGCGAGCTTGGCGCTGGTCTCGGCGGCATCCGCGATCGGGGTGGTCACGGATCGGAGCACGACCCACGCGATGGCACCGATGAGCACGACGAGCACGAGACCCACCACCCACAGCAGGACCTGGACGAAAGCGAGGGTCTGGGCGGCGCTGGCGAGGTCGTACCCCATGTACAGCTCGTAGTAGTCAACACCGTCTTCGGCGGGGAAGCGCAACTGGTGACCGACCAGGATGCCGGGAACCTCCCGGCCGTCGTCGGAGGGCAGCGCCACGGACTGCCACCACTGGAGGTCGGGGGTGGACTGCACCTGGGTGCGCAACGCCTCGGAGACGATCCCGGACTCGAACGCCGGCGAAATGAAGGGCTGGGGCGCCAGGGGCGAGGGCGGTCCGATGCGGTAGAGCGCGATCAGGTCGCTGGAGGACTGTTGCGACAGGCGCGTGGCGATGCCGTTCATGAGGGTCTGAGCGGCGGCGGGGTCGGTGGAGTCGACCGCGGCGTCGAGGGTCGCCTGCGCCGACGTGGTGGCCCGTTGGGCCTCGAGGAGCACTTGGTCTTTTCGCGCGCTGAACAGCTCGTTCTGGATCACGAGCGCCATCGCCAGACAGGTGACCAGGATGGTGGCCGCGGTGAGGGCCACCGTGATGAGGATGGTGCGGAACCGGAGCGACCGGCGCCACAGCGTCGCCAGACGGTCGCGGGTGCGGCGCCAGTCGGTCGGGCGCCAGACCCGGGTGGCCGGGAATGTGCGCACCGCGCCCGTCATGAGGAGCTCACACCACCGCGCCGGCGCGATACCCGACCCCGCGCACGGTCGTCACGATGCGGGGGTTGTCGGGGTCGACCTCGACCTTGGCGCGCAGACGCTGGACGTGCACGTTCACCAGGCGCGTGTCGGCCTTGTAGTGGTAGCCCCAGACCTGCTCGAGCAGCATCTCGCGGGAGAACACCTGCTGCGGCTTCTCGGCGAGCGCAACGAGGAGCTCGAATTCCAGCGGCGTCAGCGCGATGGCGGTGTCTGCGCGACGCACCTCGTGGGCGGCGACGTCGACGACCAGGTCTCCGATGCGCAGGGTCTCGTCGGCCGGCGCCTGCCCGGGACGCAGCCGCGTGCGGATCCGGGCGACGAGCTCCTTCGGGTTGAAGGGCTTGACGATGTAGTCGTCGGCGCCGGATTCGAGGCCCTTCACCACATCGGCGGTGTCGGTGCGGGCGGTGAGCATGATGATCGGGATGCCGGACTCGGCGCGCACGCGCGTGCAGATCTCGATGCCGTCGACTCCCGGGAGCATGAGGTCGAGCAGGATGAGGTCGGGGCGCTCGGTGCGCCAGGACTCGACCGCCTGCGCGCCGTCGGCGCAGAACACGGTCTCGAATCCCTCGGTGCGCAGCACGATGCCGATCATCTCGGCGAGCGCGGTGTCGTCGTCGACAACCAGGATCCGTGAAGTCATCGGGTGTACGTCTTCCGTCTCGAACCCGTTCGACAACGGGCAGCGCGCCACGGGTGGGGCACGCCACACCGAGCGTAGTCGACCTGTCTGCAATGAGGCCGAGCGTGTCCGGGGTGTGTGAAACGATGAGGATCACAGCCGACCACCGAGGAGGCGTCACCGTGACCGCGTACCCCGCCTGGACCCCGGCCTCGCGCGCCGGCATCGTGCCCCTGCATCCGTATGGCTTCGGCACGATTCTCGGCCGCTCCTTCGTCGCCCTGCGCCACAACCCCCGGGTGCTTCTGGGGTTCGCCCTGATCGTGCAGACGGTGGCCTATCTCGTGCTCAGCGCGGCGCTCGCCGCCGTGGCCGTGGTCAGCTTCTCGCGGCTCGACACGCTCGTCGAGGGCAGCGACGACTTCGATGCGGTCCTGGCCGGCTCGGTCGCCCTGACCGCGGTCACCGCCCTCGTTCTCGGTGCCGTGGTCGGGGGGTTGAGCGTCCTCGTCCAGGCCGTCGTGGTCGCCGAGGTGTCGTCCGCGGTCGTGGCTGAGAAACCGACGCTCCGCGTCGCGTGGCGGCGGGTGCGACCGGTGTTCTGGAAGCTCATCGGCTACGCGCTACTCACCCTGCTGGCCACCATCGTCGTCCTCGCCCTTCTCGGCGGGATCGCCGTGCTGCTCGGTCTCGTCCTGCTCCCCCTGGGCATCGTGGCGGGCGTCCTGTTCGCCCTCGGGCTCGTCCCGCTGTACCTGTGGCTGGCGACGAAGCTCTTCCTGGTGCCCTCCGCGATGATTCTCGAGGGCGTCGGTATCGGTCGGGGCATCGCGCGCTCCTGGGTGCTCACGCGCGGACGCTTTTGGTCGACTCTCGGCGTGATCGTCATCGTCTCGATCTCGTTCGGCGTCGTCGCGCAGATCATCTCCGTGCCGCTGAGCCTGCTCTCGGGCGGTGTGTCGGCGATCGTCGCCCCCACCGGATCGAGCGATCCGAGCGGGGTCATCGCCTTCATCGTCATTCAGCTCGTGGGGCAGATCGGCATCCTTCTCGTGCAGTGCATCGCCCTGGTCGTCCAGGCGACCTCGGCTGTCCTCGTGTACGTCGACGCGCGGATGCGCACCGAGGGCCTCGACCACGACCTGCACGCGTATGTCGACGCGCGCGACGCCGGGGCCACCGATCTTCCCGACCCGTACCGTGTCGGCGCCGGCCGCCGGGTGGCACCCGCACCCGCGGGCGGAACCCCGGCCGCCGCGATGCCCCCGACGGCTCCCGCTGCGTGGGGACCGCCGGGAGCAGGCGCACCGGGCGTGTGGGGACCGCCGCCCACGACTGCACCCGGGGTACGCGCCCCGGGGTCCGACAGCCCGCCGTCCGCGCCCACGCCCAGCGCACCGGCGTCGACGCCCACCCCGGCACCGACAGACCCGACCCGGTGGGCCGCTCCCGGCGCACCGCCGCAGGACTCGTGAGCGCGACCCTGCATCCCGTCGCCTCCGCGGTGGTGCCCCTCCTCCCGGGTGTCGACGAGGCGCGCGAGTGGGCGGAGCGCGAACTCGCCGACCCCGCGTACCAGGCCGCCGAGCCGACGTTCTTCGACCGTCTCGTGCGCGCCGTGCTCGATTTCATCGAGAGCCTCCTCTCCGCCCCGGTGTCGGGAGACTGGGGGCCCCTGGCCTTCGTCGTGCTGGCGGTGCTCGTGGTCGCGGCGATCGTCGTCGGCATCCTCCTGTGGGGGCGCCCGCGCGCGATCGCGCGCGCCCGCCCCGCCGCCCGTGCCCTGTTCGACGACGACGACCACCGCACCGCGGAGACCCTCCGCACGGATGCCGCCGCGGCCGCCGCCCGCTCCGACTGGAGCGAGGCGGTGGTTCTCCGCTTCCGCGCCTTCGCCCGGGGCCTCGGCGAGCGCGGGCTCGTCGACCCTCCCCCCGGCGCCACGGCTCGCGCCTTCGCTCGCACCGCCGCGGAGGCGCTGCCGGTCCTCGGCACCGCCCCCGCCGACGGCGCGGTGACGTTCGACGACGTGCGGTATCTCGGCCGCCCGGGCACCGAGGCGGCCTATCGGCTCGTCGCCGGGCTCGATGAGGCCGCCGTGCGCGCTCGTCCCGTCCTCGCCAAGGCATCGGCGGTCCGCTCGTGAGTGCGACAGAGCTCGGGGCACCCCCGGTACGGTCGCGTCGGCGCTCCACCGCGGGATGGGCGATCCTGGTGGCCGCGCTCGCGGTGATCGCGCTGATGGGCACCGCCCTCGTGTACGGCGGCTGGAGCCAGCGCGACGCCCTCGACCCCGACTCCCCCGCCCCCGACGGCACCCGCGCGGTGGTCCGGATCCTCGAGCAGCAGGGGGTGCGCGTGACCGTCGCGCGGGATCGTGCGGCGGCCGAACGCGCCCTCGCGGACGGCGGGGCGACACTGGTCGTCCGTGACGCGCCGATGCTCTCCGACGAGACCGTGCGTCGCCTGGGCGAGGCGGCGAACGACGTCGTCCTCATCGAGCCGCGCTCACGCGCGCTCGACGTGCTGATGAACGGTTCGTCGCTCGGCGGCGTGGCCGACGATCGTGCCGTGGACCCCGCGTGCGAGGTTCCCGCGGCGGCCTCGGCGGGCGCGGCGCGGGTCGGAGAGCTCTACGTCCCCGGCGTCGGGGTGCGCGGCTGCTACCCCGTCGACGGAGAGTTCGGCGTGCTCGTGGCCGATGCCGGCGACGGCCGCACGGTCGCCGCGGTCGACGGGCTGTCGGTCCTCACCAACCGGGCCCTTCCCCGCGACGGCGATGCCGCGCTCGCGCTCGGTCTGCTCGGCCGCAACGCGACGGTCGTGTGGTACGTCCCGTCACCCGCCGACGCCGACACCGGGGCCGCGGTGCCCACGATCGGAGACCTCACCCCTCCCTGGGTCACGCCGGCGATGGTCCTCTTGCTCCTCGCCGCGGCCACCGCTGCGCTGTGGCGCGGCCGCCGCTTCGGTCCGCTTGTCACCGAACGGCTGCCCGTGACGGTGCGCGCGAACGAGACGACCGAGGGACGAGCGCGCCTGTACGCCGACTCCGGCGACGTCGCGCATGCGCTCGACGAGCTCCGACGCGCGACGCGCGGCCGCCTGCGGCGCGTGCTCGGTCTCTCTCCCCGCACTCCACCCATCCAGATCGCGGATGCCGTGGCCGAGCGCCTCGGCGCTGATCGCGCGCAGGTGCGCGGCATCCTGATCGATGACCTCCCCCGCAGCGACCGCGACCTCGTCGCCGCGAGCGATCGGCTTCGCGACCTCGAGACGAGTGTGCGCGCCACCCTCCGAACGGAAAGGACCCCCCGATGACCGACAGTCCTCTCGGATCTCCCGACTCCCTGGCCGCCGGTGTCGGGCCGGATGCCGCGCCCTCGCACGGCGATGCCGACCTGCGGGAGGCGATGCACCGGGTGCGCACGGAGGTGGGCAAGGCCGTCGTGGGGCAGGACGGCACGATCACGGGTCTGCTCATCGCGCTCCTCGCGCGCGGTCACGTGCTGCTGGAGGGCGTGCCGGGCGTGGCCAAGACGCTCCTCGTGCGCTCCTTCAGCCGGGCTCTCGGACTCGACACCCATCGGGTGCAGTTCACCCCCGACCTCATGCCCGGCGATGTCACGGGCTCTCTCGTGTACGACGCGCGCGCCGGCGAGTTCGAGTTCCGCCCCGGACCGGTGTTCACGCACGTGCTCCTCGCCGACGAGATCAACCGAACGCCCCCGAAGACGCAGGCCGCGCTCCTGGAGGCGATGGAGGAGCGCCAGGTGTCCTCCGACGGAGTGAGCCGCGCGCTGCCCGACCCCTTCCTCGTGGCCGCGACGCAGAACCCCGTCGAGCACGAGGGCACCTACACGCTGCCCGAGGCACAGCTCGACCGCTTCCTGCTGAAGCTCGTCGTCGAACTGCCCGGTCGCGACGCCGAGGTCGACGTCCTCCGCCGTCACGCGGGCGGCTTCGACCCGCGCCGCCTCGGCGACGCGGGGGTGGATGCCGTCATCAGCCCGGCCGAGATCCTCGCGGCTCAGCGGGCCGCGGCATCCGTCGCCGTCGCCGACGACGTGCTGGGCTACGTCGTCGACCTCGCGCGCGCGACCCGCCAGAGCCCGTCGGTGCTGCTGGGCGTGAGCCCGCGCGCGTCGACGGGGCTGCTCGCGGCGGCGAAAGCCTGGGCCTGGCTCGGCGGATACCCCGCGATCACCCCCGACCACGTGCAGACGATGCTCGTGCCGGTGTGGCGGCACCGCATCCGGCTGCGCCCCGAGGCGGAGATCGAGGGCGTCTCGGTCGACGCGATCCTCACCTCGGTGCTGCAGCAGACCCGCGTCCCCCTCTGATGCACGTCACCGGTCGCCTTCCGCTGCTCGTCGCCCTCGGCGTCGTGCCGCTGATCCTGCTCTCGACCGCCGGGGTGCCGGCCTGGGCGGCCGTGGGCGGCTGGGTGCTGCTGTGCGTCGTGCTGGCGTCGATCGACATCGCCCTGGCGGGTGATCCGCGCGCGGTCGAGATCACCCGGCGACTGCCCGAGCGGGCCCTCCGCGACGAACCCGTGGCGGGCGAGTTCCGGCTGCGCAATCTCGGTCGGCGCACGCTTCGCGCCCGCGTGCGCGACGCCTGGCAGCCCACGGCGGGGGCACCGGAAGAGCGGCTGCGCCTGGTCGTGCCCCCCGGCGAGCGCCGCTCCGCTCCGCTGCCCCTCCTCCCCCGACGACGCGGCGAGCTGCGGAGCGAGTTCGTCGTGGTGCGCTCGACCGGGCCGCTCGGGCTGGCGGGCCGCCAGGCCACGGTCGTCTCCCCGGCGCGGCTGCGCGTGCTGCCGCCCTTCACCGCGCGACGCCACCTCCCCTCGCGGCTCGCGCGCCTGCGCGAGCTCGACGGGAACACCACGCTGCAGGTGCGCGGCGCCGGCACCGAGTTCGACAGCCTCCGCGAGTACGTGCGGGGCGACGACGTGCGCTCGATCGACTGGCGCGCCACCGCCCGGGCCGGCACCACCATGCTGCGCACCTGGCGCCCCGAGCGCGACCGGCACGTCGTGATCGTCATCGACACCGGTCGCACCGCCGCCGCCCGCGTGGGCGACGGGGCGCGCCTGGATGCCGCGATGGAGGCGGCGCTGCTGCTGTCGGCCCTCGCCGCGCGGGCGGGCGACCACGTGCACCTGCTGATGTTCGACCGGATCCCCCGGGCGCGCGTGACCCGCGTCGACGGGCCGCAGCTCCTGCCCGCTCTCGTGGACGCGATGGCGCCGGTGGAGCCGCAGCTCATCGACACCGACTGGGATGCCGCCTTCGCCCAGGTGCGCGCGCTCGCTCGCACCCCCGCCCTCGTGGTGCTGCTCACCGCCCACGACGACCCCGAGGCCGCGCGCGCGTTCCTCGCGTCGCTGCCGGCGGTTGCGGCGCGCTCGCGCCTCCTCGTCGCCACGGCCACGGACGGCCCCGGCGCGACCCCGGAACGCTCGGATGCCGCGGCGGTGTACGCCGCCGCGGCGATCGAACGCGCCCGCCACGACGCCGACCGCGTCCGCGACGCCGTCGTGCGCGCGGGGGGCGACGCCGTGGCCGCCTCCGCCGACGATCTCCCGCCGATCGTGGCCGACCGCTATCTCGCCCTCAAGGCCGCCGGGCGGCTCTGAGGCGTTAGCACACCGCCCGCATGCAGCCACTCGCATACGTCGCGGCATATCCTGGGGGATACCCTTCGAGCCGCCGGTGCGTCCCTCCGCGCGCGGCTGCGCCGTCTACGCACAGGATGCGGGAGCTCTCTTGCCAGGAAACGCCACCACTCGCTTCGACGATGTGGCCCTCGTCTCGGTGGCGAGCGTGCTGCCCAGCCGCGTCACCACCTCCGATGAGATCGAGGAGCGTCTGGCTCCGGCCCTGTCGCGCCTGCGGCTGAAGCCCGGGCTGCTGCGCCGCGTCGCCGGGGTGAACGAGCGTCGCAACTGGGCAGAGGGCGAGTCCTCCGACGAGGCGACCATCGCCGCGGGCAAGCAGGCGCTCGCCGACGCCGGGGTCGACCCGAGTCAGATCGGGCTCATCATCAACACCTCGGTCACCCGCAAGCACCTCGAACCCTCCGTCGCCGTGCGCCTGCACCACGGTCTGGGTCTTCCGAGCTCCGCGATCAACTTCGACGTCGCCAACGCCTGCCTGGGCTTCATCAACGGCATGAGCCTCGCAGCGGGCATGATCCAGTCGGGGCAGGTGCGGTACGCCCTCATCGTCAACGGCGAGGATGCCGACGAGATCCAGGTCAACACCATCAACCGGCTCGTGCGCGAAGACCTCGATCGCGACGCGTTCATGCAGGAGTTCGCCTCCCTCACGCTCGGTTCGGGGGCCGCTGCCGCGGTGCTCGGTCGCGCGAGCGACCACCCCGAGGGTCATCGCATCGTCGGCGGGGTCACGCGGGCCGCCACGCAGTTCTACGACCTGTGCGTCGGGAGCGTCGACGGGATGTTCACCGACGCGAAGGCCCTGCTCAAGGGCGGGCTCGACCTGGTCGTGTCGGCCTGGAAGGAAGCCCGCGACGAGTTCTCGTGGACGGGCATGGACCGGTACATCACCCACCAGGTCTCGTCGGTGCACACGTCCGCGATCGTGCGCGCGGCCAAGCTCGACCGCAGCCGGGTGCCCGTGACGTACCCGCACCTGGGCAACGTCGGCCCGGCATCCATCCCCATCACCCTCGCCGACGAGCAGAAGACCCTGCGCCGCGGCGACCGCGTGCTGCTGATGGGAGTGGGCTCCGGACTGAACACCGGGATGCTGGAGCTGGCCTGGTGACGATCACCGGCGCGCAGGCCACCCTCCCGCCCCCGGGGCTGCCCGGTCTCGACCCCGCACTCTCCCGGCTCGTCGACGTCGCGGGAACCGGGGCCGACGCCGGCGCCACGCGCCGGTGGCACATTCTCGACAACGGGGCGGCTCTCGCCGCTCGGGGCCTCGCGCCGGTGGGCACGATCCTCGCCGTCCACGGCAACCCCACGTGGTCGTACCTGTGGCGCGCGCTCGTGAACGAGTCCCTCGCCCGGGCGACCGACGGCGGCCCCGCCTGGCGCGTGATCGCCGTCGACCAGCTCGAGATGGGCTTCTCCGAGCGCACCGACCTGCGGCGCACGCTGGCTCAGCGCATCGCCGATCTGTCCGCGCTCGTGGAGGCCCTCGGCATCCGCTCGCCGATCGTGACGATCGGGCACGACTGGGGCGGTCCGGTCTCGCTCGGGTGGGCGGTGGAGAACCGCGACCGGCTCGCTGCCGTGATCGCCCTCAATACCGCCGTGCACCACCCCGGGGACGCTCCCCTCCCGTTCCCGCTGCGCGTGGCGACCGCCCGCGGCGTGCTCGCCGCCGGGACGACCGCGACGACCGCGTTCCTCGACACCACGCTGGCCCTGGCCGACCTCGATCCGGCCGTGCGCGCCGCCTTCCGCGCGCCGTACGCCACCGCGGCCCGGCGTGAGGGGATCGGGGCGTTCGTCGCCGACATTCCCGCCACGGCCGGCGACGAGAGCACCCCGGCCCTGCGCCGCATGTCCGCCGGGCTCCGCGACCTCGACGTCCCAGCCCTGCTGCTGCGCGGACCGAAGGATCCGGTGTTCCTGGAGTCGCATCTCGACGACCTCGCGGACCGCCTCCCGCACGCCGACGTGCACCGGTTCGAAGGCGCGGGGCACCTCGTCGCCGAAGAGCGTCCGTACGCGGGCGCGGTGCTCGACTGGCTCGCCGAGAAGGTCGTCCCGGGCCCGGATGCCGGCTCCCCCGCCGAGGCCGCGCCCGCCGACGAACCCGCCCCCGCGCCGCTCTGGGCCGCCCTCGACGCCCGGCGCGACGACGACGGCGTGGCCGTGATCGATATGAGCACCGCGCGCGACGGTGCCCCGCTGCGCGTGAGCTGGCGGCAGTTGTCGGCGCGCGTCGACGAGCTCGCCGCGGGTCTCGACGTCCTGGGCATTGGGGCCGGCGACCGCGTCTCGCTGCTCGTTCCGCCCGGGCCCACGCTCACGGCCGTTCTGTACGCGTGCCTCAAGATCGGTGCGGTCGTCGTGGTGGCCGACCGGGGGCTCGGCATCCGGGGTCTGTCGCGCGCCGTGCGCGGTGCCGTGCCCGACGTCGTGATCGGCGAGGTCGCCGGGCTCGCTGCCGCGCGCGCCCTGGGCTGGCCCGGGCGCCGGATCTCGGCCGCCGCCCTTCCCGCCGCCGGTGCCCGCGCGCTCGGCGTCGAGGCCAGCCTCGCCGACGTCGCGCGCGCCGGACGCGGTCGCGACCTGCCGTCGCCCCCGCCGGCCGACGCCGACGCCGCCGTTCTGTTCACCTCGGGATCCACGGGCCCCGCGAAGGGCGTGGTCTACACGCACCGCCAGCTCACCGCCCTGCGCGACACCCTGGCCGCGCACTTCGACGTGACCGCCGACACCGGCCTCGTGACCGGCTTCGCGCCGTTCGCGTTGCTCGGTCCGGCCCTGGGAACGCGCTCCGCGACGCCCGACATGGACGTCTCGGCCCCGCGCACGCTCACCGCCGCCGCCGTCGCGGCCGCGGTCCGCGCGTCGGAGGCACGGATCGTGTTCCTCTCGCCCGCCGCCGTTCGCAACGTCGTCGCGACCGCCGACGCGCTCGGACCCGACGACCGCGCCGCCCTCGCGGGGGTGCGCACGTTCCTCTCGACGGGGGCGCCGGTCGGCACGCCACTCCTGCGCCAGGCGCAGGCGCTCATGCCGAACGCGACCGCGCACACGCCGTACGGCATGACCGAGTGCCTGCTCGTGGCCGACGTGACCCTGCCCGAGCTCGAGGAGGCCGCGGCCTCCGGCGACCGGGGAGTGTGCGTCGGTCGCCCGATCGGCGTCGGGCAGGTGCGCATCGCCGCGCTCGACTCGGACGGGCACGCGAGCGGTGCGCCGTCGACGGCGGCCGGGGTGACCGGCGAGGTCGTGATCTCGGCCCCGCACCTCAAGCGCGGGTACTTCCGGCTGTACCTCACCGACCGTGAGGCCCGGCGTGGCGTGCCCGACCGCTGGCACCGCACCGGCGACGTCGGCCACTTCGACGCCGACGGTCGGCTCTGGATCGAGGGGCGCCTCCCCCACGTCATCACCACCGCCGCCGGCCCCGTGACCCCGGTCGGCATCGAGCAGGACGTCGAGGCGGTGTCGGGAGTCGCCCGCGCGGCGGCGGTCGGTGTCGGACCCGTCGGCCGGCAGGTGGTCGTCGCGGTCGTGGAGCGCGAACCCGGCGCGCGGCGCCCGGGGCTGGCATCCCCCGGTCTCACCGAGGTCGTGCGCGCCGCGACCGCGCAGCCGCTCGCGGCCGTGCTCGTCGTGCCGACGCTGCCGACCGACATCCGGCACAACTCGAAGATCGACCGCTCGCGCCTGGCGGCGTGGGCCGAGCGGATGCTCGCCGGCGAGAGGCCGACGGCGCCGTGAAGGTACTCGCCACCGGGGCCTCCGGCTTCCTCGGCCGGGCGGTCGTCCGTGCCCTGCAGGACGCGGGGCACGAGGTACGCACGCTGCAGCGCCGCCCCTCGGGCGTCGCCGGGGCGGAAGACCGCCTCGGATCGGTGACCGACCCGGATGCCGTCGCCGCCGCCGTCACGGGCGTCGACGGTGTGGTGCATCTCGCGGCCAAGGTCTCGCTCGCGGGCGATCCGGCCCAGTTCCGCGCCGTGAACGTCGAGGGCACGCGCACCCTCTTGGATGCCGCGGAAGCCGCCGGCGTGACGCGGATCGTGCACGTCTCGTCGCCGTCGGTCGCCCATGCCGGACACGCGCTCGCGGGCGTCGGCGCCGAGCCCGCCGACCCCGCCGCCGCGCACGGCGAATACGCTCGCACGAAGGCGGAGGCGGAGGTGCTCGCCCTCGGCCGCGCCGGGAAGCCGGCCTCCCTCGTCGCGATCCGCCCGCACCTGGTGTGGGGCCCCGGCGATACGCAACTCATCGCCCGCGTGGTGGCGCGCGCCCGCCGCGGCACGCTCCCGCTGCTGGACGGCGGGACGGCGCTCATCGACTCCACGTACGTCGACAACGCGGCATCCGGAATCGTCGCCGCTCTCGCCCTCGTCGACGAGGTCAGCGGCCGGGCCTACGTCCTCACCAACGGTGAGCCGCGGCCGGTCGGCGACCTGCTCGCGGGCATCTGCCGGGCCTCCGGTGTGCGTCCGCCGCGGTTCTCTGTGCCGTCGGGTCTCGCCCGGGCCGCGGGCGGACTCGTCGAGCGGGTATGGGCCGTGCGGCCCGGGGAGGACGAGCCGCCGATGACGCGGTTCCTCGCCGAGCAGCTCTCCACCGCGCACTGGTTCGACCAGACCGAGATCCGCCGCGACCTGCACTGGACGCCCACCGTCTCGCTCGACGAGGGCCTGCGCCGCCTCTCCCGCGACTGAGCCGCGGCATCCGTCGACTCACGCCCCCCTCCGCGATAAACGGCTCCGGCGCGGGGAAACGCGCTCTGCACGCGTTTCCCCGCGCCGGACGCGTTTATCGCGCCCCGAGGTGGGGCCCACACGCACCCCGCAACGACGGACGGCCCGCCCCCGCGAGGGGACGGGCCGTCCGGACGGATGCCGTGGATCAGACCAGGTCGAACCGGTCGAGCTCGGTGACCTTGCGCCACGCGGCGACGAAGTCGCGGACGAACTTCTCCTTCGCATCGTCGGAGGCGTAGACCTCGGCGAGCGCGCGGAGCTCGGAGTTCGAGCTGAACACCAGGTCGACGCGCGTGCCGATCCCCACCGTCTCGCCCGAGCCGTCCTTCGTGCCCTGGAAGGCGTGCTTGCCGGAATCCAGCGGCTTCCACGTCGTGCCGAGGTCGAGGAGGTTCACGAACACGTCGTTGGTCAGCGCGCCGGGGGTGCCGGTGAACACGCCCCAGTCCGAGCCGTCCCAGTTCGCGCCGATCGCACGGAGCCCGCCGACGAGCACCGTCATCTCGGGGGCCGTGAGCGTGAGCAGGTTGGCCTTGTCGAGCAGCAGGAACTCGGCGGGCAGACGCGACTCGCGCGAGGCGTAGTTGCGGAAGCCGTCGGCGATCGGCTCGAGCCAGCGGAACGAGTCGACGTCGGTCTCCTCCTGCGTAGCGTCGGTGCGGCCGGGGGTGAAGGGAACCTCCACGTCGACGCCGCCCGCGCGCGCGGCCTGCTCGACACCGGCGTTACCGGCCAGCACCAGCAGGTCGGCGATCGAGACCTTCTTGCCACCCGGCGCCTGCGCGTCGAACTCGGCCTTGATGTTCTCGAGGACCGAGAGCACGGATGCCAGCTGCTCGGGGTTGTTGACCGTCCAGCTCTTCTGCGGCTCGAGGCGGATGCGCGCGCCGTTGACACCGCCGCGCTTGTCGCTGCCGCGGAAGGTCGAGGCCGCGGCCCACGTCGTGGTCACCAGCTGAGCGACGGACAGGCCGCTGTCGAGGATCTGCTGCTTGAGCGCCGCGGCGTCGGCGGCGTCGATCAGCGGGTGGTCGACGGCGGGCACGGGGTCCTGCCAGTCGAGCACCTCGGCCGGCACCTCGGACCCGAGGTAGCGGGCACGCGGGCCCATGTCGCGGTGGGTGAGCTTGAACCACGCGCGGGCGAAGGCATCCTGGAAGGCGGCGGGGTCTTCGGCGAAGCGGCGCGAGATCTTCTCGTACGCCGGGTCGACGCGCAGCGCCAGGTCGCTCGTGAGCATGCGGGGCTCGCGGCGGCCGTCCGAGTGCGCCTCGGGGACCATGTCGGCTCCGCCGCCGTTGACCGGACGCCACTGGTGGGCGCCCGCGGGGCTCTGGAAGAGCTCCCACTCGTAGGCGAAGAGGATGTGGAAGAACTCGTTGTCCCAGCGGGTCGGGTGGTAGGTCCAGGTGACCTCGAGACCGCTGGTGATGGTGTCGTCGCCCTTGCCCGTGCCGTGGCTGTTCTTCCAGCCCAGACCCTGGTCTTCGATGTCGGCGGCCTCGGGGTTCGGCCCGACGTTCGCGTCGCTCGCGGCGCCGTGCGTCTTGCCGAAGGTGTGTCCGCCGGCGATGAGGGCGACGGTCTCCTCGTCGTTCATGGCCATGCGGCCGAACGTCTCGCGAATGTCGTGCGCCGACAGCTGCGGGTCGGGGTTGCCGTTGGGGCCCTCGGGGTTGACGTAGATGAGACCCATCTGCACGGCAGCCAGCGGACGCTCGAGCTCACGGTTACCGGTGTAGCGCTCGTCACCGAGCCACGTGGTCTCGGGACCCCAGTACACGTCGTCGTCCGGTTCCCACACGTCGGTGCGGCCTCCGGCAAAGCCGAACGTCGGGAAGCCCATGTCTTCCAGCGCGACGTTGCCGGCGAGGATCATGAGGTCAGCCCACGAGATGGACTGGCCGTACTTCTTCTTGATCGGCCAGAGCAGGCGACGGGCCTTGTCGAGGTTGACGTTGTCGGGCCAGCTGTTCAGCGGGGCGAAGCGCTGCATGCCCGCGCCCGAGCCGCCGCGGCCGTCGGTCACGCGGTACGTGCCCGCGCTGTGCCAGGCCATACGGATCATCAGGGGGCCGTAGTGACCGAAGTCGGCGGGCCACCAGTCCTGCGAGGTCGTCATGACCTCCTGGATGTCTTTCTTCACGGCATCCAGGTCGAGCGCTTCGAAAGCGGCGCGGTAGTCGAATCCCGCGTCCAGCGGGTCGCGCAGCGCGTTGTTCTTCGCGAGGATCTTCACGTTGAGGCTCTCGGGCCACCACACGCGGTTGGCCGACCCCTGGGTCGGGTGGGGCAGCGCGCCCGCGGGCTCGCTGTCGGCGGGAGCTTCGCCCACCGGCAGTCGGTTGTCGTCGGGGGCAGGGCCGTCGTGGAAGACGGGGCATCCGTTCAGAGTGTCGCTCATCGGGATCCTCTCGGTTTTTCGGCTTCGGACTTCGCTCGACAGTCGGGACACACGCCCCAGAACGTCACCTCGGCGGTTTCGATGAGGAAACCGCTCCCCTCCGGCACGTGCAGGCACGGCGCCGAGCCGACGACGCAGTCCACGTCGTCGATGCGGCCGCACCCGGTGCACACCACGTGGTGGTGGTTGTCACCGACCCGCAGCTCGAACGTGCCCGCGTGACCGGCCGGTTCGATGCGGCGGGCGAGCCCCGCGTCGGCGAAGTCGCCGAGCGCGTTGTACACCGACTGCTTGCTGGTGCTGGGGAGGGTGCCGACGATGCCGTCGAAGACGTCGTCGGCGGTGGCGTGCGGGCGGGAGCGCAGGGCCTCGAGCACCGCGACACGCGTCGCCGTCACCCGGAGTCCGGCACCGCGGATGAGGTCATCCGCGGTGGCATCCGTCCGATCGTCGAGCATGCGTCCACCCTAGCTTGTTTTGAATGAATCAAAAATGACACGCCGGGGAACGCGGGGGAACGGGCGGATGCCGTCACCCGGTGGTGAGCGTCGGTGTTCCCGCCTCGTACTCGGACAGGTCGCCCGTCTCCCCCGCCCGCGCGGCGCGCCGCCCCACCCACAGCATGTAGACGAGGAAAACCGACAGCGCCGCGGCGCCGATGGCGATCTTCACCTGCCACGGCAGCGTCGAGGGCGTGACGAACCCCTCGACGAGACCCGACAGGCCCAGCGCGAAGACGAGACCCACGGCCACCGTCGCCAGCGCCCGCCCCTCCGCCGCGAGGGCGGCGGCCCGCGTGCGACGGCCGGGGGCGACCCACGCCCAGAAGATGTGGAGACCGGCCGCCCCGGCCACGAAGATCGCGGTCAGCTCGAGCAGACCGTGCGGAAGGATGAACTGGAAGAACACGTCGGCGCGATCGAAGGAGATCATGATCGCCGCCGATGACCCGACGCCCACGGCGTTCTGCATCAGCACCATGAGCGGCCAGAAGCCCGTGACCCCGAACAGCACGCACTGCGCGGCGATCCAGGCGTTGTTGGTCCACACCGTGCCGGCGAAGATCGCGTTCGGGTTCTCGCGGTAGTACTGCACGAACTGCTCGTCGGCGTAGTTCTGCAGCTCGCTGCGGGCGCCGAGGGCGGCCACGGCCTGCGGGTCGCCGGAGATCCACAGGGCCACCATCGTGCTCACCAGGAGGAACCCGAGGGTCACCGCCAGCGTCGTCCACCGCACGCGGTACAGCGCCGCGGGCAGCTGCAGGAGGAAGAAGCGGGGCACCTGGCGCAGCACGTTCTCGCGCACGCCCGTCAGCCGGAGGCGGGTACGGGCGAGCAGGATCGAGACGTAGTCACCCTCTGGCGTCCGCCCGGCCGACGTCTTGATGTCGGCGAGATCGGCCGAGGCGGCGCGATAGCGGGTCACCAGCTCATCGATCTCGGGCCCGGTCAGCCTCCGCGACCGGCCCAGCTGGTCCAGCCGCTCCCACTCCCGGCGACGGGCGGCCGTGAGGGCGTCGAGGTCCATGTGATCAACTGTACGCATGGCTTCCCCCGTGGCATCCGGCCGGGCACCCGTCTCCGGGGTCGTCTCCGCCCGCGCGGCGGCGGACGAGATCCTCACCGGGGAGGCCGTCGCCCTCGACGTGCAGCCGCTGGGGTTCTTCCTGCGCGCGGTCGGGGCCCTGATCGATTTCGTCGTCGGCGTGTTGTTGCTCGCGGGTGGCGCCCTGCTCCTCGCGGCGCTGGTCGCCAGCGGCACGATCCCCGACAGCGTCTTCCGCATCGGGGTCATCGTGCTCCTGGTGACGGTGATGGTCGTCGTCCCCACCACCGTCGAGACGCTCTCGCGGGGGCGCAGTCTCGGGCGGCTCGCGGTGGGCGGGCGCATCGTCCGCGTCGACGGCGGCGCCGCGGGCTTCCGTCAGGCGTTCATCCGCGCGCTCGTGGGGGTGCTGGAGCTGTGGTTCACCCTGGGCGGCATCGCGGCCGTCGTGGGGATGTTCACCCCGCGCGCGCAGCGCCTGGGCGACCTGCTGGCGGGCACGGCCAGCGAACGCACCCGCACCCGGCCGTTGCCGCCCCCGGGTCCCGGCATCCCCCCGGGGATGGAGGCCTGGGCGAACGTCGCCGATGTGTCGCGCCTCCCCGACCGACTGGCCGCCCGTATGGCGCAGTTCGTCCGCGGCGCCGACGCGCTGGAGCCGGCCGCCCGCGCGCGCGTCGCCGCCGGGCTCGCGACCGCGCTCACGCCCTTCGTGTCGCCGCTTCCCGAGGTCGATCCCGAGACGCTCGTGCGGGCGACCGCCGCGGTCCGCCGCGACCGCGAGTACCGCGCGCTGATGCTCGAGAACGAGCGCGCCGCGGCGCTGACCGCACCCCGCTGAGCGCCCGTCAGGCCCGGAGCGTCTCGTGCCGCACGACGACCCACCCGCGGGGCACCGACAGCCGATCGGCGTGCAGTGCGCACAGGTCATGGGCGTGGGGGTCGCCCGCCCGGCCCAGCGGACCGAGAGCGGCCATCTGGTCGCCGTAGTCGTAGGTGAGGGTGCTCATCGCCTCGCGGGCACAACCCACCTTCGAGCAGAGTCTGTCGCGCATCGCCCGCCAGCCTAGGCCGATGCCACCCCGCCGGGTCGGCGACCCGCCGCCCACCACCCCCGGAACGGGACACGAACGCCGTGTCCCGCCATGCCCGGCCGCCGCCCCGCCGACCGTAGGATGGGGCGCATGCGTCGTCGAACCCGTGAGGCCCGGCCGGTCGCCCGCCCCTCCCGTCACGGTCGTCACGGTCGCGAGTACCGCAGCCCGGTGGTGCGCCCGCCGCTGCCTCCCCTGGACACCCGCATCGAACGCTTCGACATCGCCGTCAGCGCGGCCGCCGAGTTCCTGCGCTCCGCCTGGACCGAACTGCGCGAGGTCTCGTTCGAGGTGGGCATCATGCCTCCCACAGCGAGCGGTGCAATCCCCCGCTGGCAGGTCGTGCGCCACGAGAAGCGCATCATCCTCTACCGCGTCCCGATCGAGCGGCTCGGGCATCCGCACATCGACGACGACCTACACCGGCGCATGATGATCGAGGGCGCCGTCTTCCGCGCCGCGGCCGAATACCTCGACCGCGACCCCTGGGACCTCGGTCCCGAGCGCTTCCGCTACTTCTGACGCGGCGGCACGCTCACGGCAGGATCGTGAGCGCTCCCGCCGCGGCATCCGCCGGCCACAGCGGGTACGACGCCAGCGCGCCGGCCGCCGCGTACGAGACGGCCGCGTGCACGGGCGCGTCGGTCGCGAGCTCGTAGACGCCCGCGGACACCGGGATCGATACCGATCCCCCGGCGGGCACCGCGACGGTCACCGGATCTCCCCCGCCCTGCGGAGTGAGCGTGACCGCGGCCGCCCCGGAAGCCGCGCCGGCCGCGACGACGAGAGTCGCGCCCCCGCCCGGGGCGACGGCGACGAGGCTGGATGCCGCGAAGTCCGGTGCCGGGGCGTACCAGGCGAAGTCCGCCCCCTCGCCGAAGCCGGTGGTCGACCACGCTCCGGCCACGATCGGCTGGGTCGCCTCGATCGTGACGGTGTAGGCGCCGGCCTCCCGGCCGGACAGCGCGAGCGAGGTGGGTGTGCCGGCGGGGAGCTCGAGCGTCCGAGGTTCGTCGGCCGCGCCCGTGCCGTCGACGCGCGCGAGCGTGACGGTCGCGGAGGCGTCGGACCCCGGCGACAGCAGCCGCAGGACGGTTCCCGCATCCCCTTCACCGGTGGTGAGGATCTGCACGCCGGGGATGGTCAGCTCCACATCGGCCTGCGCCAGCGGAGCGGCCTGATCGCTGCCCCCCGGCAACAGGACCCGGGTCAGGCTCGCCTGCAGGGACGCGTGCACCGGGGCTCCCGTGGCCACCACCCGCACGACGGGGCTCTCCTCCCCGAGCAGAAGACCGGCGAGCGGGAGCACACGCTGACCCCGAGGGGGAACGACGAGGTCGGTCCCGCCGGGCGGAGTCGACACGCCCTGCGCGCCGTACACCGACAGCTGGACCGTGGCCGGCACCTCCCCGGGGTTGCCGAGGACGACGAGGTCGTTCGCCCCGGTCGTCGCCGATCCGGCGACCAGCCACGATTCGGCGAGGGGCGGACGGCACGCCGAGGCACTGAACCCGGTCAGATCGGGCGAGGATGCCGTCACCGATCCCGCTGCCGCGAAGGGCGTCGCCACGCGGTCCCGCGGGGCGGCGCGGAAGGCCGCGGCATCCCCCGATCCGTCACCGGTCGCCCCGCTGAGATTCTGGGACTGGGCACCGGCATCAGAAGGACCGCTGACGATCTGCGGCGCCGCCGCCACGGCCAGAGATCCGGCGGACTCCGCCGCGCGTCCGAGCGCGAACAGGGGGCCATCACACGCCAGCACCGTGTCGGACGGTGCGGGGGTGACCTCCAGGCGCACGGGGTCGGCTGTCAGGCTCGGCCACGGGGCCGCGATGCCGGCGACGGTCCCGACGACCACGGCCGCGGCGACGGCGCCGCCGGCGAGGACACGGGCACTGGTGGTGGCCCAGCGGACCAGCCGACGATCGCTCATCGAGAACCTCCCGAGACGGGGCCGACGATGCGCGGGGTGCGGCGGGCGACCCGGCGCGACGCGGCGGTGGGGACGGCGAGCAGCAGCGCGATCAGGAGCACCGCGAGGGACCCCGCCGCCACGAGCTGCTGCAGACGGACCTGGTGCGCGTCGAGTCCGTCCCGCGGGTGCAGCTCGGTGGTGACGCGCCAGAGATCGCCGCGGGACGTGGCTCCCACCCCGTCGAGACTGTCCCGCTGGTCAAGGGAGGTCGCGGCGGTCAGGCGGGCCCCGCGGAGCACGTCGTCTTCACCGGCGGGCGCGGATTCGAGCAGGACGAAGTCGATGCCACGAGCGGCCAGCCCCGCGACGGCGTCCTCCGACGACGGGGTGACGAGGTCGGCGGCGAGCGTCGCGAGCTCCTGATCCGCGGGGCGGGCCTGGGTGCGGGTGGCCTCCACGGTGCTCTGCCCCGAGAGCGTGGCGCTCCCGCCCCACACGACATCGACCCGCAGACCGTCGGCGCGGGGGTCGAGCACGATCGTGCCGACCGACATGGATCCCCGCCCCTCGGCCGCGACGAAGGCGGGGAGGGTCGACACGGGGCCGTTCGTCAGCACGGTGCGCGGACGCTCGGCGGTCCCCCACGACGTGAAAGCCGTCAGCGACGGGGCGACGGCCACCGTGAGCGCGGCGAGGGTGAGGACCGCCGCGATCGGGCGTAGCGCCGCGGCCCGCTCGATGACGCCCGCGTCCAGGGCCACCACGGCCGCCCCCACGACGCCGAGCCAGGCCAGGCTCAGGCCCGAGCCGGGCCAGAGCGGAACGGGCGTCGCGTGGTCGAACGACACCGCGACACCCACCGCGGCGAACGCGGTGGCCAGCCCCGTCGCGGCGATGATGAGGAGGGCCGACGCGGTGATCCACCGGGGAGTGAACACCGCCAGCAGGGCCAGCACGGCCAGCGGGGCGGCGAGCAGCCCGACCCACCACACCGGTCCGCCGGTCAGCGCCGCCCAGCCACCCGGGTCGGACGTGGGGAACCCCGCGGCCAGCAGCGCACGGCCGAGCGCGTCGGCGGAGGCTTCGTCTCCGAGGAACGGCACCCCGGGGTCGGCCAGCAGCCCCCACGGGTTGCCCAGACGCACCTGCGTCCACACGAGGGGCGCGAAGATCACGATCGAGGGCACCAGCAGCCAGACCACGCGGGCAATCCCTCGCGGCGCCGCGAGAGCGACCACGACGAGCGCCGCCGACCACAGCACCACGACCGCCGGCGCGAGCGACGGCGCGCAGGCGAGCACGGCGACGAGCAGAAGGGATGCCGTGCCGGCGGGCGCCCACGATCGGTGGGCGACGCTGGCGGCGAAGAACAGCCACGGCAGCAGCAGGTGCACCAGCAGCGGGCCGGGTCGCCCTTCCACGAACGCGGCGAGGAAGGTCGGGGCCAGCGCCCAGGCGATCGCCGCGGTGATGCGCAGGAGCGACGACTCGGTGATGCGGGTGGCCGCGAACCATCCGCCGAGCACCGCCAGCGGGAGGGCGAGCACCCACAGGATGACGAGCGCGCGCGACGGGTCGTCGGGCGACAGCGTTCCCACCAACGCCACGAGCGCCGAGAACGGATCCGCCGGCCCCACCACATCGAGTCCGAGCGGACGCGCACCCCACGCCGCGTCCTGCCACAGTTGCCCCACGGTCGCCCGCAACGGCGCGAGACCGCCACCGCCGAGGACGGGCCAGGCCAAGAGCGGGGCGAACAACACGGCCGAAACCGCGAGAGCGCCGAGCACCACCCAGGCACCCCCACCGACGAAGAACCGCAGCTCCGAGCGGACGGGGGCGTCACTCTCTGCCGCGTCACCCTCCCATCGCAGGCGCAACTCCGAACGAGAGACCCGCAGCGGGGCGATGCGCGACCATCCGACGGCGCGCACCGCGCGGATGCGGCGCCGTGCGCGTGCCACGGCCGCGACCCGAGCCATCACGAGGAGCGTCGCACCCCACTCGGGCATGACGCGATACGGCACCTTCGCCACGAGGTGGGCGACGCTGCGCGCCAGCGCCAGGGGGAGGAACGACAGCCAGTGGAACAGCACCGCCGGCGCGGGCGCGTAGGCGAGGCGGCGGTGGAGCTGCGCGGTGCGCTCGGCGAACGCGCGGCGTCGCGCCCTCCGCCGTCCGCGGGCCATCGCGGCGACGCCGTCGCCGGCGACGGCGACCCGCGCGGCGGGGACGAGCGAGACGCGATCGCCGGCCAGGCGGGCGCGTACGCCGAGATCGAGGCCCTCGTCGGCCCCGCCGAGCGCGGGATCGAGGCCGCCGAGAGCCTTCCACGACTCCCGACGCACGAGCATGCCGCGCACGTCGGCGCCCAGGACGTCGGCGTCGCCGTCACGCTGGCCCTGGTCGAGTTCGCCGGCGGCGAGCTCGACCGTGCGGCCGTAGTGGGTGAGGCTCACCCCGAGCGAGACGATCTCGTCCGGCTCCTCCCACGCGACGAGCTTGGGCGCGGCCACGGCGAGCGACGACGAGAGCTCGAGGGCGCCCGCGAGCCGCCGCAGCGCGTCGGGGGCGGGAGCGGTGTCCTGGGCGAGGAGCCAGACGGCGTCACCGGTGAGCCGCGGGGTCGCCAGCGCCGTCGCGACGGCGAACGGCGTACCCGGCGCCGCGGTGATGACGCCCTCCGCACCGGACGCGGCCGCGATCCGGGTCAGGTCGGGGTCGGCGCCGCACAGCACGATGGTGAGGGCGTCCACCGGGCGGGTCTGAGCGGCGAGCGCGTCCAGGGTGCGCGTGAGGTGGGGGGCGGCGGGGATGCGTCCTTCGGGGCGAACCACGAGGACGGCGTGTACACGGGCGGGCATGGCGCAGTCAGCCTAAGCGGGCTCTCCATCGATGACGGACGCCGCGCCGGGGCGAGGAAGATCGCTCAGGAACGCGAAGGGATGCCGGGCCTCAGGCGCGGCGCTTGAGCTTGCGGCGCTCGCGCTCACTGAGGCCGCCCCAGATGCCGAAACGCTCGTCATTCTGCAGTGCGTATTCGAGGCACTCGGACTTCACGTCGCACGAGGTGCAGATGCGCTTGGCGTCGCGGGTCGAGCCGCCCTTCTCGGGGAAGAACGCCTCGGGGTCGGTCTGCGAGCACAGCGCGTCGGTCTGCCACGCGAGGGTGTTCTCGTCGACGGAGTCGATGTCGCGACGGACACCGGGCACGCCGAGATCGACCGGGTCGACGAACCAGTTGTCCGGGACACCGGACCGGTACTGCGATGCCGCCATCTCGTCCTCCGCCTCCATCGTTCCCCTGACGCTCCTGCGCTCACGAGTAATTACACCCGTGTCATTCGGATTGGTCAAGTCGCGGATCGTAAACCCTCAAGGCCGAGGTGAACCTTCACGACGCGTATCGGCGTGTCGCGTCACTCCCCCGGCATGGCGACGAAGACCTCGCCGCCCTCCACCGCCAGCGGCGACTCGTCGGGCGTGACGATCGCCGCCTGCCCGGGAGCGAGCCGGATACCGGTGCCCGAAGCGCCCGTGATCGTGGCGTCTCCGGCGACCCCGAGGGCGATCGAGAGGCCCCGCAGCGCGACGCTGCCCGACCCGCTCACGCGGGCGAGAGCAAAATCCCGGATGCCGGGGGCAAAGACCTCCACTCCGTGGCCGGCCGCGTCGGGCTGGAGCACGGGGGGTGCGGCGGGGTGGAAGTCGACCAGGGACAGCAGCTCGGCCACGTCGATGTGCTTGGGCGTGAGCCCGCCGCGCAGGACGTTGTCGCTCGCGGCCATGATCTCCACCCCGAGTCCCGCGACGTACGCGTGCAGCACCCCGGCGGGCACGAAAATCGCCTCGCCGCGGCGCAGGCCGACCAGGTTCATCAGCAGGGCGACGACGATGCCCGGGTCGGCCGGGTATGCCGCGGCCAACGACGCCGTCAGGGCGAGCTCGGCGGCGAACTCCTCGGACTGAGCGGATGCCGCCGCCTCGACGATCTGCTCGATCGCCGCGGAGTCGGCCTCGCCGAGCACCCAGCCGATCGCGGAGCGGAGAGCCGTGGACGGATCGGTGTGCTCGAGTCGCTCGCGCAGAGCGCGCACACCCTCGGCGTCGCCCATCGCCTCGACGAGGCGACGCGTGGCCGAGACGTCACGCAGACCGGCGAGGGCGGTGAAGGTGTCGCTGAGCGCGACGATCACCTCGGGCTTGTGATTGTCGTCCTTGTAGTTGCGGTGGCCGGCGTCGCGTGGAACGCCCGCGGCCTCTTCGCGCGCGAACCCCTCCACCGCCTGGTCGCGGGACGGATGGACCTGGATCGACAGTGGCGCGCCGGCGGCGAGGAGCTTCAGGAGGTAGGGAAGCCGCGCGGCGACGCCCGCCTCGTCGGCGTGATCGGCCAGCCAGGCGTCGAGGGCGCGGCCGGAGTCGTCGTGCACGAGGGCGGGCGAGCCCGGGTGATCCCCGAACCACACCTCGGCCTCGGGAGCCCCGGTGGGCGTGCGCCCCTCCAGGTCGGCGAGGAGCGTCGCGCTCCCCCAGGCGTAGTCGCGGGGCGTGTTCGAGATCGCAAGCAGCACGGGCGTCAGCCTAGCGGCGCCCCTCTCGTCTCGACACGGCGGACGGTAGCCTGAACGGACCATGGCGATGCACACCAGTCACCCCGCCTCGGCGCTGCCGACCGCTCCGCCGCGCGAGACGACCGGGCATCTGCTGCTCCGCGCCTGGTGCGTCTTCGTCCTCGTCCTCGCCCTCGGTGGCGTCGGCGTCGTCAACGCGATCGGCCCCACCCTCACCGGCGTCGTCGCCCTCGCCTCCGCGATCGTGTCGGCCGTCGTGTGGACGGTGGTGCGCCCGCCGATGGCCGTGCGGCGTCTGCCGTGGCTCGCCTTCGGATACGTGGGGTGGGCGGTGGCCTCCCTGGCATGGAGCGCCTGGCCCGCGGCATCCCTCCTCACGCTCCTTCTCTTGCTCGTCACCACGTTCCAGGGGCTGTTCGTCGGCGCCGTGTTGACCTGGCGCGACGTCGTGCGCGCGGTCGCCTCGGCAGCGAAGTGGATCGTCGCGCTGTCGCTACTGTTCGAACTGGCGGTGTCGGTGTTCGTGCGCGGCCCCCTCCTCCCGGGCTTCGCGCTCCCCGACGGACCCATGGATCCGATCGTGTACTGGTCGCGCGACAACCTCTTCGACGGCGGACGCATCCAGGGCGTGTTCGGAAACGCCAACCTGCTGGCCGCCGCCATGCTCGTGGCGATCATCGTGTTCGCGATCCGCTTCGCCGCCGGTGCCCCGCGCCGCTCGCTCCTGCTGGTGTGGATCGCGGCGGCCGCGTACCTGTTCGTGCGCGCCGGCTCGGCCACCGCCGTGGTCGCCGCCGCCTTCGTGGCGCTCGTCCTCGGCACGGTTCTGGTCATGCGCACCGCCCGCCACCCGGGCGAGCGCACCCGCTGGTACGTGCTGTACGCGCTGATCGGCGTCGGCGGGACCGCCGTGTGGGTGTTCGGTCGCGACACCGTGTTCGGCGCGCTCGGCCGCGACGCCGACCTCACCGGCCGTGAGGGGATCTGGGCCGACGTCCTCGCCCGTGCCGACCAGCATCCGATCGTGGGCTGGGGGTACTCGACCCCGTGGATCGCGTCAGAACCCCTCATCGACGGCTGGATCGTCGACCACGACCAGACGGTCGTGCAGGCGCACAGCATGTGGCTCGACGCGTACCTGCAGCTCGGTGGTATCGGCGTGGTGTTGCTCGCGCTGGTCGTCTTCGCGTACGTGTGGCGGTCCTGGTTCTTCGCTGTCGACCGGCCGCGGTGGGACCTGCGCGCCGACCGTTCCTACTCCCCCTTGACTCTTCTGCCCACGCTGCTGGGCGCACTGCTGGTGGTGCAGGGTCTCACCGAGTCGGCGCCGCTGCTGCTGTGGGGGTGGATGTTCATCGTGCTCTTCGGCGCCAAGATCTCACAGGCCCCGCTGGTCGGGGTCGGTCCCGCCGAGCAGAGCATGTCGATCGAGCGCGGCGAGCTGCAGAGCACGGAGTCGTGAGCGCCGGACGGCCCGCGGCGCGCCCCGACCCGCGGCCGTTCCTGGCGTCGCCCGAGCTGGCCCGGGCCTTCACCGCGGCCGCCTTCACCGCCGCATTCGGCGCGACGGCGATCCGGGCGCTCGCGGGCGAGGTGACCTTCGCAACGATCCTGGCGGGGCTCTGCGCCCTCGGCGCGGCGATGCTCGTGGCGCGGCGAAGCGAGATCGACCTCCTCCGGCTGGCGCCGACGACGCTGCTGCTGTTCCTGCTCTGGGCGGGCGCGAGCATCGCGTGGAGCACCGATGCCGCTCGCAGCGTCGCCGGCTGGACAGCGCTCGTCGGGGTCGCCTTCCTCGGCGTGGTGATCGGGCACGTGCGCGACGCCCACCAGAGCGTGCGCGCCCTGGGCGACGTGCTCCGGTGGCTGCTGGGCGCGTCGCTCGTGCTCGAGGTGTTCAGCGGCATCCTGTGGGACACCCCCCTCCCCGTACTCGGCATCCGGGGCGACATCACCGAGTTCGGCCCCGTCCAGGGGCTGTTCGGCACGCGCAACGACCTCGGCGTGGTCACGGTGATCGCCCTGCTGACCTTCCTGGTGGAATGGCGCACGCGGTCGGTGAGTCGGGGGACCGCGGCGGGCTCGCTCACGCTCGCGGCGGTGCTCGCGGCGCTCAGCGGGTCGCCGACGGTGGTCGTGGTGGCCGCGGCGACCGCGCTGGCGGCCGCGGCGCTCACTCTCGTGCGGGCACTTCGGCCGCAGCGCCGTCGTCCCGCCCAGATCTCGCTCGGGGTGGGCCTGGCCGTGCTGCTCGCCATCGCCTGGGCGCAGCGCGGCACGATCGTCGCCGTCCTCGGCGGACGGGCCGACCTGTCCTTGCGCACCGACCTGTGGCGGGAGGTGCTGGTGTTCTCGGACTACCGTCCCGTCGTGGGGTTCGGGTGGTTCGGCCCCTGGGCCGAGGCGACCGCTCCCTTCAGCACGCTGAACTTCCGTCTCGACCAGGAACACGACTCGGCGCTGAACGCCTACCTCGACGTCCTCCTGCAGCTCGGCTGGGCGGGGCTGCTGGTCTTCCTGGCGTTCTGCGCTCTCGCGCTCGCGCGCGGGTGGCTGGTTGCGGGCGAGCGTCGCTCGATCGTGCACGCCTGGGTACCCCTCACCCTCGTCGCCCTCCTCACGCTCTCGCTGCTCGAGAGTTCGGTCCTCTCGGGCGCCGGGCTGCTGTTGCTCGTGCTGTGCGCGGTGCGAGCGGGACAGTCACGATCGTGGCGCGAACGGCTCGAGCACGGGACGCCGCCGCACGATTCCCGCGCCGCCGACAGGCCCCCCGGCACTCAGGAGGGGCGCGAGAGCGCCGGGTAGACTGCGGGCTGGCCGCACGACGGCCGGCGCCTTCGACGAAAGATCTCTTCGTGACGTACACCCTTCAGAACGCGGTGCTGCCGCTCGACCGCGACCCCGATCTGCTCCCCCTGTACGTCGACCCCGAGACGTGGTCGACGATCGACGAGGAGCCGGTCCGCGTCACCAACGTCGCGCAGTTGAGCAACGTGCTCGACCGCCACCGCGCCCGCATCGTGGCGGGGCGCCGCGTGTCGTTCGGCACCTACTTCAACGCGTTCCCGGCCTCGTACTGGCAGCACTGGACAGCCGTGCGCAACGTCCGCCTGACGGTGCACACCTCGGGGGATGCCACGATCCTGGTGTACCGCTCCAACGGCAGCGGCACGAAGCAGCGGATCGAGACCCGAGAGGTGCGCGGCGACGCGGTGGACACCTCCTTCGACCTCGTCCTCGACCAGTACAGCGACGGCGGATGGATTTGGTTCGACGTCGCCGCCGACCGGTCGGACGCGATGTTCGAGGGCGCCGAGTGGACCACCGAGCAGGAGCCCGTGCGCGCAGGCAAAGCGAGCATCGGCATCACGACGTTCAACAAGCCCGATTACTGCGTCACGACGCTGCGCGCCCTCAGCGAGGCGCCCGACGTGCTCGATGTCGTCGACCGGGTCTTCCTCATCGACCAGGGGACCGACCTGGTCTCCGACCAGCCCGACTACGCCGAGGTCGCCGAGGCCCTGGGCGACACGCTGCAGATCATTCGCCAGCCCAACCTTGGCGGATCGGGCGGGTTCTCCCGTGCGATGGTCGAGACGCTGCAGCGCCCCGAGAGCGACTTCGTGCAGCTCCTCGACGACGACGTCCGCATCGAGCCGGAATCGATCCGCCGCTCGGTGGTCTTCGGTCGCTATGCCTCGGTGCCCACGATCGTCGGCGCCCACATGTTCGACCTGCTCGACCGGCCGAAGCTCCACGCGTGGGCCGAGGTCGTCGATGACGCCCCCTTCATGTGGCGCGCTCTGTTCCAGGAGCGCCTGCCGCACGACTTCAGCGTGGCGAACCTCCGCCAGTCGCCGGTGCTGCACATGCGTCTGGACGCCGACTACAACGGCTGGTGGATGTGCCTCATCCCCACGAGCATCCTCCGCGAGATCGGCCTCTCGCTCCCGGCGTTCATCAAGTGGGACGACGCCGAGTTCTGCGTCCGGGCACGGGATGCCGGCTACCCCACGGTCTCGATGCCCGGCGTCGCCCTGTGGCACGTGTCGTGGGTCGGTAAGGACGACTCGATCGACTGGCAGGCGTACTTCCACGCCCGTAACCGCATCGTCGCCGCGCTGCTGCACTCGCGCTCACCGCTGGGCGGAACGCTCATCCGCCACAGCCGCCGCGTCGACCTCAAGCACCTCATGATGATGCAGTACTACCCCGTGGAGCTGCGGCACCGGGCGCTGCGCGACATCCTGTCGGGCCCCGCGCACATGCGGCAGACGCTGGAGCGAGCGATGCCGGAGGCCCGCCTGATCGCGCAGAAGCACCCCGAGACCCGCATTTACAAGGACTCAGGCGTGCCGATGCGTGCGCGACACGGGCGCCAGGTCTTCCGGCTCCTGAAGAAGAACGAGTTCGACAGCCCCACGGGGATCGCGCTGCGCACCTTCACCGCCCGAACCCTGCTCTCGCACTGGTTCCACACCCCACGCCCCGAGAACGTCGCTCAGCCCGAGGTCGAGTTCGGCAAGGGCGACGCGCACTGGTGGCGCGTGCCCCGCTACGACAGCGCGCTCGTGAGCGCCGCCGACGGCTCGGGGAAGAACGTCTACACGCGCGACCGCGCGAAGTTCCGCCGCATGCTCGTCGACAGCGTGCGCCTGCACCGACGCCTGCAGCGGGAATGGCCGCGACTGTCGCACCAGTATCGCGAGGCGCTGCCCGACCTCGTCTCCGAGGAACAGTGGCGCGCGACCTTCGAGGAGCGTGCGTGACCATGGCATCCTTCGACCCGACGACCGCGACCATCGTCGTCGTCACGTACAACCGCACGCACCTGCTCACGCGCCTGCTCGAGAGCATCGAGCGCATGGACCCCGCGCCCGGTCACCTCGTCGTGATCGACAACGCCTCCACCGACGACACCACCGCGGTGGTGGAGTCGTTCCGCGACCGCCTCCCCACCGAGCTGGTGTACCGCCGACTCGACACCAACACCGGCGGCTCCGGCGGGTTCAGCGAGGGGATGCGTGTGGCGTACGAGCTGGGCTCCGAGTGGATCTGGCTCATGGACGACGACGTCGAGGTGGTCTCCGATGGGCTCGCGCGCATGGGCCGGTGGACCCCGCGCTTCCGAAGCATCCAGGGCCGTCGCTACGACTACGACGGCAGCGAGTTCTACTGGCAGTACCGCGTGGCCGAGTCGATGGCGATCCCGATCCCCTTCGCCCCCGCCGGGTTTGACGCGTCGGGGTACAAACCGATGAACTCGGGATGCTTCGAGGGTATGTTCATCCACCGCGATATCGTGGCGAAGATCGGCCTGCCCGACCCGCGCTTCTTCATCTACTGGGACGACCAGCTGTACGGCTGGCTCGCGTCCCGCGTGACCGATTCGGTCATCGTGAACGAGTTCGTGCTGCGCCGCACGCGCGAGATCAAGCAGTGGGACATGGGCATCCGCCACATGAACGCCTCCAGCGACGCGTACCGGTACTACATCATGCGCAACCGCGCCTACATCGCGAAGTACTACCGGGAGCTCGGCGTCTACCAGGCGGTGCCCTTCACCGCCGGGACGGCGCTGACCTTCGTCAAGGAGCTCATCCGCCTGGTCGTGGTCGAGCGCAAGCTCCGCGGCACGAGCCACCTGTTCCGGGGGCTCCGCGACGGCCGCCAGATCTCGCGCGACGCCTCGTGGAAGCCGATGCCGCCGCTGGAGCCCGCTCAGCCCGTGGTGTAGTCCGCGTTGTACCGGTCGAGCACCTCGGCGATCGGGGCATCGAGTGCGAGCGCGCCCCGATCGAGGTAGAGACCGCGTCGGCAGAACCGACGCAGGTCCTTTTCGTTGTGGCTGACGAAGAAGAGGGTGCGGCCGTCGGCGAGTAGCTCGTCGATGCGGCGGTAGCACTTCTCCCGGAACGATCGGTCGCCGACGGCGAGCACCTCGTCGACGAGCAGGATCGGCTCGTCCAGCTGCGAGACGACCGAGAACGCCAAGCGCACCTTCATGCCGTTGGAGAGGTGCTTGTACGGGGTGTCGACGAAGTCCTCGATCTCGGCGAAGGCGATCATGTCGTCGAAGCGACGCGCGACCTCGGCGCGCGGCATCCCGTGCAGTCCCGCCGTCAGGCGCACGTTCTCGCGCACCGTGAGGTCGCCAACGAAGCCACCGGTGATCTCGATGAGCGGGGCGACGCCGCCGCGCACCTCGACCTTCCCCTCGTCGGGCAGAAGCACACTCGCGACGAGCTTCAGAAGCGTCGACTTGCCCTGGCCGTTGCGCCCGACGACGCCGATCGCCTCGCCGGGCTGCACCGAGAACGACACGTGACGCAGGGCCCAGAACTCGTCGGGCCGCGAGCGCCGCTCCGCACCCCCGAAGAGGTCTTTGACCGAGCGGCCGCCGCGGCGGTTGCGGCGAAAGCGCACGCCGAGGTCCTGCACCTCGATAGCGGGACGATCCATCACAGCTCCTTCAGCACCGGGCGCTCGAGGCGCGGGAACACCCACATCCCCAGCAGAAGGATGCCGATGCTCAGCGCCGCACCGACGGCCACCGATAGCGCGTCCCACTGGTCGGGGAAGAACCCGACCCGGTAGAGCGTGAAGATACCGGCGAGCGGGTTGAACGCGGCGAGGTCGGCGAAGACCCCGGGGAGGTTGCCCACGCCGTAGATGATCGGCGAGGCGTAGAACAGCGCGCGCAGGATCAGCCGCGTCGTGCGTTCGAGGTCGCCGAACATCACGCACAGCGGTGCGACGATGAGCCCGAGCCCGACCAGCAGTGCCGACTGGAGGAGGACCGCAACGGGGAAGAGCAGCAGGCCCCACGACACCTGTGCTCCGCCGAACACCGCGAAGAGCACGAGCACGGGGAGGGAGAAGAGAAACTCGATGCCCTTGCTGAGCACGATGCGCGTGACCCAGATGCTGCGCGGAATCGAGGTGGAGCGCACCAGGCGGGCGTCTTTCTTGAACGCCCGCGTGAAGTCGGTCACCGCGGAGTTGAACCACACCCACGGCAGCAGGGCGGTGATGAGGAAGACGATGTACGGGTCTTCGCCGACCGAGCGCTGGAACACCTGTGTGAAGACGAACCAGTAGATCCCGCTCATCACGAGCGGGTCCAGCACCGACCACAGGTAGCCCAGCGCGCTCGTGGAGTACCGCACGCGCAGATCGCGCGACGACAGCAGCCACAGCGAGTGGAGGGAGCGCCGCACCGAACCGGGGGCGCCGACGGTGGCGGGGGTCACCGGAGAATCCTATGTGCCCGCCACCGTCCGAGGCTGGATGCCCCCGGAGAGGACGGCAGCCCTCACGCCAGCTGGTTGTTCCACATCGACAGCGCCGACCCGATCGCCATGTGCATATCGAGGTACTGGTAGGTGCCGAGACGCCCACCGAAGAACACGTCCTTCTCGCCCTGGGCGAGCTCGCGGTAGGCCAGCAGACCGGCGCGGTCGTCGGCGGTGTTCACCGGGTAGTACGGCTCGTCCGCCCGCGCGGCAAAGCGCGAATACTCCCGCACGACGACAGTCTTGTCGGTCGGGTAGCGGTCGGCGCGCTCGGGGTGGAAGTGCTTGAACTCGTGGATGCGCGTGTAGGGGACGTCGGCATCGGCGTAGTTCATGACGCTCGTGCCCTGGAAGTCGCCGATCGGCAGCACTTCCTGCTCGAAGTCGAGCGTGCGCCACGACAGCTCACCCTCGGCGTAGTCGAAGTACCGATCGACCGGCCCCGTGTAGACGACCGGCACCTGACCGACCGTGGCCTGCTTGTTCAGCGGCTGGGTCTGGTCGAAGTAGTCCGTCGACAGCTTCACCTCGATGTTGGGGTGGTCGGCCATCCGCTCGATCCACGCGGTGTAGCCGTCGACCGGCAGTCCCTCCCACGTGTCGTTGAAGTACCGGTTGTCGTAGGTGTAGCGAACGGGCAGGCGCGAGATGACCTCGGCGGGCAGGTCCTTCGGGTCGGTCTGCCACTGCTTCGCGGTGTAGTCGCGGATGAACGCCTCATAGAGCGGCCGGCCGATCAGGCCGATGGCGCGCTCCTCGAGGTTCGCGGCGTCCTTCGCGTCGAACTCTCCGGCGAGCTCCTGCACGAGCGCGCGCGCCTGGTCGGGCGTGTGCGCCGCCTGGAAGAACTGGTTGATCGTCCCGAGGTTGATAGGCAGCGGATACACCACGCCCTTGTGCGTCGTGTAGACGCGGTGCACGTAGGACGTGAAGTCGGTGAAGCGGTTGACGTACTCCCAGACCGCGGGGTTCGAAGTGTGGAAGAGGTGCGCGCCGTAGCGATGCACCTCGATGCCCGTCTCGGGCTCGGCCTCGGAGTAGGCGTTGCCACCGATGTGGTGGCGCCGGTCGATGACCGTCACCTTCCGGCCCGAGGCGGCCGCGCGCTCCGCGATCGTGAGACCGAAGAAGCCCGAACCGACGATGAGAAGATCCATGGAGAAGAAAAGGCTTTCGTGTCGACGGACGCACGGGTCTCGCCCCGCGCCCGACCAGTCTATGCGGGCACCCCGCCGCCGCCCTCAGGGGTGGGTCAGGTGTCGTCCGTTAGCATGGCGTGTCGAAATGACCGCGGACGGAGACGGGCTTGCATGGGTGACTGGATCAGCGCGATTCCGTCGTACCTCGTCGTCGCCGCCGTTCTGATCGTCCCCGGCGCCGCCGTCGTGGTCGCCGGCTGGGGCTTCCGCAGCCCGCAGCGACTGCTTCTCGCACCGGCGATCTCTGTCACGATCGCCGCCGTCGCGGCATCCCTCGCCCCCTTGGTGGGATTGAGGTGGAACCTGGTCCCCCTCGCCCTGACGGCCCTCGTCGTGATCGGCATCGCGATCGGCCTCCGTCGCTTCGCTGGTGCCGACGGAGCCCCGACCGGCCGTCGGGTCGGACTCGTCGCTCTTGTCTCGCTCGCTGCCGCCGCACTCGCGAACGCGCTCTTCTTCGCGCGCGCCTTCGGCTCGCCCGACAACATCGCGCAGCGGTTCGACAACATCGTGCATCTCAACGCGATCGCGCTCGGTCTGCAGAACGGCAGCGCCTCGCCGTTTCAGATCGGCTCGACCTCCGACATCGGCTTCTACCCGAACGCCTGGCACGCGCTGACGACCCTCGGCGCCGAGCTGACCGGGGCGGCCGTTCCGGTAGCCGTGAACGGATCGAACCTCGCGATCGTGTCGATCCTGTGGCCCGCCTCGACCATGGCCTTGGCAGGCGCCTTCTTCGCGCAACGGCGAGCCGCGTACATCGTCTCGGCCGCCCTCTCGACCGGTTTCGGCGCGTTCCCCGCCCTCTTCTTCAACTGGGGCGTGCTGTACCCCAACCTGGTCGGGTACGCGATGCTGCCGGCAGCCCTCGCGGTGGTCGTGACGATGCTGCGCGAGCGCGGGGCACCCGCTCTCGTCCGGTCCTCTCTGCTGGTCGCGCTTCTCGCGGGCGGCACCTTCCTCGGACATCCGAACGCCTTCCTCAGCCTCCTGTTCTTCGCCGCCGCGGTCGTGGTCACCACCCTCACGGTCCGAGCATCGACCGAACGCACACGAGCGTCGGCCGTTGGTCTCGCGATCGCCATCGCGGGTTTCGCCGTCGCGATCGCCGGGACGGTGGCCGTCTTCCGCACGGGAGCGGAGCATTCCGGCTGGGCTCCGTGGCAGCAGCTGGCCCAGTCGCTCGGCGAAGGGCTGTTCGCCTCGCCGCGCGGGTTCTCCCCGACCCTGATCGTCTCCGCCCTGCTGATCGCCGGGTTCATCGTCGTTGCCCGACGCCCCCGGGAACTTCCCGTCCTCGCCCCGTTCGTCGTCGCGGTGCTGTTGTTCGCGATCTCGTCGGGTCTGCGGGTCGACCACCCGCTGCGCCAGCTACTGACCAACCCCTGGTATAACGACTCCAACCGGCTGGCCGCGCTGCTGCCCCTCGTGGCGATCCCCGTGGCGACTCTCGGCGCCGTCGCCGTGGTCGATCTCGCGCGCCGCTGGGGCCGCGCGCGTCGCCTGCCCGCATGGACCGGCATCGTCGCGGGTGTCGCCGCGATCGCCGCCGTGTTCTCCGTGGCCATCGGCCCGAACGTGCGCATCGCGCTCGCTCAGGTGCACGAGGCGTACGCCTATACCGACAGCTCACTGATCCTCTCGGGCGACGAGCAGGCCCTGCTCGAGCGCCTCGAGGACGAGACGCCCGATGACGCTCTGATCGCCGGCAGCCCGCGCACGGGCACGTCTCTGGCCCTCGCGTTCGCCGATCGAGGCGTCGTCCAGAAGCACGTCTTCGGCTCCCCTTCTCCCGAGGTCCTGTACCTCAACGCGCACCTGCGCGACATCGACACCGACCCCGCCGTCTGCCGCACCGTGGACGGACTGGGCATCGACTACGTGCTCGACTTCGGTCGACAGGATGTCATCGATCCCGCGGGGGCAGCGGCCTACGACGGCATCCAAGACCTCACTCCGGGGACGCACCTCGTGCTCGTCGACTCCGAGGGTCCGAACGCCCGCCTGTTCCGCATCGAGGGGTGCTGACCGTGGCGCGCCGAGCGACCGTGGCGGTCGCGTACGACTGCCTGTTCCCGTACTCCACCGGGGGTGGGGAGCGGCAGTACCGTGCATTCGCCGAAGAGATGGTGCGGCAGGGGCTCGAGGTGGACTATCTCACCGCCGAGCAGTGGCCCGGAGCGGTCCCCGACGAGCCGTTCCGTGTGGTTCCGGTCTGCGGCCCGCTGTCGCTCTACTCGGCCGACGGGGTGCGCCGCATCCCCGCCGCTCTGCGCTACGCGGCTGGCCTGTTCCGCACGCTCCGGCGCCGCCGGGATCGCTACGACGCGGTGATGGTCAGCGGACTGCCGATCTTCAACGTCTTCGCCGCCCGCCTGGCGCTGTGGGGCTCCGGCACGCGCCTCGCCGTCGACTACCTCGAGGTGTGGCACCGCCGCCAGTGGGTCGAGTATTCCGGGCCCGTCACCGGCACGATCGCCTGGGTGTTGCAGCGCGCGGCGATCGCCGTCACCCCCGTCGCCACCTGCCACTCGCAGTTGAGTGCGACACGCCTGCGTCGTGAGGGTCTGCGCAGCGCGCCGATCGTCAGTCCCGGCCTCATCGACGGGGCCGTCGAGACGCCCGCGACCACGCCCGCGGCGACCCCGCCGTACGTGCTCTACGCCGGACGCCACATTCCCGACAAGCGCGTCGAGTCCCTCCCCGCGGCCGTCGCGGCAGCGCGCGAGACGCTTCCCGACCTCCGCCTCGTGATCCTCGGCACCGGCGCGAGCTCCGACGCCGTGCGCGCCGAGGTCCGCCGTGTCGGCGGCGAGGAATGGACCGACTTCCCCGGTTTCGTCTCGGATGCCGAGCTCGACACGCTCCTACACGGCGCGCTGTGCCTGGCCAACCCGTCGCGCCGCGAGGGGTACGGCCTCGTCGTCGTCGAGGCCAACGCCCACGGCACCCCGGTCGTGCTCGTCGCCGACGAGGGCAACGCCGCGACCGAGCTCATCGACGAGGGCGTCAACGGCGTCGTCGCCCCCAGCACCTCCCCCACCGACCTCGCCCGGGCAATCCGGGCCGTCGCCGACGGGGGTGACGACCTGCGCCGCTCCGCGCGCGCGTGGTACGACGCCGCCATCGGCACTCGAACCATCCGACGCACCGTGGAGGGGATCGTGTCGGCACTGAAGCTGCCGACGGTCCCCGCCCCGCGGATCACGAAAGAAGACACGCCGTGACCTCTCCCGCCCCGAACGACGCCGTCGAACTGACGATCCTCATGCCGTGCCTCAACGAGGCCGAAACCCTCGAGGTCTGCATCCGCAAGGCACAGGGCTTCCTCGAGCGCAGTGGCATCCAGGGTGAGGTGCTGATCTCCGACAACGGCAGCACCGACGGCTCTCAGGCCATCGCCGAGCGCCTGGGCGCGCGTGTCTCGCACGCCCCGCGCCGCGGCTACGGCGCCGCGCTCATCAACGGCATCGAGCAGGCGCACGGCCGGTACATCATCATGGCCGACGCCGACGACAGCTATGACTTCGAGAACCTCGAGCCCTTCGTCGAGCGCCTGCGCGCCGGCGCCGACCTCGTCATGGGCAACCGCTTCCGCGGCGGCATCGCCCCCGGTGCCATGCCGCCGCTGCACAAGTACCTCGGCAACCCGGTGCTGTCCTTCATCGGGGAGCTCTTCTTCCGCCCCGGCATCCGGGACTTCCACTGCGGGCTACGCGGCTTCAACCGCGCGCGCATCCGCGAGCTCGACCTGCAGACCACCGGTATGGAGTTCGCCTCCGAGATGGTCGTGCGCGCCTCGCTCGCCCGGTACCGCATCGAAGAAGTGCCCACGACGCTGAAGAAAGACGGCCGGTCCCGCCCGCCGCACCTGCGCAGCTGGCACGACGGCTGGCGCCACCTGCGCTTCCTGCTGCTCTTCGCGCCGCGCTGGCTCTTCGTCTACCCCGGCCTGGTGGCCTTCTTCCTCGGCGCGATCGCCGTGGGCGTGCTGTCGTTCGGAGGCGTCGAGATCGCCGGGGTCGGCTTCGATGTCACGACGATGGTCTACGCCAGCGCCCTGTGCGTGATCGGCTTCCAATCGCTGCTGTTCTTCTGGCTCACCAAGCTCTACGCCACGCAAGAGGGGTTCCTCCCCGCCAGCGAGCGGTACCGACGGATCGTGTCGAGGTGGTCGGCCGAACGCGGACTCCTCATCGGCCTCGGGCTGTTCGTGCTCGGCGTCGTCATCGGGATCGTGCAGGTCGCCCTGTGGGGCAGCCTCGACTTCGGTCGACAGGATGCCGCGCAGGCGGTGCGCATCGCCGTGCCCAGCGCCCTCACGATCGTCCTCGGCTTCCAGACGGTGATGATGAGCTTCTTCTCCGGTGTACTCACGACGCCGCGGCGCGAGCAGCGCCCCGAAGCCGTCATCGAGAGTTGATGCCTACCCGCCGCATCCTCGTCGACCTCCTCGGGTTCACTGGTTCGCGGGGAGGCACCGAGACGTATGTGCGCGAGCTCCTACCGCGCCTGGCCGCCCGGATGCCGGGCACGAGTTTCGCTGCGCTCACGGGGCGAGCCGGCACGGCGAAAGTCGCCGAGTTCTTTCCCGGCCCCGTGCAGACCGTGCCGTGGGTGGGCTCCGACCCGGCATCGTGGGCCCTGGGAGCGGTCGCCGCGACCGACCTGTTCGCGCGCCGCGCCCGTGCAGACCTGGTGTGGGCCCCGGCGAACTTCGGCCCCGTCTTCCGCGGGGTGCCACGCGTGGTCACCGTGCACGATGCGATCTACGACGAAGTGCCCGGCTCCCTCGCGCAGCGCGCCCAACGCGCCGTGACCTCCCTGCTCATGCGACGTTCGGCGCAGACGGCCGACCGTGTGCTCACGGTCTCGCACGCCGCCGCCTCGAGCATCCGAACGCACCTCGGTCTCGATACCGACCGCATCGCCGTCGTCCACAACGGCAGCGCGGAGCCCCGGCCCGTCGACGATCCGTCCGCGATCCTCGCCTCCCTCGCCCTCCCCGCCGACCGTCCGATCGTGTTCAGCGTGGGCAACCGGATGCCCCACAAGAACTTCCCCGCGCTGGTGGAAGCCGTGGCCTCACTCCCCGCGGGGTCACGACCGGTCACCGTGATCGCGGGCAGCCGTCTCCCCGACCCGCTCGCCGATCAGGTCGTCCGGCTGGGCCTCGAGCGCGACGTCGTGCTCCCCGGCTGGGTGAGCGACGCGCAGCTCGAGGCGCTGTTCCAGGTCGCCGACCTGTACGTGTGCCCGTCGCTCGTAGAGGGCTTCGGCCTCCCCGTCGTCGACGCCCTCCGGAGATCGGTGCCCGTGCTCGCCAACGATGTCGCGGTCCTCCGCGAAGTCGGCGGAGACGCCGCACGGTTCGCCGACGCGACGGATGCCACCGCCTTCGGTGCGGCCATCATGGCATCCCTCACGGCCCCGGCCGATGCCACCACCCGTGCCGCGGCCGCCGAATGGGCGTCGCGGTTCACCTGGGACGACGCCGCCGAGGAGACGGCCGCCGTGCTCTCCGACGTCGCGGCCGCCCCGAGGGGAGCGCGGCCGTGAGCGCCGCGGACGCCGCGCCGCTGAACGGGCCGTCGATGAAACGGCGCCTGCTGGGATTCCTGCTGGTCCCGGCGATCGCCGCGCTGTCTCCCCTCATCGCCCTTCCCGCCGTCGTCCAGATCGCCGGCGCCAGCGGGTGGTCCAGCGCCATCGCCGGCGAGGCCGTCGGCACGTTCATCGCCATCGCCATCGGGTGGGGCTGGGCCACGATCGGGCCGGCGCTCATCTCGATCGCCGCCGACGACGACGAACGCGCGCGTCTCTATCGCGAATCGATCGCCGTACGCCTGCTGATCTCGATCGTCGCGCTCCCGGCTCTCGGCATCATCTGTTGGCTCATCGCCTCTCCCGGCTCGGAATGGCTCACCGTGCTCATGGGTGCCCAGGGCGCCCTCATCGCTCTCTCGTTCACCTGGTTTTGCGCCGGCGTCGGCGATCCGCGCACCATCGTCATCTACGACGCCGCGCCGCGACTCCTGGCCAACCTCGCCGCTGCGGGTCTCGTGCTGCTCACCGGGTCCGTCGTGCTGTACCCCCTCGCGGGGATCGCCGTGACCCTCATCGGCACCGCCCTGTTCACGTGGCGTCTGCTGCATCGGCATCCCGGTCCCTGGCCCCGTCCGCGCGACATGCCGCGGCTGCTGCGCTCGAATCTGTCGGTCGCACTGAACGACGCCGGCCTGAGCGGGTACTCCAGCGTCCCGGCGCCGGTGGTCAACGTCACCGCCGCGCCCGCCGCCGCCGGAGGCTTCGCCACGGCCGACAAGATGCTCAAACTCGGCCAGTTCATCCCGATGACCTTGGCCAACGCCCTCCAGGCGTGGATCGGCGAGGCGCACGGCCCGCACCGCAGCCGCCGGATGGGGCTCGCGCTTCTCCTCGCCTCTGCCACCGGCATGATCGGGTGGGCGGGGCTGGCGTTCGTGGGGCCTTGGCTCACCGGCACGTTCCTCCCGGCCGCCCCCGCCCCGTTCGAGCTGCTCGTGGTGATGGGCCTGGTGTTCTTCTTCTTCTCCGTGCGCACCGCCGTCGCCCGCCTCATCCTGTTCCCCGCGGGGCAGGCCACCGCGGTGATGCGCGCGACGCTCATCGCCACCGCCATCGGCATTCCGCTGATGATCGGGCTCGGCATCGCCTGGGGTCCCGTGGGCGCCGCCCTCGGCTACGCCTTCACCGAGGGAGCCGCAACGCTCCTCCTGACCCGCCGCTGCTTCCGCGTGCTGCACGACCTGCGTCACGCCCCCTCCGAGGCACCCGCATGACGTCATCGCCCCGAACGGAATCGGCTCTCTCAGAAAGGACGATCGCATGAAGGTCGTGATCAACGGACGCTTCCTCTTGGACTCCTTCGGCGGCGTCCGGCGGGTCGCCATGGAGCTGAGCCGTCACCTCGCGGACACGCGGTCCGACATCGTCCTCGCCGTTCCCCCCGCCGCCGTCGCGCACGTGCCCGAGGGTGCGCCGTTCGAGGTCGTGGGGCGCGCGACGGGCGCACTGTGGGAGCAGGTCGATCTGCCCCGCTGGCTGCGCCGGAACGGCTCGCCGGTGCTGCTGAACTTCGCCAACATTGCACCGTTGACCTATGCGAACCAGATCACGATCCTCCACGACATCGCCCCCGCTATCCGCCCGCAGGACTTCTCGTTCCTGTTCCGCGTGCAGTGGCGCCTGGCGGTCCGCCTCGGCATGCGCCGCCGCGGCCAGCAGATGGTCACCGTCAGCCGCACGTCGCGGAGCGAGATCGCCGCGCATTTCCGGATGGATGCCGACAGGATCACGGCCATCCCCCTGGGGGCCGACACCCTGCCCCTCCCCGCCCTCTCCCCCGCTGCCGACGACGGTACCGTGCTTGTCGCCTTCGGCCGCCACGGTGCCGCGAAGAACGCCCGCGCCGTCATCGATGCCCTTGCTCTCCTCCCCGCCGATTCCGGGATCGAGGTGGCCTACGTCGGCGACCTCGACCCCGCGCTCGAGCCCTACGCCGCGGAGAAGGGTATCGCTCCCGGACAGATCCACTGGCTGGGTCCGGTGAGCGACGAGGGGCTCGCCGAGGCGTTCTCCGGCGCGACCGCCTTTGTGTGGCCCTCGCTACACGAGGGCTTCGGCCTCCCGCCCCTCGAAGCTCAGCGGCTCGGCGCCCCGGTCCTGGCATCCGACATCCCGATCAACCGCGAGATCCTCGGTGACTCCGCGCGGTACTTCCCGGCGACGGATGCCGCGGCCCTGGCGGCCCTGTTCACCGCGATCGCCCGCGACCCCTCGCTGCGCGCCGACCTGTCGCGCCGGAGCCTCGCCAATGCCGAGGACTTCACGTGGCTCCGGTCCGCGGAGCGGTGGAACGCGCTGATCGACGCGCGCGTGCGCTGATTCTCCGTCGCCGGGGTCGACGGGGCACAATCGAGGGGTGAACATCGGTTTTGTCGTGACCACCCTGGGGCGTCTCGACCCCCTCCGCGCCCTCCTGACCTCGCTCGAGGGTCAGCTGCAGGACGGCGACCACGTCGTGCTCGTCGCCCAGGGTGCTCAGGGCGACGTCGCCGCCCTCGCGACGGAGTTCGCCGACCGCGGCGTGGCGGTGACGGCGACCACGTCGGGGCGCGGCGCCTCGCTCGGTCGCAACACCGGCGTCGCCGCCCTGCCTGCGGGCGAGGCCGTGGTGACCTTCCCCAACGACAACACCACCTACCCGCCCGGGACCGTCGCGGCGCTGCACACCGCACTCGATGACCCCGCGTTCCTCGCGGGTGGATTCACCTCGTGGGACGAGCGGGGCCCGAAGACGACGCTCCCGACGGCGGGCACGCCGCTGGACAAGTACAACGTCTGGGCCGTGATCGAGATGGGCATCCTGATGCGCCGGTCGCTCTTCGACGCTGTGGGCGGCTTCGACGAAGACCTCGGTCCCGGATCTGCGACGCCCTGGCAGGTGGCCGAGGGCACTGACCTGCTGCTGCGCGCGATGCGTCACGAGCCCCGGCTGCTGCAAGAGTTCCGGTGGCTGCCCGCCGATGTCCACGTCGACGGCATCTCCACCGGCTTCGGGCTGTCGGATGCCGAACGCCGACGGAAGCTGCGCGCCTACGGGCGTGGGACCGGTCGGGCGTTCGCCGTGCACGGGTACCCGCTGTGGTGGCGTGCGGCCTTCACCGGCGCGGGACTGCTCTACGGCCTACGCAATCCGAAGCCGATCACGCTCGTCGACGGGTGGCCGATGTTCCTGGGCCGCCTCGAGGGCGCGCTCGGACGAACCTTCGGTCAGGCGCGCATGGTCTCCACGACGCGCTGACGCTCCGCGGGGCGGGCGGGACGCCGCTGGTAGGCTACGGAAGTGTCTTCGAGAGTTCTGATCACCGGCGGTGCCGGCTTCATCGGGTCCCATCTTTCCGAGCGTCTGCTCGACGAGGGCCACGAGGTCATCTGCGTCGACAACTTCTTCACGGGGTCACGCCGCAACGTCGAGCACCTCTTCGCGAACCCGCGCTTCGAGCTGATGCGCCACGACGTCACGTTCCCGCTCTACGTCGAGGTCGACCATATCTACAACCTCGCCTGCCCCGCCTCCCCTGTGCACTACCAGCACGACCCGGTGCAGACCACCAAGACGAGCGTCATGGGCGCGATCAACATGCTGGGCCTGGCCAAGCGCTTGCGCGTGCCGATCCTGCAGGCCTCGACCTCCGAGGTCTACGGCGACCCCGCCGTGCACCCGCAGACCGAGGACTACTGGGGCAACGTCAACCCCATCGGCACGCGGTCCTGCTACGACGAAGGCAAGCGCGCCGCCGAGACGCTGTTCTTCGACTACCGCCGTCAGCACGACCTGGCGATCAAGGTCATCCGCATCTTCAACACCTACGGCCCGCGCATGCACCCCAACGACGGACGCGTGGTGTCGAACTTCATCGTGCAGGCGCTTCGCGGCGAGCCGATCACGATCTACGGTGACGGATCCCAGACGCGCTCGTTCTGCTTCGTCGACGACCTCGTCGACGGCATGGTGCGCCTCATGAACACCGGCCACGAGGTGACTGGTCCGATCAACGTCGGCAACCCGGGCGAATTCACGATGCTCGAGCTCGCCAACGCCGTCCTCGAGATCACGGGCAGTTCGTCTACCATCGAATACCGCCCGCTCCCCCAGGACGATCCCAAGCAGCGCCAGCCCAACATCGATCTCGCCCGCCGCGAACTCGGCTGGGAGCCGACGGTCGCGCTGCGACCGGGCCTGGAGCGCACGATCGAGTACTTCCGCGGGGTTCTCGCGGCCTAACAGTCGGCTACTCTGCCTCGCACCGCGGGGGGCTTCAGCGCGTCCCGCGGAGCAGTCTACGAAGGACGAGCGCCATGGGCGGGGCCGCTCGCCTCGCGACCCCTCCCCGCAGCATTCGGGCCGCGCTCAGGCGACCGCATCGTCGGAACGTGACTCCTGCGTCACGGTCGCGATCGCGTGCACCATTCCGGACTGACGGAACTCGCTCGGAACGAAGAACATCGTCCCCTGGATCAAAACCGACCACGGAGTGTCCCACGCGTCCGCGATCTCGCAGTTGATGAAGTACTGCCCGCCCGCGAGGGGCAGCGCGGCGATCTCATACCGGATAGTCGTGAGTCCGGCTTGCGACGGCTCGTGAGTGGTCCCCATCCGCCGTGTGCCCGTGCCGAACACCTGGTGGCCCTGCGGGGTCTCGATACTGATGCTCGAGTTCCACTCACCTACGGAGGCCCCGAACTCGACGTCGAGTTCGACGGCCACGGAGGCGCCCGACTCGATCTGCTCGGCGATGTTGCCGGACGAGTCGAGGAGGCGCACCGCCGTGACCTTGGCCGGAGCGGGCGTCACTGCCTTGATGGCGCCGCCCTCGGCGGCGTCCTCTTCGGCGCGTACCTCACGGCGACGCCCCTCGAGAATCTCACGATGTACCTTTGTCGCCTCGCCCACGGATCCGGTGAATGCCACCTCGCCGTGGCTGAGGACGACGGCGACGTCGCATACCTCGGCTACTTGCTCGGGCGAGTGCGAGACGAGGATGATCGTGCGTCCCTCACGCTGGAACTGGCGGATCTTGTCCATGCACTTGCGCTGGAAGACTTCGTCACCGACCGCGAGCACCTCGTCTACGAGAAGGATGTCGGGGTCGGTGTGGATGGCTACCGAGAACGCGAGACGCACGTACATGCCGGAGGAGTAGAACTTCACCTGTGTGTCGATGAACTCGCTGATCTCGGAAAAGGCGACGATGCTGTCGAAGCGCGCGTCGGTCTCTTCCTTCGACATTCCGAGGATGGCCGCGTTCAGGTAGATGTTGTCACGGCCGGTGAGGTCGGGGTGGAACCCTGCACCGAGCTCGAGCAGTGCGGCCAAACGCCCGCGACGCAGGATCCGGCCCTCGCTGGGGTCGATGATCCCTCCGATGAGCTTGAGCAACGTGCTCTTGCCGGAGCCGTTGCTCCCCATCAGGCCGATGGAGCTACCGGCGCGGATCGCGAACGACACGTCCTTGAGCGCGTCGAAGCGCTCTTCGTGCACGCGGCCCTGCCGCCCGAGTGTGACGATGCGTTCCTTGAGGGAATTGTCCTTGCGGATGGTGAACGACTTCGAGACCCGTTCGACCACCACCACCTCGGGCAGGCCGGTCGACGTGATGTTATCGGTACTCATGATCACAGCTCCTGCGCGAAGTTGCCCTGGAGGCGAGCAAAGACACGTTGGCACACCCACAGCAGCAGGACGCCCACAAGGGCGGCGATCGCCATACGCATCGCCATTTGCGGCGGGAAGTCGGCCGGGCTCGCCGCAGTCCAGAAGGCCCGGTGAAAACCGAGGACTGCCAGGGTGAGCGGATTGTTGGTGTAGACCTCGAGGACCCAGGCGGGGAGGTTGTAGCGCGTCATCACGTCGTTGACCATGTTCCAGCCGTAGACGATGGGCGCTGCCCACAGCGAGAGCATGAGCACGATCTGCGTCAGGTACTGCACGTCGCGAAGGTAGACATTGAGCGCGGAGAGAAGGATGCCGAACGACCCCGCGAATAGCACGACCAAGAGGATGGAGGGAATCGCGTACAGCACCTCCCAGCCGAGCGGGGGCGCCCCGAGCGCGAAGCACGCGATGATGAGGACGATCATCTGCACACCCGACGTGAAGAGCGCCGAGCCGACGCTTGCGAGCGGGAAGATCTCGCGTGGGACGTAGACCTTTTTGACCAGTCCGCTGTTGGCCACGATCGAGCCCGTCGACGCCGAGAGCGTCTCGGAGTACAACGCGTAGATCGTCAGACCCGAAAAGACGTAGATGGCGAAGTCGGGTAAGCCGCGAGCGGCTCCGAGGATCTGCCCCATGACCAGGTAGTAGACACCGAGCTGGACGATGGGGTTGATGAGCGTCCAGAGCAGGCCCAGCGCGCTGTCTTTGTAGCGGGCCTTGATGTCGCGCCGCACGAGCAACGAGAGGAGCTCACGGTGCGAGAAGACCGCCCGGAACGAGCTCCACGTGCCGAGGAACGATGTCCCGCCGCCGCCCGTCTGGAGGAGAGGTTCGCGAGAGAGCCGCTCGAAGCGCGCCCTGGCACTGTCCGTCAAAGTGATACTCAGGCTTTCGGTCACTCGGAATGAGGAGCCCTCAGTATACGGTCGCTCGCTGATAGGCCCCCGGGCGGCGGAGCGAGCCGTCCGTTGACCTGTCACCCGGCGGGCGCCGGTCGCGGCCCGGAGGAATCGATGTGACAAGATCGCCGTGTGAAAGGCATCATTCTCGCTGGCGGTTCTGGGACGCGGCTGCATCCGATCACGCTCGGGGTCTCGAAGCAGCTCATCCCTGTCTACGACAAACCGATGGTCTACTATCCACTGTCGACACTCATGCTGGCGGGGATCCGGGACATCCTTGTCATCACGACGCCCCATGACGGCCCGTTCTTCGAGCGTCTGCTCGGGGACGGCGCGCAGTTCGGAATCAATCTCAGCTTCGCACGGCAGCCCTCCCCCGACGGGCTCGCCCAGGCGTTCACGATCGGCGCAGACTTCATCGGCGACGATAAGGTCGCGCTCGTCCTTGGCGACAACCTCCTCTACGGCCCCGGGCTCGGATCGCAGCTGAAGCGCTTTCAAGACGTCGACGGCGGGGCTGTCTTCGCCTACTGGGTGGCGGAACCGAGCGCATACGGCGTCGTCGAATTCGACGGGAACGGCCGCGTCCTCTCCCTCGAGGAGAAGCCGACGGCGCCCAAGAGCAATTACGCCGTCCCCGGTCTCTACTTCTACGACAACGACGTCATCGAGATCGCCCGCGGACTGGCACCTTCGCCCCGCGGCGAGTACGAGATCACCGACGTCAATCGCGCGTATCTGGACGCCGGCAAGCTTCGCGTCGACGTCCTGCCCCGGGGAACCGCGTGGCTCGATACCGGCACCTTCGACCAGATGACGGATGCCGCGGACTATGTCCGCACGATCGAGCGACGCACGGGCATGCGTATTGGCGTGCCCGAGGAAGTGGCGTGGCGGCAGGGATTTCTCACCGACGACGAGCTGCACGAGCGCGCCCAGGCGCTGGTGAAATCGGGGTACGGCGGGTACTTGCTCGAGCTCCTGGAAAGAGGCCGTTGACCATGCATCTACTCGTGACCGGCGGTGCCGGGTTCATCGGTTCGAATTTCGTGCATCATGTGATCGCCCACACCGACCACACCGTGACGGTGTTGGACAAGTTGACGTACGCCGGGAACCGCGTCTCGCTCGCGGGGCTGCCCGAGAACCGTGTGCGGCTGGTCGTGGGCGACATCGCCGACGCAACCATCGTCGACCCACTCGTGGCCGACGCGGATGCGGTCGTGCACTATGCCGCGGAGTCCCACAACGACAACTCTCTGCACGACCCGCGGCCGTTCCTGGACACGAACATCATCGGCACGTACACGCTGCTGGAGGCCGCCCGACGTCACGACGTCCGGTTCCACCACATCTCCACCGACGAGGTCTACGGCGACCTCGAGCTCGACGACCCGGCCCGGTTCACCGAGTCCACCCCGTACAACCCGTCGTCCCCGTACTCCTCGACCAAGGCCGGGTCCGACCTGCTCGTGCGGGCGTGGGTGCGCTCGTTCGGCGTGCGCGCCACGATCAGCAACTGCTCCAACAACTACGGGCCGTACCAGCATGTGGAGAAGTTCATCCCCCGTCAGATCACGAATGTCCTCCGGGGCGTTAGGCCCAAGCTCTACGGCACGGGTGAGAACGTGCGCGACTGGATCCACGCCGACGACCATTCCTCGGCCGTGTTGACGATCCTCGACAAGGGCGAGCTCGGACAGACCTACCTCATCGGTGCCGACGGCGAGAAAGACAACAAGACCGTCGTCGAGCTGATCCTGCAGCTCGCCGGACAGCCCACCGACGCGTACGACCTCGTCACCGACCGCCCCGGCCACGACCTGCGTTACGCCATCGACTCCACCAAGCTGCGCACCGAACTCGGCTGGACCCCCACCTACAGCGACTTCGAATCCGGTCTCGCCGCGACCATCGACTGGTATCGCGACAACGAGGCCTGGTGGGCACCGGCGAAAGACGGCGTCGAAGCGTTCTACGCCAGCAAGGGCCAGTGATGGCGGTTGACTTCGGCAAACAGCTCGCCCTCACTCCGACGCCCATCCCCGGGCTGGTCCTGTTCGACCTCTCGGTGCACGGCGACAGCCGCGGGTGGTTCAAGGAGAACTGGCAGCGCGAGAAGATGACGGCGTTGGGCCTGGCCGATTTCGGTCCGGTACAGAACAACGTCTCTTTCAACGACTCGGTGGGCACCACGCGTGGTATCCACGCCGAACCATGGGACAAGTGGGTTTCGGTCGCGACGGGACGCATCTTCGGGGCATGGGTCGACCTCCGCGAGGGCTCGACCTTCGGGGCCGTCTTCACCGCGGAGATCGACCCGTCCCGCGCCATCTTCGTGCCCCGCGGCGTGGGCAACGCCTATCAGACGCTGGAGCCCGACACGGCGTACACCTACTTGGTGAACGACCACTGGTCGCCGTCAGCGGAATACTCCTTCCTCAACCTCGCGGACGAGACGGTCGCGATCACGTGGCCGATCCCCCTCGCAGACGCCGAGCTCTCCGACAAGGACCGAGCGCACCCGCGCCTGAGCGAGGTGATCCCCGTGCCGCCGCCGAAGATCCTCGTCGTCGGCGCCGGAGGACAGGTCGGGCGAGCCCTGCAGCAGGAGTACGCGGGCTGCGCACACGTGGAGTTCACCACGCGCACCGATCTGGACCTGACCTCACGGGACGTGTCGAGCGCGCGGCGCTGGCGGGATTACGGCGTGATCATCAATGCCGCCGCCTACACGTCCGTGGACGCCGCCGAGACCATCGAAGGACGCCGCAACTCCTGGGCCGCGAACGTCTCAGGCGTAGCGACTCTGGCACGGATCGCCGCGGAGAACGGCATCACGCTCGTGCACATCTCCAGCGACTACGTCTTCGACGGCACGATGGACCGCCCGTACCGCGAAGACGACGCCCTCTGCCCGACGGGTGTCTATGGACAGACGAAGGCCGCGGGCGATGCGACGGTATCGACCGTGCCCCGCCACTACATCCTGCGCACGTCCTGGGTGATCGGCGAAGGCAGCAACTTCGTACGGACCATGGCTTCGCTCGCAGAGCGCGGAGTAGACCCCCGCGTCGTCGACGATCAAGTGGGTCGGCTCACATTCACGGCCGACATCGCCCGCGGGGTGCGTCACCTCCTGGAAGAGCAGGCGCCGTACGGCGTCTACAATCTGACGGGTGCGGGTGAGCCGCAGTCGTGGGCTGAGGTCGCGAAAGAGGTCTTCTCCTTGACCGGGCACGATCCGGGACGAATCTCCCCGGTCTCGACCGAGGACTACTTCGCTGCCTCGTCGGCGCCTGTTGCACCTCGTCCGCGCAACAGCGTCCTGGATCTTGGCAAGATTGAGGCGACGGGATTCCGCCCGACCGCCACCGCCGAATCCCTCACGCAACTGCTCTCCAGCTGACACGAAGAAGAGGATCGCTGCCGGAGGTGCTGGCAGTCGATCGAGGCCGGACAGCACATTCAATTGGAGGAACGATGACAACTCCCCGCCGCGCACTGGTGACAGGTATCACGGGCCAGGACGGAGGGCACCTTGCCGAGCTTCTGCATGCGAAGGGGTATGAGGTCTTCGGTCTGATTCGTGGGCAGAATAATCCGCGTAAGGAAGCGACGGTTGCGGAGTTTCCCTACGTCACTTTGATCGAGGGTGACTTGACGGATGCCACGTCGCTGGTTCGTGCGGTGGAGCAGAGCGATCCGGACGAGTTGTACAACCTCGCCGCGATCAGCCACGTCGGGTACTCGTTCAAGAACCCGACGCTGACAGCGGATGTGACGGCCAAGGGCGTGCTGAATGTGCTGGAGGCGGTGCGGATCACCGGCCGCGCGGCGCGGACGAAGGTGTATCAGGCGTCGACGTCGGAGATGTTCGGGGGTCTGGACTACAACCGTCCCGGCGCGGGGTACAACGAGAACTCCCTGTTCCACCCCCGCAGCCCCTACGGGGTGGCCAAGCTCTACGGTCACTGGATCGCGAAGAACTACCGTGAGAGCTACGACATGTTCGTCTCCTGCGGCATCCTGTTCAATCACGAGGGCGAGCGTCGCGGGGTGGAGTTCGTCACCCGTAAGATCACCCACGCGGTCGCACGGATCCAGCTCGGCCTGCAGCCCCACATCGAGCTCGGTGATCTGTGGCCCAAGCGGGACTGGGGCTACGCCGGCGACTACGTCGAGGGCATGTGGCGCATGCTGCAGCACCCGACTCCGGATGATTTCGTCCTCGCGACCGGCGAGACGCACTCGATCGAGGAGTTCCTGACTCTGGCGTTCGCGGAGATCGGCATCGACGACTGGAAGCCGTACGTCGTTCAGAACCCCGCGTTCATGCGCCCCGCGGAAGTTGACATCCTTCTCGGCGACCCCTCGAAAGCGGAGAACGAACTCGGCTGGCGTCGCGAGGTGGACTTCCCCGGTCTGGTGCGTCTGATGGTCGCCCACGACCTGGCCGAACAGGGCCGCTCACAGCAGCGATGACTCGGACGCTGGTCGTCACCGGCGCGAACGGGTTCGTCGGATCGCACGTAGTCGCCCTCGCGGCCCAACGCGGCCTGTCCGTCTGGGCCATCGGTCGCGAGGAGGAACCCTCCCGCACCGTCCGCGATCACGCCGACCGGTATTTCTCCGCCGACCTCGCCGAGGAATGGCCGATACGCGAGTCCGCCGACGCCGTCGTGCACCTGGCCGGCCTCGCCGCCGTTGGCCCATCCTTCACACACCCCCAGCGGTACATCGAGATCAACAGCCGCATCATGACGCATCTGGGTGAGAGCATCCTCGCCTCGGAAGCGGCGAACCCCCGGCTGGTCGTCGTCAGCTCCGGCGCGGTCTACGCACCCCCGCTCTCCGGAACCGTCCACGAAGACAGCCCCACGTTCGCCTCGAGCCCCTACGTAGTCGCGAAACTGCTCGTCGAGCAGCAATGCCGCTACTACACCGGCCGCGGACTCGACATCATCACGGCCCGACCGTTCAACCACATCGGCCCCGGGCAGAGCCGCGGGTTCATCGTCCCCGACCTCACCGCCGCCGTCCGCGCCGCCACCGAAGACGACCCCGTCCGCGTGGGCAACCTCGCCGCCCAACGCGACTACACCGACGTCCGAGACGTGGCATCCGCATACCTCACGCTCGCCACCGCCCCCAGCCACGCGCACGACCTCTACAACATCTCCACCGGCGCCTCCCACAGCGGAGAAGACCTCCTCCGGGTCATCAGCGACACACTCCACCGACACGACGTGCGTATCGAGATCGACCCCGCCCGCATCCGCCCCAACGACCCACCCCGCATCGCCGGCGACTCCTCCCGCCTACAAACCGAATTCGGATGGACACCCACCATCCCCTGGGAAGACTCCATCCGCGAATACATCGCCAGCGCCGGATCACCGTCCACAGAATCGAGGAGCTCTCCGTGAGCAAAGGTGTTCCCGACGCTGATGTCGTGGCTGCCGACGGTGCGGCGTCCAGCGAGAGGATGATCCCGGTTTGGGCGTGAAGACCACGATCGTCTCCGCGGGCGCGGGCGCGGTACGGCGTTCGCTTCGGCGTCTCCGGGGCTCGCGAGCAGCGCGTCCGGTCGTCGAGGCGATCGACCGTCTCTGGTGGGCGCGGTCCATTCGCCGTGCTCGGATCATCGACGAGGACATCGTGCGGGCTCAGGGCTTTCGCTCCGGACGATCGGCACTGCGCGCCTACGTCCGGGGCGGGTTTCGACGCGGGGTGACGCTGAACGCCTTGGCGATGGAGAGGCTCATCGCGTCGCAGCTCTCCGACGTCGGACGCGTTCCCGCTCTTTACGCTTATCTCATCAACGACCCGCGCCGCATCCGGGTGAGCGTGCACTGGGACGCCGTGGCATACGCCGAGGAGCATCCGGAGTCCTTGACAGACCCCGGCGGTCCGCTCGGACACCGTTGGCGTCGGGCGCAGGCCGAACGCGCCATCACGCTCGGCGAGGGGCACCGCGCAGTGACCGTCCCCTGGGACGACGTCGCCGCCGCCGCGCGCGCCGGGATCGACCGCCGCCCGTTCGGGTCGCTCGACGAAACGCCCGGAGCGCGGACCTTCATCTGCGTCGTCTCGGACGACGAGCCCGATCTCGCATACACTCTCGACGGGATGATCGCCGCAGCAGCCGAACCCGGCGACGCTCTTCTCCTCAGGCCACGCGGGTCGAGCGCGGAGGTGTGGTTCGCGTGCAACCTGTTGGCGCTGTGGCGGCCGAACAGCCGCGTCGAAACGTCAGACTTCCCTCTTCTGCCCACGACGCTCTCGGAACGCTCGGGAGTGACGGTGGTACGAGGACCGGACTCCGAGATCTCCGCCGCACACCTCGACCTCCTGGCCCGGGCGGCGACCGATGGTCCCGTCGCACCGCTGTGGCTCGACCACGACGGCACGATCGCGTCGGCCGGACTCATCGTCAGAGACGGCCGGTATCGGCACCTGCTGGCCGGGCATCCCGCAGAGGACGCGGTTGCCGCCGGCGACGTGCTGCGGGTACCGCGCATCGCCGGCGACACCTTCGCGATACCGGCCGGATGGAAGGCCTCCGACGGCGACCGAACTCTCCTCACCGCCGTGGTGCGTGCGCGGAGCGCGACGCCGCCGCGTGAACGCGTGGATGCCCCCGATACCGGACTCGACGACTACCTCCGCCCGGCGGGACTCCAAGAGATCCCGGGGGCACATGGTCGGCCGACCCTGCGTCGGCTGCCCCACGACTCGGTCGGCACGGCGACGGAGCGCCCGCCGCGCCTGAGGTGGGCGATCAAGATCGCCGCGCCGCCGGGACGACCCGGCGAGTACTGGGGGGACACGCACTTCGCCCGGGGTCTCGCCGAAGCCCTCCGACGCCGCGGGCAGGACGTCATCATCGACGCCTACGCCGCCCGGGACAGAGCGACATCGGTACTGGACGACGTCGTGCTCGCGCTGCGCGGGCCAGAGCCCATCATGGCGCAACGCGGCGCGATCTCGATGATGTGGATTATCAGCCACCCCGACGAGATGACGCGCGACCAGCTGACCGGATACGACGCGGTCTTCGCGGCCTCGCGGTCCTGGGCCGCCACCGCCTCCCGCGAGTTCGGCCGGAAGATCACCCCACTCCTGCAGTGCACCGACCCGTTCCGGTTCCATCCCAGCGGCATCGCGCGCACCGCGGAGCGTATCTTCGTCGGCACCGCCCGCGGGATCGCCCGCCCCTCGGTCGTCGAGCCACTCCGCGCCGGTCTCCAGCTCAGCGTCTACGGACCCGACTGGACCGGGTATATCCCCGCACACGCGGTGGTAGCCCGGAGTGTCCCCAACGTCGATCTTCCCCGGCTGTACGAGAGCGCCGACGTGGTCATGAACGATCACTGGCCGGCGATGCAACGGGCCGGATTCGTCTCGAACCGATTGTTCGACGTCGTGGCCGCCGGAGGTCGCGCGATATCGGATGCTGTGGACGGCATCCACGAGATCTTCGACGACGCCGTCGCCACATACGACACGATCGACGAGCTGCTGGAACTCCTACGCCGACCGTCCTCCGACGTCTTCCCCCCGCCCAATCTGCTGAGTCGGATCTCCGAGCGTATCCGCGCGGAACACTCGTTTGACGCGCGCGCGCAAGAGTTGCTCGCGACGGCCGTCGCCCTGCGGTCGTCGGCCCCGACCGCGGGACCGCTCGGCGGCTAGATCGGCGAGGCCGAAAAGGTCTGCAGTGCGCGGTCGAACTCGGCGGGGGCCAATGCGGCCATTCGCTCGGCGGTCGCGTGACCATTGCGGCGCAGTTCGGACCAGACGCTGTCACGGGAGACCGCGTCCACGAGCGCGCGAGTCATCCCCTCGCGCGCATGCGGATCGAACCGCAGCGCGTTGTAGCCGTCCATAACCTGATGACCGAGGATCGGATCGCTCTGCGACACGTAGACGGCGCCGCACGACATGAGCGCGAGAGGCACAAGCGAGTTACCGCGGGCGACGAGATCGACGACCGCCCGAGGACGACGCCGCACGACCGCCTCGAGGTCCGCGGGTGAGTCCACGTCGTCGAGGGCGAAGACAACGTGATCGAAGGTGCTGACAGTTCTGCGGATGTCCTCCCGTACGGACGCGGTCGCGCCGATGACGACGACGACGTTCTCGCTGGACACGGGCAGAGGAGCAGGCCGGATCGCCGGGGCGATGCGCGCCCGCGCCTCCCACGCGGTCTCGTGCTGCAGTTGACGCTGCGTCCACGGGTTAGGTGCGATGTAGTCGAAGTCGGGACGGTACCCGGCGATGATGCGGGCCTGCAGGTCGGGATCTCCGCCGTGGAAGGCGCTCTCTATCCCCGGCAAGAGGTACACCGGCAGACCCCCGGCCGCGGTCGCGAGCCAGACCGTCTCCGCCGCCGTCCAGTCCGCCGCCAGTACGACACGCCCACCCCCGGTGAGACGGGAGACGAGGTCTTCGGCTGGCTCGGCGGTCGACACGCGGTGGTAGCGCACTACCCGTTCGGTCTGAGCAGAGCAGATCTCACGGACGTAGGACTCCCACAGGAGCCCGGACGCCGGGCCGAACACGACATCGAGGGGCGCGTCCTCCGGGAGACGCCTTGTCAGGAGCTGTTCCTCCCAGCGTCCCCAGAATCGCCGCATGGACGCGAGCTCACGGTGACCCTGGCTGTACCCACGACTGGCCGACTCGTGATGGACAAGCAGCGCCGCCGGCTGGTAGTAGCTACGCACGCCACGCTCCCACGCGCGCATCGCGTAGTCGACGTCCTCGAAACCGAGCCAGAACTCGTCGTCGAAGAGCCCCAGACGATCGAACCCTGCGCGCGTGATGTACAGGCAGGCCCCGGACGCGCCGCGGTTGTACCCGGCGATGTTGGCCGCCGGCCGAGTCGCTCCAGCGCCGGTGTGGAAATGACTCCACCACTGCGGCGCGTGCTGACGCGCATGGTAGTGCCCCGCGTATTGCAGCCGGCCATCGGGGTAGACGAGTCGCGGGCTCACAAGACCGATATGCGGGTCGATCGCATAGGCGCTGTACTGGAGCGCTTCGAGCCACCCCGGCTGAGCGACGATGTCGCTGTTCATGAGGATGATGTCACCCTCGGCCTCGGCCATTCCGACGTTGATGGTGCCCGAGAATCCCCGACGTTCGCTCTTCTCGATCACACGCACTCGCGGGCCTTCCAGCTCACGCAGCTGCGCCACGACTCCGGAATCGATGTAGTCATCGATGATGACGATGTGCCACTGCGCGGTCGGATACGTCCTCTCGACACTCGCTACGGCCTCGCGGACGAGCGCGACATCGTTATAGCTGGGGATGACGATCGTCACCGGGCGGGCGTTGGCCCGGAACCAGGCCCGCGCGGACGCGAGCGTGGTGTCGCTAGGCGACCCGCCACGGGTATTGGCAAGATAGGAACGGCGCGTCCGCTGGGCGCGGTACTCCGACTTCCACGATTCCGGCAACAGGCGGTAGAGGCGGCTGGCTGCCCCGCGAAAATTCTGCAACATGTCGGTCAACGTCCGTCAGCGAAAGTCAGGAACCTTCATGATATCGATCACCAACGGAGCGAACGAACGCGCGCGGGTCGTGGTGATCGCGACGGACGTGGTCGGCACGCATATGGCGGGGCCCGGGATCCGGGCGGTCCGTGTCGCTGAGCAGCTGGCGGACGTCTCAGCGGTGACGCTCGCCGTGAGCGCGGGGAGCGTGGCATCCATAGAACTGCTGAGCGCGGAGCCCTATGCGGTGCGCACGTACGGCGATGCCGACGAACTCGTGCGGATCATCGGCGAGCATGACGTCGCCTACTCGCAGGTCCTCGACACCGACGTGGTCCTCCGCGGGGCGGCCCAGGGGACGCGACTCGTGTTCGACCTGTACAACGCCCTCCCTGCCGAGGCGATCGGCGCCGAGACCATCGGTGGCTTCCGCGAATCTGACGAGAAGGACGCGGTCTTCTCGAAAGTCCTGACGCAGTTCCGGGTGGCTCTGCGCGCAGGGGCGTACTTCGTCACCTCCAATGAACGTCAGCGCGACTTCTGGATCGGTTACGCCCTGGCCTCCGATGCCCTGCGGCCCAGCACTCTGCGGGGCCGTGCCGTCGAGGACGTCATCGGGCTGGTGCCGTTCGGGATGCAGGACAGCGAACCGGTCGCCCGCCGCTCCGCCCTTCGCGAGGACATGGGCATCCCCTCCGACGACTTCCTGTTGGTGTGGGCGGGTGGCATCTGGGACTGGTTCGACGCTGAGACCCCGATCCGAGCCATCGCGGAGCTCCGCAACAATGGACGGCGGGTCCACCTCGCGTTCTACGGGACCGCACATCCCAACGAGCTCATCGGCACGCCCCCCGCCGTCGTTCGCGCGAAGTCCCTCGCGCGTCGTCTGGGAGTGCTGGGCGACGGCGTGTTCTTCTTCGACGGATGGGTCCCGGCCGATGATCGTGCCGACTACCTCCTCGATGCCGACGCCGCGGTGTCGGCGCACCGTCCTTCGTTCGAAACGCGCTACGCGTTCCGCACACGCATCCTGGACCACTTCTGGGCGCACCTGCCGAGCATCGTCACCGATGGCGACTGGTTCGCCGAGTACATCCGCGACAAGGAGCTGGGCGTCGTCGTGCCGTGCGAAGACGTGGATGCCATGAAGGCGGCGATCCTGCAAATGTCGCACCGGCGTCACAATCGGCGCGTCCGCCGTCGGGTGGACGCGATCCGTGACGACTGGCGCTGGTCGATGACCACTCGCCCGCTCCGCCACGCAGTCGCGACCTGGGAGGCCAGTCTGATCCCCGGCACCGCGGGGGATCAGACCGAACAGCCCGCGACCTAAGCCTCGCGCGCCACCAACTGGTCGACGCCCGCGTCGTCGAACGCTTCGCCGCGGGCGCCCGACTCCGCGACGCGGCGATAGAACTCGGCCACGATGTCGAGGACTTTCGGCCACTGGTACTGCGCCGCCGTCGCGAAACCACCCCGACGCAGTCGATCACGCTCGTCGGGGTCGGAACGCAGACGGTCGATCGCGGCGACCAAGGCGTCATCGTCGTCCTGACCGACGACGATGCAGTTCACATCGTCCTGACAGAAGTCTCGATTGCCGTGCGAGTCGGTCGTGATGACCGGGCAGCCTGCGGCCATCGCCTCCAGCACGGGCAGACAGAAGCCCTCGTGTCGCGAAGTCTGCACGAACATCGCCGCCGTGTTGTAAAGCTCGTTGACCTGCGGATCCAGCGGCCGGACGACATAGTCGACGCGCTCGTCCTCGAGGATGTCGGGCTCGGTGCCGAACATGCGCAGCAAAGGACGACGCTCTCCCATCGCGCGCCACGCGCGGGCGGTCATGGCGAAGTTCTTCTGGAAGAAGGAGCGACCGACGGCCAGCACGCTGTCGGTCTCGCGGTCCCAGCCAGCCAGGGGGCGGAAGACGGACTCGTCGTAGCCGTGCGGGACGAGGGTGGCCGTCATCCCGATCTCCTCCAGCTCACCGATCTGGTAGCTAGCCTCGGTGATGCCGAGGAACTCCGGTCGGTACCCCGCGACGACCGCGGCCTGGACAGCTTGATCATCCGGGAAGAACCAGGTCTCGAACTCCTGGATGAGGTAGACGGGCAGACCATGGTTGACGGAGCCGAGCCAGACGATCTCCGCGGTCTCCCACCAGGTCGCGACCTTGATGGCGTCTGCGTTGCGCAGCGAGAGAACAAGGTCGCCGTAGCTGTCGAACGTCCGCACTGGAACGGCGAGTTCGAACCAGGTCGGAGCTCCCTGCAGCGACCAGACCTCGACATCCATGCCGCGCTCGGCCAGTCCATTCGCGATCTGGAAGACCGCACGGATGCCGCCGCTGATGGAGGTGGCGGTCAGGACGAAAATGACGCGGACGCGCTCCCCGTCTTCCGAAACTGTGCGGTGCATGAGCCACTCGCGGGTGTCCGCGCTCGCACTCACCGACGGCACCTCGCGGACATCCAGCACGACAGGGCTGAAGCACAGGGTGCGTATGTTGCCCAGCCACCCCTTGCGCACGAGCTCAGCCACCTGATTGTCCAGACGCTCGCCGGAGAGGTGACGAGCGGGCACGTCAACGCGGTCCAGGGCGAACGAGGTGGCAAGGAATCCGTGAGCGGGTGCGGTCAGCACGTACCGAGGGATCTCGTTCTGGCCGTAGTCCTTCGCCTCGCTCGGGCTCGAAACGAACTCACCCTTCCGACGGTCGAACTGATAGCCGGCGATGACACGGTCATCGACGCGGTAGGACGGTGTGACGAAACCCACCTCGCCGTCGGAGTGGTACTCATGAGCGGCGAACTGCATACGGACGATCTCGGAGACCTCGGGCAGCGGTTGTGCCGCATCCAGCAGCAGCAGATCCCAGCGTCGCCGACGACCGTGCATGTAGGCGAGGATCTCGGTCAGGTCGAACTCGGCCGAGCCACGCACACCGGTGCGCGTCCAGGCATCCGTGGGGAGGCTACGCGTGAAAGGGACGGCGGCTTCGCCGACGAGGAAGTGCACGTTCATACGGTCGGCCACACGGGCCATCCACGCGCTGAGGGACGGCGAGGGGGTGCCGTAGAGGGCGACAACGATCTGCGGACGCTCGATCGTGTGCCATCCGGCGGACCGACTCTGGGTGAGGGCCGTGGAGATGCCGTTGGGGAACGTGAGTCCTTCGCGGGCGCGCCACTGCGCCAGGGCACGTCGACGGGTGCCGAACGCGCGTGGACCGATCTCGACGAGGAGCGAGAGCTGGAACAGCGCCGCAGAGACCCGCTCGATCACGCGCGCGAGAACGCGCGACACTTTCCGAAGCACCCGATCCACCATGCACAACCCTTCCCGAACCAACCTGTCCAGCTTATGCGGCGTTCGTCCGATGGACATCCTCGGGACGACCCCGCCCCGGTCTCGGTCAGTAAGCCGGGCCGAGGGGAAGAAGCGCGAAGGCCGCAGACCCCACCGTCAACACGCGGGGAGACTCCGTGCCCGCGAGGCTTTGGAGCCGAGGGACGGACGTCACATGCCGGTATGCGCCGTCGACCGCGTAGAAGATGCGGGTGTCGCCGGCGGGGCGAATGAACACCAACCCGGGCGCCTCTGCAGAGAGCTTCAGCGCGGCACACGTATCGCTGTCAAGCGCGGCAACGGTGAATCCCGCTGCAGCGGCCCGGGTGGCCGGTCGCAACTCTCCAGATGCGGCGTAGTAGGTTCCGGTGCCGCAGCCCACGAATGGCTCCAGGTTGCCGATTTGTGGCCAGTCCTTGGCTGCCGTGATCGGAACCCCCGTGCTGAACACCGTCGAGGGCAGGGCGAACTCCGATGCGCGCAACCAGGAGGGCAGATAGAACAGCCGTCCGTCCGCGGTCGGGAGCCATACGCGCGAATCCCCTTGGAACAGGATGAATCTCGCGGTCGCGAAACGCGTCTGAGCGCTTACGGCATACCGCGCCGCGACCGAGCCCGGCATCAGGGCCGCATAGGGCACGGTGCCAAGGTTGAAAGTCGAGGCCACCGCCGTGTCGTACATCGGGAGAAGCCGCGTCCCGTTCATTTGATAGATCGGGCTCGTGGCGTCGAGGCGTCCGAACGGACTCATCGGCCCGCCCGCGGGCAGCGAGGCCAAGTCATCGCCGGTTACATCGATGATCAAGTTCTGACAGTTACCGCCCCACAGAGCGATGAGTTCACAGCTGTTGAAGTAGTGCAGCTGCTTGGCATCCAAATAGTAGACAGCACCCGTCGTCGAGTTCCGGATATAGAGACTGGCATCACCGCCGTCGACGAAACGCGTGAGGTAGTCCGCATTCACAGGCGTCGGGTCGCCGAGCGCAAGCTGCCACTGCGGCCACGCGTGGGGGGGCATGTGGTAGCGCCGGCCGCCCGAGGTCAGGTAGATGTCGCCGTTGACCGAGACGACGCGTTTGGCCGCCTGGCGGGTGGATCCGAACCAGTCCGTGAAGATGCGCCAGAAGTTCCGGTTGCCGTAGGCCGAGCAGTCGTCTCCGGTTCCATAGAGATTTCTGAGCGCCGCCGCATTCGGCACGTATGGCGTGTAGATGTACAAGCCCGCGGTCGCCGCGTTCTCAATGTAAACGCGCTGCGTGCCGCAGTTGTTGTGAGGGTGGTACAGGATGTTGTTCCAGCGACCGGCCTGATAGCCCCACCACGTCGGGTTCATGCGGTAGATCTCGAACTGCCGCGCACCGTAGTACACCTGGTAGAAGAATCCGGCGGTCGACGAATCGCACGGCGCGGTGTCAGGGCACCCCTGACCGGTCGCCGCGAGGTACTGCTTCTCCTCGGGCCACGTCGACGACACGAGGCGCTGCTCCTTCTCGAGCAGCACCAGGAGCGCCTTCTGGCTTATGCCGCACGAGCGGGCGACCTTGTCGATGATCGTGGACGCGCTCTCGTTCGGAGCACCCGCGTAGCCGTTGCAATACTTGTCAGCCGGCCGGCTGTCGGTGGTCTGCCGGTAGTCCTTCAAACAGGTGAAACCGCTACGACACTGCTTGACCTGACGCTCCAGGAACGCCTGAATTTCAGAGGAACTCATGGCCGTTCCGTCGTAGAACAGGGCGTCATCGATGATGTTGCCAGCGTTCCACTCCGAGGCAGTTGCGGCCGCCGCCGAGGCCACGGGCGCGACCGTTGCGGGCAGCGCGACGGGCAGGGCCACGAGGAACGCCACAGCGCACGCCCAGACAGCGAGAACGGCGACCGCGGCGCGACTGCGGGACCGGGCGATCACGACGCCGGCGCGACCGTCGAAACGGCCGATTCTGCGCGTGTCGACGGTGATTCGTAGCGCACACGGAACTGCAAGTCGGCGGCAGCGGCATCGGCGGGAACCGACATCACGCCGCAGTAGGTCACATCGTTGCCCGCGGTGCTGGTCACCGAGACCGCGCGGTCGGTACCGACGACCTCGAGCGTGCACGTCCCGTCGTCTTCGGAGACCTTCGGCACCATCGCCGTGACCTGGAGCTGCCCGTCGAGGACCTCCGCGGTGATGAGGAGGACTTCGCCATTGAACGGGGCAGCGGTCTCATCGGGGCTCGACGAGGGCTCCGGCGTCGGCGAGTCGACCGGAGTCGGCGTCGCGGAGGCTGTGGGCGAGGAAGTCATGCTCGGCGACGCGCTCGCTCCGCCGGTCGGAGTCGCGCACGCAGCAAGGGCCAGCGCCAGGGCGGTGCTGACGCCGGCGCTGGCGACCCAACGGAGGACCTTCGTCGTCGAAGGGGGATGCGGGGCGTCGTTCACGGGGATCACGCGATCATTTTGCGATGCCGCAACGCGGATCGACGGCTGCCACGCCGCACAGGGTCAGCCGCGCCCCGCACGGCGCCGCAGCCGACGCAGGCGCGACCATAGCGGTTGGTGGGCATCGATCTCCCGTCTCAGATCTTCGCGGATCTCCGCCCGGAGGCGTGCGGCGCTTTCGTTGGCGCGCTCGTCGAGCCGGGCGAGCATCTCTGTCTGGAGCGCGGCGAGGTACAGCGGCAGGCCCTCCCCCTCCCGTCGCACCCACTCGGCCAGCGCGCGATCGCGCACCACCGCATCGTCGCGCGCGTGCTCTGCGGCGAGTCCGAACATGCTGTTCGCGGCGACACCGGTGGCATCTGGTCTCTGCGTCCAGTACGCCAGCGGCTCGCCGACGAGGAACCCGAACCCCGCCCGCGCGAGGATACGGAGGTAGAAGTCCCAGTCCTCGACCGCGTCGAGCGATTCGTCGTACCACCCCGCCTCGCCGTGGACGGCTGTGCGGTAGAGCACCGAGATGGGCACCGCACGGTTGACGCTCAGCATCTCGGTGAGCGAGATGCGCTGCATCCCGGCCCAGAACGGCGCGCGACCGACCTCGACCCACCGGTCGCCGCGCTGCTCCTCGTAGACGATCTCTGTCGGTACGGCCACGGCCGCGTCGGTCGGGTTCTCGTCGAGCCAACCGACCGTCCGCGCGAGGAACTCCGGATGCCAGCGATCGTCGTCGTCGTGCAAGACGACGAACTCCGTCTTCACTGCGCGCACCCCGACGTTGGCGGCGATGCAGCGACCACCCTCGCCCGGTGCAATGTGGACGATATCGACACGGACCGGAGAGTCGGCGACCACGTGCTCGACTTCCGCCGGATCGCCCCCGTCATTGACGATGACGACCCGATGATCGGTGAACGTCTGCACGCCAATGTCGGCGAGTGCACGGCGCAGGAACTCCGGTCGCTGCCGTGTGCGGACGACGATCCCGACGCGCTCAGTCATGCCGTCGAGCTTAGGGGCGCGCCTAAAGCTCCGCGTGCAACGCCCACACGCGGTCGGCCGCGGCGTTCCACGCGAAGCCCTTCGCGCGATCGCCCGAGAGCACGCGCAAGCGCGCGGCATCCTCGCCCAGGGCGCGTTCCACCACGGAGCCGAGGTCATCGGCGGCGGCGAAGACGGCCGCGTCGCCCAGCGCCTCGCGGTGCACGGGCGTGTCGAGCGCGGCGATCGGGACCCCCACCGCGAGAGCGTCGACGGCGCGCCACGGCCAGTCCGTCCGGGTGCTCGAGGCCAGGAACACCGCGGCGTGAGAGAGCACGGCGGCGCGATCCCACGGGTCGAGGTCGCCCCGCGCGTGCACGCGGGACTCGGAGATCCCTTCGGCGGAGGCCAGCTCGACCACCGCGGGCTCCTCCCCCTCGGGCACGTCGATCACGACGACGTCGCCGTCCCATCCGGCGGCGGCGATCCCGGCGAAAGCGGCCGCGAGTCCATCCGAGTCGGCGGCACCGCCCGACAGCGCGAGGAACGACGACGGCAGGTCGAGCGCGCGCAGCCGCCCCACGGCATCCGAGGGCACACGGAACCCGGTCACCGGGGCGCCCCCGATGACGCGGATCTTCGCCACCAGCTTCGCTTTGGCCACCTCGGCCAGCCGCTCGGCCATCGCGTGCGAGGGCACGATGACGGCGTCGGCGTGCTTGGCCACGCGCGAGAGCAGCGCGCGGGAGGCCAGCACCTCGGCCCTGGGCAGCTCGTCGGGCGTCTCCCACGCGCGCAGATCCCACAGCGTCACGACGATCTGGTGCGTCTCGTTCACGCGATCGTGGCGCACGAGCGGGGCGAGGGGCGTCGGCGAGTGGATGAGCCCGCGACCGATCCCGGGAGCCACCCCCAACTGCCAGGATGCCGCGAGCTCGCGGCGGCGCATCGACAGACGCGTCTCGGCCGACAGGCCCGAGACGCCGGCGTCGTCGGGGAGACCCGGGGAGGGCACGATCGCGGCAACGTCGCAGCCGCGCGGGGCGGTGTCGACGAGCGCCTGGGCGAGCGAGGCGGAGGCCTCGGCGAGATCGCGCGAGGTGGGCGCGACGAGCTGATCCAGCACGACGCGAAGGGTGACGGTCACGGCGCGGGTGCCTCCGTCTCGGTGGGCGGATGAAGCGCGTCGCGCACCATCTGCTGGACGGCGGCGTAGTCGGGGTCGAACTCGTCGACACCCCCCTCGGGGGTGAGCTCGATCGTCGTGACGGGCTGGTCCTTCGCCTTCAGCGCGAGATCGACCAGGGTCGGGGCGATGAGGCCCTGCGGCAGGTCGGTCTTCAGGAGCGCGGTACCGGCATCGGCGATCTGCGAGTAATTCGCGAGCACGTTCTGCGGGTTCGTCTGCGCGAGGATCGCCTCCTGCAGCTGACGCTGGCGCCGCATACGGTCGAAGTCGCTCGTGGTGTACCGCGAACGGGCGTACCACTGCGCGGTGTCGCCGTCCATGTGCTGCGCCCCCGGTTCGATCCATCCGAACGCCCAGTCGTCGACAGGCTGCCCGTCGTAGGCGGGGCCGCCCTTCGGCAGGCGTTCGTCGACCGTGATGTCGACACCGCCGAGGGCGTCGACCATATCGGCGAACCCCTTCATGTCGATGAGCACGTAATACGGGATCTGGATGCCGAGGATCCCCTCCGCGGCATCCTTCGTCGCCTCGATCCCGGGCTCTGAGCCGTTCGCGAACGCGTCGGGGTACAGGGCGTTGCCGTCCTGGCAGATCTCGACCTCGGTGCGCAGCTGGTTCACGCCGCTCCCCCAGCCGCAGGTCTCGCTGAACTTCCCCTCGTGTCCGTCGGGATACTCGTCCTGCATCGGGCCGGGAGCGAACGGGAAGTTCGGCATGTCTCGCGGGATGCCGGTAATGGTCACGGCACCCGTGTCGGCGTTGACCGAGACCACCGAGATCGAGTCGAAGCGCAGGGAATCACGCCCCTCCCCCGAGTCGGCGCCGAGCAGGAGGATGTTGTAATACCCGTCCGACGGGGGGACGACGGGAGCGGACTCCGCGAAGATCGAGGCGAAGGCATCCCGCGTCGTCCCCGCCGTGTGCGCCGCCCACGCCGCTCCCGAACCGAACAACACGAGCAGCCCTACGGAGACGAGCGCGATGGCGAACCGCGCGATCGGCCCGACGCGCACCAGGCGCACCAGGCGCAGGGTGTCGACGGTCAGCACGATCCACAGCACGACGTAGCCGACGAGCACGACCTGCACGAGCGTGAGCGGTACCCACCGGAACCACGACAGGAAGTCGGGGATGAACGAGCCGGTCGCCAGCGCGAACAGCCCGCTCGGCGACAGCAGCGCCCCCACCACGATGAGAACGAGCGCCACCCAGAGGAACACCGTCGCGCCCAGTCCGAAGCGGCCGAGGCGGCGGTTTCCGGCGAGGACCTGCGCCGACCCGGGCACGAGAACGTTGAGCAGGATCAGCCACCACCCGCGACGCGTCATCACCTCGCGCGACGAGACGTCGGGGTTGCGCAGCGGCCGCGACTCGACGAGCGGCTGGCGGGTGCGCGGGCGCGGTGGGGCGGTGAGTGTCACAGGGAGTCCTTCAGACGCCGGTTCTTCTCCTCCACCTGCGCCTCGAGGTCGGCAGCGTACGCCTCGACCCGGTCGCCCAGGGCCGGATCGGCCGTGGCGAGGATGCGGGCGGCGAGGAGACCGGCGTTCTTTGCGCCGTTGATCGAGACGGTGGCCACGGGGATCCCCGCCGGCATCTGCACGATGCTCAGCAGCGAGTCGAGACCGTCGAGCGTCGACAACTGCACCGGCACCCCGATGACCGGGAGCGCGGTGACCGAGGCCAGCATGCCGGGGAGGTGCGCAGCGCCGCCCGCGCCGGCGATGATGGCCCGCAGACCCCGCCCGCGGGCCTCGCGCCCGTAGCGGATCAGCTTGTCGGGCGTGCGGTGGGCCGAGACCACCTCGACCTCGTGCGGGATGCCGAACTCGGTGAGCATCTGCGAGGCGTCGCTCATCACGCGCCAGTCGGAGTCGGAGCCCATGACGACGCCGACCACGGGCGTCTCGGAAGAATGCAGCGGCCGGGTCACCGGTCCAGGCTAGGGCGGGTCGCTGGAAGATCGCGCAACGGCGCGCTCAGTCGAAGAATGCCGCCGCCGCCCGCGCCTCGTAGACGGCATCGTCGAGGTCGTCGCCCGCGACGTTGACGTGTCCGACCTTGCGGCCGGGCCGCGGTGCTTTGCCGTAGGTGTGGATCTTTGCCGCCGGATGCGCCGCCATCGCCGGGGCGAACCGCTCGGTGAGCCCGCCCTCGGCCGGCCCACCCAGGATGTTGATCATGACCGTCCAGGGCGCCACCGCCGCGGTCGATCCGAGCGGGAGATCGAGCACCGCGCGCAGGTGCTGCTCGAACTGGCTCGTCACGGCTCCGTCCTGGGTCCAGTGACCGCTGTTGTGCGGCCGCATGGCGAGCTCGTTGACGAGGATGCGCTCATCGGTCGTCTCGAACAGCTCGACCGCCAGCATCCCGGTCACCCCGAGGCCTTCGGCCACCGCGACGCCGATCTCGGCGGCGGCGCGCTCGATCCGCTCGCCCGCGCGCGGGGCCGGAGCGATGACCTCGGCGCACACGCCGTCGCGCTGGGTCGTGGCGACGAGGGGGTAGACGCGGACCTCACCGGAGGGGCGCCGAGCGACCTGCTGGGCCAGCTCGCGCGTGAAGTCGACGAGTTCCTCGACCAGCAGGGCTCCGCCGTTGGCGTCCTCGGCGAGCGCGGTGAACCAGTCGTCGGCCTCGGTCGCGGCCGACACCACCCGCACGCCCTTGCCGTCATAGCCGCCACGCGGGGTCTTGACCACGGCGCGACCGCCGTGCGCGTCGAGGAAGTCCTGGAGCTCCGAGGCGTCGGCGATCGCCGCCCAGTCGGGCTGCGGCATCCCGAGCTCGGCCATGCGCGCGCGCATCACGAGCTTGTCCTGGGCCACGGCCAGCGGGGCCGGTCCCGGGTGGACGGCGACGCCGGCCTCGACGAGCGCTGCCAGCACGTCCTGCGGGACGTGCTCGTGGTCGAAGGTGACGACGTCGACCTCGCGAGCGAAGCGCAGCACCGTCTCGGCGTCGCGGTAGTCGCCCACGGCGGTGGCCGCCAGAGCCGCCGACATCCCCTCGTCCTCGGCGAGGACGCGAATGTCGATCCCGAGCTCCTCGGCGGGCGCGATCATCATTCGCGCCAGCTGTCCGCCACCGACCACTCCGACTCGCAGCGCCATGCCGCTCCCTCCGTCCCGTCCATTGTGCTGCACGCGGGCGGCGCGCCCTCGTCGCGATAAACGGCATTCCCGCGAAGAAACGCCTTGGCAGTGCGTTTTTCGCCGTGGATGCCGTTTATCGCGAGGGGTGGAGCGGGAAGAGCGTCAGAGGTCGACGGAGCCGGACCCCTGCGCTTGCGAGTCACGGTGCGCGAGGATCTGGTTCACCTCGACCTGGTCGACGAGCGTCTCGTGCACGAGCACGGCGTGCGGCACGTTCTTCAGCCGCAGGGGCGGCTCGACACCGTTGGAGAGCGTGAGGGTTCCGGCGCCCCAGAGTCGCTGAATGATCCCCCGGCGCATCTGGATCGCGTATCCCCGCACGTGCGAGATCTCGCGCGTGGTCGATCCGAAGAAGCCCGCACGCTCGATGACACGACGGGTCGTGATCGTCCACGAGTGCGACAGCCACACGATGAAGGGCACGACGACAAGCAGCAGCACGAGCGCACCCGCCGCGGTCAGCAGCATCCAGTTCTCGAAAGGCTCAGGGAGGTTGTCGTAGAAGTAGCTCGTCGCCCCCGCAACCGCGATCAGCACGAGGGCCGACCAGAACAACCGCCGTGCGTGCCCGCGCAGGCGCGCAATGCGCCGTTCGGGCGCCGCCTCGCCGGGAGCCGGCGTGCGCGGTCGGCCTCCGTAGTTGGTCGGCTGGGTCACACGTTCATTCTGCGGGCGCTGCGCCCCCATCGCGCCCGTACACGCGGGAGCCGGCCGAGGTCAGCGCACGTGCACGACGTCGCCGGCCGACACGACGGTCTCGATCGTGCCGGATTCCACGACCAGTCGCCCGGTGTCGTCGAGGCGCGCGACCCGCCCCTGCACCGTCTGCCCATCGGGGAGCGACACCGAGACCTCTCGCCCGACGGTGGCGCAGAGCTTCTCGACGTCACGGTGCACGCGAGAGACGTCGCCGGTCGACAGCGCCGCGACGTACTCCCCCAGGGCCTCGAGGTAGTCGGCGAGCAGCCGGTCGTCATCGACGTCGATACCGATCGCCGCGAACGAGGTCGCCGTCGACACGGGCAGGTCGACGCGGCTCATCCGGGTGTTGACTCCCGCGCCCACGACCACCGTGTCGAGGGTGCCCGGAACGGCCTGGGCCAGGATGCCGCAGATCTTGCCGCCCTCGACGAGGACATCGTTCGGCCACTTCAGCTCGGCCGTGCTCCCGTGCCCCCCGAGCCGGGCGCGCACCGCGCGGGTCATCGCCGCGCCGGCCACGAGCGGGATCCAGCCGCGCATCTCGACGGGCACACGCCCGGCGTCGATGACGACCGAGACGGCGAGGGCGGTTCCCGGCGGCGCGGTCCAGGTGCGATCCAGACGCCCGCGCCCCGCACGCTGGTCATCGGTGACGAGAAGCGACAGGTGCGGCCAGCCAGCGGGGTCGGCCAGGGCCGCGGCAATGACGTCGGCGTTGGTGGAGTCGGTGGTCTCGACCACCTGCAGGCGCGGGCTGAGAGCGGCGGTGAGCGGGAATCCGGCGGCGGGGATCGGCATGCCCACACCCTAGGCAACGCCGGGGACATCGGCATCCGGTTGCGCTGTCTCGGGCGACGACCCTCGCGTCGAGATGGACGGATGCCACAGCGTCAGGCCAGGGTGCTTGTGTGCACCCTCCAACATCGGTGTGGAACCGGTCGCTAGGGTGGAAAGCGTGACCGACCAGCCTGATCTCTCCACGACCGCCGGCAAGATCGCCGACCTGCGCACGAGGTTCCAGGAGGCGGTCGTCGATGCCGAAGCCGCCGCGCGCACCAAGCAGCACGCCAAGGGCAAGCTCACCGCTCGCGAGCGCATCGAGATGCTGGTCGATCCCGGCTCATTCGTCGAGCTCGACGAGTACGTGCGCCACCGCACGACCGCGTTCGGCATGGACAAGGCGCGCCCCTACGGCGACTCGGTCGTCACCGGCACCGGCACCATCCACGGCCGTACGGTGGCGGTCTACGCGCAGGACTTCTCCACCTTCGGGGGTTCGCTCGGCGAAGTCGCCGGCGACAAGATCATCAAGGTCATGGAGCTCGCCCTGCGCAGCGGCATCCCGATCATCGGCATCCTCGATTCGGGCGGCGCCCGCATTCAGGAGGGTGTGGTGGCCCTCGGCAAGTACGGCGAGATCTTCCGCCTCAACACCGCGGCCTCTGGCGTCATCCCCCAGATTTCGCTCATCATGGGCCCCGCTGCCGGCGGCGCGGTGTACTCCCCCGCGCTCACCGACTTCGTGATCATGGTCGACAAGACGAGCCAGATGTTCGTCACCGGCCCCGACGTGATCAAGACCGTCACCGGCGAAGACGTCGGCATGGAGGAACTGGGCGGCGCCCACACCCACAACACCCGCTCGGGCGTCGCGCACTACCTCGCCGACGACGAGGACGACGCGATCGACTACGCCCGCGCGCTCATCGGCTTCCTGCCCGACAACAACCTCGCCGAGATTCCGACGTACGAGACGCCGTTCGAGTTCGAGACGACGGATGCCGACCGCGCGCTGAACACCGTCATCCCCGACTCCCCGAACCAGCCCTACGACATCCACACCGTCATCTCGGGTCTCGTCGATGGCGGGGAGTTCCTCGAGGTGCAGCCGCTGTTCGCCCCGAACATCGTCATCGGGTTCGGCCGCATCGAGGGCCGTACAGTCGGAATCATCGCGAACCAGCCCTCGCAGATGGCCGGCACCCTGAACATCGACGCGGGCGAAAAGGCCAGCCGGTTCGTGCGCTTCTGCGACGCCTTCTCGATCCCCATCGTCACGCTCGTCGACGTGCCCGGGTACCTTCCCGGTACCGACCAGGAGTGGACCGGCGTCATCCGCCGCGGCGCGAAGCTGCTGTACGCCTACGCCGAGGCCACCGTGCCACTGGTCACCGTGATCCTGCGCAAGGCCTATGGCGGCGCGTACATCGTCATGGGTTCCAAGCAGCTCGGCGCCGACATCAACCTCGCGTGGCCCACGGCCGAGATCGCCGTCATGGGCGGCCAGGGCGCGGTCAACATCCTCTACCGCGGTGAGATCAAGCGCGCCGAGGAGGCCGGCGAAGACGTCGCGGCCGTGCGCACGCGTCTCGCCAACGAGTACACCTACAACGTCGCCTCGCCCTTCCTTGCGGCCGAGCGCGGCGAGCTCGACGGCATCATCGAACCGGCGCAGACGCGCGTCTCGATCGCCAAAGCCCTGCGCGCGTTGCGCAACAAGCGCGCGAGCCTTCCGGCCAAGAAGCACGGGAACATCCCGCTGTGAGCGGCGTCGACTCCGCCGCCGATCTGCCGCCCGCCGTGACACAGGTCGTGCGCGGTATGCCCACGCCCGAGGAGCTGGCGGCGGTGATCGTGGTCGCCGACGAGGCCTACGCGGGGGAGGCGGCGGATGCTACGGCGCCCGAGACTCCGACCCGCTCGCGCTGGGAGCTCTCGGCGCGCGGGCTGCGCACCCCGCTCAACCGTCACGCGGGGTGGAGCGGCTTCACCGGCTGACACGGCGGAACTGTCCCCCGAAATACCTACAGACGCCGTCGCGCCCCTCACGAATACTGGAGGAGCTGGAACGCATCACGCGTTCGGTCGGTCCGCTCCATCGAGCCGGTCCCGGCCTTGCGAACGGTTTTCGGGTAACCGTTCGCCTGGGTGAGGGGCGGGCGGCTTCGCCGCCCCTCACCCCACACGTCGTGGCGCCGCTGGATCCCCCCGGTCCTCGGATCGACACGTTCGGTGTGCCCGAGCACCGCCGAACCGTCGTTCCGTGCCCCAGCGCACCCGCCCGGTGTCCCGCCGTTCCCGTCGCCCACGACTCAGGAGCGGCGGGGCCGCGTGTCACTGCGGCCGGCGGATCTCCTTCCACAGGTCGACCTCGTCGTCATCGCCCCCTGCACCGACGCGTGACGACCGACCGACGACCGTCACGGCCACCTCGTGGTGCGGCGACGTGCGGATGATGAGCCTCTGCGACGAGGCCGAGCCGACGATGCCCGCCAGTTCTGCCCGGATCGCCTCGAGCGCGTCCGACGGAAGCCCCTCGAGCCCGCCTTCGTCGAAGAGGAGCACGGCCATGCCCCGCCGACGCGCGGCGTCGATCTGCGTGCGTACGGCGTCGTCGAGGAGGCGAGGGCTGCGCAGCTCGTCGCGGAGGCTCTGCTCCGCCAGGCGTGCCGCCTCCTTCTCACTCGGGCGCAGGTTTCCGCCCGTCTCGATCGTGCGACCGAGGACCGGGCCGGCCACCTGGAGCGCGCGCTGCACGTGCAGACGCCGTTCTCGCTGGCGTCCGCTCTGCGACGCCTGCCACGCCGACGCCGCCTGCTGAAGCTCGGCCAGCTGCTCGGCGTCGCGGGCGACACGATCGAGGGCGATCGAGATCAACTGCGCGGCCGCCACCCACACGAGCGAGCCCACGAGGCCCAGACTCAGGGCTGACAGCGGTCCGAGCCACAGCGCAGCAGACACCGACAGGATTCCGGTACCGATCCACGCGACCGCGGGACGGCGCCGCACCATCACCACCGTCATGAGCGCACCGATGCCACCGATGACCCACGTGACGAACGGCTGGGTGCGACCGGACTCGTCGACGGCGGCGAAGGCGGCGTTGGGAACCACGGTCGCCGCCAGCAACGCCAGTGCCACCGCCCAGCGCGGTATCGACGCCCGCGGTCCCGGGCCCGTGGGGTCGGTGGCCGCACGTCGTGAGGTGGGCAGGAGAATCCACAGCCACGTGATCGGCAGGTACAGCACGAGAGCGGCCACCAGCAACCACCCCCGCTCGACGGCGTCGGGGAGCGTCCAGAGAAGACTCCGGGCGGCCAGGTACGCCGTGAAGGCGAGGCCGACGCCCGAGAGGATGGAGCGGACGGTCACCAGCGGTCCCCGCTCTCCCATTCGAGGGTCACGGTCGTGCCCGCCGGGCTCGAATCGACGGTCGAGCGCCCTCCGACGGCGGTGACGCGAGCGATGATCGACCCCCGGATGCCGAGCCGATCGGCCGGGATCGCGTCGACGTCGAACCCGCGCCCGGCGTCGCGTACCCGGATCGTGAGGCCGCCGGGGGCGGCTGAGCCGATGACCTCCACCGACAGCGCCTGCGCCTCGGCGTGCTGCACGGCGTTGGCGACTGCCTGCATCGCGGCCAGAACGAGCGCGCGCGCCACACGGCCGGGAACGCGCGGAGTCGCCTCCTGCACGCGGCGCACGACGACCAGATCCACGCCGAAGTCGCGGGCGGAGGCCTCGATGTCATCGGCGAGAGCCGTGGCATCCACCGGTTCGTCGCTGCCCTCGAGGGCGTCTTTCTCGGCATTGGCGAGCCGGGTGAGAGCCTCGCGCGCCATGCTCACGGCGAGCGTGCGCTCGCGGGGCGTCGACGCGCGCTCCGCGGCCAGAAGCGCCCCGAGCACGCTGTCGTGCATGAGGGCGGCGACCGCGACCCGCTCGTGCTCGGTCGCGGCGGTCGCCGCCGCCGAGGCGTAACTGGCCACCGCGCGAGCCCGAGTCTCGTCGACGTTGGCCGCGATGGAGCGGTACATCCAGGGCAGGGTTACCAGAACGCTGCCCAGCAGCAGGGCGAACGAGACGTCGAGGGCCACGGGGAGGAGGAACTCCGGGCGCCCCCCTGCCTGCAGGAGCCGCACCACGCCGAACATCAGCGGCGCCGCGATCGTCCAGGCGATCTGCAGCGGCAGAGGAAAGGCCACCACCGTCGCGACCGTCGCCACGTTGATGAGGTAGAAGATCCACGGGTTGGCGGTCGGAGAAGGCGGCGGCCCGCCAGCCGTCGCGACCGGCCACAGCGTGAGGGCGATCAGGAACACGACCGCGAAGATGCCGGAGAACAGGCGCTCGAAGCGTCCGAAGGCGCAGGCGGCCACCATCGCCAGGAGGGGGACGAAGACGCCGACCACGAGCGGCAAATGCCAGCCCGGAGCCTCGTCACTCGGAGCGAAAGCGGCGACGAAGGCCTGGACGCCCAGGATGAGGCAGGCCGGCCCGACCAGGATCGTGATGACCCGCTCGATCCGCTTCTGGGTGAAGGAGCCCGGATCGTCGCTGGTCTCACGGGTGTGAGGGATCCTCCCCCACGCCTCGTCGAGAACCGACCGGCGAATCTCAGGCATCGCGTGCGGTCTCGGGCGCATCGTGGAGGATGCCGTCTTCCATCGCCCGGCGGAGCAGATCGACCTTCGTCGGTGCGGGGCGGCCGACCTCGACGTACTTGACCCGTACCCGCGTGATGTTCTCTTTCGCGGTCGAGTACGCCACGCCCAAACGGTCGGCGACAGCCTTGAGCGGCAGGCCGGCGGCGTACAGACGCAGTACCTCGCGCTCTCGCGCCGACAGCTGCGCGTCGGCGAAGTCGCGGTCGCCCTCGACGGCACTGGCCCACTCGACGTTGTCGAGCAGTTCTCCCCGTGCCACGGTGGCGATCGCGGCGAGCACCTCGTGCGTCGGAGAAGACTTGCTCACGATCCCCGCCGCTCCCGCGGCGAGCGCCTCGCGCACCGCGGCCGGGCGGTCGGCGACGCTGTGGATGATGACGCTCGAGCCGTCGCGCACGACGCGCTCGACATTCTCGGACACCGTGGTGCCGTCACCGAGCGTCAGATCGAGGACGACGACGTCGGCGGGAGCTTCTCCGCCAGCGCGCCGCCACTCGAGGTAGGCCGCGACGTTCGCCCCCGACGAGACCACGTCGAACGAGTCGGTGCGTACCAGCGCAGCCTCGAGGCCGAGGCGGACCGATTCGTGGTCATCGATAAGGGCGACGCGCGTCATCTCCTCATCGTATCTGCGCACTCCCCCGCCATCGGGGAGTGTCCACAGGCCGTCGCGGTTCAGCGTCGGAGCACGACGACTGCCTCGACGTGATGCGAGTTCGGAAAGAGGTCGAGGCCGTGCACACCGCCCTCGACGTGGTACCCGTGCGCGGCGAACGTTCCCAGATCTCGAGCCAGGGCAACGGGGTCGCACGCGACGTAGACGACGGCGGCGGGATCGAGCGCCACGAGACCCTCCACGACCTCGCGACCAGCACCCGCCCGCGGCGGGTCGAGCAGCGCCACCCCGCGGGACAACCGCGCCCGTTCACGCTCGGATGCGTCCGCCGCCAGGCGCGCCACGAACCGGTCGACGCGCGCCGTCTCGGCCCGCGCGCCCACCCACTCGGCGAGGTTCTCCCCCGCGTGCTCGGTCGCCCGTGCGTCGCTCTCGACGCTGGTGATGCGCGTGGACGGGCCGCCCAGCTCCGCCAGCGCCGCCGCGAACAGACCCACTCCGCCGTACAGGTCGAGGTGGGCGGCATCCGGGTCGAGATCGCCGACGATGGCGCGCACGCGGTCGGTCACCACGGCAGAAAGAGTGGGAGCGGCCAAGCGGTGCACCTGCCAGAAGCCGCCCACGTCGACGCGGAAGGCACGGTCACCCACGCGCTCCTCGATCACCTCGGTCGCACCGCCGGGCTTGGCGCCGTCGGGCCGCGGCAAGACCCGGACACGCCCGTCGGCGGGCTGCACGAGATCGATGCGGCCGGGCGCGGCGCCGCGCAGCTCGGCGGCGGCACGAGCGATCTCCGGGGTCGCCAGCGGCAGGTCGGTCGTCTCGACGACGCGGTGGGATCGTGCGGCGAAAGGGCCGATCCGGCCGTCGTCGTCGACGTGCAGGCTCACGCGCGTCCGCCAGCCCGTGCCGCCGGCCGTCTCGTCGTCGCCGGCGGGGTGCACTTCGACGGGCAGCTCCAGCCGGCCGACGCGCTCGAGGGACTCGCGGAGAACGCGCTCCTTCAGCGCCCGCTGGTGGGGGAGGGCGATATGCCCGAACTCGGCACCGCCGGCGCGCTCCTCCGGCGCGCGGTCGATCGCGGCGGCCTCCCACACGTGCCGCTGGCGCTCGGGGGCGGCGTCGAGCACCTCGAGGGTCTCGGCGCGCCAGAAGGCCTTCTTACGGGTGTCGGTGAGGCGCACGCGCACGCGCTCGCCCGGAAGGGTGTCGGGAACGAAGACCACGCGGCCCTCGTGTCGGCCGACGAAAATGCCGCCGTGAGCGATGCCGGTGATGTCGAGATCGATGAGGTCGCCGTCGTGCATTCGTCGAGCCTGTCACACCCGGTGCTTCCCCGGCCCGCGCCGTCGGTAGCGTGGACGCATGCGCGTGTGCTTGGCATCCACTTCTCCCGCCCGACTCATGCTCCTGCGGCAGGCCGGCATCGAGCCCGAGGCTCGCGCGCCACGAGTGGACGAGGAAGCGGTGGTCGCCGAGGTCGAGGCCGCGGAGGGGCGTCGGCTCCCGGCGCCGGAGCACGTGCTGCTGCTCGCGAGGCGCAAGGCCGCCGACGTCGCCGACAGGCTCCGCGAGGAGGATCCCGGCTTCGACGGCGTCGTGATCGGCGGCGACTCGATGTTCGCATTGGGAGACGAGATCCTCGGTAAGCCCTACACGCCCGAGAACGCCACGGCGCGCTGGCGCGAGATGCGCGGGCGCACCGGGGTGCTCCACTCGGGGCACAGTGTGTTCCGGCTGACTCCGGGCGAGGAGCCGCGCGAGGCGTTCGCCGTGGCCGAGGCGTCGGTGACCTTCGCCGCCGACGTCGACGACGACGAGATCGCCGCGTACGTCGCCAGCGGGGAACCGCTGCAGGTGGCGGGCGCGTTCACCGTCGACAGCCTCGGCGGGGCCTTCATCGAGAGCGTCGAGGGAGACCCCTCGACGGTGGTGGGGATGTCGCTCTCGACCGTCCGACGGCTCGTGCGCGAACTGGGGGGATCCTGGCCCGCACTGTGGAACCGTTCGTAGGGTCTCCCCCACGTTTTTCGGCGTTTCTTGTCGAGGAGGGTCAAAAGGCGCGCACCTCCCCTCGATAGGCTGGGAGGATGCCGAAGATCGCCAAGGTACTCGTCGCCAACCGCGGCGAGATCGCCGTCCGTGTCATCCGCGCCGCACGCGATTCGGGTAAGGCCTCCGTCGCCGTCTACGCCGACCAGGACCGAGACGCCCTGCACACCCGCCTCGCCGACGAGGCCTACGCGCTCGACGGCGCCACGAGCGCCGACACCTACCTCTCCATCGAGAAGATCCTGTCGGTCGCGCGCCGTTCCGGCGCCGATGCCGTGCACCCCGGGTACGGCTTCCTCGCCGAGAACGCCGACTTCGCGCGCGCCGTGATCGGCGCGGGTCTCATCTGGATCGGCCCCTCACCCGAGGCCATCGAGGCCCTCGGTGACAAGGTCACCGCGCGCCACGTCGCCGAGAAGGTCGGAGCTCCCCTCGCGCCCGGCACGCCCGGACCGGTCGCGGGTGCCGACGAGGTGATCGCGTTCGCCGAGCAGGTGGGTCTGCCGATCGCGATCAAAGCCGCGTACGGCGGCGGCGGGCGCGGCCTGAAGGTCGCCCGCGAACTCGACGAGGTCGCCGAGATGTTCGAGTCGGCCACGCGCGAAGCCGTCGCCGCGTTCGGGCGCGGCGAGTGCTTCGTCGAGAAGTACCTCGACAAGCCACGGCACGTCGAGACCCAGTGCCTCGCCGACGCGGCCGGCACCGTCGTGGTGGTCTCTACCCGCGACTGCTCCCTCCAGCGTCGGCACCAGAAGCTCGTCGAAGAGGCCCCGGCCCCCTTCCTCACCGACGAGCAGAACGCGGTGCTGTACTCGGCATCCAAGGCGATCCTCCGCGAGGTCGGCTACGTCGGGGCCGGAACGTGCGAGTTCCTCATCGGTGCCGACGGCACCATCTCGTTCCTCGAGGTCAACACGCGCCTGCAGGTCGAACACCCCGTGTCGGAAGAGATCACCGGCCTCGATCTCGTGCGCGAGCAGTTCCGTATCGCCGAGGGCGAAGATCTCGGCTACGACGACCCCGCCCCGGTGGGCCACTCGATCGAGTTCCGCATCAACGGTGAAGACCCCGGTCGAGGTTTCCTCCCCCAGCCGGGCCCCATCCACGTCTTCAAGACCTTCGGCGGCCCCGGCATCCGTCTGGACTCGGGCGTGACGGCGGGCGACAGCGTCTCGGGCGCGTTCGACTCGCTGCTGGCGAAGATCATCGTGACCGGCCGCGACCGCGCCGAGGCCCTCGAGCGCGCGCGCCGTGCCCTCGATGAGTTCGAAGTCGCGGGGCTCCCCACCGTGCTGCCCTTCCACCGCCAGGTCGTGCGCGACCCCGCCTTCACCGCCGAGGACGGCCGCTTCGGCGTGTACACCCGGTGGATCGAGACCGAATTCGTCAACGACATCCCGGCGTGGGACGGTGAGCCCGAGGCTCCGACCGAGGCGCCCGGCCGGCACACGGTCGTGGTCGAGGTCGGCGGCAAGCGCCTCGAGGTGAGCCTGCCCGACCGCATCTCCGCGCCGGCCGGCAAGCCCGGACGCCCCGCCACGGCCCCGCCGTCGCGCCGCGCGCACGGTGCTTCGCCGACCGCCGGTGCCACCGGCGACGCGGTGAAGTCACCGATGCAGGCGACCGTGGTCAAGGTCGCCGTCGAGGAGGGGCAGCAGGTCGTCAAGGGCGACCTCGTCGTCGTCCTAGAGGCGATGAAGATGGAGCAGCCGATCCAGGCACACAAGGACGGCACGGTCGGCGGCATCGACGCGAGCGCCGGCACCACCGTCGCGGCCGGGCACCAGCTGCTGCTGATCAGCTGACGTCGATGGCGCTGGAGCCCCTGAGCCCCATCGACGTGGCGCCGGGGTACCGCTCGCCCTACGACGTGCGGTTCACGACGCCCGATTCGGTGCGGCTCGCGGGGTTGGACGCGTGGCCCTGGAACGACCCCTCGGCGCAGGCGGTGGTCGCGGCATCCGAGTGGTATACCGCCGACACCGCGACACGGTGGGGTTCGTGGGGTCCCCGGGCGCGGGCGTATCCCCCGCCGTCCCCGCCGATGGATGCCACGACGGCGCGCGAACGCGTGATCTCGGTGGCCGCGGCGTTGATCGGCCTCGACTACCAGCACCATCACGTTCCCGCATGGAACCCGCCACCGACCTGGCCGTGGAAAGACGTGCGCAGCGGGCGCCGCGGCCCCGGGCTGGACTGCAGCAATTTTCTCGGCTTCGTCTTCTCGTACGCCCTCGGTATCGACCTGCCCACGGGGATCGCGGCGCAGGCGGAGCTGCACCGTGCACCGGTGGAGGGACGGTTCCGGTCGGCGCGCGTCACGCAGATCGAGGGCGGCTACGACGAGCTGGTCGCCGAGGTGAAGCCTGCGGACATCGTCTACGTGCGATCCGACGCCGGGGCGGTCTCGCACGCGGTCCTGTGGCTCGGAACGTGCGGAACGGGGCTCGGCACCGCGCCCCTCGTCATCGATGCCCACGGCGCCAGCGTGCTCGATGCGCGCCGGACCCCGATCCCGGCGGGCATTCGCATCCGCCCCTACCGTCGGACCGGCTGGTACGCGCGCGGCACCGCCTGGGCGCACCGGATCATCGCCGACTGACGGCGCCGCCGGCGGCCGGGAGGGTCAGTCCTCGCCGGGGTCGTCGCGATCGATGATGTGCATCGCGCGGGCGGCGTCGGTGATGCTCGAGGTGAGCGACGGGTACACCGCGAACACGCGCGCCACCTGGTCGACGGTGAGGCGGCGCTCCACGGCGATCGCGATCGGGTAGATGAGCTCCGACGCGCGCGGGCCGACGATGACACCGCCCATGACGGTACCGCTCCCCTGTCGCGCGATGATCTTCACGAAGCCGTCGGTGATGCCCTGCATCTTCGCGCGGGGGTTGGCCGACAGCGGCAGCTTCTTGACGACGCCCTTGAACCGCCCGTCGACGACGTCCTGCTCGCTGAAGCCGACCGTGGCGATTTCGGGGGCCGTGAAGATGTTCGCGGTGATGCGGCGCGTCTCGAGCGGGATCACGATGTCGCCGAGAGCGTGGAACACGGCCTGACGGCCCTGCATGGATGCCACCGAGGCGAGGGGGAAGAAGTTGGTGCAGTCACCCGCGGCGTAGATGTTCGGCACCGAGGTGCGGGCGACGCGGTTGACGCGGATGTGGCCCGACGGGGTCATCTGCACGCCGGCCTGCTCCAGGCCGATCCCGGCGGTGTTCGGAATGGATCCGACCGCCATGAGGCAGTGGCTGCCCTCGATCGTGCGACCGTCGGCGAGCGTCACGACCACACCGTCGCCGGTGTTGACGACCGAATCGGCCCGGGCCTTCGACAGCAGCGTCATGCCGCCGCGCTGGAACACGCGCTCGAGCACCGCCGCGGCATCCTGGTCTTCGCCCGGGAGCACCTGGTCACGGCTGGAGACGAGCGTCACCTTCGCGCCGAGGTTCATGTAGGCCGAGGCGAACTCGGCGCCCGTGACGCCCGAGCCCACGACGATGAGGTGCTGCGGCACCGACTTCATGTCGTAGAGCTGGGTCCAGGTGAGGATGCGCTCCCCGTCGGGCTGGGCCGAGGGCAGTTCGCGGGGTGACGCGCCGACCGACACCACGAGGGTCTCGGCCTCGATGCGGTCGAAGTCGGTGCCGCCGGGCTCGGTCGAAACGACCACCGCGCCCGAACCGTCGAGGCGCCCGTGGCCGGAGATGATACGCACGCCCGCCTCCAACAGCGAGGCGCGCATGTCGTCGGACTGCTGCCGCGCGAGCGAGAGCAGCCGCTGGTTCACCGCCGCGAGATTGATGGCCACCTCGGGCGTGAGCGGCTTGCCGCGGTCGTCCTTGGCGAACAGTTGAACGCCGAGGTCGCTCGCGCCGCGGATGGCCACGGCCGCGTCCGCCGTGGCGATCAGGGTCTTGGAGGGTACGACGTCGGTGATGACCGCCGAACCACCCACCCCCGCCCGCTCGACGAGGGTCACGTCGGCACCGAGCTGCGCGGCCGACAGCGCCGCCTCATAGCCCCCGGGGCCGCCTCCGACGATCGCGACGGACTGCTTGCGCTCGAAGCTCTGCACCATGGCATCCATTCTTGCCTAGTGCGACGCGCGGCCCGCGCGCCTGGCCCCGCGCGCGACGGCTTTCTAGAGTGGGTCCATGGCACACAGCACACTTCACCCGCTCGACGACCCGGCGGCCGACCCGTTCGAGATCGCCGCGGCGGCGGCCGCGGACATCGCGCGCCTCTCCGGCGTCGAGCGCCACGACATCGCCGTCACCCTCGGGAGCGGCTGGGGCCGCGCCGCCGAGCTGATCGGCGAGGAGACCGCGTCGTTCCCCGCGACCGAGGTCGTCGGCTTCTCACGGCCCGCGCTCGAGGGTCACGTCGGCACGCTCCGGAGCGTCCGCACCCCCGGCGGCAAGAACGTCCTCGTCATCGGCGCGCGCACCCACTACTACGAGGGCCACGGCGTGCGCCGGGTCGTGCACAGCGTCCGCACCGCTGCGGCGACGGGCGCGACGACGATGATCCTCACCAACGGCGCGGGCGGCATCCGCGAAACGTGGAAGCCCGGGCAGCCCGTGCTCATCAGCGACCACATCAACCTCACCGCCGACTCCCCCCTCGAGGGCGCGACCTTCATCGACCTCACCGACCTGTACTCGACGCGCCTGCGTGACCTGGCTCGATCGATCGACCCGACCCTCGACGAGGGCGTCTACACGCAGTTCCGGGGGCCGCACTACGAGACGCCGGCCGAGGTGCAGATGGCCAAGACCCTCGGCGGGCACATCGTCGGCATGTCCACCGCCCTCGAGGCGATCGCCGCGCGACAGGCGGGCATGGAGATCCTGGGCTTCTCGCTCATCACGAACCTGGCCGCCGGCATCCAGAAGACGCCCCTCAGCCACGACGAGGTGCTCGAGGCCGGGCGCGAGGCCGAACCGGTGATCTCCGCCCTGCTCGCCCGCGTGATCGGCGCGCTGTGAGCGGGTTCGTCGAGGCGGCCCGCGCCTGGCTCGCCCAGGATCCGGATGCCGTGACCCGCGAGGAACTGTCTTCCCTGCTGGAGCGTGTCGAGGAGGGGTCGACCGAGGCCGAGGCGGATCTCGCCGACCGCTTCGCGACGCGGTTGGCTTTCGGCACCGCCGGCCTGCGCGGAACCCTCGGGGCCGGCCCCAACCGCATGAACCGGGTGCTCGTGGCGCAGGCCGCCGCGGGGTTCGCCGCGTACCTGCGGGAGAAGGCGGGGGCGGAGACGCCGACCGTCGTGGTCGGGTACGACGGTCGTCGCAACTCCGACGTGTTCGCCCGCGACTCGGTCGAGATCTTCGCCGGCGCGGGACTCCGGGCGATCCTGCTCCCGCGTATGCTGCCGACCCCCGTGCTCGCGTTCGCGGTGCGCCACCTCGGCGCCGACGCCGGCGTCATGGTCACCGCCAGCCACAACCCGCCGGACGACAACGGCTACAAGGTCTACCTCGGCGGCGCGGACGCCGGCGCGCAGATCGTCTCGCCCGCCGACGCCGAGATCGCCGCGCACATCCAGCGCGTGGCCGACGAGGGCGACGTCACCGTCCTCCCCCGCTCGGTGGGGTTCGAGAACGCGCCCGAGTCGGTGGTCGAGGCCTATGTCGCCGCGACCGCGGCCGTCGCCCCCGCCCCCGCCGGGGCCGAGGGTCTGCGCTGGGTGTACACCGCGATGCACGGTGTCGGATGGGAGACCGTCGCGCGCGTCCTGGCCACGGCCGGATACCCCGAACCGACCGTCGTCGCGGCGCAGATCGAGCCCGACGGCCGCTTCCCCACCGTCGCGTTCCCGAACCCCGAGGAACCGGGCGCGATGGACCTGTCCTTCGAGACGGCGCGCGCGTGCGACGCCGAGCTCGTGATCGCGAACGACCCGGATGCCGATCGCCTCGCCGTCGCGATTCCGGATGCCGAGGCCGACGGCGGCTGGCGCCGCCTCACCGGCAACGAGATCGGGCTGTTGCTGGGCTGGCGCGCCGCGCGTGCCGCCGCTGCGAGCGGCACCGGCGGATCGCTCGCGTGCTCGCTCGTGTCGTCGCCGGGGCTGCAGGCCGTCGCCGAGCACTACGGTCTCGACTTCCACGCGACCCTCACGGGTTTCAAGTGGATCTCGCGAGCCCCGGGCATCGTCTACGGCTTCGAAGAGGCCCTGGGGTATCTCGTCAACCCCGACACCGTGCGCGACAAAGACGGCATCTCCGCGGCCGTCGCACTCCTGGACATGGCCGTCGCCGCGCGCGCCGAGGGCCGCACGGTCGCCGACCTCCTGCAGGAGTTCCGTGACACGTTCGGCGCGTTCGTCAGCGACCAGATCTCGGTGCGCGTGACCGACGTCAGTGAAATCACCGGGATCATGGCATCCCTTCGCGCCCAGCCGCCCGCCGCGGTGGGCGAGGTCGCCGTGTCGAAGGTCGACGACCTGCTCGACGGCGTCGATGGCCTGCCCCCGGGCGACGTGCTGCGGATCTGGCTCGACGACGGCTCGCGGCTCATCGTGCGCCCCAGCGGCACCGAGCCGAAGCTCAAGCTGTACCTCGACGTGCGCGGGGCGTCGGCGAAGAAGGCGCGCCGCCGCCTCGACGCGCTGCGCGCCGGTGCCGAGGAGCTGCTGGCGTCGCTGCGCTGAGGTTCTGCCGCCTCTAGGCTCCTCGGGCTTGGGGCGCGTTTCGTGCAGTGGGGCGGTCATCGTTCGCCCCACTGCACGGATCGCGCCCCGCTCCGCATCCTGGCGTGTTCCTCCCCCGCCGCGGCGGACACGATTCCGTCCACAGAACGCCGGATCGGCGCTTCGCGCAGCGCGGAACAGCGCCACAGTGGAGGCATGACAGCGGGTACCGTGCCTCTCATCCGGCGCTCCCACCTCGACGAGCACGGGTGGCACTCTCGCCGTATCCGCCGTGAGGTCGAGACCGGGTACCTGCGGGCGATCCGCCCCGGAGTGTATGCCCGCGGGGCCGATGTCGACGGGCTGACCCGGGAGGAGAAGATCATCATCCGGGCGCGAGCGCTCGACCTCGTGAGCGCAACGCGTCCGACGTTCTGCGGTCTCACAGCCGCTGCGGCGCACGGGCTGCCCTGTCTACGAGACGACGGCTTGCTGCATGTCCTGACCTCCGATTCCCGCCCGAGCGGTGCCGTCGGGGTCGTCCGACATCGAAACGTCGCCGGTCACGGGCACGACGTCGAGCTGGACGGGATCCGCTGCACACCTCTAGCCCGAACGGTGGCGGATGTCGCCCGGACCGAAGCACGCGACGTCGCGGTGAGTATCGCCGACGCCGCACTCCGGCAGCGAGCGTTCCGTCCGCCCGGCGCGTACGACGTCGAGGAGGCGGCGCGCTTCCGCGAAGAGGCGTTGAGGTGGGCCCGGCTCTCCACCCGTGGTCGCCGCGCCGCCGAGCGGGCTCTGCTCCTCGCCGACGGGCGGGCGCAGCTCCCGGGCGAGAGTGTGAGCCGGTTGCGGCTCCTCGACCTCGGTTACGCGCCGCCGTCCCTCCAGGTACCGGTCGCCGGTCCACAGGGCAGCACGTTCTGGGTCGACTTCGGTCTGGACGACGTCAACGCCTGGGGTGAGTTCGACGGAAAGGCAAAGTACCGTGAACTCGCCTCCGCGGCGGGACGGACGCCGCACCGCGTCATCGACGATGAGAAGCGCCGAGAGGACTGGATCCGCGGCACAACGCAACGTCGCTTCGCTCGATGGGGGTGGGAACACGTGGGTGATGCGGCCACACTGGGGCGCCGTCTGGCCGCCTTCGGCATCACACCGCCCTGACCAGAGAGCCTTCGGGGCGCGATCCGTGCAACGGGGCGCACAATGACCGCCCCGGCGCACGAATTGTGCCCCAGCGCCCCGCACGCGGGCCCCGCGCCCACAGGGGCGCGATCCGTGCAGCGGGGCGTGCGATGACCGCCCCGGCGCACGGATTCCGCCCCAAGACAGCGACCGCGGAATCCCAGCCGCCGTCGGGCGTCAGCCGTCGATCACCGCGACCAGCTCGTCGAGGAACGCGGGGAAGCTCGTCGCGCGGCGGACGATGCGCTGCACGCTCTCGCGCTCGCTGAACACCTCGACGAACTGCTCGAACACGGTCTGGAACGCCTCGCGGTCGGTCTCGGAGAACGCCACGAGCGCCACCACCTGCACGCGGCCCTCGCCCCAGGCGATCGACGGGTCGGCGATGCCGATCGCGATGCGGGTCTGGGTCGCGGTCATGCCCATGGCGTGCGGCACGGCCAGAGCGTCGGTGAAGGCGGTCGACGAGATCGCCTCGCGCTCCACGGCCCGGGTGACGTAGTCGTCGTCGATCACGCCCTGGTCGACCAGCAACCCTCCGAGGCGCCGAATGACGCCGGCCTCGCCCTCGGCGGCATCCAGCCCGCGCACGAAGGCATCCGCGGCGAAGTACCCCTCGAGCTCCGCGCGCAGCCGCGCGAGGCGTCGCCCCCGCCGCACGCGCGACGCGGCGGACTGCACCCGCTCGACGTCGGCGTCGGTGAGGAACGGCTGGATGCGCACGAACCGGTCGCCCGCGCGCGGCGGATCGATGGTGGTGAGCACCAGGTCGGTGTCGATGGAATCCCACGCCGGGTCGATGCGGGTCTCGACGCCGACGACCTCGATCGCCTGCCCCAGCGACCGGTCGACGCTCGAGCGCAGCAATTCGTGCAGCTCGTAGTAGCCGGGGCACACGATCGTCGCCGTCAGCAGCTGATCGGACCGGCGGCTGCGCTCGAGGCGCCCGCCGACGTGCATCGCGATGTAGGCGATCTCGTCGTCGAGAATCGGGATGCCGAGGGCGTCCTGCAGTCCCTTGGCGATGTACACCGCGACCTCGAAGATCATCGGGTACGTCGATTTCAGCGAGCGCGTGAGCGGATTGCGCGACCACGCCTGCTCGCGCGAACGATGGAGCAGATTCTGCACGTGCAGCGCCAGCCGCATGATGAAGTCGGCGTGGGCGATGTCGACGAGGAACTGGGATGCCGCGGCCTCGACGACCGCGCGCACCGCTTCTTCGACCGCGGGGTCGAGGCGCACCCGCACATCGTCGCCCGCGGGGGCGCCCGGCGCGACGATGCGCGTCAGCACGAGCATGGCGAGGTGTCGGAGATCGCCGGCGCCCAGCTGAACGCCGATGTGCTTGAGGGTGAGTCGGTCTAGCAGCGCCGCGACCGCGTCGGCGGCGTCGGAGGCCTCGCCGGCGGCGGCCCCGAGACCGCGGTCGCGCGTGACGCGATCGGCCGCGATGGCGATGTGCATGACGACGTCGCCGATGCCGATCTCGTTGACGAAATACCCGAGCGACCCCAGCTCGGCGACGAGCTCGGCCTTGAACGGCCCGAACGCGCGGGCCCCCACCGAGCGCTCGCCGAGTGTGCGGCGCAGCGCGTCGAGGTCGAACATCCCGGCATCCATCTCGTCGTGGGCGAGCTTGGACAACAGGCGCCGCTGCGCAACCTCGGTGCCGCGCAGTCGCGCGGTGGATGCCGACCGCTCCAGGGTCAGCTCGGTTCCGCCGAGAAGTCCGCGCACGCGTGCCAGGTCGGCCTCGAGCGTTGCGGCGCTGACGTGCAGGGAGTCGGCGGTCTCGAACACGTCGATCCCGTCGGTCGAGTCGAGCAGCCGCCGCACGAGCGTGTGCAGGCGGTCGCGGGGCGTCCCCGTGTCCGCGGACGAGCCGGACCGCAACGCGATGGCCGCGGCGACGCCGGCCCGGTATCCCAAGGGTCCGGATTCGATCGCCGCGCCGCCGGCCACCCGCGCGTTCACGGCCGTGACGTAGGAGCGGACACTCCGCGGCGTCACACCCAGCGCATCGGCCAGGGACGCGGCGGTAGACCACTCCGCTTCCCGCAGCAGCAGGGCCAGCAGGCGGTCTTGGCGAGCTTTCGTCGTCACGATCCGTCCTCCGCGCCGCCCAGGATGGCAGCGCTCTCTCCATCCAACCACGCGGCATCCCCCGCGGCGCGGGGCCGCGGCATCCACGTTCCGGGGGGTGGGAAACGAACCTGGTTGTCCGCTGTGAACGCGTTGTTCACAATCGAGAGGAAGGAGGCGGGTCGATGAGGATCCTCGTGGTGTGCGGCGCTGGTGCGTCCAGCACGTTCGTTGCACAGCGTGTTCGTCACGCAGCCCACGATCGCGGCCTCCCCTACTCCGCTTCGGCGGGGACCGTGAGGTCGCTCCCGATCGACCTCGACGCGACCGACATCGTTCTCGTCGGCCCGCACCTGGCCCCTGACCTGGAGCGGATTCGACAGGATGCCGCGACACGGGGGGTGCGCGTCGTCTTGCTGCCCGAGGACGTCTTCACCGACCGGACCGGTACCCGCACGCTCGCACTCGTGGAAGAGGCAATGAGCGCGCGGGAGTCCACGGACACCGTTTGACCCGCCGCCGGAAAGGAACCCCCATGCCCCAGCTCACCCGGACGGTCCGTATCGGCTCGTCGCACGGCCTGCACGCCCGCCCCGCGAAGCTCTTCGCCCAGGCGGCGAAGGATGCCGGCATCCCGGTGACGATCGCGAAGGACGCCGGATCGCCGGTGAACGCCGCCAGCATCCTGGGGATCATCGCGCTCGGTCTCGAGCAGGGCGACTACGTGACCCTCACCGCCGACGGCGACACCGCCGACGCGACGCTCGAGCGCCTCGCCGAGCTTCTGACCACCGACCACGACGCCGAGTAAGGAACACAGGAACATGACGGAACTCCGTGGAGTCGGAATCGGACTGGGCGTGGCCCAGGGCCCCATCGCGCGCATGGCCGAGCCCCTGCCCGCCCCGAAGGACGCCCCCAGCGAGCGGTCGGTCGAGGAAGAGACGGCGCGCGTGCGCGAGGCCGTCGCCGCCGTCGCGCGCGAACTCGAGCAGCGCGGCGCCGAGGCGGGTGGCGCGGCCCGTGACGTGCTGGAGGCCCAGGCGATGATCGCCGAGGACCCGACCCTCGAAGCCGAGGTCAACTCACGTCTGGCCGCGGGCAAGAACGGCGAGTTCGCCGTCCACGACGCCTTCGCCTCGTTCCGCGAGCAGCTCATCGCCCTCGGCGGATACCTGGGTGAGCGCGCCGCCGACCTCGACGACGTCGCCCAGCGCGTCATCGCGCGTCTGCGGGGCGTCGCCGCTCCCGGCATCCCCGATCCCGGCCACCCGTTCGTGCTGGTCGCCAAAGACCTCGCTCCCGCCGACACGGCGCTGCTCGACCTCGACAAGGTGCTGGCGCTCGTGACCACCGAGGGCGGGCCCACCTCGCACACCGCGATCCTCGCCCGCGAGAAGTCGATCGTCGCGATCGTCGGTGCGTCCGGCGCGAAAGACCTCGTCGACGGCCAGACGGTGATCGTGGATGCCGCCGCCGGCGTCGTCACGGTCGACCCGAGCGACGACGACCTCGCGCGGGCCGCGAACCGTGCCGCGGCGCGCGCCTCCGCCGCCGCGGCGCCCATCACCGACGGCGCGCTCGCCGACGGGACGAAGGTGCCCCTTCTGGCGAACCTCGGCAAGCCCGGCGGTGCCGCTGAGGCGGTCGAGCTCGGCGCCGAAGGTGTGGGCCTGTTCCGCACGGAGTTCCTCTTCCTCAGCTCCAGCTCCGCCCCCACCGTCGAGGAGCAGCGCGCCGCCTACATCGAGCTCCTCAGCGCCTTCCCCGGCAAGAAGGTCGTCGTGCGCGTGCTCGACGCCGGCGCCGACAAGCCGCTGCCGTTCCTCAACGACGCCCACGAGGAGAACCCGGCCCTGGGCCTCCGCGGCCTGCGGGCCCTCCGCGCGAGCGAGGACATCCTGCGCGAGCAGCTGACCGCCCTCGCCGAAGCGGATGCCGAGACCCGCAAGACCGAGGCCGGCCCGGCGGACCTGTGGGTCATGGCACCGATGGTGTCCACGGTCGAGGAGACCCGCTACTTCACCGCGCTGGCCAAGGACTACGGTCTGAAGACCACGGGCGTGATGGTGGAGGTCCCCTCCTCCGCGCTGTTGGCGGACCGCATCCTGCAGATCGCCGACTTCGCCTCGATCGGGACGAATGACCTGACGCAGTACACGCTCGCCGCCGACCGGCTGCTCGGTTCGGTCGCGTCCTTCCAAGACCCGTGGCATCCGGCCGTCCTGCGCCTGATCCGCGAGGTCGGCGCCGCCGGACGCGCGAACGGCAAGCCCGTCGGCATCTGCGGCGAGGCTGCCGCCGACCCGCTGCTGGCGGTCGTTCTCGTCGGACTCGGCGCCACCACGCTGTCGATGGCCCCCACGGCCCTCGCCGACGTGCGCGCCACCCTGCTCACCCACACTCTCGACGATGCCCGCCGCATCGCGGAGGCCGCGCTGGCCGCCGACGACGCGGCCTCTGCACGGGAAGCGGCCCAGGCCGCCTCCGCATCCCCCGCGGCCTGAGCCGCGCCCTTCACCCCGCGACCCCGGTCGCATCCGACTACAAGGAGACACAGCCATGACGACGACGTCGACAACCAAGAAGCCGGGAGGTGCTCGCGTCGCGGTCCAGCGATTCGGGACGTTCCTCTCCGGCATGATCATGCCCAACATCGCGGCGTTCATCGCGTGGGGCCTGATCACCATGCTCTTCATTCCCGCCGGCTTCTTCGGTGCGAAGAGCCCGTTCGGGTGGCACTGGGCCCCCGTCGCCGAGATCCTCGGCGGTGGCGGCGACGCCGCCGTCATCGGCTGGCCGGGCGCCATGACGGCGCTCACCGAGGGCGTCGACGGTACCTACCAGGGCTACGTCGGCCTGGTCAGTGCGATGATCACGTACCTCCTGCCCCTGCTCATCGCCAACACCGGTGGTCGCATGGTGTACGGCGCGCGCGGTGGCGTGGTCGCCTCGATCGCGGTGATGGGTGTCATCCTCGGCACCAACATCCCGATGTTCCTCGGCGCGATGATCATGGGCCCGCTCGCGGCGTGGGTCACCAAGCAGATGGACCGTCTCTGGGACGGCAAGATCCGCCCCGGCTTCGAGATGCTGGTCAACAACTTCTCGGCCGGCATCCTCGGCATGGTCCTCGCGATCGTCGGCTTCTTCGCCTTCGGTCCGGTGTTCCTCGGCATCAGCGCGTTCCTCGGTGGCATCGTCGGGTGGCTCGTGCAGTACAACCTGCTCCCGCTCCTGTCGATCATCGTCGAGCCCGCGAAGGTCCTCTTCCTCAACAACGCCATCAACCACGGCGTGTTCACCCCGCTCGGTATCGAGCAGGCGGCGGAGACCGGTAAGTCGATCCTCTTCCTCATCGAGGCCAACCCCGGCCCCGGCCTCGGTCTGCTGCTCGCCTTCACCTTCTTCGGTGTCGGCGCGGCGAAGGCCTCGGCCCCGGGCGCGATCATCATCCAGTTCTTCGGTGGCATCCACGAGATCTACTTCCCGTACGCGCTCGCCAAGCCGATGACGATCCTCGCGCTCATCGCCGGTGGCGCCACCGGTGTCACCACGAACATGCTCCTCGGCGGTGGCCTCGCGTTCCCGGCCGCACCGGGCAGCATCATCGCCGTCACTGTCGCCGCCATCGGCCCGGGCGTCGGCAACCTCGTGGTGGTCTACCTCTCGGTGGTTCTCTCCGCGGTCGTCACGTTCCTCGTGGCAGGTGTCATCCTGCGGGCCTCGCGCAAGCGCGACCTTGCGGCCGAGGGCGGCGACGACGCGTTCGCCGCGGCGATCGACCAGACCGAAGCCAACAAGGGCAAGGAGTCCTCGACCCTCGGTGCCCTGCGCACCCGCACCGGCAGCGACGTCACCGCGTCGGCCGACCGCGATGTCGACGGCGCCCTGGGCGGCCTCGGCGGCTCGGTGGCGACCACGCAGGTCAACGCGATCGTGTTCGCGTGCGACGCCGGCATGGGCTCCTCCGCGATGGGTGCGAGCGTCCTGCGCAACAAGATCAAGAAGGCCGGCATCGAGGGCGTCACCGTCACCAACGCGGCGATCGCGAACCTCGACGGCACCGCCGACCTGGTCATCACGCAGAACCAGCTCACCGACCGCGCGAAGGCGCAGAACCCCGACGCGATCCACGTGTCGGTGGACAACTTCATGAACTCGCCGAAGTACGACGAGGTCGTGGAGATGGTCCGCGCCCAGCACGACGCGAAGTAATCCACTCCCACGGAGGGGCCGGGGCATGCGCACCGGCCCCTCCGTCTTCCCGTCCGGCCCGCTTCCTGCGAGGCTGGAAAGCACGACGAGAAAGGCGAGAACCATGTCAGACGTCCTCCGCATCGAATCCGTCCGTATCCACCCCGGCAGCGCCACTCGCGAGGAGGCGATGAAGGAGGCGGCCGATCTGCTCGAAGCAGCCGGATCCGTCACCGGCGAGTACTTCACCGCCATGCAGCAGCGCGAGGAGACGGTGTCCACCTACATGGGCAACGAACTCGCGATCCCCCACGGCACCAACGAGACCAAGCAGGCCATCCTGACCTCGGGTCTCTCCGTGGTCCGCTACGACGGCGGCGTCGACTGGGGCGGGGAGCCCGTGACCTTCGTCATCGGCATTGCCGGCAAGGGCGACGAGCACCTCGAGATCCTGTCGCAGATCGCCATCCTCTTCTCGGAAGAAGACGACGTCGTGCGTCTGAAGGCAGCTTCCTCCCCCGAGGAGCTCTTCCAGGCCCTGTCGGGCTCCGTCAACGCATGAAGGCCGTCCACTTCGGCGCCGGGAACATCGGCCGGGGCTTCGTCGGTCTGCTGCTCCACGAGGGCGGCTACGAGCTCGTCTTCTCCGACGTCGCCGCTCCCCTCGTCGCCGCGATCAACGCGGCATCCGAGTACACCGTTCACGAGGTCGGCGAAGGCGGTACCGACAAGACCGTGACCGGCTTCCGCGCGATCGACAGCTCGACGGATGCCGAGGCCCTCGTCGACGAGATCGCCACGGCGAACGTGGTCACCACCGCCGTCGGCCCCACGATCCTGAAGTTCGTCGCCCCGCACATCGTCGCGGGTCTCGCGCTGCGCGACCCGGCGCAGCCGCCCCTGCAGATCATGGCGTGCGAGAACGCCATCGGCGCGACCGACCAGCTGCGCGAGCACGTCGTGGAGCTGGCGGGCGACTCCTGGGACGCCCTCGATTCCCGGGCGGTGTTCGCCAACACCGCCGTCGACCGCATCGTTCCCGCGCAGGCGGTCGGCGGTGTCGACGTGACGGTCGAGCCGTTCTACGAGTGGGCGATCGAGCGCCGGCCGTTCGGCGACACCCCGCCGCACATCCCCGGCGCGCACTTCGTCGACGACCTCACCCCGTACATCGAACGCAAGCTCTTCACGGTCAACACAGGCCACGCCACGACGGCCTACTTCGGCGCGCAGGCCGGGATCGAGCGCATCGCTGACGCGCTGAGCGACCCCGCGATCGCTGCCAAGGTCGAGGCGGTCCTGCAGGAGACCAGCGCGCTGCTCGTGCAGAAGCACGAGCTCGACGCCGACGTGCAGGGACAGTACCGCGACACGATCCTGCAGCGCTTCCGTAACCCGGCCCTCCCCGACACCGTGGGGCGCGTCGGCCGCCAGCCGCTGCGCAAGCTCTCGCGTCACGAGCGTTTCGTGGGGCCGGCTGCCGAGGCGATCGAGCGCGGGCTCCCCGTGGACGCCCTCGTGGCCGCCATGGCCGCGGGCCTGGAGTTCCAGGATGCCGAGGACGCCCAGGCCGTGGAGCTGCAGCGGCTCCTCGGCGAGCTCGACGCCGACGCCTTCACGGCGCAGGTGACCGGACTCTCCCCCGAGCACCCGCTGTTCCCCCGCATCGCCGAGATCGTCTCGGCACGGCAGGCAGCGCTACGCTCCTGAGGTGACCGACACCAGCCCGTCCGCCGACGGGGCGCCCCGTGCGCCCCGTCGGCGTTTTCGTGTCTTGCGCTGGATTCTCGGGGGCCTCGGTGCCCTCGTGCTGCTGCTCGTCGGTGGCATCCTGATCTACAGCCAGGTGGGCGTGATGGGCGCCGAAGCCGATCCGCTGGCCGAGGCGCGCGCGAACCCCGGCATGACGATCACCGAGGACGGGGCGGGAATCGTGCTCTCCCCGACCACCGGAGACACCGGTCGGGGTCTGGTGTTCATTCCCGGCGCGAAGGTCGACGCCCTCGGGTACGTCGCGACCCTCTCCGACACGGTGGTCGATGACGGTGTGACGGTCGTGATCACCCGCCCGTGGCTGAACCTGGCGTTCTTCGACCCACGGCCGCTGGCGACCTTCACCGACCTCGCCCCGGACGTGCAGAGCTGGGCGGTCGGCGGGCACTCGCTCGGCGGCGTGCGCGCGTGCCAGCTCGCGGGAGAGGCCGACGCCCTCGTGCTGTTCGCCTCGTATTGCGCGAACGACCTGTCCGGGTCGGGGCTGCCGGTGCTGAGCCTGTCCGGTTCCGAAGACCGCCTGTCGACGCCGCAGAAGATCGCCGACGCCGCGAAAGAGCTGCCCTCCGACGCCGTGTTCGTGGAGATTCCCGGTGCCTCCCACGCGTCGTTCGGCGCGTACGGCCCGCAGGCCGGCGACGGCACCCCGACGATCGACCGCGCCGAGGTCGACCGGGTCATCGCCGATCAGCTCGACGCCTTCCTGCCCGCGCGCTGACGCGCGCCGTGTGGTCCGGCGGCGGGTTGGGGCGGCGGCGGCAGGTCGGCGCGGCGGCAGGTTGGGGCGGCGGCAGGTTGGGGCGGCGGCAGGTTGGGGCGGCGGCAGGTTGCGGCGGCGGCAGGTCGGTGGGCCCGCCCCGACTGCCGTTCTCCAGCCTTCGCCGCGCCGACCGGGCCGAACTCCTGAAGAACCGTCGTTCCGACCTCCTGTGCCGCAACCCGGTGCCCACTCCCGCGCGTGAGTCAGGAGTTCCGCCCCGGTCGCCACCCGCATCGGACGCCTCCTCCACAGGCGATTCTGTCCACAGATCCACCCAGCGGGGCCGCCGCGAGCACGAGGATCGGCCACGGTGGGCCGATGGCATCCCCCGACTCACGGCTCAGGCAGCCGATCTCACCTGTGAAGGCCACCCGCGATCTGCGGGCCGCGGGCTGGTCCCGCGATGCGATCGCCCGTGCGGTGGCCGCCGGCGTGATCGTGCGCGTTCGGCGCGGGCGATTCCTCATGGCCAACACTCCCGCCGAGGTCCTCGCCGCAGCACGTGTGGGCGGACGGCTCGATTGCGTCAGTCTGCTCGCGATGCTCGGCGTCTTCGTGCATCACCGCTCAGATCTGCACGTGCAGCAGGATCCCCTGGCCAGCCGCCGCCCCAGGTCACCCCACGGGGTGCGCTACCACTGGAGACCGACGGACGCGCAACGGGACAGCCCCATCGTCGACGTCGTGGAAGCTCTTGCTCAGGCGATCCGGTGCCAGGCTCCCCGCTCGGCCGTGGCCACGCTCGACAACGCGTGGCACCTGGGGCTGGTCGACGAAGCGGGTATCGACGACGTTTTCGCACGCGTGCCGCGGCGGTACCGGGTGCTTCGTCGGTTGCTGAATCCGCAGAGCGAGGCGGGCACGGAGACGTTCGTTCGGCTGATGCTCCGGAGCCTCGGATGCCAGGTGGAATTGCAAGTGCGCATTGACGGCGTCGGCCGCGTCGACCTTCTGGTGAACGGCTGGCTCATCGTCGAGTGCGACAGCGAGCAGTTCCACGGAACATGGCAGAACCACAAGAAGGATCGCCGGCGGGATCTGGCGGCGATGGAGCGCGGGTACTCGACCGTGCGCCTCCTCGCGGAGGACATCCTCTTTCGCCCCGAACAGGTGCAGGCCGCGCTCGCACGGATCATCGTCCGCGGCGCTCCCGGGCCGAACTCCTGAGAACTCGAGCTCAGCGCGGGCGGTGCGCCCATCTCCGGCCGCCTGCGGTTCGAGTTCTCAGGAGTTTGGCGCTCTGCGCGCGGCCCCGACGCGGTCGGGCGGCGGCGACCGAACTCCTGAGAACTCCTGCCTGAGCCGCTTCGCATCGCTCGAATCTGGCGCGCCGGCGCAACCTGTCAGGAGTTTCGCCGCCGGCACGGCGGCGAAGGACCCGGCAGCAACGCGGCGGACCGACGGCGCTCAGCGCTGGAAGCCCTCGGCGATGATCTCGATGAGCTCCTCGCGCTCCTCGACCGGCAGGAACGCCCCCGCGGCGGCGTTGAGCTGGAACGCCTCGAGATCGTCGAGGTCGTAATCGAACGCCTCGGCCAGCAGCGCCAGCTCACGGGTGAGGGTCGTGCGGCTCATCAGGCGGTTGTCGACGTTCACCGTCACCGAGAAGCCCAGCTGGTACAGCAGGTCGAACGGGTGGGCGTCCATCGTGTCGCCCCAGGCGGTGACCGCCCCGCTCTGCAGGTTCGACGTCGGCGACAGCTCCAGGGTGATCTCGCGATCCCGGACCCAGCGCGCCATGTCACCGAAGGTGACGAGCACTTCCTCCCCCTCGCGCGAGACGACGTCGAGGTCGTTGGCGATGCGCACCCCGTGGCCGAGGCGCAGGGCCCGACCGTCGAGCAGTGCCGAGCGAATGGATGCCAGCCCCGCCCCTTCGCCGGCGTGCACCGTCGTGGGGAAGAACTGCTCGGCGAGGTAGTCGAACGCCGCGCGGTGATTCGAAGCCGGGAAGCCGTCCTCGGGACCGGCGAGGTCGAAGCCGACCACGCCGCGGCTCCGCCACTCCACCGCCAGCTCGGCGATCTCGCGCGAACGAGACCCCTGGCGCATCGCGGTGAGAAGCTGCCCCACCCGGATGTCCTTGCCGCGGGCGTCGGCGGCATCTTCCCCCTCTTCGATGCCCTCCTGCACGGCATCCACCACATCGTCGAGGCTCAGGCCGCGCGTCAGGTGCTGCTCAGGTGCCCAACGCACCTCGCCGTACACGACACCGTCGTCGGCGAGGTCTTCGACGAACTCCTTCGCCGCGCGCACGAGGCCTTCGCGGGTCTGCAGCACCCCGACGGTCAGCGAGAACTTCTCGAGGTAGTCCTCGAGCGAGCCCGATTCGACGTGATCGGAGAACCAGTCCTCAAGGCCCGCGGCGTCATCGGCCGGCAGGTCGAGATCGAGGTCGTCGGCCAGTTCGAGCACCGTCTGCGCGCGCATGCCGCCGTCGAGGTGGTCGTGCAGCGACACTTTCGGCAAGCTCTTCAGCTTCTTGCCCTGGATGCGGACGTCGTCGGTGGCCATGGTGCTCCTTGGGTCGGATGCCGTCACGCGGTGATGCGCTCGCGCACGAGCGGGGTGTGCGCGGGAGCGGTGTCGCCGATCTCCCACGCCCCCTCCACCGCGGCGAGGGCGCGGTCGAAGCGCGTCTCATCATCGGCGGACAGGGTGAACAGCGGCTGACCGGCGGTAACGGATTCGCCGACGGTGACGTGCAGGTCGATGCCCGCGGCGTGCACAACGGCGTCCTCGGCCCGGGCGCGTCCGGCGCCCAGACGCCAGGCGCCGATGCCGAACGGCAGCGCCTCGACACGGGTCACGACGCCCGAGCGCTCGGCGACGACCGTGTGGGTCTCGCGGGGCGTGGGGAGCGCGGCATCCGGGTCGCCGTCTTGCGCGCGGATCATGCGCTTCCACACGTCCATCGCGCGACCGTCGGCCAGGGCGGCCTCGACGTCGGCGTCGGGACGGCCGGCGAGCGTGAGCATCTCGCGGGCCAGGGCGACGGTGAGCTCGACGACATCGGCGGGGCCGCCGCCGGCGAGCACCTCGACCGATTCCCGCACCTCGTTGGCGTTGCCGATGGCGCGGCCGAGCGGGGTGTTCATGTCGGTCAGCAGCGCCGTGGTGTTCACGCCCGAATCGGTGCCGAGGGCGACCATCGTCTCGGCGAGCTCGCGCGCGCGATCGATGTCCTGCATGAACGCCCCGGAGCCGAACTTCACGTCGAGTACGAGCGAGTCGGTACCCTCGGCGATCTTCTTCGACATGATGCTCGACGCGATCAGCGGGATCGCCTCGACCGTGCCGGTGACGTCACGCAGCGCGTAGAGCTTCTTGTCGGCGGGCGCGAGGCCCGTACCGGCGGCACAGATGACGGCGCCGACGTCGGCCAGCTGCGCGAGGATCTCGTCGTTGGACAGGGCGGCACGCCAGCCCGGGATCGATTCGAGCTTGTCGAGCGTTCCCCCGGTGTGCCCGAGGCCGCGGCCCGAGAGCTGCGGGACCGCGACGCCGAAAGCGGCGACGAGGGGGGCCAGGGGCAGAGTGATCTTGTCGCCGACGCCGCCCGTGGAGTGCTTGTCGACGGTGGGCTTGTCGAGCGACGAGAAGTTCATGCGCTCGCCCGAGGCGATCATGGCATCCGTCAGCACCCGAATCTGGTCGCGGCCGAGGCCGTTGAGGAGCACCGCCATCGTGAAGGCCGACATCTGCGCGTCCATGACGTAGCCACGCGTGTAGGCGTCGACCAGCCAGCGGATCTCGCCCTCGGTGATGGCGCGCCCGTCACGCTGGGCGCGGATGATGTCGACGGCGTCGTACTGCTCGGCGCTCATCGCGTCGCCTCCTCGAGGTCACGGGGTCCGAAGGCGTCGGGCAGGACCTCGTCGATGGTCCGGATGCCACTGACGGTCTCCAGCAGCATGCCGGGGATGGCGTGCTCGAACAGCAGCTGGCGGCACCGCCCGCACGGCATGAGTGTGCGGCCCTCGCCGTCGACGCACACGAACGCCACCAGCTGCCCCCCGCCGCTCATGTGCAGCTCGGACACCAGCCCGCACTCGGCGCACAGGGTTACCCCGTAGGAGGCGTTCTCGACGTTGCACCCCGAAACGATGCGGCCGTCAGCGACGAGCGCGGCCGCCCCGACCTTGAAGCGGGAGTAGGGCGCATAGGCGCGGTGCATGGCGTCAGTCGCCGCGGAACGGAGTTCGTCCCAGTCGATGTCGGTCATCGTGGAGCAGAGGGTCCTCTCGTGAAGGGAAAGCGGGCCGGATCAGCCCTTGATGTACGGTTTGCCGGCAGCCGCGGGTCCGCGGACCTTTCCGACCAGACCAGCGACGGCGAAGATCGTCACGACGTACGGCAGCATGAGCATGAACTCGCTCGGCACCGGCGAACCGATGACACCGAGGGTGTTCTGCAGGTTCGACGCGAAGCCGAACAGCAGGGCCGCGAGCGTCGCCCGGATCGGGTCCCACTGACCGAAGATGACCGCGGCGAGGGCGATGTACCCCGCTCCGGCCGTCATCTCTTTGTTGAAGGCCCCGACGGAACCGAGCGTGAAGAACGCCCCACCCAGACCCGCGATGGCCCCGCCGAGCGCGACGTTCCAGAACCGCGTGCGCGCGATGTTGATACCGACGGTGTCCGCGGCCTGGGGGTGCTCACCGACGGCGCGAAGACGCAGGCCCCAGCGGGTGTGGAACAGGCCGATGTACACGACGACGACCGTGATGTACATCAGGTACACGATGACGGTCTGGTTGAACAGCATCGGCCCGATGACGGGGATATCGGCCAGCACCGGGATGGGCAGGCGTGCGAAGCGCGGCGGCGAGTTGAGCATCGCGGAGTTGGGAGCGAGCAACTGCGAGAACAGGAAGCTCGTCACGCCGACCACGAGCACGTTCAGCACGACACCGACGATCACCTGGTCGACGAAGTACTTGATCGCGAACGCGGCCAGGACGAACGACACCAGGACACCCGCGACCGCCGCGGCGAGAAGGCCGATGAACGGGTTGCCCGTGAGGGTCGCCACGACCGCGGACGTGAAGGCGCCCGCGAGCAGCTGACCCTCGATGGCGATGTTGACCACGCCGACGCGCTCGCTGAGCACGCCGCACATGGCACCGAAGATCAGCGGAACCGACAGGCTCAGACCGCCGGCGAGGAGTCCGGTCAGCGGGATGACCGCCGTCGTCGCTCCCGCGGCGGCCCAGGTCAAGAAGCCGACCATGAACACCACCGCGAAGATCACGGCGAGCCAGATCGGGGGCCGGCGGCGCGCCCGCACCAGGAGCGCGCTCGCGACCGTGACGAGAATCAGCAGGACGGTACAGACCGCCCCCGTGACCACGCCGCCGAGCACGACCTCGGGCAGCTGGATGAACTCCCCCGGGCTCGAGATGCGGAAGACGGCGTCGCCGTCCTGGCGTGCGACGACGAACAGCACCGCGGCAAGCACCGTGATGACGCCGTAGGCGATCGGGGCCTTCCAGCTGACGACGACGGCGGTGTCGAGCGCGCCGCGTGCGGACGCGGCGTCGGGGTTCGCGACGGTGGTGCTCATCGGACCGCCTCCTTCTTCTTGGCGGCGCGGGCCTGGGACGGGCGCGCCCCGGGGGTCGGCAGGCGGAAGATCGCGCGCACCAGCGGCGGCGCCGCGATGAACAGCACGATCAGCGACTGCACGACCAGGACGATGTCGATGGGGACGCCGTTGGCGGCCTGCATGGCGAAGCCACCGGCCTTGAACGCCCCGAACAGGATGCCGGCGACGAGCACGCCGACGGGAGTGGACCGCCCCAGCAGCGCCACGGTGATCGCGTCGAACCCGATGCCCGCGTCGATGCCGCTGGAGAAGCCGGTGGTCACCGTGCCGAGCACCTGGTCGACGCCGGCGAGGCCGATCAGCGCGCCCGAAATGAGCATCGCATAGACGTACATCGACTTGACGTTGATGCCCGCCACGCGCGCCGCGTGCGGGTTCAGGCCCACGGCGCGGAATCGGAACCCGAGCGAGGAGCGCTCGAGGATCCACCACACGACCACGACGGCGACGATCGACAGCACGAACCCGAAGTGCAGGTTGTAGCCCGAGCCGAGGAGATCGGGGAAGACCGCCGTCTCTTTCATCGCGGGGGTCGTGGGGTTGTTGGACCCCGGAGCCTGCAGCAGGCCGGGAGTGCGCAGCATGTAGTAGACGAGGTAGAACGCCACGTAGTTGAGCATGATCGTGACGATCACCTCGTGCGCACCCGTGCGCGCCTTCAGGACGCCGGCGATCCCCGCCCATAGGGCTCCCGCGACGACACCCGCGACGAGGGCCACGAGCATGTGCAGGCCCCACGGCAGGTCGAAGGCGAAAGCGACGTAGCCACCCGCGGCCGCGGCAACCAGCATCTGGCCACGGCCACCGATGTTGAACATGCCGACGCGGAACGCCAGGGCGACACCGAGTCCGGCGGCGATCAGCGGTGTGGCGAAGGTGAGCGTCTCGGTCAGGGGACGGATGCCGGTGGCGAACTCCGGGCGCCGGAAGTTGTAGATCGCGCCCTGGAAGAACGACGCGTACGCCCCCGAAACGGACTGCCAGATCGCGGCGAGGGTGTCGCCGGGGCGCGCGAAGAAGTACCCCGCGGTGGCCTGGACGCGCTCGTCGGTCGCGGCGATCATCACGGCCCCGACCAACAGGGCCAGGACGACGGCGAGCACCGAGATGATCGCGTTGCCGGTGGCGATCTCGCGCAGCGCGCGGCGCCACCGGTTCTCTTCGGGGGCGGGTTCGAGCGCGACGGCGCGGGCGCCGGCGGAGGTATCGATGACGGCCCCGCCCTCGAGTGCGACGTCGGCCTCGGTGGCGGCGGCCACTTCGGCGGCGCGCTCGGAGCGCGCGGCCGTGGGATCCTGCGGGCTGTGCGGATCGCTCACGCGGCGACTCCTTCGTTCTGAGGTGCTTCGCCGGCCATCATGAGGCCGAGGACGTCGCGCGAGGTGTCGCCCGGGACGATGCCCACCACGCGACCGCGGTACATGACCATGATGCGGTCGGCGAGGGCGGTGACCTCGTCGAGCTCGGTGGAGACGACGATCACCGGGACTCCGGCATCGCGCGTTTCGATGACGCGCTTGTGGATGAACTCGATCGAGCCCACATCGACGCCGCGCGTGGGCTGGGCGGCAACGAACAGTCGCAGGTCGCGGCTGAGCTCACGAGCGAGGACGACCTTCTGCTGGTTTCCACCGGAGAGACGGCCCACCGGCGTCTCGATCGAGGGGGTGCGCACGTCGAACTCGCTGACCTTCTCGCGGGCGAAGTCGGCGAGCGTGGAGAGCTGAATGGCCCCGCCCTTGACGAACGGCGCCCCGTCGGCGCGGTCGAGCATGAGGTTCTCGGCGATCGAGAACTCGCCCACGAGACCGTCTTCTTTCCGGTCTTCGGGAACGAACCCGACCCCGGCTTCCAGCACCGCGCGCACGCTGCGCCCCGAGAGCTCGGCGCCGTCGAGAACGATGGACCCCTCCACGCGCTCCTGAAGCCCCAGCAGAGCCTCGGTGAGCTCGGTCTGTCCGTTGCCCTGCACACCGGCGATGGCGAGCACCTCGCCCTGACGCACGTCGAAGCTGACGTCGTTGACGACGAGCTGGCCGATGGGGTCGACCACGGTGAGGTTGGCGACCGAGAGTCCGACGTCGCCGAGCTGGGGAGCTTCTTTGTGCACCGTCAGCTCGACCGCCCGGCCGACCATCAGCGACGCGAGCTCGGCGTTCGACGCGCGCGGGTCGGCCTCGCCGACGACCTTGCCGAGACGGATGACCGTGATCCGGTCGGCGACCTCGCGCACCTCCCGCAGCTTGTGGGTGATGAAGACGATCGAGGTGCCCGACGCTTTCAGCTGGCGCATGATGGCCATCAGCTCGTCGGTCTCCTGCGGGGTCAGCACGGCGGTCGGCTCATCGAAGACGAGCACCTTGGCATCCCGGGAGAGCGCCTTGATGATCTCGACGCGCTGCTGCACGCCGACGGGCAGATCGTCGACGAGCGCGTCGGGGTCGACGTCGAACCCGAAGCGGTCGGAGATCTCCGTGACCTTGGCGCGCGCGGCTGCGAGGTCGAGCCGCCCGCCGAAGCGCGTGGGCTCATGGCCGAGCATGACGTTCTCGGCGACGGTGAAGACCGGGATCAGCATGAAGTGCTGGTGCACCATGCCGATGCCGGCGCGCATGGCGTCACCGGGCCCGGCGAAGTGCTGGACGGCGTCGTCCAGCAGGATCTCTCCCCCGTCGGCCTGGTACAGGCCGTAGAGGACGTTCATCAGGGTGGACTTGCCGGCACCGTTCTCGCCGAGCAGGCAGTGGATCTCTCCGGCCTCAACGGTGAGGTCGATGTGATCGTTCGCCACCAGGGATCCGAAGGTTTTCGTGATCCCGCGGAGTTCGAGCTTCATGTTCCCGATCCTAGGTTCTGTGGTGTCGGACGCGGCGAGCATCCGACGCCAGGGGAGCCCCGGGGGTGAGCGGCTCCGGTCCGGGAGGAAGGGTACCGCGTACCGCCCCCTCATAAGGGAGGGGAGGCCGGCACGGAGCCGGCCTCCCCAGGGAGAGTGGATCTCTCAGCCGGCGAGGTAGGACTCGACGGTGATGGTGCCGCTGATGATCTCGGCCTTGAGAGCGTCGATCTTGCTCGTCAGGTCGGCGGGAACCCGGTCGGCCCAGTCGTGGTACGGAGCCAGGCCCACACCCTCGTTCTCGAGCGTTCCGACGAACGGGGAGGCGTCGAACTCGCCGTTACCGGCGGCCACGATCGCGTCCTGGGTACCCACATCGATGCCCTTGAGGATCGAGGTCAGCAGCAGGTCGCCGACGGTGGGGTCGGTCTCGTACACGTCGGCGTCGACGCCGACGAGGGCGATCTCGCGGCCCGCGTCCTGGATGGCGACGGCGGCCGACTGGTAGATCGGACCACCGACGGGCAGGAGCACGTCGACGTTCTGGTCGATGAGGGCCTGAGCGGTCTGACGGGCGGTGTCGTTGGCCTCGAAGCCACCGGTGAAGGAGCCGTCCTGAGCGGCGCGATCCCACCCGACGACGCGCACCGAGGTGCCGTTGTCGGTGTTGTACTTGTCGACGCCCTGCGCGAAGCCGTCCATGAAGATCGTCACGGTCGGGATGTTGAGGCCACCGAAGGTGCCCACGACGCCGGTCTGCGACGTGCCCGCGGCGAGGTAGCCGGCGAGGTAGGCCGCCTGGGCGGTGTCGAAGATGATCGGCTTGATGTTCGGGGCGTCGGTCGCGCCGTCGAAGTCGCTGTCGACCGTGTCGTCGATCGAGACGTACTGCAGCTCGGGGTTGGCCGTGGCCGACTCCAGCGCCGCGGGGGCGAGGAGGAAGCCGACCGTCACGATGGTGTCGCAGCCCTGGTCGACCAGGCTCTGCAGGTTGGAGGCGTAGTCGGTCTCGGACTGCGACTCGACCTCGATGGGGTCGCTCGAGCCGAGCTCGGCGACCGCCGCGTCGACGCCCTCCTTGCCGAGCTGGTTGAACGACTTGTCGTCGAATCCACCGGCGTCCGACACCATGCAGGCCAGGTAGTCGCTGGCGCCGGTACCGGCCGATTCGCCGTTGCTCTCGGGCGCGGCACCGCAGCCGGCGAGCAGCACGGCCGTGCCGATCATGGCGAGGCCGCTGACAACGGCCTTCTTCGTGGTCTTCACGAATGGTCCTCCAAGACGGGGGCCCCCAACGGGTTCGGGGACGATGGAGTCACGTTACCCACTGCGACGAATCACCCACGTACCGCGACGGGGTGTGGGCCCCAATGGTTACAAAGACGCAATCTCGCGTCATCCAAACGCCATACAACGCCGACACCGGAGAAACTGGATGCCGCGAGGTGCGGCATCCAGTGTCAGAGGACGTCGCCGCGACCGGTCAGTTTGAGCGCGTCGACGACGCCCTTGACCCGCTGCGCGTTCTCGCTGGTGGTCACCAGGAGCGCGTCCGGGGTGTCGACCACGACGATGTCGCGGACGCCGATGAGACTGATGACGCGCTTGGTCTGCGATACGACGATGCCGCTCGAGGCGTCGGAGAGCACTCTCGCGTCTTCTCCGAGGATCGCGAGCTCGTTGCGGCCGCCCGAGGAGTTGAGCTTGGAGAGGCTGGCGAAGTCGCCCACGTCGTCCCAGTCGAAGTGCCCCGGGATGACTGCGAGGCGCCCCTTCTCTGCGGCGGGCTCCGCGACGGAGTAGTCGATGGCGATCTTCTTCAGACCGGGCCAGATGCGATCCACCGCGGGGCCACGTCGGTCACGGTCGTCCCACGCGTCGGCCAGCTCGAGCAGACCCGCGTGCAACTCCGGCTCGTTCACGGCGAGCTCCGCCAGCAGCACGTCGGCGCGCGTGATGAACATGCCCGCGTTCCAGAGGTAGGCGCGGTCGGTGAAGTACTCCTTCGCCGTGTCGAGGTCGGGCTTCTCGACGAAGCGCTCCACCATGTAGGCCTCAGGGGCGCCGTCGACGATGAGTTCGTCGGCCTGCTTGATGTACCCGAAGCCGACCGAAGGCTCGCTGGGCTGGATGCCGATGGTGCAGATGTAGCCGGCACGCGCCACGGCGACCGCCTGGCGAACGGCGAAATCGAACTGGCGTGTCTGGCGGATGACGTGGTCGGCCGCGAAGGAGCCAATGATGACGTCGGGCTCGCGGCGCACCAGGATGGCCGCGGCCAGGCCGATGGCGGCGGACGAGTCGCGCGGCTCGGACTCGAGGAACACGTTGTGGTCGGGGACACCCGGCAGCTCCCGCTCCACGGCCGCACGGTGCGCGCGGCCCGTGACCACGGCGATCCGATCGGAGCCCGAGAGGGGCGCGAGGCGGTCCCAGGTGTCGCGCAGCAGGGTCTGACCGGAGCCGGTGAGGTCGTGCAAGAACTTGGGAGCGTCCGCGCGAGAGAGCGGCCACAGTCGGCTGCCGATCCCTCCGGCGGGGATCACGGCGTAGAAGTCGTCGATAGCGGGTTCAGCCATGGCTCCGACCCTATCGGGCGGGCTCGCCCACCCCTTCGCACTTCTCACCCTCGACGCTAAGGAGAAACGCGAATGCAACTATCTCGACATCGAGAGAGTCTTAGGCGGCCCTCATCCCCCCGCCCCAGAGCTCCGCCGTAGTATTCAATGGCGCCCGTGTGACGCTCGGAGCCCGTTTCCGGCTCCTCACACCGTGTTCGATCAGGGAGGACGACCGTGTCAGCACCAGCACGCGCCACGCCGTCGGTGAAAGAGACGACCTCGCGGGTGCCGCGCGGAACGCTCTACCGCGGCCGAGAGGGAATGTGGTCGTGGGTCCTGCACCGCATCACCGGTGTGGCCATCTTCTTCTTCCTCCTCGTCCACGTCCTCGACACGGCCCTCATCCGCGTCTCCCCCGAGGCGTACGACGCCGTCATCGGCACGTACAAGAACCCGATCATGGGACTCGGCGAAGTCGCTCTCGTGGGCGCCATCGCCTACCACGCCTTCAACGGCCTGCGCATCATCCTCGTCGACTTCTGGCCCTGGGCCACGCGCCACCATCGCCAGCTGTGGTGGGGCGTCCTCGGCGTCTGGGTCGTCACGATGCTCGCGTTCACCCCGCGCCACCTGATCAACGTCTTCGCCGCCGTCGGAGGGGGTCACTGATGTCCGTCGCCCAGGAAGCCAGTACGATCCCAGCCCCGCGCACGCCCGCCGTGCGCAAGAAGGGCGTCAACCTCGAAAAGTGGGGGTGGATCTACATGCGCGCCTCCGGCGTGCTGCTGATCGTCCTCATCTTCGGCCACCTCTTCGTCAACCTCATGACCGGCGACGGCATCCACCAGATCGACTTCGCGTTCGTCGCGGGCAAGCTCGCCTCGCCGTTCTGGCAGTGGTGGGACGTGCTGATGCTCTGGCTCGCCCTCATCCACGGCGCCAACGGCATGCGCACGATCGTGAACGACTACGTCACGAACGCCAAGATCCGCGGCATCCTCGTCGGCTCGATCTGGCTCTCCGCCGCCTTCCTCATCCTCCTCGGCACCCTCGTGGTCTTCACCTTCGACCCCTGCCTCGGCGTCACCGAGAGCAGCTCCCTGTGGGAGATCTGCCAGGCGTGAGCCGCGGCATCCTCCTTCCCGACTGAGACAGCAGAGGCATTGCACACGTGAGCACTCAGAACAGCGCGGACACGATCGTCAAAGACGGCGTGCACTACCACCAGTTCGACATCGTCATCGTCGGCGCCGGCGGCGCCGGCATGCGCGCCGCGATCGAGGCCGGCCCCGGCGCGAAGACCGCGGTCATCTCGAAGCTGTACCCCACCCGCTCCCACACCGGCGCGGCGCAGGGCGGCATGGCGGCGGCCCTGGCCAACGTCGAAGAGGACTCCTGGGAGTGGCACACCTTCGACACGATCAAGGGCGGCGACTACCTCGTCGACCAGGATGCCGCCGAGATCCTCGCGCGAGAGGCGATCGACGCCGTCATCGACCTCGAGAACATGGGGCTGCCGTTCAACCGCACGCCCGAGGGCAAGATCGATCAGCGGCGCTTCGGTGGGCACACCGCGGATCACGGCAAGACCCCCGTGCGTCGCGCCTGCTACGCGGCCGACCGCACCGGGCACATGATCCTGCAGACGCTCTTCCAGAACTGCGTCAAGCTCGGCATCAACTTCTTCAACGAGTTCTACGTGCTCGACCTCATTACGGTGAAGGACGACACCGGCAACACCCAGGTGGCGGGCGTCGTCGCCTACGACCTGGCCACGGGAGAGCTGCACGTCTTCCAGTCCAAGGCCGTGGTCTTCGCCACCGGCGGCTTCGGCAAGATCTTCAAGACCACCTCCAACGCCCACACCCTCACCGGTGACGGTGTCGGCATCGTGTGGCGCAAGGGCCTGCCGCTGGAGGACATGGAGTTCTTCCAGTTCCACCCGACGGGCCTGGCCGGCCTCGGCATCCTCCTCACTGAGGGTGCGCGAGGCGAGGGCGCGATCCTGCGTAACGCGAGCGGTGAGCGCTTCATGGAGCGTTACGCCCCGACCATCAAAGACCTCGCGCCGCGTGACATCGTCGCGCGCTGCATGGTGCAAGAGGTGGCCGAGGGTCGCGGCGCCGGTCCCCACCGCGACTATGTGCTGCTGGACTGCACGCACCTGGGTGCCGAGGTGCTCGAGACCAAGCTCCCCGACATCACCGAGTTCGCTCGCACGTACCTGGGCGTCGACCCGGTCGTCGAGCCGGTGCCGGTCATGCCGACCGCGCACTACGCGATGGGCGGCATCCCCACCAACATCAAGGCCGAGGTGCTCGCCGACAACGACACCGTGGTTCCGGGCCTGTACGCCGCCGGCGAGTGCGCGTGCGTCTCGGTGCACGGCTCGAACCGACTTGGCACCAACTCCCTGCTCGACATCAACGTCTTCGGCAAGCGCGCCGGCCGCAATGCGGTCGAGTACGTGCAGACGGCCGACTTCGTGGCCCTCCCGGACGACCCGGCCAAGGAGGTCCGTGAGATGATCGAGGGCCTGCGGGCGAATTCCGGCACCGAGCGCATCGCGGTGCTGCGCAAGACCCTGCAAGACGAGATGGACAAGGGCGCACAGGTGTTCCGCACCCACGAGTCGCTCTCTCGCGTTCTCGATGTGATCGCCGACCTGCGCGAGCGATACAAGAACATCCACGTCGACGACAAGGGCAAGCGCTTCAACACCGACCTCCTCGAGGCCGTCGAGCTGGGCTTCCTGCTCGACCTCGCCGAGGTCGTCGTCTACTCCGCACAGAACCGCGAAGAGAGCCGCGGCGGCCACATGCGCGACGACTTCCCCACGCGCGACGACGAGAAGTACATGCAGCACACCATGGCGTACCTCTCGGGTGACCCGCACTCGTCCCACCCGGCCGATCACATCGAGCTCGGGTGGAAGCCCGTGGTGTTCACGAAGAACGAGGACGGGGCCCTGCGCTACCCGCCCCTGGAGAGGAAGTACTGATGGCCGCGACCGCGCTCGACACCACGACCGACGCCCCCGCCGACATCGAGCAGTCCCCCGCGGACACCGGCATCCAGTCGTTCCTGGTGACGTTCAACATCCGCCGGTTCGATCCGGAGGTCGACGACGAGCCCCGCTGGGTCGACTATGACGTGGAGCTGTACTCCACCGACCGTGTGCTCGACGCGCTGCACAAGATCAAGTGGGAGGTCGACGGGTCGCTGTCGTTCCGCCGCTCGTGCGCGCACGGGATCTGCGGTTCGGATGCCATGCGCATCAACGGCCGTAACCGTCTGGCCTGCAAGACGCTGATCAAAGACCTCGACATCTCGAAGCCGATCTACGTCGAGGCGATCAAGGGTCTGCCGCTCGAGAAGGACCTCATCGTCGACATGGAGCCGTTCTTCGCCTCCTACCGCGAGGTGCAGCCGTTCCTCATCTCGAGCTCGAAGCCCGAGCCCGGCAAGGAGCGCGTCCAGTCGATCGTCGACCGAGAGGTCTTCGACGACACGACCAAGTGCATCCTGTGCGCCGCATGCACCTCGTCGTGCCCGGTGTTCTGGACCGACGGCCAGTACTTCGGCCCCGCCGCGATCGTGAACGCGCACCGCTTCATCTTCGATTCGCGCGACGACGCCGGCGACGTGCGCCTCGACATCCTCAACGACAAAGAGGGCGTGTGGCGCTGCCGCACCACCTTCAACTGCACCGAGGCGTGCCCCCGTGGCATCGAGGTCACCAAGGCCATCGCCGAGGTCAAGCAGGCCGTCCTCCGCGGCGGTCGCTGACCCCCTCCCTTCGAACGGCGGGTGCGCTCCGGCGCCCCGCCGTTCGGCGTTCCCCGAGGGATGCCGCGGGGGCATGGCATCCATTCATTAGGCTCAACGGGTGACCGAGAGCCGCCACGACCCCCGCCCGCTGCCCGGCGCGGCGACCGAGGAGACCTCGCTGCGTGATCGCCTCGAGGCGGCGCAGGCGGCGGTGCGCGATCGACTGGACCAGCCCATCGCGCGCGCGGCGAAGCTCGCCACGCTGTTCCCGGTGCGGGTCTGGCGGCATTTCCTGCGGCACAACGGCTTCCTCCTCGCCGCCGGCATGAGCTACCAGGGCCTGTTCGCGATGTTCTCGGCGCTGTACCTGGCGTTCGCGAGCGTGGGCATCTGGCTCGGCGGGAGCCCCGAGGCGATCCGAGCGCTCATCCGCGTCGTCAACGGTTATATCCCGGGCATCATCAGCGACAACGGGCTGGTCAAGCCCGATCAGGTCGAAGCGGTGGCGCAGGAGAGCGGTCGGCTGCTCGGGGTGACCGGTGGTGTGGCGCTGGTCGTCGTGATCTGGACGACGATCGGGTTCGTCACCTTCACGCGACGCGCCGTGCGCGACACCTTCGGCCTGCCCTTCGACCTGCGCAACTATGTGCTGCTGAAGGCTCGCGATTTCGTCGCGTCTCTGCTGTTCGGCGTCGCACTCCTCGTGGGAGCGCTCCTCGGTTCGATCACCACGGGCGCCGTCGACCTTCTCTTCGGCATGATCGGCTGGACGAGCGAGACGATCGGATGGTCGGTGGGGGCGCGGGGCGTGTCACTGATCGTGGCCTTCGGGGTCAACACCCTCGCGCTGGCCTCGCTCTTCCGGTTCCTCACCGGCACGGTGCTCGCGTGGCACCGGATCTGGCCCGGGGCTCTCGTGGGGTCGGCGGGACTCGTGGTGCTGCAGGTGGCCGCCGGCTTCCTGTTCGTCTACACCCCGACCAATCCGCTCCTGGCGACCTTCACGGTGCTCATCGGATTCCTCCTCTGGTTCCGCCTGGTCGGCATCGTGATCCTCGTCGCGGCGGCGTGGATCGCCGTCGCCGCGGACGACCGCGACGTGCCGCTGCGCTCCCCCGAAGACCGTCGCGCGATGGAGCAGACCGCCCTCGTGATCGCCGCGCAGGTCGACGTGCGCAACGCGGAGCGCGCCGTCGCACGCGCGCGCTGGTTGCGGCGGTGGCGTGCGAAGCGGCGCCTCTCGGCCGCGCGGAAGCACCTGGCCCGGCTGGAGGCGGAGCTCCCGGCCCCGCGGCGGTCGATGCTGATGCTCGACTGAGTCCCCTGCGGGCGACGTCGCGCCGGTGTCGGAGGCCCCGGCTACGCTCGTCGGGTGGCTCGTTCCGTACGCATCGTCTCCGTCAACGTCAACGGCATCCGTGCCGCCGTCCGCAAGGGCATGACCGAGTGGCTCGACGCCTACGGCGCCGACATCCTCGCCCTGCAGGAGGTGCGCGCGACGGCTGAACAGCTCGCCGACGCCCTCCCCGGGTGGCAGATCGTCAACGACGAGGCGCTGCAGAAGGGCCGCGCGGGCGTGGCGATCCTGAGCCGAGTGCCCGGCGTCGAGACCCGCACACACCTCGGTCCCGAGCCTCTCGACGCGTCGGGGCGCTGGATCGAGACCGACTTCGACATCGACGGCGAAACCGTCACCGTCGTGAGCGCCTACGTGCACAGCGGCGAGGTCGACACCCCCAAGCAAGAGGCGAAGTGGCTGTTCCTCGATGCCATGGAGCGGCGCCTGGCCGAGCTGGGGGCTTCTCAGCCCCTCGCCGTCGTCATGGGCGACCTCAACGTCGGCCACCGCGAGCTCGACATCAAGAACTGGAGAGGCAACCGCAAGAACGCCGGCTTCCTCCCCCGCGAGCGCGCGTACTTCGACCGTTTCTTCGGCCCCGCTGGCGCCGAAGTCGAGGGTGTCGACGGGTCGACGGGGACCGGCCTCGGGTGGGTCGACGTCGGACGCCGTCACGCGGGCGACGTCGAGGGGCCGTACACGTGGTGGTCGATGCGCGGGAAGGCGTTCGACAATGACTCCGGCTGGCGGATCGACTACCACGTCGTCACACCCGCTCTGGCGGAGCGCGTCACCGACTATCGCGTCGACCGGGCGCCGTCGTACGACACCCGATGGAGCGACCATGCCCCGGTGATCGTCGACTACACACTCGGGCGGTCGTGACGGCGGTGCGCCCACCCGGGAGGTCCTCCGTGGGCCGTATCGCCGTGGGCCCCGCGGAGGTCGAACCCGCCGCAGCCGCCTAGGATCGTACGGTGACCCAGCAGCGCCTGTACTCCGGAATGCAGCCCTCGGCCGACAGCCTCCAGATCGGCAACTACATCGGGGCCCTCCTGCAGTGGCGCGAGCTGCAAGATCAGTACGACGCGTTCTTCTCCGTCGTCGACCTGCACGCGCTCACCCAGCCCGGCGACCCCGAAGAGCGCCGCGAGAAGACCCGACGGACCGCCGCGCAGTACATCGCCGCGGGCATCGAGCCGTCGCGCTCCACCCTGTACGTGCAGTCCCACGTGCCCGCGCACGCGGAGCTGCAGTGGGTGCTGTCGACCCTCACCGGCTTCGGCGAGGCCGGGCGCATGACGCAGTTCAAAGACAAGTCGGCCCGGTACGGGGCGGATGCCACCAACGTGGGCCTCTTCACCTACCCGGTGCTGATGGCCGCCGACATCCTGCTCTACCAGACCGACGTGGTACCCGTCGGGGATGACCAGAAGCAGCACATCGAGCTCACCCGTGACCTCGCCGAGCGCTTCAACCAGCGCTTCGGTGAGACGTTCACGATCCCGAAGCCGATGATCCAGCGCGAGACCGCCCGCATCTACGACCTGCAGAACCCCACGGCCAAGATGTCGAAATCGGCCGAGTCCGACGCCGGTGTGCTGTGGATGCTCGACGAGCCCAAGGTCAGCGCGAAGAAGATCATGCGCGCCGTCACCGACTCCGAGGGTGCGGTGCGCTTCGACCGCGATGAGAAGCCGGGCGTCTCGAACCTCCTCGTCATCTACTCGGCCCTCACCGGGCGCGAGATCTCCTCGATCGAAGACGAGTACGCCGGCCGCGGGTACGGCGACTTCAAGAAGGGTCTCGCCGAGGCGGTCGTCGCGGAGTTCGAGCCGGTGCGCGAGCGCGCCCTCGAGCTGCTGGCCGACCCCGCCGAGCTGGACCGCGTGCTGGCGCACAACGCCGAGCGAGCGGCATCCGTCGCCGAGGAGACCCTCGCGAAGGTGTACGACCGCATCGGTCTGCTGCGCCGCGCCTGACGCGCGGGGGCGGGGCGGGGCGGCGCGGGGCTGATGCCGTGCGGCTGGCCCGGGCGGTCTGCGCGGCGCAGTCACAACTCCGGCAAGGGCGGGCCGGTGTTCCGGGCACGCCACCCACCCGGCGATTCGTGCAGGAGTTGTGCGCGAGGACGCGTGGCCGATGCCGTCGGGACGCGGCGTCTTTGACCGGCACAACTCCGGCAGCGGAGCCGCAGGGTGCGGCGGGGCGCCGCGCGCGGTCGATCGTGCAGGAGTTGTGCGCCGCCGCCGAGCGCCGAGCGGGCGCGCTCGGACTCATCGGGCCCGGCGCGGACCTTTCCATACGCCGGCCAGCGCGTCGCGCACCAGGTCCGGGCGGTACAGGATGTCCTCGGCAACCAGACGCAGGGTGGCGTATCCGAGAATCGCTGCCGCGCGATCCCGACGTCGGTCACGGAGCTGCTCCTCCCACGACGAATGATGCGCGCGGCTGTCGCACTCGACGATCAGCCACCCGCCGACGACGAAGTCGACCCGACCCACGCCTCGAAGACGCACCTGTGTCTCGTACGGTGCGCCGAGGGCACGCAGGATGAGACGGACGAACGTCTCGGGCCCCGACTCGGCCGAAGAGTCCACGAGACCGCGGAGCCGCCGGTAACGCCGCGGAAGCCCGTCGAACACCGCATCGACCTCGACGTCGGTGATCAGTCCGCCGTGCAACGCGCTGTCCACCGACGCGATCCCGGCACGCGGCCCCTGGCACACCACGGCTTGCCTCAGCGCCTCCACGAGATCCGCGTGCAGGTCGCCCGGGCGAGCCCGACTCGCGCGCCAGTGGGCGACGACACCAGCCGGCCGCTCGGGGATCCGGCTCGCTTCTCGGTCGAATTGGACGTGGAGCCGGTCGGCGCGCAGCACGAAGACACCGAGCGCCGACAGCAACGACACGCAATCCAGGCGGCCACCGAGGCATCCGGCATCCCGCGCTGCCGATTCGATGGAGGCGACGGCGTACCGTCCGCGCCGGAGGCGGACCAGGGTTCCGCTCCGCACCGCCCTGTCGATGCGATGCCGGCTCCATCCGTCGTCGCGAAGCTGACGGTAGGTGCGGAACTCGGGTGGCGCCATCTCCCCCACCGTGCCCGGCACCGGACGCGCGCGAGCGACGCGAGAGGCGAATCGGGGATGGATGCCGAGATTGACCCGCTGTGGAGGAGCGTCGGGGCAGGCAGAACTCCGGCGCGTCACGCACGCCGCGGCATCCGCAGGGCCGCGTGCGGAGAATCGCCGGAGTTGTGCGGGGTCTGTAGCGTGGGCGGATGGAACCGGAGCACCTCCACACCGCGCACCTCGAACTGTCCGCGCCGACGGCGGCGGACGTGGCATCCATTCACGCGGAGTGCCAGGATGCCGACCTGCAGCGCTACACCACGGTGCCGTCGCCGTACCTCCTCACGGACGCCGAGCGCTTCGTGGAGCTGACCACCCACTGGTGGGCCGACGGTACGGAGCCGACGTGGGCGATCCGCCGCGACGGGCGCCTCGCGGGCATGATCGGGCTGGCGAAGTTCGACACCGGAGCCCCCGAGATCGGGTACTGGGTCGCGCGCGACGCGCGTCGGCAGAATGCGGCCGGCCAGGCCGCGGCGGCCGTCATCGACTGGGCGTTCGCCGACGAGCGCCCGGCAATCGAGCGGATCGAGTGGCGCGCCGTCGTCGGGAACATCGGCTCGGCTCGCACCGCGCGGCGGCTCGGTTTCCGCTATGAGGGGCTGTTGCGGCAGGCGCACGTCAACAGCCTGGGCCGCGCCGACCTGTGGATCGGCGGCCTGCTCCGGCACGACGACCGCGCGCCGCAGGAGTGGCCGCTCGACCTGGGCTGAGCAGCCGCACAACTCCGGCAGATCCGCCGGGCTCCGCGGCATCCCCACCTCTTCGCCGACACCTGCAGGAGTTGTGCCCGGGGGCCGGGCCGGGGGCCGGGGGGGGGGGGGAGGCCGGGGGGTGAGGCCGGGGGCCGCGTGTGCGGGCGGGTCGCGCCGCACAACTCCGGCACAACCGCCGGACACCGCGGCATCCCTGCCTCTTCGCCGACACCTGCAGGAGTTGTGCCTGGGCCGGGGCGGGGGCGGGGCCGAGGGCGGGACGAAGGCCGGGGCGGGGGCCGCGCGTGCGGGCGGGCCGCGCCGCACAACTCCGGCAGATCCGCCCGGACACCGCGGCATCCCTGCCTCTTCGCCGACACCTGCAGGAGTTGTGCCCGGGGGGCGGGCGGGAGGCTCGGCGGCAGGAGCCCGGGACAGCGGCCGCGGCCCGGGGCAGGGGCAGGGCAGCGGCCGCGGCCCGGGCCAGCGGCAGCGGCCGGGCCCCGGGCAGGGCCAGGGCCCCGGGGCCAGGGGCCGGCGCGCAAGAGCCTGTCCAATGTCGGAAGGGGATGCCACGATAGCGGCATGCCGGAGATGCCCGAGGTCGAGGGGCTCGTGGAGTTCCTTCGCGGTCGTGTCACGGGGCTGACGTTCACGAAAGCCGCCGTGTCGGCGATCAGCGCCCTGAAGACGTACGACCCGCCGATCGACGCCCTGGTCGGAACGACCGTGACGGCGGTCGACCGCCACGGTAAGTTCGTCGAGGTCGCCACCGACGGCGGCATCCGCCTGGTCTTCCACCTCGCCAAGGCGGGGTGGCTGCGATGGTACGACGCTCTGCCGGCGACCCTCATCAAGCCGGGGAAGACCCCGATCGCGCTGCGGATCGGCTTCGACGACGGCTCGGGCTTCGACCTCACCGAGGCCGGCACGAAGAAGTCGCTCGCGGTGTACGCGGTCCGCTCCCCCGACGCCGTGCCCGGGATCGCGCGGCTCGGCCCCGACCCGCTTGACGAGGCCCTCGACCGCGATGCCTTCGCGGCGCTGCTGAGCGGGCGCCGCACGCAGATCAAGGGAGTGCTGCGCGATCAGGCGATCATTGCGGGCGTCGGCAACGCCTACTCCGACGAGATCCTGCACGCGGCGAAGATGTCGCCCTACGCCCTCGCCGCGAACCTCTCCGACGCCGAGATCGACACGCTCTATGCCGCGATGATCGCCACCCTCACCGAGGCGATCGAGACGGCCCGCGGCAAGCCCCCGGCCGACCTGAAAGATGCGAAGCGCCGGGGCATGCGCGTGCACGGGCGCCGCGGCGAGGCGTGCCCTGTGTGCGGCGACGAGGTGCGCAGCGTCTTCTTCGCCGACAACTCCCTCGAGTACTGCCCCACGTGCCAGACGGGCGGGAAGCTGCTGGCCGACCGACGACTGTCGCGCCTGCTCAAGTAGCACACCGTCATACGGCGTCGGGAATGATTCCGTGTCGGCGGTGTTGATTAGACTGCGACCAAGCAATACGTGCTCCGGGGTCGGTGAGAATCCGAACCGGCGGTGACAGTCCGCGAACTCCTCCGCCTCGGCGGTGGGGCCGATCCGGTGGAATTCCGGAACCGACGGTGATGCGACGAGAAATCGTCGCTAGTCCGGATAGGAGGCAGCACGGTCGGCGCGACGCGCCGCCCTGCCCTCTGCCCTGCGCACCACGGGAAGGACAGGGAAATGGCATCCGCCGCCGAAACAGACGCCATGCGCCGCGCGCTGCGTCTCGCGCGGAACGGCCCGCGCGGGCTCAACCCGCAGGTCGGCGCCGTGATTCTCTCCCCCGCGGGAGACGTGCTCGCCGAGGGCTACCACCGCGGTGCGGGCACCCCGCACGCCGAGGTCGACGCGCTCTCGCAGCTAGCCCCCGGCGCCGCGCGCGGCGCGACCGCGGTCGTGACGCTGGAGCCGTGCAACCACACCGGCCGCACCGGCCCGTGCGCCGTGGCCCTCCTCGATGCCGGTGTCGCGCGCGTCGTCTACGCCCTCGACGACCCGACGGATGCCGCCGCCGGCGGCGCCGAGCGCCTGCGGGCCGGGGGCGTCGACGTCGAATCCGGGATCGAGCGCGCCGCCGCTGCCGACCTCGTGCACGACTGGGTGCACCTGCAGCGCACCGGACGCCCGCACGTCACCGTGAAGTGGGCGCAAAGCCTCGACGGCCGCGCCGCCGCCGATGACGGCTCCAGTCAGTGGATCACCGGGCCCGCCGCCCGCCGCGACGTGCACGAACGCCGCGCGGCCGCCGACGCGATCGTCGCGGGAACCGGCACCGTCCGCGCCGACGACCCCGCCCTCACCGCACGCACGGACGACGGCGCGCTCCTGCCCGACCAGCCGATCCCGGTCATCGTCGGCGAGAGCCCGGTCGACCCGGATGCCGCGGTGCACCGGCACCCGCGCGAAGCGCTGTTCTTTCCCACCCGCGACCTGGCCGCCGTGCTCGACGACCTCGGATCCCGCGGCATCCAGCGGGTGTTCGTCGAGGGCGGTCCGACCCTCGAGAGCGCCCTCGTGCGCGACGGGCTCGCCGACGAGGTGCTCGTCTACCTCGCCCCCGTGCTCCTGGGCGGTTCCCGCCTCGCGCTCGGCGACGTGGGAGTGCCCACCATCGACGCCGCGCGGCGGCTCGAGGTGGCATCCATCGATGTGCTCGGCGACGACGTCCGTATCGTCGCCCGTTTTTCGACCGACAGACAGGGAGACCTCTGATGTTCACCGGAATCGTCGAAGAGATCGGCGAGATCACCGCCGTGGAGCCCGCCGGCGACGGCGTGCGCGTGACCGTGACGGCGCCGCTGTCGGTATCCGACGCGGGCCACGGCGACTCGATCTCGGTCAGCGGCGTGTGCCTCACCGTCGTCGACCAGGGCGAGGACTGGTTCACCGCCGACGTCATGAAGCAGACGCTCGACATGTCGACGCTCGCGGGGGTCGCCGCCGGCCGCGCGGTCAACCTCGAGCGGGCGACCGCGGCGCACGGGCGCCTGGGCGGCCACATCGTGCAGGGCCACATCGACGGCACGGGTGTCGTGCGCGAGGTGCGCCCGGGCGCGCAGTGGAGCGTCGTGCGCATCGGCATCCCCCGTCACCTGGCCCCGCTCGTGGTCGACAAGGGCTCGATCGCGATCGACGGCGTCTCGCTCACCGTCAGCGACGTGAGCGCCCCCGACGAGGCCGAGCAGTGGCTCGAGGTCTCGCTCATCCCCGAGACGCTCGAGGCGACCACCCTGGGCCGCGCCGAGGCGGGCACGCCCGTCAACCTCGAGACCGACATCCTGGCCCGCCACGTGCAGCGTCTGCTGGCCTTCCGCAGCACCGAGAATCCCGCGGCTGCCGCCGCATCGACCGAGAGGGGCTCCGCATGAGCCTGTCCACCATCCCCGAGGCCCTGGAGGCCCTGCGCGCCGGCCGACCGGTCCTGGTCGCCGACGACGAGAACCGCGAGAACGAGGGCGACGTCATCCTCTCGGCGCAGCTGGCCACCCCCGAGTGGATTGCCTGGACGGTCCGCTGGTCGAGCGGCTACGTGTGCGCTCCGATGCCCGCCGACTGGGCCGATCGCCTCGACCTCCCCCCGATGGTGGAGGTCAACCAGGACGCCCGCGGCACCGCGTACACCGTGAGCGTCGACGCCGCCACGGGTGTGGGAACCGGCATCAGCGCCTCCGACCGCGCGCGCACCCTGAACGTCCTGGCCGACCCCGCGTCGGTTCCGACCAGCGTCATCCGCCCGGGCCACGTGCTGCCGCTGCGCGCGGTCGACGGGGGCGTGCGCGAGCGCGCCGGCCACACCGAGGCCGCCGTCGATCTCATGCGGCTGGCGGGCCTGGAGCCGGTCGGCGCGATCGCCGAGGTCGTCGCCGAAGACGGGAGCATGATGCGCCTGCCCGGGCTGATCGAGCTCGGCGAGCGCGACGGTGTTCCCGTGGTGACGATCGAGCAGTTGATCGCCTACCTCGACGAGGTCGAGCCGGCCGCCACCGCCCCCGCCGCTCGGCGCCGCGTGAGCCTGCGCGCCGAGTCGAACGTGCCGACCTCGCACGGGACGTTCCGCTTCCTGGCCTACAAGGACCGCATCACCGGGACCGACCACCTCGCGGTCATCTCGGGCGAGCTCACCGAGAAGGCCCCGCTCGTGCGGGTGCACTCGGAGTGTCTCACCGGCGAAGCGTTCGGATCGCTGAAGTGCGAGTGCGGCCCGCAGCTGGATGCCGCCCTCGACACGATCGACCGCGACGGCGGCATCGTCATCTACATGCGCGGCCACGAAGGACGCGGCATCGGCCTCATCAACAAGCTGCGCGCGTACAGCCTGCAGGAGCGCGGCATGGACACCGTGGATGCCAACCTGGCCCTCGGACTCCCCGCCGACGCCCGCGACTACGCGGCCGCGGCGGGCATCCTCGCCGACCTCGGCGTCGAGAAGGTGCGCCTGCTCACCAACAACACCGACAAGGTCGCCCAGTTGCGCAGCTTCGGACTCGACGTCGTCGAGCAGGTGCCCCTGCTCGTGGGCGTCGGCCCCAACAACCACCAGTACCTCGAGACCAAGCGTGACCGGATGGGTCACATCATCGCCGAGGACGACCTGCGCGACGCCCTCGCGCACATGAAGGAAGGGACCGCCTGATGGCTGGCAGTGGAGCACCCGAGACCGGTGGCGTGGACGCGACGGGACTGAACGTCGTCGTCGTCGCCGGCACCTGGCACGACGTCATCACCGACGGGCTGATCGCCGGGGCGACGCGCGTGCTGGATGCCACGGGAGCGACGTACCGTGTCGTGCGCGTCCCCGGCTCGTTCGAGCTGCCCGTCGCCGCGGTCGCCGCGTTCGAGGGCGGGGCCGACGCGGTCGTGGCCCTCGGCGTGATCATCCGCGGCGGAACCCCGCACTTCGAGTACGTGTCGTCGGCGGCCACCGACGGCCTGACCCGCGTGGCGATCGACGCCGGCAAGCCGGTGGGCTTCGGCGTGCTCACCCTCGACGACGAGCAGCAGGGTCTGGACCGCGCCGGCCTCGACGGCTCGAAAGAAGACAAGGGCGCCGAGGCCGCCGACGCGGCCATCCGCACCGCCCTGGTGCTGCGCGACCTGCGCGGCTGACCCCGGGAGCCGGGGCGAGGGCCGCCTTACTGGCGGCGACGCCCCGGCATCCCTACTCTGTCGTGCATGGAGATCCTGCGTCACGCCGTCGTGCTCGTCCACCTCGTCGGATTCGCCGTGCTCTTCGGCGCCTGGGTCGTCGAGGCCGTAGCCCGACGTGTGCAGGTGACGCCCCTCATGAATTACGGGCTGCTGATCGCCCTCGTCTCGGGTCTGGCCCTCGCCGCCCCGTGGGGCGTGGAGTACGAGCTCAACTACCTCAAGATCGGCACGAAGCTCGTCGTGCTCATCGTGATCGGGGCGCTCCTCGGTATCGGATCGGCCCGCCAGAAGCGCGGCGACACCGTTCCGCCCGTGCTGTTCTGGCTCGTCGGACTGCTCACGCTGCTGAACGCCGCTCTCGCCGTCCTCTGGCGCTGACCGCCCCCGCCGGCAGAGCAGGCCCGGCGAGCGCCTAGACTGGAAGGTCGGGACCCCCACCAGAGTCCTTCCCGGTGCCCCCCGCCGCGCGCCCGGACGCGCACACCCCCGTGTCCGTACCGTGCCACCGTTGCGCCCCCACGACGGACGCGATCGCTCGATCTCTCGTCAGGCAGCCATGACCTCCTCCTCTCCCACCGTCTCTTCGTCGACCCCCGCCAATCCCCGCTCGCGTGTCATCACCGCGAGCCTGATCGGTACGACGATCGAGTTCTACGACTTCTACGCGTACGCCACCGCGGCCGTCCTCGTCTTCCCGATCCTCTTCTTCCCCACCGGCAACGAGACCACCTCGCTCCTGCTGTCGTTCAGCGTCTTCGGCGCGGCGATGGTCGCGCGTCCCCTCGGCGCCGTGGTCTTCGGGCACTTCGGCGACCGGTTCGGACGCAAGGCCACGCTCGTGGCATCCCTGCTCACCATGGGCGTCGCGACGTTCCTCATCGGATGCCTGCCGACCTTCAACGAGATCGGCGTCTGGGCCGCGGTGCTGCTGCTGATCATGCGCCTCGCGCAGGGCTTCGCCCTCGGCGGCGAGTGGTCGGGCGCAGCGCTGGTCGCAACCGAGAACGCCCCGAAGGGCAAGCGCGCCTGGTACGGCACGTTCCCGCAGCTGGGCGCGCCGATCGGCTTCATCATCGCCAACGGCGTCTTCCTGGCGATCAACTTCGCCCTCCCGCACCCCGACGGCACCGCGCAGCGATCCGCGGAGTTCCTCGCGTGGGGATGGCGCGTGCCGTTCCTGTTCTCGGCCGTCATGGTGATCGTGGGCCTCTGGGTGCGCCTCCGCCTGGTCGAGAGCACGTCGTTCGCCAAGGCCGAGAAGAGCGGCGCGATCCGCAAGTTCCCGCTGGGCGAGGTCGTCCGCAGGAACGGGCTGCAGCTGATCCTCGGCACGTTCATCATGCTGGCGACCTACGTGCTGTTCTACCTGATGACGAGCTTCACGCTGTCGTACGGCACCAAGCCCACCCTCGCCGGGGCCGAGGCCGCCGCCGAGCAGGCCGGCACCCCGTTCGACCCCGCGACGTACACCGCGGGACTCGGGTTCGGGTACACCGACTTCGTCATCATGCAGATCATCGGCGTCGTGTTCTTCGGCATCTTCACGATGCTCTCCGGTCCCCTCGCCGACCGCTTCGGGCGGAAGCGCCTGCTCATCGGCGTCACGATCGCGATCATCCTGTTCGGCGTCACGTTCGCGTTCTTCCTGCTCCCGCAGGCCGACCCGACCCTCACGCGCGTCTATGTCCAGGCGTTCCTCATCATCGGCTTCCTGCTGATGGGCACGACCTTCGGGCCCATGGGCGCCGTGCTGCCGGAGCTCTTCCCCACCAACACCCGCTACACCGGCTCGGCGATCTCGTACAACGTCTCGTCGATCCTCGGCGCTGCCCTCGCTCCGATCGTCGCGGTGGCACTGTGGGCCGCGGGCGGCGGAAACCCGTGGCTCGTGGGCGTGTACCTCTCGGTGATGGGCGTCCTGACCCTCGTGGCCGTGTCCCTCTCCCCCGAGACCAAGGACGTCGACTACGACGACAACCTCGCGGCCGGGGCGATCGCGCCGTAACCCGTTCCAGACAGATCGTCGGATGCCACGGGGCCTCGGCCTCGTGGCATCCGTCGTTCTCCGGCCCGGCGGCGTCGGTCTTACGCACGGGCCGGGCGGGGTACGGTCGAAGAACCCCGTTCTTCTGCTGAGGTGAGCATGTCTCTGTCCGCTTCCGCCCGCGACCGCCGCGGCCGCCGCGCCGCCGAAGGGCCGCGCGCGTCGTTCCGGCAGCTGCTGCCGTTCCTGCTCGAGCACACGCGCACGCTCGTCGTCGTCGCGGTGCTGAGCATCCTGGGCGCCGCAGCCACGCTCGTGCAGCCGCTGCTGGTCGGCGAGGTGATCTCGCGCGTGCAGAACACGGTGCCGCTCGGGCCGCTGGTGTGGCTGCTCGTCGGCTTCGTCGTGCTGTCGTCGCTGATCTCGGGCTACCAGCACTACCTCCTCCAGCGCACGGGCACGGCGGTCGTCTACTCCAGCCGTCGCCGGTTGATCGCCCGCATCCTGCGGCTGCCGATCAGCGAGTTCGACGCCCGCCGCACCGGTGACCTCGTCTCGCGCGTCGGCACCGACACGACCCTGCTGTACGCGGTGCTCACGCAGGGGCTCGCGGATGCCGTGGGGAACGTCCTCATCCTGGTCGGGGCCGTCGTGGCGATGGCCTTCATCGACCCCCTGCTGCTCGGCCTCATCGTGGTCGTGCTCGGGGTGTCGGTGGCGACGGTGGTGCTGCTGAGTACGCGCATCCGCGCGGCCTCCGCGACGCAGCAGGCGAAGGTCGGCGAGCTGGCCTCGGGCGTGGAGCGCGCGGTCGGCTCGATCCGCACGATCCGGGCCTCCGGCGCGACCGAGCGCGAGGTCGACGCGGTCACCGCGACCGCGACCGACGCGTACGACGCGGGCGTGCGCATCGCGAAGGTCTCGGCGCTCATCGTGCCCGTCGCCGGCATCGCGCTGCAGGTGTCGCTGCTCGTGGTCCTCGGCGTCGGCGGATTCCGCGTGGCATCCGGAGCGATCGACGTCGCGGCCCTGGTGACCTTCGTCATCTTCCTCTTCCTCCTCGTGCAGCCCCTCGCCTCGGCCATCGGCGCCATTACGTCGGTCAACCAGGCCCTCGGGGCGCTCGGCCGGATCCAGGAGGTGCTCGACCTCCCCGAGGAGAGCACCGACGACCGGCCGAGCTCCGCCGAACCGCAGACGGATGCCGCGGCGATCGAGTTCCGCGACGTGCGGTTCCGCTACCCCGACCACGTGGTGAAGGCGCGCGAGGCCGCGGCGGAGGAGGCCCGATCGGTGCTCGCCCAGGCGCACCTCGACCGCGCGGCCGAGGAGACCGAAGCCGAGGCCGAAGAAGCCGAGCGCGAGGTGCTGCGCGGGGTGACCTTCACCGTTCCCCGGGGCGCGCGTGTCGCGCTCGTCGGGCCGTCCGGCGCGGGCAAGAGCACGATCCTCTCTCTCGTCGAGCGCTTCTACGACCCGACCGGTGGGGCGATCCTCGTCGACGGCGTCGACGCGCGCGAGCTCCCGCGTGAGGCGCTGCGCGCCCGCTTCGGCTACGTCGAGCAGGACGCCCCCACCCTGGCCGGCACCATCGCCGACAACCTGCGGCTGGCCTCGCCCGAGGCCTCCGACGCCGACTGCGAGCGGGTGCTGCGGGCGGTCAATCTCGGCGACGTGCTGGAGCGCAGCCCGCTCGGGGTCGACGCTCCGGTCGGCGAGGACGGCGTCATGCTCTCGGGCGGCGAGCGTCAACGCCTCGCGATCGCCCGCGCGCTGCTGGCCGCTCCCCCGGTGCTGCTGCTCGACGAGTCGACGTCGTCGCTCGACGGGCGGAACGAGCAGCGCATGCGCGAGGCCATCGATGCCGTGGCCACCGGGCGGACGCTGCTCGTCATCGCCCACCGCCTCTCGACGGTCGTCGACAGCGACCTCATCGTGGTGCTCGAGAACGGGCGGGTCGTCGGTCAGGGCACGCACAGCGAGCTCGTGGCATCCACGCCCCTCTACCGCGACCTCGCGAAGCACCAGCTGCTGGTCTGACGCGCGGAGATGCTCGGCGCCGCGACACCCGGCACCGATAAACGCGATCCACCGCGATAAACGCGCTCTCCACGCGTTTCTCGCCGCCGATCGCGTTTATCGCGGATGACGGAGCCGGGGCGCCGGAGCGGAGGCGCCGGGGCGCCGGGGCGCACGGCTGACGGAGCGGAAGCGCCGGGGCGCACGCCGGGCAGGACGACGCCCCTCCCCGCGCGCCAAGAACAGGGAGGGGCGTCGAGTCGGTGGGCTACGCGCGCTGGAGGCGGTAGCGCAGGGCGGCCAGCTCGGCGCGCAGCGCGGCCGGCAGGTGCGAGCCGAAGGTGTCGAAGAACTCCTCCGTCAGGTCGGCCTCGGCCAGCCACGACGACGTGTCGATCGCGAAGAGCTCCTCGAGATCCGCCGCGGGGAGGTCGAGACCCGTGAGATCGAGGTCTTCCGGGCGGGGCACGCGGCCGATCGGGGTGTCGACGGCCTCGACCTGCCCGTCGACGCGGCGGATGATCCAGTCGATCACGCGCGCGTTGTCGCCGAACCCGGGCCACAGGAACCGGCCGTCGTCGCCCTTGCGGAACCAGTTGACCTGGAAAATGCGGGGTGCCCGGTCGAAGCGCACCTTCTGCCCAACCCGGAGCCAGTGGGCGAAGTAGTCGCCCATGTTGTACCCGCAGAAGGGCAGCATCGCGAAGGGGTCGCGGCGCAGCTCGCCAACGGTCCCCTCCTGGGCGGCGGTCTTCTCACTCGACACCGTCGAGCCGAGGAAGACGCCGTGCGACCAGTCGGTCGCCTCGAGCACGAGCGGAACGTTGGTGGCCCGACGCCCCCCGAACAGGATCACATCGAGCGGCACGCCCTGGGGAGCCTCCCAGTCCGCGGCGATCTGCGGGCACTGGGCGGCGCCCACGGTGAAGCGGGAGTTGGGGTGCGCGGCGGGACGGCCCGAGGCGGGCGTCCAGTCGTTGCCCTCCCAGTCGATCAGGTGCGGCGGGGCCTCATCGGTGAGGCCCTCCCACCACACGTCGCCGTCGGGGCGTAGCGCGACGTTGGTGAAGATCGTGTTGCCCCACAGCGTCTCGACGGCAGTGACGTTGGTGGACTCACCCGTGCCGGGAGCGACCCCGAAGAAGCCGGCCTCGGGGTTGATGGCCCACAGGCGCCCGTCTTCGCCGGGGCGGATCCAGGTGATGTCGTCGCCGAGGGTCTCGACGCGCCAGCCGGGGATTGTCGGGCGGAGCATGGCGAGGTTCGTCTTGCCGCACGCCGAGGGGAACGCCGCCGCCACGTGGTACGCCTTCCCCTTCGGGTCGATCACGCGGATGAGCAGCATGTGCTCGGCGAGCCAGCCCTCGTCGCGACCGATCACCGAGGCGATGCGCAGAGCGAAGCACTTCTTCGCCAGGATCGCGTTGCCGCCGTAGCCCGAGCCGAACGACCACACCTCGAGGGTGTCGGGGAAGTGGACGATGTACTTCTCGTCGTTGCAGGGCCAGGGCACGTCCTCTTGCCCGGGGGCGAGGGGTGCGCCGACCGAGTGGACCGTCTTCACCCACGGCGCCCCCGCGGCGATCTGCTCGAGCACGGCGGTGCCCACACGGGTCATGATGCCGATGGATGCCACGGCGTAGGCGCTGTCGGTGATCTGCACGCCGATGTGACTCAGCGGCCCGCCGATCGCGCCCATCGAGAAGGGCACGACGTACATCGTGCGTCCGCGCATCGACCCCGCGAAGACGCCCTCGAGGGTCTGCCGAATCTCGTCCGGAGCGATCCAGTTGTTGGTGGGGCCGGCATCTTCCTCGTTCTCGGAGGCGATGAAGGTGCGGGACTCCAGGCGCGCGACGTCGCTCGGGTGCGAGCGGGCGAGGTAGGAGCCGGGGCGCCACTCGGGGTTGAGCTTGATGAGCTTGCCCTCGTCGACCATCTCGCGCAGGAGCACGTCGTTCTCGGCGGCGGAGCCGTCGACCCAGTGGATGCGATCGGGCTGGGTCAGCGCGGCGACCTCGTCGACCCACGCCTCGAGCGCGGCCAGACCCGGCCCCTCGAGAGAAGGGCGGATGCCGTGGGCGGGACGAGACGAGGACGCCGGGGCCGTCGCGACGGCGCGATCGGCGGGGCGGGCGAAAATGTCGGCGAGAGCCATGTCGATCTCCTCGATTGAGAGCGAATTCGGTGGTCTTCCTCCACTGTGACGCCTGCTCGCGGCATCTTTCCTGGTGAATGCAGCGCAAGAACCTGTCTTCTTTCGCTATCGTCAAAGAATGGCCTCGTCGCTCGAACTGACCACGCTCGGTCATCGCATCCGTCACCACCGCCTCGCGCGCGGGTACACCCTCGACGAGCTCGGGGCCCTCGTGGGCGTCGCGGGCAGCCAGCTGAGTCTCATCGAGAACGGCAAGCGCGAACCCAAGCTCTCCCTCCTCCAGGAGATCGCCCGGGCCACCGAGACCGAGGTGGCCGAGCTCCTCTCGACCGAGCCCCCGAACCGACGTGCCGCGCTCGAGATCGAACTGGAGCGGGCGCAATCCAGCCCCTTCTTCCGTCAGCTCGGCATCGCGCCCGTCAAGATCACCAAGGGCACGAGCGACGAGACGATCGAGGCCGTCCTGGGGTTGCATCGCGAGCTGCAGCGCCGCGAGCGCGAGACGATCGCGAGCCCCGAAGAAGCCCGGCGCGCCAACACCGAGCTGCGGGTGCGCATGCGCGCGATCGACAATCACCTGCCCGACATCGAGAAGCTCGCCGAGAAGCAGCTCAAGGCCGCCGGTCACGGCACTGGCGCGTTGACGCACCGCACCGTCAGCATCATGGCCGAGCAGCTCGGCTTCGAGCTCATCTACGTCAGCGACCTGCCGCACTCCGCGCGCTCGGTGACCGACCTCGAACACGGACGCATCTACCTTCCCCCGGCATCCATTCCCGGTGGGCACGGTCTGCGCTCGATGGCGCTGCAGGCGATGGCGCACCGCCTGCTCGGGCACCGGCCGCCCACCGACTACGCCGACTTCCTGCAGCAGCGCCTCGAGATCAACTACTACGCCGCGTGCTGTCTCATGCCCGAGACGAACGCGGTCGCCTTCCTCGCGCAGGCGAAGAAAGACCGCAACCTCGCCGTCGAGGACTTCCGCGACGCGTTCGGCGTCACGCACGAAGCCGCCGCGATGCGCATGACGAACCTGATGACCCGGCATCTCGGCATCCGCCTGCACTTCCTCCGCGTCGACGACGACGGGGCGATCGCGCGCGTGTATGAGAACGACGGGCTCCCCCTGCCCACCGATGTCACGGGGTCGGTCGAGGGGCAGATCGTGTGCAAGAAGTTCTCGGCGCGGGCGGCGTTTTCGGAACACAACCGCACCACCGAGCACTACCAGTACACCGACACCCCCGCCGGGACGTTCTGGTGCTCCACCCAGACGGGCACGACCTCCGAGGGCGACTTCTCGATCACCGTCGGCGTTCCCTTCGACGACGCGCGATGGTTCCGCGGGCGCGACACCGTCACGCGCGGCGTCTCGCACTGCCCCGACGAGTCGTGCTGCCGCCGCCCCGACACCGAGGCGGCCCAGCGCTGGCAGGGCAAGGCCTGGCCGAGCGCCCGGGTGCACCGGCACATGTTCTCGCCCCTCCCCCGCGGCATGTTCCCCGGGGTCGACGACGCCGAGGTGTTCGCGTTCCTCGACCGGCACGCGGGCGACTGAGCCCCGGGCCGGGTCTGGGGCAGGTGCCGGGCCGGGTGCGGCGCCGGGCGGGGCGCGGTGCCGGGCGGTGCGCCGCGCCGGGCGCCGGGTCGGGCGCGGCGCCGGTGCGGGCGCGCGCCGGGCGGTGCGCCGCGCACGGCGCCGGCCGCACAACTCCTGCACGACGCGGAGGATCCTGGCATCCAGACCGCCCGCGGCGACCCGACGCAGGAGTTATGCGGGTAGACCCCTCGCCCGCGGCGTGACTCGGTCCCGGCCAACACGGACGGCGCGCGCCGGGCGGTGCGCCGCGCGCGGCGCCGGCCGCACAACTCCTGCACAATGCGGAGGATCCTGGCATCCAGACCGCCCGCGGCGACCCGACGCAGGAGTTATGCGGATAGACCCCTCGCCCGCGGCGTGACTCGGTCACCGCCGACACGGACGACGCGCGCCGGGCGGTGCGCCGCGCACGGCACCGGCCGCACAACTCCTGCACAATGCGGAGGATCCTGGCATCCAGACCGCCCGCGGCGACCCGACGCAGGAGTTATGCGGATAGACCCCTCGCCCGCGGCGTGACTCGGTCACCGCCGACACCGACGTCGTGTCGGCGGCGTGCAGACACAACTCCGGCGCCTCAGCCGGCCAATGCCGCGGGAGGCCGCCGCTCGCCCCGCCCGCAGGAGTTGTGCGCGGCGGGGGAACGACGGATGCCACGACCCCGACGCTCCGAGGAGCGCGGGGCCCGAAGCACGCCGGGCCGGCCGCACAACTCCTGCAGCACGCCGGACTCCCCCCGCCGGGAGCCCGGCAGGGGCCGAAACGCAGGAGTTGTGCGCGGCGGGAAACGACGGATGCCACGACCCCGCGCCCGATCGGGGCGGCGAGGCCGTGGCATCCGTGGGTCAGGCGAAGGGGTTCGCCGTGAGGGTGTACTTCGTCTGCAGGTACTCGTGGATGCCCTCGTCGCCGCCCTCGCGGCCGAGGCCCGACTGCTTCCAGCCGCCGAACGGGGCGGCGGCGTTGGAGACCACGCCGACGTTGAGGCCCATCATCCCGGTCTCGAGGCGCTCGATCATGCGCTGACCGCGCGCGAGCGACTCGGTGAAGACGTACGAGACCAGGCCGTACTCGGTGTCGTTGGCGATGCGCACGGCATCGTCCTCGTCGTCGAACGGGACGATCGCGAGCACGGGCCCGAAGATCTCCTCGCGCAGGATGTCGCTGCCCGGCTGCACGTCGGAGACGACCGTCGGCTCGAAGAAGGTGCCGGGGCCGTCGACCGGCGACCCTCCCGTGGTGACCGTGGCACCGCGCTCGACGGCATCCCCGACGAGGGTGTTGGCCTTGTCGACCGCCCGGTCGTCGATGAGGGGTCCGATCTGCACGCCGTCCTCGGTTCCGCGGCCGATCTTCATGCCCTGCACCCGCTCGGTGACGCGACGGGTGAACTCTTCGACGACGGAGCGCTGCACGATGAAGCGGTTGGCAGCGGTGCAGGCCTGGCCGATGTTGCGGAACTTCGCCAGCATCGCCCCCTCGACCGCCTTGTCGAGGTCGGCGTCATCGAACACGACGAAGGGCGCGTTGCCGCCGAGCTCCATGGAGGTGCGCAGCACGCCCTGCGCCGACTGCTGCAGGAGTTTCTGTCCGACCGGCGTGGAGCCGGTGAACGAGAGCTTCCGCAGCCGCGGGTCGGCGATGATGCGCTCCGAGACCGCGGCGGTGCTCGTGGTGGTCACGACGTTGACGACGCCCGCCGGAACGCCGGCATCCTGCAGGATCTGCGCGAAGAACAGGGTCGTGAGGGGGGTGAGGGTGGCGGGCTTGATCACCACGGTGCAGCCGGCGGCCAGCGCCGGAGCAATCTTGCGCGTCGCCATGGCGAGGGGGAAGTTCCACGGGGTGATGAGGTAGCACGGCCCGACGGGGTGCTGTGTGACGATCATGCGGCCGGTGCCCTCGGGGTTCGCGCCGTAGCGGCCCTGGGTGTGGGCGGTGACCTCGCTGAACCAGCGGAGGAACTCCCCGCCGTAGGCGACCTCGCCCCGCGCCTCGGCGAGCGGCTTGCCCATTTCGAGCGTCATCAGCAGCGCGACGTCTTCCTTGCGCTCCTGCAGCAGGTCGAACGCGCGGCGGAGGATCTCGGCACGCTCACGCGCCGGCGTCGCCGCCCACGACGGGAACGCCTCGGCCGCGGCATCCATCGCCGCCACGCCGTCGGCGACCGAGGCGTCGGCGATCTCGCGGATCACCTCGCCGGTGGCCGGGTCGTTGACCTTGACGGTCTTGCCGCCCTCGGCCGCGCGCCACTCGCCGTTGATCAACAAGCCGGTCGGTACGGATGCCAGCAACTCGCTCTCGCGCGGATCGGTCATGGGTCCTCCTGTGTCGGTGCGGGTCTCCCCGCTCATTCTGGTCAGCACGCGGTCACGCGCCGATATACATGGCGTACAACCCGCACTCCTCGGTGGCCGAGTGGGCGAGCGCAAGGGTGCCGACGACGCCCCTCCCCCGCCGATAAACGCGATTCGCGGCGAGAAACGCGACGCCGCGGCGTTTCTCGCCGCGAATCGCGTTTATCGAGAAGGGAGGGCGGCGGCGACCGCGGGACGCATGGCGCCGGCGAGGAACCGCTCCAGCGCCTCGGGCGCCGTGAGCGGCAGCACGTGCGCGACGTACTGGTCGGGGCGGACCACGACGACGGCCCCCTCGGCGCCGATCCCGCGCTCGGCGAAGATGTCGTCGGTCGTCCACGCCGAGGGGGCGGCGGCGAAAACCTTCTCGAGGTCGGTGAGACCGAGCGGCCCCGACCGCGGCCGGAAGAGCGCCGGCACTTGGGTCACGCTCTCCCACGCGCCGGGGTAGATCGCCTTGACGTCGAACACCGCATCCAGATCTGCCCCGTCGGGGGTGAAGCGCTCGACGACCGCACGCGCGGCCTCGGCCCAGTCGCGCAGCGCCGCGCCCTCGGCATCCGCGAAGGCATACACGCGCCAGCGACCGTCCGCGCGGGCGTGGTGTCCGAGGTGCACGGGATTGCCGTCGCACACCCGCACGACCTCGACGCTCTTGAAACGCTTGCCGACCGGGAATCCGGATGCCAGCTCCTGCGCCGCGTCCGACCCCACGATCGACGACGGACCGTACTGCGTCATGAACCCCGAGGGGAACTCGGCCGTGGCGAGGTAGTACGTGGACAGCTCGTCGGGATCGGTGATCTCGCCGGGCTTGCGGGCCATGAGCGAAGACCACTCGCGGTCGAAGTCGATGAGCTGCTGCGCGACCGGCTGCCGCTCCGACGAGTAGGTGCGCAGGAGATCCGCCGGCGCGAGCCCGGTGAGCACGTGCCCGAGCTTCCAGCCCAGGTTGAACCCGTCCTGCATCGAGACGTTCATGCCCTGCCCCGCCTTCGCGCTGTGCGTGTGGCACGCGTCACCGGTGAGGAAGACGCGGGGGTTCTCCTCGTCGTCGTCGAAGCGGTCGGTCACCCGGTGCCCCACCTCGTAGACGCTGTGCCAGGCGACCTGCTTCACGTCGATGGCGTAGGGGTGAAGAATCTCGTTCGCCCGGCGGATGATCTCCTCGATCGGGGTCTGCCGCACCCGGTGGTCGTCGTCGGCGGCGACCTCGCCGAGGTCGATGTACATGCGGCTGAGGTAGCCACCCTCGCGCGGAATGTGGAGGATGTTGCCCGCTGCCGCGTTGATCGCGCACTTGATCCGCCAGTCGGGGAAGTCGGTCTCGACGAGCACGTCCATGACGCCCCACGCGTGCTGCGACGCGGCGCCGACGTGGGTGCGCCCGATCGCGTGGCGCACGCCGCTGCGCGCGCCGTCGCACCCGGCGACGTACTTCGCGCGGATGGTCCGCTCGCCCCCGGCATCCCGCACCCGCACCTCGACGGGGTACTCGCCCCCGTCGTGCACGGTGAGGTCGAGAAACTCGACACCGTAGTCGGGCACGATGCGCGCGGGTCCGAGAGCGGCGGCCTCGGCGAAGTAGTCGAGCACGCGGGCCTGGTTGACGATGAGGTGCGGGTACTCGCTGATCTTCAGCGCGTAGTCCTCGGTGCGGGTCGTGCGGACGATCCGCTCGGGCGCCTCGGGGTCGGGGGCCCAGAAGTTCATCCATCCGATGTTGTACGCCTCGGCGGTGATGCGCGCGGCGAAGCCGAACGCCTCGAAGGTCTCGACGCTCCGGGGTTGGATGCCGTCGGCCTGGCCGAGCACGAGGCGCCCCTCGCGCTTCTCGATGACGCGCGTGGTCACGTGAGGAAACTGCGACATCTGCGCGGCGAGCAGCATGCCCGCGGGCCCCGATCCCACGATGAGGACGTCGACCTCGTCGGGCACAGTCGCGGGGCGGTCGAGACCTGTGCCGGCGGCGGGCTGCACCCTGGGGTCGCCCGAGACATAGCCGTGGTGATGGAACTGCATGCTTCTCCTGACCTCGATGTCGGGTTGCACCGCTCCGGCGCGGTGTTCTATATTCGAACGCAACGTTCGTCTATCGAACGATACAGTAGCCCGCGCGCCTCCCCGGGGGCAAGAGAGGACGCCCGTGGTGACCGTCGCACCCGCGTCGCAGACGCTGAGCCGTGGCATCCGTCTGCTCGAAGAACTCGCCGCGGCGCGCACCCCCCTCTCGATCGACGACCTCGCCGCACGCGTGGAGCTCCACCGGTCGGTCGCCTACCGCCTGCTGCGGACGCTCGAAGACCATGGGCTCGTCTCGCGGGATGCCGCCGGTGCCGTACGCCTGGGCACGGGGCTGGCCGCTCTGGCCGCCGGGGTCGCCGCCGATCTGCAGTCCGAGGCGCTGCCCGAGCTCACGGCCGCGGCGAACGATCTCGGCATGACGTGCTTCCTCGTGGTGCTCGATCACGACGAGTGCGTCACGCTCGCGAGCGTCGAACCGCGCCACACCGTCACCGCCGTGGCGCAGCGCCCGGGCGCACGGCATCCCGTGACGCGGGGCGCGCCGGGGCGCGTGATCCTCGCGCAACTCCCCCCGCGCCGCTGGCCCGACGACCTCGACGCGGCACTCGCGGCTGAGGTCGCCGCCGCCGCTGACCGCGGCTGGGCGACCAGTCACGACGAGGTCGTGCCGTCGCTGCGCGCGGTCGCGGTACCGCTGGCCGTGCAGGGCCGCGAACCCGCCGCGGTCGCGACCGTCCACGTCGCCACCGACCTCGACGACGCCGTGATCGCCGCCCGCCTGGCCGTGGCCGCCGCCGCCATCCGCGCCGCGCTCTGACGACGCCACCCCCGAGAAACGCGATCCCCGTCGAGAAACGCTCCGCCGCCGCGTTTCCCGGCGGGCACGGCGTTTATCGGCGAAGGGCGGGGACCCGCCACCGCGTCACACAGGGCGGGGACCCGCCCGCGCGTCACAAAGGGCGGGGACCCGCCCGCGCGTCACACAGGGCGGGGACCCGCCCGCGCGTCAGACGCGCGCGCTTGCCCCGTCCACCGGCACGAGCCGCGTGAGCTGGGTGACGTGCCGCGGCTCGAGCTCGTCGAGGCTCGAGACCCCGAGCAGCGCCATGGTGCGCTCGATCTCGCTGCGCAGGATCGCGATCGTGCGATCCACACCCTGCCGGCCACCGGCCATGAGCCCGTAGAGGTACGCACGTCCGATGAGCGTGAACTTCGCCCCCAGGGCGATGGATGCCACGATGTCGGCGCCGTTCATGATGCCGGTGTCGACCATGATCGTGGCGTCTTTACCCACCTCGCGCACGACCTTCGGCAGCAGGTGGAACGGGATGGGGGCGCGGTCGAGCTGGCGACCGCCGTGGTTGGACAGCACGATCCCGTCGACGCCCAGGTCGACCAGGCGCGCGGCGTCGGTGACGTTCTGCACACCCTTCACGACGAGCTTGCCCGGCCACATGCCGCGGATGACGTCGAGGTCGTCGTAGCTGATCGTGGGGTCCATGGCGGCGTTCAGCAGTTCACCCACGGTTCCCCCGGTGGTGCTGAGCGAGGCGAACTCGAGCTTCGGGGTGGTGAGGAAATCGAACCACCACCACGGACGCGGGATCGCGTTCACGATCGTGCCGAGGGTCAGCTGCGGGGGGATCGAGAAGCCGTTGCGCTTGTCGCGCAGCCGCGCACCGGCGACGGGGGTGTCAACCGTGAACATCAGCGTGTCGAATCCGGCGGCAGCGGCCCGTTCGACCAGCCCGAACGAGATCTCGCGCTGGCGCATCACGTAGAGCTGGAACCAGTTGCGGCCGACGGGGTTGGCGGCCTTCACACCCTCGATCGAGGTCGTCCCCAGCGTCGAAAGGGTGAACGGGATGCCGGCCGCGGCGGCCGCGGAGGCGCCGGCGGTCTCGCCCTCGGTCTGCATCAGCCGGGTGAAGCCGGTGGGCGCGATACCGAAGGGCAGCGCCGAGGGCCCACCGAGGATCTCGCACGACGTGTCGACGTGGGCCGCGGGGCGCAGGATATCGGGGTGGAACTCCACGTCCTCGAACGCGTGCCGTGCACGGTCGAGCGAGAGCTCTCCCTCGGCCGCACCGTCGGTGTAGTCGAACGCGGCCTTGGGCGTGCGGCGCTTGGCGATCGTGCGGAGGTCGGCGATGGTGAGCGCCGCGTCGAGACGCCGCTTCCGGGCATCGAGCTCCGGCTTCTTGAACTGCATGAGCTCGAGGAGCTCACCGACCTGGGGCAGCTGCCGCTGAACCATGGGATCTCGCTTTCTTGTGGTCTGACCACAGGGTACGCCGCTGAGGGGAGGTGGGGGCCGCCGTCAGGGATGCGGGTCGAAACGCCGCGGGGAATGGGCTCGCGCGACGCGCGCGCGGAGGTCTTCGAGCGTGACGTCGTCGCCGAGCCACCCGAGCGCGCGAGCCTGGACGAGAACGTTGCCGAGAGCCGTGGCCTCGACGGGCCCGGCCAGCACCGGCAGCCCCACGCGGTCCGCGGTGGCCTGGCACAGGAGCGCGTTGAGCGCACCACCACCCACGAGATGCACGACATCGACCTCGCGTCCGGCGAGATCGCCCGCCGTGCGGATCGCGGCGGCGAAGGCCGCGGCGATGCTCTCGACGATGACCCGGGCGAATCGGGCCCGGTCGGCGCGCCCCGGCACCTCGACGCCGAGGAGCGTCGCGATGCGCGAGGGCATGTCGCCCGGGGCCGACAGAGACGGATCGCCGGCGTCGAAGAGCCGCTCGGGGCGGTCGACCCGTGCCGCTGCGGCAAGGAGAGCGGGCAGGTCGACGACGGCGCCGTCCTGCGCCTCCCACGCCCGCACCGTCTCGCTCAGCAACCACAGGCCGGTCACGTTGTGCAGGAAGCGCACCCGCCCATCGACGCCGCCTTCGTTGGTGAAGTTGGCCGCGCGGGCGGCATCCGACACGATCGGCTCGGGCACCTCGAGGCCCACCAGCCCCCAGGTCCCGCAGGAGACATACGCGGCGTTCGGCGTCGAGAGCGGGGCCGCGACGACGGCGGAGGCCGTGTCGTGCGATCCCACCGCGATCACCGGCACTCCCGCCCCGGCCTCGCCCGCGACGACGCCGCCGATCGTCTGTCCGGGGTCGATGAGGTCGGGCAGCACCCCGGGACGCACGCCGATCCGCTCCGCGAGGTCGGCATCCCACTCCCCGGTGTGCACGTCGAGCAGGCCCGTCGTCGAGGCGTTCGTCCGCTCGGCGACACGCCGGCCCGTCAGACGGAACGCGAGGAGGTCGGGGATGAGCAGGGTCGTCTCGGCGTCGGCGATCCGGGCATCGGCGGCGTACTGGTACAGGGTGGTGAAGGGGAGGAACTGCAGTCCGTTCCGCCGGTACAGCTCGTCGAAGGGGACCACCGCGTGCACGGCATCCACCCCCCGCGCCGTCCGCGCGTCGCGGTAGTGGAACGGCTCGGCGAGGAGCTCGTCACCGCGCAGCAGGCCGTAATCGACCGCCCACGAGTCGATGCCGATGCTCTCGATCCCGGGCTCGCGGCGCATGGCCTCGGCGAGGCCCGCACGCACGTGCTGCCACAGCGCTTCGAGGTCCCAGTGCCACCCGTCGGCCCGTTCGACCGGTCCGTTCGGGAACCGGGCGACCTGTTCCAGCTCGAGGATCCCCTCGCCGACCCGCCCGATCATGACGCGACCGCTCGTGGCGCCGAGATCCACGGCGACGACGGATCGGGTCGCGGTCATCGGAGGAATGCCGCGGCGACGCCGGAGTCCACGGGCACGTGCAGACCGGTCGTGCGCGAGAGTTCGGGACCGGTGAGCACGTACACGGCGTCGGCGACGTTCTCGGGTACGACCTCGCGCTTGAGGATCGTGCGGTTGGCGTAGAACTGGCCGAGGTCTTCTTCTTTCACGCCGTAGGTCGCGGCGCGGTTCGCCCCCCAGCCCGCGGCGAAGATGCCCGAGCCGCGCACGACGCCGTCGGGGTTGATGCCGTTGACACGAACCCCGTGCTCGCCGAGCTCGACCGCGAGCAGACGCACCTGGTGCGCCTGGTCGGCCTTGGTCGCCGAGTACGCGATGTTGTTGGGGCCGGCGAAGACGGAGTTCTTCGACGAGATGTAGATGACGTCGCCGCCCATCCCCTGCTCGATGAGCGCTTTCGCCGCGGCCTTCGACACCAGGAACGACCCCTTGGCCATCACATCGTGCTGCAGATCCCAGTCCTTCTCGGTGGTCTCCAGGAGCGGCTTCGACAGCGACAGACCGGCGTTGTTCACGACGAGGTCGATCCCGCCGAACGCGAGCACCGTGGCATCGATCGCGGCCTGCACGCCCGCGGCATCCGCGACGTTGGCCGCGACGCCGATCGCGACGTCGGTCGAGCCGAGCTCCGCGGCCACGGCCTGCGCCTTCTCGAGGTCGAGATCGGCAACGACGACGCACGCGCCCTCGGCGGCCAGACGCGTGGCGATGGCCTTGCCGATTCCGGATGCCGCGCCCGTGACGAACGCGACCCGGCCCTGGTGCGTCTTCGGCTTCGGCATCCGCTGGAGCTTCGCCTCCTCCAGCGCCCAGTACTCGATGCGGAACTTCTCGGCATCCGAGATGGGCGCGTAGGTCGACAGCGCCTCGGCTCCGCGCATGACGTTGATGGCGTTGACGTAGAACTCCCCCGCCACGCGCGCGGTCTGCTTGTTCGCGCCGAACGAGAACATGCCCACGCCCGGAACGAGCACGATCAGCGGGTCGGCACCGCGCATCGCCGGCGAATCCGCGTCCGCGTGCGCGTCGTAGTAGGCCTGGTAGTCGACGCGGTAGGCGGCGTGAAGCTCCCGCAGCCGCGCGATCGCCTCGTCGACGGGGGCGTCGGCGGGAAGGTCGAGCAGCAGGGGCGTGACCTTCGTGCGCAAGAAGTGATCGGGGCAGCTCGTGCCGAGCGCGGCCAGGGCGGGCGCCTTTTCGGATGCCAGGAAGTCGAGCACGACGTCGGCGTCGGTGAAGTGGCCGACCATGGGCTTGTCGGTGGACGCGAGGCCCCGGATGGTGGGAGCGAGGGCGGCGGCCTTGGCGCGGCGGTCGGCGTCGGACAGAGGGGCGAAGCCCGCGCGTACCCCGCCGAAGGGGGCGACGGAACCGTGCTCGTCGATGTAGGCCTGCGCCGTGTCGATGATCCAGAGGCTGTTGCGCTCGGCCTCCTCGGACGTGTCGCCCCACGCCGTGATGCCGTGGCCGCCGAGGATCGTGCCGATCGCCTGCGGGTTCGCGGCCTTGATCGCGGCGATGTCGAGGCCCAGCTGGAAGCCGGGGCGGCGCCACGGCACCCACACGACCTTGTCGCCGAAGATGGTCGCCGTCAGCGCTTCGCCGTCGGCGGCGGTCGCGATCGCGATACCGGCGTCGGGGTGCAGGTGGTCGACGTGCGCGGCATCCACGAGTCCGTGCATGGCGGTGTCGATCGAGGGCGCGGCCCCGCCTTTACCGTGCAGGCAGTAGTCGAACGCGGCGACCATCTCGTCTTCGCGGTCGATGCCGGGGTACACGTCGACGAGGGCACGCATGCGGTCCAGTCGCAGCACGGCGAGCCCCTTGTCGGTCAGGGTGCCCAGGTCACCCCCGGAGCCCTTCACCCACAGGAGCTCGACCGGCTCCCCCGTGACGGGGTCGACGTCGGTGCCCTTGGCCGAGGTGTTGCCCCCGGCGTAGTTGGTGACCTTCGGGTCAGAGCCGAGGCGGTTGCTGCGCGCGATCAGGTCGGCGGCGGTCTGGGTGGTCATGCGGGATCCTCGCGGTCGTGTGCGGCGTCGGAAGCGGGTCGGGATGAGAGAGGGGCACCGGGGCGGCAGATCGGGCGCCGCCCCGGTGGGTCGGGTCAGGCGCCCCAGCCGGCCTGGGTGCCGCCGACGCGTTCGGCGGCGATCCGCGACAGGTGGCCGGAGGCGGCGTAGGCGGCCATCGGGTCGGCGGGCAGCCCTCGGGACACGCGCCACTCGGCGAGCGCGGGACGCACGTCGGTGGAGAACGCGTCCATCAGCACCGCGTTGGCGGCGAGGACGTCGTTGTCGTTCTGCGCCGCCGACAGCGCGTCACGGTCGAGCAGGAGCGCACGGGCGGTCATCTCCTGCACATTGAGCACCGAGCGGATCTGGCCGGGGATCTTGTCCTCGATGTTGTGGCACTGGTCGAGCATGAACGCCACGTCGGGGTTGTTCAGTCCCCCGCCGCGCACGACCTCCACGAGGATGCGGAAGAGCTGGAACGGGTCAGCTGCTCCCACGATGAGGTCGTCGTCGGCGTAGAACCGCGAGTTGAAGTCGAAGGAGCCGAGCTTTCCGAGGCGAAGGAGCTGCATCACGATGAACTCGATGTTCGTGCCCGGTGCGTGGTGACCGGTGTCGAGGCACACCATCGCCTTACCGCCGAGGGCGGCGACCTGCACGTAGGAGGTCCCCCAGTCCGGAACATCGGTGTGGTAGAACGCCGGCTCGAAGAACTTGTACTCCAGCACGAGGCGCTGCTCCTCGCCGAGGCGAGCGTAGATCTGCTGCAGCGAATCCTGGAGGCGGTCCTGCCGGTCGCGCATGTCGTTCTGGCCCGGGTAGTTCGACCCCTCGGCCAGCCAGATCTTCAGATCGCGCGAGCCCGTGGCATCCATGATGTCGATGCACTCGAGGTGGTGGTCGATGGCCTTGCGCCGAATCCGCTCGTCGTGGTGTGTGAGGGCGCCGAACTTGTAGTCCTCGTCCTGGAAGGTGTTGGAGTTGACCGTCCCGAGGCGCACGCCGAGGTCTTCGGCGTGACGGCGAAGCGCAGCGTAGTCGTCGACGCGGTCCCACGGAATGTGGAGGGCCACCGTGGGTGCGAGAGCGGTGAGCCGGTTCACCTCGGCGGCGTCGGCGATCTTCTCGAACGGATCGCGCGGCGTGCCGGGCGTCGGGAAGACGCGGAAGCGCGTGCCGGAGTTGCCGAAGGCCCAGGAGGGCAGTTCGATCGCCTGACCTTCCAGGGCCGCGAGGGTCTCGGGGGTGAAGGGTGTCATGCGCGCTGGCTTCCTGTCGGGGCGGAGATCTCGGCGACGACGGTGAGCGCCGATCGATCTTCGCGAACTGAGTGAGTGAATCGTTTCATTGCACTATAGACACGAGAATCGGTTGGCGGCAAGCGTCGTCCCGCCCCGCAGGAGCGCTGCGCTATCGTCAACGGATCGGGAGGAGGGCCCCAGCGCCATGGCGGTGAAGATCAAAGACGTCGCCGCGCACGCCGGCGTGTCGGTGGGAACCGTGTCGAACGTGCTCAACGGGCGGCAGACGGTCTCGGATGCCGCCGCCGAGCGCGTGCGCGCGGCCATCGAGTCGCTCGGCTACGTGCGCAACGACGCGGCGCGACAGCTGCGCGCCGGACGCAGTCGCAGCATCGCTCTCGTCGTGCTCGACGCGGGCAACCCCTTCTTCGCCGCCCTCGCGCGCGGCGCCGAAAATCGCGCGGCCGAAGACGGGTACGTCGTGCTCCTCGGGTCCAGCGGCCACGACGCCGCCCGCGAGAACGCCTACCTCGAGCAGTTCCGCGAACAGCGCGTGGCGGGGCTGCTCATCACCCCGGCGCACGCCGACACCGACACCGTCCGCGACCTGCAGTCCTCCGGCATCCCGGTCGTCCTGGTCGACGAGCAGCCGGGCGATACCGGTGTCTGTTCGGTGTCGGTCGACGACGTCGAAGGCGGCCATCTCGCCGTGACCCACCTCCTGGAGAAGGGCCGCCGACGCATCGCCGTGGTCGCCGGCCCCCTCACGACGCGCCAGGTGGCCGACCGTCTGGAGGGCGCCCGGAAGGCGGTGGCCGGGGTCGCCGACGCACGGTTGGAGATCATCCCGGCCGACGCCATGACGGTCCTTGCCGGACGCGCCGTCGGCGAGCGCTTGCGCGAGCGCACCGACCGGCCCGACGCGGTCTTCGCCACGAACGACCTCCTGGCCGTCGGTGTGCTGCAGGCCCTCACGATCCTCGGCGACGTCGAAGTGCCCGGCGAGATCGCCCTTGTCGGGTATGACGACATCGACTTCGCCGCCGCCGCGGTCGTGCCCCTCACCTCGGTGCGCCAGCCCGCGGAGGCACTGGGCTACACCGCCGTCGACCTGCTGCTCCGGCACCTCGACGGCACACTCGCGCCGGAGGAGCGCGAGGTGCGGTTCCGTCCCGAACTCGCCGAGCGCGCGTCCAGCGGCTGATCCCGCCCCGGCCCGCCGGAGGGCCGGCAGATCGGAGGCCGCCGCTCGCCGCACCTCCGACCTGGTTGCCGATCCCCCGGCACCGGCTCCTATACTCGATCCCGTCAGGCGCACGAGGTCGTGCGTCGCTGCTCGAAAAAGGGGCACGTAGCGCGGACCGCGCGAGACACATACGGCTCATTCCCGTTCCCGTCTCGAAAGGCTCGCCTCGCCATGCCCTCCGTTTCCGCGCATGTCGCCCACACCCTCGCCGCCCACGTCGACCACGTCTTCGGCGTGATGGGCAACGGCAACGCGTACTTCCTCGACGAACTGGACCGCACCCCCGCGACGTTCACCGCGGTGCGGCACGAGGCGGGCGGCGTGGTCGCCGCCGACGCCTACCACCGCGCGAGCGGCCGCATCGCGGCGGCGACCGCGACGTACGGCGCCGGGTTCACGAACACGCTCACCGCCCTCGCCGAGGCGGCGCAGGCGCGCACTCCGCTGGTGCTCGTCGTCGGCGACGAGCCGACCTCCGGCCTTCGCCCGTGGGGCGTCGACCAGGTCGCCCTCGCCTCGGCTGTGGGCGCCCGCACCTACACGGTCGGGCACCGCGATGCGGCAGCGACCGCCGCCATCGCGATCGAGCACGCCCTGACCTACCGGCTCCCGGTGGTGCTCGGCATCCCGTACGACGTCGCGACCCGCGAGGCGGGCGAGGTTCCTCCGCCGACGCCGGTGACGGCCCCCGCGCCGCCGCACCCCGCCACCCCGTTCACCGCGGCGGCGCTCGACCGGGTCGCCGACGCGCTCGCCAGCGCCGAGCGGCCGCTCCTGCTCGCCGGCCGCGGCGCGTGGCTCGCCGATGCCGGAGAGGCGTTGGGGGTGCTCGCCGAGGCGACCGGGGCGGTTACGGCCTCGACGGCGCTCGGGCGCGGGATCTTCCCCGACCAGCGCTACGACCTCGGGGTCACCGGCGGCTTCGGCGCCGAGGGGGCGATGCGGCTCGTGCGCGAGGCCGACGTCGCGGTCGTCTTCGGTGCCGGTCTCAACCCGTTCACGATGCGCTTCGGCGAGCTGTTCGACCCCCGCACGCACGTGTTCCAGATCGACACGGCCTCATCGGCCACCCACCCGCAGGTGGGCGGCTTCGTGCGCATCGACGCGGCCGACGCCGCCGCCGCGATCGTGGCGCGCCTCGACGCGAAAGGCGCGCGGTCATCGGGCTGGCGGGAGAGTGTGGACGTCGCGTCGCTGCACGTGCGCGAGACGGGCGACGGCCTCGCCGCCGACGGCCGCCTCGACCCGCGGACGGCGGCGCTGCGCATCGGCGAGTTGCTGCCCGAAGACCGCGTCGTGGTGTCGGACGGTGGGCACTTCCTCGGCTGGTCGAACATGTACTGGCCCGTGGCCTCGCCCGACCGCCTGATGATGGTGGGCACGGCGTACCAGTCGATCGGGCTCGGCTTCCCGAGCGTGCCGGGTGCCGCGGCCGCCCGACCCGAGTCGACGATCGTGCTCACGACCGGCGACGGCGGAGGGCTCATGGCCCTCGCCGACCTCGAGTCGGCCGTGCGTGTCGCCCGGGGCCGCGGGCTCGCCGTGGTCTGGAACGACGCCGCGTATGGCGCCGAGGTCAACCTCTATGGACTGAAAGGGCTGGCCCGCGAGCCGATGCTCATCCCCGAGGTCGACTTCGCCGCCGTCGCGCGGGGATTCGGCGCCGAGGGGGTGGTCGTGCGCGATGTCGCCGACCTCGACGCGCTCGCCCGCTGGACGGCACGCGACGCGAACGAGCGCCCGTTCCTCCTGCTCGACCTGCGCATCAGTGGCGACATCATCGCCCCGTACCAGCAGGAGATCATCCGGGTGAATTCCTGAGTCCCGGCAGTCGCGCGGCCGGGGAAGGTGGGCCTCGCGCCCGTGCCGGGCGACGTGCGCGCGGTCGGTGGGCGGCGGGTACCGCACCACGATCTCGTCCATCACGGCATCCTCCCGAACGGGCGCTGCCGAGCCCGGGCGGAAGTGCCCGGGCCCGGCAGCGGACGGATGGCGGTCAGCGGTCGGCGAACGCCGTCACGCAGTCACTGGTCGCATCGTTGTACTCGGCGTCGGCGTAGGTCTCGAGGCCGGCCATGTACTGCTCGAGCACGCCCTCGGCGTCTTCCAGCCCCTGCCCTGTGGCCAACTCGATCCACTTCTGGGCACCGCTGTCGCCGACGGTGTCTTCCCAGGCCTGCGTGGCCGACTCGTCCCACGCCGTCAGGTCTTTGACCGTCGGCGCGTCGAGCATCTCCTGGCACTGGCCGGCCGCCGTCTCGTTGAACGCCGCAATGCCCTCGCCGCCGTTGAGCTCCTCGACGACGCTGTCGAACTGCTCGCGCAGGTCGCTGGGAAGGGCGTCATATGCATCCTTCGACACCCACATGCCGAACGTCGAATACTGGCCGACGCCCGGGTCGCTCCAGTACGGCAGCAACTCCATGATCTTGTAGTTCACGGGGAAGTCGATCGCGCCGCCGATCGAGGAGACGACGCCACGTTCGACTGCCTCGTAGGTCTCGGGTGCGGTGATCGCGACGATGTTGGCGCCGGCGCCGCTGAGCACCTGCTGGATGATCGGCCCCGAGGCGCGCATCTGCAGTCCGGCGAACTGCCCGGCATCCTCGAGCGGTTCCTTGCTGCCGAGAAGGAAGCGCCCCACCGGCCACGTGGCGACGTGGTGCAGGTTGTTGCCGTCCATCACCGCCATCGCCGGCTCGTAGCTGGTGTGCAGGTCGTAGATCGACTGCATGATCGCCTGCGAGTTCTGGCTGAGGAAGGGGATGCTGACCATGCTGGTCGAGGGAAAGTACTGCGGCGTGTAGTCGGGCACCGTGACACCGATCTGCGCACGCCCGTCGCGTACGCAGTCGGCGACCTCGGCGGCTTTGCAGAGAGCCTCGGTGGCAGTTCGCTCGAAGCTGATGCGCCCGTCCGTGACCTCTTCGACACGGTCGAGGAACCAGTCCTGCACCGCGGCGTTCGGCGTTCCCGCCTGCGCGCCGGTGGCGAGAGTGAAGGTCACACTCTCGCCGGAGGCGTCGCCGCCACCGCCGGTGGAGTTCTGGATGCCGGCGCAACCGGTGATCGCCAGCGCCGCCGCGGCAAGACCTCCGGCGAGCGCGAGAGCCCGCCGCGAGCGCGGGCTGGAGTGCTGTGAGAACATCATCGTCCTTTCTGTCGGTCCGCTCCGCCGAGGAGCGGATCGCGGGTGGGTTCAGTCTGGGCGGCGGGCGACGGCATCCCCATGGCTGCAGCCGCACACCGCCGGGTCATCGGCGCACGTCCGCCTCACCCGGCCGACTGCGCGACGAGGGAGGGGAGCCAGAGCACGATCGCGGGCACGAAGAACAGCAGGGCCGAGACGACGATGTCCATCGAGAGCAGGGGAAGAACCCCTCGGAAAACGGTCTCGGTCGGCACCCCGGTCGCGCCCGAGACGACGAAGCACGTCATCCCCACCGGTGGGGTCACCATCCCGATCGCGGTGAGCTTGACGATCATGAGGCCCAGCCAGATGCCGTCGAAACCCAACTCCATCGCGACCGGATAGATGATCGGAATCGTGATGATCAGCACCGAGATCTCATCCAGCGCCGTGCCCAGCGGCAGGAGCAGGAGAAGCAGCAGACCGATCGTCAGCAGCGGCGGAATCTCGAGACCCGCGATCCAGGTCGTGATCGTGTCGGGAACGTGCGCGGCGATGAGGAAGGTCGAGAAGATGCTCGATCCGACGAGGATCATGAAGACCATCGACGTCGTCTGCGCGGTGTCGAGCAGCGCCCCCTTGACGTTGCTCCACAGGGAAGCGACGCCCGAGCGACGGAACTCCCACAGCAGGATCAGCAACGCGACGAACGCGGCGATGGCGGCCGACTCGGTCGAGGTGAACACGCCCGAGAACATGCCGCCGAGGATGATCAGGAAGATCAGGCCGAGGCGGAAGAGACCGCGCCACGGGAGCGTGCGCGCGGTGAGCCCGTAGGACTGACGCACCGTCCCGGTGTTCGGCACCGCGTGCAGCGCAGCCTCGATCGAGGCCGAGTGCACGGGCGCCTCCGCCCCGGCGCCGCCCCGCGCCGCGGCCGCCGCCGCCGTGCGCGCCTCGACGACGACGTCCTCGAGCCCGACGTCGTTCCGCACGATCTGGCGGTGCCCGAGGATGAGGATGTACGCGATGTAGCCCGCCGCCGTCAGCAGGCCCGGGACGATGCCCGCCGCCAGCATCTGCGCGACGGACTCGCCCGTCATGATCGCGTAGAGCACGAGGAACGTGCTCGGCGGGATGATGACCCCGAGCGTGCCCGCGATGGCCACGATGCCCGTGGCGAGCGCCGCCGGATAGCCGTAGGCGCGCATCTCCCCGACGGAGAGCTTCGACATGGTCGCGGCCGTGCCGATGCTCGAACCCGAGACGGCCGAGAATCCCGCGCACGCCATGACGGTCGCGACGCCGAGCCCCCCGGGGAACCGGCTCACGAAGTGGTTGGCGATCGCGAACACGTGCTCCGCGATCCGCGCGCGCATCGCCAGCATCCCCATCAGAATGAACATCGGGATGATCGTCAGCGAGAAGCTCGCGGTGGCCGAGAACGGCACCGAGCCGAGCACATTCGTCGCGTACGAGGTGCCCTGCAGCACCCCGAGACCGAGGGCCCCGGAGAGAGCGAGCGAGAGGGCCACCGGCATCCGTGCCATCAACAGCAGGATGAGCAGGACCACGACCACGAGCACGATGATCGTCACCAGCATGGATTCACTCCTTGTCTTTCCGGCCAGCGCTCACGCGTCGGCCGTGGGCTCGGCGTCTTCGCCGTAGGCCCCGCGTCCTCGGATGGTGCGCACGACGTTCGCGATCGCGACGACGAGCCACAGCCCGAGTCCGACCGCGATCACCCAGCGCAGCGGCCACACCGGCCACTGGACCAGACCGAATCGTGTTTCGTTCAGCGCGGTCGCCTGCAGCGCGCGCATCACCGATGCGTACGTCATCCAGGCCAGCAGGCCCGCGTTGAGCACCCACACCACGACGGACACCGCGCGCGCGAGAACCGGTCTGAGACGATCGGTGACGATGGACACCGCGACGTGCCCGCCCTGCATCGACGTCCATGCCAGGCCGAGGAACACCGAGGCGACCAGGGCCGACTCAGCGACCTCGAGCATGCCCGGCACGCTCGCGCGGGCAAAGAAGCGCACGATGACGTCGATGACGGTGGCGAGCATGAGCACGACGAGGGCGCTCGCCGCGATCACGCCCAGCACGGCGCTCTGGCGGCGCAGGTACTGATCGAAGCGCGAGGCCCGGATCGGCGCGGGGGCGGCGACGGTCATCTCAGCGCTCGTTCCAGAACTCGTACGCGCGAGTGTGGTCGACGTTGCCCAGGGCGTCGAGCGCATCGCCGAGCGCGCCGGCGACGGCATCGCACACCGGGGCCTCGTGTCCCGTCGCCTGCTGCACCTTCTGCGCGATCCGCACGTCTTTCGTCATGAGCGGCAGCGCGAAGCCCGAGGCGAATCGACCTCCGACGATGTGGTCGGGAAGGACGTGAGTGGTCACGAAGCTCTGCCCAGTCGAGGCGTTGAAAATGTCGACCATCACGGCGGGGTCGAGCCCGAATCGGGCGCCCGCGGTCAACGCCTCGGTCGACGCGGTGTACGCGGCCGCGGCCACGAAGTTGTTCAGCGCCTTCATCGCATGCCCGGTGCCGAGACCGCCGGTGCGGAAGATGCGAGCGCTCATGGTGTCGACGACGGGGACGGCCCGCTCGGCGGCATCCTCGTCGTCCGCGCCCATCATGATCGCGAGCGTGCCCGCGATCGCGCGCTCGCGTGCGCCCGACACGGGGGCGTCGACGAGGTGCAGGCCCGCCGCGGCCAGGAGGCGCCCGGTCTCGACCGTCTCAGTCGGGTCGGACGAACTCATATCCACGTACACGGTGCCGCGTGGAGAAGGGATACGCGGGGCACCGTCGTCGTCAACCAGCACCGAGCGCACGATCGCGCTCGTGGGCAGCATCAGCACAACGACCTCGCAGTCGGCGAGGTCGGTGATGTCGGCCGCGGCCTCGGCGCCGATGCGGGTGGCCAGCGCTGCCGCGCGGTCGACATCGACGTCGTGCACGAGCACGCGCGCGAACGCTCCGGACGACGCGATGTTGGTGACCATCGGGTCGCCCATGGTTCCCAGACCGATGAATCCGACGGTGCGAACGCGGGGGGTGGCCATCGTCTCCCCGGCCACGGGGCTCGTCCCTTCGCTCATGCCGGCACCCCGGCCTTCTCGGCCTCGCCGTCGACGCTGGAGGGCAGCCCCCTCTCGGCGAGCACCTCCTCCAGCGCACGGAGCCCCTCGACCGCGGCGGGGATGCCGCAGTACAGCATCGAGTGCACGATGACCTCGCGCAGTTCGAGCACCGGCACGCCGTTGGCGAGTGCGCCGCGCGTGTGGATGCGCAGCTCGTGCGACTTGCCCTGCGCGATGAGCATCGCGAGGGTCACCTTGCTGCGGTCGGTGAGCGACAGCCCGTCGCGTTGCCAGATGTCACCGAAGCAGTACCGGGTGACGAAGTCCTGGATCTTGTCGTTGAGGTCGGTCGTGTTCTCGACCTGCCCCTCCGCCCCCTCGGGCCCGAACATGTCGCGCCGCTGGCGCAGACCGATGTCGTACAGATCGTCGCGGATCACCTGATGCTCCCTCGCATGGATTCGTGCGGGACCGGCGTCCCGTCGGACAAGTGTGTCGGGCCGGATGCCGCGGCCACATGGCCCACGGCGCAGGCGCCATGGTGGTTCGCGCACACCGGCCGAGGTCTCGGGCGCGCGTACACGGCCGCGTTTAGGCTGGGTCCACGTTTCGGCGTCACTGCAAGGAGGCAGGCGATGGAGCACCCGGTCCCGACGGCACGCGACATGCAGAACCACCACGGTGTGAGCTTCGACGAGTGGGTTCGCCTCGTCGGCAACCGTTTCGTCCCCCTCGCCCTCTCGACGATCGACCCCGACGGGTTCTCCGGGAGCCTGCGCACCCGGGTCGTCGACGGCACCTGTGTCACCGACATCGCGGCATCCTCGCATCGGGTGCACCGCTCGCCGTCGTCGATCCGCGGCGACGACCCGCACCACCTGAAGCTCAGCATGCAGCTGACCGGCACCGGGCTCGTCATGCAAGACGGGCGCAGCGCCCACCTCTCCCCCGGCGACGTCGCCATCTACGACACGGCGCGCCCCTACACTCTCGAGTACGCCGGTCAGATGCGCTCGCTCGTCATGATGTTCCCGCACAGCATGCTCGGACTCTCGGCCAATCTCGTGCCCACCGTCACCGCGGTGCGCCTGCGCGGCGACACCGGCATCGGGCGCGTCATCTGCCCGTTCATGCAGCATCTCGCCGAAGACCTGGACCAGCTCGAGGGCGTCAACGGTGCGCGTATCATCCGCAGCGCCTTCGACCTCATCACCGCCCTGCTCTCGGCCGAGCTGCAGAGCTCGACCGCGCGCGAACCCTGGCGCGTCACCCTCGACGCCGTCGCGCACTACATCGACGCGCATCTCGACGACCCCGGCCTGAACACCGACACGATCGCTCGGGCGCACTTCATCTCGGCTCGCCAGCTGCAGTACCTCTTCCAGGACGAGGGCGAGACCGTCTCGGGTTATATCCGCGCGCGGCGCCTCGAGCGCTGCCGGCTCGACCTCGAGGACGCCGCGCAGACCTCGCGGTCCATCGTGCAGATCGCGCAGGCCTGGGGGTTCATCGACCCCAGCCACTTCAGCAAGCTGTTCAAGTCGACCTACGGGCACGGCCCGCGCGACCACCGTCTGCTGCACCTCGACGCCGCGACCCTCGCCGACTGATCCTCCCGACGCGGACTGTTCGCTCCACGACACGTGGCGTGCGCCACAGCCCGAGAGCCCCGCGGCTCGCGCGGGTTGACTGAGCGCATGGATCTGCTCAGGGAGGATCAGATGACACAGACGCACACGGCGACGTTGCTCGCCGAGATCACGGTCGACGAAGCGGTCGGCCGCGCGATCCCCGACGCCGCCAGTGGGGAGACCATCGGCCACGCGCCGGTGCACACGGCGGCCGACCTCGCGCGGGCGGTGAGTGCGGCCCGCGCAGCCCAACCGGCGTGGGCGGCGCTCACGCACGCCGAGCGCTCGGCCATCCTGCATCGGGCCGCCGACGAGATCGACGCGCACGCCGAGGAGCTCGCGCAGATCATCGCCCGCGAACAGGGAAAGCCGCTCAACGGGCCGGGTGCCCGCTTCGAGGCCGCGGGCTGCGCGGTGTGGATCCGCCAGGCGGCCGACACGGTGCTCGAGCCCGAGGTGCTGTTCGAGGCCGAGGGTACGCGCTCCGAGCTCCACTACGCCCCGCTCGGCGTCGTGGGCGCGATCGGGCCGTGGAACTGGCCCGCGCTCATCGCGATCTGGCAGATCGCGCCGTCGCTGCGCATGGGCAACACGGTCGTCGCCAAGCCCAGCGAATACACCCCGCTCAGCGTGCTGGCCGTGGCGGCGCTCATGAACCGCCACCTGCCCGAGGACGTGCTCACCGTGGTCGCCGGCGGTCGCGACGTCGGCGAGGCGATCGCGTCGCACCCCGACCTCGACAAGATCATGTTCACCGGCTCGACGGCCACCGGCCGACGCATCATCGAGGGCTCGGCGCACAACCTGGCGCGCCTCACGCTGGAGCTCGGTGGCAACGACGCCGGCATCGTGCTTCCGGGCACGGATGTCGCCGCGATCGCCCAGGGCCTGTTCTGGGGCATCTTCATCAACACCGGGCAGACGTGTGCCGCGCTCAAGCGGCTCTACGTGCACGACTCTCTGTACGAGGACGTGGTCCGGGCGCTCGCCGAGCTCGCCGAAGCGACACCGATGGGACCGGGCACCGACGAGGGCAGCGCCCTCGGTCCGCTGTCGACCCCGCAGCAGTTCGCGATCGTCTCGCGCCTGGTCGATGACGCTCGAGAGCGCGGCGCACGCATCGTCACCGGCGGAAGTGCCGCCCCCGACCTCGGCCCGCACTTCTACCGCACCACGGTCGTGGCCGACATCGACGACGACGCGGCGCTGGTGGGCGAGGAGCAGTTCGGCCCCGTCATCCCGGTGCTCCGGTACACCGACCTCGACGACGCCATCGCCCGGGCGAACGCGACCGACCAGGGGCTCGGCGCCTCGGTGTGGGGTGCCGACGTGGAGGAGGCCGTCGCGGTGGCGGAGCGCCTGCAGGCGGGCACCGTATGGATCAACCAGCACGGCACGCTCAACCCGCTCGTGCCGTTCGGCGGCGTGAAGGGGTCGGGCTACGGGATGGAGTTCGGGAAGGAGGGCCTGAAGGCCGTTGCCGCCCCGAAGGTCATCACGCGGTGAGCACGACGGCGGAGACGTGCATCGGCACGCCGGGTGGGCACCCTCCCACCCGGCGTGCCGGTGACGATCTCCGCCGCTGTGCGCGGACGGGAGCGTCAGGACCTCGATACCCCGTAGATCGGCGACACGGCCTGTTCGGCCTCGTTGTCCGGTCCGAGCGGGATGCCACGGCGGTCCCGCAGCAGCAGCGTCGCGATGAGGCCGAGCCCGGCCATGCCGACGAGGTAGATTGCGACCGACCACGTGGTGCCGGTGGCCTGCACGAGCGCGGTGGCGATCGTCGGGGCGAACGCGCCGCCGAGGATCGCACCGATCGCGTACGAGATCGACACCCCCGAGAAGCGCACCGATGCGGGGAACAGCTCCGCGTACAGCGCCGCCTGCGGGCCGTAGGTGAAACCGAGGCCCACCGTCAGGATGAGGAGCCCCAGGAACAGCAGCCCGATCTCGCCGGTGTTCACGAGCGGGAACAGCGTGATGGCGCCGATCGCGAGGGCGATCCAGCCGATGATGTAGGTGGTGCGGCGGCCGATGATGTCGCTCAGCCACCCCGAGAGCCACGTGAAGACGAGCCAGCCGACCGATGCGCCGGCGACCGCCCACAGCACGGGACCGCGGTCGAGCCCGAGCGGACCCGCGGGGTTGGTCGCGTAGTTCTGGATGTAGCCCCCGGTGGACATGTACCCGGCCGCGTTGTTGCCCGCGAAGACGAACGCGGCGATGATCACGAGCGCCCAGTGCTTGCGGAACAGCTGCACGATGGGGGTCTTGGTCTCTTCTCGGCGCTCGGCGAGTTCGACGAACACCGGGCTCTCCTCGACGCGCTTGCGGATGTAGTACCCGACGAAGATCAGCACGACGCTGAAGAGGAACGGCACGCGCCATCCCCATTCGATGAAGGCGTCACCCGGAGCGATGAGCGCCATGATCGCCATCATCCCGGATGCCAGCAGGAGGCCGATCGGCACACCGATCTGCGGCGAGGCACCGAAGAGTCCGCGCCGGTTCTTCGGCGCGTGCTCGACGGCCATGAGCACCGCGCCGCCCCACTCGCCGCCAGCCGAGATGCCCTGCAGGATGCGCAGGAAGATCAGCAGAATCGGGGCAGCGATGCCGATGGCCGCGTAGGTCGGGAGCAGACCCACGAGGGTGGTCGACACGCCCATGAGGATCAGAGTGACCATGAGCACGACGCGGCGGCCGTACTTGTCGCCGAAGTGTCCGGCCAGGAAGGCTCCGAGCGGGCGGAACAGGAAGCTGAGCCCCACCGTCAGGAACGACAGGATCAGCGCGATGCCCGGGCCCGCCGGCTCGAAGAAGACGGCAGCGAAGACGAGGCCCGCCGCCTGCGCGTAGATGAAGAAGTCGTACCACTCGACCGTGGTGCCCACGACGGTCGCGAAGACCACGCGGCGTCGATCGGTGGATGTCGAGATCGTTCCGGTCGGGGTGAACCCCTCGGGAACGGATGGGTGTGGTGAAGTCATCGTTGGCCTCCTGCGACTGCTCTGTCGGTGGGTGCGGGCTGCGCCGCAGCGGTGTTGATCCGCCGTGGAGGATCATATACGATTTCGAATACGACACAACGAGCAAAGGAGCCGCATGAGCATGTCGGATGCCGGCGACCCCCGTTTCGCCGCCCTCCCCGCGCGCCCGGGCAAGATCATCGCGGTGCACCTGTCCTACCCGTCGCGCGCCGACCAGCGCGGGCGCCGGCCGGCGGACCCCTCGTACTTCTTCAAGCCGTCCAGCTCTCTGGCATCCACGGGTTCCACGATCGAGCGGCCGGCCGGAACCGAACTCCTCGCTTTCGAGGGAGAGGTCGCCCTCGTCATCGGCGCCACCGCGCGCCGAGTGCCGATCGACCAGGCGTGGGCACACGTGGCGGCGGTCACCGCGGCGAACGATTTCGGGGTCTACGACCTGCGCGCCAACGACCGGGGCTCCAACGTGCGCTCGAAGGGGCGCGACGGCTACACGCCGGTGGGGCCACGTCTCATTCCCGCTCAGACCGTGTCGCCCACGGGTCTGCGCGTGCGCGTCTGGGTCGACGGGCAGCTGGCGCAGGACGACACGACCGACGATCTCCTCTTTCCCCTGCCGCAGATCGTCGCCGACCTCTCGCAGCATTTCACCCTCGAACCCGGCGATGTCATCCTTACGGGCACGCCGGCGGGGTCGAGCGTGGTGCTGCCGGGCGCCGTGGTCGAGGTCGAGGTCGACGCCCCCGGCGTGGCCGGCACGCCGAGCTCCGGTCGCCTCGTCACCACCGTGGTGCAGGGCGACGCCGCGTTCGACGACGCGCTGGGGTCGCTGCCGTCGGTCGACGACCATCAGCGCGCCGAAGCCTGGGGTTCGCGCGAGAGCGCGGGCCTTCCGCCCGCTCCCGAACCGTTCCGGCTGACCGACGATCTGCGCGAGAAGCTCTCGCGGGTGCCCGTCGCGGGCTTGTCGGGGCAGTTGCGCAAGCGCGGATTGAACGACGTCACGATCGACGGTGTGGCCGCGATGCACCCGGGCACCACGCTCGTCGGACTCGCCCGCACGCTGCGCTTCGTCCCCCACCGCGAAGACCTCTTCGCCTCGCACGGCGGCGGGTACAACGCGCAGAAGCGCGCGTTCGACGACGTCGGCGCGGGCGAGGTCATCGTGATCGAGGCGCGCGGCGAGACCGGGTCGGGCACGCTCGGAGACATCCTGGCCCTGCGCGCGAAAGCCCGCGGTGCCGCCGGGATCGTGACCGACGGCGGTGTGCGCGACTACGACGCCGTCGCGGCCGTCGGCCTCCCCGTCTTCTCGCGCGGCGCGCACCCGGCGGTGCTCGGCCGGCGCCACGTGCCGTGGGACACCGATGTGACGATCGGATGCGGCGGCACGACCGTCCAGCCGGGCGATGTCATCGTGGGCGACCGCGACGGCGTCATCGTCATTCCCCCCGCTCTCGTCGAGGAGGTCGTCGACGCCGCTCTCGCCCAGGAAGAAGAGGACGCCTGGATCGCGGAGCAGGTGGCGGCGGGGCATCCCGTCGACGGGCTCTTCCCGATGAACGCGCAGTGGCGCGCCCGGTTCGAGGAGCAGCGCTCGTGAGCGGCACCGATGTGACGCTGAGCAAGTCACAGCAGGCGTACCACTGGATCAAGGAACGCATCGCCCGCCAGGAGTTCACGCCGGGCTATCGGCTCGTGCTCGGCTCGATCGCGGGCGAGCTCGACATGAGCGTCGTGCCCGTGCGCGAGGCGATCCGGCAGCTCGAGGCTGAGGGGCTCGTGACCTTCGAGCGCAACATCGGGGCGCGGGTGTCGATGGTCGACGATTCGCAGTACCGCCACAGCATGCAGGCGCTCAGCATCCTCGAGGGTGCCGCGACCGCACTCTCGGCCCGCGCGCTGACTGCCGACGATGTCAGACGCGCCCGCTCCATCAACGAGCGGATGATCGAGACGCTCGACCACTTCGACCCGCGCGCCTTCACCGCGCTGAACCAGGAGTTCCACGCGACGCTGTTCGGGCGCTGCGCGAACCCGCGCATGCTCGAGCTCGTCCAAGCCGAGTGGGCCCGTCTCGGGCATCTGCGCGACTCGACCTTCAGCTTCGTGCCCGGCCGCGCCGCCGAGAGCGTGCGGGAGCACGAGAACATCCTCCGGTTGATCGAGTCCTCGGCGCCCCTCGGCGAGATCGAGAAGGCCTCGCGCCGCCACCGCGCCGCCACCCTCGACGCCTACCTCATCCACGAACACCCCGACGAGGTCCTGGGCCTCCCGGCGGTTTGACACAGGAGAAGCAATCCCATGAGCGACACGCAGACCGCGACGCGGCGCATCCCCGCCGACCTGCCCGAGCGCATCCAGCACTACATCGACGGCGCCTTCGTCGACTCAGCCGACGGCGACACGTTTGACGTCCTCGACCCGGTCACCAACCAGACCTACCTGCGGGCCGCGGCGGGCAAGAAGGCCGACATCGATCGCGCCGTCGCCGCCGCGCGGAAGGCCTTCACCGACGGACCGTGGCCGCGCATGCTCCCCCGCGAGCGTTCCCGCGTGCTGCACCGCATCGCCGACATCGTCGAGTCGCGCGACGCCCGTCTGGCCGAGCTGGAGTCGTTCGACTCGGGCCTGCCGATCACGCAGGCCCTCGGGCAGGCGCGCCGGGCGGCCGAGAACTTCCGCTTCTTCGCCGACCTGATCGTGGCCCAGACCGATGACGCGTTCAAGGTTCCCGGGCGCCAGCTCAACTACGTCAACCGCAAGCCGATCGGCGTCGCGGGCCTCATCACGCCCTGGAACACGCCGTTCATGCTCGAGTCCTGGAAGCTGGGCCCCGCGCTGGCGACCGGCAACACCGTCGTGCTCAAGCCCGCCGAGTTCACGCCGCTGTCGGCCTCGCTGTGGGCCGGCATCTTCGAGGAGGCGGGGCTCCCCGCGGGTGTGTTCAACCTCGTGAACGGTCTCGGCGAAGACGCCGGTGACGCGCTCGTGAAGCACCCCGACGTCCCGCTGATCTCCTTCACGGGTGAGAGCTCGACCGGCCAGCTGATCTTCGCTAACGCCGCCCCGTTCCTGAAGGGTCTGTCGATGGAGCTCGGCGGCAAGAGCCCGGCGATCGTGTTCGCCGACGCCGATCTGGATGCCGCAATCGACGCGACCATCTTCGGGGTGTTCTCCCTCAACGGCGAGCGGTGCACCGCGGGCAGCCGCATCCTCGTCGAGCGCTCCGTGTACGACGAGTTCGTCGAGCGCTACGCCGCCCAGGCCGCGCGAGTGAAGGTCGGCTACCCCGATGACCCCGAGACCGAGGTCGGCGCGCTCGTGCACCCCGAGCACTACGCCAAGGTCATGTCGTACGTCGACCTCGGCAAGACCGAGGGGCGCCTCGTCGCCGGCGGTGGCCGCCCCGAGGGCTTCGACGAGGGCAATTTCGTCCAGCCCACGGTCTTCGCCGACGTCGCCCCCGACGCGCGGATCTTCCAGGAGGAGATCTTCGGGCCGGTCGTGGCGATCACCCCGTTCGACACCGACGACGAGGCCCTGGCCCTGGCCAACAACACGAGGTACGGCCTCGCCGCCTACGTCTGGACGAACGACCTGAAGCGCGCGCACACGTTCGCGCAGAACGTCGACGCCGGCATGGTGTGGCTGAACTCCAACAACGTGCGCGACCTCCGCACCCCGTTCGGCGGCGTGAAGGCCTCGGGCCTCGGCCACGAGGGCGGCTACCGCTCGATCGACTTCTACACCGACCAGCAGGCCGTGCACATCACCCTCGGCCCGTCCCACAACCCGACCTTCGGCAAAGGAGCCTGAGATGACCGACCGCACCCAGATGACCCGCACCTCCTCGGGCTTCTTCGTCTCACCCGAGGCGCCGATCCGCACCGACAACCCCATCCCGACGCCCTCCTCCCCCGCGCCCGACATCCTGCGCTGCGCCTACATGGAGCTCGTGGTCACCGACCTGGCGGCATCCCGGGAGTTCTACGTCGACGTGCTGGGTCTCTACGTGACCGAGGAAGACGGCGACGCGATCTACCTGCGTTCCACCGAAGAGTTCATCCACCACAACCTCGTGCTGCGTCAGGGCCCGGTCGCCGCTGTCGCCGCGTTCTCGTACCGCGTGCGCAGCGCCGAAGACCTCGACAAAGCGGTCGCCTTCTACTCCGAACTCGGATGCCGCGTCGAACGGCGCCCCGACGGCTTCACGAAGGGCATCGGTGACTCGGTGCGCGTCGAGGACCCGCTGGGATTCCCGTACGAGTTCTTCTTCGACACCCAGCACGTCGAGCGCCTGTCGTGGCGCTACGACTTGCACACGCCCGGAGAACTGGTGCGCCTGGACCACTTCAACCAGGTCACGCCCGACGTGCCGCGAGCGGTGAACTTCATGCAGACGCTCGGTTTCCGCGTGACCGAAGACATCCAGGATGACGAGGGAACGGTCTACGCCGCGTGGATGCGCCGCAAGCCCACCGTGCACGACACCGCCATGACCGGCGGCGACGGCCCGCGCATGCACCACGTCGCCTTCGCCACGCACGAGAAGCACAACATTCTCGCCATCTGCGACAAGCTCGGTGCGCTTCGACGGTCGGATGCCATCGAGCGAGGCCCCGGCCGGCACGGCGTCTCGAACGCGTTCTACCTCTACCTGCGCGACCCCGACGGCCACCGCGTCGAGATCTACACGCAGGACTACTACACCGGCGACCCCGATAACCCGGTCGTCACGTGGGACGTGCACGACAACCAGCGCCGTGACTGGTGGGGGAACGCTGTCGTGCCGTCGTGGTACACCGAGGCGTCGCTCGTGCTTGACCTCGACGGCGCCCCGCAGCCGGTGCGCGCCCGCACCGATGCGAGCGAGATGGCCGTGACGATCGGCGCCGACGGCTTCTCCTACACCCGCGCCCCCGAGGCATCCCCTTCTTCCGAGTTCAAGCTCGGCAACCAGCTCTAACGAGGCGCGAGTCGCCAGAATTTGTCGCCCAGGCTCGCCCGGAGGCGACAAATTCTGGCGACTCAGGCCACAAGACACGGAGGAACGCATGCTCACCGAGCAGCAGCTCGATGCGATCGCGGCCGAACTCGCCGAGGCCGACCGCACGCACGCGGTGATTCCGCGCATCACCGCGCGGTTCCCGGATGCCACGGTCGCCGACTCGTATGCCATTCAGGGCCGCTGGCGCGATACGCAGATCGCGGCCGGGCGCACGCTCGTCGGGCGCAAGATCGGCCTCACCTCCAAGGCCATGCAGCAGGCGACCGGCATCACCGAGCCGGACTACGGCGTGATGTTCGACGACACGGTGTATCGCTCAGGCGACGAGATTCCGGTGGAGCACTTCTCGAACGTGCGCATCGAGGTGGAGCTCGCGTTCGTGCTCAAGACGCCGCTCGAGGGCCCCGACTGCACGCTCGACGACGCCCTCGCGGCGATCGACTACGCCGTCCCCGCACTCGAGGTGCTGAACTCCCACATCGAGCTGGAGGGCCGCACGATCGTCGACACGATCAGCGACAACGCCGCCTACGGGGCGATGGTCCTCGGCGACGTGCACAAGCGCCCCGACGAGATCGACCTGCGCTGGGTGCCCGGTGTGCTCTCGCGCAACGGCGAAATCGAAGAGACGGGTGTCGCCGCCGGCGTGCTCGGTCACCCCGCCACGGGAGTCGCCTGGCTCGCGAACAAATTCGCGCAGCACGGCGCGCGCCTCGAGGCGGGAGAGATCATCCTGGCCGGCTCCTTCACCCGGCCGATGTGGGTGTCGCGGGGCGATAGCGTGCTGTGCGACTACGGACCGATGGGAAAGATCGCATGCCACTTCGTCTGAGCCCGACCTTCCGCGAGCGCTTGGCCGCATCACCCCGTCCGCTCGCGGGCATCTGGGTGTGTTCGGGCAGCCCCCTGGTGGCGGAGATCGTCGCGGGTTCCGGGACCGACTGGGTGCTCGTCGACATGGAGCACTCCCCCAACGGACTCACCTCCGTTCTCACGCAGCTGCAGGCGATCGCCGCCTACCCGGCGACGCCGGTGGTGCGCGTGCCCATCGGCGACGCGGTGACCCTGAAGCAGGTGCTCGACCTCGGCGCTCAGAACATCCTCGTGCCGATGGTGTCGTCGGCCGCCCAGGCCCGCGACCTCGTTTCCGCGGTGCGCTACCCGCCGCGGGGCGTCCGGGGTGTGGGGTCGGCGCTCGCCCGGTCGGCGCGATGGAACCGCGTCGACGACTACCTCGCCCGGGCCGACGATCACGTGTCGCTCTTCGTCCAGGTCGAGACGCTCGACGGTGTGGACGCCGCGGGTGAGATCGCCGCGGTGGACGGCATCGACGGTGTCTTCGTCGGTCCGAGCGACCTGGCGGCATCCCTGGGTCTTCTCGGTCAGCAGACCCACCCCGACGTCGTGTCCGCCGCGCTCCACGCGTTCGAGGCCGTGCGCGCGGCCGGAAAGCCGGTGGGCGTGAACGCCTTCGACCCCGCCGCGGCACAGGCGTACCTGGATGCCGGGGCCTCCTTCGTTCTCGTCGGCGCCGACGTCGCGCTCCTCGCCCGCGGCTCGGAGGCCCTCGCGGCTCGCTGGTCGTCGGGCGGCGACGACCCCGAACGCGCCAGCTACTGATCCGCGCCGGCCGGCCGGTGCCGGATCAGCGGATCACCAGTTCTCGGGCCGCGAGCTCGGCGAGCACGCCGTCGGCCCATTCACGCGCGACCTCGGCGGCATCCAGCGGCCCGCCGGCGTCATGGCGCCCGTACTCGCCGACCCGCGTCGCGCCGCACGCGGCGAGCGCCTCGTCGATCATCTCGCTGCCGCGCGAGTACGTCTTGGTGTAGCTGCGGTCACCCAGACCGAACACCGCATACCGGATGCCAACGAGCTCCGGCCGCTCCGACAGCAGCCGCTCGCGCAGCCCGCGGACGTTGGTGGGGAGTTCGCCGTCACCGTACGTCGAGCAGACGACCAGGTGCAGGCGCTCGGGGTCGAGGTCGGCGGGCTCTAGGTCGCCCAGATCGATGACCCTCGTGTCGGCGCGGTCGCCGAGGTGGCGTGCGAGATCCTCGGCGACGAGTTCGGCGTTGCCCGATTCGGTGCCGAAGAGGATCGTGACGGGTCCACACCCTTCTCCCCCACCCACGTCGGCACGGGACGCGTCGGCGGCCGGGAGCAGGATCGACAGGTCGGTCGCGGCCGCGCGCAGGTCGTCGAGCGTGCGCAGCTTCGCCCGGACGCGGCCGGGCGCGGCGCTGAGCGTCTCGCGCACGTCGATCCGTCGCCACCCGTCGAAGTCGACGCGAACGGGCAGATCGAGGGCGTCGATGCCCTCCGCTCCCCCGGTGATCGCACCCGAGGCGAGATCGTCGGCGAGCGCGCGGGCGAGGGCGCGCGAGTCGGAGCGCTGGTCGGGGATCGTGCCGCGCGGCCCCCGCCGCAGCCAGCCCGCCACATACAGGCCGGGCTCGATCCGCCCGTCGGGGTGCGCGCCGGGCTCGACGAGCGTTGCGGCGTCCGCGCCGAAGCCGACGGCGGTGACCACGGCATCGGCGTCGAGGCGCACCTCGCCGGAGACGCCGCGGAAGACCACCGTCTCCGCCGTTGCCGTGCCCTCGATCGCTTCCGGGGTCAGACCGAACCACCAGTGCACCTGCACCCGCGCGTTCCCGTCGGCCGCGGCCTCCAGCGCGCGGACGGCGTCGACGCGCGCATCCTTGCCCTCGGGGACGGCAGCCAGGTCGGCCCCGTGCACCGTGTGCCCGACGCCCCCGAGACCGGCGAGCTCACGCACCATCACGGGATCGAACTTCGCGTTCTGGGGCGCGGAGCGTCCGACGACGTGCACGACGCGAACATCCCCGGCCAGACGCTCGTGAACAGCGTCGTCGATGTCGCTGCCGTCGAGATCCGCGCTCGTCCGCGAGATCAGCCGGACGACATCGAGAGCGACGTTGCCCTGACCGATCACGACCACCCGCCGGCCGAGCGACACCTCGTCACCGTGGTGATCGGGATGACCGTTGAGCACCCGGGTCAGCGTTCCGGCGCCCACGACTCCCGGGAGATCGGCGCCGGGCACGGCCAGACGTGCATCCGTCGAGAGCCCCGAGGCGAGCACCACGGCGTCGAATGCCGAACGCATCTCGGCGAGCGAGACGTGCTCGCCGATCGTGACACCGCCGTGGAACCGCACGCCCTCGTCGGTGAAGAGGCGGTCGAACTGCCGCGCCACCGACTTCGTGCCCTGATGGTCGGCGGCCACCCCGTAACGCACGAGACCGTACGGCACGGGCAGGCGGTCGAACACGTCGATCTCGGCCCCGGGGAAGGAACGGCGCACGGCTTGCGCCGTGAAGCAGCCGGCTGGGCCCGACCCGACGATCGCGACGCGGGGAGCGGTCGCCGCGGGGCGGACGGGCGAGGTCTCAGGGGCGTGGACGGCGGCCGTCGCCGTGTCCCAGGTGACCGGGAGCTCGAGCATCCCGCGGAACACCCAACCGCCGATCACGGCGGGACGCTCTGGATGCAGGTCGAGGCCCCGAAGGCGCTCGAACAGCCGCGGCAGGCCCACCGTGGCCACCTCGGCCTTGGCGACCCACGCGCCCAGGCACACGTGCACACCCTTGCTGAAGGCGAGGTGAGGCTTGACCTCTCGGCGGATGTCGAACTCCGCGGCATCCGGCCAGATGTTCTCGTCGCGGTTGGCCGAGAGGATGCAGATGCCGAGCTTCGCCCCGGCGGGGAGCTGCACCCCGGCCAGAACGGTGTCGGTGGTGACCTGGCGCGAGTACAGGCCGATGGGCGCGATCCAGCGGATGGCCTCGTCGAAGACCGCCGGCCACAGGGAGGGATCGGCCTCGACCGCGCGGCGCTGATCCGGGTGCTCGAGCAGCGCCCACGCGGCGACGCCGAGGGCATCGCGAGGCTCGTTGAGCCCGCCGCCGATCGTCATCTTCACGTTCGCCCGGATCTTCTCGTTCGGCATCTCGTAGTCGGGGATGCGCAGCAGCGTCGAGATGAGCGAGTGGTCGGGGTTCTTCGCGTGCCACGCGGGCATCTCGTCGAGGGCCGCGTCGACCTCGTCGAACGACCGCTTGCCCTTCGCCCACACCTCGGGATCATCGGCGTAGTTTCCGGTCGCGTCGATGAGCGTCTGCGACCAGCGCTGCAGGTCCTCCTGGTGCACGTTGTGAAAGCCGAGGATCTCGCGCAGATTCTCCGCGGCGTAGGGGGCCGCGAAGTCCCAGATGATGTCGGCGCCCGGGCCCTTGGCGATCATCTCGTCGAGGTACCGTTCGGCGTTCCGCTCGAACACGCTCGTCCACGTGCGCTTGACCACGCCCGGGCGCAGCACCGGCTGCCAGGCCTTGCGCTCCGGGTAGTGCTCGGGATCGTCCCGGCGCAACATCGAGTGCCCCATCGCACGGATCTGCAGCGACCCCTCCTCGTTCGCCGAGAACGTCTCCTGGTCGAACTCGGTCGTGTGTACGGCGTCGTAGCTCGTGATGAGGTAGCGCCCCACGCTCGGCACCCAGTGCACGCCGCCCTCGGCGCGCAGCCGATCGTAGATGGGGAAGGGGTCGCGGTAGAGGTCGGGGATCGTCACCCAGTCGGCGATGGGGGCGGGTCGGCTCACGGTGCACTTCCTCGTGTCGGTGTTCGGCGGCGAACAGTTCGAGTATCGTTCGAGCCATACACCGGCAAAAGCGGCTTTTTCCGGTCTACATCCTCGATTTCTCCGATGTAAAGGCTCCCGATGCTCGCCGTCCCCGACTTCACGCTGCGCCAGCTCGGCTACCTCACCGCCGTCGCCGACGCCGGCACGATCGCCGCCGCGGCCGCGGAGCTTCGCGTCTCCCCGTCCACCCTCTCCGATGCCCTCGCCGACCTCGATCGGCTGGTCGGCGCACCGCTCACGGTGCGCCGACGCGCGCACGGGGTGTCGCTCACCAGCGCCGGCGTCCACGTGGTCGAGCGCGCGCGGCCGCTGCTGGCGGCATCCCGCGAACTCATGATCGGTCTGCGCGGTGAGCCCGGAGAGCTCGTCGGACCCATCACGATCGGCTGCTACCCCACCCTCGCCCCCACCGTCCTGCCCCCGCTCCTGCACGACTTCGGCGAGGACCACCCCCGGGTCGACCTGCACATCCGCGAGGCGACGCACGACCAGCTCGAGGGGCGGATCGAATCAGGCGAGGTCGATGTCGCGTTCGTCTACGACACCCTCGTTCCGGGGCACCCCCGCCGCGAGCGCCTCTTCGCCCTCCCCGCCCACGTGCTGCTCGCCGCCGACGACCCGCTCGCGCAGGCCGAGACTGTGCGCCTCGAAGACGTCGCCCCGCGCGACCTCATCCTGCTCGACGCCCCTCCGTCCTCCGCGCACACGCTCTCCCTGTTCGAGGCACGCGGACTCACCCCGCGCATTCGTCATCGCACCGCCAGCTACGAGGCGGTGCGCACGCTCGTCGGGAGGGGGCTGGGCTACGGCATCCTCGTGCAGCGTCCCGCGAATCCGGCGAGTTACGAGGGCTACCCTGTCGCCATGAAGGAGATCTCGCCGCCCGTGGACCCCGTCGGCATCGACGTGATCTGGTCGGCCACGATCGATCCCCCCGATCGCGTGCGGACCCTCATCTCGTTCGCCCGCTCGATCAGCTGGACGTCGGCGTGAGTGCGCTGGTGTGGGCCGTGAAGCGCTCGCTCCTGGGATACGTGCGCGGCATGAGCGACGGCACCGTGGCAACGGCCGGGGGCGCGCACGAGGGGGACTCCGGCTTCGTCTTCCCCGGCGACGGGCGCGTCTTCTCCGGCAGCGTGACCTTGATCGGGCACGGCGGAATGATGCGCGTCGTCCTGGCCGACCCGGCACTCGTGCCCCGCGGAGACACCTGGACGCTGGAGATCGCCGACCCCGACGACGGCGCGGCGCGACTCCCCTTCGCCACGGTCGCCGGGTTCGACGGCTCGACCGGCACGGGGGTCGCGCTCACCGCCGACGGCGCCGACCTGTTCTTCGGCCCCTACGAGGCGGGCACGCCGTTGGAGGACTTCACGATCCGCGCGTGAGCGCGAACGGGGGCCAGATCACTCCGAGCGATCCAGGATGCCACGCACCCGCGCCCGCGCGTCGGTGAAGTCGTACGAGCCGACGAGCGCCGAGGCCATGCGCACCGGGTCGCCGAAGAAGAAGTACTCGTACAACGACTGCCGGCCCGCGAACCCCGACACGGCGGCGTCGGCCGCGAGACGGAACAGCGCCGTGCGCTCGCGCGCGCCGAGCGTCGCCGACTGCAGGTACTGCTCGAGGTCGCCATGGGCGTCGACGGGGAAGTCGGCGGCGCTCGGGGTCGCCATGAGTCCCGAGGCCCCCAGGGTGCGGATGATCTCCGTCAGCCGAGGCGAGACGTGGGTGGGGTACCAGTTGCGCGCCGCATTCAACGTCGCCCACCGCGGCAGGAAGACCCCGAACTCGTTCGCCTCACCATCGACCTCGGCGGCACGGAGCATAGCCCGCTCGATCTCGACGTAGGTGATGAGCTCCGCCAGCTGCTGCTGGATGTGCGGGAACCCCTGGATGCCGATCGCTTCCGCCATCGACGAGGCGAGGCCCAGGAAGAACTCGGTCTTGACCAGCGTGCGCGTCACGACCTGGTGGGTCATGAGAGCGCCCGCGCCGGTCTCGGTGTACAGCGCGTTGCACAGATCGGGGCGACCCAGCACGAACACGCGCTCGGCGGGGACGAACACGTCGTCGAAGACGGCGACGGCATCCATCTCATCGAACCGCGAGGCCAGGGGCTCGTCGAAGCCGGGACCGCCGCGGTGCAGCGGCGTGCGGCAGTGGAGCCGCAGGCCGGGGGCGTCGGTGGGGATCGCGAAGGCGAAGCTGTACGCGGCATCCTCGGGGGCGTTGCGCAGCACGGTCGAGGGGAGCACGAGAAGTTCGTCGGCGACCGGCGCCGAGGTCGCGAGCATGCGGGCGCCGCGCACGACGATCCCGTCGGCGCGCTCCTCGACCACGCGCGCCGCGAGCGCCCCGTCACCCTGGCGGACGGCGGGCACGGCCCGGTTGGCCTGCGGCGGCAGCAGCGTGTGCGAGAGCACGAGGTCTTCGGTGCGCACGAGCTCGGCGTACGCCGAGACGCGCTCGGCGTACGCGTCCCCGGCCCGGGCGAAGAACGCGGACGACCCCGCGAAGGCGGCGAGCGCCGACGACAGGTAGTCGCCCGTGCGCCCGAGGAATCCCGCGCTCTCCCCCGCCCACACCTGCATCCCCCGGCGCCGGCGGGCCAGGTCGTCGGCGGAGCGCGGCACGAGGTGCGCGATCGGCTCGGCCTCGCCGGTGTCGCCCGCGAACGTGACCTCCTCGCGGTGGGCCGGGTCGTGCGACAGATCCGCGAGATGGGCGTAGGCGCGCGCGACCGGCGCGAACGCCGGATGCTCGGCAACCCGCGACGTGACCACCTCGCCGTCGACGTGGATCTCGGGATGCCGCGAGTTCAGGCGAGCGAGGTAATCGGAACCGGGGCGTGCGGGCATGGGGGAACCTTTCGAACGGCGAAACCGGGACGCGGGAAGGGGGACGCGGCCGGATCAGAACAGCAGCTCGTGGCCCCGAGGGGCCTCGTGCACGGTCGTGAACTGGCCGTTGACGAAGCCCAGGGCGTCGCCGGCGCGGTAGCCGAAATCGGCGACCTTCCCGACGAAGAGCGTGTGGTCGCCGCCGTCGTACTCCGCCCACGGCTCGCATTCGAACCAGCTGAGCACACCCGCGAGCCGCGGAGCCCGGTGCCCGTCCTCCCACACCGGCTCGACCTGAGGGCGACCCGCGAAGGTGAGCGCCAGCCCCTGCTGCTCGGCGCCGAGGATGTTGATCGTAAAGGGGGTGTCGTGCAGCATCTCGTGCGTGCGCACCGTGCGCTGGATCGAGACGAGCACCAGCGGCGGGTCCATCGACACCGACGTGAAGGAGTTGACGGTGATGCCGTGCCGAAGCGGGTCGCCCGCGGCATCCATCGTGTCGAAGGTGACCACGGCCACACCCGTCGCGAACCGACCGAGCCCACCGCGGAAGAAGTGCGCGGTCGGGCGGAACAGTGTCGACTCGGGCGGAAACGTCCCGAGGGAACTCATCATCATGGGCGGGGTCCTCTCTGACCGGCTGGGTCCATGGTGCGCCGCATGGGGCGTCATCGTCTGGTGAATGCGCGTGCGGGGCTTGGCCCTCAGCGCCGCGATCAACGCCGCCGCCGGGCGCGCGATGCCCGGGGCGACGTACGCTGTGGGTGTCCGAGCCAATGGAGGCTCGCTCGATCACATCGATGTGAGGTGAGTGGCGATGCAATCCCCGACGCCGTCCACGGTCGCTCCCGGCCTGATCCGCGAGCACGCCCTGGGCAAAGAACAGTGGCAGGCGATCGCCTCGCGCTCGTTCGTCCCTCTGACGGTGGATTCCCCCCGGGGTACCCCGTTCAGCGCCCATATGGAGGGGCGGGTCAACGACGGCATCCTGTTCTCCACCGTCCGCGCCAGCGGGCACTCGGTGACCCGTTCGCAGGACCTCGTCGACGCGTCCGCGGAGTCGTACGTCAAACTGACGCTGCAGCTCAGCGGCACCGGCGTCCTGACACAGGACGATCGGACGGCGCTGCTCTCTCCCGGCGACATCGTCCTCTACGACACCAGCCGCCCGTACACCCTCGCCTTCGCCGACGACCTCGCGGCCGTGGTCGTGATGTTCCCGCACCGCATGATCAACATCGACGCGACGATCCTGCGCGGCCTCACGGCGGTGCGGATCCCCGGCGACCAGGGGTTCGCTCGCGCAGTCGGGCACTTTCTCGCGGGTCTGGCCAGCGCACTGCCGACGCTCGACGAGGCCACGGGCGTGCAGGTGACGCACAACACGATGGACCTGATCGCCACGATGGTCGGGCAGGAGTTGCGCGACGCCCCGTGGTCGGACCCCCACGCGGAGTTGATGTTCCGCATCGACACGTTCATCAACGCGCACCTGCACGAACCCGACCTGGGCCCGGAGCGGATCGCCGCGGCCGCGTACATCTCGACGCGCCACCTGCACACGCTGTTCCAGCGACGGGGGACGACGGTGTCGCACTGGGTGCGCGACCGCCGGCTCGATCACGTGCGCCGCGATCTCCGCGACCCGCGCCACGCCCGCCACGGGGTGGCCGCGGTGGCGGCGGCGTGGGGTTTCAGCGACCCGTCGCACTTCAGCAAATTGTTCCGGGCCCAGGTGGGCGTCTCACCGAGCGAATATCGGGGAGCCGCGGTCGGCTGAGCCGCTGCGACACGCGCGCCGAGAGGCGGCCGCCTCCGCGGGCGCCGTGCGGCGCGAACAGCGACGCGCCGGGGCGGGAGCTCTCGTCCCGGCCCCGGCGCGCGCACTCACACTCGGACGAGCTGCTCCGCGGCGAACGTCATCACGACCGCGCCGTTGGTGGCGTAGTTCGGCACATCGGCCTGGACCGCCTCCCCCTCGGGGGAGGCGAGAGCGTTCCCGAGGTCGTCCGCGGAGTCGAAGGTGGCCTCGAACACCGCGAAGTACGGCGCCGGAGCAGGCCCCGGGTCGACCGACAGCGTGAAGGAGATCTCGCGCACGCCCGGGAGCTTCTCGCACAGCGGCAGGTGCACCGCACGGTAGTGCTCCTCGAAAGCGACCCGGTCGACCGGCTCGGGGTACAGCACGAGCAGCTTATGCATGGGCGGGCTCCTCACTCGCGTCACGGGCCGCCGTCCGGGCGATCGCCGCGGCGGCCGTCTCGGGCGATCCGACGACGTCGTCCCACTGGGCGATCGGGTCGTTGAAGTTCTGGGTGAACTCGTCCGCCAGGGTCGGCGACTGGCTCATCGCCCCGAGGAGGTCGATCAGGTGCGGCGCCGGGGGCACCTGCACCATGAGGTTCGTCCAGTCGCTGACCTTCTCGACGCGTTCACGGCGGCGCTCGGCCGCGCGGCGCCCGAGGTCGGCACCGAATCCCCGGTCTTCGAGGATCTCCTGACCGACGGTGTAGCCCGAGTAGGAGGCCGAGTTCCCGCCCTGCCCGATGACGGGGTCGAGCACGGAGTGCACGTCGCCGGCCGCGATGACCACCGTGCCGTTGTCGAGCACACGGTAGTCGTTGCGCAGCACCGGACGCACGGCCCCCTGGAGCAGATCCTGCGGCCGCGCGAGCGCGAACGTCGATTCGTCGATCCGCGCGGCGATCGTCGGGTGGTACTGCCGCACCTTCTCGAGGACGAGGCGACGGAACGCCTCGGGGTCGTCGTCGTAGCGCGCGTCGGCGAGCACCTCGGTGTCTCCGCCGATGACGTTCTCGAACAGCAGCGCGTGGGTGTGCCCGGCGAAGCTGTAGAGCGGGATGTCGAGAAGTTCGCCGTGGCCGGGCGCGATGCTGAGCGTGACGCTCTTGGTGTCCTCGTTCGAGACACCGTGCCACAGCCCCACCATCAGCCGGCGCTGGGGGCCGGCGTACGGGGTCTTGGCCTCGTTGATGCCGAAGAAGTCGCCGAGCGACTTCTTGCCCGAAGCCACCACGAGGGCGTCGTGCTTCTCGCTGAGCGCCGCGAGATCCTCCGCTTCGACGGAACGGATCTCGATCCGGCCTCCGCGATCCTCGAAATCGCCCATGAGCGTCGGCTGATAGATCCGGTAGTCCACCGCCCGTGAGGGGCTTTCGAAGTTGCCGCGGAAGAACAGTTCGGCGCCACCCACCCAGTGGTGGTGGCAAAAGTAGCCGAACTCCTCGACCGGCCAGTGGTCGACACCCAGCTCGCGCTCGCGCTCGATCGTGACCGCGTGGTGGGCGACGCTGTTGGGCAGCCGCCCCTCGGCCACCTGGTCGGCGGTGCGGTCGGTGTAAATGGTGACGGGGATGTCGTGCTGCCGCAGCAGAAGGCCCAGATGCAGGCCCGCCGTTCCGGCGCCGACGACGCCGATGTTCGTCATGTGTCCTCCTGTGGATGCTCTCTCACGGAGCGCCTCTCTGCGCGCCGCGTGTCCCCGACGGTAGGTCCTCGGGCACGGATGCAAAATCCTCCCGCCCCACCGTCACACCCACGCACCAGACACCGGCGTCGTGGGACCAGCCGCGCACGTCGCGGCGGAGGGCGGGAGCGGGAGAGCTACCGACAACGACGAACGGCCGGGGCACCCGAGGGTGCGTCCCGGCCGTTCGCGTCAGGCGGTGGCGTTGGATCAGTCGTCGTCGCCGTCTTCGTCTTCCTCGTCGTCGTCGTCGTCGCTGACGATCTCGATGTCCTCGACCTCGAGCTCGGGGGTGAGCTGCACGTGCACGAGCGAATCCGGGAACGACGTGGCTCCGGCGAAGACCACGATGACCGCGTCCGCGAAGACACCGACACCCACGGCCTCGAGGTCGGTGCGCAGGTCGATCTCGGCATCCAGCTCGTCGTCCTCGAGGGCGTCCTCGATGTCGGAGACGACCTCGTCGACGATCGCTCGCCAGCGGTCCTCGCTGACGGACAGGATCTCGGAGAGGGATGCCATGATCGCGTCGATGTCGGGAGCGTCGGCGTCGTCGATCTCGGGGTCGAGGTCGACCTCCACCTCGACGCCGGCGGCATCCAGCTGGGCGACTCCGACGACGGTGTCGTCATCGATCGTCGGCTCGTCGAGCAGACCGCTCTCGGTGACGCGGCGGAGAAGGTCGTTCAGCACGGAAGCAGTCATGAGACGACGATGCCACGTCATGGCACCTCCGCGCACCCCTTGTCAGCGATGTGGGAGGTGTTCAACCGACCGTCACCCCTCGTTTCTGTCGCGGAAAACGACGAAGCGGGGGCACCGTTCCCGGTACCCCCGCTCTGTGTCGATCAGGACGACATGTCGATCACGGGGAGGTCGTGCACTCCTCGATCAGCGCGTAGGCGACCCGTGCCGTCCCGTTCGACCAGCCCACGGCACTCGCGACGTTCCCGAGTTCGTTGCGCTGCGCGTCTGCGAGCACCTTCCCGTTGTAGTAGAGCTTGCCGTTCGGCACGTGGAAGTAGCCGGCACCCACCGGAATCGCCGAGGGGTCGGTTCCCGTGTAATCGATGTTGGTCGGAGCCGCGCCCAATACCGCGAACGCGTCACCGGTGTCCGTGAAGTAGTCGGCATAATGCCCCTGCCCGGAGACGAAATAGCCGATGGCACGCTCCACGCTGTCGGTTACGAATCCCGCTTGGTAATAGAGGTTGTTGTTGTTCAAGAAGTACTCGGCGCCGATCGGCTTGGATCCGAGAGGCGTCGTCCCTTGCGTGAATGTCGTCACGGGCGGGTTGACGTTCACTTCTCGGCGACGTGCGCGGTTCAAATCATCGCGCCAGTTGACGGCGGGATTTCCCCACGTCCATGCGTGAGCACTCAGAACTCCAGTCGCCACGACGCCGTCCTTGTACCAAATCTCACCCTCACCCGCGTCGAACCAGTAGCCCGAGCCGATCGGCGACGTTCCGGCAGCCTGCGAGGAGTATACGTAGATCGTCTTGTCGATGCCCTTGGCCTGCATGCGCTTAGGGGATGGCGTGGCGGGCACCCGGTAGTCGGCGAAGCGGTCTCCACCCCAGGCCCACCCGACTACATCACTGGCATTCGAGTCCACCAGCTGTCCCTGGAAAGTGAGGACGCCGTCGGCGGTGACAAAGTAGTCCGCGCCCCGCGGCTCAGAACCCACCGGCGTGCCGCGATTCGGCGTCCAGTTGACCAGGTCGCCACTCGAGACAGCGGAGGTATCGAGGGCACTAGCGGTAGTGCCGTCATTGTTCGACCGTTGAACGCGGAACGACCCGAGGTCTTCGGTCCGATAGTCGCATAATGGTCGTCCACCACCGTCGCCCCAGGCGAAGCCGGACACGACGCTCGTCGCCAGAACGTTGCCCCCGTCGTCTTTGAGCGCGTTGCCCTGGAACAGCAACTGGCTACCGGCGAGCTGGTAACCGTAACCGAACAACGTCGCCCCCGGAGGGACGGAACCGTAGGCAAGACTCGTCGTTGTGGCCCCGCCATCGATCCGCACGACGCCGGCACTCGATCGAACATCTGCGTAGAAGTGTCCGCCAGCGGACTGGGACCAGCCGACCGCATCCGTCACGCCGCCCATGACAGAGGTCCCGGCAAACCAGAGTGTGGAGGCGGATAGTGCGTACTTGGAGCCAATCAACGTGGCACCGAGGGGCGTGCTTCCTGCCACCCACGTCACCGCGTTGCCCGTGTCGATCGCCGTGATGCGACGCGGTTGCCCGCTCGCGGGCCGGTAGGTGACGTAGAAGCCCTCCGAGTTGTTCCACGTGTCGAGAGACGTGGGGTTGCTGGCCACCGTTGCGAGAGCGGTCGACGTGTAGGGGTTCGCGAACAACAGGTCCTTCGCACCGGTCAAGAAGTACCCCGAGCCCAGGAGCTTCGCCTCCTGGGGTACTCCACCACCCGGGTAGGTCTGGCCCGAGGGCGCGTTACCGTTGTCAATCCTGCGGACAACCATGCTGCCGTCACGGTAGTCGACGCACGCGGTCGTGCGAGTGGCGTCGAACCACCCTGCAGCCTCAGACACACCGGTGGCAACGATCTGCTCGTTGTAGTAGAGGTCGCCCGAGGGTGTGAGGAAGTAGTAAATACCGACGGGAACGGCATCGACGGGCGCGGGGTTCTGCGCGCTTTGCCAATACTGGTATTGAACGCCACCCTCGATCAACCGGTAATACTTACCATCCGGCGTACGGATATCCGCGTGCATGTAAGACTGATCGGACCATGGAACGATCTTGTCGAACTTGACAGGCGTGCCGTCGCCGAACTTCAGCGCTTGGTCGTACCAGTACAGGCTGCCGTCCTTTGTCAAGAAGTAGCCTCGCGACAGAGCCGTCGCGTACGCCGCCCCCGAGAACGTCCCGTCGAGCGGCCTGTACTCACGGGCTCGGTGCGCGACGGCATCACCCGTGACGTAGTCACAGTATTGCCACCCCCAACCTCGAAAGTAGAAACCCGACGCAGACGACACCCCCGTCGACACGAGGCGACCCTGCCAGTAGAGTTCCCCGCCGGGAGTGAGGAAGTAATCGGCACCCACGCTCGCCGCGTTGCTCGGCATTGGTGAGTGGGTCTCGATGATCGCTCCCTCCTGGGCCCGAGCGATTACCCCGGATTCCAGTTCGAAGTCGGCATAGAGATAGCCATTCACATATGGCTTCACCGAAACGACCTTCGTCGCAACGACGTCTTCCCAGTGCCACAGCACTTTGCCCACCAGGAAGTAGCCAGCTCCGTGGGCTGTACCGCCAGCCGGAACTTTTCCGTATGTTGCCTCTTCCGTCGTCTCGTAGCGTGCACGTTTCGTCGTTCCGCGCGCCGTTGTGTAATCGCAATAGTCGCCGTTACCCGGCCAGTGCCATCCCGCAGCACTCGTCACCCCGGTCACCAGGAGCTTCCCCTTGTAGTAAAGCTCCTGATTCTCGGAATCGTAATAGTAGGACGCACCGATGGACAGTGCATTCTCGGGAAGCGGCGACCACTGAGAGTTGATGAAATTATCGTAGAGGCGAATGGATGCTCCCGAGGTGGTACGGACGTCGGCGATATGCTGATATCCCGCATGCCACGCAACCACGTTGTCGACATTGGAGATTGCAAATCTCCCATACCAGTACACAAGACCGTCCTCGGTGATGAAGTAACCGCAGCCCAACGATCGGGCACCCGCAGGCGTACCCGTGTAGACCCGATTGCGCAGGTCGTTCTTTTCCCAGACCCGCAGCGCCTCGCCAGACTCGGTCATGTAGTCCGCGTACAGAGCGCCTTCGTAGTACCACCCGGCCGCGGACGTGACCTGTGTCACCACGAAGTCCGACCGGAAGAACAGGTCGCCGTCGTCGGAAAGGAAGTAGTCGGCGCCGATCGGTCGGGCACTTTCCGGCAACGGAGAATAGGTCGTGTCGACGTTGTAGGTGGTGGTCCGGATGAGGACACCTGAGGTCAACTCGATATCTGCGTGATGGGTTCCGTCGGCCCACGTCACGACCGACTTCACATTGCCCGTAACGCGTTGTGCATAGTGATAGAGGACACCGTCGTCCGTGAGGAAGTATGCCTGACCGATCGGGCGCGCATCCAGCGGCAGTGGGTCGTAGAGCACATTCGTGTTGGCCCACATCGCACGGCGCACGGTGTTGTCAGCGAGACGGTAGTCGACGTACTGCTCTCCCCCGTTGTAGTTCCACCCGGCGGCAGCCACGACGCCGCTCGCGACCCGGTTGTTCTCCCACCACAGTTCGTCGTTCGGCGCCAGGAAGTAGTTGGCGCCGACGTTGACCGATCCCGGCGGAGTCAGCGGCCACAGAGGATTCGCCGGTGTCGCTTGGATCGCCTGGGCGGCCGAGCTGTTGGCCGCGACACGCACCGTCGCCGCGGCATTCAACGTGCCAGCGGTCGCGGTGATCGCCAGCGTGCCCGGGGTGTTCGCGACCGTGATGTCGGGAACGGCGAACACGCCCTGCGCGTCCGTCGCGCCGCTGATGTTGCTCTGACCGCTCGCGAAGGTCAGCCCGGTCGGGAGCGAGACGGTCACGACCGTCGCCCGAGTGGGGTTGCCACCCGTGCTGACCGACACCGTGACGCCCTTGAGCGTGCCGCATCCCACCGTCGTGTACGACGTCTTGTCGAACGCGAGTACCAGACCCGACGCGGCGTGGGCGGGCGCGGCGGCCGCGAGAGCAACAGCCGGAACGGTCCACGCCGCACCGGCGAGGACCGTACGGCGGCCGACCGACTTGGGAGGGGGCTGCTCCCCCTCGATACGGGCTCCCCGTTCGGGCACGTCAATCGTCACAATGTCTCCCCTAATCGAACGGGCCGCCCGGTGCGGCCCCGAGATACGAATGAAGGCATCGGGTGTGCCTCGGGGACGAGGTAACAGGCTGTGGGGAAACAGACCAGACGCGGGATGCACGTCTCAAGGCCGGGTGACTGCTTTAAAGGCCGGAAACCTCAGCCATTCACGGGGAGGTGCCGCGCGAGACCGCCCGGCCGATCACCCGAACAGTCACCCGCATATCGCGGTCGTATGGCCGCCTGGGGAGGAGGGTGGCGGAGCTCGCGTGCGCCCGGGAGGTCAGCTCGTGTGAGCGGCCGCGCGCTCTGCAGCTTCGACGACATTCGTCATGAGCAGCGCCACGGTCATCGGCCCCACTCCGCCGGGGTTGGGTGAGAGGAACCCGGCGACCTCGGCCACGTCGGGGTGCACGTCGCCGAAGACGCGGCTCTTGCCGGTCTCGGGGTCGATCGCGCGCGTGACGCCGACGTCGAGCACCGCGGCGCCCGGCTTGACGTCCTCGGCGCGGACGATGTGCTTCACGCCAGCCGCAGCGACGATCACGTCGGCCTCACGCAAGTGTTTCGCCAGGTCGACAGTGCCGGTGTGCGTGAGGGTGACGGTCGCGTTGATCTCGCGGCGCGTGAGGAGGAGCCCGATGGACCGGCCGATCGTGACGCCGCGGCCGACCACCACGACCTCCTTGCCCGTCAGGTCGTAGCCGTTACGCAGGAGGAGCTCGATGACACCGCGCGGCGTGCAGGGGAGGGGCGTCGTGATGGGGGCGTTGACGTTGAGCACGAGCCGACCGAGGTTCGTGGGGTGGAGGCCATCGGCATCCTTCGCCGGATCGATCCGCTCGAGGATCGCGTCGGTGTCGATGTGCTTCGGCAGCGGCAGCTGCACGATGTAGCCGTGGCACGACGGGTCGGCGTTGAGCCGGTCGATGACGGCCTCGACCTCCTCCTGCGTCGAGTCGGCGGGCAACTCCACCTGAATGGAATTCATGCCGATCGCCTCGGACTGCGTGTGCTTCATACCCACGTAGAGCTGCGACGCAGGGTCGGCGCCGACGAGCACGGTCGCGATCCCGGGCACGATCCCCCGCTCGCGCAGAGCGGCGACCCGCTCGGCGAGCTCTTCTTTGATCGCCGCCGCAGCGGCCTTGCCGTCGAGTCTCGTCGCCGTCATGGCATCCCTCGTTCGTGGTGTGTGGCTGTGACGCGTCGATAAACGCGATCTGAGGTGAGAAACGCGTCGGCGGAGCGTTTCCCCGCGCGGATCGCGTTTATCGCGGATGGATGCCAGCCGGCAACGGCCGCACCCGGATGCCGGGGCGAACCGCCGCACGCGTGCGAGGCCCGCCCCGGCCGGGGGCTACTGCTGCAGGCCGGGGTACAGCGGGAACGCCTCGGCGAGCGTTGCCACGCGGGCGCGGAGCGCGTCGAGGTCGGCGCCGGGCTGGAGGGCCAGGGCGATGATGTCGGCGACCTCGGTGAACTCGGCGTCGCCGAAGCCGCGCGTCGCGAGTGCCGGGGTGCCGATGCGCAGGCCCGACGTGACCATCGGCGGACGCGGGTCGTTGGGAACAGCGTTGCGGTTGACCGTGATGTGGATCTCGTGCAGCAGGTCTTCGGCCTGCTTGCCGTCGATCTCGGCATCCCGCAGGTCGACGAGCACGAGGTGCACGTCCGTGCCGCCCGAGCGGACGGCGATGCCGGCGCTCTTCACGTCGTCCTGCGTGAGGCGGTCGGCGATGATCGAGGCGCCGCGGAGGGTGCGCTCCTGGCGCTCCGTGAACTCGGGCGTCATCGCGAGCTTGAACGCCGTCGCCTTGGCCGCGATCACGTGCATGAGCGGGCCGCCCTGCTGACCCGGGAAGACCGCTGTGTTGATCTTCTTGGCCAGGTCGGCGTCGTTGGTGAGGATGAGGCCCGAACGGGGGCCGCCGATCGTCTTGTGCACGGTGGTCGAGACGACGTGGGCGTGCGGGATCGGCGACGGGTGCACGCCCGCGGCGACGAGGCCGGCGAAGTGCGCCATATCGACCCACAGGTACGCGCCCACCTCGTCGGCGATCGCACGGAACGCGGCGAAGTCGAGCTGGCGCGGGTAGGCCGACCATCCGGCGATGATGACCTTCGGCTTGTGCTCGAGGGCGAGACGGCGCACCTCGTCCATGTCGATGAGCGAGGTCTCGGGGTCGACGCCGTACGCGACGATGTCGTACAGGCGGCCCGAGAAGTTGATCTTCATGCCGTGGGTCAGGTGACCGCCCTGGTCGAGCGAGAGACCGAGCAGCGTGTCACCGGGACGGGCGATCGCGTGCAGCACGGCGGCGTTCGCGGTCGCACCCGAGTGCGGCTGCACGTTGGCGAACTCGGAACCGAAAAGGGCCTTCGCGCGCTCGATCGCGAGCGACTCGGCGACGTCGACCTCTTCGCAGCCGCCGTAGTAGCGCCGACCGGGGTAGCCCTCGGCGTACTTGTTCGTCAGCACCGAGCCCTGCGACTGCAGCACCGAGACGGGAACGAAGTTCTCCGACGCGATCATCTCGAGGTACCCGCGCTGACGGTCGAGCTCGCGCTCGAGCACCTGGGCGATCTCGGGGTCGACTTCCGAGAGGGGGGCGTTGAAGTACGGATCGGTCATGCGATCTCCTTGACGATGGCTTCGGATGCCGCAGGCTCGGCGAGTCCGCGGAGATACCGGATCGACCCAGGCGTGCGGTCGAATACCGTCAAGCGGTCGCTCCCCGGTGGTGGCCCACCTCAACGCCAGTCGCGACGACGTTCACATTACCGGGTTCGCGGGCGATGTGCCCGGGCGTGTTGCTCGCCCGTGAACCATCCCGGCTGTCGCCCCGCCGCCCGCGCGTAAAATGGCGGCGTGACCGATACTCCCCACGTCCGCGCGCAGGCGCCGCTGGCCCCCGGCATGCGCCCGCGCCCCTCGGCGATCGAGATCGGCAGCGTCCTGTGCGGTCTCGCCGCGTTCTTCACCCTCGCGCTCTGGGGCTTCACGGCCTGGCCCCTCCCCTGGAACATCGTCGCCGGGATCGGCGCTCCCGCCCTCGCGATCCTCGTATGGGCGCTGTTCGTCTCACCCCGCGCGGTGCTCGCGGTGCACCCCTTCGTGCGCGCCATCGTCGAGCTCTTCGTGTACGCCGCCGCGACCATCGCCTGGTGGACCATGGGGCAGGCCTGGATCGGTCTGGCCTTCGCCATCGTCGCGGTCACTTTCGGCGCGTTGAACGGTCGGCGGCGCCTGGCGTGACGCTCGACGTCGTCGCGCTGCTCCGGGCCGAGCTCGGCGACCGCGTCGACGTCTCCCCCGCCGCGCTCCAGAACGCGAGGGCCGACAAGTCGGGCCACGCGGCCGACAGCCGGCCTCTCGCCGTCGTCCACGCGCGCTCGGTCGCCGATGTGCAGTCCGTTCTGCGGATCGCGACGGCCACCCGCACCCCGGTGGTCCCCCGCGGCGCGGGCACGGGACTGGCGGGAGGCGCGAACACCGGGGGTGGAGAGATCTCCCTGTCGCTGCGCGAGATGGACCGGGTGCTCGAGGTACGGCCCGACGACCTCCTGGCGGTGGTCGAGCCCGGCATCCTGAACGCCGACCTCAACGCGCAGCTCGAACCGCACGGGGTGTGGTGGGCACCCGACCCCGCCAGCCGCGCGATCTCGACGGTCGGCGGCAACATCGCCACCGGTGCGGGCGGCCTGCTGTGCGCGAAGTACGGGGTCGTCCGCGACGCCGTCCTCGGCGTCGACCTGGTGCTGGCCGACGGCCGCCTTCTTCATCTCGGCCATCGCAGCGTGAAGGGCGTCACGGGCCTCGATCTCACGTCGCTCGTCATCGGCTCCGAGGGGATCCTCGGCGTCGTCGTCGGGGCGACCCTCAAACTGCGCCGCCTCATCGCCGGCGACCGCGTGACCCTCACGGCCCTCTTCCCCGATGTGCGCAGCGCCGCGGTCGCTTCTGCCGCGGTCACGGCATCCGGAATCCAGCCCGCGATCATGGAGCTGATGGATGCCACGAGCCTCGCGGCCGTGCACCGGCTGCTGTCGCTCCCCGTACCGCCGGCGGGTGCCGCGCAGCTCACCGTGCAGACCGACGGCCCCGTGGCCATCGAGGAGGCGCGCGCAATCGCGGCGGTGCTCGAGGCGAGCGGTGGACGCGTGTCCGTCGCCGCCGACGAGGCGGAGGGTGAGGCGCTCCTCGCCATCCGCCGAGCGCTGCACCCCGCGATGGAGACGCTCGGTACGACCCTCATCGAGGACGTCTCCGTTCCCCGCAGCGCCCTCCCCGCCATGTTCGATGAGATCGCCCGCATCGAACGGGAGTTCGGCCTCGTCATCCCCACCGTCGCGCACGCCGGCGATGGCAATCTGCACCCCAACTTCGTGTTCGAGGGGGCCGACGTGCCCCCCGTGGTCTGGGATGCCGCCGGAGCACTGTTTCAGGCCGCCCTCGGCCTCGGCGGAACGCTGACCGGCGAGCACGGCATCGGCGTCCTCAAACGTCGGTGGCTGGCGGACGAACTCGGCGACGACCAGTGGCGCCTGCAGCGCGAGATCGCGCGGGTGTTCGACCCGCTCGGCATCCTGAATCCGGGCAAGGTTTTCGCCGGCCCCACCCCACCGGGGCGGGCGTAACCAGAACGTGACAATCCTCACGGCCCCCATGGAGTCTGCCCCCGTACCCTGGAAAGACTGATCATTCTGGGGGTTTTCTCATGACCGACGGCGCGAACAGCACCGACGGCGTCACCTACGCCTGGGCTAAGCCCGAGCCCACGAAGCGCAAGAACCGCTCGGGCCTGTGGATCGGCATTCCGGCCGCGGCGACAGCCGTCGCCCTCATCGCCGCCTCGCTCGTACTGATCGCGCCCGGCGCGTCGGTCGCGGGAGTGCAGATCGGCGGCCTGACCGCGGGCGCCGCCGCACAGGCGATCTCCGACCGACTGGCCACGACCGAGGTCACCGTCGAGAGCCCCGCCGGAGAGGTGACGGTCACCGGCGCCGACCTGGGCGCCACCGTTGACGCCACCGCGATCGCCGACAAGGCGTTCGCCGAGAACCCCATGTGGAAGCCGGCGTCGTGGTTCCCCGCCGGCACCGGTGTCGCGATCGACATCGACCCGACCGAAGCCGCCGCGGTGCTGCGCGAGCGCGCCCCGGGCACCTATCAGGCGCCGGTCGACGCGACCGTCGCCTTCGACACGGGCTCGCAGTCCTACGTCACGACCCCCGCCGAGGCCGGAGAGGGCATCGACATCGCGGCGGTCACCACCGCCCTGCAGACCGCGTTCGACGCGGGCACGGTCGCAACGACGACGCAGGCCGACCTCGTCTCCGTCGAGGCCCCCGTCACGACCGAAGAAGCCGACGCGGCGGCCGCCACGCTCAATGGCATCCTCGACTCCGCCGGGTTCTACGTCGGGGACGAGCGCACCGTGCCGGTCGACCGCGGGGTCGTGGCATCCTGGCTCACCGTGACCTCCGACGGTCACGGCGGCTTCGCGATCACGGCCGACGAGGCCGCCATCCAGACGGCTGTCGACGGGCTTGCGGGCACCGTCGATCGCAGCGCCGTGAACGCAGACGTGATCGTCGACAGCGGTGGCGAGGTCATCCACGCCCGCGTCGAGGGGCAGACCGGGCGCGCACTCGGCGACACCTCCGGCATGGCCGCCGCCTTCGCCGCTCAGCTGGCCGAGGGTAACGCGAAGTACGCGCTGAACGTCACCGAGACGCCGTTCGAAACCACCAAGACCGAGCGTCGCATCGACGTCAACCTGAGCGCGCAGACCGTCACCCTGTACGAGAACGGCCAGGTCTACCGCAACTGGTCGATGTCGTCGGGAAAGAGCGGGTGGGACACCCACACGGGCAACTTCCGCATCGGCTGGAAGACCCCTATGCAAGACATGGGGTGCGTCCCCGGCTATGACTGGTGCACGAAAGACGTCCCCTGGGTCGCCTACTTCAACGGCGACGAGGGCTTCCACGGCACCTACTGGCACAACAACTTCGGCACCCCGATGAGCCACGGCTGCATCAACCTCACGGTCTCCAACGCCAAGGAACTGTACGACTGGGCCTACCGCGGCACCGAGGTGTCGGTCTACTACTGAGCCCGCACCCGCGGACAGGGGCCGGACGCCATGGCATCCGGCCCCTTCTTTCTGCGCGCGTGCCGCGCAGGCACCTGGCGCATAACTCCTGCGGCGTGCGGCCACCGCCCCGCGCCGCTGGCGCGACCACCGGGTTTCGCCGGAGTTGTGCCGCAGCTGCTGACGTCGGCGGGGCGGAGGAGACGCGCTGCGCCCCCTGCACAACTCCTGCATGGCGTACCGCCGCGACGCCCGGGCCGCGGCCAGCCACTCTTCCGCCGGACTTGTGCCCGGGCCCGGCAGCCGCGCGGCGCCGCGCGGGAGACTCTGCGTGCGGCGGCGGCGCGACGCGCACCGGCGCGCACAACTCCTGCAATCTGTTTCATTGCGGCCCCAGCCCCCGCCGGCGGCACGGCCTCGCCGGAGTTATGCGGGCGTCACGAGGGCAACCAGCGCCGGCGCCGATACCGCCGGAGTTATGCGGGCGTCACGAGGGCAACCAGCGCCGGCGCCGCCGATACTGCCGGAGATGTGCGGGCGCAGCGGATACGGAAGAGGGGCGGATGCCATGTGGCATCCGCCCCTCTCGGGTCGGGCTGATCAGCGCAGGGCGTCGATGATCGCGTTCAGCGTCGCGGACGGACGCATGACCTTCTCGACGAGCGCGGCGTCGGGGCGGTAGTAGCCGCCGATCTCGACCGCGTGGCCTTGGACGGCGTTGAGCTCGGCAACGATCGTCTCTTCGTTGCTCGCGAGCGACTCGGCCACCGGCGCGAAGGCGGCGGCCAGGTCGGCATCCGCCGTCTGTGTCGCCAGCTCCTGCGCCCAGTACAGGGCGAGGTAGAAGTGGCTGCCGCGGTTGTCGATCATGCCCAGGGAACGGCCGGGCGACTTGTCGTTCTCGAGGAACGTTCCGGTCGCGGCATCCAGGGTGTCGGCGAGCACCTGCGCGCGAGCGTTGCCAGTGAAGCCGGCGTAGTGCTCGAGCGAGGCGGCGAGGGCGAAGAACTCACCGAGGGAATCCCAGCGCAGGTAGTCCTCTTCGAGGAGCTGCTGCACGTGCTTGGGGGCAGAACCGCCCGCGCCCGTCTCGAACAGGCCACCACCGGCGAGGAGGGGGACGATCGACAGCATCTTGGCGCTCGTGCCAACCTCGAGGATCGGGAACAGGTCGGTGAGGTAGTCGCGCAGCACGTTGCCCGTCACCGAGATGGTGTCGAGACCGTGACGCAGACGAGCCAGCGTGTAGCGGGTGGCCTCGGCCGGGGGCAGGATGAGGATCTCGAGGCCCTGCGTGTCGATCGTGGCGAGCGCCTGGTAGACCTTCGCGATGATCTGGGCGTCGTGCGCGCGGTTGACGTCGAGCCAGAACACGGCGGGCACGTTCGTGGCGCGGGCGCGGCGCACGGCGAGTCCGACCCAGTCGACGATCGCGACGTACTTCGTCTGCGTCGCGCGCCAGATGTCCCCCGCCTGCACATCGTGCTCGATGACGACGTTGCCGTCGCCGTCGACGATCTCGACGCGACCGGCCGCGGCGATCTCGAACGTCTTGTCGTGGCTGCCGTACTCCTCGGCCGCCTGCGCCATGAGTCCGACGTTGGGGACGGTACCGATCGTCGCGGGGTTCAACGGTCCGTTCGCGATGACGTCGTCGATCACGGCCTGGTAGACCCCGGCGTACGAGGAGTCGGGGATGACCGCGAGGGTGTCGCCCTCTCCCCCGTCGGCGCCCCAGAGCTTGCCGCCGTTGCGCACGAGCGCCGGCATCGAGGCATCCACGATCACGTCGGACGGGACGTGCAGGTTCGTGATGCCCTTGTCGGAGTTGACGTACGACAGGCGCGCGGCCTCGTCGACGGCCTTCTCGAACGCGGCGGCGATCTCGTCGCCCCCGTCGATCGACGACAGGCCCGACAGGATGCCGCCGAGACCGTTGTTGGGGTTGAGTCCCGCCGCGGCGAGCGCGTCGCCGTACTGGGCGAAGACGTCGGCGAAGTACGCCTTGACCACGTGGCCGAAGATGATCGGGTCGCTGACCTTCATCATCGTGGCTTTGAGGTGGACCGAGTACAGCACGTCGTCGGCCTTGGCCTGCGCGACCGTCTCGGCGAGGAACGCGTCGAGTGCGGATGCCGAGAGGAACGTGGCGTCAATGATCTCGCGCGGGAGGACCTTCAGGCTGTCTTTGAGGACCGTGACCGTGCCGTCTTCGGCGGTGTGGCGAATCGTGAGCACGTCGTCGTGCGCGGCGACCCACGACTTCTCGTTGCTCTTGAAGTCGTCGTGCCCCATGGTCGCAACGCGGGTCTTCGACCCCTCGGCGAACGGCTTGTTGCGGTGCGGGTGCTTCTTGGCGTAGTTCTTCACCGCGAGCGGGGCGCGGCGGTCGCTGTTGCCCTCGCGCAGCACCGGGTTGACCGCGGAGCCCTTGATGCGGTCGTAGCGCGCCCGCACGTCTTTGTCTTCGACGCTGGAGGCGTCGTCGGGGTAGTCAGGGATGTCGTAGCCCTGCGACTGCAGCTCGGCGATCGCGGCCTTGAGCTGCGGAATGGATGCCGAGATGTTCGGCAGCTTGATGATGTTGGCCTCGGGGAGCGTGGCCAGGCCGCCGAGCTCGGCGAGGGCGTCGCCCACATGCTGCTCGGGGGTGAGGCGCTGCGGGAAGGCCGCGAGGATGCGGCCCGCGAGCGAGATGTCGCGGGTCTCGACGTCGACGCCCGCCTGGGTCGTGACGGCCTGCACGATGGGCAGGAACGACGCGGTCGCAAGCGCCGGCGCCTCGTCGGTGTACGTGTAGATGATGGTGGAATCGGGCACGTCGAATCTCTCCGTAGAGGCGGCCAGGGTTGCTCCTCAGCCTATCGCACCGGCGCAAAGTCTCTCGATGTCGAGATAGTTCGGCGCTGTGCTGAACGTCCGGCGGCCCCGATAAACGCGATCCGCGCAGAGAAACGCGCTGGCACCGCGTTTCTCTGCGCCGACGCCGTTTATCGGATGGTCGGGGGTGGGACGGCATCCGGAAGCTTGCGCGGATCGGCGGGGCGGATAGCCTGGGCGCATGGCCGACCTTCGTCTCGTCGAACTCTCCGCCACCACGATCGTGGCGGTGAACACGCTCTCCCTGAAGCCCGGACAGGAGCAGTTCCTCGCTCCCTTGAGCTACGGAATCGCCGCAACGGTGATGAATCCGCAGACGTCGTGGCAGCGCGTGGTGCTCGACGGCGACGAGGTCGTGGGCTTCGTGAGCGCCAACTTCGACCCCGAGGCGCACGAGGAGCACTTCCGCTCCGTGCTGTGGCGCATCAACGTCGACGCCGACGAGCAGGGACGCGGCGTGGGTCGGTGGGCCCTGGGCGCACTGCTCGACGAGGCACGCACCCGCGGCATGGACCACGTCGACGTCATCTACGAGCCCGGCGTGGGCGGCCCCGAGGCGTTCTTCCTCCGCGCGGGCTTCGAGCCCGTCGGCGAGACGGAGTACGGCGAGACCATCGCGCGCGTCCGCGTCTGAGCGGGCTCGTCTGAGCGGGCGACTCCGCGCGGTGCGGGGGTGAAAGAGCGCGCTCCGAACCACGGCTCGTCGCTACCGTGACGAGGTGTCCTCCCCGCGTCTCGTGATCCCCTTCGGCATCGCCGTCTCCGCCTACGGCATCGCACAGCTGGGCGGCGCCCCGGAGTGGTGGAATGTGGCGACGACCGTCGTGATGGCCCTCTGCGGATCCATCCTGGTCACGCAGGGCGTCGCCGCCGCCCGGAGAAGGCGTCGCGGGGACGCCCCCGACGCCTTCTGACACCCGGACGGATGCCGAGCCTCGGCGACGCAGTAGGGCACAGGGTCAACGCAGGTCGCGGCGCAGAAACGATCCCGCTCCCGCCGCGACGACACCGGTGATCCACGCGCACGCGAGTGGCATGGCGAGGTCCGGCGGCGGCCCCGTGTCGATGGCGATGCCGAGAACAGCGGTATCGAAGCCGCTGGCCCGCAGCAGCGCCGGCAACGGCCACCATGCGCAGAGCGCCGGCCAGGCGGGAGCGATCAGCATCGCGGCGCTGAGGGAGATCGGTGCGATGAACAGGGACGGCAGGTGCGCCTGCACCAGCAGCCCCACCCCGAGCCCCCAGAGGGATGCCGCTGCGCCCACGAGCACGACCGCTCCCACGTGCCGACCCTCGAGACCGCTCAGCCCGAACACGGGGAGGAGCGCGAGGCGTCCGCCCAGCATGGCTGCCGCCCCGACGATCCCACCCCCCAGTGCCGTGAAAGGGAGGCGGCCGACGAGCGCCCACTCCCGCGGGTGCAGCGTCGCGCGCTGCGCCACCACTCCGGTGCGACGGTCGATGGTGTAGCGGAACGACCCGTAGATTGCGGCCATCACCGCGGCGTAAACCCCGATCACCGTCGACAACGGTTGCGCGAAAATCGCCTTCGCCGACTCCGGTGCGGCTGCGGCATCCGCCGGGATACCGGCCGAGATCGACGCGGATAGCAGCGCGGCCGCGACCGCCACACCGACCAGGGGCAGGTCTCCCGCGAAGCTGAGCGCCTGAGCGACCAGAGCGCGGCCCAGCCGGACGGGGAACCCCGGGGTCCGGCCGGTCATGGCGCCGCTCATGCGAACCGGCGGCGTCCGGCGACCCACCCGGCGATCGCCAGGACCGCCGTCCAGGCCACCGCGATCGCGCCCGCCGCCCCCACGGGGAGCAGGTCGGGATGGTTCTGCGGCGATGCCAATCCTGCCAGCGAGAGCCCCGGGAGGAATCGCGCCAGATCAGGTGCAGCGCCCAGGAAGGCGAGCTCGAAAGCGAGCGGTCCGGCCAGCACGATCGCTGCGGCGACGTAGTAGTTGCCCACGATCCAGCCGATACTCGCGCCCATCAGCGAGCCGAGCACGGCACCGAGGACGGCCCCGACCAACGTCGCGGCCACCGTGACCGATGGCGCCGGTGCGATCCCGTGGATGGACAGGACGATCGCCCCGACTGCACACCAGGCGACGACGACGCCGATCGTCAGGACGAGGCTGACCACCACCGCTGCGAGAGCCTTCGCCCCGAACACTCTCCGAAACCCGAGCGCGACCACGGTCCGGTTCAGCGACACGTAGTAGAACTCCCGAGTCACCCCGAACGCCCCGACGAACGCCGCCGCGACGAAACACCATCCGACAGGTGCGATGACGAGCTGCATCGCGGTCGTAGCATCCATGTCGGTCATCCGTCCGAGCGTGTCGTCGCTGGTGAGGATCACCACCGGCACGAACACCACGAGGAGGAGGACCGCGAGAGTGTTCAGCCCACTGTGCGCGCGGAGCACCTCCGCCCGGATCGCGCCGATCACGCGCGGCTCCCCTCGACGAGCGCGAAGTAGCGGTCTTCGAGAGTGTCGCCCTCGCCGCGCACGAGGTCCTGCAGCGCTCCCGCGTACACCACCGAGCGCTGCAGGATGACGACCTCATCCACGGTGTTCTGCAGTTCTGCAAGCTGGTGACTGGACACCAGAACCGTGCCACCGGCCGCGGCGAACGCGCGGAGATAACGACGCAACCATCGGATGCCGTCCGGGTCGAGGCCGTTGGACGGTTCGTCGAGCACGAGCGTGCGGGGGGAGCCGATCAGGGCGGCGGCGAGTCCGAGACGCTGCACCATCCCCGTCGAGAACGTCTTCACGCGGCGTCGGGCATCGTCGGCCAGCCCCACCTCATCGAGCACCTCGTCCACCCGGCGACGGGGCGCTCCGACGGCCAGTCGTGCGATCTCGAGGTGGCGCCGTGCCGTGATGCCCACCTCGAACCCGAACCCGTCCATCTGGACGCCGACGTGCGCCGACGGCTGGAGGAGGCTTCGGAAGGGGACGCCATCCACCAGGGCCGTCCCGCCGGTGGGAGCGGACAGTCCGACGATGGTGCGCAGCGTCGTCGATTTGCCGGCACCGTTCGGGCCGAGAAGACCGACGACGCTCCCCCGGCGGACCGCGAAGGACACATCGTCCACGGCGACACGGGAGCCGTACTTTTTCGTGAGGTGCCGCACCTCGATGGCGTTGTCGATCATGGATGACCTTCCTGGTTCGGCGAGGCGGAGGGAGTGAAGGCGGTGAGAAGCGTCGACAGCGGGGCGACGACGTGGGAAGACCAGACCTGCGAGAGCACCGAGCGGGTGCCGAGCTGCACCGACGCGCGGCCCGTCGACGGAAGTGCTGCGTCGGCGGAGACGTCGATCACCGCGATGGCCGTCGCCTGTACCTCGACGCCCGCGATGTCGAATGGCGCCAGGGCCGATAGCGGGACGGAGATGGTCTCTGGCGTCTGCGGGTGGGCGGTGCCTTCCGCCACGCGCGCGTCACCGAGGATCCCCGCGGTCGCGAGCGAGACAGAAGTGGATCCGGAAAGAGGGACGGCCGCGGAATCGTCGGCCGGGACGACCAGAGCCACCCGCCCGTCGACGACGGCGAAGCCTGCCAAACGCGTGTCCGGCACCGGGACCGCGGCGAGCGCGACGACCCCCGCGGCGAGCATCGCCGCGCCGAGAGCGACTCCGCGCACACGACGCGGGCCCCGCCGGACGCTCGCGATGACCCATCGTACGACCACTATTCCGACGGCGAGGACGACCGCCGCCTGCAGGACGAGGACGAGGAGGGCCCCGATCGCCCCCGCGCCGGAGAGCGCCCGCACCGCCCGCTCGAGCGCGAACCAGACCAGAGCTGTGGGAACGAGAACGCTGAGCGCGCCGAACGGAACACTCCACCACCGCGCGAGGGCACGTGGCGTCCGCGGGGCGCCGAACAGCAGGCGGCGCAGGGCCGCTCCTGCGTCCGCCATCGTGCGCGCGCGAAGGCTCGGCTCGTCGAGCGCACTCATCAGCGCGATGTAGCCGTCGAATCGGACGAACGGGACGAGATTGACCACGACGACCGTCGTGCAGGCGCAGGACAGCACGAGGAGGGTCCGGCGAACGTCGGCGTCTGGCGCGGCAAGCGCGGACACGGCGGCCGCGGCCGCGATCACGGCGTGCACGGCCGGGCCCGCGAGCGCCACCGCGACGCGGGAGCGGCGCGAGGGAAGGCGCCACGCGTCGGTGACGTCGACGAAGAATGCCGGGCCGAGATACAGCAGCATCACCCCTGCGCGCCGTGGCCGGGCACCCGCGTGCGTAAGGGTCACGCCGTGGGCTGACTCGTGCGCGAACGTCGCGACGACGAGGACACTCGCGACCAGGAGGACGTCCGCGGCGGGGAGGGGCGAGGTGAGAGCGGCGACGACGGCGCCCGTCTGCAGGATCAGCGCGACGCCCCCGAGGACCACGGAGACCACGACGACCCACGGCATCCACGGAACGAAAGCCGGGCGGAGCACACGGTGAAGCGCGTCGAAGAGCTGGGGTGCGCGGAGAGTCGCGAACTGGACGGTCAACGGCGGACGATACGTCACGCGTCCCGCCGGCGGTCGCTCCCAGCCGCGCAGGAGGCCCGCTCGCCGGAATCGATCCAGGAGATCCGCGAATGCCGTGTCGGAGTAGTCGGGTGCGAACCGACGATGCAGGTCGGCGATGCTCCTCGTGCCATCCATCGCCCACAGCAGTTCGGCAGTGGCCGCCGACGCACGGGAGACCGGCACGCCGTCGACGGTGACGAGCCACTGACCCTCCTCCGCCGCGGGCTCCACCCGGACGGACGTGGACAGCCGAGGCACCTCGGCGAGCGCGGGGCCGGGGCCCTCAGGCGACACGGGACTCACCGCCGTCGATCCGGGTGTGCAGGAGGAGCATGTTCTCGTGCCCGTCCCCGTCCGGGTCCACCGTGCGCACTGGGAGCACCTCCGGCGGGAGGAACCCCGTTTGCTGCAGTTCATCCGCCACCGTCTCGGCGTCGAGGAGGTACAGGCTCGTGGTGAGGACCGGCACCGCGTGCGATGCCGCGGGAAGCGGAAGCGGCATCCAATTGACGATCCGGTGGGAACCGGTCGCATTGACCTGTTGCGACTGCAGGTAGACCGCCGCCCCATCGCCCGAGCCGACGGAGATGGTGCGTTCGGAGGAGGTGCGCAGCAGGCTCTGGACGGTCCGGCCGGGGACGGAGAGCAGCAGAGCTCCGGTGGGGGCGAGGTGGCGGCGGACGGCGCCGAACAGCCGCAGGCGATCGTCCCGGTCGAGAAGAGTGATCGATGTCGCCGCCAGAACCGCCAGGTCGAATTCCCGTCCGAGATCGAACGCACGCATATCGGCGACGACGAACTCGCAGGCCGACCCCCGCGGCAGAGCATCACGCAAGAGCTGCAGCATCGGGGAGGACAGATCGAGAGCCGTCACCGCCTTGCCAATGCGCAGAAGCGGGATGGTGAGGCGCCCGCTCCCCGCGGCGAGATCGAGGACCACGGGGCCGCTTCGACGCGCCACGGCGAGCACTTCCCGGATCTCCGAGCGGTCGGGGCCGACGAGCTCGTCGTAGAAGCGGGCGCCTGCGCGGTCGTAGATGTCGGACGACTCGGCGATGCAGCCGGCGTCACGGAGACGACAACGCACGGCGTCGGTGAGGGGAGCGGTCATGGAACCTCCTGGGGGGCGATCGGACGGGACGGGACCGTCGAGGGGGACACATCGCACGATGCCTCCCCCTCGACAGCGTTCAGGTGGCGATGGCCACCGCCGCGCCGACGATGGCGATGATGTAGGTGGCGTGCTCCCACCACTCCATCGGCGCGTCGAGCGCGTCGAGTTCGTCGAATCGGAGAGCGAGATCGTTGGACATGTGTCACCTCCTTCAGGTGGGTCGGACGGATGCCGCGAGCGCGGCGCCGGTGGGAAAACTCACGTGGCGGACAGCGCGATGAGACCGATCGCGACCCCATAGCCGAAGCCGCGGAGCCAGTCCCACCCGTCGTCCGGCGCCTCCAGCAGATCGAGCTCGACGAAGTCGAGCGTGGACGTTGTGTGCATGTCACCTCCTCGCATGCTCGTTCGGACGATCGGACAGCCGAATCACGTCGCGATCGCGGCGCCGATCGCGACCGCGGTCAACCCGCTCAGCACGCCGATGTAGAAGCTCTCCCAGCTCGGCGTCTCCATCTCGTCGAGTTCCTCGAAGTGCAGGTGCGGCACAACAGCGGAAGACGTCATCACTCATCACCTCCCCTCGTCTCGTCGGTGCTCGCCGGCACGCGGAGGGACGTCGCGGCGCCTCGCGATCGCGGCGGATCCCATCGCGCTCCTTCCAGCACGTCGCACACGTCCGGAGCGGCCAGTCCCGGCAGCGCCGGTCCTCGACCGCCCCACCGCCGCTCCACCCGGCCGGCCATGGCCGCCAGAGCGACCGTGTCCGGCTCCGGCGCGAGCGGCAGCTCCCACCGCGCGATCAGCGCATCGATGCCGGCCGCTGGCGCCACCGGGAGCCGCGTGCCGCGGACCACCTCGCGCCAGAACGCCTCCAGCGGCTCGAGGGACCCCCAGCGGGTGTCCCCGTCTTCGATGCGCTGCCATACGCGCCCGACGACCGAAGCCGTGGCGTGCATCTTCGTCGTTCGGGCGACGAAGGACACCTCGTGGGCGAGGTACCAGTGGCGGGGGCTGAAGGGCGCGCGCCCGCGGAGCGCGGCGCTGCGCTGCGTGGCCGCGCTGCACCGCGCGATGCGCAGGCGCGCCGCGTCGGTGAGGGGCCCGTCGCCGAGGGTGATCAGGGCGCGTGCCAGGGCGACGGCGTGCGCCGTCGCGCGCGGATGGGCCCGGGACGCGGTACTCGCACCGGCGAGCCGCAGCACCGCCTCCAGACAGCCGGACCGCACGCCGGGAGCGGGCAGCGAGCGGTAGTGCGCGTCGTCGAGAACCGCGTAGCGGGGACGCAGCGCCTCTCCCACCACAAGGCTCGCGCCGCTCGCGGTGCGCACGATGGCGATGGCGTTGGATTCGGCGGAGGTACCGACGGTCGTCGGAACGGCCACCACGTCGACACCCGGGGTCGCCTCGGCAGGGAGGATCACGAGCGCGGAGCGTCCGACCCGGTCGAGCGCCCACTCCAGGGTGCGCGGAGCGGCGACACCGAGCGCCGCGACCGTCGCCGCATCGATCGCGCTCCCGCCCCCGATCACCACCACGACATCGACCCGGTGGGCGCGCAGACGTTCGCTGAGCCGGGCGACCATCGTGGCATCCACCGCATTCACGTCCACGGGAAGGACGACGTCGACACCGGCGAGGTGGCCGGCGCGATCGGCGAGACGCGCGTCGACCACCGCGGCCGCCCGCCGTCCGGAGGTCACCGCCGCGCAGACCGCTCCCGTGACAGCCGATCCCGTAACGAGGATCGACCGCCTTCGCCGAACCGGGGTGCTCACGCCGCCCCCTCTCTGATCTGGGATAGTCCGGCGCGGATGGCCGTGTCGAGGTCGCCGAGGTCGCGGGCGCCCAGCCCGTACGCGGGAATGAGCTGGATGCCGTCGAGCCCGGGGTGCACGACCGCACCAGCGTCGGCGATGGCCCGGACGACGCCCGCAACCCGGTCGGCGGGCAGTCGGTGCCCGACCGATCCGGCGGGCCCGGACGGACGGGACGGGTCGGAGAGGGCGAGCGCGAGGAAGGCTCCTCGTCCCCGTACCTCGACCGCCAACCCGTCACGGATCAGCCCGTCGGCCAGCCCGCGGATGCCTCGCGCCACCGCCTCGATGGCCTCGGCGGTCCTGGCAGGTCGGAACTCCGCGGCCACCGTCAGGATGGCCGCCGCAACCGCCGGCACTCCCGCCTGCGTCTCGCCGTGGACGAACGTCGCGCGGCGGTGGCGGAACTCCGAGGCGATGCGGGGACCGATGAGAAGCGCCGCCGCGCCCAGGGCGCCGTTGGTCAAAGCTTTGGAGAGGATGAGGACATCCGGTGACCGCGACCACATCGACGACGCGAAAAGCGTCCCCGTCCGACCGAACCCCGTAGCGACCTCATCGGCGACGACGAGGAACCCGTGTTCGTCACGGAGATCGAGAACGGCCTCGACGAAGGCGGGATCGAGAGGGAACCCTCCGGTGCCGAGAACCGGCTCCAGGACGACCGCAGCGATTCGTGACCCCCCACGCTGCACGAGGGACGCAAACTGCGCCCCGCCGTCCGTGTGGTCGACGTGTCGCACCGCCCGCCTGTCGAGGAAATACGCCCCCTGCGCGAGCGCGTCGCCGCTCAGCGCGTGACTGCCGTACATCGTGCCGTGGTAGCTCCCGCGCAGACCGACGACGATCGTACGCGTGGGTTCCCCGCGCTCGATCTGGTACTGACGCGCCAGCTTCATCGCCGCGTCGTTCGCCGCGCCGCCCGACGTCGAGAAGATCACGTGGTCAAAGGCGTGACGCCCGGCGAGGTCGAGCAGGGAGTCGGCGGCATCCTGTGCCGGACGATGGACCCCGCGAAACAGCGTCAGGTACGACGCATCCCGCAAGGCTGCCGCGACGGCCTCGGCGATGCCCTCGTGCCCATAGCCCAACGGCACGTTCCACAGTCCGCTTGTCGCGCACAGGCGCGTGGAACCGTCGGCATAACGGATGTGGTGCCCGTGCGCGGCGACCGCGACACGATTCGGGCCGAAGTCGGCGTCGACCGGCGACAGGGCGGGCCATACGGCGTTCACGCCCCTCCCCCGACGAACGCGTCGGCGGGTGGGGCAGGAACGCCCGGCCGGATGCCGAGGCGCTCGACGGCCTCGCGACAGAGCCGGTCACCGTCCGCAACGGTGATTCCCAACTCCGCGGAGGCACGCTCGGCGGCGCGCGAAAGGTCGTCAGACCTGTGGACAGCCGCAACGACGGCCACGGTAGCCGTCGGGAGGCGCTGCCGCCGACGGGTGCGAAGGTCGGCGAGGAGGACGCCGGACGACGTCTTCACGAGAAACGGGTCGTCGCAGTGCGGCTCGACGTCGCCCTCCGCGGACTCGAGCGCGGCCCACCCGAACCCGTCGATCACGATGGGGTCGTCTTCGCGCGCGAGCAGGCCGATCAGTTCGGCTGCACCGAGCGACCGCCCGAGCCAAGGCCGGGAAGCGAGATCAGGCACGAGCTGCCCTGCCTCGGTCACACCGGAGAGCGCAGACCAGCGGGGCAACGGTGCGTTCACATCGTGGTCGGCGACCGTTGCCCCTTGTGCCCCGGCGGTGAACCGCCCCTCGGCGTGGAGATGCAGCGAGGCCGGGACGCGCTCCGCGAACGGCTCGCGAAAAACGTCCGCGTCGGCGAGGCGCAGTCGGGCATCGGTCATCGGCGACGTGAAGACGCCGGCGGAGCGAGCAAGGTCGGCGTCGGCCAGGAAGGCCCGCCAGCCGTCCGCATCGAGGAAACGCATCGCGGTGGGGCCGACCAGCTCGATGTAGGCGGCCGCGGCGTAGTGCTGGAGCTCGACCGCGTGCCCCGCCACGTGCAGGGTGTCGCCGATGTCGTCGAAGTCGCCGTCGTAGCGGATGACGTGCGCCGTCGTCTCGACGGGAGCGCCCGCCGGCGCGAACACGACATCGTTGGTGCCGAGCGATGCGCCCGTCGCTGCCAGGGAAGCGCCCCGGGAGCAGAAGACCGCCCGTTCGAAGGACACGTGCCGTCCCGTGATCCACTCCACGACGATGCGCGCGTCACGCGCATCCGCTGCCCCTCGGGTCACCGTAGACACCCCTTCTTGACTGCTCCGCGCACTTCCGGAGCGCGGGGGTCCTCTCCAGGAGGGGACCCAGAAGAGAATGTATACGTGCGGTTCCGCACCATCCGCGCGGCGGCGGGACGAATCACCCGTGTGTTCGAGAGCGATCACCACCGCCGGCGTCTGGTGTCACTTTCGGCGGTGGAACGGACGGATGCCACGGCCCCGAGGCCGTGGCATCCGTTCTCCTCACCGGGTGCGGGTCAGACCAGCGACTCCCGCCACGAGGCGTGCAGCTGCGCGAACTTCCCGGTGCCGGCGATGAGCGCCTCGGGGGTGTCGTCCTCGATGATGCGGCCGTGCTCCATGACGAGCACCCGGTCGGCGATCGCGACGGTCGACAGACGGTGCGCGATGATGATCGCCGTGCGGTCGGCCAGGAGCGTCTGCAGGGCGTCCTGAATGAGGCGCTCGCTCGGCATGTCGAGCGACGCGGTTGCTTCGTCGAGGATGAGCACCGCCGGGTTGGCGAGGAACGCCCGCGCGAACGAGATCAGCTGACGCTGGCCCGCCGACACGCGCCCACCGCGCTTGTTCACGTCGGTCTCGTACCCGTCGGGGAGCTTCTCGATGAAGCTCTCCGCGCCCACGGCGCGGGCTGCCGCACGGATCTCGTCCATCGTCGCGTCGGGCTTTCCGAGGGCGATGTTGTCGGCGACCGTGCCGCTGAACAAATACGCCTCCTGCGTCACCATGACGATCGCGCGGCGGAGGTCTTTCGGGTGCAGTCGGCGCAGGTCGACGTCGTCGAGCGTTACCGCGCCCTTCGTGGGGTCGTAGAACCGTGACACGAGCTTGGCGAGCGTCGACTTGCCGGCGCCGGTCGTGCCCACGAGCGCGATCGTCTGCCCCGCCGGGATGTCGAGCGAGAAGTGCGGCAGGATGACGCGGTCGTCGGCGTACCCGAACGTCACCTCGTCGAAGCGCACGTGACCGCGAGCGGTCCACAGGTCGACCGGGTCGGTCGGATCGGGGACCGTCGGCTCCTCTTCCAGCACGCCCGAGACCTTCTCGAGCGCGGCCGTCGCCGACTGGTACGAGTTGAGGAAGAACGCCACCTCCTGCAGCGGGGCGAAGAAGTTCCGCACGTACAGCACGGCCGCCGCGAGCACACCGATCTCGAGCGCTCCGTCGACCACGCGGGCGCCGCCCCACAGCAGCACGAGGGCCACCGAGACGGATGCCACGGCCATCAGGCCCGGCTCGAACGTGCCGAACAGGCGGATCGAGCGCATGTTCACGTCGCGATACTGGCCCGCGAGGTCGCCGAACTCCTCGTCGTTCCGCGGTTCCTTGCGGAAGGCCTTCACGGCGCGGATACCGGTCATCGTCTCGACGAACTTCACGATCACCTGCGCGCTGATCACCCGCGACTCGCGGTAGATCGCCTGTGAGCGGCCGTAGAACCAGCGCATGAGCAGGAACAGCGGGATCCCCATGACGGTCAGGACGAGCCCCGACTGCCAGTCGATGAGGAACAGGGCGCCGAGAGTGAACAGACCGTAGAGCACGCCCGAGACCAGCTCGTTGAGCCCACCGTCGAGGAGCTCACGGATCGTGTCGAGGTCGCTCGTCTGCCGCGAGATGATACGGCCCGACGTGTACGACTCGTGGAACTCCAGGCTCAGGCGCTGGGTGTGGAGGAAGATGCGCTTGCGCAGGTCGAGCATGACCGCCTGGGTGAGGCGCGCGGCCACCACGACGTACCACCCGATCAGCACGGCACCGCCGATGCCGGCCGCGAGGTAGACCGCGACGACGAGGATGGTCGGCATCCAGTCGTTGTTCTCGATCACCGCGGGCAGAGCGTTGTCGATACCGAAGGCGATGAGGGCCGGCCCGGCCACGCGCAGCGCCGTCGAGACGACGAGCACCGCCGCGGCGAGCACGAGGTGGCCGCGCAGCGGCGAGACGAGCGACCCGAGCAGTCGCAGCGAGCGCTGGCGGATCGCGCGGCTCTCGTCGCGCGTGTAGTCGGAGCGGTCTTCGCCGCTGGTCCCGGTGACGGTGGTCTCGCTCATCGGCGTGCCTCCTTCGCGGAGCTCGGTTCGTCGGAGAGGTCGCCGTCGTTCGCCGGGAGCTCATCGGATGCCGTGAGCCCCGCGCTCGCGCGGACGACGGGGATCGCACCGGTCTGCGCCTCGCGCTCGGCTTCTTCCAGGCTGGAGATCACGTGGCGGTAAGCCGTGCTCTCGCGCAGCAGGTCGGAGTGCGTGCCGACGGCGACGACGCGCCCGTCCTCGAGCAGGGCCACGCGGTCGGCGAGCGTTACCGTCGAGGGACGGTGGGCCACCACCAGCGCGGTGGTCTCGCTCAGCACGTCGCGCAGCGCGTCTTCGACGAGCGCTTCGGTGTCGACGTCGAGGGCCGACAGCGGGTCGTCGAGCACGAGCACCGCCGGCCGGGCCGCGACCGCGCGCGCGAGCGCGAGACGCTGGCGCTGACCGCCCGAGAGGCTGAGCCCCTCTTCGCCGATGACGGTGTCGAGCCCGTCGGGCAGGTCGTGCACGAAGTGCGCCTGCGCCACCTCGAGGGCCTCGCGCAACAGCGCCTCGGCCTCGGGCGAGCCGGCCACGAGGTCTTCGCGCCCGAGCAGCACGTTCTCTCGCACGGTCTGCGAGAAGAGCGTCGCGTCTTCGAACGCCATCCCGACGTGCCGCCGCAGCTCTGACAGGCGCAGCTCGCGCACGTCGACGCCGTCCAGCAGCACGCGGCCGCCCGTGACGTCGTACAGGCGTCCTGGCAGGGTCGTGAGCGTGGTCTTGCCCGACCCGGTCAGCCCCACGAGCGCCATGGTCTCGCCCGGGCGCAGGCTCAGGTCGACACCGTCGAGCAGATCTCGCTCGGTGTCGGCGGCATCCTGATACCGGAAGTGCACGCCCTCGAACACCAGCTCGCCCCGGGGACGCGCGATCGAGCGCGGCTCCTCCGGGTCGACGATGGTGTTCTGCTCGTCGAAGACCTCGAAGATGCGGTCGGTCGCGGTGCGCGCGTCGAGAAGGAACGAGAACAGGAACCCGATCGACTCCATCGGCCAGCGCAACACGGTCGCCATCGCGAAGAACGCCACGAGTTCGGCCACCTGCAGCTGTCCGAGCTGCGTGAGCACGATGCCGGCGCCCAGGCACACCGCGAACGCGATGTCGGGCAGCAGGACGAGCCAGAACCAGATCCAGCCGATCGCCCGCGCCTTACCGAGCTCGGTCTCGCGCAGCGATTCGGCCTGGCGCGTGAACTTCTGCAGCGCGTGCGTGCCGCGTCCGAAGGCCTTGAGCACACGGATGCCGTGCACACTCTCTTCGACCGAGGTCGCCAGGTCGCCCGCCTGGTCTTGGCTCTGCCGCGCGAGCGAGCCGTACCGCTTCTCGAACCGGTACCCGGCGTACCACAGCGGCGCCGACACGATGAGGAACAGGGCCCCCAGCAGCCAGTGCCAGCGGAACAGCAGGACCGCGCCGATGACGATCGTCAGCACGTTGACGATCAGCAGGATCAGACCGAACGCGAGCCAGCGGCGCAGCATGCTGATGTCTTGCATCATGCGCGAGAGCAGCTGTCCCGACTGCCACCGGTCGTGGAAGGCCACCGGAAGGCGCTGCAGGCGCGAGTAGAACGACTGCCGCAGGTCGTACTCGACCTTGGTCGCGGGGGCGAGCACGAACCACCGGCGCAGCCACACCATCGCCGCCTCGGCGAGACCCAGCCCCAGGATCGCCAGGGATCCCCAGACGAGCGCGCCGTACTCACCCGAGGCGATGGGCCCCGCGACGATCTGCTCGAGAACGAGCGGGATCGCCAGGGCGAGCAGGCTCGCGCCGAGGGCGCTGACGGCACCGAGAGCCAAACGCGGGAGGACGGGGCGCGCGATCGGGAGCAGCCGCGCGAGCGAGCGCGCGGTCGACAGGTGGGGAGTATGCGGTGCGGCGGTCATGATCCTCGTGAGGTCGAAAGCGGGCGCCGGGATCGGGCGCGGGAAAACCGAGGCGCACCGACGGGAGCACCGGACGCGACCTGGGGGAAAGGGGAGACGGTCGACGGGCGACCGAGAGCCCTCCAGACTATCCCCGACACCTCACGCCGGGCAAGAGGAGCTCAGCCCCGGGCCTCGCGCTCGAGCAATCGACGCTTGACCTCGACGCCCCAGGCAAACCCGCCCATCGTGCCGTCACCGCGGAGAACCCGATGGCACGGGACGAACAGTGCCGGCGCGTTCCGCGCGCAGATGGATGCCGCCGCGCGCACCGCCGAGGGAGAACCGAGCGCCGCGGCGAAACCGGTGTAGGTGAGAGGCTCCCCCGGACGGATGCCGCGCAGGGCCTCCCACCCCGCGCGCTGCAACGGGGTGCCGAACTGTGCGACCTCGACGGCATCGATCGCGGCGATGTCGCCGCCGTAGTACGCGCGGACGGCCTCGGCAGCGCCAGTCTCGCCCGTGACTACGGTGACGGGGCGGTGGGCCGGACGCAGGCGCGCGAGCACGGCATCCGTGTCGTCGGTCCAGCCTGCGACGAGCACGCGATCGGCGTCGTCGGCGAGGATGGCGAAGGGGCCGTCGGGAGTATCGAGGAACTGCAGGGTCGCGGTGGTCACGGGGCGGTTTCGCTTTCTGTGGGAGAGACAACGGAGTCGGGGGCGACGGGAGCGCGCCACGCCTGGGTCACCGGCGCGGCGTACCAGTAGTGGGCCATCGCGTAGCTGCGCCACGGCGCCAGCCGGTCGGACCAGGCGGTGAACCCCGCCGGATCGGAGGGCAGCCCCAGGGCCGCGGCACCGGCGCGCGCGGCGACGTCGCCGGGGAGGAGCACGTCGGGGTCGCCCAGCACGCGCATACGGACGTAGTCGGCGGTCCACGGACCGATCCCCCGCAGCGAAAGGAGCCGCGCGCGCTGCTCGGCACCGTCGTCGCCGGGGCCGATCGCGAGCGAGCCGTCGGCGAGCGCGCCCGCGGTGAGAACGATCGCGCGGCGGCGCGCCTCGGGTCCGCGCAGCACGTCGAAACCCCGTTCGGCGATCACGGCCGGCTCGGGGAAGAGCGTCATCGTGTGGCCGCCCACCTCGGTGCGCTCCCCCAGCTCGGCCGAGAGGCGCCCCTGCATCGTGCGCGCCGAGGCGACACTGATCTGCTGCCCGATCATCGCCCGCAACAGCATCTCGTCGGCATCCATCGCCCCAGGCACCCGCACGCCCGGGATCGCGGCAACCGCCGACGCGAACTCGGGATGCCGCGACAGGGCGTCGTCGACCGCGAGGGGATCGGCATCCAGGTCGAACAGGCGGCGGACCCGCGCGATGAGCGTGCCGAGGTCGCCGAGGGCGGTGAGCCGCGCACGCAGGCGCAGCCGGGCGTCTGCGCCGCACCGGACCTCGAACCATGCGGGGCCGCCCGGTAGCCGCACGACGCGCGCGAACGACGCCTCGCCGCCCACTTCGACGCCGGGGATGGCGTGCGCGCGCATCCACCCGAAGAGTCCGACCGTGTCGATCGGGCCGCGGACGGGGAGCGCCAGGTCGATCTCGCCGACGGGAACGGCCCCGGCAGCCCGCGAGCGGCGGGCCCGGAGCGCCGTGGGCGACAGACCGAAGACCTCGCCGATGGTCTCGGTGAACTGGCGGACGCTGGAGAACCCCGACGAGAAGGCCACGTCGGTCGAGGAGAGGTCGGTGCCGACGAGCAGCGCGCGGGCGGTGTGCGCGCGCTGCGCGCGGGCCAGGGCCAGCGGCCCGGCGCCGAGCTCGGCGGTGAGCAATCTCCCGAGATGGCGCGAGGAGTAGCCCAGTCGCCGCGCCAGCCCCGGTACTCCCTCGCGATCGACCACGCCGTCGGCGATGAGCCGCATCGCGCGCGCCGCGACGTCGCCGCGGAGGTCCCACGCGGGCGACCCCGGAGCCGCCTCGGGAAGACACCGCTTACACGCGCGGTAGCCCGCCTCGTGCGCCGCCGCCGACGTGGCGTAGAACGTGACGTTCGCCTCTTTCGGCGTGCGGGCCGGGCAGCTCGGTCGGCAGTAGATGCCGGTGGAACGCACCGCGGTGACGAACTGCCCGTCGAAGCGCCGGTCGCGCGACTGAATGACGCGATAGCGCTCGTCAAAGCCCAGGGCCGCGGTGACGGGGGTGGTCATGGCATCCACCCTGCCACCGACCACCGACACTGTCCGGCGGAAATCGGACATGAGGATGCCGCGACGCGAGGCTACTCCCGCGGTGCGGCCCCGACCCGCGCGGGGCCGGGGCCGGGGCCGGCGAGATTCAGCGCTCCGCGATCGCGAATCCGCCCGCGGGGAGCACCACGGTCGTCTCGCCGTCGAAAGCGCTCGTGCGTCGCAGCACGCCGCCCGCGTCGTACACCCGCACCGTTCCTCCGCCCGAGACGGTGGTCCGCTGCGCGGACGGGGCGCTGGAGTGCACGAGCTCGCTCCGGCTGTCGGCCCCCTCGAGTACGAGGCGGGACACCCACGGCCGGACGATCAGCCCGTCGAGCACGAGGTCGCCGCGCTGCGCGGTGACCTCCACCGTGCTCCGGTGCTCCGCGACCGGGACTCGCAGGGCGTGCGGCAGCAGTGCGCCCGCCGTGGGCGAGATTCCCTGGGCGGGACCGGTGACCTTCAGCGCGCCGTTCCCCCGCCAGTGCGAGAGGGACGTCTCCCCCGGCTCGGTGAAGACGACCGGCTCCACCCATCGCCGGGAGTCCGCGGAGCCGATGTCCCAGGTCGCGCGCTCTCGGGGCCGGAGTGTCAGGGCGTCGCCCGACCAGCTGGACTCCCCCGTCCACGACGCCGGCGTCGACGCCGTGCCGTCGGTGGCCGTGGCATCCTCGGCTTCGACGAACGACAGACCGACGCGGTCCGCGATCGAGGTCAGTGCCGTCGCCCGTGCGGCGATGTCGGGGTGGGCGTCGAGCGCGAGCGCGGTCAGCAGGCCGTGCATGGTCGATTCGGCCCCGCTGTTGCGGTTGACCGTCCCGTCGGACTGCAGACCGTCGAAGGTCACGCCGGTCGTCGGGTCATACATCCGCGCGCCGGCGTGGTTCGCGCCGAAGAACCAGGCCGCCTGCATCCCGGCGAGCTCGGCGAACGCCGAAGAACCGGTCGTATCGGCCAGGGCGACGAGCGACTGCACGCGCGAGTCCGCGCCGTAGGCGATCTGCACGCGGTCGGTGGGGCTCGGGAACCAGCCGTTGTCGGGACCTCCGGCCGTCAGCAGCGTCGTCGTGAATCCGGTCGCGTCGGCGATCGCGGGCTCGGCGAGCGCGGGGTCGTCGAGCACGTCGGCGGCCACGGCGAGCGCGGCCGGCATCTGCGAGCCCCACGCGTGCCACATGGCCGGCGACTGCGCCCACGGCAGCACCGCGCCGTACGGCCACTCGCGGGAGGAACCGGATGCCATGGCGGCCACGCCCTCGGCGAGCTGGCGCGCCGCGGTGATCGAGGAGTCGTCACCGGCGCGCACGGCCGCGGTGAGGCCGAGGACCGCTTCGGCCGTGGCATCCGCCCCGTCGACGATGAGCCAGGCGGGGACCTTCTTGCCGTCGGCCTCGACGTACTGTCCGTACTTCGAGAGCACGTCGCGCTCGATCGCGCCGCGCGACAGGGCCAGGCGCTCCTTGAGGAACGCGGCGAAGTCGGGGTCGTCGTCGACGAACGCCGCGTACCCCTCGCCGAGCGCCCACACCGTGCGGGCGAGCCAGTAGCTGGGGCCGGAGTCCGAGGGGTCGGGCAGTTCGACCGGCTCGGCCGAGGGGTTGAGGTCACCGTCGGGCTGCATCCACAGCACGACGTTCCCGGCGCCGGGTCCCTCGGTCGTCTGGTGATAGGCGACCGTGCGCAGCAGCTCGTACGCCTTCTGCCGGCTGTCGGCGTCGCCGGTCTGCTGCCAGTGCCGGAGGTAGACGACCGCGGCACGGGTGGTGTCGTCGGCATTGTAGGCGCCCTGCCCCCAGTCACCGGTCGCGGGGTCGAGCGGGCCTCCGCCCACGCGCTCGAACGTGCCGCCGTCGCGGGCGTCGGCGTACGTCCAGGGGGCGAGGAGCGTCGGGTCCTCGGCGAGCCGGTAGGTCGTGTGACCGTCGAGGTCGGCGGGCGGGGTGGCCTCGTCGAGCAGGAAGTCGAGGTGGTCGAGGTTCGTCAGCCGCGCGGCACCGGTGTCCGAGGCCGGGGCCGCCGGGGCCGGGGCCACCGGTGCCGGTGCCGGGGCCGCCGAGGCCGGGGCCGGGGCCGGTGCCGGTGCCGCCGTGGCCGGGGCCGCCGCGCTCAGCGGAACCGCGAGGGCGACTGCGCCGAGCAGGGCAAGGCCGCGCGCACTCCATCGTGCGTTCATGGGGAGGTTCCTTTCGTGGGGGGGTGGGGGGCACAACTCCTGCAGAACCGCCTCGGGGCCGCCGAACGGCAGATGCGGCGGCGATCCTGCAGGAGTTGTGACCGCGGCGTGCCCGAGCCTCCCGGCTCAGACGCGGCGCGGGGGCCTCAGTCGGTCCGCTCGAGCAGGGCGACGCCGATCTTCGAGTCGGCCATGCCGTAGAACACGAAGTGTCGGCCGTCGATCTCCTCGATCGCGGTCGGGAAGACGACGTTGGGCACGATGCCGCTGCGCTCGTCGTCGGTCTCGGGAGCCAGGAGCGGCTCGGGCGTCCGCGCGATCACGCGGCTGGGGTCTTCGGCATCCAGGATCAGGGCACCCGCGGCGTAGTTGACCTTCTGCTGCTGCGAGAACGCGCTGTCGATGACGCCCGTCACGCCGTGGTGCAGCACGAGCCACCCCTCCGGGATGCGCAGGGGCGGCGGGCCGCCACCGATCTTCACCTCCTCGAAGGGGAATTCCGGACCCGCGACAAACCGGTGCTGCTCCCACAGCGCGAGGTTCGACAGGTCTTCCCGAACGGATGCCACGGGCACGTAGCTGATCCAGATGGACTGCCGCGCGTCCTCGATGCCGGCCGGCAGCCGCACGCCCTGACCGGGCTTGGTCTCGCCGAGGTCCCACATGGGGCGGTGAAGGACAGCGAAGGCCTCGGTACCGTCGGGCGCCGTCACCGGTTCGGGGAAGAACACGGTGTCCTTGTTGTGGAACAGGTTGAGGTCCATGTCGAGGTCGTCCTGGTAGCGGAAGAGCACCGGCCCGAGCCGCCGCCAGTCGCGTAGGTCGTCCGACACAGCTACGGCTGTCCGCGGGCCGAGCGGACCGTACGCCACGTACGTCATCACGTGCAGGCCGAGGGCCTCGATCCACGTCGTGCGCGGGTCCTCGGTGCCGGCGTTGTCGGCGCCGCGCTCCCACCCGCGGTCGGGCTGCAGAACGACGCCCTCGCGCTCGACCGAGACGGGCACGCCATCCTCGACGACGACGCGGGCCAGGCCCACGCGCGAGACGTTGCCCTCGGCCACCAGGCGCGGCAGCAGGTACAGCTGGCCGTCGGGGCCGCGCCCCGAGGCCGGGTTGAGCACGCCCTCGGCTTCGTCGGCGTTGCCGGGCTCGGGGGTCATCACCACACCGAGGCGTGTGAGGCGGTAAGGGACGGGGGATGCGGGGGTCATTGTCATCCTTTCACTCCGGATCCGAGGTCGTTCGAGGTGAAGTAGCGCTGGAAGATCAGGAACAGCGCTACCGCGGGGGCAGCCAGCACGACGGCGCCGGCCATCATCGCGCCGAAGGGGTTGGCGGTGGAGGCCGCGATGGTCGAGATGAAGTTGGCCAGCGACACCGCGAGGGGCTGCATGGCGGCATCCTTCGTGATGAGGAACGGCCACAGGAACTCGTTCCACGGACCGATGAAAGTCAGCAGCACTGCGGTCAGTAGCGCCGGCCGCACCAGGGGCAGGGCGACGTTCGAGAGGAGCCGGAACTCCCCTGCGCCATCGATGCGGGCGGCGTCGAACAGCTCCTTGGGCAGCTGCAAGAAGTACTGCCGGAAGATCACGACCGCGGTGGAGTTGATGAAGAACGGCAGGATCATGCCGAGGTAGCTGTCGGCCAAGCCGTAATCGCGGGCGATCATGACGTACAGCGGAATCATCAGCAGCTGGAACGGAATCACCTGCACGAGCAGCACGAGCGCGAAGGTCGCCGAGCGACCGCGCCACCGCAGCACGGCGAGCGCATAGCCGGCGAGGACGCCGAACACGATCGTGCCGAGGATCACGCCGCCGGTGAAGATGCCCGAATTGACCAGGCCCCGCAGCAGATTGATGCGGCCGTCGATCGCGGTGTAGTTCTCGACCGTGAGGTTTCCGGGGTTCGGGAATGCGCCGGCGACCGAGGTGTCCGGGCTCGTCTGCAGCGACCCGACGACCATGTAATAAAAGGGGAACAGGAACGCCAGGGCGCCGAGAGTGAGCACGCCGTAGGTCACGACCTTGGTCCTCATGATTCCTCCCTCCCCACGAACCGGCGCTGCAGTGCCGCGATGATCAGCACGAAGACCATGAGCACCACCCCGATGGCCGCGGCCACGTCGGGGTTCTGTTGCTCGATGCCCTTCTGGTAGATCAGCAGCACGGGCGAGGTCGACGCCCCGTTGGGGCCGCCGCCGCTAGTGAGCAGGTACGGCTCGGTGAAGAGATTGGCGCCGGTGATCGTGGCGAGCAGCACCACGAGGAACGTCGCCGGGCGCACCCCGGGCACCGTTACCGCGAAGAACTGACGGATTCGCCCGCCGCCATCGACGGCGACCGATTCGTTCAGCTCGCGCGGCACGTTCTGCAGCGCGGCGAGGTACAGGAGGATGTAGAACCCCAGCCCCTTCCACGTCACGAACAGCGCGATCGTCGGCATCGCCAAAGCGGAGTTGACCAGCCACGACGGGCTCGGCGCGAGCGGGCCAAGGGCGTTGTTGATCAGCCCGGTGTTCGAGAACAGGAACAGCCACACGGCGACCACGGCGACGGATGCCGTGACGTAGGGCACGTAGAACGCGACGCGGAAGAACGCGCGGGCGCGCACCACCCGGTCCAGGGCCGTGGCCAGAACGATCGAGAGCACCACCGTCAGCGGAACGTTGATGAGCAGGAAGACGCCGACGTTGCCGAACGACCTCCAGACGGCCGGATCGGTGAGGGCGGTGACGTAGTTGTCGAGCCCGACGAACGGCCGGTCGACCTGCGCCCCCGGGGCGGTGAAGAAGTAGTCGTGGAACGACATCCACACCGCGAAGATCACGGGGTAGGCGAACACGACACCGACGAAGATCAGGTACGGCGCAGAGAACAGGATGCCGAGCGGCTGCGCTCCGAAGGGGCGGCGCCGCTTCTTCCCGGCATCCCCCGTTCTCCCGGCACGACCGGGCTGGCCGGGGTCTCCCCCGGTCCGTCCGGTCGTGCCGGCGAGATCGACGGTCATGTCAGTTCCCCGCCGCCAGCTGGTCGATCTGGGTCTTGGCATCCGTCAGGAAGGTCGTCACGTCGCCCTCGCCAAAGATCACGGCCTTCGAGTAGCCGTCGCGGAAGGCCTGCCAGATCTCGACGGAGTTGGCCACGTTCGGCACCTCGACGGTGCGCGCGGCCTGGTCGCCGAACTGCTCGTAGGCGGGGTTGGCCGCGAAGTAATCGGCGTAGGTGGTCGTCAGGTCGGTGCGCAGCGGCATCTGGCCCGTCTCCTCGAGCCAGGCACCGTCCTGCTCCTCGCTCGTGGCGAACTTCAGCACGTCCCACGCGGTGCCCTTGTTCTCGCACGCGGTGAACAGGCCGATGTTCTTCGCGTCGCTGAAGGTCCAGGTCTCGTCGGCCGCGACGCCCTGCTCGGTGGGCACCGGGACGGCGCGCCAGTTCACCTTGTCTTGATAGACCGAGACCGCCCAGGGGCCGACGATCGCCATCGCGGCCTGCCCGTCGGCGAACGAGTCGCCCTGGTACTGCTCGTTGCCCGCGAGCTGCTCGGCGTAGATCGTGCGCCAGAAGTTGGCGACGGCTTCGCCGTCGGCGTCGTCGAAGGTGGCCTGCCCGTCTTCGACGAGCTGCGTCCCGCCGGTCTGCGCCGCGTACAGCGGGGAGAAGTCGAACCACGACTGGAAGAACTCGCTCGTGGGCGCCGGGTTGATGGCGTACGGCGCGACTCCCGCCGTCTTGAGGGTCCGTGCGGTGGTGAGGAACTCGTCGTACGTCGCGAGCGAGGGGTTCTCGGGGTCGAGACCCGCCTGGGCGAAGAGGTCCTTGTTATAGAAGATCATCACGGGGTTGCTCTTCCACGGCAGCTGGTAGAAGCCGCCGTCGTCCGAGCGGTACTGCTCGGCGAGGTCGCCGCTGCGCTCGGTGATGTACTGCTCGCCGTCGGGGAACTCCGACAGGTTGACCAGGCCGCCCTGGCGCTGGAAGCCGGGCACCGCGGCGGGCGAGGTGTTGAACACCAGGCACGGCGCGTTCCCGGCGGTGATGGCCGCTCCGATGACCTCTTCGCTCGAGGACCCAGCCGGGATCTCCTGCGCGGTGATCTGCTCGTCGGGGTGTTCGGCGTTCCACGCCTCGACCATCTGCTCGCCCCAGGCGATCTCGGCGTCGTTGTTGGAATACCAGATGGTGATAGGGCCACGGGCGTCCATTCCCCCGGTTCCACCGCCGCCTCCGCTGCACGCGGAGAGGGCGAGGATGCCGGTGGCGGCTACGGCTGTGGCGAGAATGCGTCGTCGCATGTCTTCCTCCTAGTGAATGCGGACGGGGTCCGCGGGGTGTCAGCTGTGGGGTGGTGGCGCGGTGGAGTCGCGCACGCACAGTCGCGGGTCGTCGAGGACGAGAGCCTGGGGATCGGCACCACCGATGGCGGCGAGCAACGCCCGGGCCGCTGCGGCTCCCCACCCGCGGGCGTCGGTGGAGACGCTCGTGAGGGCGGGGAAGAGGTGCCGACCGAGCTCAGTGTCGTCGAAGCCGGTGATCGAGAGGTCGCGGGGCACCGACAGGCCGCGGCGCTGCGCCGTGCCGAGCCCCGCGACGGCCATGGAGTCGTTGGAGTACACGATCGCCGTGGGCCGGACCCCGGCGTCGAGCAGGGCTGTGGTGGCCCGCGCCCCGTCGGCGGCGCTGAAGTCGGTCTCGACGACACGGGCCCGGATGCCGCGCGCTCGCGCCGCGTCCTCGAACGCGGCCGCACGGTGTCGGCCGTGCAGCATCGCGAAGGGGCCGGCGATATGGGCGACGTCGGTATGGCCCAGGTCGGCGAGGTGATCGACGGCGAGCCGGATGCCGACGCCATCGTCGACCGACACCGAGGTGAAGGGGCTGTCGACGTCGGGGACGCCCAGGGTCACGGCCGCGATGCCGAGGCCGGCGACGAGGTCGATCCGAGGGTCATCGGCGCGCAGGTCGGAGAGGATCACGCCGTCGATCCGCCGGTCGGCGGCCAAACCCCGGTAGGTCTCCTCCTCGTGGCGACCCGGAGTGGCCGCCGCGAGCACCAGCACTTGACCCGACACCGAGAACTCGTCCTCGACTCCGGCGATGAACGACGGGAAGAAGGGGTCGGCGGCGATGACGTCGGGGCTGCGCCCGATGACGAGTCCGCACGCGAAAGCGCGTCCGACGCTCAGTGAGCGTGCCCGCAGGCTGGGGCTCCACCCCATCTCGGCGGCGACCGAAAGGATGCGCGCCCGGGTGTCGGGGGCGACACCGGGGCGGCCGTTGAGCGCGAAGGACACCAAGCCCTTGCTCACCCCGGCGCGCCGCGCGACATCGGCGATCGTGGGCCGCGTTTCGTTCGTCATCCGTCACCTCGCTGTGGCATCCACTGACCTAAACCGGTTCAGCATGGACGACTCTAAACCGGTTCAGCATCGGCGTCAACCCTGGGCCGCGGTGGCCGGGTGCGGTGGGGGGCGCCGCGGGTGGCCCCGTGCTGGCGGGGCGCCGCGGGTGGCCCTGGGCTGGCGGGGCGCCGCGGGTGGCCCCGGGGCGCCGGACGTGGCCCCGGGGCCACCCCGGGAAGCGGGATGCCAAGGCGGACGCCGCAACCCCTCCCCGATGTCGGCGGTCCTCGCTAGCGTGAGCGTCATGAGCGAACGCGAATACGACCTCATCGTCATCGGCGCCGGCCCCGTCGGCGAGAACGTCGCCGACCGCGCCGTGCAGGCCGGGCTCACGGCGGCCATCGTCGAATCCGAACTGGTCGGCGGCGAGTGCTCGTATTGGGCGTGCATGCCGTCGAAAGCGCTCCTGCGCAGCGGCGCGGCGCTCCGGGCGGCGCGTGACGTCGACGGCGCGAAGCAGGCCGTCACCGGCGATCTCGACGTCGCCGCGGTCCTCCGCCGGCGCGACACCATGACCAGCGACTGGAACGACTCCGGCCAGGTCGAATGGCTCGAGGGCGCGGGCATCGACCTCGTTCGCGGACACGGGGCACTCACCGGCGAGAAGACGGTGCGCGTCACCGCCGACGACGGCACCACCACCGACCTCGTCGCTCGCCACGCCGTCGCCGTGTGCACCGGCTCGGCAGCGCTCCTCCCCGACATCCCCGGGCTCGCCGACATCGAGCCGTGGACCAGCCGCGAAGCCACCGCCGTGCAACAGATCCCCCGCTCGCTCGCGATCCTCGGGGGCGGCGTCGTCGGGGCAGAAATGGCCACCGCGTTCGCCAGCCTTGGCGCCGAGGTCACGATCATCGCGCGCTCGGGCCTGCTCGGGGGCACCGAGCCGTTCGCCGGCGAGCTCGTCGCCGACTCCCTGCGCGCGAGCGGCGTCACGGTCACGATCGGGGTGGATGCCACGGCCGCCCGCCGCGACGACGGCGGCCAGCGAGTGCTCGAGCTGTCCGACGGCACGACGGTCACCGCCGACGAGGTGCTCGTCGCCACGGGGCGCGTACCCCGCACCACCGACCTGGGCCTCGACACCGTGGGCCTCGAAGCCGGAACCTGGCTCGATGTCGATGACACGATGCTCGTCCGCGGTTTCGACTGGCTCTACGCCGTGGGCGACGTCAACCACCGCGCCCTGCTCACGCACCAGGGCAAGTACCAGGCGCGGGCGGCGGGCGACGTCATCGCCGCGCGCGCGAAGGGCGACGAGGTCGACGACGCCCCGTGGGGCGCCCACGTGGCGACCGCCGATCACGACGCCGTGCCGCAGGTGACGTTCACCGATCCCGAGGTGGCATCCGTCGGCCTCACCGCGAAAAAGGCCGAGGAGCGCGGACTCAGCGTGAGGGTGCTCGATTACGACCTCGCGCACGTCGCCGGAGCGAGCGAACAGTCCGACGCGTACGTCGGCAAAGCCCGGGCGATCGTCGATCTCGACCGCGGAGTCCTGGTCGGCGCGACCTTCGTCGGCCCCGATGTCGCGGAGCTCCTGCACTCGGCGACCATCGCGATCGTCGGCGAGGTTCCCGTGAAGCGCCTGTGGCACGCCGTGCCCTCGTACCCGACCGTCAGCGAGGTGTGGCTGCGACTGCTCGAGACCCTCGGTCGCGACAGCGCCTGACCTCCGTCGCACGCCTCACCAGCCGCCAAAGGGCGCCTGATCGACATTGCTGGGCCGAGTCCAAACTGTCGTACGATTCATGCGATGGAGCACGCTCCACCGGAACACGTGGGGGTAGGCAAGGTGCCATTTCGCAGCAAAGACACGTTGCAGGTGTGGCTGGAAGAGTTCGCCGCAAGTGAAGAGCACGCGGGTTGCGGCGCGTACGTCGCCGACCAGGAGCCCGTCGACGGGCGCGACAGCGGCCTGGTGATCTTCCCGTTGCGTCACGCCACGACGTCGATCTATATCCAGCCCGCCGAAACGGGAGCGCCGGACTGGCGCGTCACGGTCGAGGCGCACCCCGAGTCCACGGAGCTTTCCCCCGACGACGTCTACGACCTGTGTCGGGAGCTGACGATCGCCGCCGATCTTTGCGCCTTCCTCCAGGCGAAGTCGATCGAGCACATGGCTCAACTGGGCGCACCAGCCCAGGACTAGCTAGGTGTTGTGCCCAGGCAGGTTGTTTGAGATCCGGCTGATGGGCGGGAGCTTGCCGATGGCGGTGTGGGGCCTGTGGTGATTGTAGAAGTGCAACCAGGCGGGCAGCGCGGCCCGGCGCGCTGACTCGGAGTTGTAGTGCTTCGAGTAGGCCCAGCCGTCTGCCAGGGTGCGGTGGAAACGCTCGATCTTGCCATTGGTCTGCGGGCGTCGTGGCCGAGTGAACTTCGGCGTGATCCCGAGGTTGTTGCAGGCGTGCCGCCAGGCGTGCGACCGGTAGGCCGATCCGTTGTCGGAGAGCACTCGCTCGATGGTCACGCCGTGGTCGGCGAACCACGAGACCGCTCGGCGCAGCACGCCGATCGCGGTGTCAGCTCGTTCGTCGTCATGGATCTCGGCGTAGGCAACGCGGGAGTGATCGTCGATGACGGTGTGCACGAACGCGTGGCCGATCAGCGGGTCTCTGTTTTTGCCCTTGCGTCGGTTCGGTTCCGTCGCCGCACGGTTCTTCATGCCTTGGGCTCGGCCGACGAATCGCCAGCCACCGCCGATGGGGATGTTGCCAAGCTTCTTCACATCGACGTGGATCAGAGACCCCGGACTCTCGTGCTCATAACGACGCGCCGGCTCGCCCGTCCGCACGTCAACGTGCGTGAGCCTGTTCAGCCTGCAACGCACCAGCACCGCATGAACAGTCGACGCGCTCAGCCCGAGCCGCCCAGCGATCTGGACCGGTCCGAGCCGCTTCCTGATCCGCAGGTGCACGATCTTCTTCACCACTGGCTGCGACGTTCGGTTCGGATGCGAGTGCGGCCGACTCGAACGATCGGTCATGCCTTCGGGACCGAGTTCGACATACCGGCGAGCCCATTTCGCCGCTGTCGGATATGACACCCGAAAGAAATGCGCGGCGGCAGCGACCGGCCAGCCGTCATCGACAATCTGCCGGGCAAGCCGAAGCCTTTGGCGCGGCGTGAGCGCCGCATTAGCGTGAGACACGAGAACCTCCTGGTTCAGAGCGGAAGCGGTAGCAGCTCCACTCTGCCGGGAGGTTCTCGTCACATCACGGCAACCAGGTCAAACAACGTCCCTGGGCACTACAGCTAGGCGACCGAAGACTCGGACTCGCCCGTCGCCTCGGCGTCGATTCGTCGCGCTTCATCGCGAGCAGCCGCCGTGGTGTGAGTGAGAAAAGCGGCAAGGTCGGCCTCGACCTGAGGGTCGAGATGGCCGATGATCTGTCGGCACGTGGTGTCGAAGCGGGCCAGCTGCGACCACGGCTCCTTCTCGAGGTCGACCACCAAATGGATGTGGTTGACGCGGCGATCCGCTTCGTCGAACTCCCGACGAAGGATGCCGCGCCGCACGAGTCGCTCCACCATCGTCGTCACGCCGGCCGACGTCACACCGAGGTGTCCCGCCAGCTCGGACGGCCGAACGCCCGGATGTGCTCCGACGTACGCGAGAGCCTTGGCGTCGAGCTCGTTGACGCCGAGCTGCTTGCGCGCCTGGGCAGCAGCCTGGTCTCGTTCCCGGACGTAGAAGGCAAGCGCCGCCATCAAGGGCGACGAGTCACCCGATTCCTCCGCCATCCCATAGCTCCCTACGTTGCTGATGCCCCGAAGCACTATACCTAACTCCCTAAAGTTCTCGACCTGACCATCACGTTCAGTAACTGTCAACCCACATGACACTCAACAGTATTTACTAACGTAGTTAATTACCTGCTACGTTGATCATCACCGGGGTTGACAGCACCGGTCGAAACGGACGGAAGGAAAGCCGCGATGGTCACCAATCTCTTCACCGGGGGTCGGACCGCACCGACGCGACGTGCGACCTTCGTCCCGGTCGCGGATCGCGCGTCCGCTCCCGACGTCGCTGCGTTCGTCATCGCCGCAGCGATCACGGTCTCGGTCGGCGCTGCCGGGGCCATCCTCCCCCTCATTCTTTGACCACTTACCCACCTCAGGAGTCACCATGGGAAAGCTCTTCTACGGTTCCGACCCGCAGCCGATGGAAATCGACGACAGGCTGCTCCAGTACCTTCAGGTCGTCCTCTCGACCAAGCTGCGACGCAGCGAGTCGTTCACGATCACGTGGACCGACGTGGCCGCCGCGCACACGCGTACGACGCTGTGGATCCAGCCGGCCATCCCCCTGCGGTTCCTCTACTCGAGCGTCGAAGCCGAGCGCCTGTCGGGCGGATACCTCCGTCAGCTCGCCGACCAGGCGGCGATGTCGTCGGGTCTGCTGCTCGACGCGGCCACCTGGCAGGAGCACGAGAGCGCGCACCGCGTGCAGCTCGCCGCAGCCGCCTGATCCGCACACCTGCCTCGCACCCCGCCCCCATCGAGGGGGGCGGGGTGCAGTCGTTTGTCGCAGCTCTGTCGATTCCCGAGCGACGCTGCGACACCTCGGCGTAGATTTGCCTCATGCCCCGGTCTGTTGCTCTGATTCGCGGCGTCGGAGGGCCCACGGCGCTGAAGATGCCCGCGCTGCGAGAGGTCCTGGCATCCGTGGGTCTCGGCGAGGTCGAGACGCTGCAGGTGGCGGGCAACGTGGTGCTCGACGACGCCGGGCGGGCCCCCGGCGAAACCGCCGCCGCGATTCGCGCGGCCGTGCGCGAGGCGTTCGGTCACGATCTGCCGGTGATCATGCGCTCCCACGCTGAACTCCGCGACGCGCACGCCCGAAACCCCTTCGCCGACGCGCCGGAGGGGCGATGGGTGCAGACCGTGTTTCTCGAGACCGCGCCGACCAGCGCGGCACTCGAGCTGCCCGTCGGCGTGCCCGAAGAAGCGGTGCTGGATGGCCGCGAGGTGTTCGTGCGGTATCCCGAGGGCATCGGCGGCTCGAAGCTGCAGGCTGGGTGGTTCGAGAAGCGCCTCGGCGTGATCGGCACCGCCCGCAACGCCAACACCGTCGCGAAGCTCATCGCCCTCAGCGCGTGACACCCCGCCGCCAGCCACAGCGATAAACGCGATCCGCGTCAGGAAACGCGTCAACAGCACGTTTCCCGGCGCGAATCGCGTTTATCGCCCCAAGCCGGGGGCCCCAGCCAGCCAGCCGCGGCGCCCCAGCAGCGGCGGCAGCGGGGGCGGCGCAGCGGGGCGGGGGCGCTCAGTGGAAGAAGTGGCGCTCGCCCGTGAAGAACATCGTCACGCCGGCCGCACGGGCCGCGTCGACGACCTCGCTGTCGCGCACCGAGCCGCCCGGCTGGATGATGGCCGACACGCCCGCGTCGATGAGCACCTGCGGCCCGTCGGCGAAGGGGAAGAAGGCGTCGGATGCCGCGATGGAACCGGCGGCACGGTCTCCGGCGCGCTCGACCGCGAGGCGGCACGAGTCGACGCGGTTGACCTGCCCCATGCCGATGCCGACCGTCGCGGAGCTCTGCGCGAGCACGATGGCGTTCGACTTCACCGCGCGGCAGGCCTTCCACGCGAAGATCAGGCTCTCCATGGCGCCCTCGGCGGGCCGCTCGCCCGAGACGAGCTCCCAGTTCTTCGCGACCGACTCGATGTCGGCGGGGAAGCGGTCGGCATCCTGCAGCAGCAGTCCGCCCGAGACGAGGCGCACGTCCATGGGCTCCTGCCGCCAGTCGGCGGGCAGCTGCAGCACGCGCAGGTTCTTCTTGAGCTTGAACACCTCGAGCGCTTCGGGCTCGAAGGCGGGCGCGATGATGACCTCGGTGAAGATGTCGCGGAGGTTCTCGGCCATCTTCAGCGTCACGGTGCGGTTCGCGGCGATGACGCCACCGAACGCCGACACCGGGTCGCACTCGTGCGCGCGCAGGTGCGCCGACGCGATCGGGTCGAGCGCGTTGGGCGCGGCGACCGCGATACCGCACGGGTTGGCGTGCTTGATGATCGCGACGGCGGGCTTGACCATGTCGAAGGCGGCGCGGAGAGCCGCATCGGCGTCGACGTAGTTGTTGTACGACATCTCCTTGCCCTGCAGCTGCGTGGCCTGGGCGATGCCGTGCCCGCCGACGCGCGTGTAGATCGCGGCCCGCTGGTGCGAGTTCTCGCCGTAGCGCAGGGTCGACAGGCGCTCGGCCTTGATCGTCAGGTGCGCGGGCAGGTCGATGTCGTCGCCGAGCGTGCCCTCGGCGAACCACGTCGACACGGCGGTGTCGTAGGCCGCGGTGTGCGAGAACGCGCGCGCGGCCAGCTCGCGGCGCTGCACGAGCGACGTGCCACCCGCGGTCTGCAGGGCGTCGATGATCGCGGGGTACGACTCGGGCGAAACGACGATCGCGACGTTGGCGTGGTTCTTCGCCGAGGCGCGCACCATCGCGGGGCCGCCGATGTCGATCTGCTCGACGACGTCGTCGCCCTCGGCACCGGATGCCACGGTCTCGACGAACGGGTACAGGTTCACGACCACGAGCTCGAAGGGGCGGATGCCGAGATCCTCGAGCTGCGCTTCGTGCCGGGCGAGGCGGAGGTCGGCGAGGAGGCCGGCGTGCACGCTCGGGTGGAGCGTCTTCACGCGCCCGTCCAGCGACTCGGGGAAGCCGGTGACCGCCGAGACGTCGGTGACCTCGAACCCGGCGTCGCGAATCGACGCGGCCGTCGAGCCGGTCGAGACGATCTCGACGCCCGCGCCCGCGAGCGCTCCGGCAAGCTCCAGCAGGCCGGTCTTGTCGCTCACCGAGACGAGCGCGCGGCGGATCGGGACGATGTCACGGGGACGGTAGTCGGCGGGGTCGTGGCGGGGTCCGGCCATGGCTGCGGCTCCTCTGTCTCGAGTCGGGTTCGAAGGCAGCGGGCGAGCGCCCGCGGCCCGGTCAGGCGGTTCGGGCGATCGGGGCGGCGAGGTCGAGCTCGCCCTCGGCGATGCGGCGCACGACGTCGATAAGCAGACGGCGTTCCACCGGCTTGATGCGCTCGTGCAACGCATCCTCGTCATCTCCGGGCAGCACCGGGATACGCTCCTGCGCGAGGATCGGCCCCGTGTCGACACCGGAGTCGACGACGATGACGCTCGCGCCGGTCTGGTCGACGCCGGCGGCGAGCGCATCGCGCACGCCGTGAGCTCCGGGGAACTCGGGCAGGAACGCCGGGTGGGTGTTGATGATGCGGGGCTCCCACGCGGCGACGAGGTCGGCCGGGAGCAGACGCATGAGCCCGCTCAGCACGACGAGGTCGGGCTGCCAGACGGCGAGCTGCGCTCCCAGTTCTGCACCCCACTGCTCACGCGAGGCGAACGCCTCGAAGGGCACGAGGAAGGTCGGGATGCCGAAGTGCTCGGCGTGCGCGAAGCCGTCGGCCTCGCGATCGGCACCGACCGCGACCACGCGCGCCGGGAAGTCGGGGGCGGCAGCCGCCTCAAGCAGGGCGCGGAGATTGGAGCCGGTGCCGGAGATGAGGACGGCGACCGTAAGCACGGAGGTCAGTCTACGCAGGTGCGTTCGAGCGCGCGGATCGGCCCGCATCCCCCGGGCATGGTCCGGAACGGCCGGCGTGCCCTGACGTCAGCGCTGATCCGGGGTGTCATCGCCCCAGGCGGCACGGATGCGCGCGCGCACGTCGTCGTCGTCGCTCGACGCGGCCGCGGGGTCGGGTGTCGACGCCGAATCGGTGGCATCCGAGGCTCGGTACGCACTCGGCCACACGTCGGTTGCGATGCCGGCCCCCGGCCCGGGAGCCGTCGGGGTGGGGCCGGTAAGGTGCTCGTCGCGGTCGAACGGCGCGTGCGCGCGGGCCGGGAACGAGAACGCCGGGGCTTCCTCACGCGGCGCGGTGAGCGGCGTCGCCGAACCGCCGACGCGCGGACTCAGCAAGAGAATGGCGAGGCCCACGAGCACCTCGAGGCCGAGCGCGAGGGCGAGGGGTCCCGGCTGCGGTCCCGTCACCGCGAGACGGCCCGGACCGATCGCGCCCGACGAAACGACCGCGACGAGCGCCCCGACCCCACCGGTGAGCGCGGCGACGACGACCGCGAGGGTCAGGCGCGGCCCGATCGGCTCGGGGCCGGTGCTCAGCGGCATCCGGGAGCGCAGAATCCACCCGGTCAACGCCCCGATGCCGACGGGCAGCAAGACGAGCAGCAGCAACCACGACGACGTCGAATCCGGCACCGCGCCCAGCACCGGGATGCCGGGGAGCGCGCCGACCTGCGTCGCGGCCGGGGTGATCGCGGTGTCGCTGCCGATCGCGAAGCCGGGACCGGCGGTGAACGCCAGGGCCCACAGCACGAGCGTCGGGAGGTACACGAGCTGTCCGAGCGCGATCACGGTGGCGCCGATGGCATCCGCGTTGCTCGCCTGGAAGAGTCCGATCACCTGCCCGGAGCGCGCGACGAGCCCGGCGACGAGCACCAGTCCGCCCACGCCGACGAGTCCGAGCGTCGTCAGGGCGAGTCCTCGTGCGGCGAGAGCCGGTACGGCGGCCCAGGCGCCGGGAAGACGTGCGATGCGGTGTCGCAGAGCGTCGATCGGCCCCTCGTCGCCCACGCGCCACGCGGCGACGACCGCGCCGAGGAGCGACGGCACGAAGAAGAGGAGCGACGGCAGCAGGATCGCCAGCCACGTCTCGGATGCCACGAGGGCGGCGTTCGAGGTGAGGGCGACGAGCGTCGCGAGGCCTGCGAAGACCAGCGAGCCGGACAGCCAGCCGGTGATCGGGGCGCCCGCATCGGCGGCCCGCACGCCGGATCGAGCCGCGAACAGACCGGTGAAGACCGCGAACGCCAGCGGTGCGAGCGAGAGCGTGAAGGTCGCGAGCGAGGGGTCGATGCCCGTGGCCGCGAGATAGGTGTCGGGCAGGGTCACGGCCACCGGCACGAGATGACCGAGGTGCCAGACCGCCGCGGCCGCCGGCCACAGAGCGCCCCAGTCGGCCTCCCCGAGGCCGAACACCCACAGGAGCGTGAGGGGCGCGAGCACCACGGCGATACCGCCGGCGGCCGCCAGCACGGCGTCGAGGGCGGCGAGGAGGGCGACGAGAAGGCGATGCATGGGCGAATGGAACCCTACCCGCGACGGCTCGGCGCGCCTCTCAGGCGCGGCGAGGACGGGCTACCCCGCGAGGCGAGCGGACACCCGATGATCGGGTGTCCGCTCGCGGGGATCGGGGCTCAGCCGAGCGCGATCGCCGTCCACGAGACCGGCGGGAGCGTCACCGTCAGCGAACCGCCGTCGATCGACACCGTGTCGTTGGGAGCGGTCGACACCCGGTCGGGGTTCTCCAGAGTGTTGGCGGCCGAGATGTCGGCATCCGTCAGGGTGTGCGTCTCGAGAACGGACACGGCGCCCAGGGCGGTGATGTCGACCGTCATCGTGACCGCCTCGGTCGTCGACCGGTTCACCAGGAAGACGGCGCTCTGACCGGTGTCGGCGTCGTGCGTGGCGACGGCGTCGACGAGCGGTACCTCGCCGTAGACGGCGGTGTCGTAGGTCGGCGACGACAGGTCGAGACGCAGGGCTTCGCCGCGCGCGAGGCGCGAGGTGATCGCGAACGGGAAGAAGGTCGTCTGCTTCCAGGCGATCCCGCCCGGCTCGGTCATGATGGGCGCGATCACGTTGACCAGCTGCGCGAGTGACGCACTGGCGACGCGGTCGGCGTGCTTGAGCAGCGAGATGAGGAGGTTGCCGAAGACCACGGCATCCAGGACCGAATACGAGTCCTCGAGCAGGCGCGGGGCGACCGGGAAGTTGTCGACGCCGGTGAGCTTGTCGACGGCGTGGTACCGGTCGATGTACCAGACGTTCCACTCGTCGAAGGAGATGTCGATGCGCTTGGTCGAGCCCTTCACCGCGCCGACGTGGTCGGCCGTGGCCACCACCTTCTCGATGAACCCGTCCATGTCGACGGCCGAGGCCAGGAAGCTGTCGACGTCGCCGCCGCGCTCTTCGTAGTAGGCGTGGCACGAGATGAGGTCGACGTCGTCGTACGTGTGGGTGAGCACCACGCGCTCCCACTCGCCGAACGTCGGCATGTGGGCGCTCGAGGAGCCGCAGACCACGAGCTGGAGGTCGGGGTCGAACATGCGCATCGCTTTGGCCGTCTGCGAGGCGATCTTGCCGTAGTCCTCGGCCGAGCGGTGCCCGAGCTGCCACGGGCCGTCCATCTCGTTGCCGAGGCACCACATGCGCACGTCGAAGGGTGCGGTGCGCCCGTTGTCGCGGCGCCGATCGCTGAGCGCGGTGCCGCCGTGGGCGTTGGAGTACTCGAGCAGGTCGAGCGCCTCGAGGGTTCCCCGGGTGCCGAGGTTGATCGCCATCATGAGGTCGGAACCGACCTTGTCGAGCCACGACGAGAACTCGTGCAGGCCGATCTCATTGGTCTCGGTCGAGTGCCAGGCGAGGTCGATGCGACGGGGGCGCTCCTCCACGGGACCGACGGAGTCCTCCCACCGGAAGCCCGAGACGAAGTTGCCACCGGGGTACCGGATGGTGTCGACGCCGAGTTCTTTGACGAGATCGATGACGTCTTGGCGGAACCCCTCGGCGTCGGCGGTCGGGTGTCCGGGCTCGAAGATGCCGGTGTAGATGTGACGGCCGAGGTGTTCGACGAACCCGCCGAAGATCTTCCGCCGGATCGGACCGATCGCGAATCCGGGGTCGATGGTGAGACGTGCGTCAGGCATGGGTGTGCTTTCTGTGTCGTGCGTGGGAGATCAGAGGAAGAGGGGCGACGGCGTCACTTGACGCTGCCGAGGGTGAGGCCGCCCTGCCAGTAGCGCTGCAGGAGCAGGAACGACAGCAACAGGGGCAGCACCGAGATGAAGGCGCCCGTGGTGATGAGGTTCCACACCTGCTCACCACCCGCCCCGGCGTTCGAGAGCGCCAGCCAGCGGTTCAGACCGACGGTCACGGGGAGGGTCTCGGGGTTGGTGAGCATCGCGAGCGGAAGGAAGAAGTTGTTCCACGTGCCGACGATCGACAGCAGCAGCACCGTCACGATCGCGGGGCGCAGCAGCGGGAGGACGATCCGGGTGAACGTGCGCCACTCCCCCGCTCCGTCGATGCGCGCGGCTTCCAAGAGCTCGTCGGGCACCGTGTCCTGCGTGTAGACGCGCATGAGATACACCGCGAACGGGTTCAGCAGCGACGGCAGAATGACGGCCCACCCGGTGTTCACGAGCCCGTACTGGCTGAGCAGCATGAACTGCGGGATGACGAGCGCCGTCAGCGGCACCATGACCGAGCCCAGGATCATGCCGAAGACGAGCCCGCGGCCCCGAAACCGGTACTTGGCGAATCCGTAGCCGGCGAGCACCGCGACGACGGTCGCACCGATGCCGGAAACGAACGCGTACAGGAACGAGTTCCCGAGCCACGTCCAGTAGATGCCGCCCTGGTGCTGGAAGAGTCCGGCGATGTTGGCGAACAGCTGGGTCGGGTCGTCGAACCAGAAGGCCGGGCTCGAGAACAGCGCGCCCGTGCTCTTTGTGGCCGAGACGAACAGCCACCAGATCGGGATGACGAAATACAGCGAGAGGATCAGCAGCAGCACGTGCGAACCGATGCGGCGCCCTCCCTGCGCACGACGGGCGGAGCGGCGCGCCTCGCGTCGAACCGCGCGGTCGGGGCGCCCGGCGCCGGCCGTGACGATGGTGCGCGTGCGGTCGTCTCGCGCGGTGGTGAGGGCGGCCATCACTTGAGTCCGTTCTGCTTGCGGGTGAGGAAGAGGAAGCCGAACGAACCGACGAACACGACGATCGCGAGGGAGAACGCGATCGTGGACGCGTAGTTGAACTGGCTGTAGCTGAACGCGAGGGCGTAGGCGTACATGTTCGGCGTGTATTCCGCCGGGAGCGCGCCCGACGCGATGGAGCGCAGCACGGTGGGTTCGGTGAAGAACTGCAGCGTTCCGATGAGCGCGAACGTGATGACCATGACCATCGACGACGAGATCATCGGCACCTTGATGCGCGTGGCGATCTGCCAGCCGTTGGCCCCGTCGACGCGCGCCGCTTCGTAGATGGCCGGATCGATCGACCGCAGCGCCGCGTAGATGACGATCATGTAGTACCCCGACCACTGCCACGTGACGATGTTGACGAGGCTGCCGAAGATCGTGTCACTGGCGAGGAAGTTCGGAGCGTCGAGCCCGAAGAGGCCGAAGAGGGTGCCCGCCGGACCGAAACGGGGGCTGTAGAGGAAGCTCCACATCAGCGCACCGATGACGACGGGGATCGCGTACGGCGCGAAGATCAGCAGCCGCGAAGCCTTCGCGAGCCAGGTGCCGAGGGTGTCGAGCACGAGTGCGGCGACGAGGGCGACCAGGAGCTGCGCGGGGATCATCACGATCGCATAGAGCGCGACGCGACCGAGGCCACCCAGGAAGAGCGGGTCGGTGAACGCCTTGAGGTAGTTGGCGCCGCCGACGAACTTCGTGCCGGTCGCCAGCGTCGAGCTGAACAGACTCATCCCGAACGCGTAGATGAGCGGGAAGATCAGGAAGACGGCGAAGACCACGAGGAACGGGGTGATGAACAGCCAGCCGACGCGCTGTCGGCGTATGTGGCTGTCGGCGCGGCGCCGCTTCGGCGTCGGCGTCGGCGTCGCGAGGGTGTGCGTGACCATGGGGTCTCCCGGTGGGAACGAGAACGAGGGAAGGAGGAGGGCGGGTCGACCGACACGGCCGACCCGCCCGATGATCAGTCGACCGTGAAGCCCTGCTCCGTGGCGTACTGCTCGAGCGTTGCCTGCAGGTCATCGAGCGCCGTCGAGGCATCCTTCGACCCGTCGACCGTGACCGCGGTGACCTGCTGCTGCAGCTGGTCGTACGCGTAGTTCTGGAACGGGCTGAAGGTGAAACCGGTGTAGCCGGCGGCCGCGGGGAGGAAGACCTCCTTGTTGATCTGCTGACCGCCGAAGAAGGGCGCCTCGAGATCACGGAAGTAGTCGGACTCGAGGATCGGCTTCCACAGCGGGAAGAGCGCGGCCTCTTCGATGCCGATCTTCCACGCCTCCTCGGTGCCGAACACCTCCTTGGCAACCGTGGCCGCGGCCTCCTTGTCTTTCGCCTGGCTCGTCACCGCGAAGGTCGATCCGCCCCAGTTCACCTGCACGGGCTGCGCGGCATCCCACTGCGGGATCGGCGCCGCGCGCCACACGGCGTTCTCGTCGGTGCCCTCCAGACCCTGCAGGTAGCCCGGGCCCCAGGCGGCGGCGACGTAGATGGCGTAGGTCCCGTCGACCAGCTTCGTGTTGTAGTCGGCGGTGAAGGCCTCGTCCGTCGCGACGAGACCCCGGGAGGTGAGGTCCTGCCAGTAGGCGAGCACGTCCTTGGATCCCTGGTCGTTGACGTCGATGCCGATCTGCGTGGGCGACGCGCTGTCGTACTCGAACGGCACGGAGCCGGCCTGGGCGAAGAGGGCCTGGGTGAACGCACGCCCGTTCGGCGGGAAGTTCGCCAGCACGCCGGGGGCACCGGCATCCTTCAGCTTCTGGGCGGCGTCGGCGAACTCGGCCCACGTGGTGGGCGGGGTAATGCCGTACTGGTCGAGGATGTCCTGGCGGTAGAGCATGCCCATCGGGCCGCCGTCGACGGGGATGGCGTACACGGCGTCCCCGCTGGAGACGTCCTTCCACGCTCCCTCGGTGTAGTCGCCCTTCACGTCGCCGGCTCCGTACTCGGACAGGTCGACGAGGGCATCGCGGATCGAGAAGCTCGACAGCACCTCGGCCTCGAGCATGATGACGTCGGGCGCCCCCGAGCCGGATTCGATCGAGGTCGAGAACTTGGTGTATTCGTCGTTGCCCTGGCCGGCGTTGGTCCAGCAGATCTGCACGTCGTCGTGGGTCTGGTTGAACAGGTCGACGACCTGCTCGAACGCGGGGTACCAGGCCCACACGCTCACCTGCGTGGCGTCGGGCTGGAGGATCTCGTTGGTGCACGAGGCCTCGGACGATCCGGATGATGACGAGCTGCATCCCGTCAGCGCGGCGGCCGCCACGACGGCGACGCCGAGTCCGGCGATGACCTTCTTCTTCATGGGCTGTGTTCCTCTCGCGGTGCGAAACACCGGTGTCTCTCGGAGATGGCTTGGCGCAGCCCGGCGCCTCTGGAGTGCCGCTCTGCACGATTTACAACGTTGGAAGTAAACGTTGTAAATGAATGGTGCCTCGACCGTGGCACACTGTCAAGCACCGTTTTTCAGGTCAGCGGATGCCAGGGGCGGATTCGCGCTCCACCAGGCGATAGTCCGCGAGAAGAAGACGCGGCGACACCTCCTCGACCTCGCCCGCGATGCGCGCGAGGAGCGTCTCGACAGCGGTGCGGGCGATCCACTCCTGACCGGGGTCGATGGTGGTGAGCGAAGGGATCGAATACTGCGCTTCGTCGAGGTCGTCGAAGCCGACCACCCAGACATCGTCGGGCACACGTCGCCCCGCCTCCTGGAGCGCACGCATGGCCCCGAGCGCCAACGTGTCGTTGAGTCCCAGTACGGCATCGAATTCCACGCCCCGGCGCAGCAACTCGCGCATGGAGTCGGCCCCGTTGGCGCGGTGCCACATCGTCGTGTAGCCGACGATGTCGTCGTCGTACGGGACGCCGGCCTCCTCGAGCGCTTCCCGGTACCCGCGCAGACGCAGCCCGGCCGATCCGATGACCTCGCCGGCGTGCGCCCCGATGAGTGCGATGCGCTTCCGGCCCTGCGCGAGGAGATGGGCAGTGGCCGCTCGCGTGGCCTCGACGTTGCGCATGGTGACGTGGTCGGTGGGGCCGTCGAAGATCCGCTCACCCAGCAGCACCAGCGGGTACGGAACGGCCAGCCGGTCGACGTCGTCCTGCCCCATCCCGAGCGGGCTGAAAATGAGGCCGTCGGTGAGCTTGAGCCGCGGCGAGCGGAGCAGCTCGATCTCGCGCTGCCGGTCGCCCCCGGTCTGCTCGACGAGGACGACGACGCCCCGGCGCTCCGCTTCGGCGATGACGATCGCCGCGAGCTCGGCGAAATAGCTCAGTGCGAGGTCGGGCACCGCCAGGGCGATCGCCCCGGTCCGGCCGCTGCGCAGATTGCGGGCCGTCAGGTTCGGTGTGTAGCCGAGCTCGGCGATGGCCTTCTCGACGCGCTCGCGCGTGGCCGGCCGGATGTTCGGCCGATCGTTGATCACATTGGAGACGGTCTTGATCGAGACCGACGCCAACCGCGCGACGTCGTGCAGCGTGGCTGTCATCGTGCCTCCATCCGCTCACTGTACAACGTTGTACAGACACGGTGATGCTCCCTGATCCGGCCACCCGCGCCGCGGGCACCGACTCCGCTTCTCAGGCCGAGCGCTGTCGCGCCACGTCCGCTGTTGCACGCGCATCCCGCCACCGCTCCCACACGATCTCCGCGAGGCGCGGGTCCGCACCGATCGGTGCGGTCGTCACGTCGGCGTCCGCCTTCTCGATGACGCGCGAGAAGTGACCGGGCGCCAGGACGTAGCTGGCGGCGACGGTGCGTTGTCCGGCATCGCGCGCGGCGCGAACGGCGTCGGGGATCCGGGGATCGGATGCCGCGGCGTACGCGGCCACCACGGGGCCGGTGACCCCGGCATCCACCATCAACCCGGCCATGCGCTCGACGTCGAGAACGGCGCCGGGGCGGGTGGAGCCGGCCGCAGCGAGCACGACGGTGTCGCTCGGCTCCGCGCCCGAGGCCCGCAGGCGATCGGCGAGGATCTCGGCCAGCACCGGGTGCGGGCCGAGCGCCGGCGCCACGGGGAGGCCGTCGGCAGCCTCGACCAGGTCGACCTCGGTGTGATACCCGGTCGAAAGCAGCAACGGCACGATCACGATGTCGGAGGTGCGCTCGCGCGCCGCAGCGACGACGTCCGTGACGTACGGACCGTGCACGTCGACGTACGCTTCGTGCACCTCGACGCCGTCGGGGGCCGTGCTGCGCAGCACATCGAGCAGCGACCGGACGACCACCCGCCCCTCCTCGAACCGCGTCCCGTGGGCGCACGCGATGAGCACCGCCGTCATGAGTCCTCCTCGTCAATGGCGTCGAGCCGGTATCCGCGCTTGTAGACGGTGCGAATGAGATCGAGACCCCCCAGCGCCTCCCTCGTGCGGGCGACGGCGACTTCGACCGCGTGCCCGCTCGACTCGGCGCTGGACAGTGCCGCAACGAGGTCGGTGCGGGAAACCACCGTGCCCGGCTCGCGGGCGAGGGCGCGCACGATCTCGACCCCCGTGCGTGGCAGCGCCGTGAACGCCCCGTCGAGAACGATGCCCGAGGACCGGATGCCGAGTGCTCCGGCGCTCGTGGGGATGAGGGGCGCCTCGGCACCTCCGTAGTGCGTGACGACGGCACGCACGAGAGCGCCGAGGCGGCCACGGTCGGGAACGAGGGGCACGATGCCCGCGTCGATGAGCGGTGCCGCGGTGATGGGCCCGACCGCGGCGATCAGCACGTGCCCCGCGCGCGCACGTGCCGCGACGCCCGCGAGGGCATCGGCACGTTCGGCGGCGAGGATCCACTCGCGCGCGGCGGGCGCCGAGGTGAACAGGACGGCGTCGATCTCGCCCCGGGCGACGTGCTGAGCCGAAGCGGCAACGAGTGCGGGATCGGGCGGCGGCCCCCAGCGGTAGATCGTGAGGCTCGTCACACGCGCCCCGGCGTCGGTGAACGCCTCGTCGAGACCATCGGCACCCGAGCCGTGGTGCTGTACGGCAACGTGAAGCCCTCCGATCCCCTCGGCGAGGAGGAAGTCGCGGAGTTCAGCGGCGGTTTCGGACTCGGCGACCCAGTCGGCCTCGAACCCGGCCTGCTGGATGGCGCCACGCGCCTTGGGACCGCGCGCGACGATGCGCGAACGTTTCAGCACCGCGCCGAGCGCGTCGTGCAGCCCCGCCTCGTCGGCGGTCTCCATCCAGCCGCGGAACCCCACACCGGTCGTGGCGACCACGACGTCGGGCGGGTCATCGACCAGGCGCTGGGTCTGCGCGATGAGCTCGTCGTCGTCGACGTGCGGCATGATCGTCAACGCCGGAGCCACGCGCACGCGCGCACCATGGCGTTCCAGCGCCGCCGCCAGTTCCCCCGACCGACGGTCGACGGGAAGAAGGACGGTGCATCCTTGCAGCACCGTCGAGATCGTCCGCTGCGGCAGGGTCACCCCACACCCGCGCCGTGCGCCACCGCGACGGGGAGGAGCAGATCGGGTCGGGCGACCTCGCCGAAGACGAGGACGGCGGGGTTGGCGAGGCGATGGGTCTCGGCATCCGTCACCGCCGCTCCGAGCGTCGTGCGGATGGTGCGCTGCGCGGGAGTGTGTCCGTTCTCGACGAACGCAACAGGACGTGCGGCGGGCGCACCGGCAGCGAGTGCCGCGGCCGCGAAGCGCGGCAGCGCGCTCACCCCCATCAGCGCGACGACCGTGGCGGTGTCGTCGCACAGCGCCGCGAGAGTCGCCGCGCTCGGGGTCTCCTGTCCGTTCACGATGTGAAGAGTACCCGCCACACCGCGGTGCGTCACGGGGATACCCGCGGCCTGCGGAACCGCGATAGAGCTGCTGATGCCCGGGACGACCTCGACCGGGATCCCCGCGGCCCGGCACGCGACGACCTCCTCGCCGCCGCGGCCGTACACGAACGGGTCGCCGCCCTTGAGTCGCACGACCCGGAGGCCCCGCGCCGCGCGCTCGACGATGAGCGCGTTGATCTCGTGCTGCGGGACGGGATGATGCTGCGGACGCTTGCCGACGTCGATGAGTTCGACGTCGTCGCCCAGCTCGGCGAGAACGCCGCTGGGGCCGAGTCGGTCGTGCACGACGACGTCCGCCTCGGCGAGCAGCGCCCGGGCACGGACGGTGAGCAGGTCGACGGGGCCAGGACCGCCGCCGACGAGCGCCACACTCCCCACGAGCGGGCGTCGTCGGCGGCGGAGCGGGAGGGCGCCTTCGGCGAGGCGCGCGGCGATCGCGTCGCGCACCGCGACGCTGCGCCGGGGATCGGCGCCGGCGGTCGAGACGACCCCGACCATCACGTCGCCGCTCGTGGTCTCGGCGGCCAGGCGCGCGGTGCCCTTGCCGCCGTGACCGGCATTCACGCACCACACGCGGCGCGCCTCGGCAGCGGTGACGACGCGGGCGTCGGTCGCCGCATCGCCGGTGGCGGTGTGGCAGAACCAGGCGTCGTCGAGGTCGCCGTCGAGGAAGGGCCGCGGATGCCAGTCGAGGTCGCCGCTCGCGGCGAGCGCCGCGATGCCGTCGGTGGCGGCGGGAGCGATCACGCGCACGCGGGCCCCGGCGGCACGGAGACGCTCGATGCGCCGTTCGGCCACGCGTCCGGCACCCACGCACACGACGAGCTTGTCGGTCAGGTCGAGTCCGGCCAAAGCGATCATCGGGAACCTCCTTCGGTCGCGATCTTCACGAACACCTCGCCGTCGCGGACGGCGACGGGGTGCACATGGAGGTCGTGCGGATCTTTGCCCTGCGTGTCCAGGCACGCGCCCGTGCGCAGATCGAACACCTGTTTGTACATCGGGGAAGCCACGGTCGGCACGCCGTCGCGGTCGCCGACGATGCCGCGCGAGAGCACCGCGGCCCCGCTGTAGGGATCGATCTGGTCGGTCGCGTGGATGCGGCCGTCGAACGTGCGGAACAGGGCGATCTGGCGGTCACCGAGGAGCGCGGCGGCCCCGCGCTCGACGAGAAGGTCGTCGACGCGGCAGACCCGGATCCACGCCGCGACGTTGCCGGTCATGGCCTCTGCCGCCGCGAGCGTCATCGCCGCACCGCCAGGGTCGTGCCGCCGATGAGCACCGCACCCGATGACCGCTCCTCCGCCGTGGCAGGGCGAGCCTGTCCGCGCTCGGCGACATAGGCGAGCGAGGGGTCGGCCACCTCGGGCGCGTTCACGAAGCTCTGGAAGCGTCGGAGCTTCTCGGGGTCGGCGAGGGTCGCCGCCCATTCGTCTTCGTAGGCGTCGATGTGGGATGCCATGGCGGCATCGAGGTCTTCCGCGATGCCCAGCGTGTCGTCGAAGACCACGCCCTTCAGCGCGTCGAGACCGCCCTCGTACTCCTGCACCCACGGGGCGGTGCGCTGCAGTCGGTCGGCGGTGCGGATGTAGAACATCAGGAAGCGATCGATCGCCCGGAGCAGCCCGTCGTCGTCGAGGCCCTCGGCGAACAGCACCGCGTGCCGCGGGGTGAAGCCACCGTTGCCGCCGACGTAGAGGTTCCACCCGGCTTCGGTCGCGATCACGCCGATGTCCTTGCCGCGGGCCTCGGCACACTCCCGCGCGCAGCCCGAGACGCCGAACTTCAGTTTGTGGGGTGACCGCAGGCCGCGATAGCGCAACTCCAGGTGCACGGCCATGCCGACCGAGTCCTGAACGCCGTAGCGGCACCAGGTCGACCCGACGCACGATTTCACCGTGCGCAGCGATTTGCCGTACGCGTGCCCCGACTCGAACCCCGCATCGACGAGGCGCCGCCAGATGTCCGGCAGCTGGTCGAGGCGGGCGCCGAAGAGATCGATGCGCTGTCCGCCGGTGATCTTCGTGTACAAACCGAAATCACGAGCGACCTCGCCGATCACGACGAGCCCCTCCGGGGTGATCTCGCCGCCCGGGATCCGCGGGACGACGCTATAGCTCCCGTCGCGTTGGATGTTGGCCATGACGTGGTCGTTGGTGTCCTGCATCGTCGCGAGCTCGCCCTCGAGCACGTGCTCCGAGTACAGACTCGCCAGGATGCTCGCGAGCGCGGGCTTGCAGATGTCGCACCCTCGGCCGCGGCCGAAGCGTTCCGAGATCGCGGTGAAGGTGCGCAGACCCGAAATGCGCACAGCATCGAAGAGCTGCGCGCGGGTGAACGTGAAGTGCTCGCACAGCCCGTTCGAGACCTCCTTACCGGAGGCCGCGAGCTCGGTCGCGACGAGCTTCTTCACCAGCGTGAAGCAGGAGCCGCACGCGGCCCCCGCCTTCGTGCAGGCCTTGACCTCGGTGGCATCCAGACACTCGAGTTCGGTCACGGCGGCACGCACGGTGCCGGCGGTGACCCCGTTGCAGGAGCAGACGATGGCATCCGCGGGCAGATCGCCCTGCGGTGCCGGGGCGAGACCCTCCGGCATGAGGTACGCGGCGGGGTCGCCGCCGAGGGCGCGACCCACCAGCGGACGCAGCGAGGTGTACGCCGAGGCGTCGCCGACCAGGATGCCACCGAGCAGCGTCTGCGCGTCGTCGCTGAGCACGAGCTTCTTGTACACCCCCGCTACCGGGTCGGCGTACACGACGTCGAGGGCGTCCGGCGTCTCGGCGAAGGCGTCACCGAAACTCGCGACGTCGACCCCCGAGAGCTTGAGCTTCGCGGACGTGTCGAATCCGGAGAAGGCCGCTTCGCCGCCGAGAAGCCGCGTCGCGGCGACCTCGGCCATCGCGTAGCCGGGTGCGACGAGGCCGATGCACTGCCCCTCGAAGCTCGCCACCTCGCCGATCGCGAGGATCGACGGGTCGGAGGTGTCGCAGCCCTCGTCGATCACGACGCCACCGCGGGGGTCGACCCGCAACTCCGCGCAGCGGGCCAGCTCATCGCGGGGTCGGACACCGACCGTGAACACGACGATGTCGACGGCCTCCCACGTGCCGTCACGCAGCTCCAGACCGTACACGGCGCCGGAGGCATCGGCATCCACCCGGGTCGTCACCGACGATGTGCGCACCTCGATGCCGCGCGCCTCGATGAGCCGTTGGAGCGCCTTCGCTCCGCCGAGGTCGAGCTGCGCCGACATGAGCCGCTCGTTCGACTGCAGCACGAACGGTGCGACGCCCTCGGACTGCAGCGCTCCCGCGGCCTCGAGGCCGAGCAGACCACCGCCGACGACGGCGCCCCGGAGCGGGCGGCCGAGCTGCGCGGAGCGCTGGGCGATCCAGTCGCGCATCGCCGCGACATCGTCGAGCGTGCGGTAGACGAAGCAGCCGGGGTGGTCGAAGCCGTCGAGCGCGAGCCGCGCGGCGAACGATCCCGTCGCGAGCACGAGACGGTCGTACGGGTGGACGGCACCGGATGCCACGGTGACGGTGCGCGCGGCACGGTCGATCTCCGTCACCCGCGCACCGGTCTCGACCCGCACCCGCTCGTGATCGAGCACGGTGGGGTCGAGCGCAAGGTCGTCGGGCGTCTTCCCGCCGAAGAACCCCGTGAGGCCGACGCGATCGTAGGGTCCGCGCGGCTCGTCGCCGAGCACGGTCACCGACCAACGGGCGTCGGTGTCGCGGCCGACGAGGCTCTCGACGAAGCGGTGGGCGACCATGCCCGCGCCGACCACCACGACGGAGCCGGATGACGCGGGGTGGAGCATGTCGTCACCGTACGCGGCGGACTTTGCGCGCCGGTCAGCGTCACGTTTCGTTCCGGTTGCGGGGTGCGAGGGGGCCATGCCCCGACGTTAGGCAGCGGAGGTTTCCCCGGGAGTCCCAGCCGCGTTACCCCCCGGGAACGTTTCTCTCACCGCGAGCCTCGGCCCGTGTGAGGTTTACCGGTGCCGTCGCGCGAGTGGTTACGCCACGGGCTCGAGCACGAAGATCTCGATACGGCGCTCGGTCTTGCGCTGGTACTCCTCGTAGTCGGGCCACACCGCGACGGCGCGGGCCCACCACTCGTCGCGCTCGGCGCCCTCGGCCTGGTGCGCGTCGTACTCGCGCTTGTCGTCGCCGTCCTGCAGCGCGACGCGCGGGTTCTTCACGAGGTTGTAGAACCAGGCCGGGTGCTCGGGAGCCCCACCCTTGGATGCCACGACGAGGTAGCGACCGTCGTGCTCGACGCGCATGAGAGCCGTCTTGCGCAGGCCCCCCGTTTTTGCTCCGACGGTGGTGAGGACGATGATGGGAACGCCCCGCAGTTCCGCGGCCTCCTGGCCACCCGTGGCCTCGAAGGTCTCGGCCTGCGTACGGGCCCATTCGCTGGTACTGGGCAGATACTCTCCTGAGAGCGACATGTCCCCCACGATAGGCCCGCTCACCCCTCCCCGGCACCGCCCTTCCCCATTTTCTGGAGCCCCTATGAGCACGCCCGCTCCCGAGACCACCACCGCACCGAAGAACGCGCTCGACCGCTTCTTCGAGATCACCGCCCGCGGCTCGTCCGTCGGCGCGGAGGTCCGCGGCGGCGTGGTGACGTTCGTGACGATGGCCTACATCGTCATCCTGAACCCGATCATCCTGTCGGGGACCCCGACGTCGTCGGCAACGCGCTCGGCTTCCCGCAGGTCGCCGCGGTCACCGCGCTCACCGCGGGCGTCATGACGATGCTGTTCGGCCTGGTCACCCGCCTGCCGTTCGCGTTCGCCGCGGGCCTCGGTATCAACTCGTTCCTCGCGGTCGGCATCGTCGGGGGCGTCACGTGGCCCGAGGCGATGGGCCTCGTCGTCATCAACGGCCTCATCATCGTGCTGTTGGCGGTCACCGGCCTTCGCCGCATGATCTTCGAGGCCGTGCCCATGGCGCTCAAGACCGCGATCACCGTCGGCATCGGCCTCTTCATCGCCTTCATCGGCTTCGTCGACAGCGGGCTCGTCACCGCGACCGGGCTGTCGTCTCCCCCGGTGGGCCTGGGTGTTCAGGGCTCGATCGCGACGATCCCGACGGCGCTGTTCGTGCTCACGCTGCTCATCACCGCCGTCCTCATGGTGCGCAAGGTCAAGGCGGCTCTGCTCATCGGCCTCCTCAGCGGCACCGTCATCGCGGTCATCGTCGAGGCCGTGGCCCGCCTCGGCGCCCGTTCCGCCGAGAACCCCGGCGGGTGGGGCCTCAGCGTCCCGACCGTGCCGTCGCAGTGGGTCGGTCTCCCCGACCTGTCGCTCGTCGGCCAGGTCGACCTGTTCGGCTCGTTCGAACGTATCGGCGTGCTCGCCGCGCTGATGCTGGTCTTCACGCTCGTCTTCACCAACTTCTTCGACGCCATGGGCACGATGACCGGCCTCTCCCGCGAGGCGGGCCTCGCCGCCCCCGACGGCACCTTCCCGCGCCTGCGCTCGGCGCTGGTGATCGAGGGCATCGGCGCCGTCGCCGGCGGCGCGACCTCGTCGTCGTCGAACACCGTGTTCATCGAGTCGGGCTCGGGCATCGGTGAGGGCGCCCGCACGGGCCTCGCGAACGTCGTGACCGGGGCGCTGTTCCTGCTGGCGATGTTCTTCACGCCACTGACCAGCATCGTGCCCACCGAGATCGCCGCCGCCGCGCTGGTGATCGTCGGCGCGCTCATGATGGGCCAGATCCGTCACGTCGACCTCAGCGACCTGTCGGTGCTGATCCCGGTGTTCCTGACGGTGACGGTCATGCCGCTCACCTACTCGATCGCCAACGGCATCGGCGCGGGCTTCGTCAGCTGGGTCGTCATCCAGGCGCTGTCCGGTCGCGCGCGCCGCGTGAGCCCCCTGCTGTGGATCGTCGCCGCCGGCTTCGTCGTGTTCTTCGCCCGCGGCCCCGTGGAGTCGCTGCTCAGCTGAGCCTCGCGCTGCCCAGGGGCCCGGATGCCACGGCATCCGGGCCCCTTCGCGTTGCGGGCGCTCGCGACGTGAGTGTCCAAGACACGCCGCGTGCGCCGGGCTCGATACGGCGTGTCCTGGACAGTCGACGCGGGAACCGCCGCCCGCGCTGCCGCAACAGCGTGAGTGTCCACCCCACGAAACGGAAAGGGCCCGGATGCCATGGCATCCGGGCCCTCGAACGAGAGCGCTTAGAGGCTCTCGATGATCTCGCGCATCAGGGCGGCGGTCTCGGACGGCGTCTTGCCGACCTTCACGCCGGCGGCCTCGAGGGCCTCCTTCTTCGCCTGGGCGGTGCCCGCCGAGCCGGACACGATGGCGCCGGCGTGGCCCATGGTCTTGCCCTCGGGAGCGGTGAAGCCCGCGACGTACCCGACGACCGGCTTGGTGACGTTGGCCTCGATGAACGCGGCTGCGCGCTCTTCGGCGTCGCCACCGATCTCGCCGATCATGACGATCGCCTTGGTCTCGGGGTCAGCCTCGAACGCGGCGAGCGCATCGATGTGCGTGGTGCCGATGACCGGGTCGCCACCGATGCCAATGGCGGTCGAGAAGCCGAGGTCGCGCAGCTCGAACATCATCTGGTAGGTCAGGGTGCCCGACTTCGACACGAGGCCGATGGGTCCCTTGCCGGTGATGTTCGCGGGCGTGATGCCCACGAGCGCCTCGCCGGGCGTGATGATGCCGGGGCAGTTCGGGCCGATGATGCGGGTCTTCTCGCCCTTCGACTTCGCGTACGCCCACGCCTCGGCGGTGTCGCCGACGGGCACGCCCTCGGTGATCACGACGAGCAGCGGGATCTCGGCGTCGATGGCCTCGACCATCGCATCCTTCGTGAAGGCGGGGGGCACGAACGCGATCGACACGTCGGCGCCGGTCTCGCGCATGGCCTCTTCGACCGAGGCGTAGACGGGAAGCTCGACGTCGTTGCCGGCGGCATCCTTGTGCGAGACCGTGGTGCCGGCCTTGCGGGCGTTCACGCCACCGACGACCTGGGTGCCGGCCTTGAGCATGAGCGCGGTGTGCTTGGTGCCTTCGCCGCCGGTGATGCCCTGGACGATGACCTTGGAGTCCTTGTTGAGGTAGATCGACATAGTCCTAGTTCCTTGTTCCGATGTCGCGGCTCAGGCGTGGGCCAGTTCGGCGGCCTTGTCGGCGCCCTCGTCCATACCGGCGGCGAGGGTGACGAGCGGGTGGTTGGCGGCGGCGAGGATCTCGCGGCCCTCCTCGACCTGGTTGCCGTCGAGGCGCACGACGAGGGGCTTGGTGGCAGTGTCACCGAGGATCTCGAGGGCCTTCACGATGCCCTCGGCCACGGCGACGCACGAGGTGATGCCACCGAAGACGTTGACGAAGACGCTCTTGACCTGCTCGTCGCCGAGGATGACGTCGAGACCGGCGGCCATGACGGTCGCCGAGGCGCCGCCACCGATGTCGAGGAAGTTGGCGGGCTTGACGCCACCGTGCTTCTCGCCGGCGTAGGCGACGACGTCGAGGGTCGACATGACCAGGCCCGCGCCGTTGCCGATGATGCCAACCTGGCCGTCGAGCTTGACGTAGTTCAGGTCGTGCTGCTTGGCCTTGGCCTCGAGCGGGTCGGCCGCGTCTTTGTCTTCGAGCGCCTCGTGGTCGGGGTGGCGGAAGCCAGCGTTCTCGTCGAGCGAGACCTTGCCGTCGAGGGCGATGATGTCGCCGTCTTCGCCCTGGATGAGCGGGTTCACCTCGACGAGGGTGGCGTCCTCGCCCTTGTAGACGTTGAAGAGCTTGACAAAGACGTCGGCGACCTTGGGGGCCAGCTCGTCGTCGAACTTCGCGGCCTTGGCGATCTCGAGAGCCTTTTCGGGCGTGATGCCCTCGATCGGGTCGACCTCGATGCGGGCGAGGGCCTCGGGCCGCTCGACGGCGAGCTCTTCGATCTCCATGCCGCCCTCGACGCTGGACAGCGACAGGTAGGAGCGGTTGGCGCGGTCCAGCAGCACCGAGAAGTAGAACTCCTTGGCGATGCGGGCGCCCGCGGCGACCATGACGCGCTTGACGACGTGGCCCTTGATGTCGAGACCGAGGATGGCCTGCGCCGCCTCGAAGGCCTCGTCGGGGTTCTTGGCGACCTTCACGCCGCCGGCCTTGCCGCGGCCTCCGGTCTTGACCTGAGCCTTGACGACGACGACACCACCGAGCTTCTCCGCGGCTGCCTTCGCCTCCTCAGGGGTGTCGGCGATGATGCCGGCGAGCACCGGCACCTCGTACTTCTCGAACAGATCACGTGCCTGGTACTCGTACAGATCCACGGACAATCCTTCGCTGGGCGATCGGTGGTGGGAGGAGGCGAATCTCTCGATATCAAGAGATCTCACCGAGGGTCCACCCTACTAGACGGGGCTGAACGGCCCGGACGCGTCTGGCTCCGGTCATGCCGTGCTGGATGCACCGGCCTACAGAACCGAGGCGGAGTGGCTCAACGCGAGCGGTTGCCGCAGATAGGCGTCCTCATCGGGGAACGTCACCGCGTCGGTGCGCCAGCCCTCCCCCGCGTACGCGACGAGCGCCGCTTCGTTGACCCACTCACTGACGTACTGCACGCGGCGCGGATCGGCGAGGTCGACGAGCACCGCGTGACGGACCAGCCCCTCGTACCGGTCGGGGAACGACGAGACGAGATCGCGCAGGCGAGTGAGGAACTCCTCCTCTAGTCCGTCGCGCACGTGCGCCTCGGAAACGCGGACGATCACGCTCACCCCCAGAACCCGCGGTGCGGCTCGGCGGCCTCGTCTTCGAGGTGCGGACCCGACACAACCACCCGCTGACTCCCACGGGCGAACACTTCGCGCGACGGCAGGTCGAGTTCGCGGCCGTCCTCGCCCGACTCCGCGAGGGCGATGAGCCCGGTGCCCGACAGGGCGTAGACCATGCGTCCGATCCCCGCCCAGAACATCGCGCCCGCACACATCGCACAGGGCTCGCACGACGTATAGAGAGTGGATGCCGACAACTCGGTGGCATCCAGTTCGCGCCCGGCGAGGCGCACGAGGTTCGTCTCGGCGTGGGCCGTCACGTCGCGGTCGGTGAGCACCGTGTTCTCGGCCTCGAGCACCCGACCGTCGGCCGTCACGAGGATCGCGCCGAAAGGGTGGTTTCCTCGCTCGCGCGCGCTGACCGAGAGCGCGATCGCGCGGCGCAGGTGGGCGAGTTCGGTCGCGTCGAGGTCGTCTGTCATGTGTCGATGATCGCAGGGTGCCCCGCGTGGCACCGCTCCGAACGGGGTCGCCGGGCCGCTGTCTACGCGCGTTTGGTGACGGGTTGACGTAGAAGAGTGCGGAGCTTGTCGGGGGCGACTTTGCGGACGTCGCTGAAGTAGATCTCGTGGTGCTTCCCGCTCAGGCTGAGCCCCTGACCGGGGATGAACTCATCGTGCATCTTTTCCAGCACGTCTGCTTCATCGTCGAAGGAACCGATGTGCAGCGTCTGCACGCACACCTCCTCGGCGAGAGTCTCGATCCGAACGTCGTCCACCCGATCAACCGGTCCTTTGGCTTTGACGACGTCAACGGCTGCGTGGAACATCGTCTCGTCGATCCACTCGGGAACCATGAGCATCATGGTCCAGTCCCACTGCGATTTGTCTCTGGCCACGGTGAAGGCATCCATGTCCTCCGCCCACCACAGGCCTTCAAGCGGGGGCACCACGTAGTCGCGGCCGAGGTCGCGTTTGCTCGCGAACTTCAGCTTGTACGCCACGGGGTAAAGCGCCTGCAGAGCCTGCGTGTAGGCGGGTGAGGTGTTGGGGTCGCCGTGCCCGTCGATCATGAGGTACCGCATCTCGGGGATCTCAAGGACCCTGAACTCGCCGACCCTGGCCTGATAACTGTCGAGTGCCTTCTTAAAATCGATCTTCTCCGTCATGTTGCACCTTCACTCTCCGCGCGCCACGATCGCACCCATGCCGTTCACCGCCGTGGCTCATGTCCGGTGCCGGCGGGCTGATCGGCAGCGCCCGCGACGACGGCGTCGAGGTCGCTGACCGCGTCCGCGAGGTCCTCCGCGAACCGCAGCGCGATGTCGGAGTGCGTCGCCGTCGGCAGCTCGCGGAGGAGCGACCCCTCGGGCAGCGCGGCCTCGTACATGCGACGCAGGGCGTCGAGCTGCAGGCGGAGGTCGTCGGCGCTCCGGAACTGTGCCTGCAGGGGGTCGATCGCCCCGGCTTGGAGCACGATCGTCGGCGCGGCGAAGGGGCCGGTGCCGAGCTCGTCGAGGATCTCGGTGAAGTTCGCCCCCTCTCGTGGTCCGGTCCGCAGGTCGTCGGCGCGGTGACGTTCGCGAACGTGCCGGCGGATCTCGGGCGGAAGATCGGCGGTGACCGCGTCTCTCCACCGACGAGCGGCGGCACGGTGCTCGTCGGTGACGACGACGGTCGACGAGGCGTTGACCGCGATTCGAAGCTGATCGGGCATCGCCTCGTTCCACGCGCCGTGAACGGGGTCGAGCAGAACCATGCCGGCAACGCGACCGGGATACAACTGAGCGAAGCGCTGCGCATAGGCGCCGCCGAGGGAGTGACCTACCAGGACGACGGAACCCTCCACCCTCAGCGCACGGAGGAGACCCTCGAGTTCTTCGGCGACGGCGGCCGCGGTCCGCGGAAGGGCGACGGAGGAACTCCACCCCGTGCCGCCCCGGTCGTAGATGACGCCGGCTCGGGATCGCGCGATGCGGTCGTAGGCGCGCCACAGATCGAGGCCGACATCGCCCGACCCGGGGAGGAAGACCACGCAGGGGCCGGGCCCTTCCCGCATGTCCACCCACAGACGGCGCCCGTCCACCTCGACGAACCGGCCGAGCGGCGGCGGTGCCGCGGTTTCGATGAGCGCCTCGGGGTCCACGCTTTCACCGTAGTGAACGTGCACCGGCGGGTCCTGCGATCTTTAGCCGAAGGCGGTGGCACAGCTAGCCCGAGCTGTAGAAGCCGTGGGTGAGCGGGCCCTTCTCCTGCAAGAGGCGCTCGCTGCGCTCGACGATGCGCGACATCGCGGTGTCCCAGTCGGTTTCGACCAGCTCGCCGTTCTCGCGGATCAGCGGGCGGGTGAGTCGGTCGGGGTTCGCCATGCCCTGCCAGCTGCCGAACAACCCCTTGGGGCCGAGGTGCCCGTGGTTGACGATGTCGGCCGCGTGGCCGCGGACGCCGACCATCCGCCCGTCCTTGATCGCGATGTCGGTGGCGCAGCCGTTGCTGCAGAGGACGCGGGCCGACTGCACCCAGCGATCGCCGTCCTCGGTGAGTCCGTCGGCGAGCTTCAGGTCGACGCGGACCGGCCACCGCTCCCATCGCGCGAACGGAGTGCGCGTGCCCCAGATGTGCTCGATGCGATCAACCATGATCGTTCCCTCCCTGCGGTCCGCGCGAGAACGTACGGCGGAGGATCGCGATCACCGAGAGCCTCGACAGGGGGTCTGCGCAGTGCCAAGGTTCGCCCGGCTGCCAGACTCGGTGAGGTTCACGTTGAGTGAGGAAGAGGGCGTGGTGGAGATCGAACCCGGCATCTACGAGCACTTCAAAGGCCAGCGATACGAGGTGTTCGGAATCGCGAAGCACTCGGAGACCGAGGAGGTCTTCGTGTCGTACCGCAAGCTCTACGGCGACTACTCGTACTGGGTGCGACCGGTGGAGATGTTCCTGGGGGAGGTTGAGCGGGACGGGTACGCGGGGCCGCGGTTTCGGCGGGTTGAGCAAGCGGTGATGGGCCCCAACACGTGGAGTCGTCGTGCAGACACCGAAGCCGTAGGTCCGGGCACACGCGAGCCGTGATCGCGGGACGAGTTCCTCACCCTCCCGCGACGCAGTTCCCGTCCCCTGCCGGATTGAGTGGCGCGTTTCAAACCCGTACAAACCACGGGTGGCCGGTGGCGAGCCGACGCAATCGCCCGCGCAAGGACATGTATGCCGGTAGGCAACTTCGGGGCAAAATGTGAGGACGCTGCGCCCTCGAGGGACGCTAATCTTCCAAGATGCTCGACGAGACTTCGACGTCCTGGTTTTTCGCCTACGGCGGCCGACCGCCGCTCCGATCCGACACCATGCGCGGCGCAGCAGAGCGAGTGACACGTGGTGGCGGCAAGGCCCAAACGTGGGAGAAATTGCGTATCCAGGGGAAAATCCTCATTGACGAGATTACTACCCGAATTGACGCAAATGACGGCCTAATAGCCGAAATTAGCGATCTGAACTCGAACGTTCTATTCGAGGCGGGATACGCGATCGCACGCGGTAAACACGTATGGTTCGCCTTCGACGAGACGGACGGAGATGCAGCAAAGAATTGGAAGGAGCTGGGGATCCTCGCGACCGTGGGGCGCGTGGACTACTCTGGAAGTTCGGATTCTTTGGCCAGCCAATGCCTGACGGACGACCCGCTACGCACTGAGAGTAGTCCCATACTCGGAAGACTCCTCGCTGGCGCCCAGGCTCGACGCCCAGACGCTATATTCGCCCCAGCTTTGCCGTCAAGAATTCAGCCCGCTGTCACTCTCGAAGCGTTCCTTGAACGCCAGTCCAGTATTCGATTACTCGGGGCCGGAGATGACCTGGGTATGGCACCCCTCGACTTTTACGTCAAAGAGATATACAGGTCCTCCGCCGCAATCTTCCACCTGCTGGCGGACCGCCGTGTCCGCGCTCGGGAACACAACGCCCGGGCAAGCTTGATGGCTGGGATCGCCCACGGCTTCGAATTGCCGGTCTTGATGGTGGTCGAGGAGGGGTTCGAGTCGCCTCTCGATTACCGCGACATGCTCCTCACCTATGGACGGACGTCCGAGCTGGTCGACCATGTGCGCGCCTGGCTAGATACCCTACCGAAACAAACCGGCAATAACAAGCGCTTAGGGCGTCTCGCGCTCGATATAGAGCTACCCATTCACAGCTTCGGCCAGTTCGTTGCCGAATACGAGCGTGAGCAGTTGAACGAGTACTTCGTGGAAACTAGCGAGTTTCGAACCATTCTCGCGGGCGATGCCAAGGTCTTCGTCGGACGAAAAGGGACGGGGAAGACCGCGACGATGAGTCAAGCAGTCGAAGAGCTAAGACGCGATCGCCGCAACCTGGTCGTGCCTGTGAAGCCGTCTGCTTACGAACTCGCAGCCCTCATAGGCCTTGTGGAGAATCTCGGCGGCGCTGGACACGCCGAATACTTGATGGTCAGTCTCTGGAGTTACCTCCTGCATACCGAAATCGCTGTGCGTGCCGTGAAGCACGCAAGCGAGAAGCCAGCAGGAACCGGCACTGGCTCCGAGCTGCAGGCGCTCGTGGCCGAACTCGCTGAACTGGGCACGGATACCGAAGACGACCTATCGACGAGACTTGAGCATGCACTCGAGCGACTCGCAGCCGATTCTCCGCGAGAGGGAGAGAGCGAGCAGGCCTATGTTGCTCGCATGCTCCGGCTGAGCCGTCTCGGTCAGCTTCGCAGGCTCGTATTGTCCGTCATTAAGGACTTCAATCGAGTGGCGGTCTTGATCGACAATCTCGACAAGACTTGGGAGAAGGGGAGCAACTATGCAGTGATGGCAAAATTCATCCTCGCTCTATTGAGCTCCATCGGCCGCATCGAAGCCGACTTCAGTAAGCCGCCGGCCGGGCTTTCACCAGCCAAAGTGACGCTAAGCATATTTCTACGAACAGACATCTACGACGCAATCTCGCGATTTGCTCGAGAACCCGACAAGGTGGGCATCCTTAGCGTCCGTTGGCAAGATCCCGAATTGCTCGTGCGGGTATTGGAAGAGCGCTATGTGGCTAATCGAGCACTTCCTGCGAAGGCGCCTTCTTTTGACATGTGGGCTGAGATATTCGACGAGGAGGTTCGAGGCCTGCCAACCCGTGACTACTTCTTGTGGCGCACCTTGTCACGACCTCGCGACTTCATCTATTTCGCAAACGCTGCATTAACAACGGCGATCAACAGGAAGCATGCGAAGATTTCAGCAGCTGACGTCGCGTTTGCTGAAAAGCAGTACTCCAGATTTGCTATTGAAGCTCTGCTCGTCGAGAGCGACGCCGAAGATTTCGACCTGGAGGAATTCCTGTACGAATTCGCTGGTTTGGACAGCACGATTGCAGAGGATGAACTAGATGACCTTCTCGAAAGCGCAGAGCAACCTGAGGCTGTAAAGCGATGGCTCGTGCGCACATCGTTCATCGGCGTTGAAGTGCGCCCGGGAGAATTTATTCACGTTGAGGGAGAAACTGACGCCCGCAGGCAAGTGAAGGTCGCACAGCGCTTCGCGGCACGCCAGGGCGACAAGGTTCGTTATCGAGTCCATCCAGCGTTCAGACCCTTCCTCGAGGTCCGGGACGATGATCTTCACAATGGAGATGTGCGGGATGTCACATTCGACGCTCCCACAGCCGACGGCTGACCTCCGAAGATGACGAGACCACTGCCGCACGATTTTGACGCCGCAGTCGGCCGACGTCCGTTCGAATGTCAGACTTTCTCGACGTCACTGAGCTCCGACACGGCGATGCCCCCCCTGGCCCATGTAACGCCCACGTAAACTCCCCCTCTCCCCCGCCCCCTCCCCCGGTGAGCACATCGTTACCCCGCCGCCCCATCCGACGCCATCCCGGGTAACGCCTCCTGCCTACGCTGGCGACACGTCCCGCCCATGCGGGGCGCTGCACCTCCCCCGCTTCGCCCACCGGAGGATTCCGTGACCGTCACCGACCCGCGTCCCGAAACCGCGACGCCGCCCGCGGCCGCAACCGCGTCAGACGCTGCAAGCCTGAAACACCGCCCCGGCCGCTGGATCGACAACTGGAACCCCGAGAACCCCGCGCAGTGGAACACCGTGGGCAAGACCATCGCCGCCCGTAACCTGCGGTGGTCGATCTTCGCCGAGTTCCTCGGGTTCGTCGTCTGGCAGCTGTGGTCGGTCGTCGTCGTCTCGCTCCCCGCCGCCGGCTTCCAGCTCTCGACCGGTGAGATCTTCTGGCTCATCTCCATGCCGAGCCTCGTCGGCGCGACGCTGCGCATCCCCTACACCTTCATGGTTCCGCGCTTCGGCGGCCGCAACTGGACGATCGTTTCGGCCGGGCTCCTCCTCATCCCGAGCATTGGGCTCGCCATCGCGGTATCGAACCCCGCAACGCCGTTCGGCGTCCTCCTCCTCATCGCCGCCCTCGCCGGCTTCGGCGGTGGCAACTTCGCCAGCTCCATGGCGAACATCACGTTCTTCTACCCGGCCGCGCAGAAGGGCTGGGCGCTCGGACTCAACGCCGCCGGCGGCAACCTCGGCGCCTCGGTCGCGCAGTTCGTCGTGCCGATCGTGATCACCGTCGGCGCCGCAGCGACGCTCAACCTGCCGCTCGCGGGCCTCATCTGGGTGCCGCTGATCATCGTCGCCATGGTCGGCGCCTACCTGCGCATGGACAATCTCTCCACCGCGAAGGCCGACATCGCGGCATCCCTCGCCGCTCTCAAAGAGCCGCACCTGTGGATCCTCTCCGTCCTCTACATCGGCACCTTCGGCTCGTTCATCGGCTTCGCGGGCGTCTTCCCGAAGCTGCTGGCCGACACGTTCCCCGACTTCAAGGGAATCGCGATCGGCACGGCCACCGTCACTCTCGCCTTCCTCGGCGCCCTCGTCGGGTCGCTCGCCCGCCCCTACGGCGGCAAGCTCGCTGACCGCTTCGGCGGCACCGTCATCACCATCGGCGCGTTCACGGCGATGGGTCTCGGCATCCTGAGCGTGATCCTCACCCTGCCGCTGCAGAACTTCGCGATCTTCCTCCTCTGCTTCCTAGTGCTGTTCGCCGCCGCGGGGGTCGGCAACGGCTCGACGTACCGCATGATCCCGACGGTGTTCGCCCTCCGCGCGAAGGACGGCGTCGGCGCGCAGCGCAAGGCAGCCGCCGCTCTCGGCCTCATCTCGGCGATCGGCGCGTACGGCGGCTTCTTCATCCCGCAGCTGCTCGGCCTGTCGAAGACGTCGTTCGGCTCGTACACCCCCGCCCTCACCTGGTTCATCGGCGCCTACGTCGTCTTCCTCGCGATCACCGCGGGCGTCTACCTCACCATGTCGAAGAAGACCGGCACCCGCATCTGATGTCCATGAGCTCCGCCGACACCCACTGCCCGTACTGCGCGCTGCAGTGCGCCATGACTGTCACCCACGAAGGTGCGACGACGGTCACGGGCCGCGACTTCCCCACCAACCGGGGAGGGCTGTGCGCCAAGGGCTGGACGTCGGCGGAGCTCTTGGCATCCCCCCAAAGACTCCGGATGCCACTGCGCAAAGGCTCCGACGGAACCTTCGCCGAAGTCACGTGGGACGAGGCTCTGGATGCCGTCGCCGCGTCGTTCCGCGAGACCAAGGCGACCCACGGCCCCGACGCCAACGCGATCTTCGGGGGCGGAGGCCTGACGAACGAGAAGGCCTACCAGCTCGGCAAGTTCGCTCGCGTCGCGCTCGGCACCTCGCGCATCGACTACAACGGCCGGTTCTGCATGTCGTCGGCGGCGGCGGCATCCAACCGGGCCTTCGGGATGGATCGGGGCCTCCCCTTTCCGGTGACCGACCTCGACGACGCCGACACGATCCTGCTTCTCGGCTCGAACGTCGCAGCGACCATGCCGCCGTTCCTCGCGCACCTCGCCGGGGCCCGCGCGAAGGGCGGTCTGATCGTCGTCGACCCGCGCCGCTCAGCCACCGCGCGCCTCACCGAGGACGGCGCCGGCACCCACCTGCAGCCCGCGCCCGGCACCGACCTGCCCCTGCTGCTGGGCCTCACGCACCTCGCGATCGCCGAGGGCTTGGCCGACCGCGCCTATATAGATGAGCGCACGACCGGGTTCGACGCCGTGCGGCGCAGCGTCGCCCCGTGGTGGCCCGAGCGCACCTCCGCCACCACCGGCGTTCCGGTCGCGCAGTTGCGCGAGACCGTCCGGCGCCTCGCCGCGGCCGGGACGTACATCCTCACCGGGCGCGGTGTCGAGCAACATGTCGACGGCACCGCGACCGCGACCGCCGCGATCAACCTCGCCCTCGTGCTCGGCCTCGTCGGTCGTGAGGGCTCGGGCTACGGCACGCTCACCGGGCAGGGCAACGGCCAGGGCGGCCGCGAGCACGGACAGAAGGCCGACCAGCTGCCCGGCTATCGCTCGATCCGTGACCCCGAAGCCCGCCGGCACGTCGCCGCGGTGTGGGGCGTGGATGCCGACGACCTCCCGGATGCCGGCATCCCGGCGACCGCTCTGCTCGGGGAACTGGGCGGGCCGGTGAAGACGCTGCTGGTCGCGGGGTCGAACGTCGTGGTGTCGGCGCCCGATGTCGAGGCCGTGCGGGCGCGGCTGGACGCCCTCGACACCCTCATCGTGTGCGACTTCTTCCTCTCGGAGACCGCCGCGATGGCGCACATCGTGCTTCCGGTGCTGCAGTGGGCCGAAGAGGAGGGCACGATGACCTCCCTCGAAGGCCGCGTCATCCGCCGCCGCCGGGCGCTGCCCGGACCCGAGGGTGCCCGCAGCGAGCTGTGGATCCTGTCCGAGATCGCGCGGCGCCTGGGCGCGGCATCCACCTGGTCGACCGACCCGGCCGACGTGTTCGACGAGCTCGCCCGCGCGTCGGAGGGCGGCATCGCCGACTACTCGGGACTGTCACACGCGCTGCTCGATACCGGCGTCGAGGCCTACTGGCCGTACCGCGACCGCAGTACCCCGCGACCCTTCATCAACCGCTTCGCGCACGCCGACGGCCGCGCGCGTCTCGTGCCGGTGGATGCCACTCCCCCGGCGCCCACCGACGGCGGCGGCGAGCTGACCCTCATCACCGGCCGCTACCTGCAGCAGTACCAGTCGGGCACGCAGACCCGACGGGTTGCCGAGCTCAATGGGGCTCGCCCCGAAGCGCGCCTGGAGATTCATCCGGCCACGGCGGCGGGGCTCGGCATCCGGGAGGGCACCCTCGTGGCGGTATCGAACGAGCGCGGGACGGTGCGGGCACGGGCGAGTGTGACGACCGACATCCGTCACGACACCGTCTTTCTGCCGTTCCACTACGCCGGCGACGAGTGCGCGAATAAGCTCACCGACAGCGTCGTCGACCCGACCTCGGCGATGCCGGAGTTCAAGCGCACGCGCGTGCGGATCGCCGCCGCCGTCGACGCCCCACCGATCGAGGAGGTCGCGCGTGTCTGAACGTGTGGTGCTGGTGGGGTACGGCCCCGTAGGAGCCCGGCTGATCGACGGCCTGCTCCCCGCGGTGCGCGACGGTCGTCTCGACCTGACCGTCGTCGGTGCCGAAGCCGACGACGTCTACAACCGTGTGCTGCTCGCCGAGTACGCCGTCGGCCGCGCCGATCGCGAACGCCTCGACCTTGCCGACCGCCGGGTCGCCAAAGAGGCCGGCGTGCGATTCCTCCTCGGCACGACCGTGGTCGGCGTCGACCGCGACACCCGCATCGTGCGCACCCACGACGGCGAAGAGATGCCGTACGACCGGCTCGTCCTCGCGACCGGGGCCCGCGCGAACGTCCCGACCCTCGCGGGAATGGAGCGCGCGCGGCGTGACCGCGCGGCGCGACCCGGGGCACCTCTCGAGCTCGACAGGGGGTCGATTCCCCTCCCCCGCGGCGTCGTGGCGCTGCGCGACCTTGCCGACGCGGAGCGCGTGCGCGCCGCCGTCGAGGCGGGCCAGCGGATCGTCGTTCTCGGCGCCGGAGTGCTCGGTATGGAGTTGGCCCTGGCCGCCGCCGAAGCGGGCGCCGACGTGGTCGTGGCCTACCACTCCGCAGCCCCCATGAACCGCACGCTCGACGAGAACGGGGGGCGCGTGCTCGCCGCCGCGGCGCGGGCCGCGGGCGTCGAGATGGTGCATCACGCGCGCACCGAGAGCCTCGTGCAGCGGTACGACGATCACGGCCGCGCCTGGTTCGACGGCCTCATCTGCGCCGACGGGAAGGTGCTCTCGGGCGATCTGCTCGTGCTCTCGTGCGGCGTTTCGGCGCGCACCGAGGTGGCGTCGCTGGCCGGACTAGCGACCTCCGCCGGGGTGTTGGTCGACGCGACCTCGCGCTCGTGGACCGACCCGCACGTGTACGCGATCGGCGACTGCGCGCACGTCGCCGATCCCTCCGACGCCGACACCCACGGTCGCGTCGCCGGTGGTCCGAGCGGACTGATCGGACCCGGCTGGCGACAGGCCGACCAACTCGCGGCGCTGCTGTCGGGCGACGGCGTCGCTCCCCCGGCATCCGAACGCCCCGGCGTCGTCATGCTCAAGGCCGACGGCATCGACGTCGTGGCCGGGGGTGCCGTCGACGCCGATCCCTTCGCCCCCGCCCACACACCCGGATGCCACGCCCCCCAGGTCACGCTCTGGGCCGACCCCGCGCGCGGGGCCTACGTCAAACTCGTCACGGTCGACGGGGTGCTCACCGGCTTCGTCGCGGTGGGGATGCCGCGCACCGGCGCCGAGCTGACGCTGCTGTTCGAGCGCGGATCGGAGCTGCCCGCCGACCGGTCGAGTCTGCTGCGCCTGGATGCCCCCGACCTCGGCGCCGCGATCGTCGGCGATCCCTTCGCCGCGGACGCCACCGTCTGCTGGTGCAACGGCGTCAGCGCCGGGGCGATCCGCGAGGCCGTCGCCGCCGGAGAGCCGACGGTCGCCTGCGTCAAGGCGGCCACGCGCGCCGGAACGGGTTGCGGCGGCTGTGTGGGGCGCATCACCGAGCTGCTCGCGCGGGAGGGCGTGCCCGCGTAGCGGCGACCACCCCGCACCCCCGTGATGCCCGCGAAACGCAGCGGATATACGCTTCGGACATGCCTCCGATCGAGAACCTCGTGGCGTTCGTCGCCGCGTCGGTCGTCATCATCGTCATCCCGGGTCCGAGCGTGCTGTTCGTCATCGGCCGGTCGATCGCCCTCGGCCGCCGGGCGGGCGTGCTCAGTGTCGTGGGAAACACGCTCGGGACCGCCCCCGCGGTGATCGCGGTGGCCTTCGGCGTCGGCGCGATCGTCGCGTCGTCGATCGTGGCCTTCACCGTGCTGAAGATCGCCGGCGCGATCTACCTCGTGTGGCTCGGCATCCAGGCCATTCGCCACAGGAACGCCCATGTGACGGGGGCGATGGCGCGGCCCACCTCGTCGTGGACGCTCCTGCGGCAGGGCTTCGTCGTGGGTCTCACCAATCCCAAGACCATCGCGTTCTTCGTGGCCGTGCTGCCACAGTTCGTTGCCCCGCAGGCGGGGGCGGTGTGGCTGCAGATGCTGCTGCTCGGGCTGACGTTCCTGGTGCTCGGCCTCATCGGCGACAGCACCTGGGCTCTCGCCGCCGGGACGGCGCGCGCCTGGTTCGCCCGGTCACCGAAGCGCATCTCGGCGCTCTCGGGCACGGGCGGCGTCATGATGATCGGCCTGGGCGGCGCGCTCGCGCTCAGCGGCGCGAAGAGCTGAGGCGCCTGCTGCGCGCTCGGCGCTGAAGGGCCGGGTCGCTGTGGCCGGTGCCGCCGCGCGACCGCACAACTCCTGCACATCGCGCCCCCTCCGCGCGACGGCGGCCTCCGCAACGCCGCCCTGCAGGAGTTGTGCCCGCTGCCTCCTCGGCATCCGCGCGCGGCACCGAGTGGCATCCGCTCATCTGCCTGGTTCGTCTCGCCGTTCCGCGGAAGACTCCACTCCACGACCACGAACCGGCGCGGATAGGCTCGGCTCGTGACCGACGCCCCCGCCCCTCCCGGCCGCACCGCCGTTGTGGCCGCCGCGATCGCGCTGTTCGCCGAGCGCGGGTACGACCAAACCTCGGTCGAGCAGATCGCCCAGGCTGCGGGAGTGTCGCGGTCGACCTTCTTCCGGCAGTTCGGCGGCAAAGAAGATGTGGTCTTCGCCGACCACGAGGTGCTGCTCGACGAGACCCGCACGTTCCTGGCGCAGCCGCACGACGACCCGTGGGCCGCGGTGTGCGACGCGTCGATGCGGGTGTTCCGCCACTTCTCGGCCGACCCCGAGCTGGCTCGCCGCCGCTACGCGATCGTGCGCGAGGTGCCGGTGTTGCGCGATCGCGAGATCGTCACGGTGTTCCGGTACGAGCGACTCTTCGACGAGTACCTCCGCGAGGCGCTCCCCGGCCTCGACCCCCTGGATGCCGTCGGCTTCGCCGCCCTCGTCACCGCCGTACACAACCACGTGCTGCGCCGCCTCATGCGGGGCGGGCGGGTGCCGGCATCCACTCTTCGGCGTGCTCTCGACGACGTGCTGCGCCGGTACGGCGTGCACCCCGACGGCGATGACGCCGCGGGCGACGACCTCATCGTCGCGGCGTTCCCCCGCCGGATGCCGGCGGCCGAGGTCACGCGGCGCCTGCGCGCGAGTCTGCCGCAGTAGCCCGGCGCCCGACTCCCCCCGAGTGTCCAAGACACGCCGTTCGCCGCTCCGGCCATGCGGCGTGTCTTGGACACTCGGCCTTCAAGGGGAGAAGATGCGGAGACCGTGACACTGGGTGCCACCATGGGCGATACTGGGAACCATGAGCACCGATGCCCAGCCCCGCACGCTCCCCGGCGAGCGCGTCGCGCACTACGACCTCCTCGGCCGACGCGACACCGACTACTACGGCGTGTTCGTCGACATCCCCGACACCGACCGTGCCGCGTGGAATCGCGCGAAGGCGTTCATCGACGAAGTCGGCACCCGCATGCAGGCCGAGTGGGATGCCGCGACCTACCCCGTCGAGCTGGTGGCACGCATGGGCGAGCTTGAGCTGTTCACCGACGGCATCGAGCACCCCGCCCTTCCGGCGTCCTCTCCCCTGGCCGCGGGCCTGGTCAACATGGAGGTCTCGCGCGGTGACGGCTCCCTCGCCACCGCCCTCGCGGTGCAGGGCGGCCTGGCCCTCCGCACCCTCGCGATGTACGGCTCGCCCGAGCAGCAGGCGCGGTGGCTGAAACCCCTCGCCGCCGGCACGGTGCTCGGCGCGTTCGCCCTCACCGAGCCCGACCACGGCTCCGACTCCGTCTCCCTCGAGACCACGGCGACCCGCACCGACGACGGCTGGGTGCTGTCGGGCACGAAGAAGTGGATCGGCAACGGCGCCTCGGGCGGCATCACGTTCGTCTGGGCGCGAGTGGATGCCGAGGGCGACGACGACCACGACAAGGTGCGCTGCTTCTTGGTCGAACAGGACACCCCGGGATACACGGGCACCGTCATCACCGGCAAGGTGTCGCTGCGTGGCATCCATCAGGCCCACATCGCACTCGACGACGTACGGCTGCCGGCCGACGCCGTGCTCCCCGGTAGCCACACCTTCAAGGATGCGTCGACCGTGCTGTACGCCACACGCTCGGGCGTCGCGTGGTCGGCGCTGGGGCACGCGACCGCCTGCTACGAGGCGGCGCGGACATATGCCGCCGAGCGCATGCAGTTCGGAAAGCCCCTCGCGAAGTTCCAAATGGTGCAGGAACGCCTCGCGCAGATGCTCGACGAACTCACCGCGATGCAGCTCTACTGCCGGCGCCTCGCCGACCTCGAGACCTCCGGCGGCCTGCGCCCCACGCAGGCGTCGCTGGCGAAGTACCACAACACCCGTGCCGCGCGCCGGGTGGCGGCCATCGCTCGCGACCTGCTCGGGGGCAACGGCATCCTGCTCGAAAACGGCGTCATGCAGCACATGGCCGACATCGAGGCGATTCACACGTACGAGGGCACCGAGAGCGTGCAGGCACTGCTTCTCGGCCGCGACATCACCGGCATGAGCGCGTTCGTCTGATCCCGGATGCCGTGACCCGGCGCGGGCGTGGCGCTGGGGGCGGCCGAGGGGCGGGATGCCACGGCCCGGCGCGGGCGTGACACTGGGGGCAGCCGCGGGGCGAGGGTGCGGGATGCCACGGGCTCGGGCCCTAATCCGCCTCGGGGATGCGCGCAACCCGCGCGCGCGATGTCGGGAGTCCCCGGTACCGTCGTCGCATGAGCCTGTTCTCCCGCCGCCCCGCGCATCGAGACGCCGTGGCGTCGGCGATCACCCAGACCGAGCAGTCGCCGCCGCACAGCCTGTGGTCCGACGGGTTCGGCAAGCTGGCCGTCCGCGCCGTGCAGATCATCGTCGTGGTGCTGCTCGTCGGCGGGCTCATCTGGGGCATTCAGCAGGTGACGCTCGTCATCATCCCGCTGATCCTGGCGCTGATCTTCGCGTCGGCGTTCGGCCCGGTGACCATGTGGATGCGCCATAAGGGCGTGCCGGCTGTCATCGCGACGCTGTTGACGCTGCTCGCCGTGGTCGCCGTGCTGGGTGGCTTGGGGTGGCTCGTCGTCAACGCCGTCATCGACCAGTGGGACTACCTGGTCTCCCAGGCGGTCGAGGGCTTCCAGCAGGCGCAGGACTGGTATCACACGCTGCCGTTCGCGATCTCGTCCGATCAGGTCAACTCCGCCCTGCAGGGCATCGGCGACTTCGTCACGAGCGCGCAGTTCGGCACGGGAGCGCTCGCCGGCGTCAGCGCCGTCGCCTCGTTCGTCACCGGATTCGTGCTCATGGTCGTCATCCTGTTCTTCTTCCTGAAGGACGGCCCGAGCATGTGGGAATTCGTCCTGCGTCCCTTCCGTGGGAGCGACTACGACCGCGCCCGCCGTATCGGCGACAAGACGGTGACGGTGCTCGGTTCCTACGTTCGCGGCACGGCTTCGGTGGCGGCGGTCGATGCGATCGGGATCGGCGTGGGTCTCGCGATCCTCCAGGTGCCCCTCGCCCTCCCGCTCGCGGTGCTCGTCTTCCTGCTGGCGTTCATCCCCATCGTGGGTGCGGTGGTCGCCGGCATCCTGGCCGCTCTCGTGGCCCTCGTGACGAACGGATGGGTCGTTGCCCTCATCGTCGTCGGCATCGTCGTGCTCGTGAACCAGCTCGAGGGCAACTTCCTCCAGCCCGTACTCATGGGCCGGTCGATGCAGCTGCACTCGTTCGTCGTGCTGGTGGTCCTCGCCGGTGGCACCGCGATCGGTGGCATCCTGGGCACTCTTCTCGCCGTGCCACTCACCGCGGTGGCGTGGGGCATCGTCTCGGTGTGGAACGGCCCCGATGAGCCCGCGAGGTGGGCGCGCCGCAAGAAGCGGTCGGCCCCCGTGCCGCTCTCCGGACACGAGAGCACCGACTGATCCATGGCGTACGACATCCCCGCGCCGATGCTGGCGAAATCCGTTCCCGCGGTCCCCGAGCCCGGAAAGGTCGAGGGTGGGCTGTCGTACGAGCCGAAGTGGGACGGCTTCCGGGCGCTGGTGTCGTTCGATGGCACCGACGTCGAGATCGGCAGTCGCGGCGCGAAGCCGCTCACGCGCTACTTTCCCGAGCTCGTCGAGGCCTTCGCGCGGCTCCTCCCCGAACCGTGCCTGATCGACGGTGAGGTGGTCGTCGCGCGCGGCGACGCCGGGGCACAGCGCCTCGACTGGGAGGCCTTGTCGCAGCGCATCCACCCCGCGGCATCCCGGGTGACACTCCTGTCGGAGCAGACCCCGGCCATGTTCATCGCGTTCGACCTGCTCGCCCGCGGCGACCGCGATCTGCAGGGCGAGCCCTTCGCCGAACGTCGAGCGCAACTGGTCGATCTGCTCGCCTCGGTGCCGCACCCCGTGCACGTCACGCGCACCACCGACGACCCCGATCTCGCGCGCCGCTGGCTGGCCGAGTTCGAGGGCGCGGGGCTTGACGGCGTCGTCGCCAAGCCGCTCGCGCAGCCCTACGCCCCGGGCAGACGCACCATGTTCAAGATCAAGCACGCGCGCACCGCCGACGTGCTGGCGCTCGGCTATCGCATCCACAAGTCGGGGCAGGGGGTCGGCTCCCTCCTCGTCGGCCTCTACGACGACGAGGGGCAGCTGCACGGCGTCGGCGGGGTGTCAGCCTGGACCGACAAGCGCCGCCTCGAACTCATCGACGAACTCGCCCCACTGGTCGAGAGGGATGCCGACGGAGACGCAGTCGTCGGCGAGACCGACCGCTCGAGGTTCTCGGCGTCCAAAGATGTCTCGTTCGTGCGGCTGCGTCCCGAGCGGGTGCTCGAGGTGCGGTACGACCAGCTCGAGGGCATGAGGTTCCGGCACACCGTGCAGTTCGAGCGCTGGCGGCCCGACCGCGACGCGCGCTCCTGCACGTTCGAGCAGCTCGAGACCGTCGGCGCCTACGACCTGGGCGACGTCCTGGACTGACGGCGGGCGGGCCGGCTCCGCCGCCCCGCCGCACGGCGCACCGCCCCTTGCCGGGCCGCAGCGTCACAGCCCCGCCGCCACTCCCCCGCCGAGGCCTCCCCGCGCCGTGCTACTCCGCCGTGTTCTTCGCCCGCGACGGCTGCACGCGCGGCGGCTCCCCCGGCATCTTGGGGAACTCGGGCGGGAACGGCAGCTCCCCGAGGCCGTCGTCGAGGTCACGCTGCCACCACTCCAGCAGCGTGTCGATGCGTCCGGGCGCGGCGGCGAACTCCGCCCACGGGTCGCCGAGGGAGGCCAGACGCTCCGGCACACTGCGAACGGTGAACGCGAGCGGGTCGACGTCGTGGAGTTCCTCCCACGTGACCGGGGTCGACACGGTCGCGGTCGGAAGCGCTCGCGGCGAGTACGCCCCCGCCATGGTGCGGTCGCGGTTGGCCTGGTTGAAGTCGACGAAGATGCGCTGACCGCGCTCTTCCTTCCACCAGTTGGTCGTCACGGCATCCGGCATCCGTCGTTCCAACTCACGCCCGGCGGCGATCACCGCGTGCCGCACGTCGAGGAACTCATGCGTCGGCTCGATGGGGCAGAACACGTGCAGCCCGCGGTTGCCGCTCGTCTTGATCCAGGGCTCGAGGCCCGCCTCACGGAGCACGTCGCGTAGGGCGTGCGCGGCGGTCACGGCCTCGGCGAACCCCGTGCCCGGCTGCGGGTCGAGGTCGATGCGCAACTCGACGGGATGATCGGGGTCGCTCGCGAGCGACGCCCACGGGTGGAAGACCACCGTGTTCATCTGCGCGGCCCAGACCGCCGACCCGATCTCGGTGAGGACGAGCTGTGGATGCCGCCGCCCGCTGTTGTACGTCACGGTCACCGCCTCGACGAACGAGGGTGCCCCCTTCGGCGGGTTCTTCGAGAAGAAGCTCTCGCCGCCGACCCCGTCGGGGAACCGCTCGAGCGACACCGGCCGGTTGCCGTTCGCCGCGAGGAACGGCCCGGCCACGGCGATGAAGTACTCGGCCAGCTCACGCTTGGTGATCCCCACCTCGGGCCACAGCACGCGGTCGGGGTTAGACACGCCGATCTCACGATCGCCGTCGGGGCCGGGCACGGTCAGCGTGATGCGCGGGGATGCCATGGGGCGACGTTACCGCCGGAGGCCTACTGTGTCTGCCCGTTGCGGTGCGGGGCCTCGGTGGCATCTCATCCGCGGCGGCGCCAGCCCCGGCCCGCGGCCGGCGGCCGTGTCTAGGCTCGACTCATGACCACCGCCGCAGCCCGCACCGCCCTCGACATCGCCGACTGGCGCCGCCGCGTGTTCGCCCTCTACGACGCGGTCCGTCAGGCCGATGACCCCGAAGACGCGCACGAGCTCTGGCGCATCGAGCGCGACGCGCTGTTCGCTGATCACCCGGCCACTCCCCTGCTGCCCGAACAGCGTGCGGTGTTCGAGGGGCTGCCCCTCGCGCCGTACGACGCGGCGTGGCGGTTCGAGGTGCCCCTGCTCGATGCGGACGAGGCGTCGTTCGTCGCGACCACCGGCACCGACGGCGAAGTCGGCTTCGAGCGCATCGGCCGCGTCGAACTTCCCGACACCGGCTCCCTCGACGTGTGGCGACTCACGTCGTACGGGGGCGGCCTGTTCATTCCCGTGCGCGACGCGTCGGCCGGACGCCCCGGCGGCACCTACGGCGGCGGCCGCTACCTGCTCGACACGATCAAGGGCGCCGACCTCGGCCCGGGCTCCGCACCCGACTCGCTCGTGCTCGACTTCAACTTCGCCTACAACCCGTCGTGCGCCTACGACCCCGCGTGGGCGTGCCCCCTGGCCCCGGCCGGCAACGTGCTGCCGGTCGCGGTTCCGGTCGGCGAGCTGTACGGGGTGTAGTTCGGGGGCACCCCGGCGCCGCCGCCACCGCACGGCCGCAGACGCGCCGCTGCGCCCCCACCGCACGGCTGCGCGTGCGAAACTCCGGAGAAATCCGCCGTACTGGCTACGGAACAGCGCGACAGCCCTGCTCGATACCGAAAACTCCGGAGTTTGGCACACAGAACCACAGAGACCGCGGGCCACTTTCGGAGCCGCGCCCCACGCCCGACGCGTCGCCCCGGGACCAGCGGGGCGCGCCGAACTCCGGAGAAACCCGTCGATCCAACCTCAAACAGCCCCGAATGCGCGACCCGGGGCCGAAAACTCCGGAGTTCGGCACACGAAACGACACGCTGAGCGACCCGCCACACCGACCCCAGCCGGCTCATTCGCCGGCCGAGTCCGCCGCCGCCTACTCGGCGAGCGCGATCAGCCCCGCCAGCTCGTCGCGCGACACGCGGATCCACGGGCCCGCGGGGTCGACGAGCAGGCCGGTGATCCCGGCGTCGCCGGCGAGCGCCTTCGCGAGCTGCTCCTTCTTCAACGGCACGGGCTGGTCGCCGCGGCCGAGCGCGAGCAGCTCGAGCGGGTGCGAGAACACCTCGAGGAAGCGCTCACCCGTGGCCGACCGCGACTCGGCGACGCCGACGGGCCCGCCATCTTCGGTGCGGTTGACGGCGATCCACAGCGGAACGTCGGCGAGGATCGCCTCGACGATCGTGGATGCCGTGGTCTCACTGCGCTTCTCGGTGAGGGCGGTCTTGATGCGGAGTTCGGGGTCGGCCTCGGAGACCATGCGCTCCAGCAGAGCGGAGGGCATCACCGCGCGCTTGTCGCCCGACGCCTGGTCGAGCACGATGCCGACGTAGGGGCCGCCGAGCACGTGCCGCAGAAGCGCCATGACCGGCTGGCCCATGGCCGAGGTGTCGCGGTCGCCGTCGGCCTCCACACTCTTCGTCAGCGCCTGCCCACTGCTGTAGGCGAGCACGAGCTGCTCGGTGCCGCGCGTCGCGATCGCGAGAGGGAGGTCTTTGCCCTCGGCCATGAGCGCGCGGGCGTCGCCCTTGACTCGCAGGAAGACGTGCCCCTGCAGCAGCTGGCGCGCGATGTTCAGCAGCTGCTCGGGCTGAGGCTGGCCTTCGATCTCGGCGAGGGCAATGGCCAAGAGGGCGTTGTCGCGCAGGCCGGGGATCGACTCGAGGCCTTCGGGCGCCTCCATCGGGCCGGGCTGCCGAACCGAGGGACGTGCCGCCACCGGCGGGGTGGATGCCGCGGGTTCCGCGGCAGGACCGGCCCCGACGCCGCGGAACGACGAGGTCGAGATGGTGACGTTCGGCACGGGCGCGTTGGCGTCATCCGGCCCCGCAGGGTCGACGGGCTGCTCGCCCGGCTCGATCATGCCCTCGGGGCGCTCGGTCGATACGTCATCGGAATCGGACTTCTTGCGGCGCGAGAAAAGTGCCATTGTTCGACCCTATCCGGGCGCGGTGTTCCTTCGGCGTGTCGCCCGTGGCTCACAGCTTGGCGATGGGCGCGATCTTCACGAGGAGCTTCTTGGCCCCGACGGTGTCGAAGCGCACGTGGGCGACGCGCTTCGCGCCCTCGCCCGTGATGGCATCCACGCGTCCTTCGCCGAAGTCGTCGTGACGGATGCGGTCGCCAGCGGCCAGCTCCAGGTCGCCGTTGTCGCGCACCTTGGCGGGGATGCGGTTGGGGAACTTGCTCGGGTCGGCGGGCGCGCGCTGGGGGAGCGGCACGAGGTCGTCGCCGTACCGGTTGCCCCCACTGCTCTGCCCGGGCCGGCGACCGCGCGCGTTGAGCGCTCGCGACTGGGTGCCTCCCCGCCCATTGACGTCGCCGGGCGACTGGCGCCAGTCGATGAGATCGGCCGGGATCTCTTGCAGGAACCGGCTCGGCATGGCGACGGTGACCTCGCCGAACTGGGCACGGGTCATGGCGAGCGACACGTGCAGGCGCTTGCGCGCGCGCGTGATGCCCACGTAGAACAGGCGTCGCTCCTCTTGCGGCCCGCCGGGTTCGCCTGCCGAGATGCGGTGCGGCAGCAGGTCTTCCTCGACGCCGGTGAGGAACACCGCGTCGTACTCGAGACCCTTGGCGGTGTGCAGCGTCATGAGAGACACCGATCCCGACGCGTCGTCGAGGTCGTCGGCGTCGGCCACGAGGGTGACCTCGGTGAGGAAGTCGATGACCGTGCCGTCGGGGTTGTTGCGCGCGAACTCGCGCGTGACGGCGACGAGTTCGTCGAGGTTCTCGAGGCGCGCCTCGTCTTGCGGGTCGCGGCTGGCGCGAAGGGCGTCAAAGTAGCCGCTCTTGTTCAGCAGCAGGGTGAGCCCTTCGCTGACGGAGGTCGAGGGGGCGAGCTCTCCGGATGCCGGGAGCATCAGCGCCGTCGCCTCGCTCAGCACGGCGTCGAGGTGATCGATCGCCTTCTGCAGCTTCGGGCCGACGCCCAGCTGCGGCGAGTTGGCGAGCGCGTCACGGAAGGTGATGCCGTGGTCGGTGGCGTAGCGCGCGATCGCGGTCTCGGTGACATCGCCGATGCCGCGCCGCGGCCGATTCAGGATGCGGCGGAGCGCCATCTCGTCGGCGGGGTTCGCGACGGCGACGAGGTAGGCGAGGGCGTCCTTGATCTCGGCGCGCTCGTAGAACTTGGTGCCGCCCATGATCTTGTAGGGCACCGCCGAACGAATGAAGATCTCTTCCAGCGCACGCGACTGCGAGTTGGTGCGGTAGAAGACCGCCATCTGGGCGTAGTCGACGCCCTTCCGGTGCAGCGCCTCGATTTCGTCGGCGACGAACTGCGCCTCGTCGTGCTGCGAGTAGCCGGTAAAGCCGATGATCGGGTCGCCCGCGCCGACGTCGGTCCACAGCTTCTTGTCTTTGCGGTCGAAGTTGTTCGCGATCACGGCGTTGGCGGCCGACAGGATGTTCTGCGTCGACCGGTAGTTCTGCTCGAGCAGCACGACCTTGGCACCCGGGTAGTCGCGCTCGAACTCGCTGATGTTGCGAATGTCGGCCCCGCGGAACGCGTAGATCGACTGGTCGGAGTCACCGACCACGGTGAGCGACCCCGCGCTCTCGGCGGCCGGTTCGGCCTCGAAGATCATCATGCCGCCGCCCGCCGACATCGGCTCGGCGTCGCTCCCGGGAGCGCGAGTCAGCTCGTGGATGAGCGCGTACTGCGCGTGGTTGGTGTCTTGGTACTCGTCGACCAGGATGTGGCGGAACCGCTTGCGGTAGACGTCGGCCACCTTCGGGAACGCCCGGAACAGGTAGACCGTCTGGGCGATGAGGTCGTCGAAGTCGAACGCGTTCGCGCGCTGCAGCTCGCGCTGATACGCCGAGAAGATCTCGATGAACACGCGCTCGGCCGGGTCGCTCGTGTTGGCCTGCCGCGCATACGACTCGGCATCCGCCAGCTCGTTCTTGAGCTTCGAGATGCGGCTCTGGGTGCCCGCGGGGGTAAGGCCGAACGCGTCGCCCTCGTGCTCTTTGACCAGGCGCTTGATCAGGGCGCGCGAGTCACCGGAGTCGTAGATCGTGAAGGCCTTCGTGAAGCCGAACTGCTCGGCCTCGCGTCGCAGGATACGGACGCAGGCGGAGTGGAAGGTCGAGATCCACATGCCGTCGGCGCGCTGACCGATGAGCTGGTGCACGCGCTCGCGCATCTCGCCGGCGGCCTTGTTGGTGAACGTGATCGCCAGGATCTGGCTCGGGTACGCCTCCTGCGTGCGCAGGAGCGAAGCGATGCGTCGCGTCAGCACGCTGGTCTTGCCCGAGCCGGCGCCCGCGACGATGAGAAGCGCCTGGCCGCGATAGATGACGGCCTCGCGTTGCGGCCCGTTCAGCCCCTCGAGGAGGTCGGCGTCGGGTCGGGCGTGCGAGGGCGCGGGAGCGCCGACGATGAGGGGCAGGGAGGCGTCGGTCATGGCGCCCCAAGTCTAGGCGGGGCCTCTGACACGGTGGGTCACTCGGCCGTGCGGCGCCGCCCGCGGGGGACGGCGCCGCAGGGATCGAGGATCAGCCGACCGTGCGACGACGGCGCGCGATCATCACCACGAGGCCGGCCAGCAGCAGGATGCCACCGGCCACCACGGCGCCGGTCGCGATCGTTCCACCGGTCGACGCCAGAGCCGAACCGGGAGCCGTCGCAGACGACGCGCTGATCTCCACCGGAGCCCATCCGACCAGCGTGCCGTCGAGGGCATACACCGCGATGCGGTGGGAACCCGTGACGCCGGCCGGGAGAGTGACCGCGACGCGCCCCTGGGCGTCGACTGTGGGCTCGGCCAGAAGCGTCGGGGTCGAGTACAGCCAGACCTGCACGCGCTGGCCGGCGCGATCGGCATCCACCACGACGGAGATCGGCGAGCCAGCGACCGCGGAGCCGGGGGCGCGGACGGGGCCGCGGTTGGCACCGGTCAACTGGTCACCGGGCAGCGGCTGAACGGTGCCGCCTGCCGTCGGCGTCGGCGATGCAGTCGGCGTCGGGCTCGAGATCGGCGTCGGGCTCGCAGTCGGCGTCGGCGTCGCAGTCGGCGTCGGCGTCGCAGTCGGCGTCGGCGTAGCGGTCGGCGTCGGCGTAGCGGTCGGCGTCGGCGTCGGCGTAGGCGTCGGCGTAGGCGTCGGGTCAACGGGCCCGGCGACCGTCGGCAGCCCACCCACTCGCAGCGCGCCCACGGAGAGCCCGTCGGTGAACCACCAGGCCGGCCGCGTGGACGCGCCGCCGAGAGCCACCGGCAGCGTGGCGAAGCCCTCGTTGTTGGTGTCGGGCAGCCCCGTCGGCCGCGAGATGCGGACGACATCCGGCGTGACCGTGCCGTTGAGGGTCACCTGGGCGCCGTCGCCGTGGCATCCGTCATCGCACATGGCCCACAGCACGCCGAGCGCGCTATCCCAGTCCAGCGCCATGGCCGCCGGGAGCCCGGAGGCGATCTCGGCGACGAGCGCGTGTGTTCCGTCGGCGTTCAACGCGAAGGCGTACACGTGCCCGTTGTCTTCCACGGCGGTGAAGAAGAGCCCTGCGCCGTGGCCGGGGTAGCGGGCCGGGTCGTAGAGGGCACCCGTGTTCTGGTCGATCAGTGTCGTCCGCAGGTCGGTGTCGGCGATCCACTCGACCGCCTCCAGCCCGACGTTCGCCGCCACGGCGGGGAGAGAGGCGGTGAGGTCCCACTCCTGGTTCGCGACGACGTCCGGCCCGGGTGCGGTCGGGTCGACCTTCAGCACCGTGTTGCGGTTCACGCCCTTCGCGCTGTTGTCGCGCTCGGTGGCCAGGTAGACGAAGCCGTCTCCGGCGACGGTGATGCCCTCGGCATCGGGCCCCGCGGCACCGGCGTTGCTCGCGTCCTTCGGGAAACGCGCACGCTTGCCGTTCTCCCAGCCGGTGACCGGGGTGGCCGAGCCGTCCGCGACGATCCGGAGCTTCCAGAACGTGCCCGTGCCGTTGTCGACGGCCCACAAGAACGTCCCGTCAGCCGTGATCTCACTGTCGAGGCCCGAGCTGTCCGACAGGAACGTGGGGGCCGTATCGACCACGCGGGCCTCCGACACACCCGGCCACGCGACCGCGGGGGCCTCGCACACGTTGGCCGCGCCCTTGGTCGAGGTGAAGGTGGGGCCGAACACGCCCGTGGAGTCGGGGCACCGACCCCAGGTGGCCGCCGCGTGGGCGGTCCACGTCGTGGAATCGAGGAGCGTCTCGCCCTCGAACAGGCGCACGGAGTCCGCGCCGCCGAGCCCGAAGCCGAGGTCGACACGCTCCACCACGAGGTGGCCGCGCGCGGGAAGGGTGGAGCCGGCGGGCAGCGTGTAGACGTGCGTGTCGTCGTCGTCCTTGAGCACCAGACCCGTGGCATCCACGGGCGAACCGGTCGGGTTCACCAACTCGATCCAGTCGTCCGGCGATCCGCCGTCGGACTCGACCTCGTTGATGCGCACCGGGTTTCCGCAGGCGTTCGACGCGTTCTTCGTCGACAGAGCGACATCGCGCAGCTCACCGACGCCGTCGGCGCAGCGCGCGTAGACGCCCTGAGCGTGAGCGGTCCACGAGTACTCCGCGACGGTGATGCCCGAGGCCGAGCGGATCGTGGCGGTATCGGCGCCGCCGAGACCGAACGAGAAGTGGATGCCACCGTCGAACACGAATCGCCCGCCTGGGGCCACGACCGTGCCGGCCGCCACGGGGGTGACGTCTGCGGCGTGACCGATCGGATCGTTGTCGAGCAGGATCCAGCCCGAGATGTCGAGAGGTGCAGACCCCCGGTTCACGATCTCGACCCAGTCCGTGGCGTCGCCGTTGGACTCGACCTCGTTGATCACGACGTCGGGCAGCACGCAGTCGTTGGCCGCACCGGGCGTGGGACGCGCCAGCACGAAGTCTCCGAGCCCATCGGGGCAACGGGCGAGCGTCGCCGCCGCCGTGTCCCCCTCGATCGCCGCGTGCCCCTGCCAGGGCAGCGTGTCGTCGACGAGCGTTCCGGCTGCGTCGAAGAGGCGGATGCGGTCGGCGCTGCCGATCCCGATCGGGTCGCGGAAGGCCGCGCGCACCCCGCCCACCAGGCCCTCGGTCGCCTCGTCCACGACGAGGAAGCCTCCGGCGGGCAGCGTCGTGCCGGGGAGGAACGTCCAGCGGTGGTCGTCGGAGTTGTCACGGAGCTCGTATCCGGTGAGGTCGAACGCGGTGGACCCCGGGTTGTAGAGCTCGACCCAGTCGGCCGGCTGCGAGTCGACCTCGTTCAGACGGACGCTCCCGGGGACGGAGGGGGCGGCGCAGACGTTCGCCGCACCGAGAGTGACGACGGTCGCCGGTGCCCACGCGCCGGTGCCGTCGGGGCAGCGAGCCCACGTGGCCAGCGGCGCGGTGTTGACGTACGCGTAGGAGTCGACGACTGCACCGGCGTTGTCGAAGAGCACGACCTCGTCGCCCTTGCCGAGACCGAACGGGAAGTCCGTGCCGTTGACGAGCACGAGGAAGGCCCCCGGCGCCAGAACCGTTCCGGCGGCAATCGTGCCGACCTCGCTGCGCTTGTCGTCACTCACCTTCCAGCCGCCGATGTCGACCGGAGAGGCACCGGCGTTGAAGAGCTCGATGCTGTCCGAGGGCACGCCCGAGACGGCGTCGTAGACGATCTCGTTGACGACGACGCCGGCGCCGGGCGCGGTGGTCGGGGTGGGGGTCGGCGTGGGCGAGGGTGTCGCGCTGGGAGTCGGAGTCGGGGTGGGGGTCGATCCGCCGAAGACGTTGCCCGTGCCCTTCGTGGGCTCCGCCGTGACGGTCCAGTCCGGCGAGCCGCCCGGCTGGAACCCGTACGTGGTCGCCGCGTGCGCCGTCCAGGAGCGCGAGTCCACGAGCTGACCGTTCGAGTCGAACAGGCGCGCGGAGTCCTTGCCGCCGAGCCCGAACCCGAAGTTGCCGACGCCGCCCTTCTCGTCGATGACGTACACGCCCCCGGCGGGGATCGTCGCGTCGGGACCGAAGACGAACGCGTGCGTGTCGTCGTCATCCTTGAAGGTGAACCCGGCCAACGACACCGACGACGACGACGTGTTGACGAATTCCACCCAGTCGCCGGGGGTTCCCCCGCTGGATTCGACTTCGTTGATCCGGACGCCCGCAGGCTCGGCTGCCACGGACGGGAACGGCAGAGCGACGACGGTGGCGGCGCACACGGCGCTCGCTGCCGCGGCCGCGAGGGCACGACGCAGGGTCGACATGACACTCCTCGGGAAATCGGGTCCCGCCACTGGACCACGCGCGGGTGACCACGGTCGGCCGTGCCGGTTTCCTAGGGGTGAACAGTCGTGGAGCCGAACGCGAGAGAATCGACGTATGCGCCTCATCCTCAACGTCCTCTGGCTCGTGCTGTCGGGTTTCTGGCTGTTCCTCAGCTACCTGGCGGTGGGTGTCGTGCTGTGCATCCTGATCGTCACCATTCCGTGGGGCATCGCCTCGTTCCGCATCGGCCTGTACGCCCTATGGCCCTTCGGCCGCGAGATCGTGGCGAAGCCGACCGCGGGCGTGGGGTCGTTCCTCGGCAACGTCGTCTGGGTGATCCTCGCCGGGTGGTGGCTCGCCCTCGAGCACATCATCACCGGGCTCGTGCTGTGCATCACGATCATCGGCATCCCGCTCGGAATCGCGAACTTCAAGCTCGTGCCGGTGTCGCTCATGCCGCTCGGTAAAGAGGTGCGCGACATCCGACGCGGCGGCCCGTTCGACCGCACGCTCACCGGCTGACGCGTCAGCGGGCGGATCGTCGCGCAGGAAGGGCGAGCAGGATGCCGATCACCGCGACGATCGTTCCGATCACCGCGGCGGTGATCACGAGCTCGACGGGGAGACCCTCGTCGCGCGGACCCGTCATACGCGCGAGATCCCAGGGCAGCACGCCGATCTGGTCGTTCCAGGTGCGCAACGCTCCCCCCGTGCCGACGACGGCGATGCCCGCGGAGGGGAGGGCGAACGCTGCCCCCATGCCCGCCAGGGCGACCCCCGACGCACGGCGTGCGCCGAGCTGCGCGGCCAGCGACCAGCCCGCGACGACGAAGACCCAGACGATGAGGGCGAACGAGACCGCGAGATAGAGCACGCGGACGGCGACCAGCGGCCAGAACTCGTCCCAGATTCCGTCGGGGCCCGAGAGCGCGACCGCGAGAAGCGACACGACGCAGCGCAGCACGATCGCTCCGCCCACCGCGGCGATGATCGGCCACGGCGAGCGCCCGCCGAGCAGCACGCGCACCGCGAACGCGAAGACGAGCCAGCCGGCGACCGCCACCGCGACGCTCCAGAGCGCTTGGGGTGGCGCCTGAGTGATGCGCGTCGCAACGAGCAGACCGCCGGGCACGATGATCATGAGCCAGCGATCCAGGGGCAGCACGCCGAGACTCGACTCGCGCGCGCGCCAGGGCCGCGTCGAGGCGATCCAGGTTGCTCGCGCCGCCGCGGCGCCGGGACGGCGCACCAGGCGCGTCCGCGCGGCCAGCATCCCGATCACGACCCAGGTCACCCCGAGGGCGAGCAGGATGCGCGCCGACCACTCGGTGAGCGCGTCGACCTGCCGGGGCGCGCGCGTGAACGGATCGACCAGCAGTGCCAGCACCACGCCGATCACGACCAGGCCCGCGGCGAGGGCGGCGGCCAGGATGCCTCGCCTCGCCGTCGTTGCCATGCGCCTACGTTACCGGCGACACCTGGCCGTGCCGGACTGCCCCCCCATCGAGCGTGGCGGCCCGGCACCCCGCGGCCGCGTTCACACCCGGTCGTGGAGCGTCACGTGATAGCCATCGGGGTCAGCGAACGTGAAGGTGCGACCGAAGGGGCCGTCGATCGGGGGCATGACAATGCGGGCCCCGTCGGCGACGAGCGCGTCGTGAATCGCCTGGACGTCGGTGGCGTGCAGCCAGAGCGCGACGCCGACACCGGGCTGTTCGGCGGCGTCGAGGTCGGTCCCGGGGGCGAGGGTGCGCAGAGCGAACGCGATCGGCGCGGTATCGAAGACGACGGCGTGCGGCGGGCCCGCCGGCGAGCGCACGAGTCCGAGGTGCTTCTCGTAGAACGCACGCGCGGCATCGAGGTCGCGCACCTGGAGGGAGATGAAGTCGGGTCCGGTGACGGGCATGAGAGCTCCTTGTGTGTCAGTTATCTGACATGAAGCGTATGTCAGAATACTGACATGACGCAAGAGGGCATCGACTTGGACTCGTCGCTCGGGTACCTCCTCAAGGAGGCTTCCAGCGCCCTGCGCGCGGCAATGGAGGAGGTGCTGCGCCCCCTGGGCATGACGATCACGCACTACTCGTGCCTCGAGCTGCTGGCGCAGCGTCCGGGCTCCTCGAACTCCGACCTGGCGCGGGGCGCTTTCGTCACCCGGCAGTCGATGAACGTCCTCCTCCAGTCGCTGGAGCGTGACGGCGTCGTCGAACGAGCCGACACCGCCCCCGCAGGCAAAGCACTCCCCGCCCGCTTGACCGCGAAGGGGCGGAGCAGCCTGGCAGGGGCCAGCGCCGCAGTGCGCGGGGTCGAGCGGCGGATGCTGCGCGGAATGAGCGACGACGAACAGGCCGCCGCCCTGCACGCCCTGCGATCGATGGTGCGGTCGCTCCGCGAGTGATCCGCGGATTGTGTAACAATCCATCCATGCTTCCCGCTCTCGCGGTCCTTGCCGCAGCGTTGTGCTTCGCCACGACCGGCACAGCACAAGCACTCGCCGGCGTCGACGCCTCGCCGGTGGCCGTCGGGGCCGCGCGGATCGTCGTGGGCGGCGGCATCCTGGGCCTGATCGCCCTGATGCGCGCACGCCCCGACCGACCGCGTCCGCTCGCACCGAGCAGGTCGACGGCGCTGCTCATCGCCATCGGCGCCCTCGGCGTACTCGCGTATCAGCCCCTCTTCTTCCTCGGAACGCGCGAGAACGGCGTGGCCATCGGCACGGTCGTCGCGCTCGGTTCGGCGCCGATCGCGACGGGAATCGTGGATGCCATCCGCTCGCGCCGCCTGCCGTCGGGCCGGTGGATGCTCGCCACCGCCATCGCCCTGGCCGGCGTCGTGCTGGTGTCGGGCGTGACGGGTGGCTCGGTCGCCCTCGGCCCCGGGGGACTTCTCGCCTCGGCGGGCGCCGGAATGTCGTACGCCCTCTATACGGTGTGCGGCAAGGCGCTGATCGAAAGGGGGTGGAACTCCACGAGCGTCATGGGCACCGTGTTCGGTGTCGCCGCGATCGCGAGCCTCCCCGTGCTGTTCCTCGCCGGAACGTCGTGGCTCGTCACCCCGAACGGTATGGCGCTGGCCCTGTGGCTCGGGGTCGTGACCACGGCCGTGGCGTACCTGCTGTTCGGCTGGGGCCTCGCGCGCCTGTCGGCCGTCACGGTCTCGACCCTGACGCTCGCCGAACCCCTGGGCGCGACCCTCCTCGGCCTGTTCGTCCTGCACGAGCAGCTCACGGCCGTGGGCGCCGTCGGCCTCGCTCTCATCGCGGTGGGGCTCGCCGTGGTGTCGGCTCCGTCGCGTCGGCGCGAGGGGGCTCCGGATGCCACGGCCGCGGCGTGATCCGTCGATGCTCCCGCCGGCACTGCCCCCCGCGTCTCGCGGCGCGAGGTCAGCAACGCCCGGCCCGCGCGCGGCGGATGCGGCGAAACCGCGCCCCGGCGGCACGCCCGGTCCTCGCGCGGCCGACACGGTCGCCGACGCGGTGCGCGCCGGCATCCTGTCGGGCGATCTCGCACCCGGAACGCCCCTGCGCGAGGAGGAGCTGAGCGCCGCCCACGGGGTGTCCCGCCATACCGCCCGCACGGCTCTCGCACGCCTCACGGCCGAACGTCTCGTGACCGCGGAGCCGTACCGCGGCGTGCGCGTCGCGCTCCTCGACGATGCCGCGCTCCTCGCCCTGCAGCAGTTGCGCTGTGCCCTCGAGACCGAGGCGCTGCGGATCGTCCGCGACCGTGGCATCCATCCCCCCGATGTCGATGACGCGCTCGATGCCCTCGCCGCGGCCGAGGCCTCGGGAGACTGGCCCGCCACCCTCGAGGCGCACGCCCGCGTGCATCTCGCACTCGTGGATGCCGCCGAGTCACCGCGCATTGCCGAGGAGTACCGCCGCCTCGACTCCGAGATGCACCTCCTGCTCACGCAGGTGCGGCCCGCCTACGGCGCCGGCGAGCTCGACGCCGAGCACCGGGCCTACATCGAGGCGGCGCTCACCGATCCCGAACGGGCGGTGCGGGCACATCTCGATCATTCGACGCGGGCGATTCTGGAGGGGCGTCGCGCGCCGTGAGCGGCGGCGGTGGAATGATGGCGGTCAGTCAGACCTGGGGGGGCTCCATGACATTCCGTATCCAACCGCCGATCGGGCGGCCCATCATCTCCGCGGTGACCGGGACGAACGGAAAGACCAGCGTCGCCACCGCAACGCAGCAGCTGATGAGACGCATCGGCTGGCGGGTAGCGGGGTACGACTCGACCGGGGTGACGGAGGTCGACGGCACTCTTCGCGAGAGCAGGGTTCGCCGATCCCCCGACTACCTGCCCGAGCTGATCGACGCGCAGGCGCGGGCGGGTGCGCAGGCGCTCTCGATCGAGGCGTTCGTGGGCATTCTGGCCGACGGGTTGTTCGACCGGGTCTCTGTCGACACGGCCGTCTCGACGGGACTCGAGCGCGACCACATCGACGTGCACCGCAGCGTCGAGGGGTACTGGAACGCCAAACTCCGACTCTTCCGGGAGTACCTCCAGCCTGACGGGCTCGCGATCATCGCCGCCGACTCCGCGCAGGGAGACCTGGTTCGCGAGGCGGTGAACCGTCGAGGAATCCGGTTGATCGTCGTGGGCGACGGGGGTGATGTGTGCACCGAGCGCGTCAGCGAAGAGGCCGGGCGCCTCGTCGGAACGCTGCGCATCGAAGGCGCGGCGCACCGCATCTCGCTTCCCACCGTGCATGCGGTGGCGGTGACCAACCTGCTCCTCGCGGCGGCCGCCGTGATCGGGGCCGGCGGCGAACCCGCGGCCGTCGCCGACGCGCTCGCCCACGTCGAGCCTCCGCCCGGGCGGCTTCAGCTCATCGCCGAGAAAGACGGAGTGACGGCGATGGTCGACACCGCCCACAACCCCGGCGCCCTGAGGGTCGCGCTTCGCGCGGTCCGCTCACGCACCACAGGCCGGGTCATTCTCGTGTTCGGCGCCGGCGGCGAGCGGGATCGCGGCAAGCGCGCGCACATGGGGTCGATCGCCGCCGAACTCGCCGACGTCGTCGTGTTGACCGACGACAACCCGCGACGGGAACCGCCGGATCGCATTCGCGCCGAAGTCCGCGCGGGAATTCCGGATGCCATCGAAATACCGTCGAGAATGGATGCCATTCACGCGGCGCTCCAGATGGCGCAACCGGGCGACCTCGTGCTCGTCGCCGGGAAAGGCGACGAGACCACCCAAATCGTGGCCACCGGAAAGGTGCCGCACGACGATCGGGAGATCCTCAGGCGAGCGCTCTCCTAAAGAAGAGGCGCTCCCTGCTTAGATGACGTACCCACCGTCGGGGTCATACCCGCCGTCCGGGTCATACCCGCCATCCGGGTCGTATCCACCGTCCGGGTCATACCCGCCATCCGGGTCGTATCCACCGTCCGGGTCGTAACCACCGTCCGGATCGTAGCCACCGTCCGGGTCGTATTCGGATGCGTTGCTGGTCATGATGCCCCCTCATATCGCGACTGCACGTCACCGCTGATTCAACGCCCGTGGCGGCAGGCATCGCAAGAGCCCACGGAAAACTCGTTCGAACGCTCGACCCGCGGGTGACACGGAGAGAAATGAAGAGTTACTTCCCGCAACGTGGGGTGCGCTGCGACCGGCCCGCGGTTAGCGTGAGGGCACATCGCGGCGATCCGGGCGGTCCCGGGCCTCGGCTCATAACCGAAGGCGTGGCGGGTTCGACTCCCGCCGTCGCGTCCACGTCACGGCGCGCGAGACCCGTGTCCCGGCTGCTCACAAAAGGGCACGCGGCCTGCGGCGCAGCCATGCCCTGATCACGCGCGAGCCATTCCCGCACCGCTGCTCCCGTCACCCCTGCCGCCCCTTCCACCGCGGGTTCAGCTTGTTGATCACGAACACCCGCCCGCGTCGGCGCACCACCTGCGCACCGGGCTGGTTCTTGAGGGACTTTAGCGAGTTGCGGACCTTCATGGCATCCTTTTGTTGATAACGGTTCTCAATAACAAGGTAGGGTGTTGCACGGCCAGAGACAAACGAGGGGTGGATGCCATGGACACGACGATCGTCACGATGGGCGTGTGCGCGCCCGAACGCCGGGCCTACGCCGAGCGCACCGCCGCCACCCTCGGCCGACCGCTGCACCTGCTGCGCTCCCGCGACCTGCGCGCCGCGCACGCTCTCCCGGAGCCTCGGACCCGCGCGGTCGATGAGCCCGCGGTCGTCGACCTCGGCACCGATGTCGACCTCATCCACGCGATCGTCGCGCGGGGCGGCGTCCAGGTCGAGGCCGTGTGCGTGGTCGACGCCCGGCACATGATCGGCGACCTGCTCGACGACGCGCCACTGGTGGCATCCCCGTCTCCGGGGGACGCCCGCGGCGACGTTGGCGCTCGCGCGCGTCAGGCAGCTCTCGCGCTGGAGCTCGCGACGCGCATCGTGTGGGTGAACTGGGAACAGGTGCCCACGGCGGCACTCGCGGTGCAGATGGCCCTCGCGTCGCACCTCAACCCCGGCGCGACGCTCCGACTCTCGCGCGACCCGCGCGCCGATCTGCACGCCGCCGAGCCCCGGCCCGACGAGAGCGAGCTGCTCGAACGCGCGGGGTGGGTGCGCGCGCTCAACAACGAGCACGATCCGTACATGCGCGACAACCGCGTGCGCACGCTGCGGTACGACCAGGTGCGTCCCTTCCACCCTGCTCGTCTGCAGACGGCGCTCGATCGCCTGGACGACGGCGCGGCCGGACGCCTCGTGCGCTCGGCCGGATTCTGCCGCGTCGCCTCGCGTCCTGGCATCCTGGCCCGCTGGGAGCACGTCGGGTCGGCAATGTGGATCGAACCGATCGGCACCGATGACGGGCGTATGGGCCTCGGGCAAGAGATCGCGTTCACCGGCCTCGACCTCTCGGCGCCGAAGCTGCGGCACGTGCTCGACCTGGCTGCGCTGACCGACGACGAACTCGCCGCCGGCCCAGAGGCGTGGGCGCGGTTCGAGGATCCACTCCCCGCCTGGCCGGCCGCCGAGTCCGCGATCCCGGATGCCACCGACTGACACCTGTCAAGCCGCTCGCCGCGCCGCGACGAATGGGGCACCGTGGCCTGCATGAGCACCCCTGATCTCCCCACCCGCCACTCCGACGACGCGCACGCCGACAGCGGAGCGCCCACCGACGCCGTCACCGACGACGTTCGCGAAGACGCCGCCGAGTCGGAAGAGAACGTCGACCTCGACGACCACACCGGCGACGACGTCGACGCCGATCACCCCACCGGTCCGAACTTCCCCGCCAGCGAGGGACACGCCTGACCACGAGCACGATGATCGGCACCTCCGGGTGGCGGTATCCGCGCTGGCGAGGCGACTTCTACCCGCACGGACTCGTCCAGCGGAAAGAGCTGTCGTACCTCGCCGAGCGGATGCCGAGCGTGGAGCTCAACGGCTCCTTCTACTCGCTCCAGCGCCCCGAGAGCTATCAGCGCTGGCGCTCGGAGGTGCCGGAGGGCTTCGTCTTCGCGGTGAAGGGGTCGCGGTACGTCACGCACATGCTGCGGCTCCGGAACACCGACGCAGCCGTGGCGAACTTCTTCGCCTCGGGTGTCCTCGCGCTCGGCCCGACGCTCGGACCGATCCTGTGGCAGCTCCCCGAGCGGGTGGAGTTCGACCCCGATGTTCTCGGCGCTTTTCTTCGCCGCCTCCCGCGCACGACGGGTGAGGCGCTCGATCTCGCCCGCGCACACGATGCCCGACTCGACGGCCGGTCGTGGCTCGAGATCGAGGCCGACGTTCCCCTGCGCTACGCCCTCGAACCGCGGTCTTCGACATTCGGCGACCCGCGCGCCGCGGAGATCCTGCGCGAGCACGACGTCGCCCTGGTTGACGCGACACCGCCGGCCGCTGGCCCGCCTTCGACGCGGTGACCGCCGACCACGTGTACGTCCGGCTCCACGGCTCGACGGAGCTCTACGCCAGCGGCTACACCGAAGCCGAGCTCGACGCCTGGGCCGATCGCATCCGGGGCTGGCACTCCGAGACCGACCGACCAGGGCGTCCTCGCGAGGTGTTCGTCTACTTCGACAACGACGCGCGCGGGCGCGCCCCGCACGACGCGATCGCGCTGGCCGAACGACTGCGCTGACCGCGCGAGCCGCGACGACGAGCGCCCCGCACCGTCAGGCGCCCCGCCGCGCCATCGCCGCCGCGCCCTCCCCGCCCCGCGCGGTCAGGCGATGCGCGTGCCCGGGGGCAGTCGACGCGCCGGCGTCCGCGTCCGCGAGATGCCCCACGCGAGCAGTCCACCGGCCACGAGCAGCTGCGCGAACAGACCGACGAACCAGCTCGGCACCGTGCCGGCGACCCGGTCTTCCGGGGATTCATCGGAGAGCGATGTGCCGCCGCAGCTGTCGTACACGGGCTCGAGATCGGGCGGGAGTTGGGCGATGCGCACGCCATACGCGATCTGCGAGAACAGGTCGGTCGGGTTTCCGTACGGGTCATACGTCGGCGGGGTGGCGTCGGCCAGAATGACGAACGGGTTCGCCGCGAGCACCCACCAAACGCGGTCGAAACGGGGAACCTCACTCGTGTACGTCGAGGTGGTGCACCCGATCTCGCTCAGCGAGGGGCACTCGGCCGATCCCCCTTCGAGGTACGGGTCGCACCCGGTGGGCACCGAGTCCCAGTCGACGTCGCGCGTGGTGACCGTCTGCTCGGAGCGAAGCGCCGCGCCGCCGAGCCCGAACGCGATCAGCGTCCCCACCGTGAGCGCCGCCACGACCAGGTAGGTGCCGGCGACCGAGAAGATCGGACGTGCCACGACCGCGCTGAATCCCACACCGATCGCCGCAACGATCCCGACCTCGAGAACCAGGATGCCGAGCGACGAGGCGATCACCGCGGCATTCAGTTCACCGGCAATGGTCGCCACGACGAGGAACGGGAGGGCGACGACGAGGAACGCCAGCCCCGAGATCCACGCGGCGAGGAACTTGCCGAGGATGATCTCCGAGGTCGTGACCTGCGTCACCTGCACGGGCGCAAGCGTCGCGGCATCCCGGTCGCCGTTGACGGCGCTTCCGCTCAGGGTCGGTGAGACCAGCAGCACCAGGAGCAGCACCAGCATGATGACGAGCGAGAAGAACCACTGGTTGCCACCGGTGGTGAGCGCGAACGCCGCGAACGACAGCACCATCACGCCGAGGAGGATCACGGCGAAGATGCCGAGCAGCACGTACCAGCCGACCGAGCGCACCCGCTGGCGCAGCTCGATACCGATGATCGTGCGGAGGCGGTGGAGGCTCATGCGCGGCTCCCCTCGTCGGTCGTCGTATCGGCACGGTGGTCGCGCAGATCGAGGAAGGCGTGCTCGAGATCGCCCACGGCCGGGGCGAACTCCACCACGGGGACTCCGGCGCCGATGAGCGAGCGCAAGCCCGCGACCGCGCCCGCGTCGTCGGTGAACGGCACGAGCAGATCGCGACGGTCGGTGCCGACCTCGTCGACGCTCCGCCCGAGCGCTGCCGCGACGGCGGCGCGGTCGTCGTCGATCCCCCGCGACGCGTCGGTCAGCAGACGCACTCGCCAGGCCCTCGCGCGCGTGGCGGCGGCGGCCACGCGCTCCGCGCCGACGGTACGCCCGTCGACCATGAAGACCGCGTCGTCGACGACCTCTTCGAGTTCGGACAGCACGTGGCTCGAGATCAGGATCGTGCGGCCCTCGCCGGCGAGCCGGCGGAGCAACACGCGCAGCGCGATCCGCGCCTGCGGGTCGAGACCCGACGCCGGCTCGTCGAGCAGCAGCACCCGCGGGTCGTGCACGAGCGCTCGCGCCAACGCGAGGCGCTGCTTCTGTCCGCGCGAGAGCACCCGGGCCGGCGACCCGGCGAGCGCGGCGAGGTCGACGAGGTCGAGCAGCTCATCGGCGCGGGTCCGCGCTGCGGCGCGCGGCAGATCGTAGAGCTGGGCGGTGGCGACGAGAACCTCGCGCGCGGTGAGGCTGGGCCACGCGCCCAGGGAGTCTGGCATCCACCCCAGAAGCCGTCGCGCCGCCGCCGGGTCGGTGACCGGGTCGACCCCGCCGATGCGCATGTCGCCCGCATCGGGCTGCAGCAGCGACGCGAGCATGAGCAGCAGCGTCGTCTTGCCCGATCCGTTCGGGCCCACGAGCCCCGTCACTCGCCCCGGTGCAGCCCGGAAACTCACGTCTTGCACGGCTGCCACGGCGCCGAACGAGCGCCGAACCCCGGTCGCCTGGATCCCCACGTCCCCCACGTCCATACGACCCACCCTACGGGGGACCGCCGACATGTCCAGGGCGAAGGTCAGGATGCCGCGAGCGCGCGGCCGAGTGCGTCGCCCGAGGTCCAGGCCGTCCGCACGGCCGCCGATTCGCCCCACGCGTCGCCGCACATCGACAGCCCCGGCGTGCGCAGGAAGGGCTGGCCCATCGTGCGCGTCGGACGCGCGAACGTCCAGCGATGAGCGTGCGCCGAGGACGGCTCCTCCGCGACGCCGAGCACCCGACGCGTCGCGGCGATCACCGGTGCGATCGCGGCATCCGGGTCGTCGAGGTGACGACGCGCACGCTCGCCCGTGGTGTGCACGACCAGCACCGGAGCGCCGTCGCCGCGGCGGTCGCCGTCGTCGGCGATGAAGGCGATATCGGGGTCGTCGTTGACGAACGCCCCGTGCAGGTCGGCATCCCACCGCCGGTCGTCCCAGCGCAGCACGACGGCGATCACGGGCTCCCACTCCTGGGCACCGCCGGGAGTCTCGCCGACGAGGCGCGCGGCCTGGGGGCCGGGCATGGCCAGCACCACTTCACCGGCGTCCTCCCCGTCGACGCGGAACGGCGCCACGTGCGCGACGGCGCGCTCGGACACGACATCGAGTCCCACGGCCAGATCGAGGGCGAGGGAGCGGAAGCCTCGCGGAGCCGCCCACCGGAGCGGCCCCGTCTTGCGCGTCACCGACCCGTCGACGTCGATCGCCGAGAACGTGTCAGTCCAGCGCCGGGCGAGTCCGCGGCGCTCCCAGTCGGCGACCACGCGCCCGAACTCCCCGTCGTCGGCAACGACGTACGACGCACCCAGATCGACGGCCCGCCCCTCGATCGTGCGACTCGACAGCCGCCCGCCGGGGCCTCGGCCGCGATCGAGCACGCGCACCGACTTTCCGGCATCCCGCACCGCCCGCGCGCACGCGAGCCCCGAGATTCCGCCGCCGACCACCGTCACATGCACCGTCATGGATGCCATCCTCGCGCGCCGCCCCGCCGCACCGCTCGGGGTTGCGCCCGGTCACGTCCCGGCGAAGAACTCCACGCCCAGGTCGGAATGGTCGACGAACACCCCGTCGAGCTGCGCGTCGCGCAGCACCGACCACTCCTGCCGCCAGTCGCCGAACGCCGCCTTCCCCCCGGGCAGGCGAAACTCCGGGAGCAGAAAGGCGTTCTCGGGGCGGCAGGTCCAGGTGAACACGCGCAATCCTCGATCCCGTGCGTCGGCGACGAAGGGCGCCGGCCCCCGGGCGCGGCCGAGACGATCGGGGTCGAGAATCAGACGCTTATCGGGGCTGATGCCGTCGACCTGCTGGGCCAGATCGTCCAGCCCCGCGCGGGTCAGCATCGACGCGTACGACGCCGCGTCGGCCCCGTCCCGCGCGCGCAGGTCCCAGGGCGCCCCCTCGTGCTCGATCAACTGCACGAGAGGAACCCGGATGCCACGCTCCCGCAGCCGCGCGAGCACGAGGGGCTCGAACGACTCGATGACCAGGCCCTCGGCATCCCCCCACCCCGCCGCGCGCAACTCGGCGTCGACCAGCTCGGCCATGTCGAACCCGAGACGGGCGAACGCCGCCGCGTGCTTGATCTCGAGCACGACGCCGACCCCGCCCGCGCGCGCGAGGTCGAGCACATCGCGCAGCAGGAGCACCGGCTCGGTGTCGTCGTGGGCGGCACTCGCGGGTCTCAGTGCGGGGATCCGCTCTCGGCAGCGCAGCGAGACGAGTTCGGCCGCGGTGAAATCTTCGGTGAACCACCCCGTCAGGCGCTCGCCGTCGACCGTCTTGGTGGTGCGCCGGGAGGAGAATTCGGCGCGGGTCGCGACGTCGGTCGTCGTGCCGATCTCGTTCTCGTGCCGCACGACGAGCACGCCGTCTTTCGTCGGCACGACGTCGGGTTCGACGGCATCCACTCCGTCAGCGATGGCCCGCGCGTAGGACGACCGCGAATGCTCGGGCAGGTACCCGGGAGCACCGCGATGACCGATGATCAGGGGGCGGTTCAGGGGCACTCGCCCAGGCTATCCACGGGGCCGTTCGCGAGCGGATCGCTCATAGCAGAATCCCAGTCGGCACAAGGATTCTCGCGGCCTCCTCGGCTAGTGTTGTCTGACAGCACGGTGCTGTGATCACCAGTTTTTGGAGTGTGAGTCCCTGTGGCCCTCAACAACCCGGCCTTCAACACCCCGGCGTTCCAGGACCCTCGTGCCGGCGCCCAGACCCGTTACAGCCCTCCCCCGGCGAACACCGCAGCCGCGGCGGCTGAGACCGCCAACATCGAGGGCATGTACGCAGCCCCGTCGGCGGGCGCGGTGCAGACCGACCGCATGACGGTCGAAGACACCGTCTTCAAGACGATCGGCCTGTTCGCCATCCTCGTCGTCACCGCCGTCGTCGGCTGGATCTGGACGATGAGCACGGTCACGGTCGCCAACCCCAGCCCCAACGCCCTGCCGATGATCATCGGTGGCCTCGGCGGCTTCGTGCTTGCGATGGTCGCGATCTTCAAGAAGAAGCCGTCCGTCCCCGTCTTCATCGCTTACGCGGCCTTCGAGGGTCTCTTCGTCGGCGGTATCTCGTCGTTCTTCGAGTTCCTCTACCCGGGCATCGTGGTGCAGGCCACCCTCGCGACCCTCTCGGTCGTCGGTGTGACTCTCGCCCTCTTCGCGAGCGGCAAGATCCGCGCCTCCAAGCGCGCCACCAAGATCTTCATGATCGCGATGGTCGGCTACCTCGTGTTCAGCCTCGTGAACCTCGGCCTGATGCTCTTCAACGTGCCCCTCGCCGGTGGCGCGTTCGGCCTCCGCAGCTCCATCGAGATCTTCGGCATCCCGCTCGGTGTCATCATCGGCGTCTTCGTGGTCATCATGGCCGCTTACTCGCTGGTGCTCGACTTCGACCAGATCCAGCGCGGCGTCCGCAACGGCGCCCCGCGCGTCTACGGCTGGGTCGGCGCCTTCGGCATCATGGTCACCGTCGTGTGGCTGTACGTCGAGATCCTGCGCATCCTCGCGATCCTGCGCGGCAACAACTGACGCACCGTCTCGCACGAAGGGCCGTCCCGTTTCGGGGCGGCCCTTCGTCGTTGCCGCGCGCGTCCCGCGCCCCGCGCCCCACCACACGAGTGTCCAAGACACGCCGCTACGCGGAGTCGGCATCCGGCGTGTCTTGGACACTCAACGCGCGGGCGGCACCGACCCGGCGCCACGCAAGGGGCACCACCACCGGGCACGGCGGGGCTAGCCTCGCCGCATGAGCCCCACCAAGACGCCCCCGGTGACCCTCGACGTCGACGGTCACGCGGTCGTGGTCACGAGCCCCGACCGCGTGGTGTTCCCCGAGCCGGGCCTCACCAAGCTCGACCTGGTGCGCTACTACCTCGCCGTAGCCGACGGGGCGCTGCGCGGCGCCGCCGGACGCCCGATGGTGCTCAAGCGCTTCGCCAGAGGACTCGAGAAGGAGCCCTTCTTCCAGAAGCGCGTGCCCGAGAACCACCCCGACTTCATCGACACCGCCACCCTGCACTACGCCTCGGGGACCTCGGCCAAGGAGACGGTGATCCGGGATGCCGCGGGCCTGGTGTGGATCGTGAACCTCGGATGCCTCGACCTCAACCCGCACCCGGTGCGGGCCGACGACCTCGACCACCCCGACGAACTGCGCATCGACCTCGACCCGATGCCGGGCGTGGACTGGGCGCAGATCGTGGACACGGCCTTCGTCGCCCGCGACGTGCTGGACGACCACGGGCTCGTCGGATGGCCGAAGACGTCGGGCTCGCGGGGGCTGCACATCCTGGTGCGGCTCCGACCCGAGTGGGAGTACGCCGACGTGCGGCTCGCGGCCGAGACCCTCGCCCGCGAGGTCGAGCATCGCGCCCCGGGCCTCGCGACAGCCCGCTGGTGGAAGGAGGAGCGCGGCGAGAGCGTGTTCGTGGACTTCAATCAGAACGCGAAGGACCGCACCGTGGCATCCGCCTATTCGATCCGGCCCCTGCCGGACGCGCGGGTGTCGACGCCGCTGACGTGGGACGAGGTGCGCGAACGCCGCCCTGAGGAGTTCACGGTACTCACCGTGCCTGAGCGTCTCGCCGCGGTCGGCGACCCGCACGAGGGCATCGATGACGCTGCCGGTTCGCTCGCCGGCCTGCTCGACCTCGCCGCGCGAATGGGGCCGGCCGAGAAGCCGCCGCGCGGTTCCGACGGGTCGGGTCGTCGAGCCTCGGCGATGCCGCTCATCGAGGTCGCCCGGACGAAGACGAAACCCGAGGCCCTCGACGCCCTCGAGACCTGGAGGTCGCGGCATCCGGAGGCCGCCGCCGCCCTCCACCCCGCCGATGTGCTGATCGACGGCATGCGCGGATCGAGTTCGCTCTGGTACCGCGTGCGGGTGAACCTCCAGCACGTCCCGGATGCCACCCGCCCACCGCAGGAGCCCCTGATCGCCGACTACGACCCGTGGGCGGGCCGAGCCTGACCCTCGACCACGTCGAGTGTCCAAGACACGCCGTTCCGGCTGCCGGGCCAGCGGCGTGTCTTGGACACTCGACGGGGCACACCGGGGCGGGGCGCCGGCGGGGCGGGGGCGGCGCGGGACTAGCGGCGGGACGGGCGCGACAGCGCCTCGGCGCACGCCGCGGCGAGCGCCTGCATCGCGCGGGCGGGGCTCAGCGCCCGCGCCGACTCGCGCGCTTCGGCGCGCAATCGGGCACGCAGCCCGGCATCGCTGAGCACGAGCGCGAGGGTGTCGGCGAGCGCGTCCTCGTCGCCGTCGGGCACCAGGATGCCACCGCCCCCGGCGAGCATGTCGCGCGGGCCGTAGCGGATGTCGTAGGCCACCACGGGAACACCGTGCGCGAGTGCCTCGGCGAGGGCGAGACCCTGCCCCTCGAAGGCGGAGGTCGTGAGATACACCGCCGCGGAGTCGAGAACGGAGCCCGGATCGAGGGTCCGACCCGGGAGCGTCACGGCGTCGCCCAGGCCGAGGTCGGCGACGAGCGTCTCGAGCGCGGTGCGCTCGGCACCTTCGCCCCACAGTTCCAGACGCGCCCCGGGGCGCTCTGCCACGACCCGGGCAAAGGCGCGGACAGCGTGGTCCAGGCGTTTCCCGGGAGCCAGACGCCCGAGCACCACGACGGGCCCGTCCCCGGCCGGGGGCGCCTCGGCCGCGGCGGGCACCCCGTGGGGGGCGACCACATCGACGCGGTCGTCGCCGAAGCGCTCTCGCACGTCGTCGCGCTGCCACGGCGTCGGCCACAGCACCGCATCGAACCGCGGCGCCACTGCCAACCACCGCTGCCACAGGGCGTTGATCGGCGCGTCGGCGGTGAAGGGCTGCTCGAGGTGGATCGTGTGCACGGTGTGCACGATCCGCACGTCGGGGTCGTCCCACTCGACGATGAGCTCCCCGAGCTGCCGCGCCTCGCACACGACCACGACGGGCATGTCGCGCTCGGCCCGCAGCCCCGCGACGACGTGCGCGAGCCACGCGCGGTAGAGCGCCCCGAACCCGTCGATCACGCCGGCGCCGGCGCCCGTGGCATCCCGGATCACGATCGGCGCGGTCGCGAGGTGCCAGTGCGGGTCGATGACATTCGGCAGGTCGACCGCTCCCCCGGCGACGGCCCGGTACTCCAGCGTCGGGTCAGGCTCGCCCGGTCGCGCGGCCGCGCGCAGCCAGTCCGCCGCCCCGCCATCGGGGCCCACGGCCTCGTCGAACAGGTTGCGGAAGACATCGGATGCCGGCGCCGCCCCGCGCGCGACGAACTCCGCGCGGTGCGCGGCGTGCGCCTCGGCAGTTCCCGGGTCGACCGTCAGCAGCAACGCCGAGGCTCCGGCATCTGCCATCTGCTGCGCCCGCGCGAGCGTCGAGATCGTGTACCCGCCGTCGAGGTCGGGGATGAGCCGGCTCGACAGGATCAGGTACCACGCGTCGGGAAAGTTCACTCTCATCCCTGCTCTCGACTCGAGGATGACGCCTCGGAACCGGGTGACGGCACCGGCGCGGGAGCCGGTGTCAGAACCGGCTCACTCCCACTCGATGGTCCCCGGCGGCTTCGACGTCACGTCGAGCACCACGCGGTTGACCTCGCGCACCTCGTTGGTGATGCGGTTGCTGATCTTCGACAGCACGTCGTAGGGCAGGCGGGTCCAGTCGGCGGTCATGGCGTCTTCCGACGAGACCGGACGCAGCACGATCGGGTGACCGTAGGTGCGGCCGTCACCCTGCACACCAACCGAGCGGACGTCGGCCAGCAGCACGACGGGGCACTGCCAGATCTCGGCATCGAGGCCGGCCTTCGTCAGTTCGGCGCGGGCGATCGCGTCGGCATCACGCAGGATCTCGAGGCGGTCAGCGGTGACCTCGCCCACGATGCGGATGCCCAGACCGGGCCCCGGAAAGGGCTGGCGGCCGACGATGGCCTCGGGAAGACCCAGCTCGCGACCGATTGCGCGCACCTCGTCTTTGAAGAGGGTGCGCAGCGGCTCGACGAGTTCGAACTGCAGGTCTTCGGGGAGGCCGCCCACGTTGTGGTGGCTCTTGATGTTCGCGGTACCGGCGCCGCCGCCCGACTCGACGACGTCGGGGTACAGCGTGCCCTGCACGAGGAAGCGGATCGGCTCGCCGTCGGCCTTCGCCTCGGCGACGAGGTCGGCCTGCACCTTCTCGAACGCGCGGATGAACTCGCGGCCGATGATCTTGCGCTTCTCTTCGGGGTCGCTGACGCCGGCGAGGGCGTTCAGGAACGTCTCGCGCGCGTCGACGGTGATGAGGCGCACACCGGTCGAGGCGACGTAGTCGTTCTCGACCTGCTCGCGCTCGCCCTTGCGGAGGAGCCCGTGGTCGACGAACACCGCGACCAGCTGGTCGCCGACGGCCTCGTGCACGAGCGCGGTGGACACTGCCGAGTCGACCCCGCCCGACAGGGCCGAGAGCACGCGGCCCGTGCCGACCTGCTCGCGGATGCGCGCGACCTGCTCGGCGATGACGTTGCCGCTGTTCCAGTCGGCGGGGAGGCCTGCGGCCTTGTGCAGGAAGTTCTCGAGCACGTTCTGACCGTGATCGGAGTGCTTGACCTCGGGATGCCACTGCACCCCGTAGAAGCGACGGGTGTCGTTCGCGAACGCGGCGACGGGCGTGTGCGCGGTGCGGGCGAGCACGTCGAAGCCCTCGGGCGCGCGGGAGACCTGGTCGCCGTGGCTCATCCAGACGTTCTGCTCGGCGGGCTGACCCTGCAGCAGAGTGCCCTCGGTGACGATCGTGGCATCGGTCGCCCCGTACTCGCGGAGACCGGTGTTCGCCACCTCGCCGCCGAGCGCCTGGGCCATCACCTGGAAGCCGTAGCAGATGCCGAGCGTGGGCACGTCGAGGTCGAAGACCCCCTCGTCGAGCCGCGGGGCGCCCTCTTCGTAGACCGAGGAGGGACCGCCGGAGAGGATGATGCCGACCGGGTTCTTCGCCGCGATGTCGGCGGCCGAGGCCGTGTGCGGCACGATCTCGCTGTAGACGCCGGCTTCGCGCACGCGACGGGCGATCAGCTGGGCGTACTGGGCGCCGAAGTCGACGACGAGGACGGGACGCTGCGACGTTTCGGTCTGTTCGGTCACCGGGATCCTTCCGGGGCGGAGACGGGAGCGGAGGCCTCGTCGGCCTCGCGCTGGGCGAGATAGGTGCGTACGCCGTGGGCGGTGCGCACCTCGAGGAAGAAGGACAGGAAGGGCACGACGCCGCCGAGCGCGAGGAAGACGAACCGGCTGAACGGCCAGCGCATGAGGCTCCACACACGGAAACACGAGAACAGGTACACGACGTAGAACCAGCCGTGCGCCACGAGGATCGCGAGCGAGATGTTGAGGCCGTCGCCGGTGGACACGATGTCGCACCCACTGCCGCCGGGCACGAAGAGAGAGAACCACTGGCAGCCGGGACCGGGGATGGCGTCGGCGAACCACAGGAAGCCGCCAGACCCGCCCAGAAAGAGCTCTTTGTGGATGGGCGTGTACTTCAGGATCATCTCGGCGACCAGCAGCAAGAGGCCGACACCCGTGATGATCGAGCAGATCTGGTAGAACTTCAGGGCTCCGCGGATCGCCGGGAACGAGGCGAGCTTGGGGGCGCGGGGCATGGATGCCAGTCTAGTCGCGACCCGCGACATCCCTGCCGCAACGGCGTCGGGCCGCCCTCCCGGTGAGGGGAGGACGGCCCGACGGACGCGGCGGCTCAGCCCTGCGGGAGAGTCACCTGGATCAGGCCCGCGGGGAACCGGTCGCGCGCGGAGACGTACAGCAGGTCACGCTCGGCGTCGATGGACACCCCGTAGACCTTGTTGCCGAACTCGTGCGCCGAGAGCCGCGTGACCAGGCTCAGGTCGGCGGCAGAGAACACCGTCACCCCGGACTGATCGAAGGTCGTGCTCTGGTTGCCGACGACCACCGTGCCGCTCGTTCCGTCCACGGCGATCGACCGGAAGTCGGCGCTCGCGACCTGCTGGCGCTGCACCAGCGAGTAGTCCGACCCCTTGTAGACCCGGATACCCTCGGTCGACCCGTCGGCGTCGCTGTTGCTGATGTACAGCAGGTCGGCGACGGCGTCGTAGGCCACACCGTGCGTGCGCCAGGCGCCGCCGTCGGTCGGACCCGCAACGGTCTGCTTCAGCTCGCCCGTCACGGCGTCCGCGACGTCGAAGCCGCCGCCGCGGGTGGCGCCGTAGACGAGTCCGCGTCCGAAGTCGACGTCCATGCCGCGCACCCCGCCGCTGAACGCGAACGGACCGCGCACCTTGGCGCCGGACTCGGCATCCATGACCACCCAGTTCGAGCTGAACGCGACGTACAGCAGACCGTTCTTCGCGTCGAACGCGATGTCACGCAGACCGTCCTGCACCGGGTCGGTGGTCGGGGCGGTCAGGGTGCGCACGACCGTGTCAGTCGCGGGATCGATCACGTGCACGCGTGCCGGCCGCATCTCGTCGGCGACGAACACGGTGCCGGTCGCGGGGTCGACCGCCGACCCGACCGGGCGGATCTCGGCCGCATCGGCCGCACCCTCGGTCGGAATGGCGCCCAGCGCACGGGCGACCCAGGGCTCAGCCGGCGCGGCGGGAAGCTCGGCCGGGAGCGTCACGCGGATGAACCCGGTCGGGAAGCGGTCGCGTGCCGACACGTACAGCGCGTGGCTCTTCGGGTCGATCGAGACCCCGTAGACCTTGTTGCCGTAGGTGTGGGCCGACAGCCGCTCGACGAGTCCGAGGTCGGCCGCCCGGTAGACCGAGACGCCCGAGTTCTCGAACGTGGTCGACTGGTGCCCGACCACGACGGCGCCGGTGGCGGAGTCGACATCGATCGAGCGGAAGTCCGCGCCGTCGATGGCGAGCGTGTCGACCAGGGTGTAGTCCGTGCCGTTGTAGACGCGGATGCCCTGGGTCGACCCCGAGGTGTCGCTGTTGCTGACGTAGATGAGGTTGTTCTTCTCGTCGTACGCGACACCGTGGGTGCGCCACGCTCCGCCGTCGGCGGGCCCCTCGACCACGGTGATGAGCTCGCCCGTCACCGCGTTGCGCACATCGAAGCCCGTGCCGCGAAGGCCACCGAAGACGCGTCCGCCGGCGAAGTCGACGTCCATGCCGCGCACCCCACCGCTGAAGGCGAAGGGGCCTGCGACCTTGTTCCCGGTTTCGGCGTCCATGACCACCCAGTTGCTGCCGAACGCAACCGTGAGGTTGCCCGTGGCCGGGTCGAATGCGATGTCGCGCAGCCCGTCCTCGACCGGGTCGGTCGTGGGCGCCGTGAGGGTGCGCACGATCGTGTCGGTCTTCGGGTTGACGACGTGCACCCGCGCGGGGCGCATCTCGTCGGCCACGTAGACGAAGCCGGTGGCGGGGTCGACCGCCGAGCCGACGGGGCGGATCTCCGCGGCATCCGGTGCACCCTCGGTCGGGAAGACCGTCAGAGCCTTCGGCTCGTACGGGGTGCCGGGAACCTCGGGGTCCGTCGGGTCGGTCGGGTCGGTCGGGTCCGTCGGGTCCGTCGGGTCGGTCGGGTCCGTCGGATCCGTGGGATCCGTCGGGTCCGTCGTCACGCGAGCGCTGACGGTGACCGCCTTGGGCTCCAGCTCTTCCCCGGGCGGGTTGAGGCGGAAGTCGCGGTTGGCGACGAAGACGCGCTGGTCTTCCTCGTCGATCGCGATGCCGTAGCCGTCCTTACCGAACTGCGGGCCCACCTGGTCGGCGTACTTCTCACCGGTGGCCAGCGAGTGCACCGAGAACCCACCGCGGTCGGACGAGGTGCCGGTGTAGCCGACGTAGAGCAGACCGCGCTCGCTGTCGATGTCGACCTGACGCGCGCCGGGGCGCACCTCACCCTCCCAGACCTGGGCGAACCCGTTCTTCGCGTCGAAGACCTGGAGGTCGGGGGTACCCGCGACTCCCTGGAACTTCGTCGACGCGACCATGCCCGTGGCCGGGTCGGCGGCGACGTAGTAGGCATCCGCCGTTCCGCGCACGACTCCGAGCGAGACACCGGTCGAGGCCCGGAAGACCTCGATCCCCCGCGCGGGAACCGCGACGTAGACGTAGTCGTTCACCGGGTCGACGTCGATCGAGCGCTGCGACTCGATGATCGGGTAGGGCCCGCGCACGACCTGTCCGAACGTGTCGTCGGCGATCGAGACCACGACCCAGTTGCGGTTCTGCTGCCCGACGTAGAGCAGGCTCCGTTCCTCGTCGATGCCCAGGTCACGGATGTTCTCCGGCAGGGTCATCTCGCGCCGCACGGTGTCGGTGTCGGGGTCGATCTCGAAGATCTTGCGACCGTTCTGGTCACCCAGGTACAGCACGTCCCGGCCCTGGTGGTAAGCGACACCGGCCGGCAACGCCGCCGTGTGCGCCCCACCGACGCTGTTCGGCATCACCGAGTCCAGGAACCCGGCCGTCTCGAACACGAAGGGCTCGGGCTCGGGCTCGACGATGCGCGTGCTCTCCGTGATCGCGAAGGGAACGAGTTCCTCTCCGGGCGGGTTGAGACGGAAGTCGCGGTTGGCGACGAAGACACGCTGGTCTTCCTCGTCGATCGCGATGCCGTAGCCGTCCTTACCGAACTGCGGGCCCACCTTGTCGACCAGGAGGTCACCCCCGGCCAGCGAGTGCACCGAGAACCCACCGCGGTCGGCAGCGGTACCGGTGTAGCCGACGTAGAGCAGACCGCGCTCGCTGTCGATGTCGACCTGACGCGCGCCGGGGCGCACCTCGCGCTCCCAGACCTGGGAGAACCCGTTCTTCGCGTCGAAGACCTGGATGTCCGGAGTACCCGCGACACCCTGGAACTTCGTCGAGGCGAGCATGCCCGTGGCCGGGTCGGCTGCGACGTAGTACGCATCCGCCGTCCCCCGGATCACCCCGAGCGAGACGCCCGTGGAGGCACGGAACACCTCCACGCCGCGCGCCGGGACAGCCACGTAGACGTAGTCGTTCACCGGGTCGACGTCGATAGAGCGCTGCGACTCGATGATCGGGTACGGCCCGCGCACAACCTGTCCGAACGTGTCGTCCGCGATCGAGACGACCACCCAGTTGCGGTTCTGCTGACCCACGTAGAGAAGCTGTCGCTCCTCGTCGATCCCCAGGTCACGGATGTTCTCGGGGAGCGTCATCTCCCGTCGCACCGTGTCGGTGTCGGGGTCGATCTCGAAGATCTTGCGACCGTTCTGGTCACCCAGGTACAGCACGTCCCGACCCTGGTGATAGGCCACACCGGCCGGAAGGGCAGCCGTGTGCTCACCTCCGACGCTGTTCGGCATCACGGCGTCGAGAAGGGCCGTCTGCTCGTACTCGAAGTCGCCCACGGGGACCTCGGGGTCGGTCGGATCCGTCGGGCCCGGGTCGGGGTTCGGCTCGCAGCCCAGGCACGGCGCCGGGGTCCCGGGGTCGATGACCTGCGGCTCGACACCGTCGACGACGAGTTTGGTGTCGCCGTCCTTGGTGATGGTGAAGCCGTCGAAGAACTTGCCATCGGCCGTGCGCGACTCGAAGCGGAGCGTGCCACCGTTGACGTCGATCATCTGGTAGGTCTGCAGACCCGTCTCCAGACGACGCAGGTGAGCCGCGTTCTCGTTCCAGTGCCGCGGCCCGGCCTCGTAGAACTTCGATCCGACGCTCGACGAGACATACACCGGACCCGTCGAGCTCAGCTCGGGGTCGGCTCCGGCCGGCAGGTTCTTCTCGTTGGCGAGAAGGTTTCCGCGGCCGTAGGCGTGGTCGTGTCCGTTGAGCACGAGATCGACATTGTGCTGCTCGAGGATCGGACCCCACTGCTGACGGATGCCGAGGTTGTTGCGGCCTTCGTCGAGCGAGTACACGGGGTGGTGGAAGTACACCACGGTCCACCGCTGGTCGTTCTCGGTCAGCACCTTGTCGAGCCACTCGCCCTGCACGCGCAGCCCCTCGGCATCCGAGATGTTGCTGTTGAGCGAGATGAAGCGCACACCCTCGTGGTCGGTGTAGTACACCGTGCCGGCGAGCTTGTCGTAGACCCCGCCCTCGCCCTTCGGACCGTTGTCGGGGTAGGTGTACATGCTCGTGAACTGCGACGAGAGAACCCCGTCGTACTCGTGGTTGCCCGGCGTCGTCAGCAGCTGCTGCGTGCCCAGACCGTACGAGAAGGCTTCGTAGAGCTCACCCCACTGCTGGTCGGAGTGCGCGTCGTTGACGAGGTCGCCCACCTGCACGACGAGGTCGGCGTTCGGGCGATCGCGGAAGGCGTTGCGCACCACACGCGAGGCGTCCCCGAGGATGCCGTTCTGCACGTCTCCGAAGTAGACGAACGAGAACCGGTCGTCGTCGGAGGCGGCCGCGGTGTCGAAGTCCTGCCACTCACTGAAGTTCGTGCCGTCGCCGACGCGATACATGTACGAGACACCGGGCTGCAGGCCGCTCAGGGTGGCCGTGTGCACGACGTTCGTGTACCCGAGATCGGCGGCCTGCTCGACACGACTCTGCGCGTCGACCGAGAGCACGTTCGCCGGGTACGGGGCCGGGGTGAAGCTGCGGTACTCCACGACACCCTGCGCGACGCCGGTGGACGAGCGCCACTTCACGACCTGCTGGGTCGTGGGATCGGCCGCGGGCAGCAGCGTGATGCGATCGGGGACGATCGACGGGGCGTAACGCTGGGCGGCGGGGACGGATGCCGCGGACGCGGGCGCCGCGGTGGCGATGACGCCGCCGGTCGCGATCACACCCAAGGCGACACCGGCAGCAAGGACGCGACCGGCTGTACGGATGCGAGCCATGATCAGGAGGCCTTTCGGTTGCGAAGGACGGAGCGGAGGATGAGGACGGCACCGCCCGCGGCGAGGACGCCGCCGAGAACCATCAGGGAGACCGGAAGTGCAGCACCCGTCGCCGGAAGCGATGCGGCACCGACGGCCGGCTGGGTCACGACGATCCCGATGGACGCGGTGCGCTTCGAGTCGAGACCCGTCAGCACGATCGAGTGCTCACCGGGCTCGGTGCCGGCCGGGATCGTGACGGTCGCGTTGAGCGCGCCCGTGGCATCGGCGGTCACCAGCGACAGGGTCACCGGCGTCGAGTGGAGCTCGACGGCGACCCGCTCGCCGGGCACGAAGCCGGTACCCGAAACGGACAGGGCTCCGCCCGGGGCCACGGTGTTGTCGCCGACCATGATCTTGGCGTCACCACCGGGAGCGGGAGTGGGCGTGGGGCTCGTGGTCGGTTCCGAGGTGGGCCCGGTGGTCGGGGTCGGACCGGTCGTGGGCTCCGTGGTCGGCGTCGGGGTCGGCTCCGTCGTCGCGGTCGGCGTCGGCGTCGGCTCGGTCGTCGGGGTCGGCGTGGGCGTGGGCTCCGCGGTCGGCGTCGGCGTCGGCGTCGGCGTCGGCTCCGGGGTCGGCGTCGGAGTCGGGGTCGGGGTCGGCTCCGGGTCGGGCGTGCTCGGAGCAGCGACGCCGTCACGGGTGGATCCGGGACCACCGGCCCACGCGGCGTCGTCGTCGGTCACGAGCTTCGTGCCGTTGGCATCCTTCTTGATCGTGAACGCATCGAAGAGAGCGCCGTCGACCGTGCGCGCCTCCACGTGCATGCGCCCGTCGGAGGTGACGTCCACCGTCTGGAAGAGCTGCACGTCGCGACCCGTCACCCGAAGGTTCGCGTTGTTCGCGGTCCAGTTGTTGGCCTCGGCGGGGTCGGGCACGTACATCTTCGGACCGGCGACGCTCACGAGGTAGGCGGGGCCGGTGTGGCTCTTCGCCGGGTCCGCACCCTCGGGCAGGTTCTGCTCGTTGGCGCGAAGGTTGCCGCGACCGTAGGCGTGGTCGTGACCCTGCACGACGAGGTCGACGTCGTACTTCTCGAACAGCGGCAGCCAGGCCTCGCGCAGCACGGCGTTGTCGCGCCCGCTCGTGACCGAGAAGATCGGGTGGTGGAACGTCACGACGGTCCACTGGTTCGGGTTCTCCGCCAGGCGCGACTCGAGCCAGGCGGTCTGAGCCGCACGTGACTGGGCGCCCATGGCCTGGGTGGAGTCGAGGCTGATGAAGCGCACGCCCTGGTAGTCGACGGAGTAGACCGTCTCCTTCAGCGTCTCTGCCCCCGCGGGGCCGTTGAGCGGGTACTCGAACTGCGCGCCCCAGTGCGCGGCCAGGTCGGGTCCCGGGTAGTACTCGTGGTTACCCGTGGATGCCACGACGTTGAGGTACTGGTTGGAGAAGGCGGCGGCCTCGTGCCACTCGCCCCACTCCGCGTCGCTGGTCTCGGTGTCGATCAGGTCGCCGGCGTGCACCACGAGGCGCGCGTACGGGCGCGATTCGAATGCGGCACGGAAGGTGCGCGAGGTGTACGCCTTGTTGTCGTTCTGGGCGTCTCCCTGCACGAGGAAGCTGAAGTCGCCGGGCTGCTCGCTCGCGGTCGAGAACTCGAGCCATTCGCTCCAGGTCTCGCCGTCGCCCACGCGATAGACGTACGTGGTGTCGGGCTGCAGGTTCGTGATCGTGGCCGAGTGGTGCGCGATCTCGTAGCCGAGCGTGGTGTCCAGCCGGTGGGTGGAGGTGGCCTCGAGCGACTGTGCGCCGCTGACCACGCTGGGTCCGCTGAGCGCCCACTCGACGCGGGGCGTCGTGACGTCCTTCGAGGTACGCCAGGTGACCGACTGGCTCGTCGTCGGCGTCTCGGTGGGGGTCAGGATCACCCGGTCGGGAACCGCGGTCGGGGTGTGCACGAGCACGGGATCGATGGCGGGCGGCGCGAGGCCTCCGCCGGCGGCGACGGCGACGCCGCCTCCGAAGCTGGACAGACCGATCGCGAGGGCAACAGCCCCCGCGGTCATGGCCGTCGGACGAGCGAATTTGAGCACGCGGAAGCCCTTTCGACATGGCCGGTCTCGGGTGACCGGCGGCTGCAGGCGAGATGACCCGCTGTCAGCGGATCCCTAGCGATTGTGTCGGTGCCTCTTCACCCGATCGGATGAAGTGAGGGCTTCTCGCACGACGTTCGACCAACGTTTACCTCGGCCGAAAGATGTCATCTCCGGCTGGGTTCGATGCCCCGGCGGGATCGGGTCTCGTTGGGGCCCGCGTTACCTGTCGGACATCTCGCTCTGCACCCTCGACGTGGGCTAGGTGTACTCGGTCGGCACGTTGGTGACACTCGGATAGGGAGAAGGCCTCCACGATTGGTGGTGTCTAACGTCACCGAAGTGGAGGCCTTCTCTTGGTCCACCGTAATGCGCGGCTCACTGTCATGGGCCGTCTGATTCTCGTGCGCCGGGTCCTCGCCGGCCGACCTGTTTCACATGTCGCGAAGGAGATGGGCGTCTCGCGACAGTGTGCCCATCGCTGGCTTGTCCGGTACCGTGCGGCGGGCGAGGCGGGACTGTCGGATCGGTCCTCGCGTCCCGTCTCGTCGCCGACGGCGACTCCCGTGGCGACAGCGGCCGCCGTTGTCGAGCTGCGCTCGCGGGAGCGGCTCGGGCGCGACGATATCGCCCGCCGTTGCGGTGTCAGCCCGCGCACAGCCTCCCGGTTGATCGCGAGGGCGGGCCTTCCGGCGTTGCATGAGCTGGACCCGGTCACGGGGATCGCGTTGCGCGCATCGCGGCGCACCCAGATCCGTTACGAGCGCGCCACCCCGGGGGATCTGATCCACATCGATGTCAAGAAGCTCGGCCGCATCCCCGCCGGTGGCGGCTGGCGCTCCCAGGGTCCTGACTTCATCGATCACAACCACGGCAGGGACCGCCGGGTGAAGCTCGGGTTCGACTACGTCCACGTCGCCGTCGATGACCACTCCCGACTCGCGTTCGCGCAGATCCTCCCCGATGAGAAGGGCACCACCTGCGCGGCGTTCCTCGCCGCCGCGGCGGAGTTCTACGCCCGCCACGGCATCCGGATCCGCGAGGTCATGACCGACAACGCCAAGAACTACACGGTTTCGGCCGCGTTCCAGGGGCAATTGGCCGCACTCGGCGCGAAACACATCACGACCAGGCCGCACTGTCCCTGGCAGAACGGCAAGGCTGAACGCTTCAACCGCACCATGCAGGACTACTGGGCCTACCGCGCCCCCTACGTCTCTAACCAGCATCGCGCTGAAGCGCTCGCACCCTGGCTCGAGCACTACAACTACGATCGACCACACACCGCCTGCGGCGGCCGACCTCCGATCAGCCGACTGTCACCAACCTCATGACCGAGTACAGCTAGGCCGGTGTCGGCGGGGTCGAACCGGCCGCCTCCGCCGCGGCATCTTCGAGGTCTTCCACTTCTTTCTCCCACGCGTCGCGCGCGAGCCGGTACCAGAGGTACAGAGCGAAACCGGCGAAGATCGCCCACTCGGCGGCGTAGAAGATGTTGAGCCAATTGACGCGCGAGCGCTCATCGGGCGCCGGCGACACGATCGCGTCGAGCGGCCCGATAGCGGCCTGCGAGGCGAGATACGGCCGGTACACGGCGACGCCGTCGACATCGCTCCACCGCCCGAGCAGGGCTGCCGGCGACATGCGCGTCAGCGTCTGCGGATCGGCCCCCGACGGCGGACGCGCGGGGCCCTCGTCGGAGATGAGGCGCCCGGTCACCGAGACCAGCGCATCGGGATCGGCATCGACCTGCCGCTGCAGCTCCGCAGCCGCACGCTCGGCCGCGGAGAGATCGGGCGCCCATCCGAGCGCGACGGCGATCGAGGTCGGGGCAGTCGTACCGTCGAGGCGGAGCTGGCCGGTGACCCAGTACCCCTCGACGTCGTCGTTGAAGCGGGATGCCACGACGATGAAGTCGGACGCGACCCACCTCCCGGTGGCCTCGACGCGCTGGCCCACGAGCGGCTCCGGGAGGTAGCGTCCGGGCTCGGCGATATCGCCAAGCGGCTGCACGATCTCGGTCTGGCCGGGCTCCGGTGGAGCGGTGTCAACGGCGCGTCCGAGCTGCCACTGCCCGAGCCAGGCGAGAGCCCCCGCCACGACCAGCGAGAAGGCGAGCAAGGCCAGCCAGCGCGGGCGCAGCATCACCTCACGCAGGGTCGGGGGGAACACCTGGCGCGGTTCCTGCTCGATCGCGGCGGGAGAGGTCACGCGGTCTCCGGCATCAGTGCCCGTAGGGCGCGACGACGACCTCGACGCGCTGGAATTCCTTGAGGTCGGAGTACCCGGTCGTGGCCATCGACTTCCGCAGCGCGCCGATGAGGTTCGCGGTGCCGTCGGCCACCGGAGCGGGGCCATAGAGCACCTGCTCGAGGGGACCGATGCGGTCCACGGCCACGCGGTGTCCGCGCGGAAGCTTGGAGTGGTGAGCCTCGGGACCCCAGTGGAACCCGCGACCGGGTGCGTCGGTGGCGCGCGCGAGCGCGACTCCGAGCATGACCGCGTCGGCGCCCATCGCCAGCGCCTTGACGATGTCACCCGACGTACCCACACCGCCGTCGGCGATGACGTGGACGTAGCGCCCGCCCGACTCGTCGAGGTAGTCGCGGCGTGCGCCGGCGACGTCGGCCACCGCGGTGGCCATGGGAGCGTGCAGCCCCAGAGTGACGCGGGTCGTCGACGCCGCGCCGCCGCCGAAGCCCACGAGAACACCCGCGGCTCCCGTGCGCATGAGGTGGAGGGCCGCGGTGTAGGTGGCCGCTCCGCCCACGATGACCGGAACGTCGAGGTCGTAGATGAACTTCTTGAGGTTCAGCGGCTCAGCAACGCTGGAGACGTGCTCGGCCGACACCGTGGTGCCACGGATGACGAAGAGGTCGACGCCCGCGGCGACGACCGTCTCGTAGAGGTCGTGCGTGCGCTGCGGCGTGAGGGCACCGGCCACGGTGACACCCGCAGCCCGGATCTCGGCGAGACGATCGCGCACCAGCTCGGGCTTGATCGGCTCGGAGTACAACTGCTGCATGCGCCGCGTCGCCTCGGAATCCGGGAGGCCCGCGATCTCGGCGAGCAGGGGCTCGGGGTCGTCGTAGCGCGTCCACAGACCCTCGAGGTCGAGAACCCCCAAGCCGCCGAGGCGGCCGAGCTCAATCGCGGTGCGGGGGCTGACGACTGAGTCCATCGGAGCACCGAGCACCGGGATCTCGAACGGGAAGGCGTCGATGGTCCAGGCCGTCGACACGTCTTCCGGGTTGCGCGTGCGCCGCGAGGGAACGACGGCGATGTCGTCGAAGGTGTAGGCGCGGCGGGCACGCTTGGCGCGGCCGAGATCGATCTCCATGGTCACTCCCCCAGCCTACCCGCGCCCTCCGCCGCCCCCGGCGCCGTCCCCATCCTGCCCCGTCGCGCCGACCGCGTCCACGGGCGCATCGGTCCCGCGCAACAGGCGAGTGAGTGGACCGTCGAGGAGGAACAGCAGGAAGGCCGTGGATCCGACGAGCGGACTGAACAGCACGGCCACACCGCTGATCAGCACCGCGCTGAGCCCCGCCCGACCGAGGCGCCGAGCGTCGTCCCGCGTCAGATCGGGGATCGCCCCCGATCGCACCGCCCATGCCCACTGCATCCACCCCGCGACGATGGCGAGGAAGAAGTTCACGGGAAGCACCACCCGACCGATCAGGTAGTCGGAGTAGTCCGTGGCGAGCGACGACGTGAACGGCACCAGCACGATCAGAAGCAGACGCAGGTTGTTGATCCACATCCCCGTGTCGTCGATCCGGGCGATCCACTCGAACTGCCGGACGTGCGTCATCCACATCACGCACAGGATGAGGAAGCTGATGACGAAGGTGAACACGGGGTGGAGCAGGCCCGCCAACGCCGCCACGAGGTCGGCCTCCGACGCGATCGAGCCGAGCGACTGCGAGGTGAGGCCGAGCACGAGCAGCGTCGCAGCGATGGCGAAGACGCCGTCGGTGTACGCCTCGGCCCGCCGCGCCGACACGGTGGCTTCAGGATGCCTCGTGCGCCGGATCATGCGCACAGCGTAGCCCCGGCCACGACATCGAGGAGCCGGACGGTCTCCCGCCCGGCCCGCAGGCGCTATTTCTTGTAGTTCGGCGCCTCGACGACGATCTGCACGTCGTGCGGGTGCGACTCCTTCAGCCCCGCCGACGTGATCCGCACGAAGCGGCCCTTCGTCTTGAGTTCGTCGACGGTGCGCGCACCGACGTAGAACATCGACTGCCGCAGACCGCCGATGAGCTGGTATGCCACCGCCGAGACGGGGCCGCGATACGGTACCTGGCCTTCAATGCCCTCGGGGATGAGCTTGTCGTCGCTGGGGACGTCGGCCTGGAAGTAGCGGTCCTTCGAGTACGAGGTCTTCTTCCCGCGGGTCTGCAGCGCGCCGAGCGAGCCCATGCCGCGGTACTGCTTGAACTGCTTCCCCCCCTGGAAAACGATCTCGCCCGGCGACTCGTCGGTGCCGGCGAGGAGCGAACCGAGCATGACGGTGTCGGCCCCGGCGACGAGCGCCTTGGCGATGTCGCCCGAGTACTGCAGCCCGCCGTCGGCGATCACGGGAACGCCGGCGGGGATGGCCGCCTGCGCGGCCTCGTAGATCGCGGTGACCTGGGGGACGCCGACACCCGCCACGACGCGCGTGGTGCAGATCGACCCCGGTCCGACGCCGACCTTCACGGCATCCACGCCCGCATCGATGAGCGCCTGGGCGCCCTCGCGGGTCGCGACGTTGCCGCCGATCACATCGACGTGCGCGAACGACTCGTCGGCCTTGAGGCGGCGGACGATGTCGATGACTCCGGCGGACTGACCGTTGGCGGTATCGACGACGAGCACGTCGACGCCCGCGTCGCGCAGCGCCTCAGCGCGCTGCCAGGCGTCGCCGAAGAATCCGATGGCAGCGCCCACGCGCAGGCGCCCCTGCTCGTCTTTCGTGGCGAGCGGGTACTTCTCGCTCTTGTCGAAGTCCTTGATGGTGATGAGGCCGGCCAGCTTGCCCTCGTCATCGACCAGCGGCAGCTTCTCGACGCGGTGCTTCGCGAAGGTGGCGATGACGTCATTGGCATGGATGCCGACGGGCCCGGTGATGAGGCCCTCCTTCGTCATCACGTCCTTGACCTTCGTGGTCTGGCGCTCGAAGCCCGACACGAAGCGCATGTCGCGGTTGGTGATGATGCCCACCAGGACGCCGTCGGGATCGACCACTGGCAGGCCCGAGATGCGGTACTGCGCGCACATCGCGTCGACCTCGGCGACGGTGGCGTCGGGAGTCGTCGTGATCGGGTTGGAGACCATGCCCGACTCGCTGCGCTTGACCTGGTCGACGATGGCGGCCTGATCCTCGATGGAGAGGTTTCGGTGCACGATGCCGATGCCCCCCTGGCGCGCGATGGCGATCGCCATGCGCCCCTCGGTGACCGTATCCATCGCGGATGACAGCAGCGGCGTCGCCACGGTGATGCGCCGGGTGAGGCGCGATGAGGTGTCGGCCTCACTGGGAATGACGTCGGTGTGTCCCGGAAGGAGGAGCACATCGTCGTAGGTCAGTCCAACGAAACCGAAGGGGTCGTGCTGCTCCATGGATCCTCCTGCGCACGCGGCGCCTGCTCGAAAAGGACGACGTCGACCGGCGCGCACACGGCGCTCCTCTGTGAATTCTAAGCGCCGCGCGGCCCGGATTCATTCCCGGCGAGTCTGGCCGCAACACGCAACCACAACGACACGGTTAGCTAACGGCGACGGCTCGAAACACGATCGACACATTACGCTCGTAGCGTCGATCGTCGAAGCTGACGAGACGACATCGTCAGCGTTGCCGAACTGGAGACTCCGTGGGTCATTCCTCCCCCACCGCGACACGATCGCGCACCCTTCCCCGTCTAGCCTTCGTCGTTTCACTCCTGGCCAGCGCCGTCGCTGTCCTGAGCCTGCTCCTCGCGGCCCCCGCCAGCGCGCAGACGACACCGACCCCCGCCGCCACCACGGGCACGGGCGACATTTCAACGCAATACACGATCGGCGGCATCATCCAGGCGGAGGATGAGCCGCTCGCGGGCGTCGAAGTCACGGTCGAAGGCTCCGGCTTCTCGGAGGTCGGCACGACCGCGTCTGACGGGCGCTGGGCGGTTTCGGTGCCCGGGCCCGGCGAGTACACCGCGACCCTGAACGTCGAGTCGCTCCCCGACGGCGTCACCCCGCGCGACCCCGACAACATCACGCGCGACGTGACGATCGGCACGACCAACACGGTCAACGTGCTCTTCCCGACCGGCGAAGGCACCACCGCCACGGGATCCTTCTGGGACACCCTGTTCACGCGCTTCATCTACGGCCTGAACTTCGGCCTGCTGCTGGCGCTGGCCGCCATCGGCATCTCGCTCATCTTCGGCACGACCGGCGTCAACAACTTCGCGCACGGCGAGATGCTCACGTTCGGCGCGATCATCTTCTACGTCTTCACCGCGATGGGCTGGAACATCATCCTCGCGGTCCTGCTGACCCTCGCCCTGTCGGTCGCGCTCGGCTGGACACAGGATGCCGTGCTGTTCAAACCTCTCCGCAGACGCGGGGTGGGGTTGGTCCAAGTGCTGATTGTCACGATCGGACTCTCGATCGTGCTGCGCTACCTCTACCTCTTCTTCTTCGGCGGAGGCACGCAGAACATCAACACGGGCATCACCGAGAACGTCACGATCGGGCCCGTGACCATCACGCTGGCCTCGCTCATCAGCATGGGCGTGAGTGTCGTCATGCTCGGTGCCGTCGCGTACTTCCTGACCCGCACCCGCATCGGTAAGGCCACGCGCGCCGTGAGCGACAACGCCTCGCTGGCCGCGGCATCCGGAATCAACGTCGACCGTGTCATCCGCATCGTCTGGATGATGGCGGGAGGCCTCACCGGCCTCTCCGGCGTGCTCTACGGCCTCTACCGCGGTGTCACCTGGGACATGGGCTTCGCCATCCTGCTGCTGCTGTTCGCCGCCGTCACCCTCGGTGGTCTCGGCAGCGCGTTCGGCGCGCTCGTCGGCTCGCTCATCATTGGCATCATCACGGAACTGTCCACCATCGTCATCCCCCCGGACCTTCGGTACGCGGTGGCATTGATCGTGCTCATCGGCGTGCTGCTGTTCCGGCCGCAGGGTGTGCTCGGTCGTAAAGAGCGGATCGGCTGAGGAAGAACGACATGGACTGGCTTTCGATTCTCAACAACGCCGCGGGCGAGCTCATCAGCCCGACCACCGCGGCCTACGCCCTCGCCGCCATCGGCCTGAGCGTCCACTTCGGCTACGCAGGCCTGCTGAACTTCGGTCAGGCCGGCTTCATGGCGGTCGGCGCCTACGCCTTCGCTATCGCCACCCTGTCGCTGTCCGCCCCCGTGTGGCTGGCGATCCTCATCGCCATCGTCGCGTCGGTGCTGTTCGCGTTCATCCTCGGCATCCCGACCCTGCGTCTACGCGCCGACTACCTCGCGATCGTCACGATCGCCGCGGCGGAGATCATCCGCTACGTCGTCTCCACCGTCGGGTTGACCGACGTCACGGGCGGCTCACAGGGCCTCAACGGGTACAACCGCGACTTCCAGGAGCTGAACCCGCTCCCGGAGGGCACGTACGGCATCGGCCCGTGGACCTACTCGGAGAACGACTGGTGGGTGCGCCTGTTCGGCTGGGGCCTCGTGGCCCTCGCCACCCTGCTCGTCTGGATCCTCATGCGCAGCCCGTGGGGCCGCGTGGTCAAGGGCATCCGTGAAGACGAGGATGCCGTGCGCAGTCTCGGCAAGAACGTCTACTCGTACAAGATGCAGGCGCTCGTGCTCGGTGGTGTCATGGGCGGTCTGGCCGGCGTCGTGTTCATCCTCCCCCGCGCCGTCCAGCCCGGAAACTACGGCACGGCCCTGACGTTCTTCATCTGGACCGCGCTGCTGCTCGGTGGCGCGGCGACGTTGCTCGGACCGATCGTCGGCGCCGCCCTGTTCTGGGTGCTCCTGTCGCTCTCGAACGGCATCATCGTGGGTCTTCGAGACGTCGGCATCCTGGGCTTCATGAGCACCACCCAGGCCGGGCAGGTGCGCTTCATCCTCGTGGGACTCGGGCTCATGCTCCTCGTGATCTTCCGGCCACAGGGAATCTTCGGCAATAAGAAGGAGCTGTCGTTCAATGTCTGACACGACCGTCACCCACCCCCTGGTGAAGGGCGAGGTCGGCCCCGGCTGCGCGAAGGTCGATCCGATCGTCGTCGCCGACGGTGTCACGCGGCAGTTCGGCGGGCTCAAGGCCGTCGACGTCGAACACCTCGAAATCCCGCGCGGGCACATCACCGCGCTCATCGGCCCCAACGGCGCCGGCAAGACCACCCTGTTCAATCTGCTCACCGGCTTCGACAAGCCGAACACCGGGAGCTGGAGTTTCGAGGGGTCCAACCTCGCGGGCGTCCCGGCATTCAAGGTGTCGCGCAAGGGCATGGTGCGCACGTTCCAGCTCACGAAGTCGCTGGGCCGTCTCTCGGTGCTCGAGAACATGCTGCTGGGCGCCCGCGGGCAAAAGGGAGAGAACATCTTCCGCGCCATGATCCCCGCGATCTGGCGTTCGCAGGAGAAGTCGAACACGGAGCGAGCCGACGACCTGCTACGGCGGTTCAAGCTGGATGCCAAGCGGGAGGACTTCGCTGCCTCGCTCTCGGGCGGCCAGCGCAAGCTCCTCGAGATGGCGCGCGCACTGATGAGCAAGCCCACGCTCGTGATGCTCGATGAGCCGATGGCCGGGGTGAACCCGGCCCTCACCCAGAGCCTGCTGGGCCACATCCTCGACCTCAAACGCGAGGGCATGACGGTGCTGTTCGTCGAGCACGACATGCACATGGTCCGACACATCTCGGACTGGGTCGTCGTGATGGCCGAAGGACGCGTGGTGGCCGAGGGGCCGCCCGAGACCGTCATGAGCGACCAGGCCGTCATCGACGCCTACCTCGGTGCTCACCACGACACCGACCTCGGCGACATGACCACCTCGCAGATCGCGACGATCGAGGCGGAGGCGACGGCCGAGACCGATGCCGAGCTCGCCGCCGACGAAAAGGACGGAAAGCTCCGATGACCGCCACCGCCACCCGCACCGCGGTGCTGCGCACCGACGACCTCGTCGCCGGATATTTGCCCGGGGTGAACATCCTCAACGGCTGCTCGGTCGACGCCTACCAGGGCGATCTCATCGGCATCATCGGCCCGAACGGCGCCGGCAAGTCGACACTGCTCAAGGCGATCTTCGGTCAGGTGAAGATCCGCGGCGGGGCCGTGCTGCTCAACGGTGAGGACATCACCTCGCTCAAGGCCGACAAGCTCGTCGGCAAGGGCGTCGGCATGGTGCCGCAGAACAACAACGTGTTCCCGAGCCTGTCGATCGAAGAGAACCTGCAGATGGGCCTCTTCCAGCGCCCCAAGGTCTTCACCGAACGGTTCGAGTTCGTCGCGGGCCTGTTCCCCGAGCTTGCCAAACGACGCCGCCAGCGCGCGGGCTCCCTCTCGGGCGGTGAGCGTCAGATGGTCGCCATGGGCCGCGCGCTGATGATGGACCCGTCGGTACTGCTGCTCGACGAGCCGTCAGCGGGCCTCTCCCCCGTGCGTCAGGACGAGACGTTCCTGCGCGTGGCGGAGATCAACCGCGCGGGCGTGACGATCATCATGGTCGAGCAGAACGCCCGCCGCTGCCTGCAGATCTGCCACCGGGCCTATGTGCTCGACCAGGGCAAGGACGCGTACACCGGCACCGGCCGGGAGCTGCTCACGGACCCCCGCGTCATCGAGCTGTACCTCGGCACGCTGGCCGCTGATGAAGATGCCAAGCGCGACAGCGCCAAGCAGCCCCCGATCGACTGACGACAGCTCCTCACAGCGCCCCGTGGCCTCGGCCGCGGGGCGCTGTCGTATGTGCCCGGGATCAGGTGACCCCGTCGGGCGTCGCGCCGTGTATGCCGTCGGTGGCATGTTCCGGATGCCACGTTCTCGGCGCACGCGAACGGGCCCGGATCCTGAAGGATCCGGGCCCGTCGTTGCGGTGTCAGGTCACTCGGTGAGCGAGCCGAACTCCGTGTTGAGGAGGGTGTACTTGTTGTCGGCACCGTACTGGTAGATACCGATGTACGCCTCGGTCGGGTCACCGTTCTCGTCGAACGTGATCGGGCCGGAGACACCGTCGTAGTCGATGTCGGTGCCCTCGTTGATCAGCGCGAGGCAGTCGGCGAAGGTCGTGCACTTCTCGCCACCCTCGGTGACCGACTGCAGGTTGTCGCGGATCGCGGTGCCCGAGTCATCCTTGGCCTGCGCGGCGGCGAGGGCCGCCACGATGACCGCGTCGTACGACTCCGGCGCGTAGCTGAAGTCGGTCAGAGCGGGGTCGACCTCCAGGAGGCGGGCCTGGAACTCGGTGTCGGCGGGGTTACCGGGCAGGGTGCCCTTGGCGCCCTCGAGCGTGCCCGCGGCGAACTCGTACGAGTTGGACAGGTTGCCGTCGACGAAGTAGACCTTCGACCCCGGGAAGCCCTGGGTGTTGACCAGCTGCGGGATGATCGAGGAGGTCTCCTCGAACGCGATCACGGCGATCGCGTCGGGCTGAGCGGCCAGGAGCTCGTCGACCTGCGACGTGAACACCGTGTCACCCGGGTTGTACGGGACGGAGACCGAGACCTCGCCACCGGCGGCCTCGATGGCGGTGGTCGCGTTGTCCTTCAGGCCGATGCCGTACGGGTCGTTGATGTAGATGATGCCGACGTTGGCGGCACCATCACCGGTCATGAGGTTTCCGAGCACGCGACCCTGCAGGACGTCGGACGGAGCCGTGCGCCAGTAGTAGCCGTCGTCGTCGTAGGTGGTGAAGTCGGGCGAGGTGTTCGCGGGCGAGATCTGCACGACGCCCGCATCGACCAGCTGGTCGATGAACGTGAACGACACACCCGACGACGCGGCACCGATGACGACGTCGGCGCTGGCGTCGACGAGCTCGCTCGCCGACTGCGTGGCGATGTCGGTCGTGGTGTCACCCGAGTCACGCTCGGTGAGCTGGACGGAGAACGGGAACGCGTCGCCCGTGGCCTCGATGTCCTGGATCGCGAGCTTCACACCCGCGACCTCGGGCGGGCCGAGGAAGGCGAGGTTTCCGGTGGCGGGCAGGATGGTACCGACGTGGAAGGTTCCGTCGGCTTCCGACACGGCGCCTCCGCCGGACGAAGCGCTGGGCGCGGCGGCGTCGCCGCCTCCGGCGCAACCGGCGAGGACGAGCGCGCTGGCACCGACCAGGGCGATACCGCCCAGGGCCTTGCCAGCGCGCGTACGCGTGAAGACGCTCATAGTGCTCCTTGCTGTGGATGAACGTTGGGCGGCGCAACGGCGCCGCCTGGTGTCCTAAACCTAATCGTCTGCACGTTTTCGCCGTGTTGCCGTTCGTTAACGATGTGCGTCGCCGAGGTCACGGCGTCATAACGCCCTCTAGACGGGTTCGGTGACGTCGGGTATGGCGGGCCGCCGCCGCCGCGCCGCCACCACGGAGTCGATGCTGAGCAGCGCCAGCGCCAGCCATACCAGCCCGAATCCGATCCACCGCTCGACGGTCATCGGTTCGCCCAGAACCCACACGCCGATGGCGAACTGCAGGATCGGGGCGACGAACTGAATGAGCCCCAGGACGCTGAGGGGCGCACGGCGCGCCCCTGCGGCGAAGAGCAGCAGCGGAATCGCGGTGATAGCCCCCGCAGACGCGAGGAGCGCGGTGTGCACGGGCCCCTGCGTCCCCATGGTCAGGCCGGTGGTCGCGGCCACGATCACCAGCTGGGCGACCGCGATCGGCAGGAGCCAGAACGATTCGAGGGTGAGTCCGCTGACGGCATCCACCGACGGCCCGATCTGCTTCTTGACCAGCCCGTAGACGCCGAACGACAGCGCGAGGGTGAGCGCGATCCACGGGAATCTGCCGTAACCCACGACGATGACAGCGATGGCCACGACGGCCAGCCCGATCGCGATCCACGGCACCAGGCGGAGACGCTCGCGCAGCACGGTCACCGCCAGCAGGACCGTGACGATCGGGTTGATGAAGTACCCGAGGCTCGTCTCGATGACGTGACCCGTCAGGGTACCGATGAGGTAGGTCTGCCAGTTCACATAGATGAGCACGCCCGCCAGGGCCGTGAGACCCAGCAACCGGGGCCGGCGAATGATCGCCAGGAACGGACGCCACCCCCGCAGCACCGTCAGCAGAAGCAGGCAGAACACGAACGCCAGCACGATGCGCCACGCGACGATCTCCCAGGCCTCGGTCGGCCGCAGGAGCAGAAAGTACAGCGGCAGGAAACCCCACAGCAGGTAGGCGGCGAGAGCGAACAGGCCTCCGCGGAGAGCTCCCGCAGCGGGGGGCGAGGAGGGGAGGGTCACGTCCTCAGCCTAGGCGCGCGTGCCCGGGCGGATCCGCCCCGAGGGCCCGCGCCTGACAAAGACGAAACCCCGGATGCCGAGGCATCCGGGGTTTCGAGACAGTTGCAGTGCGATCAGCGCACGACCACCGCGAGAACATCGCGGGCCGAGAGCACGAGGTACTCGTCGGCGCCGAACTTGACCTCGGTGCCGCCGTACTTGCTGTAGAGCACGCGGTCGCCGACGGTGACGTCGAGGGGGACACGGTTGCCGTTGTCGTCGATGCGACCGGGGCCGACGGCGACGACCTCGCCCTCCTGCGGCTTCTCCTTGGCGGTGTCGGGGATGACGAGACCACTCGCCGTGGTCTGCTCAGCCTCGACCTGCTTGATGACGATGCGGTCCTCGAGCGGCTTGATGGAAACCGACACGGTCTACCTCTTCTTTCTCGTTACAGAAGACTTGTCAGCACTCACGCGGGGAGAGTGCTAATTCGAGTGTAGAGAAGCCCTGGCACTCACGCAACGCGAGTGCCAACACATTCCGCGCCTAGGCTGGCTCGGTGGACACCAGCGAGCTGACGGCCCTGCTCACGCCCGACGGACTCCGCCTCCTCGACGAGATCGGGCCCCTCTCCTCCACCGACGAGGCCGCGCGCGCCGTGTCACGACTCCGGGCGGCCGGTCACTCCCCCGACCTCGTCTCCGCGGTGGTGGGGCAGGCCCGGCTGCGCGACCGCGCCGCCGCGAAGTTCGGACCCTTTGCCGATCGCATGCTCTTCACCCGCGCCGGGCTCGAGCAGGCGACCCGGCTGTCCATCGCCGCCCGCCACGCGGGCCGCTTCCGGGCCGCGGGCATCGCGAGCACGGCCGACCTCGGCTGCGGGATCGGCGGCGACGCCCTCGGAATGGCGGGTCTCGGCATCCGGGTGCACGCCGTCGACGCCGACGAGGTCACGGCCGCGATCGCGGCCTACAACCTGGCCCCGTTCGGTGAGAGTGCAACCGTCGCACACGGCCGCGCCGAAGATGCCGACCTTCGCGACATCGACGCGGTGTGGCTCGACCCCGCCCGCCGTACTCCCGGGCACGGCCAGACCCGCCGCGTCTCGTCCGAGCAATGGTCGCCGTCGCTGGACTGGGTGTTCCGCCTGCTGCAGGGGATGCCCGGTGGCGTGAAGCTCGGCCCGGCTTTCGACCGCGAGCTGATCCCGGCCGACGTCGAAGCTCAGTGGATCAGCGCCGACGGATCGACGATCGAGCTCGTTCTGTGGGCGGGGAGACTCGCTCGGCCCGGAGTGCGGCGTGCCGCGCTGGTGGTTCGAGGAGACGACGCGTGGGAGCTCACCGCGCCCGCCGATACACCTGACGTGCAGCAGCGCGAGCTCGGCGCCTTCGTGCACGAGCCCGACGGAGCGGTGATCCGCGCACGGTTGATCGGCGAGGTCGCCCGATCACTGGAGGCCGGGATGCTGGCACCCGGGATCGCGTACCTCACCTCGGACGCGCCCGTGACGAGCCCGTTCGTGTCGTCGTTCCGGGTGCGGGAAGAGGTGCCGGCGGAGCCGAAGAAGCTCGCGCGGGTGCTGCGGGAGCGCGGCATCGGGACGCTCGAGATCAAGAAGCGCGGCGTCGACGTGGACCCCGCGACGCTGCGGACGCGTCTCTCGTTGCGCGGCGAGGAATCCGCCACGCTGATTCTCACGCGGGTCGGGAACCGCCGTCTGGCCCTGCTGGCCGACCGGGTGCGGTGACGCGGACTACGCCGCCGGCAACTGCGGCAGCGCCCACAGCAGCCACCCGGTGCTGAAGACGACCGATACCGCGGCCAGCACGAGCGCCCACACCGCCACCCGGCGACTGTCGTGCGCGCGACGCAACGACATGATCGCTGTGAGGATGCCCACGACCCCCAGCGGGAGCAGCACCCCCACGAACAGTGACGCCACCAGCGCCGTGATCGCCAGCGCCAGCGCCCACGGCGCGAGCGAGGGCGGGGCGGTCGGCTGGGGCGGGTTCCACGGCAGCACGTGCTCACCGAAAGCGGCTCTCTCGAGCTGCGCGGTCGGGAGGCGGTGGTCGTCGAGCGCCTCCCCCGCCGCGATCTGCTCGAGCGCGCTCGGCACCGCGGCACCGGTCGGGGACACTCCGGACGGCGCGGACCCCGCCGGGACTGCCTCCGCCGCGGCCTTCCGTGCCCGCCGACTCGGCGGGGTCGGCTCGCTCATGACACGATCCCGGCCGTCGACGGCGCCTCCGCGGCACCGGGGGCGGTGGCATCCGGATCTTCGGCGACCTGGATCTCGGTCACCGGCAGCGTCGAGTCGGCCCCGAACGCGAGGGTCGACGGGCGCCGGCCCGAGGCGATGAGCTCGGCGGCGAGCGCGGCGATCATCGCGCCGTTGTCGGTGCAGAGCCGCAGGGGCGGGATGCGCACGGCGACACCGGCAGCCGCGGCCCGTTCGAGGGCGACGTCGCGCAGGCGCTTGTTGGCGATCACCCCGCCCCCGAGGAGCAACCGGGGAACGCCGTACCGCTCGCACGCGTCGAGGGCCTTGGTGACGAGCACGTCGACCACGGCCTCGCGGAACGACGCGGCCACATCGGCCACCGGCACCGGCTCTCCCGCTGCCTCGTGCTGCTCGACCCAGCGCGCCACGGCGGTCTTGAGCCCCGAGAACGAGAAGTCGTAACGGTGGGATGCCATGTCGGACGCGCGTGAGAGCCCGCGGGGGAAGCGGATCGCGGTGGGATCCCCCGCGGCGGCGACGCGATCGATCTCGGGGCCGCCGGGATAGGGCAGCTTCAGCAGGCGAGCGACCTTGTCGAATGCCTCGCCCGCGGCGTCATCCATCGTCTCGCCGAGGAGCTCGACGTCGCTGGTGAGATCGCGCACGAGCAGCAGAGAGGTGTGCCCGCCGCTCACGAGCAGGGCGACGGTGGGGTACTCGAGCTCGCCCGCGTCGGCGTCGAGGATGTCGGCGGCGATGTGCCCGACGAGGTGGTTCACGGCGTAGAGCGGCTTGTCGAGGGCGACGGCGAGACCCTTCGCCGCCCCGACCCCCACCATCAGCGCTCCGGCGAGCCCGGGGCCGCTGGTGACGGCGACCGCGTCGAGGTCGGCGAGGGTCACCCCGGCGTCGGCGAGCGCGGCGTCGATCGAGGGCTGCAGCGCCTCGAGGTGCGCCCGGGCAGCAACCTCGGGCACGACCCCGCCGTAGCGGGCGTGTTCGTCCATGCTCGAGGCGATCGTGTTGCTCAGCAGCTGCCGACCGCGGACGATCCCGATCCCGGTCTCGTCGCAGCTGGTCTCAATACCCAGGACGAGCGGCGCGTCCATCAGCACCATCCTTTTCCGGTCGTCGCCGCGTCGTCGGGCGTGCGTCGCGCGGCCCACCCCCGCAGGTCGAGTTGCATCACGATCGCGTCGACGTCGTCGGGCTGGTAGTACCGCGGGCGGCGTCCGACCTCCGCGAATCCCTCGGAGGCGTACAGCGCCTGCGCGACGGGGTTGTCGGCGCGCACCTCGAGGAACACGTCGTGCACGCCGCGGCGCTCGGCCTCGGCGAGGAGGTCGATCAGGAGCGCCCGCCCGCGCCCCCGACCACGCGCGGTCTCGGCGATCGTGATCGTCTGGATGTCGGCATCCCGCGACCCGCGCACGGCGCGCAGTCCCGCATACCCGACGAGGCGCCCGGCCTCTTCGACCACGACGTACCAGCCGTGCGGCGACGCCAGCTCCTCGCGCATCATCGCGGGACTCCACGCGTCGGTGGGGAACGAGGCGTGCTCGAGGGCCATGATCGCGTCGAGGTCGGCGGCGGTGGCGGCGCGGGTGGGCATCAGCTCACCCGCTTCGGAGCGTGGGCGGCGACGACGTCGGGGCTGCGCAGGTAGAGCGGCTCGGTATCCGCGAGGGTGCGACCGGCATCGAGCGCGCGCGCCGCGGCGAGCGCGATCATCGCGGCAGAGACGCTCGTCGCGTCGTACCGGACGGCGCCGGCCTCGGCGAGCCGGGCATCGAGGTCGTCGCGGGGGCTGAGCGTGGCATCCGTGATCCGAACCGGCAGTCCGTCGTCGTCGAGGCCGTCGTAGACGCTGAAGGCGAACTCTTTGCGGCGGGCGTCGGTGACGACCGCGAAGCGGGGGGTCTCGGTGCCCGTGAGGGCGTCGGAGAGCAGGATGCCGAGAGCGACGCCGTCGTGGCTCGGCACCGGCACCGCCGGGATGCCGCGGCCCTGCGCGTAGGCGCGAGCGGTCGCGATGCCCACGCGCAGCCCCGTGAACGGCCCCGGCCCCATGCCGATCGCGACGTGCGAGGGCGCCGAGGTGGCGGCTCGACGCAGGAGCTCGCCGATCACCTCGGCGTGGCCGAGGGGGTTCGCGCTCTGCTCGTCGGCGAGGACCTCGCCGTCGCGCGCGATCGCCGCCACGGCGGTGCCGAGGGAGGTGTCGATGCCGAGGATCACCGTTCCAGGGTATCCGGGGCGTCCGACAGGGGTGTCGCCCGCTGCTCGGACGGCTGCCCCGTGCCCACGTCCGACCATCGCCCGGCGGGGCGCACAACTCCGGCAGAAGGCGCAGCACCGGGGATCAGCGGCCTCAGCTCCGCGGAAGTGCCGGAGGTGCGCAGGCATCCGGGAGAGGTATCGGCTCCGAATGAGGGGTATGGAACAAGGACTGCACCGACTGGTGGTGCCCACGGCCGTCGGACCGGTCGTCGTGCGCGCCGGTCGGCGCACCGAGGGGGCCGTCGCCACCGTGCTGCTGCACGGTGCCGCGGGGTCGTGGACGACGTGGACGCCCCTGCTGGCCGCGGCCGACCGGCTCGGCATCCCCGTCGACGACGTCATCGCGCTCGACCTGCCCGGCTGGGGAGAGTCCCCCGGCCCGGCACCGACCGCCGACCAGACCGCGGATGCCGTCGCCGCCGTCGCGCGCGCCCTCGGCTACCCCCGCTGGCGCATCGTCGGGCATTCGCTCGGCGCGGTCGTCGCACTCGACGTGGCCGCGCGCTTCCCCGCGCAGACCGTCGCCGTGGGTCTGGTGTCCCCGACCGGCGCCGGAGTGCGGGCGGTCGTCCGTCGCCCCGTGACCGGGGCACTACGGCTACCGGCCTTCGCCGGAATGGTGACCGCGATGGGAATCCTCCGCGCCCTGGGCCCGCTCTCCATGCCCCTCCTCCGGGGCCTGCGTCGGACGCGTGCCCTGCGCGTGCTGGCACGCCCGCTCTTCCGGCATCCCGATCGTGTCGACCCCGCCGTGTCCGACGCTCTCGCCGACGAGATCCGCCCGGCGGCCTTCCTCGCCGCGACCCGGGCCGCTCGCACGCACGATGATGCCGCCTGGCGGCGCATCACCGCACCGGTGCGCGCCGTGCGCGGACGCCATGACGTGTTTGCCGGACGGAAGGACGCCCGGGTGGCGCGACGCACCCTTCCCGACTACGCCGAGCGCGTGCTCGAGGACAGCGGGCATTTCGCCCACGTGGAGCAGGCCTACGAGACGCTGCGCGCGCTGCGCGAGGTGTGGACGGCCGAGCCGGGACGACGGGCCGCGCCCCACCGCGATCGCCAGCCGACCTAGACCGAGCTCTCAGGGCCGACGCGAGATCGTCACCGTCCGCGGCGCATCCGCGTCGAGGTCGAGGGTGTGGGGGGCGATCTCTCCGCACGCGTTGTCGACGCCGAGCCCCCCGGTCTGCCGTGCAATCTCGATCTCCCACCACTGGTCGGCGAGGTGGTCGGCGACGTCGCGCCCCCACTCGACGATGACCACCGAGTGCTCCACGTCGATGTCGAGATCGTCGAGCTCGACCGCGGCGCCGAGCCGGTAGGCATCCACGTGCACGAGGGGCGCACCGCCGACCAGCGACGGGTGCGTGCGCGCGATGACGAACGTCGGACTCTGCACCGGGCCCCGGATGCCGAGTCCCTCGCCGATCCCCCGGGTCAGGGTCGTCTTGCCCGCGCCGAGGGGCCCGGTGAGCACGACGACGTCGCCGGGCCCGAGGGCGCGACCGAGTGCGCGTCCGAGGTCTTCCATGTCGCCCGAAACGGCGATCTCACGCTCGCCGAGCAGCTCGTCGGGAACGCTCACGCGCCGACCTCCCGTCGCGGCACGCGCGGACCGATGCGCGTGACGATCTCATAGTCGATGGTGTCAGCGGCATCCGCCCAGTCCCGCGCCGACGGCACACCCAGCGTGGGATCGCCGAAGAGCACGACCTCGTCGCCCACCGCCACCGGGTGGTCGCCGACATCGACGACGAACTGGTCCATGGCGATGCGTCCGGCCACGGTGAAGCGGCGGCCGTTGATCGACACCGGACCCCGGCCCGAGGCGTGCCGTGGCACACCGTCGGCGTAGCCCAGCGGAACGAGGGCGAGCGTCGTGTCGCGCTCCGTGCGGTACGCGTAGCCGTACGAGACGCCGGTCCCCGCGGGCACGCGACGGACGGCGGCCACGGCGCCGCGCAGCGTCATCGCCGGACGCAGCCCCAGGTCGGCGGGCGTGCGGTCGTCGAACGGCGAGACCCCGTAGAGGCCGATGCCGATGCGCACGCTGTTCAACCGCGCCTCGGGGAGGGCGATCGCCGCGTGGGTCGCCGCGATATGCCGCAGGGGCGGGTTCAGCCCGGCGGCCGCGGCGAGCACCACGCCCTCCTCGAACCTCGCGAGCGCGGCGCGGTCGTCGGCCTCGCTCGTGTTCGAGAGGTGCGAGAACAGCCCCACGACCCGCACGCGCCCGATCCGCTCGAGCCGCGCGGCCTCCGAGAACACCACGCGCCAGTCGGCGGGGGCGAGGCCGTTGCGCGACAGGCCCGTCTCGATCTTCAGGTGCACCGCCGCGGGGCGGTCGCCCTGCGCCGCCTCTCCGGCACGCAGCAGCTGGTCGATGTCGGAGATCCCCAGCTCGATGTCGTCGCGCACGGCCTCGACGAACGAGGCGCCCGGCGCGTGCAGCCACGCGAAGATCGGGGCGCGGATGCCACGGCGCCGGAGCGCCCGCGCCTCCTCGATGTCGGAAACGCCGATGCGGGTCGCTCCCCCGCGCAGTGCCGCCACCGCCGCGCGGTACGCCCCGTGCCCGTACCCCTCGGCCTTGACGACCGCGATGACGTCGACGCCGGTGAGTCGGCGCAGGTGGCGCACGTTCTCGGCGATCGCGTCGACGTCGACGAGCGCTTCGCGCAGCACTCCGGATGCCATTCTCATGCGGGGTCCTCTCGGGTGGGTTCCGCGGCGACGGGGCCGGCTTCGGCGATGACGTAGGCCGTCGCCAGAGCCGCGTCGTGCGACATCGACAGGTGCAGCGCCGTGATTCCGCGCGCGGCCACCGTGGCCGCCGTCTCGCCGCTCAGCGTGAACGTCGGACGCCCCGACGGCTCCGGCGTCACCTCGATATCGGCCCAGTACACCCCGTCCGATCCGCCGAGCGCCTTGATCAGCGCTTCTTTCGCGGCGTAGCGCGCCGCCAGCGACCGGGGCTTGAGCAGACGCTCAGCGGGAGCGAAGAGCCGGGCGAGCAGGCGGGGCGTCCGCGCGAGCTGCTGCTCGAAGCGCGGCACGTCGACCAGGTCGACGCCGATTCCGACGATCATGCGCCCTCCCTCCCTGGCATCCTGTTCATTCTGCCGTGAGGACGGCGCCGGACGTCGCGCCACCCCACCCGCACAACTCCGGCGCATCCCGCCGATGTGGCCCGATCGACGCCCCCGTCGCGCCTGTGCCGGAGTTGTGCGGGCAGATGGGGCCGCGCCTTCAGCCGGCACAACTCCTGCGTGATCGCCAGGCGATCCCATGCCACGGTGTAGCGGGAGGAATCTGCAGGAGTTGTGCCGGCGAAACGACACAGAGCAGGCGGGATGCCGCCGGCCACCGCACCGCAGAACTCCTGCCGGATCAGCGCCCGGGCGGCAGGCGGCGGGGATCCCGGCCGCCCGCGCAGGAGTTGTGCGGGCGGGAACGGACGAGGGGCCGGATGCCACTGGCATCCGGCCCCGAAAAAGCCCGGCCTTACTCGACCGTCACCGACTTCGCGAGGTTGCGCGGCTGGTCGACGTCGAGGCCCTTCGCCTCGGCGAGGCCCATCGCGAAGATGTGCAGCGGCACGACCGCGAGGAGCGGCTCGAACAGCGGAGCGGCGAGGGGGATGCGCAGCACCTCGTCGGCGGCGGGGAGCACGGCCACGTCACCCTCTTCGGCGATCGCGATGACGCGGGCCCCGCGCGCGCGGATCTCCTCGATGTTCGACACGACCTTCTTGTGCATCTCGCTCGAGCCGCGCGGCGAGGGCACGACGACGAACACGGGCTGACCCGGCTCGATGAGGGCGATGGGTCCGTGCTTGAGCTCACCGGCGGCGAAGCCCTCGGCGTGGATGTAAGCGAGCTCTTTAAGCTTCAGTGCGCCCTCGAGGGCGATCGGGTAGCCGACGTTGCGACCGAGGAACAGCACCGAGCGTGTGTCTGCCATCCAGTGCGCGAGCTGCTCGATGCGGGCCTGCTCGGTCTCGAGCACGCGGGCGATCTTGCCCGGGATGGCCTCGAGCTCGGTCACGGCTTCGACAGCGACGACCGGGTCCACCGCTCCCCGCACACGACCGACGTGCAGCGCGAGCAGGTACAGCGCCGTGATCTGGGCGACGAAGGCCTTGGTCGAGGCCACGGCGACCTCGGGGCCGGCGTGCGTGTAGACGATGGCATCGGACTCACGCGGGATGGTGGCGCCCTGCGTGTTGCAGATCGACAGCGTCTTGGCGCCGCGCGAGCGGGCGTACTTCACGGCCATGAGGGTGTCCATCGTCTCGCCGGACTGGCTGATCGAGACGACGAGCGTGCGCGCGGAGAGCACCGGGTCGCGGTAGCGGAACTCGTGAGCGAGCTCGACGTCGACGGGCACGCGGGTCCACGTCTCGAGCGCGTACTTGCCCACCATGCCCGCGTAGGCCGCGGTGCCGCAGGCGATCACGAGGATGCGGTCGATATCGGCGAGGAAATCGTCCATGCCCTCGAGCTCGGGGATCTCGACACGGCCCTCGTGAATGCGACCGCGAACGGTGTTGGCGACCGCCTCGGGCTCCTCCGAGACCTCCTTCGCCATGAACGACGACCAGCCGCCCTTTTCGGCTGCGGATGCGTCCCACGTGACCTCGAACGCCTCGACCTCGACCGGGGCACCCGAGAAGTCGGTGACCTCGACGCCCTCGGGCGTGATCGCGACGATCTCGTCCTGGCCGATCGCGAGGGCGTTGCGGGTGTGCTCGACGAAGGCGGCGACGTCGGATCCGAGGAAGTTCTCGCCCTCACCGAGACCGATGACCAGCGGCGAGTTGCGGCGCGCACCGACGACGAGACCCGGGTGGTCCTGGTGCATCGCGAGCAGCGTGTAGGCGCCCTCGAGGCGCGACACCACGGCGCGGAAAGCCGCGACCAGGTCGCCCGTCCGGGCGTACTCGCGGCCGATCATGGCGGCGGCGACCTCGGTGTCGGTCTCGCTGCGGAACGTCACGCCCTCGCCCACCAGCTCGCTCTTGAGTTCGGCGAAGTTCTCGATGATGCCGTTGTGGATGACGGCGAGCTTGTCGTCGTCGGCCAGGTGCGGGTGCGCGTTGGCGTCGGTCGGACCGCCATGCGTCGCCCAGCGCGTGTGGCCGATGCCCGTGGTGCCGTCGGGCAGCGGAGCGGATACGAGGTCGTCGCGCAGCACCGCGAGCTTGCCGGCGCGCTTGCGCATGCCCAGGCCCCCGTCGCCGTCGATCACGGCGATGCCCGCGGAGTCGTAGCCCCGGTACTCCAACCGCGACAGCCCCGCCAGCAGGATGTCCTGGCTCTGCCGAGGACCCACATATCCGATGATTCCGCACATAGCGTCCGAGTCTACGGGCCGGGGCTGAGGGAATCCCGACGCCGGCGCGCGCGCATCAGAGCTTGCGCAGCAGCACCGACTCGACGGTGTGGTCCGCGCCCTTCTGGAGCACGAGCTTGGCCCGATGGCGGGTCGGGAGAACGTTCTCTTCGAGGTTGGGCAGGTTGATGTCGCGCCAGAACCCCAGGGCGCGCGACACCGCCTCCTCGTCGGTGATGTCGGCGAACACCCGGAAGAACGAGGACGGGTTGCTGAAGGCATTGTCGCGCAGCGCCAGGAAGCGGTCCACGTACCAACGCTCGATGTGGGCAGCATCGGCGTCGACGTAGATCGAGAAGTCGAACAGGTCGCTCACGGCCACGTCGTTCGGTGTGGGCGGGGGCTGCAGCACATTGAGCCCCTCGACGATGACGACGTCGGGCCGGTGAACGGTGACGTGGGCATCGGGCATGATGTCGTACTGCACGTGCGAGTAGAAGGGGGCGCGTACCTCTTCGGCGCCCGACTTCACCTCGCTGAGAAACTCCACGAGCGCACGACGGTCGTACGACTCGGGGAATCCCTTGCGGTGCATGATCCCGCGGCGCTCGAGCTCGGCGTTGGGGTAGAGGAAGCCGTCGGTGGTCACCAGTTCCACCCGCGGGGTGTCGGGCCACCGGCTCATGAGCTCGCGCAGCAGACGCGCGATCGTCGACTTGCCCACCGCAACAGAACCCGCGACCCCGATGACGAAGGGGGTCGTGACATCCGGCTCACCCAGGAACGTACTGGTATCGGCACCGAGGCGACGGGTCGCTCGGGCGTAGAGGCTGAGCAGACGACTGAGGGGAAGGTAGACCTCGGACACCTCGCGCTGGTCGAGCCGATCGCCGATGCCGCGCAACTGCACGACCTCGGTCTCGGTCAGCGGCTGCTCGATGCCGCCGGCCATCCGCGCCCAGTCGGCGCGGTCGATCTGGCGGTACGGGCTCAGCGACGGTGCGGGAGCGGCGGTCTCGGCGGCGGACACCCGCCCATCGTACCCGCGGGGTCCCCCTACACTCGGAGCGTGCGTCTCGGGGTACTCGACATCGGTTCCAACACCGTCCATCTGCTCGTCGCCAACGCGCGTGCGGGCGGTCGCCCCACCGCGACGACGTCGCACCGCTCGGTGCTGCGCCTCATGCGCTACCTCGAACCCGACGGCTCGATCTCGGCCGAGGGAGTGGCCGGGCTCCTGGATGCCGTGACCCAGGCCCGCGAGACCGCGCGGGCCGAGGGCGTCGACGAACTCCTCGCCACGGCCACCTCGGCCGTGCGCGAGGCCACCAACGGCGAGGACGTCATCTCGCGGATCGAGGAGGTGCTCGGTCAGCCCCTCCAGGTGCTGGGCGGCGAGACCGAGGCGCGCTACACCTTCCTCGCCGTGCGCCGCTGGTTCGGCTGGTCGGCCGGACAGATCCTGCTGTTCGACATCGGCGGCGGATCCCTCGAGATCGCCGGCGGCGCCGATGAACTGCCCGACCTGGCCGAGTCGGTGCCGCTCGGGGCGGGGCGCTCGACCGTGCAGTTCCTCCCTCACGACCCGCCCAGCGTCGACGAGATCGATGCGCTGCGCCAGCACGCGGCATCCGTCCTGGCCCCCGTCGCCGAGCGGTTCCGCGCCCTCCCGCGCCCGGATCACGTCATCGGGTCGTCGAAGGCGATCCGCTCGCTCGCGAAGCTCGCCGGTTACCCGGTGCCGGGATGGTCGGGTATCGACCGCATGGTGCTGCCGCGGAGGGAGCTGAAGGACTGGATCCCGCGGCTCGCCCGCATCCCCGCCGACGCGCGCGAAGCGCTACCCGGTATCACCGCCGACCGGACGTTCCAGATCGTCGCGGCCGCGGTCGTCGTGCACCAGGCCATGAAAGCGATGGACGTCGACGAACTCGAGGTGTCGCCCTGGGCGCTGCGCGAGGGCGTCCTCCTGCGGTACATCGAGTCGCTGGCGTACTGAATCACCGAGTGTCCAAGACACGCCGCTCGCCCCGGGGCGTCAACGGCGTGTCTTGGACACTCGTGTGATGTGAAGTGCGGGAAGCGAGCCGGGGTCAGAGCGCGAGGCGCTCACGGACGACATCGGCGAGCCGGTCGGCGTGGGCGCGGGCGGCGTCCTCGGACGCGGCCTCGACCATGACGCGCACGAGCGGCTCGGTTCCCGACGCGCGCAACAGCACGCGCCCGGAGTCGCCGAGTTCGGCCTCCGCGGAGCGAACGGCTTCCTGCACGACGTCGTCGGACACGCGATCACGATCGACACCACGGACGTTGATCAGCACCTGCGGATAAACCGTCATGATGGCGGCGAGCTCGGCCATCGTCTTCTTCTGCCGTGCCATCTCGGCCACGATGTGCAGACCTGTCAGTAGGCCATCGCCGGTCGTGGCGAACTCGCTCATGATGACGTGCCCGGACTGCTCACCGCCGAGGGAGTATCCGCCCTCGTTCATCGCCTCGAGCACGTACCGGTCGCCGACGCCGGTCTGCTTCACGTGGATGCCGTGCGCGGCCATCGCGCGGTGCAGACCCAGGTTGCTCATCACCGTCGCCACGAGCGTGTCGTGGGCGAGCGCGCCGCGCTGCTTCATGGCCACCGCGAGGATCGCCATGATCTGGTCGCCGTCGACGACGTTGCCCTGTGCGTCCACGGCCAGACACCGGTCGGCGTCGCCGTCGTGGGCGATGCCGACATCGGCTCCCAGGCGCACCACGGCCTCGGCGAGGACATCGAGGTGCGTCGACCCCACGCCGTCATTGATGTTCAGCCCGTCGGGCTCGGCGCCGATCACGGTCACCGTCGCACCGGCGTCACGGAACGTCTCGGGCGAGACCCCGGCGGCGGCGCCGTGCGCGCAGTCGAGAACCACGTGGATGCCGTCGAGCCGGTGCGGCAACGAACCGAGCAGGTGCACCACGTAGCGGTCTTCGGCATCGGCGAAGCGACGGATGCGTCCGACGCCGGCGCCGGTGGGCTGCAGTCGCTCCCCCTCAAGGGCGCGCTCGATGCGCTCCTCGACGATGTCGGGAAGCTTCGTGCCGCCGCGCGCGAAAATTTTGATCCCGTTGTCGGGAGCGGGGTTATGCGACGCCGAGACCATGACGCCGAAATCGGCGTCGGTGTCAGCGATGAGGAACGCCGTGGCGGGGGTGGGGATGACGCCCGCGTCGAACACGTCGACGCCGGAGGACGCCAGGCCCGCGGCGACCGCAGCCGAGAGGAATTCTCCCGAGACCCGCGGGTCGCGCGCGACGACGGCGGTGAGGCGCCGGCCGTGGGCCTTGCGATCCTCCGCCGAACGGCCCTGGCCCAGGACGACCGCGGTCGCCTGGGCCAGGTGCAGCGCAAGTTCGGCGGTGAGGAGGCCGTTGGCCAGCCCCCGCACCCCGTCCGTGCCGAAAAGAGGCATCCGGAACGTCGAACTCAGCGCTTGGAGTACTGAGGCGCCTTACGGGCCTTCTTGAGACCGGCCTTCTTGCGCTCCTTGACACGAGCGTCGCGCGAGAGGAAGCCCGCCTTCTTCAGGCCCGGGCGGTTGTTCTCGACGTCGATCTCGTTGAGCGCGCGGGCGATGCCCAGGCGCAGCGCGCCGGCCTGACCCGAGGGGCCGCCACCGGAGATGCGCGCGATCACGTCGTACGAGCCGGCGAGCTCGAGCACCGTGAACGGGTCGTTGATCAGCTGCTGGTGCAGCTTGTTGGGGAAGTAGTCCTCGATCGTGCGGCCGTTGACCGTGATCGTGCCGGAGCCGGGAACCAGGCGCACGCGGGCGATGGCCTGCTTGCGACGGCCCACGGCTGCGCCGGGGACCGAGAGAACGGGGCGCTCGGCCGCGACGACCGACTGCTCGGCCGGCGTCTCGGTGCTGTAGTTGCTGGAGTCGATGTTCGACACTGTTTCGTCCTTATCCGGCGGCGCTTACTGGGCGACCTGGTCGAAGGTGTACGCGGTGGGCTGCTGGGCACCGTGGGGGTGCTCGGCGCCGCGGTAGACCTTGAGCTTCTTGAGCTGCGCCGCGCCGAGGCTGTTCTTGGGCAGCATGCCGCGGATGGCCTTCTCGACCGCGCGGACGGGGTTCTTCTCGAGGAGCTCCTCGTAGCTGACCGACTTCAGGCCGCCCGGGTAGCCCGAGTGGCGGTAGGCCATCTTCTTCTGGAGCTTCTGACCCGTGAGCGCGACCTTTTCGGCGTTGATCACGATGACGAAGTCGCCGGAGTCGATGTGGTTGGCGAAGGTCGGCTTGTGCTTGCCGCGGAGGAGAACCGCCGCGTGCGAGGCCAGGCGACCGAGGACGACGTCGGTGGCGTCGATAACGACCCACTCGCGCGTGACCTCTGCGGCCTTGGGGGTGAAAGTGCGCGTCACAATAGTGCTGCTTTCTTGATCGAACGGAGGAGTTCGTGAATCCCGCTCCGGTGGTCGGTTCTCCGGTCGAGGACCGGGAACAGGGCCGGTGGAGGGCTCACGTTCGTGGTACCTGCTCGCAGTGAGGCGGGCACCAAAGGGTTAGCCTACGGCATCATGAGGCAACGGCCAAACGTGGACGGTCCGCCCTTCCCCGAGCACGCCCCCTTCCATACCGGGACCTCACACGCAACGACCCCGAGTGGGCCACCCTCGCTCGCTAGCGTGGCGCCATGGCATCCCTCCGCGTCCCCGTCCTCGGGCTCCTCGCCGCCGGCCTTACCGTCACCCTGAGTGCGTGCGCCCCCAGCCCGTCCGCCCCGGGCGACGACGACTCCGCGAACCGCGGATACGAGCAGGCCATCGCCGTGGTGCTCCTCGCCGAGTCCGACGCCGGCGGCCGTGCGTTCGGGCTGGAGTTCGACGATGACACCGCCCGTGTGGAAGTGGCCGTCGGCGACCGAGAGATCGAGGTCGATGTCGACACCGCGGGCCCGACGGTGCGCGGTCAGCGCGACGAGGATGATCTCGACGCCGACGACCGTCAGGCGCTGGAGTCGGCCTCGACGTCGCTCGCGGACGCTCTGCGCATCGCCGCGGCGGCCCACCGGGACGGCGGGGGCATCGAGGAGGCGGGTCTCGATCGTCGCGACGACGGCGCGGTGTGGACGATCGAGTTCACCGATGACACCGAGGTCGACGTCGCGGTCGACGACGGTGCGATCTCCGACACCACGCGCTGAGGGGGCGGACCATGAACGATCTCGCCCTGAACATCGTGCTCGTCATCCTGTTCGTCCTGATCGGCGGAGTGTTCGCCGGCACCGAGATGGCGCTGGTGACCCTGCGCGAGAGCCAGGTGAATGCCCTCGCCCAGCGGGGAAAGCGGGGGCGTCGTGTCGCCGACCTCGCCCGCAACCCGAACACGTTCCTCTCTGCGGTCCAGATCGGCGTGACCGTCGCCGGCTTCGCCTCCGCCGCGTACGGCGCCTCCTCGATCGCACCCTCCGTGACTCCCCTCTTCGTCGGGCTCGGACTCGCCGAACCCGCCGCGGCGACCGTGGCCACGATCGCCCTGACGCTCGTGATCGCCTATCTCTCGCTCGTCCTGGGCGAGCTGGTGCCCAAGCGCCTCGCGATTCAGCGCAATGCCGCGTTCTCGTACGCCGTCGCCCCCGTTTTGGGCGGGTTCGCCACGCTCATGCGGCCGGTGATCTGGTTACTGTCCATCTCCACCAACCTGCTGGTTCGCGTGCTCGGAGGAGACCCGAACAAGACCGCCGACGAGCTGACCGATGAAGAACTGCGCGACATCGTGTCCAGCCACGAGGGACTGCCCGCCGACGAGCGCCGCATCCTCGACGACGTCCTCTCACTGCGCGATCGCCACGTGAGCGAGGTCATGCGGCCGCGCCCCGAAGTGGTGACCCTGGATGCCGCGGGCTCGATCTCCGAGGCACGCACGCGGGTGCACGACCTGCCGTACTCCCGTTATCCGGTCGCCGAGCAGTCCATCGACGACGTGATCGGCTTCGTCCATGTGCGCGACCTCTACGACGAGGTCGACCGTCCGCTCACGGAGATCGTGCGCGAGATCCGCTACATCCCCGCGACCGCCCGCGTCCTGCCGACGCTCACGGCGATGCGCCGCGACGGCAGCCACATCGCCGTGGTCGTCGACGAATACGGCGGCACCGACGGGATCGTCACCCTGGAGGACCTCGTCGAGGAAGTCGTGGGCGAGATCTTCGACGAGTACGACACCGACGCCGAGCAGCCCCTCGCCGAGGGCGAGCACGGCGTCGTGGACGGCCGGTTGAACCTCCAGGACTTCGAGGAAGCCACCGGGGTGGCGCTTCCCCGCGGCGCGTCGGACACCGTTGCCGGCTTCGTCGTGGAGCGGCTGGGCCGGCTGGCCCGCGTGGGCGACGTGGTCGAGGTCGCCGGCGCCACGCTCCAGGTGAGCGCGATCGACCGCCGCCGGATCGAAGAGCTGCTGGTCACTCGACACCCGACCGACGAACCGGCACCCGAGACCGACTCCTCCGAACCCCGCGAGTGACCCCCCACCCGCGGCATCCCTCCGAAAGGACTCACCCCATGGACATCCTCTACACCGCCGAGGCACTCTCGACCGGCGAAGGCCGCAACGGACACGTCGTCGCGGGCAATCACCTCGACCTCGACGTCGCCGTTCCCACCGAGATGGGCGGATCCGGCAACGGCGTCAACCCCGAGCAGCTGTTCGCCGCCGGCTACGCCGCCTGCTTCCACAGTGCGCTGCACGCCGTGCTGCTCGAGGTGGTGCTCCCCGGCATCGACCAGGATCAGGCGCAGCAGCTCGCCGACGAAGCGCACCAGGTGTGCCCGTACTCGCTCGCCACGCGCGGCAACATCGAGGTCACCGTCACGGTCGCCGACGACTGAACCGTCCGCGGCCTTTCGGGGCAGGATCGTCGGTGACGTCGTAGGGTGGCTCCCGTGATCCGTGTGCTCGTCGTCGACGATGAGGCCCTCGTGCGCTCCGGATTCGAACTCATCCTCGGCGCGGCGGACGACATCGAGGTGGTCGCCGCCGTCGACGGGTATGCCGCCGTCGAGGCCATCCGCCGCGAACGGCCCGACGTCGTTCTGCTCGACATCCGGATGCCAGGGCGCAGCGGACTCGACGTGCTCGCCGATCTCCGCGACGATCCCGAGCGCCCGGTCATCGGCATCCTGACCACTTTCGACACCGACGAGTACATCGCTCGTGCCCTGCAGGACGGCGCGTCGGGGTTTCTCGTGAAAGACACTCCCCCCGAGCACCTGGCCGCGATGGTCCGGTCCCTCGCCGCGGGGGGCGTGGTGCTCTCGCCGCAGGTCTCGCGGACCCTGGTCGAGGGATACGCCGGTGCGCCCGATCGCGACGCGGTGGAGCGAGTGTCTCTGCTCACCGACCGGGAGCGCGACGTACTGGCGCACTTGCCGTCGGGAGAATCGAACGCCGAGATCGGGCGCCGCCTGCACCTGAGCGGCGCGACGGTGAAAGACCACGTCAGCGCCATCCTCGCCAAGCTGTCGGTGTCGTCGCGCCTGGAGGCGGCCCTCATCGCCGAGCGCGCCCGTCGAGGCGGCGACCGGCGGTGAACACCGCCGCCCGCGACCGGGTGAACGCGATCCTCGGCAGTCGGGGGTTCGCGGTTCTCACCGACGTCGCCCTGGCGGCCGCGGCCGTGGTCGACGTGATCGTGCTGCTGCCGGGATGGACGCGGCCCGAGATCGCGTGGGCAGCCATCGCCGTCGCGGGTCTCCTCGTGCGACGCCGGCTCCCGTGGGTGGCGTTCATCCTGGTGCTGCCCGGTCTCGTGATCGATGCGATGACGATCGCGGCCCCCATCGCGCTGTACTCCGTCGCCGTCCGCGAACGACGGGCCGCTCCCCTGGCGGCCGCGGGTGCGATCACCTTCGCGTGCTTCCTTCTCCCCGACTGGCAGCTGCCGGCGCTCGACTACCTCGCCCCCTCGCTCCTGTATGCCCTCCTCTACGCGGCGACCCCCCTCGCGCTCGGCGCCCTCGTTCGCACACGCCGAGAACTCAGTGACCGGGTGGCCGATCTCTCGGCGGCCCGCGAGTCCGAACGGCGCCGCGACGAGGAAGACGTGTTGCGGCGTGAGCGCGCGCGCCTCTCGCGAGAAATGCACGACGTCGTGTCGCACCAGGCCAGCCTCATCGCGGTCCAGGCCGGTGCGCTCCAGGTTGCGTCCCCTGACCCCGAGACACGACGGATCGCCGGTGTCATCCGGTCTCTCGCCGTCCGGACCCTCGATGAGCTCCGCCAGATGATCGGCGTACTGCGGGCGGAGGGAGCCCCGACCGCGGGAGACAAGCCGCAGCCCACCCTCGATGATCTCCCCGTGCTCGTCGCGGACAGCGGGATCGAGACGGAGTTCGCCACCGACCTTCCTCGCGAGCTCGCCCCCGCCCTCCAGCGCGCGATCTACCGGATCGTCCAAGAAGGGCTGACCAACGCCCGCAAGCACGCCCCCGGCGCGCGGGTGAGCGTGGAGGTCCGTGCGACGACGTCGATGATCGACGTGGTCGTGCGCAACGACGCCTCGACCGCAGCGGCGCTCCCCCTCCCCTCGGGGGGAGCCGGGCTCCGGGGGCTCCGCGAGCGCACCGAACTCCTCGGTGGCCGCCTCGAGGCGGCCACCGAGAGCGATGGAGGATTCCGGCTCGCCGCGTCTCTCCCCCGCCGCGAGTCGGAGCGCTGATCGCGAGCCTCAGGACAGGAGCAACTCGGATTCCGTCTTCGGGTACGTCCGGCGCAGCCACGCGCCGAATCCCGGCTGAGCCAGGCACGCCGACATCTCCGTACACCGGACCACGGGGTCGTCGGCCGCGTAGGTGCGGTACACCTCGACCTTGGCATCCAGTTCTTCGCCCCCGACGTTGACGGGCTGGTCCTGCGAGGGATAGCCGAGGAAGTACGACATCGCCACCGGGGGCAGACCGACAGCCGGGGCGCTCGCGCGCACGAGCGATCCGACGCACGAGTGATCGGGGTGGTCGCCGCGGGCGAACGCGCTCTCGTGCGGAACGTTGGTGCTCACCCGACGCGGTTCGGCGGCCGAGAGGAGCTCGGCGAGAGTGCTCGTCAGCCGCTCCAGGTCGTAGGCGGGGGAGCCGTCGATCGGCGAGAGCGAGGTCACGTCACCGTTGATGAGCTGGGTGAGCCCCGCGCCCCCGGTCTCGGCGAATCCCTTGCCGTCCAGTCCTCCGTCGGGAAGACGCAACACCGTGATCGACAGGCGCGGTTCATCTTTCGGGACGAATCGCGTGACGCGGGCGCCGCTGAGGAGCGTGATCTCCCGCTCGTCCCACGGCCCCGTTCCGCCGCGCATGAGGTCGTAGGCGGCGCGGATGCCGGCTTCGCGCTCCTGGGCGTACTGCAGCCCCTTGCCCGCGTCACCGGCCGTCACGAAGACGGCCCGGACGGTGCTCCCGCCCTGGATCGAATCCGCCAGACCGGGGTTGGCGAAGATGATGTCGTCGTCGGCATGAGCCCAGATCGTCGCCACCGTGTCGATCCCGGGAGCCTCGACCGCGGGAGACAGAGCGCGGGGAGCCGCGGGGGAACCAATGGCGCGGAGCGGCATCCACGCGCCCACCGGTCCGCCGCTGCGGCGAAGCTGGCGGTAGAGCAGGGCGCCTCCGCCCACCCCCACCGCGACGAGTCCCCCGATGATCAGACCGCGGCGCGTCACGACCACGCGTCGGGCCCGGTCTCGGGCGTCCTCCCGCTCCCCTTCCACCCCGGAAAGGTCGTAATGCTGCACAACGGCTCCGTCCGTTTCCCCCCGACCGCGCGCAGCGACGGGTTCGGGTCGTCGGCGCTCGGTGTGACTCCTACTCCTCGACGGTATCGCGTCGGCCGCCGCCAGCCGCGTCACCGACGCAGCACCCGCCGATCGGCGGGTCGAGAGGGGCCGATCAGGGGGGCTGGCTCCACCCGAGGTGAAGCTCCCCGCTGCGCCCGTGGCATCGGGCGGACCCTGAGCGCAAGCCCGCCGGCCCGGTCACGGCCGGGCTCGTAGAGTGCGGTCATGGTTGATCTCACGCGACCCCAGACCCCCGACCCGTATCCCCTCCTCCCCTCCGTCGCCGCGTTCGACGTTGTCAGTAAGGATGTGACCGACGGTGCCCCTCTGGGCGACGAACAGGTGGCCGCCCGGGGCAACACCTCGCCTCACCTCGCCTGGTCGAACGTCCCGGAAGGAACACGGTCGTTCACGATCACGTGCTTCGATCCGGACGCCCCGACCCCCAGTGGGTTCTGGCACTGGGTCCTGGTCGATCTCCCCGCCGACCTCCGCGAGATCCCGACCGGCTTCGCCTCGGGCGCGCTACCGGACGGCGCGTTCCATGTGCGCAACGACGGCGGCGAGGCCGGGTTCCTGGGCGCGGCACCGCCCGAGGGAGACCAGCCGCACCGCTACTTCTTCGTCGTGCATGCCATCGGCGCCGAGAGCCTCGGCGTCGACGCCGGGGCCACCCCCGCCGCGGTCTCCTTCGCCCTCGCCTTCACCACCCTCGGCCGCGCAATCATCCACGGCACGTTCGCGCACTGACCCGCGACGGCAGCTGTCAGGAAAGGCGGAGGTCGGACTCCGGCAGGAGGTACGACCTCCGCAGCCACTCGCCGAACTTTCGTGTGCCCAGGCAGGCCTCGCGACTGTCGCAGCGGATCACCTCGTCCTGCTGCGTATAGATGCGGTACGTCTCGACCTTGGCATCCAACGCTGCACCGTCGAGCGTGCGCGGCAGGTCTGCGGACGGATAGCCGATGGCGTAGCGGAGGCCGGGCGCGGCCGCCGGGACGTGACCGATCGACTCGCGCACGAGGGTTCCCACGACCGAATGATCCGGATGGTCGCCGGGCGCGTACGCACTTCCGCGGGGAACGTGGGTGAGGGTGCGCGCGGGCTGCACGGCGCCGGCCAGCTCCGTCAGGGACGCGGAGAGCTGTGCCCGGTCGACCGCGGGGCCACCGTCGATGGGCGCGAGGGCCGAGATCGCGCCGTCGAGCAGCTTGCTGAGGGTCGCGTGGCCGGTCGCGGCGAACCCGCCATCGGTGATGTTGCCGTCGGGGAGGCGCGCGAACAACACCGAGATACGCGGGTCATTCTGCGGGGTGAGGCGCTCCACCCGCGGACCCGCGTCGAGCGTGACGACGGTGGAGTCCCAGAGGCCGTCGGAGCCGCGCATGTGGTTGTATGCGCGGAGGATTCCCAGCTCTCGGGAATGCGTGTAGGTCAGGCCCTTGCCGGCATCGCCGGCCGTGACGAACAGCGTTCGCACGCACTCCCCGGCGGCGATCGCCTCGGAGATCGTGGGGTTGGCGAAGATGATGTCGTCGTCGGGGTGCGCCCAGACAGACAGAAGGGTCTGCCCGTCGCACCCCTGGGCCGCCGGCGAGAGAGGCGTGGGACTCGGGGTCGGGACCGAGGTCACGGCCGGAGTCGAGGTCGGGGCCGGGGCGGGCGTCCGGAAGGGCGCGACGGACGGCGACACAGCCGCGACGGGCGAGGACGCAGACTCCGTCCGCCACACCCCGAGCGCAACGGCTGCCCCCACCGCGACCGCGACGACCAGGACGACGGCGACAACCGCCGCCCAGGCCCCCGCGCGACGACGACGACGGGCGCGCGTGGCCCGCAGCGAGGCGCGAGGCATGAGGCATCCTTCCGGCGGCGAGTCGGCGGCATCCGGATGCCACGTGGTTCGGTCACCGAGCTTAGATGCCCGCGCGTCTTACACCAAGGAATCCTCGAGCGGGCGGGGGTTGACACCATCGGATCGACACCCGCTCAACGCCATCTCACGTCCCCCTTTCGGCGGACACGCCGCCTTCCGCTCACCCGATCGGGTGAAATCTCTTGGGGAAGACGAAACACGCAGTTCACGTAGAGGTGATTCACGGGGTGAGTTCAGCCTGTTATCGTCGGCGGAAGAACCGCGATCCGGGCAACTGGGGGAAGGGGCCTACGCACTGTGACGTCTGACCTCAAGGTCGACGCGACATCGACGTCGCAGAGCACCGTCTCCGACACACCCGCCTGGACGGCAGTGGCGAGTTCGGCCCGGAAGCCGGAACCCCATCCATTCGCCGCCACCTCCTCGCCGCCGGGTGATCGCTGGCGCCAGCGGTATCGCCGCAACCTCATCGTCACCGACCTCGCCTCGCTCATCGGCGTCGTGTACGGCACCCAGCTGGCGTGGTTCGGGATGGGAAACGCCGCCGTCGCGGCCAGCCGGGACAGCCGCATCACGGACCTCTCCTACTGGACGTTCTCGACGATCCTCATCGTCGCCTGGATGTGGGCGCTCTCGTTCGTCGACTCCCGCAGCGACCGGGTCATCGGAACCGGGTCGCAGGAATACGTCCGCGTCGCGGACGCGAGCTTCCGTCTGTTCGGGACGATCGCGATCATCGCGTTCCTCACGCAGATCGACGTCGCTCGTGGCTACCTCCTGATCAGCCTCCCCGCCGGCATCCTTGTTCTCCTCGCCACTCGCTGGCTGTGGCGGCGATGGCTCATCGTGCAGCGCTCGCGGGGCAAGTACTCGGCGAACGTCTTGCTGGTCGGCTCCCTCGCCTCCGTCACGCAGATCGCCCGGGAGTTCGCCCGCACGCCGAGCGCTGGATACCGGGTCGTCGGCGCCTGCGTTCCGAGCGGGAAGGTCGCCGACACGGTGCCCGGCACCGACATCCCGGTCATGGGCCATGTCGGGGACATCTCTCGCGCGCTGCAGGTCACCGGCGCCGACACGGTGGCGGTCACCAGCGCCGATGAGCTCCCCGCCGACAAGGTCAAGCAGATCTCGTGGAACCTGGAGGCGGGGCGCCAGCACCTCGTGCTCGCTCCGAGCATCACCGACATCGCGGGGCCGCGTCTGCACACCCGGCCGGTTGCCGGGCTCCCCCTCATCCACGTGGAAACGCCCCGGTTCTCCCGCGGCCAGGTCTTCCTCAAGCGCACCGTCGATCTCGTCGCGAGCATCGCGGGCGTCATCGTCCTCAGCCCGCTGCTCTTCTTCCTGGCGATGGCCGTGCGACTGTCGAGCGAGGGACCGGTGTTCTTCCGCCAGAAGCGCGTGGGTTTCCGTGGCCACGAGTTCACGATGATCAAGTTCCGCTCGATGGTCACCAACGCCGAGGAGCTCCTCGAACAGCTCGCCTCTCAGGAGCGGGATGCCGGCAACGAGGTGCTGTTCAAGATGAAGAACGACCCGCGGGTCACCCCGATCGGGCGCATCATGCGCAAGTTCAGTCTCGACGAGCTCCCGCAGCTGTTCAACGTCATCGGCGGCTCGATGTCTCTCGTCGGCCCCCGGCCCCCGTTGCCGTCAGAGGTAGCCCTCTACGCTGATCACGTGCACCGCCGTTTCCTCGCCAAGCCCGGCATCACGGGCCTGTGGCAGGTCAGCGGCCGGTCCTCGCTGTCGTGGGAGGACTCGGTGCGCCTCGATCTGTCGTACGTGGAGAACTGGACCCTCCTCGGAGACTTCGTGATTCTGGGCAAGACCGCGCGGGCCGCTCTGGCTCCGGGCGAGACGGCCGCGTAAACTCCCCGCGCTTGTTCGCGGGTCGGCGGCGTGATACTCGCGCATCGCTTCGATATATGGCTGGAGGAGACCTATGCGTCTTTCTGTGATTGGTTGCGGGTACCTGGGGGCGGTCCACGCGGCAGCGATGGCCTCGATCGGCCACGAGGTGGTCGGCATCGACGTCGACGAGCGCAAGGTGGCTTCCCTCTCGAAGGGTGAAGCCCCCTTCTTCGAGCCCGGCCTCCAGGAAATCTTGGCCGAGGGGATCGCCTCGGGGCGCCTGTCGTTCACCACCGACATGTCGGCCGCGCAGGGCGCGAAGGTCCACTTCATCGGCGTGGGGACCCCGCAGCAGCCGGGTGGGCACGCCGCCGACCTCACCTACGTGCACGCGGCCGTCGACGGCCTGCTGCCGTACCTCTCCGAGGGAGACATCGTGGCGGGCAAGTCGACGGTGCCCGTCGGCACCGCCGAGTCGCTCGCACCTCGCGTCGGCGAGCGCGGCGCGACCCTGGTGTGGAACCCCGAGTTCCTCCGCGAGGGCTGGGCTGTCCAGGACACGATCGACCCCGACCGCCTCGTCGCGGGTGTGCCGAGCGCCGACGGCGCCCCCACTACCGAGGGCGAGCGCACCGCGCAGGTACTCCGCGAGGTCTACCACCCCTCGATCGCCAAGGGCACGCCGTTCATCATCACCGACTACGCCACCGCCGAACTGGTGAAGGTGTCGGCCAACGCGTTCCTGGCCACCAAGATCAGCTTCATCAACGCCATGGCCGAGATCGCCGAGGTGACAGGCGCCAACGTCACCACGCTCGCCGATGCGATCGGCCACGACGCCCGCATCGGCCGCCGGTTCCTCGGCGCCGGCATCGGCTTCGGCGGCGGCTGCCTACCGAAGGACATCCGCGCCTTCTCGGCCCGCGCCGAAGAGCTCGGGCGCGGCGAGTCGGTGGCGTTCCTGCGCGAGATCGACGCGATCAACCTGCGTCGTCGCGACCGCGCCGTCGACCTGACCGTGGAAGCACTCGGTGGCACCGCGTTCGAGAAGAAGATCACCGTCCTCGGTGCGGCCTTCAAGCCGCACAGCGACGACATCCGCGATTCCCCCGCCCTCGACGTCGCCGTGCGTCTGCACGGCCTGGGCGCGGCGGTCACCATCACCGATCCCGCCGCGATCGAGAACGCCCAACGCATCCACCCGCAGCTGACCTACGTCCACGATCGCGATGAGGCGCTGCAGGGCGCTGATGCCGTGATCGTCGTGACCGAGTGGGACGAGTACCGCTACCAGCTCGACCCGGCGCACGCAGCGTCCCTCACCCGCGGGACGATCGTCGTGGACGGACGCAACTGCCTCGACGCCGCCGCGTGGCGCGCGGCCGGGTGGACCTACTACGGCATGGGTCGCCCGTGACCTGCTGAACCGCTCCCTCGGGGCCCGTGACCTGTGCGTCACGGGCCCCGAGGCGTTTCGGGCGGGGCGTCTCGGAAAAATCCGATCCCGCCGTGACGAAACGGCGCCGCGGTACGTCTCTCCAGTAAGCGAACACCGCTGCCCCGGGACCATCTCTCGGGCAGAACGTACTGGAAGGACACTCCGATGGCTATCGAAGAGAAGCCCGCGGCTCCCCCCGCCCCCCACGGGTCGCGCGTGGACCGCGCGTTCACGGGCTCCGGGAACCCGACCGAGACGGCGGGCAAGAACACCATCGCCGACTCGGTCGTCGCCAAGGTCGCCGGCATCGCCGCGCGAGAGGTCAGCGGCGTCCACGCCCTCGGTGGCGGCGGAGCGCGCGCATTCGGCGCGATCCGGGATGCGATCAACGCCACCGACCTGACACAGGGCGTCCGCGTCGAGGTGGGCGAGACCCAGGCCGCGGCCGACCTCACCATCGTGGTCGAGTACCCCGCGCCGATCCAGGAGGTAGCGGATCAGGTGCGCGCTCGCGTCGCCGACGCCATCCACCGTCTCGTCGGCCTCGAGGTCGTCGAGGTCAACGTCGACGTCAACGACATCCACCTCCCGGGTGACGAAGACGACGACTCGACCCCCTCCCGCGTCTCATGACCCCGACCATCTCCGGCGCCCTCGTCGGTCTCATCCTGGCCGTCGCCGCGCTGATCTTCGGATTCTGGGGCTTCCTCCTGGTCGCCCTGTTCATGGCGATCGGCGCGGTTGTCGGTCGCATCGTTTCGGGCCAGATCGACATCCGCAGCATCGCCAACGCGTTCACGGGTCGGAGCACGTCGTGACCACCGCGCTTCCCGGGGTGGCCGACGTCGCTGCGGGGAGCGGGGGCGCCGGGCGCATCGGCGGGCGCGTCGAGGTCGCCGACCGGGTCTTCCGGAAGGCCGCCGAGCAGGCAGCCGCCGAGGCGATCGGGATCGATCGCGCGGACGTGGCCATCGATATTGCCGCCGCACGCGCGACCGTGGTGGTCCGCGTCCAGGCGCCGTTCCCCGTTCCCCGCCTCGACGACACCGAGGCCGTGCGGGCCGCCACTCCCGTTCTCGAAGCCGCGCGCGGCATCCAGGAAGAACTGAGCGAGCGTCTCACGCGCCTGTTCGGACGCGAGGTGTCGCGGGTGGACCTGACCATCACCGGGGCGACCACCCCGCAGAGAAGGAGAGTGCGATGACCGACGCCGTCCTGCGCACCGTCGTGCGTCGCGAGACGCACTCCCCCCGCACCGTCGCGATGCTCGTCGTCGTCGTACTCCTGGTGCTCGCCGCCGTCTACGCGGCCGTCGAGATCGCGCTCGCGATCGCCGGTCAGCGTCCCCTCCTCGCCGCTCCCGCCCCCGCGTTCGATGCGCTCGCGACGCTGCCCGCCGCCGTGGCCCCCGCGGCGCTCATCGCCTCGGGGTCCGTGCTCGCTCTGCTCGGACTGGCGCTGCTCGTTCTCGCTGTCGCGCCCGGGCGCCTTTCTCGGCACGAAATGACCTGGGGCGACCGCGCCGTCGTGGTCGACAACGGCGTGGTGGCCTCGTCGATCGCCCACCACGTCAGTCAGGAATCAGGCATCGCCCGCGAGAACGTCGTCGTCGGCGTTGCCCATCGCACCGTCGACGTCACGGTGCGCCCTGTTCTCGGCATCCCGGTCGACCTTGATCACCTGCGCCAGCTCGTCGACGACGAGGTGGCCTCCTATCACCTCACCCCGTCGCTCCGCACCCGCGTGCGCATCGACCGCCCGGCCGACGAGACGAAGGACTCACGATGAGGAACACCAACCGCGCACTCAACCGCACCCTGCTGTTCATCGTGGCCGTCCTGCTGATCGGACTCGGCGGGCTCATGATCGTCCTCGTCGTCGTCCCGGGTGCCACCGACGTGTGGTCCCGAACCGCCGAGGGACTCCGCGGATGGGCCGACGGGATCGGCCAACCCTCGCTGGGCATCGGAGCCATCGCCGCCCTGGCGGTCGTCGCGATCCTGCTGGTCCTGATCGCCGTCGGCGCCGTCCGCGGCCGCCACCGCGTCCCGCTGAAGTCCACCGGCGCCGAGAGCGCGACCGGGCGGATCACCGTGACCGACGGCTTCGCGTCGGCGGCTCTGAAGAACTCCCTCGACGAGCGCGACGAGATCCTCGCCTCCCGCATCTCGTCCAACGAGGTACGCAAGGAAACGGTGCTGCACGTCAGCGTCACGCCGCGTCAGAACACCTCGCCGCGAGAGATCGCCGAGCACGTCGACACCCTGGTGGCGAACCTCGCGACGCTGACCGGCCAGCAGTTTCGCACGTACATCTCGGTGCATTCGAGTCTGCGCGCCAAGTTCGCACACGACCAGAAGCGGTTGCAGTAGAGGGGGGATGCCACGCGCATCCTCGAACGTGTGGACACCGCCATGCCTCCCGCATGCGCATGTAAGAATGCCCTCAGCAGAAGGGCCCGCCATGATCGTCCACACCCCGCCCGCCCCCGACGGGCCGCGCGATGATCGCGCAGCGGCAGGAGATGGCACTCTCGACGGGTTCCCGCCGAGGTGTGCTTCCTGCCTGCAGACCCTCGAGCCCACGCACCTGCGCGCCACGGGCGCCTGGATCTGCCCTGGCTGCGGCCTGATCCGTATCGCGTGACCCACGGCTACTACGCTGACCCCGTGGCCGTCACCCTGCTCATCGCCCCTGTGGCCGTCATCTGCGCGGTCCTCGTCGGATTCGTGGCGCGCCAGGTCCTCGGCGCTGCCGTGGGCTGGCCACGCAGCATCGTCGTGGGCCTCCTCGTCTTCTTCCTTGGTGTTCCCTTCGCCGGATGGGTCCTTTCCCAGACCGGCATGCCCGACGGATCCTCGCCGACCACCGCCGACGGCCTCTGGCTCTGGATCGGTCTGATCGCCCTGTCGATCAGCTGGGTCTTCGCGCTCGGCGTCGCCGCCCTGGTCGCCAGCGAGGCGATCTTCCCCACACGCCCGCTCCCCAATCCCATCGATGTCATCCGCGCCGCGCTTCGCCAGCGGAAGCGCACGCGGCGCTATCTGCAGATCCTGGCCATCGCCTCGCGACACGGGGTGGGGTGGCTCTTCCACGGCGGCCACTCTCGCGTCGAACAGGAACTGAGCACCTCCGAGGAGCGGGCGCGAGCGATCGTTGCCACCATCAACGACGCGGGGGTCAGCTTCGTCAAGCTCGGCCAGGTGCTCTCCACCCGTCGCGACCTGATCCCGGAGCCCTACCTCAGCGCGCTGGCCTCCCTGCAGACCAAAGCGACGACCCTGCCCTGGGAGACCGTGCGCGACGTCATCGAGAGCGACCTCGCGTCCCCGATCGAGGCGGTGTTCGCTGACATCGACCAGCGCGCCCTCGCCGCTGCTTCCGTCGCACAGGTGCACCGCGCCGTCCTGCGCGACGGCACGCCCGTGGTCGTGAAAGTGCAGCGCCCGGCCGCGCGGGCCCAGGTCGAAGCCGACGCCGACATCATCGGCCGGCTCGCGCATCGCGCTGAGGCCCGCACTCGCGTCGGCCGCGACCTGCGCATCGAATCGGTCGCGCGGGGGTTCACGACGACCCTCCTCGAGGAACTCGACTACCGCGTCGAGGCACACAACACCGACATGATCCGCTCCACGCTCGCGCGGATCGACGCCGCCGAACCGGCACGCCGCGGCATCGTGACCGCGCCGGCGGTCTTCCCCGAAGCCTCCGGCACGCGCGTCCTGACGATGGAGCTCGTCGACGGCGCCGCGCTCAGCGACTCCGCCACACGCCTCGCCGCGCTGAGCCCCGACGAGCGCGTCCGCTTGGCCGAGGTCCTCATGACGACGGTCATCGAGCAGATCCTGGTGTACGGCGTCTTCCACGCCGACCTCCACCCCGGCAACGTGCTGCTCCGCGACGACGGCACACTCGGGCTGATCGACTTCGGCGCCGTCGGCATCATCGAACGCAGCCGCCGCCAGCACATGACGGCCTTCCTCCTCGCCGCACTGAGCGAGAATGACGTCGCCGCGACCGATGCCCTCCTCCTCATCGTCGACGCGCCCGACGACGTCGACCTGGATGCCTTCCGTCACGACGTGGGCATCGTCCTCACCGCCGAACACCTCGGCAGCGGCGGCCAGGGGTCGATCTTCACCCGGATCGTGGACGTGATCCGCCAGCACCACATCGCCCTCCCCGGCGAACTGGCCTCGGCGCTGCGGAGCTTCGCCACCCTCGAGGGATGCTTGCGCGTCATCGTGGACGACTTCGACATGGTCGGGCGGGCCCTGCCGCTCATGCCGACGTTGCTACGCCGCACGGTCTCGCTGACGCGAACCGCCACCGACGTCCAAGCCGCAGCGGTCATCTCACTTGCCCGGCTGCAGCGTCTCCCGCAGCGCCTGGAGGGGCTGCTCACGGGAATCGAGCGCGGCTCGATCGGCATCACCCTGCGATCCGACGACGGCACCGACACCAGCGGCATCCTGAGCCGGATCACGAGCGAGATCGCCACGACCCTGGTGTCCATCGCCGCGGTCGTCATCGCCGTCGTGCTCGTCGTCGCCGGCGGAGGTCCCGTCCTGGGCGGCTCTGTCACCCTGTTCTCGATCCTCGGAGCCGTGGTCGGCCTGTTCGGTTTCCTGGGGCTCTTGAGGGTCGTGCGGAAGACGTTCACGCGCCGCCGTTGACATACCCGATTTCTCCGCGGCGCGGTAGTGCCGCATAGGTCCGCGCCTGAGCACTACAGTGATCGACAATCACCCGTCGTGCACCACCGGGCTCCAAAGGAGAAGTCCCATGGTCATCATCGTTGCTGCCGTCGCCGTCGGCCTCGTCACCTGGATCATTACCGCACTCGCCGCAGGAATCGGGCTGGGTCGCATCATCGCCCGCGCGGAGAGCGAGGAAGGACGTTCCCCCGACGCATCAGCGCCGGACTTGAGCCCCGTCCTCACTCTCTGAGCCCCGGCGCCCGCGCGGGAGGGCCCCGACCCCACTCGCGCGTCAGGAGGCTCGGGAGCCGGGGTCGACCATTCCCGACCTCCACTCGCGCCGGGTGCGCGGGAGAGTGGATGCCACGGCGGGGGCAGCTACGACCGCGGGCAGCGCCGCCGCACGGGCGATGATCCGAGCCACGGCGTCGCGCGCCTGACGCTCGAACTCGTCCCAGACGGCCGCGCCCTGCCCGATCGGGTCGACGATGTCGTCCTCCCCGTCTCGGTCTCCTCGTAACCGCGTCCGTGTTCGCGCGGCGGCGTGGACGAGCGAGGGCCAGTCGCCGGCGGCGCGGATGGTGGGCTCCGCCGCCCCGGCCAGCCGAGCGAACTCGCGCACCGTAAAGGTCGAGTCGAGAAGATCGGGTCGCATGTCGAGAACGAGGCGGCGATGCGCTCGCGCGGCACACAGGACTGTGGTGGCGGAGTGGAGGACGGACTCGTCGAGGCGTCGCGTGCGATGCCCAGCCACGTCGAGCCCGTAGGCGCGCGCCCTCTCGATCACCTCCGGTTCGGCGGGGAGACCGGGACGCGCCGCGGTTCCGGCGCTCTCGATACGAAACCCCTCGACACCCTCTTCCGCCAGCTGGCGCTGCAGCAGGTGCGCCACGAAGGGCGAACGGATCGCGTTTGCCGTGCACACCACGAGGACTTGGGCCGATCTCACCGACTCTCCCACGACACCCTCCCCTTCCGCACGAGGCGTTTGCCTCGCGCAGACAGTCAATCCGAGGGAACCGATCAGGACGGACCGCCGCGGCCAGCGAGGGCCGTCACACGCCGGGGTGAGGTGCGCGCACGATTGAGTGGTTCGTCGGGAGCGGGTCAGGCGAGTGCGGCTCGGATCTGTGCATCTTCCGAGAGCAGTCTCCGTAGTTCGCGCGCGCCCTCAAGACTCAGGGCGACCCCCGCGCCCTCTCCGGTCTCGATCACGAGCCACGTGTCGTCGTCGGCGAGACGGCGAAGCAGACCCACTTCGACGTCTGTCTCGTCCCCTCGCTCCGCGCTGCCGGGTCGCCGGACGCGGGCGAGGAAACCGGCACCCACGCTGCGATGCGCCTCGTCATCGGGATGGGCGGTCGCTCCGTGTGCGGTCGAGCACCAGGCGAAAGCGCATCGACTGTGAACGGGGCCAGGGACTTCTTCGCTCATGCCAGACACCTCTCTCTCCGGGTCTCCCTGACGGGAGACCCGATCGTCGGCGGGCACGGTCGAAGTGAAGCACGAACCTCCGACACCCCCGTCAACGCCCGGGTGCGATGCCCTCCGGAGGCACAGGAATCAGATGGTCGAGCGGGACACCGAGCACTTCGGCAAGGGACACGATGGTCCGCAGTCGCGGGTTGGCCGGCGTCCCCGGGTTCGATTCGCCTCGCTCCAACTTGCGATAGGTGAACGTCGCGAGTCCCGCGGCGTGGGCCACGTGCTCCTGCGAGAGGCCTTTCCCTGCCCGGGCTCGCAGCAGTCGGACGCCGAATTCGCGGGCGAACTCGTTCCAGGGATCGGGCACGTCGCTCATGAATCCAGCTTGGTCGCGCTCCAACGCTCACATGAACATGTATACATGTGCGGATCGAATGCCGCCAGGACAACAGGAGCACGCTCCCTGGGGTGACCGACCCCGAAGGCCGGGTGAGATCTCAGGCGATCGATCTCCCGTGCAGCGACGAAACGGCCACGCCGTTGCCCCACCGTTCGCCGGGACCTCCTCTTCACCCCGCGAAAGGGGGCGACGACCTCCACCGAGTCACGCGAGAACAGATGGCACAGTGCCCAGGCCCTCCGCTTTTCTCTCGACGGCGGAAGGGCCTCGTCCTCGACCTCCGGACCCGACCAGAGGAGCACCCATGGATCTCGCCGTGTCAGCACAGGCCTCACCTGCAGCTATCGCGCCCGTCGCCCCCGCTTCTCGGCGACGACCCTGGCAGAGACGGTATGCCCGACTCCTCGCGGTGGTGGATGCGGTCGTCGTGGTCGTGGCGGTGTTCGGCACCCAGCTGGTCTGGCTCGGCCCGCAACCGACCGACGTCAGCGCCGTACCGATCGATTACACAACCGTCTCGGCCCTGCTGTGCGCGGCCTGGATGATCGCTCTCACCCTGTGGGGCACCCGACTCCCCCGCGTCGTGGGGCACGGTATCGGCGAGCACCGCCTGATCATCGCCGCGTCTTTCCAGCTGTTCGGACTCATCGCCATCGGGGCCTACCTCGGCGGAGTCGACCTGTCGCGGGGGTACTTCCTCCTCAGCCTGCCCGGCGGCACGGTCGCACTGCTGCTTGCGCGAACCCTCTGCCGGTGGTGGCTGAACGTGCGGCGGCGGGAGGGCGCCATGTCCGCCCGTGTCATCTTGGTCGGCGCTCCCGAAGAGAACGCACGCGTCGCCGCGGAGATCGCCCGCCAGCCCGGCGTCGGCCTCGCCGTCGTGGGCGTGCACGCGCTCGGCGCGGATGACCTCGAAGGCGCCTGGACCGACGAGCATGCCCGGTCGCTTCGTCTCCGTCTCGAAGAGCTCGATGCCGACAGCGTCCTGGTCACCGGCGGCGCGCGTCTCGACGCTCACGACATCCGGCGCATCGGATGGGGACTAGAGCCCGGGCACGAGCACCTCATCGTCGCAGTGAACCTCACCGACGTGGCCGGCCCCCGCATCCATACCCGGCCGGTGGCCGGGCTCCCCCTGGTCCACGTCGAGACACCGCAATACTCCACGCGCCAGCGCGTCCTGAAGCGCATCTTCGACATCGTGGGGTCGATCGTGCTTCTCGCCGCTCTTTCGCCCGTTCTGATCGTCCTCGCAGTCCTGGTTCGCCTGTCGGGGCCCGGACCGATCTTCTACCGCCAAGAGAGGGTGGGTCAGGGCGGTGGTGTGTTCGGAATGGTGAAGTTCCGGTCAATGGTCGACGGCGCCGACGCCCGGCTCCACGAGCTGCTCGCCGAACAGGGCCGGGACGGAACTCCCCTCTTCAAAGTCGACAACGACCCCCGGATCACCCCGATCGGACGCCTGCTCCGCAAGTACTCCCTCGACGAGCTGCCGCAGCTGTTCAACGTGCTGCTCGGCCAGATGAGCCTTGTCGGCCCTCGACCGCAGCGCGACGCGGAAGTGGCGTTCTACGACGATGACGCCCGGCGGCGGCTCATCGTGCGCCCCGGAATGAGCGGTCTGTGGCAGGTCAGCGGCCGCTCCGCGCTGTCCTGGGAAGACGCCATCCGCCTTGACCTTTTCTACGTCGAGAACTGGTCACTCATGGGCGACATCGTCATCCTCGCGCGCACGTTCAAGGCCGTCGTCGCGCCGGGCGTCACCGCCCACTGACTCCTCCGCACGAAGGCGCCGCCCCGGTCTGGGGACGGCGCCTTCGTCGTGAGTCCGCTGCCTTAGCCCCGCCGACGGCGGCGCGATCCGGCCGCCGCTCCCCCCTCGTTCGCCACCGGCGCGACCGGTGCCCGGCCTTCATCCGTGGGTTCACCCGAAGGGTGCTGCGAAGTCGTCCGCTGGGACAGCGTTCGGAGCCCACTCACGTTGGAGGGCGGCAGATCGGCGGACCGCCGACGCGGGCCGGGCTCCGAGGTTTCCCCCGCCCCGGTCCGACTCTCCGAGCCTTTCCGCCGAAGGCGGCGCCACCAGGACGCGACGCTCCGGGACTGCGGCATCCCATATCCGTAGTAGCCGCCGTACTGCGAGCCGTAATAGTTCGAATCGGCGCCCCGTAGCGGCACGCGATTGAGCACGATACCGAGGAGCCGGCCGCGCGTCTTCTCGAGGTTCTCCGTGGCGCGCACGAGCATGTCGTCGGTCGTACGTCCCGACGTGACGACGAGGACGGCGCCGTCCGCCCAACTCGCGATGACGGCCGCGTCCGCGACAGCGAGCGTGGGCGGAGAATCGATGATCACGACGAGGTCATCCGCGAGCTTGCGGGCGAACTGCTGCATGCGCTGGGACCCGACCATCTCACTCGGATTCGGTGGCGTCCTTCCCGCGGCGACGACGAACAGCCGCCCGTGTTCGTCGATCTGATGCGCCACCTGCTCGATCTGCGCACGCCCGGCCAGCACGTCGGAGAGTCCCACATCGTCCGAGAATCCGAACATTCCCCCCAGGACGGGGCGACGAAGGTCGGCGTCCACCAAGACCACCGACTGCCCGGTGGCGGCGATGCTCACGGCGAGGTTCGCCGCGGTCGTGGACTTGCCGTCGCCGGGGAGCGGGCTGGTGACGACCATCACGCGCGCGGGGTGATCGACGTCGACGTATTGCAGGTTCGTGCGCAGTTCGCGCATCGCCTCCTTGTGCGCGAACGATCCGCGACCATCCCGGATGTCATCGAACGAGAACACCGCCCGCCCCGAGGCCAGCTCCTTGTCGACCGGGAGTACCCCGATCACGGACGAGTCCACCGCGTCGGACACATCGCGCACCGAGCGTACGCGGCGGTCAAAGGCGCGTCGGACGAGCGCGAAGACGATGCCGGCCACGCCACCCGCGATCGCCCCGATCAGGACGTTCAGCCTCACGTTGGGCGAGGACGGCGACGTCGGGAGGCGAGCCGAGTCTCCCGCGACCAGACGGACGGCACCCTCGCCCCCTCCGGTGGATTCCAGGTCTTCTACCTGCGCGGTCATCCCGCGCAGCCATGCCTGCGCCAGATCGCGGGCCGACTCGGGCGTCGGACCGGTCGCTTCGACGCGGACGTTGACCGTATCGGTCGGGTTCGACACCCGAATGCGCTGGACGAGCGACTCGGGACTGTCGCTGAGACCGAGGTCATCGCGCGATGTCTCCGCGACCGTACGCCAGTAGCCCATGTCGATGAACGATTTCACCTTTGACAGGGCCAATTGGTCACCCGCGAGAGCGGCACCCGTGGACCCGTCGGAGGCCACGCTGGCCACGTACCCGGTGGCATCCGCGGTATACACCCGCGGCTGAAGAGCACTCCATCCCAGCCCGGCGAGCCCTCCCGCGATGGTCAGCGCGACGATGGTCTTCCAGTACGCACGCAGGATGCGCACGACGCGTTGCATGTCCACTCGTATTCCGCCTTTCGCCCCGGCCCATGCGACGGGAACGCCGAGCCCGGGGAAGCATAGACACACCATGCGAGCGCCACCGCGTCGGTCCGAGGCACGCGCGGGTGGGCGAAACCGGACATGCCGCCACCTGGATTCACGATGGTGATTCGAACTTCCGAGTGTGATGCCGACGGGGTGATAAGGGGATGACGACAGGGATGAAACAGGTCGCTTCATGCCGGTTACCGGTGAACATCACCCCAAAGATCAGGGGGTGCGCATGGCAGTCGTGCGCCGCGCCGATTCCTTCGCCCGGCCCAACGGACGGCGGAGACACCGGCCAAGGAGGAAGAGAACTCGATGCTGATTGATCTGGATACCCCGCCCACCGCAGCGCGTGCCGCGCGCCGCTCGAGCCGATTCTGGACTCCGCGGACCGCGACCGTCGCCAAGCTCCGTGAGGCTCTGAGCAGCGACGTGGTGCTCCTGCGCGGGCCGGCCGGAGTCGGCAAGAGCGCCCTGCTCCGTCAGTTCGCCACGGCCCTCGCCGACGATCCTGACATCGGTGTCCAGTTGCTCGACGCCAGCCACGGCGCCCCGGAGATGCTGGACCGCATGGCCCAGGCCTTCCACGAAGGACCGTCGCAGCACGTCCTCCTCATCGACAGCCTCGTCGAGAAGTCGGGCGTCGATTCGGCCGCGATCCTGGACCTCCTCCGGGCCGATCCCGATCTGCGGGTGGTCGTCGCAACGCGCCACGTGACCCGGCTCGAGAGCCCGCTGGTCGCCCTCGAGTTCGACGTGCACGTCCTCACTCCCCACGACCTGCTGATGTCGCGCGATGAGTTGGCCCTCGTGCTCGAACTCAACGGGATCGAGACCACCGACATCGCCGTGGACGTGCTGATGAAGCGCACGCACGGCTGGGCCGCGCTCGGGCAGCTCGCCAGTTCCCGCCTCCGGCTGGAGGGGCTGTCGCTCCGCACCCGCGACGAGGCGGAGGCCATCGCCGAGTACGCGGGCAGAGCCCTGACGGCGGACATGGAGCAACACCTCAGCGCCCCGATCACCGACGAGGTGCGTCTGCTCGCGGTCGCGCCGTACATCAACGTCGACCTCGCAGACGCCATCGGTATCGATCCGACCAGCGGGACGACCAGCGAGCTGCTCGCCGAGCTGCAGGACGCCGGGTTCGTCTGGCCCAGCACCACGCGGCTGGTCCTGGCGGAACCGGTGCGCGCGCAATGGCTGCGCGAGATCACCGCCGGGGCGCCGGAGATGGTGGAGCGTGCGCGCCTGCGGCTGCTCGACCACCTGGTTACCGCCGGTGAGCCCCTGCGGGCCGCCCAGCTTGCCGCGGATGCCGCGCAATGGCCGACGCTGGCATCCATTCTTCGTTCGGCGGGGCCCGAGATCTGGGCGCGCGATCCGCTCGCGTTCGCCGGGCTGGTCGGCATGATGCGCGTCCACGCGGGCTTCGAACCGGTCTCGGTCGACGCGCTCCTGGCGGTCGACCCCGAGACGGCCGCGTCAGCTGAGACCCCCGCGCTCGTCGTCGGTGCGCTCGGGCGTCTTCCCGAGGCCAAGGCGGCGGCGCAGCACAATTTGGACGCTCTGATCGTGCGGGTTCATCTGCTGCGTGCGGCCGGTCGCTTCGCGCTGGCCACCGAGTCGGCGGCGCTGCTCGTGGACGCGCTGAGGCGCCGCCCCGACCTGTCGAACGAGATGCTGGCCGAGGGCTGGTACCAGGTGGGCATGACACACCTGTCGATGGGCAAACTACGGGATGCCACGCTCGCGATCGGACAGGTCGTGCGTCTGGCTCCGCCGGCCCGGCGTCTGCGGGCGCGCGGCGTCCTCGCCATCATCGCGCTGCTCGAGGGCGATGTGCGTGCCGCGGGCACGCTGTGCGACGCGGATCGGGAGGACAGCTGGATCAACTCGCCGTGGGGCGAGGGGACCAGGTTGGCCGACGCATGGGTGTTCCTCGAACGCGGGGACGCGGCTGCCGCGCGTGCCCTGTTCGAGCAGATTCCCGCGACCGCGGGCGCACGCGAGTTGTGGCCGTTCGCCGCGGCCGCGCAGGCGATCGCCTTCCTGCTCTCGGGTGCGGCACCCGATGCCCTCGGCATGCTGCGGTCGTGGATGACGCGAACGCGCAGCACTCCCCCGTCGCACTTCCAATCGATCCAGCTCCTGACCGCGCGAGCGAAGATCCTCATCGCACTGCGACAGGCGCGGAAAGCGTTGGCGCTGTTCGAGGGGCCCTTCGGGCTGTCCGCGGCGACTGCGCCCGCGATCGCCCTTTCGCAGCTCTACGCCGGCCGCGCCCACGAGGCCTACGTGATGAGCGTGAAGTGGGGTATCCACCAGGAAGCGTCGCCGCGGGCCGCGCTGGAGAGCCTCGTCGTCAGCATCGTCGCGGATGTCCGCCTGAACGGGGTCACCGCACACCGGTCCACGGCCCAACGCGCCGAGGCTCTCAGCGCACGACACGATCTCTGGAGCCCATGGAGCGCGGTCGCCCCGGAGGACCGGCCGCTCGTGCTGCGGATGCTCTCGGGAAGCGCTCGCGACCGCGTGTCGGACCGCGCCTCGTTCTTCGCCTCGTCTGTGAGCGTCCCCCACCTCACCAAGCGCGAGCAGGTGGTGCTCGCGCACCTCACTCCGACCTCGACGATCGCCGACATCGCGCGTGCCCTCGTCGTCTCGCCGAACACGGTGAAGACGCAATTGCAGAGCCTCTACCGCAAGCTCGAGGTCTCCGATCGGGCAAGCGCCATTCGCGCCGCCCACGCCTGGGGTCTCATCGAGAACGAACCCGACGCCTGAGACCGCCACCCTGCGCGGCGGCGCGAAGCGGAACCGCGTCAGCGGGGGCCGGTACGACGTCGCCGCGTGAACCCGAACACCACTCGTGCGGCCACGATGAGGAGAAGCACGACGATCACGCCCGGGAGCGTCAGCGGCACACCCGCACCGTGAAGGACTGTGAGGATGACGACGAAGCCCACGAGCGGCGCGATCGCACCGAGGATGCGCCACAGTCGCCGTCTCGTCATTCCCCCACGGTAGCCCGATCCCGCGGCGCTCCGCCGCCGGTCCCGCCCGCGTCGACTGTCGTCGCGCGGTGGTCTGCGGCAACCTGGAGACCGAAGACGCCGAACCACACGATCGCCAGGGTCGCGGCGATGAATTCCAGGTTCCCGCCGAGCACCGTGTCGCCGCGGAAGAGGGCGAGCATCGCCCCGGCGAGCGAGGAGATCCCCACGGCGACGAGCGTGACGATGCTCGCGGCTCGCATCCACGGCCGACGCCGGAGAGTGGAGACCTGCGCCATGGCGACGATCGCGAAGACAAAGCCGAGCACGGCAGCGCTGATGTGGATCAGGTCTTGCGGGAGTGCCCCCGGGGTGAGCGGCACGGGGCACCCCGGCGAGCACGTCACCACGGAGGCGAGGGCGAAGCAGAGACCGCACGCCACGAGTGTCGCCGCGATCGGCCATCCCGCGACGTACGCCCCGGGGCGGCGGAGCACTGCGCGATCAACGAGGATCGCCGCGATTCCCAGGAGGAGCAGGGCGGAGTTGAACACGGGTGCAGTGGGCATACCGGTCGCGCCGAGTTGGCTGACGTAGTGCACCGTCGGGTCCCACAGGCGGCTCAGCCAGATCAGGGCGGCGCTGACGAATGCCGCGATCCCTCCCCCCGTCGCGAGCACGACGGCCCGGCGGTCGAGGAGTCCTGTCGCCGAACGGGCGGGCCGATCGATCGTCTCGGTCATGGGCGTCTCCGGGCGTCGAGGTGCCCGGCTACCGTATCGCGGCATACCGATGCTCGGCAGTTGCAGACTCCCGGACAGCGCCTCGGTCGGGACCAACGGCCGTCATCAACGGCGCTGCCGGGCGATTTGCCGGGTGAGGAATAGCCCCTTCCGCGAAATCGAGCCGGGTGCGGTGGCATCGTCGTCGTCGAGTGGTCGTGAGTGGTTCTCCCCCAAGTTCCCTACTCGTCAACCCGGTCACTCTTCATGGATGCGTGGTCTCGTCGCCACGGCACCCGGCACGAGACCGCGCATCCTCTACGAACCTCCTTCGAACTCTTATCTCCTCCGCGTCGGTGCGGTTGGATCGGAGGTGCGCTCGACCAGAGGCGCAACCCCGTCAAAAGGAGAACCCGTGAGCGACGACCAGACCGAGCGCGATACGTCGACATCCGCATCCCGCGCACGGGCCGGGGAGCACCCCGCCGAGTCCCCGCTCGACGAACTCTTGAGCGGCGCCTCCGACGGCGGTGGCGACTCGGCCCCGGTTTTCCCGGTCGGTTTCCGCGGGTACGACCGCGACGCGGTCGACGCGGCGATGCGGCAGTTGGCGGAGCACGCGCGCCGAGCCACCGACGACGCCCACCAGGCCAAGCTCCGCGCCGAGGCGATGTTCGCGCAGCAGCGTGCCGAGCACGACGCCGAACTCGAGGAGGCCGCACGTCGGCATTCCGAAGAGGCGGGCCACCTGCAGGAGCAGCTGCGCGCGGCCTCGGCGCGCGCAGCCGAGGCCGAGGCGCAGGCGCACGCACTCTCGAGCGACTTCGTCGCCGACTCCGACGACGAAGAGGCCGACCCCCAGAAGAGCCGGCAGCACTTCGACGCGATCCTGCGCGTGGCCGAGGAGCAGGCCACCGTGCTCGTTCAGAATGCCATCGCACAGGCCGAGCGGCTCCTCGCCGGGGCGCAAGAGGAGGCCGCCGCGATCCGCGACGACGCCGTCGCCGAGCAGAACCGCCTGCGGGCCGAAGCCCAGCACGACGCCGATCAGGTGCGCCTGCGCACCGAGACCGAGCTCACGGCCCACGTCGCCCGTCTCGACCGCGAGCGCGCGCACGCGACCGAGAAGGTGTCGCAGGCCGAGCGGGAGGCCGTGGCCATCCGCACCGAAGCGGAGAAGGGGGCCGCTGCCCTGCGCTCGCTGGTGTCGCGCGAGACCGGCGATCTGCGGGCGAAGGCAGAGCGCGACGTCCGCGAGATGACCGCACGCGTCCTGGAGTTCGAGGAGTCCTTGACCCGGCGCCAGAACGAGGCGCAGCAAGAGTTCCTCGTGCTGCACAACCAAGCCGTCGCGCACGCGGAGCGCATCACCGCCGATGCGACCGAACAGGTCGAAGCCGCGCTCGAGCACGCTCGCCGTATCTCGGCACGCGCCGACGACTACGAACGGCTCGCGCGGGCTCAGGCTCAGCAGGTCGAGGCCGAAGCGCAGGTGCGCGCGCGGGAACTCCTCGACGGCGCCCGCGAGAAGGCGCAACGCATCGCCGACACCATCACCGCGCACGCGGCATCCGTCCTCCGCGACGCCGAGGATCGCACGCGCGATCTGCGATGGCAGCAGCAGCAGGTCGGCAGCTTCATGGCCGAGATGAACGAGCTCCTGCGCGCGGTCCCCCGAGGGGGCGACGCCGACCGGGGCGAACCCTCGACGACGCTGGCGGACGACGACGGTGATGCTGCCGAGGTCGACGCCGTCTCGGATGCCGACGGCGAAACGCCATCGCGCGACTGACGCGACGACGAGGCGGGGTGCGGGATAACGTGGGGTGATGCGATCCGTCCCCCTGGGCCGTTCCGGCCCGTCCGTGCCCGCCGTCGTCGCCGGCATGATGCGAATCGACGGCAAGAGTGACGACGAGGTCCGCGCGCTCTACGGGGCTGCACGGTCCGCCGGGGTCGACTTCTTCGATCACGCCGATATCTACGCGCAGGAGTTGCATTCGGCGGAGCGGCGCTTCGCAGAGGCCCTCCAGCTCAGCCCGTCCGAGCGTTCCGAGATTCGCCTCCAGACCAAGGCGGGCATCGTCCGCCACGGGCCGTACTTCGACTTCTCTTACGAGCACCTCGTGTCATCGGTCGAGGAATCGCTCCGAGCACTCGAGACCGACTACGTCGACGTCCTCCTGCTGCACCGGCCCGACGCCCTCGTCGAGCCCGAGGAAGTGGCCCGCGCGTTCGACGAACTCGAATCCTCGGGCAAGGTGCGCGCGTTCGGCGTCTCCAACCACACTCCGCGACAGATCGATCTGCTGCGCACGGCCGTGCGGCAACCGATCGTGGCGAACCAAGTGCAGCTCTCGATCGCACACGCGCCGATCGTGGCCCAGGGGCTGGCGATGAACATGGAGAGTGCGCCGCAGGCGGCGGTCCTCGATGGCGGGGGCCTGGTCGACTACTGCCGCGTGGAGGGGATCACGCTGCAGGCGTGGTCACCCCTCCAGGGCTCACGGGGGAAGGGCGTCTTCCTGGGCAACCCGGCGTACGCCGAACTGAACGCGGTGATCGACGAGCTTACCGCGCGTTACGGGGTGACCCCTCTCGCCATCGCCGTCGCGTGGATCACGCGCCACCCTGCCGGGATGCAGGTGGTGCTGGGAACGACCACCCCCGAGCGGGTGACGGATGCCGCCGCGGGTGCCGACGTCGTCCTGACCCGCGCCGAGTGGTACGCGCTCGTGCGCGCCGCCGGGTATGTCGTTCCCTGAATCGGCGCCGGCCGTGCACGACAGGACGATGCGGTGAGGCGGATAACGATGCCGTGGGGGGTGATCCTGGCGACGGCGGCCGCAGTGGTCTTCGCCGCGCCGACGGTCGTTCTCCCGGCGGACAGTCCCGTTCTCCCGAAGCTGATCTTCATCGTCGCCGGCTTGATGCTCTTCGGGGCAGCCGTCGTTCAGACCCGCGCCGAGCGACCCGACGAGAGTCCCCGAGGGAGCGACGACGCGGCGGACGAGCTCCGGCCCTGACCGCCCCGGGCGATACGACCATGAGCCCCCCGATCGGCGAAAGCTCCTGGTTCGCTGCACGCTTCACACCGCAGACGAAATGCGTGGCACGCTCGGGACCATGCAGGAACGAATGGTGCGCGCGACCCGCGATGAGCGAGACCGAGTCCACGGCGTGATCGAGGGTGCCGCGTGAGAGCCTCCGTCGGGGCGCGGCTGACCCTGCGGACACAGACCGCGACGGAGATCCTTCTGTCGGTCGCCGTCGCCGACGGATGGGCGCGGAACGAACGTCTCGAGATCCACGCCGACGAGCGCGGCATCCCCTTCGACGTCGTGGCGGATACGCACGGCACGCGCCTGCACCGTGTGACCCTGCCCGCGGGGCACATCCACATCTCCTACGCCGCCGACACGCAAGCTCCGGAGCGTCCCCCTTTCTCCGATGCGGCCGACCGCTTCCGCTACGGGCGCCCCAGCCGGTACGCCCCCTCCGACGAACTGGCCGCCACGGCCGGGGCCGTCTTCGGCTCCCCCACCCCCGCCGAGGCGATCGCCCGCGTACCGGCCTGGGTCGCAGAGAACCTGAGCTACGTGTCGGGGAGCAGCGGCCCCACGGACTCGGCACTCCATACGCTCCTCTCCCGCCGGGGGGTATGCCGTGATTACGCGCACCTGACGACGGGGCTCCTGCGGGCGCTGGGTGTGCCCGCCCGGTTGGTGTCGGTCTACGCCCCCGGGCTCAGCCCGATGGACTTCCACGCCGTTGTCGAAGCCTTCGCCGACGGCCAGTGGCAGGTGGTGGATGCCACCCGCCTGGCGCCACGTGCCCACTTCGTCCGCATCGCCACGGGGCGCGATGCCGCCGACACGGCGTTCCTGACGACGCTCTCCGGCGGTGTCGTCCTCGAGGAGATCGAGGTCACGGCCGTCGCGGAGGGGGACCTCCGTCTGGATGATCCGTCCGCGGCCGTTCTTCTGTCCTGACTCCCCCGCGCGGGGGAGTCCGCCACGGACCGACCTCGCTAGCGTCGAAGCATGGATGACTTCGCCGACGGGGGCCGCAGGCTGCGCACGCTGTTCGGGAGCGCCGTCGCGCTCACGATTCTCCTCCTCGTCTTCGCTCCGCCCCTCACCGCCCGGGCCGACGTCGACGACTTCCGCTTCGAGTCGTTCGACGCTCAGATGCTCCTCACTCGCGCCGCGGATGGCCACGCCGAGCTGACGGTCATCGAGACGCTCGTCGCACGCTTCTCCGATGAGGATCAGAACCGCGGCATCGTCCGTGCGCTGCCGAACGACTACGACGGCGTCCCTCTCCAGACGCAGGTCGTGTCGGTCACCGACGGCGACGGCGACGCGGTGCCGTTCGAGGTCGAGAGCGACCGCGATGAGGTGCGCGTCCTCACCGGCGACGACCGTTTCGTCCGCGGCATCCAGACCTACGTCCTCACCTACACCCAGCGCGACACCATCCGCGCGTTCGCCGATACCGAGGCCGACGAGTTCTACCGCGACATAAACGGCACGCAGTGGGAGCAGCCTTTCGGTCGCGTCGGTGTCGAACTCACGGTCGACCCGACGATCACGACGGCCGCCCTCGAGGGAGCGGCCGCCTGCTACGTGGGCGAAGAGGGGTCGGACGACCGGTGCGAGATCACCCGCACCGCTGATTCCGACGGCGGGACGACGTTCTCGGCGTCCTCGGCCGACCTCGATCCGGGCGAGAACGTCACGATCGCGGTCGGTTTCGCGCCGGGCACGTTCGTCCCGGGCACCGTGGTGCGCACCCCGACCGAGCAGTTCTCCGTGGATGCCGCGCCCGTGCTGTCGGGGGTCTCGATCGGGGCCGTGGGGCTGGGCGTCGCCGGAATCGGTGCCGTGCTCGTCGCGCGTCGCCGCACCCGCGACGCGGCCGGCCGCGGCGTGATCGTGGCCGAGTACGGCCCCCCGTCCGACGTCGACATCGTCGAGGGGGCAGAGCTGGTCAACCGCACGGGCGCCGCCCTCCCCGCGGCGGTGCTGGACACGGCCATCGCCGGCCATCTGCGGCTGATCGAGGATCCCGATTCCTCCGACGGGTTCGCTCTCGAGTTCATCGACCGTGCGGGGGCGACGCCGCTGCGCGCGGGAGTGCTCGCCGCGGTGTTCGGCGACGACCCCGCCCCCGGCGACCGGGTCGTTCTCGGCCCCGACCGACCGGACGTCGCCACGGACCTTCAGCGCCTGCCCGCCGTAGCGAAGGCGACGCTCCGCCGCCGCGGGTGGCTCGAAAAGCCATCCCCCGGCCCGTCCGTTCTCGCCGGCGGGATCGCGGTGGCCGCCTTCGCCCTGTCGGTGGTCGCCCTGATCGTGGCGTCGATCGGTCAGCCGCCCCCGTGGTGGCAGATCGCGGCGATCCCGGTCACGGGGATGCTCGGCGTCCTGGTCTTCGTGCTCATCCGCTACCGCGATCGGGTGACGGATGCCGGAGCCCCGGCGCGGGACCATCTGCGGGGCCTGCGCGACTACCTGACGCTCGCCGAAGCCGACCGGCTGCGCGTGCTCCAGAGCCCGGAAGGCGCGGAGCGCCGCCGTGTGGACACGACCGATGCGGTTCTCATGCTTCACCTGTACGAGCGACTGCTGCCGTGGGCGATCGTGTGGGGCGTGGAACGTGACTGGGCCGACGTTCTCGACACCCGCCTGCGGGAAAGCGGGGGCGATCTCGACTGGTACCGCGGACCGGGGGGCTTTTCGACGGTGTCTCTCGCCTCGTCTCTCGCGACGATCCGTGCGGGCAGCACGCCCGCGCCGGCCCCCGCGAGCGGGTCGGGGAGCTTCTCGGGCGGTTCGTTCGGCGGTGGCTTCTCTGGCGGCGGCATGGGGGGCGGCGGGGGCGGCGGCCGCTGATCCGTTCCCGGCCGCTCACCGCGCCGCGCGGACCACCTCCGCGATCACGCGCGGGTCGGCGAGCACACGGAAGTGGCCCCCGGTGTCGAGGCGCACGTTCCTCGCTCCGGCCAGTTCGCTCCCCTCGGGGATGTGCGGATCGAAATCGGCGTAGACAGACACGATCCGGACGTTGACCTCGGCGGCGGCGGCGAGCGCCCGCATCGTGGCATCCCCCGAACGGAAGGCCCGCAACGACGGGGTGGGCATGAGGCGGCTGTACCGGGAACCGCCGAAGGGGGTGGAGACAGCGACCATCGAGCGCACCCGGTCGGCGGCGGGGTCGAACGCCATGAGGTGCTTGCCGATGAGCCCGCCTTTGCTGTGCGCGACGATGACGAGATCGCTCAGTTCGCGCTCCCGCAGGAACTGCCCCACACGCTCGGCCGATTCCGCGACGGGTCGACGGTTATCGCCCAGGCCGGTGACGACATGGACGGGATGACCGCGACGGTGCAGCTCGCGGGCGAGCGGTTCGAGGAAGCGCCACGTCTCGTAGATACCCGGCAGCACGACAATGGGTGTCTCCGTCCCCGTGCGCAAGGTATCGGGGTCGCCGCGGCCGAATGCGGCGCGCGCCTGGGCGGCCACGGCGTACGCGTAATCCCGCGCCCACCACACCAGACGAGGGAGGGCGCGGCGAACGGCGGAGGCGAGACGGCGTGGGACTCCCCCGCTCGCGGTCTTCCCGGCATCCACGGACATGCGCCCATCCTGGAGCACGACGGCGCGCGCGGGACCGGGGGTTGCGCCGACTCCGCGCGACCCGCGACGTAGAGTCGCGTCATGCCGATCTTCCCCTCCCGCCGAGCCGCGTTCCCGTCGGCGCGTCAGTTCGTGCTGACGTGGGGAATCCCGCGGGAGTACGGCGGCCTGACGGCTGCCCTGCTCCAGCGGTCGCGTTCGTTCGCCCGGCTCGGCGCGGCCCCGGTCGACGTGTTGACGTGCGACGACCGCGCGGATCCGGTCGCGATCGACGAGGAGCTCACGCGCCGGGGCGCGCTCGCCGAGGGCGTCCGCGTGGTCAATCTGTGGGAGTGGTTGCGCGAGAACGATCTGCGCGGCCGTCCGGTCGGCGCATCCGCGGCCTTCTCTCCCCTGCCGGAGACCGCGACGCCGGAGCTGTCCGGAGGGGCGGTCGTGCGGCGTATCCGCGCCGACGCCCGCGGAGCGGTGCAGCAGATCGATCATCTCCGCCCGGACGGCACTCTCGCGGCGAGCGACCGTCGGGATGTGCCGACGGGAGACGGCGGCGTGCGGCGCGTGATCGTCACGTGCGACGCGCAGGGCTCCCCCCGCGCGATGTGGCGCGGGGTCCGGTCCCTCTACGAGGCGTGGCTCGACCGGCTCACGGCGGGAGAACCGTCGTTTTTGCTCGTGGATAGCAAGGCGATGGCGCGGTTCGCCGCCGGGTACCGGCGCCCGCGCGTCGTGGTGCTGCACGTCGTCCACGGCTCGCACTTGACCGACGACGGAACCGCACTGCGCCCCTCGCGCAGGGAGGTGTTCGCTCGCCTCGGAGCTTTCGACGCGGTCGTGTTCTGCACCGCACGTCAAGCTCGCGACGTCCGGCGCCGGGTGGGTCCTCTGCCGCGCCTCACGGTCGTCCCCCACCCGGTGGCATCCGTGCCGGTCGACGCCGCGCGCCCCCGGGCCGGCGCGGTCGTCCTCGCGCGCCTCGAGGGCATCAAGCGGGTGGAGCACGCGATCGAGGCCGTCCGACGAGCGCGCACGCGCGTTCCCGACCTGACGCTCGACGTGTACGGGGACGGTCCCGAGCGAGCCGCACTCGAGAAGCTCGCGGGGGTGGAGGCGGGAATCCGCTTCCACGGCTTCGATCCAGATGCCCGCGCGGCACTGTCCTCCGCGTCGACGCTGCTTCTCACCAGCAGGTCCGAGGCGTTCTCGCTCGTCGTGGCCGAAGCCATGGCCGCCGGGTGTCTCCCCCTCGCCTATGACGTTCCGTACGGGCCGCGCGAACTCATCCGGGATGGGCGCACGGGGTGGCTCGTCCCACCCGGCGACGTCGACGCGCTCGCCGAGGCACTCGTCCGATCGGCCACCCTCGACGAGGGCGCGACCACACGGATGCGTCGCCACGCTGTCGCCCGCTCGCGCGCGCTGAGCGAGGAGGCCGTCCTGCGGCAGTGGGCGGCGGTCCTGTCGGCGGCGACGCGTCGCCACGCGGTGCGGCGCCGGACGTGGCGTTTCCGCGAACTGGTCCGGCGCCGCCTTCGGATCGGCTGAGCGCCGTCCTCAGCAGTCCTCGCCGTAGCCCCGAATGCTGCGCAGGTCGTCGTCGAGGTCTTCGGCGGCGGCATCGTCGGCCACCGCGGCATCCGCGGCCTGTTGCTCCTGGGCCCCGGACTTCTTCTCCTCCGGCGCGGCGTCGGTCGCGCCGTCCATCATGGGCGCGTCCTGGGTGGGTTCGCGGTCGGTCATGGCGTTCCTCCTCGATCAGGGTGTCTGGGCATCCTCTTCGTCCGCCCGTCCCGCAGACGGGGGGTTGCACCCCGCGCGGACGCATGCTCCGCTTCCCCCGCGCCGGCCGCACACCGATCCGGATGCCGTAGACTCGCCGGAGCAAGGGGAGTACTCCCACGCGACGTTCCCGTCAATACGGTCCACACCATCGTGAACCCGGGGCGTTGGCTCGCATCGCGAGTGGAAGAGACCTTGGTGTTTCGACGTACACCAAACCCCTGGAGGCCCGCGTGGGTGTCACCCCGCTCATCTGGATCATCACGATCGCGATCACGATCGCGTTCTTCGTTTTCGAGTTCTTCGCACACGTGCGCAAACCGCACGAACCGTCGATCGGCGAGTCCGCCCGGTGGTCGGCGTTCTACATCGGTCTGGCGCTGCTGTTCGGCGTCGGCATCGGAGTCGTCTCCGGCTGGACCTACGGCGGCGAGTACTTCGCCGGCTACCTCACCGAGAAGGCCCTGTCGATCGACAACCTCTTCGTGTTCCTGCTGATCATGACGGGCTTCGCGGTACCGAAGAAGTACCAGCAGAAGGTCCTGATGGTCGGCATCGTCATCGCGCTGATCATGCGCGGCGCATTCATCGCGGTCGGCGCAGCCCTGATCGACAACTTCTCGTGGATCTTCTACATCTTCGGCGCGCTGCTGCTGTTCCTCGCCTACCGCCAGGCGTTCTCCCACGGCGAGAGCGACCCGGCCAACGGCAAGTTCATGCGCTTCGTTCGCCGCATCCTGCCCGTCAGTGACGAGTACAACGCCGACAAGCTGACGGTGAAGAAGAACGGCAAGCGCTTCGTCACCCCGATGCTGCTGGTGATCGTCGCGATCGGCTTCATCGACCTCGTGTTCGCGGTCGACTCGATCCCGGCGATCTACGGTCTGACCAACGAGGCGTACATCGTCTTCACCGCCAACGCCTTCGCGCTGATGGGTCTGCGTCAGCTGTACTTCCTCATCGGCGGGCTGCTCGAGCGTCTGGTGTACCTCTCGCAGGGTCTCGCCGTCATCCTGGCGTTCATCGGTGTGAAGCTCGTCTTCCACGCCCTGCACGTGAACGAGCTCCCCTTCATCAACGGCGGTGAGCCGCTGCTGTGGGTGCCCGAGATCCCGATCTGGTTCTCGCTGCTGTTCATCGCGGCGACCGTCGCGGTGGCCACCGTGGCGAGCCTCGCCAAGACGCGCCGAGACGCCGAGAAGAAGCGGCGCGACACGTTCGATGGCGAGAAGGTCATCCACGCCCCCGAGGATTGAGTCATCGGCAACGGGCCCGCGGCGAGCGCCGCGGGCCCGTTGCCGTATCCGATGACCGCGCGCAACCCCGCGCGCAACGTCGTCACGCGCCTCTACCGTGACCGCATGACTCGTTTCGGATACACCCTCATGACCGAGCAGAGCGGCCCCCGCCAACTCGTGGACTACGCCGTCGGCGCCGAACGCGCCGGCTTCGATTTCCTGGTCTCCAGCGACCACTACTCCCCCTGGCTCACGTCCCAGGGACACGCGCCCTACGCCTGGACGGTGCTCGGGGCGGTTGCTCAGGCCACCCGGACCGTCGAACTGATGACCTACGTCACGTGCCCGACCGTGCGATACCACCCGGCCGTCGTTGCGCAGAAGGCGGCGACGCTGCAGCTGCTGTCCGAGGGGCGTTTCACCCTCGGGCTCGGATCGGGTGAGAACCTCAACGAGCACGTCGTGGGTGAGGGCTGGCCGGCGGTTCACGCCCGCCTGGACATGCTCGCGGAGGCGATCGAGATCATCCGCGCCCTGCACACCGGCGACCTCGTCACCTACAACGGCGAGTACTTCCGGGTGGACTCGGCGCGCATCTGGGACCTTCCCGAGGAGGGCGTGCCGATCGGCGTGGCGGTATCGGGCGCACTCTCGATCGCGCACTTCGCCCCGCTCGGCGATCACCTCATCACCACCGAGCCCGACGCCGACCTCATCCGCGGGTGGGACGAGCATCACGAGGGTGAGTCCCGGAAGATCGGCCAGATCCCGATCAGCTGGGATCCGGACCGGGATGCCGCGATCGAGCGCGCGCACGACCAGTTCCGGTGGTTCGCGGGAGGATGGTCTGTCAACGCCGATCTCCCGACGCCCGCGGGCTTCTCCGGCGCGACGCAGTTCGTGCGCCCCGACGACGTCGCCGCGTCCATCGCCTGCGGCCCCGACCTCGACGAGCTCGCCGAGAGCGTTCGCCCGTTCCTCGACGCCGGTTTCACCGACCTCGCGATCGTGCAGGTGGGCGACGCTCAGCAGCAGCGCTTCGTCGACGAGATCGCCGCACCGCTGCTGGAGAAGCTCCGCGCGCTCTGATCCTGCGGGGGGCGCGGGCGGGGGCTCAGACCGGGGAGCCTCCCTCGCGCACCCATTGCTCGAGGCGCCAGACCGGCACCCGAAACACCCGCGCCACGTCGGCCACGGCGTGATGGCCTTCGACCACGGATGCCACGGCGAACTCCCGCAGCGAACGGAAGCTCCGCCCGGCCAGCGGTCCGGTGCGCAGATCGGCGAAGGTCCGGGGAACGGATCCGCCGGGGGCGCCGGGAGCCACGAAGACGTACGCGGAGGCCTCACGCATCCCCCGCTGGGCCGCGCGTTGGTGAACGTGGGGCGCCACCGAGGGCACGGCCAGCGCCTCGGTCTGCGGCGGGGCGGTGGGCGAGACCGCGACGTGCTCGGGGGCGGGCGCCGTCGAGGGCACGGTGGGTGCTGTCACCCAGGGCGCCGGCGGAAGGTCCGCCGATCCTGGGCGGGATGCCGGAGACTCGGCGTCCCGATGGGGATAGGCCCGCGGAGCCGGGGCGGGTGGCGGGGGTGCGGCGGCGGGTGGAGGGGACGGGGCGGCCTCGGGCGAAACCCATGGCGCGGGCGGAAGGTCACCGCCCCAGATCACCGGACTCGGCACGACGTGCGGGCTGGAGCTCGGCGCGTCGATCGCATCGGAGGGGGCCGCCGGCGCCGTGGCGTCCCCGAACAGATCGGCCACGCCCACCTCGAACACGTCGGAGAGCGCCACGAGCGCTTCCATGGGAATCGAGGTGCGTCCCGCCTCGACGGAACGGATCAGCTCTTCAGCGAGTTCGGCCTCGAATGACAAGCTCGTAACGGACATGCCGCGCGCGAGGCGCATCGCCCGCACCCGATCGCCGAGGGTACGCAGCACCGTGTCCAGGCGATCGTCGTGCTGCTCTTCGCTCATCGTCGACCTCCTCCGACGTTCCGGTTCTGTTCCGCTTCGTTGACCCACTGCTGCAGCCGCCAGTGCTGAATGCGGAACAGACGCGCAATGGTCGGCACCGAGTACCCGCCCTCCACGACCGCGGCGACCGCGAACTGCTGCAACGAGGCAAACGTCCGCCCCTCCAGCGCCCCCGTACGCAGGTCGGCGAACGAGCGGGGCCGCCCGGCCGGGGACCGGGGAGCAGCGGGAGGCGCGGAGGGACGGGAAGGGGGAGCCGGCAGGGTGGCCGTCGTCGCGCCTCGGGCGGGAGCCGAGCGCACGTCGCGGCCCGCCGCCACCGGCGCGATCCGCCGGTCGGCGGGGCGACCCGCCTCCCGCACGGGGGCGCCCGCGTCGGCCCGCGCGGGGACGACATCCGCCTCCTCACCGCGATAGGCGGCCACCTGCTCCTCGCCGTGCCGGAGCAGCGCCTCGTGGAGGAGCGCGCGAAGCTTGAGGTGCTCCCGGCGGCGGCGCCACAGCAACGGCAGACCGATGGCGGGGATGAGCAGCACCAAGGCCCACATCCACATCATCGGGTGTTCGTTCATCCACCCGACCCACGCCCACTGGAACGTCCAGTCGGTCTGGTCATTGTCGGCTTGCATCGTGCGCGACCCCGACCACGTCGCGACGACGTCCTGCCCGACACCGTGGACGGTGTTGCCCGTGATGTCCGCGCGTGCGTCGTCGGACAGCTCGACGGCGAAGCCGGAGTCGACGCGCAGATCGTTGTCGCGCACGATCACGGACGCGCCGACCACCTCGAGCGCGATGCGGCGCCCGGCCAGGCGCGAGTCCGACACCGTGGCATCCGTGATCTTCCCCGACACATCCAGGGCGCGCAGGTCTGTCGACGTGAGGTCGACATCGGCGACGGTGAGCCCGGTCGACGGCCCCTCCACGAGCACGGCGGTGCGCGCCTCGGCCACCTCCGTCCCGCGGATCTCGGTCGTATCGGTGGAGATGACGCGAACACCGCCGTCGCGGTTGTCTCGCACGTGCGAACCCGTGAGCGTGAATCCCTGTGAGGGAGTGAGTCCGTAACCGCCCGAGGTCGGGCCGTCGGCGAGCGCGGCACCGTCGACCCGGATGCCCCAGCCCACCGACCCCTCGACGGTGGAATCGATGACCTTCAGCTCGGTCGACTGGCGGGAGACGGAGACGCCCTCCGCCCCCGACCCGGTGACGGTGGTGCGCTCGATCACCGTCGCATCGGTGCCGTTGGTGAGCTCCACCCCGGTGAGGGTCGAATCCGTGATGGTCGAGTCCTGCAGCAGGACCCCCGTGGCGTCGGAGAGGAACAGTCCGTAGTGCAGACCGGTCATCGTCGAGGTGACGATCCCGGCGGACGCGCGCTCATCGCCCGTGCCGGTCACGGCGAGACCGCCGGTCCGGCCGCTCCAGTAGCCGAGATCACGGAAATCGGTACGCCCGGAAGCGAGGATGCCATCGCGCACGCGGATGTACGCGCGGCCGTCGCTCTCCTCGGTATCTGGAGCGCCGGCCGTGTCGTCCCACGACGTGACGACGTACGGGTCGTCGTCGGCGCCAATGAATCCGAGAATGCCGCCCCACGCGACGATGCTCACCGCCCCCTGCGGTGAACTCGACATCCTCAGCGTCGCTCCCGCGCCGAAGAAATCGAGCTCGGCACCGGGACGCACGACGACGTTGCGCACGAGAGTGACGGTTGTGGCGTCGTCCTGGCGCGCGGCCCCCGAGGCCAGCAGGTCGCTCAGGCCGTACCCGGTCTGCTGGCCGCCCCGCGGAGCCAGCACGACGGTGTTCCACTGCTCCAGCAGCGCGGGATCATCGGGCGCGAGGGCGGCGACGGCGGCGAGCCGGGCATCCTCGGCGGCGACCAGTTCGGCGGGCGTCTTCGGCTTCTCGGGCGCGTCCGTGGCATCCGGGGTCGGGGCGGGGGCGACCACCGCCGTGCCGGAGGCCCCGGACTGCAGCCAGGGAAAGAACGTCCCGGTGTGCACGAAATTGCCGGCCAGCACCACGCCCGCCACGAGGACCGCGACGGCGACCACCATGATCACGCGGGAGATGCCGCGGATCGCGGGGTGCGTGTCGCCGCGTTCGGCGGCGGTCAGGGCACCCGTTTCCTCATCCACGGGAGACCTCTGGGGCCGTGGCGTCATCGATCGCGGCTCCGAGGCTCGCCTCGGACTGCCCCTCGCCGCCCTGGCGGTCGGCCGTGCGCGTGAGCCACCCCTGCTTGTTCATCGTGAACAGCGCGTACAGCTTGATCGGCAACGCCACGAAGATGATGACCACGGTCACCAGCGGCAGCAGAACGATGTCCTCCGGGCGACGCCACAGGTGAGCCATGCCCCGGATGCCGCGACCGACGAAGAGCCACACGATGGCCAGGCCCAGCGCGAGCCACGGATACTCCGCGCGCACGGAGAGGGCGATGTACGCGAGAGCCACGAACATGGTGAAGGGCGTCAGCAGGATCTGCATCATCGTGATCTGTGAGATCAGCGGCACCTTGAACACCCACCCGTGGCGGATCGCGGTGAGGTAGCAGCGGAAGGAGTTGCGGCTCCACCGCACCCGCTGCTTGACGAACGCGCGGAACGTGCCCGGGAACATCGACAGGGCGCGAGCGCTGTCCTGGTGCGTCACGCGGAACCCCTGAGACAGCACGAGCCAGGTCATGCGGCCGTCGTCGCCGGCGACGCACTCCTTGCCGAAGAAGATCTCGTGCTCGAGGTCGTCCACCCGCGGGGCGATCACCGACGTACGGTAGGCCGCCGTGCGCCCGGAGGCGCAGATCATGCCGCCGAAGCGCCCCATCGCGGGCGCGTAATCGGTGTAGCGCAGATCGATGATCCAGTCGGCGACGCGCCGCCAGATGCTCGACTTGGGCAGATAGACGTTCTGTCGCGTGCTCACCGCTCCCACGGCCGGGTCGATGAACGGCATCTGGACGGCGTCGAGCATGCCCTCCTCCCACGCGGTGTCGGAGTCGACGAACACGATGAGCTCGGTGTCGACCATCCGGATGCCGACCCCGAGCGCCGAGCGCTTGCCCCGGTGCACGAACATCACGACCTCCACCGTGGGCAGCTCGAGCGCTTCGATCCGGCGCTGGGCTTCGACGTCGGCGACGTCGAGCACGATGATGATGCGCGACGGCCCCTGGCGTACCCAGGTGTGCAGGCACCGGATGAGGACGTCGGGGTCTTCGTGGAAGGACGGCACCACGACCGTCGTCGTCGTGCGGTAATCATTGCGCACGGGACGTGCGGTGGCGGCGAGGATCTTGCGGACGATCCAGAAGCCCCACGAGACGATCCCGAGGTACCCGAAGGGAAGCAGCCACATGAGCTGCTCGCCGATTGACGCCTGACCCATCCGTTCCCCTCGTTCGTGCGGCGCGCACGCCGAATTCCGCCCCGGGGAGGCTCCTGAAGATTACCGTGTCCGTGTTACGTGCAGGAAACGTTCGACAGGGTGACGCCGTCCCGCACCGTGTTGTTGCACGAGACAGTGTTCCCCGCCTCACGGGCATCGCCGACGACGGCGACGCCGACACCACCCGGCCCCGCCTCCAACGTGTTGCCCGCGACGGTGTTCTCCGCCCCCCACGGCGCCGAAATGACGTGGATCGACACGGCGTCGACGGGGCCCGCGATGGTGTTGCTCTCGAAACGCCAGGACGAGCCCTTCACGTCGACGGCGCTGTCGACCGCGGGCGAAGGACCGGTCGACAGCCGCGATCCGCGCACGATGCCCCCCGTGGTCCCCTCTTTCACGTCGAGCGCCTCGGCGGTGGTGTCGCTCACGACCAGCGCCTCGAACACGTTGCGGTCGCTGCGATCGGGTGCGCACGCGCTATACCGGCACCAGTTCGACTCGGCGGATCCGACGTAGACGCCCTCGCCGAACTCGGGGTCCGTGAGACCGGTGCGCGCCACCGCGACCCCGCGCAGCGTGTTGTCGCTGCTTCCCGCGCGCAGGTGCACGCCCTCTTGCCCCACGTCGGAGACGCGAAGCCCAGACAGAACGGTGCCTGACACGGCATCCAGGACGACCCCCTTCTGCCCGCCGCGCACGGTGAGGTCGCGCACGTCCCAGTGGGAGGCCCCGTCGAGATGCAGGGTGTAGCCGCCCGAGGGATCGCCGCCGTCGAGTTCGGTTCCCGGCGCGCCGCACAGAACGATGGGCGCCCCCGCGGTGCCGGCGACACTCGCGCGGAAGTGCCCCGCGTAGACCACGGGGGCCAGCTGCAGCACGACGCCGGGGCGAGCGTCGTCGAGGGCGCTCTGCAGGGCATCCGCCCCCTCCCCCACCCGGATCGCATCCGGGGCGCAGGCTGCGAGCTGCTCCCCGGGTGCCGCGGGCGTCGTCGCGACGGCGGAGGGCGGGTCGGCCGCCGGCGTGCATGCCGCCAGCGTCGCCGCACCCATGGTCAGCACGGCCATGACGGCCAGGATCCGGTTCATCGCGTCGAGTATCACACGGGGGATCCCCGCCGCGCGCGGAAGACGGGGCCCGGCCGCGTGCGATCGTGAGGGCGCGCAGCTCAGCTTCGCAGGTGCGCGGAACCGAGAATTCGCTCGACCGTCATCTCCAGCACGACGCGCTCCGGGTTCACGCGCGGCTGGCGGTACCGCGCGGCGTAGAGCTCGACCGCGAGCGCCACGGCCTCCGGGTCGTCAGCGACCCGCGCAGGCCCTTCGAAACTGATCCACCGAGCTCCGTCCACCGAGCACACCGAGGCGCGCCCGCTGCGTTCGGCGTTGACGAACTTCTGCGTCCCGCGCGACCCGATGATCCGCACGAGGCCATCGGCGTAGGTGAACCCGACCGGGACGGCGTGGACACGGCCCGACCGCCCGACGGTCGACAGGGTGGCGAGGTGGTACTCGCGGAGGAAAGTAAACGCGTCGTCGGTCAGCACGGTTCCAGCGTGCCACGTCCGGCGACGTGCGAGACCGTCCGGGTGCCGGCATCCCATCGACGGATGCCGATCACGCGCACGTCGATCCGATCACCGCCCTGTTCCGCCAGGGCGGCGAGCGCCTCCCCGACCCGGTCGGTCGGCAATCGACGCGCGAGCGTCACGTGCGGACTCCAGTCACCCGGGACTGTGTGCGGCGCGTCGTCGCCACCCCCGGCGAGAGCGTGCACGGCCGCGTGCAGGCCGAGAAGGCCCGGCGTCGGTAGCACCGACCGAGCCAACACTCGTGTGCGCAGACCCCCGAACAGCAGGGGCGCGCCGAGCCCCACCCCGAGCGGGAGATGAGGCTCGAGGGCACCGCCATCGAGGTCGGTGAGCCGCGTGCGCACCAGCAGCGTCACGTGCGGGCGGTTCGTCGCTCCGGTGTGGCGGGACTGGTTCGGAAGTCCGGCGCGCTCGAGAATCTCCCATTCCCGCCGTATCGCGGCGTCGCCGACGGCGTCGAACACGAACTCCAGGCTGACGACCGCGCTCATCGCCGGGTCAGCGCGTGGACCACCACGCGGCGGCGACGAGCACCGGCTGGAAGAACAGCCGGGCGAAGCGCCGGCGGTCGGTGTCGAGCCCGAAGGCCGAGCGGGCCTTGCGCCACTGGTCGACGTTGCCCGGGAAGATCGCGATGTAGAACGCCGCGAGCGCGGCGCCGACGCGGCGACGTTCCCGGGGCAAAAGCAGCAGTGCGAGGCCGAAGCCGATCTCGACCACACCGGATGCCACGACCACCGCATCCCGGTCCAGCGGGCCGTGCTCCACGACAGCGTCCGGGACCTGCGCCTGGAAATCTCGGCGCGCGAAGGTCAAGTGAGCCAGACCGGCAAAGGTCATCGCGAGGGCGAGCGTCCACCGTACGAGCGATCTCATGCCCTCACGGTAGACGCCTTCCCGCGACGCGACGCCGGGGTTGACGCCGAGGGCACGGGAGGGGGCACCTGCTCCGCTACGCGAGCGATCCCGGGAACGCAACCCCCGGGCGCGGTCCGCTCGCGGCGATTGACTGGGGACACGTCGACCGAGGAGGTGCCCGTGACACTCACCCGCAGACAGCGGGCGGCCGCCGGCGGTGTGGACCTGGATTCGCTCCTCGTGCGCGCAGCCGCGGGCGACGGCGACGCCTTCGTTTCCTTCTACGACGCGACGGCGCCCCGGGTGTTCGCCGTCTTGCGAACCCTCACTCGCGATCCGGTTCGCGCCGAGGACCTCCTCGAGGGGATTTACGTCGAAGCCTGGGAACGGATGCGGGGACGCAGTGCGCCGCCCTGCCCCGGCATGGCGTGGATGTCGCTGATCGCGCACCGACACGCCGCCGCCCAGCGGTAACACCGTCCCCCTGCCGCGAGAACGGAGCGTCCGGGGAACCGGGAAAGGTCGAGTCCTCAGGTCCGAGGACGCGCGGCGTGCGCCGTGACGGACACCGTGTCTCCCGCGGCCTCGAGATCGATCGTCAGACCGCTCGACGAGTTCGCCGCATTCGCGTACGTCTGGAGGAGTACGGGGTCGAGCGCCTCCGGTTCGGCCGTACCGAAAACGAAACGCAACGGGATCGAGGGCTCGATCCAGAGAGTGCTGCGTCCCCCCTCGTCTTCCTCCGGGTGGCGCCACGACATGGTGAAACTCTCACCGCGACGAAGCTTGGCGGCGACGACGACCTTCACGTGGGTGAGAACGCGATCCGGAATCCGGATCGGGCGCTCGGAAGAGCCGTAGAACAAAAGGCCCATGAGCATCTCCTTCCGGAGTTTTTGGCAATCCAAATTTTACTAGATCGCCTAACTATCCCCAAGTGAACTGCGGCTGAATCCGGGTCGCTTACCGAATTTCTTCGCGTCCCGCGGGGCCGGCGAGCGGGTTCGCAACCGGAAGAACATCTCGTTCCGCTAACTAGACTGACGCTCCGGGGCGGCCGGATCCGACAGGGAGAGCCATGACGATCGTGACAGAAGACGACCCCGCGACGGTCGCCGCCCGCGCCGTCGAAAGACTGCGCCTGGCCGAGGCCCGACTGGCGCGCAGACGCCAAACGAACTGCGGGCCGAGCGAGAACGCCCGCGCCGCCATGCGTCTGATCCTGGAGCGCGCCGATGAAGGGGCTACGGTCACTCCGACCGAGATCGCGCAGGCCCTGGCGGTGTCCACCGCGTCGGTCACCGGAATGCTCGACCGTTTACACGCGGGCGGACTGATCGGCTTCGTCGCGAATCCCGGCGACCGCCGCAGCAAGTTCGTGGTGCCCTTCGACCGCAGCATGGATGCGGACACCATCGACCCCGTCACGTCACAGATCCGCGAGTTCGCGCTCGCTCTGCCCACCGGGGCGGCCGATCAACTCGCGGTGTTCCTGGACCGCGTTCGCGAGGTCGTCGACGCCGAATGCCGGTGACGACCGGTCACACCGCGGCGGGGCTCCCGGTATCTGGATCGGGCTCGGCGATCACGGTGAGACCGTTCGGAGAACTGGCTTCGTTCATGAGTTCGTCCACCCAGCGACGATTCATCTGGGGCGGTCGACTGCCGTAGAAGTGAAACACGAGCGGAATCGACGGGTGGATCCACAGAGTTCGGACTCCCGTCCCGTCGCCCGTGGGGAAATGGAACATGAAGGGCTCTCCGCGACGCAGCTTGTTCATGAAGACGAGACGCAGGTGGGCAAGGGTGCGATCCTCGATATCCAATGAGTGCCCGAGAGCGTTGTAAATCAGTTTCCCCACAAAAGCAGTGTACCGACGTTCATTCGGTTAACTACCACGCTCGTAGCCCCCGCCGAGAGGGGCGATTCGTCCCGCACCCCGGGAGTCCCCCCTTCGCCTCAGACCTCCGGGGCTCGACTAGAGTCCTGAGGGTGGGGAGAGCGCAGCGCCCGAACCGGCGCCGCCGGATTCCGCGGATCATTCTGATCGGCGGGGTGATTGTCGTCGTCATCGCGTTCATCACGGGGATCGCCGTGGTCGGCTCCCTGGTCACGACACTGTTCCAGACGCTGTCGGCACGGCCACCGGCTGTAGATACCCGCATCGTCGTGCCCGACGAGTCCAAGGCCGCCAAAGCCGCCGCGCAGACCCCGGCGGGGTCCCCCGCGGGCGACGCTGCCGCCTGGCTCGCGGCGCAACCGACGACGTACTGGCTCACCCCCGAGATCGATCCCGTCGACGAAGTGTGGGATCGGGTGGCGCACCTGTCGGCCGAGGCGCGGGAGCAGGATGCCACCGTCGCCCTCGCCGTCTATGGGCTCCCCGATCGCGACTGCGGAAACCACTCTGCCGGAGGCCTCGACCCCGACTCCTACCGAGAATGGACCGCGCGAATCGGCGACGCGCTGCGCAATGCGTCGGACGTACGGAAAATCGTGGTCCTCGAGCCCGACAGCATCGCCCTGTCTTCCTCGTGCGGCTCGTTCGACGATCGAGTCCAGCACCTGCGGACGGCGGTCGAGAACATCCGCGGTGCGAACACGTGGATCTACCTCGACGCGGGGCACTCGGCCTGGCATTCGGCCGCCGAGATGGCCGATCTTCTTCGCGCGACGGGCCTCCTGAGCGAGGTGCGTGGGGTGGCACTGAACGTCTCCAACTACCAAGACACCGCGCGAGAGTTCGACTACGCGCACGAGCTGTCCGACCGGCTGGGCGGCACCCACGCGATCATCGACACCTCACGAAACGGTGCCGGGCCGGCGGGGTCGGAATGGTGTAATCCGCCCGGTCGCCTGGTCGGCGCGCCGAGCGGCGCGTTCGGCGACGGCGTGGTCGACACGACGCTGTGGATCAAGCCTCCCGGGGAAAGCGACGGCGACTGCAACGACGGTCCCGCCGCCGGTACGTGGTGGCCCGAAGCCGCGGTGGAACTCACGCGCGAAAGCCGGTGATCGCGTGACTCTCGTCCGAGACAGGCCGGTGGCCGGTGAAGTATGTAAGGATGTGCCTCGGTCGCTCCGCGGCCGACGCGGCTCGGGGGAGATCGCGGTCAGGACCATGTGCGGAGCCGGAAGAGTGGTGCAATGAGCGACAGCACAGAGATGCTGAAGACAGCCGTGATCGTCGAGGACGATCCGGATATTCGTCATCTGCTCGTGGACGTCCTGGAGTCCGCCGGATTCTCGACGGTCTCGGTGGGCAACGGCATCGACGGCGTGCGCGCGGTCATCGCCTACCAACCCCTCATCACCACGCTTGACGTGAACATGCCCGGTATCGACGGTTTCGAGGCAGCCCGCCGCATCCGGCAGCAGAGCGATACCTACATCGTCATGCTCACGGGCCTCGAGGAAGAAGCCGACGTCGTGCTGGGTCTCGGCGCCGGCGCTGACGAGTACGTCGTGAAGCCCTTCCGCCCCCGCGAGTTGCGCGCCCGCATCGAGGCGCTCCTCCGGCGGCCCCGCTCCGGTGCGCCGGCGGTGACCGCTCCCCGCCAAGACAGCGTCGGGCCGTCGTTCCCGGCGGCACGGCAGAGCAGCGACGTCGGTCGAGCGGCAGACCCCGCCCCCGGTACGCCCAGCTCTGTGCCGGGCGCACCGCTGGTGGTGCCCTCCTCGCAGGGCCCGGAGCCCTGGGCGACGGCACCCGGCGCGGCACCCGGCGGCGATCTGATGCCTCACACGGGCAGCGAGGTGGCGACGCGCGCGCACGGCGAGCTCACCCCGACCGGCGCTCCGTGGATCGTGCACCGAGATCTGCAGCTCGACCCCGACAGCCGGATCGTGCTCGTCGACGGGCACGAACTCGACCTCACGCGGACGGAATTCGACCTCCTCGCCACGCTCATGGAATCCAAGCGGCGCGTGCGGAGCAAGGCCGATCTCACCCTCGTGCTCCGCGGGGAGTCGTACGTCACCAGCTACTTCGTCGGTGAGGCCGACAAACGCGCCATCGAGGCCCACATGACCAACCTCCGTCGGAAGCTGGGCGATAATCCCGCCAACCCCCGGTACATCGAGACGGTCCGCGGCGTCGGTTACCGCCTGACCTCGGAGCTGCTGGCGGCCCCCTGAGCACCCCGGACATCACGGATGCCCCGACCCTCCCCAGGGCCGGGGCATCCGTTTTTCTGATGCGTTCGGGTCGCGATCAGACCTTGTATCCGTGGTGACGACGGACGAGCTTGGTGAACATGAGGAGGGTCTGGAGGACGGTGACCACACCGACGATGGGCCACCCGATCCACAGGATCGAGGACTGCACCACCGGGCCGACGAGCACCCAGACGACGGCCAGGGCGATCGCCACGGCGATCAGCACCACCATCGGGGCCCAGTGACCGAGACCGCCACCCCGCTCCGCCTTGGCCTGCATCGCCCAGTTGTCGACCTTCTTCCGCGAGAGGAAGCGGGTCCACGAGCGAACGAAGTGGCTGATGCGGATCCACATGAAGATCTCGGCGGGGAAGAACAGCACCGCGAACAGCACGTCGGTGCGGTCGCATGAGGCCATGGTCTTGGCGATACGAAGGTTCAAGAGCATCGCCACGACCGGCGGAATGAGCCACAGGGGCGAGAACACGAAGGCGCTGATCGAGAGGGACCCCGCAAGGAGCGTGAGGAACGCCACGCGCACGAAGAGGTTGGTCAACATGCCGAAGTTCTCGAACCACCGCAGGCGCAGGTTCGGGTGGAAGGGCTGCCCCTTCGTGTCGCCGCGCTGTCCGGGCCACATGAGCTCGATGGCGCCGTAGGTCCACTTGACCTGCTGCGCGTCGTAGCCGGAGAGGGTGGTCATTCCGCCGACGTTGGCGCGGGCGTAGGGGCTGATCTTCGTCAGGTATCCGGCGCTCTTGATCTGCAGCGACAGCAGCGAGTCCTCGACCTCGGAGTCCTTCACCCACGGCGTGATCTGGTGGTTCTGCTTCATCGCCTCACGCAGGGCGTTGGTGGAGAAGATCGAGAACTGCCCGCCGAGCACCGCCATGTTGCGCCCGCGCAACAGGTTCTGCAGGTTGAACGCGGCGAACTGGGTGCGCTGACCGGCGGTGAGGAACCTCGCGACGAGTCCTTTGATCGGCTGGTCGTCGATCGTGTAGATCGCCGAGATGCCGCCGATCCTCGAGTCGGCGACCGCCTCGGTCTCGAGGAACTCCACCGCCCTGGCATCCGCGATGGTGTCACCGTCGACGCCCAGCAGGTAGTCGTAGCCCTCGACGAGCGAGTAGCCGTAGTTGAGCGCACCCACCTTCTTGTCGGGGTTCTTGCCGATGTCGTGCACGAACACCTCGGTGAACTGCTCGCCGAGCTCGGTCGAGATCTCGTGCGGTCCGCTGTAGTCCGAGGCGATCTTGACGGTGTTGTCGGAGGTGTTGTTGACGACCACGTGAATGACATCCGGCACGCGGCTCTGCCCCAGCAGCGCCTCGATCACCTCAGCGATCGACTCCTCCTCGTTGTAAGCAGGAATGATGCAGCCGATGGTGGAGCGGTGCACGGTGGTGTGCTCGAGCACCGACGCGAAGTCGTCGGCGAACCCGTGCTCCTCGGGAGCCGGACCGGGCGCGGCAGCATGCGCCGGGTGCACCAGCGTCCGAGTGTGGGGGGCGAAGGTTCGCGCGTCGGTCATGGCAGTTTCTTCCTCTGGGAGGGGCGGCGGGTCGGCCAGGTCCCACTCTGGTATCGTCACCGCAAGGCCACCGCCGCACATGACCACCGTCCCCGCAAGATTTCCTCAAGATCAGCTCGGACCCGGCAGAGGGAGCGCTTCCTCGATGGTCGTGCTCGATCTCCTCACCGCCCTATCGGCGGCTGTCGTCGCCGGTACGGCGCTGTTCCTGGCCCACGGACGGCGGGACGACGACCGCGGCGGCCCGCGGGCCGAACTGGTCCGCTACCTCGGCGTCGCGTCGATCTCGGCCCTCGCATGCGCGGCGGCGAACATCATCGAGATCGCCGGTGGGGGAACGTTCGCGGCCGCGGCCGGCAACGCGGCGAACATCCTCGCCGTCGGGCTGGCGTGGGTAGGCGCCCGACGCCTGAATTCGCGCGCCACGATGGGGGCCGTGAGCGCGGGGGCAGCCGCCATCCTGATGCTGGCGGCCACCTTCGTCCTTCCCCTCGACGACGCGACGCTGCTGAAGACCGCCGGCATGGCCGTGTTCGCCGCACTGGCCGCCGTGGAGCTCCAGCGGCGCCCGCTCCGCGACCTCGCCGGCTCCCGGGTGCTGACCATCACGCTCGCCATCTACGGTGCGTACAACGCCTATCGACTCGTCGTCGCAGCGACGGCGGGGATGTCGTCTCCCCTCTGGAACGACACGGCCTCCCCGCAGTTGACGGCGCTCCTCAGCGCCCTGACCATCGCGGCCATGGGGTATGGCGCGGTGCGACTGGGCCGTGAGCTGGACGACGCCCCCACCCCGGGCACTCGCGCCCATGATCTCGGAGCGCTCCGGGACTCCGCTGCGAAGCTGCTCCGCTCGAACGCGCGCATCGACGTCATGATTGTTCGCCTCCCGGAGATGGAGCTGATCCGTGCCGCCCATAGCCGAGGCCGCGCCGAAGAGATCCTCACCGTCCTCGTGGATGCGGCACAGCACGCGCTGCCGGGCGCAGCGGCAGGCGTCCCGACCCGGGACTCGGTGTTCGTCCTCCTCGCGAAGACCGGGGGGCGCACCGAGGTGGAAGAGCGCGTGCGCGGTGCGTTCGCCGCACAGATGCCGCTGATCGACTACAGCGACACCCCCGATCTTTCGTTCGAGCACCACCCGGTCACCGATGTGCGCGAGGTCTCCCGACTCATGGCGCCCCGGCGATCGGGCTTGCGGCGGGGCGCGCTGCCGCGGGTGTGATCGAGCGCGCTGCTCAGCCCTGGCCGCTCTCTCCCCAGCCCGGAGCGCGACCGGTGCCGGTGCCCGAGTCGGTCGGCTGACTCGACGTCGCAGCGGCGTCGTCGTCGAAGATGGCGATCGGCAGATACTGGTAGACGGTCTGCTGAGAGAACGACGTGTCGGAGTTCGCCGCCCCCTCCACGGCGACGTTCAGAGCGAACTCCAGGGTGATGCCGAAGGTGTCGGTGGGAAGCTGGCGGATCGACGTCGACGGCACCAGGAGCCCGCCTTGGAAGCTGTTCAGCAGCAGGCCCCGATCGGATCGCAGCGTGTCGGAGGGAACGAGCGTTCGCGGATCGGCACTGAACTGGAACGGATTCGACACCTGTCCGCCCGACTGCGCGGTCTGAGAGGTGATCGACACCGACGAAACGAATACCCGACGCTTCTGCGCGAGAACGGCCTTCTCGTCGACCCGGTGGTCGTAGACGTTGATCGCGAAGCCGAACTGCTTCTCGCTCGACGGGTTCCACTCCATCGTGCGCTTCGGGTTCACTGCCCACACGTCCAGGCGCAACTCGAGTCCGTCGGCGACCTCGGACGACAGCGACACCGACCCGTCGTAGGTGAATTGCGAGTCGAACGGCATGTCGCTGGCGGAAGCCTGCGGAGCCGGGGTCGAGACGACCGGCTGAGTGCCCCCCGAGGTCTGGGCCTGGATGGCGTTGAAGGCGTCGACGACCTGACTGCATCCGGTCAAGAGCGTGGGGCTGGCGAGCCCGACGACGGCGGCGAGCGCGAGGGCGCGCACAGGGCGGCGGCGAGGGGGCGTGCTCACGAGGGTCTCCTGAGGGCTGAGTGCGCGAAGGGCGCAGAGGTCGATAAACGACCATCACACTGCGGGATGCAGGCCTCAGGGGGAGTCTGACCGGACGACGCGCTCGGATGGACGCGAAGGGCGAGCAGAGACAGGATGGCGCGCAGAAGACTACACCATCCTCTATACACTCGATCACATGGCAGCCGTGATGAGCGATGCGCCGGCGACGTCGCCCGGCGGCTTCGACGCGGACGAGCCCAGCGGCCACAGCGGTCGGACCCGATCCATCTGGCTCCTGCAGCTGGTCCTCGGGGCGAGCGTCGTCATCACGGTGCTGCTCGTGCAGGCGCTGGAACCCTCCCTGTTCGCCGTCTGGACGTTCTCGACCGGTGTCGGGATCGTCATCGCCCTGACGGCGGTGTCCATCATGGTTCCTTGGCATCGACTGCCCCGCAATGCCGTGGCGTTGATTCCCTTCGCGGACATCGCGGGGATCGGTCTGCTCACCTTCGACACCGAATTGCGATTCGGGTACTTCTGGGTGTTTCCCGTCACCTGGATCGCGACGCATTTCGCGTTGAGCATGACGGTTGCCGCTCTCACCGTGGTCGGCGTGGTGATCGTCGCGGATGCCACGATCAACGACTCGGCTCCGTCGAGCGCGCTGCGCCTGATCGTCGTGATGTTGGCGTTGAGCTTCATCGCGATCACCGCGTATCTCTCGGCACGACAGACGCGCGCCTTCAAACAACTCCTCCGGCGCCAAGCGAGCAGGCTCCAGGGCACGCTCCAGCGCGTCACCGGGCAAGAACGTCGGGTGTCGCAGATGCTCAACGGCCTGGATACCGGGATCGCACGCCTCTCCGCTGACGGAGAGGTGCTCGCACTGAACGACACGTATGTGGCTCTGTACGGCATCGAGCGCGACGAGCCGTCCCGGCCGGGTGGCGCCGTCGAGTACGCCGCCATGCGCGGAGAGCCTTTGCCGGAGTCCGCCCGCCCGTTCACCCGGGCAGCCCGGGGAGAGCAGTTCGATGACGAGCGAGTCTGGCTGTTCGACGGGCAGGGACACTGGCGCGCACTGTCCGCATCGACCCGTCGCCTGGTGCCGTCCGACGAGCCCGAGAGCACCCTTCTCATCGTCCACGACATCACGGCGCTCATCGACGCCGAACGTGCTCGCGAGCGGATGGCCGCCACGGTGTCGCACGAGCTGCGCAATCCGCTCACGGCGATCATCGGCCACGCCGATCTGGCCCTGGATGCGCCCGACCTCGCGCCGAAGGTGCGCGAGCAGCTGGAGGTCATCGCCGGCGCCGGTGAGCGCATGCAGACGCTGATTTCCGAGATCCTGGCGAACTCGCGAGGGGTGTTCCGCGAAGAGAAGGCGGTGGCGCCCGTCGATGTCCACCGCATCCTCACCGCATCCCTGGAATCGTTCCGCCCCGCGGCCGTCGCCCGCCGGGTCACGGTGACGGACGATGTCCCCGCCTCGACCGAGGCAATCGGTGACGCGTTCCGCCTGCGGCAGGCCTTCGACAACATTCTGAGCAACGCCATCAAGTACACGCCCGGGGGCGGGAGCGTGCACATCTCGGCGACCGCACACGACGGCATCGTCGAACTCCGCTTCGCCGACACGGGAATCGGCATCCACCCCGACGACCTCCCGCGGATCTTCGACCCCTATTTCCGCTCCCGGGCCGCGCGCGAGAGCCCCACCCCCGGGACGGGGCTCGGCATGGGCATCGTGCGCAGCATCGTCGAGGAGCAGGGGGGCTCGCTCGACCTGGAGAGCGAAGTGGGAACGGGCACGACGGTGACGGTCCGGCTCCCCTCGCCCGCCCGAACCGCCGAGCGATGACACCCGACGACCTCCGGTCGCCGCGGATCGAACCGCGCACCACTGCGGCGCTTCTCGACGAGGGCCGCGGGCGCGAACGGCTCGGGATCAGCCGTCGGTAGAGGCGGCGCCGCGCGCGATCGCCACCGTGATCGAGTCGCTCGCGGTCTGCTTCGCGTACTCGCTCGACGTCGGCGTGGTCTGCACGAGGAACTCGTACGTGAACTGCAGGGTCACGAAGGTGGCATCCGCCGGCACCTCCCCCACGTTGAACGTCTGGGAGTAGCTGTAGGGCGAGAGCACGAGATAACCGGGCGCGTTGGCCTGGTCGGTCTGAGCCGCCAGCGGGGCGAAGGACTGCGTCTCATTACCCGGGACAGCCGTCATCGTCGCCCGTTGCAGGTAGACCTTCTGCCCGTCGTCGGGGGTCACCGTGGTCACCATCGAGATGCTCACCGGCTTGAGCGCCGTGGGCGTCCAGCGGTCCATCGAGAGAGTCGACCAGTAATTCACGGTCGCCGAGACGGCTCCGGCGGTCACCGAGCGCTCGGTCGAGCCGCTGGAGAGGTCATTCGGCACGGGCTGCGGCGCCGGAACGACCGACGATGACGGGGCGGCCGACGGCGAGCTCTGCCCGCCGCCCTGCGCCCACGGGGGCGCCCCGCATCCGACCAGACCGAACAGCACCGCGCCCGCGCCGAACATGCCCACTGCTGCGCGGTTGCGTCGCACCCGGTCCCCCATCGATCCTCCTGTGTATCCCGTCGAGTCTAGGCCGCTGGCACCGCTTCGGCCGCGGCCCACGAAGGACCACGCGACCGCGGGCCGTGTGAACGACGCCCCGGATGCCACGCCCCCTCCCGTCTGCGGCACGGGCGGCCTCGGAGGGCCGTCGTGTCCCGCGCAACGCCGCCGGACGGTCACGCCCCGACGGTGACCGTGAGCTCAGGCCACGGGAGCGGAGCGCGTGCCCGTGACCTCCGCGGAGATCAGGATCGGCAGGTGGTCGCTCAGCCCCTGGGGCAGCGTGCGAATGGTCGCGATGTCGAAGCCGATCGACGTCGCGAAGTCGTAGTGTCCGCGGAAGAAGCGGTACCGCGTGTACGTGCGGGCGTCGCTCAGGGTGAGCTCGTACCCCTGATCGCGGACGGCCTGGCCCAGGTTCTCCTTGAAGACCGGGTAGTTGTAATCGCCGACCATCAGTGCCGGGAGGCCCGGACCGAGGTCCTGCAACTCCGCGAGGGCCGTGCGGATCTGGTGCCGGCGGAGCGAGTTCAGCGCGGTGAGAGGCGCGGCGTGGAAGGAGGCGACGATGATCTCGTGGCCGTCATCGATGTCGCGCAGACGCACACCGAGCATGCGCTCCTCCGCGGGCTTGAGCACGTAGTCGTGAAGGGACTTCTTCAAGGCGATCGAGCGCACGTCGACCGCTCGGTAGGTGTTCTCGCGGTAGTACACCGCCAGCCCGAGACGGTTCCGCTGTGTGGCCTCTGCGAGCCGCAGACCGGCGATCTCGGCCGGGAGGTCTCGGGTGTCGCACTCCTGGAGGCACAGGACGTCGACGGCGTGGGCGTCGACGAGCGAGACGAGCTCCCCCACGGCACGGTGCTTGCGCAGGTTGTACGAGATGACCTTCATGGCCCTGCCAGCCTACGGCCGACCGCCCACGCCCCCGGCCCGGGTTGCCAAACGCTCAGGAACCGATGTCGTCCGCGTCGCGACGGTTGCGCGTCTGCTCCGCACGGGCGGCCAGCAGGTCGTCGGCCGGGTAGCCGACCTCGGCCAGCACGAGCCCGCGGGCTGCCAGCACCTTGGTGTCCGGAGTCCGCGCGCGGGCGTCGCGGATCGCCACGACCTCATCGACACTGATCCGTCCCTCGCCGACGGCGACGCACGCGCCCACCAGCGCGCGGACCATGCTGTGGCAGAACGCGTCCGCTCGGACGTTCGCGACGAGCGCGTTGTCGCCATCTCGGCGCCAGTCGAACTCGAGCAGCGTCCGGATGGTCGTGGCCTCGTCACGCGCCTTGCAGTAGGAGGCGAAGTCGTGAAGGCCGATGAGGCTGCGGGCAGCGGCATCCATCGCCTCTACGTCGAGGTGCGCCCTGATCGTGGTCGTCCGCGCCCGCTCGAGGGGGTCGTAGCCGGTCACCGCGTCGGCGAGGCGGTACGCATAGCGGCGCCACACGGCCGAGAAGCGAGCATCGAAGCCCTCGGGTGCCGCGGAACTGCGGAGGATGGTGACATCGGAGTAGGCACCGAGGACGCCCCGTACGCGCCCGGCCAGCGCTGCCACCGCGTCGAACTCGTCGCCGTCACGGCGACGGCGGGGCAGACGCGCGGCCTGCGCCTCGTCCAGGTCGAGGTGCGCCACCTGTCCCGACGCGTGCACTCCGGCGTCCGTCCTCCCCGCCACGACGAGACGGGGCTCGCCGCCGACGATGCGCACGAGCGCGTCTTCCAAGACCCCCTGGATCGTGCGGAGACCCGGCTGGCGAGCCCACCCGCGGAAGTGGGTTCCGTCATAGGCGATGTCGAGACGGATACGCACCACACCAGCCTACGTCCCGTCTCGGGAAACGACCGAGGCCCCCTCCCGAGTGGGAGAGGGCCTCGATACGAAAGGAAGAGCGTTACGCCTTGGCGTCGCCCTCGACGGCGTCGTCGGCCGCAGCCTCAGCGGCCGCGCCCTCTTCGGGGGACTCGGCACCGGCGTCGGCCGCCTCGTCGACGGCCGGGGTCTCCTCGGCGGTGGTCTCCTCGGCGGGAGCCTCCTCCTCAGCGACCGGCGCAGCGGCGGCGGGAGCCGCGGCGGCCTTGGATGCCGACGGCTTCTTGGTGACGGGCTCGAGGACGAGCTCGATCACGGCCATGGGGGCGTTGTCGCCCTTACGGTTGCCGACCTTGGTGATGCGCGTGTAGCCGCCCTCACGGTCGGCCACCAGCGGCGCGATCTCCGTGAAGAGGGTGTGCACGACCTCCTTGTCACCGATCACCGAGAGCACGCGACGACGAGCGTGGAGGTCTCCACGCTTGGCGAACGTGATCAGGCGCTCGGCGAGCGGACGCAGGCGCTTGGCCTTGGTCTCGGTCGTCTTGATGGACTTGTGCGTGTACAGAGCTGCCGCGAGGTTCGCGAGAAGCAGACGCTCGTGGGCCGGTCCGCCACCGAGGCGGGGACCCTTCGTGGGCTTGGGCATGTCGTGTTACTCCAGTAGGAAGGTTCGGTCGGGTCCGACAGGTCAGACGGTCTCGTCGTCGTAGCCGCCGAAGAACTGGGCGCCGTCGAAACCGGGCACCGAATCCTTGAGCGACAGGCCGAGGGAGGTGAGCTTGTCGCGCACCTCATCGACCGACTTCTGACCGAAGTTGCGGATGTTCATCAGCTGCGTCTCGGAGAGGGCGACCAGCTCCGAAACGGTGTTGATGCCCTCGCGCTTGAGGCAGTTGTACGAGCGCACCGACAGATCGAGGTCTTCGATCGGCATGGACAGCTCGTTCGAGAGCACGGTCTCCACCGGCGCGGGGCCGATCTCGATGCCCTCGGCCTCGACGTTCAGCTCGCGGGCGAGACCGAACAGCTCGGTGAGGGTACGACCGGCCGACGCAACGGCGTCGCGGGGCGCGATCGAGGGCTTCGACTCGACGTCGAGGACGAGCTTGTCGAAGTCGGTGCGCTCACCGGCACGGGTCGCGTCGACGCGGTAGCTGACCTTCAGCACGGGCGAGTAGATCGAGTCGATCGGGATCTGACCGGCCTCAGCGTACTCGTTGCGGTTCTGGGTCGCCGAAACGTAGCCGCGGCCGCGCTCGATGGTGAGCTCCAGCTCGAACTTGGCGGTGTCGTTCAGGGTCGCGATGACCAGCTCGGGGTTGTGCACCTCGACGCCGGCGGGAGCGGAGATGTCCGCCGCCGTGACCTCGCCGGCACCCGTCTTGCGCAGGTACGCCGTGATCGGCTCGTCACGCTCGCTCGAGACCACGAGCTGCTTGATGTTCAGGATGATCTCGGTGACGTCTTCCTTCACGCCCGGGATGGTGCTGAACTCGTGCAGGACGCCGTCGATGCGGATGCTCGTGACGGCCGCGCCGGGGATGGACGACAGGAGGCTGCGACGCAGCGCGTTGCCGATCGTGTAACCGAAGCCGGGCTCGAGCGGCTCGATGACGAAACGGCTGCGGAACTCCCCGATCTTCTCCTCGGTCAGAGTGGGACGCTGTGCGATGAGCACTATGTGTTCCTTTCGATCACGTGCCCGCTATATGACACGTGTAATGGGGTGAGGTGTTGAGTTGTACTCGCGGGATGCCGCGCGCCCAAAGGGCGTGGCATCCCGATGCATAGGGTGCGTGAGCGCGACGTTCCCGGGGAGTGAGATGCACTCCCCGGGAACGATGCGTCAGACGCGGCGGCGCTTCGGCGGACGGCAGCCGTTGTGCGCCTGGGGCGTCACGTCTTGGATCGAGCCGACCTCGAGGCCGGCGGCCGTGAGCGAGCGGATCGCGGTCTCACGACCGGACCCCGGACCCTTCACGAAGACGTCGACCTTCTTCACGCCGTGCTCCTGTGCCTGGCGAGCAGCCGACTCGGCGGCCATACCTGCGGCGTACGGCGTCGACTTGCGCGAGCCCTTGAAACCGACACCGCCGGACGAAGCCCAGCTGATGACGGCCCCGGAGGGGTCGGTGATCGAAACGATGGTGTTGTTGAACGTCGACTTGATGTGGGCCTGACCCACGGCGATGTTCTTCTTCTCCTTGCGGCGCGGCTTGCGCGCGGCGGACTTGGCCTGTGCCATGTGCGGTTCTCCTGAATCCTGCGCCGGCGGAGGCCTAGCGCGCCTTCTTCTTGCCGGCGACGGTGCGCTTGGGGCCCTTGCGGGTACGCGCGTTCGTCTTCGTGCGCTGACCGCGCACCGGGAGGCCGCGGCGGTGGCGCAGGCCCTCGTAGGAACCGATCTCGACCTTGCGGCGGATGTCGGCGGCCACCTCGCGACGGAGGTCACCCTCCACCTTGTAGGTGCCCTCGATGTGGTCGCGGAGGGCGACCAGCTGGTCGTCGGTGAGGTCCTTGACGCGGACGTCCGGGCTGATGCCGGTCGCGGTGAGGATCTCGGTGGAGCGGGTGCGGCCCACGCCGTAGATGTAAGTAAGTGCGATCACCACGCGCTTGTCGCGCGGGATGTCGACGCCGGCGAGACGTGCCATGCGGCTCTCCTCAGAGTGTCGTGGAGGTGTGGAGCAGGATCGGTGCTCGGGCCTCCGCCCCGAGGTGTCCCCCGCAGTGCGGGTTCTGATCCTGCCGTTGTGTATTCAGTTGAACGTCGGTCGTCGAGTCGCGAGGACTCAGCCCTGGCGCTGCTTGTGACGCGGGTTGCTCTTGCAGATCACCATGACGCGCCCGTGGCGACGGATCACCTTGCAGTGGTCGCAGATGGGCTTGACGGAGGGATTGACCTTCATGATTTCCTGTTTCGCTGTCTTCGATCCGCGCGAGCGGTTCGTTACTTCTCGGCCGGACTCAGCGGTAGCGGTAGACGATACGACCACGCGTGAGGTCGTAGGGGCTCAGCTCGACAACGACACGGTCCTCGGGGATGATGCGGATGTAGTTCTGCCGCATCTTGCCCGAGATGGTGGCAAGCACCTTGTGACCGTTGCTCAGCTCGACACGGAACATCGCATTGGGCAGTGCCTCGGACACCGTGCCCTCGATCTCGATGACACCGTCTTTCTTCGCCATAAACTCGCTCACGCTCGTTGCAGACCGGCCGGTCTGCGGTGGATGGGGATGTGGTGCTTGCGACACGCCAATGAAGGCGCAACGCACCAAAGATCAAGCATACGTGGTAGAGCCGGATGCGGCAACTCGCCGCCCCGGAGCTCAGCCGTTCAGCCGCTCGACGATGTCCTTCTGCGGGTCGCCGGTCAGATCCTGCTGGTTGACCAGAACCTGCCCGTTGATCGCGATGGTCGGCGTCGAGATGCCCGAGCCGGTCTGCGACGGGGTCTTCTTCGTCATCGCGGTGACGAACTTCATGTAGGTGCCGTCTTCGATGCACGACGTCACGGCATCCGACGCCCCCGCGTCCTGAGCGATCGTCGCGAGGGTCGCATCATCGAGACCCGACGTGCCCTCCCGGGGCTGCTGCGCGTACATCGCGCTCACGAACGTCGGGACGTTCGCAACGTCGTCCACGGCAACGCAGTAGGCGGCGCTGGCCGCGCGAGTCGAATACTGCGTGCCCTGCGACTGCGAGTCGAGGATCGAGATCGGGTGGATGTTAAGGGTGATGGTTCCGTCATCGACCAGCTGCTGCAGCGTGGGCGCGTACGCCTGCTCGAAGGAATTGCAGGCGGGGCACATGAAATCGATGTAGGTGTCGACCGTCTTGCTACCGGTGCCCACGGAGACCGCGCCCGTGTCGGCGTTCACCGCTGAGGACTCGGGGATGGTCCCGGGGGAGGTCGCCTGGCTGTTGGCGAACCACACGGCACCGCCAACGACGAGCACGATTACCACGGCCGCGGCCGTGACGCCGATCGCGAACCAGTTCGTGGACTTGCGGACCGCGGCCATCATCATCAGTCGATCTCCTTCGGCACCACACCGAAGGGCGCCAGCTTTTCGGCACCACCATCGGGAGCGGTGAGTACCCAGACACCCCCATCGTGCACGGCGACGCTATGTTCCCAGTGTGAGCCGGCCGTGCCGTCGACCGTCGAGACCGTCCACCCGTCGTCTTCGACGAGCGTCTGCTGATCTCCGATGACGACCATCGGTTCGATTGCCACGGCCAGCCCCGGACGCACCTCGGGTCCGCGATCATCGACGCGGTAGTTGAACACACTCGGAGACTCGTGCATCTTGCGGCCGATGCCGTGTCCGACGTAGTCACGGAGGATGCCGTAGCCCCCCTCCGGTGCGTGCGTCTGGATGTAGTCCTCGATCGCCGCACCCACCTCGGCCAGGTGCGACGCACGGCTGAGCGCCGCGATCCCCGCCCACAGCGACCCTTCGGTCACCTCGGAGAGCCGTCGGCGCGGCGCCACGAGCGCCTCGGGGGCATCGCCCGGCACGACCACGGTGAACGCGGAGTCTCCGTTCCACCCGCGAAGCTCGGCACCCGCATCGATCGACAGAAGATCTCCCGCGCGCAGCGGCCGATCGTTCGGGATGCCGTGCACCACCTGTTCGTTCACGGACGCGCAGATCGTGTGCCGGTAGCCGCGCACCATCTGGAAGTTCGACTTCGCTCCGCGACCCGTGATCACGGCGGACGCGGCCGCGTCAAGCTCGAGCGTGGTGATTCCCGGGGCGATCAGTTCGCGTACGGCACCCAGGGCCGCGGCCGTGATCAGGCCGGGCTCCACCATCGCACGCAGTTGTGCGGGCTTCTTGTAGATCGAGGAACGCAACACCACGTCAGCGAGCCGGACGCAGGCCGCGGGCCTCGAGGGCAGCGAAGATGCGCGCCGTGACGTCGTCGAGGCTGCCGACGCCATCGATCTCGTCGACGATCCCCCGCGTGCCGTACACACCCAGGATCGGCGCGGTCTCCCGCTCATAGATCGCGAGGCGGGTCGCGATCGCTTCCTCGGTGTCGTCCGCACGGCCCTGCTCGGTGGCGCGGGCGGTGAGCCGCGACAACGACTCCTCACGCGGGACCACCAGGGCGATCACGGCGTCGAGCTTCTCCTCGCGCCCGTCGAGGAATTCATCGAGGTGCATGACCTGGGCCAGGTTGCGGGGGTACCCGTCAAGAAGGAACCCCTCCGCGGCATCCGCCTGCGAAAGGCGGTCACGGACGACGGCGCTGGTCAGCTCATCGGATACGAGGTCTCCCCCGTCGATGATCTCCTTCACCTGGCGGCCGAGATCGGTGCCCTGAGCCACGTTGGCGCGGAAGACGTCTCCGGTGGAGACGACGGGGATGCCCAGCGCTTCGCCGACGCGGACGCCCTGAGTCCCTTTGCCCGAACCCTGGGGTCCGACGATCAGAAGGCGCGCGGTCATCGCAGAAGCCCCTCGTAGTGACGCTGCTGGAGTTGCGCGTCGATCTGCTTCACCGTCTCGAGACCGACACCGACGATGATGAGGATCGAGGCGCCGCCGAACGGGAAGTTCTGGTTGGCACCGACCGTCGCCAGCGCCACGAGGGGCAGCAGGGCGATGAGGCCGAGGTAGATGGAGCCGGGCAGCGTGATGCGCGTGAGCACGTAGTCGAGGTACTCGGCCGTCGGACGACCCGCGCGGATGCCGGGGATGAAGCCGCCGTACTTCTTCATGTTGTCGGCGACATCGACGGGGTTGAACGTGATGGCCACGTAGAAGTACGTGAACCCGACGATCAGGAGGAAGTACACGAGCATGTAGATCGGGTGATCGCCGCGCGTGAGGTACTGCGAGATCCAGGTGACCCACGCGGCGGGTTCCTGCCCGACCTGCGGCTGGTTGAACTGCGCGATCAGCGCGGGGATGTACAGCAGCGACGATGCGAAGATCACCGGCACGACACCGGCCATGTTGACCTTGATCGGGATGTAGGTGTTCGTGCCGCCGTAGGTGCGGCGGCCGACCATCCGCTTGGCGTACTGCACGGGGATGCGTCGCTGGGACTGCTCCACGAAGACCACGAGAGCGACCACGACGATTCCCACCGCCAGCACGAGAAGGAAGATCTCGACGCCGCGGGAGTTCAGGATCGACAGCATCGCACCGGGGAAGGTCGCGGCGATCGAGGTGAAGATGAGGATCGACATGCCGTTGCCGACACCGCGCTCAGTGACGAGCTCGGCGAACCACATGACGAGGCCGGTGCCGGCGGTCATCGTGATGATCATCAGCAACTGTGCCCACCAGATGTCGTTGGTGAGGAGCTGCTGGCACTCCGGAGCTCCGCCGGTGCCGAAGAGCTGGCCCGAGCGCGCCACGGTCACGAGCGTGGTCGACTGCAGGAGCGCCAGCGCGATCGTGAGGTAGCGCGTGTACTGCGTGAGCTTGGCCTGACCGGCCTGACCCTCTTTGTACAGCGTCTCGAAGTGCGGGATCACCACGCGCAGCAACTGCACGATGATCGTCGCCGTGATGTACGGCATCACACCGAGGGCGAAGATCGAGAGCTGGAGGAGCGCCCCGCCCGAGAAGAGGTTGACCAGCGACAGCAGTCCCTCGGTACTCCCCGACTGCGCCAGACAGCGCTGGACGTTGGGGAAGTCGACGAACGGTGTCGGCACATGAGCGCCTAGCCGGTAGATGGCGATGATGCCCAGTGTGAAGGCGATCTTCCGCCTCAGGTCAGGCGTCCGAAAAACCCGCGCGATGGCGCTGAACAAGGGGATTCCTCCAGAACGATCTCGGCGCGCGACAAGGCGCACACGGAATCAGACTAACGCAGAAGGGACCGGCGGCCATACGGCCGCCGGCCCCTCCGCGGGTGTGACGTCAGTTGATGGTGCCGCCGGCGGCGACGATCTTCTGCTCCGCAGAGCCAGAGACCTTGTCGACCGAGACGTTGAGCGCGACCGAGATGTCGCCGGTGCCGAGCACCTTGACCTTCTCGTTCTTGCGCACGGCGCCCTTGGCCACCAGGTCGACGACGGTCACGTCGCCGCCCTGCGGGTAGAGCTCGCCCAGCTTGTCGAGGTTGACGACCTGGTACTCCACCCGGAACGGGTTCTTGAAGCCGCGCAGCTTGGGGGTGCGCATGTGCAGCGGCATCTGCCCACCCTCGAAGCCGACCCGCACCTGGTACCGGGCCTTGGTTCCCTTGGTACCGCGACCGGCGGTCTTACCCTTGGAGCCCTCACCACGACCCACACGGGTCTTGGCGGTGTGAGCGCCGGGCACCGGACGCAGGTGGTGCACCTTCAGCACGCCGGGGCGCGCCGCGGGCGCGGCATCCTTCTTCGCGGCCGTCTTGCGGGCCGGAGCCTTCTTCGGGGCGTCGACCGTAGCGGTCTCGTCCTTCTTGTCAGCCATTAGTCGATCTCCTCAACCTTGACGAGGTGGGCGACGGTCTTGACGTAGCCGCGCGTCTGCGCGTCGTCCGGACGGACGACCGAGTCGCCGATCCGCTTGAGACCGAGCGAGCGCAGCGTGTCACGCTGGTTCTGCTTCTCGCTCACCTTGGACTTGATCTGCGTGACCTTCAGACGCTCGGCCATCAGGCACCTACCTTCTGAGCGGCGGCCTCGGCGCGCACGAGGCGAGCCGGGGCGACCTGGTCGAACTCCAAACCGCGGCGGGCGGCCACGGCACGGGGCTCCTCGAGCGACTTCAAAGCCTCGACGGTCGCGTGCACGATGTTGATCGTGTTCGACGAGCCGAGCGACTTCGAGAGGACGTCGTGGATGCCAGCGCACTCGAGGACGGCGCGGACGGGACCACCGGCGATAACACCGGTACCGGCGGCGGCGGGGCGCAGGAGCACCACACCGGCGGCAGCCTCACCCTGGACGGGGTGCGGAATGGTCGAGCCGGAACGGGGAACGCGGAAGAAGTTGCGCTTGGCCTCTTCGACACCCTTCGAGATGGCGAGGGGAACTTCGCGGGCCTTGCCGTATCCGACACCCACGACGCCGTTGCCATCGCCCACGACGACGAGCGCCGTGAAGCTGAAGCGACGACCACCCTTGACCACCTTCGACACGCGGTTGATCGTCACGACGCGCTCGAGGAACTGGCTCTCGTTGCGGTCGCGCGAACCACGGTCGCGCTGGTTGGTGTTGCGCTCGCGACCACCGCGACGCGGCTCGCGCTCACGCTCGGCGGGCGCCTGCGTCGCAGCCGCACCGTCTGCCGGTGCCGTCTGGTCGGTCACTTCGGTCTCCTTGTTGTCACTCACAGGTTCAGGCCTCCTTCACGGGCGCCTTCGGCGATCGCGGCGACACGACCGGCGTAACGGTTGCCGCCACGGTCGAACACGACGTCCGAGAAACCGGCGGCCTTGGCACGCTCGGCGACGAGCTCGCCGACCTTACGCGCCTTGGCGGTCTTGTCACCGTCGAACGAACGCAGGTCGACCTCGAGGGTCGAGGCCGAGGCCACGGTGTGGCCCTTGCTGTCGTCGACCAGCTGGACGAACACGTGGCGCGCGGAACGCGTCACGACGAGACGGGGACGAACTTCGGTGCCCACGACCTTCTTGCGAAGGCGAGCGTGACGACGCGCGCGGGCAGCGGACTTTGTCTTGAGAGCCATGGCTACTTACCACTCTTTCCGGCCTTGCGGCGCACGACCTCGCCCGCGTACCGCACACCCTTGCCCTTGTACGGCTCAGGCTTGCGGATCTTGCGGATGTTGGCGGCGGCCTCGCCGACGGCCTGCTTGTCGATGCCGCTCACGGTCAGCTTGTTGTTGCCTTCGACCGTGAGGGTGATGCCCGCCGGCGGGTCGATGAGCACGGGGTGCGAGAAGCCGAGGGCGAACTCGACCGCGCTGCCCTTCTGCGCCACGCGGTAACCCGTACCGACGACCTCGAGGCCCTTGGTGTAGCCCTGGGTGACACCGATGATGTTGTTGTTGATGAGCGTGCGGGTCAGGCCGTGAAGCGACCGCGACTCGCGCTCATCGTCGGGGCGGGTGACGAGAACCTGGTTCTCCTCGACCGACACCTCGAGGGGGGAAGCCACGGTGAGCGTCAGCTCGCCCTTGGGTCCCTTGACGAAGACCTCCCGGCCGTTCACCGTGACGGTGACACCGGCGGGGATGTCGATGGGAAGACGTCCAATACGCGACATGTCAGATCACCACACGTAGGCGAGGACTTCCCCGCCGACGCCCTTCTGCTCGGCCTGACGGTCGGTGAGGAGACCGGAGGAGGTGGACAGGATGGCAACGCCCAGGCCGCCGAGGACCGTGGGGACCTCGGTGGACTTCGCGTACACGCGGAGGCCGGGCTTCGACACGCGCTTGATGCCGGCGATGGACCGCTCGCGGTTCGGGCCGTACTTCAGCGTCATGGTGAGGGTCTGGCCGACACGAGCGTCGGAGACGCTCCATTCGGCGATGTAACCCTCCTGCTTGAGGATCTCAGCGATGTGCGTCTTGAGCTTCGAGCTCGGGAGCGACACGGAGTCGTGGTGCGCCGAGTTCGCGTTGCGCAGACGGGTCAGCATATCTGCGACCGGGTCTGTCATCGTCATGTGTTGCTTCTTTCGATCATGAGGTTTCGACTGCCGTTACACGACAGGCGACCTTCGATGAGAGGCCCCCGGGAACCCGGGGGCCCGGGGGCTCAGGACTGAGCGTCCGCCGACTGGAACGGGAAGCCGAGCTGACGCAGCAGCGAGCGGCCCTCGTCGTCCGTCTTCGCGGTGGTGACGATCGTGATGTCGAAACCACGCACACGGTCGATGCGGTCCTGGTCGATCTCGTGGAACACGGACTGCTCCTGGAGACCGAAGGTGTAGTTGCCGTTGCCGTCGAACTGCTTGCCCGAGAGACCGCGGAAGTCGCGGATACGGGGCAGAGCGAGGTTGACGAGACGGTCGATGAACTCCCACGCGCGGTCGCCACGCAGAGTGACGTGGGCGCCGATGGCCTGGCCCTCGCGCAGCTTGAACTGCGCGATGGACTTGCGGGCCTTCGTGACGATGGGCTTCTGACCAGTGATCTTGGTGAGGTCCTCGACCGCGCCATCGATCACCTTGCTGTCGCGAGCAGCCTCGCCGACACCGGTGTTCACGACGACCTTGACCAGTCCGGGGATCTGCATGACGTTCGAGTAACCGAACTCTTCCTGCAGGGCCTTCTTGATCTCGGTGTTGTACTTCTGCTTCAGGCGGGGCTGGATCTTGCCAGCCTCCGCGGCAGTCACGGTGCTCATATTCAGAGGTCCTTGCCTGACTTCTTCGCGAAGCGCACGCGGACGGTGCGCTTGACGCCGTCCTTCACCTGCTCCTCGACACGGTGACCGACACGCGTCGGCTTCTTGGTCGAGGGGTCGACGAGCGCGACGTTGGAAATGTGGATCGGGGCCTCGAACGTCTCGATGCCGCCGGTCTTGGTTCCGCGCTGGGACTGGCCCACGCGGTTGTGCTTCGTGACGTAGTTCACGCCCTCGACGATGACGCGGTTCTGCTCGGTGAGGACCTCGAGGACCTTACCCTGCTTACCGCGGTCTCCGCCGCGCTCGGGCTTGGCGCCCGAGATGACCTGAACCAGGTCGCCCTTCTTGATCTTCGCCATGATCAAATGACCTCCGGGGCGAGCGAGACGATCTTCATGAACTTCTTGTCGCGAAGCTCACGACCGACCGGTCCGAAGATGCGGGTGCCTCGGGGCTCCCCGTCGTTCTTCAGGATCACGGCGGCGTTCTCGTCGAACTTGATGTACGAGCCGTCGGGACGACGGGTCTGCTTGACCACACGGACGACGACGGCCTTGACCACGTCGCCCTTCTTGACGTTTCCACCGGGGATCGCGTCCTTGACCGTGGCGACGATGACGTCGCCCAGGCCCGCGTACCGGCGGTTCGAGCCGCCGAGCACGCGAATGGTCAGCAGCTCCTTGGCGCCGGTGTTGTCGGCGACCTTCAGCCGGGATTCGTTCTGAATCACTTTTTACTCCTTGGGTTCCAAGTAGCCGCGAGGCTTACTTGGCCTTCTCGAGGATCTCGACCAGACGCCAGCGCTTGGTGGCGCTCAGCGGACGGGTCTCGTTGATGACGACCAGGTCGCCGATGCCGGCCGAGTTCGTCTCGTCGTGGGCCTTGACCTTCGACGTGCGGCGGATGACCTTGCCGTAAAGCGGGTGCTTCACGCGGTCCTCGACCTCGACGACGATCGTCTTGTCCATCTTGTCGCTGACGACGTAGCCACGACGCGCCTTGCGGTAACCGCGGGCGTTCTCGTCGCGCACGTCGTTAGCGGCGTGCTCGTGGCCGACGACCTGCGCCGCGGCCTCTGCCTTCTTCGCGGTAGCCATTACTCCGCCTCTTCCTTCGCGGCGTCGTCAGCGGCATCCGCCTTCTTCGCCTTGGTCTTCTTCGCCTTCGTCGCCTCGACGGGCGCCGGGGTGGCGCGGATGCCGAGTTCGCGCTCGCGGATCACGGTGTACAGACGCGCGATGTCGCGCTTGACTGCACGGATGCGACCGTGGCTCTCGAGCTGGCCGGTGGCCGACTGGAAGCGCAGGTTGAACAGCTCTTCCTTGGCCTTGCGCAGCTCCTCGACGAGGCGCTGGTCTTCGAACGTGTCGAGCTCGCTCGGGGCGAGCTGCTTGGTGCCGATCGCCATTACGCGTCGCCCTCCTCGCGCTTGATGATGCGTGCCTTCAGCGGCAGTTTGTGGATGGCACGGGTCAGTGCTTCACGAGCGAGTTCCTCGTTGACACCGGCGACCTCGAAGAGGACGCGACCCGGCTTGACGTTCGCAACCCACCACTCGGGCGAACCCTTACCGGAACCCATGCGGGTTTCGGCCGGCTTCTTGGTGAGCGGACGGTCGGGGTAGATGTTGATCCACACCTTTCCACCACGCTTGATGTGACGGGTCATCGCGATACGAGCGGACTCGATCTGACGGTTGGTCACGTAAGCGGGGGTCAGAGCCTGGATGCCGAACTCACCGAACGACACCTGCGTGCCACCGGTGGCCTGGCCCGAACGGCCGGGGTGGTGCTGCTTGCGGTACTTGACCTTGCGGGGGATGAGCATTACGCCGACGCTCCTTCTGCCACGGGGGCCTCGTTGCGAGGGCCACGACGACGGTCGCCGCCACGGTCGTCACGACCGCGCGACTTCGGGGCGTTGGCCTGCTCGCGGGCGAGCTCCTTGTTGGTGAGGTCGCCCTTGTAGATCCAGACCTTCACGCCGATACGGCCGAAGGTCGTCTTGGCCTCGTAGAAGCCGTAGTCGATGTTCGCGCGGAGGGTGTGCAGGGGCACACGGCCTTCACGGTAGAACTCGGAGCGGCTCATCTCGGCGCCGCCGAGGCGGCCCGACACCTGGATGCGGACACCCTTGGCGCCGGCACGCTGCGCGCCCTGCAGACCCTTACGCATCGCGCGGCGGAAAGCCACGCGGGCGGAGAGCTGCTCGGCAACGCCCTGGGCGACCAGCTGCGCGTCGGCCTCGGGGTTCTTGACCTCGAGGATGTTCAGCTGGATCTGCTTGCCGGTGAGCTTCTCGAGGTCGGCGCGGATGCGCTCGGCCTCGGCGCCACGGCGACCGATCACGATGCCCGGGCGGGCGGTGTGGATGTCGACGCGGACGCGGTCACGCGTGCGCTCGATCTCGATGTTGCTGACGCCCGCGCGGTCAAGCGAGGTGGTCAGCAGGCGACGGATCTTGATGTCCTCGGCCAGGTAGTCGGCGTAGCGCTGTCCGGGCTTCGTCGAGTCGGAGAACCACCGCGACACGTGGTCGGTGGTGATGCCGAGGCGGAAGCCGTACGGGTTGACCTTCTGTCCCATTACTTGCTCGCCTTCTTGTTGGCGCGAGCCGGGGCCGCTGCAGCGTCTTCCGGCGTCGCGAGCACGACCGTGATGTGGCTCGTGCGCTTCTTGATCTGGAAGGCGCGACCCTGAGCGCGGGGCTGGAAACGCTTGAGCGTCGTGCCCTCGTCGACGTACGCGTTCTTCACGTACAGGTCAGCGTCATCCAGGTACTCGTTCGTCTTGTCGGCGGTAACGCGAGCGTTCGCGATGGCCGAGGCGACGAGCTTGTAGATCGGCTCGCTCGCACCCTGGGGCGCGAACTTCAGGATCGCGAGGGCCTCTTCGGCCTGCTTGCCCTTGATGAGCGCGACGACACGACGAGCCTTCTGAGGGGTCACGCGGATGTGTCGCACGCGTGCGATGGACTCCACCATTTCTCTCTCCTCTTGCGCCCCCGCGTCAGCGGCGGCGGCCCTTCTTGTCGTCCTTCACGTGGCCGCGGAAGGTGCGGGTGGGCGAGAACTCGCCCAGCTTGTGGCCAACCATGGTCTCGGTCACGAACACGGGGATGTGCTTGCGACCGTCGTGCACGGCGATGGTGTGTCCCAGCATGGCGGGGATGATCATCGATCGGCGCGACCAGGTCTTGATGACGTTCTTGGTGCCGGCTTCGTTCTGCGAGACGACCTTGCGAAGCAGGTGCTCGTCGACGAAGGGGCCCTTCTTAAGGCTGCGAGGCATCTTCCTCTACTCCTACTTACGCTTCTTGCCGGCGGTGCGACGGCGGACGATCAGCTTGTCGCTTTCCTTGTTCGCGTGGCGGGTGCGGCCTTCGGCCTTGCCCCACGGCGAAACGGGGTGACGACCACCGGACGTCTTGCCCTCACCACCACCGTGCGGGTGGTCGACCGGGTTCATGGCGACACCACGCACGGTCGGGCGGACGCCCTTCCAGCGCTTGCGGCCAGCCTTGCCCCAGTTGATGTTGGACTGCTCGGCGTTGCCGACCTCGCCGATCGTGGCGCGGCAGCGCACGTCGACGTTGCGGATCTCGCCCGAGGGCAGACGCAGCTGCGCGTAGGGACCGTCCTTCGCGACCAGACGCACCGAGGCGCCGGCCGAACGGGCCATCTTCGCACCGCCACCGGGACGCAGCTCGATCGCGTGGATCACGGTACCGGTGGGGATGTTGCGCAGCGGCAGGTTGTTGCCAGGCTTGATGTCGGCGCCGGCACCGGACTCGACGATGTCGCCCTGCGACAGCTTGTTCGGCGCCAGGATGTAGCGCTTCTCACCGTCCATGTAGTGCAGGAGCGCGATGCGCGCGGTGCGGTTGGGGTCGTACTCGATGTGAGCGACCTTGGCGTCGATGCCGTCCTTGTCGTTACGACGGAAGTCGATCAGACGGTACTGGCGCTTGTGACCGCCACCGATGTGACGCGTCGTGATGCGGCCCTGGTTGTTGCGGCCACCGGTCTTCGACAGCGGGCGCAGCAGCGACTTCTCAGGCGTCGACCGGGTGATCTCGGCGAAGTCGGCCACCGACGAGCCGCGGCGACCGGGGGTCGTGGGCTTGTACTTGCGAATAGCCATTGTTCTTGTCCTCTATCCCGACCGTCAGCCGACTGCCGTGAAGATGTCGATGGTGCCCGACTTGAGGCTGACAATCGCGCGCTTGGTGTCCTTGCGCTTGCCGATGCCGAAGCGGGTGCGTCGGGCCTTGCCCACGCGGTTGATCGTGTTGACCGAAGCCACCTTGACGCCGAAAATCTTCTCGATCGCGAGCTTGATCTCGGTCTTCGAAGCGCGGGGGTCCACGAGGAACGTGTACTTGCCCTCGTCGATGAGCGAGTAGCTCTTCTCGGAGACGACCGGCTTCAGGATGATGTCGCGCGGGTCCTTGTTGACGGTGGTCATGCCGAGACCTCCTCGGTGGCGCCGGACTTCGACGCGACGAACGCGTCGTAGGCGGCCTTGGTGAAGACGATGTCGTCGGAGACGAGCACGTCGTAGGCGTTCAGCTGGCCGTAGGTCAGCACGTGGACGTACGCGAGGTTGCGCACGCTCTTGACGGTCAGCTCGTCGTCACGGTCGATCACGACGAGGACGTTCTTGACCGCGCCGAAAGCGTCCAGGACCGCGGCCGCAGCCTTGGTCGACGGGGCACCCTCGATGCCGAAGGTCTCGACGACGTGCAGACGCGCGCCGCGAGCACGATCGCTCAGCGCACCCAGAAGGGCGGCGGCGATCATCTTCTTGGGGGTGCGCTGGCCGTAGTCACGGGGCTTCGGGCCGTGAACGATGCCACCACCGGTCATGTGCGGCGCGCGGATCGAACCCTGACGGGCGTTACCCGTGCCCTTCTGCTTGAAGGGCTTGCGACCGGCACCGGAGACCTCGCCACGACGCTTGGTCGAGTGCGTGCCCTGTCGGGCGGCGGCGCGCTGGGCGACGACGACCTGGTGGATCAGCGGAATGTTCGTCTTGACGTCGAAGATCGCGGCGGGCAGCTCCACGGAGCCGGCCTTCTTGCCGTCGGACTTGCGAACGTCGAGCGCGAGAGTCGAGTCAGCCATGAGATCAGGCACCCTTCACTGCGTTGCGGACGTAAACGATGCGGCCGCGTGCACCGGGGACGGCGCCCTTGACGAGCAGCAGACCCTTCTCGGCGTCGACGGCGTGCACCGTGAGGTTGAGGACGGTCACGCGCTCGCCACCCATACGGCCGGCCATGCGCATGCCCTTGAAGACGCGGCTCGGGGTCGACGAGGCGCCGATCGAACCGGGCTTGCGGTGGTTACGGTGCGAACCGTGCGAAGCGGAGACACCCTTGAAGTTGTGGCGCTTCATGACACCGGCGGTGCCCTTGCCCTTGCTGGTGCCGACGACGTCGACCAGCTTGCCGGCCTCGAAGAGGCCGTCGACGGTGAGCTCCTGACCGAGCGCGTAGTCCGCGGCATCCGCGGTACGAACCTCGGTGAGGTGGCGACGCGGGGTGACGCCCGCGGCCTCGAAGTGGGCCGTGAGGGGCTTGTTCACCTTGCGGGGGTCGATCTGGCCGTAGCCGATCTGAACGGCGTTGTAGCCGTCCTTCTCGACCGAGCGGAGCTGGGTCACGACGTTGGGCGCGACCTCGATGACGGTGACGGGAACGAGCTTGCCGTTCTCGTCCCACACCTGGGTCATGCCGAGCTTGGTGCCGAGGAGGCCCTTGGAGATCTTGGAGTTGATGTCAGCCATGTCGAACCTCAGAGCTTGATCTCGATGTTGACATCGGCCGGGAGGTCGAGACGCATCAGCGAGTCGACGGCCTTGGGCGTCGGGTCGATGATGTCGATGAGGCGCTTGTGGGTGCGCATCTCGAAGTGCTCGCGGCTGTCCTTGTACTTGTGGGGCGACCGGATGACGCACACGACGTTCTTCTCGGTCGGCAGGGGAACCGGGCCCACGACGGTGGCGCCGGCACGGGTCACGGTGTCGACGATCTTGCGCGCGGACGAGTCCAGTCCGGCGTGGTCGTACGACTTCAGGCGAATGCGGATCTTCTGTCCCGCCATTGTCTGCTCACTCTCTTTCTCGCGTCATACCCGACCAAGGGCATCGGACGCACGGTGGCGCTCTCGCGCCCTGGCACTTCCCCTCGCTTGCGCGAGAGATGCTGCACCGCTGTTCAGCTGTCAAACCGGACGCCATGGCCTCCGGCCCACCCCCCGTGCGCACGCGCACGATTCCCAAGTAAGGAAGAGGGGTTCGGTGTGTGTTCTGCTGCCCGCGGCCCAGGACCCTGCGCTCTCGCGCCGCCTGTGCACTGCCCTGACAGTGATCCTGGCGCGCGTCGGGCGCACGCCGGAATGTGGAACCTGGATAGTCTACGGGCCACCCGGGCGTGTCGCAAACCCGGGCGTGTCGCGCCGGGCATATCCTCAGCCTCCGCGAATCAACGCGTCGGCGCCGCCCGCGATTCCCTCGCGAGCGGCGCCGATGACACGGTCGTTGTCAGGCGTTGCCGATGTGCTTGTCGACGTTCGCACGGGTGTCATCGATCGCGCCGTGGTGCTCCTCCGGGACGATCTTCTTGATCGCGTCGGCCGCACCGTCGAGGAGCTTGTCGCTGACGTCCTCGGCCTTGCCGCTCTTGAGCGCTTCGTCGATCTTGTCGCGGTTTTCGTCGAGGAGCTTCTTGCCCCTGTTGATGATGTCGTCGACTCCCATGTCGACCTCCTCTCCCCGTGCGTGTAACTGACGGGACCCTAATCCTGCCGAACACCTGCGCCTCAGGGAACCCTCGTGGGGGCTGGCCCAATGATTCAGCCGAGCAAGCGAAGAAGGTACTGCCCGTAGCCGCTCTTCACCAGAGGTTCGGCGCGGTGGCGGAGTTCCTCGTCGCTCAAGAATCCCATCCGCCAGGCGACCTCTTCGGGGCAGCCGATGGACAGGCCCTGTCGCTTCTCGACGGTGCGAATGAACTCTGTCGCCTCGGCGAGGGAGTCGAAGGTGCCGGTGTCGAGCCAGGCGGTGCCGCGCGGGAGGAGTTCGACGCGGAGTCGTCCTTGTTCGAGGTAGATGCGGTTGACGTCGGTGATCTCGAGCTCGCCGCGAGGGGAGGGTTTCAGGTCGCGGGCGATCTCGATGACGTCGTTGTCGTAGAAGTACAGCCCGGGGACGGCGTAGTCGCTCTTGGGGTGGGTGGGCTTCTCTTCGAGGGAGACGACGCGTCCGTCTTCGTCGAATTCGACGACGCCGTAGGCGGTGGGGTCGGCGACGCGGTAGCCGAAGACGACGCCGCCGTCGAGTTCGGTGTACTGGCGCAGGCGGGTTCCCATGCCCTGGCCGTAGAAGATGTTGTCGCCGAGGACGAGCGCGACGGAGTCGGTGCCGATGTGGTCTTCGCCGAGGAGGAAGGCCTGGGCGAGTCCATCCGGGGAGGGCTGGACCTTGTAGGTGAGGGAGATCCCGAAACGGGATCCGTCGCCGAGCAGCCGCTGGAACTGCTCGGAGTCCTGCGGGGTGGTGATGATCAGGATGTCGCGGATCCCCGCCAGGATCAGGGTCGAGAGGGGGTAGTAGATCATCGGCTTGTCGTACACCGGGACGAGCTGCTTCGAGACGCCGAGCGTGATGGGGTGCAGTCGTGACCCCGTGCCGCCCGCCAGAATTATTCCGCGCATGAGGTCATACTGACCGATGTGCGCCTACCGCCCAAATACGAAACGTGAAATGCGCTCGTCCTGCCAAATCTTCGCCAGGACGAAACTTCACGTTCGAGCACTCGTAATATCAACCCATAGTCTGGCGGCATGCGTCTGCTTGTGACCGGCGGTGCCGGGTTTATCGGTTCGAATTTCGTGCATCACGTCGTGGAGCACACCGATCACACGGTGACAGTGCTGGACAAGCTGAGCTACGCCGGAAACCGCGCTTCCCTGTCGGGGCTGCCCGAGGACCGTGTGCGGCTGGTCGTGGGCGACATCGCCGACGCAACCATCGTCGACCCACTCGTGGCCGACGCGGATGCGGTCGTGCACTATGCCGCGGAGTCCCACAACGACAACTCTCTGCACGACCCGCGGCCGTTCCTGGACACGAACATCATCGGCACGTACACGCTGCTGGAGGCCGCCCGACGTCACGACGTCCGGTTCCACCACATCTCCACCGACGAGGTCTACGGCGACCTCGAGCTCGACGACCCGGCCCGGTTCACCGAGTCCACCCCGTACAACCCGTCGTCCCCGTACTCCTCGACCAAGGCCGGGTCCGACCTGCTCGTGCGGGCGTGGGTGCGCTCGTTCGGCGTGCGCGCCACGATCAGCAACTGCTCCAACAACTACGGGCCGTACCAGCACGTGGAGAAGTTCATCCCCCGTCAGATCACGAATGTCCTCCGCGGGATTCGCCCGAAGCTGTACGGCACGGGTGAGAACGTGCGCGACTGGATCCACGCCGACGACCATTCCTCGGCCGTGTTGACGATCCTCGACAAGGGCGAGCTCGGACAGACCTACCTCATCGGTGCCGACGGCGAGAAAGACAACAAGACCGTCGTCGAGCTGATCCTGCAGCTCACCGGACAGCCCACCGACGCGTACGACCTCGTCACCGACCGCCCCGGCCACGACCTGCGTTACGCCATCGACTCCACCAAGCTGCGCACCGAACTCGGCTGGACCCCCACCTACGGCGACTTCGAATCCGGTCTCGCCGCGACCATCGACTGGTATCGCGACAACGAGGCCTGGTGGGCACCCACCAAAGACGGCGTCGAAGCGTTCTACGCCAGCAAGGGACAGTGACCGCGATGACGACCGAGTTCAGCAAGACCCTCACCGTCACGACGACCCCGATCCCCGGGCTGATCGTCCTCGATCTCCCCGTGCACGGCGATACGCGCGGCTGGTTCAAAGAGAACTGGCAACGCGCGAAGATGACCGCCGCAGGCATCGACCTGTCCGACTTCGGGCCCGTGCAGAACAACATCTCCTTCAACGACGCCGTCGGCACCACCCGCGGCATCCACGCCGAACCGTGGGACAAATACGTCTCCGTCGCCACCGGCCGTATTTTCGGCGCCTGGGTCGACCTCCGCGAAGGAGACACCTTCGGCGCCGTCTACACCACCGAGCTCGACCCGTCCAAAGCGATCTTCGTCCCCCGCGGCGTCGGCAACTCGTATCAAACCCTCGAACCCGACACCGCGTACACCTACCTCGTCAACGACCACTGGTCCCCCGACGCCACGTACACCTTCCTCAACCTCGCCGACGAGACCGCCGCGATCGACTGGCCCATCCCCCTGGACACCGTCGAGATCAGCGAGAAGGACAAGAACCATCCCCGCCTCGCCGACGTCGTCCCGATGCCGCCGAAGAAGATCCTCGTCACCGGCGCCAACGGACAGCTCGGCCGAGCCCTCCGCGCCGAATACGGGGACCACCCCTGGATCGAATACGCCACCCGCGCCGACCTCGACCTCACCTCCCCCGACCTTCCCACGGCCCGACACTGGCGCGACTACAGCACCATCATCAACGCCGCCGCCTACACCAAAGTCGACACCGCCGAAACACCCCAAGGCCGCACCGAAGCCTGGGCCGCCAACGTCACCGCCGTCGCCGCCCTCGCCCGCATCGCCACCGACAACGGGATCACCCTCGTCCACATCTCCAGCGACTACGTCTTCGACGGCACCAAACAAGGCCCCTACACCACCGACGACCCCGTCTCCCCCCTCGGCGTCTACGGGCAGACCAAAGCCGCCGCGGACGCCATCGTCTCCACCGTCCCCCGCCACTACATCCTCCGCACCAGCTGGGTCATCGGCGACGGCAACAACTTCGTCCGCACCATGGCCTCCCTCGCCCAACGCGACATCAACCCCCGCGTCGTCAACGACCAAACCGGCCGACTCACCTTCACCAGCGACATCGCCGCCACCGTTCGCGTACTGCTCGCGTCGAAGGCACCCGCCGGCACCTACAACGTCACCTCCAACGGAGAACCCCAAACCTGGTACGACATCGCCCGCGACGTCTACCACCTCACCGGACACGACCCCGACCGCATCACCGGCGTCACCACCAATGAGTACTTCGCGAGCGCCACGGCGCCCGTAGCCCCGCGCCCCCGCAACAGCCTGCTCGACCTCAAAGCTCTCAACGATCTCGGCCTTACGCCGCCAGAACACCGCGACGGGCTTCGGCGGTACCTGACCGACTGACCAGGAGCGCCCCACCGGTCACACCGTGGAGGTGCAGCTCGTGCTCACGAGCGGGAGCGCGACGCACCGAGTCCAGAGCGTCAGAATGCGCGCGATGAAGAGATTCTTGCGTCAAACGACGACGGAAACCCCGGCATCTGGACGTACCGCAGCATTTACATCGTTCCTCGGAGGAAGGGTCGCGTCTCTTGGGAGTGCAACCGCAAAGGCGAGGAGCACGAACGCCGTGGGCCACGTGGTCACGTCGAACGAAAAGAACATGACGGCGATCGCCAAGAGCAACGCTCGACCAGAGCGCCCAGCTCGCAGCCACCCGGCCACAACGGCGAAGAGGAACAGGGCAAGACCAATGAGTCCCGTGGTCACGAACAGTGTGAGCCACTGGTTGTCGATCACGTTGAAGCCGTCCTGCTGCAGGTAACCGTCTGCAAAGGTGGCAACCTCCGAATTCAGCCCGCTTCCCAAAACGACCGTGGTAGCCCCACGCCCGAGCAAACCCGTCGCTAGCGTCCATCCGTCGACGCGGTGCGCTAGAGAATCCGATGTCAGCAGGTCGAAGATGACTGCCCGCACACCAAAGTCTCCGATCAGGACTGCCGCGATCACGACACCGATCAGGACTAGGTTGCGCGTCTTTGCTCCAAATCCCCTACTTGAGAGGAGGAAGTAGATCAGCGCTATGAGGCCGGCTAAGGCTGCACTGCGCGTACCAGATAGGAAGAGACCGACCAGGGCAGCGCTGATTCCGGTGACGCGTAGAAATCGGTGCCCCCTCAGTACTGGCGCCAGACACACGAAGAGGGTGAAGAGGAGGAAGAGAGCAAAAGGGATCGGATGACCGAATGTTCCCTGCGTGCGTAGCACACTGTCCGAAAGGAACGGATTATACCTCAACACCGGCACACCCGCCGTCGTCAAATTCCGAAACCCCCAAATCGGCTCCGTAAGGACGAACAGTTCGGCAAAGGCGATAAACACCTGAACAACTGCTCCGACGACCACCCATCTGGCCATCGCTACAAAGTCGCCTGACGTGAACTTCCTGGTCACTAGCGCGATGGCCACCACCGCTCCGACCGCGAGAAAGATCGTTTCAACGCTCGAGGACAGGGTCGCGACACTGATAAAGGCCGAATAGCCGATGTAGGCGAGAAGAGCAACGACAGCAGCCCCCTGCTTAATCTGGCGGCGTTCGGCGAGCATAGCGGCAACCGCGGTGACGAGAATTGCGACCACGACGGCAACTGCCCTGAGGGTAGACGGGGCAGAGTTGCTACCGATGAATGCCAGCACAACGAGGCTCATGCCGACCCCTGAGCCGCGGACCTCATCACGCGGGCGCGTGAAGATGTACAACGCGGCGAGGATGCCGACTGGGATGAGGGCCGCGGTCGGGAAGACCACCGCGATCACCGTCAGCATGGCAGGAACGACCGCCCAAAGGGCGTTCCTCAACGCTTCACGCCTCGAAAGGTTCATCGAATCGAATGTACCCCGCCCTCAAGATCGCCGGAACACGCCGGCGCGCACGAGCGCAGTCACCTGTACGACGAGGACACACGATTCTGCCAAGATCTCACCTGCGAACGCGCCGGCTGCACCCCCCACCGCCGCGAGCAAAAGGATTGCAGGAACACCGACACAGGCCCCGGTTACCGCACTGACGGCGATCGATGGAATCCGGCGGTAAGCCACCAGCCCAAGCCCTCCCGTCGCGCGGGACGTACAGGTGATGAAGATGACCAGCCCCGCGAGCGCTGCAACGGAGAAATCAACATCGGCGGTTCCCGAGAACAGGATGCGCGAGGCTGTGGGCGCGATGAGGGTGAAACCCAGACCAGCGATCAGCCCGAGACCGGCATTGAATCCGAGTGCGAGGTGCACTCGTCGTCGCCGCTCAGTGTGAGCAGTCGCGGGGGGCGCGCCGACCCACGACTGCAGACTATTCGGCACACTCGCGAGTACGGCGAGACCGAGCCGCATCATGCGCTCAACTGCGGAGAACAACACGAGAGACGCTGGCGCCACGATACCGACGAGGGTGATGGGAAGAGCGATGTAAAGAGCGCTTGCTGCTCGTCCGCCTAGTGCCGCCCGTTGAGACTGGAGAACGCGAGCAAGTCTCCGAAGGCCGTAGTGGCGGATGAATCTCCAGCGGGCCCGCGACGTATACAGGCCGATCATCGGCGGGACCAGTCCGCCAACCAGGAGCCCGACGGCGTAGGCCTCGAGCCCAAAGCCGAGGGAAACGATGAGGACTGCCGGGATGATCGCCGCAACAAGTCGCGGCGCCGCATCGAACAACAGGATCCGCATCGGACGTCCCTCGCCGATGAAGAACCACACCGGTGAAAGACCGGTGATCAGATAGCCGACGGCAACAATCTGGGCGTTGCCGATCTGGGTTGGGGCGAGAAGGGGGACAACAATCACCACGGGGACGATCAGCGGAATCAGCACCACTGTCTTGGTGACCAGCGATAGCGCGTATAGCTGCGATCGCGCCCGGCCGCTTGCCCTGGCCACCCGCTGAGGTCCGTTCAGCCCCCACCCCAGCTCAACGATGACCGCGGCGGCACTGCCGACCGACTGTGCGACGGCTACCGCAGCCCAAGCCTCGCCGCCGAACGACCCCGTGATCACCGGGAGGACGATCAGCGGCGCAACAGCGCTGAGGATGGGGACCAGCAAAAAACCGCTGAGCCGAGCTGGGCTCAGACCGCCCGAGGATCTCAACGCGCTTGGCGGTCTTCGGCGGACGCGGGTCCGGGGGTCAAGGCGTCTTTTACTCCGCTCAGCCCTGCGACTACTGCGGCCACGTGCGGCCGACTTCGCATCAGGTGCGAGAGAGAATACCGAACTCCCGCCCTGCTTCGGCTCGCCAAAGCACTGCGCAACACGTGACTCGCGATGAAGTCGCCCCGGCCGCGCGCAGACATCGCATCCGAGTGGCGCTCGAACCACACACGACTCGCTTCCCAGGCGCGGAGATTCGAGATCGAGCCAGAAGAGCCCTGCTGGATATGCACCAGAGGCCGCGGAGTGAACCCAATCTTTGCACCAGATCGAACGAGGCGGAGCGCGTAGTCCCAGTCCTGGTGCTTAGGCATTGTGGCATCCCACTCCACATCAGCGGCGCGAGAGCGGTCCACGACGAGACAGCTGGATTGGACGAGACTGCGTCCAAACGTCAGATCCGGGCGCGCAACAATATAGTCAGCGAAAGCCATCCCTGCTGGAGACGAGCGGGGAAGTAGACGCGTGCCTCCCCCCGTCTCATGAAAGACAGCGCCGCACAGCCCGACGCCTGCCCCCTGCGCTTCCATGGCCGCAAGTTGAGTGGAGAGCTTGTCCGCCTCCCACCAGTCATCGTCGTCCAGGTAGGCGACCCAGCGGCCACTGGAGGCCCGTAGGCCGACGTTGCGTGCGTTCGCACCACCCGTCCGCCCGGATGTCACGATCAGCTCGTCGTCGAGCAGGAACTCCCGTACGCCGGCCATTGCAGCAGGATCATCCAGAATGACGTGGAGCCGGACCCTCACTCCGGTCTGCGCACGCACACTTTCGATTGCGGCGCGCAACGAGGGGCGCCCCATGGTCGGGATGACCACATCAACGTGTTCCATCGGCTGCGACATCACCCCATGCACCCCGCTTCAGTGATCGGTTCGCGGTGACGATCGCGACAAGCTTCATGGGCTCGATGAGATAGCGGCGCCAAAGCCGACGCGGGTCGTTCCCCAGCCGCCACAGCCACTCGAGGCCGAACCGCCCGAACCATCGCGGGGCAAGACGTTGCGCGCCCGCAAGATAGTCAATTGCTCCGCCGACCGTAGCGACGTACGAGGCGGGTAACGCGTCGAAATTCTCTTGAATGAACCGTTCCTGACGTGGCATGCCCATCCCCACGAGCAAGAGCTGCGGGCGAAACGCGCGAATTTCATCGAGCACTTCGGCGGAATCGGCCCCCATGTCAAAATATCCGCTACGACCGCCAGCGACGATATTCGCAGGGCCGGACTGAAGGGTCGCACACGCGCGATGGACGGTTTCGGGCGTACCACCAAGCACGAACACACGGAATTCCTCAGGAATAGGAGTGCGGACCAAGGTGTCCAGCCAATCCGTTGACCCAATCCGGTACGTGTGGTCATACTCCCCGTTACCGCTCAACTGAAGGAGCTTAAGTACCGGCCAGCCATCGATGACAACGACGCTGGCGCGGGAGTAGAAGTCACGGAACCAGCGGAGACTGTGGAACAGATAAAGGCTGTGCAGGTTGTGATTGAGCACCAAAGTCGCTTGATCAACAGGTACTTCCAAGTACAGGTTCACGACCTCAGCGGCACGCAGGGGAGTGACCCTCGCGGCAACTGTCCCTAGTTGCACATCACGCATCATTGCCGGACCTCGCCGTTCGCGCCCGCGCCGACCATTCGCGCGATCGCGCTCCCGGTGGCCGTCGGCGAGAAGAAGTCGTCGTATGACCCAGCGATCGCCAGGGAGAGCGCGTGAACGTCGGCGGACTGGAGTGAGTGGTAGACCTTGACGGCGTCCTCCCACGATTCGATAGCCAATACGGCCGAGCCAGCGAACTCGATGATCGGAGGTGTAGGCGTCGCTGCAACCGGACACCCGTTCACGGCGGCGTCAACGAGCTTCGCGGGAAGCTGATGAAGCGACGCTTCGTCTTCTCTGTCCATGGGCAGGACGAGGAAATCGATCTGGTCGTAGAGATCGGCTAGCGGCGTGTTCGGCGGGAAGGTGCGCCACTGAGCCGCACAGTCGCCGGGGGGCTCCCACTCTTGACGGAACGACACCACCGTAGACCCCCTATTCTGGCGCATCAGCTCGACGATCTCCGCCGCCCCTTTGTGTGGGCGCACGGTCCCTAGGAAGCCGAGGACGAGGCCCCCCGAGCGCGCACGGCGTTCTGGTTTATCGGTCGGGCGGAGAAGGCGTGAATGGGGGACGATGGTCCAAGGTTTGGCGGAGGCATCAAGTCGTTCCCTATACGCCTGGGCCAGGATCGAATTCGAGAAGGTAAGAGCATCGGCGAAGCGTGCAAGTCTCGCTTGAGCACGCCTCAACCGTCCGGGATGCTTGCGGCGGAGGGGATGCATCTTGATCGCGTTCTTCAGCGACTGTGAACGGAAGCTCTTCATGATCGCGATGTCGTTGTCGTCGAAATCCGCGACGACAGTGAGCCCGGGGGTCCCCTGAAGCGCCTCAGCTAGACGACCGACCGGGTCCGCACCCTTCGATATCCACAGGAGAGTCGCTGTGTCTTGGGCGCTGCGGCGGATGCGCTCGGCGATGCCAGGGATATCGGCCCGCGAGAAGGGTGCCACGTCGAAGTCGAACTGAACCGAACCCGACCACGCCGTCCCATCGTCGTACGCGAGTACGACGACCTCCTCGAACACTGCGTCGGCTGAGATGGCCATGCTCAGCAGACGCCCCAGCGAGTTGGATCTAATCGAATCACCGACGACGAACGCACGCACTTCCGATTTCGCACCCTGCATGTGAGCCTTCCGAGTATCTTCCCGTGTCGCCTGGCTGACTGTCAGCAGACATCGACGGGCTGGGATCCTGCCTCACCAGCAGAGAGCTGACAAAGCCGAACGTGTGGCATCAGCGCCTTCGGAGAGCGTAGCGCCTCACGGCGTGCTCTCAGGTTTCAGAATGAGGTCTATATACGGACGGTTGCCTGACTCTCTCGACTGGATGTTCGTCACCAGCTGAGGCGCACTGTCCTGCGTCACCCCCAACGACAGAGAACGCTGACCCGAATCGACCTGCGAACGCACATGCTGCGTCAAATCCGCCGCCCGATACCCCGCCGTCCGATCCACATTCATCGACGCCACCGTCGACCCGAACCCCGGCTTGTTATTGAACGTCACCGAGTTCTCCGCCCACGAACCCGCCACAGACTTCACATCCAACCGCACCACCGAATCCGACGACTCCGTCACCGACGCACTCATCGACAACACCGCCGACTCAACCTGACCCTTCACCCCCGACAGATCAAACGAGAAATACCCCAACCGCGCATACGCCGGATCCGCAGACCCCTTCACCAACACATTCGTCAACGACCCAAAATTCGACCCCGCAGACCCACCACCCTGCACATACGAATCCCCCGACGCGAACACCCGCAACCGCGTCGGATCCGACACCGACACCGACACCGAGTTATCGACGACAACGCCGTTGAACGTCGCCGAAACCGTGATCCGCGTCGCCCCCACCTTCAGAGCCGAAACCACACCATTGGCATCCACCGAAGCAACCGACGCATCACCGGAACGGAACACGAAAGCAACCTCATCGCGGGGCAGCTCCGCGTCCGTAGTCGAATACGCCGTCACCGCCAACGTCGCATTCTCACCCAAATTCAACTCCGGCACGGCCGCAACATCAATGTTCCGCAAAACCCCTGGCGGCACGGCCGGCACCTCACGCGTGATGTCGTAGTTGTAAAACTCGACATCCCGGATCGACGTCGTCGGATCTCCCAAATCCCCATGACCGACAACCCGCACATATTTCCCCGACGGCGCCGCGGCCAACACCACCGTCTGCCACCCCGAATCCCCCGCGAACGCGCCGTCATACTGCGTCGCCCACGACACCCCATCAACGGAGGTCTGCACCTCGAACTTCGTGTTCTTCCGACTGTTGGCCACCCAATCGATCCGCACAGACTTCACCGGCTTCGCCGCCGACAACGTCCACGTGATCGACTGATCCCCCGAAGTGGCCCACACCGTATCCGGATTCCCATCGAACGTCGCTGCCGGAGACCCCGACGTCGTCCGCGTCGCCACCGCACTCGACACTCCCAACGCCGGCGGTTTCAGAATGAGGTCTATATACGGACGGTTGCCTGACTCTCTCGACTGGATGTTCGTCACCAGCTGAGGCGCACTGTCCTGCGTCACCCCCAACGACAGAGAACGCTGACCCGAATCGACCTGCGAACGCACATGCTGCGTCAAATCCGCCGCCCGATACCCCGCCGTCCGATCCACATTCATCGACGCCACCGTCGACCCGAACCCCGGCTTGTTATTGAACGTCACCGAGTTCTCCGCCCACGAACCCGCCACAGACTTCACATCCAACCGCACCACCGAATCCGACGACTCCGTCACCGACGCACTCATCGACAACACCGCCGACTCAACCTGACCCTTCACCCCCGACAGATCAAACGAGAAATACCCCAACCGCGCATACGCCGGATCCGCAGACCCCTTCACCAACACATTCGTCAACGACCCAAAATTCGACCCCGCAGACCCACCACCCTGCACATACGAATCCCCCGACGCGAACACCCGCAACCGCGTCGGATCCGACACCGACACCGACACCGAGTTATCGACGACAACGCCGTTGAACGTCGCCGAAACCGTGATCCGCGTCGCCCCCACCTTCAGAGCCGAAACCACACCATTGGCATCCACCGAAGCAACCGACGCATCACCGGAACGGAACACGAAAGCAACCTCATCGCGGGGCAGCTCCGCGTCCGTAGTCGAATACGCCGTCACCGCCAACGTCGCATTCTCACCCAAATTCAACTCCGGCACGGCCGCAACATCAATGTTCCGCAAAACCCCTGGCGGCACGGCCGGCACCTCACGCGTGATGTCGTAGTTGTAAAACTCGACATCCCGGATCGACGTCGTCGGATCTCCCAAATCCCCATGACCGACAACCCGCACATATTTCCCCGACGGCGCCGCGGCCAACACCACCGTCTGCCACCCCGAATCCCCCGCGAACGCGCCGTCATACTGCGTCGCCCACGACACCCCATCAACGGAGGTCTGCACCTCGAACTTCGTGTTCTTCCGACTGTTGGCCACCCAATCGATCCGCACAGACTTCACCGGCTTCGCCGCCGACAACGTCCACGTGATCGACTGATCCCCCGAAGTGGCCCACACCGTATCCGGATTCCCATCGAACGTCGCTGCCGGAGACCCCGACGTCGTCCGCGTCGCCACCGCACTCGACACTCCCAACGCCGGCGGTTTCAGAATGAGGTCTATATACGGACGGTTGCCTGACTCTCTCGACTGGATGTTCGTCACCAGCTGAGGCGCACTGTCCTGCGTCACCCCCAACGACAGAGAACGCTGACCCGAATCGACCTGCGAACGCACATGCTGCGTCAAATCCGCCGCCCGATACCCCGCCGTCCGATCCACATTCATCGACGCCACCGTCGACCCGAACCCCGGCTTGTTATTGAACGTCACCGAGTTCTCCGCCCACGAACCCGCCACAGACTTCACATCCAACCGCACCACCGAATCCGACGACTCCGTCACCGACGCACTCATCGACAACACCGCCGACTCAACCTGACCCTTCACCCCCGACAGATCAAACGAGAAATACCCCAACCGCGCATACGCCGGATCCGCAGACCCCTTCACCAACACATTCGTCAACGACCCAAAATTCGACCCCGCAGACCCACCACCCTGCACATACGAATCCCCCGACGCGAACACCCGCAACCGCGTCGGATCCGACACCGACACCGACACCGAGTTATCGACGACAACGCCGTTGAACGTCGCCGAAACCGTGATCCGCGTCGCCCCCACCTTCAGAGCCGAAACCACACCATTGGCATCCACCGAAGCAACCGACGCATCACCGGAACGGAACACGAAAGCAACCTCATCGCGGGGCAGCTCCGCGTCCGTAGTCGAATACGCCGTCACCGCCAACGTCGCATTCTCACCCAAATTCAACTCCGGCACGGCCGCAACATCAATGTTCCGCAAAACCCCTGGCGGCACGGCCGGCACCTCACGCGTGATGTCGTAGTTGTAAAACTCGACATCCCGGATCGACGTCGTCGGATCTCCCAAATCCCCATGACCGACAACCCGCACATATTTCCCCGACGGCGCCGCGGCCAACACCACCGTCTGCCACCCCGAATCCCCCGCGAACGCGCCGTCATACTGCGTCGCCCACGACACCCCATCAACGGAGGTCTGCACCTCGAACTTCGTGTTCTTCCGACTGTTGGCCACCCAATCGATCCGCACAGACTTCACCGGCTTCGCCGCCGACAACGTCCACGTGATCGACTGATCCCCCGAAGTGGCCCACACCGTATCCGGATTCCCATCGAACGTCGCTGCCGGAGACCCCGACGTCGTCCGCGTCGCCACCGCACTCGACACTCCCAACGCCGGCGGTTTCAGAATGAGGTCTATATACGGACGGTTGCCTGACTCTCTCGACTGGATGTTCGTCACCAGCTGAGGCGCACTGTCCTGCGTCACCCCCAACGACAGAGAACGCTGACCCGAATCGACCTGCGAACGCACATGCTGCGTCAAATCCGCCGCCCGATACCCCGCCGTCCGATCCACATTCATCGACGCCACCGTCGACCCGAACCCCGGCTTGTTATTGAACGTCACCGAGTTCTCCGCCCACGAACCCGCCACAGACTTCACATCCAACCGCACCACCGAATCCGACGACTCCGTCACCGACGCACTCATCGACAACACCGCCGACTCAACCTGACCCTTCACCCCCGACAGATCAAACGAGAAATACCCCAACCGCGCATACGCCGGATCCGCAGACCCCTTCACCAACACATTCGTCAACGACCCAAAATTCGACCCCGCAGACCCACCACCCTGCACATACGAATCCCCCGACGCGAACACCCGCAACCGCGTCGGATCCGACACCGACACCGTTCGAGCACGGGCGAAGGTCGACACACGATTGACCGTGACCACGGCACCGACAACCGCCTCTCCGGCGCTCACCGCCGTAAGACCGCCGGTGGCATCGACCGACAGAACTGTTGGGTCACTCGTGACAACGCGCAAACTGTAGCCACTGGCGGGCAGGACGCTTCCGTCATTCCGACGAGCCACCACGGAGGCCTTTGCCGTTTCATCACGCGTCATCGACGCGGGAACGCCTCCGATAGCGGCCGTGTTTGGCGTGCTTCCCGGCGTCGTTGCGTTCGAACCGCTGTTGAAGGCGAGGATGCGGACTTCGTTGATCGCGGTCCACGGATCCGAATCACCCGCGCCCCGCCCCGTTACCCGGACGAACCGCGCTGGCGATCCGGTGCCGAGATCCACCAGTTGGGGCCCGGACGGCCCTCGATAAGCACCCTCGTACCGCGTGGTCCAGGTCACAGCGTCAGTGGAAGTCTGAACCCTAAAGTGCGTAACCAGGCGGGAATTCGCTCTCCAATCCAACTCCAGCCCTCTCACATCACGGTTACCGACCAGCTGCCACGTGATGGAGTTCTCCATCCAGGTCGACCAGTACGTGCTCCGGTCCTCATCGACCGTGCTCATCGGCGTCCCCGCTGTCGTTCGAGACGCCCACGCCCCGACAACGGCAACTGGCCCCGGATCAAACATGATCGAATAGCGCTGAATGGTGCCGTCGCTCCCGGTAGCTGTGACACGGGCACGCCCGGGGATGGACCCGCTCTGATCCACGCTGACAGACACTCCCGAGGCGGCCGTCGCTGCCACCACCGGAATGTCCGCCCCCGGGTCCGCCTGCGTCCGGTACTCCGTCACATCCGCACGAAAATCGGGAAGAGCCGCACCGTCGACGGAGAGACCCGACAAGACGGGCGCTTCCGAGGGCACCTCCCATTGATGCAGCGGAACGGTCGCGGGCGACTCTGTCTCCGCATCCGAGGGAGATTCGAGCGGTGTGAACTGCACCGCAATCGTCGCGTCGGCCCTTGGCCCGAGCGAAATACTGAGAGTTCGCACGTCGCTATTCGCACCCTGACTAGGAGCCGGAGAAGTCGGCAGCGGTTCGGCGGGCAGGTCGCCGAAGGTCGCGTCCGATGGTGCGAGGATGCGTGCGCGAATTCGCTTTCCGTCCTGTGCCAGCACCGCCGATCGCCCGTCGGCTGCGATCCCCACACTGGCATGCGTGTGCATCGACCAGAGCATCTCGCGCGCCGTAGGACTGGAGAGCTCATCTTGGACGAGCACTTGACGGCGACTGTCGAATAGCTGGACACCACGCTTCCAGGTCGTTACTCGATCGGGGTACACCGACGAGAGATCCGCCACAGCGAAGGCGCGATCTGGTGAGGACATCACGATTGGAGCTGACGCTGCGGCGCGTGTGTCTGCAGCGAACGGGCTAAACGGATCGACGACAAGCGTGTTCTGGCCCTCGGCCCGAGTTCGGTAATACGACCATCGACCCGTTTCTGACTGATCGAAGTATCCCGGAAGGGTGTAATCGTCCCGCCCGAGCTGCGCCCCCCAGGTCTGCCCGAGCATGTCCAACATGAATGATCCGGCGTCGGTGCTGTGGTGTCCTGTCGCCACATTGCCCGTCTTGAAAGCCACGTACGTTGCTTCCGGATCGCTCCAGGACGAACGGAACGTCGCAACCGCCGCCGTCTCGAACGTGCCGTCCAACTTTGTCCCGCCAGCGGTTGGCGTCGATCGAGCGGAAGAGGAATCCAGCCAGAGCAGTCGCATGGCCAGTGGGCCGGTCATTGGCGATGACACGCCAGCCTGACGAACGACGGCGTCGTTCGTCAGGTCAGCGAGTGCGAGATAGTTCGAACCAGCGGCGGGAGCCTGGTCTGAATCGCCGAAGTTGAACACGTTGCCGCTGGGCGCAGTCAAGTGCAACGGGAAGAACCCCGACGCTCGCAGACCATCGGTGACGACGCCCTGATCGGAGCCCGTGGCGATCTGGAGACTCTTAACCGCGGGGATGAGATTCTGCGTTGCGTATCCCCAGTAGAGGAGCCCTTCGGGGTAGCCACCGGACTCCCCGAAGCCCGATACGCCTACCTTCAAGCTCTGTACGGCTTTCGACAACACGTCATTCGTGACCGTGGGGTTGGCGCTTGCGGCGGCCAGGGCTCCGAGGATCATTCCGGAGTTGCTCACGATGTTCCAGTTGTTGGTGTCGACCGACCAGTTCCCTCCGTAGCGATAGGGTCCGGAGGAGTCAGCGGGGGCGGCATACACCGGCAACGCTGGCTTCAGGCCCTTGTCGACGATCGCTCGCTCGATGGTGGAACGGCGCGCCGACGTCCAGTACGAATAGCCCCAGTCCAACGCAATGGCGCTACCGTGGGCAATTTCGGCGGTGTCGAGGAAATGATCAGGGTTCCAGTCAGGGAAGGCTGCGACGTCACTCACATCGGTCCAGAGCCGTTCGATATAGCGGGGATCGTCGGTCAGCCGCCACGTCAACGCCAGCGTGTAGCTGCGCTCGACGAGCGCCTGCGGCACCTCGGTCAACCGGACGCCGTCGTCTTTCTTGTACGTCAGACGACTGCTGCCGAGGAGTTCATCCGCTCGGCGCTTTAGAGCCGCGAAAACTGAAGCCGCCTCACCCGACTTGATCTCTTGCCGAAGAGACTGGAACTTCGCCTCCGTCTCGACAAGTCGCGGGTGTGGAGCCGTGACGGCGCCCGCCGCCGATGCTGCGGGCGAACTCACAACGGAAACCGCTGCAGCGATACACATCGCTACCGCAAAGGAAAGAACGCGGACGACAACCCGCCGAACTCTGTCCGGAAAGTCGGCGGAATTGGTACGTGCAACAGCGCTCAACGGTCACCCTCCTCCGTGGGGAAGAAATACGATCGCGCAGCGGCAGATTTCCGGGGTAGAGGAAGTATCCAAGCGAGCATTCATCTCCGGGGGGCGTAGATGGGCACACGGCTGGTCGTACTCATCCCAAGGACGTCGTTCCAGGCTGCACCTAGATTCTTGGCTATATACCCTCGCAGCGCCACCCTCAGTTCCTCTCGGCAGCGTCAGCGCGGGCGGACCGCAGGTGTGGTAATCGGGACGCGCGGTTGGCAGTCCGGACATACCGGGGCTCGCTCAGCACTGGCCCGCTAGTGCCCGATGCCAGGGAAGGCTGTGACGTGCTCCGATGGTCGGGTTTCCTGATTGTGTCGCGTCAGCCACGCGCCGCACCCCGCCCCGGGCGTCTGCAGTCAGGCCCAGTTCCCGGCAATTTGCGAGCGGGCGAGCCTGGTGCGTCAAGTCGATTGGACGACCTGCTTCACGACCAGGTCGCGTCTTGGAGGGCAGAGGCCGCCGCCAGCCCCAGCATCTTGTGCTGTTGTCATCAGGTGGACCCTGCCGCGCGGCAACGCTGAATGCACATTGTCGGGCCGCGACGACCGGAACCATCAGAGACAGCCAACACCGTCAAGGGATACGTGTCATCCTGCCTCCACGTCGCCCGGGCTGATCCCTACGTCACCCGGGCTGGAGCTCGACGGAGAGGGCTCAGGCTGCGGGGCAGGCTCGGCGGAGGGTGATGTCGCCTCCGGCGTCGCGGCCTGTGATGGGCCGACCGATCCCGAGCCGTCGGGCAGGCTGTATCGGGGAACGGCGGGAACTGGAGTCGGTCGCTCGGTGACCTCGCGCTGTTCGGCAAGCGCACGCTCGTTTTCCTCTGCAAGGGCATCGAGAGCGGAAACGAGGTCGCCTATCTCCACTAGCCCGTCGCCGCCCGCACCCCGTACGTCTCGCAAACGGCTCATCGATGTGGAAACGGCGTCACGCAAGGCAACGTCAGCGGCGGTTTCGGCGGCCAGTTGGGCCAGCGCGACCGCACCGAGCGCCGCCTCGACATCGCCCAGCGACTTATCGAATGCAGCGCGTGCAGCGATCACAACCGACCGAGCATCCCGTACGTCGGCAACCCGCTCGCCGAGCGAGTCCCGGAATCGACGCACCGCATCGATCGCGTGGGCGACCTGCTCGAGAGACTCCTCGTCGATCGCAGCGCGGGTGTATGCAGGCACGGACACATCCACCGGCTGGGAGGCCGCTTGTTCAAGGGCTGTATGCGCTGCGCGTGCTGCATTCAGCGGGGCGGCCTCGATCCTCCCGTCGAGACGCGCGAGCACGTCCGCCGCAGCTATTGCAGACGCTGCGGCTTCTTCCCGCGATGCGACGTAAAGTTCAGAAGCGATCTGCGCCTGCTTCGTCTCGTTCGCCAGCTCCGCCTCGCGCTCCCCGAGGCTGACCATCGCTTCATCGGCTGGATTTGCGAACGAGCGCTGAATGAACGCAAATGCTCCCGCGCCCACCAGCATCAAAATGGCGAGAACCGCGACGGCGACACTCAGGTGGTTGACCGCATCGAGCTTCTGGCGGGGGGATGAAGGGCGCTGCCCCGCTCTCGCCAACTCGGGCGTTCCCCAACCGGAATAGTCAGATCGCCCGCCCGCGGACCCGACGAGAGCCAAGAGATCAACCGAAGGCTCGGACACTCCCGCCGAAAGCTCCCCGCTGTCCGAGGTCCGCAAGCCCACACCCGTTGAAGTGGAGGCTGGGACGTCGGGCGCACTGTGGGGTAGGCGAGCATTGTGCATCTGGTCGGGATCCGCCCCATCGGCGCCGACTCGCTCACGTAACGAGCGAGCCGCCCCTGAGCCCGGATCATTCAACTTCGGAGTCTTCCAAGCATCTTCAGAGGGTTCGAAGAGCCGCTCGAGCTCGGACATGGAGTCTCCTCTGCGCCGCTTCCGGAACAGTTCCGCGAATGTCGTAGGCTGATGAAAGGGCGCCATGCGAGGCGCGGATGCATGAGCAGGTGGGTCCTTCGATGTTCATCGCAATCCGCCGGGTGACCGGTTCCTTCGATTGGCGAATGGATGAGGCGTGGAACTGAGCACCTATCTCCGGATCCTGCACCGTAACTGGATCCTCATCGTAGCCCTCTCGATCCTCGGCGGAGCGGGAGCTTACGGGTACTCTCTTCTGCAGACGCCCACCTACCAGGCCAACACCCAACTTTACGTGTCCGTCCGCTCTGACAGCTCCGTCGTGAGCGATTTGGCACAGGGCACCACATTTGCCCGCCAGGCCGTCGTCAGCTTCGTTGACGTCGTGGACAGCGCCATCGTTCTCGATCGAGTGATCGACGATCTGAATCTTGATACGACGCCGCAACAGCTCGCGCGATGGGTGGAAGCGTCATCTCCGACGAACTCCGTCATCATCTCGATAAGCGTGTCGAACACGAATCCGGAGACCGCCGCTTCCATCGCCAACTCGGTGGGGACAAATTTCGCCGATGTGGTAACGAATAGCCTGGAGAAACCGGAGGGTGACGCAGCGAGCCTGGTCCGGATTGAAACAATCGAACCAGCACTTGTCCCCGCTTCGCCGGCGTCCCCACACACCACGCTGAACACCGTTCTGGGATTTCTCATCGGTCTGGGCGTCGGTGTCACCTTCGCTGTCCTGCGATCAGTCTTGGACACCCGCATTCATTCGCTCCACGACATCGAACATGCCACCCAGGCGCCGGTGCTTGGTGGTATCACGCTCGACCCAGATGCGAAGAAGCGCCCACTGATCGTCCATGCGGATCCACGCAGTCCCCGTGCGGAGTCGTTCCGGAGTCTGCGCACAAACCTGCAATTCATCGATGTCGATGGCACCTCTCGTTCCTTCGTCGTTACGAGCGCGGGACCAGGCGAAGGCAAGTCAACGACCACCGCGAATCTCGCTATCACTCTGGCCGAGACGGGTGCACGCGTCGCTCTCGTCGATGGAGACCTCCGATTGCCGCGCGTTGCCGACTACATGGGACTCGAGGGTGGCGTGGGGCTCACGGACGTGCTGATTGGGCGTGCGGAACTCGCCGACGTTCTGCAGCAGTGGGGCACGGGGAAGTTGTTCGTACTCACCTCCGGCAAGACGCCGCCCAACCCATCAGAGCTCCTGGGCAGCCAGGCGATGCAACGCACGTTGGAGGCTCTGGCCGGCGCGTTTGACTATGTCCTCGTTGACACCCCGCCGCTGCTTCTGGTGACGGACGCGGCCGTCGTGTCGAGATTCACCAGCGGCGTACTGATCGTGGCGGCGTCGGGGAGCACGAAGAGGCCCCAGTTGGCGGCCGCCTTGGAGAAGCTCAACGCGATCGGGAGCCGCATATTTGGCGTTATCGTGACGATGTTGCCCACCAAGGGTCCGGACAGCTACAGCTACGGGGCATATTCCTACACTTCGGCGTTGGATGAACCGGCTCAGACGCCGGAGACCGAATCGCGTTCACGCAGACCGAGGAAAGCTGAATGACCTTCACCGTTCTTTCAGTTTGCACCGGCAACATCTGCCGCTCCCCCATCGCAGAGCTGGTTATTTCGCGGGCCTTCTCGCGAGAGGTTGGCATCGTCGTGGAGAGCGCTGGGCTCGGTGCTCTTGTCGGAAGTGGGGCACCCGACCCGACGCAGATGCTCGCCCGGGAGCACGGTCTCGATGTTTCACACCATGTCGCGCGGCAAATCGACATCGAGATGATTCGCCAAGCCGATCTCATCATCGGAATGACCCGCGATCATCGCCGTCGCCTCGTTGAGATGCTGCCCTCGGCGATGAGGAGGGTGTTCACCCTGAGAGAGTTTGCGCGTGTCGCAGACGCCGCAGAACCGGGTCTGTCGAACGCGCTCGCATCTGAAGGCGCGGGGACGCCCGCGGAGAGGATGCGTATCGCCGTCGCCTTGGCCGCATCCCTGCGGGGCACGGTCCCTCCCCCCGAGAATGCGTCGGAGTTCGATGTGATCGATCCGTATCGACAGTCCGACGAGACCTACCGTCGATCTTTCGACGAGCTGGTTCCTGCAGCTGTTCGAGCGTCGGAGTATCTCCTGGCGTCGACCCGCGTCGCACAGAATTAGACGCGACAGCTGCCAAGACTCCCCTAGGAGGGCTCCCGGGCCCGGGGCGCTGTCAAAAGAACCCTGAGCCGCGCTTGCTCCGGCGCAGACCTCGGCAAGAAGAACCGAACATCGCACCGGGACGAACCTGCCTATACCACCGCCTTCAGCAATCACGGGGACACCACCGCCCGGCCGCTGTCGAGCAGGCCCGCGACACGTCCCGCGCAGGGAAGCCTGATCATGGCGGCATGACTACCCCCGACACGGCCCCGCGTTCGTCCCTCTGGCAGCGTGTGCGCCGGTCCCCCTTCACGCACCTCGTGATGGCGGTGCTCGTGCTTGCGCTCACTCAGGCCTTCGTCATCAAGGCGTTCCAGGTCCCGTCGGCATCGATGTCGACGACGCTCGAGGCCGGTGACAGGATCGCCGCGAGCCGCATCGCGTACACCGTCTCCGCGCCCGGCGCGGGCGACATCGCGGTGTTCTCGCGGCCACAGAGCTGGGGGCCAGCGCCCGAGCGCAGTCCTCTTCGCACCGCCGTGGGGTGGGTGGGCGACCTGGTCGGGTTCGGCCCCAGCAACCACGACGCCCTCGTCAAGCGCATCATCGGCGAACCAGGATCGACGGTCCGATGCTGTTCCGACCGGGGCCAGGTCGAAGTCGACGGAACCGCCCTGGTCGAGGATTACGTCGTCACCGACGCGCCCTTCACCCCTGGGGTGATCGACTGCGCCACGGTCCCGGCATCCCTGCGCTGTTTCGGACCGATCCTCGTGCCCGACGACCAGTACCTGGTGATGGGAGACAACCGGGCGAATTCCGCCGACTCGGTGATCGCGTGCCGTGGGGCGGTCCCTGCGCCTGCCGGGTGTGCACGATTCGTTCCCCGCGCCGACATGCGGGGAAAGGTCGTGGCGATCGTGTGGCCGATCGACCGGGCCCGGCTATTCACCGGCGGTGACTGAGACCGTGGTGCCGTCCCGCGGTCAGCCTGCCGGCGCGAACAGCGCGTCGCACGACGGGTCGATCGTCACCGGCGTCTGGGACGCCGTGGGCGTGTGACGGAGTTGCAGCGGACCGAGCGGCCCCTCCGGAATCTGAACGGTCGATGACACGGTGCGCGACTCGCCCTGCGGCACGACCACCAGACGGCTGAGCGCACTGTTGCCGTTCTGCGCTCCCGACCGGTCGAAGCCCGATTCGTCGCTGCGCGCCGGGTCGGTCGCGATGACCTGGCCGCCCGGCGGGGCGAAGAACAGCACGTCGAGCATCATCGAGGTCCGCGGCAGCCCGTACGTCCCGTTGCGGTACCCCAGCGTGTACTTGCTCTGGATGCTGTCGGGGATCGAGTTCGTCAGCGTCGTTGTCGTGGTGATCGTCCGCGCGGAGGCGTCGCACGTCGCCGCGACCGCCTGCGTGAGGTGATACTCGAGCTTTCCCACGGAGTAGTCGTTGAGGTAGGTCCCCACCTGCGTCGCCACGGTGTTGTCGGAGAGGAGAGCTCCGTCGAGCCCGAGTTCCGTCGAGAGTCGCTGCGCCTCCTCATCGGTGAACGCCAGCATCAGGCGCTGTTCCTGCGCCGACAGGGTGAGCGCGTCGAGCATCGAGGCGGGGTCCCACTTCCCGGCGGTCAGGTGCGAGAAGACCGCGCGCGAGACCTCGGAGAAGAAGACATCCGAGTCCCGGCCCGAGGGGAACCGCTCGTACGCGTCGCTGAGGAGCACCCTCACGGCGTTGTCACTGGTGATCTGCTCGCCGGCGACCTCGACCGGCCCCGCCACGCGGAGCATGTGCGACAGAACCACCGGATCGATCGAGATGACCCCGTCGAACCTCTCGCCGTTGGTGCGGGTCCACAGGTCTTGGAACAGCTGTACCGTCGTCGGATAGTTCGGCGTCATCGTGTAATCCTGCGAGTACCGCGCGAAGGTCGGAGGGTAGAGCGCGAGCGTTTCGCCGGGCAGATCGGTGACCTGTTCGCCGGCCGTGCCCGCCTCGTAGAACGTCGCAGAACTCGCCTGGTCGAGCAGCTCGAACTTGCCCTGGTCGACCTTCATGATGATGCTCGCCGCCGGGTTGCCCCCGGTCGCGCGGATCTCGGCGTTGTTCTGGAAGACGATCAGGTAGGTCTTGCTGCCCTCGCCGCCGGCCATGCGGAGGAGAGTCGGAAGGTACCGGTTCACGACGTCGAGCGTCGGTGCGGTGCGGTCGATGACGTCGCGGATCTCGCCCACCGGTCCCGCAACGGCATCCAGCAAATGATCCGACTGGATGCCATCGGTCTCTGCCTTCGCGGCGATGAATGCCTGGGACACGACAGGGATGGACGCCTGCGCCTGCTGGAACGGCTGCAGATTGAAACCGCCCCCCTCGAGGGCGAGCTTCGTGATGTCGAGGTCGGTGATCATCTGGATGCCCGGCGGCAGCGCATCGCGCACGAGAATATTCACCGCCCGGGTCACCCGCGAGACCGCGTCGATGTTCGCCCCGACGATCGGAACATCGGATGCCATCTGCCAGAGCGGCCCTTGCACGGTCTCGGCGGAACGGGCCGTACGCATGCTGACGTCGGCGGCGGCCGCCTGGAGTCCGGCCTCGTCTTTGGCCTCGACGAGCGATGTGAACTCGCCGATCGTCGACCTCGCCACCAGCAGGTCGTCGCGCACCTCGACGGCCTGAGCGGTCAACGTGGCACCGAGAACACCCACAACGGCGGCAGCCCCGCCGAGAAGGCCGAGGACACCACCGACGACCCACGGCCACACACGACGCCGGGCAGTCGTCTCCTGCCCCCCGGTGGGCTCCGTGTCAGCATCTGCGCGCAGGTCGAGGGCGTCGTCCTCTTTCTGTAACGCCCTGTTCCTGGCATCCCGCCGGAGGTTCTCAGCCATGGGGGAATCTTAGGTCAGCGCGCCTGGGCGAGTTCTGTCTGGGCGGACACCCCGCGAGGAACGCGGCGGGAATTTACGCGAAGAGCGGCGCCACAGCGAAGCCGATGGCGACCATGAGCGAACTGAGTCCGCCAATGATCGGCAGGGCGGTGGTTCGGCCACGGCGACCCACGAGATAGCCGACCACGCCGAGCACGATCCCCGCGCCGGCGACGGCGAGTCCGACCAGCGGGGCCCGGGAGATGAGCGTGGCCGAATCGGTCTGCAGGAGAAGCACCGCCCCCAGCGCCGGAACGCCGACCGCCGCGATGGCGAGCACGAGAGAGAGGACGCCGAGGATGCGAGAGAGCGGCTTCACGCGAGCGACTCTACCCGCGGCCCGGCGCGTCGCCGAGACGGCCATCCCGGGCACGACGAAGGGCCGGGCCCGAAGGCCCGGCCCTTGCCGGTCAGTCCGAAAAGGACTTACTTGAGGATCTTGGTGACGGTACCGGCACCAACGGTGCGGCCACCCTCACGGATCGCGTAGCCGAGGCCCTCTTCCATGGCGATCGGCTGGATGAGCTCGACCGACATTTCGGTGGTGTCACCGGGCATGACCATCTCGGTGCCCTCGGGCAGCGTGATGACGCCGGTCACGTCGGTGGTACGGAAGTAGAACTGCGGACGGTAGTTCGTGAAGAACGGGTTGTGACGGCCGCCCTCTTCCTTGGACAGGATGTACGCCGTGCCCTCGAAGTTGGTGTGGGGGGTGACCGAACCGGGCTTCACGACGACCTGGCCGCGCTCGACGTCGTCACGCTTGGTGCCGCGAAGGAGCAGACCACAGTTCTCGCCGGCCCAGGCCTCGTCGAGCTGCTTGTGGAACATCTCGATACCCGTGACCGTGGTCTTCTGCGTCGGGCGGATGCCGACGATCTCGACCTCGGAGTTGATCGCGAGGGTACCGCGCTCGGCGCGACCCGTGACGACCGTTCCACGACCGGTGATGGTGAAGACGTCCTCGATGGGCATGAGGAACGGCTTGTCCTTGTCACGCACCGGGTCGGGGATGGACTCGTCGACGGCCTCCATGAGCTCGACGATCGAGTTGACCCACTGCTCGTCGCCCTCGAGAGCCTTCAGGCCCGAGACGCGCACGACGGGGGCGTTGTCGCCATCGAAGTCCTGCGAGGAGAGGAGCTCGCGAACCTCGAGCTCGACGAGCTCCAGGATCTCCTCGTCGTCGACCATGTCGGCCTTGTTCAGCGCGACGAGCAGGTAGGGGACGCCGACCTGCTTGGCGAGCAGAACGTGCTCACGCGTCTGAGCCATCGGGCCGTCGGTGGCGGCGACCACGAGGATCGCGCCGTCCATCTGAGCGGCACCGGTGATCATGTTCTTGATGTAGTCGGCGTGACCCGGGGCGTCGACGTGAGCGTAGTGACGCTTGGGGGTCTCGTACTCGACGTGCGAGATGTTGATGGTGATACCGCGCTGGCGCTCTTCCGGCGCCGAGTCGATCGACGCGAAGTCACGCTGGACGTTGGTGGCCGACGGGAACTTGTCGGCGAGCACCTTCGAGATGGCAGCGGTGAGCGTGGTCTTGCCGTGGTCGACGTGACCGATCGTTCCGATGTTCACGTGCGGCTTGGTCCGCTCGAACTTGGCCTTAGCCACTGGGTCCTCCTCAGGACGGTAGATGCGAAGTCGCGGGCGCTGGATTGCGACCGGTTCTCCGCGGGGATGGTTCTCAGGTTACTAGAGAGTCGATATTGAGTTTGAGCGGATGCCGGGAACCCGGCCGGGGCGCGGGCCCCCGGCATCCAAGAGAGCGGTGTTACTCGCCCTTGTTCTTCTGGACGATCTCGTCGGCCACGGCCTTCGGGACGTCGGCGTAGCTGTCGAACTCCATCGAGTAGACGGCGCGGCCGGAGGTCTTCGAGCGCAGGTCACCGATGTAGCCGAACATCTCGGACAGCGGCACGTTGGCCCGGACGACCTTGACGCCGGCGGCGTCTTCCATCGACTGGATCTGACCACGACGCGAGTTCAGGTCACCGATGACGTCACCCATGTACTCCTCGGGAGTACGCACCTCGACGGCCATGATCGGCTCGAGGATGGTGGGGTTCGCCTTGCGGACGGCCTCCTTGAAGCCCATCGAACCGGCGATCTTGAACGCCATTTCCGACGAGTCGACATCGTGCGAGGCACCGTCGAGCAGGATCGCCTTGACGCCCACCATGGGGTAGCCGGCGAGCACGCCGACGTTCATGGCGTCCTGGAAGCCCTGGTCGGTCGGCGAGATGTACTCGCGCGGGATACGACCACCGGTGACCTTGTTCTCGAACTCGTAGGTCTTGTCGGCCGTGACCTCGAGGGGCTCGAGCGCGAACTGGATCTTCGCGAACTGACCCGAACCACCGGTCTGCTTCTTGTGCGTGTAGTCGTGGCGGTCGACCGACTTGCGGATCGTCTCGCGGTAGGCCACCTGGGGCTTTCCGACGTTGGCCTCGACCTTGAATTCGCGCTTCATGCGGTCGACGAGGATGTCGAGGTGAAGCTCGCCCATGCCCTTGATGACCGTCTGACCGGTCTCGGAGTTCTGCTCCACGCGGAACGTGGGGTCTTCTTCCGCGAGCTTCTGGATGGCGACACCCAGCTTCTCCTGGTCGGCCTTGGTCTTGGGCTCGATGGCGACCTCGATGACCGGCTCGGGGAACGTCATCGACTCGAGGACGACCTGGTTGGCCGGGTCACACAGGGTGTCACCGGTGGTGGTGTCCTTGAGGCCGATGACGGCGTAGATGTGACCGGCGGTAACCGAGTCGACCGGCATCTCTTTGTTGGCGTGCATCTGGAAGATCTTCCCGATGCGCTCCTTCTTGCCCTTGGTCGCGTTGACGACCTGGGCACCGGAGTCGAGGTGACCCGAGTAGACGCGGATGTAGGTGAGGCGACCGAAGAACGGGTGCGTCACGATCTTGAACGCGAGCGCCGCGAAGGGCTCTTCGCGGTCGGCGTGACGCTCGATGACGATCTCTTCATCCTTGGGGTCGTGCGCCTCGATGGCGGGCACGTCCAGGGGCGAGGGAAGGTAGTCGACGACCGCGTCGAGCATGGGCTGCACGCCGCGGTTCTTGAACGCCGAGCCACACAGAACCGGGTACAGCTCCGAGTTGATCGTCATCTTGCGGATGGCGCCCTTGATCTCGGCGACCGTGAGCTCCTCACCACCGAAGAACTTCTCGAGGAGCGCGTCGTCGGACTCGGCGACGGTCTCGAGCAGCTGCTGGCGGTACTCGGCGGCCTTGTCGGCGAGGTCGGCCGGGATCTCCTGGATCTCGTACTTCGCACCCATGGTCACGTCACCCTTGGCGTCACCGGGCCACACCAGGGCGCGCATCTCGACGAGGTCGATGACGCCGACGAAGTCGTTCTCGGCACCGATGGGGAGCTGGATGACGAGGGGCTTGGCCTTCAGGCGGTTCACGATCGTGTCGACCGTGAAGTAGAAGTCGGCGCCCAGCTTGTCCATCTTGTTGACGAAGCAGATACGCGGGACGTCGTACTTGTCAGCCTGGCGCCACACCGTCTCGGACTGGGGCTCGACGCCCTCCTTGCCGTCGAAGACGGCAACGGCACCGTCGAGCACGCGCAGCGAACGCTCGACCTCGACCGTGAAGTCGACGTGTCCGGGGGTGTCGATGATGTTGATCTGGTTCTTGTCCCAGAAGCAGGTGACGGCGGCGGAGGTGATCGTGATGCCACGCTCCTGCTCCTGCTCCATCCAGTCGGTGGTCGCGGCACCGTCGTGCGTTTCACCGATCTTGTGGTTGACGCCCGTGTAGAACAGGATGCGCTCGGTCGTCGTCGTCTTGCCGGCATCGATGTGCGCCATGATGCCGATGTTGCGGACCTTGTGAAGGTCGGTGAGCACGTCTTGTGCCACGGGTGTCTTCCTTACCTGTTGGGAGGTTGATGCCGGGCCCTCAGCGGGTCCGTGACCGGGGTGCGGTCACGGACCCGCCGCGGGTTTTACCAGCGGTAGTGCGCGAAGGCGCGGTTCGACTCGGCCATCTTGTGGGTGTCTTCGCGGCGCTTGACCGCGGCACCGAGGCCGTTCGAGGCGTCGAGGATCTCGTTCTGCAGACGCTCGGTCATCGTCTTCTCACGACGACCCTTGGCGTAGCTCACGAGCCAGCGCAGCGCGAGGGTGTTCGCGCGGTGCGGCTTGACCTCGACCGGAACCTGGTAGGTCGAGCCACCGACACGGCGGCTCTTGACCTCGAGGGTGGGGCGCACGTTGTCGAGCGCCTTCTTGAGGGTGGCGACAGCGTCCTGGCTGTTCTTCGCCTCGACACCGCGGAGGGCGTCGTAGACGATCGACTCGGCGAGGGACTTCTTGCCGTCGACCAGGATCTTGTTGACCAGCTGGGTGACGACGGGAGCGCCGTACACCGGGTCGTTGACGACGGGACGCTTCGGGGCGGGACCCTTACGAGGCATGGTTCTCAGCCCTTCTTCGCGCCGTAGCGGCTGCGAGCCTGCTTACGGTTCTTGACAGCCTGGGTGTCGAGCGCACCGCGGACGATCTTGTAACGGACACCGGGGAGGTCCTTCACACGACCACCGCGGACGAGCACGAGCGAGTGCTCCTGCAGGTTGTGGCCCTCACCGGGGATGTACGCGGTGACCTCGGTGCCGTTGCGCAGCTTCACGCGGGCGACCTTGCGCATGGCCGAGTTCGGCTTCTTGGGGGTCGTCGTGTACACGCGGGTGCACACGCCGGCCTGCTGGGGGTTCGACTTCAGCGCGGGAGCCTTGGTCTTCGAGACCTTCGGCGAGCGGCCCTTGCGAACCAACTGCTGAATGGTTGGCACGTTCTCTCCTTGTTTGTGCTGCACGGTGACAGCGTCGTGTCTCCCCCGAGACTTCGCGCATCTTGCGATTCGTGACGTGTCGGGCTCACGTGTGATCCGCCGCGCGTCAGAATGATCGGACGCGGTAGTGGTGGATATGCCGTGGGGGTGACCTGTTCGCAGGTCATTCCCTGAGATGGTGCGAGCGTTGTTCCGCTATCTTGCCCGGAGGCACGACACACGGCGCGCGTGAACGCACACCCGCTCAATGATACGCGCCTGCGAGGGTGCGGGCAAACGTACCCGGGTGAACACTTACCCCATCAACAGCACGAGCGCGACCGCGGCACCAGCCACGAGCAGAGCGACGGCGGCGAGCACGAGGAACACGGGTGTCCGGCGGCCGCGGGACGCGCGGGGGCGCGCCTCCGCGGCATCCGGTGCGACGCTCGGCCGGGCCGTCGGCACGCTGCGGGGGACGCGGATCGCGGTGTCGGGGCGCGGACGATAGATTTCGCGATCCGCGATGGAGGGTACGCGCGCCTCGCGGACGGCGCCCTCGGGCTCCTCGGCCGCGGCGGCAGCGCTCGGACGCGCACGCGGACGCCGGCTTCCGGCGGCCGTGTCAGCGGCGAGAGGCTCCGGGTCGTTCCCCCGCGCTTCGCGCACGACCGTGTGCTCGGTGTGGTCGTCGAGTTCGGGGTCCGGGGAGGAAGGGCTGCGTCGGCGGGTGGGAACCGTCTCGTCGGCCGGCTCTTCGACTGGAGCCGTCGCGGACAGCAGGGACGCGCGACGTGCCTCGTCTGCACTCCCCCCGCGCGGCGACACCGCGGTGTCGTCGTCGACGTCGGCGCCGGCATCCGGTTGAGTGTCCTCGGGCGTGCGCGCCGGCCAGGGACGCAGCCGGCCGGCCCACAGGGTGACGTCGTCCGGGTCGTCAGGAACGTCGTCGGGACCGCTCACGGCTGCCTCCGCGCGAGGCGCACCTCCGCGTCACCGAGGAAGAAGCGCTCCCCCGCCTCGATCTCCTCGCCGGGAGGTGCTTCGACCTCGGTGCCCATGAGCGTGGCGAACAGCACACCGTTGGTCGATTCGAGATCGGTGACGAACCAGGTCTCTCCGCGCAGCTGCAGCCGCGCGTGGGTCTTGGACACGGTCCGCGTATCGTCGGCGATCGCCACGAGCTGGGCCTCGGGGTGATCCCCGTCCGGGGCCGGCCGTCGGCCGAGGATCACGACATCGGAGGTGAGGTCGACGGGGGTGCCGTTCGGCGCGATGAGGACCCACGGGATGCGGCGACGGCGCGTGACGACGGTCCGGTCGAGAGCGTCGAGGTCATCGTCGTCGGAGTCGGAGGCGAACTCCGGCTGGCTGTACAGCGCGGAGACGGAGGTGCGGGCCGAGCGCGGCGCGCCGGCCTGCGGCGCCTCGGGAACGGCGGACACGGCTTCGGACAGCTCGGGGAACTCCTCCCCCGGCCCGTGGTCGTTTCGGCTCGGCACCGGGGCCGCGACCGGCGCGGGCGGCGCGGGCCGCGTCAGCGGCACGTCGGCGATGGGCACGGTGGAATTCGCCTCGTCCGATTCGCGGCCGCGCCGCGCGGGTCCGCGCCAGGCGACGGGTGCTTCCTCGTCGCCGTCGGATTCGCTGTCGCGTGCGCCGTCGTCGGTCTCCTGTTCGCGCGCGTCGGGGGCGCGCAACGCGGCGAGCGCCTCGGACACCGACTCCCACGCACCCGGCACCGCGGCGCTGTCATCGCGCCCGGCGGGAACGACCGCGCTCTCGCGGGCCTCGGCGGGGGCCTGCGTGCCCCGGTCAGGCGCGGTGGCGGGGGTGAGTGGCATCCACTCGGCCGGGGACGGCTCGGCGTCGGCACGTGACGACGACGGAGCCGCGAAGAGCAGGTCGATCGGCTCCGGCGCCGCTCCGGAGCTCTCGCGCGGCTCGGCATCCGCGTCGGAGGACGAGCGCTCGGGCTCGGGGATCCAGCCCCCGACGAGCGGGACGTACGGACCGTCGAAATCCTGTCTGCGGCGCACGGGCGCCGACTCCTCGTCGACACCGCCGGAGCGGCGAACGGGGCCGCCCTCCCAGCGCGCATCGCCGAATCCCAGAATGCTGGCCCACACGACCGGAATGAGCGCACCCAGAGCCGTCATGCCGGCTCCGCGGCCGAAGGCGACGGTGACCCGATACACGGCGATCACCCACACGACGACGAAGGCGATCGACCCGAACAGGGGGATGACGTTGAGCAGGACCAACCAGGGCGAGAAACCGCCGAGTGCGAGGACCGTCGCGGCGTTGACCACGGGGATCCACGCCTTCCAGGTCGCCTCGCCCGCCTTGGCGAACACCGCGGCCAGGGCCAGGGCGCACCAGACGTAGAGGACGGCGAAAAGGACGAGGGTCGCCGCCCCCAGAAGGACAGCAGTGGAGTCGTTCATGTCGTGTTGCGTCACCGTCCACGGGACGGACGCGTCCCCCTCTCGTCGCGGTGCGGCGGCCGTCGGCGCGTGGGGCGCGGGGCGAAGAACCGCAGGAACGATCTCAACGATACGGCCGCGCGCACGCGCCGCCACCAGCCGCGCTGGCGACGGAGTTCGCGGCGTTCGCCCTCGACGATGAGCCAGAAGGCGGATGCCTCGTCGGCGGTGACCGTCCGGGAGGAGAACACGGCCCGGTCGGCGTCGTCGGCGAGCCGCCGTCCCGCAGGGGTGTCCAGCGCCTCCGCGAGCTCGCGACGCGTCGAGGAGGGCGGCAGCGAGCGGCCGCCATCGACCCCGGCATCGACGTACTCGTCCCAGCCGCCGGCGATCGCGGCGCGGGGGTCGGGGTCGCGTCGGCGCCCGCGTCGGCGGACGGCCTTGGCCACGATGATCGCGAGGAAGGGACCGAACAGCACGAGAACCACCAGGAGCGAAATCCCCGCGACACGCAGGATCGGCCACAGCCACGAGAGGTCGAGCCCGTCATCGGGCTTCTCTTCGTCGCTGAGCGCGTTGTCTTCCTGCACCGGATCGGGCGGAACGACCTCGTCGACGGTGTCGGGGCGCACTTCGGTGACGTTCTCCGGATCGCGCTGCTGGGTGACCTCGAGACTCGGCGACTGCTCCCACTGGGGGGTGACGTCCAACGCGACCCATCGACCGTCGCTGCCCTGCACCTCGACCCACGCGCTCAGATCCCGTGCCCGGCACTCGCCGTTCTCGCAGGTGGGCAGCGCCGGATCGGAAGAGGTCAGACGCGCTCCCACCACCACCCGCGCCGGGAAACCGAGTTCTCGAGCCACGAGGGCCGCGGCCACCGCGAACTGCTCGTCGTCACCCACGGCCGCGACGAAGTTGTCGGTGGCCTGGGCGCGGGGGTCGCTCTCGCGGTCGAGGAGACGCGCGAACATCGTCTCGATGCGCGCGAGCGAGTGTCCGGAGGCACTGGGCTGCAGCTGGTATCCCGGAAGATCGGTGGTCCAGGCCGGGGTCGGGGCCCCCGCCGCGGGCGCGAGTCCGTGGCTGAGGTAGCCGCGCTCGCGCAGAAGCTGCACGAGCGCCACGAGATCGGCGCCGGAGTCGCCCGTGGCGTGCTCCTCGACCCACCGGCGCAGATTCTCTCCGCCCGCGACTCCCCCGGGAGAACCCGGGGCGGCGAGCGTCGCCGGGTCGTCGCCCGTCTGCTCCACGCCCGAGACCCGGTAGCGATCGCCCGCGGTCAGCCCGCCGTCGGCGATCTGCACCCCGGCCTCCGCGTCCTCGCTGTAGTAGAAGCGATCGGCGAGCACGTTCTGCCGCTCCCCGCCGAACGTCGCCGACTCCAACCGGCCGGCCGTCGGCATCCAGATGCCGTCGAAATCCACGATCTCGATGTCGGCCTCCACCGTGCGCCCCTCGCCCGCGTTGAGCCGGGAGGGAACGCGGACGAAGGTTCCGGGCGTCGAACCCGACGAGCGGAAGATCTCGCCGTCGTAGACGTCGAGCGTCGCCACGCGGATGCGCTCGGGCTCCGTGCCCGCCGCGGCCACGCGGAACAGCACGTCGTCGGAACGGTCGTCGGAGAACATCGCCCGGTACCCCGACAGGGGGCTCGCCGCCTCGGCGATCTGCCGCTCGGGCCCCGCCGCCGAGCGCAGCACCCGGCGATCGGCATCCCGGGCGGCCCAGGGGACGACGGCGACGGCGACCACCACCGCGACGACGAGCATGCCCGCGCCCAGGGCGGCCCGCCGGCGATCCGTGCGAGACGGGCGCCGCGGGGCCACCACGGCACCCCTCTCGCTCGCCCGCCGCAGCGCTCGCGTCCGCTCGTCGCGCGAGCGCCACGCGAGCCACAGCACCGCCGACAGGATCGCCGCGACCCCCACCGCGGTCTCGACGGGGGCGTTCAGCGTCACGGGACCGACGGCCACCGGTGCGCTGGTCGAGGTGCGTCCGAAGAACAGACCGAATCCGCTCATCGCCACACCGCTCACGACGGCCGCGACCGCGCGTCGGTCGGCGCGCCACGAGAGCGCGAGAGTCACCGCCGTCCCGACCAGGAACACCACCAGAGCCGGGACGAGCAGGTTGCGGTAGGCCCCCACCGGCAGATCGACGGTGACGAGGTCCTTCCACGCCACGACCACACCCGCGAGGGCCTCGCCGAGACCGCGGAGGATCTCGAGCGGTCCTCCCAGCCGCGTCGGAACAGCGAGCGGCACGGCGAGGACGACGAAGGCACCGGCGATCAGGGCGGCCGACACCCCCGGCCCCCAGCGGCGCCACGCGCACAGGGCGACGATGCCCGCGGCGACCGGTGCGGCAACCGCGACGAGCACGAGGAACGACGTCGAGGCGTACACCGGCCAGGCCGCGACCGCGGCGAGCGCCACCGACACGAGCGTGTAGAGACCGCCGGCGATCCCGCGGGGGACGCGGGCGGGGTCGCGCTCGCGGGACGCCGCGCTCACGAGGTCGCTCCGCGCACGAGCAGGCCGGCGAGGTCGTCGAGCGTCCCGATCGTCAGGACAGTCAGCCCCGCGATGCTCTGCATCCGCGGGTGCGCGCGCTCGTCGCACACGACCGCGGCGACGGCCGTGTCGCTGGGAAACGCGAGCGCTGCCTGACGGAGACGCGTCAGCGGCACGAGCGACCCAACGACCACGAAGGCGATCGACAGGCGTTCGTTCGCCTCGGATGCCAGGCGGCAGACGTCTTCGACCGGCATGGTGTTCTCGTGCCGCTCGAGACCGCTGAACCCGTCGAGCAGGGCGCGCGGTGTCACCGATGGCACGTGGCGGATCGCCCGCAGCCGTCCCCTGACCACCCGGGGGATCTCGGAGCCGGTGACCACGTCGATGTCGCGCGCATCGCGCACGGCGCGCACGCCGAGGGAGGCCGCCGCCGAAACGGCGAGCTCGTACTCGTCGCCATCGGTGTATTCCTGCGTCGCGGCCGCGAGCACGACGGCCATGCGCGAGCGGCGCGACTCCTCGTACTGGCGGACCATGAGCCGCCCGGTCTTGGCCGTCGACTTCCAGTGCACCTGCCGTCGGGAATCGCCGGGGACGTACTCGCGAATGGCGTGGAACGACATATCGGCGTCGACGAGCCGTCGGGTCGCGTTGCCCTCCAGATCGCGGACGAGACCCGCGCTGGTGGAGGGCAGCGCCACCGTCCGCGGGTGGACGAAGAGATCGTGCACGTCGTCGAAGGCGTGCTCGCGCCGCAGCAGACCCACCGGGTCGCTCCGGACGGTGGTCACCGGTCCGATACGCACGACCCCGCGCGGCAACGGGGGAATCTCCAGGGGCTCCGTCACGTCATGGCCGGGGCGGAGCAGGGGCACCCCGAACTCGACCAGCCCGCGCCCGACCGGGATGTCGAGCCGGCCCGGCAGGGCGGGGCGCGTGCTGTCGTTGCGCACGACGATCTGGCCCGTCACGCCGTGGCCGGCGACGACCCGCTCGTGGGTGAGCGTGAGATCCACGTCGTAGGCGCGCGCGCCGAAGAGGAACGGCACGCTCATCGCCAGCAGCAGCAGGGCCACCGCGCCGGCGACCATCCACTCGACCCACCCGAACGTCAGGCCGAGCACGAGCCCGACCGTGGCCGCGACCGCGACGACCGCCCCCGCGGGGCGCACCGTTCGGCCCGCCCATCGCGCGGCGGTCTCCAGCGCCTCGACGATGACCCGCCACACCTCCGCGGCACGCACCGCCGCCCGCACGAGGCGCCGCGTGCGCCGGGTGGAGGTGGAGGTGATCGAGGTGCGCGACCCGGTGCCGATGGTCGCGGCCGAGGTGCGCGTCAGGCGCGACTCGGTGCGACTCACATCGGGCATGGGGCCGTCCGTTGGGCGGGGAGCATTCGGGGGGACGGCATGCTCAGGCGCTCTCGCGCTGGGTGGGCGGGACGGTGTCCAGCAGCACCTGTCCGACGACGGCTTCCTGCGTCACCCCGTCGAACTCGGCTTCGGGATGCAGGATCAGGCGGTGCGACAGCACGGCGACGGCGAGCGCCTTGACGTCGTCGGGAGTGGCGTAGGTGCGCCCGTGCGCGGCGGCCCGGGCGCGGGTCGCCCGGGTGAGGGCGAGTGCGCCACGGATGCTGACCCCCAGCCGCACCTCGTCGGCCGAGCGGGTGGCATCCACGATGCGGGCGATGTAGTCGAGCACGAGCGCGTCGACGTAGACGCTCGCGGCGAGGTCGGCCATGCCGACGAGGGCCTGCGGGGTGATGATCGGGCGCAGATCGGCCGTGGCCACGGCGGCGCCGTCGAGGATGCGAACGGTGGCGGCATGGTCGGGGTAGCCGAGCGAGGTGCGCAGGAGGAAGCGGTCGAGCTGGGCTTCGGGGAGCCGGTAAGTGCCCGCCTGCTCCACCGGGTTCTGCGTGGCGAGCACGAGGAAGGGCACGCCCACCTCGCGCGAGACACCGTCGATGGTGACGCGGCCTTCTTCCATGACCTCCAGCAGCGCCGACTGGGTCTTCGGGCTCGCGCGGTTGATCTCGTCGGCGAGAACGATGTTGGCGAAGATCGGGCCCGCGTGGAATTCGAACGCGCCGCTCTTCTGGTCGTAGACCGTGATGCCCGTGATGTCGCCCGGCAGCAGATCGGGGGTGAACTGGATGCGGGTATTCGTGCCCTGCACCGATTGCGCGACCGCGCGGGCCAGGGACGTCTTCCCCGTGCCGGGGACGTCTTCGAGAAGCACATGACCGTCGCTGAGCATCGCGGTGAGCACCAGCTCGACGACGTGGCGTTTGCCGAGCACGGCGCGCTCGACGTTGTCGGCGATCTGCGAGAAGGTTTGGGCGAACCAGGTGGCCTGCTCCTGGGTGATCGTCATGTCGGTGAATCTCTCTCGGTGGGGGGATCAGGGTTCGGTGGGCGGGGTGCCGGGCGTGCAGCGGGACTGCGTTTCGAGGACCGCGGAGTCCAGGCCCCAGCCCCGCGCCGACCAGTCGGCGGTGACGCGCACGTTCTCCACGCGCACGGCCCCGATCGGGACGACGGTGGAGCCCTCGGCGGGAGTCAGCACCTCGCCGTCTTCGTCTATGTAGCGCAGCGCCGACGGGTCGAGCGTGAGCTCGGCCTGGTCGTTGCTCGAGCTGAGCGCCATCTGGAGACGCTCCCCGCCCACGCAGGAGGCGACGCGGGCACTCGCCTGCACCTGGTACGGCGCGCTGCCCGCGGCGGGGGCGACGCGTCCCACCTCGGAGGTGGTCTGCCAGACCCCGTGCTGGAAATACACGCCGATGCCGGGGTCGGAGCCGAAGACGCTCGAGCGTTGGCCGTCGAAGTTGGTGTATCGGACCTCGTTGAAGCGCGGGGGGTCGTTCCCCTCCTCGATGCCCGAGATGCGCCAGCGGGCGACCGGACGCCCGTCCTCGTCGCGCACCTCGGCATCCGCCCCGACGCGGAACGTGTAACCGCGGGGGGCGGCGGTGTCCTGCGCGACGCGGATCTGCTCGGTCACGGACGTCGACCCGAACGAGCGCCCGTCGTAGCTCGACTCCACGCACAGGGTGAAGGAGTACTCCTGGCCGTCCTCGAGGCCCGGGAACTCTCGGCGTGGTCCGCCGTCGCCGACGCGGCAGGCGGTTCCCTCGACGATGCCGTAGCGCAGCTGCGAGTCGGTGCCGTTGGGGCGCGCCGTGCCCTCGGCCGTGACCGTGGAGACCCCGTCGCCGGTGGACCGGGAGGTGAGCGTCAGCTGCGCGTCGGTCGGCGCCCCCACACCGTGGGCCGAGAACACCAGGGCCGCCCCCTGCGCCGAACCGCCGAGCCCGGAGGGGATCTCGAAGCGCGAGGTCGGGGTGACCGTCACCTCGGTGCGGGCGTTGCTGCCGATGCGGAACCCGTCGACGCGGACGTCGTCTTGATTGCGCCCCACGCTGACGGTCTGGGTCTCGCCGGTGGCAGCGCGGATCTCGAGCTGCCCCGTTTCGGAGGACTCCACGCCGCGGATGACGAGATCGGCGACGTTGCCCGCACCATCGGCGGTGACGACGGGCGTGAACTCCGCCGACCGGGGTCGCGCGGGCGGGTCGTAGGCCCAGGCGGTCGTGCGGACCGCGCCGCGGGACTCTCCGACCGCATTGACCGCGGTGACCACGTACTCGCGCTGCTCACCGTTGGGCGCCTCGATGGCGGGGCACGATCCGTCGGGCCCGCACTGGGCGACGACCTGGCCGCGCGCACGCACGGTGAACCCCGTGATCGCCGGGTAGGCGCGGCGTGCCTCGCCCGGGTCGACGCGCAGCGTGAGCGACCCGTCGGCGTAGGCCGTCTGCCGCACGCTCGCGGGGGCGCGGGGGAATCCCTGCAGGTCGAGCACGACACGGGCGTCACGGGAGGCGGCGGTCGCGCGCCCTTGCGCATCGCGCAGCGTGACGCTGGCCGCGCAGGTGGCCCCGGGCGCATCGGCGGTCCACGACGCCACGACGCTCGACGCCGAGCCGACGTCGAAGCTCACCCCCGCGCAGGTACTCGTCGGTCGCACGCCCACGACCTCGAGCGGCGTGCGGGGCAGCGGGTTGACCTCACCCGGGATGCCGATGGCCTCGATCGTGCAACTCGACCCCGAGGCCTGCGAGCACTGCAGCGTGGTGGTGCCGCCCTGCGGGAGTGTGGAGGGAGCGGATCCCACGCGCAGCAGCAGACGGGCCGGGGCCACCGCCGCGTGGCTCGTCACCGAGATCACCGCGGCGTTCTCGCCGCCGGGGATCGCGCGGTCGGCACCCGTCACGGTGACGGTCGAGCCGTCGAGGGTCACCGACGAGAACGCCGAGCCGGCGTAGTCGAGCGCGTAGCGGATGCCGGCCCAGTCCTCACGACCCAGCTGCCACGAAGTCATCTTGCGCAGGTCGAAGGTGGCGGTCTCCCCGGGGCCGACGGTGAGCGAAGCGGGCCGCAGCTCGGGCTGGGGTTCGCGGGCGACCACCCCGATGGGGACCGACACCAGCGTCCAGTCCTCGGTGCCCGCGATCCGAACCGACACCTGGCAGGCATCGGTCCACGGCGACCCCGCTCCGGCGTCGTAGCGAACGACGGTGCCGGTCACACTGCAGCGCCCGTCGGCGCGGACGCCGGTCGTGGTCACCTCGGGGCCGACCTCGAGCATGGTTCGGCGGGGGATGGCGACCAGCGCGGTCATGTCGAATTCGACCGAAGCGAGCTCGTCGACGCGCTGGGCGGACCCGGGGCGAAGCGCCAGAGTCAGGTCGTCGTCGCCGGGCACGCGGACGAACGCGTACGTCGTGACCTCGTCGTCTCCGACAGTACCCGTGACGGCGAACGGGATGACCCGTCGGGTGGCGGGAAGCTCACCGGAGATGCGGCGCCCCTCGGCGCGCACTCCCGTGGGCTCGCCCCATAGCGACACGCGGAGGTCGGCCACTTCTCCGCCCGACCAGGTCGCGTGTCCCTCGAGCACGTCGACACCGGAGACGAACTGCTCGCGATCCTCGACCGTGAGGACGGTGTCGGAGACGATCGGAAAATCAGGCACGCGTTCGCGCACGACCTTCACGACGATCAGACCGCGACCGGTGTTGCCGGAGTCGGACTCCACGTCGTAGAGGAACGACATGGTCGCCGGTACCTCGCCCGCGCGGATGACCACGCTGGTTCCGGTCACGCCCTCGATCAGGGAGTCCAAGCGCGCGTACTCGGGGTTGTCGCTGCCGTCCACGAGCGTCCGAGGAAGATCGGGGCGTACCGCCGTCAGAGCCAGCCGGCCCTGCGTCGGGTCGATGTCGTTGGCGAGCGGACTCACGCGGATGCGGCCGTCGGCGCCGGCCTGCACTTGCACGTAGTCGGTGAACGTGATGGGGCTCGGGTTGGCCTCGGCATCCAGGACTCCGATGCGCACGGTGCTCTCACCCGTGGCGCCGGAGGAGTCGGCGACGCGGTAGCGGAACGACACCTGCCCCCGGTCGCCGGGCACCGACGAGTACACGATCGCCGCGCCGTCGGCCGAGATCGAGGCGGTCCCCCGGTCGGGCTGACTGACGATGCGATCGAGCACCACCGCGTCGCCATCGGGGTCGGCGCCGAAGCCGCGGAAGGGGATCGTCGTCGTCCCGCCGCTGAGCACGCGGCCGCGCAGCGTATCGGGCAGGGGCGCGCGGTTCGCCTCCGGCCCGAGCACCGTGATGCGGACCGTGGCTTCGTCCCACAGCGACGGGGTGCCGGTCGTCGAGACGCGGTAGGTCACTTCGTACGTGCCGGGCGCGGTCGGGGCGAGGTAGCGCAGGACACCGCCGGAGGCGAAGGCGAGGGCGTCGCTCTCGGGCCGGGCCTGCACCGACGAGGGGTCGAGCGTCGGGCGTCCGCCCGCCGGGGACACATCGTTGTCGAGCACGGGGATGTCGATCTGGGCGCCGGCGCGGACGGTCACGGTGTCGTCGACGGCGATCGGGGCGATCTCGGGGGCCGGCGGCAGGAGGTAGACCGTCGCCTCTCCCCCGACGCTCGACCCCTCATCGTCGGTGCCGTCGCTGACCGTGTACGCCACGGTGCCGAGGAGGCCGGGGCCGCCCTCGGCGGTGTTCCCCGACACCCGCAGATCGTTCTGGCCGACCGTGTCGACGCTGAGCGAAGCGCCCTCTTCGGCCGAGGCAGCAACGTCGCTGAGGAGCAGCACGCGCCCCGTGGGGTTGGAGACCGCGGCGAAGACGTCGAGGGTGGCGTCTTCCTGCGGGCGCACGAAGGCGACGACCGGCGCGGTGGACAGGTCGGCCGGCGCATCGGCGGGGAGCAGAGTGATGCGCGCCGTGCCGGTCGCGTCGCGGCCGCCGCCGGTCACGGTGAAATCCACCCGATAGACCCCCGGCTCCGCGGCCGTGAAGTCGAACGTGGTGGTCCCGCCGACCACCGTCGCGGTCGCGGCAGCGTCGTCGAGAACGCGGACCGACCCGACGGTGATGTCGCCGGCGGTTCCGGTGACGTGCGGCCCCACGTCGATCGTCAGGGCGGACCCCGCCGTGTCGACGACGGCGAAGGACTGGACCGCCAGAGCCGGGTCGGGGGCGACACGGATGAGCAACGGCTTGGTGGTCGTCGCGCCCGTGGTGTCGGCCACCGTGACATCGAGCTGGATCGTCTGCTCTCCCCCCGATCCGTCGTCGGCGTGCTGGTACACGACCTCACCCGCGGGGGTGGACGCCACGCTGCCGACGCCGCTGGCGTTCTCGACCGCGAGGAGCAGGAGGGGGTCGCCGTCGGGGTCGACCCAGCCGGGGAGGACGGGCACGGTGAGGGTGCCGCCGCGCGCGACCTCGGGGGTGGGCCAGGGCTGCAGGCATTTGTCGACCCCGCACCAGACCGGCGCGGCAGTGGCATCCTCGGGCGAGACCGACAGCGTCACGGTCGTCGGTGCGGAGGTCAGGCCATCGACCGCGGTGCCATCGGTGACGGCATACGAGAAAGTGGCGGTTCCCGCCGCGCCCGGCGCGACGCGCACCGCGAGACGCTGCCCGTCGTCGGTCACCGAGAGACTTCCGAATCCCGGGTCGAGTCCCGTGACGCTCTCGGCCACGATGCTCAGCACGTCTTCGTTGGGATCGTGATCGTTCAACAGCACCGGCAGCGTCACCAGACGACCGGCCCGAACGCCGAACGCGTCGGGTTCGGCGAGGGGCGGCTTCGGATCGAGCACGACGCTCAGCTGCTCGTCGCTCTGCACCGCCGCCTCCTGGGTGCGATCGTCGAGCGTCCAGCTCTGGCTGGATGCCACGAGTGCCCCGTCGGGCACGGTCCACACCCACCCCGTCCGGGTCTCGTTCAGGATCACGGCGTGCTCCGTCGCGACGAAGACGGGTCGACGCTGGTCGGGCAACGACGCACCGGCGTAATCGAGGTCGGTCTCACCGGCATCCGACCGCCAGAGCGTGCCGCGCGCCTCACCCGGAAGGAGCCACGCCGCGTACGCGACGCCGTCACGCGACAGCGGCTTCGCCGGCTGTCCGAGCACGTTCCCCCCGGCCCCGACCTCGCGGCGCGGCTCGGAGCCGTCGACGGGGACGGTCCACAGCGACTGCTCGTCGGCGAGAAAGACCGTGCGCCCGCGCGCGTCGGGCTCGGCGACGACGAGCTGCTCGGCGGTGTCGAGCTGAATCGCGTCGCGGCCGCGCACCCACACCCGTCCGTCGTCGGCGTCGACGAGCACCCAGTCATCGCCCGCGGCCGACACCACGGGAGACGCCGCGTCGACGTCGAGCGCGTCGCGCCCCTTCAGCTCGTCGGCCTCGATGTCGTAGCGGATGACGGAGGCGTCGGCCGACGAGTAGGCGAAGAGGATGCCACGGTCGTCGAGGGCGATGGCATCCGCGGTGTAGGCCGGGGCCTCGTCGTCGCGGGCGGTGCCGAACGGGTCGAGCTCGGTGGCCGTCTGGTCCGCGCGGCTGAGCCTGCTGGCGAAGAGCGTGCCGGTGTCGGTGCGGGAGACGACGTAGTCGCCCGCCGTGACCACCGAGGTCGTGCCCGGGGGCGTTTCGGGGGCGGACTCGAGCTGCTCTTCCTGCAGGTCGACCGGCTGCGCCTCGTCGATCCGCGCGATCTTGCTGTAACTGTCGGTGAAGAGGTACGCGCCGTCGGGGCCCTGCACGACCTGGCTGGGATTTCCCGCCGTCCGGACGGTGTCGAGCTCGCCGACGGCGGTATTCACGCGGGCGTATCGCTGACCCTCGGCCGTCTGCAGCGCCCAGACCGAGGTGTCGACCGCCGGGGTCTCCTGGGCATCGAGCCCCGGCCAGACGATGCTCGCCGTCACCACGACGGCGACGGCGGCGAGACTCGCCGTGAGTCCAGCGAGGGTGCGGCGTCTCACCGCAGCACCCCGGTGGCCAGCAGTGCCGCGACGACGACCGCGGCCGCGGCGACGAGTGTCGCCGAGGCGAGCGCCCACGGCAGCACGCGGCGCCCCCGCGCCGACGGGGCCGAGATGTCGGTGTCTTCGTCGCGGGCGAGGCCGGCGACCCCGGAGGGACCGCGGAGCTTCCGCCCACCCTCGCGCTCGACGCGGGAGCGCGCGGGACCCCGCAACGCGCCGTCGGCGAAGTCGACCGCGCGGGCCGCCGGCGCCCACTCCGCCGCGGGCACCTCCAGCGGCGTGGCGGGCACCCCCAGCTCGGCCTGCACCGTCTGCAGCGCCTCACCGAACTCTCGCGCGCTGACGAACCGGTCGGCGGGGTTACGCGACATCGCTCGCGCCAGGGTCTGCTGCAGCGACGGCGGTACGTCCGCACGGGAGATCTCGGTGTACGACGCGCGCGCGATGCGTCGTCGCAGCTGCTCGCGCGAATTCTGGCCGCGCTCGCGCCGCTCGAACGGGCTCTGCCCGGCCAGGAGCGAATACACCGTCGCCCCCAGGCTCCACACCTCGCTCGAGACGGTGCCGGCGGTCTGCTCGGCGATCACCTCGGGCGCACTCCACGGCACCGACATGGCGAGCATCTCATCGGCGCCCTGCTGCACCAGCGACGACGAGATGCCGAAGTCGGCGAGCACGGGCGCCCCGAAGGTGGTGACGAGGATGTTGCTCGGCTTGACGTCGCGGTGCACGAGACCGGCGTGGTGCGCCGACTCCAGCGCCCCCGCCATGCGCACGCCGATCGAGAGCACTTCGGCGACGGGGATCCGTTCCACACGGTACCGCTGGGAGAGCGAGCCGGGGCAGTACTCCATCACGATGTACGGGCGCCCGTCGGCCGAGATCCCGGCCTGATACACGGTGACGATCGAGGGGTGGGCCGAGAGGTGTGCCAGCACGTCGGCCTCGGCGTTGAACATGCGCAGCAGATCGGGGTCGCGCACGTCGCTGGGAAGGACCTTCACGGCCACGTCTCGCCGCGGCATGTCTTGCCCGTAGAGGAAGACGTCGGCGAACCCGCCCGACCCCAGGGGACGAATGTAGGCGAGTCCCGGAAGGATCGGGGGCGAGGAAGGCAGGCGCTGCGGCATCTCGCCCCTCCCCGGAACCCGTGCCCGCGAGCGAGCGGGCGAACAACCCGGCAACTCTAACAAAGCCCGCGAATGCTCGGCCGGGCCCCGTGGACAGGCTCAGGATGCCAGGGGCCCCGGGTCGCGCGGATCGAACGGGGCGTCGAGCGAGCGGGCGAGATCGTCGAGCATCGCCGCGATCTGCGGCTCGACGTACTCGGCCACGGCGGCTTGGACCCGCAGCCGATGGTGCAGCAGCACGGCGCACACCTCACGCCCGATCATGTTGGCGTAGTCATCGGCGAGACCGACCTCCTGGCGGAGCGCCGCCTTCGCGGCATCCGACAGCGGGGGGAGAGCCGGGATCGCGGCGTCTTCTTCGGCGGCCAGGCCCGAGAGCGTGAACAGGAACGGCGCTCCCGGCTCGGGCTCCGGGTCCAGCGGCATCCCCTCGAACTCGGGTTCGAGGCCTTCGGCCGGGCGGTAGGACCGGCGGCGATTGCGAGCGGCCTGCTGGTCGAGCTCCGACTGAAGCATCGGCAGGTTACGGAAGGTGTACTCGGCGACGGCGTGGTCGATGATGGTCTTCACGCGCGTGGACAGGCCGTGCTGCACCCCGTGGGGAACGTCGGCGCCGAGACCGGCGGCCGAGAGCACGGGCGAACCGAAGCAGCGGCGGCACGGTGCCACCCGGCCACGATGATTCGCCGGCTCCCACCGGGGCAGCCAGGCGAGCCAGGCGTCTACCGCCTGGCCGACCTGCGTCTCGAGCGAACGCTCCACACTCCCACGCTAGTCCGACACGCCCGGGGAGAGGGGATGCCACGGCGCGGCGATCAGCGATCCTCGTCGTCGTCGCGCTCCCAGCGCCAACGGGGAGCACCCCCGCGACTGCGCACGAGAAGGACGCCGAAACCTCCCGCGAGCAGCCCCGACACCGCGATGACCGCACCCGGCCAGCCCAGCGCGACCGTCCCCGCCGCGGCGAGACCCCCCGCGGAGTCGCCGCCGGTGATCGCGGCGCCCACGGCGATGCCCACGACCTCGCCCACGTAGGCCGCGATGGCGCACGGCACGGCGGAGAGATACGCCGGCGGTGCGGCTCGCAGCCCCCACCACAGCACACCGGCGAACATCGCGAGGGCGAGCAGGAATCCGCCCACGCCGGGGAGAGGGCCCAGCCCGCGAACGGGGATGACGTCGTCGTCGAGCGCGAGGCTCACGACGCCCAGGCCGGCGATGGCCAGGGCGGCGAACGTCACCGCCGCGAAAACGACGGCGACCGGCGGGGTCGCCCCCGCCGGTCGCGGCGTATCGGTCATGGCATCCGGTCTCAGCGCTGCGAGAGCTGAGGCCCGGCCTCCAGCGTGCGCTCGTACTCGCGCTGCGCCTCGTCGTTGATCTCGGTCACGCGGCGGCCGCGCTTGGCCACCCACGCGCCGAACCAGATCGTGAGCTCGCGACCCAGCACGAAGGCGACGATCGCGAGCGGGGCGAGCACGCTCTGCTCCACCACGTCGATTCCCTGACGCGCGGTGAGCATCCAGAACGGAGCGGCGAACAGCGCGGCCAGCACGTAGCCGCCCCACGAGATGACGCCGACGAGCAGACCCCACACGACCCAGTGCCCCCACCGGCCGCGATTGATGATCGCGCCGAGGAACCAGAAGCCGAGGAAGAAGGCCACCGTGGGCACCCACAGGCCCCACGTGGTCAGGGCCGCGAGGGCGGCGTCGGCGAGACCCGAGATCTCGATGTCGCCGGTGAGGAGGCCGAGGCCGAGGATGGCGCCGAGGTACAGCACGGCGAAGGCGAGAGCGGCCAGCAGCCCGATCGCTCCCGCGGCGCCGCGGTTGCCGCGGGGACGCGGAGCCTCGGGGGCCTGCACGAAGATCGGCTGCGCACCGACCGGGCGGGTGGCGTCGGCGTCGGCGTCGTAGCCCGCGGCGACGGGGGCGGCAGCGACCGCGGGGGCGGCGACGGCGGGTGTCTCGGCACGGTCCTCGCTCGCGGCCGGAGTTGCGGTGGTCGCCGATTCGGGCTCGGCCGAGGCGGCGTAGGCGGCCCACCGGGAGTCTTCGTCGTCGAGATCGACCGACGACGCGGGCGCCGCGGGAGAGACCGGAGTCTCGCTTCGGGGCGCGACGGGCGATGCATCGTGCACGGTGGTCGCCGGCGGAGCATCGGCGGACGCGGCCTCGCGCTCCTCCCACGCCGCGGTGGCGGCCTCGGGGTCGACCGCGTCGCGGCGGGCGGCCTCGGCGTCGGCGAGCCCCTCGTGGGCACGTCCGACGACGTCGTGCGCCTCGTCCTTGGGATCGTCGACGGGGTCACCGTACGACTTGGGGTCGCTCATCGGGGTCTCCTCACGCGCGCAGATATGGTGCAAGGTCACGCTATCCCGCCGGACACGACCTGCCGCGGAGGCGTGCCGTCGTGTGTCGATCTCGACCGTGTCGGTGGCGCGCTCTAGGGTGGCTGCATGTCCGGTCGTTCGTGGTCCGCGGCCGTCGCCGCCCTCGTCGTGGTGACGGCGGCGCTGGCCCTGACCGCCTGCGCCCCCGATCAGGGCGGCGACCCGGCCCCCACGGGCCCGTCGCCGATCGAGTCGCGCACTCCCGTGGGCACCCCGATCCCCACGATCACGCCCACCGCGGCCGCAGCCCGCATCCCCACCGACTGCCGCGAGATGCTCTCGGCCGATGTGCAAGCCCAACTGGCATCCATTCCGCTCAACGACCCGTCTCTGGGCCCGTCCGGACCCCAGGCCGACGGAACGCTCCTGTGCCTCTGGCGCGACCCCGCCGCCGACACCACGGGACTGAGCACGAGCATCACCCGCATGGACCGCGGCCCCGCCCTCGACATGCTCAACGACCTCGTCGCCACACAGGGCTTCAGTTGCTACACGCCCGACGAGGGCACCCGGTGCGAGAAGACCTGGATCAACGACACCTACCCGGTCAATGACGGTCGCACGCTCTTCTGGCGCGCCGGTGTGCTCATCGACACGCAGTACTCCAACCTGGCCCCCACCGGCTACACGGCCAGCATCATCGCCTCGATCTTCGGCTGAGGCGCCGCGCTCACTCGCCGAAGGCCCGGGATGCCACGATCCCGGCGTACCCGTCCGGCATCCAGCCCGAGAACGTCGACGACACCCACCGGTCGCCGCGCAGGTCGTGCACCTCGCTCACCCCGCCGCTCGCGCGTTCGCAGTGCACCGCGCCCTCGGCGGCCGCGCACGAGAAGCCCTGGCCGCCGAGCGTCGCCTCGACCGCCGCTGCCCCCTCGGGCGACACCGTCGAGACCGTCGTCTCGAGCCAGCGTCCGGCCTCGCCCCGCCAGTGGCACGTGATCACCGGGGTCGGCGCCGCCGCCGCCACCGCCTCGGGCGTCGACAGCGCTCCCGAGCGGCGCTGGCTCAGGAGGGCCTCCGGCGACCACACCAACGACGACCACAGGGGCTGGGTGTAGAGGTCGCGGCACGTCTCAGCCGGCCCCGGAACGCGCGGGGCGTCGGTGTAGGGCGGGGTCGTCGAACCCGCCCGGAGCGTGTCGCCGACGAACGTCACCGCCCCCGGCACACCCGGGGCGGCCAGCGCGAATAGCGCCGCGACGATCCCGGCGCACAGCAACCCTGCGGGCCATGCGATCCAGGTGCTGCGCCCACCGACTCGAGCCATCGGTTCCTCCCCGACCACGGTAGGCGACCGACCCCGCACTCCCCCGTGCTCGACACGCCGCACACACGACGAAGGCCCCCGGCGTGAGCCGAGGGCCTTCGGGATCAGGATGCCGTGCCGGGGCGTGGCATCCCTCACTCAGTTGTACGTACCGGGCGTGAAGTCGTCCGTCGAGAAGCTGTCGAAGTCGACGTAGCTCAGGTCGGCGTCGCTGTACGCGCCGTCCGAGGCGAAGATGCGGTTGGGGTACCGCTCGCTCTTGGCCTCCTCCGTCGCCTCGACCGTGACGTTGCGGTACTTCGCAAGTCCGGTTCCGGCGGGGATGAGCTTTCCGATGATGACGTTCTCCTTGAGGCCGACGAGCGGGTCGCTCTTGCCCTCCATGGCCGCCTGCGTCAGGACGCGGGTGGTCTCCTGGAACGACGCGGCCGACAGCCACGACTCCGTCGCGAGCGACGCCTTCGTGATACCCATCAGCTCGGGACGACCCGACGCGGGACGCTTGCCCTCGCCGACCGTCTCGCGGTTGATGTTCTGGTAGCGCTTGAAGTCCACCAGCTCACCCGGCAGCAGGTCGGTGTCGCCGTGGTCGACGACGGTGACCTTGCGCAGCATCTGGCGCACGATGACCTCGATGTGCTTGTCGTGAATCGGCACACCCTGCGAGCGGTACACGCCCTGGACGCCGTTGACGAGGTACTTCTGCACCTCGCGGGCACCCTGCACGCGCATGACCTCCTTGGGGTCGAGCGTTCCGACCTGGAGGGGCTCACCGACCTTGACGTGCTGGCCGTCCTCGACGAGGAGAGTCGCACGCTTCAGGACCGGGTACACGACCGGCTCGTCGCCGTTGTCGGGCGTGAGGATGACCTTCTTGGCCTTCTCGGTCTCGTCGATCGTGATGCGGCCATCGGCCTCGGCGATCGGCGAGGCACCCTTCGGGGTGCGCGCCTCGAACAGCTCCTGCACACGGGGCAGACCCTGCGTGATGTCGTCAGCCGAAGCCGAACCACCGGTGTGGAAGGTACGCATCGTCAGCTGGGTACCGGGCTCACCGATCGACTGGGCCGCGATGATACCGACGGCCTCGCCGATGTCGACGATCTTTCCGGTCGCGAGCGAACGGCCGTAGCACTTCGCGCACACACCGACGGCCGAGTCACAGGTCAGCACGGAGCGGACCTTGATCGACTCGACGCCACCGTCGACCAGCTTGTTGATGAGCACATCGCCCACGTCGTCGCCGGCCTCGGCCAGAACCGTGCCCTGCGCGTCGACGACCGCCGTGGCGAGGGTACGCGCGAACACCGAGTTCTCGACGTTGGCGTCCTTGACCAGGGCGCCGGACGAGTCGGCCGCGGCGATCGGGAGCTCGAGGCCCTTCGACGTGCCGCAGTCCTCCTCGCGGATGATGACGTCCTGCGAGACGTCGACCAGACGACGCGTGAGGTATCCCGAGTCGGCCGTACGGAGGGCCGTGTCGGCCAGACCCTTACGGGCACCGTGCGTCGCGATGAAGTACTCGGCGACCGACAGACCCTCGCGGTACGAGGAGATGATCGGGCGCGGGATGATCTCACCCTTGGGGTTGTTCACGAGCCCGCGCATACCCGCGATGTTGCGGATCTGCAGCCAGTTACCACGAGCACCCGACGAGACCATGCGGTTGATGGTGTTGTCGGCGGGGAAGTTGTCGCGCATCGCCTTCTGGACGGCATCCGTGGCCTCGGTCCAGATCTTGATGAGCTCCTGGCGACGCTCGGCGTCGGTGGTCAGACCCTTCTCGTACTGCGCCTGGACCTTCGCGGCCTGCTTCTCGTAGCCCGCGACGATCTCGCCCTTGTTCGGAGGCGTGAGGATGTCGCTCAGCGCAACCGTCACACCCGAACGCGTGGCCCAGTAGAAACCGGCGTCCTTGATGCGGTCGAGCGAGGCGGCGACCTCGACCTTCGGGTACTCCTCAGCCAGCTTGTTCACGATCTGCGACAGCTTGCCCTTGTCGGCCTGCTCGCGAACGAACGGGTAGCCCTTGGGGAGCGTGTCGTTGAAGATCGCCTGACCGAGCGAGGCATCCACGAGACCGTGGCGCTCGTAGCCCTCGGGGGCCTGGCCCTCGAGGAACGACAGACCGGGGATGCGAATACGCGCCTTGGCCTGCAGGTCGAGGGTGCCCTCGTCCTTGGCCAGGATCGCCTCGCCGACCGAACCGAACGCGCGACCCTCGCCCACAGCACCCTCCTTGAGGGTGGTCAGGTGGTGGAGGCCGATGATCATGTCCTGCGAGGGCAGGGTCACCGGGCGACCGTCCGACGGCTTCAGGATGTTGTTCGACGCGAGCATGAGCACGCGGGCCTCGGCCTGAGCCTCAACCGACAGCGGCAGGTGGACGGCCATCTGGTCACCGTCGAAGTCGGCGTTGAACGCCGCGCAGACGAGCGGGTGCAGCTGGATCGCCTTGCCCTCGACGAGCTGGGGCTCGAACGCCTGGATGCCGAGACGGTGCAGGGTGGGTGCACGGTTCAGCAGCACGGGGCGCTCGCGGATGATCTCTTCGAGCACGTCCCAGACCTCGGGACGGTAGCGCTCGACGGCGCGCTTGGCGGCCTTGATGTTCTGCGAGTGACCGAGGTCGATCAGGCGCTTGATCACGAACGGCTTGAAGAGCTCGAGCGCCATCTGCTTGGGCAGACCGCACTGGTGCAGCTTCAGCTGGGGTCCGACGATGATGACCGAACGACCCGAGTAGTCCACGCGCTTGCCGAGCAGGTTCTGGCGGAAGCGACCCTGCTTTCCCTTGAGCATGTCGCTCAGGGACTTCAGGGCACGGTTGCCGGTACCGGTGACGGGGCGACCGCGGCGACCGTTGTCGAACAGCGCGTCGACGGCCTCCTGCAGCATGCGCTTCTCGTTGTTGACGATGATCTCGGGGGCACCGAGGTCGATCAGGCGACGGAGGCGGTTGTTGCGGTTGATCACGCGACGGTAGAGGTCGTTGAGGTCGGAGGTCGCGAAGCGGCCACCGTCGAGCTGAACCATCGGGCGAAGCTCCGGCGGGATCACCGGAACGACGTCGAGCACCATCGAGGCCGGCGACATGCCGGTCTGCAGGAACGAGTTGACGACCTTGAGGCGCTTGATCGCACGGATCTTGCGCTGGCCCTTGCCCTCCGAGATCTGCAGGTGGAGGCTGTCGGCCTCGGCCTGCAGGTCGAAGATCTCGAGACGACGCTTGATCGACTCGGCGCCCATGTGGGCCTCGAAGTACTGACCGAAGCGGTCCTGGAGCTCGTGGAAGACATCGTCTTCGGGCTTGAGGGCGCCCACCTCGAGGGTGCGGAAGTCTTCCCACACGCGCTCGAGCTTGGCGATCTGCTCGTCCGCGTTCTTGCGGACGGACGTCATGTCCTTCTCGGCGGCGTCCTTGACCTTCTTCTTCTGGTCGGCCTTGGCACCCTCCGCCTCCAGGGCGGCGAGCTCCTCCTCCAGCTTGGCCAGGCGCGCGGCGATCCGCGAGTCGCGGCGGTCGCCGAGCGTCTTCAGCTCGAGACGGATGTTGTTCTCCTGCGTGGCGAGGTCGCGGTGACGAGCATCTTCGTCGACCGAGATCACCATGTAGGCGGCGAAGTAGATGACCTTCTCGAGGTCCTTCGGCGCCATGTCGAGCAGGTAGCCCAGACGCGAGGGCACGCCCTTGAAGTACCAGATGTGGGTCACGGGAGCGGCGAGCTCGATGTGGCCCATGCGCTCGCGACGCACCGAGGACTTGGTGACCTCGACGCCGCAGCGCTCGCAGACGATGCCCTTGAAGCGCACGCGCTTGTACTTGCCGCACGCGCACTCCCAGTCGCGGGAGGGCCCGAAGATCTGCTCGCCGAACAGACCGTCCTTCTCGGGCTTCAGGGTGCGGTAGTTGATGGTTTCGGGCTTCTTGACCTCACCGAAAGACCAACGACGGATGTCGTCGGCGGTGGCCAGGCCGATACGAAGCTGATCGAAAGTGGTTGATTCGAGCACTGGTTCTCCTGTGTCGGAATTCTGTTCGTTGCCTGGCCGGGTCAGATCTCGTCGATGGACGAGGACTCGAAGCGGCTGGAGATGTTGATACCGAGCTCTTCTGCGGCGCGGAAGGCGTCATCGTCGGTGTCACGGAGGTTGACCGCCGTGCCGTCGGCCGAGAGGACCTCGACGTTCAGGCAGAGCGACTGCATCTCCTTCATGAGCACCTTGAACGACTCGGGGATGCCGGGCTCCTGGATGTTCTCGCCCTTGACGATCGCCTCGTAGACCTTGACGCGGCCGAGGATGTCGTCGGACTTGATCGTGAGGAGCTCCTGGAGCGCGTACGCGGCGCCGTAGGCCTCGAGGGCCCACACCTCCATCTCACCGAAGCGCTGTCCACCGAACTGCGCCTTACCACCCAGCGGCTGCTGGGTGATCATCGAGTACGGACCCGTCGAGCGCGCGTGGATCTTGTCGTCGACGAGGTGGTGCAGCTTCAGGATGTACATGTAGCCGACCGAGATGGGCGCCGGGAACGGCTCGCCGTGACGACCGTCGAACAGCACGGTCTTTCCGGTGGAGTCGATCAGGCGGTTGCCGTCGCGGTTGGGGATCGTCGAGTCGAGCAGACCCGCGATCTCATCCTCGAAGGCGCCGTCGAACACGGGAGTGGCGACCTTGGTGCCGGGAGCGGCCTCGCGAGCCATCTCGGGCAGCTTCGCGGCCCACTCGGGCGTCCCCTCGACCTTCCACCCCTGCTGAGCGATCCAGCCGAGGTGCAGCTCGAGGACCTGGCCGAAGTTCATTCGACCCGGGATACCGAGCGGGTTGAGCACGACGTCGACGGGCGTGCCGTCGGCGAGGAAGGGCATGTCCTCGATCGGGAGGATCTTGGCGATGACACCCTTGTTGCCGTGGCGGCCGGCGAGCTTGTCACCCTCGGTGATCTTGCGCTTCTGGGCGATGTAGACCACGACGCGGCGGTTGACGCCCGAGCCGAGCTCGTCGTCGCCGTCCTCGGCGTTGAACTCCTTGACCGCGATGATCGTGCCCTGCTCACCGTGGGGCACCTTCAGCGAGGTGTCACGGACTTCGCGGCTCTTCTCGTTGAAGATCGCGCGGAGCAGACGCTCCTCGGCCGAGAGCTCGGTCTCACCCTTGGGCGTGACCTTGCCGACGAGGATGTCACCGGGACGCACCTCGGCACCGATACGGACGATGCCGCGCTCGTCGAGGTCCTTCAGCAGGTCGGGGCTGACGTTGGGGAGGTCACGGGTGATCTCCTCCTTGCCGAGCTTGGTGTCGCGCGCGTCGACCTCGTACTCCTCGATGTGGATCGACGAGAGAGTGTCGTCCTTCACGAGGTCCTGGCTGAGGATGATCGCGTCTTCGAAGTTGTGACCCTCCCACGTCATGAACGCCACGAGGAGATTCTTTCCAAGGGCGAGTTCACCGTTCTCGGTCGCGGGACCGTCGGCGATGACCTCGCCGGCCTCGATGCGCTCACCGGCGGAGACGACCACACGCTGGTTGTACGACGTGCCCTGGTTGGAGCGGTCGAACTTGCGGAGGAAGTAGTCCTGCGTGCCGCCCTCGTCGAGCTGGACGGTCACGACATCGGCCGAGACCTCGAGCACGACACCCGACTTCTCGGCGGTGACGACGTCACCGGCGTCGATCGCGGCGAAGCCCTCCATACCGGTACCCACGACGGGCGACTCGCTGCGCACGAGCGGCACGGCCTGGCGCTGCATGTTCGCACCCATGAGGGCGCGGTTGGCGTCGTCGTGCTCGAGGAACGGGATGAGCGAGGTCGCCACCGACACCATCTGGCGGGGCGAAACGTCCATGTAGCCGATCTCGTCGACCGGGAACAGGTCGACCTCGCCACCCTGACCGCGGCGGGCCAGAATGCGGTCCTCGACGAAGTGGCCGTCGGCCTTGAGCGCGACACCGGCCTGGGCGACGATGTGGTCGCTCTCTTCGCTCGCGGTGAGGTAGTCGATCTGGTCGGTGACCCGGCCGTCGACGACGCGGCGGTACGGCGTTTCGATGAAGCCGAACGCGTTGATGCGGGCGAACGACGCGAGCGAACCGATCAGACCGATGTTCGGGCCTTCCGGCGTCTCGATCGGGCACATGCGGCCGTAGTGCGAGGGGTGGACGTCACGAACCTCGACGCCGGCACGCTCACGCGACAGACCACCGGGGCCCAGAGCCGACAGGCGACGCTTGTGGGTCAGACCCGCGAGCGGGTTGTTCTGGTCCATGAACTGCGACAGCTGCGAGGTGCCGAAGAACTCCTTGATCGCGGCCACGACGGGGCGCACGTTGATCAGGGTCTGCGGGGTGATCGCCTCGATGTCCTGCGTGGTCATGCGCTCGCGAACGACGCGCTCCATGCGCGACAGACCCGTGCGGACCTGGTTCTGGATGAGCTCACCCACGGCGCGGATACGACGGTTGCCGAAGTTGTCGATGTCATCGACGTCGAGACGGATCTCGGCGGCCTGGCCGTGACGCACACCATCGAACGTGGTGTCGCCGCGGTGCAGACGCACGAGGTACTTGATCGTCGCGACGATGTCGTCGACGGTGAGGACCGAGTCCGACAGCGGCTTGTCGAGACCGAGCTTCTGGTTGATCTTGTAGCGACCGACCTTCGCCAGGTCGTAGCGCTTGGAGTTGAAGTAGAAGTTGTCCAGCAGCGCGCGGGCGGCCTCGGCGGCGACCTGCTCGCCCGGACGGAGCTTGCGGTAGATGTCGCGGAGCGCGTCTTCCTTCGTGAGGATCGTGTCCTTGGACAGCGTCTCTTCGATGGAGTCGAAGCCGGCGAACTCGGTGAGGATGTCCTCGCTGGTCAGGCCGAGGGCCTTGAGGAAGACGGTGACCGACTGCTTGCGCTTGCGGTCGATGCGCACGCCGACCTGGTCGCGCTTGTCGATCTCGAACTCGAGCCAGGCACCACGCGAGGGGATGACGCGGGCCGACACGATGTCTTTGTCGGAGGTCTTGTCGGGCGTCTTGTCGAAGTAGACACCGGGCGAACGCACGAGCTGCGAGACCACGACACGCTCGGTGCCGTTGATGATGAAGGTGCCCTTGTCGGTCTGGAGCGGGAAGTCGCCCATGAAGACCGTCTGGGTCTTGATCTCACCGGTCTGGTGGTTCATGAACTCGGCCTCGACGTACAGCGGGGCGGCGTAGGTCTTGCCGCGCTCCTTGCACTCTTCGATCGAGTACTTCTCGGGCTCGAGGTAGGGGTTCGTGAACGAGAGCTGCATCGTCTCGCTCAGGTCTTCGATCGGAGAGATCTCCTCGAAGATCTCCTCCAGTCCGCTGATCTCGGGCACATCGGTGCGACCGACGGCCTGAGCCTCGGCGACCCGGGCCTTCCAGGCTTCGTTACCGACGAGCCAGTCGAACGACTCGGTCTGCAGGGCGAGCAGATCGGGAACGGTCAGCTTGTCGGAGATCTTCGCGAACGAGAGGCGGGATGCGCCGCGTCCGCTCTTCGGGGTGGTGGTGGATGCGTTGCTCGCAGCAGCCAAGGGAATAACCTCCAGAAGCCCGGGCGAGGGGCTCGTGATTCCTTGTCGTCAGGTGGAGTGCGTTCCTGCCCCGATAACCTGGTCGTCGCACGCCGCAGTGAAGCGGGGACGGACAGGCTCAGCCGACCACCATATGAGGGCAGGGGGAATCGAGGAGCGCAAAGTCCAAGCATACGCGGGAGGACGCGCCGTGTCCAGTCGGATTCTTGACGACTTTCCGGACCTGCGGTATAACCGCGCACGCCCGTCCAGGATTCCGCACCGAGCCCTCGTCAGACGCGCCGGAATCGCACGCGATCACCCGGTCGCACCTGCGCCAGCGCGTCGAGCGAGGCATCCGTCACCACCGCGACGACCGGATATCCGCCGGTCACAGGGCCGTCGGCCAGCAGCGCGACGGGCCGCCCGTGCGGCGGCACCTGCAATGCGCCGGGACGCATGCCCTCGCTCGGCAGCTCCTCGCGACGCGCGCGTTCGAGCGCCGGCCCGTCGAAACGGATGCCGACGCGGTCGGCGTCGCCGGAGACCGTCCAGGTCGCCTCGCCCAGCGTCCGCAGCGCGGGGGCGCCGAACCAGTCGGCACGCGGTCCCGGCGCGATCGCGATGTCGATGAGCGCCCCGGGAACCGTCCACGGGAACACGTCGACCACCGGCACCGGGTTCGCCGCCGTGCCCGTCCAGAGGAGATCACCGGCGCGCAGCGCGGGCGGACCGAGGCCCGCGAGAACGTCGGTCGCGCGCGAGCCGAGCGCCATCGGCATCCGGATGCCGCCGCGCACCGCGACCACGAGCCGGAGCCCCGCCTGTGCGACGCCGATCGACAACTCGGCGCCGGCGGGGACGTGCACCGGCGCGTACAGATCGCGCGCGCGGCCGTCGACCCGCACCTCGGCGAGGGCCCCGGTGACCGCGACCCACGTGTCGTGCTCCGCTCGGGCGCGGAAGCCCCCGACCGTGATCTCGATGCCGGCCGCGGCCTCGGGGTTTCCGACCAGACGGTTGGCGATACGGAGGGCGGCGCGGTCGAGGACGCCGGAGCGGGCGCCCCCCAGCGCCGCCCGGCCGGGGCGACCGAGGTCTTGCACCGTCGCGAGCGGCCCCGGGGCGAGGATCCGGAGGGTCGCGGGAGGCGCGGAGGCGACGTGCGGAGGGGAGGACACCGGACGAGCGGAGGATGCCGCCGCGGCATCCGGTCCTCCCGCGGCCCCCTGTCCTCCCCCGGTCACCGCCGCCGCGACGCCCCGGGCCGGAACGAACCGCACGCGGGCGCGCGGGGGCAGCAGCACCGGGGCGGCGGCATCCGGATCGAACAGCACGGCGTCGGTCGTGCCGATGAGGCGCCAGCCGCCGGGGGTCTCGCGCGGATACGCACCGGTGAACTCCCCCGCGAGACCCACGGCCCCGGCGGGCACGCGCGTGCGCGGACGAGCGAGGCGCGGGACGTCCCACGGCCACTGCTCACTCACGAGATAGGCGAATCCGGGGGCGAAGCCGGTGAAGGCCGCGGTCCACTCCGCCGCGGAATGGCGCGCGACGAGCTCGGTCGACGGGATGCCGAGCAGCTCCGCGGTTTCGTCGAGGTCGGCGCCGTCGTACCGGACGGGGACCTCGACGAGGGGCCCGGGCGGCGTGGCATCCGGGGTCTCTTTCTCGGCCGCGCACACCCAGCCCCGGACCGCGGCCACAGAGATGCGGGCCGGATCGAAGGCCACGAGCACGGTGCGCGCGGCCGGCACGAGATCCTCGATCCCCGCGGGCGGGTCGGCGGCCAGCGCCGCGTGCAGCGCGACCACGGCGGCGAGGTCGGCGACCTCGGCGAGCAGGGCCCGCTCCCCCATCGGACGGAGGGTCACCACGGCGCGCGCACCTCGATGCCGGCGGAGTCGAGCGCGGCGCGCACGGCCCGGGCCATCGCGACCGCCGCGGGCGTGTCACCGTGCAGGCAGAGCGAGGCGGCGTCGACGGCGATCCGCGTCCGGTCGACGGCTTCGACCTCGCCGTCGCGCACGAACCGCAGCGCCCGGTCGGCGACGAGGCCCGGGTCGTCCATCACCGCGCCGGGCTCGCCCCGGGGCACCAGACCGCCGCGCGGGGTGTAGCCCCGGTCGAGAAACGCCTCGTGCACGAAAGGAAGGCCCGCGGATGCCGCCGCCTCGGCGATCGCGCCCGGGAGCCCGAGCACGGGCAGGGGCCGGCCGAGCCTCTCCGAGTGGTCGGCGATCGCCGCCACCACGGCCTCGGCCTGCACCGCGTCGTCGATGACCGCGTGGTAGAGCGCGCCGTGGGGTTTGACGTAGCGCAGGTCGGCGCCGGCGGCGGCGAGCGCGTCCAGCTGCGCGGCGACGCTCGCGCGCAGGTCGGGCGGCGACGGGTCGCGCCGGACGCGGCCGAAGTTCGCCCGGTCGTCGTAGGAGGGGTGCGCCCCGACGGCGACGCCGAAGCGGGCCGCCCGGTCGACGGAGACCCGCATCGAGGCGGCATCCCCCGCGTGCCCTCCGCACGCGACATTGGCGCTGGAGACGACCGCGAACATCGCCTCGTCGTCGGCGGTCGGGACCCCGTCGACGGTCTCGCCGAGGTCGGCGTTGAGGTCCACGCGCATGCCGCCACGCTACCCTCCCCTCTCCCTCGCGTGAGGGTCAGCGGGAGTCGGAGATCGTGCGCCAGACGGGGAACGCGGGGTCGTGGGCGGGCCAGACCTCGGTGCGGGGCGTGCGGTGCAGGGCGGCGAGGCGCGCGACGGCGCGATCGGCCCGCTCGGGGCCGTCGTCCCCCACCGTCGAGCCGCACCGCACCCCGTGCTCGACGTTGCCGAGGAGGTCGGCGGCATCCCCCGCGAGCACGATCGTGCGCTCCGGCAGCTCCACGACGGTCGACTGGTGCCCCGGGGTGTGCCCCGAGGTGTCGATGACGCGCAGGCCTTCGGCGAGCTCGGTGTCGCCGTCGACCAGCGCCAGGGCCAGGCCGTCGCGATCGAGGTCGTCGCGGAACAGGAACGCCATGCGCGGATCGTCGACGGCCCGCACGTGCTCCCACTCCCGCCGCTGCAGGACGAGCGGCTGGTGCGGCGCGAGGAGCCGAGCCGCCCCGGTGTGGTCGAAGTGCGCGTGGGACACCACCGCCGCCGCGAGGTCGTCGAGGGCGAGGCCGGCCTCGGCGAGCTGGTCGACGAGCGGATCGCCGGGAGGCACGAGGGGCGCGTAGTTCTCGTAATCGAAGGATGCCGTGCGCACGGCGCGATCGCGGATACGCGCCGGATCGAATCCGCCGTCGACGAGCACCCACCCCTCGTCGAACACGATCGCCACGGCCGTCACCGGCTCCATCAGGAACCGGAAGGTGCTGCCGCCGTGCAGGGACACCGCCTCGGGGATCGGCTCATACGCGACGACCATGGGGACGAGTCGGCGCGGGCGCCCACTCAGCCGCAGCGGCTCGAGCGAAGCGAAGTCGACGACCGTCGAGCTCACGCCGTCGCCGCCCGGTAGGCCCGCCAGCCGCCGTGCGCGGTGATGTCGACGGCACCCTCCAGCGCCACCGACTCGCACAGGAACCCCGCGACCGTCGCGCCGTCGGCGAGCACCGCCGAACCGATGCCCATGGGCGCGGGGAGGTCGGCGACGAACCGGCCGAAGCCGGCGGCGGGCAGGCGCCAGACCTCACCCTCGATCTCGGCACCACCCTCGGCGGTACGCGCGAGACCCGGCTTGGGGGGCACGGTGTCGAGGGCGAAGAGCCGGTACTGCGCGGCGGTGCGGACCTCGGCGACGAACGTCCCTCCCGCGGCGATCAGCTGATGGTGCAGGGGCTCGCCGCGCAGATGCGCCCCCACCACCAGGAGGTCGACGGCGGGCGCCTGAATGCGCGCGGCCAGCTGCGCGAGCGTGCGGTCGGCGAAGGGCGCTCCGGTGAGCATGACGCCGAACGCCCGCCCGCCCACGACCCCGGCGGGGACGGCGAGAGCGCTGCGGTCGAGCAGGTTCGCGAAGTTCGTGTACCGGCCCATGCGACTGTTGGCCCCGACCGGGTCGGCCGCGACCTCGTCGAGAGTCGGATGCCACGTCGTGGTGGGCGTGAGGAGGGCCACCGTTCCCTCCAGTCGACGGAGGCCCTCGGCTCCGAGCCGATCCAGGCGCTCGCGGTCGCGGAAGTAGTCCGCGGCTCGAGCCTCGGCCCCGGCGAGCACGATCGCCGAGACGGTGGGATCGAGGTCGTCGCCGATGAGGTCGCGGTGCGCGGCGATGAAGTCGCCGACGGCCGCGGTGCGCTCGGCGACGAAGGCCCCGCCATACAGCAGGGATGCCGCCTCGAGCAGCGGGGCGATGTCGACCTCGACGATCTCGACGCCCGACGCGGCGAGCTCGGCGACGACCGAGGCGAACGCCTCGGCCCACCCGTCGGCGAGCCCCTCGAGGTGCTCGGCGGTGGGGACGGCGACGCGCGGCCGGGCGTCCAACGGCGGGGCCGGGGCATCGGTGCGCGCGAGCGGGTCGACCCCGTCGGGGCCGGCCATGAGCTCCGCCGCTGCGCGGGCCGTGGTCAGATCGCGGGCGAACACCGTGACGCAGTCGAGGGTGCGGCAGGCGGGCACGACGCCGGTGGCCGGGATCAGGCCGACGGTGGGCTTGACGCCGACGATGCCGTTGAGCGCGGCGGGCACCCGGCCCGAACCGGCGGTGTCGGTGCCCAGCGCGAGATCGACGATCCCGAGCGCCACGGCCACCGCCGAGCCCGAACTGGAGCCGCCCGAGATGCGGGTCGGGTCCCACGCGTTGCGTACGGCGCCGAAGGGGCTGCGGGTGCCCACGAGTCCGGTGGCGAACTGATCGAGGTTCGTCTTGCCGATCACCACGGCCCCCGCGGCCCGCAACCGGGCGACCGAGGTCGCGTCGCGCTCGGGCCGGTAGGCGTAGGCGCGGCTGCCGGCCGTGGTGGGCAGCCCCGCGACGTCGATGTTGTCCTTCACGGCGACGACCGCGCCCGCCAGCGGCAGGTGCTTGCCCGCGGCGACGCCCAGGTCGACCTCGGCGGCCTCGGCGAGGGCCTCGTCCTCATCGCGCAGGGTGATCCACACCTCGGGACGATCGACGTCGCGCAGCCGCGCGTAGGCCGCGCGGACCCGGTCCACCGCGGTCACGACGCCACCTCGACCGCCGCGAGCAGCTGGCCGGCGGCCACCGTCTCGCCCGGCCGGACGAACAGCTCGGCCACGGTCCCCGTCTCGGGCGCTCCGATTGCGGTCTCCATCTTCATCGCCTCCAGCACGATCATGCTCTGTCCCTTCTCGAAACGCTGCCCCTGTGCGGCATCCACTCTCCAGACCGAGGCCGCGAAGGGCGCCGTCACCCCGACCGTGCCCGGGGGGAGCTCGCGACCGGCGACGGGCGCCGCCGCGGGCGCCTCGTCTCGGCGGTCGAACTCGCCGCTGGCCTGCCAGCGCTCGCGCTCCTCGGCGAACGCCCGTCGCTGGCGCTCGCGGAAGGCGCCGATTCCCTCGGCCTCGTCGGCGAGGAATCTCTCGTACTCCGCGAGGGCGAACTCGCCCTCGACGGTCTCGAAGCGTCCGCGCCCGGCATCCACGTCTGCGCGCAGGTCGAGCAGTTCCTCGGGCGAGACGGGGTACCAGCGGATGCGGTCGAAGAATCGGAGCGCCCACGGGTTCTCGGCGAAGAGGCCCCCGCGGCGGAAGCGGTTCCAGATCTGCACGGTGCGGCCGACGAACTGGTAGCCGCCCGGTCCCTCCATGCCGTAGATGCACAGGTAGGCGCCGCCGATACCGACGGAGTTCTCGGCCGTCCACGTGCGGGCGGGGTTGTACTTCGTGGTGACGAGCCGGTGCCGCGGGTCGAGCGGTGTCGCCACCGGTGCCCCGAGGTAGACGTCACCGAGACCCATGACGAGGTACTGCGCGTCGAACACCGTGCGGTAGACGTCGTCGACGCTGTCGAGCCCGTTGATGCGGCGGATGAACTCGATGTTCCACGGCGTCCAGGGGGCGTCGTCGCGGACGCCGGCCATGTACCGCTCGATCGCCAGCCGTGTGGCCGGGTCGTCCCACGACAGCGGCAGGCGCACCTCGCGCGACGGCACGACGAGCTCGGAGGTCGGCGGCAGGTCGTCGTCGAGCTCGCGCAGCAGGCCGACGAGTTGCGAGGCCCGCAGCACCGAGGCGTCGGTGTGCACCTGAAGCGACCGGATGCCGGGGGTCACGTCGAGAATCCCGCGCGGCGCCTCTTCGGCGAGGCGCTCCTGCAGCGCGTGCACGCGCATGCGCAGCCCGAGGTCGAGCACCTGGTCGCCGAACTCGACGAGCACGTTGTCGTCGCCGTCGCGCCGGTACGTGGTGCGCGGGCGGAGGACCCGCTCCCCCTCGACCTCGGCGTCGCGGACCGCGATCACGCCGTCGTCGCCGTCGCCCCGGCCGACGAGCGCCGGAACGGCGACCGCCGGGTCCAGGCCTGCCGCGTCGGCCTCGCGGACCGGCGCGAACCGCACGATGTCGTCGGGGCGCAGCTGACCGAGCTTCCACAGATCCCCGGATGCCACGACCACCGGGCACACGAATCCGCCGAGGCTCGGCCCGTCGGGGCCGAGGAGCACGGGGGTGTCGCCGGTGAAGTCGAGCGCGCCGACCGCGTACGGGGTGTCGTGGATGTTCGACGGGTGCAGGCCCGCCTCGCCGCCGTCCGTGCGCGCCCACGTCGGCTTCGGGCCGGTGAGCCGCACACCCGTGCGGGCCGAGTTCACCTGCACGCGGTACTCGGCGGCGTAGAGCTCGTCGATGTCGTCGCGGGTGAAGAACTCGGGGGCACCGTGCGGACCCTCCGTGACGGCGATCACCCACGACGACGTGAGGTGCGGGCGCCGCTCCCGCGGCGTCGGGGCGGGGTCGGTCGCCGCCGCGGCGCCGGGACGCAGCACGTCGCCGGTCACGAGCGCCCGGCCGCCGTGCCCGCCGAACCCGCCGAGCGTGAAGGTCGAGGCACTCCCGAGGTACGCGGGCACGTCGAGGCCGCCGCGGACGGCGAGGAACACCCGCATACCCGGGCCCTCGGCGGCGCCCACGCGCAGCACACCGCCCGCGGGAACGGCGATCGGCTCCCACATCGGCGCCGGGACGCCGTCGAGTTCGACCGGGGCAGCCGCCCCCGTGACGGCCACGACGGAGGGCGCGCTGAAGCGCAGCGTCGGTCCGGTGAGGGTGATCTCCAGGCCCGGCGCACCCTCGGGATTGCCGACGGCGAGGTTCGCCTCGCGGAAGGACACGGCATCCATCGGTCCGGAAGGCGGAACGCCGACCTTCCAATACCCGATCCGCCCCGGGAAGTCCTGCACGGTCGTGAGCATCCCCGCGTCGACGACGTCGATGCGCGGGTCGGGATCGCGCGCGCCGTCGACGGTCCCGGTGTCGTGCCGGACGGCTCGGACGCGCGCGTCGTTCACGATCTCGCGGATCATGCCGGCGCCGGTGACGATGCCGTCAACCCGCGTGTCGGCGAGAGCGGCGGAGAGCCGGTCGAGGGCGGCGTCACGGTCGGCACCGTGAGCGATGACCTTCCCCAGCAGCGGGTCGTAGAACGGCGACACCTCGCTGCCCGCCTCCACCCACGAGTCGACCCGGATGCCATCGCCCTCGGGCCACCGCACGGCGGTGACGAGTCCGGTCGACGGCGTGTTGCCGCGGTCGGGGTCCTCCGCGTAGATGCGGGCCTCCACGGCGTGTCCGCGGGGGTCGCGGGCCGTGGCGAACAGCTCGTCCGGGATGGCGGCCGAGCCGCCCGCGGCGAGGTCGAGCATGAGGGCGACGAGGTCGACCCCGAACACCGCCTCGGTGACCGGGTGCTCCACCTGGAGCCGCGCGTTGACCTCGAGGAAGTAGGCGCGCTCGCCCACCGGGTCATAGACGAACTCGGCGGTGCCGGCCGAGCGATACGACACCCCGGCGGCGAGCGCCGCGGCGGTGCGGTGCAGCTCCGCGCGCACCTCGGGCGGCAACCCCGGGGCGGGGGCCTCTTCGACGACCTTCTGGTTGCGGCGCTGCAGGGAGCAGTCGCGGTCACCGAGCACCGCGACGCGCCCGGCGCCGTCGCCGAAGAGCTGGACCTCGACGTGGCGGGCGGGCCGGACGAACTTCTCCAGGAACACCCCGGGCGTGCCGAAGCTCGCCTCGGCCTGACGCACCACCGCGTCGTACGCGGCGCAGAGCTCGGCGGCATCCGCGCACACACGCATGCCGATGCCCCCACCGCCACCGGTCGCCTTGAGCATCACGGGATACCCGATCTCGGATGCCGCAGCCTCGGCCTCGTCGAGGGAGGCGAGCACCCCGGTGCCCGGGAGGAGCGGGACGCCCGCCGCCTCGGCGAGCGCGCGGGCGCGGTGCTTGAGCCCGAAGGCCTCGAGTTGTTCGGGCGTCGGACCGACCCACACCAGCCCCGCCGCCTCGACGGCGCGCGCGGCGTCGGCGTTCTCGGCGAGGAAGCCGTATCCGGGGTGGATCGCCCCGGCGCCCGTGGCGCGGGCCGCGGCCAGGATGGCATCCACCCGCAGGTAGGACTCCGCGGCGGGCGCGGGGCCCAGGCGCACGGCCTCGTCGGCTTCGCGGACGTGGGGGGCAGCGCGGTCGGCGTCGGAGAAGACCGCGACGGTGCGCAGGCCTCGCTCGCGGGCGGACCGGATGATCCGGCGCGCGATCTCGCCCCGGTTGGCGACGAGGAGGGTGTCGAACGAGGTCACGGGCGGGTCACCACCATGCGCAGCGGCGTGCAGCTGAAGTCGTTGCACGGGTTGTTCATCTGCGGGCAGTTCGACACGATCACGAGCACGTCGCGCTCGGCGCGCAGCGCCACGCGCTTGCCGGGGGCCGACATCCCGTCGACGATGCCGAGCGAGCCGTCCTCCTCGACGGGCACGTTCATGAACCAGTTGAGGTTGGAGACGAGGTCACGGGCGCCGAGACCGTACCGCGCCGCCTCCGCGAGGAAGTTCTCGCGGCATCCGTGCTGGTAGAGGGTGTGGTGCCCGTACCGCAGGGTGTTCGACTCCTTGCCGCACGCGCCACCGATGGTGTCCTGGCGGTCGACCTCGTTGCCGACCACGGTCATGAGCGGGCGGCCGAGGTTGCTCCGCAGCACCGTGCCGGTGCGGACGTAGACGTTGCGCTGCCACGCGATCGTGTCGGCGGCGCTGTAGCGCTCGTCGGTGTCGGCAGCGTCGTAGACGAGGAAGTCGGCGGACTGGTTGCCGCCCACGTCGACGATCGTCAGGACGTCGCCGGCGCGGACGATGCCCGACCAGGGGGCACGGGGCGCGACGCGCTCGTCGAGCACGACCTCGCCGGCGACGAGCGGCTCCGACCAGTCGAGGGGAACGCCGTCGGCGTGCACGGGGCGGTCCGGAACGGTGGTGATCATGGCTCTGCTCCTCACAGTCCGGCCAGGGCGGCGTAGGCGATGGTGTTGCGGTAGGCGCGTTCGCGCTCGGGGGTGCGCGAGAAGACGGCATCGTCCTCCCGGGTGGGGCGCGCGGCCCACGCCGTGACCTGCAGCGGACCCACCACGTAGTCGTCGCGCGGGTCGAGCGGATGCGGGACGTTAGCGATCAGAACGATGAGAGGGAGTTCCGCAACCAGGTCGACCGACGCGCCCGGCCCGGCGGAGCCGATCCAGTCGAGGTCGCCGTCGGCGTTCGCGCGCACGCCCTGGAAGAACGACACCGACGGCGGCAGGTCGCGCGTGGTCAGCCCGTGCTTGCTCGCGGCCAGCCGGAGCAGGCCGTGACCCGACGGCGACGGACCCTCCGGCGCGGCGTCGCCGTAGCGCTCGATCGCCGCGGCGTCGCTCGTCGTGCCGCAGAAGGCGTCGTGGTGGCCGGAGGTGTCGGCGGCGACGGTGGCGAGCACGCGACCGTCGCCGGAGAGCAGCGGGTGGCCCTCGCCGAGGTAGGCCTGCCACGGGATCTTCTGGGTATCGGCCACGTTGAGCCGCTCCCCCGGGTTCGCGGCGTTGAACAGAACCACCGTGGCGCACGCGTCACCCGTGGGATCGGCGAGCCGGATCCGGGTGCCGCGGGCCACCCGGAGGTGCGTGTACCCGCCGGGGGCGACGGTCTCGGCCCAGCGCAGGTCGCCGTCGGCAACCTCTTCGGGCCGGAAGGGTGCACTCTCGGGCGGCAGGAATGGCATCCACTCGGAACGCGCATCTCGCGCGCGAGCATCCTGACGCGCTCGTCCGACGTCACCGAGTGCGTTCACGCGACCATCCATGGCGGTGCCTTTCTGTCGATTGACAGGTATTAGAGCACCCGTGCGTTTCGGCGGCGTTACGAAGGCCCCGGGTACGGTGGGGGCATGGCGCCGACGAGAACCGGACGACCCCGGGCGTCCGGCTCCTCCCCCACCGGGCTCGGCACGCGCGCCGACGTCCTCGCCGCCGCCGCGGCCCTGTTCGGTACGCGCGGGTACGGCTCGGCCAGCACGCACGCGATCGCCGAGGCCGCCGGCATCCGTCAAGCGACGCTCTACCACCACTTCGCGCGCAAGCAGGACATCCTGCTCGCCCTGCTGTTAGACACCGTGCAGCCCTCGCTCGACGTCGCCGCCGAGCTGCTCGCCCGCGACGAGGAGCCCGCCGCGCGCCTGTGGGCGCTGTGCGTGTCCGATGCCACGCTCCTGGCCGAGGCCCCGCACAACACCGGGGCGCTGTACCTGCTGCCCGAGGTCTCCGATGCGGCGTTCCAGCCCTTCCGCGAGCGCCGCAGCGAGCTCGAGACGACCTACCGCACGTTCGTCGCCGCGTGCGGCGTCGATCCCGACGGCGCGGCAGCGGGGGCGGCGCTCGTACTCGCGCTGGTGGAGAGCGTGATCCTGCAGCGCAAGGCCGGCGCGCAGACAACACCCCTGGATGCCACGACGATCGCGGCCGCGGCGCTGCGGGTGCTCGACCTGGATGCCGCCACCCGCGAGCGCGCGGCGCACCTCGGGCCGGCCGTGCTCGACGCGCTGGCCTGACCGGTCCCGCCCGCACTCATAAACGCGATACGCGCGCGGAAACGCGCTGCCAACGCGTTTGCGTGCGCGGATCGCGTTTATGGGGGGTGGGGGGCCGCGGGCGATTTCACGTGCCTTTTACACAGCGGAAACCACGCGAGACCTCGGCGAGCGGATCGTTTCTGTCAAGCAACAGAAACCCGAACCGTCCCTCATCGCCGGGAGCCCGCCATGATCATCTTCGGAGTCGCGCTGAGCGTCGTCCTCATCCTCGTCGTCGGCATCGTCGTCGCGCGAAAGGTCGACGGCGACAGCGCGAATTACCTCGTCGCCGGGCGTCGCCTCGGCGTGCCGCTCGTCGCCGTCAGCCTCACCGCCGCCGCTGTCGACGCCAATGCCACGGTCGGCAACACCGACCTCACGTCGCAGTTCGGCTTCTGGTCGGGCGCCTCGCTCGCCATCGGCCTCGCCCTGTGCCTGCTGCTGACCGGCCTGTTCCTCGCCAAGCGCATGAACGCCATGAAGCTCTTCACGCTGGGTGACTTCTTCCGCCTCCGGTACGGGCGGCCGGTGGAGCTGCTGGCATCCGTGCTCATGATCGTGTCGTTCACGTTCCTGCTCGCCGGCAACCTCGTCGCGTGCGGTTTCCTGCTCGAGCGCTTCGCGAACATCCCCTACGCGTGGGGCGTGGTGCTCGCCGTGGTCCTCGTGCTCGCATACACCGTCGCGGGCGGCCTGTTCTCGGATGCCTACACCGCGGCGATCCAGACGGCGATCACCGTCGTGGCGGCGATCGTCCTGCTCGCGTGGGTCGCGTTCTCGTACGGCATCGTGATCCCCGAGGGCATGGGGCCGTTCGACCTCGAGCAGCTCAGCGACCCCGCCGCCGGAGCCCCCATCAACTGGGCGACGCTCATCTCGCTGGCCATCGGCGACATCGTCGCGATCGACTTCATGCAGCGCATCTTCGGGGCGAAGAGCCCGTCCGTCGCGCAGCGCTCGTGCTTCATCGCCGCGGGGCTCACCGCCGCGATCGGTTCGGTCTTCGCGATCGTCGCCCTGAGCGTCTCGTCGACGCTCGGGCTCTCGGTCGAGAACGGGCCGGTGCTGTACCAGCTGCTCGGCGACTACGCGCCGCCGATCATCGCGATCCTGGTGCTCTCGGGCATCGTCGCGGCGTCGTTCTCGACGGCCTCCGGGGCGATGCTGGCCACCTCGGCGATCGCCGTCCGCAACGTCTTCACGGTCCGCCGCCACACCGGCAGCGGCCCCGACCCGCTGCTGCGCTGGACGCGTCTGGCCATGATCCCGTTCGTGATCGCCGGCGCCTTCCTCGCCATCCGCGTGAGCCAGACCGGCATCCTGCTCACGCTCGCCTTCGACCTCATGCTCGCGTGCCTCGCGGCACCGTTCGTCATCGGGGTGTTCTGGAAGCGTCCGGGCGCCGTCGCCGCCCTCGGCGCGATGACCGTCGGCTTCGTCGTGCGCATGACGCTGCTGGCCCTGACCCCGACGCTCTACGGCGTGCCCAACGACATCTTCTACGTCCCGAACGACCTCGTCGGACCGGAGTTCGACGGCTGGGCGACGCTCGTGTCGGCGGTCATCGGATTCGGTACGTACGTCGCCCTGGCCTTCGTGCTCCCCCGCCGCACGCGGGAGCTCGATCGCGAAGCCGCCGTGCTGGCCGACCTCGCGGCCGAGCGCGAGACCTCGGAGCGCGAGGGCGTGGAGGTTCCGGCGTAAGCCGACCTCGCGGGGCCGAGGGAGACGGACGCCGCCCGGCGTCGGTACCCTCGGCCCCGCGTCGCGCTTCTCCGCGAGGACTCCGTTGCGGATCCATTCCAGCGGCTTTAGGATCCAATTGTGACTTTCGTGATGCGCCCCGCCGAGGTGGATTCCTCTGAGCTCGAGGCCAAGCCCCTCGCCCCGCCGAACGCCGAGCCGCTGGCCGGCGAGATCATCGTCCGGGGCAAGGTCCAGTTCGTGAACGACGACCGCACGATCATCTCCGGAATCTGGGAGAGCGACCCGGGCACGTCGCGGTGGGAATTCCTCACCCGCGGCGAGATCGTCCACATCCTCGCCGGACGCATGACCGTCCAGCGCGACGGCGAGGAGCCGGTCGAGCTCACCGCCGGCAGCGCCGCGTACTTCCCGATCGGATGGACGGGCGTGTGGAACGTCATCGACCCCGTCCGCAAGCTCTACGTCGTCTACAAGCCCGCCGCCTGAGCGATCTCGCGCCCACCCCACCTGTCCCGCTCCTCGCCCCTCCCCTCTGAAAGACCGCGACCCATGCCACGCATCATCGACCTGAGCATCCCCGTCCACCCCGAGATGCTGCACTGGGGTCGCCGCCCGACGTACGAGATGGTGGAGGAGATCTCCGACACCAGCCCCAGCGAGGTCTCGCGGTGGCTCATCGGCGCCCACACCGGCACCCACGTCGATGCGCCCAGCCACTTCGTGAAGGGAGGGACGACCGTCGACTCGCTCCCGATCGACCACACCATCGGGGAAGCGCGCGTGCTCGATCTCCGTCACGTCGAGAAAGAGATCACCGCCGACGACCTCGTCGCCGCCGGGGCAGAGGGCGCGAAGCGCGTGCTGTTCAAGACCCGCAACTCCACCGATGCCCTGACCCGCACCGAGAAGAGCGAGACGTGGGTCGGCCTCGGCCCGTCGGGCGCGCAGTGGCTCGTCGACAACGGCGTGGTGTTCGCGGCGAACGACTACATGACCATGGAGGCGCCCGATCACACGGTCGAGTGGCCGACCCACGTCATCCTGTGCAACGCCGGTGTCGTGATCCTCGAGAACGCGAACCTCGCGGAGGCCGAGCCCGGCGACTACTACCTCGTGTGCCAGCCCATCCCCTTCGAGGGGCGCGAGGCGGCGCCGGCGCCGACGGTGCTCCTGACGCTCCCGGGCGCATGACAGCCTCCTCCTCGATGTCGGCGGAGCAGCGCGCGGCCGCCCTGGGCCTGCGGATCCCCGACTACACGAACCCCCCGTACGGCGGGCGTTACGGAGCGGGGCTCAAGGCGTTCCACCGCACCGGCGACCTCGTCGAGCTCAGCGGGATCACCCCCGAGACCCGCGACGGCGCGCAGGTACATCCGGGCGTCGTCGGCACCGAGGTGTCGCTCGCCGAAGCTCAGGATGCCGCCCGCCAGACCGCGATCAACAGCCTCGGCCTGATCCGGCTTGCCGTGGGATCGCTCGACGCGGTTGCCGGGCTCTCGCGCGCCCTGTGCTTCGTGCTGTGCGGGCCGGACTTCGACCGCCTCAACGAGGTCTCCAACGGCGCCACCCAGCTCTACCTCGACGTCTTCGGCCCCGAGATCGGCGCCGTGGGACGAGCGAGCATCGGCGCCACGAGCCTCACGCGCCGCAACAGCTTCGAGCTCTGGCTGAGCTTCGAAGCCCACCCCCTCCCCTGAGCATTCGGAGTCCTCATGCACGTCGTTCTCGTTCACGGCTCGGGCGGCAGCGCCCAGTCCTGGTCCTCCGTCGTCCCGCTGCTCGAGGCAGCCGGCATCCCGGTCACCGTGTCGGACACCCCCTCGCAGTCCCTCCACGACGACGTCGCGACCATCACGCGGATCATCGACGACATCGACGGGCCGGTGCTGCTCGTCGGCCACTCGTACGGGGGCTCGATCATCACCGGCGCGGGCACGCACCCGCGCGTGCGCGGCCTCGTCTACATCGCGGCGTGGGTTCCCGACGAGGGCGAGAACGTCCAGGAACTGGTCGGGCAGTACCCCGAGGCCGAGGTCGGCAAGTGGTTCACGCGCGGCGCGGACGGCAGCTGGATCCCGGACGATTCGCCCGCCGCACGGCAGGCGCTGGCGTGGGACGTTCCCCTGGACGTGTGGGACCGGCGCGTCCACGATCGGCGCACCTCGGCCGACGCCATCTTCACCGAGCGCAGCGGCCCCGCCGCCTGGCGCACCCGCCCGTCCTGGTACCTGATCGCGGAGGACGACAAGCACATCCACCTCGAGGGCCAGAAGCACATGGCCGCGCGCGCGGGAGCGCACATCCAGACCGTCGCCACGAGCCACGCGGTGCCCTACGCCGCCCCCGAGGCCGTGGTCGCCCTCATCGAGGCGGCGCGATCGTCCCTCGCGGAGTGAGGGGATCTCGACGCCCTCAGTCCGCGAGGGCGTCGAGGTCCTTGACGAAGCGTCCGGCCTGAACGACCGCGCGCACGCGCTGCGGATCCGCCAGCGCCGCGATGTCGCGGAGCGGATCGACGTCGGCGATCACGAGATCGGCGAGCTTCCCCGACTCCACGGAGCCCAGGTCGCGGTCGAGCCGGAGCAGGCGTGCGCCGGCGAGCGTGCCGGCGTGCACGGCGGCGACGGGGGACAGACCGACACGCACCAGGTGGGCGAGCTCGGTGAGATTGCGGCCCTGCTCGTGGATTCCGGCATCCGTTCCCAGGGCGACCGGCACCCCGGCCGCCACCGCCGCCGAGATCGACGCGAGCCCGCGCTCCTGGCGGGCCTGGCGCACCGGATCCACCGGCCCGGGCGGGACGCGCAGGAGCGTGCTGAGCGTCGGCACCAGCACGACGCCGCGATCGCGCATGAGCGCGATCGTCTCGTCGCTCAGGTCGTACCCGTGCTCGATGCTGGCGGCACCGCCCTCGACCGCCGCGCGCACGGCCGCATCGGTCTGGGCGTGCGCGGTCACGGGTTGACCCGCGCGACCGGCCATCTCGGCCACGATCGCGGCGACGTGCGCGCGCGGGAGTCCCGTGTCACTCGGTGAATCGTGCGGCGAGTGCACGCCGCCGGAGGTGCAGACCTTGATCACGTCGGCGCCCGTGCGCACGAGAGCGCGGACCGTGCGCACGACCTCGTCGAGGGTGTCGACGACCGCGCACCCCGACGCCAGCCCGCGCTCGGCCCACGCGGGAAGCGACCCGTTCGCGTGCACCGGATCGGCGTGGCCGCCGGTCGGCGAGAGCATCGAGATCGCGAGGTGCAGGCGCGGACCGACGAGAGCCCCCGAGGCGATCGCCGAGCGGTACCCGGGCGTGAGTCCGCTCAGGTCGCGGGCCGTGGTGACCCCGGCCTCGAGCGTCGACCGCAGGTTGCGGATCGCCGCGACGACGGCTTCCTCGGGGAACCACAGCCGCTGCGTCTCGGCATCCACGCTCGTGCTCATCACGAGGTGCACGTGGGCGTCGACGAAACCGGGCAGGACCCACCGCCCGCGCAGGTCGATCTCGCGACCGGGCACCTCGCCCGCGCGGCGCCGACCGACGTACGAGATCCGGCCCCCGCGGATGCCGATCTCGGCGGCGCCGACCGGGTCGCCGCCGGTGCCGTCGATGAGCGTGGCACCGGTGAGACGGACCTCGCCCTCGGCCTCGGGGACGTGCGGGAGGCGCGCGCTCATACGTCGAGCCGGAACCCCGGTGACCCCGGGTCGGCCTCCAGCAGGCGACGGGTGTACCAGTGCTGGGGGTCGGCGTACACCTGCTCCGCGGGACCGCTCTCGACGATGCGCCCGCGGTGCATGACGGCGACGACGTCGCTGACCCTCTGGACGACGGCGAGGTTGTGCGAGATGAACATCATCGACAGATCCTGCTCGGCCTTGATCTCGGCGAGCAGATCGAGGATCTGCGCCTGGACGGACACGTCCAGCGCGGAGGTGATCTCATCCGCGATCACGAAGGCGGGATCGATGATGAGGCTGCGGGCGATGGCGACGCGCTGACGCTGGCCCCCGGAGAACTCGTGGGGATAGCGGTGCATCATGTCGCCGGAGAGCCCGACGCGCACGAGCTCGTGGGCGATCCGCTCCTCGAAGCGGGCGACGCGACCACGCCGCGGATCGAGCGCCTCGGCCAGGGTCTGCCCGATCGTGCGTCGCGGCGACAGCGACGAGTACGGGTCCTGCGGAATCATCTGCACGCGCCGCCGGTGGGCGTACGTCGCCCGCCGGCCGTGCACGCGCGAGAGATCGGTGCCGTCGACGTCGACGCGTCCGCGGCTGGGGGTCGCGACCCCGACGAGAACCTTCGCCAGGGTGGACTTGCCCGACCCGGACTCGCCCACCACTCCCACCGTGCGTCCGCGGGGCACTTCGAGCGACACCCCGTCCAAGACCGTGACCGCGCCGTACTGGACCCGCAGGTCTTCCACGACGACCATCGATGCGCTCATCGCCCGTCCTCCTGACCGCCGGCTCGGACGCCGAGCTCCACCACGGGAGAGGCGGCCAGCAGTCTCTTCGTGTACGGGTGCGTGACCGAGTCTTCCGTCATGCCGCGCACATCGTCGATCCGCTCCACGATGCGACCGTCCTTCATGACGAGCACGCGGTCGCACAGGGCCCGCACCACGCTCAGGTCGTGCGAGATGAAGAGCATCGACGTGCGGGACTCGGCATTCATCTTCTTGATCAGGGTGAGGACCTCGCGCTGCACGGTGACATCCAGCGCCGTGGTCGGCTCGTCCGCGATGAGCAGCGCCGGCTCGGTGCTCATCGCCGAGGCGATCATCGCGCGCTGCTTCATGCCGCCGGAGAGCTGATGGGGGTACTGCCGGAGTCGCCCCTCCGGGTCGGTGAGCATGACCGACCGGAACCGCTGCACGAGCATGTACATGGCCGCGCGGCGCGTGTGCCGCAGTCGCACGCGCAGCACGTCGGTCAATTGGATGCCGAGGATGAGCGCCGGATTGAGCGCGGTCCCGGGGTCCTGGTAGACGAATCCGATGCGCTCGGCCAGGAACCGGTCGGACACTCGACCCGTCAGATCGGTGCCGTCGAGCGTGAGCGTTCGCGCCTGGGCGTGGAGCCCCTCGCCGAGGAGCCGCCCGACGACCGACGCGGTGACCGACTTCCCCGAGCCGCTCTCGCCGACGATGCCGAGGATCTCGCCGCGGCGAATCGTGAACGACACGTCCGAGACGAGCGCCCGGCCGCTCCCGGCGTGCTGCACCTCGAGCCCGTCCACGACGACCAGGTCGCCCGGGTCGCCGACGGCGGACGACCCGCCGGCGGTGGACTTGATGAGACGCGCGCGATCGGTGTTCGACCGCGGGTTGGCGGCGGCGGCGAGTCCGTCGCCGACGAGGAGCGCGGCGAGAGAGGTGATCGTCAGCGCGACGGCAGGGCCAACGATCACGACCGGGTTGACCACGATCTTGCTGAGGCCCTCGCTGAGGAGGCTTCCCCAGTCGAAGGCCGGCGACTGCGGCCCCAGGCCGATGAACGACAGACCCGAGATCTCCACCAGGGCCCCCGAGAACGCCCCGGCGATGAGGATCAGGGTCGGCTCGGCCATGTTCGGGAGGATGTGGCGGACCGCGAGCCGGTGCGCGGGCACGCCGAGCAGACGCGCGGTCTGGACGTATTCGCTCGAAGCGATCTTCGCGGCGAGGTTTGCCGTCAGGCGCGCGAACCCCGCCATGTTGGCGATCGCGATGGCGATCACCAACTGCACGACGCCCTGCCCGAGGACGGCGGCGATGATGATCGCGACGAGCATCGTCGGGTAGCTGATCGCGAACTCGATCCCCCGCAGGCTCAGCTCCCGCAGGCGGCGCGGGGCGAGCCACGTCGCCACGCCGAGCGCGATGCCGACGATCGCCGACAGCGCCGTCGCGGAGACGGCCATGAACACCGTCGACTGGGTCGCGACGAGGGTGCGCGCGAGCATGTCGCGGCCGAGGGTGTCGGTCCCGAGGGGGTGCTCCGGGGTGGAGGGGAGGTTCGGCGAACCGCCCAGCTGCGTCGCCGCCGTGCCGAACAGCGGCGGAGCGATCACCGCGACCACCGCGACCACGGCGAGGAGGACGACTCCGACCACCAGCGGGAGGTTCCACCGGAACGCGCGCGGCCGCGACGGGATGTCGGCCAGAAGGGCGGGGGGAAGGGTGTCAGCCACGCTGCTCTCCCAGGGTTCGCGGGTCGATCACACCCAGGACGATGTCGATGACCAGGGTCGTCAGGAGTGAGATCACCCCGATGACGAAGACGGCGGCGCGGATCACGGGATAGTCCTTGTCGACCGCGATCGCCTGCACGATGACGCTCCCGAGCCCCGGCCAGGCGAACACCGCCTCGGTGATGAGGGCGGACCCGAGCAGCGCGGTGAGGATGATGCCCGAGAGGGTCAGGGCCGTCGTGAGGAGATTGGGCAGCATGTGCCGCGCGTAGATCGTCAGGGCGGGCAGACGCCAGCCCCGGGCGGAGCGCATGTAGTCCTGCTCCAGGATGACCGCCGTCTCTCGGCGCACGATGCGGGCGACCGAGCACAGTCCGCCGAGCGTCAGCGAGGCGATCGGGAGGATGGCGGCGGTGCCGAGGCTGTAGGCCGGCGAGTAGGCCGGGGGCAGAACCCGCAGGATGACCGCGAACACGACCACGAAAGCCGTCGCCTGGACGTAGGTGGGGATGGAGGAGATGAGGGCGGTCACCCCGTTGAAGCCGAGGTCGAGCGCGCGGCGACGACCGTTCCGGGTGAGGACCCCGACGATCATCCCGAGCGCGAGCCCGAAGACCAGCAGCAGGAACACCGCGGGGATCGTCAGCGCGAGGGTGTGGGGCGCGGCCGCCATGACGACGTCCATCGCCGGGATGCGGTACTTGAACGAGTCCCCGAAGTCACCCTGCGCCACGGCGGCGACGTAGTTCCACAGCTGCACCGGCAGGGGGTCGTTCAGTCCGAGCTGCTGACGCACCAGTTCGACCTGCGCCAGCGAGGCGTTCTCCCCGGCGATCGCGGTGGCCGGGTCACCGGGGATCAGCTGGACGATGAGGAAGGTGACTACGACCAGCAGGGCGAGGTTGATCACCAGCCCGAGGGAGCGTCGTACCAGGAAGGCGCGCCAGGCGCCGCCGAGTCCGGCCGCGCGGGGCGACTCGTCGGTGGCGCCGTCGCCCGGACCGGAGGTCGCAGGAGTATCGGCGATCGGTAGTGTCATCGCGTCCTCTTCTCGATGGATCCGGTCCGGGCGACGGTGGGGGTCAGCCCGTGATGCGCATGGCCGTGGGGTCCCAGTACCCCGACAGCACGTGCGTGGCGAAGCCCTCACGGGCGACATAGCGGTGGGTGTCGGTGATGAGGGGCATCATGTCGACCCGCTCGAGGATGGTGCGCTGCGCCTCTTCGAAGCCGGCGCACTGCGCGGCCTGATCGGTCGCCGCCATGCCCGCCTCGTACGCGGCCACGCCCTCGGGGTTGTCGGTGTACGCGACGTTCGTGCCGCCCTCGGCGTAGGTCGGTCCGAGGTAGCGGGCGATCGAGAGGTGGATGAGCCCCGCCTCGGCGTTCTCGGCCGCGACCGCGAGGTCCCAGGTCTCGGGCTGCGTGCGCATCTGCTTCGACCAGTCGGCGGGGTCCGGAGCGCTGACCTCGACCGTCGCACCGGCCGCACGCAGCGACTCGGCGAGGTAGTCCGCGGCCGGGTCCCAGTTCGACATGATCAGCAGGCGGATGGTCTTGCCCGCGAGAACCGGCGCGGCAGCGGCCGGGTCGTACGACGACAGCAGCGACGGCTCGTTGAGAGCGCAGGTGTAGCTGGCGCTGTTGACCGTGAACTGCGGCTCGCCGAGCCCGTCCAGGCCTGCCTGGTTGAAGGCTTCGGGATCGATGGCCTGCGTCACCGCGGTGCGCAGGGCCTTGTCGCCCGCGAAGATCGAACCGGAGTTCGGGTCCTGGTTGAACACGAGGTTGTAGGCCGAGCTCGAGAACGTGACCGCGCTGTAGCCGGGCTTGTCCTCGAAGCGGGTGAAGTTCGAGTCGTAGAAGCGGGCGACGTCCACACCGCCGGACTCGAGGAGGTTGGCGCTGGTGTTGAGGTCGGCCTGCACCGTGAGGTTGATCGTCTTCGCGGGCTCACCCTCGACGGTCGTCCATGCCGGCCACGCGTCGTAGTCCTCGCGCAGGGTGTACTGCGCGCTCTTGCCGGCCACCGATTCCGCGAGCGTGTACGGGCCCGAGAAGGCTCCCGCGACCGTTCCGGCCGCGAGGCCCTCGGGGTCGGCGATACCCGCGGGGCAGATGATGCCCGTGCCGGGCCGGGTGAGGCCGCTCAGCATCTGCGAGTACGGCGCGCTCAGCGAGATCTGCACCGTGCCCGCGGCGTCATCCGCGACGAAGGTCGGGGTACCCGCACCGAAGGCCTGCGCCTTCCAGGTCTTCGCCCCGCTGTCATCGAGCCCGACGAGGTACTCGAACGACGACGCCACCACGCTCGGGGTGATCTCGGTGCCGTCCGCGCAGGTCGCTCCGTCACGGATCGTGAAGACGTAGTCCGACGCGGAGGTGGCTTCCCACTCCGTGGCGAGCCCGCCGACGAGCGGTTCCGTGTCACCCTGCCGCAGCAGCGTGTCGAAGCCCAGCCGCGCGACGGTCTGGTCCGAGGTCGCCGATGCCTTGGCGGGATCGAACGTCGCCGGGGCGTACCACAGCTCGGTGTTGATGGTGTCGGTCGTCTCCCCACCGCCCGCGTCGGGGGTGGTGGAAGCGGCACAACCGGTGACGGTCAGAGCCGCGGCGGCCGCCAGGGCGATGCCGGCGAGCGTCCGTGTTCTCGTCATGATGGGTTCTCCCAGGTGTTCGGGTAAAGCGTGGGGGCGCGTCGCCACGGTGGCGGGCAGATTCAGTTTGGATCCAAAATGTTTAATTACGCATCCAATATTGTTTCGGCGATGTTACAAGTCCTTACGAGCGGGCCGACACCCAGTCGGTGACCTCGGCCGCGGTGACGAGGGCATCGCGCTGGAGGTAGGCGATCGCCTCCAGGGCCGCGTCGTGAGCACGATGACTGGACCCGGCGACGCAGTCCGTCAGCACCCGCACGCGATAGTCGTGCTGGTGCGCGTCGACGGCGGTGTAGTGGATGCAGACATCGGTGAGCCCACCCACGAGCAACACCGTGTCGGCGCGGTAGGACTTCAGCACCAGCTCGAGCTCCGTGGCGAAGAACGCTGAGTACCGGCGCTTGCGGATGACGAACTCCTCGGGCCGCGGCTGCAGCCACACCGCGAGCTCGGTCCCGGGTTCCCCCTCGATGCAGTGGACGCCCTCCGCGCCGTCGAGCTCGCGGCCGATGTCCACCAGCGTCGGCTTGTGGACCTCCTGAATGAAGACCACCGGCACCCCGCTCTCGCGACACGAGGCGATGAGATCCCGCACGCGCGGAACGCGCTCCGCCCTCCCGTCCATGACGGGGATCCCCGCGGTCGGCTCGGTCCCAGCGCCGCCCTGGATGTCGACGACCACGAGCACCGGACGCTCGACGCCCTCCCACCCCGCGGTCACGCCGCGCCTCCGAACCGGCCCGAACGGACGTGCGCGAACGGGAGCAACTCCCCCACCCCGACCGCGACGTGCCGCCCGTGCGACGACACCCACACCCGCGCGCCCGGGGCGTGCTCGGTCAGCAACTCGGCACACACGCCGCACGGCTCGATGAGGTGCTCCGTCCCCGCGGGGCGGCGCAGCACCGAGACGATGGAGCGCACCGCCTCTCCGGAGACGGCCGCGGCGCTCACCGCGGCGGACTCCGCGCAGATCGACGCCCGCCCGGCACTGGACTCCACGTGCAGGCCCGTCACGACCGACCCGTCCGCGAGGCGGAAGGCAGTGGCGACCTCGTGGCGCCCCGCGACGTACCGGCGGCGCAGCAGATCGAGAGCCCGCGCGAGGAGATCGGCATCCGACTCCTCCATCCCGTCGGGGATGCCGTCGAGGAGCGGCCGGGTGGAGGCGGCGGTCATCCGGCATCCAGTCCGAGGAGGCGGGCGAAGTTGCCCCCCTCGACGAGGGCGCGGTCGGCGTGGTCGGTCACGACCTTGGCGATCTTCAAGCGTTCGAGATCGAAGTCGGAGCCCGGCCACTCCGTGCCCATGAGGATCTTGGAGGCGCCGAGGCGGGCGTAGGCGCGCTTGACGTCGGCCATGAGCGTCGCCGAGGTCTCGAGGTAGACGTTCTCCCGGCGCTCGGCGACGATGATCGCCTCGGGGACGTTCCAGACGGCCCCCATGTGGGCGATGATCGTCGGCACGTCCGGGTGATCCTTGACGATCTCCTCGATCGCGAACGGCGCGCAGAACGCGTCGTCGAGCGCGTTGATGATGACGGTCATCCCGTGCCGCGCGCACTCGCGGAAGACCGGATCGAGAAGCCCGTGGTCGGCCACGTGATAGCCGTGCATGCTCGGGTGCAGCTTCAGACCACGGATGCCGGCCTCGGCGAGGCGCGTGATCTCCTCGATCGCGTCGTCGGCCTGGGGCATGACCTGCCCGAACCCGATGAACCGGTCGGGATGCGCGTTCTGCAACCCGATGATGAAGTCGTTCTCGATGCGCTGAGCCAGCGAGCACACCATCGCCATGTCGACGCCGGCGGCATCCATGCGGTCGATGATGCGCTGCGGGTCGAAGGGAACGTGCGCGGGAGGCTCTTCACCGGGGCGCGCCCCGGAGAGGTAGTCCGAACGCCCGCGGACGTTCTGCGTGGTGTTGTACGCGTCGATGATCTGCATCGATCGCCCTCCTCCGGGTCGGGGACTGTTGATAGGATCCATTTGACACTAGATCGGATCCAAAATGAAACCCCGGGGGCCCTCGTCATGATCCAGACCGTTCTCGGCCCGATCGAGACGTCGCAGCTGGGGCAGGCCTCCACCAACGAGCACGTGCTCGCCGACTCCCGGCATCTGCGTCGGCCCACCCGCGAGGGTCGGTGGTGGGACGGCGAGGTCCGGGCGGAGACGCTCGGTGATCTGCGGTGGAACTGGCTGGCCCTCCCCGACAACCTCCACCTCGATTCCGTCGACGTCGCCGTCGAGGAACTCACCCTCGCCCACGGCGACGGGCTGCGGGCCGTCGTCGAGGCGACGTCGGTGGGCATGGGCCCCGACCCGTCGCGCCTGCCGGAGGTCTCCCGCCGCGCCGGCGTCCACATCGTCGCCGCGTACGGCAGCTACATCGACAAAACGCTCCCCGAGTGGTGGAAAGAACAGAGCGACGACGCCATGCGCGCGGCGTTCGCGCAGGCGCTGTCGGAGGCGATCCCCGGCACCGGCGTGCGCGCGGGACTGCTCGGACTCCTGGGCACCAGCGCCGAGATCACGCTCCCCGAGGAACGCGCCCTCCGCGCGGCCGCCTCGGCCGCGAGCGCGGCGCAGTGCGCCGTCTCGATCCGCCTGGATGCCGCCGCCCGACGCGGGCCGGAGGTCGCCGCGCTGTTGGCCGACGAGGGCCTGGACCCCCGTCGCATCCTGTTCTGCAACATCGACAAGGTGATGGATGCCGCCTACGTCCACGACATCGTCGACACCGGCGCCGTCGTGGAGTTCGCGTTCGGGAGCGAGAACTACTTCGCGGACGGCGCGCGGGATGCCACCGACGGCGAGCGCATCGCCTTCCTGCTCGACCTGTGCAACACCCGCCCCGAGGCCCGCATCACGATGTCGACGTCGGTGTGGACCAAGGGACAGCTGGCCCGCCACGGCGGCATGGGCTACGGCCACGTCGTGCGCCGCATCGTCCCCGTCCTGGAGCGCGCGGAACTGCCGTCGGCACGCATCGACCGGATGCTGGTGACGGAGCCTGCCACCCTGCTCGATCGGGGCTGACCCCCGCCACCCGCACCGCGACCCGACTTCCGTGGATGGAGGGCGGTGGAGCGGTGGCACCCCGTCATCGTCGCGCGCGCGTATTGCCGGGCTGTTTCGATCATCGATCGCGGCGGCGTCGCCCCCCGAGAGAACGCCCAGAAACCGTCAGCGCGGAAGAGCGGCGGGGGCCGCGCCCACGTGACCGAGGACGTCCTCGAGGGCCGAGCCGACCGCGAGCAGCGCCAGGTCTCCTCGGGAGGCACCGACGATCTGCATTCCCACGGGCAGGCCGGCCTCGGTGAAGCCCGCGGGGGTCGCGAGCACCGGGTGACCCGTCACGGTGAGACGGCACGCCGCCCGCTGCCAGAGGAAATACCGCTCGAACGTCGTCCCGTCGATCTCGGCCACCCATTCGACCTCGGCCGGCGGCGCGGCGACCGGGGTCGCCGGGTAGATGATGCCGTCGAGTCCCTGCAGCGCCGCCGCCGTGCGCCGGAACAGCACGGTGCGGTGCGCCAGAGCCGCCGCGTACGCGTCGGCGGTGAGGGCCCGGCCCTCCGCCACGTTGCGCAGGTAATCGTCGCGGAAACCCGTCCGGCCGTCGTCGAAGCGCGCCTTGCCGTCGGCTCCGAAGTTGAACATCTCGATGGCCTGCCAGCACTCGTCGGCGCCGGCGAGGTCGGGCTCGACATCGACGATCTCCACCCCGGCCGCCTCGAGCACCTGCCGCGCCGAACGCAGGACCGCGCGCACCTCGGGGGCGATCGGCAGACCACCCACGTCCTCACTCCACCCGAGCCGGATCGAGCCGGGCTCGCGTACGGGAAGGGTCAGGAAGGCGTCCGCGTCCTCGACCCACGACAGCGGCGCCAGGCCGTCGCGCCCCGTGATTCCGCTCAGCAGGCGCGCGGCATCCTGCGAGTCGCGAGCCATCGGGCCGAGCACGCCGTGCGGGTCCCACCCGTTCCCGGTCCGCGCGCTCGGCACGGTGCCGGGGGTCGGGCGAAGGCCCACGATGTTGCAGAGGGAGGCGGGGTAGCGAATGCTCCCGCCGCTGTCGGACCCGTCGGCGATCGGCAGCATGCCCGCGGCGAGCGCGGCACCCGCGCCGCCGCTCGACCCGCCGGCGTGACGGCTCAGGTCCCACGGGTTCCGGCACACCCCGCGCACGGGGTTGAAGGTCAGGGTCCCGAGGCCCGTCTCCGGGGTGTTGGTCTTCCCGATGATCAGCGCACCCGCGCGGCGCAGATTGGCCGCGAGCAGGCTGTCGTGCGTCGCGGGGCCCGCGTCGAGATAGGCCGCCGAGCCGTGCGAGGTGGGAAGCCCCTCGACGTCGATGAGGTCTTTCACCCCGGTCGGCAGTCCGTGCAGGGGCCCGACACGATCGCCGCGCGCGACGGCCCGGTCGGCCTCGAGCGCCATGTCCATCGCCTCTCGCTCAGAGACGAGCGACACGAAGGCGGCCACGTCGGGTTCCACCTCGGCGATGCGGTCGAGGTGCGCGCGCATGACCTCGACCGCCGAGATCTCACCACCGGCGATTCCCTCCGCGAGGGCGGTGGCACTCCAGCGGTAGAGAGGCGTCTCGGTCATGCGGGGGGTTCCTTTCGGTAGACGGTGCGGCCGGCGACGTCGGTGCGGAGCACCGGGAGGGTGCGCAGGTCATCGAGGGGGACGGCGGTGGGATCGGTAGGCCACAGCACCCAGTCGGCGCACGAGCCCGGCGCGATCACGCCACGGTCGCCCTCGGCGAAGGCCGCCCGGGCCGCACCGGTCGTGTACGCGGCGAAGGCCTCGTCGAGGGTGAGGGCCTCGGCCGGGTCGAGCGGACGATCATCGCCCGCGATGTGCCGGGTGACGGCTTGCCACATGAGGTGCCGGGGGTCGAACGCGAAGAAGGGGCCGTCGGAGCCGAACGCCACGGTGGCCCCGCTGTCCAGCCAGCTGCGGAGGGGGTTGGCCCGCTCCGCCCGCTCCCCCAGGGCCGCCCGCAGGCCCGCCCCGTTGTGCCAGATGATCGACGGCTGCACCGAGGCGATTACCCCGGCGCGCGCGGCCTGCGTCATCGCCTCCGCGGGCGTCTCGAGGTAGCCGTGGATGACCTGGAACCGGAGATCCGGAACCGCGTCGCCCGCCGCACTCGCGGCATCCACCGCCAACGCCACCGCCGCAGACCCGACCGCGTGCGTGCCGACTCCCCAGCCGTGGGTGCCGCACCAGGCGACGAGGCGGCGGTACTGGTCTTCGGGGATGCGACGGAGCCCGGTGTATCCGGACGCATCCCAGGGGCGGTCCAGCCAGGCCTGGCCCTTCAGCGCCTCGCCGTCCAGGTAGACCTTGATGCCCCCGAGCGACAGGACGTCGTCGCCGAACCCCGTCGCCGCGCCGATGCCGGCGAGCCGCGCGATCAGGGCGTCGATCTCGTCGGCGTCGCCGGTCGTGAGCTCGAGGTAGGGCATCGCGACGGTGCGCATCGTGAGGAGTCCGCGCTGCCGCGCCACCTGGTACCCGCGCATCTCGTCGGGGGTGACCGCGGGGTCGACGACGGTGGTGATGCCGAGCGCGTGCAGAAGCGGCTGCACGCGCTCCAGGGCCCGGATCCGGTCGTCGAACGGCGGGTGCTCGGGTCCGTCGTCGTCGAAGCTGTCGCGCATGGCCACGATGTACCGGTCGACGTCGTCATCCGGGTGCAGGTAGTCCAGGGCCTTCAGGCCCGCGCGCTGCATGTGCATATGGGCGTCGATGAGCCCCGGCGTGACGACACCGTGCAGCTCCTCCTCGCGCACCCGCCCCGCCCAGCGCTCTCGCACGTCGCCGACCCGCCCGACGTCGCGGACGCGTCCCCCGGCCACCACGAACGCGTCGGCGTCGGGGGAGTCGGGGGTCATCGTCACCACGCGGTCCGCGCGGTACAGGACGGCATCCACGCTCACGCCTCGGGAATCGCGATCACGACGCTCTTGCTCTCGAGGAAGCCGCGCAGGCCCTCCTCGCCGAGGTCACGGCCGAGGCCGGAGTCGCCCGTTCCACCGAACGAGAGCGCGGGGTCGAACAGGTTGTAGGTGTTGATCCACACGGTCCCGGTGTCCAGGGCCGCCGCCATCCGGTGCGCGCGGCCGAGATCGCGGGTCCAGACGCCCGCGGCCAGGCCGTAGGCGCTGTCGTTGGCGATACGGATGGCGTCGGCCTCGTCGTCGAAGGGGATGATGCCGACCACCGGGCCGAAGATCTCCTCCCGGGCGATGCGCATGTCGTTGGTGACGTCGGTGAACAGCGTCGGCTCGACGTAGAACCCGGGCTCGCGCACACCCCCGCCGGCGAGGAGCGTGGCGCCCTCGTCGACGCCGGTGCGGATGTAGCCGAGTACACGCTCGCGCTGCTCCTCCGACACCAGGGGTCCGACGGTGATGCCGCCGTCGAGACCGTCGCCGACGGGGACGCGGGCCACGGCCGCGGTCATCCGCTCGGTCATCTCCGCCAGGATCGAGCGCTGCACGAGCAGGCGGCTCCCCGCGGTGCACATCTGCCCGGAGTGGCCGAACGAGGCGCGCATCGCGGTGAGGACCGCGGCATCCAGGTCGGCGTCTTCGAACACGATGTTCGGGCTCTTACCGCCGAGTTCCAGCGTGACGCGCGTGAAGTCGTCGGCGGCGGCGTGCGCGACCAGGCGTCCGACCTCGGTCGAACCGGTGAAGGTGATCTTGGCGATGCCCGGGTGCGCGGTCAGGGCCGCTCCGACCGAGCCGTCGCCGGTGAGGATGCTCACCACCCCCGCCGGAACGCCGGCCTCGAGAAGGATGCCGCCGAGCCGCAGCAGCGTGAGCGGGGTGTCCTCGGCGGGCTTGGCGACCACGGGGCACCCGGCCGCGAGCGCGGGGGCGAGCTTGAACGCGGCGGTCATGATCGGGAAGTTCCACGGCAGGATGATCGCGACCGGGCCGACCGGCTCCTGCACGGTGTAGACGTGGTGACCCCCGCCGTCGACGGGGACGACGGTGCCGCCGAGGCGCGAGGGAGCCCCAGCGTAGTGACGGAACGTCCGCGCGGCCATCGCGGTGTCGGCGCGGGAACGCTCGATGGGCTTGCCGTTGTCGCGCGTCTCCAGGATCGCCAGTTCCTCGAGCTGCTCCTCGATGAGGTCAGCGACCCGGTTCAGGATGCGGGCGCGCTCGAGCGGCGCGAGACCCCGCCAGCGGCGGTCGGCGTGCGCGCGCGCGGCGGTGTCGACGGCCACGTCGACGTCGTCGGCCGTGGCCTCGGCCACGGTGGTGAGCACCTCACCGGTGGCCGGATCGATGACCGGTCGTGCCGCGCGGTCTCCCCGCGGCATCCATTCCCCGCCCAGGAGGAACGGCTCGTAGTCGGGCAGGGCGGCAACGGTGGGGCGAATGCTCATGACGGTCCTCAGAAGATCTCGAAGTACTCGCGCTGCTCCCAGTCGGAGACGTGGCGAAGGTAGCGGGCGAACTCCGCCCTCTTGATGGTCGCGTACCAATCGACGACGACGTCGCCGAGGGCGGCACGGAAGAGCGCGTCGGCCTCGAGCGCATCGACGGCCTCACCGAGGGATGCCGGCAGCGCCGGCGCCTCCACGCGGTAGGGGTCGGTGGTCGGCGCGGGCGGGATGAGGCCGCGCTCGATCCCGTCGACGCCGCTGATGAGCTGCGAGGCGATGTAGAGGTAGGGGTTGGCCGCGGGCTCGCCCGACCGGTTCTCCAGGCGCGTGGCCGGGTCGCCCACCCCGCCGACGGCGCGGACCATCGCGCCCTTGTTGTCGATCCCCCACGCGATGCGGTCGGGTGCGAGCGAGTTCGGCTGGTACCGCTTGTAGCCGTTCACCGTGGGCGTGGTGAAGGCCGCGGCCGCCGCAGCGTGCGCGAGCACACCCCCCAGATACGCCGAGCCCAGCAGCGACAGCGTCGTGCCCGGAGCGTCCGGCACGAACGCGCCGCGTCCGGTCGCCCGTTCGGTGAGCGACTGGTGGAGGTGCCAGCCGGTCGAGGCGCCCTCGGCCCCCTGCGGGCGCGCCATGAAGGTCGCGTGATAGCCCAGGCCCGCGGCGATGCGGCGTACCGCGGTGCGGCACAGCACGATGGCATCCGCGATCTCGGCGGCGGAGCCGGCCTCCATCGTGATCTCGAACTGGCTGGGTCCGAACTCCAGCTCGATCGAGCGCAGCGGCAGATCGAGCAGCGTGAGCCCGCGGTAGAGCGCGTCCACCAGCGGCTGCATGCGGTCGAGCCCCTCCTCGAGGAGCAGCTGCGAGCCGCGCGTGGTCGGGGCGGCGGTCGACGCGACGCCCGGCCGGCCCGGGGCACCGAGGTGCTCGGCGGCTAGCCCCGCCTCTTCGGCCCGGAAGACGTGAAACTCCAGCTCGGCGCCCACCGTCATGTCGTAGCCGCGCGCGGCGAGCGTCGTGAGTTCGTTGCGCAGGATCGTGCGGGTGCAGAAGGGCACGGGGGTGCCGTCGGGGAAGTGCAGGTCACACAGGATCCAGGCGGTTCCCGGCGCCCACGGCAGCACCCGGAAGGTGGTCGGGTCGGGCACGAGCACGATATCGCCGGCACCGCTGAAGCCGGCGACACCGACCCCCGTTTCGGCGCTGAACACGGAGAAGACCGACTGGCCCGAGGTGTCCTTCAGCAGCAGCGAACTCGGCGCGGTGACCCCCGACCGCATCGCGGCGGTGAGCCCGCCCCGGGCGATGGTCTTGCCGCGGAGGATGCCGTGCTGGTCGACGAACGAGAAACGCACCATGTCAATGCCGAGCTCGTCGATGACCCGGCGCATCTGTCCCGCCGCGGCGTACTGCGCCTCGCTCCACAGGCCGTGCCGGTGCACGAAGCCCTCGCGGTCGGCCGCGAGCATGGGCCGCGCGGAGATTCCGCCGCCGCTCTCCGAGACGGGGCGCTCGTCGACGTTGCGCTCACGCATCGACGGTCTCCTCGGCGGCGGCCTGCGGGGAGGCCCACGGCGACGCCTCGCGGCGCTCCTGCTCGCGCTGGACCCAGCGCTCCTGCCAGGCGTCGTTCGCCGCGATCGTGTCCATCGCGAGCGGGCCGGTGAGCCGGGCGGCATCCTCTTCGCTCACGGGGTGCGAGGGCGTCTGCCCGCCCGCGGCGAAGGAGTCGATGGCGCGAAGCAGCAGGCGCCGGTTCGCGGTCACCGCGCGGTCGGAGACCCCGAGTCGCTCGACGGTCCGGTCCTGGATCGGGCCCATGCTCTCCACGGCCCACTGGTCGTGGACGTTGATGTCGAGCCCCATCCCCGTGTACGTGAGCTCTTTCTGCTCCTGGGGGTCGAAGCCCCAGTCGTTGTCGCGATTGCGGACCGGCCGGTAGTCCGGCAGCGTGACCCCCTCGAGCCGCTGCTGCAGGAGGGTTTCCTTGTCGGTGACCTCGGCGAAGTCGTACCAGATCATGTACCAGTAGTGGTGCTCGTCGTCGATCGGGACGTGCCACTGCGTGAACACCTTGGTGTTGCCGAACGGCACGACGAAGGCGTTGGGGAACAGCAGGTTCGTCACGCGGACGTGCTTGATGTCTTCGGTGAGCTGACGCAGCGCGAACACGCGCAGGCCGTGCTCGGCGCTCTCGACCTCGATGTCGGGGCGGTAGCTCTCACCCACGAGCATCGAGAGCTTCTTGCCGGTGCCCTCGACCTCCTCGGCGAACTGCTGCCCGTACATCTCGCGCGGGTCCTCCTGCATGAAGCGGTGCAGGAACGAGACGTGGCTCGGGTCGATGCCGCCCTCGAGGCCCTGCAGCCAGTTGCAGTCCCACATGCCCTTGAACGCGAACGTGTACTCGTCGGGTGCGACGAAGCAGTCGTAGTGCGGGAAGGGCGGCGGGTCGCCCGCCCCCATGTAGGTGAAGATGATGCCGTTCTTCTCGACGCACGGGTAGTTGGCGATGCGGATCTTGCCGAGGAACTGGCTGTGCTCGGGCTCGGCCGGCTGCTCTACGCACTTGCCCTCACCGTCGTAGAGCCACCCGTGGTAGAGGCACCGGATGCCGTCTTCCTCGAGGCGCCCGTACGACAGGTCGACGCCGCGGTGCGCGCAGTACCGGCTGATGAGCCCCCAGCCCTCGCGCTTCTTGAACAGCACGAGGTCTTCGCTCATGATGCGCACGGCCTTCACCGGCCGCTCGCCGGGCATCTCGGACACGAGGGCCGCGGGCTGCCAGTACGAACGCAGGAGGTTGCCGAGCGGGGTTCCGGGCCCCGACCGGGTGATCTTGTCGTTGTCTTCCTGCTTCAGCATCGCCGTCGCCCTTCGTGGTCGGTATCGGATGTGTGGGGCAGGCCCTCAGGCCTGGAGGACGAGGAGGGGGCACGCCGACCGCGAAACGCAGACCATCATGCAGTCGTTCGCGGCGCGCTCCTGGGTGGTGAGCACGAAGTCCCGGTGCTCGACCTCGCCCTCGAGGACGCCCGTCTCGCAGCTGCCGCAGATGCCCTCTTCGCAGTCGGAGAGAACGTCGACGCCGGCGCTGCGCATGACGTCGAGCACCGACTGCTCGGGCTCGACGGTGAGTTCGACGCCGGTGAGGGCGAGGCGCACCGAGAACGGGCCGCCGGGGGCGTACTCCACGACCGGGGCGGTGAAGTACTCCAGGTGCAGACGACCGGATGCCGCGGGCACCAGGCCCGTGATCTCTTCGAGCATGCGCGCAGGACCGCAGGCGTACACGGCGGCGTTCGGGTGGGCCGCCAGCTCGGCCGCGAGGTCGGCGCGCAGGCCCTCGTCGCGGGCGACCACGTCGACCGTTCCGCCCGGGGTCGCGACGAGCTCGTCGAGGAACGCCATGCGGGTGCGCGAGGCACCGAGGTAGAGCACGCGCCACGGCACACCGGCTGCGGCGGCCGCGCGCACCATGGGCAGCACCGGGGTGATCCCGATCCCGCCCGCGACGAAGAGGTACTCGTCCGCGGGCTCGAGGCCGAAGTGGGTGCGGGGTCCGCGCAGCGACACGACGTCGCCGGGACGCAGGCGCTCGTGCACGGCGCGCGAGCCGCCCCGACTCTGCTCTTCGCGCAGCACCGCGATCCGGTAGCGCGCCGAGCCAGGATCGCCACACAGCGAGTACTGCCGGACGGGGGCGCCCGGAACCGCGAGGTCGATGTGCGCGCCGGGCGTCCACTCGGGCAACGGCCCGTCGATGCCCTCGAGCTCGACGGAGAGGACGTCACCGGCCTCGAGCGTCATCGAGCGCACGCGGACGCGGAGCTCGGCGGCATCCTCTCGCGTGGTCATGTTTGGATCCTAACAGATGTGGATTGGATCCCGAATGCGTGACCTGGGAGCCAGCTTTGCGTGGATTGCGTGGCATCCGGGTCCCCTTCTGCTAGGTTCGCAAGTCGCGGGAGCGCGACCACGACCGACGAAGAGGGGCAGCATGGCCGCACGGGGGGACACCGATATCTCGGCGACGGGAGGGCACGCCCTCGTCGACGAGATCGCCGCGAAGATCCGGGATCGGATCATGTCGGGCGATATCCCCATCGGCGCTCAGCTCCGCCAGGCCGAGCTCGCGAACGACTTCGGCGTGAGCCGCACCCCGGTGCGCGAGGCGCTGCGCCAGCTGCAGACCGGCGGACTGATCGAGGTGCTCCCCAATCGCGGTGCCGTCGTGCGCGTTCCGGCACCGTGGGAGGTGCGCGAGGCCTACGAGGTGCGCGCCGAACTCGAGGCGCTCGCCGCCGCGCGCGCCGTCGAGCGCATCTCACGGGGCGACGTGACCCGGCTGCGCGAGGCGAACCAGGACATGTACGACCGCTCGGTCGCGCGCGAACGCGGCGAGGCAGACCCCGCGCTCGCCAGCCGGCGCGAGAACGACGTGTTCCACAACACCATCGCGGAGGTGTCGGCCAACGCCCGCCTGGCGCGCGCGATCGAGGAGATCAACGAGACCTTCCCGCGCAACGTGTCGGCTCAGCTACTGGTGGGCGACGACCGCCACCGCGAAGAGAACTTCCAGGAGCACGTGCGCATCATCGAGGCGATCGAACGCGGCGATGCCGACGCGGCCCGGCGCGAGATGCGCGAGCACGTGCTGAAGGCCGGCGAGCAGCTGGCTCGGTGGTACGAGCGGCGCTCGTCCACGGTGTTCACGGGCTGAGCCTTCGGGACTCTTCCCTCAGCCACGCCGGACACCCATGACAGCGAACAACATGAGCGAAAAGGCCCTGGTCTCCCGCATTCGCGGGTACATCCTGGTGATGGTTCTGAGTGTCGCTCTGCAGGGCGCGTTTCTCGGGAACGCCGTGGGCTCGACCCGTCAGCTCGACTGGATTATCTGGGCGGTCGTTCTCGCTGCTGCGGTCGTCTTCGTCGTGCTCGCCTGCGTTCGCGTCATCCCCCTCTCTCGCGAATACCGCCGCCGAAAGTGGGGGGACGCGGGGTAGCGGGATGCGCCCTTGCCACCGAGCACTCGAGCGATGTGCTCGATGCTCTCGTTCTGCTCGCGCATCCGAACGGCGGTGGCCGTGCGCTCAGGAGTCATGATGGCCGGACGGCCTCCCACCACAACCGTGCGGGAAGCCGGGTCACGCTCCGTTTACACACTGATTCGTCGTGTTGACGGACGTTTATCGCGTTGCCGGACAGGTCAGTAGTGAACCGACTTGGAGGAACTCATGACGGACACCGACCGGCTGGACGCGCTTCTCAACAGTTCTGCACCCGCACCTGTGAAGAGCTCCACGATGCTCGAACGCGATATCGCGTTGCTGTCTCGCGAAGCTCGACGCACGAATGCGCCCCGACGACGGCCCGCACGCGTACTGGTTGGCGCGGGCCTGTCGCTCCTCCTCATCGGCGGAGCGGGAACAGCCGTAGCCGCAACGACTTTCAACTGGGCCCCGTGGGCACAGGATCCTGACGTCGCGTACGCCTTCACGCTGCCGAGCGGGCGGGAGTGCGAGGCGCGCGTGCAGATCCTTCGTGTGGTGAACGCCCCCGCATCTGGGCCCATCGAAGACGCTCCCGACCAAGCCTTGTCGGATCATTTCCGAGCATTCGATGCCGTCGCGGCCTCCGATGTTGACCGTTCGATCGCGGAAGTGCTCAGTCGGCGGGGAGGCGGAACGATGATCACGGTCGGCAGCGACGGCCAACTGAGCGATGTGCCCGAGACACCAGAAGGACCGAGCGACGACGACGTGTATGCAGCGGCTGCTCATGATGCGCTGGGTGACGCTCTCCTCTCCGAGGCACGCTCGTACGGCCTCGACCCCGACGAGTGGACCACCAAGCACTCCATCCAGTGCGAAACGGCCGCGGGGTGAGGGAAGTGCGCAGGCCGCGTCGCTCGAGCATCGAGCACGCCATACAGCTGAACTCAGTGGATCTGTTGTCCTACTTACGTCGACGCGTGGGCGAAGACGACGCCCCGGACTTGCTGGGCGAAACGTTCGCGATCGCCTGGCGGAGAGAGCAAGATATGCCATCCGATCCCGAGCAAGCGCGCATGTGGCTGTTCGGTGTCGCTCGCGCGGTCATCCTGAACTATCAGCGGGGCGAGCGTCGCCGATGGGCTCTGGCCCAGCGTGTCAGGACGAGCGCCGCAACATCCGGCGCTGAGCCTGCTGCTGACGAACACATGGAAGTACGCGACGCCATAGCCCGTCTTGAACCGGACCTCCGCGAGCTGGTGCGGCTGGTCCATTGGGACGGTATGACCCTCGTCGAGGCAGCGCAGATTGTGGGTGTCCCGGCCTCCACCGCCCGTGGGCGCTACCAGCGCGCGAAAGAACACCTTCGCGCCGCGCTCGGAACGTCTGTCTCATTGTGACCGAGGGCCTCACACGACCTCCCTACGAACCGCGCCCGGAGCACATCGCGACACCGAGCACCTCCTCCGTGGTCATCAGCATCTGTTGACGATGGCGTCGGCACCGCACTGAGCGTTTCTCAGCCGAGGTCGCCCAGTGGCGCGAGCCGTGTGGTGTCGAGGGGAGTCGACTGGCGTACCGCGTCGAGTGTCGCGGTGGCGGCGGCACGGGGGCCCGCCGTTGCTCGACTGCCGGTGACGCCGGGGAGGGGCGCAACGATCAGGGACGCGTCGGTGAAGCCCAGGTGCGCGACTCCAGGGACCGTGATTCGGGTGGCGCCGGCGGCGACGAACGTGTCAGTGACGTGCTGGTAGGTGGGATTCGGGTCGGCGTCGCCCGCGACGAGGAGCATCGTCGGGATCGTGCGAGGGGAGACGTCGGACCGGGGAAGCCCGTCAATATCGACGACGCCGTCGACACGTTGATCCGTGCGGGAGTGCAGGAGCGCCGCGGCGCCACCGAGCGAGTGGCCGGCGACAGTGATGTGAGAAAGATCGACGCCCGTCAGCAGGGGCATATCGGGCTGGGCGACGGTGAGGGCGTCGATCACCGCGGTCAGGTCGTGTGCGCGAATCTCGGTCCATGCGACGGCGTTGCGGTTGTCCTGGTCGTCATCGCCGGTAGCGACGACTTCGCTGCGCGCGACTGTCCCGTCGGCGAGGACGGTAGCGGCGGCGTCATAGGGATGATCGAGCGCGACGACCATGACGCCGTGACTGGCAAGGTCTGTCGCCCAAGATGCCGCCCGCTCGACGGCACGCAACGCGTCGACGTCGTTGGCCATCGGATCCACCTCCGCTACTGAGACTGACGTGACAGCTATCGTCACGTCAGTCTCAGTAAGTCCGCGGAGCAGCGGCGATAGGCGAAGGTTCAGCCCGCGCCCGACCCTCGCGCGGCGCGATCACCCCAGCGCCAGCGGCACCGCCATCAGCACCGCCGACGCGCCCATCGCCAGCGGCGGCAGCCGCACGATCAGCGGACGCTCGCGATGCGTCGTGGCGAACAACACGACACCGCCCACGGCATACGCCGCCACCCCGACAACGGTGAGCAGCACGAGCGGCACCGCGGCCGATCCGTGATGGGACGAACCGGGGGATGCCGGAACGTGCGCGGCCAGCAAGAGCGCCGCCATGAGCACGGCGCCCAGGGCGTCGAACGCCCGCATCCTCCGCTCGGCACCGCGCCGCGCCGGCCCCGGAGCCACCGAGATCAACGCCGCGACGAGGAGCGCCGCTGCCCAGAACACGGCCGGCACCCGCCCGCCGCCGACGACCATGTCGCCCATCGCGAGGAGCATGAGCGCGGCGATCAGGAGCTCACGCACGCGTGACGCGGGGCGGTCGGCGGCGACGCAGCACGCGCCCGCCGCCGTCGCCACCAACGCCCCGGCGTGCAGCACCTCCCCCATCAGTGGCAGGAGTGCTCGTGACCGCCCGCGTCATGCCCGTGGAGCGCGTGGCCCTCGGCCACCGCACCGCCCGCTCCCGGGGTGGGCGCGTGGCAGTGGTCGCCGCCCGAGGACGGCGGCAGGTCGAGCGAGGGGTTGCGGGTGAAGAAGCCGTCGGGCTCGAACCGCAGACCGATGCGGTGCACCGGCATGATCGGCCACTCTTCGGGCTTGGGGTAGTGGTGCACGCCGACGATCGGCCAGAGCACCAGCTCCGCCCCGTCGAGCGGGCGGTCCGCCTGCTGCCACGCGGTGATGCCCTCGGCCTCCAGCGGCGCCTGGTTGGGGTAGTCGCCCGTGATGAAGCGCTCGGCCGGGTCGTACGCGGTGGCCCACAGGTGCTTCGAGACGAACGGCGCCTTGCGCGCGACGACGCTCCCGGGCCGGGCGAACAGGCGCGTGGTGTGCATCGCCGAGAGGCGGTAGGCGGTGTTCTCGCCGAAGCGGTTGGTGCGCTCGGTGTTCTCGACCCGCCAGTGCACCGCACGAGACGCGTCGGCCATGCGGCCGGCATCCTTCTCGGACGCGATGACCTCCGACACCATCTTGACGGCGTTACCCCAGGGGTTGAGCTCCTCGTCCTCCTCGACCTCGGCGTGCACCTCGACCAGGCGGTTCTTCGGGCCGTCGATCGCGGTGTCCATGCGCACGGCGAAGTAGTGCTGGTGCGTGGGGGCCTGGACGTTGGGACTCACCATGCGGCCGAACGCGGGCATCTTGCCGTCGTCGATTCCGGAGACCGACAGGATGCCGGTGAGCTTGATCTCCAGCTCGATCGAGCCGTCCTGGTACAGCGACCAGTAGAAGCCGTAGTCGTAGTTGGCGACGGTGGCGAAGAACGAGATCACGAGGCGGCGCGAGCGGCGAACATCCGCCTCGCCGGTGCGCGTGTTGACGTGCTTCCACAGGATCGAGGAGTCCTCCTCGTGCAGGCACACGCCGTTCGTGATCGTCTGGGCCTCGCCGAGGCCGTCGAGCACGTGCGCGTCGAAGTAGTGGATCTCGCCGAGGCAGTCGCATCCGAGTTCGAGGGATGCCGTGAGCGGGCCGGCTCCGTACTCGCCCCAGTCGAAGAAGTTCTTGCGGTAGGCCGTGGGGTCGGAGTCGAGGTACGGGACGTACATCTCGTTGACCGCCGCGCGCCGGAGGACCGGACGCTCGACGTCACCGTCGCGGTAGGCGATGTCGTGCAGCACGAGACCCTCGCGGTGCGTGAAGCCGATGCGGAACGACCAGTTCTGCCACGAGACCTTGTGGCCCTCGACGGTGAAGCCCGGGCCCTCGGGCTGGGTGATCTCCAGCGGGGCGACGGTGCGGTCCGGACCCCAGGTGCCCGAGCGGTAGTTGCCGCCCTCGCTCGCCATGGGGATGACGCCGTGGTCCTCGATCCGGATGATGTCGAGCGTTTCGAGGTCGAGGATCGGCACGAGGCCGGCGACCGGGCGCGCGTAGCCGTTGTCGTCCGCGCTCTCGCGGTACCAGACCGTGCCCCACGACAGGCGCCGGTCCAGGAGGTCCTCCGGCTCGAAGCCGGTGATCGACTCGGGGTCCACCCACACGTGCGTCGTGTCGGTGATGCCGCGCTTGGCGAGGGCCTCCTTGAGGAGCGGGTGCTCGCGGGCCGCGCGGGCGATCGCGCGCGCCTCGTCGCTCGAGACGCCGGGGCGCTTGGCATCCACGGGGCTCCACGACCCGAGCGAGGCCGGCCGGTCCGTGCCGGCGGTCCAGCCGGTCACCTCCCACGCGGCGTGGGCGGCGGGGTTCATGACCACCAGGCGCACCGGTCGCCCCTGGCCGGGGGCGAGGCTGCGGGCCAGCCCCTCCTCGACGGCGATGCCCCAGAACCGCGGCTCCGATCCGATGCGCTCGTCCGCGCGCACGAGCGCGGTGATCTCGACGATCTCGCTCGGGGTGAGGGGGTCGCTCCAGTACCGGTCGGTGCTCATCGGGTCTCCTTCGTGTCGTGCGGGGAAGCGGGGGCGGGGATCAGCACGGCGACGCCGTCGGCCCGCGGGTCGCTCGCGGCATCGCGCACCCCCGCGGTCGCGATCCGGCGGACCAGTTGCACGTGTCCGGCCTCGTCGGCGGGGCCGGGGAACGCGGCGAGGCCCAGACCGAGGGCCTCGGCGCGCTCGACGACGGCGTCGGGTGCACCCGGCTCGGTCACGAGCGTCAGGCGGTCGTGTCCCAGGTCGCGGTCGCCGATCACCCAGCGCGGGCGGGCGAGCAGCTCGTCGAGGTCGGCGGCGGGATCGGTCGAGTCGGGGAGCAGCTGGGCGAGGATCCACGGCTGGGCCCGTCCGCCCTGGCATCCGGCCACCACCGTGACCTCGCCCCGATCGATGATCGCCGGGGTGAGGGTGTGGGGCGGGCGCGCCCCGGGCCGGAGCGCGGCCGGCGAGGCCGGGTCGAGCGAGAACGCGCTGCCGCGGTTGTGCAGCAGGATGCCGGTCTCGGGGTCGAGGAGGCCGGAACCGAACGTCTGGTAGACGCTCTGCACGATGGTCACCGACCAGCCCTCGTCGTCGGTGGCGACCACCGCGGCGGTGTCACCCTGGGGGCGCGGTTCCCCGGGCCCACCCGGGAGACGGCCCTCCAGCGCCAGCAAAGCGTCGAGATCGATGGGACCGGCGAGCGGGTCGCCGAGGTGCGCTCCGCGGGCGTGCGCGCCGCGAACGCTCGCCTCCAGCAGGGCCGCGTCGCCCGGGTCGCGGTCGGAGGCGGCGGCGACGCCGAGCAGCACGATGCCGACCGAGGGCGGCGGGGCCACGCTCCACTCCGCGCCGTCGATCGTCTCGCTCAGCGCGGGCACCACCTGGGGGCGGTAGGCCGCGAAGTCGTCGACCGTGTGGGTGCCCGCGTCGGCGCGGAGCGTCCGCACGAGCGAGCGAGCGATGTCGCCGGTGTAGAAGTCGTCGGGGTCGACCGCCAGGCGCCGGAGCGAGCGCGCCAGCGCCGGCTGCACCAGCGCATCGCCCTCGGTCAGCGGCTCGCCCGCGCGGGTGAAGACGGCACGCAGCCCCGCATCGGCGGCGATCGCGTCGGCGCGCGAGACGAGGGCCCGCGCGAGACCCGCGCTGACCGGCGTGCCCGCGTCGGCGACGACGGCCGCGGCCTCGAACGCGTCCGCGAGCGGCAGCGCCGCACCCTGGGCGGCGATCGCGCGCCACCCGGCGAGGATGCCGGGAACGGTCACCGACCCCGCCCCCGCCCGAGGGACCTCGCTCCACCCGGCGGCCGCCTCGGCGACGGCCGCGGGGGCGGTGCCGGCGGCGACGACGGCGGTCGTGGCGCCGTCGGGGTGGCGGACGAGGGCGATGAGGTCACCGCCGACAGCGCACTGGTGCGGGTAGACGACGGTGAGCATCACGGCCGCGGCGAGCGCGGCGTCGAGCGCGTTGCCACCGGCGGCGACGGCCGAGCGTCCCGCCTCGACGGCGGCGGCGTGGGGGGCGGCGAGTGCGACGGTCATGTCAGATCCCCCGTCGGGCGGTCGAGATGAAATCGAGGTCGGGTCGCTCGATGCCCTCGCATAGATCGGCGACGGCGTCGCCCAGCGCGGGACCGAACTTGAAACCGTGGCCCGAGCAGGCCGAGACCGCGATGACCTCGGGAGTCTCGGCGAGCGGACCGATGATGAAGCGCTTGTCCTCGGTCATCGTGTACAGGCACGACGCCGCCTCGACGGGGGCGGTGTCGAGAGCGGGCACGTAGAGGTGCAGGAGGTCCCGCAGGGCCTCCACCTCGGCCGCGGTCGGCGGGGCTACCGGCGTCTCGGGGTCCCAGACCTCTCCGGCATCCACCCCCAGCTTGACGCCGTTGCCGTCGGCATCCGGGATGCCGAAGACCAGGCCCTCGGGACGATCGACCGAGAAGGCCCCGAGCGCGGGCGGCATTCCCGCCGCTTGCCCCGGACGCACCGTGAGGGTCAGGATCCGCCACACCTCGACGAGGTCGGACAGTGCCGGCACGAGGGGCGCGGCCCACGGGCCGCCGGCCACCACGAGCCGGGCCGCGCGGACGACGCCGCGATCGGTGCGCACCTCGACGCCACCGGGTGCGCTGTCCCACCCGAAGACGCGTTCCCCGTCGCGCAGATCGGCGCCGGCCGCCGCGGCGATCCGCCGCAGCGCGCTCACCGCTCGCTCGGCCTCGATGACGCCCGCGGACGGGTCGTACACCGCGCGATAGCCCGCGGGCACCGCGAACGAGGGCATGCGGGATGCCATGTCGGCGGGGTCATCGACGAGGACGCAGTCCGGGCCCTGGAGCTGGGATTCACCGGCGTGGGCGTACAGCCCCCCGGTGCGATGCAGCAGCACCTCGCCGGAGTCGCGTTCGAGCGACTCCCACGCGGCGAACGCCCGCTCGACGAGCGGGTTCCACGCCGGGTTCGGGTACGCACGCCGGATCATGCGGGTGCGGCCGTGCGACGAGCCGCGGCCGTGGCCCGGAGAGAACCGGTCGATGCCGACCACGCGCAGGCCGCGGCGGGCGAGGCTCGCGGCGGTCGCCGTCCCGTGGATGCCGAGACCCAGCACGACCACGTCGGCGGACACCGCGGCGGTCATCGCGCTCCTCCCGTCACGAGGGCGGCCACGCCGTCGACGAGGGCCGCAACATCGCTGTCGTCGTTGTAGACGTGGGGGGAGGCGCGCACGACGCTCGGCACGCCGCGATCCCCCAGGTCCCACTGCCCGTGGGTCGCGGGCACCGAGACCACGCGCACCCCGTGGCGCGCGAGACGGACGACGGCTTCGGCGGAGTCGACCCCGTCGACGACGAACGTCACGATGGCCGACCGCGTGCCGTCGGGGTCGGCGACGGTGACGCCCTCGAGCTCGGACAGGGCGGCGCGGAGGCGTCGTCCGGCATCGACGAGCCAGGCCTCGGTCTCGACGACACCGCGCGCGAGGGCCTCGTCGAGCGCGGCGCCCAGGCCCAGGCGGGCGGCGACGGCCCCCTCCCACGTCTCATACCGCCGCGCCGACGCGTCCACCTCCCACGTCGTGCCCGAGGTCCAGCGCGCCCCGCGCACATCCGGCGCGACGGGCAGGAGCCGGTCGCGCAGCGCGTCGCGCACGTAGGCGAATCCGGTGCCGCGCGGCGCGCGGAGGAACTTGCGCCCCGTCGTCACCATCACGTCGCATCCGATCTCGCTCACGTCGACGGCGAGATGCCCGACCGACTGGGTGGCGTCGAGGATGTACGTCCCGCCGTAGCGCTGCACGACCTCCCCGATCTGCGCGGCCGGCTCGACGAGCCCGGACGAGGTGGGAACGTGGGCGACCGTCACGATCGACGGTACCCCGTCCGAGAGAAGGGCATCGAGCGCGGCGACGTCGACGCGGCGCCGGTCGTCGTAGGGGGCGACCACGAGGTCGACGTCGTGCTCTCGCGCGATGCTCATGAGGTGCAGTGCGTGGCTGACGTACGTGCTGCTGGAGGCGACGATGCGGTGGCCGCGGGCGGGGCGCAGGGCGTCGAAGAGCACGCGTAGTCCCGTCGACGCACTGTCGAACAGCGCGATCTCGGCGGCCGAGGCACCCACGAGGGTCGCGGCCGAGGTGTACACGTCGTCGATGCGGCTCCGGCGCTCGGCCGCGGCCTCGTATCCGCCCCGGGTCTCCTCCAGCCGGAGGTGGTCGACGACGGTCGCGACAACCCCGTGCGAGGGGAGGGCGGCCCCGGCGGCATTGAAGTGGCTGGCGAGGGTCGATCCCGTTGTGGCGCGCCGCTCCGCGGCGACGTCGATGGAGGATCCGCCCGCGAGGATCGCGGGTGCCGCGGGGAGCGCGGCGTCTGCGGTGGGGAGTGGATTCATGAGGGACGGACAACCTCCGGGTAGGATCCAAACATATTACATCTGGATCCAATCTGGAATGCACTCTGGGAGGTGCCATGTCACGGATGCTCGCCTGGGTCGCCCCCACCCCGTCCGACACCACCACGGCGACGGGCGCCGACACGCTCTCGGCCTTCGCGGACCTGTCCCGCGTGCACGCCGACGGCTGGGGGGCGGCGTGGCGTGCAGCAGGCACGGTGTCGGCCTGCGTCGCGACGGGTCGACGGGCCACCGCCGCCGAACTCGCGAGCGCCGTGCCGGTCCGCTCGTCCGCCGCGCTGCTGTACCTGCGGTTCGGCAGCGCGGGGACCGGCACGAGCGAGGCCGAGGCCCAACCGTTCCTTCGCGCCGGGTGCGCGTTCCAGCACAACGGCGCCCTGGTCCCCGCGACGCTGCTCCGGGAACGGCTCACCGACGACGAACGCGCGCGCCTGCGCGGGGGCAACGACAGCGAGCTGTACTTCGCCCGCGTCCGACGGGCGATTCCTCCGGACGGCGACATCGACCCGTCGGCGCTCGCGGACGCCGTGGCCGCGGTGCGGGCGCTGTACCCCGACGCGTGCCTGAACGCCCTCCTCCTCACCCCGTCGGCCGTCGTCGCCGCGCAGTCCTCCGCCGGACGCCCCGCGCCGCTGGCCGCCTTCGCCGCGCGCGGCATCGCCCCCACCGACCTCCCGCCCGGTCACGACGACGGCTACAACCGCCTGTACACACGCCAGACCCCGTCGGGGGCGCGCGTCGTCGCGACGACCGGCATCCCCCTCGACGGCTGGACGCCGCTCCCCGACGACACCGTCACCCTCCTCACCCCGCACGCAACGACGTCCGTCCCGCTCCCCTCCCCCGCGTGAGGCGACGGGGGCCTAGCGTGGATGCCATGGCTCGTATGCGCGTAGAACCCGACGACGCCCCGACGGCACGTCTCTCCGACGGCTCGGTCGCGCGCGTGACCGCGTCGACGTTCGTCTCGGGGTGGGAGCTCGTCGTGGACGGCACCCCCCAGTCGCACGTCGACCTCGACGACCCGACCCACCTGCACTTCGAATACGTCGCGCGCATGGGCGCGGTGATCGATCGACTCCGGATGCCGGGACAGCCCCTGACCGCGGTGCACCTGGGCGCGGGGGCGCTGACCCTCCCCCGGTACGTCGAGGCGACGCGACCCGGATCGCGGCAGCAGGTGATCGAGCTCGAACCGGCGCTGTGGGACCTCGTGCGCGAGAACATCCCCCTCCCCCGCGGCGCCGCCCTGCGGGTGCGCATCGGCGATGCCCGCGCGGGCCTGGGGCGCCTTCCCGGCGGCCTCACCGGTGCGGTCGACCTCCTCGTCAGCGACGTCTACTCGGGCGCGCAGACCCCCGCACACCTCACCACGGTGGAGTTCTACCGCGAAGCTGCGGCGCTCCTCTCCCCCGACGGCGTGCTGCTGGTCAACGTCTCGGACGGCCCGGGCCTCACCTTCGCCCGCCGACAGGTCGCGACGGTGCGCGAGGTCCTCCCCGAGGTGATCGTGCTCGCCGAGGTGCAGGTGCTCAAGGGCCGCCGGTTCGGCAATCTCGTCGTCGCCGCGTCCGCCGCACCGCTGCCGGTCGAGTGGCTCCCGCGGCTCATGGCCGCCGGCCCCCACCCCGCGAAAGTGGCCCAGGGAGCGGAGATCGAGGAGTTCATCCGCGGCGCACGGCCGGCGACGGATGCCGACGCGACGCCCTCGCCCAAGCCCTCGGCATCCATCTTCGAGCGGTGACCGCGTGGCGCGTCCGCTTCGCGAGCGGAGGCACCGCAGACTGGAGGCCACGACCACTCGAGAGGAGCGACGGTGAGCTATATCCGCGGGTACGACCCCGACACGTTGCGTGAGATCACCGACTCTCGCGAGTGTGCGGAGCGCCTCGAGGAGATCGGCTCGCTGCGCAGCCTCCCCGCCCTGCTCGAGCGCGTGTGGTTGCTCAAGGTGCTCGACCGGTTCGACGAGGCCCTCGCCATCTCGGAGCAGTCGGTGCGGGTGGCCCGCATGGCCGGGACCCGCCGCGATCTGCTGCGCGCCCGCATCCTCCACGCCACCATCCAGCAGTGCCGCGGCGCGTTCGCCGCGGCCGAGCAGGAGCTGACGATGTGCGCCGAAGAGGCCGAAGGACAGGGCTGGTCGGGGATCGCCGCGTTCGCCCTGCAGCACCGCGGCAAGGTGCACTACGACGAGGGCGACTACGACGCCGCGCGCCGCGACTTCAAACGCGCGCTGTTCCTGCGTCAGAACGCCGGCGCGTCCGACGCCGAACTGGAGTCGACCCTCCTGGCCATCGACGCCGCCGACCGGCGACGTTCGCGCGCCGTCGTGGCGAGCTGACGTCGGAGCCCCCCGCTACCGTTCCCGTCATGTCCGATCTGCAGCGTGTGCGCGTGTGGGCAGAGGCACTGATCGCCCTGCACCTCGACGACTCGTGGTCGTTCGCGTTCGACAACGCCAAGCGCCGAGCGGGGCTCTGCGACTACGGCCGGCGACGCATCAGCGTCTCGCGGTATCTCGCTGCCCGCTACGACGACGACACCAATCACCAGACGCTCCTGCACGAGGTCGCGCACGCGGTGGCGGGCGCCGAGGCGGGACACGGCCCGGTGTGGAAGCGCACGGCGCGGCAGCTCGGCTACGTCGGCGGCACGACGCACGCCGGCGAGACGGCGAACGAGCTCGCCCCGTGGGTGGGCACGTGCCCGGCCGGCCACGTCGCCTTCCGTCACCGCCGGGCTACCCGACCCACCTCGTGCGCGAAGTGCGCCCCCCGTTTCGATCCGCGCCACGCGCTGACCTGGGTCAAGCGCGAAATCACCCCGGCCACGCGGCTCGCGGCCGCCACTCCGCGCTGACGCTGACGTCACGCGGTGGCGTACGCGCCCTCGCGCAAGACGGGAACAACGGATGCCGCGTCCCGCTCGGCCGCGGCCAGCACGGTGTCGCGCTCGCCCGCGTCGGCGAGCAGGCGGCCGGTTCCGCTCGCCGTGAGCAGGTGCCGCACCGCCCCGCGGAGCGCGCGGAAGCCCTCGGCCGCCACCGCCGCGTCGGGGGACGCGTGATCGATCCCGAGGTCGCCGAGCGCGGCGATGACCGCCCCGGCCCCGAGCAGGTCTTCGACGGCGAACCGCAGGTCGGAGGCGTTTTCACCCGCGGTCGTCGACCCGCCGGTGACCACCGCGGGCTGCCCCACGGCCACGACGGCGATGCTCGTGCGATCGGCACGGTCGTGCTGCACCGCGAGCACGTGGGCGGCCACCGCCGCGGCGTTGCGGATTCCGCCCACCACGACGTGCGCGCCGCGCTCGGCGGCGGCGAGCGCGACACGGTCCGCCGCGTCGGTGTCCGCGGCCACGGCCTCGTTCGCCCCGCCCTGCTCCGCGGCGCCGATCGCGCGGGCCGACAGCCCGAGTGTCTGCACCACCACCACGACGTGCGCCGGAGCGAGTCGCTCGAGGCCCGGCATCCCCCAGTCCAACCGCACCTGATAGTTCGCCTGGGCCAGTGCATCGGGGGTGTTCGGCATCCCTCGAGCCTACGACGACCCGCAGCGCGCCTCGCCGGCCGAGTCAACCCGTGCCCTCCGACACCCGGACTTGGCACAATGCGGGGATGCGCATTCTGTTGAAGTTCGAGATCGACTGCGATCCGGATGCCGCCTGGCGAGCCCTGCACTCGCCGCGCGCCGTCGCCGAACTGTACGGCCCGTTCGTCGATGTCGAGCCGTTGGAGCAGATGCCGACCTCGTTCACGTCCGGCGACGACGTCCCGGTGCAGATGCGCGCCGCGGGGATCGTGCCGATGGGGCGCCAGCTCATCTCGGTCGCCGACCGCGAGACTCGCGACGCTCACGGCCCGGTGCGGGTGTTCCGCGACTGGGGCGTTCCGCTGACCGGGCCCCTGGCCGCCCTCGACGTGTGGGACCACCAGATGGCGGTCTCGGCGGTGCCGGGCGACCCCTCGCGCACCCTGTGGCGGGAGCGGCTCACCATCGGTGGTGCCGTCGCCCCGGCGCTCTGGCCCGGACTGTGGGCGGTGTGGCAGTGGCGGGCCGCGCGCATCCGCGCGCTCGCCCCCACCTGGGCCCACGACCCCGAGCGCGATCGAGACGACACGGCCACCGAGCAGGACCGATGACCGACGTCCTCGTGCGGCCAGCGCTGCCCGCCGACGGACCGTCCATCGCGCGGGTACACGTTCGCGGGTGGCGCGAAGCCCACACCGGACACGTGCCGTCCGCGCTCCTCGACGGCCTCGACGTCGCGGCATCCACGCGGCGCTGGAGCGCGCGCCTGCGCGGGGACTTCTCCGAGGAGACGGAGCCGCTCGGTCAGTCGTGGGTCGCGAGCGTCGGCGACGAAGTCGTGGGATTCGCGTCGGCGGGGATGGCCCGCGACCTCGACCTGCCGGCCACCGACGAAGAGCTCTACGCGCTGTATGTGATCGCCGACCACTACGGCGAAGGCATCGGATCGGCTCTTCTCGACGCCGTCCTGGGCCCCGGCGCCGTGACGCTCTGGGTGCTCGCCGACAACCCGCGCGCGCACGCCTTCTACGCCAAACACGGCTTCCGTCCCGACGGAGTCACCCGCACGGACTGCCGCTGGGGCGAGCCGCTGCGCGAGGAGCGCTGGGCCCGCGCCGCGCGGCGGCCACGCGGCTAGCAGGCCGGCCGGTCAGACGAGCCCGTGCCGGTAGGCGAACACGACCAGCTGCACCCGATCACGCAGCGCCAGTTTCGTGAGGATCCGGCTGACGTGGGTCTTCACGGTGGCCTCCGACAGGTACTCCCGCTCGGCGATCTCGGCGTTGCTCAAGCCCCCGGCGGCGAGGGCGAAGATCTCGCGCTCGCGGTCGGTGAGCGCGGCGAAGCTCGCGGGGACCGGCTCCTTCGCACCGCCCTCGGCGATGTGTGCAAACAGCTCGCGCGTTGCCTGCGCGGCGATGACCGCCGACCCGGCGTGCACCGTGCGCACCGCCGAGAGCAGGAACTCCGGATCGGAGTCCTTGAGGAGGAATCCGCTGGCACCGCGCTGGATCGCCCGCGCCGCCGCCTCGTCGAGATCGAACGTGGTCAGCACCACCACGCGCGGAGCACCCGGCTCCCTCAGGATCTCAGCCGTGGCCGTGAGACCGTCCATGACCGGCATGCGCACGTCCATCAGAACGATGTCGGGCCGGGTGGCCCGCACCACCTCGATCGCCTCGCGACCGTCGGAGGCCTCGCCCACGACCTCGAGGTCGTCTTGCGAATCGATCACCATCCGGATGCCAGCGCGGAACAGGGCCTGATCGTCGACGAGGACGACGCGAATCGGCGAAGTCATGGGAGCGGTTCCTCTCGTGGGGCGGATTCCACCGGGGTGGCCCCGGCCGTCACGTCGGGTCCCCGATCGGCAGGCTCGCGCGAACCACGAACAGTCCGCGCTCCTGCTGCGCGGTGAGCGTTCCGCCCACGAGTTGCGCCCGCTCGCGCATGCCGATCAGGCCGTGGCCGCCAGAGGGCGGGGGCGTGGCGGGGGGAGTACTGATGTTGCTGACCGTGAGATCGACACGGTCGGGCATCCACGACAGGCGCACGCCGACGTGCCGGTCGGCTCCGTGGCGCAGGGCGTTCGTGAGTGCCTCCTGCAGGATCCGATAGACGGCGAGCCGGATCGCCGCCGGGGGTTCACCGGGCGGGGCCGGATCGACGTCGATCGCGAGGTCGACCCCCGCGGCGCGCACCTGGGCGTAGAGGGTCTCGACGTCGGCGAGGGTGGGCTGAGGGCCCTGGGCCTGGCTGTGCCGCAGCTGTGTCAGGAGGAGACGCACGTCGCCGAGGGCCGCGCGCGCGGTCGACGAGATGGTCGACAGCGCCGCGGTCGCTGCCGCGGCGTCCTGCGCGGCGGCGTACCGAGCCCCGTCGGCCTGGGCGATGACGACAGCGAGGGAGTGAGCCACGACGTCGTGCATGTCGCGGGCGATCCGCACCCGTTCCTGCTCGGCGATCGTCGCCTCCTCGGCGGCGCGCCGCGCCTCGGCGTCGGCTGCGGCGCGGTGGGCCGTACGCACGAGCGCGCCCGACACCCACGACAGCAGGAAGGCGAACCCCGAGGTCAGCAGCACCGCGATGATGGCGAAGGCGGTGTCGACCTGGAAAAGGGATTGACCTCCCAGGGCCATCAGATAGGCCGTCACGACGAGGGCTCCGCCGATCGCCGACGCGAATCCCGCCCAGAACACCCGCCGCGTGCCGTACGCGGCGGTGGTGTACAACACCGCGAAGACGACGACGTCGGTGGGCGTCGGCGACCGCAGGAACGCCATCTGGACGCAGGCGGCGGCCCACGCCAGAGACAGCGCGAGGCCGGGCTGGAGGCGGCGCAGCCCGAGTGCGGCGGCGAAGAGGAGGACGAAGATTACGGCTCCGACGTTGGCGCCGACCGCGCCGGGCTCCAGCTCCAGCACCACCGCGACCAGCGCGAACACACCGGCGACGACCAGGTCGACGATCACCTGATACCGGAGCAGGGGACGCAGGGAGATGCGCATTTGCCTCACGCTACGCGGGCGGTGGGAGGGCGGCATCCGTCGCGAGATGTATCCGTCGTCACCCGGCGGCGGACGGCGGCGCCGGGAAGTCAGCCGGTTCGATGGGGCGGGCCTCGAAGAAGGTCTGCAGCACGATCGTGGTGCGGGTGTTCACCTGCGCCGCCGACCGGATGTCGCGAATGAGCGTCTCAAGGTCGCGCGGCGTCGGTACGCGGACGAAGAGCATGTACGCGGCGTCGCCCGCGATGGAGTGACATGCCTCGATCGCCGTCAGGTGCGCGAGCAGGTCGGGCGCATTGTCGGGCTGCGCGGGATCGAGCGGCGTGATCTCGACGAAGGCGGCGAGAGGGCGGCCGAGCGCCTCGGCGTCGAGGACCGGCCGGTAGCCGCGCACGATGCCGCGAGCCTCGAGCCGACGGAGCCGGGACTGCACCGCCGACACCGAGAGCCCGACCCGCTCCGAGAGGTGGGCGAGCGTCGCGCGCGCGTCGAGCGAGATCTCGCGGACGATCGCCGCGTCGACGGTGTCGTCGAGCCGCGCGGGGCGTGCAGAACCGTCGGACATGCGCCCGACAGTACCAGGCAGTCGAACCGGGACTCTGGCGGCATCCGTAGTATTTCCGTTAGTATCGCGCTTTGACCGGAATCTTTCCCGCTCCTGCCCGATCGGAGGCCCGCATGACGCTCATGACCCCCGCGCGTCCCCCCTACGACCAGCTCGCCGGACACACGGTCGACACGGTCGAGCACACCCCCGCCTGGACTCGACTGAAGGTCGCCGCCACCGAACTGCAGGCGCTGCAGGGTTCCGACGGCGCCATTCTCGATGCCGCCGACCACCGCCGCGCGGGCGAGCTCGTCGACGTCATCGTCGAGTCCATCGATGCCCTCGCGCCCCTGTTCCCCCACGACGCGGAGTATCTGCGCACCGCGGTCGGCGACTTCCTCCGGTGGAAGGACGCCGGCCTCGGCGTGCCCGACTTCCTCGACTCGCTTATGGCGTTCCAGCCGCAGCAGCACCGGGTCGACGGCATCCGTCACCTCGTCGTGTTCCCGATGTACACGCAGAACGGCTCGCGCGACCGGCACGTCGAGGCCGTGCTCGTCGAGGTCATCTGGCCCGAGTTCATCGCGCGGCTGGAGACCGAGTACACCAACGGCCTGTTCGTGTCGCTCCGCCTGGTCGACTTCACGCCGGGGTACGACACCAACTCCGCGGTGCTCTTCCCCGAGACGGTCGCGATGCGCGAGATCCCCACCTTCACGTGGGGCGCGATCTTCCAGGACCGCGAGGCCGCCCGCTACCGCCGCGTCACCCGCGCCGCCGCCGAGATCACCAAGCTCGAGCTGCCCGAGAACGCCGCGCGACTGCTCGACGACCAAGACCTCGCCGAGCGCACGTTCGTGATGTGGGATCTCATCCACGACCGCACCCACATGCGCGGTGACCTGCCGTTCGATCCGTTCATGATCAAGCAGCGGATGCCGTACTTCCTCTACTCGCTCGAGGAGCTGCGGTGCGACCTCACCGCGTTCCGCGAGTGCGTGTCGCTGCAGGAGCGCCTCGCCGCGCGCGACGACCTCGACGACACCGAGCGGGCGATGCTCGAGCACGCCGAGCTCGTGCAGTACGCGGTGATCTTCGACCGCATCTTCCGGTTCGCGATCACCGGCTCGCGCGTGCGCAACTACGACGGTCTCGGCGGGCAGCTGCTGTTCGCGTGGCTGCACCAGCGCCGCGTGCTGCACTGGACCGACACGTCGCTCACGTTCGACTGGGACGAGGTGCCCGGCGCGGTGGTCGCCCTCGCCGACGCGATCGACGAGCTCTACTGGCGCTCGATCGACCGACCGAAGACCGCGCACTGGCTGGCCGCCTACGACCTCGTACGCTCGGTCGTGACGCCGCACCCCGCGTCGGTGTGGGCCCGTGGGCTGTCCGACGACGTGCTCGCGGGACTCCCGAAGGGGTACACCGACGCCGTGCTCGACGACGAGTTCCCGCTGTCGATGTTCTTCGAGGCGCTCGAGAAGAAGATGCGGCCGGTGATCGCCTCGACCGAGGGCATCAGGGGCCGGGACTAGGGGCCGCGGTCCGACATCCCGGTCCGGCCCCGATCAGGCGGGAAGACACGGGGCGACCCCGGAGGAGAGACCATGACCCGAGACACCGGAGCACGGGACCGGCTGGTGCTGCTGGCGGGGGGAACGAGCACCGCGGGGCGCACCGCGGCGCGCGCCCTTGCCGACGCCGGAGCCCGCGTCATCGTGGTGGGCTCGAATGACGGACGCCTCGACGATGTCCGGGACGAGATCCCCGCGGTCGCGACCGAGCGCTGCGATCTGACAGACCCGGATGCCGTGGACGCGCTGCGCGAGCATGTGCACGCCGCGTGGGGCCGGGTCGATGGCATCCTGCACCTCGTCGGGGGCTGGCGCGGGGGCGGCGGCCTCGCGGGTCAGACGGACGCCGACTTCGCGTTCCTGTCGCGCTCGTTCACGGCGCTGCGGAACGTCTCGCGCACCTTCGACGCCGACTTGCGGGCCTCGGGGGCCGGGCGCCTCGCGATCGTGTCATCGACCGCCGTGGATCGGCCGCGAGCGGGCGGGGCGAACTACGCCGCCGTGAAGGCGGCGAGTGAGGCATGGGTGCGGGCCGTCGCCCAGGGCTTCGCCACGGACGCCCGCGACGCCGGGCGTCCGCTGACGTCGGCGGCCACCGTCTTCCGGGTCAGGGCGCTGGCAGGGCTCGAGGCGGAGCTCGCGGCCGCGTTCGTCGGCCTCTGGGAGGACGACGCAGGCGCGGTCAACGACCGTACCCTCACGCTCACTCCCCCGGCCGGCTAGCGCGGGTCGGCGTTCGAGTCGCTCGCACTACCCGGATCCGTCGCGACCGCCGCGACGCCGGCATCGTCCGTCGCGTCTGCGCGGACATCGGCGACGTGCGGATGAGTGTCGGCGTTCAGGGATGCCACACCCCAACGCGCGGCGAGCGGGTCGAGCGGGTCGGCGTTCGAATGGTGGTCGGCTTCTTCCCCGGCGTCGACCTCGGCATTCACGGTCGACACGGAGTACTGCGTCGAGAGCGTGCGATACGAGCGGGTCAGGAACGCCGCCCCGCCAGCCACGACCATCGCGAGCCCCGCGACGAGGAACACCAACGCGATCCCGCGGCCGATCCCGTCGCCCAGCAGCCATCCCCACTGCTCGCGCCCGGCCGCGCCGTCCATGTAGGGGATGATGACGAACTCGGCGATCGGGGCGATCAAGAACGCGGTGATCGGTGCCGAGGCGGACTCGAACGCGGCGGCGAAGCCGAAGACGCGCCCCTGCGTCTCGAGCGGCACGACCTTCTGAATGACGGTCTGCTCGGCAGCCTCGACCACCGGGATCAGCGCCATGTAGACCCAGATCCCCGCGACGTAGAGCCACCACCAGTCGCGCAGGGTGAACGCGGCCCCGAGAACCCCCATCGCGATCACGACGAGGAGCATCGTGCGGATGGGATTGCGCCCGAGGCCGAACTTCGCCACGAGACCGCCGCCGATGATGAACCCGGTGGCGGTGACGCCCAGAACGACGCCCCAGATCTCGACGGGGAACAATTGGAGCCCGTAGGGATCCATGAGGGCGAGGTAGACCCCGCCGATGAGGTTGTTGAACGTCGAGAAGATCAGCAGCGCGAACAGGCCCGGTGCCGCGCGCACGGCGCGAAGCGCTCCCCGCACATCGACGGCGGGGAGATGCTCGGTCGCCGCCGCCGGACGGTCCTCGGGGATGCGGATCGTGAGCAGGTGTACGAGGGCGAGAGCGGTCAGGGCGACCGCGATCGCGAGGGTCCACCCCATGCCGAGGATGCCGACCGACAGCCCGCTGAAGACACTCGTGACCACGAACGACAAGCCCTGCACGGTACCGACGAGCCCGTTGGCGTTGGGCCGGCGGTCTTCGGGAATGAGCAGAGTTACGGTGGTGGACAGCGCGATGTTGCGCATGTTCTCGACCACGGCACCGGCCAGCACCACTCCCCCGAACACCCAGAACCAGGGGCCGCCCAGATCGAGCAGGGCGCTTTCGGGGAAGAGGAGCCAGAGCGCCCCGGCCAGCAGGAAGGCCGCCAGGGTGACGGTCCCCGAGAACACCATGACCCGGTGCTTGCGGTGCCGGTCGACGATCGTGCCGAAGAGCATGGCGAACACCGCGAGGAGCAGCATGTAGGCGCCGCCGATGATGCCGGTGGCCAGCACCGATTGAGTCTCGAGGTAGACCCAGAACGTGAGGGCGAACCAGAGGTAGCTCGTGGTGACGTTGGCCACGGCGGTGTTGACGAGGATGCCGAGGAACGCCCGCCGCCCGCCGGCCGGCACGACGTCCACAGCGGCACGGGGAGGCATCTCGGTCATGCGGCACACGCTAGCCCTCCCCTCCGACATCGGCCAGAGCGGGTGCCGGTGGCTACGCTGGAGCGGTGACCCCCCTGCATGACGCCGCCGTCCGCGGCTTCGCCTCCGACAACTACTCCGGCATCCACCCCGAGGTCCTCGCGGCCATCACCGCCGCCAACGAAGGACACCAGGTCGCCTACGGCGAAGACGTCTACACCGCCCGCCTCCAGGAGCTGTTCACGGGCCTCCTCGGCGAGGGGGTCGAGGCCTATCCGGTGTTCAACGGCACGGGAGCGAACGTCGTCGGCCTGCAGTCGATGCTCCCTCGCTGGGGCGCGGTGATCTCGGCATCCACCGCTCACATCAACGTCGACGAGGGCGGTGCTCCCGAGCGGGTCGGCGGCATCAAGCTGCTCACCGTCCCCACCGACGACGGCAAGCTCACCCCCGAGCTGGTGGACCGCGAGGCCTGGGGCTGGGGCGACGAGCACCGGGCGCAGCCGCTGGTGGTCTCGATCACGCAGTCGACCGAGCTCGGCACCCTGTACTCGGTCGACGAGATCCGGGCGCTCGCCGACCACGCCCACGGACACGGCATGCGCCTGCACATGGACGGCGCGCGCATCTCCAATGCGGCCGCGGCGCTGGACGTGCCGCTGCGCGCCTTCACCCGCGACGCCGGCGTCGACGTGCTCAGCTTCGGCGGCACGAAGAACGGCGCGATGATCGGCGAGGCGATCGTGGTGCTCGACCCCGCGGCATCCACCGGTCTGACCTACCTGCGCAAGCTCGACATGCAGCTCTCGAGCAAGATGCGCTTCGTCTCGGCGCAGCTGGTCGCCCTGCTCGAGAACGACCTGTGGCTGCGCAACGCCCGTCACTCCAACGCCATGGCGCAGCGGCTGCGTGCGGGAGTCGAGGCGGGCCTGGCCGACGGCTCGATCCAGGGCGTCGAATTCACCCAGCCGACCCAGGCCAACGGCGTGTTCGCGACCCTCCCCGCGGGCGTGGCCGATCGCCTCCGCGAGAGCTTCCGCTTCTACGACTGGGATGAGATGCGCCGTGAAGTGCGTTGGATGTGCTCGTTCGACACGACCGAGTCCGACATCGACGCCTTCGTCGCCGCCATCGCGCGCGAGACCACGCGCTGAGACGCCGCCCCACGCCCGACCCTGCGGCATCCGGGTTTCCGAAGGCCGCGCGAACGGTCAGCGCGCCGAGGGGCGGCCCAGCACCACGGTCGACAGCGTCGGTCGCCAGTGCCGACCGACGTAGTCGACGGCCTCGTCGACGCCCAGCGCGCGACTGGAGTTGCCCACCCGCACCCACAGATCGGTGACGGTTCCGCCATCTTTGGGCTGGGTGAGGTAGACCGGCCGACCCGCGGGGCGGCACACGATGACGCACACGCCCTCGGCGAAGACGATGCGCGGTTGCGCGGCCGCGGTCCGCCCGAGGGCCTTGGACAGCATGTCGCGCATCCACAGCTCGAACCGGTCGTGATCGGGGGTGCGCAGCGTCGCCAGATCGCGATCGATGCCCACCGCCGTACCGGCGTCGTCGGCGCCGATCACGAGGGTCCCGCCGCGCGAGTTCAAGAACGCCGCGACCGACTTGGCGATCGCGATCTCCATGCGCGGGTCCTTGCGGTTCTCGCGCACGTTCCAGCGGGCGGTTTCTTTGAACTCCACGCGGTCCGACTCCCCGGCGCGCAGGAGACCGGGCACGTCGATGTCACCACCGTCGCGCCGCGCGGCCGCGACGACGGCGGCCACGATCGCCGAGAGCCCGATGCTCGCCCCCAGGGAGAACAGGATGGTCGTGGGCACCCACAGACGCGCCGCACCGCCCACCCACGCCGACAGCAGCAGGCCGACACTCACCCCCAGCACGCCGATCACCGTCATCGTCGGCATGCTGAGCGAACGCGCCGGCCCGAAGGCGCGTCGCAGGAGTATCGCGATGAAAGCGGCGAGCGCGAGGACGACGGGCAGCGCGATCGCGAGGTCGATGAGAGAGGTGGCCATCGGCATCCGGGGTCGTGCGGTGCTCAGCGCAGCGCGCCCAGCGAGGCGAGCCCGAGCCGCACGAGCGTTCCGCGGCCGCCCTCCATCTCGGCGGAGAGGGCATCGGATGCCGCTTCCTCCGGCGAGAGCCAGGTGACTTCGAGCGCGTCCTGGCGGGGTTCGCAGGTTCCGGTGACGGGCACGACGAACGCGAGCGACACGGCGTGCTGCCGGTCGTCGTGGAAGGCGCTGACGCCGGGCAGCGGGAAGTACTCGGCCACGGTGAACGGGGCCGGCTGCGGCGGCAGCAGGGGGAAGGCCATCGGCCCGAGGTCGTTCTCGACGTGGCGGAAGAGCGCGTCGCGCACCGTCTCGCCGTAGCGCACGCGCCCGGAAACGAGCGTTCGCGTCATCTCACCGAGCGGCGTCGCCCGGAGCAGGATGCCGACCTGGGTCACCGCACCCATGCCGTCGGTGCGCACGGGAAGCGCCTCGACGTAGATCATCGGCAGGCGTCGCCGCGCCTCGGCGAGCTCGACCTCGCTCAACCACCCCGGATTGGAGTTCGGGTTCGCGGGAGCGCCCGAGAAAGGCGTCGAGAGCGGCTCGCGCTCTTCGCCGTTGTCGCCGGGATCGGGGTCGGGTGTGCGGACGGGCATGCTCCCTGTATATCAACCGACCGCGCGGATGCCCATGCCCGGGCCGGATGCCGGGACCCCGGGTATCGCGCGACGGCGGGCGGATCCCGGGGTGGGGGCGCCGACGCGTGACCGCGGGAGGGGCGAGCGGCGGAGGTCCGCGCCGTGTCGGAGGCCTTTGCCACAATGGGCGGCATGACCGCACGCCTGCGCCTCGACTCCGCCGTCGTCCGCTGGTCGGTACCGCTCGCCGAAATCGGCGACCGGCCCGTCCTGTTGCTGCTGCACGGCTACGGGGCCGACGAACACGATCTGTTCGGCCTCGTCCCCTACCTTCCCGACGTCTTCGCGGTGGCGAGCCTGCGGGCGCCGCTCACCCCGCCCTGGCCGGCGCCCGGCGCCTCGTGGTACCCGATCGAGGGGCTGAACGGACGCGACCCCGCCGCCGTCACGCTCGCCGCCGAGGCTCTGCTCGCCTGGATTGCCGACACACTGGGCGACCGCCCGGTCGGGCTGCTGGGCTTCTCCCAGGGCGGGGCGGTCGCGGTCCAGACGTTGCGCGTGGCTCCCGAGGCAGTGTCCTTCGCCGTCGTGCTGGCCGGGTACGCGGCCGGTGGAGAGCTCGCCGGCGACGCCGTGCTCGCCGAACGGCGACCGCCGGTGTTCTGGGGGCGAGGCTCGCACGATGACGTCATCCCGCCGCACCTGGTCGACATGACCGCGCAGTGGCTGCCCGCGCACAGCGAGTTGACCGGCCGGGTCTACCCGGGCCTCACCCACTCCCTCTCCGAAGACGAGCTGCACGACGTGCGGGCGTTCCTCGACGCCCGCCTCGCTTCCGGCGGATCCCCCGCCTGACCACGCCGTCCCGGCCGTTCCGCGCCCAGCGAACGTCAAGCCCGCCGCAATGTCGGAGGTCCGGGAGAAGATGTCGGCATGGCCGACGTGCTCGACAGATTCGGTCCTGCGACGCAGGACTGGTTCCGGGGTGCGTTCTCGGCACCCACCACCGCGCAGAAGGGCGCGTGGGAGTCCGTGGCATCCGGTCGCAACGCGCTCGTGGTGGCGCCCACGGGCTCCGGAAAGACGCTCTCGGCCTTCCTCTTCGCCATCGATCGAGTCTTCCGCGAGAAGGCGCCCGAGGTGCCGGATGCCACGCCCCCGCGCCGCGGCCGGAGCGCCGCGAAGAAGCCCGCGAACACCGCGCGCACCCGCATCCTCTACATCTCGCCGTTGAAGGCGCTGGGCGTCGACGTCGAGCGGAACCTCCGCTCCCCCCTCGTCGGCATCGGGCAGTCCGCTCGGCGCCTCGGTATCGAGGTTCCGGCTGTCACCGTCGGGGTGCGCTCGGGCGATACGTCGTCGAGCGATCGTCGCAAGCTCGTGACCGACCCGCCCGACATTCTCATCACCACGCCCGAGTCGCTGTACCTCATGCTCACGAGCCAGGCGGCCGAGACGCTGCGCGGCGTGCACACCGTGATCATCGACGAGGTGCACGCGGTCGCCGCCACCAAGCGCGGCGCACACCTCGCGGTCAGCCTCGAACGCCTCGACGCGCTGCTCGACGCCCCCGCCCAACGCATCGGCCTCTCGGCGACGGTGCGCCCGATCGACGAGGTCGCCCGCTTCCTCGGCGGTGCGCAGCCCGTCGACATCGTCGCCCCGAAGGCGACCAAGGCGTTCGATCTCTCGGTGGTCGTCCCCGTCGACGACATGCTCAACCCGCCGCCCCCGCCCGGCTCCCCCGACCCCGACGAGGCCGGCGACGGCGAGTGGTTCTCGGAGCGCCCCCCGAGTACCGAGATGGCGGGATCGGTCTGGCCGCACGTCGAAGAGGCGATCGTCGACCGCATCCTCGAGCGACGGTCGACGATCGTGTTCGCCAACTCTCGGCGCCTCGCCGAGCGGCTCACCGGGCGTCTCAACGAGATCTACGCCGAGCGGCAGGGCATCGACGTGCCCGAGCCCACGGTTCCGGCCGCCATGATGGCCCAGGCGGGCTCCTCCGCGGGAGTGGCCGCGATCCTCGCCAAGGCCCACCACGGCTCGGTCTCGAAAGAGCAACGGGCACAGGTCGAAGACGAGCTGAAGTCGGGCACTCTTCGCTGCGTCGTGGCCACGAGCAGCCTCGAGCTCGGCATCGACATGGGCTCGGTCGATCTCGTCATCCAGGTCGAGGCCCCGCCGAGCGCGGCATCCGGTCTCCAGCGCGTCGGACGCGCCGGCCACCAGGTGGGCGAGGTGAGCCGCGCGGCGCTGTTCCCGAAGCACCGCAGCGACGTGCTCCACACCGCCGTCGTCACCGAGCGCATGCTCTCCGGACGCATCGAGGCGATCGCCGTGCCGCAGAATCCGCTCGACATCCTCGCGCAGCAGACCGTGGCGGCCTCGGCGCTCGGCTCCATCGACGTCGAGGAGTGGTTCGAGACGGTCAAGCGCAGCGCCCCCTTCCGGTCGCTCCCGCGCTCGGCGTACGAGGCGACCCTCGATCTGCTCGCCGGGCGTTACCCCTCCGACGAGTTCGCCGAGTTGCGCCCCCGCCTGGTGTGGGACCGCGACGCGGGCACGCTCACGGGTCGCCCCGGCGCGCAGCGCGTCGCCGTGACCAGCGGCGGCACCATCCCCGACCGCGGGCTCTTCGGCGTCTTCGTCGCGGGTGAGTCGCAGAACGCCCGCGTGGGCGAGCTCGACGAAGAGATGGTCTACGAGTCGCGGGTCAACGACGTCTTCACCCTCGGCACCACGAGCTGGCGCATCGTCGAGATCACGCACGACCGCGTGAACGTGCTGCCGGCGTTCGGACAGCCCGGAAAGCTCCCGTTCTGGCACGGCGACGGCATCGGTCGCCCCGCCGAACTCGGTGAGGCCCTGGGCAAGTTCTCGCGCGACCTCGCCGGCGCCGACCGCGGCACGGCCGAGGAGCGCCTGCGCGAATCGGGGCTCGACGACAACGCCATCACCAATCTGCTGGCCTACCTCGCCGAGCAGCGCGAGGCCACCGGAACCCTCCCCACCGACCGCACCCTCACCGTCGAGCGCAGCCGCGATGAGGTCGGCGACTGGCGCATCATCCTGCACTCCCCCTACGGCATGCAGGTGCATGCGCCGTGGGCCCTGGCCGTCAACGCCCGCATCCGCGAGCGTCTCGGCGTCGAGGGCGCCGCCGTCGCGAGCGATGACGGGATCATCGCGCGTGTTCCCGATGCCGCGGCCGAACCGCCCGGAGCCGATCTCTTCGTCTTCGAACCCGACGAGCTCGAGCAGATCGTCACCGATGAGGTCGGGGGGTCGGCGCTGTTCGCCTCCCGCTTCCGCGAGTGCGCGGCGCGCGCCCTGCTCCTGCCGCGCCTGAACCCCAACCGCCGCTCACCGCTCTGGCAACAGCGCCAGCGGTCGGCCCAGCTGCTCGAGGTCGCGCGGCGGCATCCGTCGTTCCCGATCATCCTCGAGACGCTCCGCGAGGTGCTACAAGACGTCTACGACCTCCCGGCGCTGCTGCGCGTGGCCCGGCAGATCGGCGAGCGTCGCATCCGGCTCGTCGAGACCACGACCAGCCAGCCCTCCCCCTACGCGCGTGATCTGCTCTTCGGCTATGTCGGCGCGTTCATGTACGAGGGCGACTCCCCGCTGGCCGAGCGCCGGGCCGCGGCTCTCTCCGTCGACCCGGCGCTGCTGAGCGAACTGCTCGGCAAGGTCGAGATGCGCGAGCTCCTCGACCCCGACGTCATCGCGCAGTTCGAGCGCGAGGCTCAGCGCCTCGATCCCGAACGCCGAGCACGCGGCGTCGAGGGAGTGGCCGATCTGCTGCGCATCCTCGGCCCGCTCGATGCAGACGAGGTCGCCCTTCGCCTCGATACCGAGACGGATGCCGTCGGCGAAGCGACACGGCACCTGCACGCCCTCATCGACGGTCGGCGTGCCATCCCGGTCACGATCGCGGGGGTCTCGCGCGTGGCCGGGATCGAAGACGCGGGGCGGCTCCGCGACGCGCTCGGGTCGGCCTTGCCCGTCGGCATCCCGAACGCGTTCCTCGAACCGGTCGCCGATCCGCTGGGCGATCTGGTCGCGCGCTACGCCCGCACGCACGGCCCCTTCCCCACCGATGCGGTGGCCGCGCGCCTGGGCGTGGGCGTCGCCGTCGCGCGCCTCACGCTGCAGCGCCTGGAGTCGCAGGGGCGGCTCTCCAGCGGCTTCTTCCTGCCCGAGACCGCCGGCGGGCGCGGTGACGACACCGAATGGTGCGACACCGAGGTGCTGCGACGGCTGCGCATGCGCTCGCTCGCGGCGATCCGGGGCAGCGTCGAACCCGTGCCGCCGGCCGCCTACGCGCGCTTCCTCCCCGTGTGGCAGCACCTGGGCCGCCCGCTCGAGGGCATCGACGGGGTGCTCGCCGTCATCGAGCAGCTCGCCGGGGTCCCCATTCCGGCGAGCGCGTGGGAGTCGCTCATCCTGCCCTCGCGCGTGGCCGACTACTCCCCCGCGTTCCTCGACGAGCTCACCGCGACGGGCGAGGTCGTCTGGTCGGGCCACGGCACGCTCCCTGGGCGCGACGGCTGGATCGCCCTGCACCCCGCCGAGGCCGCGCCCTTCACCCTGCAAGATCCCGATGACCCCGACGATCCGGCTCCCGACTCGCTCGAGGCGCGGATCCTCGCCGCTCTCGCCGGCGGAGGGGCCTACTTCTCGGCCCAGCTGGCCCAGCTGGCGGGGGCCGCGAACGAGCAGTCCGTCAACGACGCGCTGTGGGCGCTGACGTGGGCCGGGCGGGTGACCAACGACACCTTCGCGCCCGTGCGCACTCTCGTCGGCGGCGGCGGGCAGGCGCACCGCGTCGCCCGTCGCGCGCCTCGGGCTCGCATGTATCGCGGCGCGGCGATCCCCCGGCCGACCGCGGCTCCCCGGCCGCCGTCGCTCGGCGGGCGCTGGTCTGTGCTCCCCGAACGAGAGCCCGATGCCGCCGCCCGCGCGACCGCCACGGCGAGCCTGCTGCTCGACCGCTACGGCGTCGTCACGCGCGGGGCCGTGCAGTCCGAGGGCGTTCCGGGCGGCTTCGCGCAGGTCTATCGCATCCTCGCGGGATTCGAAGAGGCCGGGCACTGCCGGCGCGGGTACGTGATCGAGAAGCTCGGCGCGGCCCAGTTCGCGGCGTCGGCCACGGTCGACCGTCTGCGCGAGTTCGCCGCACTGTCCGACCCGCCGCCGCTCCGCGCCGTGACGCTCGCGGCGACCGACCCTGCCAACCCCTACGGCGCCGCGCTCGGCTGGCCGGCACTCGAGGGCGTCTCGCACCGCCCCGGGCGCAAGGCGGGCGGGCTCGTGGTGCTCGTCGACGGGGAGCTGACGCTCTACCTCGAGCGCGGAGGACGCAGCGCCCTGGCGTTCACCGACGATGAGGCACGGCTCCAGGCTGCCGCCCGCGACCTCGCCGACACGGCCCGCCGCCGCCGGCTCGACACCCTCACCATCGAGCAGGTCAACGGCGAGTTCGTCTACGGCACCGCGGTGGGCCGGGCGCTGCGCGAGGCCGGTTTCGTCGAGTCGCCGCGCGGTCTCACCCTGCGCCGGGTCACCGCCGGAGACACCCTGCGCGAGGCCGCCCGTGCCTGATCCCACCCCGCGCACGCCGCGCGCCGTCCGACGCACACGGCAGGAGGCCGCCCGTGCCTGAGGGCGATACCGTCCACCGCGCCGCCGCCAAACTCTCCGCGGCGCTCACCGGTCGAGAGGTGACGCGCTTCGACATCCGCGTTCCCGGGAGCGCCACCGCGGATCTGCGCGGCGAGACCGTCCGAGAGGTGGTCGCGCGCGGCAAGCACCTGCTCGAGCGCATCGGGGAGTACACGCTCCACTCGCACCTGAAGATGGAGGGCCGGTGGGACGTGTACCGCCCCGGCGAGCGTTGGCGGCGCCCGGCGTTCAAGGCTCGCGCCATCGTCGGTGTCGCGGGGGCCGACACGGTCGGTTTCGACCTCGCCATGGTGGAAGTCCTGCCCACGTCCGACGAGAACCGTGTGGTCGGCCATCTGGGCCCCGATCTCCTCGGACCCGACTGGGACGAAGCCGAGGCGGTCCGCCGGGTCGGTGCCGACCCGCGTCCGGCGCACGTGGCTCTGCTGGATCAGCGCAACGTCGCCGGGTTCGGCAATGTCTACGCGAACGAGCTGTTGTTCGTCCGCGGAATCGCCCCGACGCGCCCGGCGACCGAGATCGACGCGCGGGCCACGATCGACCTCGGGGCCCGCATGATCCGGGCGAACCTCCCCCGCCCCGAGCGCACGTTCACGGGCGACAGCAGACCCGGACGCCGCATGTGGGTCTACGGCCGCGAGGGCGCCCCGTGCCGCCGGTGCGGCACGCCCATCCGCGGCACGTCGCTGGGGGCTTCGGCCACGAGCGAGCGCAACGTGTTCTGGTGCCCGACCTGCCAGCCGGAATGAGACCCTCCGGAGGGCCCGTGTCAACCCGGCGTCCCCGTTCGGGTAGGCGTGCGAAAACGGTGGGAGACAAAATGGGCGCCTCAGAGAAATTCCGAGGTCCGGTGGGAATCCACTGGAGCACCCGCACCGAATAACCATGCACGGGAATGAGATCGCACCCGCATCGGTTGTCACACAAGTCGGCCTGCCCGAGGGCTGATCGGAGGGGATCGTGGGAAAGAACTACATCGACATCGAAAACGACCACGGCGAGACGCTGCGTTACCGCAAGCACGTCAATGGTCGGGGGCTCGTCGCGCACGGCGCGAAGGTCCACCCGTCGGCTCTGGTCGAGAACGGCGCGTACGTCGAACCCGGCGTACAGATCGCCGCGGGTGTTCGTGTCGGCCGTGGCGTCTGGATCGAATCGGATGCCGTGATCGGCCCGGAAGCCCGCATCGAGCCGCACGCGCACATCTGCGCCGGAGCGGTCATTGGCGCCGGAGCGCACATCGGCGTTCGCACCCAGGTGGGGTCGAACGCGCGAGTCGCGATCGGCTCCCTCATCGGCGACGACGAGATCATCAACGACGGCGAAGCCGTCGCGACCGACCGCCGAGGTCTTCGCCTGGCCGCCTGACGCCCGGACGCCGCCCCGCCGGCATCCTCGACCCGCACGCCTCTCCGGAGCGTGCGGGTTTCGTCGTTCAGGTCAGGAGCGTGAGAACGAAGCCGATCAGCGGCAGCGTCCCCTGGGTGGCCGCCGGGCGCAGGTACTTCCGGCCGGAGGTCGTCAAAACCAGTGCGGCGGCCACCATGGATCCGAGCGAGAACAGCAGCAGCGTGCGCCCCGCGACGTCTCCGACTCCGAACACGATCCACAGCAGGATGCCGATCCCCGCCCCGATCGCGAGGAACAGGTTGTAGAAGCCCTGGTTGTAAGCCATCGACTTGGTGGTGTCGGCCACGTCCTGCGACGCGATGCCGAAGATGCGCCACACGCTCGGGTGCGACCAGCGCACGCTCTCGAGGACGAAGATGTACACGTGCAGCAGGGCGGCGAGCCCCGCGAAGACAAGCGCCAGAATGCCGACCATCCCGCCACGTTAGCGCCGCGACTACCCTGGAGCCATGGCAGACGGCAGTGGGTCCCGGGGGCGGGGCGGCGCCGCCCGACGCGGCGGGCCCGCCCGGCCGGCGAACGGCGCGCGCAAACGCCCGGCGGCCGCGGCCCCACGCCGCTCGACCCCGGCCCCGGCTCCGGTACCGGTCGAAGAGCCGCGCACCTTCGTGCTCGGCGCGATTCCCGGTGCGACCCCGGGCAAGTGGATCGGCCTGTGGCGCGAACGCCTCCCCCACGTCACTCTCGAGCTGCGCGAGATCGCGGTGGATCAGCAGCGCGAGGCCCTCGACGACGTCGACGCCGCGCTCGTGCGCCTGCCGCTGACCGAATCCGATGATCTCCACGTGATCGAGCTCTACGAGGAGATCCCCGTCGTGGTGATGTCGGTCGACTCCGACCTGACCGCCGCCGACGATATCGGCATCGCCGACCTGGCCGGTGAGGTCGTGATCGTCCCCGCCGACGACGTGTTGCAGGCGCAGATTCCGGATGCCGTGTCCCCGGCGTTCGCACCGCCGGTCGACACCGCGGAGGCCATCGCGACGGTGGCGGCGGGCGTGGGTGTCGTGATCGTGCCGATGTCGCTCGCGCGGGCCCACCAACGCCGGGACGTGGAGCACCGCGTGCTCCGCGACGGTCCCCGCTCGACGGTGGCGCTCGCTTGGCTCCGCGACAAGACGACCCCCGACGTCGAGAACTTCATCGGCATCGTGCGCGGTCGCACGGCGCGCTCCTCGCGCTGACGGCGCCACCCTGACCGGCCGCCGCCAACGTTTCGCCGCGTTTCCCCGTCCCGGCGCGCGCACCCGGGGGCCGCATAGAATCCCTGGGTGACCGCCCCTCTGCTCTACGTCTGCGCGCGCCCTCAGCGCATCGCGGCCGTTGCCGAATGGGCGTCGTTCCGCGACGGGCTGGGCGTCGGCGACGACGACCTGGTGCACCACGACCTGGTGCGCGAGCCGCTCCCCGCCGACCTCGATCGCTACGCCGCGGTCGTGGTGGGCGGCAGCCCCTTCAACGTCACCGATCCCGACAAGAGCGACGAGCAGCGCCGCCTCGAGAACGATCTCGAGCGTCTGGCCGCCGCGGCGATCGAGGGCCGCACGAGCGCGCTGTTCACGTGCTTCGGGATCGGCGTCGTCACGCGTCTCCTCGGTGGCGTCGTCACGCTCGCTCACCCCGAGGGCACCGGACCCGCTGACATCGCGCTGACCGACGCGGGTCGCGACGACGAGCTGTTCGGCATCCTGGAGCCGCGCTTCGAAGCGCTCACCGCTCACAAGGAGGGCACCGCCAGCGTGCCGCCGGGGGCGACGCTCCTCGCCGAGAACGCCGCGTGCCCGGTGCAGGCCTACCGAGCCGGGCGCGGGCTGTGGGCGACGCAGTTCCACCCCGAGCCCACGACCGACGCGTTCGTCGCGCGCATGGTCGTGTACCGCGACGCGGGGTACTTCGATGCCGACGCGTTCGACGAGGTCTCCGCCCACGTGCGCACGGCATCGGTCGAACAGCCCACCCGCCTGCTGCGCTCCTTCGCCGCCCGCGCCGTCGCCGCCTGAGGCGCCTGAGGCCCGCCCGCGCCGTCGCCGCCTGACGCGCCGAGGCACAACGGCGCAAGGCGCGCCGGGCTCAGCGCCCGCGCGTGCGCCGCACCTCGTCGACGGTCGCGCCCCGCACGAGCCCCCGGGCGCGCGCGCCCGCGAGCACGGCCTCGGCGTCGGGCACGACGCCCTCGGTCGCCGCAGCGAGGTCGACGCGCACCGGTGTGGGAAGTCGCTTGCGCTCGCGATCCCGACGGGCGGCCTCCGCCGTCGCGGACTCGTCGACCTCGTCGCCGGCGAGCGTGCGCACCGTGAGCGTGCAGCCGAGGTCGGCCGCGGCGGCGCGCAGCAGGGCGGCGACGTCGGCGAGTTTCTCGACGTCGGTGACGAGCAGGGTCGAGGTGGTCATGTCCCCCATTCTCGCGGGAGCCGGCCCGCGGCGGGCCGTCACGGTTCACCCCCGTGTCAAGCCCGGCGCCGCGGCGCACGGGGCTTTTCTAGTGTTCTCTCATGGACGCTAGAGCGCACACCCTCCGAGACACCACCGAGCGCGCGCGCGGCACCGACCTGGCACGCCAGATCGTCGTCCTGTCCGCGGTGACGTTCATGCTCATCGCCGCCGTGATCGGCGCCGGCGCCTTCGGCAACACCGCCGTCGAGGATCAGCAGGGCGGCGCACTCGACGTCGACGGCTCGTACCTCGCCCCGGCGGGTCCGGCGTTCTCGATCTGGTCGGTCATCTATCTCGGCCTCATCGCCTACGCCGTCTGGCAGGCGTTGCCGAGTCAGCGTGCGTCGCAGCGCCAGCGCGCGATGGGGTGGCCCCTCGCCGTGACCATGGTCCTCAACGGCCTGTGGCTGGTCGCGGCGCGCTTCGGCACCCTGTTCCTCACGGTCGTCGTGATCGTCCTGCTGCTGATCGCTCTGGGCTGGGCCTTCCGGGTGGCCGTCGTCACGCGCGACCCGCGCGACGGCGCGATCGACTCGGTTCTCATCGACGGCGTCACGGGGCTCCACCTCGGCTGGGTCACCCTGGCCACCGTCGCCAACACGGCGGCCTGGCTGACCACCGTCGTCCCGTCCGACTGGGAGAACGCGGCGGGCGTGATCGGCGTCGCCGTGCTCGTGGTCGTCGCGCTCATCGGTCTCGCGCTCGCCTGGCGCAGCGACTGGCGTATCGCCCCCGCCCTCGCTCTCGCGTGGGGTCTGTCGTGGCTCGCCGTCTCGCGTCTGACGGGCGAGCCGCAGAGCACCCCCATCGGGATCGCCGCGGTCATCGTCGCGCTCGTGGTGCTGCTGCCTCCCGCCGCGGTGGCGGGCCTGCGCCTGATCCGTCCCACGGTGGACTGAGCCCGCGAACGCGAACGCCCCGCCGCCGACCTCGGGTCGGGGCGGGGCGTTCGTCGTCGATCAGACCGGCGGCGCCGCGATCGCGCTCGCCCCGGCGGGGAGGGTGAGGTCGCCTGCCTCGAGCGTGACCCCGTCGGTGGTGGCGAGCAGCACGGTCGATCCGGATGCCACGGGCACCGAGGTCTCGGCATCCGAGAGGTTCACCAGCACGACGAGGTCTCCGCGGCGCAGTTCGTACACGCGCCCGCCCTCGGCCTCGTGCGTCCGCGCCGACAGGCCGATGCGGGAGGGATCGGTCAGCTCGGGCCGGTCTCGACGCAGCTTCGCGAGCTCCCGGTAGAGCGCGAGCAGTTCGGCGTGGCCGTCGGCGGCGGGCTCGGACCAGTCGAGCTTGGAGCGCTGGAAGGTCTGCGGGTCCTGCGGGTCGGGCACGACGGACTCGTCCCAGCCCATCTTCTCGAACTCTGCCACGCGGCCCTTGGCCGTCGCCTCGCCGAGCTCGGGCTCGGGGTGCGAGGTGAAGAACTGCCACGGGGTCGTCGCGCCCCACTCCTCGCCCATGAACAGCATCGGCGTTCCGGGGGCGGTGAGCGTCAGCACGGCCGCCGCGGCGAGCCGGTCGAACGACAGCGTCTGCGAGAGCCGGTCGCCCGCGGCGCGGTTGCCGATCTGGTCGTGGTCCTGCGCGAAGGTCACCAGACGCCAGTTCGGCACCGCGGCGGGGATCGGGTGCCCGTGCTTCTCGCCACGGAACGACGAGTAGGTGCCGTCGTGGAAGAACCCGCCCTCCGACACCTTGCGGAACGCGTCGAGGTCGGCGAAGTCCTCGTAGTACCCGATCGTCTCTCCCGTGAGGGCCACGTGAGCGGTGTGGTGCCAGTCGTCCGACCACTGCGCCGTGAGCCCGTATCCGCCCGCCTCCCGCGGCAGGATCAGCTTCGGGTCGTTCATGTCCGACTCCGCGATGGTGGTGAGGGGAAGGCCGCGGTGCGCCGAGAGGGCGTCGGTGCGCTCGGCGATCTCCTGCAGCACGTGCACGGGGCGGTCATCGAGCAGGGCGTGCACGGCATCCAGACGCAAACCGTCGACGTGGTAGTCGCGCATCCACATCAGCGCGTTCTCGACGATGTAGGAGCGCACGGCGTCTTCGTCGAGGTTGACCGAGTCGCCCCACGTGTTGCGGCTGCCCTCGCGCAGGTACGGGCCGTACTCGGGCAGGTAGTTGCCCGACGGTCCGAGGTGGTTGTAGACGACGTCCTGGATGACGGCGAGACCGGCCGCGTGGGCGGCATCGACGAAGCGCTGGTACGCGGCGGGGCCGCCGTAGGCCTCGTGCACGGTGTACCAGAGCACGCCGTCGTAGCCCCAGTTCCACGTGCCGTTGAAGCCGTTGACCGGCAGCAGCTCGACGTGGGTCACGCCGAGGTCGACGAGGTGGTCGAGGCGTTCGATGGCGGCATCCAGGGTTCCTTCGGGGGTGAAGGTGCCCAGGTGCAGTTCGTAGATGAGGCCGCCGGCGAGCTGCCGGCCGGTCCACGCGGCATCCGCCCACGTGTGGGCCGAGGCGTCGAACCACGCCGAGGCCTCGTGCACACCGCCCGGCTGCCGGCGGGACCGCGGGTCGGGCCGCAGATCGTCTCCGTCACCGAGCACGAAGCCGTAGCGTTCGCCGTCGGCGAGCCGGACGTCGGCGCTCCACCATCCGCCAGCCGTCGCCGACATCTCGACGTCCGCGACGACGCTCTCGCCGCTCTCCTTGAGCCGGCGCACCCGCACCCGCTCGGCCTTGGGTGCCCACACTTCCACGCTCATCCGCCTTCTCCTTCTCTCGTCACGCGCGAGTCGCCAACATTTGTCGCCTCAGACCAGCCGGAAGCGACAAATCCTGGCGACTCGCGCGGCTGGGCACGGCCTCAGGAACAGGCCGGTTCGTCGACCAGCAGCGCCACGGGCAGATCCTGCAGCAGCTCCGACAGCAGCACGGGGCCGCCGGGGTACCGGCGCCCGGTCAGCACGTCGACCGCGGGCACATCGGGGCGCAGCAGCACCGTGTCGCGCCAGCCGCCCGCGGCGCGCAGTCCGTGCGGCAGCCGTGTCGCCACCGCCGAGACACCGCCGCGGTCGAAGGCGACGACATGACCGGATGCCGCGCCCGCGGCCTCCAGCGGACGGTAGAGCGAGAAGTACTCGGTGCAGTCACGGCGCACGCGCAGCGCGCGCGAGGTGACGAGCAGCTTCGCCGCGCCCGTGGCATCCACCGCCGGGACCGGCGCCCCCTCGGCGTCGATCTCGGCGAGCAGGCGGGCCCGCTCGGCGAAGTCGACCGGACGACGGTTGTCGGGGTCGACGAGCGACTGCTCCCACAGCTCCGACCCCTGGTACACGTCGGGAACGCCGGGACCGGCGATCTGCAGCAGCTTCGCCGCGAGGCCGTTCGACCACCCGTCGGCGGCGATTTCGTCGACGAACGCGCGCACGCGCTCCGCAGCGGGGCCGGTGGCCGCGTCGACGAGGGCGTGCATGCGCTGCTCGAACGCCTCGTCCTGCTCCCACCAGCCGGTGACCTCCGACGCCTCGCGCGCGGCCTTCTCGGCGTAGGCGTGCAGCCGCTCGCGGTAGTCCGCGAGACCCGCGGGAGTGGATGCCGAGGCCGGCCAGGCACCGACGATCGCCTGCCATAGCAGCGCGTCGAACGGGCCGTGTCCGGTCGAGGCGATGCCGCGGAACTCCGTCAGCACCTCGGCCCAGCGCTCGGGGATCTCGGCCAGCACGGCGATCCGGGCGCGGGTGTCTTCGCCGCGCTTGGTGTCGTGGGTCGACAACGTCGTCATCGCCGTCGGCCACGACGCCTGACGCCCCGCCTGCGCGGCGTGGAAGCCGGGCACGTCGAGCGCGAACTGCGCCGGGTCGCCGCCGACCTCGGTGAGCGAGCCCAGACGCGTGAAGCGGTAGAACGCGGTGTCTTCGACGCCCTTGGCCATGACCGGGCCCGTGGTCTGCTGGAAGCGCCACGCGATCTCGAGCGAGGTGTCGGTCAGCGCCGGAACGAGCGCCTCGATCACGTCGCCGAGCTCGGGACGACGCACCTCGGCCTCGCCGACCGCGGCGTCGAACTGGTCGCGTCCGGCGGGCAGGTACGAGCGGTAGACGGGGAAGCACGCGAGGATCTCGGCGAGCGCGTCCTGCAGCACGTCCGCGCCGAATTCGGTGCGGAGGCGTTCGGGGAGCCCGCGGACGATCCGGCGGATCTCCGACACCTGGATCGTGTCGGCGATGCGCCGCTTGGTGTCGTGGATGAGGTCGTGCCAGCCGGTGAGTGGCTCGAGCCCGGTGTCGACGCGCAGCCGCGCATCGAGCGCATCGAGCGCCGCCTCTCCCGCGGGGTCGGTGAGGACGCGATCGATCTCGGCGAGGGCGTCGTATCCGGTCGTCCCGGCGGTCTTCCACCACGACGGCAGAGCTTCACCGTGCTCGAGGATCTTCTCCACGAGCACGTATCCGGCCTCGGGGCCGCCGGCCTCGGTCAGGGCCGCGCCGAGCCGGTCGAGGTAGCCACCGGGGTCGACGAGACCGTCCGGGTGGTCCACGCGCAGTCCGTCGGCGAGCCCCTCGCGCACCCAGCGGAGGATCTCGGCGTGGGCGGCGTCGAAGACCTCCGGCCGCTCGACGCGCACGCCCGCGAGGGTCGTGACGGCGAAGAACCGGCGGTAATTCAGGTCGGCGGCTTCGTCCTGCCAGAAGCGCAGTTCGAAGTTCTGCGTCTCGAGCAGAGCGGCCACCGCTTCGCGCGAGCCCGTGGCCGCGGCATCCGTCCCCGTCCCCGGCGCGACCGGGAACACGTGGTCGTAGTACCGGATCAGGCCGTCGGGCGCATCGTCGGCGGGTGCGGGGTCGTACGAGATCTCGCCGATCACCTCGGCGAGGTCGGCACCGAGCACCGGCACACGCACGCGCCCGTTCCCGAACTCCCAATCGATGTCGAACGCGTCGGCGTGCGCCGAGGCGCGCCCCTGCCGCAGCACGTCCCACCACCACGCGTTGGCGCGCGGCTCGGACACGCCCATGTGGTTGGGCACGATGTCGATCAGGATGCCGAGACCGTCCGCGCGCGCCGCGTCGGCGAAACGCTCGAGTCCCTCGGCGCCGCCGCGGGCCGGATCCACGCGCGTGACGTCGACGACGTCGTAGCCGTGGTCGGACCCGGGCGTCGCCTCCAGGAGCGGCGAGAGGTACGCCCACGACACCCCGAGGTCACGGAGATAGCCCGTGACCTCGGCGGCGGTGTCGAGGGGGAAGGATTTGCGGATCTGCAGGCGGTAGGTCGAAAGCGGATGCCGCATTCTGAATCAGAGCTCCGGTTTGGGGGCCTGCCCGGGCAGGTCGTCGGTGGCGGTGATGGCGATCTGCGCGGTGAGCGAGGCGGCGACAGAGTGGTCCACCTCCGGCTCGGGAACGTGGTGCTCTCGCAGCACCATGAGCGACTTCGGCTCCAGCGTGAGAGCTTCACCGGGCGCGATCGGCTCGGTGTTGGCGCGCTCCCCCGCGGTGTCGACGTAGGCGTCCCACTTGGGGGCGTACGCGATCTCGGGCATGCGGAAGTCGACGGTTTCGTCGCCTGCGTTGAACAGCACGAGGAAGTGGTCGTCGCTGATCGACTCGCCGCGGCGGTCGCGCTCGCGAATGCCCTGGCCGTTGAGGAACACCCCCACCGCGCGGCCGAAGCCGGAGTCCCAGTCCTCGGGATGCATGAGGGTGCCGTCCGGGCGCAGCCACACCACGTCGGGGAGCGGTGCGCCCTCCTCCATCTTCACCGGGCGGCCGTCGAAGAAGCGGCTCCGGCGGAAGGTGGGGTGCTCCTTGCGCAGTCGCGCGAGGGCCGCGGTGAACTCCACGAGCGGGTGGTCGATGCTCGACCAGTCCACCCACGTGATCTCGTTGTCCTGGGCGTAGCCGTTGTTGTTTCCGCCCTGCGTGCGGCCGAGTTCGTCGCCGTGCAGCAGCATCGGAACGCCCTGGCTCAGCAGCAGCGTCGCGATGAAGTTGCGCTGCTGCTGCGCACGGAGGGTGCGGATCTCGGGATCGTCCGTCGGCCCCTCCACCCCCAGGTTGTTCGAGCGGTTGTGGGATTCGCCGTCGTTGTTGTCTTCACCGTTGGCCTCGTTGTGCTTCTCGTTGTACGACACGAGATCGCGCAGCGTGAAGCCGTCGTGGGCGGTGACGAAGTTGATGGATGCCACGGGTCGGCGTCCCGAGTGCTCGTACAGGTCGGCCGAGCCGGTGAGCCGCGAGGCGAACTCGCCGAGGGCCTGCGGCTCGCCGCGCCAGAAGTCGCGGACGGTGTCGCGGTACTTGCCGTTCCACTCCGTCCACTGCGGCGGGAAGTTGCCCACCTGGTACCCACCGGGACCGACGTCCCAGGGCTCGGCGATGAGCTTGACCTGCGAGACCACCGGATCCTGCTGCACGAGCTCGAAGAAGGTGGCGAGGCGGTCGACGTCGTAGAACTCGCGCGCGAGGGTCGAGGCGAGGTCGAAGCGGAACCCGTCGACGTGCATCTCGAGGACCCAGTAGCGCAGGGAGTCCATGATCAGCTGGAGCGCGTGCGGGTTGCCGACGTTGAGGCTGTTGCCGGTGCCGGTGTAGTCGGTGTAGTACCGCTTGTCGTCTTTTTCGAGGCGGTAGTACGCCTCGTTATCGATACCGCGCATCGACAGGGTGGGGCCCATGTGGTTGCCCTCGGCGGTGTGGTTGTACACCACGTCGAGGATGACCTCGATGCCCGCCGCGTGCAGTGCCTTCACCATGGCCTTGAACTCCTGCACCTGCTGACCGTGGTCGCCGGTGGAGGAGTAGGTGTTCTGCGGGGCCAGGAACGCGATGGTGTTGTAGCCCCAGTAGTTCGACAGACCCTTGTCTTCGAGGGTGGAGTCGTTGACGAACTGGTGCACGGGCATGAGCTCGATGGCGGTGATGCCGAGCTTGCGCAGGTGGTCGATGACGACCGGGTGGGCGATGCCGGCGTACGTGCCGCGCAGCTCCTCGGGAACATCGGGGTGCAGCTGGGTGAGGCCCTTGACGTGGGCTTCGTAGATGAAGCTCTCGGCGTAGGGGGTCTTGGGGTGGCGGTCGCCGGTCCAGTCGAAGAACGGGTTGATGACCACGCCCTTCATCATGTGCGCGGCGGAGTCCTCGTCGTTGAACGAATCCGGGTCGCCGAACTCGTAGCTGAAGACCGGCTGGCCCCAGTCGATCTGCCCCTCGACCGCTTTGGCGTAGGGGTCGAGCAGCAGCTTGCTCGGGTTGAAGCGCTGCCCGCTCGCGGGATCGTAGGGACCGTGCACGCGGTAGCCGTACCGCTGGCCCGGCTGAATGTTGGGGAGGTAGGCGTGCCACACGAACGCGTCGACGTCCACGAGCTCGACGCACGTCTCGGTGCCGTCCTCTTCGAAGAGGCAGAGCTCGACACGCTCGGCCCCCTCGCTGAACAGGGCGAAATTCGTCCCGTTGCCGTCGTAGGTTGCCCCGAGGGGATAACTGGATCCTGGCCATACCTGCTGCACGTCGCTCACGATAGACCAGCAGACGCGCGGACACCCCCACGGATCTTCAGCGTTGACACCCACGGGGCCGGGCACTATGCGTCGAACCGGGGCGATCAGGCCCGCTCGGGCGGGTGCCGCAGCAGCTCGACGCGTTCGTCGAGGTAGCCCGCGAGCGGCACGAATCCGCCGCGAGGGCTCCATCGCACCACCGGCTCGCCGTCGCGCAGCGCCAGGGGCGAGGTTCCCGCGTGGAGCGATGAGAGATCGAGTGGATGCCATCCGATGTGCACCGTCTCCCCCTCGGGGACGCCGCCCCGGTCGGCGGCCGCGGCCAGCTCGGCCCGACGACGCTGCGACTCCGCGGCGAAGCCCCGGCGCACCTCGGCGCGGGAGCGCACGATGTCTCCCGTGGCGAGCACGCCGTCGTCGGTGAGGAGCAGGACTCCGAGATGCCACGCGTCGCCGCGCGGGGCGATGCGGGGCGCCCGAGGGATACCGAGGAACCGGCGCCCTTCCTGCAGTTCACCGAGCCGCTCCCGCGGCGCGCCGGCGAGCCGGGCCCGCGCGACGTCGAGGAGATCTCTCAGCCGCTCGACCTCGGCGTTCGTGCTCACGACGTTTCCTCCCGGCCGGCGGCGGATTCGGCGAGCGCGAGGGCACGTGCGGCGTCCCGTGCGCTCTTCTCGGCGCGCGCCGTGTCGTCTTCGCTCGCGCGCAGCGCGGCGTCGGCGGCGACGGCGTCCGCCTCAACGCGGGTCATCTCGGCGCGCAGGCGATCCCGACGCTCGTGCACGCGATCGGCCTGCTCCCGCGCGGCGGCCTCCCGTCCGCGGGCCGCCGTCAGCGTGCGATCGGCGTCGGCGCGCGCCCGCTCCGCGTCACGGACGGCGCGCTCGGCTGCCTTGCGCGCGCGTCGCTCGGCAAGATCGTCCGGCTCCGACGCCGGCGCGGCCGGCCCGGGCACGGATCCGGCAACCGCGCGTCCGGGCCCCCCGTCGGCGGCGAGATCGATCGGCGTGACCAGGCGCCCCGTCAGCACGGCCGCGGCGGCCACCGGGTCGATGACCGCCGCATTGACGGTCTTCTCGACCGCATCGCGCATCGCCGGGCTCAGCGTCGCGCCCGCATCGGCGGCGAGATCCGCCGCGCGCCGGGCGAGCGCCGCGACCAACTGACGACGCTGACGTCCGAGGCGCGCCAGCTCCGCGGCATCCACGTCGTCCTGTGCCTCGCGCAGAGCCTGCGAGAGCGCGACCGCATCGCCGAGCTGACCGTCGCGGGCGAGCAGGTTGACCGCCCAGGCCGCGAGCGTCGGTTTCCGCAGCGCGGCGACGCGGCGTCCGACCTCGCCCCCGATCTCCGCGGCGCGCGCGTCTCGGGCAGCGGTGAAACGGGCCGGGGGAAGCGCGAGCAGCTCGGCGGCGACCTCGTCGAGCAGTGCGGCGGCGTCGCTCATCCCTCCATTGTGGCCGCTGCCGTCAGAGCGGGACCACTCCGGGCCGCGGTCCGCGGATCTCCCGGTGGAGCCGCTCCATCCGGGCGTCGAGCTCGGCGGCGGTGAGCGCGGCGTCCTTGAGTTCGGCCAGCAGGTCGTCGGGGACGAGACGGTCGTACTTGTAGTAGATCTTGTGCTCCAGGCTCGCCCAGAAATCCATCGCAATCGTGCGGAACTGCACCTCGACGGGCACCTGCACCCGACCCGTCGACAGGAAGACCGGCACCTCGACGATCACGTGCAGGCTCTTGTACCCGTTGGCCTTGGGGTGGGCGATGTAGTCCTTCACGTCGCGCACCGTGATGTCATCCTGCTGCGTGAGCAGATTCGACAGACGGTAGGCGTCGTCGATGAAGCTGCACGTGACGCGGATGCCGGCGATGTCGGTGATCGCGCTCCGAATGGAGCCGAAATCGGGCTCGACACCCTTGCGGCGAACCTTGTCGACGAGGCTGTCGGGCGACTTCACGCGACTCGAGACGTGCTCGATCGGGTTGTAGTCGTGCATCTCCTGGAATTCCTCGCGGAGGATGGAGATCTTCGTCTCCACCTCGGCAAGGCCGAAGCGGTACTCCATCAGGAAGCGCTGGAACTCGTCGCGCATCGCCCGGAGGGACGCCCCGGAAACGGTGATCTGCTGATCGTCCAGCGGGTCCGACATGACTCCCACGCTAGGGGGAGCGTCTACGAAGCCGCTGAGAGATCAGGCCCGCGGGGGTTCGCTCGCGCGCGGGATGAGTTCTCCGTCGACGACGTCGATACCGGTCAGGCCCGCGAACACGTCGGGCAGATCGTCGTCATCGTCGAACTCGGGAAGCGGGGGGAATCGAGGATCGTTCACGGCACCGTCCTTTCCTCGTGTCTCCACGATGGCAGAGCGCCTCCGCGGGACGGGGCGCCTTGACACCCTGACCCGGCGCGCCTAGCCGGCGACGGGGGCGCCGCTATCGTGGAAGGCATGGGGACGATCTTCTACGGCGGCAGCGGCACGGCCGTCCACATCGACGACCGCGCGCTCGCCCACCTCAAGGTCGTCATCTCGACCAAGCTCCGACGGGGCGAGAGCTTCACGCTCTCGTGGCAGCATCCCGACGACCAGCCCCGCGGGCGGAGCACACTGTGGCTGCACCCCGCGATCCCTCTGCGCTTCGTCTTCGACGACGCCGAACCGGCGACACTCAGCCGAGAGTGGGTCGAACGGCTCGCCGAGTCGGCGAACTCGTCCGGGGGCATTCTGCTCGTCCCCGAAGATGTGGCGCCCGCCGAGGACTCTGCTCGGCGCTGAGGTCAGGCCTCGTCGACGACGGCATCCTCGGACGGCTCGGGAGTGATGGCCAGGCCGTTCGGCCCGGAGGCCGCGAGCATGAGGTCTTCGACCCAGACGCGGTTGATACGCGGCTGGCGGCTGCCGTAGAAGTGGAACTGAATGGGCACGGAGGGGTGCATCCAGAAGCTGCGTCGTCCGCTGCCGTCGCCGACCTCGACGTCGAACATGAACGATTCGGAGCGGCGCAGTTTGTTCATCACGACGATGCGCAGGTGTGCCAGCGTACGGTCATCGATGTCGACGGCGTTCGCCACGGTGTCGTAGATGAATCGGCCCATGGAGCGAGCCTATCCGAGCATGCGGTGTCACACCCCTCGCGGGTGCCACGTCCCGCCCCGGCGATCAACCCCCCGCACCATCCCGACCGGGGCCCGTTAACGTGCAGGTGTGGGAACGCTTTATTACGGTGACGTCGCAACCCCGATCGAGATGGACGATCGGGCGCTCGCGCATGTCAAGGTCGTGATCGCCACCAAGCTGCGCCGTGGTGAGAGCTTCACGCTGTCGTGGGTGCACGGACCGGGGCAAGAGCCCGGCCGCAGCACGGTATGGCTGCACCCCTCCATCCCGATGCGATTCGTCTTCGACGACCCCGAACCGGCGCTCCTGAGCCGCGCGTGGATCGAAGAACTGGCCAACTCGGCGAACTCCTCGGGCGGGCTTCTCCTCGTTCCCGAGCCGGGCACCGAAACGCCGCCGGCCTGACAGATCGCGCGCCCGCGCACGCGCGAGGACGCGTCCCGCGCGACCTGACGGGCAGGCCGAGCGGGACGCTGTCGCGTCAGTCGACGGAGCGGCCGGTCTCGCTCTGGAGCCGATCGATCTGCTCCGACGCTTCGGCCTTGGTGAGGTGGCCGCTGACCTCCTCACCCGCCTCGCGGGCGAGCGTGTCGAGGTAGCTGCGCTGCGGCGCGGTCATCGGCTCGTCGCCAGTGACCCAATCGGACGGATCCTTCTCGGCGGGGTTCTCGCCCTCGCGCGTCGCGCCGAGGGTCTCTTCTTCACGGGGAGCATCGGTCATGGCGCCAGGCTAGAGGGCCACCCTGGACTCGCGACCGGGATTGACAGGCCACCCGGGCCGGTGCGGCATCCTGGATTCCATGCCCGACGACACCCGACCCGTACACGTCGAGGTCGAAGTGTTCCGGCGCGGGACGGCGCAGACCCGGGTGACGATCATGACGACCGGGGCCAGCGGCGAGCGGGCGTTCGTGCTCGTCGCCGGGATCGGTGTGGCCGCGAGCTATTTCGAGTTCCTCGCCCCGCTCCTGGCGACCGAGGGCGATGTCTACGCGCTCGACCTGCCGGGATTCGCGGGGATGCCGGCCTCCGGCGCGGAGCCGACCGCGGCATTCTTCGCCGACCAGGTCGAGGGCATCCTGGAGCGCTACGACCTGCAGAACCCCATCCTCCTCGGCCACTCGATGGGCACGCAGGTGGTGACCGAGGTCCTCGCCCGTCGCGACGACCTGTCGCATGCCGTTCTGGTCAGCCCCGTGGTCGACGAGGACGAGTCGGGCCTGGTCGTGCAGGCCGTGCGCTTCGCGCAGTCGACCGCGCGCGAATCGCCGCACGTGGCCCTCATGGCGGTCTCCGCCTATCTGCTGTGCGGAATGCTGTACTTCCTCGAGGTGCTCCCGCACATGTTGAGTTACCGCATCTCGGACCGCATCGGACTCGCGCGCGCACGTCTGCTGCTGATCCGCGGCGAGTTCGACCGCCCGTCGCCCCGACGCCTTCACTCGCGCCTCGTCGACCGCGCGCGCGATGCCCGCCGGTGGGAGATCGAGGGGGCCGCCCATTCGATCGTCAACGGCCATGCCGTCGGTGTGGCCGACCTGATCCGACGACACCTCGTCGACGAGCTCCCCACCCGCGGACGCCTCCCCGCCGAGGAGGCGAAGGTGCCGCCCGCGCGGCACACCGACGTGAAGATGGTCCTGGAGGCGGCGGGCACTCGGCTGGCCGAATGGGTCAGCGCACTCCGTCACGACGAGAGCGGGGTCGAGCGCGCGAAGGCCCGGCATGCCCGCGTGCTCTGGCGCGCGTACCTCCCGCGCCGCTGAACCCGCCGGAATACCGGTGATCCGCCCGGGAGGCAAGCCGTTCTCGCGCGCGGGACCCCTGCGCGACGATGGGCAGATGCGATTCCTCGATCCCCGGCGATGGTGGTCGGACGCGGTGACCGCGGATCGCCTGCTCCTGGTGGGGAAGACCGCAGCGGCGGCCACCCTCGCGTGGTACCTCGCCCCGCTCGTCCCCTTCGCTCAGAGCGAGTATTCCTACTACGCCCCGCTCGGGGTGCTGGTGAGCATGTACCCCACGATCGCCCGCTCCGCGACCACCGGGCTGCAGACGCTCACCGGCCTGGCCCTCGGGATCGGGCTCGGCCTCGCCGCCCAACTGCTCGTGGGGGCCGGGATGCCACGGATCGTCGCCGTGGCAGCGACCGTCGGCCTCGGCGTCCTTCTCGCGGGGGTACGCGCCCTGGGCCCGGGACGCGACTGGGTCGCCATCGCGGGGTTGTTCGTGCTGTTGCTGGGCGGGGCCGACCCCGACGGGTTCTCGTCGTCGTACCTGCTGACCACCGCTTTCGGTGTGCTGGTCGGCGTGGTGGTCAACCTCGTCGTCGTCCCCCCGCTGCACCTCCGTCGGGCAGACGAGCGTCTCGACCACTTGCGCGACGGACTCGCCGAGGCGTTGCGCGAAATGTCGAAGGCTCTCGCCGGTCGCACCTTCGACCCCGCGACCGCCCGTCGCGCCGCCGCGGGGCTCGCGGACACCCTGGCCGAGGTGCGCGAAGAGGTCGACCTCGCCGACGAGAGCCTCCGCTACAACCCACGCGGACGCCGGCTCACCGTCCCGCGCGGCGAGCGACGCCACCGCCTGGAGGCCCTGGCCGTGACGGCGGAGGCCACGCGCGACCTCGTCACGGGTCTGACCGCTCTCACCGATGTCGACGACGTCGACCAGCGCCTCCCCGGGGACGCGCGCCGGACACTGGCGAACGCGATCGCTTCGGCGTCACGCCTGGTGGCGACAGAACCCGAATCTGATCGTCTGCCCGGACTCCTGCGCGACGCCCGGGCGACTCTCGACGCCTATGCCGCGAGCCTCCAACAGCTCGCCGGGTCGCGCCGCGAGCCGTATGCCGTCGCGATCGACCGCTGGGAGGCCGCGGCGAGCCTGCGCCGCCTGATCGAGGCGGTCAGCCTGTTCATCGAGGAGGAAGCCCCTCCGGCCTGAGCGGGCTCGACACGGCGGGCACCGCGGCGAGGAATCCCCCCACGAACGTGTCACCGAGCCCGATCGTCGTGGGAGCGTCGACGGACACCACGTGGGCGGCGACACCGGCCGACGGCATCCGCTGTTCGACGGCGGCGACGACGGCGCCACCGCCGACGTGCCGGGGCAACCGGGCGGTGTCGTCGAGATCGGCGGCCGTGCAGCGGTCGCCGAGGCGGTACCGGGTCGCCGCGGTGCGCACGGCGCTCTCGAGCGCCGCACGGTGCCGCGCGGCGGCGGGCCCGACAGCGATCGCCCAGTACTTCGTGTGCACGACGAGTGCCGGCGCGGGGATGAGCCGGTGCACATCAGCGAGCGCGGCCACGACCTCGTCGGGCGAGAGGAGGTCGACGGGGCGCCCGAGATACTCCTGCAACTCGTCCTCGTTCATGCCGTACACGTCGATGCGGTCCTGCAGGCGCTCACGCACCAGGTGCGCGAAGGAGCGCTCGTAGAAGCCGGCGTCCTCGTAGTAGACCAGCGCCCCCGCCGGCAGACGCCGGAGGGCCGCGACGAGGTCGTCGAGCCGACGGGCCAGGAGCGCGGCATCCTGCATGGTGTTGAAGCCCGAGATCAGGAACGCCGCCGCCCCCTCGAGCGCGTCGCCCAGCCCCTCGGCGATGGCCATCTCGCGGTTGGGTGCGTCGTTGGCGAAGATCAGACGATTGGATGCCGGGGCCACCAGCGCCCCGTCCACGAGCGCTACCTCCGCCCCCTCGGGGTACTGCACGATGAGGTGCGGGTCGAGGGTGTCGCGGGTCGCGGACGAGACGACGCTCATCGACCTCGGCAGCAGACGCCGCACGGTGTCGTCGATGCTGACGAGGTGCTGCACCGTCGGCACGCCGATGCGATCGAGCGCGATCCCCGCGCGCACCCCGGTACCGCCGAGGGTCACCTCCACGGCGAAGTGGGCCGCGAACCGCTCGATGATCTCCGAGGAGAGGACGAAGCGCTCGCCTCCCCCGCCGGTGGCGAGGAAGGCGAGCACCGTCGTCACGAGCGTCCGCTCGTCGGTGATCGGCGTCGTGGTGGTCAGCTCGTCGACACGGATGCCGTACTCCGCCGCGAGGGCGGTGAGCACCGTGGCATCCCACCGGATCTCGTAGTCGACGGTGCCGCCGAGCCCGAGGACGAGGTGTCCGTCCATGTCGCCGATCCCCCTCGATCAGTAGAGGTCGGCCTTGCCGGCGGCGCCGAACAGGTCGATCTTCTCGGCCGCCGTGATCTTCATGGCGGCGATGGCCTCGGGCTGGATCGCGTTGGGCTCGCGGAGGCGACGGTCGGTACCGAGCACCTCGCGCATGCGGTCGTGGTACGAGACCTTGATGTCGCTGGAGATGTTGATCTTGTTCACGCCCAGCTCGACCGCGCGCCGCAGCTCCGCGTCGGGGTTGCTGGATCCGCCGTGCAGCACGAGCGGAATGCCGACGGCGGCCTTGATCTGCTCGAGCAGATCGTGGCGCAGCTCGGGGTTCTTGTCGGCCGGGTAGAGACCGTGCGAGGTTCCGATCGCGATCGCCAGGCTGTCGACGCCGGTCTGCTCGACGAAGCGCACGGCGTCGTCGACGTTGGTGTAGATGATCTCCGCCGCCCCCGACTCCCCGTAGCTGTCGTTGGCGCCGATCGTGCCGAGCTCGCCCTCGACCTGGATGCCGGCGGCGTGCGCGGCCTCGACCACCTTGCGGGTGATCGCGACGTTCTGCTCGAACGGCTCCAGCGACGCGTCGATCATGACCGACGTGAAGCCGGAGTGGATCGCCGTGATCATCTGCTCGTACGTGCCGCCGTGGTCCCAGTGGATGGCGACGGGAACGCTCGACCGGTGGGCGCGGGCGTGCATCGCGGCGATGAGATCGGTGGTGATGTGCGAAACCTCGTCGGGGTGGATGGCGATGATGACCGGAGCGGACTTCTCTTCGCTGATGTCCATGATCCCCGTGAACATCGCCCAATCGCTGATGTTGAAGGCCGGGATGGCGAAGCGGTGGGCGTTCGCCACATCGAGGATGGACTTGCCGGTGTAGAGCACGGAGATTCTCCTTGTTCGGGGTGGTTTGGCGGGGTCAGCTCTTCACCGAGCCGGCGGTGAGGCCGCTGATGAAGAAGCGTTGGAAGAAGAGGAAGAGCACGAGCACCGGAATCGAGCCGAGGATGCTCATCGCCATGATTTGGTTCCACTCGTACGAGTGCTGACCCATGAGCAGCTGGATGCCGATCGGCACGGTGCGCATGTCGAGGGTGCGCGTCAGGGTCAGGGCGAAGAGGAACTCGTTCCACGCGATCATGAACGTGTAGATGCCCACCGACACGATGCCGGGGATGGAGATCGGCACGAGCACGCGCCAGAGGGCGGTGAACGATCCGGCGCCGTCGACGCGGACGGCCTCGTCCAGCTCCTTCGGGAGGGTGTTGAAGTAGCCGGTCATCATGATGATCGCGTAGGGCAGCGTGAACACCATGTAGGTGAGGATGAGCCCCGCGTAGGTGTTGTAGAGGCCGAGGGTCACCATGAGCCCGAAGTACGGGATGAGCAGCGTGATCGGCGGAACGGCCTGGACGCTCACGATGATGACGTTGACGATGCGCTTACCCCGGAACTCGAACCGGCTGAAGGCGTACGCCGCCTGGATCGCGACGAGGAGCGTCAGGATCGTCACCGCGCCGGCCACGACGTAGCTGTTGAGGAAGAAGCGCACGGTCTCGGGAGTGGTGAAGATCGTCACGTACGCGTCGAACGAGAAGGTCTCGGTGATCAGGCGCGGGGGCAGCTCGAAGATCTGCGTGTTCGACTTGAACGAGCTCGAGAGCATCCACAAGACGGGTCCGGCCGCGAAGACCGCACCGAGCACGAGCCCGACGAGCACCCCGGTCTTGGCGACGCGCGTGCGCGTGGCAGTGGTCATGGCCATGTCAGTCCCTCGCCTTCTGGTGGCGCACGTAGAGCACCGCGATGATCATCGACATCGCCAGCACCAGGACCGCCGAGGCGGAGGCCGTCGAGAAGTCGTAGGTGGCGAAGGCGAGCTTGTAGGTGAACGTGCTGAGCATCTCGGTGACGTCGATGGGACCGCCTCCGGTGGTCAGCCAGATGAGCGCGAACTGCTGCGAGGTCCAGATCAGATCCAGCAGCACCAGGCTCACGATGATGGGGCGCAGCTGCGGGATCGTGACGTTCCAGAAGCGCTGCACGGGGCTCGCACCGTCGACGGTCGCCGCCTCGTAGAGGTCGCTCGGGATGCCCTGGAGCCCGGCGAGCAGGCTGACCATGAAGAACGGGTACCCGGCCCAGATGTTGATGAAGGTGACCGTACCGAGGGCCAGCTGCGGTGAGGCGAGCCACTCGATGTCGGTGTCGAGGAGGAAGTTGACGATGCCATTCGGCGCCAGCAGCATGCGCCACAGCACGGCGATGACGGCCACGGTGAACAGCCACGGCAGCACGTAGAGGCCGCGGAAGATCGCCCGCGGGATCGCGCCGAGGAGTCGGCTGTTCAGCAGCATCGCGAACGACAGCCCCAGCACGAGGTGCGCGGCCACGCTCGTCAGGGTGAAGAAGAGCGTGTTGCCGGTGGCCTTCCAGAAGCCGAGGTCGGTCAGCACGGCGAGGTAGTTGTCGGCACCGACGAACTCGGGGTTCTTGTTGGTGATGACGTTGTCCTGGAACGAGTAGCCGATGACCATCACGATCGGCACGATCATCAGGACGAACAGCAGGATCAGGGTCGGCGAGAGGAAGACATAGGCCTCGGAGGCCTTGCGCAGCTGCCGGGTGCGGCGCGAGGCGGGTCGTCCCGTGACGATCACCTCGGTGTCGGGGGGTGTGAGGGTGCGCATGGTCATGGTGTGCGGCTTTCGATGAGCGGGATGCCGCACCGCGAACGGTGGCGATGCGGCATCCCGTGGCGGCGTCGGATCAGAACTCCGACTTCCATTCGTCCTGCGTCTTCTTCAGCGCGTCGCTCATCGACTGCTGTCCGTCCAGCGCCGCTTGGAACTGCTCGCCGAACTGGCGCATGAGCTCCTCCGCGACGGGCAGGCCCGTGAACTCGTTGGCCGGGTATCCGGCCTGGTAGATCTCGAACGCGGTGGCGAACAGCTCGTCGTCCTCCACGAACGTCGGGACCGATTCGGTGTTGCCGGGGAAGGCCTTGGCCATCGTCGACAGCTCGGAGTTGACGTCCGTGCTCATGAGGAACTCCACCAGCTTGAAGGCGGCGTCTTTGTGCTCGGAGTTTTCGGCGACGCCGATACCCCACGCGGCGTACGGGATGCCGCGTTCGCCGGTGAAGCCGTCTTCGGCGGGGATCGCCGAGATCGAGAACTTCAGGTCGGGGTTGGACTCGCGGATGAGGTTGATGTGCGCGAGCGAGTCGATCATCATGCCGACGCGGCCGTTGGTGAACTCCTCGACCTTGTCCTGCTCCTTCATCGTGAAGGAGCCCGGAGCGATCACACCGTCGTCCCAGAGCTGCTGGATGTAGGCCGTGGCCGAGGAGACGTCGGAGTTGGTCACATCGGGCTGCCCGTCCTTGAGCATCGATCCACCCGAGGCCCACACCCACGACATGACGTCGTTCTGCACGCCGTTGGGCGCTTCGAGCGAGAGCGGGAGCACCCACCCCGCGGCATCCCCGTCGAGGGCGGCGATCTTCGTGGCCGCGTCGGCGAACTCGGTGCGCGTGGACGGGGGCGCCGAGACGCCGGCCTGGGCGAGCAGGGCGTCGTTCGTGAACATCGGGTAGACGAAGTTGACGACCGGGATCATGTAGGTGCTGCCGTCGACCTGGATCTGGCTGGCCAGTTCGCTGTCGTCGAAGCCGGCGTCGGTCATCAGCGCCGACAGGTCGGCGATCACCCCCTGCTGGGCGAAGTCGCTCACCCACGCGCCGTCGAGTCCGACGACGTCGGGCATCGTTCCCGACGCCGCACCGGCAAAGAGCTGCTCCTTGGTCGAGGCGTACGGGCCGCTGACCAGGTCGACCGTGATGCCGGGGTTCTGCTCCTCGAACCGGTCGATGAGTGCACGGAACTCGCCGTCGGGCAGCTCGGGCTCCCACCACTGGGCGAACTCGATCGTGACGTCTCCGCCGGAGGGGGCGGCCGAGTTCGACGAGCACCCCGCCATCGCCAGGAGGGTCGTGGCCGCCGTGGCGGCACCGACGAGCTTGATGGCGTTCCGACGCCCGCGCCCGCTGTTGTCCATCGTTTCTCCTCATTGAGATTTGCTGTATTTCGCGCTCTTCTGCGCGTTCTTGCAACTTTCAGCACGAGTATGCGCGCATGTGCTGCGTGCGTCAAGGCCACGATGCAGATTCGTGACCTATTCGGCATCCCACGGCAGGGAAAGGGACAGATACGGCAGATCAACGCCGTTTCGTGCCGTATTGGGCACAATACTGTCGAATGGATTGCCGCACTGTGCTAGAGATGACGGCATGGAGGGCACCACGAACACGACGAAGCGACGACTGCCGGCGGGACGGAAGGCCGAACTGGCCGCCTATGTCGCCCAATCCGGGCAGGTGACCGTCGTCGACCTGGCCTCGCACTTCGGGGTCTCGATCGACACGGTGCGGCGAGATCTCGATCAGCTCGACCGCGAGGGCATCGTCGTCCGCACCCACGGCGGCGCCGTCAGCGCGATGGCGGTTCCCGGGCGCGATCGCGGGCTCGATGTGCGCCTGCAGATGCAGACCGCCGAGAAGGAGAAGATCGCCGCGCTCGCCGCCGACCTCATCGAGGACGGCTCCGTGGTGATGCTGAACGCCGGTACGACGACGCTCGCCGTCGCCCGCGCCCTCCGCAACCACCGCAACCTCACGATCGCGACGAACAACCTGCGGATCCCCGCCGAGATCTCGCCACAGGTCTTCCGCGACCTCTTCATCTTCGGCGGCGCCGTGCGGACGATCACCCAGGCCACGACGGGCCCGGTGACCCTGGCGGCACACTCGCACAGCCCCGACGTCGACATCCGGTGCGACTACGCCCTCATCGCCGTCGGAGCGGTGGATGCCTCGGGCTTCTCGACCAGCAACCTCGGCGACGCCACGATGATGAGCGAGATGATCCAGCGCGCGGACCGCACCGTGATCCTCGCCGACTCCACCAAGCTCGACCGTCGCCTCTTCGCGCAAGTCGCAGCGCTCGAGAAGGCGGACTATCTCATCACCGATGCTCCACCGTCCCCCGATCTCGCGGCGGCACTCGCGGATGCGGGCGTGACGGTGCTGACGCCGTAAGGGGCGCACGGAGGCGTCCTAGCGCGCTGGCGCGAAGGCGCGGGCCTGGCAGTTCCCTGATCCCTCCAAACCATCCCCCCGTCTCGCTCCGTATGACTCACAGTGCGGATAACCATCGAGACGGAAGGCGATGACGACGGGACGAATAGTCCTGTGGTCGCTCCTCCCTGCTCGGGGCTCCGTGCATCCCCCCGCCCATCCCTCGAAACGCCCCTCCGGGCGCTGGAGGTCCTTCGTGATGCCACGATCGCACGCCCCCCTGACCACGTCCGCGTCCGCGGAGGTCGATCCGACCCCCGAGCCGCTGTTGACCCCCGTTGCCCCCGCCCCCGTTCCGCAGCCGGGCGAGATCCCGCTCCCCGCGGATCCCGGTGCCGCGCTGACCGGAGGGATTCTGCCCGACTGGTCGATCGGCGAGTGGTTCGGCTACGGGGGCATCATTGTCCTGGCCCTGCTCCTCACGATCGTCGCGGCGACCACCCTGTGGTGGATGCTGCACGCCTGGCGCTCCGCCGATGACCTGCGCGCCACCCAGTTCAGCTCGTCGCCGCGTCCCGCCCGGCACCGTTTCACGCTGCTTGTTCCGGGACGTCATGAGGAGGAAGTCCTGGGGCAGACGCTGGATCGTCTCGCGCAGCAGGACCACCCCGAGTTCGAGATCATCGCGATCGTCGGTCACGACGACCCCGGCACCGAGCTCGTCGCCCGCCAGGCGGCAGAGCGTCACCCCGACCTCATTCGGGTCATCGTCGACGACAGTGTGCCGAAGAACAAGCCAAAAGCGCTGAACCTGGCACTGCAGACCGCCACGGGCGACGTCGTCGGTGTGTTCGACGCCGAAGACGAGGTGCATCCGGGCCTGCTCACTGTCGTTGATTCGAAGTTCCAGGAGACCGGCGCCGATGTCGTGCAGGGCGGGGTTCAGCTGATGAACTTCGAGACGAGCTGGTGGTCGCTGCGCAACGTCCTGGAGTACTACTTCTGGTTCCGGTCCCGACTGCACTTCCACGCCCGCTCGAAGTTCATCCCGCTCGGCGGCAACACCGTCTTCGTCACCCGGGAGCGCCTGGAATGGTCGCACGGGTGGGATGACCAGTGCCTGGCAGAAGACTGCGAGCTCGGCGTGCGTCTGTCCAGCGACGGGGCGAAGGTCGTTGTCGCATACAACCCCGAGTACGTCACCCGCGAAGAGACGCCCCCGACGCTCGTATCGCTGTACAAGCAGCGCACCCGCTGGAACCAGGGCTTCCTGCAGGTCTTGGGCAAGGGCGAGTGGAAAGCGCTGCCGACTCTTCGCCAGCGGATGTATGCCCGCTACCTGCTGAACATGCCGTTCCTGCAGGCGGCCACCGGCATCCTGATTCCCATCTCGCTCGCCTTCATCCTTCTCGTGAAGGTACCCACCCCGGTCGCTCTGATCACCTTCCTTCCGCTCGTGCCGACCGTCATCACCCTCGTCGTCGAGGCCGCTGGCCTCGCCGAGTTCGGTCGGGTCTATGAGCGGAAGGTCCGCGTCCGCGACTACGTCCGGCTCGTGCTCGGTCTCGTCCCCTACCAGGTGTTCCTCGCCGCGGCCGCCGTCCGTGCGGTCGTCCGTCAGCTGCGCGGAGACGGCAGCTGGGAGAAGACCGAGCACACGGGCGCGCACCGCGACGCCGATGCGGACGCCCCTCCCCGGGAGCACGTGGCGATGTCCGTGCCCGTCGTCGCATCGGAGGTGGCCCGATGACCTCGACGCTCGATCGTCCGTCCCGCACGGGCGCCATGTCCACCGTCGACACGGGGGACGCAAGTCAGGTGCGCAGCAGCCGGACGTGGCGCGATCGACTGGTGGATGCCGCCTGGCTTCTGCCCGTGCTCGTCGTCGGTCTCGTTGTCAATGCCATCAACCTGGGCGGATCGCCGCAGCGCATCGACGACGAGGGCACGTATACCGCGCAGGCCTGGAGCATCGGCAATCTCGGCGAGCTCACCCACTACACCTACTGGTACGACCACCCGCCCCTCGGGTGGATGCAGATCGCCGGGTATGCGGGGCTCACCGGTGCGTGGGATCGCTACGACATCGCCGTCGTCGCCGCGCGCGAGGCCGTGCTCGCGGCCACCGCGATCGCTGCCGTGCTGCTGTGGTTGCTCGTTCGCCGCATTGGTTTCGCCCGCCCCACTGCCTCCGTCGCGGTGGCCCTCTTCCTTCTCTCTCCCCTGGCGGTGCAGTTCCACCGTCAGGTGTACCTGGACAACATCGCCACCGCGTGGCTGCTTGCGGCCCTGCTGCTCGCGCTGAGCCGACGACGGCAGCTGCTCGGGTACGCCGCAGCGTCGGCGGCGTTCGGGGTGGCCGTGCTCACGAAGGAGACCTACCTCCTCGCCCTCCCGCTGTTCGCCTGGTTCCTGTGGCGAGGCGCCGATCGCACGACCCGCCGTTACACGCTGTCGGTCGCTGCGTCCGTCCTCGCGCTGATCGGCCTGACGTATATCGCCTTCGCCGTCGTCAAGGGCGAGCTGGCCCCGGGAGAGGGACGTGTCAGCCTGTGGGATGGTCTCGCCTTCCAGCTGGCAGCGCGCGAGGGCAGCGGGTCGCTGTTCGACCCGGAGAGCGTCCTGTCACGCACGGTCGGTCTGTGGTGGCAGCTCGATCCCGTCCTGATCGTGACGGCGCTCGCGGGGTCGGTCGCCGCACTGTTCGTGCGTCGTCTGCGCCCGTGGGCGATTGCGCTGCTCGCCCTGACGGCGTTCATGTTCCGCGGCGGGTACCTGCCCGTCCCGTACGTGATCATCCTCATCCCGCTCGCGGCGATCATCGTCGCCGGGCTCGGTCAGGTCGCCCTGGAGGCCGTGCGTGCACGATCGACCGACCGTCACGTCGGGCTGCGCCGACTGGGCGGCCTGGTGGCCTCGACGGGCCTGATCGTCGCGCTGATCGCGGCCGCTCCCCTGTGGGCCGCACAGCTGAGGGGATTCCTGCTCGCCGACCTCGACCGCCCTCTCCGCGACGCCGAAGCCTGGATGGTCCAGAACGCCCCCGGCGACTCCCGCACGCTGGTCGACGACGCCATGTGGGTCGACCTCGTCGACGCGGGCTTCACCCGCGAGGACGTGGTCTGGTACTACAAGGCCGACACCGACACCGACGTGCAGGAGCTCGCCCCCGACGGCTGGCGCGACTACGACTACGTCATCACCACCGACTCCATGCGGACCTTCCCGACGGAGTTCCCCACGGTGCGCCAGGCCATCGAGAACAGCGTCGTCGTGGCGACCTTCGGCGAAGGCACGCAGCAGGTCGACGTGCGGGCTATCGACGCGGAGCAGTCCGCTCTCGCACAGGCCGCCGACGGCGACCTGTACGCCGCACGCTCGGTCGCGGGGCAGCAGCTGCTCCAGAACCCCCAGATCGGCTTCCCCACCCCCGAGCAGGACCTGCTCACCTCCGGCGTCGTCGACGGCCGCATCCTGCTCTCGCTCGGGCAGCTCTCGTCGAGCGGCCGCGTCGATGTGGCCTCCCTCGTCCCGCTAGACGGAGACCCGTCCGGCGTGCATCGCCGGCTCGTCATCAGCTCGTTCGCGGGCGAGGATGCGCGGGGAGACGCGGCCGGAGCCGTCGCGGTCGAGCGATTCTTCACGTCGCTCTCCGGCTCGCTGCGGCCACTGTCCGTGGAGCGCGGCGACGCGGGCGTGACGATCACCTTCTCGACCGACGAACCGACCGAGCTCCTTCCCCGTCCCACCCCCTGATCGAGGCGCGCGTGAGGACCGCGCCCGCAGATGATCCCCCTCCCCCCGAAGAAAGGATCCCCCATGATCAACACGACCTCCCCCCGCCGCCCCTCCACCGGCTCGGCCCGACGCGGCCTCGCCCTGGCCGCGATCGCGCTCCTTCCCGCGGCCGTCGGCGTGGCCACGGCCCCCGCTGCCCTGGCCGCTCCAGCCGAAGCCGAGGGGTGGGCCCGTGTTGCCCATCTCTCGCCGGACACGAAGTCTGTCGACGTCCAGATGACGGCACTCGCCGGCGGCGCCGTCGTCTACGAACTCGACGATGTGGCCTACGGCGCGGTGAGCGACTACATTCCGCTCGCGCAGGGCACCTACATCATCTCGATGGTGCCCTCCGACGCGGCCGACGATGCCGAGCCCGTGGTCGAGCAGTCCGTCGACGTGACCGACGGAGACCCGGTCACCGTCGCCGCCTATGGACGTAACGCCGACCTGCGGACGACGGTCTTCGAGGACGACCTCTCCGCTCCCGCCGAGGGCGAGGCGCGGGTCCGTGTCGTCCAGGCCTCGACCGTCGAGTCGAGCGTCGACGTCGACACCACCGAAGGCCGCCCGATCGCCCGCGGCGTTCCCACCGGCACGGCGACCGACTACGCGTCCGTCCCCGCCGGCTCGTGGGATCTCGAACTCACGGGCGCCGACGCCACGACGGCGTCGGCCGTCGACCTGCCCGCGGGATCGGTGTCGACGCTGTTCGTCCTGGACACCGCCGCCGGGGCGCTGACCGCCCAAGCGATCACCGACTCCGCGACCCTCTCCGACATGCCGATCGGCGGCATCCACACCGGCGGGGGCGGCACCGCGACGAACACGACCGCCCCGGTCGGCGCCGCGGTGGGCGTGGCGGCCCTCCTCGGGGGCGTGATCGCGACGACGGCCATCCTGCGCCGTCGCGCGGCCACGACTCGCGCATGAGACGCCTCCTGCGGACCGTCTCGGCGGGCGCGGTCGTCACCGCGCTCGCCCTCGGGGCGTCGGCCTGCGCCGCGCCGGCCGAACCCGACAGCGAATCCAGCGACGACACGGCGGCGATCGCCTCGGCGTTCCTCGACACCTACGTGGACGACGGTCGCGTCGTCCGCCGGGATCAGGGCGACGATACCGTCAGCGAAGGACAGGCCTACGGCCTTCTTCTTGCGGTCGCTGCCGACGACGAGGCGCGCTTCGACGAGATCTGGACGTGGACGACGCAGAACATCCAGCGCGAGGACGGGCTGCTGGCCTGGCAGTGGGCGGACGGGGCGGTCAGCGATGAGCAGCCGGCCTCCGACGCCGACCTGGATGCCGCGCGCGCCCTGGTCCTCGCCGGCGACGCCTTCGGACGCGACGATCTCCGCGAGGCGGGCGTCGCGGTCGGCGAGGCTCTGCTCGACGAGATGACCGCCGAGACGGAGCTGGGGCGGATTCTCCTCCCGGGGCCCTGGGCCACCGCCGCGCCGCACGCGTACAACCCCTCGTACGCGTCGCCGGCCGCCTACGCGGTGCTCGATCGCGCGTCCGGCGACGCGCGGTGGGAGGAACTGGCATCCGGCAGCCGTGCCGTCACGGCGGCACTTCTGGAGAAGAACGCGGTGCCGACGAACTGGGCGACGGTCGCGGCCGATGGCGCGGTCGCGCTCGCGGGCGGCGCGGACGGGAGCGGCGAACCCCGCTTCGGTTACGACTCCGCCCGCCTGTCGATCCGGTACGCCGAATCCTGCGACCCCGACGATCGCGCGCTCGCGGCTCGCGTCGCGGCGGCGCTTCCGGACGACGATCGCCTCGCGGCCGAACTGGATGCCGGCGCGGGGGCGGTGACCGGCGATCAGCACGCGGTCGCGTACGCCGCGCGCGCGGCAGCCCTCGCCGCGGACGGGCAGACGGATGCCGCCGCCGCCGACCTGCGACGGATGAGCGAGACATCGGCCTCGACCCCGACCTACTACGGCGACGCGTGGAACGCCCTGGCCACGGTCATGATGAGCGACGACGTCCTCGCCGGGTGCCCCCCGTTCGATGCCCCCACCACCGATGCCCCGGCCACCGCCGGGGCATCGGGCGGGGCCGGCGGGCTGCAGGATCCCGTGACGCCGGCGAAGACCTCGACCGCCACCCCCGTCCACATCTCCATCCCCACCATCGGCGTCGAGTCCGACCTCATCACCCTGGATCGCGGCCCCGACGGGTGGATCGAATCCCCCCGGGAGTACGACGACGTCGGCTGGTACGAGAAGGGCGTCGTCCCCGGCGCCGTGGGCCCGGCCGTCATCGCGGGGCACGTGGACTCCCCCACGGGACCCGCGGTCTTCTTCGACCTGCCGCGTCTCACCCCCGGCGACGTGGTGTCGGTGACGCAGAGCGACGGGGCGACGATCGACTTCACGGTGACCGGTCTTCAGACGGTCGAGAAGGAGACCTTCCCGACCTCGTCGATCTACGCCCCGGTGCCGACGCGCGAGCTGCGGCTCGTCACCTGCGGGGGCGCGTGGGATGCGCAGTCGGGCCACTACGTCGACAACATCGTCGTCAGCGCGGTCGCGGCCTGAGTCGGTCGAGGCTGGCTCGTCCGGGGCCGCCGAGCCACTCAGGGAATCGTCAGCAGGACCTTGGTGGCGCGGCGCTCGTCCATCGCCCGGTAGCCCTCGGCCGCCTCTTCGAGCGGCAGGCTCAGGTCGAACACCGCGCCCGGGTCGATTTTGCGGTCCCAGATCAGCTGGATGAGCTCCGGCAGGAAGCGCCGCACCGGGGCCGGACCTCCGTGCAGGTGCACCGCCGAGCGGAAGAGCTCCTGCCCCTGGAGAGTGACGTCGTGCGAGACGCCGACGAAGCCGATGTGGCCGCCGGCCCGGGTGGAGCGCATGGCCTGCTCCATGGACTGCTGGGTCCCGACTGCCTCGATGACCGAGTGCGCCCCCAGACCGTCGGTGAGCTCCTTGACCTTCGCGATGCCCTCGTCGCCGCGTTCCTCGACGATGTCGGTGGCGCCGAACCGCCGTGCGAGCTCCTGCCGGTCGGCGTGACGCGACATCGCGATGATGCGCTCGGCGCCCAACTGCTTCGCGGCCAGGATGCCGAGCAGGCCCACCGCTCCGTCGCCGACCACCGCCACGGTCTTCCCGGGGCCGACCTCGGCAGCCTCGGCCGCGAACCACCCGGTGCCGAGCACGTCGGAGGCGGCCAGGAGCGACGGGATGAGGTCGGCGTCGGGCTCGCCGGGGGTCGCGACGAGCGTGCCGTCGGCGTGGGGGATGCGCGCGAACTCGGCCTGCGTGCCCATGCGTCCCATCGGCACCACGTGCACGCAGCGGGACTGGTACCCGGCCTGACAGATCTCGCACGTGTTGTCGGATGCCATGAACGAGCCGACGACGAAGTCGCCGACCTTCACGTTCTGCACCGCTTCGCCGATCTCGGTGACCACCCCGACGTACTCGTGGCCCATGGGGGTGGCATCCACGTCGTCGGCCCCGCGATAGGGCCACAGATCCGAGCCGCAGATGCACGAGGCGGACAGGCGGATGATGGCATCCGTCGGCTCTTCGATTCTCGGGTCGTCACGGTCCTCGACGCGCACGTCTCCGGCGGCGTGCATGATGACTCCACGCATGGGCTGCTCCTCTCGGGCGGAAGGGTGTCCCTCCGGTCTACTCCCCTCGGCGCACCGGGCGAGCGGGCTTGCGTCGCGAGCGGAACCCGCTAGAACCCCGTCGTCAGCACGCGGTCGAGCATGTCGGCGAAGTAGTCGGCCGACTCCCGCGTGAGGCACAGGGGCGGCTTGATCTTCAGAACGTTCTGGTGATCGCCCGTGGGCTGCATGATCACACCGAGCTCGAGCAGCCGGTCGCAGATCGCGGCCGTCTCCTCGGTGGCCGGCTCGAGGGTCTGGCGGTCGCGCACGAACTCCAGGCCGAGGTACAGCCCCGCCCCGTGCACGGTGCCGACGAGGGGATGCCGCTCCCCCAGCGCCTCGAGGCGAGCCTTGAGGTGTGCACCGACGACGCGCGCGTTCTCTTGCAGGCCCTCGTCCTCGATGATGTCGAGGATCGTCGAACCCACGACGGAGGAGAGCGGCGATCCCCCTGTCGACGAGAAGAAGTACCCCTGCGTGCGGTAGCGATCCGCGATCGCGCGGCGGGTGACGACGGCCCCGAGCGGGAAGCCGGCGCCGATCGACTTCGCGACCGCGACGATGTCGGGCACGACCCCCTGCTGCTCGAAGCCCCAGAACCACGAGCCCAGGCGTCCGTACCCGACCTGCACCTCGTCGGCGATCGCGAGACCGCCCAGCTCGCGGACGGCCTCGTACACCTCCCGCAGATACCCCTCGGGCAGAGCCACCCCGCCCGCGTTGCCGTAGAACGTCTCGCTGAGGAAGGCCGCTGGCGCGTGCCCGTCGGCGGCGAGCGCGCGCAGCCGCGCGACCGCCTCGGGCGCGTAGGCCGCGGCATCCGTGCCCCGGTGACGACCGCGGTAGGAGTTCGCGGCATCCACGGTGTGCACCCAGTCGGGGCGGGTCTCGAGGGCGTTCGGGTTGTCGGCGATCGAGGTCGACACCGCATCGCTGGCGTACGTCCAGCCGTGGTACGCCTCGGCCATCGCGACGACGTCCGCACGCCCGGTCGCGGCCAGGCCGAGCCGGATCGCGAGGTCGACGGCCTCGGAGCCGGAGTTGACGAAGAACACGGTGTCGAGTTCGTCGGGGAGCAGCGCCGCCAGGCGCTCGCCATACTCGGTGATCGCGGCGTAGTGGAACCGCGAGTTGGTGTTGAGCAGCCGCGTCTGCCGCGACACGGCGGCGTGGATCCGCGGGTGCGCGTGCCCGACCGAGGCGACGTTGTTGACCATGTCGAGGTACACGCGACCGTCGACGCCCACGAGGTACTCCCGCCAGCCCCGCTCGATCCGCGGAGGCTGCGCGTAGTAGTGCTCCTGCACTTCGGCGACGACCGCCTCGCGGCGCGCGAGCAGGTCGTCCGTGAGCGCGGCGGGCGGGGTGACCCCGAGGGCGGGCGTGGCGTCGCCGACGACGGCCCGCCACCCGGGCAGGTCGCTCGGGCGTACGGCGTCGGGCACGTCGATGCCCGGCGCGGTCAGCATCACCCGCGTACGCGTGCGCGCGGGAACCTCGGCCGAGGGCGCGAAGATCCGCAGGATGCCATCGCCCCCGCGCACCACGATCTCGCCGTCGCGGTGTTCGGCGTCGGCCGGGAGCACGAGCGCGGTCGCCTCGGCGAACCACACCGAGGCCGCCGTCGGGGCCGTCGCGGGTTCCTCGGGCGTGCGCGCGGGAGCGCCGAGCAGCGTCGGCGTCAGGGCGGGGAGCACCACGGCATCCGCCCCGCCGTCGAGCAGGCGCTGCGCCGCCCTCTCGAGCGCGTCGCCGTCGATCCACGCCCCCTCGTCGGCCAGCGGCGACAGGGTCGTGGCATCCAGAACGACCGGGCGCAGGGCCCCCGGCAGGATCGGCGCGGTGCTCCACGCGGGAGCCGCAACGACCTCACGGCCGAGCGCGCGGCGGATCCGCGCCGTCGCCACCTCGACCGGCACAGCACCGGCTCGGCGCAGGATCTCGAACTCGCGGTCGAGGGCGCCGCTGGCGTAGTCGTTCGCGTCGTCGAGGCGCACCTGCTGGCGACCGCTCAGCACGAGCACGACACCGCGGAGCACGACGAGGGGCCACAGGGCCGTGATCTCGTCGTCGGAGAGCGGACGCCGCCGGTCGAAGGCGGCGATCGCCGGGAGGGTGGAGGCGTACGTCGCGCCGTCGTGGTGGAGCACCGACGACACCGTGACCGCGATCTCGCCCACCGCCCACGAGTCGATGACGTCGCCGAAGTCGATCACCGCGTCGGGGAGCGTGCCCACGCCGTGCGGGCGCAGCACGTTGTCGTCGGTGACGTCGAAGTGCCCGAGCTGGCGCGGCAGCCGCGCGGCCACCGGGCGGAGGGCGGCGAGCGCCGCGGCGGTCGCCTCGGCGCAGACCGCGCGCACGTCGGCATCCGGTTCGGTCCGCGCGATCTCTTCGATCACGCGCTCCGCATGCCGGAGATCCCACTGCAAGACCCGGCCCGACGCGGGGTGCGTCTGGTCGGCGAGCGCGACGCTCACCGCGGCGGCGAGCTCACCGAGGCGCTCGACCACGCGCGGCGCGAGATAGCCCGAGCCGGTGAGCGTCGACCCCGACACGAACGAGATCACCCGGGCGTGCAGCCGGCCCTGGCTCGTCTCCCACCAGCCGGTCATCGGGCCACGCGGGCCGACGACGATCTCGGGGATGCGCAGCGTCGGCTCCGCCCGCGCGACGGCGTCCGCGGCGGCATCCTGCATCTCGATCTCGGTCTCGCGGAAGACCGGGTTGCTGATCTTCAGAACACCGAGCGGCTCGCCACCGCCGGGCGGGCGGACGAGGAAGTTCTGATCCTGCTGACTCCCGAGGCTCTGCAGCTCCACGTCGACGCCGTAGACGTCGCGCAGGAGAGTGGCGGCCTCCTCCGCCGGCAGCGTCGGGGTCGGCAGCTCGCCGCACGAGAAGTAGTCGAACAGGGTGTCGGTCATGGGGGCTCCATCGGCCGCGGAACGGGTGACGAAGAAACCCTATGACCGACACCGTCGCGCCGAGAACGTGCGGCGCACGGGTCTCACATGCGCGCGTAGCGTGCCCGGGCGAAGCAGAACAGTCCGTACACGATGAGCCCGGCGCCGACGAGCCACAGCACGACCTGGCCGAACGGCAGGGCGGCGAGCGAACGCAGTGCCCCGTCGAGGCCGCTCGCGGCACCCGGGTCGTGCGTGAGGGCGGCGACCACGAACAGGATGCCGGCCACCCCCACCGCGATGCCCTTGGCGACGTAGCCGACCGTGCCGAACACGCGGATGCCACGCCCCGCCGTTCCGCCCGGGATGATCAGGTGCTTCTCGAACGCCCGCGTGATGCCGCGCACGACGAAAGCGACGCCGACGGCCGCGACCACGAGTCCCACGACCACGAGAAGCGCGACCCCCGCCGGAACGGCGAGCAGCTGTGCGCTCAGGGTCTGCGATGACTCCGCCGAATCCGACTGCCCGCCCAGGGCGACGGTCGCAGCGGTACCCGCGATGGCACCGTAGGCGATCGCGGTGCCGACGAACTTCGCGCGGTGCGCCCAGCGCTTCTTGGCATCCGGATCCTGCTCGACCACAGCTTCGGTGATCTGCCACACGGCGAGCGCGGCGAGGCCCACGACGATGGTCCACAGCAGCAGGACGCCGCCGGGCGCGGAACTGACCTGCGAGAGGGCCCCGCTTTGATCGGCGTTCTCTCCCCCACCGCCGGTCGCGATCGAGATGGCGATCACGCCGATGAGCAGGTGAAGCAGGCCGAGGACCACGTAGCCGATGCGCGCGGCGATCTCGAAAGCGCGGGAATCCTGCGCGCGATCCGCGGCGGACGAGGGAGATGTCATCCGGGAACGTTAGCGTTCATGCACCATCGACAGCAGACGGTTGCGCTCGGCGCTCGCGGGCCACCTCAATCGCCGCCCACACCAGCGTCGCCACGACGATCCCCTCGAGCGCGCCGGCCACGACGTCGGAGAGCCAGTGGGCGTGCAGGTAGGTGCGGCTCCACATCATCAGCACGGCCCACGCTCCGCCCACGATCCAGACCCACCGCCGCCGGAGGATCAGCCCCAGGGTCACCACGATCGTCGTCGCGACCGCGGTGTGCCCCGAGGGGAAGGAGGTCGCCACGGTCTCGGCGAGCGAGTGCTCCGGCCTCTGCCGCGCGATCACCGCGGCCATCGGGGCGCCGATGGCAACAACGAGAGCAAGGGATGCCGCGACGTTCAGCGCGTCCCACGGGCGGTGCCGCGCGAGGAACAGCGCCGAGGTCGCCACACCGATCACGATCATGCCGATCGTGCCGCCGCCGACCGCCGGCACCCACGCGACGATCACCCCGACTGGCGACGCGAGGTCCGACATCGCGGCATCCCACCACACGTCGATCGGCAACGGCGCCGGCCTCGAGATGGCCACGACCAGACGCAGCGCGACGAAGGCGACCGTGGCCGTGACGGCGACGACGAGCGCGTGGGCGCGGCGGGCGTCGGGATCGACGGCCGGGGCCGGCGGGGTGTCGTCGATCGTGACATCCATTCCTCGATCGTGGCAGGGCGCGTCGTCGTTGACGTACCGCTTGCGTCCCGGTGGGTCAGTTCCCCCGGAAATCGACGCCCGCCTGGGCGATCCGCAGTCCCGACGCGCGGATCGCGGCCTCGATCTCGTGCGCGTGTGCGGCGCCACCGCCGATTCGAACGGACGGAGCCCCGTCGCCGCCCGCGCCATCCCAGAAGGTCGTCACGCCGTACTCATCGACGAGCCTGCGCAGCAGGTCGGCATAGCGGGGGCCCTCGCCTGGGCCGACCACGACGGACAGGGCGACGGAGTTGACGTTGACCTCGGCGTCGAGTCCGGCGGCCTGCCGCAACTCGTCCACGCGCGCCACGAACGGCAGCACGTCGGCGATCGTTCTCCCCACGTCCGGCGTGTCTCGCGCGAAGAGGCGACCGGTATCCCCCACCGCAAGCTCCACGGCTCGGCCGGGAGCGATGCGGTCCAGCGCGTCGACCGCACCCACCGCGTCCAACCGGAAATCCGGACATGCCGGGCCCGTCCCGGATGCCACGCGCTCGGCGAACATCGACACCTCCGCCCCGCCGGGGGTGCCGACGACGAGCCCCCACGTGACGGGGTCGGGGTAGTCGGTGGCGCAAGCGGCATCGAGCACCGCCGGCAGAGCCGACCGTTCCAGGGTGACGGTCACCGTCGACATCGGGTTCGAGAAGGTCGGCGCCTCGACCCAGCGTTCCTTCGCGACCGCCGTGACGCCGGGGAGCGCGACGACCTCGGCTTCCAGCGCGTCGAACTCGGCGCTGGGGCGGTCGAAGTGCGTCTCGTCGCTCATCAGGCCAAAGAGGACGACGGCCACCCCACCGAGGACGACCACCGCCGCGACGAGAACCGTGAGGCGAACGACGCGCCACGGCGAGGGCGTGCGCGGCTGCGCGGGTGCGATCGTCATACTGACCTCCCCGGATGCGAGTTCTCGAGGCCAGACTAAGGCGACAACGCAGACGACACAGCGACCGCGCGAGGAACCCGTGGGGAACGGGCGCCTCGCGCGGTCAGCTGGTCGCGACGTCTACGAGGCGTCGTCGGTGGCCTCAGGCACAACGGGCACGAGATCAGCCGTGTGGTAGGCGAAGACCAACCGGGCGGGCACGCTTCCGGCCAGCACCTCGTCGACCGAGCGGTTGACGTCCGCCAGGTCGCGGCTCTCAGTGATGACCCGGGTACGTCCGAGAGCGTGCAGGGCGAACACCTCGGCGAGATCCTGACGGGTGCCCACGATCGAGCCGATGATACTGATGCCCTTGAGCACGGTGTCGAAGATCGGCACGGTCAGTTCGCCGTCGGCCGGCAGCGACACCAGCACGAGTCGGCCTCCGCGGTTGAGCGAGTCGAACGCCTGACGGAACACCGCGGGAGCGACGGCCAGAACGATCACGGCATCCGCTCCTCCGTACTGCCGGATCGCCTCCACCGGATCCGTGGTGCGTGCGTTCACCACGTGATCCGCCCCCAATTCGGAGGCGAGCCGCAGCTTGTCTTCGGTCACGTCGACGGCGATCACCTTCGCCCCCACGAGGCGCGCGTACTGCACGGCCAGGTGACCGAGCCCGCCGATGCCGAACACGGCCACGGTCTCTCCGGGTGTGATCCGGGCGTTCTTGACGGCCGCGTAGGTCGTGACGCCCGCGCACGTCAGAGGCGCCGCGTCCATCGGGGTGACGCCGTCGGGCACCGGCACGGCGAATCGCGCGTCGGCGAGCATGTACTCGGCGTAGGCGCCATCGACGCCGTAGCCGTTGTTGAATTGCTGCTCGCAGAGGTTCTCCCGCCCGTCGACGCAGTAGCGGCACTCACCGCACGCGTGGCCGAGCCAGGGCATCGCGACACGCTGTCCGACGGTGCGCGTGGTCACCCCGGCACCGAGCTCCTCGATGATGCCGACGCCCTCGTGTCCGGGCACGAGCGGGAGGCTCGGCTTCACCGGCCAGTCACCGTTCATCGCGTGGATGTCGGTGTGGCACAGTCCGCAGGTCTCCAGTCGAACCAGCACCTGTCCCGGCCCGGGCTGCGGGAGCTCTCGCTCCTCCACCTTCGCGGGCGAACCGAATTGTTCGACGACTGCTACTCGCATGACCTCTCCTTCGATCGTGGCCTACGACGAGTCTTCGCGGCCTGCGGGGGCACCGGCGGGTCGAAGGTCCCGTCGGAATCGGTCGGTCGGCGGCACCGTGAGGTGTAGCCGACGAACGGCGCGAGCAAAGGAGCGATCATGAGCGAGACCATTGCGGTCGGTGTGACGGATGCCTCGGGAGCCCAGCGGGCCCTCGAGTGGGCGATCGAGCGCGCGGTGGCGCGACGGGAACGACTGTTGCTGGTGTCCGTCGTGGGTTCCGGCAGGGGCGTCGGCGGGGAGGAACCGCTCCTCGATCACGCGACACAGGTGACCGAGAAGATGCTGGAGTCCGCAGCGGCGCAGGCTGACGCCGCCGGAGCGAAGGCCGAGACGCTGATCGAACGGGGAGATCCCGTCGCACAACTCCTCGACGTGTCGCAGCGCGTCGACCTGCTCGTGCTGGGCAGTGACTTCGCGAGGGGCGGGTCGCGGCTCCGCGGAGTGCGCGGGGTGCGGATCACCGCCGCGGCGCAGTGTCCCGTCGTCGTTGTTCCCGACGACGACCTCGACGAACGCACGGGCGTCGTGGTGGGGGTCGACGGCTCGGAGGCTTCGGAGAAGGCCGTCGCGTTCGCCGCGGCCGAAGCGGATCGCCTCGGTGAACCTCTGACCGCGGTGATGACGTGGTCGCCGGTTCCGGTGCCCTTCGAGATGGACGATTACCCGGAGGACTACCTGGACCGCATGCAAGATCTCTCCACGGAGGCGCTGGCGATCGCGCTCGCCGGACTGCGGCAGGATTATCCGGACCTCTCGGTGACGACCGTGGTCGAATCCGGGTACCCCGCGGCGGTGATCGCGCGCACGGCCCATCACGCTCGGCTGCTCGTCGTCGGCAGCCACGGGCGCGGGGCGATGGCGCGCTTCCTGCTGGGCTCGACCAGCCAGGCACTTCTCGGGCAGTTGCCCACGGTGACGGCCGTCATCCGGTGAGCGTCGGCGCATTCCGGCGGCGAGGGCCTTCCGCCCGCGTCGCCGGAGTCGCGCGCGTCCCCGGCGGCGGCTACTCGTCTGCCAGCGGCGTGAAGCTCGGGATCGGGTGCGGCCGTTGGGCCGTGGGGGAATGCGCCTCGGGCGTCGACGTGAGGATCCGCGATCGCCCGGGGGTATCCGGCTCCTCGTCGGCACGCTCCCGGAATCGGCGCCCCGTCACGCTCTGTGGGTGGATGCCAATGACGTAAGGCTTGGGCGTCGGGCTCATCGATCGCAGATGAGTCTCTCTGCTGCTGCGGATCTCGGCATCCACGACGACCCGCGCCGCGTGACCGCGCACGACGACGCTCCACCAGAGGTCTCCGTCCTGCCCGTCGACTTCGAAGGCGACCGTCGGACGCGTGCGCAGCAAGCGCAGCTTGGAATCATTGGCACTGCGGATGTAGAGAACTCCGTCCCGGCTGGCGAAGTTCACCGGGTAGATCAGGGGTTCGCCGTCAGCGCCGACGAGCGCCAGTCGCCCGAGGCGCTGCGTCTCGAGCAGGTGCCAGCACTCGGCAGTAGTCAACGCGGTCACGGGCGCGGTCGTCGGCTTCTGGCTCATGAGGGGCCTCCTCTCCCCAGTCCATCGTCCGAGACGGCATCCGGGCAGGCCGAAGGTCCTGTCGTCCTGGTCTGAGCGCGGACGGGGTCGTAGATTTGAGATCTGGGGAGAGGGGCTTTTGATGACGGGCGAGAACCACCTGTCGTTCCCCGATGCCCCGCGGGTGGAACTGGACGGGGCCATCGCGGAGCTGATCGCTCAGGCGGAACGAGTGCAATCCTCACAGGGGCGTCTGCGCGGGCTCTTGCGCGCGGTAGAGACCGTGGTCGGAGAGATCGAGCTGCCCGTCGTTCTGCGTCGAGTCGTGGAGGCGGCGGTCGAGCTCGTCGATGCCGAATTCGGCGCGCTCGGCATCATCGGTGCGGACCGGTCGTCGCTCGACCAGTTCATCCACGTCGGGCTCACCCCGGCGGATGCGGCGGTGATCGGGCATCTTCCGCGCGGCCGCGGCCTTCTCGGGGCGGTGATCGAGAACCCCGAGCCCATCCGGCTGAACCATCTCACCGCCGATCCTCGCGCGGCGGGCTTCCCGGCGCATCATCCGCACATGGACTCCTTCCTCGGCTCCCCGATCACGGTCCGCGGGGAGGTGTTCGGCAACCTGTATCTGACGAATGCGCGTCGTGGCTCCTTCTCCGAGGAAGACCAAGAGCTGGTGCGGGCTCTGGCATCCACGGCGGGATTCGTCATCCAGAACGCTCGCCTCTTCGACGAGGCGCGCACTCGCGCCACATGGACGACGGCGACGGCAGAGCTTTCCGCGGCGATCCTCTCGACCCCGCCAGACCAGGTCTTCGACCTGATCGCGGGACGCGTCGTCGAGCTTTCGGCGGGCGCACGGGTGACGATCATGGTTCCGACCGACGACGCCGCCGTGCTGCGCGTCGTCGCCGCCCGCGGTTCCCACGAACTGGAGGTCCTCGGCACGACGTCGTCCGAGAGCGGCAGCATCGCGGGGACGGCGATGGACGACGGTGGCCTGCGGGTCGCGACCGCTCCCCTCGTGTCAGCCTCGCCGGATCCGACACTGTTCGCGATGGACCAGGAAACCGGGCCGGCCATGGCCGCGCCCCTGCGCACGCGCCAGCGCACGTGGGGCGCGCTCGTCGTCGCGCGAGCCCCCGGCGAGCGCGAATTCACCGCGGTAGACGTGGACGTGCTCGGCGATCTCGCCTCACAGGCGAGCATCGCCCTGGAGCTCTCCCGCGCCCGCAGCGAGCAACAGAAAGCAATTCTCAGCGACGAGCGGGCGCGCATCGCCCGGGATCTGCACGACCACGTCATCCAGCAGATCTTCGGAGCCGGACTCACGCTGCAGTCGCTGTCCCTCACCCTGTCCGAGCCGCAGGATCGGAACCGCATCGACGAGGTCATCGGCCACCTCGACGATGCGATCAAGCAGATCCGGACGGTGATCTTCGCCATCTCGGCTCGCGATGGGAGCTCGCTTCGCCACCGGCTCATCGATGTGGTCGCGGAGGCTTCGGGCTCGCTTCGGCGACCGCCCGCGTTGCGATTCTCGGGCCCCGTCGACAACACCCTCACCGGCCCGCTGGCGGAAGATGTCGTCGCGGTCGCCCGCGAGTTACTGACCAACAGCGTGCGACACGCGCACGCGCACAGCATCTCGCTCGACGTCGACGTCACCGAGCACACCGTGTCGGTGACCGTCAGCGACGATGGCACCGGGATCCGCAGCGATCGCCGGAGCGGTCTCAGCAACCTCGCCGAGCGGGCGACCGGACGCGGCGGCTCGCTCACGCTCGATACGGGAGCGACCGGCACGCGCGCCCAGTGGCGGGTTCCGCTCGCTGGTTCCGAGAAGGAGGGAACGGCGAAATGACGAGAGTCTTCCTCGTCGATGACCACGAGATCGTGCGTCGGGGTCTCGCCGACCTCATCGGCACCGCAGCCGGGATGGAGGTCGTCGGCGAGGCGGGGACCGTTCACCAGGCGCTGGCCCGCATCGAGGCTGCCCGACCCGACGTGGCCGTCCTCGACGTCCGGTTGCCCGATGGCAGTGGAATCGACCTGTGTCGGCAGATCCGCTCGTCGATGCCCGACATCGCGTGCCTGATCCTCACCGCCTACGACGATGACGCCGCCACCTCTGCCGCGGTCATGGCGGGGGCGGCGGGATACCTGCTGAAAGACATCGCGGCGATGCGGCTCCTCGACGCCATTCGCGCCGTCAGCACGGGGCGCTCGCTCCTGAACACCGAGGCTGCTGCTCGCGCCGCGTCGCACCTGCGCGAGCGCTCCACCGCCGACGACCCCCGGCTGGGATCCCTCGGTCTCCGGGAGCGCCAGGTGCTTGCCCTCATCGCCGACGGGCTGACCAACCGCCAGATCGGCGAACGACTCGGGCTGGCCGAGAAGACGATCAAGAACTACGTGTCGTCGCTCCTGACGAAGCTCGGGATGGAGTCGCGAACCCAGGCGGCCGTCTTCCGGCTGGGGCACCCCGAGATCTGAGTCGCGGGACCTTGGGCCCGTCGGCCCCGGCAGCGACCCTCCTACGCTCGGGTCGTCAGGAGGGAGTCAGACGCCATGGACAAGGTCATTCTCGGGTACGACGGCAGTGACGCGTCGGAGGCCGCGTTGGAGTGGGCCGCCCACCGAGCGCGATTCGAGCGCACCGAACTCGAGATCGTTCTGGTGACGAACATGTTCTCGTCGGACCGACAAGAAGCAGACAAGACTCTGGATGCCGCAGCCCGCCGGTGGCGCAGCCTCGTTCCGGATGTACCGGCAGACGTGAGGCGGCTGAATGGGCTCATCCCGGGCACGCTGACGAACGCCGCGCGGGACGCCGACCTCCTGGTTCTCGGGGTTCATCCCGGATCCCGGGTACGGACGATGCTCAACGGATGGGTGCCTCTGCGCATCGCCGCGCGTTCTCGCATCCCGACAGCACTCGTTCCCGCCGGGTGGTCGGCAACCGACGAACCGGTGACCGTGGGCGTGGATGACGACGACTCCTCGATGGCGGCGCTGCTGTTCGCGGCGAAGACAGCCTCCGTCCAGGGCCTGCCGCTTCGCGTCATCCATTCCTGGCTCATGGGTACTCCCGAACTGCGCGGAGCCACCGCCGTGCGACTGAGCCCGGGCGAGATCGCGGAGGCACACGAACGCCTCCTCGACACCGCTGTCGCGCGCGTCCGCGAGCGGCATCCCGACGTCGTCGTCTTGCACGAGCTGGTGAGGGACAACCCCACGTCCGCGTTGACGCGGGCCGCCGAGCGCAGCAGCACGGTCGTCATCGGCACGCACGGGCGGGGCGTCGTCGCGGGCGGCTACCTCGGGTCGATCGGGCTGGACCTCATCGGATCTCTGCGGCGCCCGATCTGCGTCGTCCCGACGACCGGACATCTGCGGTGACGAGCGGGATGCCGACGACGACCAGCGTCACCTGGAGGAGAGCGATCGCGAAGTAGAGCGCCTGCAGGAAAGAGAAGGGGATGTAGATCATCTGCACGAAGATCCAGACGAACATCACCAATCCGGCGCCGGCCGAGACGAGGGGCGCGGCGACGGATCGGCGCACCTGCATCACGCACGCGAGGCCCTGAAGTGCCCCGACGAACACGAGCAGGGCGAGGCCCGGGATGAGGTACGAGGAGAAGGGCGACCCCGCGAGGTAGTCGGCCGGGGGGTTCCAGCTCGACTCGAAGCCGGGATCGAGGGAACCGACGATGAGAATCGCCCCGCCCGCGACCGCCGTGAGAGAGACCATCGCGTGCAGACCGACCAGGATGCCGCGCAGAACACCGTTCACCGTCGTGCCCCCTTCGCCGGATAGCTCGCCGACGGGGCGACCACGATGGGGCACCCCGCGCGCCAAAGGATGTCCTGAGCGACGGACCCGAAGTAGCCCCCGGCGAGGACCCCTTCTCGGTTGTGGGGTTGACCGTTACGCGGCGGTATTCTGTGACCGCTTGGTGGCGGGTTCAACCTATTCCGAGTGCCAACGGTAACGAAATGGCCCGAGTTTGTTCAGTTGTATGGGGTGCCCGTGTAGGCGAGTTTCTGCCATTGCTCATCATCGTGCATCACCCAGATGTCTGCGTTCGCTTGTGCCGCGATTTCCTTGATGCGCTCAACGGATTGGTATGCGGCGTCGGTGTCCAGGTCGACGGGGCTTGGAACGCCTTCCATATTTGTGTGGGTGTGCGCCGCGTCTCCGACGATGACGAAGTTCCGATTCTGGAGTTTCACGAGGGTGGTGAGTTGGCCGGGCGTGTGCCCGGGGGTGAGGAAGATCTGGATGCTGCCGTCTCCGAAGAGGTCGAGATCGCCGGTGATTTTTCGCCAGGCTGTGTCGGGTACTTTGTCGAGGTCGTCGGTACCGAAGAAGAAGGCGTAGAACGGGATCGGGTTGTACGCGTACTCCAGTTCTGCTTCAGCGATGATGACTTTCGCGTTGGGGAACAGATAGAGACCTCCGGTGTGGTCGAAGTGGGCGTGAGAGATGATGACGTGAGTGACGTCGTCGACGCTGAATCCGGCTTTTGCGATTTGCTCGTCTACGCGGTTTCCGGGCGGGCATTCGAACGGGAAGACCGCGTGCGCTTCGTAGATCGCCCCCGGGCCGGGCGCATCCCACGCCCGGGGGTTCAAGCCGGTGTCGATGAGCACGAGGCCTTGTTCATGCTCGATGAGGAACGTGGGCAGCGGCATCTTGATCGGGCCGCTGTCACCGAAGTGGACGGCGCTCTTGTCAGCGTTCATGATGGCGCCGTCGAGGGGCCACATGCGTAGTGCGTGGGACATTGTTATCTCCTTTGGGTTGTGGTCATCGGGTGAGCCAGGACTGACGGCAGTTCGTCGAACGTGGTGAGCACTGCCGTGGCCCCGGCTTGGCGCAGGATGCCGGTATCGGTGTACCCGCGGTCGACGGCGATGGGGGTGTATCCGGCGGCGCGAGCGGATTGCATGTCGTAGACGGTGTCACCGAAGTAATAGGCGTGCGTTTCGTTTCCGCGGCGCGCTCGGAGGACGGCGATCTTGTCGGGGGCAGGCGCGTCGACCGAGTCCCAGATGTCGTCGAGACCGAGCGCGTTCATGTCGGTGTGGACCGAGCCGGCAGCCGCTGCGGACACGACGCCCAGTCGGGTTCCCGCCAGCGCGAGGGCGCGGAGAGTGTCGGTGCCCTCGCGAGCCGCCGTGGTTTTGGCGGTCATCTCGTGGTTCCATTCGCGTTCGGCGGCGGCGGTGTCGGAGGCGCCGAGGCGTTCGAACATGTGACGCATCGGGAGGTGGAACTCGCGTGCGAATCCATCGGCGTCCAGGCGTGGCAGGCCTCGGCGGTGCAGCACGCTGTTGAGTGAGCCTTGGGCGCGGTCGGCGTCGAGAACGACGGTCCCGTTCCAGTCAAAGAGAACGACCGCGGATTCTCGGGTTGATTCGGTCATGCAGACACCTCGGCGCGGGCGCCGGGATTGTTTGTCGTACGGGCGAGGAGTGCCGGTGTGGAGAGCGCGATCACAATGCCGTCGGTTCCGACGGTGAGGAGAAGGTCTCCCGCGACTGTGAGCTCCGCGGCCAGCGGCGAACCGATCTGCGATTTGCTGAGGAGGTTGCCGTCGAGGTCGAAGACGCGGATGAGGCCGTCGAGGCCTGGCAGCACGAGTCGATCGGCGATGAGGGTGGGCGGTGCGATGACGGGGTGTGGTGCCTTGCTGTAGGAACGCATGGGGAAGGGTGCCTCGCCGGTGATTTCGCGATCCCATCGGATGTCGCCGGTGGTGTGGTCGAGCATGAGCAGCCCGTGTCCGGTGGCGGTGACGACGTATCCATTGGGTGTGACGATCGGGCTTGCGGGGCTGAAGGCGCCCGGATGCGCGGTAACCCATTCGATCGCCCCGGTTTCGCGGTCGACGCGGACGGTGTGAGCGAATGCGGGCATCAGGACGGCGTCCTCGGCGGCGTCGTAGGTGGCGGTGCCCATGATCAACAGCGCTTTCAGTGCCGTGAAGAGTTCGCCGGAGTCGTCCCCGGTCGCCCATATGTTCTCGCCGGTGTGGCGATTGAGGCCGACGGGGTGCTGGGGGGTGGGCCAGAAGCCCATGACGAGGAGATCGTCGATGATCAGCGGGCGGGAATGGTTGACGAGGTTGTGGTGCGGGGCGATGTCGGTGCGGCGCCAAAGCACGTCGCCGGTGGCTGCGTCGATGGCGCGGAGGTCGGCCTGGTCGCCGATGTAGATTACTCCATCGTGCACGGTGGGGGCGTTCCAGGCGAAGCGGCGCAGCGGGTCGCTGGAGGGGAGCATCCATCGCCGTTCGCCGGTGGCGCGGTCGAGGCCGTGGACATCCCCTGAGACGGTGGCGGCAATGACCGCGTCGCCCCAGACGACGGGGGCGGTCTTCACGGCGGACTCGATCTCGGTGGTCCAGACCGGGGTGCCGGTAGTAAGGTCGAGAGCTTCGACGAACCCCAGGGGCTCGTCTTCGATCTGTGCGCCGGCGAAGACGATCTCACCGTCGACCGTGACGTTCTGGCGATGGCCGGCGCCGTGAAGCTGCGCACGCCACACGATGGCGTCGTCAGCGGGTGTGTCGTGGCCGGCGGGCGCGAAGGTCGCGCGACTGGTGTCTCCGAGCGGCGCCGGGTCGGGAACCATCGTGACCGTCTCGGTGTGCAGGGTGATCTGTTCGCCGTCCCAGATGACCCGTCGGTACGCGGGCGGGGTGTAGTCGAGGCCGGCGAAGAAGGTGGTGGGGCTGTTGACGTGCAGGGTCCCGTCGACGCGGACGACGCGGGAGGTGTGCCAGTGGCCGGAGAATGCGGCGATCGGCTGCCAGGGCGCGTGTTCGAGCAGTGAGCTGCCGGGCTGGTCGTGGAACAGCAGCATCCAGGGGCTTCCGGGCTCGCGGACGGCGAGGTCGGCGTTCAGCCAGGCGTTCTGCAGGTCGTGGTCGTGGCCCGTCTCGTGGCTGTGCCAGTCCATGGCCACCACGTGGAGGCCCGGGATGTCGAAGCTGTACCAGCGCGGGCCGATCATGCGTTCGTAGAGTGCCGGGTCGCCGGTGTTGGTGAGGTAGTTGTTGCGGCTGATGATGCTGCCGTGAGTGCCATTCATGTGGTCGTGGTTGCCCGGGACGACCCGCATCGGCAGCGGGCTCTTCGCGACGGCATCGGAAAAGGCTTCGAACTCTTCCGCGATGCCGTGGTCGGCGAGGTCGCCGGTCACGAAGATGGCCTGGGCGGCGGGCGCTCGGTCGGGCAGGGAAGCGAGGAAGGCCGTGAGTTCTGAGGGGATGCTCCCCTCCGAGTACAGGCCTGAGTTCACGGCCTCGACCGCGGGGATGGTCAGATGCGTGTCGGTGAGGTGGATGAACTCATACGGGAGCGTCTGCTCTCGGGGCTCGAGAACGAAAGCGAGCTGCGTGTCATCCGCGGCCGGCAGCCACCAGGTGCCGGTCGAGTACCCCGCGGGGACCGTGACGGTGACGAACGGGGTGGCCGCCGGCAGCTCGAATCGACCATCGGCGTCGGTGAGCACGACGTCTCGGCCGTTGCTGACGGCGACATCGGCGATGGGCGTGCCATCCGGGGTGGAAACGATGCCAAGCATGTGAACTCCAAAAGAAGAGGATGGGGCCACCGCACACCGAGAGGGTGTGCGGTGGCCGGTGAGCTGACTGCTCAGTGCTGTTGTGTGGTGATCGGGATGAGGGTTAGAGGCGGTGCTCTATGAGCACGTCCTCGGTGAGGGCGAGCGCGTCGACGCTTTCGCGTCGACGCAGGGCGAGGATGACGTAGAGCGCATCCAGGACGGCGAAGTGGACGATGCGGCTGGTCATCGCTTCCACCCGGTAGGCAGTTTCAGCCGAGCCGGCGATCAGCGACATGTCGACGGTTTCGGTGAGGGGAGATGAACGGAAGCTGGTCAGCGCGGCAGTGCGAGCTCCGGACTCCCGGGCAGCTCGAGTTGCGGCCAGAGTCTCGATCGTCGACCCGGTGTGGCTGATGGCGAAGAACAGATCCTTCGGGCCGAGCATGCGAGCGGAGACGTGCTGGGTGTGGACGTCGGAGATGAAGGTCGCGGGGATGCCGATCGTCGTCAGGCGATAAGCGGCATCCTGAGCCAGCGGCGCAGACGTGCCGACGGCCCCGAACTGAATCCGTGAAGCCCCCAGGATCGCCTCGGCGATGCGTTCGAGCTCTCCCGTGTCCAGAACGGCGGCTGTCGCCTCGACCGCTGCCGCCGTGCCGGCGAGCACCTTCTGCGAGACGGTGCGTACGTCGTCTCCGGCATCGACAGCGTCCAGCACCCGCTTCTCGCTCGGAATGGACTGAGTGGCCAGCGTGATCTTCAGCTCCTGATATCCGCGCAGGCCGATCGATGTGCACAGCCGCACCACCGTCGCAGCCGAAGTCTCGGCCAGAGTCGCGAGTTCCGAAACTGACATGTGGATGATGCCGAGAGGGTCGCGCAGGATCGTATCGGCCACGCGACGCTCAGCCGGTGACAGGGAGCGAAGCTGCGAACGCAGTCGTTCCAGGAGCGGCAGTTCGAGAGTGGAAAGCACATCCGTCATAGCCTTCACCATAAGAGCCACTCTGAAATTTTGTTACCGATGAGAGTAAACGCCGAATGAACATTTCGTCCATGGTCCGCTTGCGAAAGGAAGTTTCATCGACTTCCTTCGGAACCCACGTCTCAAGAATGTGCAGCTTTTCGAGACGCCCAGTCGGCACCGCTCTCGCGGTGTCGGGTCCCCGTAATCCTGAAGTCGCCGATGTCTCGAAAATGCGTCTCAACAGAAACCGTCTCAGGGTCGTGACTGCGAGGGGTTTGTGAGTCACACTGGTGGAGTGAGACTTCTTGGATACACCCGCGTGAGCACATCGAGTCAGGATGCGCAGCTGCAGCTCGACGCGCTGGTGGCTGCCGGCGTTCAAAAGCGCGACGTGTTCGCTGATGTCACCTCCGGGAGCAAGACCGCGATCGAGCGTCGAGGGATGAAGAAGCTCCTCGAGCACGCGGAGTCCGGTGACACCGTGGTCGTGTGGCGAGTCGATCGGCTCGGCCGCTCTTTGATCGACGTGCTGAACACGGTGAACCTGCTGCGTGACCGTGGCATCCACGTTCGCTCTATCTCAGATGGCATCGACCCGGCGACGTCGACAGGGAGGCTGATGCTGAACATGCTGGCCACCCTCGCCGAGTACGAACGCGAACTGATCGTCGAGCGAGTGAACGCGGGGATCGCAGCGGCGCGGCAGAACGGCACACGCTTCGGCCGCCCACTGTCCAATCCCGCAGTAATCGCCGACAAGCTCGCCATCGCCGCCGATGCTCGAGCGAAGGGCCGCACTGCCGAAGACGCAGCACGACTCGTCGGCTGGAGTCGCGCCACCCTGTACCGTCACCAGCAAGCCCTCGCCGGCCGCGAGAGCACCGTCATGTAGCAAATGCCATGGACGGTGACGAGCGGTGGCGGATTCTCCGACTTCACGTCGAAGACCAGATTCCCCTCGCCGCCCTCGCACGTGACACCGGCATCGGCCTCCGCACACTGCAGCGCTGGCATCAGCTCTACCGGATAGGCGGCATCACCACTCTCGACCCGCACCAACGATCGGATGCTGGGCTACGTCGTACGCCACCTCAGCTCGTGGCGTTCATCGAACGACTGGCACTGAACAGGCCGCGACCCGCGTTGACGACGCTGCACCGCCTCGCAAGCGCTGAAGCCGATCATCACGGCATGTCGGCGCCGAGCTACGCCACAGTCAGAGAGATCGTGCAGGCTCTCGACCCGGCGCTCGTGACACTCGCGTTGGAAGGACCGACCGCCTATCGAGACAAGCACGAGCTGGTGTTTCGCCGACGCGCCGAACGCCCCAACCACACCTGGCAGGCAGATCACACCGAGCTCGACATCCTCATCATGGGCGCCGGGGGCGCACCCGATCGACCGTGGCTGACCATTGTGATGGATGACTATTCGCGCGCTATCTGCGGTTACATAGTCTTCGCCGGGGCGCCGTCCGCGATAAACACAGCACTTGCCCTCCGACAGGCGATCTGGAGGAAAACCGACCTGACGTGGGCGATGTGCGGAATACCTGACGTTCTCCACGTCGACCACGGCTCCGACTTCACCAGCCACCACCTCGAGCGCACCGCCATCGAGCTGCGCATCCGCATCATCCATTCCATCGTCGGCAGGCCCCAGGGCCGCGGCAAGATCGAACGCTTCTTCCGCACCATCAACACCGAACTCCTCGCTACCCTCCCGGGGCACCTCGGGCCCGGCAGCAGAAGCCCCCACCCAGTACTTGATCTGGCGGCCCTCGACCAGGCAATTGGCACCTTCGTCAGGACCTACAACGAGCGCCCGCATCGCGAGCTCGGAGCCTCTCCGCGGGACGCATGGGTTGCCGAAGGCTGGCTCCCGCGTATGCCTGACAGCCTCGAACAGCTCGATGGACTTCTTCTAACTGTTCCGAAGAATCGCGTCGTTCAGCGCGATGGCATTCACTTCCAGGGCCAGCGCTACCTCGCCCCGACGCTCGCACCCTTCGTTGGGCACACCGTCACGATTCGATATGACCCCCGCGACGTCTCTGAGATCCGGGTCTACGATCGCGACACCTTCGTCTGTGTTGCAGTCGACGAAGCTCACCCCAATCTCCGACTCAGCCTCCGCGACATCGAAACCGCCCGCCGCGCCCGGCGGCGACAACTCCGACACGTCATCAACGACCGCATTCCCACCACCTCCGTCCGTGAGGAGCCGCGCGACGTCGCGCCCGCTCCCCATCGGCGCCGACTACGCACCTACGAAGAGGACGAGTGATGAACCAGGCCTTCATCGTGACCAAAGAGCACCGACGCTTCACCGAGTTTGCAAACGCCGTGCGCAAGGAACGAACGATCGGCATCTGTCACGGCGACGCCGGCGTGGGCAAGACCAACTCCGCTCGCCGCTATGCGAATTGGGACGTTCTCGAGCCCTATATCAATGAATGGGGCCCGCGAGGAGATCACGACGCCAAGCACTACGCCCTCGCCAACCGATCCCGCACCGTCTTCTACACACCCGAAGTCCTCTGCCGACCCAAAGACCTCATGCACGACATTGACCACTGGCAAGCACGAGTCGGGATCTGCGCTGATGAACACCTCCGGTCACTCGAGGCCGAGTTTCGGTTCAGGGGCGGCGGCGAGTCCCGTCTCGTCGAGCTCCTCATCATCGACGAAGCCGAACGACTCACACCCACCGCACTCGAGCTGCTCCGCGATAGACATGATCGCGAACACCTTTCGATGATCCTGATTGGTATGCCCGGCATCGACCAACGATTCCGCCACTACCCGCAGCTCTATAGCCGCCTCGGCTTTTCCCACCACTACCGAACGCTTGGACGCGACGAACTCCTCTTTGTCCTCGACCGGCACTGGAAGAGACTCGGTAGAACGCTCGACCCCGACGATTTCACCGACGCCCAAGCCGTCGCCTCCATCGAACGCATCACCCGCGGCAACTTCCGCCTGCTCGAACGGCTCTTCCCTCAGATAGCCAGAGTGCTCAAGATCAACGAGCTCGAGATAATCACCGACGACGTCATCGAAGCCGCCGCCAGCATCCTTGTGATTGGGAATTAGCGCCAGAGAGCGTTGCAAGAACGCCGCCAGAGAGCGATCAACTTCACACCTTCTCGGTGGGTGCCGATGACGATCATCGAGGCGGTCGGTGCGTGATCCAGAAGAGCATCGGCCGGGTGCGAGCGGACCAGATCCGCCTCGATGTGGACTCGCGGGTATCGGCGCTGGAGCACCTGTGTGGCCGCGTCGAGCAGCTCACGGTGCTCCTGCAGGAGCTGGTCGGGCCGCACCCAGAGCGCCGCGGACCCGTCGATCGACGGTTCCGGCAGATGCCAGGCATGCACGACGTGAAGCCGGCGGGAGGTCTCCTCGGCTTCTTTCGCCGCGAACGTCAGCGCGTCCGCCGACGACGCGTCATCGTCGAGGCCGACCGTAACGCTTCCCTCCCGTGGCCTCCATCCCACGGGGACGATGCACACCGGCGGCACCGATCGAGCGATCACGCGGAGGGGAAGCCACCCGCCGAGCGCCGCGCGAAGCGGATGATCGGGGTCGACACCGATGACCAGGAGGTCTGTTCCGGCGGACAGTTCACCCAGCGTGCGGGCGACTCCCCCTTCGGCGCGCTGGACGTGCACGTTCTGCCCGGGTATGGCCGAGCGAAGGATGCGCTCCGCATCCGTCAGAATCTCGGGGGTGTGCCCCCCGCGGACCCGGGCATCCGGGACCACGTGCACCACGTCGACCTCCGCCTCGTGCGCGGCGCAACGATCCGCCACCCACGCGAGCGCGGAGCGTGCCGCCGCACTGCCATCCACCCCCACGACGATGTTCTCCACGGGAGCCTCCTTTTTCCCGAACGCTACGCGCGGGCGGCGGAGGTGCGCGGGCCGAAGGTCCCGCAGGCCGAGGGTGTGGGACCTTCGGCCCCCACGCGGCGACCCGCGCTTCGGCATCCGAGGCCGCAGAGCCGGTCGCGTAGACCCGCCGGAGATCACCTCTCTTTGCCCGGCGCGTGGCGAGTCCATCGCGTCGCAGACCCTTCGGCGCGTAGTGACCCCCTCCCCGCCAACGTCGTGCTCAACGCACGGGACTCCGGAGAAGCGCAGGATGATAGCTATACCTTCCAATATGACCTATGCTTGGCAGGTATAGCTTTCAATCCGAGGAGGTCCTCGTGGTCAGCAGGCGATCACCCGCCCGGTCGCGGCTGCTCGGCGACCTCGGCGAGAACATCAAGCGGTGGCGGAAGCTCCAGGGCATGAGTGCATCCCAGCTCGCTGAGCGCGCGTACATCACCCGCGAAACGCTCCGCCACATCGAGAACGGTACGGGCTCGCCGCGACTCGACTCGGTCATGGCGGCGCTGAGCGTGCTCGGCCTGGCCGAGACCCTCGTCCGAAGCACGGACCCGTTCCACTCCGACGCAGGGCGGGCTCTCATGGATGAGCAGCTCGAGCTGGCCGGCGGGGCCGACCGATGATGCAGCTCCTGAACGCCGTCTCGGTGCATCTCGGCGAGGGCGCGGGCGAGCCCGTGCACGTGGGAACTCTGCGCGGATCGTTCCAGGGTGGCCGGCGGCTGGCCTCCACGTCGTTCGAGTACGACCCCTCCTACCTGGAGCGCTCGGACGCCTACGCGCTTTCGCCCGACCTGCCGCTTCGATCGGGTCGCGTCTATACCGGTGCGGACACGGAAATGTTCGGCGCGTTCGCGGACGCCACCCCTGACGACTGGGGCACCAGCCTCATCGACGCACAGTGGGCGAACGAGCGTGAAGAAGGTCAGCCGTCGGTCCTCGGCAAGTTCGACCACCTCGTTCAGCTGAACGACGAGACTCGTCTCGGCGCGCTCCGCTTCACGCCGGCGGGAGAGTCTGACTGGCTGACGCTCGACGGGCATACCGCCGCCCGCCTGGTCGACGCGGGACGGCTGGCGGCCGCGGCTGCCCGATTCGAGCAGTATGAAGCCACCGACGAAGACATCGAGCTTCTCGGGTGGGCGGGCTCGAGCCTGGGCGGCACGCGCCCGAAGGCGACGATCGCGGACGGCAACGCGCTGTGGCTGCTGAAGCTGCCATCGAACCGTGACCGGCGCAGCGACATCGAGGCATGGGAGGCGGTGGCGCTTGAGCTTGCCGACCGAGCGGGACTCCGTGTGCCTCGCCGCCGGCTGATCCGGAGCGATGAGTTCAGCTCGTCGTTGCTCATCGAGCGGTTCGACAGGACCACGCCGGCCGGGCAGACACCTGCTGAGCGGATCGGCTACCAGTCTGCCTACAGCGCCATGGAGATCCGCTCTGTGCAGGACCGTCGCACCTATGACGACTTCGCGGACACGATCGATCACCTCACCGGTTCCCGCGCGGACCTCGAGGAGATGTTTGCCCGCGTCGCCCTGAGCGTGCTGGTCGGCAACGTTGACGACCACTGGCGCAACCACGGCTTCGTCCGCCAGGGCGGGCAGTGGCGACTGAGCCCGCTGTTTGACGTGAACCCCACGCGCACCGGAAGCCGGGTCCAGGCACGACAGATCAGCGCCAGCGACGACCCGCTCGACCGAGACATCCGGATGCTGATCCGGAGCCGCGACGTCTACGCGCTGAGCGAGACTCGTGCGGCCGAGATCCTCGGTCGGGTCGCAGACGCAGTCGCGCAATGGCCGGAGGTTGCGGCGGAGACCGGCATCGCTGCAGCCGAGATCGCGAGCATGGCGTCGGCGTTCAGCGAGACGCAGCTCATGCACGCCCGGGAGCACGTGGCCGCACACACGGACTGACTCGCAAACGCCGTCACTGACGCCGCGCCGCCCGTATCCCCCTCACGCCGCCGAGGTCGCCGGCGCCGAGGAGGCCGCCGAGCTGCTGCCGCCGTAGCCGCCGAAGAGCCGCCACCGCCGGGCGCGGCCGCCGAAGTCGCCGCTGAGGAGACCGCCGCCGAAGAGCCGGTCGCCGAGCCGACCGAGGTCGCCGTAGGTGGCGACCAACCCGCTCATCTGCTCAGAATCACAGCCATCTGACGCGACACCCGCGAACCACCGCCGGCAAAGCGTTACGACGCCTAGTGATGGACCTCAGCGCCGTCCGCGACGAAACCGCCGCGATCGAGTGGCAGCTTCGCTGCTGCGCCGACACCGCGGAATGAGCGCCCATACACACTTTTTGGCCGATAACCCTAACCCCCACGCGAGCCCCGAAAAGGCGAAAACCCCCGCATCAGCGGGGGTTTTCAGTGGCGGTGACGGTGGGATTTGAACCCACGGTAGGGGGTTACCCTACACAACTTTTCGAGAGTTGCACCTTCGGCCGCTCGGACACGTCACCGCCGACCAGCTTACGACACTCTGCGGGATGCCGCGAATCGGGGCCCACACGGAGCGAATCGCGAGGCTTGTGGCATCCAGTTCTCCATCGTCGAACCACCGCTCTGGTCTGCGCTCGGCACCGGTGCCAGGATCGTGTCATGAGCGTGATCGAGAACTCCAAACTGACCGTCGTCGGCGCGGGGAGCGTGGGGGCCAGCGTCGCGTACGCCGCCCTCATCCGCGGCTCGGCGCGCCACGTTGCCCTGTACGACATCGCCGAGGCGAAGGTCGAGGCCGAGGTGCTCGACCTCGCGCACGGCACGCAGTTCACCGGGTCGAGCGACATCGTCGGCGGCAGCGACGTGTCGGTCGCCGAGGGCTCTCACGTCGTCGTCATCACCGCCGGCGCCAAGCAGAACCCGGGGCAGACCCGCACCGAGCTGGCCGCGACGAACGCGCGCATCATTCGCGACATGATGCCGAACCTGCTCGAGGTCGCCCCCCACGCGATCTACGTCATCGTCACCAACCCGTGCGACGTGCTGACGGTCCTCGCGCAAGAGGCCACCGGCCTTCCGACGGCGCGCATCTTCGCCTCGGGCACCGTGCTCGACACGTCGCGTCTGCGATGGAAGATCGCGCAGCGCGCGGGGGTCGCCACCTCGAGCGTTCACGCGTGGATCGTCGGCGAGCACGGCGACACCGAGTTCCCGCTGTGGTCGACGGCCACGATCGGCTCCATCCCAATCACCGAGTTCGACCTCCCGGGCGGCGGACGCTTCGACGAAACCGAGCTGGATGCCATCGCCGTCGACGTCCGCGACGCGGCGTACAAGGTGATCCAGGGCAAGGGCGCCACGAACTACGCCATCGGGCTCTCCAGCGCCCGCATCGTCGAGGCGATCCTGCGCGACGAGAACGCGATCCTCCCCGTGAGCACGGTGCTCCACGACTTCCACGGCATCGACGGCATGGCCCTCTCCGTACCCTCGGTGGTCAACGCCAAGGGCGCGACTCCCCTCACCGGCACCCCGTTCTCCGCCTCCGAACTGACGCTGCTGCGCCGCTCCGCCGACGCGCTGACGACGGTGGCCGACTCGCTCCGCGCCTGAGCCCCGCCGCGCGGGGTGCGGCGGGGCGGGCGCGGGGCGTGCGGTGCCGCGGGGCGGGCGCGCGGGGCGGCGCCCCGGACCGATAAACGCCTTCCGCGGCGAGACACGCCTCCTCAGCGCGTTTCTCACCGTGCAGAGCGTTTATCGGGGAGAGACGGTGGGATGCCACGGCCCCCGCGCGAGTGATGTCGGAGGCCCCGCGTAGCCTGGGCGCATGGCATCCCGTCGACCTACTCCCACCGCCGCGCCGTACCGGTGCACCGAGTGCGGATGGACCACGCTCAAGTGGGTCGGCCGCTGCGGTGAGTGCCAGCAGTGGGGCACCGTGGTCGAGGCCGCCGAGCAGACGGGCATCGTCCGCTCGATCGTGCCGGTGGCCCCGGGGGCCGCTCGCGCCGCCCGGCGCATCACCGAGATCGACACGCAGGACGCCCCGCGCCGCACGAGCGGAGTGGGCGAGTTCGACCGCGTGCTGGGCGGCGGCATCGTGCCAGGAGCGGCGATCCTGCTGAGCGGCGAGCCGGGGGTCGGCAAGTCCACGCTGCTGCTCGAGGTCGCCGCGCAGAGCGCCCGCGCCGGGCGTCGCGTGCTCTACGCCAGCGGCGAGGAGTCCGCGGCGCAGGTGCGGCTGCGCGCCGAGCGCACGGGCGCGCTCCACGACGAGCTCTTCCTCGCCGCCGAGACCGACCTCGCCACGATCCTCGGTCACATCGACCAGGTCGAGCCGGGGCTCCTCATCGTCGATTCGGTGCAGACGATCTCGTCGGCACACAGCGACGGGGCCGCCGGGCAGCCGGCGCAGGTCCGCGAGGTGGCATCCGCGCTCATACGCGTCGCCAAGGAGCGAGGACTGCCGATCATCCTGGTCGGTCACGTGACCAAAGACGGTTCCATCGCCGGACCCCGCATCCTCGAACACCTCGTCGACGTGGTGTGCCACTTCGAGGGCGACCGGCAGACGTCGCTCCGCTTCGTGCGGGCGCTCAAGAACCGCTTCGGCCCGACCGACGAGGTGGGCTGCTTCGACATGACCGGCAGCGGCATCGCCGAAGTGACCGACCCGAGCGCACTGTTCCTCGGCCACGGCGATCCCGAACCGGGCACGTGCGTCACGATCGCGATGGAGGGGCGACGGGCGCTGCCGGTCGAGATCCAGGCACTCGCCGTCCGCCAGACGGCCCCCAACCCCCGACGTATCGTGAACGGGGTCGACGCGTCGCGCGTGGCGATGGTGCTCGCGGTTCTCGAGAGCCGGATGGGCGTGACGCTGTCCGACCGCGACGTGTACGTCTCGACCGTGGGCGGGGTGCGCCTCGTCGAGCCCGCCGCCGACCTCGCGATCGCGATCGCGGTGGCGAACGCCGTGCACAACCGTACGGTCTCGAAGCGCCTCGCGGCGATCGGCGAGCTGACGCTCACCGGTGAGATCCGCAACGTCACGCAAGCCGCGCAGCGGGCCTCCGAGGCCGCGCGACTCGGCTATCACACGGTCCTCGACTCCTCGTCGCGCAAGCTCGCGCAAGCGCTCAACGAGTTGAAAGTGCGCGGGATGCCACGCGAAGAGGTCGCGCCCGAGTTCTGATCGTCCGGCCGCGACCCCTGGCCCGGAGCGGGATCGACGCAGCAGAGGCGGCCGCGGGGCGGCTCAGCGGCCGGGAGGTGCGGACCGGCGACGGCGGTGCGGCGATGTGAAGCCGAGCACAGCGGGGATCACAAGTCCGGCGGCGCACACGGCACCGGCGATCACGTACTCCATGCCCCGAGTCTTGCACGGGCGCCTCACCCGCGCGAGCCGGGCAGTTCACCCGCGAAGTGTCGCCCGCGTGAGGTACCGCGGTCGCGGCATCCACCCGCCCGTCGAGCCACCGCCCGGCGGCGCACAACTCCTGCAGATCCGGCGTGCCCCTCACCCCACCGGAGCCGAGAGGTCAGCGAGCAGGAGTTGTGCCCGCCAGCAGCAGCCGGCAGCGCCGGGAGCCGTCAGGCGTCGAGTGCGTCGAGCAGCCGCCCACCCGCCCGTCGAGCCACCGCCCGGCGGCGCACAACTCCTGCAGATCCGGCGTGCCCCTCACCCCACCGGAGCCGAGAGGCGAGAGAGCAGGAGTTGTGTCGGCGAACAGCGGGCGGTGCCGCCTGCTCCCGCAGGCAGGACTCAGGCGTCGAGCGCCGCCAGCAGGTCGGCCGGCGAGGCCTGGATCGGGTGCGGGCCGGCGATGTCGATGAACACCGTGGTGATCTCGTCGCGGTGTTCATCGAGGAACGCGCGCAGCCACTGCGGCGACTGCAACGCCACGTGCGGCGGGAGCGTCTCGGGCTTGTGGACGGCGTCGCTGAACAGGAGCAACGCGACCTGCCCGGTGTTCGGGTCGCGGTAGGTCCACACTTCGCCGACATCGCGCGGATCGTCGGCGTTGCCCGGCCGCATCAGGGGAACGACCGTGGGTCCGTGCCGCAGCGCGAAAGCGATCGCCGCTATGTCCTGCGTCTGCAGCGCGTCCGTCAGCGCGGTGTTCTTGAACTCCACGTCGGCCTTCTTCCCCTTGCGCTTCTTCCCCGCGACCATCCTTCGACCCTATCCGCGCCACCCCCGCGCTGCGCGGCCCACCCTCGCGTTCGGGGCACGATCTGTGCAGCGGGGCGCACGACGCGAGCCCCGCTGCACGAAACGTGCCCCACATGCCGCGCCTGAGCGCAGAACGACGGGGTTCACTGCAGAATGAACGCGGCCGTTCCGGCAGAAGGGATGCCACCGATCGAAACGCTCAGGTGGTAGGTCGCCCCGCCACCGGGGGCGAACGGCCGCTCGCCGCCGCACGACTCCACCGACGAGCGCGTGCGATCCCACGTCAACGGCGCGGAGCTGGTGACCTCCTGGCCGGCAGCGAGGGTGACTTCCATGTCGCTCGGCTCGGACTGGCAGTCGGTGGAGCGCCACCACACGTCGGAGCCGCTCGTCACCGTGAACGACTGCGCGCTCGTGCCGACGTTCATCGTGCAGGGCGAGGCCGAGGTGTTGGTGAGGCGGATCGAGAGCTGGGGGTTCTCGCCCTGGGGGTACTCGCCCTTGTCGGTGAGCGCATCGACCGTGATGTCAGCGGGCGTGCACTCGGCGGGGCCGGCCGGCGTCTGAGGGGTGGGCGTCGAGGTCGGCGTGGGCGAGGGCACGGGTGCGGACGCGGACTCGACGGGAGCGGCGCTGGTGGCGGCGGGCGCCGGGTCGGCGGTCGGTGCGGAACGCCACGGCGGTGCCACGACCAGCCACACGACGAGGCCGATCACGAGCAGCGCGAAGAGCACGGCGACGAGGCGGCGGCGACGGTAGACCGCCGGGGAGGGCCGCCGCCGGCGGGGGGCATCGGTCATCGTTCCAGGGTAAGCGGCGTGGCTGGGCAGTCACGACACGCGACGCTCACAGGTGTTTGAGCATCCGGGTGTTGCCGAGGGTGTTGGGCTTGACGTGCGCCAGGTCGAGGAACTCCGCCACCCCCTCATCGGGGCTGCGCACCAGCTGCGAGTACACGTCGGGGTCGACGACCTGCTCACCGATCGGCGCGAACCCGCGACGCGTGAAGAAGTCGACCTCGAAGGTGAGGCAGAACAGGCGGCGCACGCCGAGGTCGCGCGCGTAGCCCTCGAGCTTCTCGACGATGGCGCGACCGATGCCGTGGTGCAGCCAGTCCTCGTGCACGATGAGCGTGCGGATCTCGCCCAGGTCCTCCCACATCACGTGGAGGGCACCGCAGCCGATGACCACGCCGTCGACCTCCGCGACGACGAACTGCTGCACCGAGCCGTACAGCACGACGAGGTCTTTGCCGAGCAGAATCCGCTTCTGCACGTACGGCTCGAGCAACGCGTGGATGCGCGCGACGTCGGCGGTTCCGGCGGGGCGGACGACGAACGGCGCGGGGGAAGTCATCGTCCCAGGGTACGACGAGGGCCCGGATGCCATGGCATCCGGGCCCCTTCGTTGTTCCGTCGTCAGCTGCCGGCGACGATGTCAGGCGTGGCGGCGATTTCCCCCGCCGTGCCGACGCCGATGGCGACCTTGTCGCCGCGCGGTCCGCTCTCGAACGTGAACTGCCCGTTCTCGACACCGATCTTCACGTGGTCGCCCGACACGAGCTCACCGTGGAGGATCTTCTCGCTCAGCCGGTCTTCGACCTCGCGCTGCATGGCGCGGCGCAGCGGGCGAGCGCCGAGAGTCGGGTCGAATCCGATCTCGATGAGCTTGTCCTTCGCGGTATCCGACACCTCGATCGTCATGTCGCGGTCGAGCAGACGGTCGGCCAGGCGCTTGGTGAACAGCCCCACGATCTGGCGCAGCTCGTCCTTGTTCAGCTGCGGGAAGACGATGACGTCGTCGACGCGGTTGAGGAACTCGGGCTTGAAGTGGCGCTTGAGCTCTTCGTCGACCTTGCCCTTCATGCGCTCGTACGACGTCTGGGCGCTGCCCTCGACCTGGAAGCCGACCGGACCACCGGCGATCGCCGACGAACCGAGGTTCGTGGTCATGATGATCACGGTGTTCTTGAAGTCGATCATGCGGCCCTGACCGTCGGTCAGACGACCCTCTTCGAGGATCTGCAGCAGCGAGTTGAAGATGTCGGGGTGGGCCTTCTCGATCTCGTCGAAGAGCACGACCGAGAACGGCTTGCGGCGCACCTTCTCGGTGAGCTGGCCGCCCTCTTCGAAGCCGACGAACCCGGGAGGGGCACCGAACAGACGCGAGACGGTGTGCTTCTCACCGAACTCCGACATGTCGAGCGAGATCAGCGCGCCCTCGTCGTCGAAGAGGAACTCGGCGAGCGCCTTGGCGAGCTCGGTCTTTCCGACGCCCGTGGGGCCGGCGAAGATGAACGAGCCCGAGGGACGCTTCGGGTCCTTCAGACCGGCGCGCTGACGACGGATCGTGCGCGACAGGGCCGCGATCGCCTGCTCCTGGCCGATGACGCGCTGGTGCAGCGCCTTCTCCATGAACATGAGGCGGCTGGTCTCTTCCTCGGTGAGCTTGAACACCGGGATGCCGGTCGCCTGGGCGAGCACCTCGGCGATCAGGCCCTCGTCGACCACCGCGTGGGAGGCGACGTCACCCGAGCGCCACTGCTTCTCGAGGCGCAGACGCTCGGCCAGGAGCGACTTCTCCTCGTCGCGCAGCGACGCGGCCTTCTCGAAGTCCTGCTCCTCGGAGGCCTGCTCCTTCTGCTCGCGCACCTTGGCGATCTTCTCGTCGAACTCGCGCAGCTCGGGCGGCGACGACAGGATCGACAGGCGCAGACGCGCGCCGGCCTCGTCGATCAGGTCGATGGCCTTGTCGGGCAGGAACCGGTCGCTGATGTACCGGTCGGCCAGGTTGGCCGCCGCCACGATCGCGCCGTCGGTGATCTGCACCTTGTGGTGCGCCTCGTAGCGGTCGCGCAGCCCCTTCAGGATGTTGATCGCGTGGGGCAGGCTCGGCTCGGCGACCTGGATCGGCTGGAAGCGGCGCTCGAGAGCGGCATCCTTCTCGAAGTGCTTGCGGTACTCGTCGAGCGTCGTGGCGCCGATGGTCTGGAGCTCGCCGCGAGCGAGGAGCGGCTTGAGGATGGAGGCCGCGTCGATCGCACCCTCGGCGGCACCGGCACCCACGAGGGTGTGGATCTCGTCGATGAAGACGATGATGTCGCCGCGCGTGCGGATCTCTTTCGTGACCTTCTTCAGACGCTCTTCGAAGTCACCGCGGTAGCGGGACCCGGCGATGAGCGAGCCGAGGTCGAGCGAGTAGACCTGCTTGTCTTTCAGCGTCTCGGGCACGTCGCCCTTGACGATGGCCTGCGCGAGACCCTCGACGACCGCCGTCTTTCCGACACCGGGCTCACCGATGAGGACGGGGTTGTTCTTGGAGCGACGCGAGAGGATCTGCATGACCCGCTCGATCTCTTTCTCGCGCCCGATGACGGGGTCGAGCTTGTTGTCGCGCGCGGCCTGCGTGAGGTTGCGCCCGAACTGGTCGAGCACGGCCGACCCGCCCTGGGCGGCACCCTGGCTCTGCTCGCCGGCGCCGGAAGCGACACCCGCGGGCTCCTTGCCCTGGTAGCCCGAGAGGAGCTGGATGACCTGCTGGCGCACCTTGTTCAGGTCGGCGCCGAGCTTGACGAGCACCTGCGCGGCGACACCCTCGCCCTCGCGGATGAGGCCGAGCAGGATGTGCTCGGTGCCGATGTAGTTGTGGCCGAGCTGCAGCGCTTCACGCAGCGACAGCTCGAGAACCTTCTTCGCACGCGGCGTGAAGGGGATGTGGCCGGTCGGCTGCTGCTGACCCTGGCCGATGATGTCTTGCACCTGCTCGCGCACGGCGTCGAGCGAAATGCCGAGCGACTCGAGCGCCTTGGCAGCGACACCCTCGCCCTCGTGGATGAGGCCGAGGAGAATGTGCTCGGTCCCGATGTAGTTGTGGTTGAGCATCTTCGCCTCTTCTTGGGCGAGCACAACCACGCGACGGGCACGGTCGGTGAATCTCTCGAACATCCTCAGTCCCTCCAGGAATGGGCTGACAGGCACGCCTCCGCGCGCCGTACATCGAGAGTAACCAGCGGCCGGATGCCAGGGCCCCGTGTTCGCCGTGGGCATACCGCCCGAGCCCGGGGGCTTGTCGCACGTAACGAAAGTCGATAAGTTATCGACAACCGATAACAACGAACATCGATAAGGAGTAGGTCATGGCATCCCCCCGTCCCACCGCGCGCGTGCTGTCGCCCGGAGACACGTCCGCCTACATGGGGTTCACGATTCTCGGCGCGGGTCTGGCCGTCTGGGCCGTCATCCGCAGCGTGACGAACATCGTGACCGCCCTTCCCAACCGGGACGTTCGGGTTACTGCGCCCTTCGTCGACACTGCCGCTCAGGCACCTCTCGGCCCTGACGGGGGGAGTGTTCCCGTCGAAATGACCGAAGGCGTTCTGGTCGCGCCGGAGCTGCCCGTCGCTTCGCTCTGGGCGCTCGTGATCGCTGAGGCACTGTTCGCGATCGTCGTCGTAACCGTCGTCACTCTGCTGCTCATCCTCGTGGCCGGCATCATCAGAGGCCGGATTTTCTCGGGACGACACACTGTCTTGGTCGTCTGCGCGGGCGTGGTGTCCCTCGCGGGCCTGGCCGGGGTGCCGTTCTTCCACAACATGGTGGCGAACGGCGCCCTTGCACGAATTTCCGACTACACGTATGAGCGAGGCTCGGTACAGATGGTCGATCTGCCGCTGCTGTTCGGCGCTGCGTTTCTGGTCGCCCTGGCGAGCACCGTCTTCACCGTCGGCGACCGCCTGCAGCGCGATACCGAGGGGCTGGTGTGATGACGCGCCCATCCGGGGTCTCCGCGCGCATGGAGCGCGGCACCGTGATTCTGTTCGTCGTGGCCGGGCTGGTCATGGGCTTCGCGCTCGCCCTCCCCGCGATCCGATCCGCGGTCGGCATCGCCACCGGCGACGGGGGCTTCAGCCTGCTCACCGACGCCGGCGTGCCGACGTCGCCCACGGAGGGGTCTGCCGCGATCACGTCGGCCCAGTACGAATCGGCGTGGGTCATCGCGAGTGGTCTCAGCGAGCAAGCCCGCACCCTGCTCGTGCTCGGTGTCGTGTTCGGGGCCCTGACCACGTTGCTTACCGTGGGGGCGCTGATGCTCTTCTTCCTGCTGCTGCTGTGGCGTCGTCCGTTCCACCTGGCACTGATCGTCGCGACACAGGTCGCCGGCGCGGCACTGCTCATCGGTGGCCTCCTGTCTACGGGCGTGGGCGGGCTCGGACGCATGATGGCCGCCGATGAACTGAACCCCTCCGCCGGGGGCGTCTTCGTGATCGGCACGGCCTTCGACCCGGTCTGGGCGCTGATTGGCCTCGGCATCCTGGCTCTGTCCGTGGTGTTCGCCTATGGACACCGCCTGCAGCGCGATACCGAAGGTCTCGTATGACCCCGGCGACCGAAGACGACGGGCCCAGCGGCATCCACTGCCGACTCGACGAACTGCTCGCCGAACGGGGCATGACGTTGACACGGTTGAGCGAGCTGGTCGGGGTCAGCATCGTCAACCTGTCGGTGCTGAAGAACGACCGGGCTCGCGCGATCCGCTACTCGACGCTCGCCGCGATCTGCCGCGCCCTCGACTGCGAGGTGGGCGACCTGCTCGTGCTGCAGCGGTGAAGGGGACGGGTCAGCGGACGCCGAGGACGGGGATCGGCCCGTCGGCCACGACATTGCCGCCCGAGAGCACCAGCTGGACGGGCCCGGCGGGGGCCACGCCCCCGACCTCGGCCAGCGCGACGCGCGGCGCCATGTCGGCCGTGCACACCTGGTCAGCGGGCGGGGTGGCGAAGCCGATCGCGACGTCGCCACCGGCCGCTGTCACCGTCTCGACCACGGGCGGGCAGCCGGAACTCCCCCAGGTCAGCAGGGCGACCATCGAGGAATCGACCCATCCGGCGCTCGGGCTGAACTCCGGCACCGGCGCCGGCGCCTCGGGGAGTCCGGCGAGGATCGTTTCGCCCGCGACGGCTCCGGTGATCGCGATCTGGAGGCCCTGGGCGGGATCCACGCCTTCGGGCAACGGGACCAGCGTCGCGCGCGGCACGAAGTCGCGCGTGCACGCGGTTCGCGTGCTCTCGGCGAGCGGCACCGTCAGCACCCGCCCCTCGAGCGTCGGCATCTCGACCGAGGTCGGCGCGCACGTCGAACTGCCCGAGGTGACCACCGCGATGCTGCGGCCCCCGTCGAGCCACGCCGCCTGAACGTCGGCGGCGGGCACCGACTCCGAGGCATCCGGCGACGAGGTTTCGGGGGCGCTCCCCGCGCCACTGGCGCACCCCGCGAGGGCTCCCACCCCGACGAGTCCGGCGGCCACGAGTCCGAGGATCGAGAAGCGACGGTGCGACATGGGACCTCCGTTGGTGAAGTGCTTCGCTCCATCCTGGCGAAGTTCGAGGGATGCCGCAGCCGAAGGCCCGACAGCCCCCTGCTACTGCAGTGCCGAGGTGAGGCGCGCGAGGTTGTCGAGGATCGTCGAGCGCAGCGGCTGGCGACGCCACTCCTCGGCGGTCAGCTCACGGCTGAGCGTGCGGTAGGCGTCTTCGACGTACCGCATCTCGCGGATGAACTCCTCGCCGCGCACGAGCATCGAGACCTCGAGGTTGAGACCGAACGAACGCATGTCCATGTTGCTCGACCCGATGACGGCGACCTCATCGTCGATGGTCAGGCTCTTGCTGTGGAGAATGAACGGGCGGCGGTACATCCAGATCTTCACGCCGGCCCGCAGCAGCGTTTCGTAGTAGCTGCGCTGGGCGTGGTAGACCATCGCCTGATCGCCCTCCTCCGAGACGAAGAGTTCGACGTGCACTCCGCGCTGGCAGGCGGTCGTGATGGCGAGGAGCAGAGCCTCGTCGGGCACGAAGTACGGGCTGACGATGATGATGCGCTCCCGCGCCGCGAAGAGCAGTCCGAGGAAGAGCTTGAGGTTGTTCTCGAAGTCGAACCCGGGGCCGGAGGGGACGATCTGGCAATCCAGGTCACCCGGACCGGACTCGACGCTGAACAGGTCGATCTCGTCGGTCAGGGTCTCGTCGGTCTCGCTATACCAGTCGCTCAGGAACACGGCGTTGATGCTGGCGACGACCGGTCCTTGCACGCGGACCATGAGGTCGACCCAGTGCAGACCACGGCGGATGTTCTTGCGGAGGTTGTACGTGGAGTCGGTGACGTTCTGCGAGCCCATGTAGGCCACGGTGCCGTCGATGACGAGGAGCTTCCGGTGGTTGCGCAGGTCGGGGCGTTGATAGCGTCCGCGGAGGGGCTGCACGGGGAGCATGAGGTGCCAGTGCGCTCCCATCGCGTCGAGCCGCCGCAACGTCTGACGGTAGTAGGGCTTGCCCCGGTTGGCCCAGTGGTCCAGCAGCACCCGGACGACCACTCCCCGCGCCGCGACCTCTTCGAGCGCCCGGAAGAAATTGTCGGTGGCGTCATCGGACTGCAGGATGTAGAACTCCACGTGCACGTAACGCTTCGCCTCTCGGATGGCGTCGGCCATCGCGTCGAGACTCTCCTGATAGTCGGCGATCAGCGTCGCGGCGTTGTCTCCGGCGATCGGCATGGCGCCGAGGTTGCGGTTCAGGTTCACGAGCGCGCGGAACCAGTCGGGCGCGTTCGGACGCAGCGTGCCGAAGACGAGCGACTCGCTGGTGTCGTGGATGTAGCGATTGATGTCGGCCTGCTTGCGACGGCGCTTGCGCGGGAGACGCGGATTACCGATGAGCAGGAAGAGGAACACCCCGACGAACGGGATGAAGTAGATCGCGAGCAGCCAGGCCATGGCCGCGGTGGGGCGCCGGTTGCGCGGGACGATGATGACCGCGGCGATACGCACGACCAGGTCGATCACGAACAACGCGATGACGAGCCAGCTCGCCTCGAACGTGGTGTCCATCACGGGGCCTCCTGGGCGAGTCGTCCACCCAGCGTAGTGACTGGCTCCGACACGCGCGGGAGCACGCGGATCAACGGGGAGAGCTGTCGGCTGCGGGGAGCCCGCGCTTCGCGCGCTCCTCGGCCTCGATGCGCGCGTAGACCTTGCGCTCGGTGCGGTCGATGCGGATCACCCCGCGGAGGATGAAGAAGAAGGTCGCCGACACCACGATGGTGGGCAGGATCGCCCACAGCACGGCTGCCCACATGTTGTCCACGTCACCAGGATACGTGTGTCACGGCGACGCCGGGCGCGGGGCCGCTTCCTCACAGGCATCGATGTTCCGGATCCATCCCCATTTGGCCCGGATTCGCCCCGGTGCCCGTGGCCTCTGCGCCACGCTCGTGGCCATGTCAACGATCGTCCGCGTCGGATCCCCCGCCGACTTCCTCGCCCACGTCCCCCACCTGCTCGGATGCACACCCCGACACAGCCTCGTGCTAATCACGTTCGCGGGCACACGCTCACTCGGTGCGCTCCGCGTCGATCTCCCCGAGCCCGACACGGTCGCCGAGGTCGCGAGCATCGCCTCCACCGTGATCGGCATGGCGTGCAAGGTGCCGCAGACGGATGCCGTGGCGGTCGTGGTGTACACCGACCTCTCCGTCGCCGACGCCGCGGGCGCACCCCACGGTGCTCTGGTCGCTGCCCTGCGCGCGCGTGCCGACATCTGCGGCCTCGGCGTCGTCGATGCCCTCGCCGTCGGCCGCGACGGCTGGAACAGCTACCTCTCGCCGCTGCCCGACGGCGCCCAGCCCCTGGCCGAGGTCGCCGCCCGCGACATGGCGGACTCGGAACCGGGAGTGCACGACGATCAGTTCGCCGCCGCCGAGCTCCCCGCCGTCGAGCCTCAGGAGGCGGCGGCGGTATACCGGCTGCTCGGCGACCTCGAGCGCGTGATGGATCAGCGCGGCGGTGCTCGCCTCTCGATGCGCCGCCGCGCCGCCGCGACCGAGGTGGCCGACGACCTCGCCGACCCGCCGACGGTGTTCGAGGCCGCGGTGACCCCGGGCGGCGACCTCGGTGTGCGGGACACCGTGGCACTGGCGTTCTGTCTCCAGCGCCCGGGCCTGCGCGACGTCGCTCTCATGCAGTGGGTCGGAGACATCACGACCGGCGATGCGACCTATCGCGCGCAGTGCGCGTACGCCGACGGCGCGCCTTTTCCCGAAGACCTGGCGAGACCCCTATGGGGCCAGGGCGCCCGGCCCGATCCCGACCGACTGCGCCGCGCTCTCGAACGTTGCCGACGGGTCGCTGCGGCGACTCCGCGCGATCGGCGCGCGGGACCCCTCGCCGCCTGCGCCTGGCTGGCCTGGGCGACAGGGCGGTCGACGCACGCGGCCACCTACGCCGCATGGACGCTCGACATCGATTCCGGGCACGTCCTCGCCGACATCGTGCGGGCCATGACCGACCACGCACACCTGCCGGAGTGGACGTTCGAACGCCCCGCCCGCGCGGGCTCTACTTCACCAGGGGGAAGAGGATCGTCTCGCGGATCCCGAGACCGGTGATCGCCATGAGGAGGCGATCGATCCCCATTCCCATTCCGCCCGTCGGGGGCATTCCATGCTCGAGCGCACGAAGGAACTCCTCGTCGATCGGCATCGCCTCGTCGTCACCGCGCGCAGCGAGCTTCGCCTGCTCGGTGAAACGCTCGCGCTGGATGACCGGGTCGACGAGCTCGGAGTACCCGGTAGCCAGCTCGAAACCACGCACGTACAGGTCCCACTTCTCCACCACGCCGGCGATCGAGCGGTGCTCGCGCACGAGGGGGCTCGTGTCGACCGGGAAGTCCATGACGAAGGTCGGTCGCGTCAGGCCACCCTTGACGAAGTGCTCCCAGAGCTCTTCGACCCACTTTCCGTGCGTCTCGTGCGCGGGGGCGTCCACGCCGGACTCGGCGCCGAACGCGCGCAGCTCCTCGAGCGAGGTCTGGGGCGTGATCGAGCGTCCGGCCGCCTCCGACAATGACTCGTACATCGAGAGGCGGTCCCACTCGCCGCCGAGGTCGTATTCGGTGCCGTCGGCCCACGTCACCGTGGTCGAACCGGCAACGGCGATCGCGGCATCCTGAATGAGCTTCTGGGTCAGGTCGGCGATGCCGTTGTAGTCGGTGTACGCCTGGTAGGCCTCGAGCATCGCGAACTCCGGGCTGTGCGTGGAGTCGGCGCCCTCATTGCGGAAGTTGCGGTTGATTTCGAACACGCGGTCGATGCCGCCGACGACCGCGCGCTTGAGGAAGAGCTCCGGTGCGATCCTCAGGTAGAGCTCGGCGTCGAAGGCGTTGGAGCGGGTGATGAACGGCCGGGCGCTCGCCCCTCCGTGCTGCACCTGCAGCATGGGCGTTTCGACCTCGACGAAGTCGCGCTCGGCGAACGTGCGACGCAGGCTCGCGTTGACCTTGGCGCGTGCGAGCACGGTCTCGCGGGCGCGGTCCCGCACGATGAGGTCGAGGAAGCGGCTGCGCACGCGGCTCTCTTCGCTCAGCTCCGAGTACATGTTCGGCAGCGGCAGCACGGCCTTGGCCGCGATGCTCCACTCGGTGACCATGATCGACAGCTCGCCGCGGCGGCTGGAGATCACCTCGCCCGAGACGAACACGTGGTCACCGAGGTCGACGAGCTCCTTCCAGGCCTGCAGCGACTCGTCGCCGACGTTGGCCAGCGACACCATGGCCTGGATCCGGCTGCCGTCTCCGGCCTGCAGCGACGCGAAGCACAGCTTGCCGGTGTTGCGGCTGAACACCACGCGGCCGGCGACACCCGCGGTCACGCCGGTCTCGGCACCGGCCTCGAGGTCGTCGTAGCGCGCACGCAGGGCCGGGATCGTGTCGGTCACCGGCACGGCGACGGGGTACGGCCCCCCGGCGGCGTCAGCGCGCTCGTCGAGCAGACGCTCGCGCTTGGCGAGACGAACCGCCTTCTGCTCGAAGACGTCGTCTTCGGTGGGTTCGGCGGCGTCGTTCGCGGGCGCGTCGGTCATCGTGAAGGCTCCTCGGGGTCGCATCGAGTTTATCGGCGCACAGCGTCCGGCTTCCCCGCCCCTCGGTGTCAGCCCAGGGAGATCTCGGCGCTGTCGATGAACCGGTGCCCGCCGACGGTCGCGGCGATGAGCGCGAACGCGCGGCCGCGATGGCCGTCATCGACGGGGAGGAACGTGTCGGGATCGACAACCGAGAGGTACTCCAATCCGATCCGCGGCTCGCCCATGAGCGAGGACTGCGCCGCGGCGATGCACGAGTCCACCCCGAGGTCGGCATTGGATGCCGCGGCCTCCAGCGCACGCGGGAGCTTGGCCGCGGCGCGGCGGTCGGCGGCATCCAGCAGGCCCACCCGGCTCGAGATCGGCAATCCGTCGTCGGCGCGCACCGTGGGGACGAGGACCGTGTCGATACCGAAGTCGAGGTCGCGGATCATGCGGCGGACCAGGAACTCGCGCTGCAGGTCGCGCTCGCCGTAGACCGCGACGTCGGGGCGGATGAGGTGGAAGAGCTTCGCCTCGACCGTGAGCACGCCGTCGAAGTAGAAGGGCCGCACCCGTCCCTCGTACCGGAGCCCGAGGTCGCCGGCAGACACCCGGGTGGTCGCCGTTCCCGCGGGAAGGAACTCCGCCGCCGACGGCGCGAACACCAGGTCGATCCCGAGACCGGCAAGCAGGTCGGCGTCGGCTTCGGGCGTGCGGGGGTACGCGGCGGTCTCCTCGGCCGTGCGGAAGCGCAGCGGGTTGACGAAGGTCGACACCACCACGATGTCGGCGTGCGCACGCGCGGCGCGGATGAGGTCGACGTGGCCGTCGTGGAGGGCTCCGAGCGTCGACACGAGTGCGACGCGCGCAGCACCGCCCGGGCGATCTGCGCTTCTGGCCTCGGCCAGTCGGGTGCGCAGATCCTCGATGGTGCGGATCATCCGTCGATCGTAGCGTCCGGGCCCGCGCGGTCCGCCCCCGTGCCCTCCACCAGCGCCTGATCCACGCTCGAGCGCACGAGGGCCGAGAGGTAGGCGCCGGTGTTCTCCACGCCGACGCCGGCGAGGAGCGCGGCCGACTGGCGCACGATCGATCGCGAGAACTCCGTCGCCGTGGCCACCGCCTCCGCGTACGCCACCCGGTCGGTCTCGGCGATGACGACGGGTTCGCACCCGAGTTCGACCGCGAGCGCCTGAGCGATCGGCAGCACCGGGGCGGGAGCCGTGACCGCCGCGTACGCCTGCGCGAGCTGGCGAAGATCGATGGACGACGCCCCGGTGAACACGATGGCGGGATGGATCGCCAGCGGGATCGCGCCGCGACGCAGAGCGGGGGCGAGCACGTCGACGCCGTACGCGGGATCGGTGTGCAGCACGAGCTGCCCCGGCTGCCAGGCCCCGAGATCGGCCAGGCCCGCCACCAGGCCCGCCAGCTGGTCGTGCGGCACCGCGACGACGACGAGCTCGCTGCGGCGCACGACCTCCTCGGGCGTCAGAACCGGCACTCCGGGGAGGATCGCCTCGACCCGATCGTCGTCGGAGCCCGAGGTGACGCCGGTCAGCGCGTGCCCCGCGCCCGCGAGCGCGGCGCCGATGATCGGCCCCACGCGTCCCGCCCCGATGATGCCGACTCCGAGCCGACCGTCGCGGCCGGTCATCCGGCCCACCGGTGGCTGCGATCGCCCGCGGCGGCGGCCACGGTCGCGCGCGCGGTGTCGTGGAACAGGGTGAGCGCGGCATCCCGGTCCAGGGCTCCGACGGAGGTGCGCACCGTTCCGGTGATCACGTGCGCGACCGCGGTGGCGGTGCGCGTTGAACGACCCAGCGGCCCCTGCTGGAGACCGATCGACTGCAGGCGGGCCAGCGGCACGATCGCGAGGGAGCGCCAGAGCCGACCGCGACGGAGAAAGAGCGCGTCCGCGGTCAGCAGGGCGCCGTTGCGCCGCCACGAGAGGGGGCGCAACGGCCGGGCGCGAGAGGGCGTGGTCACGTAGGGGTCGTCGTCCACCGGACCCAGGATGCCGTGGCGGAACACGAACGTCCACTCGTCGGACGGCAGGGCGGGCGCGAGGATCCGCAACACCCGCTCGACGTCGTCACGGGTTCCGATGGGCAGCACCGCGGCGAACTGATCGGTGCTCGAATCGGTGGCCCCGCGCCCCGAGAGGCGGTTCACCGAGACGCTCCACCACCCGAACGGGCGCCACAGCAGCGGCTGGCGCACCTCGATCGCGTGCACGCGACCGGGCGGGATCACCTCGCTGACGGTGGTGAACAAGCCGAAGGTCAGCCGCACGCCATCGGACGTGGGCGCGATGGAGTAGCGCAGGCCCCGCGCGATCGAGCGCACGTAATAGGCGCCGAACGCCAGGAACGCCGGCACGATCGAGAACAGCACCCACGGCGTCGAGATGGTCGCCGCGACGGCGATTCCCGCGACGAGAGCGATCAGGAAGAGCGTCGACCCGCTCAGCACTCGCGACGCGATCAGGCGCCCGACGGGGATGCGCACGATGCTCTCGGGTTCGCTGTCGGAGAGGTCTTCCCCGTCGACGATTCCCTGGATGCCGGCTCCCACCGCGTCGGCGGCCTGCTGCGCGAAGGAGCCGCCGGGCACGCTCGCCGCACCTCGCTCGGCCAGGCGGCGCCCCGAGGCGAGGCGCAGGATGTCGCCGCGGACGGTCTCGGCCTCGCGGGCGGAGAGGTACTCGAGCTTCACGTTGGAATCGAGACCGGCGCCGACGACCTCGAGCTTGGCCATGCCGAGCAGGCGAGCGATCATCGGGCGCGTCAGGTTCACGCCCTGAACCCGGTCGAGGGGCGCGCGCCGATGCGTGCGGAAGAGAACCCCCGAGCGCACCTCGACGTCGTCGTCACTGATGCGGAACGTGTGGAACCGCCACGACAGGCGGAACACCCCGAGCAGCACCAGCAGCACGACCAGGGCGATCCCCCCGGCGATGAGGAGGAGGTTGTTCGTGAAGAGGAAGTCGACCGGGTCGGGCGGGAGGACCCCCGGCGGCAGATCGGTGACGGCGGGGAGGAACAGCTCGAGAAGGCGCTCGCGCATGTTCGCCACGACCACGCCGATGATCACGAGCAGGAACAGCCCCCCGCGCAGGAGCGGCGTGAGGGGGTGCAGGCGGTGCCACTCCCCATCGCTGAGCGGGGAACGCACGACGACGCGCGCCGCCGGTGGCTGCTCCCCCGACGGATCGGTCGTTCCGGGGTCGGTCACAGGCCGGTCCGGCGGGTCTCGGCGACGTCGATGAGAGTGTCGCGCAACTGCTCCGCCGCCTCCTGCGTCAGCCCCGGGATCGTCACACCCGTGGAGGCGGCCGCGGTGACGAGCTTGAGCTGGGCGATACCGAAGCCGCGGTCGAGCGGGCCATGGGTGATGTCGACGAGCTGCATGCGCCCATACGGCACGGCGACCACGCGCTGCCACAGGATGCCACGACGGAAGACGAGATCGTCGCGGCGCAGCTGGTAGCCGAACGAGCGGGCCTGGCGGGGCGTGATGATCACGCTGATCGCCGTGACCAGCAGAACGATGCCGACGGGGATCCACTGCCAGAACACACCGGTGATCGCCTGCGCCACGATGGCGGCGGCGAGAACGAGCAGGAAGAAGACCCCCTGCGAGATCAGCTGCACGCGCACGTAGGCGCGAGCGAGCTGATGCCAGGTGCCGTCGCCGAGCGGAAGACGCCCCGCCCCGCGCGGCTCGAGGATGCGCGGAAACGTCGCGTCGTCGAGGACGGCATCGGGGCCGTGATCGTCGGGGAAAGCGTCGGGAACAGCCGGCTCAGTGGGCGGAGGGGCCGGTGTCGGGCTGTGCTCCCGCGGATCCGGGCTGTTCGTCATCGTCGTCCTTCCGGATGGTGCAGAGCTGCTCGGCCACGAGTCCCGCGGCGACAAGGGCGGCACCGCACACGGCCGTCGCGATGATCGATCCCCACGAGCCTATCGACGGAGGGAAGGGACGGGTGAAGACGAACGCGAGAAGGCCGAGGGCGAAACCGAGCGCGGCGGCTCCCAGGAGCGACGAGGCTTTCGCGAGCATCGCGATGCGCAGAGCCCGGAACGGATCGATACGGCGGTCGGAGCGGCCCCGGGAAGCGCGGAAGACCGGGACGGCGACCGCGACGACGATCGCACCCAAGAGCACCAGGACCGTGGGCAGGCTCGCCGCCGGAGTGAAGGTCGGTCGCCCCGCGGCGGTCAGTCCGGTGTCCACGAGGAACCCGACCACCGCTCCCACGATCGCCGCCACCACGAGGATCGTCACGCCCGTGCGCTTCATCGGGTGTCCCGACGGAGGGCGACCAGCAGGGCATCGACCCGACCGCGGCCGGGGATCTCGGCATCCGGATCGATCTCGAGCCACGGCGCGAGCACGAAGTCGCGCTCGTGCGCGCGGGGGTGCGGCACGGTCAGGTGCTCACCGTCGATACGCGCGCCGTCGTAGGCGATGAGGTCGAGGTCGAGCGTGCGGTCGCCCCAGCGCTCGCGACGCACCCGACCGTGCTCGGCTTCGATGCGGTGCAGCTCGCGCAGGAGCGTCGTGGGCGCCAGGCGGGTCTGGAGGAGCGCGACGGCGTTGAGGTACCGCGGGGCATCGACGTCTTCGCCGTCGAGGGTCACCGCGACCGTCTCGATCGGGGTCGACACGCGGACATCGCTCGTGAGCGGCAGCGCCCCGAGCGCGGTCACGGCCGCGGCAAGGGTCTCGGCGCGCTGACCGAGGTTCGCCCCGAGCGCCACGACCGCCGGGACAGGGTCAGCGGATGGGGCATCGCCGATGCCGTGGGCCAGTCGAACGCTCATGCGTGCCCCCGCCGGATCGTGACCGAGACATCGCCGAAGGGCACCGTGATCGGCGCCTGCGGCTTGTGCACGGTCACCGTGACCAGGATCACGCGCCCGTCGGTCAGCACGTCGTCGGCGATGCGCTGGGCGAGCGTCTCGAGCAGGTCCGCCGGCTCGCCCTCAACGATCGCGACGATGCGCTCGGCCAGCTCGCCGTAGTGCACCGTGTCGACGACGTCGTCCGTCTCGGCGGCCGGCCGGAGCGACAGCTGGAGGACGACGTCGACGACGAACTCCTGACCCTCGCGCTTCTCGTCGGGGTAGACGCCGTGGAACCCGAAGGCACGCACCCCCGTCAGCGTGATCTCGTCGGCGAAGTCCATCAGGCCTCCCAGGCGCGGGCGACGGCCACAGCGTCGCGAGTGGTCGGGATGTCGTGCACCCGCACGGCCCACGCGCCCGCGCCCGCGGCGAGGGCACTGGTCACGGCCGTGGCGAGATCGCGGCGGGCGAGGTCGGCGTCGTCGCCGATCGCGTCGGCGAGAAAGCGTTTGCGGCTCGTTCCCACGAGCACGCGGTAGCCCAGATCGACGAGCCGCGGGAGGCCCCGCAGCGTCGCCCAGTTCTGCCCGCCACGCTTGCCGAAACCGATGCCCGGGTCGAGCACGATGCGCGAGCGCGCGATGCCGGCCGCCTCCGCCGCCGCGGCGCGCTCGGAGAGCTCCGCCGCGACCTCGCGCACGACGTCGTCGTACTCGGCACGCGCATACATCTCGGACGACGGCCCGCGCCAGTGCCCGAGCGCGACATCGGCGGAGGTGTCGGCGATCGCCGCGAGCATCTCGGGGTCAGCGAATCCCCCGGACACGTCGTTGACGAGTCGGGCGCCGGCGTCCACCGCAGCCCGGGCCGTCGCGGCGTTCATCGTGTCGATGCTCACGAAGAGCCCCTCGGATGCCAGGGCCTCGACGACCGGGAGCACCCGCTGCTGCTCGACGCGCGGCGCCACCCGCTCGGCTCCGGGTCGGGTGGACTCGCCGCCCACGTCGAGAAGGTCGGCGCCCTGCTCGCGCAAGAGGCGAGCGTGGGCGATCGCGACATCGGGGTCGAGGAACCGGCCGCCGTCGCTGAACGAGTCGGGGGTGACGTTGACGATGCCCATCACGAGGGTCACGCGCGCGCTCCGATCAGAGCGACGAGCTCGGCGCGGGCCACCGGATCGGTGTACTCCCCGCGCGCGGCGATCGTGACGGTCGACGCCGCGGTCTGACGGCCGCCACGCATCGTGACGCACTCGTGCGTGGCATCCAGGATCACCAGGACGCCGCGGGCGTCGAGCGCCCCGGCGAGGGTGTCGGCGACCTGCTCGCCCAGGCGTTCCTGCACCTGCGGCCGCGCAGCGAGCACGTCGATGACGCGCGGCAGAGCACCGAGTCCCACGACCTCTTCGCCGGGGAGGTAGGCCACGTGCGCGCGTCCGCGGAAGGGCAGCAGGTGGTGTTCGCACATCGAGCGGAACGCGATGTCGCGGACCAGCACGGCCCCGGAGGGCAGCGTGTCGGGCGCGGGGCCCCGGCTCACCGAGATCGTGTGCTGCAGCGGGGCGCCGGCGTCTTCGCCCACTCCCCCGAAGAACTCGCTCCACGAGTCGGCGACCCGGGCCGGGGTCTGCCGCAGACCCGGGCGATCGGGGTCTTCCCCGATCGCCTCGAGCAACTCGCGTACGAGCGCGGCCACGCGCTCCCGGTCGACGGCCACGGCGCCTTAGGCGGTGGCCGGTCGCGTCTGTCCGCTCGGCCGGAGCTGCGGCTGCGTGGCGGACGGCGCTTCGGCCTCGACCGACGCGGCGACACCCGTGGGAGCCGCGCGGCGCGGCACCTCGACCGGCGGCAGGCTCGACACCGGACGGTCGCCCGACGACAGCCACTGCGGGCGCGGAGGCAGGCGCTTGACGTCGGTGAAGATCTCGGCGAGCTCGATGTGGTCGAGGGTCTCTTTCTCGAGCAGGGCGAGCGCCAGGCGGTCGAGGATCTCGCGGTTGGCGTTGATCACCTGGTAGGCCTCGTTGTGCGCCTGCTCGATAAGACCGCGCACCTGCGCATCGACGCGCTCGGCGATCCGCTCCGAGAAGTCGCGGCCGTGACCCATGTCGCGGCCCATGAAGACCTCGCCCGACGAGGAGCCGAGCTTGACCGGACCGACGTCGGTCGTCATGCCGTACTCGGTCACCATCTTGCGGGCGATGCTCGTGGCCTTCTCGATGTCGTTCGACGCCCCGGTGGTGGGGTCGTGGAACACGATCTCTTCGGCCACGCGCCCGCCCATGGCGTACGCCAGCTGGTCTTGCAGCTCGTTGCGCGTCACCGAGTACTTGTCGTCGAGCGGCAGCACCATCGTGTAGCCCAGCGCCTTGCCGCGCGGGAGGATCGTGACCTTCGTGACGGGGTCGGTGTGGTTCATCGCCGCCGCCGCGAGTGCGTGTCCGCCCTCGTGGTACGCGGTGATGAGCTTCTCTTTCTCGCGCATCACGCGCGTGCGACGCTGCGGACCCGCGATGACGCGGTCGATCGCCTCGTCGAGCGCGCGGTTGTCGATGAGCTGAGCGTTGGAGCGGGCGGTCAGGAGCGCCGCCTCGTTCAGCACGTTCGCGAGGTCGGCACCGGTGAACCCGGGCGTCTTCCGCGCCACGACCTCGAGGTCGACGGAATCGGAGAGCGGCTTGCCACGGCCGTGCACCTCGAGGATGCGCTGGCGCCCCTTGAGGTCGGGGGCGTCCACGCCGATCTGACGGTCGAAACGGCCCGGACGCAGAAGTGCGGGGTCGAGGATGTCGGGGCGGTTGGTCGCGGCGATGACGATGACGTTGACCTTGGGGTCGAAGCCGTCCATCTCGACGAGCATCTGGTTCAGGGTCTGCTCGCGCTCGTCGTGACCGCCGCCCATGCCGGCACCACGGTGGCGGCCGACGGCGTCGATCTCGTCGATGAAGATGATGGCGGGCGAGTTCTCTTTCGCCTGGTTGAACAGGTCGCGCACGCGGCTGGCGCCGACGCCGACGAACATCTCGACGAAGTCCGAACCCGAGATCGAGTAGAACGGCACACCGGCTTCACCCGCGACAGCGCGCGCGAGCAGGGTCTTTCCCGTTCCGGGAGGGCCGTACAGCAGTACGCCCTTGGGGATGCGGGCGCCGACCTCCTCGAACTTCTTCGGGTCCTTGAGGAACTCTTTGATCTCTTCGAGCTCCTCGATCGCCTCGTCGGAGCCCGCGACGTCTTGGAAGGTGACGGTCGGCGTCTCTTTCGTCACGAGCTTCGCCCGCGACTTACCGAACTGCATCACCTTGCTGCCGCCACCCTGGGCGCTGGAAAGCAACCACCAGAACAACAGACCCAGCAGCACGAGCGGGAGCATCAGCGAGAGGAAGCCGTCGAACCAGCCCGGGCGCGGCACCACGTCGTTGAATCCGTCGGCGGGCGCGGCGGAGTCGATCGCCGTCGCCACCTCGGACGCGCGCGCCGTGCCGTAGTAGAACTGCACGCTGTCGGCACCCTCGAAGGGCTTCGAGAGGGTCAGATCGACGCGCTGGTCGACGTCGTTCGTCGTCGCCGAGGTGACCGTGCTGCCCTTGAGCAGCTCCAGGCCCTCCTGGGTCGAGATCTGACGGGCCCCGCTCAGGTTGGTGATGAGCGAGAAGCCGATGACCAGAAGCAGACCGACCAGCAGAACGTAGATGATCGGGTTGCGCGTGATCTTCTTGAAATTCATGGTGGGCGAGCCCAGCCCTTTCGTGATCCGCCGGGGAAAAAGCGGTGCAATCAGGCTAACGCCCGCGGGCTATGCCAAGTCTGTGCGTTCGTCGTGGGCGTACGCGGGCGAGGGATGCCACGCCGGGGCGCCCCGCATCCGTCGGCCGGTCAGGAGTAGACGTGCGGCGCGAGAACGGCGACGTCGCGCAGGTTGCGGTACTTCTCGGCGTAGTCGAGGCCGTAACCGATGACGAAGTCGTTGGGGATGTCGAAGCCCACGTAGCGGCAGTCGACCTGCACCTTCATGGCATCCGGCTTACGCAGGAGCGCGAGCACCTCGACCGACTCGGCCCCGCGCGAGGCGAAGTTCTCCAGCAGCCAACTGAGGGTCAGACCGGAGTCGATGATGTCTTCGACGATCAGCACGTGCTTGCCGGTGATGTCGGTGTCGAGGTCTTTGCGGATCTGCACCACGCCGCTGGAGCGGGTGCTCGCCCCGTACGACGACACCGCCATCCAGTCCATGGTGGCGTGCATGGGCAGGTGCCGGGCGAAGTCGGCCATGACCATGACCGCGCCCTTGAGCACGCCCACCAGAACGACGTCGCGCCCGGCGTAATCGTCGGCCACCTGGGTGGCCAGTTCGGCGAGCTTGCCGTGGATCTGCTCCTCGGTGAGGAGGACTTCGCTGATGTCGTCGGAGATGTCGGCCGCGCGCATTGGGCAAGTCTACGCAGGACGATTCAGGATGCCGCGCGCGCGACGATCTCGATTCGACCGCCGACGCGGCGCGCGAGGCATCCGGGCAGATCGATCGGCCCCTGTCCGCGCCATTCCGTGGCCAGCCGCGCGACCTCGAGGGTCTGCGCCCGGGAGAGGGCGACACCGAACTCGCTGTCGACGACGTACCGCACGATGCGGTTGCGCAGGGCCGCGGGGTTGGCGGCGAGAGCGGCGACCGAGACCGAAATGCCCGCCTCGGCGTGCTCGACGATGTCTTCGATCGTCTCGTCGATCATGTCGTGGAACGCCGCGGCATCTTCGCGCAACTGGTCGGCAGTGCGGGCCAGAGCCTCGGCGATCCCGGGCCCGAGCTCGCGCTCCAGGGTCGGCAGGACGCTCTCCCGCACCCGCACCCGAGCGAACGCGGGGTCGAGATTCTGCGGGTCCTGCCAGGGGGTGAGCCCCTCGGCGGCGCACGCGGTGGCCGTGGTCTCGCGCCGCACGGACAGCAACGGCCGCAGCCACACCGGGCCGCTGGCATCCCGTCGCTCGGGCGCCATGCCGGCCAGGCTCGTCGCGCCCGCCCCGCGGGAGAGCCCCAGCAGCACGGTCTCGGCCTGATCGTCGAGCGTGTGCCCCAGCAGCACCGCTCCGGCCCCGGTCTCGGCGGCCGCGCGCGCGAGACCGGCGTAGCGCGCCTCGCGCGCCGCGGCCTCGGGGCCGTCGCCCGACCGCACCTCGACCGCGACGACGCGGGCGGCGAGTCCCAGCCCACGGGCGGCCTCGGCGGCGCGCGCGGCGATCTCGGACGATCCGTCCTGCAGCCCGTGATCGATGACGACAGCCTCGGCCCGGATGCCGTGCCGCGGCGCTTCGAACGCGGTCGCTGCCGTGAGCGCGAGCGAATCCGCCCCGCCCGACAGCGCCACGACGACCGCGCCGTCCCGGCCCTCGAGCGCGCGGCGCACCGCCCGCCGCACCTCGGCGACGGCGGGGCTCAGTCCCGGGCGCCGCTCCATCCCTCCACGCTAGCGGCCCCGAGGTTCGCCGCGTGGGCCGCGGGGGTACCCCGGCTAGGCTGGGCGCGGAAATCCACAGATCTAAGGAGCACGAGTATGGGCGCGTACGACGCCGTCATCGAGATCCCGCGCGGCAGCCGCGTGAAGTACGAGGTCGACCACGGCACGGGCCGGGTCTTCCTCGACCGCATCCTGTACACGGTGTTCGGCTACCCGGCCAACTACGGCTTCTTCGAGAACACCCTCGGCGAGGACGGCGACCCGCTCGACGTGCTCGTGCTGCTCGACCGTGACCTCTACCCCGGTGTGCTCGCCAAGGTGCGCCCGGTCGGCGTGCTGAAGATGAGCGACGAGGCCGGCGGCGACGACAAGGTCGTGGCCGTGCTGTCGAAGGACCCGCGCTGGGACCACATCCAGGACGTCGATGACATCGACGAGTGGACGAAGAAGGAGATCTCGCACTTCTTCGAGCACTACAAGGACCTCGAGCCCAACAAGTGGGTCAAGGTCGACGAGTGGGCCGGCGCCGCCGAGGCCGAGCGCCTGGTCGGCGAGGCGTTCGCCCGCTTCGAGGAGCACGACGCCCAGACCAAGACGCAGGGTGAGGGCGAAGCGCCCAACACCCTCTGATCTGTCCGGTCACGACGAAGCCCCCGGTCTCGGACCGGGGGCTTTCGCGTTGTTCAGACCCAGACGCCGCGGTCGCGCAACCACGTCGCGGGGTTGGTCGTTCCACCCCACGGCGGGTAGACCTCGAAGTGGAGGTGGCATCCGAACGAGTTGCCGGTCTGCCCGGTGGCTGCGATCTGCTGCCCGGCTGAGACGCGTTGCCCGCTCGAGACGTAGATGCCGCCGCCGACGATGTGCGCGTAACCCGTGCCGGATCCGTCGTCGTGCTGGATGCGGATGTAGTTGCCGTAGCCGCCGTTGTACCCGGCGTACGTCACGCGGCCCGACGCCGCGGCGTAGATGGGCGACCAGCAGCCCGCGCCGAAGTCGAGTCCGAGGTGGTTCGTGCTCGCGCAGTAGCTGGGGCTGCACTGCCCCGAGCGCGGGCCGTAACCCGAGGTCGTTCCCGCCGACGACGGGCGGGCCCAGCCGGAGCCGCCGACGCTTCCGCCACCGCCACCGGAGTTGCCGCCACCGCCACCACCGCCGGCGTTGCCGCCACCACCACCGCCGCCGCCACCGCCGTTGTTGTTGCTGTTCTGGCGGTCGCGCTCCTCCTGCTCGCGCTGCGCGCGGGCACGGGCCTCGGCTTCTTCGCGGGCGCGGCGCTCGCGTTCCTCGCGGGCCTTGCGCTCGGCCTCGACGCCGGCCTGGTAATCGGCGACGGTCTTGGCCGTGGTGTCTTGCAGAGCCGAGAGCTGCGCCTCGAGCACGGCCTGGTTCGCCTGCTGGGCGGCCAGCGCTGCCTGAGCGGCATCGGCGGCCTGCTGCGCGGCGACCATCTTCTCTTCGGCAATCGTCTTCAGGCGGTCGCGCTCGGCGCGGGCATCGTTCGCCTGGTTGCTCAACTGGCGCGCGGAGTCGCGCGCGGTGACCGCCGCCGCGTACACCGAGCGGTTGCGCTCGATGAGCTTGTCCATGGTGCCGAGCCGCGCGAGCAGGTCGTCGGCGTTGGCCGCGGAGCCCGAGAAGAACAGCTCGAGCGAGGTGTCGTCGCCGCCGGAGCGGTAGAGCTGCGCCGCGACCTTTCCGGCCTTGGTCGCGGCATCCGTCGCCTTCGCGGCCTCGGCGTCGGCCTGCGACTGAATCTGCTGCGCCCGGTAATCGGCGTCGAGATAGGCCTGCTGCGCGGCGTAGTACTCGTCGGAGCGGGCGACGACTTCGGCCTGCGTGCGGGCCACCTCGGACTGCAGGCCCGCGATGAGACCCTGGATCCGCGAGATCTCGGCGGCCTTCGCCGACTCGTTCGCACGCGCGGCCTCGACGTCGGCCCACGACGGGTAGTCGGCTGCGAACGCCGCCGACGACGACATCAGCGAGGGAACTGTCGCGCCGAACGCACCGAGCGCCACGGCTCCGAAGGCACCGAGCTTGAGCGCTTTCCGCCGGTCGAGGGCCGGCCACAGCCGTGCACGCTCCGCAGCGGAGGGTGCGCAACCGCAGTCGTCGGCGCCATCGGGGGGTTCAGGCGTCACGGGAATACCTCATCTCACCGGTTCGCAACTCGCACCACAGTAGCAACACGAATCACACGAACAACAGGGCGAGTTCCCGCTGCCGCGGCTCAGTTTGGCGCGCCGACACGCCGAAACGACGGACGCCACGCCCTCGATTGGCAATCTCGCAAATCTTGAAGTAGGCTCGGTGGTCGGCAAGCGAGCACGGAATCACACGGTTCCAGGCTTCATCCGGCCCCATCGTTTAGCGGCCTAGGACGCCGCCCTTTCACGGCGGTAGCACGGGTTCGAATCCCGTTGGGGTCACTCACCGGTCACAATTAAATACGCATGGCCCTGTAGCGCAGTTGGTTAGCGTGCCGCCCTGTCACGGCGGAGGTCGCGGGTTCAAGTCCCGTCAGGGTCGCTCCACAGCGACGGGCCTTCTTTCGAGAAGGCCTTTCGTCTCGGAAGCGGCAGACATGCCGTTCGGCTCTGTAGCTCAGTTGGTAGAGCGTTCGACTGAAAATCGAAAGGTCACCGGATCGATGCCGGTCGGAGCCACTGGAACCCTCGCGTAGCTTCTACATCGCGAGGGTTCTTTTTTTTCCGCGGCACGGCAGCACCGAACGCCGCGAACGCTCGTCAGAGCAGCGTGAGCACGACGCCTCCGGCCGCCCCGACGATCACGACGCCCCACGCCGGCATCCGGAACGCGGTCAGCAGCACGAAACCGACCAGGGCCAGAACGAAGGGCCCCGGCCCGGTCACCGCGGTCGTGAACACCGGCGTGTAGAGCGCCGCCCCCAGGATGCCGACGACCGCCGCATTCGCCCCGCGCATGCCCGCGCGTACCCGGGGTCGGCCGCGCAGCGCGTCCCAGAACGGCAGCACCCCGACGAGCACGAGAAACCCGGGCAGGAAGATCGCCGCGAGCGCGACCGCCGCGCCCGCGATGCCGCCGGGCCCCACCGACGACACCGCACCCAGGTAGGCCGCGAACGTGAACAGCGGTCCGGGAACGGCCTGGGCGGCGCCGTAGCCGGCCAGGAACGCCTCGGGCGAGACCCACCCGGTCTGCACGACCTCGGCCTGCAGCAGCGGCAGCACGACGTGTCCGCCGCCGAAGACGAGCGCGCCCGAACGGAAGAACGCATCGGCGAGCGCGACCAGGCCCGATCCCGTGACAGCCGCGAGGAGAGGTAGCCCGATGAGGGCCGCAGCGGCGACGACGAGGCATCCGATCGCCACGGCCCGAGACACACCGAACGACGCCAGCGGCTCTCCCGCCGGTTCCGGTGTGCCCCGCAGCAGCACGAGCCCGGCCACGATCCCGACCGCGAGCGCGCCGACCTGGCCGATCGCTCCCGGGGCGAACAGCGCCAGCGCGGCGGCGACCACCGCGATCCCCGCGCGGGGCGCGTCGGGCGTGAGCGAGCGGGCCATCCCCCAGACGGCCTGGGCGACGATGGCGACCGCGATGACCTTCAGCCCGTCCAGGATGCCGCCACCCACCGGCCCCCCGACCAGCGACGCCCCGGCGGCGAACGCCACCAGGAGCACCGCCGAGGGGAGCGTGAACGCCAGGAAGGCCGCGATCGCCCCGAGGAGCCCGGCACGCTGCAGCCCCATCGCGAAACCGACCTGACTCGAGGCGGGCCCCGGAAGGAACTGGCACAGGGCCACGAGGTCGGCGTAGGCGCGGTCGTCCATCCAGCGCCGCCGCGTGACGAGGTCGTCGCGGAAGTACCCGAGGTGCGCAATCGGTCCCCCGAAGGACGTGACGCCGAGGCGGAGGAACGCGAGGAAGACCTCGGAGACGGTGCCCGCTCTTCTCATCTGGCCTTCCTACCCCGCACGGGGAAACGACGAATGAATCAGCGACCGTCGAGCGGGGCGTCCAGGAGGAGGTCGACCAGGCGGAGCGTCTGCGCGGTGCGCTCCTGGTCGACCGACACGTCCGCGCCCCGGATGGCGTCGCGGAACCGCTCCACCTCGCCGATCATCGGGTTCTCGGCGGCGTCCACCCGCATGACCTCGGGCGTGCCACCGTGCGGAGTCAGCACGAGCCTGCGCGGAGCGTCGATCGCGTCGATAGACAGAGATGCGGTCTCGCCCTGGATCTCGCTCGGCAGCGACGTGTCGGTGATTTTCGACCACGCGACGTCGGCGACGAAACCGTCGTAGTCGGCGATCGCGCTCCCGAGCCCGTCGGTGCCCGTGGCGATTCCCACGCGCGCACCCCGGATCGCGCGGGGCCGGCCAAACAGCAGCACGAGCGCGTGCAGCGGGTAGACACCGAGGTCGCGCAGGGCGCTGCCCCCGAGGGCCGGATCGAAGATGTTCGTCTGCTCTCCCGCCTGCACGAGGTCATACCGCGCCGAGCGCTTCTCGTACCGGAACGAGACGCGACGCACGACGCCCAGACGGGGCAACGCTTCCGCGATCGCGGTGATACCCGGGTCGTACGCGGTGCGCATCGCCTCCAACAGCACCACGTCCTTCTCCCGTGAGCGGTCCACCAGGGATTTCCACTGCGCGGAGGTGAGCGTGGCGGGCTTCTCGACGAGCGTGGGGATGCCGGCATCCAGAGCGTCGCGGACCTGGTCGGCGTGCACGGAGTTGGGGCTCGCGAGATACACGGCGTCGACGTCGGCGGCGGCGAGCAGGGCGTCGAGGCCGACCGCCGCACCCGGAACTCCGATCCGGTCGGCGAACGCGCGCGCTCGGGCGTCGTCGCGGGACGCGACGCGGGTCACCTCGACGCCGTCGACGGCGCGTACGGCGTCCGCGAGTCGTTCGGAAATGGAGCTGGTGCCGACGATGCCGAGGCGGATCATCCCTCCATCATGGCGTGGGGGCATTCCGGGAGTGCGTGAATCGTCCCATTAGGATCGCGATGATTCACGGATCGATCGGGGGGGGATCATGACGCTCACGCGCACCCAGCAGCGTCGGCGGTCAGCGCGGCGCGCGCGAACGCGCCGGTCGATCATCGCCGTCGCGGCCATCGCCCTCATCGCCGGAGGAGTGGCGACGTTCGCGCTCCTGCGGCTCCCGGTCAGCGCGCCGGTCGCCGAGGTGACTCCGACGCCCACGAGCGAACCGACCCCCACCCCCACTCCCACCCCGCTGACGCCGACGCAGAAGCTCCTGTCGGGCACCACCGACCCGACGGCGTGCGCCGTGTCGTTCGCCGGCGACGCCATTGCGATCGACCCGCAGCTGCAGTCGGAGGGCGCCCGCTATGCCGCGCTGCCGATCCCCCGTCAGGACGGACGCGTGTTCGCCGGCTGGTACGCCACGGCCGCAGACGCCGCGGCCCTCACGCTGCCGGCCCGCATCAACGGCGCCGACCTGGTCACGTGCACCGACCGGCAGACGACGCTGCACGCCGCGTGGACGACGCCGGAGGCGAACGCCGCCGAAGATGCCGGCATCCCGATCCTCATGTACCACCAGTTCACCCGGAACCCGGAGGGTGAAGACCACTGGCTCCGCTTGAACTACGTGTACGTCGGCGACTTCGACGCGCAGATGGCGTACATCCAGGAGGCCGGGTTCTATCTGCCGACGTGGGACGAGGTGAGCGCGTTCATCGACGGCGCCCTGTTCCTCCCCCGCCGCTCGGTCGTCATCACCGACGACGACGCGGACAGCTCGTGGCTCGAGATGGCCGCACCGATCGTCGACGGGCGGAACCTGCTGACGACGTCGTTCGTCATCACCTCCGCCCGCACCGAGCCGACGCCCAACCGCTTCGTTCTGCAGCGCTCGCACACGCACGACCTGCACCGCGCCGGGGCCGACGGCAAGGGCCGCATGGTCAACGACGACGTCGACACCATCGCGGCCGACCTGGAGCAGTCCGCGCAGATCCTCGGTGCGAAAGAGGTGGTGGCGTACCCGTTCGGCCACTACGACGACACGACCAAAGAGGCGCTGCGCAGAGCGGGCTTCGACCTGGGGCGCACCGTCGAGCACGGGTACGTGCGCATCGGCACCGACAAGCTCGCTCTGCCGGTCATCCGGATCAACTACGGCATGACGGTCGACGATCTTCGGGATGCCATCGGCTGAGTTCTCGACCCGCTCGGTGGCGCCGTAGCACCGCTTCCGCGGGTGAACGTCACGCTAGCTCCCAGGTAATTGATCCACAATCCTCATTTGGGCACGCGTCGGCCGTTCTACGCTGTGTACTTCCGGCTTCACCGAAACGCGAGCATCCATGGACCTTTCCGTCATCGTTCCCACCTTCAACGAGGGTCCGAACGTCGCCGAACTCGTCCGCCGGACGGTGGCCGCGCTTCCGGGTCGTTCCGTAGAGATCCTGTTCGTCGACGATTCCACCGATGACACCCCCGACATCATCCGGACCGTGGCCGCTCACGCGCCAGTGCCGGTGCGCCTGATCCACCGCGACGAGCCCGTGGGCGGTCTCGGCGGTGCCGTGGTCGAGGGCCTGCGGGCGGCGGCATCCGATCTGTGTGTCGTGATGGACGGCGACCTGCAGCACCCACCCGAGGTGATCGCCGATCTGCTCGCGCGCGCCGATGAGGGCGATGCCGATGTCGTGGTCGCCTCGCGGTACATCGCCGGCGGTACCTCCGACGGCCTCGCCAACGCCGTCCGCACGCTCGTCTCGCGCGGGTCGACCCTGTTGACCAAGGCGATGTTCCCGCGGAAGCTGCACAACTGCTCCGACCCGATGACCGGGTTCTTCCTCGTCGACCGTCGCAGCCTCGACATCGACAGCCTGCGGCCGAGCGGCTTCAAGATCCTGCTCGAGATCCTCGCGCGCAAGCAGATGCGAGTGGCCGAGGTCCCCTTCTCCTTCGCCGCGCGCTTCGCGGGCGAATCCAAGGCGTCGTTCAGCCAGGGCATGCGGTTCCTCACCCAGCTCACGATGCTGCGCTTCGGCCGCATGTCGGCGTTCGCTCTCGTGGGTGGGCTCGGTGCCGTGGCGAACCTGCTGATCATGTGGGGCCTGACCACGGTCGGGGTGCAGTACCTCGTCGCGGCCGTGATCGCGAGCGTGGTCACGATCGTCGCGAACTTCCTCGCGCTGGAGTACCTTGTCTTCGCCGACATGCGCGAAGAGTCGGGCCTGATGCGACACCGCTTCCTCAAGTCGTTCACGTTCAACGGCATCGAGGCGATCGTGCGCATCCCGGTGATCTGGCTGCTGGTGAACCAGGCCCACATCCAAAGCGTCGTCGCCGCCGCGATCACCCTCGCGGCCGCGTTCATCGTGCGGTTCGTGTTCCACGCCCTCGTGGTCTACGCCCCCAAGAAGTCCCGCACGGCCCCGCAGGCCGCCGTCGCCGAGCCCCTCGAAGACGAACTCGCCAGCTGACGGCACACGACCACCGGGCGCGGCGGGCCACGCCCCGTCGGCGCGGCGTACGCTGGAAGCATGTCCGACGCATCTATCCGCATGTTCGGCGCCGACTGGTGCCGTGACTGCATCCGCACGAAGAAGCAGCTCGACGACCTGGGCGTGGCCTACGAGTACGTCGACCTGGTCGCCGACCCGGCCGCGGCCGATGTGGCCAAGGAGATCTCGGGCCGCACCAACATCCCCGTCGTGCTGTACCCCGACTCCACGCACCACGTCGAGCCGTCCAACGCCGACGTCGAGGCCAAGCTGCGCGAGCTGTCGCTGATCTGACACCGTGGCGATCGATCCCTCCGACGATCTCACCGCGGACGCCCGCGCGCTCGACTCTGCCGACCCCCTGGCGGCGTACCGCGAGGCGTTCATCGGCGCGGAGACGCCGCTGGTCTACTTCGACGGCAACTCGCTGGGCCGCCCGCCGCGGGCGACGGCGGATCGACTCGCGCGCTTCGTCACCGACGAATGGGGCGGGCGCTTGATCCGCGGCTGGGACGAGTCGTGGATGGAGCTCCCCTTCCAGATCGGGGATCGACTCGCACGTGTCGCACTGGGTGCCGCCCCCGGGCAGACGGTCATCGGCGACTCGACCACGGTGCTGCTGTACAAGCTGCTGCGCGCCGCCCTCGCGGAGCGGTCGTCGACCGATCCGGAGCGCGTGGAGATCGTGGTGGGCCGCGATGACTTCCCGACCGACCGCTACCTCGTCGAGGGCATCGCCGCCGAGCGCGGTGCGCGCGTGGTCTGGATCGACGTCGACACGACGCGCGGGGTGGATGCCGATCTCCTCGCCGCCGCGGTCGGACCGCGCACCGCGATGGTCCTGCTCAGCCACGTCTCGTACCGCTCCGGCTATCTCGCCGACGCCGCGACGCTCACCCGCATCGCGCACGACGCGGGTGCCCTCGTGCTCTGGGACCTGTGCCACTCCGCGGGCTCCGTGCCGGTCGCCCTCGACGAGTGGGAGGTCGACCTCGCCGTGGGCTGCACCTACAAGTACCTCAACGGCGGGCCGGGGTCGCCCGCGTTCGCCTACGTCGCCGCTCGCCACCAGATGACCCTCACCCAACCGATCCAGGGATGGATGGGCACGGCCGACGTGTTCGCGATGGGACCGGAGTACCACCCCGCCGAGGGAATGCGGCGCTTCCTGTCGGGGACGCCGCCGGTGCTGGCGATGCGGGCGATGGAAGACACCCTCGACCTGCTCGAGGACGCCGGCATCGCCGCGGTGCGCGAGAAGTCGACGGCACTGACCTCTTTCGCGCTGCGCGTGAGCGATGGCATCCTGGCCCCGCTCGGGGTCACGACGGCCTCACCGAGAGACGCGAGCGAACGCGGCGGTCATGTGACGCTCTCGCACCCCGCCATGCGCGCCGTCACAGCACGGCTCTGGGCACAGGACGTGATCCCCGATTACCGCGATCCGCACGGCCTGCGAATCGGGCTCGCACCGCTGTCGACGAGCTTCGCAGAGACGCTCCACGGCCTCCGGGCGGTGGCCGAGGCGGTCCGCGCAGAGAGCTGACGCGCCGCCGTCATCACGGCAGCGGCGACGGGTCTAGCCTCGGAGGGTGATCGATCCGCTCCTCATCGTCGTCGGCGGGATCGTGGTGATCTCCCTCGTCACGGCGCTCGCGCCGAGGTTCAACATCGCGGGACCGCTCGTGCTCATGGCCCTCGGCCTGGGCGTGAGTCTGCTGCCGTTCGTCCCGGCGATCGCGATCGATCCCGAGGTGATCCTCGTCGGTGTGCTGCCGCCCCTGCTGTACTCGGCGGCGGTACAGCTGCCGGCGATCGAGTTCCGCCGTGACTTCGCGCCCATCGCGGGCCTCTCGGTGCTCTTGGTGGTGCTGAGTTCGGTCGGTCTCGGACTGTTCTTCTGGGCCGTGATTCCGGGGCTCGGGCTCGCGCTCGGCGTGGCTCTCGGCGCGATTCTGAGCCCCACGGATGCCGTGGCCACCTCCATCGCCAAGCGTCTGGGGATCGCCCCCCGCGTCGTGACGATGCTCGAGGGTGAGAGCCTGCTCAACGACGCCACCGCCCTGGTGCTCCTGCGGACCGCGGTGGCCGCGGTGGCCTCGGGGTTTGCGTTCGGCGACGTGGTCGGCACCTTCGCCTGGGGGGTGCTGCTGGCCATCGCGCTCGGCGCGGTCGTGGGGTGGGGGAACCTGCGGCTGCGCGAGCGCGTGAGCAACCCCGCCGCCAACACCGCGCTCAGCTTCACCGTGCCCTTCATCGCCTACCTCCCCACCGAGCACCTCGGCGGATCGGGCCTGGTGGCAGCCGTGGTCGCGGGGATCGTCACCGGGCAGGGCGCTGCCCGGCGGTTCACTCCCGAGCAGCGCATGAGCGACCGACTGAACTGGCGCACGATCGAGCTCATCCTGGAGGGCGCGGTGTTCCTCGTCTTCGGCCTCGAGCTGAAGGACATCGTCTCGGCCAACCTCCGCGAGCACGAGGGACTGTGGCACGGCACCTGGCTCGCCCTGTCGGCGCTCGGTATCGCTCTGGTCGTCCGCGCCGTTTACGTTTCGGCCCTGATCTGGGTGCAGGGTCGCCGCAGCCACCACGCCCCCCACCATCGAGCCCGGGCCGAGCGTGTGCGCGAGCACGTCGATCGGATCGAAGAGACGTATCGGGCCGACCCGCACCGCCTCGATCGCGACGGGGATCCGGCCCGCACGACCCGGCGGCTCTCCTGGGCGCGCCGGCGGATTTCCCGGACTCTGGCCGATCTCGACTACTACCGCGATGCTCCGCTCGGGTGGCGGCACGGAACCATCATCGTGTGGGCCGGCATGCGAGGGGTCGTCACGTTGGCGGCGGCGCAGACCCTTCCCCGCGACACGCTCGAAAGGCCGCTGCTGATCTTCGTGGCCTTCCTCGTCGCGCTGTTCAGCCTGCTGCTGCAGGGGCTCACCCTGCCAGCGGTCGTCCGCGCCCTCGGGCTGAGCGACGGCGGCGGCGAAGGACCCACGCGCGAGGAGCAGAAGGCACTGGATGCCGAGCTACGCGCGGCCGCGGTCGCGGCGATGACCGCGGGCAGCCTCGCCCGCCGCGACGGCGAGCCGTTCCCGGACGACCTCGTCGAGCGGGCCGGGGCTCGGCTGAGCCAGCCGCCCGACGACGACGTGACGACCCGCGCCCGCGATCTCCTCGAACTGCGTCTGGCGGCCATCGAAGCGATGCGCCTGCGCCTGGATCGACTCGGTCGCGACGGCCGCTTCAGCACGGCGGCCCTCCGACACGCCCTCGCCGAGCTCGACGCGGATCAGCTGAGCCTCGAACTCCGTCTCGATGGAGAAGACGACTGAGGTCTTGGTCGCGCATTCGCGCGCTCCCCGCCGTGAGATCCCCGGAACCTCGGACTCCCTCTCCGATCGGTGGGGGATGGCGTCGTCGTGCGGCAGAATGGACACGGAGGTGCGCATGAGCGATCCAATCCCGACGACGCCGTCATCCGTGGATTCCGTGACCCCGGCCGTGCCGGTCGTGCACACCGCGGCGGACTGCCCGCAGTGCTTCACCGAGATGCAGGGCGACGGCACCTGGTGGCGCGCCCGTCCCGCGGGATCGCGACTCGTCGGTCTCGTCGTCTCCCGCCCGGGCCTTCCCTCGGTCGTCCAGCAGCGCGACGACCTCACGCGCTTCGGCGTTCCCATCGAGGGCTTCCGCCACCCCGCGCCCGAGACCCTCGAAGATTGGGCCGCGCGTCTCGATCGGTTCTTCGGCACGCTCACCCGCGGCGACGTCCTCGTGGTGACGACGGTCGAAGCGCTCGGCGTCTCGCGCACCGACGCGGCGCACGCCGTGTCGGACCTGCGCCAGCGGGGCGTGATGGTGAAGGTGCTCGCCCACGGCGACCGCCATCTGCACACCGCGACCGTCACCCCTCCGGCCTGACACCCCGCGCTCTTCGTGCGCGACGCGGTCGGGCTCTGGGGCGCAATGTCACGCCGCGAGGCTCCGGTGCCGGTCAGACCCCCACGTAGCGCGCGAGATGCTCCCCGGTGAGCGTTGTGGGCGAAGCGACGAGGTCGTGGGGCGTACCCTCGAACACCACCGTGCCGCCGTCTCGACCTGCTCCCGGCCCCAGATCGATGAGCCAGTCGGCATGCGCCATGACCGCCTGGTGGTGCTCGATCACGACGACCGTGTTACCGGAATCTACGAGGGCGTCGAGCAGCCCCAGAAGGGTGTCGACATCGGCCAGGTGCAGGCCGGTCGTCGGCTCGTCGAGCACATACACCGCGCCCTTCTTCGCCATCGAGATCGCGAGCTTGAGCCGCTGACGCTCGCCTCCCGACAGGGTGTTCAGCGACTGACCGAGCGTGATGTAGCCGAGACCAACGTCGACCAGTCGCGATAGCACCGCCACCGCGGGGCCCGTGGTGAGGAACGCGGCGGTCTCGGTTACCGACATTTCGAGCACTTCGGCGATGTTCTTGCCCCGCAGGGTGTAGTCGAGGACGGCGGCGGCGAACCCCCTGCCCGCGCACATCTCGCACACGGTCTCGACCGTGGACTGGAAGCCGAGCTCGGTGACGATGATCCCGAGCCCCTTGCACGCGGGGCAGGCCCCCTCGGAATTGGCGCTGAACAACGACGGCTTGACGCCATTGGCCTTCGCGAAGGCCGCCCGCACCGCGTCGAGAATGCCGGTGTAGGTGGCGGGGCTGCTGCGGCGCGACCCCTTGATGGGCGATTGGTCGACCACGACCACGTCGTCGAAGGCGGGGAGGTGACCGTGGATGAGCGAGGACTTGCCCGAGCCCGCGACGCCGGTGACCACGGTGAGCACCCCGAGGGGCACGTCGACGTCGACATTCTTGAGGTTGTGCTGCGCGGCACCGCGGATCGGCAGTGCCCCGGTGCGCTCGCGCACCGCCGGCTTGAGGCGCGCCCGATGGTCGAGGAAACGCCCGGTCAGGGTGCCGGAGGCCCGGAGCCCTGCCACATCGCCCTCGTACTGCACCGTCCCGCCGGAGCGCCCCGCCCCGGGGCCCAGGTCGACGACGTGGTCAGCGATCTCGATGACCTCGGGCTTGTGCTCGACGACGAGCACCGTGTTGCCCTTGTCGCGCAGTCGGCGGAGAGTGTCGTTCATCCGCTGGATGTCGTGCGGGTGCAGGCCCGCGGTCGGCTCGTCGAAGACGTAGGTGATGTCGGTGAGACTCGATCCGAGGTGGCGGATCATCTTCGTGCGCTGGGCCTCGCCGCCCGAGAGGGTGCCGCTCGCACGATCGAGCGACAGGTAGCCGAGCCCGATGTGCACGAAGGCGTCGAGCGTGTCGCGCAGCCCCGCCACGAGCGGGGCAACGGCGGGGCTGTCGACGGTGCGCACCCAGGCCGCGAGATCGGTGATCTGCATGGCCGCGGCATCCGCGATCGACACACCGTCGATCCGCGACGACCGCGCCCCCTCGTTCAGGCGGGTGCCTCCGCATGCGGGACAGGCCACGAAGGTGACCGCACGATCGACGAACGCGCGGATATGGGGCTGCAGACCGTCGCGGTCTTTCTGGAGCATGCTCTTGGTGATCTTGGGGACGAGCCCCTCGTACGTCATGTTGGTGTTCGCGATCCGGACCTTCGTCTGCTCTTTGTAGAGGAAGTCCGCGCGCTCCTGGTCGGAGTAGTCCTGGATCGGCTTGTCGGGGTCGAGGAACCCCGACTCAGAGAAAATGCGCACCATCCACCCGTCGGCGGTGTAGCCGGGAACCCGGATGGCCCCGTCGGCAAGCGACAGCGTCTTGTCGTACAGCTGGTCGAGGGCGATGTCGCTGACCTGACCGAGCCCCTCGCAGTCGGGGCACATGCCCCCGGTGATCTCGAGCGCTCGCCCCTCTTCTGCCCCCGGGCGTGCGCCCGCACCCGAGAGGGAGGGGACGTTGAACGAGAAGGCCTGCGATGACCCGACCCTCGGCTGTCCGAGCCGGCTGAAGAGCACCCGCAGCATGGCGTGCACGTCGGTGGCGGTGCCCACGGTCGACCGCGCGTTCGCCCCCATGCGTTCCTGATCGACGCGGATCGTCGCGCTGAGGTTCTCGAGCGCGTCGACGTCGGGGCGCGCGGGCTGCCCCATGAACTGCTGGACGAACGTGGGATACGTCTCGTTGATGAGGCGCTGCGACTCGGCGGCGATGGTGCCGAACACGAGGGACGATTTGCCCGAGCCGCTGACCCCCGTGAACACCGTCAGGCGGCGCTTGGGAACGTCGAGGTCGACGTTTCGGAGGTTGTTCTCACGAGCACCGCGCACGCGGATGACGTCGTGCGCATCGGCGGGGTCAGGGGTCATCGCGGCTCCTCGCTGGGTCGATCCTCAGTGTGCCGTAAGCCCCCGACATCCGCGATCACTCCCCCGGGCCTCGGCACGGGATGCCGGGGGAACGACGATGCCCCCGCGGACGAATCCGCGGGGGCATCGGGAGGCGTGTCTCAGCCCTGGGCGCGACGGTTGGTGCGCGGCGAGCGGGAGCCGACGACCATGCCGGTCGTGGGCGATCCGGATGCCGAACGACCAGCGCCCTGCGGACGGGCGGCGTGCTGACCGCCACCGTTGCCCTGGCCACGGCCGGCGCCGGAGCGCTGACCCTGCGAGCGACCGCCCTGCGCGGTTTCGCCCGTGGAGGCACCTGCCCCGCGGCCGCGACGACGACGTGCTTCACCGGGCGCGGAGGTGCGGGACGCCGCGTCGGACGACCCCTGGCCGCGGGTCGCGCGCTTGCGCTGCGCGTTCGCGCCCTGCGAGCGTCCGCCGCCCTGCGTCTGCGCGACGACAGGCTCGGGCTTGACGTACGGAGCGACCTCGCCGACGAGGGCGACGACCTCGGGAGAGGTCGGGGTGACCTGCTGCGGCGTGACCGAGATCTGGGCCTTGCGCAGAATGTCGAGGGTGTCGCGGCGCTGCTCGGGCAGCATGATCGTCACCACGTCACCGGCGGTGCCGGCACGGGCGGTACGGCCCGAACGGTGCAGATAGGCCTTGTGCTCGACGGGCGGGTCGACGTGCACGACGAGCTCGACACCGTCGACGTGCACACCGCGGGCGGCGACGTCGGTGGCGACGAGCACCTTGGCACGGCCGTCACCGAAAGCGGCGAGGTTGCGGTCGCGCTGCGGCTGCGACAGGTTGCCGTGCAGGTCGACCGAGGGGATGCCGGCGGCGGTGAGGGCCTTCGCGAGCTTCTTGGCCTGGTGCTTGGTGCGCATGAACAGGATGCGGCGCGCGGTGCCCGAGGCGAGCGTCTGCACGAGCTCCTTCTTGGCGTCCGCGTCGGCGGGGGTGAAGACGTGGTGGGTCATCGCCGCGACGTGCGAGTTCGCCTCGTCGACGGAGTGCAGCACCTCGTTGCGGAGGAAGCGCTTGACCAGCTTGTCTACGCCGTTGTCGAGCGTCGCCGAGAACAGCAGACGCTGACCGTCGGCGGGCGTGCGGGAGAGCAGGCGGGTGACGCCGGGCAGGAAGCCGAGGTCGGCCATGTGGTCGGCCTCGTCGAGCACGGTGATCTCGACATCGCCGAGGTTGGCGAAGCCCTGACCGATGAGGTCTTCGAGGCGACCGGGGCACGCGACGAGGATGTCGACGCCCGCGGCGAGCGCGTCGACCTGACGCTTCTGGTTCACGCCGCCGTAGACGGTGGTCGTGGTGAGGTCGTAGGCCGCGGCGAGGGGCTTGATGACCTCGTCGATCTGGTTGGCCAGCTCGCGGGTCGGGGCCAGCACGAGCGCGCGGGGCCGGCGACCGCGACGGCGGTCGGTCTTCGCGGCGAGGCGGGCGACCAGCGGCAGCGAGAAGGCGAGGGTCTTGCCGGAGCCCGTCTTGCCGCGGCCCAGCACGTCGCGTCCGGCGAGGGTGTCGGGCAGCGTGTCGGCCTGAATCGGGAAGGGCTCGTTCTTGCCCTGTGCGGCGAGGACGGCGGTCAGCGGCGCGGGCACGCCGAGGTCGGTGAAAGTCTGGGACGTCATGAAGTGTCTCCTGCCGGCGCATACGCGCGCACGGCGATTCGGGATGCCGCAATGCTGCGACTGAAAGAGGGCGAAGGCGCCGGTCGGCACATCCGTTCGCCGTGAAAGTCAAAGGCCCACGCAGTGGGGCCGGTGCGTTCGACGACGCTGGGAGCGAGAGCTCCGGTCTCCAGTCTAGCGGTGCGTCACGCCACCGCGCGCCAGCACCCGGCCACGTGGTCGTCGACCATGCCCGACGACTGCATGAGGGCGTACATCGTGGTGGGGCCGACGAAGCGGAAGCCCCGGCGGCGGAGTTCTTTGCTCATCGCCGCGGACTCCGGCGTGACGGCGGGCACGTCCGCGAACGTCGCCGGCGCGATGTGGGCGTCCGGCGCGAACGACCAGAGCAGCGCATCGAGCTCCCCGTCGGCCATGCCGGCAACGATCGCGGCGTTGCCGATCACGGCCTCGATCTTGCCGCGATGGCGGATGATCCCGGCATCCTGCAGCAGGCGATCGACGTCGTCGGCGCCGAAGCGCGCCACGACGGCGGGCTCGAAGTCGTGGAACACCTCGCGGAAACGGGGGCGCTTGCGCAGGATCGTGATCCACGCCAGGCCCGCCTGGAACCCCTCCAGGCTCAGCTTCTCGAAGAGACGACGATCGCCGCGGAGCGTCGTGCCCCACTCCTCGTCGTGGTAGCGCTGGTACTCGGCATCGGCACCCGCCCACGCGCAGCGGACCACGCCGTCGGCGCCGGTGAGGAGATCGCTCATGCGCCCAGGCTAGGGGGGACCTCCGACACGGCGGCGGCGCCCCGGCATCCTGGACGGGGCCGCGGGCACGCGTTAGCCTCCGGGCATGCCTATCGCGCCGAGGAGTCCGCAACGCCTCCGTTTCTCGCTGATCCTGGGGCTCGTGGTCGCCGTCGTGATGATCGCCGTCGGCATTGTCACGATCGGCGTGGATGGCCCCGAGTGGTTTGCGATGATGACGCTGTTCGCGGGTGCGGTGATCGCCGGGGTCGCGATCATTCGGCTCGTCCTGCTGCGACACACCTGAGCAGGGCGGCGCCTCGCGACCGCCGCCCTGCTCAGGTCGACTTCTACCGCCCCGGCTTCTTCTCGGGGACCGGCGCATCGCCCGAGGCCCGCAGCGCCGCGTAGTACGACGCGGCTTCGTTCTGCCGGTCGTCTTCGACGCCGGTCGCGATCGCGGCGCGGATGTGCTCCGGGCCATAACCGAACGCGTCGACGAGGTCCTGCGCGTGAGGCCGCAGCCGCACGCACAGACGGTCGATGTAGCTCGACACGGCCGCGGCCCGCTGCGTCGACAGGCGGCCGTTGATCAGGTACCAGGCCAGGTGCTTCTCGATGAGCTGCAGGCCGAACAGATCGCGCAGCCACGTCAGCACCTGCCGCGTGCCCTCGTCACTCACGCGGTTGATCGCGTCGGTGAACGCCTCCCACTGCAGCAGCTCGCCGTGGGCGCGGGCCGCCTCGATGAGCTCGGCCTGGTTCTCGTTGAACAGCGCCGCGGCCTCGTCACGGGGGAGCTTGGATGCCGGGCGGAGGCGCCCCGCGATGTCGGCGATCATCTGCTGGACGCGGTCGGCAAGCAACTCGTGCTGCTGCTGGGCGCGGAGGCCCTTCTCGACCGAGCGCGCCGTGGAGCCGAGGTCGGTGACGGCCTGTCCGAGCTGACGCATGCCCGCACCGTGGAACAGCTTTCCGGCGGTCTGCCCGACGGCGAAGGCGGCAAGAGCCCTGGCATCCTTGCCCTTGAACTGCTTCGCGTAGTCGGCGAGCAGTCGCTTGCCGACGAGCTGGAGCAGCACGTTGTTGTCGCCCTCGAAGGTGACGTAGATGTCGAGGTCGGCGCGCAGGCCCACCAGACGGTTCTCGAAGAGGAAGCCCTGCCCGCCGCACGCCTCGCGCGATTCCTGCAGGGTGTCGAGCGCGTGCCAGGTCGAGAGGGGCTTGAGCGCGGCGGCGAGAGTCTCGAGGTCTTCGCGGTCGGCGTCGGTGTCGAGCCGTCCGCTGAAGACGCCGTCGAACTTCTGCAGGAACTCGTCGTGCGCGAAGATCTGTGCGTAGGTGGTCGCCAGGCGCGGGAGCAGACGGCGCTGGTGCTTGCCGTAGTCGAGCAGGGTCACCTCGGGGGTGCCGCTGCCGGAGTCGAACTGCCGGCGCTGATTGCCGTACGTGATCGCGATCGTGAGGCCGATGGCCGAGGCCCACGCGGCAGCACCGTCGAGAGACACCCGACCCTGGACGAGGGTGCCGAGCATCGTGAAGAAGCGACGGCCGGGGCTGGCGATGTCGCTCGAGTACGTGCCGTCCGCGGCGACGTCGCCGTAGCGGTTGAGGAGGTTCGTGCGGGGCACGCGCACCTGGTCGAAGTGCAGGCGGCCGTTGTCGATGCCGTTCAGTCCACCCTTCAGGCCGTCGTCCTCGCCGCCGATTCCGGGGAGGAAAGCCCCCTCGTCGTCGCGCAGCGGCACGTAGAAGCAGTGCACGCCGTGGTTGACGCCGTTCGTGATGAGCTGCGCGAAGACGGTGGCCGCCTTGCCGTGCAGGGCCGCGTTGCCGAGGTAGTCCTTCCAGGCGCCGCGGAACGGCGTGTGGATGACGAACTCCTCGGTCTCGGCGTCGTAGGTCGCCGTCGTACCGATCGCGGCGACGTCCGAGCCGTGGCCGGTCTCGGTCATCGCGAAGGCACCCGGAATGTCGAGGCTCATGATGCCCGGCAGCCACTTCGCGTGGTGCGTCTCGGTGCCGAGCTGGAGCACGGCCGAGCCGAACAGCCCCCACTGCACGCCCGACTTGATCTGCAGGCTCGGGTCGGCGGCGACGAGCTCTTCGAACCCGGCGATGTTCGCGCCATTGTTCTCTTCACCGCCGAAGCGTTTCGGGAACGCGCGGTGCACCGCCTTGCGGGCGACGAGCTCGCGAAGCTGCCCCAGGGTGCGCTCACGGTGGGCGTCCATGCCGAGGCTGTCGTCGCGCCAGAACAGCGGGTCCTTCAGCATTTCTCGCGCCTCGCGGCGAGTGTCGGCCCACGTTCCGAGCAGCAGATCGGTGACCCGCTCGATGTCGATGCGGCTCTCGGCGGCCTCGGCGGCGGAGTGCGCGGCGGTGGGCGCTCCCCCGACGGGCGTGCGCGTGCTCGCGGAGGGCGTGGTGGGACGGACGGCGGCGTCGGTCATTTTCGGCACCTTTCGACGTTGCAAAGGGATGCCACCACGGTAGGACTCCCACAACGCTCGCTCAAACATTGTGTGCGGTGCACACAACATGGTCCGGCGTCGTCGCCGGATGTGGTTGTGGGGCGTCAACATCCGCGGGCGTTCCGCAGAGCGGCGGCCGTCGAGGCGGGCGGCATCACGAGAACAGGCTCCGCACCGAGAACAGGGGGATATCGCGGCGCGGATCGGCCTGTTCTCGCCGCCTCGCCTGTCTGGGTGACACGGTGCACGGGCACCCCCGGCGGCGCACGGTCGCCCGCCGTGGCCCGCGGTCAGTGCTGGGCGACGACCGTCAGGATGCCGTCACCGTAGGCCTCGCGCTTCTTGGCGCCGATGCCGGTGATGCCGTCGAGATCGCCCATCGACGCGGGGCGGCCGGCGGCGATCGCACGGAGGGTCGCATCACCGAAGACGATGTACGCCGGAACGCCCTGCTCTCGCGCCTGCTCGGCGCGCCACGCCCGTAGCGCCTCGAAGAGATCGCGGTCAGCGGGGGCGACATCGTCGGCGCTGGACTTGCGGGGTCTGCTCGACCCACCGCCGCCGGTTCGCCCGAGGGCATCGCGGCGGAGGGGGACCGGCGTCTCTCCGCGCAACACCCCGCCGGAGGCCTCACTCAGCGCGAGGGTGCCATAGTCGCCCTGGGCGGCGATGATCCCCCGCGCGAGGAGCTGTCGGATGACGCTCCGCCAGTCCTGGTCGGACAGGTCGGCGCCGAGTCCGTACGTGGTGAGGCGGTCGTGCCCCTGCTGCGCGATGCGGTCGGTCTTGGCCCCGCGCAGGATGTCGATGAGGTGCCCGGCTCCGAAGGCCTGCCCGCGCTCGCGCTGGAGACGCACGATCGTCGACAGGAGCTTCTGCGCAGCGACCAGCCCGTCCCACGTGTCGGGCGGAGTGAGGCACGTGTCGCAATTACCGCACGGCTCAGAGGGCTCGCCGAAGTACGACAGCAGGTTCTGTCGACGGCATCCGACCGTCTCGCACAGCGCGAGCATGGCGTCGAGGTGCTGCCCCAGACGCATCTTGTACGACCGGTCGCCAGGCGACTGGTCGATCATGCGGCGCTGCTGCACGACATCGCCGAGGCCGTAGGCCATCCACACCACCGACGGGTCGCCGTCGCGCCCGGCGCGCCCCGTCTCTTGGTAATAGCCCTCGACCGACTTGGGGAGGTCGATGTGCGCGACGAAGCGCACATCAGGCTTGTCGATGCCCATGCCGAAGGCGATCGTGGCCACCATGATGACGCCGTCGTCGCGGAGGAAACGCGATTGGTTCGCCGCGCGCACCGACGCGTCGAGCCCCGCGTGGTACGGGAGGGCGTCGAGTCCCTGCGCGGCCAGGTAGGACGCGGTCTGCTCGACGCTCTTGCGGCTGAGGGCGTACACGATGCCCGCAGACCCCTCGGGCTGCGTGCGGATGAACGACACCAGTTGACGCCGCGGATCGACCTTCGCATCGATGCGGTACTGGATGTTGGGGCGGTCGAAACTCGCGACGAACGTGCGCGCGTCGCGGAGGCGCAGGCGCTCGACGATCTCGCGCGCGGTCTCGGGAGTGGCGGTCGCCGTGAGGGCCATGCGCGGAACCCCGGGGAAACGCTCGGCGAGATCGCCGAGCGCGAGGTAGTCGGGCCGGAAGTCGTGACCCCACTGCGACACGCAGTGCGCTTCGTCGATCGCGATGACGCTGAGACTCCCGCGCGAAAGGAGGCTCAGCGTCTGCGCCCCGTTGAGCCGCTCGGGCGCGACGTAGAGCAGGTCGAGGTCGCCGGCGAGATACGCCTGTTCGACGGCCTGGCGCTCGACGGGGGCCTGCGTAGAGTTGAGGTAGGCCGCGCGCACGCCGTTGGCCACGAGAGCGTCGACCTGGTCGTGCATGAGGGCGATGAGCGGACTCACCACGAGGCCGGTGCCGGGGCGCACGAGCGCGGGCACCTGGTACGTGACGCTCTTTCCGCCGCCGGTGGGCATGAGCACCACGGCGTCGCCCCCGTCGATCACCTGCTGCACGATCGCGGCCTGATCACCCCGGAAGACGTCGTAGCCGTAGACCTCGTGCAGCACCTCGCGCGGGTCTCGCCCCGTGAAGTCGCGCACGTCGGGCAGTTCGCGTGCTGTTCCGGTCGCCAGAGCGGCCCGCGCGAACGGCGAGGCCGCGGCATCCATCGGCGGGGGCGGGGAGTCGGGGTCGTCGGGCGGGGCGAAGAGGTCGGGATCCCAGTCGGCCCCCGCGTACGGATCGTCGTACCCGTCGAACGCCTCGGGAGGCGCGTCGGCGTACGGCTCGGGGGCGGCGCCGGGGAAAGTCACCACACCACGGTAACCCCGGGTGCCGACACCGACCGCGGGCGGACGAGCTCGCGGTGGACAAAACCGGCGTCGATCACGACGGGGACGACGGGTTCGAGCCCCCGTCCCACGAGCAGATCGGCCGCGGGGCCCGACGACGCCGGCATCACGACGACGTCGGTTCGGCTCCCGGCTCGCCCGATCGCGCTCGATCGCGCCCGATCTCGCGACCGACCAGGGTCGCCCCCGACGTCAGCAGCGCGCGCCGCCAGGGCAGCGTGCCCTCGATCTCGATCTGAATCGACATCGACAGCACGGTGCGGATGAGCACGATGATGCCGAGGATCAGGGCGTCCTCCATCGAGGGCTTCGACGTGATGGTGCGGATGAGGTCGGCCGCGACGAGGACCTCCAGTCCGAGCAGGATCGCGCCGCCGAGGGTTCTGCGGAGCGTCGCGAACGCGGCCTGGCCGCCCTCGCCCCGCGAGAGTGTCCGACCCGCGAGAACGACGGCGACGGCGAAGCCGGCCACCATCGCGGCCGCCCCGATCAGCTCGAAGGCGATCGCGACGCCCACGAAGACCTCTTCCAGACTCACGCCGCCAGCATAGGTGCCGGGTCGGCGGTCGGTGAGGAGCGGGGGCCGACGCGCCCCGTCACGCGCGACTGCCGTTCGGGAGCCGTCAACGGGGATGGCGGAACAGCACGCGCCCTGCGAACGTTGGGAACAAGACCAACGACCGGAGGCGACATGACCAACGACATGACCGTGACCCGCAACGACGACGCCCACCGCTACGAGGTGCACGTGGACGGCCAGTTGGGCGGGTTCCTGGAGTTCCGTCCCGCGGGCGAAGGCCGCATGACGCTCCCCCACACCGAGATCGACCCGACGTTCAAAGGCAGAGGACTCGGCACGGCCCTGGCGAGCGATGCTCTCGCCGACCTCGCGCAGCGCGGCGACAGCGTCATCCCGACCTGCCCGTTCGTCGTGCATTACCTGCAGGAGAACGATGTGCCGGGCCTGATCATCGAGTGGCAGAACGAGAGCGACGCGATCGATTCGGCGGACCCGAGCGAACCGGCATGACCCGCCTCGACGTCGCCCCACCGGAATCCGAGGGCCCCGTCGAGTGCGACGGACCACGCGCGCTCGTCGTCGAGGCCCGCGAGGTCCCGCTGGGCGGCGTGCGCGGCATGGAAGTGCACCGCACTCTCCCGCATCGCGCGCTGCCGATGGTGGGGGCGTGGTGCTTCCTCGACCGGTTCGGACCGCAGGAGACGCTCATGCGCGTCGAACCGCACCCCCACATCGGGCTGCAGACGGTGACGTGGCCGATCGTCGGCGAGGTGCGGCACAGGGATGCCGTGGGCAGTGACGTCGTGGTTCGGCCCGGAGCCCTGAACCTCATGACGAGCGGCGCGGGCATTGCGCACTCGGAGTACTCCGTCGGCGACGGTCCGATCCCATTGGACGCGCTGCAGCTCTGGGTCGCCCTCCCCGAAGGCCGCCGGCACGGCGCCCCCGCGTTCGAACGGCACGAGAACCTCCCCGTCCTCGACCTCGGCGGCGGCGCCGACGCGGTCGTCGTCATGGGATCGCTGGGCGCGGTGAACTCGCCGGCCACCGTGCACACCCCGATCGTCGGAGCGGAGCTGCGACTTCCGGCCGGCGTCGCCGTTCGCGTGCCACTGCGCCCCGACTGGGAATATGCCCTCTACGGCATGCTCGGTTCCGCGGATGTGGAGACGGGCGTGGATGCCGTGGACGCCGACGCCACGCGGCGCTCGGCGCCCGTTCCGAGCACCGGGGGCACGGCATCCGTCGATGGCTCGCGCTTGCTGTACCTGGGCACCGGGCGCGATCACATCGACATCGTCAGCGCCGAGGGAGCGCGGGTGTTCCTGCTCGGCGGGGAACCGTTCGAGGCAGACATCGTGATGTGGTGGAACTTCGTCGGCCGCTCACACGACGAGATCGTCGAGGCGCGTGAGGCGTGGGAGGCCGACGCCCCGCGTTTCGGCGCCGTCATCGACCACGGCCCCGAGCGCATCCCCGCGCCGCCGCTCCCCGCGGTGCGTCTAACGCCGCGTCGCCGCCGCGTGTAGGTCGGGTCTCTGCCCCAGCGAACCCCGACACACGACGTCGGCTTGAGCGGCACCCCTCTTTTGGTGCGCATCCCACGAACGGATGCCGCGACGCCGATACGCTGATCCCGTGTCGACCTCGCGTCTTTCCACCCGAGTCCTGCTGGTCTGTGCCGCGATCGGCGTCGGGACGGGAATCCTCGGCGGCGCGGCCGGCTGGCTGACTCTGGTCGTGCTGGCAACGGCCCCCTGGGCCTACGGCCTCGTGCTGGGCTCGCACGTGCTGCCCGGCATCATTGCGCAGCAGGTCGTGCGCCGAGCGTGGGTGGCGCTGCTCACCCACGTGCTCGCGGCCCTGGTCGCCAGCGCCATGGCCCCGCAGTGGACCTTCCGCTTCCTCGGCACGGCGATCCTGTTCGGCGGCATCCAAGAGGGCGTCGCCGCCCTCACCCGCTACCGCGTCTGGGCGGCCGCCCGGTTCTTCGTGTCGGCCGTGATCATCGGCCTGATCGTCGCGGTCGCGGTGTGGTTCGCCGCCGACATCAGCGCTCTCGCCCCGTGGGCGCAGGTGACGTATCTCGTGGTGGGAGTGCTCGGTCCCGTGGTGTGGACCGCCGCCGGAATCGCGATCGGGTCGGGGCTGCGCGGAACGGGCGTCGCGCGCGGCCTGTCGCGGCACTAGCCGACGCGCACGCGCCACTGACGTCGCCTAGGGCGTATCGCTCACGCTGGTGTCGAGTGCTCGCGCGGTAAGCGTCAGGATGTCGCGGGCGAGCGCCTCGTCGTCGCGTCCGGCGCGCAAGCCCGCGGGCACCTGATCATCGAGGAGGAGCCCGGCGAGGCCGTGCACGAACGACCACGAACTGATGAGCGCGTCCCCCGGTGTGTCATCACCGAAGGCACCGCGCATCACCGTGGCGGCTGACGCGGCGCTCGCGACGGACTCGTCGCTCTCACCGCCGGCCGCGCCCGAGAACATGAGGCGGAAAAGGGCCCGGTGCTCGAGCGCGAAGCGCACGTAGGCGAGCCCGCTCTCGACGAGGGCGTCCCGCGGGTCCGAGATGTCGGCGCGGGATGCGGCGAGCTTGTCGAACCCGGAGGCGGCAAGAGCCGCGAGCAGCTCGTCCTTGCTCGCGAAGTGGCGATAGGGCGCGTTGTGTGACACGTCTGCGCGCCGGGCCACCTCGCGAAGGCTCAAGGCACCGACGCCGCCCTCCTCGAGGAGCTCCTCGGCGACGTCGAGGAGCCGGGTTCTGAGGTCGCCATGGTGATACGGGCGCGCCGAAGTTGACATTGCCAACATTCCTTCCCTACGATGTGGTCACTGCCAACATCCTAGGGGACAATCATCATGAACAAGAGCATCACTCCCGATCGCGACGTCTGGATCATCGGAGCCTCTCGTGGCCTCGGCCATGAGATCGCACGCCAGTACGCGAGTGCCGGTCGGTCGGTCGTCGGCTTCGCGCGATCCGTGATCGCCGACGTCGCACCCTTCCGTCAGGTGGCGGCACTCGATGTGAGCGACGATGTCGCAGTCGACGCGACCATCGAGCGCACCATTCGCGAGCGCGGCACGCCTGCACTCGTGGTCTACCTGGCGTCGCAGCTCTACCAGGGCAGCATCCTCACCCGGGGGGACGACAACCTCGTCCGCGAGGTCGATGTCACCTACCTCGGGTTCGTCCGGGTGGCGCGCGCACTCGCCCGCCACAAGGATGCGGCCCACGTCACCCGTCTCGTCGCTACGGCCTCGACGCTCGGGTACATCGGCACCCCGTCGCTCGACAACTTCAGTGCCGCGAAAGCCGCTCTCATCTCGTTCGCGCGCTCGGCGCGCTACGAGCTCGGCGCTCGGGGCATCGAGATCGCCATCGTCTCGCCGCCGCATATGGAGAACGGTGCAGATCTCATCGGTCCCCAGCGCTACCCGATGTCGTGGGCCGCACCGCGGTTCGCGCGGGAAGCGGCAGGCCGACGCTCCGAGTACCTTCTCGGAGCGTCGAACCGCAGTATGCAGGCCATGACGCGATACGTGCCCGGTCTGGCACGGTCGATCATGCAGGGCATCGGCGCCGACGCTCTCGAACGAGGCGCGTCGAGCATCCGCGCCTAGGCCGCTTTGCTCAACGGCCTAGCCGACCCGCACGCGCGGGGGGCGCACCGCGAGCCGCGCCCAGGCCCGGGCGAGCACAGCGGCCACCGCACCGACGACCACCCACGTCGCGAACGAGCCGAGCCCCCCGGTGACGAAGAAGCCGAGCAGCAGTGCGGCCACGACGAGCACCACGATCGCCAGCGCGGTCAGCAGGGCGAGCAGCACGGCCCGGACCGGATGCCACGCGAACGCCCGCAGGCCGCTCCACGCCGTGGCATCCGCGTTTCCGGCCGGCGAGACGACCACGAAGGCGATGAGGAGAGCGGGGATCAGGGTCGCGGTCGAGACGATTGCCAGGACGCCGACCACGACGAGCGCGATCACCACGGCGGCGAGCGCGCGGAGGACTCGCGAGCGGAGGGGGCCGGGAGCACCGACGAGCACGACGACGACGGTCGCCGTGGCGACGAGCGCCAGCACCGACCCGGCCAGAAGGGACACGAACCCGAGGGATGCCGCGGGCGTCCGTGCCGGGATCACGCACAGCGCCTGCACGACGGCGTTCCCCAGCACGACGGCCGCGATGAGCAGGACGCGCCTCACGGGGCGACCCCCGCGGCCTGGTCGATCACGGCGCTGACGCTGCCGGTGAACAGGGTGTCGGACTCGATCGTGACGGTGAAGCTGTCGGGGTCGGTCGACGGCGAGGTGGCGGTGATGGCCTCGCCCGCCGCTGTCGTGCCCGTGCACGAGACCGCCCCGTCGTCGGCGGTGCACGTCGGCACGGCCTCGAGCGCGATGCCCTTCTGCTGCAATACGTCGATGGTGGCGAAACGCACCTCCGTGAGGTGGTTGCCGCCCACAGGGGCGATCGCGGCGACCTGCGAGCAGCCGGCCAGGGCGATGACCGCCACCAGAGGCAGTGCGAAGAGAGCGCGCCTCACAGTCCCCGCTCCGTCTCGTACGCGAGGATCCGTGCCCGCTCGGTCACGTGCTGCGCCTCGAGCTGCGCGTCGGTGATCACCGAGAGGTCGAACGGCGCCGGCAGTAGCAGCTCGGTGTTGCGGTCGAGCGGTGAACCGCGGCGCATGAGCGGCGTCTCGGCCCAGTCGTTGGCGGCGAGCTCGCGGCTTCGGGATGCCAGGTCGGCGACGGAACCCGAGGAGCCCGGCACGGCCGGCGAGGCGTGGTCGAGCACGGTGGTGAACAGCGACAGGGTGCCGTCGCGGTTGTCGACGATCTCGACCACCTGCTGCTGCTGCGGGAAGTCGATGCACGACGCCGTCGTGATCTCCCAGAAGCCGCCGGTCGCGTTCGTGTGGGCGAGGATCTGGTTCAGGTGCGTGTGCCCGTTGAGCCACCCGACGACGACGGGGAACTCCAGCAACATCGCCACGAACTCCTCGGCGCCGTAGAGCTTCTCGTCCATGCCCGGCCGGGTGGCGCGGTTCTCGAGCGTCAGGCTGTTGTGGTGGCTGAAGATCAGCGCGAGCACCTGGTCGCGCTGCGCGATCTCGAGCTGCGCGCGCAGCCACCGCATCTGCGACTCGGGCACCGCTCCATCGGGACCGGCGACGGCGTTGCACGTGTCGAGTCCGAACGCGCGCACCCGCGGGCTGAGGTCGGCCTGCCACCACGTCTCGCCCGAGGTGAGGTTGTGGGCGGTGAACCCGTGTCCGATCGGGCCGGGCGTGGGCTCGGTGCGGAAGTGCTCGGCCATGAAGTCGCGCTGCTCGAACAGGTACCGCTCGGGGTTGGCCGTGACGTCCATGAACCCCGGACCCCCGGATGCCAACCCCAGGGCCGCGAGCGTCTGCGCGAGGACGCTCGTGCCCGCGGCCCAGCCTTCGAGGGCCGTGGAGGCCGTGGCATCCAGGGTGTACGACTTCCGGGCGCCGACAGCGAGCGATCGCAGCTGCGGGCTGACGTCGAACGTGCCGAGCAGGAGCGTGTCGTGGTTGCCGTACACCGCGTACCAGGGGGCGGGAAGACCCACGGACTCCACCGGCTGCGCGATGGCCTGGGCGAGCAGGTCGGGCAGGCGGGGGAACCCGTAGTCGCCGAAGGCGCCGCCGCGCGGGTCGCCGGGGCGATACGCCCACGTCGCCTCGCTCCAGGCCTGCACGCCCTGCCACTCGGGGCCGCCGGTCGCGGGGTCGACAGAGAGGCCGTCCATGAGGTCGATGTACCAGCGCAGCTCGAGGTGCGAGTGCATGTCGGCGCTGTCGCCCGTGACGATCGCGGCGCTCATCGGGGCGCCGGAGAGCGGGCTGTACCGGGCGTCGGAGAAGGCCTGCACCATGGCCGCGGTCGCGTGCGGGCTGAGCGGATCCTGCGGGTGAAACGCCGACCCCCACGCCGAATGGTCTTGCACGATCATCGGCTCGATGCGGCCGGGCGACTGCGCCTCGATCACGTGCAGGTCGGAGAGATGCCCGAGGTACAGCAGTGAGCGGCGGGCGGTGGTGCGGGCGGCCGACGGCGAGCGCCGCAAGACGTCGATGCGCGGGAGGTACGGCTCGCCCGGCCCCGTCGTGAGCGTGCGGTACTTCCCCGACAGGATCGACCCCTGCCGGATGGTCTGCAGGAGGGTCGACGGAATGTCAACCGACGGTGTCGCCGCGCGGGCGAGGTGCGGCGCGAGCACGTCGAACCCGAGCCCGGTCGCGGCGGCAGCGGCGGCGGTGGCGTGCAGGAATTGGCGGCGGGACAAACCGGTCACGAGATCATCCGTTCGGGCGGAGGAGATCTCGAATGTATCGCCCCCTGCCGAGGAGCGTCGACACCCGCGGCGTGCTTCGACGTCAAGAGGACAGAACCGGGAGGTAAGGGGCGCCTAAGTAGACTGGAGTCCTCGCCGACAGGACTCCCGTGACCACCCAGCCGCACACGACGCCCACGGCGCCCCACACGGGCGTCGGCGCTCTCCTGCGCGTGCGGAATGTCGCGGTCACGCACTTCGAGGCAACCCGTGCGACGCCCGCCGACGTGAGCTTCGACGTCTTCCCCGGCGAGGTGGTTCTCGTGCTCGGCCCGAGCGGCTCGGGCAAGTCGACCCTCGCCCTGGCGATGAACGGGCTGATCCCCCACGCCGTTCCCGCCGAGGTCGCCGGCACCGTCGTCGTGAACGGGCGGGATGCCGCGACCACCCCGGTCGCCGAGCTCGCGCAGACCGTGGCCATGGTCTTCCAAGACCCCGACGCCCAGCTGATCACCGGCACGGTGCTCGACGAGGTGTGCTTCGGACCCGAGAACCTCCGGCTGCCGGTCGCCGACGTGCTCGCCCGGGCCGAGGCCGCCCTGCGCCGCGTCGGCCTGTGGGACCGTCGCGACGATGCGCCCGACGTGCTCTCGGGCGGCGGGCGGCAGCGTCTCGCGATCGCCTGCGCCCTCGCGATGGGGTCACCGCTCCTCGTGCTCGACGAGCCGACGGCCACCCTCGATCCCGCCGGAGTCGCCGACGTGTACGCGGCCCTGCGCGACGTCGTGGCCGCGGGCGACCGCTCGATCGTGCTGATCGAGCACGACCTGGATGCCGCGATGGGGCTCGTCGACCGGGTCATCGCCCTCGACGGCGCGGGACGCACGGTCGCCGACGGCGGAGTCGACGCGGTGCTGCGCGACCGCGCCGAGGAGCTGCACGCGCTCGGGGTGTGGCTGCCGACCGCGACGCTCGCGGCCCTGCGCCTGCGCCGCGCGGGGTACGCCCTCCCGCGCCTGCCGGTGATGCCGGGCGAACTGCGGGCGGCGCTCGAGGACGCGCCCGCTCCCGCCGTGGCATCCCCCCCTCGCCCGACGCGCCCGCGGCCGACCGGTGACGCCGTCGTGCGCGTGCGCGGCCTGCGCGTAGACCGCGGCCGCACGCGGGTGCTGCACGGAATCGACCTCGAGATCGGCGCGGGCGAATTCGTCGCCGTCGTGGGCGCGAACGGGGCGGGCAAGACCACCCTGGCCCAGGCGATCGCCGGGGTGCGCCGCCCGCCGCGGGGCGCCGTCCACGTCGACGGGATCGACGTGCGCCGCGCCGACGCGCGCACGCTCGCGCGCCACGTGGGCTTCGTCTTCCAGAACCCCGAGCACCAGTTCATCGCGACCACCGTCTTCGACGAGATCGCCCACGGTCTGCGGCGCCCACGCCTGCCCGAGGGCGAGGTGCGCGAGCGCACCGCGGCGCTGCTCGAACGCTTCGGGCTGGCCGACAAGGCCGACGTGCACCCGTTCCTCCTCTCGGGCGGGCAGAAGCGCCGGCTGTCGGTGGGCACGGCGCTCGTGGGCGGTGCCCGTCTGCTCGTGCTCGACGAGCCCACGTTCGGTCAAGATCGTGCCCGCGCCGACGAGCTGCTCGCGCTCCTCGACGACCTCCGCACCGAGGGGACGACCATCGTCGCGGTCACGCACGACATGCAGCTCGTCGCCGAGCACGCCGACCGCGCGGTCGTGGTGGATGCCGGGACCCTCGCCGCCGACGGCCCGGTCGACGCCGTGTTCGCCGACGACGCCCTGCTCGCCCGCACGGGCCTGGTGGCTCCGCCCCTGCGCCGCGCGCTGGCGGGGGTGCAGCGGCATCCGGAGCTCGCGGGCATCACCCGGATGCGCGACCTTCCCGGGAGTGACCGGTGACCGCGGTGGTGGCCGCCCCGATCGCACGAGGCGCGTTCCTCGGGGCGCTGAACCCGCTCGCCAAGATCGCCGCACCCCTCCCCGCGATGATCGCGCTGGTGTTCGTCCGCGACCTGGCCACGCCCGCGGCGTTCCTCGCGCTTGCCTCCGCTCTGCTGCTCGTCGGCGCCCGCCTCACGCCGCGCACGCTCATGCTCCTCGGGCTCGTCGTGCCGGCGTCGGTCGTCGTCGTCGGGCTCGGGTTCGCGCTGTGGGTCGACCCCGAGCGAACGGATGCCACGGCCTCGGTGCTGCGCATCGGCGACTGGGCTCTCACCGACGGAGCGCTGGCCATCGGCCTCGCGACCGGTCTGCGGCTGGCCGCGATCATGACGCTCGCGTTCATCGGCGGCCTCACCACCGCGGGAACGGATCTCGTGCGCGCGCTCGTGCAGCAGCTGCACGTGCCGTACCGCGTGGGGTACGCGGCGCTCGCGGCAATCCGGTTCGTGCCCCGATTCGGGCACGAGCTCGAGGTCATCCGGCAGGCGCACCGGGTGCGAGGGGCGAGCGGCGGACCGCTCACGGCCCCGGCGCGCTGGGTGCGGACGGTGGTGCCGCTGCTGGCGGGAGCCATTCGGCACGCCGAGCGGGTGGCCCTGGCGATGGATGCCCGCGCCTTCGGCGCGCACCCCGACCGCACCGAGCGGCACACCATGCCCTGGCGACGCCGCGACACCGTCTTCGTGGTGGCGTTCTGGGTGGTCTCGGCGGCGGTGTTCGTCGCGGTCTGACCCCGGGTCAGTACGTCGGCGCGGGCGGCAGCCCGAAGAACTCCTCGAGCGTCGTGTAGCCGCCGTCGTGGTAGGCCTTCGCCAGTTCGGGGCCGATGTAGCGCAGGTGCCAGGCCTCGGGCTCGTAACCGGTGACGTCGATGCGCCCGACGTCGTAGCGGGTGATGAAGCCGTACTCCCACGCGTGATCGCGCACCCACGCGCCCTGCGACGATCCGGCGACGTCGTCGAGCGTGCCGCACGACCTGTTGCACGGCACGATGTCGACGGCGAGCCCCGACTGGTGCTCGCTGAAGCCGGCGCGCGCGCTCTCGCGATCGGCTTCCTCGACCCCGCCGACCGCGACGCGACCGGCGTAGGTGTCCTGCTGCGTGGAGTACGAGCGGAACGCACTCAGGTACCCGATCTCGCCCGCTCCCGCGTCGGCCGCCGCCCGCACCATCGCCGTCAGCGCGTTCGCGGCGGGCGCACGCACGGCCGACTCCTCGAGCGCCCGCACCCCGTCGGGCATGACGAGATCGCCCGGGCGATAGTCGGAGGGATCGTAGGGGCGCTGCTTGTTGACCACGACCCACTGCCGGTCGGCATCCGAGAGCGAGACGCAGGGGGCGATCCCGGATGCCACCGCGGCGCGGAAGGCTTCTCCGCCACCGACAGCGGCGATCGCCGCCCCGTCGTCGCCCGCCGCGAGAGCCCCGGTGAAGGCGGGATCGTCGCACGGCGTCGTGGGCGCGGGGGCCGCGGCGAGCACGGGAACCGGGAGCCCTTCCGCGGGGACGGCCGGGGGGCCGGCGAGCGCGGCAGCGACTTCGGGAGCAGCGCCCGCGTCCGCGGCATCCCGGTTCTCGCCGGCGGTCGCCGTTCCGATCGCTACCGCGGATGCCGCCACGACCACCGCGCCGAGCGCCAGGGCGGCGAGACGGCGGCGCACCAGCGCGGAACGGGTACTCCACCACGTGCGCGCGGACCTCGGCGCCGCGACCTCTTCCCGCACGCGACGTCGCGAGGGCGGCGGGCCGGCGGGGGTGGGCGGGAGGGTGAGGGCCGCCGTCGCGCGTCGCTCGGCCTCCGCGCGCGCGGCGCGACGGGGCGAAAGCTCGGGATCAGGGGACGACACTCGACCCATTCTCGCCCGGGTACCTGTGCGAGACGAATGCAGCGAGGCGACCCGCCCGCGCGGATTCGAGAGTTCCCGGCATCCGCTTGCCCTTTATTCGAATCTCTGTTCCCATAGAGCGATGAGATGGCAGGGTCAGCAACTGAGCGTCGACGACACCGCGGCGCTCCCGGGCATGGAGCGAATGGACGGGCTCGTCCGCTCCGTGACGACGCCCGAATTCGCGGGCATGACCTTTCACGAGGTGATGTGCAAGACCGCCCTCAACCGCGTACCCGGGGCCTCGGCCATGCCGTTCGACTGGACGGTGAACCCCTACCGGGGGTGCAGCCACGCCTGCGCCTACTGCTTTGCCCGCAAGACGCACGAGTACCTCGACCTCGACTCGGGCGCCGACTTCGACTCGCAGGTCGTCGTCAAGGTGAACGTGGCCGACGTGCTCCGCATGGAACTGCGCCGCGGGTCCTGGGCGCGCGAACCCGTGATGCTGGGCACCAACACCGACCCCTACCAGCGGGCCGAGGGGCGCTACCGGCTCATGCCCGGCATCATCGACGCGTTCGCCGAGAGTCGCACACCGTTCTCGATCCTCACCAAGGGCACTCTGCTGCGCCGCGACCTTCCGCTGCTGACCGACGCGGCGAAAGAAGTGCGCGTCTCCCTCGCTCTGTCGATCGCGGTGTTCGACGACGCCCTGCAGCGCTCGCTCGAACCCGGCACTCCCACCGCCGAGGCGCGGCTCGAGACGGTGCGCGCGGCGACGGCCGCCGGGTTCCGCGTGACGGTGTTCCTCATGCCGATCCTCCCCCACCTCACCGACTCGATCCCCGCGCTCGATCACGCGCTCTCGCGCATCCGGGCGGCCGGCGCGGTGCGCGTCGTGTACGGGGCGCTGCACCTGCGACCGGGGGCGAAGCAGTGGTTCCTGCGGTGGCTGGAACGCGAGCACCCGCACCTGATGTCGTCGTACCGCGGGCTGTACCCCGGGGTGTCGGTCCAGGCGCCGCAGGCCTACCGGAAGTGGCTCGGTAAGCGCATGCACCCGCTCCTGCGGATGCACCGGCTCGACGGCTGGGACGAAGACGACCACCCGCGCGGTCGCCCGCAGCCGGGGCTCGCCGCCCGCGCCCCCGAGACACCGCGGCTCGGGCCGGTGCGCACCACCGGGCCGACGGCATCCGGTCGCCCCCGCGTGGCTCCGGCGAGCGAGCCGACGCTGTTCTGAAACGACGAGAGCCCCGGCCGCGCGATGGCGGACGGGGCTCTCGGAACAGTGATTACGACGTGACGTCGGCGAGCTGGCGACCGGCCAGCTCCTCGAGGACGTCGTCACCGAGACGCGTCTCTTCGAACGGCGCCTCGATCTCGGCCCGGTCGAGCATCTCCGTCATGCGGCGACGGCGCTGACGCGTGATGAGCGTCACGACCGTGCCCCGACGGCCCGCGCGACCCGTGCGGCCCGAGCGGTGCAGGTACGTCTTGTACTCGTCGGGAGCGTCGGCCTGGATCACCAGGTCGATGTCGTCGACGTGGATGCCGCGAGCGGCGACGTCGGTGGCCACGAGCACGTTGACGCGACCCGACGTGAGCTTCTCGAGGTTGCGGGTGCGCTTCTGCTGGTTGAGATCACCGTGGAGGGCGACCGCGGCGATGCCGGACTCGCCGAACTGCTCCGCCAGCATCTCGGCGTACGCGCGGGTGCGGGCGAACACGAGGGTCTTGCCCGCGCGGTCGACGAGCGAGTCGAGGATCTCGGCCTTGTCGCGGTGCTCGATCACGAGCACGCGGTGCTCGATCGTGCCGGAATCCTGGTCTTCACCGGCGACCTCGTAAACGGCGGGCTCCACGAGGAACTCGTCGACGAGCGCGGCGACCTCACGATCGAGGGTGGCCGAGAAGAGCAGCTTCTGGCTGCCGTCCGCGGTCGCGCGAAGAATCCGCTGCACGGGCTCGAGGAACCCGAGCTCGCACATGTGGTCGGCCTCGTCGAGAACGGCGATGCTGACGTCGGAGAGGTCGAGCTTGCCCTGGTTGAGCAGGTCTTCGATACGGCCGGGGGTGCCGACAATGATGTCGACGCCCTTCTTCAGTGCACCGACCTGACGCGCCTGCGGCACACCGCCGTAGATCTGCGTCGTGAACAGGCCCACGCTGCGCGCGAGCACCTGCACGGTGCGGTCGATCTGGAGCGCGAGCTCCCGCGTGGGGGCCAGAATGAGGGCCTTCGGGGAACGGCCGAACTCGCGGCGCTGACCGGCCTGCGAACGCAGAATGCTCTCGACCAGCGGAGCACCGAACGCGATGGTCTTGCCCGAGCCGGTGCGGCCGCGGGCGAGCACGTCGCGCCCCTCGAGGATCGGGGTCACGGTCGCCGCCTGGATCGGGAAGGGGCTCGCCGCGCCGAGACCCGCGAGGGCGCGGACGAGGTTGTCGCCCAGCCCGAGGTCGGAGAAGCTCGCCTCTGCGACGGTCGCGGCGTCGACGGCCTCCGCCTGCAGACGCTCGTGCACGACATCGACGCGGTCCTCGTGCTCGGCCGAGCGCTTCGGCGTCGCGTTCCAGTCGGAGCGGCTCGGTCCGTCGGTGCGGCGCGGGCGGTCGTCACGGCGCGGACGCTCGTCGCGCGGCTCGAAGGAGCGGGCGGGGCGATCGGTACGCGGCTCGAAGGAGCGCGCGGGACGGTCGTTGCGCGGCTCGAACGAACGGGCCGGACGGTCGTTGCGGTCGAACGACCGCGCCGGACGGTCGTCGCGGGCGGGCCGGTCATCACGGTTGAACGAGCGGGCCGGACGGTCGTCGCGGGCGGGCCGGTCATCACGGTTGAACGAGCGTGCCGGACGGTCGTCACGGGCCGGACGGTCATCACGGGCCGGACGGTCATCACGGCGATCGAACGAGCGCGCGGGGCGATCGTTGCGATCGTTGCGATCGAACGAACGGGCCGGACGGTCGTCACGGTTGAACGAGCGGGCCGGACGGTCGTCGCGGTTGAACGAGCGCGCAGGACGGTCGTCACGGGCGGGACGGTCGTCACGGGCGGGACGATCACTCCGGTCAAAGGACCGCGCCGGACGATCGTTACGGTCGAACGAGCGAGCCGGACGGTCATTCCGGTCGAAAGAGCGCGCGGGGCGATCGTTGCGGTCGAACGACCGAGCCGGACGGTCGTCACGGGCCGGACGGTCGTTGCGGTCGAACGACCGCGCGGGGCGCTCGTCGAACGAGCGGCGCGGGCGATCGTCACGACGCTCGAACGAGCGGGCGTCACGGTCGTCGCGGCCGCGGGGCGCAGCATCCCGCTCGGGACGCGCGTAGCGGTCGTCTCCGCGAGCCTGGCTGCGGATCCCGCGGGCCTCGTCGCGACCGACGCGGTCTTGCGCGGTCCAGCGACCCTTGACGGGGGCGGCGTCGGCTTCGGGAGCGCGGTAGCCGCGGTGGTTCGGGCTCTTGCTGCCGGCCTTCTCGGGAGCCTCGGAGCCGGGGCGGCGCTTGCGGTCCTGGAACGACGTCTTCGCTCCGTAGCGCGGCTCGAAGTTCTTCGCGGCGCGACCGCCGGCGGGCTTCTTGTTCTTGGGCATGGGTGTCCTTCTGGGTTCTGTTCGCGCGAAACAGCGGCACCGCAGGGCGCGGTGCGAACCCGGACATGCGTCGGCCGGGGGCCATTCACTAGTGATGGTCGAGACGCGATCGCGTTCTCTCCATCGGCCCCTTGGACTCACAAACCCATCCGCACACGGTGCGGTGTCCAGAGCCGACCTCTCTACGTTACAGGCGGCGCCTGGGAATGGCATCCATGTCCCCATCGTCGAGGCTCGTCCCACTCGTTGTCGCCTCGGCGGCGCTCAGACGGCAAGAAGTGGGACATGCTCCGCCGTAAGTGGGACATGCTCCGCCATAAGTGGGACGAGGCTCGACGGGAGCGACGGAACCGAGGCGACCGCTCGTCGCAGCCCGCGCGCGACACCCCTCCCTCCAGGAAGATGGACGCATGGCAGACACCGACGCCCACCCCATCACGGTGGCGATCGAGCGGCGCATCGACCCGACGCGCACCGCCGAAGCGACCTCCTGGATGCAGGCCGGCACCGACCTCGCGACCGCTTTCCCGGGCTTCCTCGGCTCGGGGTGGGTGCGCGCGGGCGAAGACAGCGACCTCTGGTACATGCTGTACCGCTTCCGCGACATCACGACCCTCGAGGGGTGGGAGACCTCATCGCAGCGGCGGTGGTGGCTCGACTCCGGCCGCCCCTTCGCCCGCGAAGAGCGCATCGAACGCCGCACCGGCATCGAGGGCTGGTTCGATGCGGCGTTCGGTGAGGTTCTCGTACCCGCGGATGCCACGACCTCACCGATCCAGGCCCCGGTGCCGACCGCGCCTCCCCGGTGGAAGCAGGCGGTGACGATCTGGGTGGGCTTCTTCCCCACCAACCTCCTGGCCAGCTGGCTGCTGGGCTTCGTGCCCGGGTTCGCCGAGGTCCCTCTCCCCCTGCGCGTCCTGGCGACGACGCTGCTGCTGACCCCGGTGATGACCTACGCCGTGCTTCCCTGGGTGACCCGCCTGCTGCGACCCTGGTGGCAGCGCCCACCCCGCCCCCGAAAGGCCTCGTCATGACCGCAGACCCCACCGGCCGCCGATTCCACCTGAGCGGGCCCCGCTCGTCCGCCGAGATCGCCCAGGTGGGCGCCGCGCTGCGCGCGCTCACCGTCGACGGCGTCGACCTGGTCCCGCGGTACCCCGACGATGTACCGACCCCTGCCGCGTCGGGCGTCGTCCTGGTTCCGTGGCCCAATCGCATCCGCGACGGGAAGTACACCTTCGAAGGCGTCGAGCGGCAGCTCGCGATCAGCGAGCCCGCTCTCGGCAACGCCAGTCACGGCCTGCTCCGCTTCGGCACCTACCAGCCCGCGGAGGAGTCGAAGGAACGACTCGTCCTCACCGCCGACGTCGTCCCGCAGACCGGATACCCGTTCCACCTCCGCACGCGCGTCACCTTCACCCTGCTCCCCGACGGCCTGCACGTCGCGCACGACATCGAGAACATCGGCGCCGCGACGGCTCCGGTGGCGCTCGGCGTCCATCCCTACCTGCAGATCGGCGGGGTGGACACCGCCGATCTCGTGGTGCGCTCCACGGGAACGACGACGCTCGTTCTCGACGACCGCAAGCTGCCGGTCGACGAGGTCCCGGTCGATGAGACGACCGATCTGCGCGAGGGTCGCCGCCTGGGCGACGTCGCCCTCGACAACGGCTACCGGGGACTGGAGAGGGATGCCGAGGGCCGTGCGCGTCACACCCTCACGGCCCCGGACGGCCGGTGGATCGAGCTGTGGCAGGACGCGGGATTCGAGTGGGCGCAGGTGTTCACCACGGACCGTTACCCGGGACACCCCCTCGCCGTCGCGGTCGAACCCATGACCGCTCCGGCGAACGCTTTCGCCTCGGGCGTGGGACTCGTCGCGCTCCCAGCGGGCGGAAAATTGCACCGCGAATGGGGCATCGCGTTCGGCGACTAAACCACTTTGTCCCCCAAATGGGGGACAAGGAATTGCTTTACCATCTGGGAAATTGCCAGATAAGGCCTTTCCTATGCGGGCGTTCGGAAAGTTACCATTCCCTTGACGGTTTCCGTCGCTGCCGGGGAGACCGAGGACCATCGTTCCCTCGGCTCCAACCCGAATGAGCCGACGGTGGCTGGGGTCTCGCGGTGTGGGGGGACATCCCGATCCGTCCACAAGGAAAGTGCCCGAAATGAGCATCGCGGTCCGCTCCACTGTCCCTGCCCCCAGCTTTCCCTTTTCGGTGCGGCGCCTCACACGGCGTCTGGATGCCGTCCCCACGATGCACCTCGCCGGGCTCGTGCTCGTGGTGCTCGTCGGCGGCATCCTCGCCTCGATCCTCACCACCACCGACCCCCTGTGGTGGCAGCTCCACTTCAGCCAGCTGGGCACGTTCGGTGACGTGTCGGCCGCATTCTTCAACACGACCCTCAAACTCGGTGGAGTGCTCGTCGTCGTCTTTGCCGTGCGCGTGCGGCGAGACCTCAGGCGCCTGGGGCGCCGCGCCGGCCGTCGGGGGGCTCCCTCGGCGGCTGCGTTTTTCTTGGCGGTCATCGGCGTGAATCTCGCCCTCGTCGGCTGCATTCCTCTGAACACCAACAAAGACCTGCACGACAAGGTCGCCGGAATGATGGTGCTCGGCTTCGCCGCCCTGCTCCTGAGCTCGCCGATCCTGTTGCACCGCCTTTCGCGGCGGCTGATCGCGGCAACGGCGATCGTTTTCGTGTTCCTTTTCGCCGGCGCCTGGCTCTTCGTTTCGGCGACGATCAACCTGGCCCTGTTCGAGGTCATCGCCTTCGGCGCGATGTTCGCCTGGTCGGGCGTGTTCACCCAGTGCCTCGCGGGCGCCACCGCACGCGCGGGTCAGTCCGACGCCGCCGTCCCCACCGTCGCCGAGGCCCCGGACGCCGCGGCCGTGGCGTCCGGCACCCGTCCGGTGCGACGCCCGCGTGCCGGCGCGCTTCGCCGTCGCCCGGTGCTGGTCAGTGCCGGTCGCGCAGTTCTCGGCGGCTCAGCGGGTGCTCGTCCGTCGACGGCCCCTCCGCGTCCGTCGTCAGCTCCCCCGCGTCTGCGTCGCCCGTCGACCGCGCCGCGCGGCGCGCGCTCCGGCGTTCCGTCGCGCCCTCGACGAGGTTGTACAGCGTCGGCAGTACGAGCAGTGTCAGGAACGTCGACGACACGAGGCCGCCGATCACCACGACAGCCAGCGGCTGCGAGATGAACCCCCCGTGCCCGGTGATGCCCAGCGCCATCGGCACGAGAGCGAAGATCGCCGCCAGCGCGGTCATCAGGATCGGACGCAAACGCCGTGACCCTCCGACGATCGTCGCCTCGTACACGCTGAGCCCTCGCTCGCGGTACTGATTGACCAGGTCGATGAGGACGATCGCGTTCGTCACCACGATGCCCACCAGCATGAGGGCACCGATCATGCCCGCCACGCCCAGCGGCACGCCCGTGATCAGCAGCATGAGAATGGCGCCCGTCGCCGCGAACGGCACCGACACCAGCAGTTCCAGCGGCTGACGCAGCGACTTGAAGGTCGCGACCATCACGACGTACACGATCAGGATCGCCGCCAGCAGCGCCAGCCCGAGCTGCCCGAACGCATCCTGCTGATCGGTTACGACGCCACCGAGCTCGGCGGTCGATCCCTCGGGCAGTGAGACGTCGTCGAGCGCCTCGCGCACGCTCGCCGAGGAGGTGCCGAGGTCGTCGGTGGTCGGGGTGACCGTCACCGATGCGGTCCGCAGTCCGCGGGCCGTCGTGATGCTCGGGGGCGTCTGGCTGGTCTCGACCGTCGCGATCTCCTCGAGGCGCACGGGTCCTGTTGCCGTGGGCACTTCGAGCGCCCGCAGCGTGTCGATCGTGGTCGGCGGGTCGTCCGAGGCGATGTACACGCTCACCCCGCGACCGTCGAGCTCCACCGTTCCGGCCTGGCGGGGCTGCATCGCCCCCGACACCAGGGCTCCCACGGCGCGCTCGGACAGGCCGCGCTCAGCGGCGGCATCCCGATCGACCCGCACCGAGACGAAGGGCAGCGACGCCGACAGGCTGCTCGTGACCTGGCCGATCCCGTCGCGACCCTGCAGACCCGCGACGACGGCATCGGTCGCCTGCTGCAGCGTCTGACCGTCGGCCGCGGTGACGTCGACGCTGATGTCGGTCGAACCGAAGCCGCCGCCCTGCGAGCTCACCTCGATGTCGCCGGCGTCGGCGATCGCCTCGACCTCGGTGCGCACACGCTCGCGCAGGTCGACCTGGTCGACGCCAGCCTCCGACGTGATGGAGTACGTGATGCCCGACCCACCGCCCGAGAACGCGTCACGCAGGGCCGACCCGCTCGAACCGATCGAGGTCTGCACGGTCTCGACGCCGGGGATGTCCATGAGCACGGCCTCGACGCGCTGCGCCGCGGCATCCTCGGCGGCAAGGCTCGGGGCCGACCCGATCCTCTGGCTCACCGTGAAGGTGTTCTGTCCGGAGTCGCCGAGGAAGTCGGTCTTGAGGAAGGGGACGGATGCCACGGTGCCCGCCAGCACGAGGAGAGCGAGGCCCAGGGTCACCCACGAGTGCCGCAGCGTCCAGCTGAGCACGGGGACGTACGCCTTCTGCAGACGCGTGGGCGGCGCGGTCGGCGACTCGGGATCGACGGGGTTGCCCTCGGCATCCCGGATCACGGTGCCGGGCTTGAGGAACCACGACGCCAGCACGGGCACGATCGTCAGCGACACCAGGAGCGACGCGGTCATCGCGATGGTCACCGTGAGCGAGAACGGCCGGAAGAGCTCGCCGGTGACGTCGCCGACGAAGGCGATCGGCAGGAACACCGCGACCGAAGTGATCGTGGATGCCGTGATCGCGGCGGCCACCTCGCGCACCGCCCGAATGATCGTGGGGATCTTCTCGGCGTCGCCGACGTAGTGGCGCTTGATGTTCTCGATCACCACGATCGAGTCGTCGACGACGCGACCGATGGCGATCGTCAGGGCGCCGAGGGTGAGGACGTTCAGCGAGTACCCGAAGGCCTGCAGCCCCACGAAGGTCACCAGCACGCTCGTCGGGATGGAGATCGCCGTGACCAGGGTCGAGCGCACCGACATCAGGAAGATCAAGATGATCACGACGGCGAAGACGAGGCCGAGCAGCCCCTCCTGCGCGAGCGCTTCGATGGACTGCTCCACGAACGGCGCCTGGTCGAAGACCACGGTGACGGTCGCGCCCCCGAGAGACGACTCGAGGTCGGGGATCGCCGCCAGCACGCCCCGCGACACATCGACGGTGTTGGCGGCGGGGAGCTTCGTCACCGCGATCGTGAGCGCGGGCTGCCCGTCGACACGCGAGAGAGTGGTGACCGGATCGGGCTCCTGCACGACCGTGGCCACGTCGCCGATCGTGGTGGCACCCGCAGCCAGCTGCGCGGCGTCCGTCGGCACGAGGGGCAGGGCGGCGATCTCGTCGATGCTGGTGAGTTTCGCGCCGGTCTGCACCGTGAGGGTCTCATCGCCCTCGGTGACCGAGCCGCCCGGGAAGAGCACGCCGTTGGCGTCGAGAGCGTCGGTGATCGCCTGCTGGGTGAAGCCCCGATCGCCGAGGAGTGCCGGGTCGGGCGTGATCGTCACGCGCTGCGCGGTGCCACCGACGATCTGCGCGGCGTTGACGCCATCGACGTCTTCGAGCGCGGGAACCACGGTCGATTCGAGGGTCGACTGGGTCGCCTGGGCGTCGGAGTAGCCGGTGACGGCGAGCTGGATGACCGGGAAGTCGTCGATGCTCGCCGACGCGACCACGCTGTCGGCCGATTCGGGCAGCTGACCGTCGATGCGCGCGATCGCGGCGAGGATCTTCTGCTGGGCCGCGGCGAGGTCGGTGCCGTAGGTGAACGAGGCCGAGACGATCGAGGAGTTCGTCGTGCTCGTAGCCGTGGTGGATTCGAGACCGTCGACACCCCGGATCGCGCTCTCGATCGGCGTCGACACATCGGCCTCGACCACCTCGGGCGACGCGCCCGGATACGTCGTGACGATGGCGAGCTGGGGGAACTCGATCGAGGGGATGAGCTCCTGCTTGAGGCTCGTCAGTGCCAGTCCGCCGAACACAGCCGCGACGATCGTGACGAGGGCGATGAGCGCGCGGTTTCTCAAGCTGAGAACGGCCAGGTACGACACGGAAGGCCCCTTCGGGTCGGCCGACGACGGATGCCATCCGGCAGCCGTTCGATACAGGACTGTATCCGGGCCAAGTATCCCACGGCGCGCGGCCGCGAGAGGCCGCTCAGAGGGCGTGACCGAGAGTCAGACCGAGGGCCGCGGCGAGCACGGATCCCCCGAACGACGCGAGCGCGTACGACGTGGCCGCGCGCGTCCGTCCCTCCTCGGCGAGGAGCGCCGTCGTCACCGCCACGGCGCTGAAGGTGGTGTAGCCGCCGAGGAGACCGGCGCCGACGATCCATCGCCACGCGTCGTCGGCGACCATGGGCGTCAGCAGCCCGAGCACGAACGCGCCGGTGAGGTTCACCAGGAGGATCCCCCACGGGAAGCGCTCGCCCGTTCGTGCCCGCACGGCGGAATCGATCGTGAACCGCAGGGCCGCACCGACCCCTCCGGCGAGGGCCACACCGATGAACACGAGCGGGGTCATCGCAGGGGACCCCCTCGACCGATCAGCACGCCGGCCCACGCCGCGACCGTGCCCACGAGGACCGTGCCCACTCCCCACCACACGAGCGAAAGATCGGCGGACTCGACGGCGAGCGCGCTGTACGTGGTGAACCCGCCGAGAACACCGGTGCCGAAGAACAACTGCGCCCGCTGCGCGCGCACCGACCGCGGCATCCGCGCGCGCACCCCGAACAGGATGCCGATCGCGAACGCCCCCAGCACGTTGATGATCGGCACGAGAGCCGCTCCCCCCGCGTCACCGAGCCACAGCATCAGTCCCGCGCGGGCGGCGGTTCCGAGGGCACCCCCCACGGCGACTGAGACGAGATCGCGCCACGACACCACGAACGCCACCCTACGCGCCCGACGGCCCGCCATGTCGACCGATGCGCTATACCCCCCGGGGTATTGCTACACTGATGGTCGACGAACGAAGGAGACCGACATGTGTCGAGCCGTGACCTGCCGCACCTGCGGAAAGACCACCTGGGCCGGATGCGGCCAGCACGTTGACAGCGTCCTGGCCGGCGTGCCGCGCGCCGACCGCTGCCCCGGGCATGAGCGCAGCCAGAGCAGCCCGAGCGGCGGCCTCTGGTCGCGGCTGTTCGGACGCTGACGATGACGCGCACCGTCATCATCGGAGGCGTCGCGGGCGGCATGTCGGCCGCGACGCGGCTGCGGCGGCTCGACGATACCCACGAGATCGTCGTCGTCGAGCGCGGCCCGCACGTCAGCTTCGCTTCGTGTGGCCTGCCGTACTACGTGGGCGGCGAGATCGAGAACCGCGCCGACCTGCTCGTGCAGACCCCCGAGAGCCTCCGCGCGCGTTTCGCGCTCGACGTCCGCACCCGGCACGAGGTCGTCGAGATCGATCGCGCGGCACGCACCGTACGCGTTCGCGACCTCACCGCCGGCACGGACGACGTCATCGCGTACGACTACCTCGTGCTGTCGCCGGGCTCACTGCCCCTCGATCCGCCACTCCACGACGACGACGCCGTCCCCGTCGTGACGATGCGCACGATCGATGACGTCGACCGCATCGTCGCCCGACTCGAGGCCGGGGCCACGCGCGCGGTCGTCGCCGGCGGGGGTTTCATCGGCCTGGAGGCCGCCGAGAACCTGGTGCGTCGCGGCATCGCCGTGACCCTCGTGCACCGGGGTACGCACCCCTTCCGCCCGCTCGATCCCGAGATGGCCGGTCCGCTCGTCGACGAACTGCGTCGTCAGGGCGTGGAGCTGCGCCTCGGTGACGAGATCGCGAGGGTCACGGCATCCGGTGTCGATCTGGCATCCGGGCACTCCCTGGATGCCGACCTGATCATCGACGCGCGCGGCACCCGCCCTGACGTGACTCTCGCCGCCGCCGCGGGTGTGACGCTCGGCCCGACCGGCGGTATCGCCGTCGATCCGTGGCACCGCACCTCGGACCCGCGCATCTTCGCCGTCGGCGACGCCGTCGAGAAGGCCGACGCCGTCTCGGGCGCGGCGAGCCTGGTCACCATGGCGGGCCTCGCCAATCGCCACGGACGCTCGGTCGCCGACGCGATCGCCCTCGGAACCGAAGCCGTGTCACCGGCCGAACCGGCGACCGGCGTGGCGATCCTGCGGGTGTTCGACCTCACCGTCGCGACCGTCGGGGCGAGCGAGACGCGTCTGCGCGCCGACGGCCGCGACCCTCGCGTGATTCACACCCACCCGACCGACCACGCCGGGTACTTCCCCGGCGCCGAGCGCATGGCGATGAAGCTCCTGATCGAGCCCGGTGACGACCGCATCCTCGGGGCGCAGATCGTCGGCGGCAATGGCGTGGATCGCCGCATCGACATCCTCGCGCTCGCGATGCAGACGGGGGTGACGGCCTCCGGCCTCGCGCGTCTCGAGCTGGCGTACGCGCCTCCGTTCGGCTCCGCGAAAGACGCGGTCAACCAGCTCGGATACGTCGCCGACAACCTTCGGAGCGACCTCACCCGCACCGTGCAATGGCACGCTCTCGAGACCGCCCTCGCGGGCGGGGCGACACTGATCGACGTCCGCTCCCCCACAGAGGTTGCCGCGGGCGCCATCCCGGGGAGCATCAACGTGCCGCTCGACGACCTGCGCGCGGGCACCGCGGAGCTCCCCGACGGGCCGCTCGTCGTCCACTGCCAGGTCGGACAGCGCGGCCACACCGCCGCACGGCTCCTGAGCGCGGCCGGACGCGACGTCCGCAACCTCGACGGCGGCTACCTCACCTGGGCCGCCGCCCGCACCGCTACCGAGAGGATCCACCCGTGACCGACACCGACGCCGAGACCATCCGCAAGACCGCCAATCGCCTCAAGCGCGCGCGGGGGCAGCTCACCGCCGTCATCGACGCGATCGAGAGTGGGGGCGACTGCCGGTCGGTCGTCACCCAGCTCTCGGCGGTCAGCAAGGCGATCGATCGCGCCGGGTTCGCCATCATCAGCACCGCGATGCGGACGTGTCTGACCGATGAGGACGACACCGACACCGACGCCCTCGACACCGAGCGGCTGTCGCTCGACGACCTCGAGAAGCTCTTCCTCACGCTCGCGTGAGCCGTCCCGGGGCGCTCCGCGAGGGAGGCGACCTCAGTGGTCGCGGAGCATCTCGATCAACTCGGCCTTCTTCTTGCCGGAGTACCCGGTGAGCCCGAGCTCCTTCGCGCGCTTCTTCAGCTCGTCGACGGTGCGATCGTCGTAGTTCTCGGCGTGCCCGCCCCGTTCGCCGACCGTTCCGCGCCCCTGCGCGGCGGCGGCGTTCGAGATGCGCGCGGCCTTCTCTTTCGAGTCGCCCTCGTCGCGCAACTTCTCGTACATCTCGGGGTCCTTCAGGCTGTTCGATCCTCGCCCCTGGGGCATGGTCGTCTCCCTTCCGTCGAATGCCCCGACCCTACGAGCGATCGGCCGGGTGCGCGCGCGGGTTGACACGCCTCGCGTGGGGTGCGCGAATACGCCCAGCTATCAGGCAATTCCCAGGATCGTCAACCCCCTGCCCTGATGCCCCGTGCGTGACACCGTGGAATCGACCAACTCGCCGGTTACCGCGAGACCCGCGGACGCAAGAAGGAGTCTCCCGTGAACATTTTCCTGATCATCATCATCGTCGCCGCGATCGTCATCGCGATCGTCAGCGGCCTGAGCCAGGCCGCGAGCTTCCTGCTCTGGATCGCGATCATCGTCGGCCTCATCGCCCTGATCGTGCTCCTGTTCCGCTTGATCAGCGGCCGGAAGCCGGTTTAACCCCCGAGAGGGTCGCCGCGTTTCGGGTGCGCGGCGACCCTCATCCCCCGCGGGTTCGCCCGCCCGGATGCCACGCGCTCATCGAGTGCGTGGCATCCGTCTTTTCTTTGCTCGACACCCCTTGACACATTCGCGATATATCTCGACAATGAAATCACGCGATATATCGCGAGTGAGGAGTGCAGTGATGGAGAAATGGATCGTCCACCCCGGCGAGACCCGCGTGATCGACGTGGAGTCGTTGCGGGAACTGAAGATCGGCCTCGTCGGCGGGCAGGTCGACGTGATCGCCCACGACGAGCCCGGCGCCCGCGTCGAAGTGCACGGGGTCACGGTGAAAGACCTGCGCATCGAGATGGTCGACGGCCGCCTCGAGATCGACCACCCGCAGCTGCGGTGGGACAACTTTCTCGAGGTGTTCCGCAACTTCGGCGCCGGCGGCCCCAAGGCTGAGGTCAGCGTCGCGGTGCCCCGTTCGGTTGCCCTCATCCTGGGCGTCGTCAGCGCGAGTGCCCTGGTGTCGGGCCTGCGGACGGATGCCAAGCTCAACACCGTCTCGGGCGACATCATCGTCGACGGCCTCACCGGCGACGTGAGCGTGAACGCCGTGTCCGGCGACGTGCAGGTGCGCGAGCTCGACGGCGCCCTGACCGCGAACAGCGTCTCGGGCGACATCGCGGTGACCGGCGCGGTCACCAAGGCCTCGATCGATACCGTGTCGGGGGCGATGCTCGTCGACTCCACCGGCACCATCCAGTCGATCAGCCTCAATTCCGTCAACGGCGCGGCCACGGTGCGCCTGGACCGCGAGCTCCCGGCGAACTACGTCACGCGGTCGGTGAGCGGCCGCGTGCAGATCGACGGGCACGTCCGCTCCGGGTCGGGCCCGACCACGTACACCGGATCCACCGGCACCCTCGCCGGCTCCTTCGTCGACGTGCGGGCCAACACCGTCACCGGCGAGATCACCGTGCTGCGCCGCGGCGTCTCGGGTCTGCGTCCCGACGAACTCGCCGGAGAGGAGGAGTGGTGATGCCCCCCGTCTTCTCGCACGGCGATCTGCGCCTCTACCTCCTCAGCCTGCTCGCCGAGAGCCCCCGACACGGTTACGACCTCATGCAGGCTCTCACCGAGCGCACCGGCGGAACGTACTCGCCCTCGGCGGGCACGATCTACCCCCGTCTGGCGAAGCTCGAGGAAGAGGGGCTCGTGACCAAGACCGTCGACGGTCGCAAGACCGTCTATGAGATCACCGACGCCGGTCGCGCCGAGGTCGCCGCGCGCGAGGGCGACCTCGAAGGCATCCAGGCCGGCCTCGCCGACAGCGTCCGCCTGATCGCCGACGAGGTGCGAGGGAGCGTCCGGGATGCCATGCGCAGCCTCCGCGCCGACCTCGCCGCCGCGACGCGCGACGAACGCGAACACGCACAGACCGCCTCCGCGAACGACCCGCGCGTGCGCAGCCGTGAGCAGCTGCACCGCGCCGACGCGGCCCTCACCGAGTTCCGCGGTCGCGTGCGCGCGGAACTCCGGTCGCACGTGGCCCGCGGCGGCGAGTTGGCGGCATCCGGGGTCGATGAGATCGAGTCGGCGCTGCGTCACGCCTCCGAGGCCGTGGCACGCGCGATGCGCGGCTGAGCGCTCATTCCCAGACGAGCTCCTCGTCGGCGGCGAGCGGCTCACCCAGCGGAACGACCAGCACCGGACGGTGCTGCCGGTGGGTGAGCCGCGCCGCGACCGACCCGGTCAGGAACTCGCGCACCGACTCGCCGAGCCCGCGCTTGCGCGTGCCGACGACCAGGAGCGACGCCCCGAGCTCATCGGCCAGCTGGATGAGCGCGAGCGCGGGATCGCCCATCACCTGACGCACCGACCACGGCACCGTCTCGCCGTCCAGCGCCACCGTCGCATCGTTCTGCACGTCAGCCAGCGCTGCGCGTGCCGCCGCTCCCATGACGTCGGCGGTCGACGAGTGCACGTACCCGTCGGGGTCTTCGAAGGCGACGAAGCGGGTGGTGTCGACGTGCGCGATCACCAGCTCCGTTCCCGCCAGGGTCGCCTGCCGCGCCGCCTCACGGATCACACGAGGCGACTGCCCCGGGACGACACCCGCGATCACTGCTCCGACGAGGGTCGGGGACGGGGTCTTCTCAGCCATGGGGTGGTCCTCTCATTTCTCGGTGCCGGGCCTCCGGTGACCGGGAACAGGCGGGGGCAGAAAGCACCGTGATATCCTGGCTGTTACTCTTACCGGCTCGGTCCGGAACCGCAATACGCAGGGCCCGAAGCAGGCCCTCGACGTCGATCGTGAGGGGGTCTCGCATGGGGCGTGGCCGTCAGAAGGCGAAGAACACCAAGATCGCCCGTGAGCTGAAGTACGACACCTATTCGGTGAACTACTCGGCTCTCGAGCGCGAACTCGGCGCACCCGCAGCGGGTGAAGACGCGTACGTCGACAAGTGGGCCGACCAGTACGCCGACGAGTACGAAGACGAGAAGGCTTAGCCCCTTTCTCCTCCGTCCCACTCCGGGCAACGGTGGTTTTGCGCGCGTCGGCGACGGCCTGAGTCAGGCTGATCGCCGGCCGTGATGCTCCGCTGGCGCGCATCATCCGCGATGAGGCGCTCCAGCGACGCCACGGCGTGGCGGTCCGTGAGCGCCTCCCGAGCGAAGGCGAGCCGGAGTGAGCGTGATCGTCCCCGCGCGGAGGGTCAGGACTCCTGGCTGCCCTCGACCCAGGCGAGGTACTCGTCCGACACGGTGCCGGTGACGTACCGGCCGTCGAAGCAACTCATGTCGAGATCGACGAGGTCGGAGCCCTCCATGATCGCGGCCTTGAGGTCGTCGACCTCCTGGTACACGAGGTAGTCGCAGCCGAGTTCCTCGGCGATCTCGGGGATCGTCCGGCCGTGCGCGACCAGCTCCTGCCGCGACGGCATGTTGATGCCGTAGACGTGCGGGTAGCGCACGGGAGGCGCGGCCGAAGCGAATGTGACGCTCTTGGCGCCGGCATCCCGAGCCATCTGGATGATCTCGCGGCTCGTCGTGCCACGGACGATCGAGTCGTCGACCAGCAGGACGTTCTTGCCCTGGAACTCCGTCGACATGGCGTTGAGCTTCTGGCGCACGCTCTTCTTGCGCACCGCCTGCCCGGGCATGATGAACGTGCGGCCGACGTAACGGTTCTTGTAGAAGCCCTCGCGGTACTCGATACCGAGCTTGCGGGCCACCTGCATGGCCGCCGGACGCGCCGAGTCGGGGATCGGCATGACCACGTCGATCGCCCCGGCGGGGGTGTACTTCGCGATCGTGTCGGCGAGGCGCTCCCCCATGCGCAGGCGCGTCTCGTACACCGAGATGCCGTTCATGATCGAGTCCGGACGCGCGAGGTAGACGTACTCGAACGAGCACGGGGCCAGCGTCGAGTGCTGCGCGCACTGCTGGGCGTGCAGAGTGCCGTCGAGCGTGATGAACACGGCTTCGCCGGGCTCCAGGTCACGCACGACCTCGAAGCCGGCGTTCTCGAGCACGAGCGACTCGGATGCCACGACCCACTCGTCGCGCGCCTCACCGCCGGGCACCTCGGGGGCCGGCCGCCGGCCGAGGATGAGGGGACGGATGCCGAACGGGTCGCGGAACGCCAGCAGTCCGTAGCCGGCGATCAGCGCGATCGAGGCGTAGGAGCCTTCGACCCGCTCGTGCACGCGGGCGACGGCGCGGAACACCTGGGCCGGATCGAGGTCGGGGCCGGTGATCTCGGTCTGCAGCTCCGAGCCGAGGATGTTCACGAGCAGCTCGGTGTCGGAGCTGGTGTTGAGGTGGCGGCGGTCCTTGTGGAACAGCTCGCTCGTGAGCTCGCGCGTGTTCGTGAGGTTGCCGTTGTGCACCAGCACGATGCCGTAGGGCGCGTTGACGTAGAACGGCTGCGCCTCTTCTTCGCTCGACGCGGTGCCCTTCGTGGCGTAGCGCACGTGACCGAGGCCGATGTCGCCGAGGAGGGCGCGCATGTCGCGCGTGCGGAACGCCTCGCGCACCTGCCCGCGAGCCTTGTGGATGTGGAACACCCCGCTCGACTCGGCGGTGGCCATGCCCGTGGAGTCCTGACCTCGGTGCTGGAGGAGGAGGAGCGCGTCGTAGATCTCCTGGTTGACCGAGCCCTGCCCGGCCATGCCGACGATGCCGCACATGGGGTGTTACTTTGCTCCGTTCGCCGGGTGACCGGCATCCGCGTAGGAACCGACCAGGCGCACCGCGCCCCCGTCGACGCCCTTCGCGCCCTGTTCGAACTCTCCGTCGGGGCGCGCGTCGTCGCGGACCACACCGACCTGCCACGTCGCGATGCCGTCGGCCTGCAGCGCCGCGGTCGCGGCATCCGCCACCTCGGGAGCGACGACCGCGAGGAAGCCGATGCCCAGGTTCCAGGTGCCCTCGGTCGCGGTCAGGTCGAGCCCGCCCATGTCGGCGAGCACGCGGAACACCGCCGACGGGCTCCACGTTGAGCGGTCGACGTCGACCCACGTGTTCTGGGGCAGCACGCGCGCGAGGTTCGCCGCGATGCCTCCGCCGGTGACGTGGCTGAGCGAATGGATGCCGGATCCCACGACCGCGTCGTCGAGTAGACGCAGAAGCGGGGAGGTGTAGAGCCGCGTGGGCTCCAGCAGCGCCTCGCCCCAGGTGCCGCCGAGCTCGGCCGAGGCGGCGCCGTACGCGATGCCGCGACCGGCGACGATGTGCCGCACGAGCGAGTAACCGTTGGAGTGGAGTCCGCTCGAGGCGAGAGCGAGAACGACGTCTCCCCCGCGCACCCGCTCGGCGCCGAGCACGCGATCAGCCTCGACGACGCCCGTCGCCGCCCCCGCGACGTCGTAGTCGTCGACACCCAGCAGACCCGGGTGTTCGGCCGTCTCGCCGCCCACGAGAGCGGTGCCCGTCATCGCGCACCCGCGAGCGATGCCCGCGACGATGTCGGCGATACGCTCGGGCACGACCTTGCCGCAGGCGATGTAGTCGGTCATGAACAGGGGGCGCGCGCCCACCACGACGATGTCGTCGACGACCATTCCGACGAGGTCTTCGCCGATCGTGTCGTGCTTGTCGATCGCCTGCGCGATCGCGACCTTCGTGCCGACGCCGTCGGTGCTGGTCGCCAGCAGCGGTCGCGCGTAGTCGCGCAGGGCCGAGGCGTCGAACAGGCCGGCGAAGCCGCCCACACCCCCGAGCACCTCGGGGCCGTGCGTGCGACGGACCGCCGACTTCATCAGTTCGACGGCGAGGTCGCCCGCAGCGGTGTCGACGCCGGCAGCGGAATAGGGGTTTTCGTGGGGAGCAGAGGCCACCGCAACAGACTACCCGCATGACTCGCGGCGTTCCCGCGGCGGGGGGCGGGTGGGGCGGGGGCCGGGGGTGAGGGTGGGCGGGGCGGCGCGCGGGCGGGGGTGACCAAGGGAGGACACGGGACCAGCGGAGGATCCCGAAACCCCCGGCATCCTCCCTCGGCCCCACACCCTCCCGTCCGCACCACCCGAACAGCCCGCCGCAACCCGACGCGACGGCGCGATACCGGAACACGGCGCGACGGCGCGATACCGGAACACGGCGCGGCGGCGCGATACCGGAACGCGCCGCCGTAACCGGCGCGACGGCGCGACGGCGCGACGGCGCGACGGCGCGACGCCGGAACGCCGCACGCCTGGCGGCCCGCTATCTGCGGCTCGCTCCGCCCTCGCCGCTGCGGTGGAGGCCTCGTGCGATCGCGCGAGTGATCAGGGATTGCACACCCGGCCAGTCATGCACGACCTGTCGATAGCCGACCCTGATGACGTGATAGCCGTTGACCATCAACACCGCGTCGTGACGGATATCGGCATCGCGCTGCGCTCCGACGTGGTGCGCGCCGTCGATCTGGAGGACGAGACGGTCCCCGATCAGGAGATCGACGCGGTGCCCGAACAGGAACGCCTGGGGAACGAGTCGAAGGCCCAACCATCGGAGGCGGACGAGAACAAACGTCTCGAGTCCCGAGTCGGCGAGCGGCTGCGCGATCTGTGCGAGCGCCCGCGCCTTTCCCGGCAAGGGGAGCCCGGTCAGCTCGTCAAGCGACACCAAGCCCTTGTTCAGCGCGGACTCCCAGATCACGAGCGCCGGCTCGTGTGCCAGACACGTCGCGACGACGATGAGTGTGTTCACAACGCCATCGACAAGGGCGTCCGGATGCCGCGGCACGAGCGGCCGTGAGCGGTGGACCCGCGTGCCGGCGACGACGTCGACGCGCCCGGCATGCGGCGCGGCCGCGACGTGCGCTTCGTCGTGCGACGGGACCCACAGACCGTGGTGCACCGCGGCGGTGACGCACGTCATGATCACGCCGCCCCGGGCGGCGGCGACGAGGTACGGATCGGCGTCGGGTAAAGCGAGCCAGCGTCTTCTCACACGGATGAGGTCTCCACATTCGATCGCGGCGGCCACGGTGCGCCAGGAGACGCCCGCCTCGGTCAGTCGCGAGCTGCGCACCACCCCACCGGCGCGGCGCGTGAGCTCGAGGGGATCGGCGCGGGGATTTGGCATCCCGACACTATGGCCGCGGCGACCTGGATGCCGCGGCGTACCTGGCCCGAATCGTGGACGGCTGCGTCTTCTCGCCGCACGGGGAGGAGGCGTCGCGAGCGGAGCCATGCCGGGGCGGGGGAAGCCCGCAGGGAGACGGGCGGGCAGGGACCGGAGAGCGAGCGGCCGGGAGGGGGCATGGCGGAGGACGGAGGATGCGGGAGGACGGGAGGGGGATCAAGGCCGGAACATCCTTCCCCGCCCCCGACTCCTCCGCCCGGCACAACCGGCTGCGGGCGCGGCGGCCCCGGGCGGTCGGGCGCTCCCTACAATGGCGACATGACGGGCGGTCAGCCGGAGTGGGTGATCCGCGAGGATGCGGCAGTTCCGGTGTTGGTCGCGCTCTACCTCCGTCAGGCCATCGGCGTCCGGGCGCCCGACGAACTCCCCGCCCTCCGCGGCGTCGCGCGCTCCCCCCAGCCGCCCCGACCCGAGCAGGAGCAGTCGCGGCTCGAGCGGGAGTGGCGCGAGTACTGGGCGATGACGGTGGAGCCGCTCGCCCACCTGTCGCCGGTCCCCCTCGAACTCGTCGATGGGTTCGACGACCTCGTCGCCCTGCCCACCGGGCGCGCGGAGGCCCTGCGCACCGCGATCATGCCTCACGCGGCCGACGCGCTCGACTTCGCCCGCCGCACGAACGAGCGCTACACGGGCGACCGGTCGGCACGTCCCGGGGTGTCGTATCGCGCCTATGCCAGCGCGATCGCGGAGCACGAGCGGCGCGTGGGCCGGCGCGCGCACTCGTTCGAACTCAACGTGCAGGTGCTGCCGCTGGCTCAGCGCGGGGTGTGGTGGATTGGCTCGCTCACCGTGGCCGTGACCGATGGCCTGCGCAGCGACGTGGTCGCTTTCGACACGGCGATCCACCCGATCATCGCCGACCTGGCCTGATTCTCAGGAGCGGTAGCGCTCGTGGTCGACCGCGACGTCACGCGTGCGCTGCCCCACCACGCGCTCGAAGATGAGCGCCACGACAGCGCCGAGCGTGGCGCCGACGACGACGCAGATGAGAGCGGTGAACCCGAACACCTGCAGCTGGGAGTACACGACCTGCGTGTACGGGCTCAGGTTCGCCCCGTCGATCGCGAACGTCAGAATGAGCGCGGTCAGGATGCCGAGAAACGCACCCGCGGCCAGGAACACCCCGTACTTCGGTGCGCGTCGCACGCGCAGCGTCACGATCTCCTCGTGCACGAGGGGCGTGGGGTCGGAGTCGGGCTGCTCAGCCATGCTCATATTCTCCCACCGACGACCGCGGGGCGGGCCACCGATACCACGCCGTCGAGATCACGGCCGCAACGGCAGCAGCGCGCTCAGGTCGGCGCGGACGCCGGAGGCGATGATGCGGCCCGCGGCCGCGGCATCCGCCCACTTCTCCGCACCCGTGGCCACCGCGATCCACGTCGCGGCGTCGGTCTCGACGACGTTCGGCGGCGTTCCCCGCGTGTGACGGGGGCCCTCGATCACCTGCACCGCCCCGAACGGCGGCACGCGCATCTCGACCGAATTGCCCGGCGCCTTCTCGGCCAGGAGCTGCAGCAGGTACCGCACCGCGGTGGCGGTGGACGTGCGCGGGGCGTCGCCGGCGGCGACCGCGGCGAGGGCGGCGCGACCGTCTCCGGTCTCGATGCGGCGGGGAGGCATGGCATCCACGGTACGCGAGCCGCTCTGCCCCGGCCGTGCGGCAGGGGGCGGGCGGTGTCGGGCCCGCTCGCTAGGCTGGCCGGGTGAGAATCCTGGTCCTCGGTTCGGGCGCGCGCGAGCACGCCATCATCCTCGCCCTGCGCTCCGAAGAGGTCTCGCACGCGATCTTCGCGGCGCCGGGCAACGCGGGGATCGCCCGCGACGCCCACGTGGTCGACCTCGACGCGAACGATCCCGGTGCGGTGACCGAGTTCGCGCAGACGGAATCGATCAACCTCGTCGTGATCGGGCCCGAGGCGCCGCTGGTCGCCGGCGTCGCCGATGCACTGCGCGAGCGCGGCATCCCGGTCTTCGGCCCGGGCAAGGCCGCCGCGCAGCTCGAGGGTTCCAAGACCTACGCCAAGCGCATCATGGATGCCGCCGGCGTCCCCACCGGTCGCGCCGTCCGGGCGCACGACCGCGCCTCCGTCGAAGCGGCCCTCGACGAGCTCGGCGCGCCGCACGTCGTCAAGGCCGACGGGCTCGCCGCGGGCAAGGGCGTCATCGTGACGTCCGACCGCGCCGCCGCCCTCGCCCACGCCGAGAGCTACCTGCCCACCGGACCGGTGCTCATCGAGGAGTTCCTCGCCGGCCCCGAGGTGTCGCTGTTCTTCCTCAGCGACGGCGACCGGGTGCTGCCACTCAGCCCCGCGCAGGACTTCAAGCGCCTGCGCGACGGTGACGAGGGCCCCAACACCGGCGGCATGGGCGCCTACTCCCCGCTGCCGTGGCTGACCGAGCGATTCGGCGGTGAAGAGGCGTTCGTCGACCATGTCACGCGCGAGGTCGCCGAACCCGTGATCCGTCAGATGGATGCCGAGGGCACCCCGTTCATCGGACTGCTGTACGCCGGGCTCATCCTCACCGAGCAGGGCGTCAAGGTTATCGAGTTCAACGCCCGTTTCGGTGACCCCGAGACGCAGGTCGTGCTTCCGCGCCTGGTCGACCCGCTGTCGACCCTGCTCATGGCGGCGGCCTCGGGCACGCTCGAGTCCCAGCCGCGCCCCGCCTTTGCCGAGGCCACCGCGGTCACGGTCGTCCTCGCGAGCGAGGGCTACCCCGAGGCGCCCGTGACCGGGCGGGTGCTGACGGGCATCGACGACGCCGAAGAGGTCGACGGCGTGCACGTCGCGCACGCCGCGACGATGCTCCGCGGCGGCGAGCTGCACGCCACCGGGGGGCGCGTGCTCAACGTCGTCGCCCTCGGCACGACGTTCCGCGAGGCGCGGACGGCGGCGTATGAGGCGCTGGGCCGGATCGGGCTCGAGGGCGGGCAGTATCGCACCGACATCGCGGCCCGCGTCGTCGAGGACTGACGCCCGCGCCTCCGGCTAGGCCGTCGGAGCCCCCTGCGTGGCCGGGGCCGCCTCGCGCGGAGCGCCGTGCGGGCGGATCACCGACGGACGCCGCATGAACAGCACCGCGACCAGACCGATAAGGATCACCCCGATCGGCAGGAGCAGCGACTGCCCCATCGCGGTGCTGAATCCCTCGGCGATCTGCGGCGGCAGCGTGCCGGAGCCGAAGCTCTCGGCGGCATCCCCGGCTCCGGGCAGGTTCGCCTCCAGGCGGGCCTGCATGAACGCCGCGATGGATGCCGAGCCGATCACCGACCCGACGGTGCGGGTGGTGTTGTAGATGCCGGCGCCGGCCCCCGCCTGCCGCGGCGGCAGGTTGCGGGTCGCGGTGGTCGCGAGCGGACCCCACATCCCGGCGTTGCCGATGCCCATGAGCGCCGAGGGGACGAGGAACGTCCAGATCGGCGCGTCGGCGAAGATCAGGGCCGAGTAGAACACCAGGGATCCGCCGACCAGCACCAAACCCGGCACCAGCAGGAACCGCGGGTCGGTGCGGTCGAGGAGCTTGCCCGCAAACGGAGCGAGAACACCCGACAGGATCGCGAGCGGGATGAGCAGCAGCGCGGACTCCGTGGGGGTCAGCCCCCGCGCGAGCTGCAGGTAGAACATCTGCGGCAGCGCCATGCTCGTCACGGTGAAGCCGACCGCCGCGATCGCGATGTTCGCGATCGAGAAGTTGCGCTCGCGGAAGAGCTCGAGCGGCACGAGGGGCTCGGTCTTGGACCGCGCCTGCGTCCAGACGAACACCGCCATCACCACGACGCCCGCCGCGACCATCGCCCAGATCCACGGAGACCAGTCGAAGTGCTCGCCCTCCTGCAGCCCGAAGACGATGAGGAAGAGGCCAACGGCGCTGAGGGCGACGCCCACGAGATCGAACTTGTGGGCGGTCTGGGGCAGCTGCGGCACGAGGATCACCGCGGCGATGAAGCCGATGATCCCCACGGGGATGTTGATGAAGAAGATCCACTCCCACCCGAGGCCGTCGACGAGCAGACCGCCCGCGAGCGGGCCCACGAGCGTGGCGACACCCGCGGTCGCGCCCCACAGTCCCATCGCCGCGCCCCGACGCTGCGCGGGGAAGGTGCGGGTGATGACCGCCATGGTCTGCGGGGTCATGAGCGCGGCGCCGAGCCCCTGGACGGCACGGGCGATGATGAGCACCTCGAGCGACGAGGCGAGACCACACGCGAGGGACGCGAGCGTGAAGATCGCCAGCCCCGTGAGGTAGACGTTCTTGGGGCCGAACCGGTCACCCAGACGCCCGGTGACCAGCAACGGCACAGCGTACGTGAGCAGGTAGGCGCTGGTGACCCACACCACGTTGTCGAGGTTGTTGGTCGCCGGATCCAGCGCGGCCTTGATCGCCGGGTTGGCCACCGACACGATCGTGGTGTCGACGAGGATCATGAAGAACCCGATGACCAGCGCCCAAAGGGCGGGCCAGGGGCTTCGTTCGGGGGCAGCGGATGCCACGGAGGTGGGGCGGGCGTCGGTCATGCGAGGGTCTCCTTCGAGGCACGGAGTCGTTCGAGGTGATCGGAGGGTTCGTCGACGGCCCAGGGCAGGGTGCCGTCGACCAGGGCCGTGCGCAGGGAGTCCTGCCAGGCGAGTTCGGCGTCGAGGAGAACGGCCTGCCGCTCGACCTCGATCATGTACTGCTGCGGGACGGCCCGGTCGCGGGCGCGAGCGAGCCCGTCACGGTGCACGTCGCGGGAGGCGACGAGGAGGTCACGCCGCCGGTCGAGGAGGGCAACGACCTCGTCGCGCTCGAGGTTGTGGGCCTCGGCGAGCGCAACCCGGAAGTCGCCGGGCCGGTCGATCTGCGGGAGCTCGGCGCGCACCCAGGCGTCCACGGCCTCGCGTCCGGCGTCGCGCAGGGCGTAGGTCGTGCGTTCGGGGCGGTTACCATCGCGGTCGACGCCGACCTCGGCGATCAGGTTCTCACGTTCGAGACGCCCGATCGTGTGGTAAATCGTGCCCTTCTGCAGCGGAACGAGGCGGTCGTCGCCCCGGTCGCGCAAGAGACGCATGATCTCGTACGGATGCATGTCGCCCTCGCGCAGCGTCGCGAGCAGCATGACCGCGAGCGGTGTGAGTCGTGTGGTTTCCGGCATCCACCCCTCCATGGTCCGTGTCGACTAGTCCACATGGACTATAGCGCGCGGAGAGACCCGAGGGGCGCCGGTCGGGTTAACGACGAGTGTCCAAGACACGCGGGTCGCGTAGCGCGACATCCGCGTGTCTTGGACACTCAGGGGAGGGAGAGGCCGGTTACGGCGCCGGGACGTCGCTCTCGACGTCGGGGGATGCGGCGCGGCGGCGCTTCCCCCACGCGGGCAGACCGAAGATGCCGCGCTGGTTGGCCGCTTCGACCTCGAGCCCGTAGTGCTCGCCGATCTGGTCGCGCAGCTGCGCCCGCTCGACCTTGTCGTAGGCCTTGAGCTCACGCCGGAAGGCCACCACGGTGGCCCAGCAGATGGCGAGCAGCACCAGGCTGAAGGGCAGCGCGATGCTGATCGCCGCCGCCTGCAACGCCGTGAGACCACCGGCGACGAGGAGGGCGAACGCGATCACCGCGGTGGCGAGGGCGAAGAACACGCGCGTCCAGCGCGGGGGCGTCTCTTCTCCGCCGGTCGCGATCATGCTCATCACCAGCGCGCCGGAGTCGGCCGAGGTGACGAAGAAGATCCCGATGAGTAAGAGGAACCCGATCGCGAGGAACACCGATCCCGGAACGCTCTCGATCATCTGGAACAGAGCCGTGGAGACGTCGATCGTGCCGTCTTCGCCGATGAACGAGACCGAGCCGGTCAGCTCGGCGTAGATGGCCGACCCGCCCAGAACCGTGAACCACAGGATGCCGACGAGGGTGGGCACCAGGATGACTCCGGTGACGAATTCGCGCACCGTGCGCCCGCGCGAGATGCGCGCGATGAAGATGCCGACGAAGGGCGCCCACGAGATCCACCAGCCCCAGTAGAACGCCGTCCACGCGCCCTGCCAGGCGACTCCCGCGTCGCCCGCGTACGCGCTGACGGTGAAGGAGAGGCCGACGAAATTCTGGATGTAGTTGCCGATCGACTGCACGACATCGCGTAGGAGGAACTCGGTGGGTCCGGCGAACAGCAGGTACAGCATGAGGACGCCCGCGAGCACGAGGTTGAAGTTTGAGAGCCACTTCATTCCGCGACCGACGCCGGAGAGCAGCGAGAACAGCACGAATCCGGTGATGATGCCGATGAGGATCGCCTGGCTCACGATCGAGGGCTCCACGACCCCGAGGAAGTCCAGCCCCGCGCTGATCTGAATGATGCCGAGACCCAGCGACGTCGCCACGCCGAAGAGCGTGCCCACGAGGGCGGCGACGTCGATCGCGTTGCCCCAGCCCCCCTGCACGAGGCGGGCACCGAGGATCGGCTCGAGCGCCCAGCGGATCGTGCGGGGGCGCTTGCGCCGGTGGAAGGCGTACGCGAGACCGAGACCGATCACGACGTAGATCGACCACGCGTGCACGCCCCAGTGCAGGAAGGTCTGCGACATCGCCTGCTGCGCGAGCTCGCTCGGCGTGCCTTCGACCCCCGGGCGAGGCGAGGCGAAGTGGCTGAGCGGCTCGCTCACGCCGTAGAAGACGAGGCCGATCCCCATTCCCGCGGCGAAGAGGAGCGAGAACCACGACAGGGTCGAGAACTCGGGCTCATCGTCGTCTTGGCCGAGCTTGATGCGGCCGAACCGGCTGAAGCCCATGGTGAGGGCGAACACCACGAAGAACGCGGCGATGAGCACGTAGTACCAGTTGAAAGCCGAGACGATCGCGGTCTGCAGCGTGCCGAACGCGGCCTCCGCCGCAGACGGGAAGATCAGGGAGAAGGCGATGAAGGCCAACGCGATCGCCGCCGCGGGCCAGAACACCCAGCCGCGCAACGTGCGGCGGGAGCCTTCCGCGGGGGGATCGATGGATGCCTCGGTTTCAGGGTTCGCCTCGGTCATCGTTCCACGGTAGCGATCCGGCGTGATCGCACGGGAGGGAGGGCGCGGCGCACCGCGTTGTGGCACAATCCGCTCCGCGCGCCCGGCGTCGCGGCATCCAACCCGCGATAATGGGCGGGTGATCCCCGCTTCTCCCCTCGAGCTCGACGGCTGGCGCCACGTCTACTCCGGGAAGGTCCGCGACCTCTACGTCCCGGACGACACCCCCGACGACGCTGCCCCCGCGCACCTGCTGGTCGTCGCGAGCGACCGCGTCAGCGCGTTCGATCACGTGCTGAGTCCCGGCATCCCCGACAAGGGCGTGCTCCTGACGACGCTGAGCCTGTGGTGGTTCGACCAGCTCGCCGGCGCCGACGGAGGTCGTGGCATCCCGAATCATCTGGCCGCCGACCACGTCCTCGTCGGCGACGACGCCGTGGAGCTGATCCCCGGGGCCGTGCGCGGGCGCGCCATGCTCGTACGCTCGCTCGACATGCAGCCGATCGAGTGCGTCGTGCGCGGCTACCTCACCGGCTCCGGGTGGGCCGAATACCAGGCCTCTCGCACGGTGTGTGGCATCCCGCTCCCGGAGGGGCTCCACGACGGCGATCGCCTTCCGGAGCCGCTGTACACCCCCGCGTTCAAGGCGCCCCAGGGCGAGCACGACGAGAACATCACGTTCGAGCGGTCCGTGGAGCTCGTCGGCGCCGAGACCGCGGCCGCGCTGCGCGACGCGTCGCTCGAGATCTACCGTCGCGCCGCCGCGACCGCCGAGAGCCGTGGGCTGATCCTCGCCGACACCAAGTTCGAGTTCGGCTTCGACGCCGACGGCGTGCTCACGCTGGCCGACGAGGTGCTGACGTCGGATTCGTCGCGGTACTGGGATGCCGAGGCCTGGCGCACCGGCTCGACCCCCGCCGAGCGCATGGCCAGCTTCGACAAGCAGATCGTGCGGGACTGGCTCGCCGCGAACTGGGACAAGCAGGGTGAGCCCCCGGCCCTCCCCGACGAGATCGTCGCCCGCACCCGCGCCCGCTACGCCGAGCTGCTCGAGCGCCTGACCGGCGCCTGACCGGCGCCCGGCGCCTGACGCCGCGGGCGCGTGCTGGCTCTGCCCCCTGCCCCTGCCCCTGCCCCTGCCGAAGGCACACGATCCGGTCGAAACCACACGCTATGGGCCGCACGAACGTGTGACTTCGTGCCGAACGTGTGAGCTCGACGTCCATTCCACCCCGTACAAGGAGAGACATGTTCCGCTGGAAGCTGCACGGAAACGGGCGCACCGTGGCGCCGGGAGCGGTCGTCGCACCGGATGAGCGACTGAACTGGGGCGCGACGGTCGCGATCGGCCTGCAGCACGTCATCGCGATGTTCGGCGCGACCTTCCTCGTGCCCGTGCTCACGGGCTTCCCGGTGTCGACGACGCTGCTGTTCTCGGGCGTCGGGACGCTGCTGTTCCTCCTCGTCACGCGCAACCGCCTCCCCAGCTACCTCGGCTCGTCGTTCGCGTTCATCGCGCCCGTGACCGCGGCGACCGCGACCGCCGGGTTCGGTTCCGCCCTCGCGGGCATCGTGGCCGTCGGCATCCTGCTCATGGCCATCGGCTTCGTCGTGCAGTTCGTCGGGCTCGGGTGGGTCGACAGGCTCATGCCGCCGGTGGTCGCGGGCGCGATCGTGGCACTCATCGGCTTCAACCTCGCGCCGGTGGCGTGGTCGAACTTCCAGGTGCAGCCGCTGCCCGGCACGATCACGCTCGTCGCGGTGATCCTCTTCAGCGTGCTGTTCCGCGGGTTCCTGGGGCGCATCTCGATCTTTCTCGGCGTCATCGTCGGCTACGTCGCCACCGTGCTGATCCAGGCCGTCACGGGCGAGACGCTCATCGACTTCGCCGCCGTCGCGGCCGCGCCGTGGATCGGGTGGCCCGAGTTCCAGATCGCCGACTTCACCTCCCCGGCGACGTGGTCGGTCATCGCGATGTTCCTCCCCGTCGTGCTGGTGCTCGTGGCCGAGAACGTCGGTCACGTGCGGGGTGTGGCGGCGATGACGGATGCCACGGCCAACCGCTCCACCGGGCGAGCGCTCATCGCCGACGGTGCGGCGACGACGCTCGCGGGAACGTTCGGCGGATCCGGCACCACGACGTACGGCGAGAACATCGGCGTGATGGCGGCGACCCGCGTGTACTCGACGGCCGTCTACTGGATCGCCGGATGCACGGCGATCGTGCTGAGCCTCTCGCCCAAGATCGGTGCCGTGTTCAACACGATCCCCGCGGGCGTGCTCGGCGGCGTGACGACGGCGCTGTACGGCCTGATCGGCATCATCGGCATCAAGATCTGGGTCGACAACCGCGTCGACTTCTCGCGGCCCGTCAACCAGTACACCGGCGCGGTGGCGCTGGTGCTCGCGATCGCCGGGTTCACGATGCAGTGGGGCGACTTCCAGCTCGGGGCGATCGTGCTCGGTTCCGTCGCGGCGCTGGTGATCTACCACCTCGGCAATGCGATCGCCCGCGCGCGCAAGACCGGCGCCGACGACGGTGGTCCGATCCCTGCGGTGGGCCCGCTGGGCGGCGACCCGCGCTGACGCGCCGGGCTGCGGCATCCGGCGCGGGCACCGTCGGCGCGCGAGCGCACACGTTCGGGTCGAGCGCACACGTTTCGGACGACCCCAACGTGTGCGCTCGTCCGTTTCGTGCGCTCTCGCCGTCGCGGGCGCCTACGCCGACCCCGCACCGCGAAGCGGGCACCCGCTGCACACCCGGCGCCGGCCCGCAAGCGGGGTCGACGTGCCGCCCTGCCTCGGTAGCGTCGGCGATCCCGGCGACGGCGTCCTCGCGCCCCGCCACCGACGACGAGAAGGGCATGTTCATGGCATCCGAAACCGATCCCTCGCAGGCCGGGGCCGACGAGAACTCCTACGAAGGCGCCGACGTCGAGGTCTCACCGTCAGGCACCGACGGCGACGCCAAGCCCGGCGGCCTCGGCACCGACGGCACCATCCCCGATGCCCCCGGCGGAGTCGCCGCCGGCCACTCCGACACGGCCTCGAACTTCAACGCCGAAGAGGACTGACTCACCTCCAGCGCACACGTTCGGGTCGAGCGCACACGTCGCAGCCGTCCCGAACGTGTGCACTCGTCCCGAACGTGTGCACTCGCGGTTCGCCCAGCCGCGCCCCGGTAGACTGGCGGAGGCGTGTCGGGAAGTCTGGTCGACGATTGTGTCGATCGACCCCGAAAGGATGCCATGACCGACAATGACGCCCGCGCCCCCCGGTGGCCCGGATACGCCGAGGTCCACCGCGTCACGACCCTGCTGCGCCGCGAGGCCGTCGGCGGAATGCTGCTCGTGGGGGCCGCGATCATCGCCATCATCTGGGCGAACTCCCCCGCCGCCGACACCTACTTCGCGCTGCGCGACTTCCGCATGGGTTACGAGCCGTGGCACCTCGACCTCAGCCTCGGTGCGTGGGCGGCCGACGGCCTGCTCGCGATCTTCTTCTTCATGGTCGGCCTCGAGCTCAAGCGCGAGATCGTCGTCGGCAGCCTGCGGCGGTTCAGCACGGCCATCGTCCCCGTCACCGCCGCCTTCGCTGGCGTCGCCGTCCCGGCCCTCATCTACGTGGCCGTGGTCCACACCCAGCCGAGCCTGCTCGCGGGGTGGGCCATCCCGACCGCGACCGACATCGCCTTCGCGGTGGCGGTGCTCGCCCTCGTCGGCTCCCACCTCCCCGGCCCGCTGCGCATCTTCCTGCTGACCCTCGCGGTCGTCGACGACCTGATCGCCATCGCGATCATCGCCATCTTCTACACCAGCGACATCTCGCTCCTCCCCCTCGGGATCTTCGCGGTCCTCGTCGTGATCTACGGCGTCATTGCGCACCGCGCTCGCGCCTGGTTCTCCCGCGCCCCGTGGGCGGCCTGGGTCGTTCTGCTCCCGATCGGCTTCGCCGCCTGGGCGTTCCTGCACGCCTCCGGGGTGCACGCGACGATCGCCGGTGTCGTGCTGGCGTTCACCGTCCCGGTGGCTGCCTCCCGCCGTCGCCCCGAGACCAACGGCATGGACCTCGCGGAGGTGTTCGAGCACCGTTTCCGCCCCCTGTCGGCGGGCATCGCGGTTCCGATTTTCGCCTTCTTCGCCGCGGGCGTCTCGGTCGGCGGTGGCGAGGGCCTCGCGCGGGCGATCATGGACCCCGTGACCATCGGTGTCGTCGCCGGTCTCGTGCTCGGCAAGCCGCTCGGCATCCTGCTGGGCGTGCGTCTCCTCACGCTCGTGACGAAGGTGCGCCTCGACCCGGCGCTGAAGTGGATCGACCTCGCGGGCGTGGGTCTTCTCGCCGGCATCGGCTTCACCGTGTCACTGCTCATTGCCGACCTGAGCTTCCCCGAGGGGTCGCCGCACACCGACGACGCGAAGATCGCGATCATGGTCGCGTCGCTCCTGGCATCCCTGCTCGCGGCCAGCGTGCTGCTGGTGCGCAACCGTCGTTACAAGCAGATCGAGGCCGCCGAGAACGTGGATGCCGACGGCGACGACGTCCCCGACGTCTACCAGCAGCCGCTGCGCCGCAACCCGGCCGGCGACCGCTGAACGCGCGGCGCGATCAGCCGAAGATCTGCGCGGTGATGTCGGAGAGCCAGCCGCGGGCGTTGACGTTGACGGTCTCGAGGTAGACCCACACGTCGTCGCGGGCGACCACGACGTCTTCGTTGGTCACGGTGTCAGAGGGTCGGGTGCAGTACTGCACCCCGAAGTCCTGGGCGGCCTGGCACTGATACCCCTCGGATGCCAGGGACTCCAGGCCCTGCGCCACGTCGGCGTCGCTCGCGGTGCTGACGATCAGCAGCACCGCGGCGGCTTCTTCCTGGATCCAGTTGCACGACAGAACGGTTGTGGCGTCCGCGGGTGCGGGGCGGACGAAGCCGTCGGCGTGCTGGGCGGTGAGGGCCCCCACGGTCTCGTCACGGCTCGTGGCGGTGCCCAGATCGTCGCAGGATGCCGGGATGTTCGCGGCCGCACTCGCCGATGTGGCCGTGGCCGACGGACGGGGCGTCTCGCTCGGGGTGACGACGGTGACCGACGGGGTGGGGGTCGACGACGCCACCGGTGTCACCTCGTCGGGGACACAGCCGGCGAGACCGACGATCGCCATCAGAATCGCCCCGGCGACAACGCCTCTGCTCCGACGCATGATCGACCCTCTCCACACCGGCGGACCGGGTGGTCCGCGCGCTCGATAGCGCTCAGGCTAGCGCCCGGGAGCCGGAGCCGCCCCGTCGGTCACGCCGAGGCGCGCTCGATGATCTCCGTCGGAAGGATGGCGGTGTGCGCGGTCGCCCGCCCGGCGAGCACGTCGAGCAGCATGGTCGCCATCTGACGACCCTGGTCGTGCGAGGGCTGGCGCACCGTCGTGAGCGCGGGCACGAGCGAGGTCGCGACCGCGGAGTCGTCGAAGCCGATGATCGCGACGTCGCGCCCGGGCTGATGACCGTGCTCGCGCAGCGCGGTGTACGCGCCCCGCGCCATGAGGTCGCTCGCCACGAACAGCGCCTCGGGAAGATCTCCGGATGCCAGAATCCGCCGCATCGCCGCAGCGCCCCCGGCCTCGGTGAAGTCGCCGTCTTCCACGGCCACCGGCTCGAGCCCGGCGTCAGCCAGTGCCTCGCGGAACCCCTGCAGGCGGTCGATGCCGGCGGGCATGTCGGCGGGACCGGCGATGGTGGCGAGGCGCCGATGCCCCCGGTCGAGCAGGTAGGCCGTGGCATCCCGGCCACCCCGCACGTTGTCGACGTCGACGAAGTGGTCGGTGGGGCGGACCCGTGCGGGGCGTCCGCCGTAGACGACGGGCACCGCATCGCCGAGACGGTCGATGAACGTGTCGCTCGTGTGGTGGGACGCCACGATCGCCCCGTCGACGCTGCCGCTGCGGAGGTAACCGAGTGCCTTCGCGCTGGCGTCGTCGCTGGCGATGAGCATGTTCATGACGTAATCGGACTCACCGATCACATCGCTGATCCCGGCGACGATCGATCCGAAGAACGGGTCGCCGAAGAACCGGTCGGTGTCTTCGGGAATGACGAGGGCGATCGCCCGCGTCTGCCGGCTCGCGAGCGAGCGGGCGGCCCGGTTGGGGACGTACTGCAGCTCCTCGATCGCGCGCTGGACGGCCGCGAGCGCGGCGGGAGACACAGAGGTCGAGCCGTTGACCACCCGAGAAACCGTGGAGCGGGACACACCTGCTCGCGCGGCGACCTCCTCGATGGTCGCGGAACCGCGCACCGGCGTGAGTTCCATCGCTCTCCTCTCCCGAGCGACGGTTTACTGCGCGGGGGCCGCTGCCAGCGCTCGCTCGGCGATGATGCGAGCGTACTGCCGCCCCGAGTCCTTCACCGTCCGCTCCTGCGTCGCGTAATCCACGTAGACGATGCCGAAGCGCTTCTCGTAGCCCCAGGCCCACTCGAAGTTGTCCATCAGCGACCAGTAGAAGTAGCCGCGCACATCGATGCCCTTGTCGACCGCGTCGAGGATGGCGGCGAGGTGCGCCTCGACGAACTCCACCCGCTCGGTGTCGTGCACGCGCGTCTCTTCGCCCTCCACGACCGGGACGTCGTCGTAAGCGGCGCCGTTCTCGGTGACGTACAGCGCGACGCCGGCCTCGGCCGAGTACTCGTCGCTGACGCGCTCCAGCAGGCGGGTGAGCCCCTCGGGCTGCACCTCCCAGCCCATCGTCGTGCGGGGGAGGCTCCGGTCGTGCCAGAACAGGTTCTCGTGCGAGGGGAACGGCGACGAGATCGGTCGGGCGGTGGGGGCGTCGCCGCCCGGCGGGTTCACCAGGGGCGGGGTGCCGCCGACGAACTCGCCGTGGTAGTAGTTCACGCCGAGGGTGTCGATGGGGGTCGCGATCGTCTCGAGGTCGCCGGGCCGAACGGCCTCCTGCCAGCGCGAGACGGCCTCGGCGTCGACCGCGCGGAAGTCCTCGACGATGTCGGCCGGGTAGGAGCCGCGGAAGACGGGGTCGAGGAACCAACGGTTGAACTGGCCGTCGACGCGCCGCGCGGCGTCGCGGTCGGCGGAGTTCGCCGGGTCGACGGCATCCGCCACCGTCAGGTTGAGCGTGAGCCCCAGGTTGAGCGAGGCGTCGCGGGAGCGCAGCTCGCGCACCGTCTGCCCGTGGCCGAGCAGCAGGTGATGGGCGGCCAGCATGCCCTCGGCCTGCGAGGAGTGACCGGGCGCGTGCGCACCGGCGGTGTAGCTGAGGAACGACGAGCACCACGGCTCGTTCAGCGTCGTCCACACGTTCACGCGGTCGCCGAGGGCGTCGTGCATGTCGAGCGCGTACTCGGTGAAGAGGTCGCTCGTCTCCCGTACGGTCCACCCGCCGCGGTCCTGCAGAGCCTGCGGGAGATCCCAGTGGTACAGGGTCAGCCACGGGAGGATGCCGGCATCCAAGAGCTCGTCGACGAGACGCTTGTAGAAGTCGACGCCCTTCGCGTTGAGCGCACCGCCGTCGGGACGCACGCGCGACCACGAGGTCGAGAACCGGTAGGTCTGCAGGCCCAGGCGCTTCATCAGCTGCACGTCGTCGCCGTAGCGGTGGTAGTGGTCGCAGGCGACGTCGCCGGTGTCACCGTTGATGACGGCGTCGGGCACGCGGCTGAAGGTGTCCCAGATGGAGGCCGTGCGGCCGTCCTCGAACGCGGCGCCTTCGATCTGGAAGGCGGCCGTGGCCGCGCCGAACAGGAAGCCCTGGGGAAAGGCTCGGGTGGGGGACATGGATCGGGTTCCTTCCGTGGGCGCAAGCGTCATCCCTTGACCGCCCCTTGCATGATGCCACTGACCAGCTGCTTGCCGGCGAAGACGAACAGCAGCAGCAGCGGGATCGTCGACAGCAGCACGCCCGCGAGCACGATCGAGTAGTCGACGAAGTAGTTGGACTGCAGCAGCGACAGCGCGACCGGCAGCGTGGGGTTCTGACGGTCGAGCACGATGAACGGCCAGAAGAAGTTGTTCCAGGCGCTGACGAACGTGAAGAGGGCCAGCATCGCCGCGGCCGGTCGCGCAGCCGGGACGCCCACGGTGAGGAACGTGCGGAAGGAGCTGGCCCCGTCGACGCGCGCGGCCTCGATGAGCTCGTCGGGCACGGCCTGGCGCAGGTACTGCGTCATCCAGAACACCCCGAACGCGCTCGTGAGGGCGGGGATGATGATGGCCCCCAGCTGGCCGGTCCAGCCGAGCTCGCTGAACAGGATGTACAGCGGCACGACGCCCAGCTGCGTGGGCACGGCCATCGTCGCGACGACGAAGACCAGCAGCCACGGGCCGCCGCGGAACTTCAGCTTCGCGAACGCCCAGCCCGCGAGCGTGGAGAAGAACACGACGGATGCCGCGATCAATCCGGAGCTGATGATCGAGTTCACCAGCGCCGGCCAGAAGTTCACCGCGGGATCGCCCATGACGGCGGCGGCGTTGGCGAAGAAGTTGCCCCCGGGGATCCACGACCGGTTGGCGTCGCGGATCGTGGACGAGTCGCCCGATCCGATGAGGAGCGACCAGTAGAAGGGGAACAGGCTCGCCAGGAGCACCGCGCCGAGGGTGGCGTAGACGATCCAGCCGGGGCGCGAGCCGCGGACGGGCCGCGCGCGCCGGCGGGGCTTCGGGGGCAGATCCGGGTCGACGACCGACACAGGGATGGCGTTGACGGAACTCATCGGCCCGCCTCCTCTCGTGCGAGACGCGCCTTCGCGGCCCGCGCCTGGGCGCGCATCTCGCGCCGGGACCGCGCGTCGCGCCGCCCTTCGTCGCGGACGAGGGAGCGTGTGATGAACAGGTTGATCACGCCGATAGCCAGGATGATGAGGAACAGGATCCACGCGAGCGCCGCCGCACGGCCGAAGTTCCACTCCCCCCAGCCGACGTTGTAGAGCCAGAGCGTGACGGTGAGCCACTGGTTGTCGGCGCCGCCGGTGCCGTACTGGTCGTACATGCGCGGCTCGTCAAAGATCTGCAGCCCGCCGATGGTCGAGGTGATGATCACGAAGATCAGCGTCGGTTTGAGGCTCGGAAGGGTGATGGAGAAGAACTGCCGCACCTTGCCGGCGCCGTCGACGGTCGCGGCCTCGTAGTACTCGCGGGGCACGGCCTGCATCGCCGCCAGCAGGATGAGGGTGTTGTAGCCGGTCCACCGGAAGTTCACCATCGTGGCGATCGCGATGTGGCTGGCGAAGGCGTCGGAGTGCCACGGCACGGCGGGCAGGCCCAGGTTCTGCAGCGTGGTGTTCACCACGCCGTACTGGTCGCCGAACATGTTGCTGAAGATGAGGGCCACGGCCACCGGCGCCATGACGTAGGGCACCAGCACGCTCATGCGCCAGAAGGTCTTGGCGCGGATGTTCTGATCGAGCATCGCGGCGATGAAGATCGCGAGGATCAGCTGCGGGACGCTGGAGAGCAGGAAGATGCTGAAGGTGTTGCGCAGCGCGATCCAGAACTTGGGCTGGCTGAGCACCCACGCGTACTGGTCGAAGCCGATGAACTCGCCCGAGTTTCGCACGAGATCCCAGTCCATGAACGAGATCACGGCGGTGTACGCGATGGGGAAGAGACCCGTGATCGCGAACAGAATGAAGAACGGCGAGATGTAGAGGTAGGGCGAGAACTTCAGGTCCCACGCGCTGCGGCGTCGGCTGAAGCCCACGCGCCGGGGCTCGCGCGCCCCGGGCGTCGCGGACCGTGTGGGCCGCTCGAGTGTGCTGGTCACGTTCTGTCTCCTCAGGGTCCTCACGCGTGAGGGGTCAGAATCTGTCGCCTGCGACGAACGCAGGCGACAGTTCTTGACCCCTCACGCGCGAGGAAAAGGGGGGAAGGGGGGTTAAGACAGGGCCTCTACCTCGGTTGCCCACTGCTGCCACGAGGACGAGGCATCCTGGGTACCGTCTTCGACGCGCGTCAGCGCCTTCTGCATGGCGTCGTTGATCTGGAAGTAGAAGGCGCCCTTGTACGGCGACACCTTCACGGCCTGCGCGCGCTCGGAGAGGATCTCGCCGACGGGCGCGTCGTTGAAGTACGCGTTCGTGTTGCTGAGGAGGGCATCGGCCTCCAGCGCCTCGGTCTGGCTCGGGAACGTCCCCGCGTTCTCGAAGGCCTTGACCTGCGTCTCAGGGTCGGTCAGCCAGTCGGCCAGTTCCTGAGCGGCCTCGACGTTCGCGCCGTTGGCGGGGACGGTCAGGTACGACCCGCCCCAGTTACCCGCACCGCCGGGGAAGACGTTGGCGATGTCCCAGCCCGTGACCTCGGGGGCGTTGCCCTCGATGACGCCGAGCATCCACCCGGGGCAGAGCATGGTGGCGAAGGCGCCGTTGGAGAGGCCGGCGAACCAGTCGTCCGACCACTGTCCGAGGTGCGCCGACTGCGTCGCGCTGGCCGAGAGCACCTGGTCGTAGATCTTCTTGACCTCGGGGTTCTCGGTGGCGATGATCTCCCCGTTGTCGGGGTCTTCGTAGGCGGCTTCGACCTGGTTGATCGCGCCCTGGTAGGTGCCGCCGGCGGAGTCGAAGAAGGCCTTGCCGGTCGCGGCGACGTACTGGTCGCCGACCGAGAAGTAGGTCGACCAATCGCCCTCGAGGAGCGCAGCGACCTCGGCGCGATCGGTCGGGAGGCCCGCGGCCGCGAAGAGGTCGGAGCGGTAGCAGACGCCCTCGGGGCCGATGTCGGTGCCGTAGCCGACGAGGTTGCCCTCGGGGCTGGTGGCGGCGGTGACCTTGTAGTCGAGCCAGCGGCTCGTGAGGTCCTCGGGCACGGGCGCGAGAAGGTCGGCGTACTCCATGACCTCGGGCAGCCAGTCGACCTCGATCGCCTCGATGTCGGCGAGGCCGGTCTTGCCGAGCTTCTGGAAGTAGTTCTCGCGGGCCTCGTTGCTGGTCGCCGCCTTGTTGTGGACGATCGTCACGTTCGGGTGCGCATCCATGTACTCCTGGAGGAGCGCATCGGTGTAACCGAAGTCGTTGAACGTCGCGATGGTGAGGGTGATCTCGCCGTCGGTTCCGCCGGAGGCGGAGCCCCCGCCGCCGGAGCATCCGGCGAGGACGAGGGCGGAGGTGGAGGCGACGGCCGCGACGACGGCGGCACGGCGCAGGGCACGTGATTTCACTGGACACTCCTTCGTGGTGGGCAAAATCGGTGCGCTTCTGTGCGTGTCGCCCCCTCGACCTCTGAACCGTGGGAGCGCTCTCACCGATCGCGATCGACGTTATGGGATCGCTCCCACGCTGTCAAGAGAGCGCTCCCACGCGACGAGGAATGCCTGTCGCACGCCTTCCCGGAGGCGCCCCCGTCGCGGCGTCGCGCCGGGCGGTCTAGCGGGCGCGTCAGCGCCCGGGAAGTGTCGCGTAGCGCCGCACGTACTCGTCGAGAGCGAGGCTCGTGCGCCTCTTAATGACGAAGGCGTCGCCGCCCCAAAGCCCGATGCCCTGCAGGTTCGAAAACTCCGGTCCGGCAATCACGGCACCGCCGTCGGCGGCCAGCGCGACGAGCGCCACCTGGTCCATGGCCGATCCGTCCGGCACGAGGACGATCCGCTCCCTCAGGACTCCCGACGCCTCGACCACCGCGCGCGCGGCGCGGAAACCAGGCTCTCGGGGTCCGGGCTCGATACCGTTCTCGCGCTGATACGCCGCCACCTCCTCAACCTCTGCGGCGTCGATCTCGCGTTGTCGCGCCGTGAACGCCGTCACGATGTGGACGTTTCGACCGGTCTTGCGCGTGAGGGCGTGGGCGGCCAGCCAGATGACCTGCGGCGAGTTGTCCGTCATCCAGTCATGCTCGAACACCTCTGGTTGCGCGAGAACCGCGTCGTACGCCCGCTGCCCCTTTCCCAGAACCGCACCGATCGCGCTGAGCTGCCACGACGGGGCGACGCCGGCGCGCTCCAACGCGTCCGCGACGGCGACCGCCTTCTCCCCTGCCGTCTGCGCCCATCGCAGGATGACGTCCTCGGGGAAGGCTGCCAGTCGCTGAACCGCCGCATCGAGAGTCCGGGCCCACAGCCGGCCGCCGAGCGAATCGATCACCGGCCAGAACTCGGCATCCGACAGCCCGTCGAGGTACGTCGCGTCCGTCCGGACGGGCGGCGGCGGATCACGTAGCTCGTTGCCGTCGAACCATGCGACGGGATCGGCTTGAGCATGCGCGGGCAGGACGGCGTCCCAGATCGTGATCGCCTCATCGGACATGCCGCGGAACGCCCTCTCTCCGAGCACGGACCCCGGCACGTCCCCTCGCTGCGCGGTGACGTGTCACGACCCCCGCGTCGAAGATCACCGAGAAGTACTCCGTGCGGGTGCGAGCCGACGCAACGATGGACCGGATGACGTCGCCGCTCAGCGGCATCCGCAGAATTTCCACGCGGCCACCCTACGTTCGCCGTCACGAGGCGTCGAGCGGGCCGCGCGCGGCGACGCGTGAGCCCCGCCCTGAGACCGGCGTGAAGCCGCGCGCCCCGTAGAATGGCATCCACTGCCCTTCCGACACCTGGAGCTGGAATGCCCACCATCGTCGTCGACGTCATGCCCAAGGCCGAGCTTCTCGACCCGCAGGGAAAGGCGGTCGCCGGAGCCCTGTCGCGTCTGGGCGAAAGCCGGTTCTCCGACGTGCGCATCGGCAAGCGCTTCGAGCTCACCGTCGAGGGCGACGTCGACGAGGCCACCCTCGCCCGTGCCCGTGAGATCGCCGACGAGATGCTCTCGAACGCGGTCATCGAAGACGTGGTGAACATCGAGGTCGTGGAGTGACCGCTCGCATCGGGGTCATCACGTTCCCCGGTTCGCTCGACGACCGCGACGCCCAGCGCGCGATCCGTCTCGCCGGTGCCGAGCCGGTCGCCCTCTGGCACGGCGACCATGACCTGCAGGGCGTCGACGCCCTCGTGCTCCCCGGCGGCTTCAGCTACGGCGACTACCTGCGCGCCGGCGCGATCGCCGCGTTCGCGCCGATCATGTCCGAGGTCAAAGACGCCGCGGCGAAGGGCATGCCCGTGCTGGGCATCTGCAACGGCTTCCAGATGCTCGTCGAGGCGCACCTGCTGCCCGGCGGGCTCATCCGCAACGCTCACCAGCAGTTCATCCGCCGCGACCAGCGGCTCCGCGTCGAGAACGCCGCGACCGCGTGGACCAGCGACTTCACTGAGGGCGACGAGATCGTCATCCCGCTCAAGAACGCCGACGGCGGGTACATCGCGGATGCCGAGACCCTGGCGCGCGTGAACGGTGAGGGCCTCGTGACCTTCCGCTACCTCGGGGTGAATCCCAACGGCTCGCTCGACGACATCGCCGGGCTCACCAACGAGCGCGGCAACGTGGTCGGCCTCATGCCACACCCCGAGCACGCCGTCGAACCCGGCTTCGGCCCGGGCACTCCCGCCGCAATGCGCTCGGGTGTCGACGGGCTCGGCTTCTTCACCTCGGCGATCTCGGCCGTCGTGGCCGCGACCGCCTGATCCGAGCCCTCCGCTCACCGCGCGATCTGCGCGGAATGCCAAGACGAATTCGCGCCATTTGGCGTATCCTCGCAACTGGAACCGCTTCCCGGGGCAGGCGGCTCCAGCGGCCGTTCGCGAACCCGAAGCGCGCTCGACCGCCCGTCCAGGGTGTCTGGCATTTACGACGCGACCGCGTGTGCGCAACACGGCACGGGGCAGCGCTCGTCTGGCGGAGGTCACATGAGCGATTCCGATCGACCGAGCGAATCCGGCGCGGTCCTCCGCGCCGCAGCTGCACACACATTCTTGCGACTGGAGCCCGGACACGGGCAGCCGCTCGCGCGGCACCTGTCGCTCCTGGCCGAGCCAGACCCCGGTGCACCACCGCTGGTGTGGACCGACACCCGCGCGTCGCTCCTCTCGGCGATGCTGGTCGCGCGGGCGCGGCACGACGCACTGGGGGACGGCATCGAGCTGATCTCGCGGTACTTCGCCACCGGGCGGCTGGTGCGCCCCTCGGCCCTCTCGGGCCCGGCGAGGTCGAGTCTCTTCGCCGCTGTCGCCGAGTACTGCGCGGCCGTCGGTTGGCCGCAGATCGGCGCTCACTACGCCTTCGAATCCCTGCTGTTCGCAGAGACGCCCGCGCAGCGGTTCCGGGCGCTGAGCGTCCAGGCGCTGAGCCTCGGCCTCAATGCGGAATACCCCGCCGCGGCCGCAGCCATCGCCGAAGCGCGTCGGATCTTCGACGACCAGGGATGGAAGCGCGTCGACATGTCGCACTGTCTCCTCCTGGGCGACGGTCTCGTCGCCGTAAGTCACGCCGACACGGCCCAGATGCGAGCGATTGCCGACGAGCTCGACGCGACGCAGCCCGACGACCCGTACTGGAACTACAGCGCGAGCATGATCCGGGTCACGACCTACTTCATCGACCGCGACACCACCGAGGGCCTCGCGAAGACCTGGCAACTCATGCACAGCTCGGGCCGGGCGCGCAGCTTCCGTATCGTGCGGGAGCTGCTCCTGGGGCTCCACGCCGACATGCTCACCTCGCAGGGTCAGTACGACGAGGCTCTGGCCGTGCTCTCCCAGGCCGTCACCCACCCGGGCCACGCCGTGTGTTTCCCCATGCAGCGAGCCGCGACCCTTCTGCAGATGGGCCGCGAGCGCGAGGTCATCGAGACGACCAACGCCTGCGTCGCCCTCTACGACGAACACTGCCTGCGCACCCTCACGCCGCTCTTGACCCGCCGCGCCGTGGCGTTCCTCCGGCTGGGTAGCCAGAAGCGCGCGGTTCAGAGCATGGAATCGGCCATCCTGCTCATCCAGCGCACGGGCGGGTCGGTCACGCCGTTCCTCATGATCCCGCTCACTGACACCGATCGACTGCTCGATCTGGTCGCGGCACACAACCCCGACCTCGTCCCGACGATCACGGCGATGCGCCAGATGCTCCCCGGGATCGCCGCGCGCGCCACCGGGTCCACCGCCCTCACAGCCCTCACGAGCACCGAGCGCGAACTCGCCCACCTGCTGACGTCTCACCTGGGTTTGGCCGAAATCGCTCGGACGCGCAGTGTTTCCTTGAACACGGTCAAATCGCAGGTGCGCTCGATCTACGGCAAGCTGGGGGTGTCGAGCCGGGAGGAAGCGGTCGAGGTGCTGCAGCACCCGACGGAGTAACCCGGCGGCGACCGACGCGAACGGGGGCCCATGAGCGCGAACGATCAGGATGCCGTCATCGACCGGATCCTGGCCCTGTGGAGCGGCGACCTGGAGACGCTGCCCTCGGAGCCGCGGCTGGCGGAATTGACCGGGGCCAGCCGAGCCTCCGTCCGCGAAGCGCTCGTCCGACTCGAGGAGCGGGGTTACGTGCACCGCACGCAGGGCACCCGCACCACACCGAATCGGCGCCTGCCCGACGTGGGTCGCCGGATCGACGAGCAGTTCGATCATTCGCTCTCGATCCGCTCCGCCGGGTACGAGCCGCGCCTCGAGCTGGCGGAATCCGATGTCCGCGTCCTGCGCGGGGGCGATCCGGAGCGGTTCGACGACCTGCCCGACGGCACCCGCGTGCTGCGCACGGTCAAGATGTGGCGGGTCGACGGCGCGCCGTACGCCCTCGCCGAGGATCTGATCCCCCTCGCCCGCGACGTCGACCTCGACCCGCGGCGGCCGGTGTTCGAGCTGGCCGAGGAAGCCAATGGCATCCGGGTGGCGTGGGAGACCCTGTGGGTCGATGCGGTGGGACTGGATGCCGAGCGTGCGGCGCTGCTGTCGACCGCTGCCGGGACCCCGGTGGTCGAAATGACGTACTGCGGTTACGGCACCGGCGACGACGTCGGGTACTGGTCGCGCGAGGTGCAGGTGTCGGCCCCGACGGGTCTGCGCAACGCCCTCATCCGCCGGGTCCGGCACGAGCGAGGCGTTTCGAACCTGTAACCGCGGAGTGAACATGTCAGACAAGTGATTCCCTGCCGTGCCAGGCGCGCGTAGGTTCTCGGACATGACCGACTCCCTCGCCACGCATCACCTGACCGCCGAGACCGTCACCGCCGAGGGCTTCGCCCCGTTCGGCGTGGTCCTCACCCCGCTGGCCGACGGCACCCCGTTCACGTCGGAAGAGGCCGTGCTCGACGTGTCGGGCGGCATCCCGCGCTTCTACCTGATGGCGCTCGACGACAAGCATCCCGAGTTCACCCGGGTCACCCAGCACCTCGACACGACGCAGACGCTCATGGCCGTCGGCGACGTCGAGTGGACGATCGCGGTGGCCCCGCCGACCGTCTCGGCGCCGACTCTCGACGACCTGCGGGCATTCCGCATTCCGCCCCGCACCGCGATCACGATGCTCAAGGGCACCTGGCACGCCGGCCCCTTCTTCGCCGAACCGCACATGGACTTCGTCAACCTGGAGCTCGACGACACCAACGTCGTCGACCACCACAATTTCCGCCTCGACGAGGCGCACGGCGTTCGTGTCGTGATCGACGCACCATGAGCGGGCCCACGCCGCTTCCCGACGCCGGCACCCGCCTTGCCGCGCTCGAGCGCGCGGCGGCGCACCAGGAAGAACTGAGCGCGGGCGACGGCCGGCCCTGGGTCGGCGAGCGTGACGGCGAGCACCCGGTCGTGATCGTCGGCGCCGGCCAGGCCGGTCTCGTGCTGGCTCGGGGTCTGCGCCGTCGCGGGATCGACGACGTCGTCGTCCTCGACGCCGCACCCGCCGACGCGACGGGGCCGTGGACGACCTACGCGCGCATGCACACGCTGCGGACGCCGAAAGACATCGCGTGGCCGACGTGGGGCGTACCGGCCGCGAGTCCTCGGGCGTGGTTCGAAGCCGTGTACGGCGAGGCCGCGTGGCATGGGATCGAGTACTTCCCGACCGTCGCGTGGCAGGGGTTCCTCCGGTGGTACCGCGAGGTCGCCGGCATCGCGGTGATCGGGTCGACCACCGTGTCCGCGATCACTCCGACGAGCCCCGACGGCCCGCTCCGGGTGGCGCTGAACGGGCCGGACGGGAGCTGGATCCTTCCGGCTCGGCACGTCGTGCTCGCCACCGGCATCGAGGGGGCGGGCGGCCGGCACATCCCCGCCCTGTTGGACGGGCTCCCCCGCGACCGCGTCCACCACACCCACGACCCCCTCGACTTCGGCGTGCTCGCCGGCGCGCGCGTCGGGATCCTCGGGGCGGGCACGGGCGCCTTCGACAACGCCGCGACCGCGCTGGAGCACGGCGCGGCCGCGGTCGACGTGCACATGCGCCGGCCCGCCATGCCGCAGGTGAGCCCGTACCGGTGGATGGAGTTCGCGGGGCTCATCGAGAACTACGGCTCCTTCACCGACGCCCAGAAGTGGGCGTTCAACGTCCACCTCTCGGCCGTGGATCAGCCCGCGACCCAGAACGCGATCTGGCGCGCGCACGCCTTCGACGGCTTCCGGTTCCTCACCTCCTCGCCGTGGCAGCACGTGGAGTGGGACGGCACCGAGATCGTCGTGACGACGCCGCATGGCATCCATCGATACGACGTCGTCCTCGCCGCGACGGGGATCGTCGCCGACCTCGCGCGGCGTCCGGAGCTGGCCGCCTTCGCCGCGGATGCCACGGTGTGGAGCGACCGTCTGACCCCGGAGCAGGTGGCGCAGAACCCCGGGCTCGCGGCCTTCCCGTACCTCGACGACGATTTCGGGCTCGTCAGCCGTACCGCGCCCGACGCGTCGGCGATGTCGCGCGTCCACCTGTTCAACCACGGCGCGCGGCTGAGCCAGGGAATGCTGAGCCATCAGATCCCCGGCCTCGTGGGGGGCGCGACCCAGCTCGCCGCCGCCCTGTCGCGGCGGCTGTTCGCGCGCGACGCGGAGACGCTGCTCGCGGAGTACCTCGCCTACGACGTGCCGGTCGGGGTGCACGTCGGGCGACGGCCCGAGCCGGAGGGCACGGAGGTAGCGTGGGTCGCGTGACTTTCGAGACCCCCCTGGTCGTGTCCGTTCCGACCGCGGAGCTGCGCGACGATCTGCTCCCCCTCCCCGACGGCGTCGACGTGCTGGTGTGGGACATGAAAGAGCCCGCCCCGCGCCCGCACATCGACATCGTCGTGCCCCCGTACCTGTCGATGGACCGCGTGATCGCCCGGCTGTCGGAGGTCACCACCCGCCTCGTGCAGAGCCAGTCGATCGGCTACGACAACGTCGACGGCCGCCTGCCCGACGGCATCGTCTTCGCGAACGCCTCGAGCGTGCACGAAACCGCGACCTCAGAGCTCGCTGTCGCCCTCGCCCTCGCCGCCCAGCGCGCGCTGCCCACCTTCGTACGCGCGCAGGACCGCCGTGAGTGGAAGGGGCAGTGGATGCCGGGACTCGCCGACGCGCGCGTGACCCTGCTCGGTTTCGGGGGCGTGGGCCGCGCGATCGCGGCGCGGCTGAAGCCCTTCGAGGTCGAGCTGCGCGCGGTCGCCTCGCACGGCCGCCTGCAGGATGACGTCGAGGTGCTCCCGCTCGGCGATCTGCCCGAGGTGCTCGCCCGGACCGACGTGCTGATCGCGTCGCTCCCCGGCGGCGACGCGACGCGTCACCTGCTCGATGACGAGATGCTCTCCGCCCTCCCCGACGGCGCGCTGGTCGTGAACGTCGGCCGGGGCCCGCTCATCGACACCGACGCCCTCGTCGACCACGTGCGGCGCGGGCGTCTGCGGGCAGCGCTCGACGTGACCGACCCCGAACCACTCCCGACCGAGCACCCGCTCTGGACCCTGGAGGGCGTGCTCATCGCCCCGCACGTCGGCGGCTCGACCGGCGCCATGCGCCCGCGCATCGCTCGCCTCGTGCGGCGCCAGATCGATCGGATGCGCGCGGGCGAAGAACCGCTGAACGTCGTGATCGGCGGCTGAGCGCCGCTCAGCCCGCGGCGCGAGCGGCGTACGCGTTCGCGGCGGCGGCGACGTCGTCGACGTAGCTGTCGAGGTGGTTGTAGGAGAAGATCGCGCGGCGCCACCCGGGAGCGCTCGTCATTTCGCCCGCGGCGCACAGGTACCGCGCGGCCGCGAGGGCGGCGTCGTCGATCTGGTTCGGGTCGGCGGCTCCGTCGCCGTTGCCGTCGGCGCCCCAGCGCTCCCACGTCGCGGGGATGAACTGCAGGGGGCCCACGGCGCGATCCCACGTGGCATCCCCGTCCCAGACTCCCCCGTCGGTGTCGGAGATCTGCGCGCTCGCGCTGCCGTCGAGCGGAATGCCGCGGATCGCGGGGCGGGGGTAGCCGGCGTCGTCCAGGCTCCCGCCGGAATGGGTGCCGTGCGCGGACTCGATCGCGCCGATCCCGGCGAGCGTGTTCCACCCGATCCCGCACGCGGGCTGTTCGGCCTGGATCGTCAGCGCCGCCGAGGCGTACGCGCGCAGGGCACGCTCGGGGATGCCGGCGACCGCGGCGGTCCGCGCCGTCCAGACGGGGTCGGCGGCGATGACGGGCGGGCGCGGTGCCGCGGGCAGCGCCGCCGCAGCTTCCCCTCCGACTCCCACGGGAGCCTCCGCCCCAGCCTCCACGCCGGCCACCGCCGGCGCCCCGACGGAGGTGCGCTCGCTCAGCGGCCGTTCGCGACTGCTCGCCTGCGACGAGGCGTACAGCACGAGGGCGATGGCGACGAGCGCCACCGCCACGACCGCGGCGAGAATCGAGGGCCACGGGGTCGCGCGGCCGGCGTCGTCATTCACGCGGACCCCCCGAGCACCGGCCGGGTGCCGGTATCGCCGGAACAGTAGCCGCGCAGATCGACCGGACGGTGAACGCCGACCGACGATCGGGGGTCAGGCGCGGAAGCCGGCGGGGTTGGACAGCAGATCGGCGAAGGCGAGCTCGGCGGGGCCGATGAGCATGAGGCGCGAGCGCAGGTGCGCACGCTCGAGACGGATCGTGCGGCCCTCCGCGCCGAGCGGATGCACGCGCACCGCCTCGGCGAGGCGCTCGCGGCTCACCGACAGCAGCGCCCCGAGGTAGCCCGAGAGCACGACCGTCTCGGGGCTGAAGGCGTTGACGAAGTTCGTCAGCGCGAGTGAGAGCACCTCGACCTGACGGGTCACCTCGGCCATCACCCGGGGGTCGCGGGCGACGCCGAGTTCGACGTCGAGCTCGTCCTCGTCGAGCTTGCGACGCCCGAGCAGCGGCTCCAGGAGGTCGAGCCGCACCTCGGCCTCGAGGCATCCCCGCCGCCCGCACACGCACGTGCGTCCGCGCGGGTCGACGACCGTGTGGCCGAGCTCGCCCGCGTAGCCCGAGGTTCCGCGCAGCAGCGTGCCGTCGATGATGAGACCGCCGCCGATGCTGTGCATCGCCCCGCCGAGGTACAGCAGGTTCGACACGCCCATCCCCACCCCGAAGCGGGATTCGGCCAGGGCACCGATGCTCGCGTCGTTGCCGGCCGACACGGCGAGACCGAGCTCGTCGCTGAGGCGGGCCGCGACCGGGTCGCGCTTCCACCCGAGTGTGGGGGAGACGAGCACGGAGCCGTTCGCATTGACCAGTCCCGGCACCGCCAGCCCCGCGCCGACCACCCGGTAGTGCCGGTCGATGTCGGCGCGCATCGCCTCGACCGACGAGGCGACGATCTGCACGAACCGCCGCGGCGAGGGGGCCTGCGCGGTGTCGTGGCGCAGCCGCGCGTGGACCACGCCGCCGAGTCCGACCAGGGCGACGGTGACCGCGTGGGGCTCCGCCCGCACGCTCAGGGCGGCGACGTGATCCTCGGGCTCGATGTCGAGCGTGGGGCGCCCGACCTTGCCGGTGCGTTCCCCGGCGGCGACCTCGCGGACGAGGCCCAGCTCGGTGAGCTCCATGACCAGCCCCGTCACCGTGGAACGGTTCAGACCGATCGAGGCGCCCAGCTGTGCCCGTGAGAGCGCTCCCCGCAGATGCAGCAACGACAGCACTGACGCGAGGTTCTGCTGCCGGATGAGGTCGTTCGTCGTACGACCCGACGGAGGAGCGAGCGGCGTCGCAGGCTCGAACACGGCAGGGGTCATGAGGAGGGCACCTCCCCCATCATCCCATCGCGGAGACGGGGATGGGGAGCCGGCCCCGCGGCCGAGCTCCCCACCCGATCAGACACCGCCGTTGCGTCGCTTGTTGAAGATGTCGAAGGCGACCGCCAGCAGCAGCACGATGCCCTTGATCGCCATCTGCCACGCGGCGTCGACGCTGAGGATGGACAGACCCATGTTGAGCACGCCCATCACGAGGCCACCGACGACCGCCCCCACGACCGTGCCGATGCCGCCCTGCACGGCGGCGCCGCCGATGAACACCGCGGCGATGGCATCCAGTTCGTAGTTCTGACCGGCGGATGCCACGGCGCTGCCGGCGCGTGCGGTGCTGACCACGGCTGCCAGGCCCGCGAGCACGCCCATGTTGACGAAGATGAAGAACGTCACCCACTTCGTCTTCACACCGCTCATCACGGCGGCGAACAGGTTGCCGCCCATCGCGTAGACGTGGCGACCGAACGTCGTGCGGTTGAGCACGAACGTGTAGGCGAGCACGAGCGCCGCGAGGATGATGAGCACGATCGGGGTGCCGTTGTAGGTGGCGAGGGTGAAGGAGACCGCCATGATCGCCACGACCGCGACGGCGTTCTTCACCCAGAACGACCACGCCACCTCGCGCGGCAGCTCCAGACGACGCAGCGTCGCCCGCGTGCGCAGCTGCTGGGCGATCAGGGCGACGGAGGCGAGCGCGCCGAGCACGAGGGTCAGGCTGTCCCAGTTGCCGAGGTAGCCGAGCACGGGCGGGAGCCAGCCGGCGCCGATCGCGGTGAAGCCGTCGGGCAGGCCGCTGATCGTGCCGCCCGTGAGCAGCACGAGCGTGAGGCCGCGGAACAGCAGCATGCCCGCGAGGGTCACGATGAACGCGGGGATCCCGACGAAGGCGACCCAGAATCCCTGCCAGGCGCCGATCACCGCGCCCACGAGGAGCGAGACGAGCACGGCGATGTACCACGGGAGTCCCCATTGGTTCATCGCGATCGCCGCGATGGCCCCGACCATGGCCACCACCGAGCCGACCGACAGGTCGATGTGCCCGGCGATGATCACCATGACCATGCCGATCGCGAGGATCAGCACGTAGGCGTTCTGCTGGATGAGGTTGTTGACGTTTCCGGGGAGCAGCAACCGGCCGCCGGTGAGCACCTGGAAGAACACGATGATGATCACCAGGGCGGCGAGGATACCGAACTGCCGGAAGTTGATCCGCGCGAGCAGGCCGCGGCGCCGGGGTCCGGGCTGCGTCGGAGCCTCGACGGTCTGAGTGGATGCGGTGGCCATTGCAGTCAGTTCCTTCCGGCGGTCATGTGCCGCATGAGCGTCTCTTGCGTGGCGTCTTCACGGCTGACCTCGGCCGTGATGCGTCCCTCGGAGATGGTGTAGATGCGGTCGGAGAGCCCGATGACCTCGGGCAGCTCCGACGAGATGACGATGACGGCCTTCCCCTGGGCCGCGAGTTCGTTGATGATGCCGTAGATCTCGTACTTCGCTCCGACGTCGATGCCACGGGTGGGCTCGTCGAGGATGAGCACGTCGGGTCCGGTGAACATCCACTTCGACAGGACGACCTTTTGCTGGTTCCCGCCGGAGAGACGACCGGTGATCGCGGCGACGCTGGGCGCCTTGATGTTCATCTTGTAGCGGTACGAGTCGGCGACCTTGTACTCGCGGTAGCGGTCGACGACGCCGAGACGCGCGAGGCGCGACAGCGCGGACGCCGAGACGTTGACCTGAATGTCGCCGATGAGGTTGAGGCCGTACTTCTTGCGATCCTCGGTGGCGTACGCGATGCCGTGCTTGATCGCGGCGTCCACGGTGCGCACGTCGATCTGCTGACCGTTCTTGTACACCTCTCCCGAAATGCCGGTGCCGTACATGCGGCCGAAGATGCTCATCGCGAGCTCCGTGCGCCCGGCGCCCATGAGGCCGGCGAAGCCGACGATCTCGCCCGCGCGCACCATGAAGGAGGCGTCGTCGATGACGACGCGCTCCGTGTCGACGGGGTGGTGCACCGTCCAGTTCTCGACGCGGAAGAGTTCCTCGCCGATGTCGGGCTCGCGCGGCGGGAACAGGCTGTTCAGATCCCGGCCGACCATCGCACGGATGATGCGCCCCTCGTCGGTGTCGGGGTCGTCGCGCCCCATCGTCTCGATGGTGCGACCGTCGCGGATGATCGTGATGCGATCGGCGATGCGGAGCACCTCCTTCAGCTTGTGGCTGATGATGATGCAGGTGATTCCCTGGTCGCGCAGCTGATCGATGAGGTCGAGCAGGTGCGCGGAATCGTCGTCGTTGAGAGCGGCGGTGGGCTCGTCGAGGATGAGGAGCTTGACCTCCTTGGCCAGCGCCTTGGCGATCTCGACGAGCTGCTGCTTGCCGACGCCGATCTCGTAGATCTTGGTGGCCGGGCTCTCGCGGAGCCCCACGCGCGTGAGCAACTCGGCGGCGGCGGTGTTCGTGGCGTTCCAGTCGATGACGCCGCGCTTGGCCTTCTCGTTGCCGAGGAAGATGTTCTCGGCGATCGAGAGATACGGGCTGAGCGCGAGCTCCTGGTGGATGATGACGACGCCGGCGGCCTCGCTGTCGTTGATCGAGCGAAAGGCCACGGTCTCACCATCGAGGGTGATGGTTCCGGCGAAGCTCCCGGCCGGGTAGACCCCGCTCAGCACCTTCATCAGCGTGGACTTGCCGGCCCCGTTCTCGCCGCAGATCGCGTGCACCTCTCCGCGGTGCACGTCGATCGAGACGTCGGCGAGGGCCGGGATGCCGTTGAACGACTTGGAGATCCCCGCCATGCGCAGGATCGGTTCGGTCATGGTGTCTCCCTCCGTCGCCGTGGGGCGACAGGTAGTTCCGTCGCCGGGGGCGACAGAGAGAGCGGCGGGGCGGGCGAACCCGCCCCGCCGCAGAGTGGATCAGAGCCCGACGTCGGAGGCCTTGAGGAAGCCCGAGTCGATGAGCATGGTCTGCACGTCGTCCTTGACGACCACCTCGGGAGTGAGGAGGTACGACGGCACGACCTTGACACCGTTGTCGTAGGTCTCGGTGTCGTTGACCTCGACCTCCTCGCCGTTGGTGATCTCTTCGATCATCGTGAAGACGCGGTCACCGAGCGCGCGGGTGTCCTTCCAGACCGTCATGGACTGCAGACCCTCGAGGATCGCCTTGACGTTGGCCTTGTCGGCATCCTGGCCCGTGATGATGGGGTAGTCCGCACCGGCGGTGTAGCCGGCCGACTTCAGGGATGCCTCGATACCGATCGCGAGGCTGTCGTTGGGCGACAGGACCACGTTGACCTTCTTGCCGTCGCCGTAGAACGACGACAGACGGTTGTCCATCTCGGCCTGAGCCTTGTCGGACGCCCAGCCCTGGATGCCGATGCTGGCCCACGCGTCGTCGTTGGCCGGCGCCTTGCCGCTCGGCACGACCAGCTGGCCGCTCTCGACGTAGGGCTGGAGAACGTCCCACGCGCCGGCGAAGAAGAACTTCGCGTTGTTGTCGTCGGGGCTACCGGCGAAGGGCTCGAGGTTGAAGGGGCCTGCGCCGCCCGCGAGGCCGAGCTGCTCCTCGATGTACTCGCCCTGGAGGGTACCGACCTTGTAGTTGTCGAACGTGGCGTAGTAGTCGACGTTCTCGCTGCCGTTGATGAGACGGTCGTAGGCGATGACGGTCGCGTTCTGCGACTTGGCCTCTTCGAGCACGGGGCCGAGCGTCGAGCCGTCGATCGCGGCGATCACGAGGATCTTCGCGCCGCCCGAGATCTGGTTCTGGATCTGGCTGATCTGCTGGTCGGTCTTGTTGTCGGCGTACTGCAGGTCGACGGTGCAGCCCGCGTCTTCGAGCTTCTGCTGCAGCTGCTCGCCGTCGTTGATCCAGCGCTCGAGGCTGCGGGTCGGCATCGCGATGCCGACGTTGCACTCGGTGGTGCCTTCGCCGGCCGCGTCGCCGCCGTCGGCCGGTCGCGTGGAGCTACACGCTCCGAGGGTGACGGCGAGAGCGGCAACGGCCGCTCCGGTCAGGATTTTCTTCAGCATTGTGATCTGCGTTCCTCTCTGAACTGCAGGGACCCCCGAGGGTCGCACCCGGCGCCCACCCCGGCGTCGAATCGGGTACGTCCTCGTCCCGGCTTCGTGGTGCCGTCGTAATTATGACGGCTCCGTGAACATATCCCCGCGGCCCCGAAGTTGTCCAGAGCCGGAGCGCGCGTGGAATGCAACGAACGCATAACGGAACGGGTGGGGCACAGCGGCGTGCCGCACCCGACCCGGTTCGTTCAGATTCCCGCCAGGAGTTCCTTCATGGTCGCGATCTCCGCCGTCTGCGTCTGGACGATCGCATTCGCCAGAGCGATCGCGTCGCTGTTCTGGCCGTCAGCCTGCTCCTGCTGAGCCATGTCGATCGCACCCTGGTGGTGTTCGATCATCTGTTGAAGGAACAGTCGTGCAGCTTCGGCTCCGGAAGCCTGCTCGAGCGACTGCATATCGCCGTCGCTCATCATGCCGTTGCCGTGATCCATGCCGCCCATGTCGGCGGCACAGGCATCCCACTCCTCGAGCCAGCCCTTCATCTGTTGGATCTCGGGGGTTTGCGCGGCCTTGATCTGCTGCGCCAGCGCGGTCACCCGCTCGTCGATACCGCTCTTTGACAGCAGCGTTTCCGACATCTCGATCGCTTGCTCGTGGTGCGGGATCATCATGCTCGCGAACATGACGTCGGCCGCATTCGCGTCAGCGGTGCTCCCGGCGGCCGAGCTGCTGGCGCCTCTGTGGTCCATTCCGGGCATGCCGCCGCCGGAGTTCGCACCGCCGGCGCAGCCGGACAGGGCGAGCACGGCGGCGAGGGTGAGGGCAGCGGTCGCCGCAAAAGGGGTTCTCATGGTGATGTTCTCCAAAGTCGGTAGTGAAGACTCGACCGTCGTCGAGCGAAAGATGCGTCGCCCGCGCGAACAAGCGGGCACACGCGTCCTCACGTACGACTGATGCAGAGAACGACGAGGGAGGGCGGCGGCAAGCGGGAAGCGCCGACGCTCCACGTCCCCGGGAACGCGCGTGACGCCGTCGCTCGTGAGGGGATCCGCCATCGCGCCCGGCGCGACCCCCACACGATCACGCCGACCAGCAGAGCCAGAACGCAGGCCGCCCAGGCCATCTGATGATCGTCGCCGCAGTCCGCGCACGCGGGGGCCGCGGCGGGGACAGCGGCATCCGTCGTGATGTGATGGTGGCCTCCATCGGCGACGGGGTCACCGCCGATGGAGAACACGTCGCTGTGCCCGGCTGGCATGCCGTGCGTATTCAGAGAATGCATCGCCAGCAGGCCGGCGATGATGGCCGCGATCGCGCCGATGATCACGACGAACATGCGCGTTCGTGATCCCCGCACCTGCTGCTCGACGACGATCAGCGACATCCTCACCTCCCGTTCCCCCAGGCTAGCGACTCCCCCGGGCCCGGGATTCACGACGGACGTGATCTCCACCGGTCAACGCACCACCCGCGCCGGTCGTGGCGCGTTCAGATGGCGGGGCGGAAGGGGCGCAGGAGGGTGATGCCGTCCTCGATGGAGCCCTGGATGAGTTCGAGCATCTGCGGGACGAGTTCCTGCATGCGCGGTGCTCCCAGGTGGGCGTCGAGGAGTTCCTTGGTCTCCCAGCGTTCGTAGATGACGAAGGAGCCGGGCTTGCCCTCGACTTCGTGTGCTTCGTAGTCGATGTTCCCGGCATCGTTCCTGGACGGGGTGACGGCGGCGGCGATGAACGCCTTCAGGTCTGCTTCCTTCCCGGCCTTGGCCGTGGCCTCCCAGATGACGGTGACGTATCCGTTCTCAGTGGCGGTCATGCGTGTTCCTTTCGTGTCGATGACGAATCCACTGTGCGATGGGCGCAGCAGCCCGAGCCAGGGAAGAACGGTGCTACCCAACCGCGCCGCCGACTCGAGTGCCGGTGCCGCCGCATGGGACAGCCGTTCCTAGGCTCTCGTTGGTGGGTGATCGGAGAATGGAGGCGTGTCAGCAGAACCGGTCGATCGCCTCGGAGAACTGCTGCGCGCCTGGAGAGGACGGCTCAGCCCCGCCGACGTCGGGATGGAATCGTTCGGCCGCCGCCGCACGGTCGGCCTGCGCCGGGAGGAAGTCGCGCAGCTCGCCGGCGTCAGCGTGGACTACATCATGCGGCTCGAACAGGGCCGCTCCCGCACGCCCTCGGCACAAGTGGTCCAGTCGCTCGCCCGCGCCCTGCAGCTCGACCGCACGGAGACCGACCTGTTCCACCAGGCGGCGGGGCTTGCCGCGCCCCGAACGGACTCCGTGTCCCGACATATCCCGCCCGGAGTGCAACGCATGCTCGTGCGGATGGCCGACCTGCCGCTGGCCGTATTCGCGGCGGACTGGACGCTACTGCACTCCACACCGCTCTGGCAGGCGCTCTTCGACGCCCCCTCCGCACACAGCGACCCCGACCAGAACCTCGTCGTCCAGACCTTCCTCGACGAGAGCGTCGGCCGGATCGCGACCGCGCACGGCGGACCAGACGCCTTCGAACGGGCGCTCGTCGCCGACCTCCGACGCACCGCAGCAACCCTCGGCGCAGACCCGGACTTCCGGGCGTTCATCGCACGACTCCGCACCGGCAGTGCACGCTTCGCCTCGTACTGGGACGAAGGACGCGCCGCGGCGCACCGATCGGTCGTGAAAACGGTCCACAACCGGATCGTCGGCGACCTCATCCTCGACTGCGATGTCGTCACCGTCCCCGATTCCGACATCAAACTCGTCGTCTACTCCACGACAGACAGCAGTTCCGACGCCGAGAAGCTCGACTTCCTGCGCGTCGGAGCCGTCCGAGCATCACGCACCACCGAGGACTGACGTCCGGCTACATCCACCGAGAGGTGCGCCGCCATCAGCGCACGTCGAGGTCGGCACCCGACCACAGGTCGGCGCACTCGACGACAAGGGCACCGTGCGCGCGAAGGTACGGGCCGGCGCCGACGTCGCCGCTCACCGCGGCGGCCACCGCCCGCCAGTGGTCCCGGCCGATCAGGGCGGGATGGCCGGGGGCTCCGCCGTACGTCGCGTACGCGAGAACGCCGACGTCCGCTCGGCGCGCGAGCCGTGCGACCGCGGCGGCGGGCAGATCGGGGGTGTCCACCGGCACCACGACGACGGCGAAAGCCTCGGTGGATGCCACGGCCTCGAGGCCCGCACGCAGGGATGCCGAGAGACCGTCCGGCCAGGCTCCGGCGAGCGCGACGCCCGTCCCGGCCGGCACGAGCCGCGCGGCGTCGTCGGCGGCCGCACCGAGCACGACGATGATCGGGTCGCAGCCGCCCTCGCGCAGCGCTCGGACGGCCTTCTCGACCCAGGGCACCCCGTCGGGATCACGGGCCAGAGCCTTGGGACCGCCGAACCGACGGCCGGCCCCCGCGGCGAGGACGAGGCCCGCAATCCGCCCTCCGGAAGGGGCGGGAGGCGGCTCGGCAGGCATGGTCACGACAGCGTAGCGTGCGTGAAACACGGCGCGGATACCGTCGCCAGCATGCTCGAACTGGCCGCCGACCTCCTCCCCCTCATCGAGGCGGGGACGCCCGTGGCGGCGGTCACGGTCACCCGGGTCGTGCGGAGCGCACCGCGCGGCGTGGGCGCCACCCTGGCCGTAACGCTGGACGCCCGCGTGATCGGCTCGATCTCCGGCGGCTGCGTCGAGGGCGACGCCGTGATGCTCGGGCTCGACGCCCTGCGCACGGGAACAGTCCGCCGCGGACGGTTCGGATTCGTCGGCCCCGACGACGCGATCGTGGCGGCGGGCCTCGCCTGCGGCGGCGCGGTCGAGGTGGCCGTCTACCCGGTGGACGGCCATGACCCTCGCGTGCGCGCGGCCCTCCTCGACGCGGCGGCCGGACGCGAGACCACGCTGGAGCTCGCACTCGACGACGACCTCCCGCTGCTGCTCCACCGCCCCGCCCGCCCGCGCCTGATCGTGCTCGGCGCCGGCGAGCACGCCGCGGCCCTGTGCCGCGTGGGGGCGGCGGCCGGTTTCGCCGTGACGGTGTGCGACGCGTGGGCCCTGCTGGTCACGCGCGAGCGCTTTCCCGAGGCGGCCGAGCTCGTTGTCGCGCCCCCGCACGAATACCTCGCCACCCTCGACCGGCCCGATAACCGCACCGCCGTGTGCGTCCTGACCCACGACGAGCGCCTCGACGTTCCCGCCCTGAAGACCGCCCTGCGCCTGCCCGTGGGGTTCGTGGGGGCGATGGGCTCGCGAGCCACCGTGGCCCGACGCGCGGCCCTGCTCACCCAGGCCGGGGTGACGGATGCCGACCTCTCGCGGCTGCACTCGCCGCTGGGCCTCGACCTGGGGGCGTCGACCCCGGAGGAGACGGCCCTCTCGGTGATCGCCGAGATCGTCGCCGCCCGGAGCGGGGCGAGCGCCACCCCTCTCCGTGACCGCGTCGACGGACGCCTCCACGCCGGCGCCGCAGAGGCGGCCTGCGGACTGCCCGAACCGGTGCTGGCCCGATGAGCGTGCTCGTTATTCGCGACGCGCTCGCCGTCGTCGAGGCGGAGGGGCGCGTCCGCACCGGAGACGTCGTGTGCGTCGACGGGCTCGTCACCGACGCCGCGGTGGATCTCACCGACGCCGTCATCGTCGACGCGGCCGGCGGCGTGGTCACTCCCGGCCTCGTCAACGCGCACCACCACCTGCTGCAGACGGCGTTCCGGACGCTGCCCGGCACCCGTGGCATCCCGATGCGGGAGTGGCTGCCGGCGATGGCCGCCGCCTACACCGCCGCCGGGGTGGATCCCGAGCTCACGGGGCTCGCCGCGGCCGCGGGTCTCGCCGAGGCCCTGCTGAGCGGGGTCACCACCGTCGCCGACCACCACCTCACCTGGCCCGCCGAGGCGGACACAGTGGGCATGGCCCGCGCGGCCGCCGACGCTGCCGGGGCGTTCGGCGCACGACTCGCGTTCGTGCGCGGGGCGGCGCGGGACGACCCGGAGGAAGCCGCACTGTCGGCCGAGGCGATCGCCGCCGCGCTTGTGGACGGGCGCCCGGGCGGTGTGACCGCGGACGGGATGCTGCAGGTCGCCGTCGGACCCGCGGGGGTGCACAGCGACCCCCGCGAGACGTTCGCCCTGCTGGCCGAGGTCGCCGAGCGGCGCGGGCTGCGCCGCCGCACACAGGCGAACGAGGTCGTCGACGTCGAGATCGCGCGTGAAAAGTACGGTCGCCGCCCCCTGGACCTCCTCGAGGAGTGGGGCTGGCTCGCCCCCGACGTGACGCTCGCGCACCTGTGCGACGTGACCGACGACGAGATCGCCCGACTCGCGGCGGCGGGAGTGACGGCCACGCACGCCCCCGGCTGCGACGTGCCGATGGGGTGGGGCGTCGCGCCCGTCGCGAAGCTGCGGGATGCCGGCATCCCGGTCGGCCTCGGAACGAGCGGGGGCGGCAGCAACGACGCCGGACACCTCCTGGCCGACGCCCGCCTGGCGATGCAGGTCTCGGCGCTCGTGGGGCCCCAGCTCGCGGCATCCGCGGTGCTCGCGATGGCCACGGCCGGTTCCGCAGACGGCCTCGGACGCCCCGACCTGGGCAGGCTCACCCCCGGCTCCGCCGCCGACCTGTGCGTGTGGGATGTCTCGGGCGTGGCCGACGCGGGCGTCGCCGACCGGGTCGCCGGGCTCCTGTGGGCCTCGCCCGGGCGCCGGCCCCGCACGGTCGTCGTCGCGGGGCGCGTCGTGGTCGACGACGGACGGCTGACGAGCGCGGACGAGTCCGAGATCACCGCCCGCCTGTTCGAGAGGGTGGGACGATGACCACCATGGCCCCCGCGATCCCCGCCGACGATCCCGCCACCGGTGACGAGCGCCTCGGTGCGCACCTCCGCGGCCTGCGCAAGGCCCGTGGCCTCACCCTGACCCAGCTGGCCGAGGCCGCGGCCCTGTCGCATCCGTTCCTCAGCCAGCTCGAGCGCGGCCTCGCGCGGCCGAGCATGGCGAGCCTGGAGCGCCTCGCCCGCGCGCTCGGGACGAGCCGGGTGGAGCTCATCGCGGCGTCGGAGCCGCCGCGCCCCGACGAGAGCGCGCACCCGACGTTCGTCACCGCCGACGAGGGGCTCGTGGGGCCCTACGCCGAGGGCACCGCCCGCATGCTCGCCGAGGGACCCCGCCGGTTCGAGCCGATGGAGTTCACCGGCGCCAACGCCGAGCCGGGCGACCACTACGTGCACGAGGAAGACGAGTTCCTCACCGTGCTGGAGGGGTCGATCGTGATTTCGCTCGGACCCTTCGGCGAGCGCACGCTCCACGCCCGCGACTCGGTCTACTGCCGTTCGGGGACGCCGCACCGCTGGCATTCGCCGGGAGGGGCGCCCTACCGACTGTTGATCGTGAAAGAACTCGTACACGGCTCCCCCGCCGAGGCACCCGAAGGAGAGACATGACCGGTGGCGTGACCTTCGAGGCGGTCGTCCGCGCGCGGACGGAGGCGGCCGATGGTGTCGTCGTGCTCGACCTCGAACGGCCCGGCGGCGTGCTGCCGCACTGGTCGCCCGGGGCGCACATCGACGTCGTGCTGCCCGGCGGCGTCGAACGCCAGTACTCGCTGTGCGGATCGCCCGCCGAGCGCGGCACCTGGCGCATCGGCGTGCTGCGCGAGCGCGACGGATCGGTGTGGCTGCACGAGAACGCCCACCCCGGCACCGCCCTGCGCGTGCGGGGTCCCGCCAATCACTTCCTCTTCGCGCCGACCGCGGGACGCTCCTACGTCTTCGTCGCCGGGGGCATCGGAATCACCCCGATCGTGCCGATGATCGAGGCCGCCGAGGCCGCGGGCGCTGCCTGGACGCTGCTGTACGCGGGCCGGTCGCGCCGCACGATGGTGTTCGCCGACGAGCTGACCGCGCGCTACGGCGACCGCGTCGAGGTGTTCGCGGCCGACGAGGGGCGCCGCCTCGACCTCGCCGATCGTCTCGGCCAGCCGGTGGCCCGCACCGTCGTCTACGCGTGCGGCCCCACCCGCCTGCTGGAAGCCCTGGATGCCACGATGTCGGTGTGGCCGCGCGGGAGCCTCCACGTTGAGCGCTTCGAGGCCAAGGTGCTCGGGCCGCCCGTGTGGACCGAGTCGTTCGAGGTCGACCTCATGCTGTCGGGGCTGACGGTGACGGTGCCGCCGGAGCGATCCGTGCTCGAGGTCGTCGAGGAGTACGGCGCGGTGGTGCCGTCGAGCTGCCGGGTGGGCACGTGCGGAACGTGCGAGGTGGCGGTGGTCGACGGCGAGATCGAGCACCGTGACTCGGTGCTCTCGCCGGAGGAGCAGGAGGTCAACCGCACGATGATGCTGTGCGTCTCCCGCGCGGCGTGCCCGCGCATCACGCTGGAGCTGTAGACGGCGACTCACCCGGCATATCACCAGCCGGGTGAGGCCGATTCAGATCTCGGCGCGGCGTCCGAGTCGGCCCGCCGACGCGTCGCGGACGGCGCGGTGGATGATGCGCAGCTTGCCGCCCCGGCGCGTGACGACCGCGCACGCGAGACACAGCGCGAGGAACAGGGCACCGTTGCCCACGCGCGCGACGGTCCAGCGGCGTCCCGTCGCCAGCTCACGGTGCAGACGATTGCGGAGGTAGTAGTAGAGCAGCGCGTCGTTCGTCGACAGGAGCATCGCGCGCACCTCGAAGCCGGGCGGCATCCATCTCTCCCCCCGCGGATCGACGACCACCGCGTCGGGGACGGCAGCGAGGCGCCCTCCTCGCGCCGGGATGCGCGAGGTGTACTCGAGATCGTCGCCGTAGAGGACGAGCTCGACCGTGGGCAGGCCGATCCGGTGGAGCACGTTGGTGCGGGCGAGCAGCCCCCCGTAGGGGGCGTAGGCCAGCTCGGTACCGACGACCCGGGGGCGCGGGCGCCGGAGACCGACGCGCTCGAGGAAACGGCGGGCGAACAGGCCCGCCTCGACCCCCGCGAACGACACCGCCTCTCGCGGGGTCTCGCGCGTGTGCACCGCTCCGACGGCGGCAGCGATCGTGGCGGGGTCGTCATCGGGGACGCGCAGGGGCGCCACGGCGGTGAGATCGTGGCCGGACGCGCGCAGCGCACGGTCGGCCGCGAGGAGCCTCGCGAGGGCCTCGGGCTCGGCCAGGTTGTCGTCGTCGAGCAGCCACACGTACTCGGCGCCCACCTCGCCCGCGAGGGAGATCGCCGTGGCGAAGGCGGGGGCCGACCCTTCGTTGCGGGTCATGCGGTGCACGACGATGCGGCCGTCGCTGGCCGACGCCGCGCGGTCGAGCGCGGCGGCGGACTCGGGCGACGAGCCGTTGTCGACGATGACGACCGCCTCGACCCCGGACTCGATCATGCGCCGCACGACCGCGAGGCACGAGAGGTGGCGGGAGGCGTAGGTGACCGTCGCACCGGCGACGGTGGGGAGTGGGGTGATCACGGGGTCGATCCTCCGTAGATGTCAGCGAGGGCACGGTGGAAGGCAGCGCCGGAGAACTCCTCCGCGGCGGCGACGCGGGAGCGGGCCGCCTGTCGGCGCGCTCCCTCCGGATCGGCGAGGGCCCGCCCGATCGCCGCAGCGAGACCCGCGGCGTCCTCGGCCACGGCGAAGGCCGCGATCCGCCCGTCGACGATCCCTTCGACGCCGACGCTCGTCGAGACGACCGGGATGCCGCGCAGCATCGCCTCGACGGTCTTGAACTTGACCCCGGCACCGGCCCGCAGCGGGACGAGCACGACGTCGGCGCCCGCGTAGGCCCCGTCGAGCGAGTCCACCCGCCCCGTCACGACGAACGTGTCGGGGTACGCGCGGGCGAGGCGGTGCATGGCGTCGGTCGGGTGCGCCCCCGCGAAGACGAATCGCACGCCGGGGCGCTCCGCGATCACCCGCGGAGCGATGTCGGTCATGGTCCACGACGCCGCCTCCGCGTTCACCGAGCGGTCGAACGCGCCCACGAACAGCACGGTGGGCGTGGCATCCCCTTCGCGCCGTCGCGGCTCCACGCCCCCGGCGAGCGGGGGACGCACGGCCACCGCGCGCACCGGGGCACCGGCGGCCCGGCGGACGAGCGCGACGTCTTTCGCGCTGAACGCGATGGTGGCCTCGACACTCCGGTAGATGCGGCGCTCGTCGCGGAGCACGCTCCACCGCCGCCAGCGCGCAACCACGGCCCGCGGTCGCCACCCCGGGCCGGCCGCGGCGAGGAAGCGCTCGTAACTCTGCAGAAGCACGTCGTGCGCGATGACGACGCGGCGCGCAGACCCGCGCGCGCGGCCGATCCCGAACCACGCCGATTCGGTCCACTGGTACTCGATGATGTCGGCGGACGCGAGGGCGGCGCTGGCCCGTACACTGCGCCGGAGGGCGCGACGACGGCGCGCGACCGGACGTGCCGGGAACACGCGTTGCTCCTGCCGCTCGAGCCACCGGAGGGCACGGCGCGCGACGGCGTTCCGCGGTTCGGCGAGGGGAATGAGGACGACCTCGATCGGGTCGTTCAGCGCAGCGCGGGCCGCGCGGTTCCGCTCGTCGTCGAACGAGACCACCACGACCCGGTGTCCGAGCGCGGTCAGGGCGCGGAAGTGACGCAGCACGTACTGCCCGCCGGCGTGCGGAATTCCCTCGTACGGGACGACCGGCGACAGACTCACGACTCGCATGCACCCCACCCTTCGAGCCGTCCGCACGGCACCGGCGCCCAGTGTGCCGAGGCCGGGGCGCGGCGGTGCGGGCAGCGCGATCGCCGCGCCCCGGGTGAAAAGACCGCTGAGGCGTGGCGACGCCGCGCGTGAACGCGGCGGAGCACTCACGCGCGGCGGGTGCGAGGGGTGGCGGTGTGTGGGCGAGCGGCGGGGAGCGCTCGCCTACTCTGTGTGGCGGCGTCAGCCCGGGTCCGCCCGGGAAGAGAGGACCGTCGTGAGGATCACCCACCTCCAGAGCACGTTCACGACCCCGTGGGGTGGGGCGGAGGCGTATCTGTTCTCGCTCGCCGCGGCGCAGCGGGCGCGCGGTCACGAGGTCGAGATCGTTACGGCCTTCACGGATGCCGAGAGCATCGCGCGGGCCTCCGCGTGCGGTGTCGCGGTGCGGGCGCGTCGGTCGTGGCGGCCCTACCCGCCCGATCGTCACGGCCCCTCCGCCCTGTCACGCGCGCTCTTCCACGCCCTCGATGCCGTGCACGCCCTGGTTCTCCCCGGCCCGTACCGGCATGTGCAGGACGGTCGCGACGTCGTGCACGTGCACCGGTTCCAGGGCGTGGGTGCCAGCGTCCTGCGCCCGCGGCGCGCGGCGGTCGTGCACACCGCCCACGATTACGGCCTCGTCGACAGCACTTCGACCACGCTGCGCGACGGCGCGATGCCCGCGCGCCTGGAGCTCGTGCAGCGATGGCGGGCACGTGTGGTGGCGATGTCGGCGCGGCGGGCGAGCGTGCTCGTCTTTCCGAGCGAGCGAACGCGCCGTCGGCACGAAGAGCTCGGCTACGCCGCGAACGACACACGAGTTCGTGTCGTGCCCCACGGCTGGCCCGCGCCCACCCTCCCCCTCGGGGATCGATCGAGCGACGGGCGCACCCGGTTCGTGTTCCTCGGCAGACTGCAGAAATCCAAGGGCATCTCCCTTCTCCTGGCGGCGTGGGCCTCCGCGTCACTGGACGCCGAACTCGTGATCGCGGGCGACGGACCGGAACGCGCCGTCGTCGAGGCGGCGACGAGCGACACGGTCCGCTACGTCGGGTGGGTCGGGGCCGAGGCCAAGGCTGCGCTGATCGCCTCGGCGACGGCTTTGGTCTTCCCCTCGCTGTGGCCCGAGACGTTCGGTCTGGTGATCGCCGAGAGCCTGCTGATGGGTCGCCCCGTGGTCGCCACGCCCGCCGCCGCCGGAGACCTCGTCCTCGACGGCGTCAACGGCGTGGTCGCCGCGGATGCCACGCCCACCGCGTTCGCCGAGGCCCTGCGCCGCACGGCCACCGACACCACCCTCCTGCGCCGCGTCACCGACGGCGCCGAGGCGAGCGCTGCGGCGCTCGACTTCGACCGCCACGTCGATCGCCTCGACGACGTCTATCGCGACGCGCGCGCCCTCTTCGCTGCGGGGGCGGGGCTGCACGCTGCCGGTGCGTGAATAACCGCCACCGAAACGCCGCTGCGGGGGCGTGACCGACCACCGCTGGAACGCGGCCCACCGCGGGAACAACCGCCCGTCGGCAGAACACCGCCCGCCACCGAAACGCCGCCCACGCCGGAATGCGGCCCGCGCCGGAACACCGCCCGCCACCGAAACACCGCCCGCCACCGGAACGCCGCCCGCGATGATCAGAACGGGGCAGATTCGACGCGTCCCGGGGGCCCCGCCGCGCTCAGTTCATCGGGCAGGAACCGCACGCCGGATGCGGGTGCGTCCGGGGGAATCGCCGGGTAGGGGTCGGGGTGGTCGATGTAGACGCGTCCGGTGGGTGAGGTCCATTCCAGGACCCCGCCGTCGAGCTGTCGCACCGTCCACCGGGTGAACTGCTTCTGGGTGTGGTGTCGCTGACACAGGCAGCAGAGGTTGCGGACATCGGTGGCCCCACCGAGCGCCCAGTCGATGCTGTGGTCGATCTCGCAGCGGATCGCGGGAGCGGTACACCCCGGCCACCGGCAGTGCCGATCCCGGGCCCGCAGATACCGGTCGATCGCGGCCGTCCGCTGATACGTGTCGGTACACAGCACCGCCCCCGTGACCGGATGCGTGATGACCCGATCCCACGGGACACTCGTCGCCTCCGCCAACCGTCGCGCGGTGTCGGCATCGATCGGACCCCGCCCCACCAGCTCCGCCGGAGCGAGGTTCTCCCGCCCGGGAGCGAGCATCGTCAACGCCGGCACCACCACCTGCACACGCGCACGGATCTTCCCCAACGTCCCGGGACCATCACCACGACGCGTCGGATCCACAGTCGGATCGGACGTGAGAAGCATGTCGGCGAACACATCCGCCCGCACCTGATCCACCGTGCGGGTATCCGGCGTCGCGGGCCGGGAACCGGCGACACCCGCCTCCCCCGCACTCGTCGACGCCGCCTCGCGGCCCGCGTCAACGATGACCCGCGCCTGCTGCGTCAACCGGTCATGAATCGCCTCGGCCAACACCGTCGGCAACGTCGCAATCAGATCCGACATCCCCTCCGCCCCCGGCACCACCCGCACACACCGACCCTCCCGCCCGGCCCGGTGCCGCTCGGTCACCGTCCGCGGATGCAACCGCTGCGCCACACCCGTGAGCCGGGACTTCAACCGCCCCGGACTCGACACCTCCCCCGCCAGCGCGACAGCCAACACATCAAACTCCCCCCGCGCCTCGACCGGCAGCTCCGCCCCGACCTCAGCGATCACCCGCACATACCGGCGGGACAACACCCCCGCCTCCCACGCCGCCACCGTCACCGGATACGACTCCACCAACGTCACCGCCTCACCGATGTCACGCTGCACCGTCCGATCCGACAGCCCACACGCCGCCGCAACCTCCGACGCCACCTCCCGCATCGCCATATCCGAGCCCCGCACCGACGCCCGCACCGACGCCGCAGCATCCAGAGCAAACCGCCCCACCCCCGCCAACGCCCGCACCCGCGCCACCTCCGCCAGAGCCACCGCCCCCTCCGCCGCGACCACCTCGGCCACCAATCCGGCAAGCACCTCCACGTCACCCGACGGACCGCTCGCGGGGTGCGACGCGAAGTCGGACGGCTCCGGCGAAACATTCGAACACATATCCGAAGCCTAACGTCCGCCTCCGATATATCCCAGGTCAAACGTTAAATCTGTGGACAACTTCCCTCTCACCCCACCTGTGGAGGAACCGTCAACCCGGACGCCGGCGCACACCGCGACCGCCACCGCACGAGCACCCGGCGAGCCCCACGACACCCCGCCTCCCCCGCGCCCCGCCCAGGTTTGTCACGAGGGTCACGAGCGGGAAATACGACGGAAACGACCGGTTCCTAGCATCGGACTCACCGCAGATGTTGGTCACACCAACACTGACACCGCGAGTGAGACCCACACGCAGAGCACCACCGATGCACCATCCGCCCCTCCCCGGGGCCCGCCGCTCCCGACGGCACGCCTCGATGACGTGGCTCCCCGCTCCCCTTCTCCGGAGGTCTTCGTGTCCGCCGCTCCACCCGTCCCGATCGCCGCGATCCGCAACGCGCGCCTGGCCTCCGGCGCGCTCGTGGACATCGCCCTCGACGGCGACACGGTCATCGCCGTCGTCCCGAGCGGCTCTCCGCTGCCCGAGACGGGAGGCGAGACGCTCGACCTCACCGGGTACGTCATCACCGCCGCCGGAGCCGAACCGCACGCCCACCTCGACAAATCGCAGTCGTGGGATGCCATCCAGCCCCCGTTCGGCGACCTCGAGCGCGCCATCGAGAGCTGGCACGCCTTCGCGATGACGCTCGACGAAGAGGACACGCTCGACCGTGCGCGGTCGACGGCGCTGCGGATGCTGGCATCCGGGATCACCGCCGTTCGCACCCACGTCGACCTCCTCCGCGGCGAAGATGCCCTGACCGGCGTCCGGGCGCTCGTGCGGCTGCGCGCGGAGCTCGCCGGCCTCATGGACATCGAGCTCGTCGCCCTCGGGGGCCCCACGGTCCCCGACGAGGTCTTCGAGGCCGCTCTCGACGCCGGCCTCGACCTGGTCGGCGGCGCCCCGCACCTCGCCGACGACCCGCTCGCCGATCTCGAGCGCCTCATCGCCCTCGCCCGACGCCGCGACGTCGGACTCGACCTGCACACCGACGAGAGCCTCGCCGGCGTCGACACCCTCGCCGCCTACGCCCGCGCCGTCACCGGCTGGCACCGTCCGCGCTCCGCGGGCCACTGCGTGCGCCTCAGCATGATGCCCACGGAAGACCTCGCGGCCCTCGCCGACGAGGTGCGCGCCGCCGACATCGGCGTCATCGCCCTGCCGATCACCAACCTCTACCTGCAGGGGTGGGATGCCGATCACGCGGTGCCCCGCGGAATCGCGCCGATCGGGCGCCTCAAGGCCGCGGGCGTCCGCGTGGCCGCGGGGGCCGACAACGTGCGCGACCCGTTCAACCCCGTCGGCCGGTGCGACCACCTCGAGACCGCCTCCCTGCTGGTCAGTGCCGGGCACCTCGCCCCCGAAGACGCCGTCGAGGCCGTCACCATCGGCGCCCGCGACGTGATGAACCTCCCCCTCGCCGGCCCGATCCCCGGCGCCCGCGCCGACCTCGTCGCCGTCCGGGCCGCCTCGCTCGGCGAGACGGTCGCCTTCGCCTCCGCCGATCGCGCGGTGATCCACCGCGGACGACTGGTCAGCCGCACGACGGTCTCGACCCGCATAGCCTCCGCCCTCTCTGTCGCCGACGCACCCGTGCCGGCGGTTCCGACCCTCGTCCCGACCGGAAAGTGAGCGTTCCGTGACCCTCGCCTCTCCTTCCCCGGCAGCCACCCTCGCGGGCCCGACCCCGCCGCTGCTGGACTTCCGGAACGTCGCCATGACGTTCCCCAACGGCACCACCGCCCTCTCGGGAGTCGATCTCGTCGTCGAGCGCGGCGAGTTCGTCAGCGTCGTCGGTCCGTCCGGATGCGGAAAGTCGACGCTGCTGCGCATCGCCTCGGGCCTCGAGTCCGCCAGCGAAGGCACCGCCACCGTCAACACCGACCGCATCGGCTACGTCTTCCAGGACGCCACGCTCCTGCCCTGGCGCGACGTGCAGTCGAACGTCGAGCTGCTGGCCGAACTCAACTGGCAGCCCAAGCGCGTGCGCACACCCAAGGCGCAGTGGGCCATCGACCTCGTGGGCCTGAAGGGCTTCGAGAAGCACCTCCCCAAGCAGATGTCGGGCGGCATGAAGATGCGCGCCTCGCTGGCTCGCTCCCTCACGCTCGACCCCGAGCTCTTCCTCTTCGACGAGCCGTTCGGCGCGCTCGACGAGATCACCCGCGAACGACTGAACGACGAGCTGCTGAAGATCTTCGTCGAGCAGAAGTTCGGTGGCCTGTTCATCACGCACTCGGTCTCCGAAGCGGTCTACCTCTCCACCAAGGTCGTCGTGATGTCGGGTCGCCCCGGCCGTCTCGTCGACACCTTCGAGGTTCCCTTCGACATGCCTCGAGACCCCGAGATCCGCTACACGGGCGAGTTCGCCAAGCTCGTCGGCGAGGTCTCCCACGCCCTCCGGGAAGGACACTCATGAGCACCACCTCTGCAGAGCCGGTCGTCTCCGAGACGTCCGAGCCGATGGCATCCACCCCCACACCGCCGTCCGACGCGGCGCCGAAGGCTCCGCCCCGCGGTCGCGGCCCGGTCGCTCGCGCGCTGATCCTGGCGGGCCCGCCGCTGGGCGTCCTCGCCGTGCTCGTGGGCGTCTGGTACCTCATCGCGAGCATCCTCACCGCGACCGGCAAGGGCTTCCTCCTGCCGATGCCGCACGAGATGTTCACGAAGGGCTTCTTCGACCCGCAGGTCAGCGTCGACATCTGGACGGCGCTGTTCCGCACCACGGGTGTCGCCCTGACCGGTCTGGCGGTCGCCATGGTCCTCGGCATCGGCTGGGCCATCGCGATGTCGCTGGCCCGCTGGGTCGAGCGCAGCACCTACGCCTACGCGGTGATCCTGCAGTGCATCCCGATCCTCGCGCTCGTGCCGCTGGTCGGGTTCTGGTTCGGCTACGAGTTCACGGCCCGCGTCATCGTCTGCATCCTGATCGCCCTGTTCCCGATGGTCTCGAACACCCTGTTCGGCCTCCAGTCGGTCGACAAGTCGCAGCGGGAGCTGTTCCGCCTCCAGAAGGCGAACAAGTGGACGGTGCTCACGAAGCTCACCCTCCCCGCCGCACTCCCGTCGATCTTCGTCGGCATGCGCACCTCGGCAGGCCTCTCGGTCATCGGCGCGATCGTCGGCGACTACTTCTTCCGCCGCGGCGAACCGGGCATCGGCTCGCTCATCTCCAACTACCAGTCGCGCCTGCAGAGCGCCGAGCTGTTCGCCTCGATCCTCGCGGCGTGCCTTCTCGGCGTGGCGATCTTCGCCTTCTTCGGCTGGCTGTCCAAGGTCGCCGTCGGCCGCTGGTACGAAGCCGCCCGCTGACCCGCTCCACCCGCCAGACCCCGCCAGACCCCGCACCACCCCGCAAGACACCGGATGCCACGGCGCCGCGCCCTCACGCGTGCCCGCTGCCGTGGCATCCCCTCGAACCCGCACCACCTTCCGCACCCGAGAGCTCCACCCGTCACAGAAAGCGAAACAGCATGAAGCGCAGCACCCTCGTCCGCGGCACCGCCGTCACCGGCGCGTTCGCGATGGCCCTCACGCTCACCTCGTGCGCCGGCAGCGCCGCGGATCAGACGGAACCGGCCGCCGACCTCACCGTCGGCTCGGTCGACCTGTCGGCCGACTGCCCCGCGACCATCGTCGTGCAGACCGACTGGAACCCGGAGGCCGAGCACGGTCACCTCTACGAGATGATCAAGGACGACTACACGGTCGACGCCAACACCAAGGCGGTCACCGGCCCCCTGATGTCCGACGGCGAGTACACCGGGGTCGACCTGGAGATCCGCGCCGGCGGCCCCGCCATCGGCTTCCAGACCGTCTCGGCCCAGATGTACCAGGACGACGCGATCACCCTCGGCTACGTCAGCACCGACGAGGCGATCCAGCTCTCGGGCACGACCCCCACCAAGGCCGTCATGGCTCCGCTGGAGATCAGCCCGACCATGGTGATGTGGGACCCGGAGACCTACCCCGATGTCAAGACCATCGAGGACGTCAAGCCCGCCCTCGAGGGCAACGGCGGTGTGTGGCGCTACTTCGACGGCTCGGCCTACATCGAGTACCTGAAGAGCGCCGACCTCGCCAGCCCCGCGATCCTCGACGGCTCGTACGACGGCACGCCGTCGAACTTCGTCGCCGCCGGCGGCAAGGACATGCAGCAGGGCTTCGCCTCCGCGGAGCCGTACGTCTACCAGAACGAGGTCTCGGCCTGGGGCAAGCCCGTGGAGTTCGCCCTCATCCACGACTCCGGTTGGCAGACCTACCAGTCGGCGATGTCGGTGAAGGCCGACGACTTCGAGGAGCTCTCGCCCTGCCTGACCCAGCTCGTCCCCGTGCTGCAGAAGGCCGGCGTCGCGTACTACGACGACCCGGCGGCCACCAACGCTCTGATCCTGGACCTCGTCGAGCAGTACGACACCGGCTGGACCTACTCGCAGGGCGTGGCCGACTACTCGGTCAAGACCCAGATCGACCTCGGCCTCGTCGGTGACGGTCCCGACTCCACGTACGGCAACTTCGACGACGCCCGTTTCGAGGACTTCTTCACCAAGGCGAGCGCGGTCTACACCGAGCTCGGCACCCCGCCGGCGGACGGGTACACCCCCGCCGACCTCTACACGAACGAGTTCATCGACACCTCGATCTCGTTCTGACCGATCGGCCCGGTCCGCCTCGCGCGGACCGGGCCGTCCGGTTCCCGGCCTCACCCCCACCCGCGTCACCCGGAGACACCCCACCATGAGCGACACCGCCACCCGCGTCCTCTCCCTCGAGGACGATCTGCTCGATCTGCTCGGCCCGGCCGCCGTGAGCACCGAACCGCGCGTCCGCGAGCGCGCGAGCGTCGACGGCTCGCCGATGTCGCCGATCATCGCCGCCAAGCTCCCCCTCGGCCTCGCCGACCTCGTCGTCTTTCCCGCCGATGCCGAGCAGATCGCGATCGCGGTCGCCGCCGCCACGCGCCACGGCGTTCCCGTCACGGTGCGCGGGAAGGGCACCGGCAACTACGGCCAGGGCATCCCGATGCACGGCGGTCTCGTGATCGACACGACCCGCGCAAAGGCCATCGTCGAGGTGGGCGACGGATACATCACCGCCGAGGCGGGAGCCCCCATGGTGCTGCTCGAGCAGGCCGCGTGGGCCGCGGGCCAGGCGCTGTGGATGTACCCCTCGACGGCGCAGTCCACCATCGGCGGCTTCCTCTCCGGAGGGTCGGGCGGCACCGGTTCCATCGAGCACGGCTCCAACGACCGCGGCTTCGTCGCTGCGCTCGACGTCGTGCACGCCGACGGCAACGCCGACATCCTCCACGTCGAGGGCGACGAAGCCCAGAAGTACGTGCACAACTACGGCACCGCCGGCGTCATCGTCCGCGCCACCGTGCGCCTGGAGCCCCTGCGCGACTGGCGCGGGCTGTGGGCGAGCTTCCCCGACTACGCCGGCACCCTCTCCGTGCTCCAGACCATCGGCGCCCTCGAGCCGGCCCCGCGCCTCGTCTCGGGCGACGGCCCCGACATCTCGGCATCCCTCCCCGCCGACGAGGCCATCCCGGCGGGCCGGTCGAGCCTGCGCGCGATCATCGACGCGTCGCTCGTCGACACCGTGACGGCGATCATCGAGGGCGCGGGTGGCCGTGTCGAGGCCGTGCGCGAGGGGCCGCAGGCCAGCATCCGCCTATCGATGCTCAGCTACAACCACCCGATCGAGTGGTACCAGAAGAGCCAGCCGCACGAGGTGTTCCACCTCGAGGTAGCCGGGATGCCGCTGACCGAAAACGTCGAGGGCGTCGAGGCCGTGTTCCCCGGTGGGAAGCTGCACGTGGAGTCCACGCGCGAGCACCCGATCGGCATGCTCGCCGCGCCCTACGTGAGCGAAGACGACGTCTACGCCGGCATCGCGGCGCTCAACGCGATCGGCGTGGGCGTGCACAACCCGCACCAGTGGAACGTCGACTTCAACGTCGAGCAGACCGCCGCCACCGCCCGCGTGACCGACCCGCACGGGCTGCTCAACCCCGGCAAGCTCGACCCCGAGTACACGGGCCCGCGCAAGGGCGCGATCCGATGACCCGGCTGCTCGCCGAGCTCAGCGGTCCGGCGGCCGCCGAGGCCCTGACCGAGAAGTCCATCGTCGTGCTCCCCACGGGTGCGATCGAGCACCACGGTCCGCACCTCCCCCTGGCGACGGATGCCATCGTCGCCGAGGCCTCCGCCACGGCCGCCGTCGCGCGGGCGGCGGCGATGGGCCTGGACGTCTGGCAGCTGCCGACCCTGTCGATCACGAAGTCGGACGAGCACTCGTGGGCGCCGGGAACGCTGTGGCTCACGCCCGAGACCATGATGCAGACGGTCGTCGACATCGGACGATCGCTGTTGACCACGCGGGCGCGGACGCTGGTGTTCCTCAACGGCCACGGCGGCAACGTCGCGCTGCTGAACGTCGCGAACCGGGAGCTCCGCCGCCGCTTCGGTCTGCGCACGTTCTTCATGCCCGCCGCCCGCGTGCCCTCGTTCGACGGCACCGACGGGACGCCCGACGAGCACGGCACCGGCATCCACGCCGGATACGGCGAGACCAGCATGATCATGCACCTGCGCCCCGAGCTCGTGGACACGTCGCGGTTCGCCGCCACCGTGCCCGCCCACATCGGCGACTTCCGGCACATCGGCTTCAACGGCAAGCCCGTGACCTTCGGCTGGCTCTCGAACGACTTCGGCCCCTCGGGCGTGCTCGGCGACCCGACCGGCTCGACCGCCGCCGCCGGCGCCGAGCTGTTCGAGCAGAGCGTCTCGTTCGTCGTCGAGGCGCTCGAGGAGATCAGCCGATTCGACTACACGGCGTGAGCGGGGTGGACGCCGCGCGGGCACAACTCCTGCATATCCGGCGTATCGGGTCGCCGGGACCGTCGTCGGCGCGAAGGTGCAGGAGTTGTGCGCGACGCCGCTCGCGCGCCGCCGCCGCCGCCGCCGCCGCCACCGCCGCAGCACAACTCCTGCGGGAGGTGGGCTCCCACGCTCCGGAGGCCGCGTACGGCCGGTCGTGCAGGAGTTGTGCGCATCGGGGCGCCAGATCGGCAGCGACAGCAGAACTCCTGCACAACCGGATCGCGGCCGCCGCGACCCCCCGGCATCCACGCTTCCGCCGGAGTTGTGCACGGCCGATCTCCCCGCGCGCCCACACGGCACAACTCCTGCACACCTCACGCCACGGCGCGCCGCGGCCCTTGCGGCCCGAAATCCGCCGGAGTTATGCACCGGCGCAGGGAGCCGTCACGTGACCGTCGCGGCCGAAGCGACCGGCATCCGCGCCTACGGGCAGGTCCTGCGCCTGCCCGGGGCGCGGGCGTTCGTCGCGGCCGGCGTGCTCGCGCGCTTTCCCCGCGCGACGCTGTCGCTCGGCATCATCCTGCTCGTCTCTGCCGCGACCGGGAGCTTCGCCTCGGCCGGGATCGTCGTCGCCCCGCTCGTCGTCGGCATGGCGATCGCGGCACCCCTGTGGTCGTCGCGCATGGACCGGCACGGCCAGGCCCGCGTCATCCTGATCTCGCTCGGATGCCTCGTGCTCGCGGCATCCGCCCTGCTCGCCCTCGTGCTGACGGGGGCGCCGTTCTGGACGTGGCTCGTCGCCGCGCTCGCGACCGGGGCGTCCACGCCCGACCTCACCTCGGCCGTCCGCGCGCGCTGGACGGTGCTGGCGCCGGAGTCGCAGCGCACGCCGGCCCTGGCGCTGGAGACCATCGGCGACCAGATGGTCTTCATCGCCGGTCCCCCCGCGATCACCGCCGTCGCGGCAGCGGTGAACCCCGCCGTGGCGATGCTGGGGTCCCTCGCGCTCGGGCTCGTTGGCGGGGTGTGGCTCGCCTCGCAGCGCGGCACCGAACCCACCCGGACGGACACCACGGGTCGCCCCCGCTTCGTGTGGCCCCCGGCGGGGGTGGTGCCGATCGCCCTGGCCTGAGTCGCCCTGGGCGGGGTGTTCGGCGCGTTCGACGTGAGCCTGATCGGCTGGGCCGACGTCGATGGGCGCCCGTGGCTCGCGGGCCCCGCGTTCAGCGCGCTGGCCGTGGCCATCGCCCTCGGGTCGATCATCACGGGCGCCCGGACGTGGCGGTTGTCACCCGCGACCCGCTTCATCGTGTTCGCCGCCCTCGCCGCGGCCGTCGCGCTCGCCCTGCCCGTCACCGAGCACTCGGTGCCCGCGCTGTTCGGGGTGATCCTGCTGCTCGGGCTCGCGGTGTCGCCGGTGATGGTGTCGGGGATCCTCGTGGCATCCGCCCGCGCCCCCGAGGGCCGCGTCACCGAAACGCTCGCCTACCCGACGGCCGCGATGTCGCTGGGCGTGCCGATCGGCGGGGTGATCGCGGGCGCGGCCCTGGATGCCACCGGCCCCGCCGCCGCGCTGGTCACCATCGCGGTGTCGCTGGCGTGTGCCGCGGCGATCGCGGCGGTCGGCGAGGCGCTGCTGCGGGTGGTGCGCCGCTGACGCGCGGGGCACCCCACGCGAAGGGGTGAGGCACCCCGCCCGCCCCGCGCCGCACGTCAGACCGCGTCGACGCTCTCGCGCTCCGGGGACTTCGCGGAGGTCCGCCGCGCCATCACGCGATTGCGGATCGCGAACACGAGCACCACGGCCAGCACCGCGTAGATCGCCAGCGCGATCGGGCTCTGGACGAGCGTCGTGAGGTCGCCGTTGGCGCTCATCGCGGCATCCCGCAGGCTCGTCTCGGCGAGCGGGCCGAGCACCATGCCGATGATGAGCGGCGCGAGCGGGTAGTCGTTGGTGCGCAGGAGGAAGCCGAGTAGTCCGATCCCCAAGAGCATGAGGAGGTCGAACGTCGCCCCCGATGTGGCATAGATCCCCAGCCCGCAGAACACCGCGATGGACGCATAGAGATAGGGCCGCGGAATGACCAGGAGCTTGGCCCACAGCATCGCGAACGGCAGGTTGAGGATCAGCAGCACGACCATCGCGAGGAAGAAGCTCGCGATCAGGGCCCACACCAGGTCGGGCGCCCGCTCGAACAGCAGCGGCCCCGGCTGCAGGCCGTACTGCCGGAACGCCGCGAGCATGATGGCCGCGGTCGCCGAGATCGGCAGGCCGAGCGCCAGGAGCGACCCCATCGCCATCCCCGTCGTGGAGTTGCCCGCCGCCTCGGGAGCCGCGAGACCCCGAATCGCCCCGGTGCCGAACACCGGCTTCTTCCGTCGCGCGTCGAGGCGCTTCTCGATGCCGTACGCGAGGAAGGTCGGGATCTCTGCCCCGCCGGCGGGGATCACGCCGAAGGGCACGCCGATCGCGGTGCCGCGCAGCCACGCCGGAGCGGCCTCCTTGAGCTCGCCGAGCGACAGCCAGGGACGACCGGCGGGCCGGATGATCGTCTTGTTCGAGATGTGGCGTTCGAGGGAGGCGACGTAAATGACCTCGCCGAGCGCCAGGATGCCAACGGTCACGGTCACGAGCGAGATGCCGTCGAAGAGGTTCGGCGAGTCCAGCGTGAACCGGGGTGCGCCCGAGACGCCGTCGACGCCGATGACCGCGATTCCGAGCCCCAGGAAGAGGGAGGCGAGGCCTTTCACGGCGTTGTCGGTGACGACGGACGACGTCGCCGCGAAGGCGAAGATCGCGAGCGCGAAGAACTCCGCCGGCCCGAAGCTGCTCGACACATCCGCCAGCAGGGGCGCGAAGAACACCAGGAGCACGCACGCGACGATGCCGCCGATGAAGGCGCCGATCGCGGCGGTCGCGAGGGCCTGAGCCGCCCGCCCGTTCAGCGCCATCTTGTGCCCCTCGAACGTCGAGGCGATCGCCGAGGCTTGCCCCGGGGTGTTCAACAAGATCCCGGTGATCGAGTCGCCGAACAGCCCACCGAAGTACACGCCCGAGAACATGATGAACGCGGCCGTCGGGTCGAGCGAGAAGGTGACCGGCAGCAGCAGCGCCACCGCCATCGACGAGCCGAGACCGGGCATGACCCCGACCGCGGTGCCGAGCACACAGCCCACGAGCACCCAGATGAGGTTCTGCCAGGTCAGGGCGCCGGCGAATCCTTCGCCGAGCAGAGCGAGAACGTCCATGTCAGAAGGCCCATCCCAGGATGCCGGAGGGCAGGGAGAGCCCCAGCCCCATGTCGAATGCGATGTAGGTGAGCGAGCTGATCGTTACGCCGACGAACAGGGCGAACAGCCACCGGGTGTGGCCGAAACCGCGGGCGATCCCCGCGAACAGGAGAGCCGCGGCCACGATCCAGCCGAGGATGCCGAGGAGGAACGCGAAAACGAGGAACGACCCCACGACCCAGGCGAACGACCGCCAGTCGACGCCGACCGAACGCTCGCCCGCCTCCGTGGCATCCGTCGTCGGGGTCTCGGCGAGCGCGCGCACGGCGCCGATGCCGAGGAGGACAGCGAAGACGTACAGCCCCGCGGCGATGATGCCGGGGAAGAACTGCGGGCCGGGGAAGGCCGCGGACGGCGGCACCTTCATCGTGACGATGCCGAAGACGAGGTAGGTCGCGAACGCCGCGAGCACGGCCGGCATCAGCAGGGCCTTGGCGAGTCCCGAGGCGCCGCGGTTCCGGCGGAACCGCAGCCGGTTTCCCACGACCGCCGAGACGGAGGTCGGGTTGTTCGACGGCATCACAGGCCCATCTCCTCGTACAGTCGCTCGATCCGCGCGCGCTCTTCGGCGAGGAACGCCGTGAGGTCGTCGCCGGTGATGAGGCGCTCGGTCCAGTGGTAGCGGGCGCGGGCGTCGGCCCATTCGGGGGTTGCCGTCGACTCGAGCACCAGGTCGGTCAGGTCGTCGACCTGCTCGTCGCTCAGGCCGCTCGGAGCCGCGAGCATGCGCCAGTTGGTGAGCGTCACGTCGTAGCCCTGTTCGGCCGCGGTCGGAATGTCGACGCCCTCGAGGGGCTCGTCGGCGACGAGCGCGAGGGCGCGCAGCCGCCCCGACTCGATCTGGTCGATGTTGTCGGGGTAGCCCCCGGTCGCCGCCTGGGCCGTGCCATTGAGCACAGCCTGAATGGCTTCGCCCCCACCGTCGGACGAAATGTAAGTCATGTCGGCGGGCTGGATGCCGGCGGCGAGCGCCAGATCCGCCACGACAAGCTGGTCGAACGAGCCGCCCCCGGTCCAGGGCAGCGCGCGCGGGTCGGCGCGCCAGGCCTGGACCAGGTCGTCGAGTGTCTGGAACGGCGAATCCGCCGGGACGACGATCACGTCGTACTCCTCGACCATGACGGCCAGGGGCGTGACGTCGTCGAGCGTCGCAGCCGAATTGAACTGCACGGTCGCGGCGAGGAGCCCCGTTCCGCCGACGAGGAGGTTGTTGGCCTGCCCGTTCAGCACTGAGACGTTCCCGAGGGCGATCGTGCCGCCCGCGCCCGGCATGTTCACGACCTGCACGTTGTTGACGAGGCCGTTCGCCTTCTGCGCCTGCTGCAGCTCACGGGCGACACCGTCCCAGCCCCCGCCGGCTGCGGCCGGGGCGATGATCGTCATCGACGCGTGGATGTCGTCGCCCGCGGCGGCCGAGGTGATCGACCCATAGGCGGCGACCGCGATCGCCGTCACCGCCACCGCCCCGCCGACGGCGCGGCCGATCCATCGGCGCCGGGTGGTCGAGACCGGTGGCGTGTGGTCGGGGGGAGAGGGAGGCGTAGGCTCCGTCATCACAGCTCCTCCTTGCGAACGTCGTCGTGTCGCAGAATGTGACGACGCTCTCAGGGAAGAGCGGCACACGCACCCCCCGGTCGCTTTGTGCTCATAGTGCGCACGAGAGAATGCCCCTGCCATGCCCGACGTCACGCCCTCGGTCCCCGCCCGGGCGGTTCGTCGCGCGCTCGTCGTGCTGCCGAGCCTCATCGTGCTGACCGCCGTCGGGCTCACGATCTTCGTCGCCGCGTCGGTGCAGGAGCGCCACATCCGCGACGACACTGCCGAACGGGTCTACGACGTCGCGTCGAGCCTCGCCGAACTCGACGACGTGCGCCGCACCGTGGCATCCGTCGCCTCTGTCGGCACGAGTGCCGACCTCGCGGACGCGCGCGATCTCGCCGAGGCGTCGACGAGCCTCCAGCCCCTCGCCGATCTGGTGCAGCGCACGGCCGGGGTCTTCTACGTCGTGATCACCGACGACGAGGGCGTGCGCATCACCCACCCGGTGGCCGAGCAGCGAGGGCGCCAGGTCGAGACGACGAACGCCAGCGTGCTGGCGGGGACGCCGTTCCTGGGCACCGAGACCGGGCCGTCGGGCAGTTCGCTGCGCGCCAAGGTTCCCGTCCGCGACGGGGAGGCGGTGGTCGGCATGGTCGCCGTCGGCGTGCTGGAGTCGAGCATCCTGTCCGATCGCGACGAAGCGCTCGGCGACCTTCTGCCGTGGGCCGTCGGCGCGCTGATCGCCGGAACGCTCGCGTCGTCGCTGCTGGCCGCGGCGATCGAGCGACGCTTCCGGCGCCTGGACGCCCTGGCCGCCGAGCAGGAGCAGACGGCGCGCACGATGGTGGCACTGCGCGAGCAGGCGCACGAGTTCGGCACGCGCCTGCACGTGCTGCACGGCCTCATCTCGCACGGCGACACCCGCGACGCCCTGACCTACATCTCCGACGCCATGCCCGGACTCGCGCCGCGCGAGCCGTCGGACACCCGCCTGGATGCCTCGGTCGTCAGCGCCAGCATCGAGGCCCTCCGCAGCGAGGTGTCGGCGCAGGGAGCGCGACTGGAGGTCCGGATCGACCGCGACACCCCGATCGATGAGACCGTCGTGCTCGTGCTCACCAATCTGTGCCGCAACGCCGCCGAAGCGGGCGCCTCGCGCGTGCGCTGCACCCTCGACCTCGTCGGCGACGTGCTGCACGGCGCGGTCGACGACGACGGGCCGGGCCTGGATCCGCGCGACGTCGAGCGCGCGTTCACGCGCGGCTACACGTCGAAACCCGATCCCACCGGCACGGGCCGCGGGATCGGTCTCGCCGTGGTGCGCCGCGCGGTCGCCGAACGCGACGGCGAGATCCTCGTCACGCGGTCGGCGTGGGGCGGGACGCGCTTCGAGTTCGAGATGGGGGCGCCGCGATGACCGACCGGATCCGCGTGCTCGTCGTCGATGACGACGCCACCGCCCGCGCGCTGCACGGGCGGTACGTCGCGGGAGCGCCGGGCTTCGCGGTCGTCGGCTCCGCGGGCACCGGTGAAGCCGCGGTCGCGCAGGCGATCAGCGGCGTCGATCTCGTGCTGCTCGACATGCGGCTCCCCGACATCAGCGGCGTCGAGGTGCTGCATCGCCTCCGCACCCTCGGCGCCGAGGGTCTCGACGTTCTCGTGATCAGCTCGTCGCAGGACCAGGTGACCGTGCGGCAGGCCCTCGCGGCCCACGTCATCGGCTACCTCGTGAAGCCGTTCACCGAGGGCACACTGCGCCAGCGCCTCGAGACCTACCGCGTCGAGCGTCGCGCCCGGGCGGAGGCCGACCGGGATCGCTCGCTCAGCCAGGGCGACATCGACCGCCTGCTCAGCACCGGCACGGTCCGCGTGCCCGACCGCCCCGCCACGGCCGGGCTTCCGAAGGGCCTCGCCCCGGTGACCCTCGAGCGAGTGCGAGCGGCTCTCGACCCGGTCGCGCTCGTCTCGGCATCCGATGTCGCGGCCGCCTGCGGGCTCTCGCGCGCCACCGCGCAGCGCTACCTCGAGCACCTCGTCGCCACCGGGGTTCTCGACCTCGCGCACCGCTATGGCGCGCGGGGCCGTCCGCGCATCCTGTACCGGCTCGCGCCGCCGCCTCCCTCCTGAGGGGACGCGCGCGACGCCCACCCGCCCGCCCGTCGAGTGTCCAAGACACGCCGGTGATGCCGCGTAGCATCCGCGTGTTCTTGGACACTCCATCGGTGGGGGCGCGACGGAGCGCGGCTCCCCTACAGGATGACGCCGAACTCGTCCGCTAGCGCGGGCAGCTGTGTGTGCAGCACGTGCGACGCCTCTTCCGCGAGGGGGTTCGTCGAGACGCCGTTCTCGTTCACGAGCTTCCCGCCGACGTACACCTGCTTCAGGTTCCGCAGGCCGCACGCGAGCACGTAGCTGCGCACCGGGTTCCAGAGCGGTCCGATGTCGGGCAGCCGCGGGTCGACCACGACGAAGTCGGCGAACTTGCCCACCTCGAGGCTGCCGACGCGGTCGTCGACGCCCATGATCTCGGCGCCACCGAGGGTGTGCAGGCGCAGGACGCGCTCGGGCATCATCGACAGCGGGTCGTGGGTGCGGGCGCGCTGCATGAACATGCCCATCCGCATGTTCTGCCACGGGTCAGCCACGTCGGTGCACGCCTGGTCGTCGAGCCCCATGCCGACCTTCATGCCGAGGTCGAGCATCTCGGGCACGTGCGCGATGCCCGACGCCAGACGCCCGTTCGACGCGGGCTGCCACGACATGGAGGCGCCGCCCTCGGCGGCATCCCGGATGATCTCGGGCGTCGTCTGGATGAAATGCCCGAACATCATGCCCGGGCGCAGCGCCCCGGCGTTCTTGTAGAGCTGGAACTTGGTCTGCTGGTGCTCGATCGCCTCGTACGTCTCGAGGAAGTGCGCCTGGTTGGTCACGCCGAAGCGGTCCATGACGGCGACCTCGATCTCGGCGGCATCGGGCCTGGTCGACCACTGCACCTGCCCCATGACCGAGGCGCCGAGCGCGATGTCGGGGTCCATCGCGAGAACGTGATCGAGGGATGCCTCGAACCGGGCGAAGATCTCGTCGTCGGTGCCGACGGTGGCATCCAGCGCGATGGAGTCGACGAAGCGAAGCCCGGCGTCGTGGCATCCATCGGCCTGTCGGGTGTGCCACGCGTGGTCGCGCAGCACGCCGCCGCCGTCGGAGCGCTTGCCCTCGACCATCGGCTCCCAGGGCAGCAGCGGGTCGGTGAAGTTGTAGGCCGTGGTTACGCCGTTGGCGAGGAAGTCGAGCGATCCGTGCAGCGTCGCCCAGTAGATCTGGTCGGGGGAGGCGTTGTTGAGCACGCTGAACATCGACGTGCACCAGCCGTAGAGCGTTTGGTCGACGCCGAGTCCGCGGGAGCCGCTCGTGAACAGGTGGCTGTGCGACGACACGAAGCCGGGGGCGACGAACTTGCCGTCGACGTCGAGCGTCTCGTCGGCGGCGAGGCCAGGATCGGGGTCGCCCGCGCCGATCGCGGCGATGCGGCCATCGCGCACGAGCATGTACCCGCGCTCGATGTAGCCGGGGTCGTCGGTGCCCGCGGGAACCGTGATGAGCCGTGCGTTGATGACCAGGAGCGACATGTTGATGACGGTAACAATCGCGTGTTTCCGCGGTGTTCCGAGCGTGCGGCGGGTGTTTTGCGCGGGGCTTTCTCGTCCCACTTCTGACGGGGCATGTCCCACTCCTGACGGGGCATGTCCCACTTATGGTCGGTTGGGAGCCGCCCAGACGACCATAAGTGGGACGAGGTTCGAGCGGCTCAGGCGAACACCGCGCGCACGGCCGGCGCGACGGCGGCAAGCACCTCGTCGCGGGCGGGTGTCGACGGGAACACGAGGAACAGGTGCGGGACACCCTCGCGCCGCACGAACTCCACGGGGGTTCCGGATGCCGCCACCCGCGCGGCGTACTCCTCGGCCTCGTCGGACAGCGGGTCGACGCCCGCCGCGACGATCACCGCCGGCGCCGATCCGGCGAGGTCGGGCGCGCGCAGCGGCGCCGCCTCGACGGGCACGGCGGGCGCGGCGTCGCTCTCGACCGGAGCACCGCCCCACGGCGCCACCGCCACCGGCACCGCGTCGGTTCCGGCCCCCGGGGCACCGGGATCCGGCGCAACCCGAGCTGCCGCAACCGGCACCGCGCCGGTGGCATCCCGCACGTACAGGCCCCAGTACCACTGCATGCCGCGCGCGGTCAGCGGCAGGTTCTCGGTGTGCGCGCGGTAGCTGGGGCGGTCGAGATCGGGCGCGTCGAGCACGGGGCAGAGCAGCACCTGAACCCGGATGCCGGGAGCCCGGCCCTCGCGCGAGCGCAGCGCCAGCGCGGCGGCGAGGTTGCCGCCCGCACTGTGCCCCGCGACGCCCAGCGCCGCGGGATCCTCGACCAGCCCGCCCGCGCCGTCGGCAGCGAAGCGCAGCGCGCGCTCGAGGTCGTCGAGCCCGGCGGGGAAGGGATGCTCGGGCGCGAGGCGATAGTCGACGCTGAGCACCTGCGTGCCGGTGGCCGCGGCGAGCGCGCGGCACAGGGCGTCGTTGTTGTCGAGGTCGCCGGCGACCCACCCGCCACCGTGCGCGAAGACGAGCGTGCCCCGGTGTCCCGCGCGCGGCCGGTACATCCGCAGCTCGAGGTCGCCGGTCGCGGTGTCGATCGACTCGATGATCTCGTCGTCGGGCAGCCGCACCCACGACGGGTTCGCACGGAGCTCGGCGATCCGCGCGGCGTCGTCGCCGTCGGCATCCGTCGCCCCGGAGGGGATCGTTCCCGCCTGCGCGGCCAGGCGCGCGAGGTGCGCGCGCACGGCGGGGTCGGTGATCGCGGGGTGCACGCCGTCGCTCACGGAGGCTCCTGTCGGGGTGGATCGTTCGAGTGTCCAAGACACGCCGTCGGCGGCTGGTCCTATACGGCGTGTCTTGGACACTCGATGGGAGGGAAGGCCGCCGGGGCGCTGAGAGCGAGCGTAGGGGCGGGGGCGGGGCGCGGCGGGGACGCGAGCGAGAGCGTTACGCCGCTGAAACACCGGCGTCGTCGGGGCGTTCGCGCCCGGGCGTACGGTGACGCCGAACGGGCGCACCCGACGCCCGGGGAGGAGTGCCATGTCTCAGCGCGTCATCGTGACCGGAGGGGCGGGCGGCATCGGCGCCGCGATCGTGGAGCGCTTCGCGGCCGACGGCGCCCGCGTCGCGGTGCTCGATCGTCGCGCGCCCGAGCGGGGATCGGCATCGTTCGTCCCGGTCGATCTGCTCGACCCGCTCGACACGCGCCGCGCGATCGGCGAGGCGATCGAGACACTCGGCGGTGTCGATGTGCTCGTCAACTGCGCGGGGATCTTCCAGCACGCGTCACTCCTCGACATCACCGTCGACGACTGGGACCGCGTGCTCGACATCAACGCCCGCGCCACCCTCGTCACGATGCAGTCCGTGGCCCCGGTGATGCTCAAGGCGCGAAGCGGCTCCATCGTCAACATCGCGAGCATGGCCGCCAAGCACGGCGGCGGCGGCGAGGGGCACTACGCCGCGTCGAAGGCCGCGGTCGTCGCGCTCACGCGGGCGGGAGCGCAGGAATGGGGATGCCACGGCGTCACCGTCAACGCGGTGTGCCCGGGGTACGTGCTCACCGAGATGGGCGCCGACACCCGCTCCGAAGAGGATGTCGCCGCGTGGAGCGCGAAGTCACCGCTGGGCCGACTCGGCATCCCGGAGGACGTCGCGGGGGTGACGCACTTCCTCGCCTCAGACGCCGGCGGCTACCTCACCGGCCAGGCGATCAACGTCACCGGCGGCATGATCATGCACTGAGGTCGCGAAAGCTGGAGCCATCGCCCGCCTGCGACCGCGTGATGACGCTGACCTTGCCGTCGCTCTCGAGCACGACGGCGGCCACCATCGACAGGTCGCCCGTGCCGCTGGCCCGGACCGCTTGGAGCACGTCGGCGCGCGCAACGCGATGGCGGCGCAGAGCCTCGTCGTCGATGTGCCCGTCACGGCCGAGCAGCGAGGGGGCGGAGGTCGTGAGACGCCGGAAACGCGGCGACCGCTGCACCCCGAGCGCGACGACGATCTGCAGCCCGAGCAGCAGCGCGAGCGCCACCAGGCCCTCGAGGAACGACACGTCGCTGCTGAGCAGGATCGTCGCGAGCGTCGATCCGAGCGCGACGGTGACCACGAAGTCGAAGGCGTTCATCTGCGCGAGCGCGCGCTTGCCCGACACGCGGATGAGGATGATGAGCGAGACGTAGGCCGAGACGCCGACCAGCACCACCCGCCAGATATCGAACCAGTTGTCGAACCACATGGCCGCACCGTAGGTCCCGCGTCCTGGCGGCGCCACGCGATTGCGTACAGCACCGAAGAGGGGTACGGGAATAGCCCGTCGAGCGCGGCGTTGTGGTGGGCGTAAGCCAGCCGAAAAATGGATGCCATGACCTCGACGCCCCTCGCCCCGACTGACGTCCCGGACCGCGACGACGCGGTGCTCGACAACGCCGCCTGGCACTCGCTCGCCGGCCCGCACGCACACTTCGCGATCGGTGACGACCTCGTGCGCCGCTATCCCGCGGACATCGCGCCGTTCGTCGCGGTGCGGACGTGGGACGACCCGGGCGTGTGGGACGTGCTGCGCGAGCTCGTCGGCCCCGGCGCCGAGGTGGGCTTGTCGGGCTACGAGGGCGACCTGCCCGCGGGGTGGGAGTTCCTCGGCGTGATCGAGGGCGTGCAACTGGTGGAAACCGACGCCCTGCGCCCGCGGCCGGATGACGAGGCCATCGAGCTCGACGCCGACGATGCGGCCGAAATGATGGCGATCGTCGAGCGGAATCAGCCCGGACCCTTCCGGCCCCGTACGCACGAGCTCGGCCGGTACATCGGCATCCGTCGCGAGGGCCGGCTCGTCGCGATGGCGGGCGAGCGGCTGCACCCCACCGGCTGGACCGAGATCAGCGCCGTCGCCGTCGACGCCGACCACCGACGGCAGGGTCTTGCGTCGCGCCTCGTGCTCGATGTGGCCTTCCACATCCAGCAGCGCGGCGACCGCGCCCTGATGCACGCCGCCGCGAGCAACGTCGGCGCCATCGCCGCCTACGAGCGTCTGGGCTTCACCCTGCGCCGCTACAACCGCTTCGCCTCCGTCCGCACGCCGGAGTGACCCGCTCGGCGGGCGCTGGCAACCCCGTCCGCGGCGCACGCCCGCGCGCTTACCGTGACCACATGGCATCCCCCGCGCACGTGACGACAATGGATGCCACGATCGACGGGCTCGCGTTCCGCACGAGGTCGAGCCGGGCAGGCGCACCGGGGGCGACGCCCTACGTACTCGTCCACGGGGTCGGCACCTCGCACCGCTACCTCGCGAGGCTGCACGCGCGCCTCGCGACGCACGCCGACGTGCACTCGATCGACCTGCCGGGCTTCGGCGGGCTGCCCGCGCCGGCCGGATCACCGGGCGTGCCGCAGATCGCGGACGCCCTCGCGACGGTCGTCGACTCCCTCGGGGTGACCTCCGCCGTGCTCGTGGGGCACTCGATGGGAGCCCAGTGGGTGGTCGACCTGGCCGTGCAGCGGCCGGATCTGGCGCGCGCCGTCGTGCTGTGCAGCCCCGTCACCGATAGCTCACGGCGGTCAATGCTCCCCCAGACGCTCCTCCTCGGCCTCGACAGCGTGCAGGAGCCTCCGAACGTCGGGGCCATCGTGCTCGCCGACTACGCCCGCTGCGGACCTGCCTGGTACTTCGCGCAGGTGCGCCACATGCTCCGCTACCCGCTCGAGGATCGGGTGGCGGCCCTGACCGCGCCGGTGCTCGTCGTCCGCGGCGGCAAGGATCGCATCGCGAATCTCCGGTGGTGCACCGCCCTGCGCGATCGTGCCGCCTCGGGCACGCTCGCCGTCGTCCCCGGCCACCGGCACCTGGTGCAGTTCACCGCGGCCCCCGACGTGGCCGCCCACATCCGCGCGTTCGTCGCCTCGGCGACGGGCGCCACCGCCTGACCGCCCCGGCGCCGCCGGGGTCGCCGCCCGGGTCGGGTCGGCGCCCGGGTCGGCGTCTCCCGGGTCGCCGCCGCCGGCACAACTCCGGCAGAAACCCTCACCGCCACGGCATCCACCGCCCGCCAACACAACCCGCAGGAGTTGTGCCCGCCCCGCCACGCGCCCCGCACCGGCCGCGCCCGACACCGCCCAGGCCGCCACCGCCCGCCCGCCGCCGCCCTCGCCCCGCCAGCACAACTCCGGCAGAAACCCTCACCGCCACGGCATCCACCGCCCACCACCACAACCCGCAGGAGTTGTGCCCACCCCCGCCACGCGCCCCGCCCCGGCACCGCCCGGGCCACCTCCGCCCCAGCGCCGCCAGCACAACTCCGGCAGAAACCCTCACCGCCACGGCATCCACCGCCCACCACCACAACCCGCAGGAGTTGTGCCCGCCCCGCGCCACCCGGGGCCACCGCCGCCCGGGCCCCCGCCCCACAGCCCCGGCCGCCCCCGCCCCACAGCCCGCCGCGCCCGGCCTCACCGCAACCGGCGCGCGACCTCCGCCTGGGCCTCGGCGAACGACTCCTCGGCTCCGTCGCGGCCCCCCGAGAGGTTCACGCCCACGACGCCGGGGATCGCCAGCATCTCCTCGGCGAGCGCGACCGCCAGCGCGATGCCCTCGGCCCGCGGATCCCGCGCTTCCCTCACGCGCGTCAGGAACCCGTCCGGCAGCACGAGCGTCGTGAACGACTCGAGCAGGTCGGCCGAGGCGTGGTCCACGACCACCGGCACGCACGGCACGTACGCCGCCGAAACCCCGACCTCGTCGATGAACCGCCGCACGGGCGCCGCTCCCCCGGCGTGGTTGACGAAGCACACGTCGGCGCCGGCGCGCAGCTTCTCGCGCAGGCGCGCCGCACGCCGGTCCACCGGTGGGGCCGCGGGAGACGCCGCCACCGAGACGACGTGCCCCGCCGCCCGCGCGAGGGCCGCGGCCTCGGTCGAGTCGAGGTCGAACACGGGCGCGGCGTCGGGTCGGTGCCCCGTGCGAGTGTGGTCGCCGGTGACGCAGTGCACCCCGGCCACCCCCTCGACAGCCAGGGCCGCGAGTTCGCCCTCGATCGCCACACGGTTGCGGTCGCGCATGTTGAGGCCGGTCCATACCCGCAGCCCCGCGCGCTGCAGCAGGTGCGCCCGGTAGGCCGGGGGAAATTGCACCCGCGCCGATCCCGCGTCGCCGGCGAGGACGGCATCCACTTCTCCCGCGAGCACCGCGGCGCACGCGTCGATGGATGCCACGCTCAGCGCCCGCGCGGGAAGGTCGGCCACGATCCACGGGCGCGTGCCGAAGGAGGCCAGGGTTGCGGCGGCGGCCGGGGTTCGGGGCGCGGGCTCGACGGGCGTTGCACGGTCCACACCCGTCCACGGCACCGTGGGACGGTGCAGGAACGCGCACCGGTGCGCGGCGTCGATTTCGCACGACCCGTCGAAGCCGACGCCGCCGCACGGGCCGTACTCCATTCGCTTCGGGCACGCGTCGATGAGGGGCAGGAGCGTCACGGGGCACCTCCGTTCCGGGGCGCCGCGGCCCCTCGCGGGGAGTGTACGGAGCGCGTGTTTCGCCAAATGTTCATAGCGGCAACATCGCCGAAACGCGCGATGCCTACGCTCGGCGGTGCCCGCAGCATTCCGGAGGTGGCCATGATCACGGCAGGCACCACATTCGGCTCCGACATCGACGAGACCGACGCGCTCGTCGGCGACCCGCTCGATCTCATGGTGCGGTGGCTTCCCCCGCACGACAGTGAGTTGCGGCCTCTCGCCGCCCTGTCGACGATCGGACGCGACGGTCTCCCCTCGCTCCGGCACGTGCTCGTGAGCGACCGGGATGCCACGGGCCTGTACTTCCACACCGATGCGGCCAGCGCGAAGGTCGGCGAGATCGGGGCCGACCCCGTCGCGGCGATGTCGGTGGCCTGGCCCGAGGTGGGACGCCAGCTCGTGGTGCGGGGCATCGTCGAGCGCGTGAGCGATCGCGAGGCCGCGGCGGTGTACGCGCAGCGCTCGCGCTACCTGCAGATGCTCGCCTGGATGAACACGCGCGAGAACGCGCAGCTGCCGACGCAGGAGCGACGCCGCCTCTGGGCGCAGTTCGACGCCGCGCACCCCGAGCTCGATCCGCCAAAGCGCTGGGTCGGCTTCCGACTGCGGCCGCTCACGCTGACGTTCTGGCGCGGCGACCCGATCGGGCAGAGCACGCGGCAGCACTACCGGCTCGCCGACGGCGCGTGGTCGGGCGAGATCCTGGCGGGCTGAGTCGTGGACATCACCACCGTCACCTCTTACCGCGCCGCGCGCACGCGCGACGACCTGTCGCTCGCGCCCGGCGAGGTCGTGATGGCCGGCGGCACGTGGCTCATGAGCGAGCCGCAACCGCGGACCACCGGGTTCGTCGACCTCACGACCCTGGGGTGGCCCGACCTCGAGATCACCGCCGAGGGACTCCGCATCGGCGCCACCTGCACGATCGCGCGGCTGTTGGCGTGGGTCGAGCGCGACGCCCCCGACGAGTGGACGTCGCTCGCCCTGGCCCGGCCCGCGGCCGACGCGCTGCTGGCCTCGTTCAAGATCTGGAACACGGCTACTGTCGGCGGCAACGTCTGCCAGGCGTTCGCGGCCGGGGCGATGATCGCCTTCCTCTCGACCCTGGATGCCACGGCCCTCGTGTGGACGCCCGACGGCGGCGAGCGCCGGATCGCGGTGGCCGACCTCGTGATCGACAACGCCGCGACCTCTCTGGAGCCGGGAGAGGTGCTGCGCGCCCTCGACCTTCCGCTCGCGGCATTGACGTCGCGCGTGGCGCTGCAGAAGATCGCCCTCGCCGAGCTCGGGCGCTCCGGCGCCGTCGTCACGGCCCGCGTCGGCCCGGACGGCTCGGCGGTGTTCGTGGTCACGGCCGCGGTGCGTCGGCCGCGCGTACTGCGCTTCGCGCGGGTGCCCGGGGCGGGAGAGCTGCGGGATGCCGTGGCATCCGCCACCGATTTCTACACCGATCCGCTGGGCAGCGCCGACTGGCGCCGCGGGGTCAGCGTGGTGCTCGCCGAGCGGCTGCGCGCGGGGTTCGCCCGGACCGCGCACGAGGGCGCCGCGTGAGCGCCGGCTTCCGCGGCGGCGCCGTCCCGCGCTTCGGAGCTCGGAGCGGTTCGGCCCTCGAGGCGTACCTCACCGCCGCGCTTCGGGCCGTGTTCTCCGGAGCGCGGCACCGGCGCCGCCCGAGACGAGGCCAGCAGGAGGGCACCGCGTGAGGTTCGAGGTCAACGGGGCGGCCGTCGACGCCGTCCCCCGTCCGGGCCAGTGCGCCCGGACCCTTCTGCGCGAAACCGGCCATGTCGAGGTGAAGAAGGGATGCGACGCGGGTGACTGCGGCGCGTGCTCCGTGCTCATCGACGGGGAGCCGACGCACTCGTGCATCGTCCCGGCCGTCCGGTTGGAGGGCCGCGCGGTGACGACCGCCGCCGGCCTCGCCCCGGGCGACGAACTCCACCCCGTGCAGGAGGCCTTGGCATCCGGGTTCGGGTTCCAGTGCGGCTTCTGCACCCCCGGCATGAGCGTCACGGCCTCGACGCTGTGCGCGAGCGACCTCGACGACCTCGACCGGCGTATGAAGGGGAACCTGTGCCGCTGCACGGGGTACCGACCGATCCGCGAAGCGATCCGGGAGTCGGTGCTGGGTCCGGTGCGCGAGACCGGACCCGCGCCCGCGCCGAACGGCCACCCCGCGCCCGCCACCGCGCGGGACGGCAGCGTCCCGCCCGCCGGCCGCGTCGGCACCTCCGTCGTGCCCGAGGCGGCCCGGCGCATCGTGCAGGGCCGCGAGCCGTTCACGTTCGACGAGCCCGTGCCCGGCGGCCCGGCGCTCGTGCTGCGCGTCGTGACGTCACCCCACGCCCACGCGCGCATCACCTCGATCGACACCGCCGCCGCCCTGGCGGTTCCCGGCGTCGTCGCCGTCTTCACCCACGCCGACGTCCCCGACATCCTTTACTCCACCGGCCGCCACGAGCACCGCACCGACGACCCCGACGACACGCGCATGCTCGACGACGTCGTGCGGCACGTGGGCCAGCGGGTCGCCGCGGTCGTCGCCGAAACGGCGGAGGCGGCGGATGCCGGCTGCCGCGCGGTCCGCGTCGAGTACGACGTGCTGCCTGCCGTCTTCGATCCGGAGGAGGCGCGTCGACCCAGCGCTCCCCTGCTGCACCCCGACCGCACGCCCGAGGAGCGCGTGATGGCCGCCGGTCGCAACGTCGTCGCGGGCTTCCACACCGGCCACGGCGGCGACATCGACCAGGCGCTGGCCGCGAGCCACGTCACGGTCACGGGTGAGTGGCGCTCCTCCCGCGTCACTCACGCGGCCCTCGAGACGCACGGGTCGGTCGGCTGGCTCGACGACGACGGGCGCCTCGTCATCCGCTCGTCGACGCAGGTGCCGTTCCTCGCCCGCAACGAACTCGCGCACGTCTTCGGCCTCGAGCGCGATCAGATCCGCGTGTTCGCGAACCGCGTCGGTGGAGGCTTCGGCGGCAAGCAGGAGCTCTTCACCGAAGACCTCACGGCGCTGGCCGTGCTGAAACTCGGGCGCCCGGTGGCGTACGAGTTCTCGCGCACCGACCAGTTCGCGCGGGCGTCGCTGCGGCATCCGATGCGCGTGCGCACCACTCTGGGGGCGGATGCCGACGGCCACCTCACCGCGATGAAGCTCGACGTGCTCAGCGACACCGGGGCGTACGGCAACCACGCGATCGGCGTGCTGTTCCACTCGTGCGCCGAGTCGACGACGCTCTACCGCGTGCCGACGAAGTGGATCGACGCCGAAGCGGTGTACACGAACAACCCGCCGTCGGGCGCGTTCCGCGGGTACGGGTTGGGGCAGGTGGTGTTCGCGGTCGAGTCGGCAATGGATGCCCTGTCGGAAGAGCTGGGCATCGACCCGTTCGACCTGCGCCGCATCAACGCGGTCCAGGAGGGCGACCCGCTCCACCCCGACGACGACGAGAAGTACGAGGAAGACCTGATCTGGGGCAGCTACGGCCTCGACCAGTGTCTCGATCTCGCGCAGGACGCGCTGCGGCGCGGCAACGGCGTCGACGCCCCCGAGGGCTGGGCGGTCGGCGAGGGCATGGCGGCGGCGATGATCGCCACGATGGCCCCGCGCGGACACATCGCCCACACGACCGCGACCCTGCGCCCCGACGGCACGTACCTGCTGCGCGTGGGCACCGCGGAGTTCGGCAACGGCACCTCCACCGTGCACCGGCAGATCGCCGCGACCGTGCTCGAGGCCTCCCCCGAGCGCCTGGAACTCTGGGCCGCCGACACCGACGCCGTCCGCCACGACACCGGGGCCTTCGCCTCGGCGGGCACGACGGTCGCGGGCAAGGCGCTGCACGCCGCGTGCACGGTGCTCCGCCGGCGCATGATCGACATCGCCGTGGAGCTGACCGGAGGGAATGCCACGGACGCCGAGGTCGTGGCATCCGGGGTTCTGGCCGGAGACGAACTCGTGACGTGGGACCGGATCGTGGATGCCGCCCCCGAGGCGCTCCGCGACGAGCAGGGGCTCACGGCCGACGGCGCGGAGTTCGGCGACTTCCGGTCGCTCGCGTTCAACGTGCACGCCGTGCGGGTGGCCGTCGACCCCGAGACGGGGACGGTGAAGGTGCTGCAGTCGATCCAGACCGCCGACGCCGGCGTCGTGATCAACCCCGCGCAGTGCCGCGGGCAGATCGAAGGCGGCGCCGCGCAGGCTCTCGGCGGCGCGCTGTACGAAGAGGTGATGCTCGAGGACGGCGTGGTGCAGAACGCGGTGTTCCGCACGTATCGCGTGCCGCAGTTCGCCGACGTGCCCGACACCGAGGTGTACTTCGCCGAGACCGACGACTCCCTCGGCCCGTTCGGCGCGAAGTCGATGAGCGAGTCGCCGTACAACCCGGTGGGCGCGGCGATCGGCAACGCGGTGTCGCGCGCCCTCGGCCGCCGCGGCTACGAGCTGCCGTTCTCGCGCGACCGCGTGTGGAGGCTCGCCGGCGGGGAGTGACGGCGGGCGGGCGGGAGTCGGCCACGGCGGCGCGGCGGCGCGGCGCCGCGCGACCCGGCGGCCCGGCGCCGCGCGACCCGGCGGCCCGGCGCCCCGGCGCCCCCCTCGTCCCACTTATGGCGGCGTGTGTCCCGAATGGTGCTGCCCTGAGGAGTTCAGAACCGCACCAAGTGGGACATGCTTCGGGGGTCAGCACGGCGGCCGCTGTTGTCCGCTGTCCCACATAGGGCGGGCGCATGTCCCAAAGCTTGCTGGTCCGAGCGGCTGCAGGCAGCAACAAGTGGGACATACCTCGCGCGACTCACCGTTGAAGCGGCACGGCCGTCCCCGACACCTGGATGCCACCGGCCTCCGGCACATCCACCTCGAGGATGCTCGGCCGACCGATGTGCCGCCCCTGGTGCACGGTGACGCGGAACGGAGTCGGCATCCCGATACGGTCGCGCAGATAGGCGCCGATCGCGGCCGCCGCGGAACCCGTCGCCGGGTCTTCGGTGATGTCGCCGACGGGGAAGAGGTTGCGGACCTCGACGGCCATGCCGTCCTCGAGGTCACCACCGACGTGCATCACGATGACCGTGCCCTGCCACCCGCGCTCGTCCTTGAGCGCACGGAGCGCGGCGGGGTCGAAGCCGAACGCGTCGAACCGGTGGCGCTCCGCGATCGCGACCACGGGGTGCACATTGCCCGCGAAGGCCTGCGCCCAGGGCAGACGCATATCCAGATCGGTGGATGCCAGCCCGAGCAGGGCCAGCAGCCGCTCCGCGATCTCGGGCTCGAGGTCGCTCGTGCGGGGTTCGACGCTTGTGAAGCTGGCGTCGATCCGCCCGCCGTCGTCGGTCGTCGACACCTCGACCGAGCCCGAAGCGATGTCGAACACGAACTGTCCTGGCCCGGACTCCTCGGCCAGCGCCACCGCCGTCGCGATCGTCGCGTGGCCGCAGAACGGCACCTCCGCCTCCGGCGAGAAGTAGCGCACCCGCATCCGCCGCCCGTCGCGTGCCACGACGAACGCCGTCTCGGGGTGCCCCACCTCGGCAGCGATTCGCTGCATGTCGTGGTCGCTCAGGGTCGTGGCATCCAGGACCACTCCCGCAGGATTACCGCCGCCGGGTTCGGCGGCGAAGGCGAGCAGGTGCAGGATGCCAGGGGCCTCGGTCATGCGCCGATTCTTCCGCGCGCGCGACCGAGGGCTCTCGGGCCACTTCTCGATCCGTGGATCGATTCGACCGCACCTCGTGACGCCGACGTGCCCCCGGACCGAGTTCAGGCTCCCTCCCCGGGGGTGAAATTCTCCCTCGGTGGTTCTCACCCGATAACGCCGGGGCGTTGCGAGAGTGTTTCCGCTGCGCGCGGGTCTCGGGGAGCCACCGCGGATCCGACATCCACAAGACGTCGGGGCGGGAGTGTGCCGCGGGATCCGGAGGCGCGGCGCGGAGGCCGCCTCGCCGTCCCTTCCCCGAGCGAATGCACCGGGAATCGTTGTCGGAACGGTGCTCTCGAGCGCCCCCTCACCTCCGCGTTCATCCCCATGAGCACGTGTCATCCCCACGACACGTGCGTTCTCACCTCACCCGGAGGAGGTGGTACCTCCCTTGCCGCCCTCTCCTCCGCATTCAAAGCTGGCCCCGACGAACCCGAAAGGCCTTGCCCATGTTGCACAACTTCGAGCACAGCACGCCCGCACCGTCGGGTTCACCGCACCTCCTCGCGCAAGACGCACGGGAGAAGTCTCGGCGCTCCGTGATCATGACCGCGGCGTGGGCGGCCCCCGCGGTCATCCTCGCGTCGGCCACGCCCGCCGTGGCGGAGTCCGGCACCGCCGATCTCTCGTTCGAGAAGTCCATCTATTCGGGCACCGCGTGCTCCTCCCTTCCCGGTGTCGCGCTCATCGTCCGAGTGAACGGTGTACCCGCACCCGGGCGGTCCGTGACGGTCACCCTGCCGGGCACCTCCACCTTCCAGGACGGCTCGCAGTCGTTCTCCGGCGTCAGCGGCAACGACGGAAGGATCGGGCTGCCCCCTATCCTCCTCACGCCCGGAGGAGGGATCGGATCGATCACGGCGATCACGAGCGGCGGCGCGACCATCTCGGCGATGCTGTCGACGTTCACCATCGTCGGCACGAGTGCAGACTATTCACGGTTTCCGGCCCCGCCGCCCGGTATCAGCGTGGCATCGATCCTGGGGGATGAATTCCGCAGCCCGGAGACCTACACCTTCCTCGGCAGCGACGGCGACGTCTACCAGAGCAAGGACGGGGGCGCGTGGACAAAACTGTCCTCGGGTGGAGTCAGGATCCTCAAGGAAGCAGACAACTTTTACCTTCCCTTCTGGGCAACGTCGGACGAATTGTTCGCCTTCTCGGGAACGCTGACGAGCGTCTCCCTTCCACCGGGAATCGACATCACGGCCTTCGAGGTGCTCCGATCGGAGAATTTTCTGGGGAACGTCGCTGTGCTCGATCGCGGGGGTGACGTCTATCACCGCTCAGAGAGCGGGGACTGGTCCCGATCGCCGATCAGTAACGTCAGGTCGATCATCGGAGGCAGGGTGGGAACGGTGGTCTGCGTCGGCGACACCTTCCTCAAAGCCATCAACGCAAGCGGCGTCGTCTCGGACTATCCCGCCCTGCCCGCCGGCGTCGGAATCGGTCGCGTTGCCGCGGGCCCCGCCAACTCGAGGGACGTCCTGACCTACGTCAAGGGAACGAACTCACGCCTGTACTGCAGCACGGCACTCGGGGCGTGGTCTCAGGTCACCACCGAGCCCGTCGACTGCGTGCACGTGAGTTGGAACGGAATGGCCTATTACACGATCGGCTCGAACGTGTATTCGCGTACGGCGACAGGTTTCATCCGGCAGCTCGAAACGCTGCCCCAGGGCCTGACCGTCAGCGAAATGGGGTCGGGCACCAACGGCTCCACCACGCAGATCCATGCGAAAGCCAGCGACGGCTACCTCTACCGGGCGACCTTGCAGAGCGGTGCCTACTCGGCCTGGAGCGTCTCCTCTCCCTACGACGTCCGAATCTTCTTCGTCAGCCGGTACGGGAGGGCGTACTACGCACTCCAATCGGCATGCTGATCGACGTACGGTGACGCTCACGGGCCAGAGCGTCAGCCCCGCTCCGCCCCCAGGTGCAGCACCGCCTCGGCGAGGGCCCGGATCCCCGCCGCGACGTCAGCGCCCGAGACGGCCTCGTCGGGGTGGTGGCTGATGCCGTCGGGGTTGCGGAGGAACAGCATCCCCACCCCCGTGATCGCGCCGATCGCCATCGCGTCGTGACCGGCGCGGCTGAACAGGGTCGGGGCCTCACCACCGATCCCCGCCCGGACCACGTCCTGCAGCAACGGCTCGCAGAACACCGCGGGCGCGCTGTGCACCTCGCGCGCACGCCACCGCAGGCCGCGGCGCCCCATGATGGCATCCAGCTCACGCGAGATCGCGTCCCACGTGTGATCGCGGGTGTCGTCGAACTCGCCGCGTAGGTCGAGTGAGAAGTGCGCCTCACCGGGCACGACGTTGACCGCCCCCGGGAACGCCTCGAGCTGCCCCACCGTGCCGATGATGTGGTGCTCGCCGCGGCAGATCCGCTCCACGGCGAGCGCCGCCTCGCTCGCCCCGAGCAGGGCGTCGCGGCGCAGGTCGTACGGCGTACCGCCGGCGTGCCGGGCCTCCCCCTCGACGACGAGCTGGAACCGCCGCGCCGACGCGATCGACGACACCGCCGCGAGCGGCAGCTCCGCGCGATCCAGCTCGGGGCCCTGCTCGATGTGGGCCTCGAGGTACGCCACGAGCGACTCTGGTCGGCGCGCCGCCTCACCGACACGGCCCGGGTCGAGGCCGAACTCGCGGAACGCCTGTCGCAGCGTGTAGCCGTCGGCATCCGTCAGCTCCCACCACGACGGGTCCCACTGGCCGGCCACGGCCGACGAGCCCAGCAGCGCCTTGCCGAAGCGCGTGCCCTCCTCGTCGGAGAAGGCGATGACCTCCAGCGCGAACGGGAAGGGGCTGGATGCCACGCCCTCGTCGTCGATGCGGCGCACGAGCCGCACCACCTCGAGGGCCATCAGCACACCCACGATGCCGTCGAAGCGCCCGGCATCCGGAACCGTGTCGAGGTGCGAGCCCATCAAGAGGGCCGGGGCGTCGCGCGCTCCGGCGGGGGCGAGGCGGCCCACCTGGTTGCCCGCCGCGTCTTGTCGCGTGGTCATGCCGAGTTCGCGCATCCACTCGGCGGCGAGGCGGTTCACGCGGGCGTGCTCGGGCGACAGGTACACCCGCTCGATGGAGCCCGGGGTCGCCGTGACCCGCGCGAGCTCCTCGCACCGTCCCATCACGCGGCGCGCGGCCGCGGCAATGCGCTCGGGCGCGACCTGCAGGCGGGTCGCGGCGGTCATCAGTGCGTCCCGGATGCCGCGGCCCCGGCCGGCCCGGCGGTGGCGGCCCCGTACACGCCCTGCGCGGCCTCGACCCCGCCGCCCGCGGCCACCGTCGCCCCGTGGCGGCGCAGCACCGTCTCGAGCGCCGACAGGGTCGTGAGGACGGCGTCGGTGCGGGCGTTGTACCCCATCGTCCCGATGCGCCAGACGCGGCCGTGCAGCGGACCGAACGACGTGCCAATCTCGATCCCGAAGTCGGTCAGCAGCTCCGTGCGCACCGCGTCGCCCACGACCCCCTCGGGGATCTCGACCGCCACGACGTTCGTCATCTTGTGCGCGACGTCGCCGAAGACGGTGAGCCCGAGGCCCTGCACACCCGCGAGCATCGCGTCGCCGTGCAGCTGGTGCCGCGCGATCACGGCATCCCGGCCCTCGAGGAGCAACACGCGCGCGCACTCCCGCGCGCCGTAGAGCATCGTGGTCGCCTCGGTGTGGTGGTTCAGGCGGCGCGGACCCCAGTAGTCGAGGATCATCGCGAGGTCGAAGTAGTTGGAGCGGATGAAGTCGGATGCCGAGGCGTCCCCCTCCTCCCGGATCCCCGCCTCGACCCGGGCACGCGAGCGCACCACCTCGACGGCGCGGTCGGAGAGGCTGATCGGCGCCGAGCCCGAGGGGCCGCCGAGGCACTTCTGCAGGCCCGCGGTCGCGGCATCCAAGCCCCAGGCATCCATCTCGAAGGGGTTGCCGCCGAGGGAAGCCGTGGCGTCGGTGTAGAACAGGGCGCCGTGGGCGCGGCAGATCTCGCCGATCTCGTCGAGCGGCTGGAGCATCGTGGTCGAGGTGTCGCCCTGCACGCACGCGACGAGGTGGGGCTTCACGCGCTCGATCGCCTCGCGGATCGCCGACACCGGGAACACCTCGCCCCACGGAACCTCGATCGTGTGCACCTCGGCGAGCGCACGTTCGGCGATCTCTTTCAGCAGGTGTCCGAAGCGTCCGAAGATCGGGACCAGCACCCGCTGCCCCGGGCGCACGAGGGAGAGGATCGCCGCCTCGATGCCCGCGCGGCTCGTGCCGTCGATGAGCAGCGTCGCGTCGTTGTCGGTGCCCCAAACCTGCCGGTACAGCTCCTGCGTCTCGGTCATGGTGGCGGTCATGAACGGGTCGTACTGCCCGACGAGCGGGGCGCCCATCGCGCGCAGCACGCTGGGGTACGCCGAGATGGGGCCCGGGCCCATCAGCAGGCGGGCGGGCGGGTCGATCGGGCCGGGGAGGTGGGTCATCGGGACTCCGTAGGGCGGGGGTGGGGCGTGGGGTGGATGATGTGGGCGCGGCCGGTCGTTGCGCGCATGTGCGCGTGCCGAACTCCTGAAACTTCGTCTGCGAATGCCGCCGACACCGGCGCCGCGGCGAGATGGCGCCGGAATCTCAGGAGTTTCGCACGGGTCGCCGGGCCGCCGTCGAGACCGGAGGTGCGGGGCCGACCACCGACCGCCGCGCGGGCGGCAGCGGGCCGAACTCCTGAAAAACCGGCGGTGGATGCCACGCGAGTGCGGATAGACGGCATCCTGGGGCAGAAGGTCAGGAGTTTCGCACGGCCGGGCGACGGAGTGACGCGGGTCATCGACCGGCCCCCGCCCCGGCGACCAGGGCCGCGAGGCGGCGGGCGAGGCGGACGAGCGCGAGGTCGGTGCCGGCGGGCGAGACCAGGCACACGCCGACCGGCGCACCGGCGACGGTCAAGAGCGGCACCGAGACCGCGGGCAGCCCCGCCACGGCTGCGGGCGCGGTCATGCGCAGGGTCGCCGCGCGGACGGCATCCACGTCGGCCGTGCGCAGCGGAGCGGGGCCCGGAACGGTCGGGAACACCAGCACCCCGCCGTCGACGAGCTCGGCCAGCGCCGCCGCGGCCGGCTCCAGCTCGGCGCGGGCGGCGGTCTCCTGGGCGGCGGTGATCTGCGACGCGATGCGGAACCGCTCCGCGACCGCCGGGCCCACGGCCCCGGGATGTGCGCGCATCCACTCGCCGTTGTTGCGCCAGGCCTCGGCGCCCTGGACGGTGCGGAACGCCGTGAAGGTGGCATCCAGGTCACCCAGGTGCACGGCGCGGAACGGCGGCGGATCGTCGGATGCCGCGACCGCGGCCAGCATCCGCGAGAACGCCGCACGGGTGTCGGGCTCGACGCAGTCGAGGATCTCCTCGGGCACGAGGAACCGCCAGGGCAGGTCGTCGCCGGAGGCACCGTAGACGTTCTCGGTCGAGGCGGAGCCGTCGTAGCTGAGGCACCAGTCGGCAACGCGCTCGAGGGTCTCGCCGTCGCGGGCGAGCCAGCCGACGGTGTCGAAGGACTGCGCGAGCGGGAGCATCCCCTGCCGCGGCACGAGGTCGTGGGTGGTGCGGAGTCCCCACAGGCCCTGGTACGACGCGGGCACGCGGATGGAGCCGGCGGTGTCGGTGGCGAGGCCGATGTCGGCGTGCCCGGCGGCGACGGCCGAGGCCGGTCCGCTCGACGATCCGCCGGGGAGGGCTCCGACCACCGCGCCGTTCGGCGGGGTGCCGTAGTGCACGTTGTCACCGGCGATCGAGTACGCGAACTCGTCGGTGCGGGCGATGCCGCGCAGCGACGCTCCGGCGCGCAGGAGGTCGGCGACGGCGGGCGCAGTGGCTTTCTCGGGCCGGGCCTCTTCGAGGAACGTGGGGTTGCCCGCGCCGATGCGGAAGCCCGCGATGGCGAACAGATCCTTCACGGCGACGGTGAGTCCGGCGAGCGGCCCCTCCCACGCGCCCTGCTGGAACGGATCGCCGACGCTCCGCCAGATCGTGCGGTCGAGCGCCGGGGTGCGCGGGGTCACGTGGGCGGCGGTGATGAGCCACTCCCCGGCGATCCGCTCCCACACCTGCGTCTGCAGCCCCCGACCGCCGCCGCGGAACGCCGAGACCGAGACGAGCAGCGCGACGTCGTCGCCGAGCGGCCGGTAGTGCACGTCGGTGATGTCGCGCGGCGGAACGCCGCCGCGCAGCGCCCGGAACCCGCTGATCGCGTCGTGCCCGACTAGGAGCCCGCCGGTGTCGCCGCGCAGGGTGTTGTCGCCGGGGGCGAAGAACGCGTCGAGCGCATCGAGGTCGTTCGCAACGATCGCCCGCTCGTACGCCTCGAAAGCCTCGCGCAGGTCGGCCGGAAGGCCGGCGTCGGTCCGGGCCGCGCGTGGGAGGGCGGCATCGCTGTGAAGGCCGGCGTCGGGCCGGGCCGCGCGTGGGACGGCGGCATCGCCGTGAAGGCCGGCGTCGGTCCGGGCCGCGGCCTCGGGGCTCGTGGCATCCGTCACTGCTCTGCCCCCTCGGAGCGCCGCCGCCGATCGGGTGTCCAAGACACGCCGTTGGCCCACGGCGGCATACGGCGTGTCTTGGACACTCGGCCGTCGAGCTCGCGGGACGGGGACTCAGCGCGGGCCAGAGCGCGGGCGAGAGCGGGGGTCACGGGGTGTCTCCCTCGATGTCAGGGGCGGCGGATGCCAGGGGCAGCGGCTCCACGGCAGCAACCGCCGCGAAGTCCGCCTCGCGGATGCGGGCGTGCACCCCCGACACGATGTCGACGACCTGCGAGATGTCGAAGTCGGTCGCGGCGCTGAGGTAGGCGTAGGCGAGGTGCTCCTCCATGCCCCAGCGGCCACCGAGGAGCGAGAGCGAGGCGTGCACGCACGCGCGCATCGCGGCATCCAGGTCGGGGTCCATGCCGGTCGGGACGAGGTACTCGGGCGTGCGCACGAGCGGCCCGGTGATCTCTCCGAACGCCGCGCGGGCGGCATCCGCCGGGATCACCTCGAAGCGCAGCGTCGCCCGCAGCGACGCCTCGAGCGCGGTGAGCGCGACCTCGCCGTCGCCCTGCGCGAAGTGCGGGTCGCCGACGTAGGCGAGCGCCCCCTCGACCTGCACCGGCAGGAACAGCGTCGTGCCCTCGACGAGGAGGTTGATGTCGATGTTGCCGCCGTGGGTTCCCGGCGGCACCGAGTGCGGACGCTCATCGCCCGCGACGGCCACCCCCATCGTGCCGAGGAACGGCGCGAGCGGAAACGCGACCACCGGCTCGCCGCCCTCCGCGATCGGCAGCTCGCCGTGCAGCACGCCCGCGCGCGATGACACCGCGGCGAACACGCTGACGTTGTGCTCACCCCGGGGCAGCTCGCCGACGAGCGCGCCCTTGCCGTGGCGGTTCGAGATGACGCCGTACGGCACGCGCGGGGCGAGCGTCTCGACGGTGATCTTCAGCAGATCGCCCGCATGCGCGCCGCGCACATGCACCGGACCGACGACCACGTGCGGCCCGTCGGCGAAGGAGTCGCGAACGACGGATGCCGCGATCTCGATCGCGTCGTCGAGCACCTGCTCCTCGGGCACACCGTGCGCCGCGAAGTACGCCGCCGGGTCTTTGCCCTGATCGTCGAGGATGCCCTCGTGGCTCACGGTGTCGAACGTGACGCTCTCGCCCGAGGCGATCTCGAGCACGGCCGTATCGGTCGCGCAGGGGAGGCGCCCCCACAGCACGGTGTCGGGTGTCGCGGGCACGTAGTGGTCGCCCGGAATCGGGCCGACGCCGGGCTGCAGGATCGGGATGGCGCTCACGCCTCCACCACCGCCGGGGTCCGCACGAGTTCGCGCCCCTCACGGTGGGTCACCGGCGCTCCGCGCTGGAACGCCGGCTCCCCGCGCAGCCACGTCTCGCGCACGACGCCGGTGAGCGTCTGCCCGTGCCACGGCGAGACCGGATTGCGGTATTCGAGGGCGGCGGCATCCACGACGATCTGTTCCTCGGGAGCGAAGGCCACGAGGTGCGCGGGAGCGCCGGGAGTGATGACACCGAGGCCCTCGAGCCCCGCGATGCGTGCCGGGCCCGTGGTGAACAGGGGCAGGAGGGTCTCGAGAGGGATGCCACGCCCCACCGCCGCGGTGTGCACCGACGACAGTCCGGTCTGCAGGCCCGCGATCCCGCCCCACGCGAGGCCGAAGTCAGGGTTGCCCTTGAGCTCGACGGTGGCCGGCGAGTGGTCGCTCACGATCGCGTCGATGGTGCCGTCGAGGATCCCCGCCCACAGCAGGTCGCGGTTGGCGGCCCCGCGGATCGGCGGGCAGCACTTGAACGCGCCGGCGCCGTCGGGCACCTCGGCGGCGTCGAGCGTGAGGTAGTGGGGGCAGGTCTCGACGGTGAGGCGCACGCCCTCGGCCTTGGCCGCGCGCACGTCGTCGAGCGCCTCGCCGTCGGACACGTGCACGATGTGGGCGCGGGCGCCCGTCCGCCGCGCGGCCTCGATCACCCGGCGAATCGCGGCGCGCTCGCTCTGCGGCGGACGTGTCGCCTCGAAGTCGACATAGCGCGGGCCGAGCGGCCCGTCGCCGTGCAGGTGTGCGGGGTCTTCGGCGTGCACGATGAGCAGGCCGTCGAAGGCGGCGAGCTCGGCGAGGCAGCGCTCCAACTGGTCGGCGTCGAGGTAGCCGAACTCATCGATCCCGCTCGGCGAGAGGAAGCACTTCACCCCCACGACTCCCGCGGCGAACAGGGCGCTGAGCGACCCGAGGTTCTCGGGCACGGCTCCTCCCCAGTAGGCCACGTCGACCGCGAGCTTTCCCGCGGCGGCGGCGCGCTTGGCATCCAGGGCTTCGGGGGTGGTCGTCACCGGGGAACTATTGAGGGGCATGTCGACGACGGTCGTCACTCCCCCGGCGGCCGCGGCGGCGGTGCCGGTGGCAAAGCCCTCCCACTCGGTGCGGCCGGGCTCGTCGAGGTGCACGTGCGAATCGACGAGGCCCGGGAGCAGCACCGAGTCGCCCGGCAGCACCGTGTCGGCCATCGGGTCGAACACCGTGACCGCCGAGATCACGCCGTCGTCGACGACGACCGTGGCGGGGGCGAAACGGCCGTCGATGAAGGTGCGACGCGCGGCGATCCTCGTGCTCATGCCGCTCACGCTAAGCGCCCCGCGTTTCGCCGATGTAACCGTCATCAACATTTGTGCGAACACCTGGGTCGTGCGCGCGATATCCGCCCCCGTGCCCTCGCCACCGCGGACGCGTGCGCGTGCGCCGGGTCGCGTACCGCCCGCATACGCGTCGCGCCGGCCGACCGCGCAGGCACAACGAAACGAGGAGCCCCCGCCGCCCGCGGGCGACGGGGGCTCCTCGCGTGCTCTACTTCGCGACGAGCGTGAGGGTCAGCGTCGAGTGGTAGACGCCGACCGGCGCGTTGCGGGGGGCGGTGAAGTCCAGCATCGCGTCGAAGAGCGCACCGCCGACTCCGGTGGAGACGCCCGGCGAACCGGAGGCGAAGCTCGCCCCGCTTGCGCCCACCGTGATGCCGGCCGCCGGAACGTATCCGGTGAGCGGCATCGGGTGGATCCCCAGAACGCTCGCCGGAACCGTGTCGGCGCCGCTCCGGAACGGGGAGGCGACGGCGGTTAGGGTCCAGCCGGTCAACGTCGAGCGATCGTCCACGACAGCGACCTTCCCCAGGTTCGCCGTCGCGGTGCGACCGCGCTCCACCGCGCCGAAGTCCACGGAAGACTTCTCGGCGTCGAGCGACCAGAGGTCACTGGCGGTCACCGTGGTGTGCAGTTCTGCCGTGGCATCCCGCTCCGCCGGGTAGGCCGCGATCACGAACGTGCCCCAGGCGACGACGGTCGGATCATTCGGCAGGGTCAGAGCCAGGGTGTGCTCACCCCGGCTGAGGGAGCCCACGGAAACGATCGCATCGCCCGCCGCGTCGGTCGTCACGTGACCCAGATCGGTCGGAGAGGACCACGCCCACGCCTGCAGCACCTGCTGCTGGTGACCGCTCCCCGCGCTGATCTTCACGGTGGTCTCCCCGAAGGCGGGGTCGGCGATCGCGACACGGCCGCTGTCGGAGCCGGCCGGTTCCGACGGAGTCGGGTCGACAACGACGAGGGTCGCCGCCGCGGAGACCACGTCCGGACCCACGCCGTTCGAGACGACGGCGCGATAGCGGGTGCCGGTCATCGACACCGACGCGTCGGGGACGGCGAGCGTCGACGAGGTGGCGCCGGCCACGTCCGCCCACGTCGAGCCATCCGTCGACGACTCCCACCGGATGGTGGGGGCGGGCGAACCCGCGGCGGTCACCGAGAAGGTCGCGGTCGTTCCGACCAGCGCGTTCTGATCAGCGGGATCGGTCACGGTGGGCGCGGCGGCGGTCAACGTCACGCTGGCCTCCAGCGCCTTCCCCTCTCGGCTGCCGACCGACTGGACGAAGCTCAGCGAGTGCACACCCACGCCCGAGACGGGGGTGTCGAGAGCGACGTGCCACTTTCCGCTGTCGTCGACAACGGTCTGCCCGATCGTGCGGCCCTGCTCCACGACGCGCACGGTCGCGTCGGCGAACCCGGTGCCGTCGAACGACGAGAGCGAGAGGTCCGTCGGACGCACCTGGGAAAGGTCGGTGGTCAGGGCGAAACCCGACCCGCCGGCGTCGATGTTCGGCCGCTGGGAGAGGAACTGCTCCGGAGTGAGCGCGTGGTCGACGATCCGCGTCTCGCCGACGCAGCCGTACCAGCCGTGCTCGGGCTCGCTGTTCCACGTGGAGGTACCGATGATCCAGGGCATGAAGTCCGCGGCCATCATCCCGCCCGCCTGCGAAGCGTTGCGCAGAACCGGCACGCCGTCGACGTACATGATCACGGTGCCCGTGCCCGGGTCGTTGACGATCGCGACATGGTGCCACGATCCGGGCATGATCTCCCCCGACCACAGGGTGTAGGAGTTCTTCGAGGTCGTGTCCGCCGCCGAGAACTGGTACTCGCGGAGGTTGGAGATACCCAGCCACGCGGCGCCGGCTCCGGGGTCGGAGGAGTCGTTGATCCCCATCCACTCCCGAGTACCGCCCCGGGTGATCGCGGCCCCCCAGCGGTTCGCGGCTTCGCTCCAGTTGCTGTCCATCTGCAGGAACGTCTCCAGGGTGTAACCGGTGGACGCGTCCAGGTGCGCGAACGTCGCCGGCGCACCGTATTCGGTCGTGATGTAGGAGAGGTTGTCCGGGCCGCTCGCGTTGCGGTGCACGTCGGTGAAGCACACCGCTCCCTTGTCCGCCGCGTAGACGGGAACGTTGGAGTGGGTGATCGAGACGTCGTCGGCGGTGTCGTCCGCGTCGGTGTCCTCGATCGGGTTCCGGTACATCGGGCTCGCGCCGGCCACATCGGGGATCTCCGTCGTGTCGGACAGATCACCCTCCGCGACGTCGCCGAATCGCCAGTGCGCGACGGTGCCGTCCACGCGGACGTAGTCGGACTCGTTCCCGGCCGGGACGAGTGGCTTGTCCCCGCCCTCGCCGGTCCATCCGGCGGACACGATCTCCTTGGCCAACGCCGAGAGGTCGCCGTTGTCTGCCTGGTCTGCGCTGGGAGCGCCCCATCCGAACCGCGCACCGAAGTCCAGCGGAAGGCTGAACTCCTTCCCCGGGCCGCTCAGCACCGGAGTGTCGGTGGAGCTGAGGGCGTTCGCGTGCTTCTTCGTCACCCAGGGGGAGACGGTGTTGACGTCGATGCGGTTGTTCGTCATGTCGAACTCGACCAACGTCATGATGCCGTTGCCGCCGTCCGCCGCCATCTGGTAGTCGCTGAGCACCTCGTAGACCGGGTGACCGAAGTCATTGATCAGTGTCCGCTGCGTCGCGCCGTGGAAGTGGCCGTTGAGGGTCACCACGATCTGATCGTTCTTGCGGATCAGCCTCTCCCAGAGCAGATCCCCGAACCACCAGCTGGTCGGCGAGACCTGGTCCTGATCGATGCCGATGATCGCGTGGGAGGAGAGGATCACGGGAACGCCGGGGTGCGCGTCCAGGATGCCCTGAGCCCAGGCGAACGTGTCGTCGGACGCGTTCCACCCCAGGGACATCACGACCCACTCGTGTCCCTCCGCCTGGAACATGTACGCCGAGGAGTACCCGTTCTGGAACGTCCCCAGGAGGGTGCCGCCGGCCTGCCGCGCCAGAGTCGTCGCGCCGAAGTTCGCGAGGTAGTTCGCCGCGTTCGACTCCGACGAACGCGCGCCTTGATCGTTCACGTCGTGGTTGCCGGGAAGGATCGAGTACGGCACGCCGCCGTCCTCGAGGGTCCTCATCGCCTTCGCCGCCGCGGTCCACTGGTCGCCCACCCACTGTTGGTCCACGACGTCGCCCAGGTGCATCGCGAAGGGGATGTTCAGATCACTCTTGTGGTCGGCGACCCACTGCGTCTGCACCTCGAAGGGGTTCGTCCCGTACTTCGGGTAGAACTGCGAGGCGCTGTACCGGGAGTAGAACTGCGTGTCGGGAAGCACCGGCAGAAGGAAGCTCGACCGGGTGGTGGTGTCGGTGGCCGCGGTCGACGAGACATCCGTCGAGGTCGAGGCGTCGTCGGTCGCGGCGACCGCGCCGGAGGCGTTGCCGAGAGCGAGGGCGGACAGGGCGAGCGCGATCACAGCGGCGACCGCGGAGCGTGTGCGCGAAGCGCGACGGGGATGGGGGAACATCTCTCTTCTCATCAGGTGCACGAGGGGCGGGGATTCAGGATGCGGGGGTCCGAGGCCCGTAGACCTCGATCTCCGACAGCGTCATCCAGGTGCTGGAGGACTTGTTGCCGATGATCACGCGGACGCCCGTGGCGAGCACGGGGGTGAAGGAGGCCTCGAGCGAGAGGTCGGCCGCCTGATTGACGTAGGGCCAGCCAGCGGCGGTCGGTAGGTTCTTCCACCCCCCGAGCACGGTGCGGTACTGGGCGGTGACGGTGCCGACGTTCTGCTTGCCGCCGATGTCGTACACGTTGATGCCGGTGATCTGGCGCGGCTGATCGAAGGAGAACCAGACGCGGTTGGGGTTGACGCGGTTGGTCGCTCCCCCGCTGCGCCAGTCCGCGAACCCGCTGACGTTCCGGTTGCCGTCCGTGAGGGCGAACGCCGTGCTGTCCTTGAACGTGAAGTCAGGGTGCACCCCGCTCTGCCGCAGCACGTTCACGCGCTCCGCTGCCAGGACGGTGACGACCAGGCGTGCCGCGAAGCCGGTTTCCGGGGCGGCCGAGAGCGTGACGGTTCCGGGCTGGGCGACCGCGGCATCCGTGAGGCTCGACCAGTCCCACGACACCGAGGAGGTCACGGTCGCACCCGTGCCGGGAACCTTGCGCACCACCGTTCGCGGGGCGAGCATCCGCAGCTCTTTCAGGTTCACCCCCGCGTACGACGTCATCGACGACTCGTCCGCGTCTCCCGGCGAGCCGATCGAGAAGTGCGCCGACACGGGGACGTCCTCACCGAAGAAGCCCGAAGCGGTTCCGGTCACATCGAGCTCGCCGCCGGTGTTCCACACGGAGGGGTCGGGCATCTGCCAGGTGATGGACGTGAGCGGGAAGGAACCGCCCCAGCTATAGCGGCCCACGAGATTCGTGGGCATCGGCGGGACCGCTCCGGTGGGAACGATGGCCGTCGGGACCGCGACGGTGGCCTCCAGCGTTCGCATGCGCCACTTCTGGACCGCCGCGCCGGCGTTGAGGGTGTACGTCTGGATCTCGGATCCGTCAGCCGTCTTCCAGTTGTACAGGTCGAGCGCCGCGGGCTGCGCCGACGGATCCGACTGCACGTTGACGAGGTTCACGGTGCCGTCGCCCGCGTCGCGCGCCTCCCACTGGGCGTAGGGGTCGGTCGCGGAAGCGGCGAGGTCGGCGAGCTGCAGGTACCGGAAGGTCGACTGGTCGTTGCGGGAGCGGGTGAGGACCCGGTCCTGCTGATCCGCGATGACGTAGGTGTTGTTCGCCCCGCTCACGGGGTAGAAGCGCAGGGCCTGGCCCTTCAAGGATGCCGCGTTGCCCGTCTTCATCGTCTCGATCGCGGCCGCGGCCCGATCCGTTGCACCGGGCGCCGAAGACACCTGTGCGTTCGGGTCGTCGATCTGCGCGACCTTGCCCGGAGCGTGAACGCTCTCGAGAAGAATCAGGGTCGGGGCGCCGACGCCATCGGGCACCGCCGTGGACGAGGAGACCGCGGCGTTTCCGACCCATCCGGCGTAGGCCGGCGAGACGATCGCGAGCCCGACGACCGAGACGGCGACGACGGCGAGAAGTCGAAGCGACCGCCGGGGAGACAAGGGGAACATGGAAGGAGGAGGTCCTCTCTTACGCAGGACACGCCCCTGCACGGGAGCGTCGACCCGTTCGGGCGGGCCGCGGAGAAGTTATCCAGCCGATCTGCCCTGCAGCCCTCGCGTGCGGTTTCAAAAGATGAACGCCACGTTCTCGCCGGGTGACCGCGCTCGGGTCTTGAGGAGCGGGTCCCCTCCAGACGCCGAATGTTCCCCACAGCAACATCGCCGACACATCCCGCCACAGCCCCGTAACGCAGCGCCCCTAGCGTGGGCGGCATGCACCTCAGCGCCTTCAACGCGGCCTCGCCCGCCGAGGCCGCGGCCACCGCCCGCGTGTGGGCCGACATCCCCGGGTGGGTCGACGCCGTCGTGGACGCGCGCCCCTACGCCGATGTCGACGCCCTCGCCGCCTACGCCTCCGCCCTCGCCTCCGCCTGGTCGCCGGAAGACCTCGCCCAGGCCCTGCACGCCCACCCCCGCATCGGCGCGACGGTGTCGGGCGAGAACGCCGAGGCCGCGGCATCCCGTCGCGAACAGGCCGCGATGACGACCGCCGCCGACGACGACGTCGCCGCGATCGCCGCGGGTAACGCCGCGTACGAGGAGCGTTTCGGGCGTGTGTTCCTCATCCGCGCGGCCGGGCGCACCCCGGGCGAGATGCGCGCCGAGCTCGAACGGCGTCTCGGCAACACCCCCGACGCCGAGACGATCGAGGCCACGCGCCAGCTCGCCGAGATCGCCCTCCTGCGCCTGCGCGGCACGATCACCGACGAGCCGGAGGGCACGGAATGACCCACCTCACCACCCACGTCTTGGATGCCACGACGGGCACGCCCGCGGCCGGCATCACGCTGGAGCTGGTCGGTCCTGACGGCGCGGTCGTCGCCGCGGCCGAGACCGACGCCGACGGACGCGCGGCCCTCGGACCCGACCGTCTCGACGACGGCGACCACGCGCTGACGTTCGGCACCGGCGCGTACTTCCGCGCGCGAGGGGTGCCGTCCTTCCACCCGCGCGTGACGGTGGCCTTCACCGTGGCCGGCGACGCGCACCTGCACGTGCCGCTGCTGCTGAGCCCGTTCGCCTACTCGACCTACCGCGGCAGCTGAGGAGGAGCCATGAAGGTCATCGTCATCGGAGCCGGCGTCGGCGGCACCTCCGCCGCCCTGGCGCTGCAGAAGCTCGGACACGAGGTCGTCGTCTACGACCGCATGCGCGAAAACCGCCCGGTCGGGGCGGCCCTGTCGCTGTGGTCGAACGGCGTGAAAGTCCTCAACTGGCTCGGACTCGGCCCCCAGGTCGCGGCCCTCGGCGGCCAGATGGACGACATGGCCTACTACGACGGCCACACCGGGGAAGAGATGTGCCGGTTCAGCCTGGCATCCGTCACCACGCAAACCGGGCAGCGGCCGTACCCCGTCGCACGCGCCGACCTGCAGGCGCTGATGATGGATGCCGTCGGCCTCGACCGCATCCACCTCGGCCGGCAACTGGTCGGGGTCTCCGACGACGGCACCACCGTGACCGCGACGTTCGCCGACGGCACGACCGACACCGCCGACCTGCTGATCGGAGCCGATGGGGCGCGCTCGCTCGTGCGGGACTACGTCACCGAGCCCACCGGCATCCGTCCGGAACGGCGGTACTCCGGATACGTGAACTACAACGGCCTGGTCGATGCCGACCCGCGGATCGGGCCGCCCGAGCAGTGGACGACCTACGTCGGCGACGGCAAGCGCTGCGCCGTCATGCCCGTCGCGGGCGACCGGTTCTACTTCTTCGTCGACGTGCCGGGCCCCTCGGGAGTGCTCGAAGACCCCATGGCCGCGCTCGAGACGGCGTTCGGGTCGTGGGGCGCCCCGGGCGTGCGTGCGCTTCTGGATGCCATCGACCCCGACGCCTCACTCAACCGCGTGGAGATCTGGGACATCGACCCGTTCGACACGTGGGTGCGGGGACGTGTGGCGATCCTCGGCGATGCCGCGCACAACACCGCCCCCGACATCGGGCAGGGTGCGTGCTCGGCGCTCGAAGACAGCTTCGCGCTCGGCATCGTGTTCGCCACGACCACCCTCGGCGTCGAGGACTCGCTCACGCGGTACGAACGCATCCGCACCGAGCGGGCCGGCGACCTGGTCTTGCGCGCCCGCAAGCGCGCGCACGAGACGCACGCCTTCGACGTTGAGGCCACCCAGGCCTGGTACGACGGCCTCCGGCGGGAGGACGGCACCGGGGTGATCCGCGGCATCGTCGGCAACATCGAGGGGAGTCCGGTGGAGCTCGGCGCGTCGGTCCTGCGCTGAGGCGCCGGTTCCCCGTTCGCCGCTGTCACGACGGCCGGGCCAAACTCCGGAGAAACCCGCGGCCGGCGTGGGGCCGAGAAGCCTCGGGATCTCCGGCCGGGCCAAACTCCGGAAGAACCCGCCGCCCACGGCCAGAACGCCGGTCACACCGGCCACAGGATGCCGAAACTCAGGAGTTCGGCGCGGCTCGGCGCGGCGCTCCACCCCGCTGCTGCAACGGGAGCGCGGCAGCAGCCGCCCCGGGCAGAATGTGCCGGGCGGCCGGCGGGGCGCTGAGGAACCCCGAGGTTTCCGGGCCGGCCAAACTCCGGAAGAACCCGCCGCCCACGGCCAGAACGCCGGTCACACCGGCCACGGGATGCCGAAACTCCGGAGTTCGGCACAGTGCGGCGCGGTACGCCACCCCGCGGCCGCGGCGTCAGCGCACCCGCCGGACGCGCGTCAGGCGTGGAAGACCGAGTGCACGTCGCCGCCGAGCACCTCGCGACCTCCGAGCACGTCGATCTCGAGCAGCACCGCGGTACCGGTGACCTCGCCGCCGAGGCGGGCGACCAGCGCGCGGCCGGCCTCGAGCGTGCCGCCGGTAGCGAGCACGTCGTCGAGCAGCAGCACGCGGGTCCCGTGGGGGATGTCGTCGTGCATCTCGATCTCGGCCGTGCCGTACTCGAGGGCGTACGAGACGGATGCCGCGGGGCGCGGCAGCTTGCCGGCCTTGCGGATGGGCACGAGCCCCACGCCGGCCGCGATGGCCGCCGCCCCAGCGAGGAGGAATCCGCGGGCCTCGATGCCCGCGACGACGTCGAACCGGCCGGCGAAGGGCTCGAGCAGCGCGTCGATCGTGGCGCGCAGGGCGTCGGCATCCGCCAACAACGGCGTGATGTCGCGGAACGTCACCCCGACCTCGGGGTAGTCGGGGATGCTGCCGATGAGCGATTCGGCGCGGGCGAGGGCGGGGGCGTCGGGCACCGCCCCAGCCTAATCGGGGCGCGGTGCGCCGCGTGGGGTCGCGGTGTGCCGCGGTGTGCTGCGGTGGCGGGCGAGTGTCCAAGACACGCCGCTGGCCCCCGCGCCAATGCGGCGTGTCTTGGACACTCGCCGCTCGGGGGGCGGGGGCGGGGGCGCGGGGCGGCGCCGGGGCGCGCGAGGGCGGGGCGACGGCGCGCGGGGGCGGCGGGAGGGAGGCGCAAGGGGGGTGCCGCTGCTGCAAGCGCTTGCACTAGCGTGGGGCGCATGACTTTCACGCAGGAGGACCCGCGCCCCGAACTCGCGTCCGCCCCCGGATCCGAGTGGTGGCGCACCGCCGTCATCTACCAGATCTACCCCCGCTCGTTCGCCGACGCCTCGGGCGACGGCCTGGGCGATCTGCCCGGCGTCACCGCGCACCTCGACGACCTGCACGAGCTGGGGGTGGATGCCATCTGGCTCAGCCCCTTCCAGCGGTCGCCGCAGAAAGACGCGGGGTATGACGTCGCCGACTACCGCGACGTCGACCCGATCTTCGGCACCCTGGCCGACTTCGACGCGATGCTCGCGGGTGCGCACGAGCGTGGCATCCGGGTCATCGTCGACCTCGTGCCGAACCACTCCAGCGATCAGCACGTGTGGTTCCAAGAGGCGCTGAAGGCCGCCCCCGGAAGCCCCGAGCGGGCGCGGTACATCTTCCGCGACGGTAAGGGCGAGAACGGCGAGCTGCCCCCGAACAACTGGGAGTCGGTGTTCGGCGGCGGCATGTGGAAGCGCGTGACCGAGGCCGACGGCACGCCGGGCCAGTGGTACCTGCACATCTTCGACGAGTCGCAGCCCGACTTCGACTGGACGAACCCCGAGGTGCGCGCCGAGTTCCGCGACATCTTGCGCTTCTGGCTCGACCGGGGCGTCGACGGGTTCCGCGTCGACGTCGCCCACGGCCTCATCAAGGCCGAGGGCCTTCCCGACTACACGCCCGATCCCGCGGGCGGCTCCATGGGCGGCGACGCCGGCGCGGTGCCGTACTGGGGCCAGCCGGGCGTGCACGACGTATGGCGCGAGTGGCACGACGTGCTCGCCGAGTACGACGGCGACCGGGCGCTATGCGCCGAGGCGTGGCTGCCGACGGTGAAGCAGACCGCCCTGTGGGTGCGCCCCGACGAGATGCACCAGGCCTTCAACTTCCACTACCTCGAGACGGCCTGGGATGCCGAGGCCCTCCGCGTCGTGATCGAGGAGTCGCTCGACGAGTACGGCGCCGTCGGCGCTCCGAGCACCTGGGTGCTGTCGAACCACGACGTCGTGCGCCACGCGTCACGTCTCGCGCTCACGGCGGAGAACCCGCAGGGCGCGGGCATCGGCCCGAAGTCCCCCGGCCAGCCCGACCCAGTGACGGGCCTGCGCCGCGCCCGCGCCGCCACAACGCTGATGCTCGCGCTGCCGGGCTCGTCGTACCTGTATCAGGGCGAGGAGCTGGGGCTCCCCGAGGTGATCGACCTGCCCGACGACGCACGCCAGGACCCGACGTGGTTCCGCACCAACGGCGAGCGCTACGGCCGCGACGGCTGCCGCGTGCCCATCCCGTGGACCGCCGACGCGCCCGCCTACGGGTTCAACGACACCGGCGCGGCGTGGCTGCCGCAGCCCGCCGAGTGGGCCGAGCTCGCGCGCGATGTGCAGCGCGACGACCCGGCCTCGACGCTGTCGCTCTACCGCTCGCTCCTGGCCGCGCGACGCGCCCACGCGCTGGGCACGGGGAGCCTCGAGTGGCTCGACGGCTTCGGCGATGACGTCGTGGCGTTCCGCAACGGTCCGCTCACGGTCGTCGCCAACCTCGGCACCGCGCCGGTCGAGCTCCCCGCGGGCGAGGTGCTGATCGCGAGCGGTCCGCTCGACGGCACGCGGCTGCCCACCGACACGACGGTCTGGATCGCCGCGGCCTGAGCCATGGCATCCGGGGCACGCGAGACCGTGGTCGGCATCGACGACGTCGCCCGACGGGCGGGGGTGTCGACGGCCACGGTCTCGCGCGCGCTGAGCGGGCGCGGGCCGGTCTCGGACGCGACGCGAGAGCGGGTGCGCGCGGCGGCCGTGGAACTCGGCTACGTCGTCTCGGCCGCAGCGTCGACTCTTGCGACGGGCCGTACCCGCGCGATCGGCGTGGTCGTGCCGTTTCTCGATCGCTGGTTCTTCAGTACGGTGCTGGCCGGTATCTCGGACGCCCTCGTGCGCCAGGGCTACGACATCACGCTGTACAGCGTGAGCGCCGACGCCGATGAACGCCGCCGCGTCTTCGACGACCATCTGCGGCGGCGGCGCATCGACGGCGTCCTCACGATCGCCCTCGACCTGGATGCCGCCGAGTCGGCGCTCCTCCGCGGACTCGGCATCCCGATCGTGGCGATCGCCGGGCCGACGCCGCTCCTGACGACCCTCACGGTCGACGACCTCGCCGTCGGCCGCCTCGCCACCGAGCACCTGCTCGGCCTCGGCCACCGGCGCATCGCGCACATCGGCGCCGACGCGACGACCGACGCCGTCTCGTCCGTGCCGGCGCTCCGCCGCCGCGGGTTCGCGGAGGCGATGGATGCCGCCGGCGCCACGGCCCTGCACGAGACGGCCGACTTCACCATCGAGGGCGGGTCAGCTGCCGCGCGGCGGCTGCTCGTGGCATCCGAGGCTCCGTCCGCGATCTTCGCGGCCTCGGACGAGATGGCGATCGGCGCCGTGCTCGCCGCGCGCGAGCGGGGGCTGCGGGTGCCGGAGGACGTCTCGATCATCGGCGTCGACGGCAACGACCTCGGCCGCTGGTTCGGCCTGACCACGATCGATCAGTTCGCGCGCGGTCAGGGGGCCCGGGCCGCCGAGGCCGTGCTCGCCGAACTCGACGGTGCCGCCCCCGCCGCGCGCCGCGGTACCCTCCCCTTCGCGCTGCTCGAGCGCGGGTCGACGGCCGCACCTCCGGCCTGAGCGGGGCGCCGGCCTGGTCGGGGCGCCGGTCTGGTCGGGGCGCCGGTCCCCGGGGGGCGCACAACTCCGGCACATCGGTCCAGCCACCGCGCACCGCGCACACGATCAGCGAATCTGCCGGAGTTGTGCGGCCCCCGGTCAGCGAGTGCCCGCACACGACCGGCGAAACTGCCGGAGTTGTGCAGGCCCGGTCAGCGGATGCGGCCCACCAGGTCGTCGCGCGTGAGGGTGTCGGCCTCGGCGAGCACGGCGCGGGCGGCGTCGCGGGCGTCCTCGACGTTCCACAGCAGCACGCCGACCACGCGGTCGTCGTCGAGGTAGGAGACGACGCGACGGTCGGTGTCGATCACGTCCTCCACCGTCTCGAGGGAGGAGTCGAGCGTTCCGACCGCCTCGTACCGGATGCCGAACACCGCCGAGTAGTAGTACGGCGTGTGCGTGTACGGCTCAGCGGCGCCCGCGAGGTTGCGGCCCGCGGGCCAGGCCCATCGCGTTGGCGTTGTCGACGTGCTCGACCCGGCGGCGTCCGAGGATCCGGTCGGGGTAGCTCGCGATGTCGCCGGCGGCCCAGACGTCGTCGGCCGAGGAGCGCAGCTGCGCGTCGACCACGATGCCGTCGTCGGTCCGCAGCCCGGCGGCCTCGGCCAGGTCGGTGGCGATCTCGATGCCCAGGCCGCTGACGACGGCGTCGGCGCGCACCACGTCACCGTTCTCGAGCGCGAGCTGCACGCCGGTGGCATCCGCTTCTCCGCCCTCGACTCTCGAGCCGGCGACGATCTCGACCCCCGCCTCGCGGAACAGCGTCTCGAAACGCTCGGCGAGCGCGGGCGGGAACACCGCGTCGCCGAGCACGGCTCCGGTGTGGATCAGCACGGTGTCGACGCCGTTCTGCACGAGGGCGGCCGCGAGCTCCGAGCCGATGTACCCGCCGCCGACCACGGCGATGCGCTCGACCTCGGTCGACAGCGCGCGCAGGCGGCGGTAGTCCGCGGCGGTCCGGAAGGTCAGCGCCCGCTCACCATTCGAGCGGTCCTCGATCGGGAGCGGCACCGGATGCCCGCCGGTCGCGAGGAGGAGCTTGCCGTACGAGAACGTCTCGCCCGCGGCATCCACTTCGTGCGCCTCGGGACGGATCGCGGTTGCCCGCGTGCGCAGTCGGATCTCGGCGCCGGTATCGGCGGAGGTGCCGAGGGGCACCTTCTCCCACGCGAAGTCGTCGTCGGTCCACAGCTTCTTGCTGAGGGCCGGACGCGTGTACGGCTCGTCGACGTCATCGCTCAGGATGCCGATCGACCCGGCCGTATCGATCTCGCGGATGCCGCGAGCAGCGGTGTCGGCGACCATTCCGCCGCCGACGATGAGGTAGTCGAAGTGTGTCGTGGCCATACGACCAGCCTTGCGGCCGTGCCCGCGTCAGGGGACGGGTGGACAGGGGCCGTGGCATCCGGTACCGCCCGCTGATCCTCCCTTTTCGGCTCGGCCATACTGAGTCCGGGGAGAGAGAGGGAGCACGCCATGGGGGATGCCACGACCGTCGCGATCGTCGACGATCACGAGCTCATCGGTCTGGCCGTCCGGGGGATCCTGGCCGACGCCGACGGCCTGGAATTCACGCGGCACACTCCCACCGTCTCCGCCCTCGTATCGAGCCCGCGCGACGCCGACATCGTGCTGCTCGACCTGAACCTCCGCGACGGGAGCCACCCGGCCGAGAACGTCGCGGCCCTGAAGAACTGGGGCGCGAAGATCCTCGTGCTCACCTCGGCGGAGAACCCCTATCTCGTGCGGGAGGCCGCACGCACCGCCGCCGAGGGGATCGTGCGCAAGTCGGCACCGACCGAGGTGCTGCGCACGGCGCTGCTCGACGCGGCACGCGGGCAGCTCGCCCTCAGCCCCGAATGGGCCTCGGCGCTCGACACCGACCCGCTCATGGCCGCCGCTCCGCTGACCGAGCGGGAGCGGGAGGTGCTCTCTCTGTATGCCTCGGGGCTCGGGGCGAAGCAGGTCGCGAGTCGGCTGTTCGTCAGCGAGAACACGGTCGATGATCATCTGCGCCGTATCCGCAGTGTGTATCAGCAGATCGGGCGACCGGCGGCGACGAAGATCGACCTGTACCGACGCGGTGTGGAGGACGGGTTCCTGCCGGGACCGACCCGTGGCTGACGTCGGCGGAACGGAGCTGGCCAGCCGGCGCGCGCTCGCCATCGCCGCCGCCGTCATCGTCATCGTCATCGCGCTCGCCACCCCTCGCTTCGTCGGTGACGACACCGAAGCGACGCTCCCGACCTGGTACCTCGCGCTCGTCGGGGTGATCATGGTCGCGATCATCGCGGTGGGTGTGCTGGCACCCTGGCTGAGCGTGCGGACGCTGCGGATCGGAGCCGCGGTGGGCGCGTCCGGCTACGTCGTCGCCATCGCCGGGTTCGCCGCGGCCGGCGCTTCGGCCCGCTCGCTCGATCGTGTGCCGTGGATGCTGTCCACCGTCGGCCTCGGCTCGGGACTCGCGCTCCTGGCCGGCGGAATGGTCCTCGCGAGCGTCACGATCGCGTTCGGCTCGGTGATGGGCTTCGGGTACCGCCTGATGTTCGGCGGCTTCGACCTCGACGGCATCGTCAACGACCTCGAGGGCGTGATGACCGCCGCCATGGCGTGCGCCCTGATCGCCCACCTGCTGGCGGCGACGCGCGCGATCGACCGGGCGCGGGCGGCAGAGGCGGCGGCCAGCGCTCAGGCTGCCGCCGAGAAGGGACGCCTGGCGGCGCGCAGCCGTGCCGCGGCGCTCGTTCACGACGAAGTGCTCGCGGTCCTGACGATCGCGGCGACCTCGGGGGCGGCGGCATCCCTGATCCCCCGCTCGGCGTTATCGCGACAGGCCGCGCAGGCGCAAACGCTCGTGGAGGATCTCGACCGCGAAGGCGCGTCACCGGTGGGCGCCGTGCGCGTGCGGCTCGCGGCGCTCGCGAGCGCCGCCGGCGCCGGATTCGAGGTCACGGTCGCCGATCCCGTCGAGCCGACGCCCGCGGCCGAGGAGGCGCTGCTCGCCGCGGCGCGACAGGCACTGGACAACAGCATCCGCCACGCGGGAGCGGGAGCGTCTCGACGCGTGTCTCTGCGGACGGCAGAACGCGCAATCGTGATCGAGATCGTCGACGATGGGCGCGGTTTCGACCCCGCGGCGGTGCCCGATGACCGGCTCGGTATCGCCACGAGCATCCTGCGCCGCGTGCGCGACGTGCCGGGCGGCACCGCCGCCGTCCGGAGTGCGCCCGGCGCCGGCACCTCGGTGACGGTGGGGTGGGCTCCCCCGCGTGCGCCCACGGTCGCCGCGCCCGGAGCCCGTTCGGTGCGCGGCCCGATCGTCGCCACGGCCGTGGTCTTCGTCGCAACACAGGGGCTCGCCGCCACCGCCGCGGCGCTGGCCGGAGCCACCGGGTGGGTCGCGCCGGCGCTGCTGCTCGCGCTGCTCGCGCTCGGTGAAGGGCTTCGCCGAGCCGCGCATCCCCGTCCCGCCGTCGGGGCCGCCGCCGCGATCGCCGGAGGCCTTGTCGCGGTGGTGACCACCGGGGCGCTGGTGAGTCCGTACGGTTTCGGGCAGCTGTGGTTCGTCACCGCCGCCGGGTTCGTGCTGGCCGCACTCGCCCTCACCGGACGGCCGCTCATCGCCGTGACCGCGCAGGCCGCGGTCGTCGGCATCCTCTTTCTGCTCGTCCTGACGCGCGGCGACGATCTCGTCACCTTCGGCTACGCCATCACCCGCGCCCTGATGGTCGTCGGGGTCTCGACCGCGCTGTGGTTCGTCATCGCGCGACTCGTGCGGCGCCGGCACCTGCTCGACGTGCGGATGATGACCGAGGCCGGGATGCAGGCGTGGGATGCCGCCGCGCGCGCGGAACTCGCCGTCCGCGCCGCGACGCTGCGCGCGCAGGTCGCGCCCGTCCTGACCCGGCTCGCGGGCGACGACCCGCTGGACGAGCGAGACCGCAGCGCCTGCGCGAGCCTCGAGGGCCAGCTGCGCGACGAGTATCGCGCGGGCGTGCTGGCCCGCGATCCGCTCGATGCCGCCGTCCGCGCCGCCCGCGCGCGAGGGGTGGACGTCGTGCTCCTCGACGACGGCGACGGATCGGCATCCGATGGGCTCGTCGACGAGGTCGCGCGCTGGATGGCACCGCTCGTCGACAGCGCGCGCGAGCGCGTGCTGGGGCGCTTGCTTCCCCCCGGACGGTCGGCGATCGCGACGATCGTCACCGATGACGAAACCACCCTTTTCCGGGGCCCGGCCCCCTCCGCTCCGTAGCCGCGGCTCCCTAGGGTTTCGGGTGACGGCCTGCCATTCCGGCGGGTTCCGACTCGCGAAGGAGATCGCACGACCATGCGTCACATCACACGCGCCGCCCTCATCACCGTCGCGAGCGCGGCGCTGGTGGCAACGGCCTCCGCGCCCGCCCTCGCTGTACCCGACGCCTCCGACACGACGGCCCTCACCGCGACCATCGGGAGTGGATCGCTGTCCATCAGTTCCCAGGCTTCGGTCGCGTTCGCGGCGTTCACCCCCTCGGTGTACAACGGCGACCACTACGAAAACGAGAGCTTCGGCACCGTCGTCACCGACAACCGAGCCGGGACCAGCGGGTACACCGTCAGCTGGAGCGTCACAGACTTCACCACCAGCCCCAGCAACGGCAAGCCGATCGCGGCGAACCGCCTGACCGTCACCCCGATGCCGGCGGACGACACGAGCGGCACGGTCACGTGGACCGCAGGATCGGCGAGTTCCTCCGGATCCGGTGTGCTCGGGACGGCGAGCAACGTCAGCGGCGTCAACGCTATCGCGCTCAGCACCGACCTCGAGCTCAGGATGCCCGAGAATGCACTGGCCGGCGAGTACAGCGCCGTGCTGACCGTCTCGGTGACCGGCGGCTGAGGGCGGGTGGGACGCCGACACTCGGCCCGCATCCCGCACGCCGAGCGCGTGCCCGCGCGCGATGGTGAGGCGACGGCGGCGTGATGAAGATCGCCGCCGTCGCCCTCCTCGGCGCGCTCCTCGTGGGCGCGCCCTCGCCGACGCCCACGCCGATCGCCGACGGCAGCGGGGGCAGCGGGATCGGCATCCAGCTCCTCGACATCCCGGTCGACGCGCAGGACGACTCCCGGGCACGCACCAACATCGTCGACAACGTCGCCCCGGGAACCACGATCCAGCGCCGCGTGACGATCTCGAACTTCGACGACGGGGAACAGCAGGCGTCTGTCTCGGCGGCGGCCTCCACGGTCGTCGATGGGGCCTTCACCCCCGATGACGCGCACCCGAACGAGCTCGTGAGCTGGATCTCGGTCGATCACCCCACGCTCACCCTGCCCGCACGCTCGGCCGCCGACGTCACGGTGACGATCGCGGTGCCCGCCGACGCTCCCGAAGGAGAGCAGTACGCGACCGTCTGGGCGCAGGCCGACGCCGGGCGGCAGACCGCCTCGGGGGTCACGATCGTCAATCGCAGCGGCATCCGCGTGTATCTGTCCGTCGGTGCCGGGAACGGTCCGGCGTCGGACTTCGCGATCGAGGGCGTGACGGCATCGACGGGACCGGACGGCGTGCCGCAGATCGACGCCGTCGTGCACAACACGGGCGGACGCGCGATCGACGTCAAGGGCAGCGTCGCTCTCCGCGACGGACCGGGGATGACATCGGCGGGCCCCTTCGATCTGGGGACGGCGACCACGATCCTGCCCGGGGAGACGCACACGGTCTCGATCCCGCTCGCGGCCGGGCTGTCGGCCGGCCCCTGGACGACGGCGCTCACCTTACGGAGCGGCCTCGTCGAGCGCGAAGAGACCACAACTCTCACTCTTCCCGTCGCGGCCGCGGTCGGCCCGCCCGCGAGCGAGCCGTCGCCGATGGCCCTGATTCTGCTCGTCGTCGCGGGCGTCGGCGTTCTCGCCGCCGCCGCGTGGGGGCTCATCCGTCGTCGCCGGGGCACCCCGGGGCCAGCGACGGTCGCGGCCACCGTCCCGTCCGAGACGGGGACGCCGGACGGGTACGGCCAATAGGCTCGGGGCATGAGCGTCGACCTCGAAAGCCTGTACACCGACCTGCACACGCACCCCGAGCTGTCGTTCCAGGAGACGCGGACCGCGGGCGTCATCGCGCGGCACCTCGCCGATCTGGGACTCGAGGTCGAAGAGGGCGTCGGCACGACCGGGGTCGTCACGAAGATCGACAACGGCCCCGGCCCCGTGGTGTGGCTCCGCGCCGACATGGACGGCCTCCCCGTCGAAGAGAAGACGGGCCTGCCCTACGCGAGCACGGCGCGCGGCACCGACCCCGCCGGCACCACCGTCCCCGTCATGCACGCGTGCGGCCACGACATGCACATCACGGCCCTGATCGGCGCGCTCGAGCGTCTCGTCGCCACTACCGCCGAGTGGTCGGGCACGGTTGTCGCGGTGTTCCAGCCCGCCGAGGAGTACGGCGCAGGATCCCAGGCGATGATCGCCGACGGGGTGCTGGACCGGTATCCGCGCCCCGACATCGTGCTCGGCCAGCACGTCACCCCACTCCCGGCCGGCACGATCGGCGTGCGCCCGGGCACCCAGATGGCCGCCTCCGATGGACTGACCGTCGTGCTGCACGGCCGCGGCGGTCACGGCTCGCGCCCGCACTCGACGATCGACCCGGTCGTCATGGCCGCCGCCACCGTCATGCGTCTGCAGACCGTCGTCTCGCGCGAGGTCGACCCGCGCGACGTCGCGGTCGTGACCGTCGGCTCGATCCACGCGGGCTTGAAGAACAACATCATCCCCGCCGAGGCGAAGCTCGAACTCAGCCTCCGCTACCCCGACGACGTCGCCCGCGCGCGCGTGATGAGCAAGGTCGAGCGCATCGTCCGAGCCGAGGCCGAGGCCTCGGGCGCCGAGCAGACCCCGACCATCACCACCGACCACTCCCTGCCGCCGACGATCAACGACCCGGATGCCACGGCCCGCCTGACCGCGACCTTCCGTCGGACGTTCGGCGAGGCCAGCGTCGTCGACCCCGGAATGTTCACCGGGAGCGAGGACGTGTCGTGGTTCGCCCGCGAATCCGGCGCGCCGCTCGTGTTCTGGTTCTGGGGCGGGGTCGACCCGCAGAAATTCGCGGATGCCTTGGCTGGCGGCACGATCGAGCGGGACATCCCGACCAACCACTCGCCGTTCTTCGCCCCCGTGATGCAGCCCACGATCGACCGCGGCGTCGAGAACCTGGTCGTCGCGGCGCGGGAGTTCCTGGACTGATCGCGGCCTCCGTGTGAGGGTGGAAGGACCCCCGGGAGGCCCTCATGACCACCACACACGACCCGCTGCGCAGCGAGGCGCTGCTTCCGGGTGCCGCGATCATCGTCGGCATCCGGTCGCTTCTGATCTGGGCGATCGTGGCCGCGACCACGCTCGCGACGTTCCTCCGCGGCTCGATGAGCAGCTGCTCGGGGGGAGTGACCGGCAGCGGTGGGTTCCTCGACGCCGACGGGCAGCCGACCGACGCCGCGCCGATGTGCGGCTCGATCACGATGAGCGCGAGCCCGCTCGTCTACATGGCGATCGGCCTGATCGTGCTGCTGTCGCTCACGCGGATGCTGAGGCGCGCCGACACCATCGACGCCGCCCTGCGGATCGTGAACAATGCCCGCATGGTGATCGTGGTGCTCACGCTCGTGACGTTCGTCGTGGGGTACTGGGCGATCATGACGGTCCGGGTCGACGACTGGAGCAGCTACTCGCTGCTGTACCCGTTCCCGTTCGCGACGTTCGACATCTCGACGCACCCGATGGGCGCGAACGGCTGAGCCGCCCGGGTTCAAGCCCCCACCGGAGCCCCCCGCCGCGCGCTACGGTCTCGGATGTGACGTTCAACGACAACGCCCGCGTCGGCCGCAACTCCGCACGACGCAGGGGCGGCACGGTCGCAGCCGTCGGCGGAGGCGCGGTGGGCCTCGGCGCGATCGCCGTGCTGCTGATCTCGCTCTTCACCGGGACAGACCTGACCGGACTCTTGGGCGACGGCGGCGGTAACCCGGCCGCTCCCGTCGGCGGCGGCGAGCGCATCGCGAACTGCGAAACCGGCCAGGATGCCAACAGCAACGACGACTGCCGGCTCGCGGCCGCGTCGCTCAACATCGACCAGTTCTGGCAGAACTCGCTCGACGGCTACCGCGAGCCGCAGCTCATCATCGTCGACGGGTCGACCTCGACCCGCTGCGGCACGGCCTCGAACGCCACCGGGCCGTTCTACTGCCCACCCGAAGAGACGGTGTACGTCGACCCGACGTTCTTCGCGCTCCTGCGCGAACAGTTCGACACCACCGCGGGTCCGCTCGCGCAGCTGTACGTGCTCGCCCACGAGTACGGCCACCACGTGCAGAACCTCATCGGCGTCATGGAGCAGTACCCGAACAACGGCACGGGACCGGCGAGCAACGGCGTCCGCATCGAACTGCAGGCCGACTGCTTCGCGGGCGCCTGGGTCGCCGACGCCGGCGATCAGATGGATGAGAACGGCACGCCCTACCTCGAGCCGCCGACGACGCAGCAGATCACCGACGCGCTGGGTGCCGCGGCATCCGTCGGCGACGATCACATCCAGGCCGAGACCAACGGGGTCGTGAACCCCGAAAGCTGGACGCACGGATCGAGCGAGCAGCGGCAGCGGTGGTTCGAGGCCGGGCGCGCGGGTGGCGTGAACGCGTGCGACACGTTCTCGGTGCCGGCGGGGAGCCTGTAAGGTCCGCCGGCGCTCTCGCCCCCTGAGCCTCGTCCCACTTCTGGCGGTGCATGTCCCACATATCGCCGCTCGAGGACGACCGAAACGGCAATATGTGGGACGAGGTCCGCCCGTCACGGCAGCGGGCTAGCGCTGAGCAGAGGTGTGAGTGCGACGTTAGCCGGCAGCCCCGCGCAACGCCTCCCACGCGTCGTGCGCGGCGTCGGCGAACGCCTCGACATCGGGGACCGCGGTGGGATCGACGCAGAATCCCACACCGAGCCAGCGGTCGTTGGAGATCGCGGCGACCCGCAGCGCGTGGTGCGGCGCCGGTTCCGACGAGGTGTAGACGTGCGCGACCCGGCGTCCTCCCACGGCGACGGGAACCCGCGGCCCCGGCACGTTCGACACCGAAAGAGCGAACGCGCGCGGCCCGTCCGCGAGACCCCGCACGGCGGCCCCGAACGGTCCCGCGGCCGCCAGCGCGTGGAACAGCTCGTCGAGGGAGCGCGCGTCGTGGCCGTGCTTGCGCTCCCGGGTCTGGGCGCTGAGCAGGTCGAGGCGTCGCAGATCGTCGGGCTCGTGCAGGCACAGGTCGACGTCGATGAACGAGTCGCGGTTGCCGGCGGTCGCGGCATCCTCTCCCGCCTCGTGCAGGCTCACCGGCACCTGGGCGTTGAGGTGAGGCACGTGCCCGCGCCGCGCGAGCACGCGGCGCACCGCTCCGCCGACGACCGCGAGCAGCACGTCGTTCACCGTCGCGTGATCCGGCCGTGACGCCCCCACCTCGCGGGCCTCGCGCAAAGGAACGTCCGCGAACGCGAGCGCCCGCCGGGCCGTGAGGGGGCGGTCGAACGGCGACCGGGAGCCCGGGTGGCCCAACTCGCGCGCGAGGGTGAGTGGCATCCGTTCCCACTCCCGCCAGCGGGAGGGGCGAGCATCGGGATCGCGGATGCCGACGTCGTGCACCGGGGCGTCGTGCGGCTCCAGGATGGTCGAGTCGAGGAAACGCACGGCGGTGATCCCATCGGCCATCGCATGGTGCAGGCGGATGGCGAGGGCTTCGCGCCCGTCGGCGAGCGGCCCGATGAGATCGACCGTCCACAACGGCCGAGCGCGATCGAGCGGCTGCGACATGAGGGTGCCCACGACGGCGCGGAGCTCGGCCGGATCGGCCGCCGGGTACTGGCGCACGTGCGCGGCGATGTCGAGGTCGTCGACCCCCTGCCACATCGGCCCGTCCACGCCGTCGACGACCCGCTGCCGCGCCCGCGGGAACGCGTCGAGCCGCGCGAGAACACCGGCTTGCACGGCATCCAGGTCGAGGGGCGGGCCCGGGTCGAGGAGCAGGAGCTTGAGTGCGTGGGCGCGGATCGCGTCGGACTCCAGCGCGAGAATGTGCGCGTCGTCGGCCGAGAGGGGCTCTGGCATGCCGACTACGGTAGCGGGCCGGCGTTCGCCCATTCACAGCCCCGGTGGGGGCGCTCCCCGGCTGCGCTACTGTGTGCCGATGCGCGTGGGGGTCTATATCGACGGATTCAACCTCTACTACGGGGCGAAGAGTCAACTCGGCAGTTCACCGGGATGGCGCTGGCTTGACCTTCGCGCCCTCTCGACCCACTACGCGACCTGGTCGGGAGCAGTGATTCATCGGGTCGTGTACTGCACGGCACGTGTGAACGATCCGGCCGACGCCGGCATGACTCAGCGGCAGGCTTTCTACCTGCAGGCCCTGAAGGACGCCGGGTCAGTCGACGTGATCGAAGAGGGCTACTACTCGTCGTGGGCCAAGGAAGCGGTGATGACGGCGGAGCCGTCGGGAACCCGGGCGCCTCAGGCCCTGTCGGACGCGCCGCACCTGCTGTCGTGGACTCACGGCCTCCCCGTGCGGCGCACGAACACGGGTCTCATGCTGGCGACGGTTCGTAAGCGAGAGGAAAAGGGGTCCGATGTCAATGTGGCGACGCATCTCCTCACCGACGTACTCACCGGCGATATCGATGCAGCCATCGTCGTGTCGAACGACTCCGACCTGGCGCTACCGGTCAAGGTGGCGCGCGACCATGTCCCGGTCGGACTGATAAACCCCCAGACTCGACCGCTTACGCACGCCCTGAAAGGTGCACCTTCCGATGGTGTGGGGCGCCACTGGTGGCGACGCCTCGATCCTGCCCACGTCTTCGGTTCGCAGCTGCCGGCGACCGTTGGGCAGATCAGCAAGCCTGCGGGATGGTGACCCGCGAACGTGCAGGCATGTGGTATTTTTTCGGTACCAACCCGCCCTCCATGTGAGGGCGGGTCTTTCTTTGGCCGCCCGTGCTGCCGCGGTGTAGTCAGCCTCGGGCGGCGGCATCCACGGTCGGGCTCACGACGCCCTCGCGGTCGTCGACGAGGCGGCGGCGCCCGATCCATCCGGTGAGGCCGCGGCCGTCGCGCCAGACGAACAACAGCACCAGGGTCAACACCGCGAGCACGAACGCGAGCAGCGACCAGGGCGTGGGGAGCGCCCCGAGCACGGAGTACGTCGCCGCCCCGGTGAGGAACCGCAGCACCCGCGCCAGCCAGCGCGGCAAGACACCGTCGGTGTACCGCACGCGCGTGGCGAGGTCGCCGATCGATCGGCCGGTGACGAGGATCACCCCGAGCCACAGCGCGGCACTCACGCCCGTCCCCACCAGCGATGCGAGGTTCCCCGTGCGGTCGGGGTCGTTCAGCAGCAGCTGCTGCACGGCCTGGACCGTGACCGCGACCGCGGAGCCGAGCAGCCCCACACCGATGACATCGCACAGGATGCCGAGAAGGCGGCGCCCGCGCGTGACGGGGCGGGGGATCTCGGCATCCGGGGTCTTCTCTGCACCCCGGTGCCTCTTGGGCACGACGAACGCCACGATGGATCCCAAGAGTGCACCGGAGGTGTTTGCGATGAGGTCGTCGACGTCGAAGACGCGGTACGCGCACGGGAAGATGCCCCACACGCCGGTGAGCTGCGTCGTCTCGATGATCCCGCTGATCGCGAACCCGACCAGGCCCGCCACGACGATGCCGCGGCCGCCGAGCACCCGCAGGAAGAAGCCCAGGGGCACGAACAGCAGCACGTTCAACGCGACCTGCAGCACGACGGGGTCGGTGAGGTACCGGCCCGAGACGGCGACGGCCGCGCGGATCTCGTCGACGAACTCGAAAGGCCGGAGGTTCCTCCCGGCGCACAGGTAGTCGTCGCTGTCGGGCACCGGCACGAGCGTGTACGTCCAGATGGCCCAGAAGTACACCGCGGCCCCGGCCCACAGCACGCTCCGGCCGAACGTCAATCCTCCGCGGCGGCGGTAACTGACCGCGACGAAGGGCACGAAGGCGAGGAACGCCACGATCGCGCCGAGGAAGACGGCGATCATGCCCGACCCGAGGATGTTGTTCACTCCGCGATCCTAGGGAAACGCGACGACAGCCGTGCCCCTCGTAGCCTGGGACGATGACCCGCGCCGACGACCTCCGCGATCGCCTCGTCGCCCGGATCGACGACACAGGATTCGTCGCGCACGGACTCCACGTGCGAGCGGGCGACGAGGTCGCCGAACACCGGTGGACCCCCGACGTGCGCGAAGAGATCCACTCGGTCAGCAAGTCCGTCTGCACGCTGGCTGCGCAGTTCGCCGTCGCCGAGGGCTTGGTCGGGCTCGACGAGCCCGCCGTGGACCTCGCACCCGGACTGGCCGCGGGCGCGCAGACCACCCTCCGCCGCCTGCTGTCGATGACGAGCGGCATCGACTTCCCGTGGTCGGCAACGATGATGACCGACTGGCCCGATCTGGCCGCGGAGTTCCTCTCCCGCCCCTCGCGGGGTCTCGTCTTCCAATATTCCAACGCGAGCACATACACGGCGATGGCCCTCCTCGCGCACCGCGTGGGCGACATCCCCGCCTTCCTCGAGCCTCGCTTGTTCGCCCCGCTCGGTCTCGACGGCCTCGAGTGGCGACGCTGCGCGCACGGGCGCATCCTCGCCGGCGAGGGGCTGTCGCTGCGAACGGAGGAGATGTCGAGGCTCGGCGCGCTCCTGCGCGACCGCGGTGTGTGGAGAGGTCGCCGCATCATCCCCACAGAGGGGGCGGATGCCGTCCACTCGGCGTGGATCGACACCGGCAGCGACACCGACGGGTACCGCCGCTACGCCCAGGGCGCGTGGGACGGCCCGGGGCCGGCCTGGCGCCTGCACGGCGCCTACGGACAGCTGGTGGTCGTCACCGGCGACACGGTCGTGACGATCTCGGCGGACGACCACTTCGGCGCAGACGCCGTGGCCGCCTTCACGGCCGAGATCGCGGCATCCTGACCCGGCGGTGATCACGGTCCGGCGACCATCCGGGGAACGGTTCGCGCGTCAGATTGCGCCGCGGGTCCGCGGGGCGTAATGTCGCGCGCCGTGACTGACGAAAGTCGCGAGCCCGGCGAACAGACGCCGATGGCCAAGCGCATCCTGATCGGCGAGCCCCTCACGTCGGAGAAACTCGACGAACAGCTCCTCCCCAAGAAGATGGCCCTCCCCATCTTCGCCTCCGACGCACTCTCCTCCGTGGCCTACGCCCCGCAGGAGCTGCTGATGATCCTGCTCATCGGCGGCACGGCGCTATTGACGCTGAGCCCCTGGGTCGCGGCTGCCGTCGTGGTGCTGCTCATCGTCGTCGTGCTCAGCTACCGCCAGCTGATCAAGGCGTACCCGTCGGGGGGTGGCGACTACGAGGTCGCCAGCAAGAACCTGGGTGAAGTGCCGGGTGTCGTGGTGGCCGCGGCTCTGCTGGTCGACTACGTGCTCACGGTCGCCGTGTCGGTGGCATCCGGGGTCGACAACATCATCTCGGCGCTGCCCGAGCTGAACCCGTTCCGGGTCGACATCGCGGTCGGCTTCGTCATCCTCATCGTGATCGTGAACCTGCGCGGCGTGCGCGAGGCGTCGTCCGTCTTCGCCATCCCGACGTACCTCTTCATCGGGTCGGTCGGCATCATGATCGCCGTGGGCCTTGGCCGCGCGCTGGCCGGAGACGTGCCCGTGGCCTCCAGCGCCGAATATGCGGTGCAGGCCGAATCCCTGACGCAGGCGGCCCTGATTCTGCTCGTGCTGCGCGCGTTCTCGAGCGGCTGTTCGGCCCTCACGGGCGTCGAGGCCGTGTCCAACGGCGTGCCGGCCTTCCGCAAGCCGAAGATCCGCAATGCCCAGACCACCCTGACGCTCATGGGCGGCATCGCGATCCTGCTGTTCGTCGGGCTCACCGCACTCGCACTGCTGGCCGGCGTGCACTACGCCGAGAACCCCTGCACCCTCATCGGCTTCGACTGCTCCACCCCGCAGCCGAGCCTCATGGCCCAGGTGGCCGCGGCCACGTTCGGCATGAACAGCATCCCGTTCTTCATCATTCAGGCCGCGACCGCGTGCGTGCTGCTGCTCGCCGCCAACACGGCGTTCAACGGCTTCCCGCTGCTCGGGGCCGTGCTCGCCCGCGACGGATACGCGCCCAAAGCCCTGAACACCCGCGGCGACCGCCTGGTCTACTCCAACGGCATGATCATTCTCGGCATCGTCGCCATCGGCGTGCTGATCGTCTACCAGGCCAACCTCACGACGCTGATCCAGCTCTACATCATCGGTGTGTTCGTGTCGTTCTCGCTCGGACAGATCGGCATGGTCAAGCACTGGCGACGGGCGTTGCGCAACCTTCGCCTCCTCCCCGCCGCCGCGGCGGCCCAGGAGTCGGCGCGGTACGAGCGGCGATCAGCGGTCACGGGCCTGTGGATCAACTCGCTCGGTGCGGCGCTCACGGTGCTCGTGCTGCTGATCGTGACGGTCACGAAGTTCGCGCACGGGGCGTGGCTGGTGTTCATCGCCATCCCGATCCTCGCGGTGCTCATGCTCGGGGTGAACCGCTACTACCGCGACGTCGAGCACGAGATCCGCATGGACGACACGGTGCACTTCGGGTCCTCGGGCGACGTCGCCATCATCCTGGTGAACCGTCTGCAGAAGCCGGTGATGAAGGCGATCGACTACGCCCTCGCGGCCAAGCACGACAAGACCCTCGCGGTACACGTCGCCATCAACGACGAGGATGCCGCCCGCGTCCAGCGCGAGTGGGCCGAGCACGACATGCCCATCCCGCTCGTCATCATCGAGTCACCGTACCGCACGTATACCTCCCCCGTGACGAGCTTCATCAAGACCTACCGCGAGAAGCACGGCTCGTCGGTGGTGACGGTGTACCTGCCGCAGTTCATCGTCGGCCACTGGTGGGAGTCGATGCTGCACAACCGTCGCTCCCGCCGCCTGGCGCAGCAGCTCATGCTCGTGCACGGTGTCTCGATCACCCTCGTGCCGTGGTTGCTCGACTCGTCCGAGCTCATCTATGGCCGTCGCTCCCGTCCCCTTCCCGGGCAGCAGCGCGGCGGTCAGCCCGTCGCCGAGGTTCCGGCGCAGAACCCCGCACACGATCCGGCCCACAAGGGTCGCAACACCGGCGACCCCGGGGCCTGACCCCCGGTCGTGTGAGCGTCGCCGTCAGCGACGACCGACGCGACGGAACAGCGTCACCGCGATACCCGCCGCCACGACGAGGATCCCGGCGCACCACGCCAGCGCGACCCAGACGCTCGCGCCGACGGGCTGCTGCGCGAGCAGCGCGCGAATGGCATCCACGATCGAGGTGACCGGCTGGTTCTCGGCGAACCACCGCACCGGACCGGGCATGGTGTCGGTGGGCGCGAACGCGGAGCTGATGAACGGCAGGAAGATCAGCGGGTAGCTGAAGGCGCTCGCGCCGTCGATCGTCTTGGCGGCGAGGCCGGCGACCACCGCGACCCACGTCAGGGCGAGGGTGTACGCCATCAGGATGCCGATGACGCCGAGCCAGGCCGCCGCCGAGGCGCCAGAGCGAAATCCCAGCACGAGAGCCACACCGATGACCAGCGCGAGCGAGACCGCGGTCGCCAGCAGCGACGTGAGCACGTGGCCCCACAGCACGCTGACCGGCGCGATCGGCATCGACCGGAACCGATCGACGATGCCACCGCGCACGTCGAGGAATAGGCGGTACGCGGTGTAGGCGATCCCGGATGCCACGGTCACCAGCAGGATGCCGGGCAACAGGTAGTCGATGTAGGCGGTGCCGCCGGTGTCGATCGCGCCGCCGAAGACGAAGACGAACAGCAGCATCATCGCGATGGGCATGATCGCCGTCGTCACGATGGTGTCGGGGCTGCGCAGGATGTGGCGCAGGGAGCGTCCGGTGAGGACGGCGGTGTCGGCGAGAACGTGGGTGGTCATGACTCCCCCGGTGTGTGCGGGTCGGCCGAGCCGACGATGGCGAGGAAGATCTCCTCGAGGGTGGGCTGCTTCTCGACGTACTCGATCGTCGCGGGCGGGAACAGGGCGCGAAGCTCGGCGAGGGTGCCCTCGGCGATGATCCGCCCGCCGTGCAGGATCGCGATGCGGTCGGCGAGGTGCTCGGCCTCATCGAGGTACTGCGTGGTCAGCAGCACGGTCGTGCCCGAGGCGGCCAGCGACCGCACGGCATCCCACACCTCGATGCGCGCCTGCGGGTCGAGCCCGGTGGTCGGCTCGTCGAGGAAGACCACCGCCGGATCGCCCACGAGGCTCATCGCGATGTCGAGGCGTCGGCGCATGCCACCCGAATAGGTGGATGCCGCCCGGCGGCCGGCATCCACGAGGGAAAAACGCGCGAGCAGGTCGTCGGCCACCCCGCCCGGGTCGGGCACGTGACGGAGCCGGGCGATGAGGACGAGGTTCTCGCGCCCCGTCAGCACCTCGTCGACGGCGGCGAACTGCCCCGTGAGGCTGATGGACGCGCGCACCCGCGCCCCCTGGGAGGCGACGTCGGCGCCGTTCACGACCGCCGTGCCACCGTCGGCGCGCAGGAGGGTCGACAGGATGCGGATGACAGTGGTCTTCCCGGCACCGTTGGAGCCGAGCAGAGCAACGATGGTGCCGCGCTCGACGTCGAGGTCGACGCCGGTGAGCACGGGGACGTCGCCGTAGGACTTCGTGAGGCCCCGCACGCGGATCGCGGGGCCGGTATCGATGATGGACATGCACTTTCCTCTCGTGGGATGCCGGCCGGAGGGCGCACGAGACCATCGCCTCCGGCCAGCCGGGTCCGGAGGGCGTGTGCGAGTGGGGGTCAGCGCTGGGTGCGGGCCGCCTCGTCGATCGCGCGGGCGAGACGGGCGCGTTCGCGGCCGATCCAGCTGCCGTCGCCGTAGTTGGCCATGAACTCCTCGGCGAACGCCGACGGGTCCTCGCCGGTCAGATCCCGCAACGGCGTGCCGGCCGCCGCGGCCTGCTCGAGCAGGTCGGCGAGGTCGGTCACCATGCGAATGAGGGCGTCAGGGTCGCTCGTCGGCCCGAGGTTGAGCACGTACCGCTCGAGGGCTCGACCCGCCTGCCGGTAGGGCGCGGGGAGGGCGTCGAGGCGACGGCGATACTCGCGCCACTGCTTCTTGGCGCTCAGGTCGCCGATGATCTTCTCGTACCAGGCCATGTCAGTTCCCTTCGTCGCGGAGGTGCTCGAGCCGGTCGGCGAGCAGACTCCAGGTGGTCCAGAATTCGGCGAGCTGCGCCCGCCCGGTGTCGTTGAGCGTGAAGACCTTGCGCGGCGGCCCCTTCTCGGATGCCACCTTCTCGACGTCGACGAGACCCCGCTGCTCGATGCGCACGAGGATCGCGTAGATCGTCCCCTCGGCGAGGTCGGCGAACCCGCGATCGCGCAGGTCGGCGGTGATCTCGTACCCGTAGGCGGGCCGGTGTGCCAGCACCGCGAGAACGACGCCCTCCAGCACACCCTTGAGCATCTCGGTGTCGTGCCTGCCCATGCGCTACTCCTCAACGTTGACTACCGCTACAAAGTAACACTGAGTACTGGTACTTAGCAAGAGCGAATACCGACCGCGTAAGCGAGGCGTATGCGTCCGTCGGTGGGCCGTAGGGAAACCGTAAGGACGGCGGGATGCCCCCGCGCACGGGAGTTGCATCGACACACGTGCCGCCCCGCGGTTCCCGCGCACCGCGCGGTCCTCCTGACCCTGGAGTCATCGTGCTCGATGTCGTCGCCCTCGCCGCGATCCTGGCGCTCTTTGCGCTGGTCGCCCTCGTCGCCCGGGGGGTCGAGAAGCTGGGCCCGCAGCCCGGCGCTCCCGCCCCGCACCCCAGGTCGCCGACTCCGGCTACCTGAGGCTGTACATGTCGCAACTGCGCAAGAAGCTCGAGGCCGAGCCCTCCGCGCCCGCGCATCTGCTCACCGAGCAGGGCATGGGGTACCGGCTGGTGCTGTAGGCCCGCGCGGGGGTGGGCCGGCGGGGTGCGGCCGGCAGCGGCGGGGTCGGTGGGCGGCCGACCCGCGGCCGGGGCCGGGTCGCGGCCGGGTCGCGGCCGGGGCCGGGGTCGCCGGCGGGGTCGCGACCGGAGCCGAACTCCTGAGATAACGCGCCTTCGTGGTTCTCCGCGCCGCCGTGAAGCGCCGAAGGCACAGAAACTCAGGAGTTTGGGCTGGCCCTCCGCCGCCCGGGGCGGCCTCGGCGTGAGACCCGCGGCCGGGGCGGGCGGGTCGGCGGCGCAGCGCCGCCGCCGCGCCCAGCCGCGCGCCACGCCGTAGCCTGGAGGGGTGACACTCCCCTTCGACGTGGCCGCGGTGCGGGCCGAGTTCCCGATCCTCGGCACCGAGGTCGACGGCCGCCCCCTCGTCTACCTCGATTCCGCCGCAACGAGCCAGAAGCCGCGCGCGGTACTCGATGCCGAGCGCGACTTCCTCGAGCACGCGAACGCGGCGGTGCACCGCGGCGCGCACTTCCTCGCGGCCGAGGCGACCGAGCTGTTCGAAGACGCCCGCGCCACGGTCGCCGGGTTCGTCGGTGGCGAGCCGGAGCAACTCGTCTGGACGAGCGGCGCCACGGCCGGCCTCAATCTCGTCGCCGGCTCGCTCGGCTACGCGGGGCGTCTCCGCGAGGGCGACGAGATCGTCGTGACCGAGGCCGAGCACCACGCCAACCTCCTCCCGTGGCAGGAGCTGGCGGCCCGGACCGGCGCCCGCCTCCGGCACATCCCCGTCCACGACGACGGCACGCTCGACATGGACACCGCCGCGACCCTCGTCGGCGAGCGCACGCGGGTCCTCGCCTTTCCTCACGTCTCGAATGTGCTCGGCATCGTGAACCCCGTCGCCGAGCTCGTCGCTCTGGCCCGCAGCGTCGGCGCGCTGACGGTGCTCGACGCCTGCCAATCGGCGCCGCACCTGCGCCTCGACCTCCCCTCCCTCGGCGTAGATCTCGCAGCGTTCTCGGGGCACAAGATCTTCGGCCCCTACGGCGTCGGAGGACTCTGGGGCCGCAACGAAGTGCTCGGCGCCCTCCCGCCATTCACCACCGGCGGCTCCATGATCACGACGGTCACGCTCGACACGGCCGAGTACCTCCCGCCGCCGCAGCGCTTCGAGGCCGGCACGCAGCCGGTGTCACAGGCCGTGGCCCTCGCCGCGGCGGTGCGCTGGCTCGGTGACCTCGACCTCGACGCCGCGCACGCGCACGAGGCCGCCCTCGAGCGGCGCATGCGCGAGGGGCTGCGTTCGATCGATGGCATCCGTCTACTCGGAGACACGGATGCCGCCGACCGCGTCGCCCTGCAGGCCTTCGAGGTTGCGGGGGTCCATGCGCACGACGTGGGGCAGTTCCTCGATTCCCGCGGGGTCGCCGCGCGGGTCGGGCACCACTGCGCTCAGCCGCTGCACCGCCGCTTCGGCATGACCGCGTCGGTGCGCGCGAGTGCCGCGATCCACACCACGGAGGCCGAGATCGACACCTTCCTCAACGCCGTCTCGGGCGTGCGGGCGTTCTTCGGAGTCAGCGCGTGAGCGGGCTCGAGTCGCTCTACCAGGAGCTCATCCTCGACCATTCCAAGAACCGCCGCGGTTTCGGACTGGCCGACCCCGGCGCGCACAGCGCCACGGTGCACCAGCGCAACCCGATCTGCGGCGATGAGGTCACCCTGCGCGTTGACGTCGACGGCGACCGGGTGGCATCCGTCAGCTGGGAGGGCGCGGGCTGCTCGATCTCGCAGGCCTCGGCCTCGATGCTCGTCGCGCTGCTGCGCGAAGACGGCGGAGACGACGGGATGCCGAAGGCCGACGCCGAAGCCCTGATCGCGAAGTTCCGCGAGGCCCTGCGCTCGCGCGGACAGATCCCCCTCGACGAGGAGACGTTCGCCGACGCCGCCGCGCTGTCCGGCGTCTCGAAGTACACCGCGCGCGTGAAGTGCGCGATGCTCGCGTGGGTCGCGCTCGAAGAGGGGCTGCGCCAGGCCTGACACCGACCCGGTGCGCCGCTAGTCTGCGGTCAGACGCAGGAGAGGACGGATGCCATGGCCACCACGGGAGCGGGATTCAGCGACGAAGAGCGCGCGGCGATGAAGCAGCGCGCCGAAGAGCTGAAGGCCATGAAGGGGCTCAAGGGCCTGGCGAAGCTCGTGAAAGAGAATGAGGCGTGCCTCGAGGCCATCGAGAAGCTCGAGGGCACCGACCGGGCCATCGCCGAGCGCGTGCACGTGATCGTGCTCGAAGAGGCTCCGCACCTGAGTCCCAAGACCTTCTACGGCTTCCCGGCCTACGCGAAGGACGGCAAGGTCGTGGTGTTCTTCCAGCCCGCGTCGAAGTTCGCGACCCGCTACGGCACGGTGAGCTTCGACGAGACCGCGCAGCTCGACAACGGCCCGATGTGGCCGGTGTCGTACGCGGTGCTCGAGGTGACGCCCGAGGTCGAGCAGAAACTGCGCGCGCTCGTGCGCCGGGCCGCGCCGGCGGCCTGACGGCCCCCCGGCCCGTCGCCTGTTCGCCCGGAAGGTGCAGAGCGTACGCGCCGCGCCGGCCGTCCGCACCCATCTTGACGCCCCTCCATCGGCGGGTTTGGGTGAAGGCATCCGTCGTGTCGTGTCGCCGCAGGGCCGCGCGCTGCGTCGGATGGGTCAGCTGACCCTGCCTGCAGGAAACGAGCGGCCGGCGATCGGCCGGAGAGGACGAAGATGTCTGGGAACAAGGCAGTCGCGTACATGGAACCCGGGGTCGTCGAGGTCATCGACACCCCCTACCCCGAGTTCGAGCTCAAGGACGGGCCGGGCGTCAACCCGGCGAACGTCGGCAGGAAGGTGCCGCACGGCGCGATCCTGCGGACGGTCTCGACGAACATCTGCGGATCCGACCAGCACATGGTCCGCGGGCGCACCACGGCCCCGGCCGGACTCGTTCTCGGCCACGAGATCACCGGCGAGGTCATCGAGGTCGGCCCCGACGTCGAGTTCGTGAAGGTCGGCGACATCGTCTCGGTGCCGTTCAACATCGCGTGCGGCCGCTGCCGCAACTGCAAGGAGGGCAAGACCGGCATCTGCCTGAACGTCAACCCCGAACGCCCGGGCAGCGCCTACGGGTACGTCGACATGGGCGGCTGGGTCGGGGGTCAAGCCGAGTACGTCCTCGTGCCGTACGCGGACTGGAACCTGCTGGTCTTCCCGGATCGCGAGCAGGCGCTGGAGAAGATCCTCGACCTGACGATGCTGTCCGACATCTTCCCCACCGGCTTCCACGGCGCGTACACGGCCGGGGTCCGCCCGGGCTCGACGGTATACATCGCCGGCGCCGGCCCGGTCGGTATCGCCGCGGCCGTCGGCGCACAGTTGCTGGGCGCCGCCGCCGTGCTCGTCGGCGACCTCAACGCGGAGCGTCTCGAACAGGTCCGCTCCCTCGGATTCGAGAGCGTCGACGTCTCGAAGGGCGACCCGGGCGAGCAGATCGAGCAGATCCTCGGGGTTCCCGAAGTGGATGCCGCGGTCGACGCGGTCGGCTTCGAGGCACGCGGCCACGGTGCCGATGCCGGACACGAAGCACCCGCGACGGTGCTCAACTCGCTGTTCCAGGTGACCGCGGCCGGCGGCGCGGTCGGCATCCCGGGTCTGTACGTGACGGGCGACCCGGGCGGAGTCGACGAGGCCGCGAAGGTCGGATCGCTGTCGCTGCGACTGGGTCTGGGCTGGGCCAAGTCGCTGTCGTTCACCACGGGCCAGTGCCCGGTGATGAAGTACAACCGGCAGTTGATGCAGGCGATCCTGCACGACAAGGTGCAGATCGCGAAGGCCGTCAACGCGACGCCGATCGGGCTCGACGAGGCTCCGCAGGGCTACGCCGACTTCGACAAGGGCGCCCCGCGCAAGTACGTGCTGAACCCGAACGGCTACATCCACACGTGAGCCGCGACCGGGGGCGGCGGGCCGGATCGTTCGGCCCGCCGCCCTCGGCGTTCAGCCCAGGAGCACCCGCTCCATGCGGCGGAAGCTCTCCTCCATGCCGTCGGCCATGCCGGTGGCGAGCACGGCGTCGCGGGTGGCGGCATCCGGATATTCGATCAGGACTGTGACCAGCGTCGCGCCGTCTTCCTCGTAGAGGGAAAGGTCGTTGGTGGTGGTCGGCAGGTCGGTGTCGGTCATGTGCTCGGTCTGCACCATGCGGCGTGTCGCGTCGATGAGCAGGGTTTCGCCGTCGAAGCCGAAGCCCTCCCCCTCGGTGCCGGGCTCGGGCTCCCACGCGATGCGGTAGGCGCCGCCGACCGAGAGATCCACCTCGCACACCGACATGCGCCACCCGTCGGGTCCGAGCATCCACTGGCGCATGAGCTCGGGCTCGCTGTGCGCGCGCCACACAAGATCGCGCGGACCGTCGATGAGCCGCGTGATCCGCACGTGCTGATCGCTCAGGATCTCCACGCGCGTGCCCTGGCCCTGCGCGTACTCGCGGAGGTCGTGCAGCACGGTGTCGAGCTGGTTCATCGCGAGGGTCGAGCCCTCGACGACACCCATTGCCACGACCTGCTCGAGCGCCTCGGCCGAGGCGAAGCGCGACACGCTCGTGAGACGCGAGCCCTCGGGCGTCGCCTCGAACGTCAGCGCCATGCGCATCGCCGGCATCGTCTCGAGCGGTTCGCCGTCGTCGTCGGCGAACGAATCGATGACCTCGTATCCGCGCGGCGGATCGATCGAGAGGAATTCCCAGGTGCCGTTCGCGCTCTCGCCGGTCGGCGACGTCATGCGGTACGTCGCGCGACCGCCGGGGGCGAAGTCGAACTGGTCGAAGGTCGACGGCCACCCGGGAGGGCCCCACACCCGCTCGAGCTGGCGCGGATCGGTGAACACCGACCACAGCCGCTCGGGGCCGACCGGGAAGTCGGCGACGAGGGTCATGGTGAGCGACTCGGTGTCGGTCTCGACGGATGTGACGGGCATGAGGGACTCCTTCGTCTTTCAGTTCTCGGTCGTGGTCGAAGGGTGGATGCCGGATGCCGAGGCATCGGGGTCTTCGGCGAGGAGCGCGTCGAGGCGGTCGATGCGTCCGCGCCAGAGGTCTTCGTACGAGCGCAGGAGGTCTTGCACCCGCGCGAGGGCGGCGGGGTCTGCGCGCACGAGCCGCTCGCGCCCCTCGGCGCGCTTCCGCACAAGACCCGCTTGGACAAGCACCCCGACGTGCTTGGAGACCGCGGCGAACGACATCGCGTAGCCCGCGGCGAGCGCCGACACCGATTGCTCGGCGACGAGCGTGCGCCGCACAATGTCGCGGCGCGTCGCATCGGCGAGCGCGTGGAAGACGCGGTCGATGTCGGCGTCGGTGGGGGCGGGTTGTTCAACCATTTGGTTGGACGTTAGCAGTGACCGCGGGCGCGGGCAATGCCTTTCCCATCGGGTGCTCGACGGGTTTCCACAGCCCCTCTGCGACGACCGCGATGCGCTACTCTGTAACGAGATCGGTGACACCCGAGTCGCGGTAACGAGATCGGCGACACCCTTTGGAAGTACGGTACGAAGACAACAAGCTCGAGAAGCTCTGCACGGACGAGCGCGAGATGCGGCGGAAGCGCGCGGACATCGCCGACAAGCTCCGACTCCGCCTCAAGGCACTCGAGGCGGCGGAGACCGTCGACGAACTCCCCGAAAGCGACCCTCTGGGGCGTTGGCATCCACTCAGCGCGAACCGAACTGGCCAATGGGCGGGCAAGCTCAGCCCGAACTACCGGCTGCTCGTCAGACCCGAAGGTTCTGACGACGGAACGTCAGCCGGGATCGTCACCGTGATCGAGATCTCCAACCACTACGGACACTGAGAGAGGAAAGGCGATGACCGCGACGAACTACGCCGTCGCTCCAGGCGAGTACCTCGAGGAGTGGATCGAAGAGCAGGGCCTGTCGCAGCAGCGCGTCGCAGAATTGCTCGGCAGCAGCCGGAAGCAGGTCAACGAGATCGTGAATGGCCGCGCGCCCATCACGAGCGACACCGCCATGCGTCTCGAACGCGTGGTAGGAATCCCGGCGGGTACCTGGCTCAAGTATGAGGCGCTCTACAGGGCGGATCGGGCTCGTATCGCTGACGAGGAGAACCTCGCGACCCACGCGGATGAGATTGAGCCACCCGCGGTGGCCTACCTTCGAAGCCTCGGTGCGACCGATGCAACGAAGCGCTCCCCCGGCAAGTTGGTTTCAGACTTCCTTGCCTTTCACAGGTGCGGAACCTGGGAGGCCTACGAGCACCTGCATGAGACTGCTTCACGAGGCGACTATGCCCTCGCCGCGCTGAAGGACTCTGGCGCGACAGTCCCCCGCACGTTGCTCACCATCTGGCTGCGCTCAGCGGAATTGAGCGAGCGCTTCGAACGTGGTCGAAGCTTCGAGTACGACCCGGAGCGTCTCCGGACGGCACTTCCCGGTCTCCGCGTCCGGGCAGCGACGCCAGATTCGACCATGCTTCGCGACATCGCCAACATGCTCGCCGATGTCGGCGTGGTGTTCATGGTCGTCGAGCCCCCCAAGAAGTTCCCGCTGCTGGGCATGACGAGGTGGATCGACAAGCGAGTTCCGGTCATTCAGCAAACCGGGCGCTGGGGCAAGGACGGGTTCGTCATCTGGACTCTCTTTCACGAGTTGGGCCACGTTCTCAACGATCCCCGCGGCGAGATGCACGTGGAATACCGCACCGAGAAGAAGCGCAACAGCGCTGCAGAAACCGCAGCCAACGCGTTCGCAATGGAACTCCTCTTCGGGCCAGACGGCTTGGCACCTTTCCGCGGACTCTCGCGAGATCGTGAGATCGCGCAAAAGGCGCAGGAGGTCGGAGTGGCACCCGGGGTTGCCGTGCTCCAAATGCACCGCCGGCGTCTCCTCGACCACAGCTACGGGAACAAGCTCTGCGTCGACCTGGCGGGTACGTTCATCGAGTAAGTCGACCCCTCGCGGTAGCGGTACTCAATTGCTCGGCTGTGACCACCGATTGTTGTTGCACCCCGTCCGAAATCCATTCACCCGCATCCACATCCCTCCCGCGGGCATAGGCTCGAAGAACAAGGACGGACCGTCCGAGAAGATCTCCCGGCACCGTGCCCGCCCGGGAAGAAGCCCACAATGGCTCAGTACGACGTCTCGAACCGCTCGGCGATCGTCACCGGAGGTGGCAGCGGAATCGGCCGCTCGACCGCCCTTCTCCTGGCTCAGAACGGCGCCGCCGTGGTCGTGAACGACCTCAACGCCGACAACGCGAACGCGGTCGTCGACGAGATCCGCGCCGCCGGCGGCACCGCCGAGGCCTCCGTCGGCGACGCCACCGACAGCGACTGGATCGCCTCGTCGATCGAGCTCGCCAACACCCTCGCCCCGCTGCGCATCGGCGTCAACAACGCCGGCATCGGTGGCGCGGCCGCTCCGACCGCGGAGTACGACGATGAGGCCTGGGACAAGGTCATCGCGATCAACCTGAACGCCGTGTTCCGCAACATGAAGGTGCAGATCCCCTCGATCCTCGCCAACGGCGGCGGCTCCGTCGTGAACATCGCGTCGATCCTCGGCAGCGTCGGTTTCGCCACGTCGCCCGCGTACGTCGCCGCCAAGCACGCCGTCGTCGGCATGACCAAGACGGCCGCGCTGGAGTACTCGGCGCACGGCGTTCGCGTGAACTCCGTGGGCCCCGGCTTCATCGACACCCCGCTGCTCAGCGCGCTCGACGACGACACCACGGCGTTCCTCGTGGGCAAGCACCCCATCGGACGCCTGGGGCAGCCCGAGGAGGTCGCGCACCTCATCGCGTTCCTTGCCAGCGACGCCGCGAGCTTCGTCACCGGCAGCTACCACCTCGTCGACGGCGGCTACACCGCCGCCTGACCCGGCATGCCGCGCGCGGCCTCGAGTTCCGACCGGCCGCGCGCGGCGCCGTCGGGGCGCCACCGACAACGGTGGCCCCGCCTGTCAGCACGCGCATCCTCCCCGCCCCGGCCCAGAACCTGTCAGGATCGACTCATGCCCGCCGACGACGACCTCCCCGACTCGCTCGAGCCGGGGATGCGCGTGCCGCCGCGGCCCGGACCCCCTGCTCCCCCCACGCCGAAGGGCGACCTGAGGGTGGCATCCGTCATCGCCCTGGTGACGGGCAGCATCGTCGTCGCCTGGCACATCTTCCTGGTGTCGGTCAGCGCGGTCGCCGACCTCGAACAACTGGGGTGGTTCCAGCTCGGCATCTGGGCGCTCGCGCTGGTGTCGTTCGTCACCGGCATCCTCAGCCTCAATGCCCGCATGGCACGTGAGCTCGCCGCGGCCGGCTTCATCGCGGGCGTCGCCGCGTTCCTGCTCTCGATCACGATCGGCCTGTTCGGCGCGTCGGACTTCGTGGGCTGAACCGCGGGCGCCACGCGGCCCACGGGCCACGGCATCCGCTCACCCGGTCCAGGGCGGCCCGACGTACCGGGCCGCCGGACGAATGATCTTCGGGTCGCGCGCCTGCTCGAGCACGTGCGCCGTCCACCCCACGGTGCGCGCGAGCGCGAACGTGGGCGTGAACATCTCGCGCGGAATACCGCACTCCTCCATCACCACGGCGGCGTAGAACTCGACGTTGGCGCGCAGCGGACGGTCGGGCTTGTGCGCGGCGAGCAGGCGCTCGGCCACCCCCTGGAACGCCAGCGCCTGCTCCACGCGCGGCCCACCGAACCCCTCGGCGACCTCTCGGAGCAGTTCCGACCGTGGGTCTGCGGTGCGGTAGACGGCGTGCCCGAACCCCATGAGTCGGCGGCCCGCGGCAAGCTCCGCGCGAATCCACGCCTCGGGGTCGTCACCCGCGCGCTCCATGCTCTCGAGCGCTCGCGCGGGAGCACCCCCGTGCAGCGGACCCGACAGCGCACCGGCGGCTCCCCCGAGACACGCGGCCATGTCGGCACCGGTCGACGCGATCACGCGCGCGGTGAACGTCGAGGCGTTGAAGCCGTGGTCCATCGCCGCGACGAGGTACGCCGTCAGCGCGCGCACGTGCGCCGCATCGGGCTCGGCACCCGTGACCGCGGCCAGATAGTCGGCGACCACGCCCCGCCCCGTCGAGGCTTCCGCGCGACCGCGGCGAACCCCGGCGAGCACACGTGGCGTCACCGCGGCGAACGCGATCGCCTCGCCCCGGCGCGCATCCTCGTCGAGGTCGTACAGCGGACGGGATCGGCGGGCGGATGCCACCAGCGGCCACGCCGCGCGCAGCCCGACGAGCGGGTCGTCGGTGTGTGCCGCGACGGCATCGACGATCGGGGCGACGACGGGATCGGCCGCGGCGGCGGCGATCTTCCCGGCGAAGTCCGCCCGCTGAGCGTCGTCGGGCAGGTCGCCGACGACGAGCAGATGCCACACGTCTTCGAAGGTGTGCTCGCGCGCGAGTTCGACGGCCGAGCGGCCGCGGTAGTGGTAGACGCCGGCGACGCCGTCCACGTCGCCGAGGGCGGTTTCGGCGGCCACGACCCCGTTGAGTCCCCGGGGCACATCGATCAGCTGGCTCATGCGCCCCAGTGTGCGAACATGACTCTCACACCGTCAACGTTGATCGGATCAATATGGACGCGCTCCCCCGCCTCACTGCGGCCCAGGCCGCCGCGCGCCTGGGCGTCAAGCCGGCGACCCTGTACGCGTACGTCTCGCGCGGGATGCTCCACCGTGCGCGCAACGCGCACGGGTCGACGTTCGACGCGCTCGAGATCGAGGCCTTCGCCGTGTCGCGCCGTCGCGCGGCAGCCCGCCCGCCCGCGCATCCGACCACGGGGATGCCCCTCATGGTGGTGCGCACCGACATCGCCGACATCGAAGACGGCGAGCTCCTCTACCGCGGGCGCCGCGCGCGCGATCTGATCGACCGCCCGTTCGCCGAGGTCGTCGCGTGGCTGTGGGACGCGCCGCAGCAGAAGGCTCCGGATGCCGCGATCTCGGCGGCATCCACTCTGGTCGACGCTCTCGGCCCGGGCGCCGGAGCGCTCGATCGGATCCGTGCGGCCGTGGTCGGGTTCGGCGCCGCCGACCCGCTGCGCCACGACGCGGGTTCCGCCACGCTCCACCGCATCGGCTGGACCCTGCTGACCGGGATCCCCCGCGCCCTCGGCGGCCCCGACGATGACGACCTCGCGCGATCACTCGCCGGGGCGTGGGGTGCCCCGGATCCGGCGACCGTCCGCGCCGTCAACGCTGCCCTCGTGCTCCTCATCGACCACGATCTCGCTGTTTCGACCTTCGCGGCCCGGGTCGCCGCGTCGGCCCGCGCCGACGGGTACGCCGCGGTATCCGCCGCCCTCGGCGCCGCGGATTCACCGCTGCATATCGGTGCGGCGACGCGCACGGCCCGCCTACTGGCTCGCGTCTCCGAGGGCGCCGAGCCGGAGCGCGCCCTCGCCGAGGCCGTGCACGACGGGCGCGGGCTTCCGGGGTTCGGGCACCCGCTGTACGACGGCACCGACGATCGCGCCGACGCGCTGCTCCCCCTGATCGCGGATCTTCCGCACGGCGACCGGGCCCGGGATGCCACGACCGCCCTCATCGATCTCGTCGCCGCCCGCTCGGGGCTCCGGCCGAACGTCGATCTCGCCCTCGCCGCGATCACGGTGGCGGCGGGATTCCCCGCCGACGCGGCGAGCGCGATCTTCGTGCACGGGCGCCTCGCCGGCTGGATTTCCCACATCGCCGCCGAGTACGGCGAGCCGGCGATGCGCCTGCGCCCGCGCGGGGAGTACGTCGGGCCCTGACCTCAGCCCCGGCTCGTCTCCCACCCGCGGGCCATCTCCACGACCGCGGCCACCGCGGCCTCGGTGTCGGCGGGGGTCCCGCCCGCGCGGCCGGCGACCAGCCCCGCGACGAAAGCGCTGAGCGGGGCGGCGGGGCGGGCGACGCCGTTCGCGACGTCGCGGGCGAGGTCGAGGATCAGCGCGATGGGGATGTCGCTCTCGGCCAGGCCGAACCGCTCGGCGAGCGTGGCGCTCCAGTCGTTGAGCGCCTCCGGGGGCAGGGTGCGGGATTCGGTCACGGTTCCTCCTCGGGCTCGCGCGCGGCCGATCCCCCGGCCGCGGTCAGATCGTCCCACGTGTCGATGTCGCCCGACACCCCCGCCGGCGCCTCGACCACCGTGATCCGCAGCCCGCCGAGGAGCGTCCGCATCGCGGCATCCCGCCCCTGATCGGGCAGAACGGATGCCGCCTCGCGCAACGCCGCAACACGGTACCGGCCCGTGAGCCACTGGGGTCTGCCGCCCTCGCCCAGGCACACGCCGTCGGAGTCGGGGGCGATCGGGGGGAGCGCGGCGACCGCTCCGGCCGGGGAAACGAGGTCGCACGCGAGCAGCAGCACCTCGTCGGCGCGGACGGCGGCGAGCGCGGCGACCACTGCCGCGACCGGTCCGCCGAAGGGCGGATCCTCGCGCACCCACTCCACGTCGAGCGCGGGGTCGAGCACGGGCGCGGCGACGACGATCCGCTCCGCCCCGCCGGCCCGCGCGGCGGCGATCGCGGCCGCGAGCAGTGTCGTCCCGCCGAGGCGGAACAGCGGCTTCGCGGCCCCGTCCACCCGGGAGCCGCGGCCACCGGCGAGGAGGATCGCCTCGACGCTCACAGCAGCAGCACCTCGACGGTGTCGCCCGCCTCCAGGTCGCGCTCGCCCGGCGGGATCACGGCGTAGGCCGTGGCATCCCCCAGCCCCCGCGTCGATCCGCGCGTGCCCGGGACGGGCGGCACCGCGCGCCACCGGGCCGGGTCGGTGCGGTCGAGGCGCACGGGCACGTACTGCGCGCGGTCGAGGCGCACGCGCCAGCCCTGGGCGAGCGCCACGCGCACGGTGGGGCGGCCGAGGTCGGCATCGCCCTCGAGCGCGCGCAGCGCCGGCCGCACGAAGACCTCGAACGAGACCGCCGCGCTCACGGGGTTGCCGGGGAGGCCGAACACGAGCGTGCCCGCCGGCGTCCGTCCGAAGCCCTGCGGCCGCGCCGGCTGCATGCGCACCTGCGTAAACGTCAGCAGGTCGCCGAGGGTGTTCTTCACCACCTCGTACGCTCCCGCGCTCACCCCGCCCGAGAACACCACGACGTCGGCGCCGAGCCGCTCGGCCTCGGCGATCGCGCGGCGCGGGCCGTCGCCGTCGTCACCGACGCTCGTGCGCAGCACCACCTTGGCACCGGCCTCTTCGGCGAGGCCCGCGAGCAGCAGGCTGTTGGACTCCGGAATCTGCCCGCGCCGCAGCGGCTTGCCCGGCGCGACCAGCTCCGACCCCGTCGACACCACGGCCACCCGCGGCGCCCGCGCCACCCGCACCGACGGCACCCCGGATGCCGCGATCGCGGCGATCCGCGCGGCCGTGAGCCGCAGCCCCGCGGCGACGACCGTCTGCCCGGCCCGCGTGTCCGACCCGCGACGGCGCACGTGCGCGCCGGGGCCGCGCGGGGCGCGGAGCACCTCGGTCGACGACAGCGACCCGGCGAGCCCGTCGCGGGTGTCTTCGAAGGGCACGATCGCCGTGGCATCCGTCGGCACGGGGGCGCCCGTCATGATCCGCGCGGCCTCGCCCGGGCCGAGGGGCGGATTCGCGTCAATCCCGGCCGGGAGGTCGGCGACCACGCGCAGGTCGGCGGGCGCCGTGGCGACATCGGCGAACCGCACTGCGAAGCCGTCCATCGCCGAGTTGTCGAAGCCCGGCACGTCGACCGCGGCGATCACCGGATGCCGCAGCACCCGGCCCCGAGCACGATCGAGGGGGCGCTCCTCGGCGTCGAGGGGCGCCACGACCGAAAGGATCGCGGCCAGGTGCGCCGAGACCTCGATCACGGCGCTCCGACCGTGGGCATGTCGAGGCGCATGCTGTCAGCGTAGGCGCGGGCCGTGGCATCCGGTGTGTTGTCGCGGGGCGGGGGCGCCGGTTGCTCCCGCGGGTGCGGCGGCGCTCGCGCGGTGCGGGTGCCCGCGCGCGGGTGGGGCCGCGCGCGTGACGACCGGAGGACCTGGCCCGCACGGAGGACCCGCACGCGCCACCCGTCCTCCCCCGACCCCACACCCTCCCGCCGACCCCGGCACACCTTGCCCCCAGCCGACCGACCCGGACCCCATGGGCCGGCGCCGCGCGGGTGACGACCGGAGGGCCTGGGCCGCACGGAGGACCCACACCCGCCACCCATCCTCCCCCGACCCCACACCCTCCCGCCGACCCCGGCGCCGGCCCCTCCCGCGACCCCGGCCCCTCCGCAGCCCCTCCGCAGCCCCTCCCGCAGCGCCCCCCCGACCCCAGCCCCCCGCCCCCGAGTACCGTGGCCCGCATGACCGACCTGACCTACGCCGAGATCGGCGCAACGGCGGGTCCGCTCCCCGCCGGGTACCACCACGTCCGCGCCGAGCGGGTGATCGGGCACGGTCGCGCCGTGTTCGCGCAGGCCGCCGACGCGCTGCTGTCCGGCGACGTGCAGCGCCGTGCCGGAGCGCGGGTGCACCTCTCCGAGACACCGCTGCGCGCGGGAACCCGGTTCGATATGCGGCTGGGGCCGTTCGGCATCCCGTGTCTGGTGGTGTGGGCGGCGCGCGACGACGATCACGCCGGTTTCGCGTACGGCTCGCTGCCCGGGCACCCCGAGTGCGGCGAGGAGCGCTTCGCGCTGACCCTGGACCCGTCGGGCGAGGTGACCTTCGCGATCACCGCGTTCTCGCGGCCGGGCCGCTGGTTCACGCGCCTCGCGGGCCCCGTGAACCGGCTCGTGCAGAGACGCATGACCCAGCGCTACCTCGACACCCTGCTGCCGGGCCGCGTGCGCTGACCCGGGCGTACGCTCGACGCATGTCCCCCACTTCGCGCCGGCGGTTCTGACGTGGGCCGCCTCACGACCTCTCGCCGGGTCACCCGCATCACCCTCGACGGCGTGAACCGGGTGCGACCGGATGCCATCGCCGTCGAGGAGCCGCTCGAGATCCGCGTCGCCGGCTCGCCGCTCGCCGTGACGATGCGCACCCCGGGACACGACGTCGAGCTCGCGGCCGGATTCCTGGTGTCGGAGGGCGTGATCCACCGCGGCGACCAGTTCGCGCGGGCCATCCACTGCGGCGGCCCCGGCACGGGCGGCGCCGACGGCAACACCTACAACGTCCTCGATCTCACGCTGGCGCCCGGGGTGGCGCTCCCCTCCCCCGACATCACGCGCAACTTTTACACGACGAGCTCGTGCGGTTTGTGCGGAACGGCCTCCATCGAGGCGGTGGAGAAGGTGTCGTCGTACGACGTGGCGACGGATGGCATCCAGATTTCCGCCGCGGATCTCGCGGCGCTCCCCGATCGCCTCCGCGAGGGGCAGAAGGTGTTCGACAAGACCGGGGGTCTGCACGGCGCCGCCCTGGTCGACGTGGCCACCGGCGAGCTGCTCGTCGTGCGCGAAGACGTCGGTCGACACAACGCCGTCGACAAGGTCGTGGGCTGGGCCGTGCTCAACGACCGCCTGCCGCTGCGCGGAACCGTGCTGCAGGTCTCGGGCCGCGTGAGCTTCGAGCTGGTGCAGAAGGCGGTGATGGCCGGCATCCCGATCCTCTCGGCCGTCTCGGCCCCGTCGTCGCTCGCGGTCGAGCTCGCCGAGCGGGCCGGACTCACCGTGGCCGGGTTCGTCCGAGGCGGCAGCATGAACCTCTACACACGTGCCGACCGCGTCGCCGCGCCGTCCACAACCCCCTCCCTCGAGGAGGCGTCGGGCGTACGCTGACCCGAGGGCGCTCGGAGTATGGATGCCATCGACTCGGCGCCGAGATCATCGGAGGGTGAGCATGGGTGACGCGTTCGGGCTGATGAAAGACGCACCGCGCCAGGGGGGCCTCGGTCCCGCCGTCTCGGGCGACTGGTCGAGCACCGGCGCGTACGCGCACCCCGCCGCGGGGTGGGGCGCCGCGCTCACGGTCGGCAAGGTGCTGCTCGAGCAGCGTCAGCCCATCGCCGGCACCAAGGCGATGTTCACGATGAACCACCCGAAGAGCGGCTTCGACTGCCCCGGGTGCGCGTGGCCCGACGACAAGGGCGTCACCCTCGACATCTGCGAGAACGGCATCAAGCACGTCACGTGGGAGATGACGCACAAGCGCGTGGGCAAGGAGTTCTTCGCCGAACACTCCGTCGCAGAGCTCGCGGAGTGGACCGACTTCGCCCTCGAGGATGCCGGACGCCTGGTGGGCCCGATGGCGTACGACGCCGCGACCGACCACTACGTGCCGATCTCGTGGAACGACGCGTTCCGCCTCATCGGGGAGCACCTCCAGGGCTTGGACAGCCCCGATCAGGCGGCGTTCTACACCTCCGGGCGCCTGAGCAACGAGGCCTCGTTCCTGTACCAGCTGTTTGCGCGCGAGCTCGGCACGAACAACCTCCCCGACTGTTCGAACATGTGCCACGAGGGCTCGGGCCGGGGCCTCACGGCATCCCTCGCCACTCCCAAGGGAACCGCCGACCTCGAGGACTGGCAGAACTGCGACGCGCTGTTCGTCCTGGGGGTCAACGCGGCCTCGAACGCCCCCCGCATGCTCACGAGCCTCGCCGAGGCCGTCGAGCGCGGAGCCCAGGTCGTGCACGTGAACCCGCTCCGCGAGGTCGCGGCCACCCGCACGATCGTGCCGCACGAGATCCTCGATATGGCGACCTTCACCGACCACCCCACGAGCACCATGAACCTGCAGGTGCGGCCCGGGGGCGACCTCGCTCTCGTGCGCGGCATGGCCAAGGTCGTGTTCGAGGCCGCCGAGACCGACCCCTCGGTGCTCGACCGCGCGTTCGTCGACGGCTACACGCACGGGTTCGACGAGTACCGCGCGCTCGTCGAGGCCACCGCGTGGGACGACCTCGTCACCCAGTCGGGCCTCGCCGAGACCGAGATCCGCGCCGCCGCCGACGTCTACCTCGCCGCCGACCGCACCGTGATCAGCTGGTGCCTCGGGGTCAGCCAGCACGAGCACGGCGTCGACACCGTGCGCGAGATCGTCAACCTCCTGCTCCTGCGCGGCAACGTCGGGCGCCTGGGCACCGGCCCCTCGCCCGTGCGCGGCCACAGCAACGTGCAGGGCAACCGCACGTGCGGCATCAACCACAAGCCGACGGAACAGTGGCTGGCGAAGCTCGACGAGGTGTGCGGCATCCATTCGCCCCGCGATCCCGGACTCGACACCGTGCACACGGTCGCGGCCCTGCACCGCGGCGACCTGAAGGTCTTCGTCGGCATGGGCGGCAACTTCGTGCGGGCCGCTCCCGACACCGCGCTCACCGCCGAGGGCATGAGCCGCTGCGAGCTGACCGTGCACGTCAGCACGAAGCTCAACCGCAGCCACCTCACCCACGGCAAAGCGGCGCTGATCCTCCCCTGCCTCGGACGCACCGAGCGCGACGAGCAAGAGGCGGGCCCGCAGTCGATCTCGACCGAGGATGCCATGAGCTCCGTCATGCTCTCGCTCGGGTCGCGCAAGCCCGCGTCGCCGCACCTGCTCAGCGAGCCCGCGATCATCGCGCGCATGGCCCGTGCGACGATGCCGGATTCGAAGACGCCGTGGGAGTGGTACGTCGCCGACTACGACCGCATCCGCGACACCATGTCCAAGGTGCTGCCCGGCTTCGAGGGCTTCAACGAGCTCGTGCGCCAGCACTGGGGCTTCCGCATCCCGCAGCCCGCCCGCGAGCGCGACTTCCGCACGCCCTCGGGCAAGGCCGAGTTCTCGCTCGCCGAGCTCCCCGACGTCATTCCCGCCGACTCCGACGTGCTGGTGCTCCAGACCATGCGCTCGCACGACCAGTGGAACACCACGATCTACTCGGCCGACGACCGGTACCGGGGAGTGCGGAACATCCGCGAGCTCATCTTCCTGAACCGCAAAGACATGAAGGACCGCGGCATCGCCGAGGGCGACCTCGTCGACATCGTGGCGACGTCCCGCGACGGTTCGGTGCGCAGCGTCACGGCGTTCCGCGCGTTGGAGTACGACACCCCGCGCGGCAGCGCCGCCGGCTACTTCCCCGAGCTGAACGTGCTCCTCGGCCCAGACGACTACAGCCGCCAGAGCGACCAGCCGCTGATGAAGAGCCTGCGCGTGCGGGTGGCGAAGACCGCCTAGCGGCCGCAGCACAACCTCAGCGATTCGCACAACGTCAGCCCGATGCGACCCGGCGCGGCTGAGGTTGTGCACATCACTGAGGTTGCGGCCCCGGGGCCAGGCCACGCGGCAGACCGGGATCACGCGCCCAACTAGACTGATCCCGTTCCGGCCCCCGCGATTCTTGGAGCTCAGCCGCGTGACCCACTCACCCGAATCCGCCGCACCCGCCCACCGCACGGCCCTGGCCGACACGGTCGAGAACGCGATCGCGACCCCCGAGAAAGACCAGCCGTACGGCGCCCTCGGCCTCAAAGACGACGAGTACGCCCAGATCCGCGAGATCCTCGGCCGCCGCCCCACGAGCGGCGAGCTGGCGATGTACTCGGTCATGTGGAGCGAGCACTGCTCCTACAAGTCGAGCAAGATCTACCTCCGTCAGTTCGGCCAGAAGGTCAGCGACGAGATGAAGACCCGCCTCATGGTCGGCATGGGCCAGAACGCCGGCGTCGTCGACGTGGGCGACGGCTGGGCGGTCACCTTCAAGGTCGAGTCGCACAACCACCCCAGCTACATCGAGCCGTTCCAGGGCGCCGCGACCGGTGTCGGCGGCATCGTGCGCGACATCATCTCGATGGGCGCGCGCCCCGTCGCTGTTATGGACCAGCTCCGCTTCGGCGCCATCGACCACCCCGACACCCCGCGCGTCGTGCACGGCGTGACCAGCGGCATCTCGTTCTACGGCAACTGCCTGGGCCTGCCGAACATCGGCGGCGAGACGGTGTTCGACGCCGTCTACCAGGGCAACCCGCTCGTCAACGCCCTCGCGGTCGGCGTCCTCCGCCACGAAGACCTCAAGCTCGCCAACGCCTCGGGCGCCGGCAACAAGGTCGTGCTGTTCGGTGCCCGCACGGGCGGCGACGGCATCGGCGGCGCCAGCATCCTGGCATCCGACACCTTCGCCGACGGCGGACCCACCAAGCGCCCCGCGGTGCAGGTGGGCGACCCGTTCGCCGAGAAGGTGCTCATCGAGTGCTGCCTCGAGCTCTACCGCGACGACCTCGTCGAGGCCATTCAAGACCTCGGGGCCGCGGGCATCTCGTGCGCCACGAGCGAGCTGGCGGCCAACGGCAACAGCGGCATGAAGGTCGAGCTGTCGAAGGTGCTGCTGCGCGACCCGTCGCTCACGCCCGAAGAGATCCTCATGTCGGAGTCGCAGGAGCGCATGATGGCGATCGTCGCGCCCGAGAAGCTCGACGCGTTCCTCGCCGTCGTCGGCAAGTGGGACGTCGAGACGAGCGTGCTCGGCGAGGTCACCGGCGACGGCCGCCTCGTCATCGACTGGTACGGCGAGCGCATCGTCGACGTCGACCCCTCGACCGTCGCCGTCGACGGCCCCGTGTACGAGCGTCCCGTCGCCTACCCGACCTGGATCGACGCGCTGCAGGCCGACTCGGCCGCGACCCTCGACCGGGCGACGGATGCCGAGACCCTCCGCGCGCAGTTCACGACCCTCGTCGCGAGCCCTAACCTCGCCGACACCTCGTGGATCACGAACCAGTACGACTACTACGTGCTCGGCAACACGGCCCTGAGCTTCCCCGACGACGCCGGCATGATCCGTGTCGACGAAGAGACCGGCCTCGGCTTCGCGATCGCCACCGACTGCAACGGCCGCTACTGCCAGCTCGACCCGTACACCGGCGCGAAGCTCGCCCTCGCCGAGGCGTACCGCAACGTCGCCGTCACCGGCGCCGTCCCCACGGCGGTCACCGACTGCCTGAACTTCGGCAGCCCCGAGAACCCCGAGGTCATGTGGCAGTTCAGCCAGGCCGTCGAGGGTCTGAGCGATGGATGCCTCGAACTCGGCATCCCGGTCACGGGCGGCAACGTCTCGTTCTACAACCAGACCGGTGACCAGCCGATCCACCCGACCCCGGTCGTGGGCGTGCTGGGCATCATCGACGACGTCGCGACGCGCATTCCGAGCGGGTGGCAGGATGCCGGTGAGAACCTGTACCTGCTGGGCGTCACCGCCGACGAGCTCGACGGCTCGCAGTGGGCGGGGACCATCCACGGCCACCTCGGCGGCCTCCCGCCGAAGGTCGACCTCGCGCAGGAGTGCAAGCTCGCCGAGCTCCTGCAGGCCGCGGGATCCCAGTCCCTCGTCTCGAGCGCGCACGACCTGTCGTCGGGCGGTCTGGCGCAGGCCCTTGCCGAGGGCGTCATGCGCTTCGGCGTCGGCGCCCGGGTCTGGATCACCGAGCTCATGGAGCGTGACGGCGTGGATGCCACCGCCGCCCTGTTCAGCGAGTCCACCGGTCGCGTGCTCGTGAGCGTGCCGCGCGAGGAAGACGTGAAGTTCCGGGGCCTCTGCGACGGTCGCGGCTACCCGGTGCTGCGCATCGGCGTGACCGACGTCGAGCCGGGTGTCGAGGCGACGCTCGAGATCCAGGACGTCTTCACCGTGCCGGTGTCCGAGCTGCGCCGCCTGTCGACCGAGACGCTCCCGGCCGTCTTCGGACCCACCGTCGCGGAGCCCGTGGCCTGACGCCGGGCCCGGGCCTTCGGGCCCGTCCGGCGCCGCACGAACCGACCCGAGAGGACACGCGCGATGAGCGACGACGACGACATGACCGCGTTCAACGACACGCGCCAGCGCCGCGTGAAGATCACGGCCTGGGTCGTGATCGCCGCGCTCGTCCTCACCGGCGGCGGCGCGACGGTGCTCACGCTGATCTTCGGCTGAGACCGTCCCGCCGGCGCGGCCGGACGCGCCTCAGAGCAGCGCCGCGAAGCGCTCCGTCCGCTCGACGGGACCGATGACGATGAGCAGGTCGCCCTCGGACACGACGGACGAGCCCCCGGCGGGGCGCCACTCGCCGTCGGCTCCCTTGATCTTCACGACGGTCACGCCGTGGCGACGGCGCACGGCCGCCTGCTCGAGCGTCATCCCGACCATCTCCTGCGGAGCGACCGTCTTCGCCACCACGAGGTCTTTGTCGAACTCGACGTAGTCGAGCATGGAGCCGCGGACGAGGTGGGCGACCCGTCGCCCCATGTCGGCCTCCGGGAAGATGACGTGCTCGATCCCGAGCTGCTCGAGGATGAGCCCGTGCTGGTCGCTGATCGCCTTCGCCCAGATCGACCGCGCGCCCATGCGCTTCAGCAGCGACGTCGTCAGGATGCTGGCCTGGATGTCGGAGCCGATGCCGACGACGACGCGATCGAAATCGGTGACGCCGAGCTGTTCGAGAGCGACCTGCTTCGTGGAGTCCGCGCGCACGACGTGGGTGAGCACGCCGTTGAGCGACTGCACGATGTCTTCGTCGGTGTCGATGCCGAGCACCTCGGTGCCCGAGCGTGCGAGCTCGGTCGCCAGGGCGCCGCCGAAGCGTCCCAGTCCGATGACGGCGACCGCCGAGGCGTCCCGGCTGCGACGCCGGGTGAACAGGTGAGTCGGATTAGCCAATGATCGGACGCTCCTTCGGCAGTTCGTACATGCGCTTCTCTCTCGATAGTGCCAAGGCGGCACCGAGCAGGACAGGGCCGAGTCGGCCGATGAACATCAGGACGATGAGGATGAGCTGCGCGGCGGGGGGAAGACTCGCGGTGATGCCGGTCGAGAGCCCCACGGTCGAGAAGGCCGAGATGACCTCGAACAGCACGCGATCGACGCTGAAGGGGCTCATCAGCATGATCGCGAGCGTCGCGCTCACGACCAGCGCGACCGCCAGCAGCGCGACCGTCAGCGCCTCGCGGTGCGTCGAGCGGGGCAGACGCTTGCCGAACATGTTGACCGCGGTGTCGCCGCGCAACTCGGCCACGATGATGAAGAACAGCACGGCGAACGTCGTGATCTTCACGCCACCCGCGGTTCCGGCCGGACCACCACCGATGAACATCAGGATGTCGGTGAGGAACCAGCTCTCCTCGTGCATCTGCGCGATGTCGATCGTGTTGAAGCCGGCGGTACGCGGCATCACCGACATCGTGAACCCGGCGAGCATCTTCCCCCCGGGATCCAGGGGTCCGAGGGTTGCGGGGTTCGACCATTCCAGGGCGGTGAGCGCGACAGCCCCCGCGACCAGGAGCACACACGTGCCGATCACGACCGTGATCGTGTTCAGCGTCCACCGCCGCGGGAACATGATCTTCCGGCGCAGCTCCATGATCACCGGAAAGCCGAGGCCTCCGAAGATGACCGCCGCGCAGATCGGCAGGCAGATCCAGGGGTCGGCGACGAAGGACATGAGGTTGTTGCTGAAGAGCGCGAACCCGGCGTTGTTGAACGACGAGACCGCGTGAAAGAGCCCGAGCCACAGCGCCCGGCCGAACGTCTCGTCGTACCCCAGCCAGAAGCGCGCGGTGAGGAGCACGGCCACGATCGCCTCGCTGCACACCGTGATGACGGCGACGCCGGTCAGCACCCGGCGCACGTCGCCCACGGCGACCGTGTGCGTCTCGCTCACCGCGGTGAGTCGGGTGCGCAGGCCCAGACGTCGTGCCACGAGCAGACCGAGCAGCGTGGCGAAAGACATCACGCCGAAACCGCCCGTCTGGATCAGCAGCAGGATGACGACCTGCCCGAACGGCGACCAGAAGACGGGGGTGTCCACGACGATGTGGCCCGTGACGCTCAGCGCGCTCGTGGCGGTGAACAGTGCCTCGAGCGGCGTCGCCGCGCGCTCCTGCGCCGCCATCGGGAGACACAGCAGCACCGTGCCCACGAAGAGCACGGAGCCGAAGGCCAGCGCGATGGCCTGACCCGGGGTGAAACGGAGACCACGACGCGCGTGGTCGCCCCCGCGAACCGAGGAATGCCGGTGTTTCACTGGGCAACGATCTCACACGCGCGGCGCGATGGTGACAGCGGCGCCGGGCCGGACACCCTGCGCCGCGTCGGTGGCCGGACGTAGCATGGGGGTGTGGAACCGCTGGTGGTGTTGCTCACCGAGTGGTGGTGGATCGGGCCCGCTGCGGCCGGTGCCGGCACACTCGGGTGGATCGGCGTGCGCCGCTCCCGTCATCGCGCACTGCCCGCCGGCGCGACGACCAGCGATCGCGCGGCGCGCGCCTGGGCGTCACGGCCGCTCAGCAAGAACGCCGCGCGCCGACTCGAACTCGACGCCGCGCTCCTCGACCTCCAGAGCGCACGGCACACCGTTACGCGCGGCCGCGCCGAGGTCAAGGTCGCCGATGCCGAGGTGGTGCGCGCCCAGGCCGAGCGGGCGGCATCCCGGGCCTCGTCCGACACGGTCGCGGCCGCCCGCGCGCGCCTGACCGCGGCCCAACGCGATCTCCGCGCCGCCGCGGCCGAGGTGCGCGCCCGTCGCGCCGGAGTGAAGGCCGCGAAGGCGATGCTCCCCGCGATCCGCGCGGGGAGTGCTCCGCTGCCGGTGGCGCGCCTGTTCGCCGAGCACGACGCCGTGCTGGTGCGGTGGATGGCGTACGAGACCGACCCCGCCCTCGCGATCGACTTCCCCGTAATGAGCGACCCGCGGTCGCCGCTCCTCGCCGAGTTCCTGCGCGCGCAGGAGCGCGCCCAGTGGCTGCGTCCGGCCGCGGTGGATTCGCGTCTCGAGCCCGCCGACTTCCTCGCTTACCGCGACGCCGTGCGGCACCTGACCCACGCGTTCGACCGTGCCGAACGCGCCGCGCGCCGCGGCGGACAGGAGACGCCCGACGTCAGCGACACCGATGCCTGGAGCCGGGTGGCATCCGATCTCGCCGAAACCGCGCAGCGGGCCCTGGCCCGGTCGATGGAGTCGATGGGGCGCGCGGCCGCGCGGTCGTGGAGCGAGCGCACCGCCAAGCGGGCGCGCAAGAACGACCCCGACGCGTAGCCTGGCTCTGTGAACGAGGTCCTGCAGTTCGCCGAGAGCTATTGGTGGCTCGTCTTCCCCCTGTTCGGCATGACGATGGGCGCCATCGGCACCATCAGCAAGCAGCGCGAACTCTCGGCCCGCCGCCGGCACCGCGAGCAGCTCGAGCTCATGCGCGCGCAGAACGGCGGGATCACGGCATCCTCTCCCGCCCCGGTCGCCGCGCCCGAAGCGACGCCCGCGATCGACGGCCTCGCGCGCGTGCAGGAGCGGCACGACGACGTCACCCACCGCTGGCTCGACTACGAACTCGACGTGTCGAAGCTCATCTCGTACCCCGCGATGAGCGACGGACGCCAGCCGCTCACCGCCGCATTCCTGCGCGCGAAGAAGGTCGCCGACAATCTGCGCCCGGGCTCGGGCGAGAAAGTCGCACCCGACCAGCTCGCCGAGTACCGCAACGCCGTCACCGACTACGAGGTCGCGTTCGAGCTCGCCGAACGCGACGCGCGTCGAGTGAAGGCCGCGGCGTTCACTCCCGAGGAGCGCAAACGCCTCGACACCGCGCAACAGCTGCTCGGCGTCGCCGTCGACCAGGCGGCCACGCCGAACGAGCGGCAGGTCGCCTACCGTCGCGTGCGGCAAGAGCTCGACGGACTCATCTGGCTCAGCGACGAAGCCGTCGACGAGCTCGAGAAGAAGGTGGCGCTGGAGCTGCCGCGATCGGCCTCCGGAACCCCACCCGAGCCCGCGGCCTGAGCAGAGAATCTCCCCGTGACCCTCGCACGCCACGCCCCCACCCTCTCCGGCCGCGCCGTCATCGAACAGCGGTGGAACCGCGCCGTGTTCGTGCACTGGCGCGTCGATCCCGCCGACGTCGCGCCCCTCCTTCCGCCCGGCACGCGTCCCGATGTGCACGACGGCTCGGCGTGGGTGGGGCTCGTCCCGTTCGTGCTGAGCGACTTCCGCTTCCTGCCGCTGCCGCCCGTGCCGTTCGTCGGAACCTTCACCGAGATCAACGTCCGCACGTACGCCGTCGACGCGGAGGGGCGCCGCGGCGTGGTCTTCCGCACGCTCGAGGCCGAGCACCTCGCCCCGGTCCTGGCCGCCCGCGCGCTCTTCGGCCTCCCCTACCGCTGGGCCCGCGCGGGGGTGCGCACGGAGGGGTCTCGCATCGAGTTCCGATCGCGACGCCACGGTGGCCGGCATCCGGGAACCCGTCTGCGCGCCCGCCTCGGCGACGAGCCGGTCGACACCGAGCTCTCGCGGTTCCTCACCGCCCGCTGGGGCTTCCACGAGCGCCACCTCGGGCGCACGATCTGGGCCGCGAACACGCACGAGCCCTGGCCGCTCGTGACGGCCGAGCTGGAGGTGCTCGACGACGAGCTCGTCGCCGACGCCGGATTCCCGCAGCTCACCGGGCGCACGCCCGACTCGGTGCTGGCCATGCCCGCCGGGCACCCGGGCTTCCTCACGCGCTTCACTCCCGCGCGGGGAATCGCGAAGGCCCCCTCCGCCTGACCGATCGTCAGGGGGAAGGGGCCTCGCGGTGAGCGTCAGCGCTGCGTCGAGAACGCCTCGGGGTTCTCCTCGAGCCATGCGGTCACGGCCTCGGCCTCACGGCCCTCGCCGTACTCGTTGACCACGAGGTCTTCGAGCGAGCCGTACTGCGCGTCGTCGAGCTGGATCCCGGCGATGAGCTCAGCGGCATCCGGGTACTGCTCGGCGAAGCCGCTGGTCCCCAGGAAGTGCAGAGCCTCGGGCTCGCCCATCAGGCCCTGGGGGTCTTCGAGGTCCTTGACGTCGTAGGCGTCGTTGGCCCAGAAGGGACGCCACAGCGTCACGACGATGTCGTCCTGCGCCGCGATGGCGTTGTCGAGCTCGGTGAGCATCGCCGCGGTCGAGGAGGTGACGAGTTCGTACTCGCCGTCGAGACCGTAGCCGGGGAGCATGCTCTCCTGCGTCTGCTTGGTCAGACCCGCGCCCGGCTCGATGCCGTAGATGCGGCCGTCGAAGCGGGCGGCGTTGTCCTTCAGCTGCTCGATCGAGTCGATGTCGACGTAGCTGGGCACCGCGATCGTGAGCTTGGCGTTGTCGTAGTACGCGCCGAGGTCCTCGATCGAGTCGCCGAACTCCTCCATGTACGAGGCGTGGGTGAGCTCAGGCCAGGCCGAGGGGTAGACGTCGACGTCGCCCTGCGCGAGACCGGTGTAGAGCGGGCCGGCCTCGGTGAGGGTCTGCATCTCGACCGTGTAGCCGAGCTTCTCGAGCTGGTTCTCGAGCAGGTAGGCGGTGCTGAGGCCGTCGGTCCACGAGGGCAGGAAGCCGAGCGTGATCGTGCCCTTGTCGCCCGATCCGGCGTCGCCGCCCTCGGCCTGGTTGCCGCTGGCGCATCCGGCGAGCGCGAGTGCGCTGACGGCGCCGAGCGCGAGGGTGGTGGTGAGGTGTCGCTTGTTCATGTGAATGCTCTCTTTCCAGTTCCGTATGTCGTTTCTGTGACGCGTGAGGGGTCAGTTTCTGTCGCTTCGAGCGCTCTGAAGCGACACATTTTGACCCCTCACGCGCGCGGAGGACGGGCTATGCGCCCGTCGAGATCGGGGCACGTCGCGGGGATGCCGCCGCGGGTTCGGCCTCGGTGGTGGCACCCGGGATCGCCGTGGCCGTGGCCGACCGCTCCGCCCGGCGCCGAGCGAGCATCCCCCGCAGCGACGAGGGGTGCTCGGCGGGGCTGCCCAGGGCCGCGGTGAGGCGGTCGAGGTAGACGGCGAGGATGACGACACTGAGTCCGGCCTCGACGCCCTTGGGCAGGTTGACGGTCGAGATGGCCTCCACGACCTCCTTGCCCAGCCCATCGGCGCCCACGATGCCGGCGACGACCGCCATCGACAGCGCGAGCATGATGACCTGGTTGATGCCCGCCATGATCGTGGGCATCGCGAGGGGCAACTGGATGCCACGGAGGATCTGCCCCGGCGTCGCGCCGAACGCGTGGCCGGCCTCGACCGTCTCGGAGTCGACGCCACGGATGCCGAGCTCGGTCAGACGCACGCCGGGCGGCAGCGCGAAGATGACCGTCGAGACGACACCGGGCACGACACCGATGCTGAAGAACGTGATCGCCGGGATCAGGTAGACGAAGGCAGGCATCGTCTGCATGAAGTCGAGGACAGGCTTGAGGATCGCGCGCACGGTGGCGTTGCGCGCCGACCAGATGCCCAGCGGAACGGAGATCGCCACCGCGACGACCGCCGCCACGAGCACGAGCGCGAGGGTCTGCATGGCGCTGACCCACTGCCCCATGCCGAGGATCAGGGTGAACCCGACCACGGTGCCGATCGCGAGCTTCCACGAGCGCAGCACCCACGCCAGGAGCGCCGCGAGGACGATCACCACGACGATCGGGGCGCTCAGCAGCACGTCGCTGAGGCCGTCGACGAGGAAACGGACGGTCACGGCGATGATGTCGAGCAGGCCCGAGAGATTGTCGCGGATCCAGTCCACGCCGGAGTCGACCCACGAGCCGATCGGAATGCGGAAACCATCCATCAGCGCACCTCCTCGGTTCCGGATGCCACGGCTTCGCCGGCGAGCACCGCATCGATCTCCGCGGACGGCACGGGCTGCGGGAGCACGGTGATCTCCTCGGTGGCGGTGGAGCCGGGGCCGAGCGCGGCGAGCAGGGTCACGCGCGGAATGACGCCGCTCAGGCGCCCGTCCGCGTCGACCACGGCCAACGGGAGAGGGGACTCGAGAGCGGGAACGAACAGGTTCATGAGCACCTCGTCCTCGCGGACGCTGTGCGGGACGGGCTTGAGCTTGTTCAGCAGGGAGGTCTCGCCCGCGCGCACGAGCTTCACGGCGTCGCGGTCGGTGACCATCCCGAGGAGTCGACGGTCGCGGTCAGTGACGTAGACGGCCGACATGTAGGCATCGCGCATCTGTCGCAGAGCCGTGCGCGGTCCCGCCGCGGCATCCACCCGGGGGCGGGGGCGCTCCATGACGTTGGACGCGGTGAGCACGCGAGCGCGGTCCACGTCCTGCACGAATTGCTCGACGTAGTCGTTGGCGGGGTCGGTGAGGATGTCTTCGGGCGTGCCGATCTGAACGATCCGGCCGTCGCGCATGACCGCGATGCGATCACCGAGGAGCATCGCCTCGTTGAGGTCGTGGGTGATGAAGACGATCGTCTTCTTCAGCGTCCGCTGCAGCTCGAGCAGCTGCTCCTGCATCTCGCGACGGATGAGCGGGTCGAGCGCGCTGAACGCCTCGTCCATGAGCAGGATGTCGGTGTCGGCGGCGAGCGCGCGGGCGATGCCGACGCGTTGCTGCATTCCGCCCGAGAGCGCGGAGGGGAGCTTGTCGCCCCAGCCGTCGAGCCCGACGAGCGTGAGGATCTCCTCGGCCTTGGCCAGGCGCTCGGTCTTGCCGACGCCGCGGATCTCGAGGGGGTACGCCACGTTGGCGGCCACCGTGCGGTGCGGCAGAAGGGCGAAGTGCTGGAACACCATGGCGATGCGCTCGCGTCGGAGGGCACGCAGACGCGCGGTTCCCACTCCGGTGAGCGCGTCGCCCTGTACCTCGACGGTGCCGGCGGTGGCGTCGTGCAGGCCGTTGAGCATGCGGATGATGGTGGACTTACCGGAGCCGGAAAGGCCCATGATGACGAAGATCTCGCCGGGTTCGACGTCGAAGCTCGCGTCGATGACGGCCGCGGTCCCGGCGTCGCCGAGCTCGTCGCGTCGGGCTCCGGCGCGGAGCTTTTCGACCGCGGTCTGAGGGGCGCGGCCGAAGACCTTGAAGAGGTTCCTCGCCGCGATGGCATGCGGGTGGGTCACTGTGTGCACCTGGGCGGCCTCGGGTGGCCGCATCGGTCACGCCCGGGTGGCAGCCGTCCTGCGCCCGTCGGGGGCGAGCGCGTCGGCGCAGGATTCGGTTCCGGCGCCCGGGCCGCCGACCGTACGCTCGTCGCGTCAGCTCCCCCGAGCCGACACCGACGACCGCGGACTGGTCGGGTGGGCGGCCCAAAACGGGCCTCCACCAACCTTTCACGGTGATGGATCGGCTGGCAAATCACGTCGCCGCTTGCGATTCACGGCGGACCGTGGCACGCGCGCGCACATGGCGAACACCGTCCCGAGTCGACCTCGCGCGCGTGCGCCGATGTCAGCCCGGGCGTGTCGGGTCAGTCGGCCAGTGGCTGCGCCGCGGCCGACCGGTGGTGGCGAATCACCTCGGCGACGACGAAGTTGAACCACTTCTCGGCGAACTCCGGATCGAGGTCGGCCTCGGCGGCCAGACGCTTCAACCGGGCGATCTGCTGCTCTTCGCGAGAGGGGTCGGATGCCGGCATCCCGTGCTGCGCTTTGAGGACGCCCACCTGCTTCGTGCAGCGGAAACGCTCGGCGAGCAGGAAGATCAGGGCAGCGTCGATGTTGTCGATACTGCCTCGCAGGCCCTGCAGGATCGTCGTGGGGTCAGCGTCGGTCATTGGTCCTCCCGGGTCCTGACCCTATCGCGCGCCCACACGTGCGCGAGGGCACGCCCTACAGTGTGACCATGAGCCGTTCCACGCGCCCCGACCCCGCCGCCGAAGGCGCCAACGCCGGCGAGGTCACCTCGCGCGACCGACCCGTGTGGTCGGCGATCGCCCGCCCCTATGCGGCCGGGTTCTTCCTCACCCTCGGCGGCCTCACGGCGCTCCTGCTGGGCCTGGCGCTGTCGAACCTGTCGACAGTGCTCATCTACATCGCGATCGCGCTGTTCGTCGCCCTAGCGCTCGATCCGCTGGTGCGGATTCTCGTGCGCCGCGGGGTGTCGCGCGCGTGGGCGATCCTCATCGTCTTCGGTGGGCTGGCCGTCATCCTCGTGGCTGCCCTGTTGCTGCTCATCCCGCCCGTCGTGCGTCAGGTCGAGCAGTTCGTCACCGACATCCCGAACTTCGTCAACGACGTGATCGCCAGCGACGCCGTGCACTGGGTCCAGGACAACTTCGGCGACAGTCTCGGCGACATTCTGCGCGAGGTACAGGCCTTCTTCACCAACCCGGCGAACCTCAGCGCCATCGGCGGAGGGCTCCTGCAGGTCGGCGTCAATCTCGCCACCGGCATCTCGGGCGCGATCATCGTGCTCGTGCTGAGCCTGTACTTCTTGGCATCCCTGCCGTCGATGAAGAACTCGCTCGTGCGCCTGACCCCGGCACGCAGCCGCGAGACGGTGGCGCAGATGACCGGCCAGATCACCGAGTCGGTCGGTGGCTACCTCGCCGGCATGGTGATTCTGGCGCTGTTCAACTCGGTGTTCGCGTTCATCCTGCTCACGATCATCGGTCAGCCGTTCGCGGCGCTCCTGGCCGCCCTCGCGTTCGGCATCACGCTCATTCCGCTCGTGGGATCGGTGCTCTTCTGGGGCACGGCGACCGTGCTCACGCTCCTCGTCGATCCCGTCTCGGGCCTCATCTTCGGTGGCGTCTATCTGGTGTACATGCAGATCGAGGCATACGTTCTCACCCCGCGCGTGATGAACCGCACGATCTCGGTGCCCGGGTCGCTCGTGGTCATCGGCGCCCTCGTCGGGGGCACGCTCCTGGGCCTTCTCGGGGCGCTCGTCGCGATCCCGGTCACGGCCTCGGTGCTGCTGATCATCAAGCAGATCATCATCCCGCAGCAGGATGCCAAGAAGTAGGGGCCGGCTCGCGCGGAGGCGTCGCTGACCGGGCGCGTCCGCGCGGCTGAACGGCGTCGTTCGCTCAGCGCAGCGGCAGAAGGCGCGTCGGCGAGGGCGACGCCGTGCGGTGCCTCACGCGGCCGGGCACCCCGGTGCGCGGGTCGAGTGGCAGCGAGACGATCTCGTCGGCGAGCTGCCCCGCGACGAGCAGCGTGTCATTGACGACGACGTGGTGGCGCGGCCAGTGCGTGCCCGCGTCGGCGAGGGCGGTGAACTGCAGCGCCTCGCCCGCTCCGCGTACGGCGAGCACGCCGATCGTGTCACTCCCGCGGACGCCGGCGTACAGCGTGGCGCCGTCGCGGCTCGCGCACAGCTCGGCGGCGGTGTCGCCGTCGAGCGTTCCCGCGAGGGGCTGACCCGAGACGAGGCGCCAGTGGCCGGCGGCATCCGGGGCGAGCACGAACACCTCGCGGCTGAGTTCGGTCACGACGTAGAGGTGCCCGGAGGGATGCCACAGGCCGTGGCGCGGGCCACTGCCCTTCGGCAGAGCGACCTCCTGCCGAAGGCGTAGCCCCGCGGAAGTGGGTTCCCACAGGCGCACGAGGTCGAGGCCCATGTCGGTGGTGGCGAACGCTCCGCCGGGCAGGAAGATCGTCTCGTGCGCGCGGGAGACGCGCGCACCGGCGGCGGCCTCCTCGGACTCGGCGTCGGTCTCGGGCACCGCGTCGTAGGCGGGGATGAGGTGCCCGAACTCCTCGCCCGCCACCTCACGCAGAGCGCGCACGGCCGCGGCGAGATCAGGCACGGCGGCCCCGGACACGGCGGCGCCGGTCTCGACGAACGGCACGTCGGGGGCGGAGGCGTACGGGTCGGCGGCCGCGGGCGCGATCACCGGCGACGACGGTCGGCCCGAGGCATCCAGGGCGATGCGTACGACGCGCCCGTCACCCCAGCAGCTGGCGACGAGGAACGACGCGTCGGGCGCGACGGCGACGTGGCAGACGGCCGCACCGGCCGGGATCGGCGCACCGATCCGCGCGAGGCTCGTCTCACCCGTGCGACGGTAAGCCTGGACGGTGCCGTCGGACTCCAGCGCGGCGTACAGGATGTCGTGTCGCGGGTGCGCGGCGATCCATGACGGCGAGCCGGGGGCCGCAACGGCCGTGCCGACCATGCCGAGAGGACCGGACGCCCACACCGAGTCGGCGTCGCCCGCTTGCAGGATGCCGATGCCCTCGGCCGAGCCCGCGTCGGAGGCGTAGGCGCCGACCCAGAACCGCATATCAGTCGATGAGGTCGTGGCGGACGATGACCTGGTCGCGCGCCGGGCCCACACCGATGACCGAGATGCGCGTGCCGCTCATCTCTTCGAGCGCGAGCACGTAGTCGCGCGCGGTCTGCGGCAGGTCGTCGAACGTGCGCGCGGTCGAAATGTCTTCGCTCCACCCCGGGAGGTACTCGTAGATCGGCTTCGCGTGGTGGAAGTCGGTCTGGTTGACCGGGAGGTCGTCGTACCGCTCACCGTCGACGTCGTAGGCGACGCACACCGGGATCTGCTCGAGGCCGCCGAGGATGTCGAGCTTGGTCAGCACGAGGTCGGTGATGCCGTTGATGCGCGTGGCGTACCGGGTGATCGGGGCGTCGTACCAGCCGACGCGGCGGGGCCGCCCGGTGGTCGTGCCGAACTCGAAGCCGCGCGAGCGCAGCCAGTCGCCGCTCTCGTCGAACAGCTCGGTGGGGAAGGGCCCCGAGCCGACGCGGGTCGTGTACGCCTTGACGATGCCGACGATGCGGTCGAGGCGGTTCGGGCCGACGCCCGAGCCCGTCGCGGCGCCTCCGGCCGTGGCCGACGACGACGTCACGAACGGGTAGGTGCCGTGGTCGACGTCGAGCATGGTGGCCTGGCCACCCTCGAAGACGACGACGTCGCCGCGGTCGAGCGCGTCGTTGAGCAGCAGGGAGATGTCTTTGACCATGGGGCGGACGCGCTCGGCGTACGAGAGCAGGTCTTCCACGATCTCGTCGACCGTGATCGCACGGCGGTTGAAGACCTTCACCAGCAGGTGGTTCTTCTGGTCGAGGGCGCCCTCGACCTTCTGCCGGAGGATGTTCTCGTCGAACAGGTCTTGCACGCGGATACCGACACGGTTGATCTTGTCGGCGTACGCGGGGCCGATGCCGCGACCGGTCGTGCCGATCATGCGCTTGCCGAGGAAGCGCTCGGTCACCTTGTCGAGCGTGCGGTGGTACTGCGTGATGATGTGCGCGTTGGCGCTGATCTTGAGGCGGCTGGTGTCGAGGCCACGGGCGTTGAGCGCCTCGAGCTCGTTGAAGAGCACCTCGAGATCGACCACGACACCGTTGCCGATCACCGGGGTGACGCCGGGCGAGAGGATGCCGCTGGGCAGCAGGTGCAGCGCGTACTTCTCGTTGCCGATGACGACGGTGTGGCCGGCGTTGTTGCCGCCGTTGAACTTGACGACCCAGTCGGTGCGCTCACCGAGCAGGTCGGTGGCCTTGCCCTTGCCTTCGTCGCCCCATTGGACGCCGACGATCACGATTCCGGGCATGTGCGCTCCTCGCGTGTTATCCGGCGGTACACCCCATCCTATCGAGCAGCCCCGACCCTCCCCTCCGCAACTGTCCACAGGCCCGTCCAGCGCTTACGCGCAATCACTAACCTGACCCCATGCTCCGTTCCCCCGCCTGGGCCACCGGCTGGACCGCTCTGCGTCTGGCGATGGCCGCGCTCATCACCGCCGCGCTCATCGCCCAGTTCATCTCCACCGTTTCCGGTGCCGCCGCCGACGGCCGTGACGTACCGACGACGATCGCGAACTTCTTCAGCTACTTCACGATCCTCTCCAACACCGCCTCGGCCGCCGTTCTGGCCGTCGCGGCGCTGTGGTTCCTCCGGCGCGGTCGGAAGATCGCGCCCGAGCCACCGGTGGTCGCGGTGGTGCTGGCCTGGGTCACGACGTACATGGTCATCACGGGCGTGGTCTACAACACCCTGCTCCGCGCGATCTCGGTCGGACCCGACACCGTGGGCTGGTCCAACGAGGTCATGCACGTGTGGGCCCCCCTGTTCCTGCTCATCGACCTCTTCGTGGCGCCGTGTCGCCGCCGCCTGCCGTGGGGCGCCGCCGCGGGGGCCGCGATCTTCCCGCTGGTGTGGGTCGCGTACACGCTCGTACGGGCCCCCCTCGTGACCAACCCCACGAACGGGCTGCCGTACTGGTACCCGTACCCCTTCCTCGACCCGAACGGCGCCGGGTGGGGCAGCGTCGCCGGTTACATCGTCGGCATCGCGATCGGGATCATCGTCGTCGCCGTGGGGGCGGTCGCGGTCGGCCGAGCCCGCGGCATCCGCTCGGCCTGACCGCGCGGGGGCGGCGGGCGTCGTACTCTAGGGCGCGTGCGTACGCGTCTGATCTCGGCGACTCTCGCCGCCGCCGCCCTTCTCGTCCTCACCGGTTGCGCCGGAGGCTCGGGAGGCGAAGCCGAACCCTCGACACCGACGTCGGCGAGCGCCGACGGCTGCGCCTATCCGGCCGCCGGTCAGGCCGAGCGGTCCGTCTCACCGCCCACCGCCGGCGAGGAGCCCACGGGCGACGTCTCCGCCGTGCTGCAGACGTCGGCGGGAGACATCCCCCTGACCCTCACGGCGGACCGCACCCCGTGCACCGTCGGGAGCTTCGTGTCGCTCGCCGAGCAGCAGTACTTCGACGACACCCCCTGCCACCGCCTCACCACGCAGGGCATCTTCGTGCTGCAGTGCGGTGACCCCAGTGGCACCGGCACGGGCGGCCCCGGCTACCGCTTCGGCGACGAGCTCGACGGCAGCGAGACCTACCCCGCCGGCACGGTCGCCATGGCCAACGCCGGACCGGGGACGAACGGGTCGCAGTTCTTCCTCGTGTACGAAGACACCGAGCTGCCGCCGAACTACACGGTCTTCGGCAGCCTCGCCCCGGAGGGACTCGAGGTGGTCCGGACGATCGCGGCCGACGGCACCGCGACGGGCGGCGGCGACGGCGCTCCGGCGACCCCCGTCACGATCACCGGCGTCACGATCGGCTGACCCCGCTCACGGCGTAGGGGCGCGGCATCCGTCCCCCATAGAATCGACGGCATGTCCAAGGTCCTCCAGTCCCTTCCCGTCGGCGAGCGCGTCGGCATCGCCTTCTCGGGTGGTCTCGACACCTCCGTGGCTGTCGCGTGGATGCGCGACAAGGGCGCCGTGCCCTGCACCTACACCGGCGACCTCGGGCAGTACGACGAAGACGACATCGCCTCGATCCCGGGCCGGGCGACGCAGTACGGTGCCGAGATCTCGCGCCTGGTCGACTGCAAGACCGCCCTGGTCGAAGAGGGCTTCGTCGCCCTCGCCTGCGGCGCATTCCACATCCGCTCGGGCGGACGCACCTACTTCAACACCACGCCGCTGGGTCGCGCTGTGACCGGCACCCTGCTCGTGCGCGCCATGAAAGAAGACGGCGTCGACATCTGGGGCGACGGCTCCACCTACAAGGGCAACGACATCGAGCGGTTCTACCGCTACGGGCTGCTGGCCAACCCCGCACTGCGCATCTACAAGCCGTGGCTCGACGCGGACTTCGTCACCGAGCTCGGCGGGCGCAAAGAGATGAGCGAGTGGCTCGTCGCGCACGACTTCCCCTACCGCGACAGCGCAGAGAAGGCCTACTCGACGGATGCCAACATCTGGGGCGCCACCCACGAGGCGAAGACGCTCGAGCACCTCGACGTCTCACTCGAGACGGTGGAGCCCATCATGGGCGTCCGGTTCTGGGACCCCGAGGTCGAGATCGAGACCGAAGACGTCACGGTCGTGTTCGAAGCCGGTCGCCCCGTCGCCATCAACGGCACGCGCTTCGACGACCCGGTGGCCCTCGTCCGCGAGGCCAACGCGATCGGCGGCCGCCACGGCCTGGGCATGAGCGACCAGATCGAGAACCGCATCATCGAGGCCAAGTCGCGCGGCATCTACGAGGCGCCCGGTATGGCGCTGCTGTTCATCACGTACGAGCGCCTGGTCAACAGCATCCTGAACGAAGACACCCTCGCCACCTACCACGAGCAGGGCCGCCGCCTGGGCCGCCTCATGTACGAGGGACGCTGGCTCGAGCCGCAGTCGCTCATGCTCCGCGAGTCGATCCAGAAGTGGGTCGGGTCGACCATCACGGGCTCGGTCACCCTGCGCCTGCGCCGCGGCGAGGACTACACGATCCTCGACACCGTGGCATCCGGTATGTCGTACTCGCCCGAGAAGCTCTCGATGGAGCGCGTCGGCGACGCCGCGTTCGGCCCCGTCGACCGCATCGGCCAGCTCACCATGCGCAACCTCGACATCGCCGACTCGCGCGCGCGTCTCGAGCAGTACGCGGCCCTCGGCCTCATCGGCGGCCCCACCGGCGAGCTCGTCGGCGACGTCACCGCCGGCGGCGCGCGCGAGATCATTGAGCCGGCCACCCCGCTCGACGCGGCCGGCGAGCGCCTGGCCGGCGCGACGGATGCCGCGGGCGAGTCCGCGGCGTTCGAGTCCGGCACCGACTGACCTCGCTTGGGAGAGGACGGTCGGCGGTCCGGCGCCGCGCCCCCGCGGAGGCGGGGCGTCACGATACTCCTGATCGCCCGGTCGCGCGTGCCCGTGCGACGACCGCGTCACGGCGTTTAGGGTGGCACGCATGCCGAATCCGCCTGAGCCCGACGACGCGGAGAAGCCCTCGTCCCCCACGCAGTTGCGCGCGCAGACCTGGCGCTATGCGCTCCGGCGCACCGTGAGTGGCTTCATCGACGACGCCGGCGTCGATGCCGCCGCGTCGTTGACGTTCTTCAGCGTCCTCGCGATCTTTCCCGCGGGCCTGGCAGTCATGGCAGTCGTGGGCGTGATCGGCGACAGCGCGGAGGTGCGCCAACGCCTGCTGTCGATCTTCGATTCCGTCGCCCCGCAGGCCGTCACGGAGACGGCAGAGACCATTCTCACGAGCGTCTCCGGTTCCTCCGGCGTCGACATCACCCTGTTCGTGAGCGTTGCGGTGGCCCTGTGGTCGGCGTCGATCTATGTCAGCGCCTTCGGCCGACGCGTCAATCGCATCTACGGTGTCGACGAAGGGCGCCCGTACTGGAAGCGCAAGCCGCTCCAGCTCGCGCTGACCGTCGTGCTGCTCGTGGCGGTCATGGTCATGATCGGCGTGGTGATGCTGTCGACCCCCGTGCTGCGCGCCATCGGCTCTTTCGTCGGCTTCGGCGACGCGGCGATCGAGGTGTGGAGCATCGCCCGATGGGGGGTCTTCGCGGTCGCGGCGGTGTCGGTGATCGCGGTGCTCTACAAGGGCACGGGCAACGTCCGTCTGCCGCGGTTCCGCTGGCTGGGGCTGGGCGCGCTGCTGGCACTGCTCGTGATGGGTGCCGCGTCGGCCGGATTCGCTTTCTACGTCGCGAATTTCGCTCGCTACAACGCGACCTTCGGCGCCTTCGCGGGCGTCACGATCTTCCTGATCTGGCTGTTCCTGGTCAACATCGCGCTCCTGATCGGCGCGGAATTCAACGCGCAGGTGGAGCGGGGGCGGGAGTTGCAGGCCGGAATCCCTGCCGAAGAGCACCTGCAGCTGCCGTTGCGCGACACCTCGGGTATCGAGCGCCGCGAGCGCGCCGCGCGCATCACCCTCGAGCGGGGCATCCTGCTTCGCCAGGGCCAGCAGCTTCCCCCGCGGCCAGACTCACCGCTCACGCGCGGCCGGGCGTGGGTACGTCGCGTGTGGGCGCGGGTCCGAGGCGGATCGGAATAACTTGCACACCGTAGTGCATTTTCGTACTACGATCGACGTTCGTGAGCAGCCCCCTCCGTCGCCGTGACGCCAGAGAGAACCGCGCCGGCATCGTCGATGCCGCCACCGCGGCCATCGGCCACGACCCCCACGCCTCGATCACGACGATCGCGCGCCGCGCGGGCCTGTCACGCCGGGCCCTCTACGGTCACTTCGATGACCGAAACGCGATCGTGCGCGAAGTGATCGCCGCGGGCGCCGCTCGATTCAACGCGATCGCCGATCGCATCGACGACGCCGACTCCCGGGTTGCGCTCGCGCGCCTCACCTCCGACCTCTGGGACGAAGCCGCGCACGTGCAGGCCGCCGCTGCCCTCGCCCTCGACGACACGCACCTGGCCGACACCTCGGCAGCCCTCGCCCCCCTGCGCCGACGCATCGACGCGATCGTCCGCCGCGGGCAGGAGGCGGGCGAGCTGCGGACCGACCTTCCCGCCCCCACGCTCGCGCGCCTGCTCGAAGAGACCGGGCGCACCGTGGTCGCCCGCGTCGACGCCGAATCGGCGACCGCGCGCGCGATCGCCGTGAAATCGGTGCTCGGCATCGCCGGGCTGTCGTGGACCGAGGCGCGCGACCTGCTGGCCCAGCACCCCGACCTGGAGGCGCAATGAGAATCGTGCTCGACGCGGTCGCGAAGGGGCGCGCGCAGCGCGCGTTGCCCACGACCTCGACGTCGTTCGAGACCGGGCGGGCGACCCTCGTCGTCGCCGAGACGGAGCAGCGTCCCACGGTGCTGGGGCTCGTGGCATCCGGTCGCATGAAGATCGACAGCGGCACCGTGACGATCGACGGACGCACGGATGCCGGAGCGATCCGCCGTCGCGTCGCCCTCGTTGACGCTCCCCTCGTGTCGGAGCCCGAACCCAACGTGACCGTGACCGGCGTCGTCGCCGAAGAGCTGATGTTCGCCGGCCACCCGCCGACCCCGTTCGCCGCGGGGCGGTGGCTCGAGGGCATCGGGCTCGAGTCGCTGGCATCCCTGCCGATCGGCAACGTCGAACCCGCGCAGCGCGTGCGACTGCTGCTCGAACTCGCCGCCCTGCGCGCCGGGGTCGAGGGGCTCGTGCTCGTCGCGCCCGACCGCCACGGTGGCGAGCCGCACGGCTGGTGGCGCATCGCGCAGGAGTTCGCGGAGCGCGGGTACGCGGTGCTCGTCGTCGCCGGGCGGGCGTCGCAGACCGCCGTCGCCGCGCTCGACGAGAACGCGCGCATCGACCAGAACGTTCGCCCGCACGAGAGCGCCCCCGGAGACGAGAGCGCGCACGAAGACGAGAGCGCCCCCGAGGCCGAGAGCGCCCCCGTCTCGAGCGACCGCGAGGAGGACGCCCGGTGAAGATCCCCCAGATGATCGCGGCGGAGCTGCGCCGCCTGACCTCCACCCGCATGGCGGTACTCGCCCTCGTCGCGCTGCTGGCCGTGCCGATCCTGTACGGCGGGCTCTACCTGTGGGCGAACCAAGACCCGTACGGCAACCTCACGAGCGTCCCCGTCGCTCTCGTCGTCGAGGATCAGGGCGCCGAGGTGAACGGGCAGCAGCGGAACCTCGGCGACGAGGCGGCCGACCAGCTGCTCGAGAGCGACACGTTCGAGTGGCACCGGGTCTCGGCCGGCGACGCAGCGACGGGTCTCGAGCGCGGCGATTTCGACTTCACCGTCACCCTCCCCGCCGACTTCACCGATGCGGTCGCCTCCCTCTCGAGCGACTCCCCGCGTCAGGCCGACATCGAGCTCCGCACCAACGACGCCAACAACTACCTCGCCTCCACGATCGGCACCCAGGCCGTCGCCCGCATCCAGGCCTCGGTGGCGCAGAAAGTGGTCGACGAGGCCGGACTCAGCCTGCTCGACGCCCTGCACACGATTCGCGTGAGCCTCGTGGATGCCACGAGCGGAGCGACGCAACTCGTCGACGGCCTCGGCACCGCGAAGTCCGGCTCGGCACAGTTGGCCTCCGGCTCCACACAGCTCGCCGATGGCACGGCGCAGCTGTCGACCGGCGCCGCGCAGCTGCGTGACGGCACCGCCCAGCTGCGCGACGGTGCGGCACAGGTCGCCGACGGCGCGCAGCAGGTCGCGGGCGGCGTCGATCGCGTGGACGCTGCCGCCCGGCAGGTGGGGGCGGTCGCCGCGGATGCCGCATCGCTGCTGCCGCAGGCGCGCTCCGACATCGCGCAGGCCCTGGCCGACGCGGGTCTCGACCCGCAGCAGATCGACGAGGTCCTCGCCCGCCTCGACCCCGTGGGGCAGCGCATCGCGACCGCGAACGCCCGCGTGCAAGACACCGTGGACCAGATCAACCGCCTCGACGACGGCGCCCGTCGGGTCGCCGACGGCAGCGCCGCCCTGTCCACGGGCGCGTCGACGGCTGCCGACGGCGCCGCCGCCCTCGCCGACGGCGCCGCCACCGCCGCCACCGGTGCCGCACAGCTCCGCGACGGAGCCGCCCAGCTCGACGGCGGCCTCGCGCAACTCTCCGGCGGCGCCACCCAACTGCGCGACGGCCTGGCGTCGGGGGTCCAGCAGATTCCCGACTCCGACGAGGCCACCCGCCACGCGCAGGCCTCGACGATCTCCGACCCCGTGAGCGTGGGGTCGAGCTCGGTCACGCGGGCGCAGAACTACGGCGCGGGTCTCGCCCCGTTCTTCGCGGCCCTGGCCGGCTGGATCGGCATCTACGCGCTCTTCCTCATCGTCAAGCCCGTCTCCCACCGTGCGGTCACGGCGCTGCGCTCGCCTGTCCGGGTCGCCCTCGCGGGGTGGCTCACCCCCGCCGGCCTCGGTGCCGTGCAGATGGTGGGGCTGTTCACGGTGCTCGCCGTCGCGCTGCAGTTCTCGTTCGCGAATCCGTTGGCGGCCCTCGGCATCCTGCTCTTCGCCTCGGCGACGTACGCGGCGATCGTGCTCGCACTGAACGTGTGGCTCGGCTCGGTCGGGCAGTTCCTCGGCCTCGTGCTGATGGTGCTGCAGCTGGTCACCGCCGGTGGCACGTTCCCCTGGCAGACGCTCCCCGCCCCGCTCGCAGCTCTGCACCACGTGCTGCCCATGGGGTACGTCGTGGATGCCATGCGCCAGGTGATGTACGGGGGCGACATCGGCCGCGTGGGTCCCGATCTGCTGGTGCTCGCGGCGTGGCTCGTGGGCGGTGTTCTCCTGGCCGCGCTGGGCGTGACCCGCATGACGCACCACCGAACGCTCCGCGACCTGCAGCCGAGCCTCATCGGCTGAGCGACGGCGCGCGGGCGGCCCCGCCGCGTCGTAAAGTCGGTGCAGACGACCGCGAGGGGATGCCATGACCGCCCGCAACACCCGGCTGATGCACTGCACTCCCGACGACCTGTTCGCGGTTCTCGCGGACGGATGGCTCTACCCGGTGTGGGTGGTCGGGGCCGCGCGCATGCGGGGCGTCGATCCGGAGTGGCCGCAGGAGGGCGCCCGCCTTCACCACTCTCTGGGGGTGTGGCCGGTGATGGTGCACGACACCACCGAGATGGTCGAGTGGGATCCCCCGCGCCGGGTGCGGCTGCGACCCAAGGCCGGGCCGCTGGGTCGCGGTGTCATCCGGATCGACGTGCGCCCGCACGGTGACGGCATCGCGGTCACGATCGCGGAGGAGGCGGTCTCCGGGGTGCCGGCGGCCCTGCCGGCCGTCGTGTGGTCTCCGGTGCTCCGCCTGCGCAATCACGAGTGCCTGAACCGGCTGGCGTTCCTCGCCGAGGGCCGGCGGGCCGAGCGCGAGGCGGGCGAGCTGGAGGCCCGCACGCACACCCCCGACCCGGCCGAGGGCGAGGCCTCACCGCAAGCCGAGGAAGACACCGCCGACGCCGAGGTGTGAGGGCGCGGAACCGCGCACGCGCGGGGGCCCTCTGCCCCTATAGTTGACAAAAGACAACTTCTTTTCGGTGCCGATGACACCCGTCCTCCCGGCCCCGATCGCGCACGCCCCTGGCGTGGCACCCCTTCCCGGCCCCTCCCGCCTTGATGAGGAAACGTGACTGCTGCTGCCGTGTCGACCCCGACCGTCCGAAACACCCCGGTGATGAGCCATCGTGAGATCTTGCTCGTCATCTTCGGGCTCATGGCGGGCATGTTCCTGTCCGCGCTCGACCAGACCATCGTCGGCACCGCGATTCGCACCATCGGCGACGACCTCAACGGCCTCAGCCAGCAGGCGTGGGTCACCACGGCGTACCTGATCGTGTCGACGATCGCGACGCCGATCTACGGCAAGCTCTCCGACATCTTCGGCCGGCGGCCGCTGTTCCTCATCGCCATCGTCATCTTCATCCTCGGCTCGATCGCGGCGAGCTTCTCGAGCTCGATGGTCGAGCTCGCCGCCTTCCGCGCGATCCAGGGCCTGGGCGCCGGCGGACTGATGTCGATGCCACTGGCGATCATGGGCGACATCCTCGCCCCTCGCGAGCGCGCGAAGTACCAGGGGTACTTCCTCGCCGTCTTCGGCGTCTCGTCCGTCATCGGCCCCCTCGTCGGCGGCCTGTTCGCCGGGGCGAACGAGATCCTCTTCATCGCCGGCTGGCGATGGGTGTTCCTCATCAACGTGCCGATCGGCCTCGTCGCCCTCGCCATCGTCCTGCGCTTCCTGCACATCCCACGCCACCCCCGCGGCGCGGTGCGCATCGACTGGTTCGGCGCCGCGGCGGTCATCATCGCGCTCGTGCCGCTGCTCCTCGTGGCGGAGCAGGGCCGCGAGTGGGGCTGGACCTCCCCCATCGCCCTCGCCTGCTACACCGTCGGGGGTCTCGGCATCCTGGCCTTCATCCTCATCGAGCGCACGATGAAGGACGACGCGCTCATCCCGCTGAAGCTGTTCCGCTCGTCGACGTTCTCGATGGCCACCGTGATCGGAATCTTCGTCGGGTTCGCCATGTTCGGCGCGATGCTCACCCTGCCGCTGTACCTGCAGCTGGTGCTGGGGTCCAGTCCGACCGAGAGCGGATTCCAGCTGCTGCCGATGATCCTGGGGCTCATGATCTCGTCGATTGTGAGCGGCCAGATCATCTCCCGCACGGGGCACTATCGGATCTTCCCCACCATCGGGACGTTCTGCATGGCGCTCGGCTTCTTCACACTGACGCTCGTGCGCTACGACACCTCGTACTGGCAGATCGCCGGCTCGATGCTGCTCATCGGGCTCGGTCTGGGCCAGCTGATGCAGACCCTCACCATCGCGTCGCAGAACTCGGTCGGACCACGGGACATCGGCGTCGCGACCTCGGCATCCACTTTCTTCCGTCAGATCGGCGGCACCCTCGGCACCGCCGTGCTGCTGTCGCTGCTGTTCTCGCTGGTGCCCGTCAACCTGCAGGCGAACTTCCGCGACCAGGCAACGCTCACCGCGGCTCTGGACGCCGCCCTCGATCCCACCGTCGCCTCCGCGCCGGCGAACCAGGGCATCATGCAGAAGGTCTACGACCCGTTCGTGCAGACGGTGTCCGAGGGCGCTCTCACGGGGGCGCAGAACGGTATCGAGCAGGCCAAGACGGCGGCCGCAAACGCTGTCGCGCAGCAGGTCGCGGCCGGCACGATCCCCGCCGGTGCGCAGGAGCAGGCCACCGCAGCCGCGCAGGCCCAGGCGATCGCCCAGGTCGGCGCCGCGATCGAACAGCAACTCCCGGTCGCGCGCGTCGCCGCCGACGGCACCGTGACGCTGGACTTCACGGATGCCACCGCGCGCGGGGTCTTCGTCGACCAGGCCGTGTCGCAGATCATCGACGGAATGTCGGGATCGTCCGAGTCGTCGTTCGACAACAGCACGATGGACGACACGTCGTTCCTCAACGGCGCGGACCCGCGACTGACCAAGCCGCTGCTGGTGTCGTTCAACGAGTCGACCATCAGCGTCTACTGGGTCGGGATGGCCGTCTCCCTGATCGCCTTCGTGCTCACCCTCTTCTTCCGCACGCCGCCGCTGCGCCAGAAGTCGGCGCTGCAGGAGGCACACGACGCCGAGCGGGAGCCCGAACCCATCGCGCTCGGCTGACGCGCACGGCGGGTTCGCCCGACCCCATCGCGCTCCGCTGGCCCGCACGGCGGGTTCGCCCGACCCCGATAAACGCTCTCCGCGGCGAGAAATGCGCCGACACCGCGTGTCTCGCCGCGGATCGCGTTTATCGCGCGACAAGCCGGGGCAGACGCCTCAGTTCTCGGGGCGGGAGGGCGCGGCGATCGAGCCGCCCTCCTCGGTGCGGTGCTGCAGTTGGTCGACATATAGCCCCGCCTCGTCCATCGTGCGGTTGCGGTACGCGGCCCGGCCCACCATGTGCGCCGCGAGCGGAGCGGTGGCGAACTGGATCAGGACGATCGGGATGCCGAAAGCCAGCGCCTCCCAGGTGCGCAGCGACAGCACGATGGCGGTGACGATGAGCAAAACACCCAGCACCTGCGGTTTGGTCGAGGCGTGCAAGCGAGTGGGCACGTCGGCCCAGCGGACCAGACCGATCGCGGCGGTCAGACACAGCACGGCGCCGATCAGCGCGAGCACCAGCGCGACGATGTCGAGCACGGATTCCAGGGTCACCGGGGGTTCTCCTTCCGCGCGACGAACCGCGCCACGGCGATCGACCCGAACACCCCGACCGCGGCGATGATGAGCATCGTCGGCAGCGAGCGGGTGTGGTGGTTGATGACCATGTCGGCCCCGAGGATGCACAGCACCTCGGTGAGCAGCACGTCGGCCGCGACCGCGCGGTCGAGGATCGACGGGCCGATGGCCAGGCGGATGAGCGCCAGCACCGCGGCGGCGGCGAAGACGATCAGGATGATGACGACGAGGGCGGTCATATCGGGGTCCGTCCGTCGCGGGGCGAGGCCGCCCCCTCGTGGGTGCGAGGATCCGCCTCGGCGATCTGGCGGCGGAGGTCGTCGAGATGCTCGCGCGATCCCACCGCGCGCGTAATACGCGCCTCCCACCCGAGCACGACGCGCCGGTGGTGGTCGACGTCCCGGTCGTCGCGGATGCCGATCGTGTGGAGGAAGAGGATGCGACCTTCGCGGTCGACGTCGATGATGAGCGAACCCGGGATGAGCGAGGCCGTCACCGCGGTGTGAGCCATGATGACGTCGTCGTCGACCCGCAGCGGCACCGCGATGATCGCCGCTCCCGGCGGTCGTCGCACATCCAGCACCTGCCACGCCACGATGAGCGAGCCGCGAACCACTGCGCCGAGGAAGGTGACGACGAACACGAGGCCGTACCAGAGGTTCAAGCGTCCCGAGAGATCGACCGGGGGAAGCCGGAACACGCGCGTGACGAAGACGGCGGCCACCAACCCAGTCAAGAAGGCGAGCCAGGTGAGTTGCCCCCACAGCAGCATCCACAGCGCGATCAGGATCGCGAGGAACGGAAGCTGCTGCAGGTAGTACCCGAACTGCATCCGGCGACTGGGGCTCATCGCTGCTCCACCTCCTCGGTGATCTGCGTCAGCGTGATGCCCTCCGTGATGCGCTCACCGGCACGCAGGCAGACGTCGAGCAGCGGACCCGCGAACACCGTCAGCGCCACGGTGACCGCGACCATGCCCATCGTCGCCGCCGTCATGATGCGCGGGATCGTCCGGCGCTGGGTCGAAATGGATGCCGCCGGCGCGTTGCCCAGGTACGCGATGCGCTCCGAGGTCTCGGCGGAGTCGTTCTCTTCGCGCCAGAACGACAGGTTCCACGCGCGCATGAGGGCGTACAGCGTGAGGATCGATGTGGCGATGCCGCCGACGATGAGCACCATCATCACGGGGGTACCCACCTGCGCCGCGGCGTCGAACAGCGCGTACTTGCCGATGAAGCCCGAGAACGGCGGCAATCCGCCGAGGTTGATCGCCGGAATGAAGTACAGCACCGCCAGCAGGGGGGCCGCTCGCATGAGGCCCTTGACCTTGAGAATCGACGTGCTGCCGGCCCGGCGTTCGATGAGGCCCACAGCCAGGAAAAGGGTCGTCTGCACGATGATGTGGTGGACGATGTAGTAGATCGTCGCGCCAACGGCCAGCGGGGTGTTGATCGCCAGGCCGAAGATCATGTAGCCGATGTGGCTGACGAGCGTGAACGACAGGATGCGCTTGAGCTCGGCCTGCGCCACCGCCCCCAGGATGCCGACGATCATCGTCGCGAGAGCGACCATCATCAGCAGGAAGTTCAGGTCGTTGTCGACGAACAGCTGGGTCTCGGTGCGGATGATCGCGTAGACGCCCACCTTGGTGAGCAGCCCCGCGAACACCGCCGTCACGGGAGCGGGGGCCGTGGGGTAGGAGTCGGGCAGCCAGAACGAGAGCGGGAACACGGCCGCCTTGATCGCGAACGCGAGCAGCAGCATGAGGTGCAGGATCGTCTGAATGTCCTGCGGGAGCAGCGCCATGCGTTCGCTGATCTGCACCATGTTGACGGTGCCGAGCGCGCCGTAGACCATCGCGATGGCGGAGAGGAACAGGATCGACGACACCAGCGACACGACGATGTAGACGACGCCGGTGCGAATGCGCGACTCCGTGCTGCCGAGGGTGATGAGAACGTACGAGGCGACGAGCAGGATCTCGAAGCCCACGTAGAGGTTGAACAGGTCGCCGGCGATGAAGGCGTTGAAGATGCCCGCGCCGAGGATGAGATACGCCGGGTAGAAGATCGACACGGGGGTGTCGACGTCGTTGTCGGCCGCCCCCTGTCCGATCGAGAAGAGCAGAACGGCGAGCAGAACGATGCTCGTCACCATCACCAGCAGCGCGGCCAGCACATCGACATACAGCACGATGCCGAGGGGAATCGGCCACCCCGCGATTGCGACGGCGATCGGGCCCTGGGTATCGACCACCACCAGCAGGATCGCGCCGAGCACCATCACGGTGGCCAGCGACACCACGGATACAACGACCTGCGTCTTCTTCCGGCGGCCGAAGACGAGGTTGATGGCGGCCCCGATGAGGGGGATGCCGACGAGCAGGGGGACCAGGGCGCTCAGGAGCGATCACCGTCCTCGGGGTCTCGGGGATCGCTCTCGGGGTCGTGGACGTCGTCCTGCGCGGGGGGCGCGGCGTGGTCGGGGCGCGACCGGCGCACGGCGACCCGATCGACCGGCGCGTCGTCGACCAGCGTCGACAGGTCGCCCTGGTGCAGCACGCGCAGGGGCGAAGCGACGTCTCCGACGAAGTCGGTCGTGACGTCGTCGTCGTCGGAGCGGGACTCCTCGTCGATGGCGTCTTCGGGTTCGAACGCGGTGCGCTCGCGGATCGCGAGGTCTTCGGCGTCGTCGATCACGGTGTCGGCCTGACCGAGCTGCCATGAGCGATAGATCAGCGCGAGAAGGAACGCCGAGATACCGAAGGTGATGACGATGGCCGTCAGCATCAGAGCCTGCGGCAGTGCGTCGGCCATGTCGGCGGGGTCGGTCTCTCCGCCGTCGTAGAACGGCGCGAGGGCAGGGCGCCCCATCACGATGAGCAGCAGCAGGTTGGCCGCGTTGCCCAGCAGGAGGAACCCGATGAGCACGCGGGTGAGGCTGCGCTCGAGCATGGCGTAGACACCGCACGCGAAGAGCACCGCCATGACGACGACGAGCACGAGGGAAATGGTCATTGCACCGTCACCGTCCCCGTGTCGACGGAGTCCTTGGACTGTCGGTCGACCTCTGCCCCCAGGCTGCGGAGCACATCGAGCACGAGGCCGATCACCACGAGGTAGACGCCCACGTCGAAGATCGTGCTGGTCACGAACTCCCAGTGCCCGATCAGCGGCAGTTCGCCCTCGAACGTGAAGCTCTGGAGCGGAGCGAAGCCGAGGAACAGCGGCACGATCGCGCAGAGCACCGCGATCGCCATTCCGGCGCCCAGCAGTCGGCCGGCGTCGGTGGGTGCGGCGGCTCCGAGCTCCCAGCGCCCGCCGGCGATGTACCGCATCACCAGGCCCATTCCGGCGACCAGACCGCCGGCGAAGCCCCCACCGGGAAGGTTGTGTCCGGCGAAGAGCAGGTAGAGCGAGACGATCATGATCGCGTGGAAGAGCACCCGGATGATGATCTCCATCAGGATCGAGCGGTTCTCGGGCTGCACCTTGGCGCCCGAGACGAGCCACGCCCGCGGCGCATCGCCCTCGCCCGCGCGCTGCGCGCGCACGCCACTGTCGGTCTCGATCAGCGGGCGCCGACGAGCGAGCCCCACGCGACTCCGCGCGGTGCCCGATTGGCGCGCCAGGTTGTCACTGCGGTCGGTGATGAAGACGAGGGATGCCACGCCCGTGGCCGCCAGGATGAGCACCGACAGCTCGCCCATCGTGTCCCACCCGCGCAGGTCGACCAGCGCCACATTGACGACGTTGCGCCCGTGGCCGATCTCGTACGACAGCGGCGGCCACTGGAGCGAGATCGGGAGGTCTTGCCGGGCGCCGGTGGCGACCACGGCGACGAGCGCCATGGTGAGTCCGACACCCACACCCAGCGCCGCGCGGGCGAGGGGGGCGACGGAGGCATTGTGTTCGCCCATGCGGGCGGGAAGCCGACGCAGGACGAGTGCGAAGACGACGAGCGTGACGGTCTCGATGAGCACCTGTGTCAGAGCGAGGTCGGGGGCGCCGCCCGTCCCGAACAGCACGACCATGCCCAGACCCGTCACCGAGACCAGGGCAACGCCCGTGAAGCGCTTTCGCGCGCGCACGGCGAGAATGCCGGCGGCGATCATGATCGGGGCCGCAATGAGCTGGGAGGGCGACTGCCACGCGTCGAGTTCGGCACGCCACTCGTCGGAGGCCACGAGCGCCGTGCCCTCGGCCACCACGAGCACGACGAAGATCGTGCCGACGTAGAAGGGCAGTGATCCGCGCTGGAAGCGCGCCGTGGTCCATTCCGAGGCGCGGTCGATCCCGCGCAGCGTGGCGTTGTAGACGTCGTTGGCCGTGAAAGGCAGCACGCGGCCGCGTCGATGCAGCTGCGTGCGCCGGACGAGCCAGAAGATAACGGCGCCCAGGGCCAGGGTGCCGAGCGAGAGGAAGAGCGCGGGCTCGAGACCGTGCCACAGCGCGAGGTGGTACGGGTATTCGGGTGCCGGAACGCCCGCGGTCGCCTCGGGGAGCTCGTCGGCGTAGGGCGTGAGCCACCCGTCGACGACGGGCGCGAGGAAGCCGAGCGCGAGCGAGGCTGCGGCCAGCAGCACCGGGGAGGCGAGGAAGCCGATCGGCGGGTCGGGCCACTCGGTCGGCTCGGCCCCGCGCTTGGTCCAGAACGCACCCCAGAGAAAACGGATGCCATAGGCCGCCGTGAGCGCCGATCCGGCGACGACTCCCACCAGCGCGACGATCCCCCACACCGCTCCGCCCGTGGCCTCGTGCCAGAGGGCCGTGAGCGCCGTCTCTTTCGCCACGAACCCCAGCGTCGGGATCACCCCGGCCATGGACGCGATGACGATGAAGGTGGCCGTGGCCATCACCGGAGCCTGGCGCCCGAGCCCCGACAGCTCGCCGACATCGCGGGTGGACAGCTGACGGTCGATGACGCCGACGACGAGGAACAGGCACGACTTGAACAGCGCGTGGCTGAGCAGGAGGGCGACGCCGGCGAGGGCGGCATCCCGTGTTCCGTAGCCGAGCATCACGATGAGGAATCCGAGCTGGCTGACGGTCCCGAAGGCGAGGACGCGCTTGAGGTCACGCTCGCGCAGGGCCTGGAAGCCGCCGAGCAGCATCGTGAACACACCCAGGGTGATGAGCGTGGGCCGCCAGAGAGGCGTGTCGGCGAACCCGGGGGCGAGCCGAGCGACGAGGTAGATGCCCGCCTTGACCATCGCCGCGGCGTGCAGGTACGCACTGACCGGGGTAGGTGCCGCCATGGCGCCGGGGAGCCAGAAGTGGAACGGGAAGATCGCGGACTTGCTGAGCGCCCCGACGAGCAGGAGGAGGACGGCGATATCGACGACCGGCCCGACCGGGGGGTCGGCGAGGATCGCGGACAGGCTCGTCGTGTCGGCCTGCACGACGATCAGCACGACGCCGATGAGCATCACGAGGCCGCCGAGCGTGGTCACCAGCAGCGCCTGGAGGGCAGCACGACGGCTGGCCGCGCGGCCGTGGTAGTAGCCGATGAGCAGATACGACAGCACGCTCGTGACTTCCCACAGCATGATCAGCACGACGATGTCGTCGGTGAGCACGAGGCCGTACATCGCCCCGGCGAACGCCAGAAGCACCGCCGAGAACTGCCCGACGCCCTCGGTCTTGCCGCGGAAGTACCAGCGGCAGTAGAGCATGACGAGAGCGCCGACCCCGGTGACGACCAGCGTCAGGAGCCAGCCCAGCGCATCCATGCGCATCGAGAGCGAGATGCCGAGGCCGGGGATCCAGGAGTATTCCTCGAACGGAATGTCACCGGCGAAGACGGCGGGCGCCTGCACGATCGCGAACGCGAACGCGAGCGCCGGGAGGACGGCCGCAACGTAGAACGCTCGGGGGCCGATGCGCGCCACCAACAGGGGCAGCAGCAGCGGGACGAGGGCGAAGGCGCCGAGGAATGCCAGCAGAGTAGGCCTCCTCGGGGTCGACGGGCAAAAAAGCCCGGGCTCTCGGGGTGTTGGCTTCTATTCTACCGGGAGCATCCGTCGAACCGGGCCTCGGATCTCATGTGGTACGCGGCGGTGCGGTCGTCGTCCCCGCACGGAAGGCGCACGTCAGATCGAGACCGGCCGGTGTCGCGCCCTCGATCATGGCGGCGACGGCCTCGCCCGCGGCGCGGCCCTTCGCGGTGGCCGGCTGCACGAGCGTGGTGAGAACGTGGGGGGCCAGACCATCGACGACCACGCCGTCGAAGCCCGTCACGCTCACGTCACGAGGGACCTGCAGTCCCGCTTCCTCGGCGGCGCGAATGACGCCGGCCGCGAGCAGGTCGGTCTGCGCGATCACCGCGGTCGGGCGGCGAGCGGGATCGGCGAAGATCGCTCGACCGGCGATCGCGCCCTCGTCGATCGAGCTGGTGGCGGCGGCGAAGGCCGGCGCGGCGGGAAAGACCTGACGCGCGCCGACGAGCCGGTCGGCGGTGACATCGGCGCTCACCACCGCATCAGCGGCGACCCACCCACGGCGCCGCTCGATGTCGACCGGGAGCGTGACGAGCACGACATCACGATGGCCGAGTTCGGCGACATACCGGGCGGCCTCGCGCTGGGCCTCGACATTGTCGAGCAGCACCCGCGGTACTCCTTCGCCCGCGTCCCCTTCGATGACGACGACCGGGATGCCGCGTGCGCGGACGATCTCAAGCGAATCGCGCATGCGCGGGCTGCAGCCCACCAACACGGCGGCATCGATCGGGGCGGTGTGCAGCGACGGTTCGCTCACCGTCTCGCCATCGTCGCGGAGGAGGAGCAGCGCGGCGCCGAGCCGGGAGACGCCGTCGGCCAGACCGTCCATCATGTGAGTGGTCACGGGATCGAGGAACGCCGTGCCGAGGTGCTGGTCGAAGACCACGCCGACGATGCCCGAACGGCCGCGGCGGAGCGACGCGGCCCGGGGGTCAGGCCCGGTGTAGCCGAGCTTCTCGGCCGCGGCGATCACGCGGGCGCGCGTCGCCTCGGACGTCGGGGTCTTCCCGCTGAAGACGACCGACGCCGTCGACGGCGAGACGCCCGCCTCTCGGGCGACGTCGCTGATGGTGGCGCGGCGCGTGCTCACCGCCCGATCGTACCTCCCGGGAGCCCCCGCGGTTCGAATCGATTCGAGTCCGGGTCGCCGTCATCGATACTCTGAGCGCATGGATCCCGTGCTCACCCGCTCCCGCCTCGTGCGCTGGTACGTCGCCATCTGCGCGATCTTCCTCGCGAGCGGCTTGAGCATCTCGACGTGGGCGTCGCGCGTCCCCGCGATCCGCGAGGCGCTCGGCATCGAGAACTCCGGCGTGGGGCTGCTGCTGCTCGGGATGGGAGTGGCATCCATTCTCGGGCTGTCGATCGCCCCGGCGGTCATGGCCCGGCTCGGCGCACGGCGGGGCATGTTCGCCGCCCTGATCTCGGTGGCCGTGGGTGTCACGATCATCGGTTTCGGCTCGGACGGCGTCTCGCTCTTCGGCGTGGTCCTCGTGGGCCTGGTGCTGTTCGGGTTCGGCAACGGCGCGGTCGATGTGATGATGAACGTCGAGGGCGCGGCGCTCGAGAAGGCCACCGGCCGCACCGTCATGCCCCTCCTGCACGCGTTCTTCAGCTTCGGCACCGTGATCGGCGCCGGGATCGGCTTCCTCGCGGTGAGGGGGGACGTCGCTGTCGTGACGCACGGCGTCATCATGGGCGTCGTCATCGCCGTGGTGGCCCTCGCGGCGATCGCGAACGTCCCCGCGCGCGAGGTCGCTCTGGATGCTCCCGCCGCCGAGCAGCGCGCGCACTGGCGCGAACGCCTGCACACTTCGCTCGCCGCCTGGCGGGAGCCGCGCACCTACACGCTGGGCGTCATCATGCTCGGCATGGCCTTCGCCGAGGGCAGCGCCAACGACTGGCTCCCGTCGGCCGTCGTCTTCGGGCACGGCGCTCCCGAGGAGGCCGGCCCCGCCGTGCTGGCCGTCTTCTCGATTGCCATGACCCTGGGCCGCCTCGTCGGGGGGCCCGTCGTCGACCGCTTCGGGCGTGTGTGGGTGCTGCGCGTCCTGGCGGTCACGGCCGCCGCGGGACTGTTGCTCTTCATCGTCGCCCCGTTCGGGCCGCTCGTGTACGCCGGCGCGGCCCTGTGGGGACTCGGCGCGTCGCTCGGATTCCCGATCGGCATGTCGGCCGCCGCCGACGACCCCGCGAAGGCGGCCTCGCGCGTCGCCGCGGCCGCCACCATCGGATACGTCGCCTTCCTGTGCGGGCCGCCCATCCTCGGATGGATCGGCGACCACATCGGCCTGCTGAACACCCTGCTCATCGTGGTCGGGTTGATCGTGGCATCCGGGCTCTTCTCGGGCGCGGCCAAGCCCCTCGTGGTCGCCGACGACGCGGAGGCTGAGCCCACCCGGCGCGCGTGACGCTGTCTCTTCAGCGCCCCGCTCGCGCGGGACGACGGCGGTGATGCCGCGGCAGCACGACCGCCGAGGCGAGAAAGAAGCAGATCGCGCCGATGAAGGTGCCGCCGTTGGCCAGGTTGGGGTCGGCCCAGGCTCCGTCCGCGAGGACGAAGGACGCCACCGCCGAGACGCCGAACGCGAGGCAGCCGATCATGTTGACCAGGCCCGACCACCAGTCGGCGCGACGCGGCTCCCACACCCGGCCGCGGTCACCCACGTAGGCCACCACGACGAACACCGCACTCACGAGGAACGCGAGCGAGCCGCCCGCGTCGGGAGTCCACACGAGTTGCTCTTCGCTGGCAACGGTCGTGGCGGTCAGCGCCGCGGTCGTACTGACGTTGAACAGGACGGTACCGACGCTCTGCGTGGCCGCGGCGAGCCACTCAGGACGCAGCATCCGGGCCGGGGGGTCATTCACCATCGTGGTGGCCTGGCCGCTCAGGATCAGCTGGAACAGACCCGCCGTGGTGAAGAACCAGGCGCCCACGAAACACAGCAGGTTCGCGGTCGTCGCGCTGCCGAGATTCCCGATGCTGAGTGCGCTCCCCCCGGCAAAGAGCGCCGATCCGATCATGAACAGCAAGCTCTGACGGGTGGGCGTGGGCACGAGAAACGGGATGCGCCGCGGGCCTACCGCGTTCTCGTTCCTGCCGGAGTTCATGGGCGCCTGTCTTCGGGGCGGGTCGGGATGCCACGCCGTGGGGCCCGGCGCGCGCGACGCGCGGGGGCTCAGTGCGCGAAGCCGGTCGCGGGCCGTTTGCGCGGGATCGGGGCGCTCAGGTCCTCGAGGAACGCCACCTCTTCGCGGATCGCGTCGAGGAGGAGCTCGGCCATGTCGTGGCTGAGGCCGAGGCGCACCACGATGCGCTGGACGACGAGATCCTGCATGTTCTCGGGCATCGGGTAGGCAGGCACGAGCCAGCCGCGCATGCGCAGACGGTCGGCGAGATCGAACAGGTCCCAATTGCGCTCACCCGCCGCCAGCTTCCACGCGAAGACGGGGATCGTGTCGCCGCGACTCACCAGGTCGAACGGCTCCATCTTCTCGATCTCCGAAGACAGATAGGTGGCGACGTCGATCGAGTTCTGCTGCACGATGCGGTAGCCCTCCCGACCGAGGCGCAGGAACTGGTAGTACTGCAGCAGCACCTGGGCGCCGGGGCGCGAGAAGTTCAGCGCGAGAGTGGGCATATCGCCGCCGAGATAGCTGACGTGGAAAATCAGGCTCTCGGGGCAGGCGGCCGTGTTGCGCCACACTACCCACCCCACCCCGGGATAGACGAGGCCGTACTTGTGACCCGAGGTGCTGATGGAGTTCACGCGCTCGACGCGGAAATCCCACACCAGATCGGGCTGACAGAACGGCGCCACCATCGCCCCCGAGGCGCCGTCGACGTGGATCTTGATGTCCCAGCCGTGCTCGGCCTGGATCTCGTCGAGCTTCGCGGCGATCTGCTCGACCGGCTCGTAGAGGCCGGTGTAGGTCTGACCGAGGATCGCGACGACGCCGATGGTGTTCTCGTCGACGTACTTCTCCAGCTCGAAGCCGTCGAGCACGAGGTGCTCCTCGGAGACGGGCACGTAGCGGGCCTCAACGTCCCAGTAGTTGCAGAACTTCTCCCACACCACCTGCACGCCCGCCGAGAGCACGAGGTTCGGCTGACCGGGCGGCTTGCCCTCGGCGGTGCGGCGCTCCTGCCAGAGGCGCTTCAGCGCGAGACCGCCGAGCATGCAGGCCTCGGAGGAGCCGATCGCCGACGTGCCGATGGTGTCGCCGGTGTCGGGCACGTTCCACAGATCGGCCAGGATCCGCCAGCAGCGATCCTCGATCGCCGCCGTGGCAGGGTACTCGTCCTTGTCGATCATGTTCTTGTCGGCGGCCTCGGCGTAGAGCCGCTTCGCGTTGTCATCCATCCACGTCGACACGAACGTGGCGAGGTTCAGGCGCGAGTTCCCGTCGAGCATGGCCTCGTCGTGCACCAGCTGATAGGCGGTGTCGCTCGACATCATGCTGTCGGGCATCTCGAAGCGCGGGAGCGTCGTGGCCTCGCCGGGCTGGGCGAAGACCGGGTTGATCAGGCGTTCGGTCGAGCTCGGCTTCTGCTGGGCATTGCGGAAGAGTTCGGACATGATCTCGCATCCTGTTCGTCGTTGTGGACGCTAGCAGGTGAGTGACGACCGACGACCTCGCATGAGGGCGCTTCTTGGGACAATGGAGACGTGCGCCTCGTCATTGCCCGCTGTTCGGTCGACTACTCCGGTCGGCTGAACACGCATCTCCCCCTCGCTACCCGTCTCGTCATGATCAAGGCCGACGGCACCGTCGCGTTCCATCGAGACGTCCAGCACGCACCGCTGAACTGGATGAGCCCGCCGTGCACGCTCACCGTCGAAGAGCCCGATGAGGATGCCGCGAGCGTCGGCGTCATCGAGCAGTGGCGGGTGACGCACAAGAAGTCCGGCGACGCGCTGGTCGTGAAGATCTACGAGGTGCTCCATGACAGCACCCACGAACTCGGCGTCGACCCCGGCCTCATCAAAGACGGCGTCGAAGCCGACCTGCAGCGGCTCCTCGCCGAGCAGGTCTCGGTCGTCGGCGACGGCCTCACGCTCGTCCGCCGCGAGTACCCCACCGCGATCGGCCCCGTCGACCTGCTCCTGCGTGACGACAACGGCGGCACGATCGCGATCGAGGTCAAGCGTCGCGGCGACATCGACGGCGTCGAACAGCTCACGCGCTACCTCGAGCTGCTCAACCGCGACCCGCTCCTGGCGCCGGTGACCGGAGTCTTCGCCGCCCAGGAGATCAAGCCCCAGGCCCGCGTGCTCGCGACCGATCGTGGCATCCGCTGTCTCACCCTCGACTACGACGGGATGAAGGGCACCGAGTCGGGCGCTCCGCGCCTGTTCTGACGCCTCGCCCCCGGAACCCCAGAGGCGGGCCGCCCCAGATACCCGGAGCGACCCGCCTCTCGGTCGACGTCGACTACTTCCGCGCGGGCGCGAGGATCGACAGCATTCCGCGTGCGCGCGACCGGCGCGCCATCCACACGAGCGCGGCGCCGATCACGATCGAGCCGAACGCGGCCACGCCCCAGGGGCTGACCTGGACGCCGGTGGAGGCGAGACCACCGTTCCCCCCACCGCCGGGGAGCGCCGCAGCCGGCGCGACGCTCGGCGTCGGCGACGCGGTCGGGTCGCCCGTCGGCGTGGGCTGGGGCGTGGGCTCGGTGCTCGGGCTGCCGACCCCCAGTCCGGCCAGCGAGACACTGTTGAGCGTTCCGTGCTCCGGGTCAGGCACCTTCGCGGAGTCCGGGTAGGTGTCGCCGATCATCTCCCACACGCCCCACGAGTGCTCGCCGCGGGGGTTGTAGACGTCGTCGCCGCCGAAGCCGCGGGGCGTGATCGTCGCGGTGACGAAGTCATCGCCGGGCTGGGACTGCGCGATCATCTGACCGAGCGGGTTCATGACGAACGCCCACCCGACGGCGGGCGACACCACCCACGTGCCCCCGGTCATCGCGTACATGCGCGCCGCGGATTCGGCGACGCGTCCGTCTTCCCAGAAGGAGACATCGGTGTTGTCGGTGGGGTTGTACGGCCACGCCAGAACGTGGACGTTCTCGCCCTTCGCGTGCATCGGGTAGGTCATCTGCGGGTGCAGGTGCTCCCAGCACTCCAGCATCCCGATCCGGCCGAGCGCGGTCTCGGTGACCTCGAGGTTGCCGTCCATCACGTCGTCGGAGAAGAAGCTGCGCTCACTGCCGGAGGGGCGGATCTTGCGGCGCGTCTCGAGCACGGCGCCGTCGGGGCCGATCAGCGCCTGGCCCATGTAGAGGTGGTCGCCCTCGCGCTCGGCGAAGCCCATCGAGAGGTAGACGTCGTGTTCGTCGGCGATGTCGAGCAGGCGCTCCCAGTTCGCGTCGCCCACCGTGAGGGCGTTGGCCGCGTAGTCGGGGAAGTTCGCCGCGGCCCACGTGGGATCGGAGTTGATCTGTCGTGGGAAGCCGGGCAGCCAGAGCTCACCGAACGTGACCAGCTCGGCGCCGGAGGCAGCGGCATCCGCGGTGAGTCGGTCGGCGAGGTCGAGGCTGGCGTCGAGATCGAACTCGACGGATGCCGCGCTGATCGCCGCGACCGTGTACGGCTCAGTGGTGGCGGGGACGGCCGCGTGGGCGACGCCGGCGCCCGCGAGTCCCAGCGCGACGCCGGTGACGGCACCGACGGTGAGTCCGCGGAGGAGTGTCGTTTTCATGCTGCTCATTTCTCGGGTATGGGGAGGGTCGTGATCGCCATTGACCGTCGACTCACGAGTCAAGGAAGCGGAAGCCCCCGCTGTCCTGGCGGACCGTGCGGAAAAAGTGGCACTTCGTGCATTTCGGGCACAAAATCGCCCCCGGAAATCGCGGGGAAACACGGCGGGCGTGATCAGGAAACACGGGCGCGGCACTCTCGGCGCATGCAGACAGTCACGGATGCCGCGGAATGGGAGAGCCTGGTCTCCCGCAGCTTCGTGCCCCTGCGCGTCCGGTCGATCGATCGGGACTTCGCCGGTTCGGTGCACTCCGTCCGCTGTGGTCCGCAGACCGTTGTGCACCGGGTGCGCTCCGCCGCCACTCACCTCGCGCGCGCGTCCATCGACGACGCGTCGCCGCCGGGCGTCCTCCTCTACGTGCAACGACGCGGGTACGGGCAGGTCGACCAGTTCGGCCGCTCGGCGCAGCACGGACCCGGCGACGCGGTCGCCTACCTGACCGATCGACCCTACGAACTGCGGTTTCCCAACCGGGGCGACGGTGTCGTCATCCACGTGCCCCTCGAACGTCTCACCCCGACCCGGGCGGACGTCGAGGCTCTGACCGCGCGCACACTGTCGGCACGAACAGGTATCCGAGCCCTTACCGCCTACACTCGCGAGATCCTCGACGGGCAGCCCGATGCGTCGGACCTGAACGACACCGTGGTCTACCTGGTGGATGCGATGTTCTCCGCGCTCCGCGATCATCACGTCGAGACCCCCGACGGAGCGATCCGCACGCGTTTCGAGCGATATGTGCACGCGCGCGCGGCCGACCCGAGACTCACCGCGGCGGTGGTGGCGCGAGCGTTGGCGGTGTCGCCGCGAAGGCTGTACGCCGCGTTCGAAGCCCACGACGACTCCCCCGCCGGGATCATCCGCCGCCGCCGCATCGCGATCGCCCGGGCGGCGCTCGCGACGAGCGACGACTCGGTGTCCGATATCGCGCTCCGCTCCGGCTTCTCCGACGTCAGCACGTTCCACCGCGCGTTCAAGGCCGACGCCGGCATCAGCCCGAGAACCTTCCGCACCGAGGCGATGGCACGCCGCGCTCACGAACTCCGCACGGCCCCACAAACGGCAACGGCCTGAGTCACGATGCGGCCGCGCGCAGACGCGCGCCGAACCGGCCGGTAGCGTGGAGCCCATGCCCGTGCGCTCCCCCTGGTCGTGCGTCCTCTGGGACGTCGACGGAACCCTTGTCGACGCGTCCGAGGGGATCCTCCGCCGCCTCACCATCACGCTCGAGCACTTCGGCCGCACACCGCCGACGCGCGGCGAGCTGTCGCACTGGATCGGCCCGCCGATGTTCGAGTCGTTCCAGGTCAACGTGGGCATGACGCCCGACGAGGCGACCGAGGCGGTCACCTTCTACCGCGGGCTCAACAAGAGCGAGGGCTACACCGTCAGCGCCCGTCTGTACCCGGGCGTCGGCGAGCTCGTGCACGATCTGCACGCCGCCGGCATCCCCCAGTCGACCGCGAGCTCGAAGCCCGAGGTGCAGGTTGTGGCCCTCATGGACCACTTCGGCCTCGCCCCCTCCCTCGAGGCCATCGTCGGCGCGTCGCCCGATGAGCGCACGCTCAGCGCGAAGTCCGACATCGTGCGCGAGGCGCTGCGCCGTCTCGACGCGCGCGGGTACGACACGTCGCGCCCCGTGCTGATCGGCGACCGCCACCACGACGTCGAGGGCGGTCAGGATGCCGGAGTCCCGGTGATCTTCGTCCGCTGGGGGTTCAGCTGGCCCCACGAGGCCGACGGTGCCCAGGCGGCCGTCGACGACATCGATCAGCTGCGCGCTCTCCTCCTGGTCGACGACGCCTCGACCCCGAACGAACAGCAGGCGGAGGGTTCCACGCCCGGTGTCTGACGTCGTCTGGGCGCTCCCGGCGTCGCTCGGCCTGCTGGCGGTCCTGCTGATCGCCGGTGTCGTCGCCCTGATCGTGCGCGCCCGACGTCGCTCTCCCCGGGCGATTGCTGCGGCGACCGAGGCGTGCGACGCGGCCGCGGCGGCGCTGGAGCGCCTCGACGACGACGCCACCGCTCTCGACGTCGCGTTCGAAGCCGCCGACGTGTTCACCGGCGACGACGCGCCCACCGACCTCCGGCGCGCGCGAGCCGCCGCCCTCCGCGGGCGCGATCGCGGCTTCGAAGAGGTCGCGGCGCTGCGGTCGTCGACGCGCCTGCCCGCCCAGCGCCGCGCCGACGGGGTGCGTCTCCGCGCGGATCTGGAACGCCGGATCGCGGCGACCGCGAGCACGCGGGAGAGCCTCACCGTGTGGGCGGGCACTCACCGCGGCGTGCCCGCGCGGATCTCTGCCGCCCGCGCCCGCCGCGCCGAGGTCGCTCGCACCTCCGGCGACCCCGCGCCGCTCGTGGCCGATCTCCGGGCGCGCTTCGACGGGAGCGAGTGGGCCGACGCCGAGCGGGCGGCTCGCGAAGCCGCGGTGGCACTGGCCGCTGCCGACCGCGCGCTCGACGCCGCCGAGAGGAACGCGATCGATCTCTCCTCGGCCGAGCAGCACCTGTTCGAGGCCACCGCCGCGATCCGCCGGGCCGGGCGTCTGCTGCGCGCCGTCGAAGATGCGCACCGAATCGTGTCGCAGGCGGCCGAGAACGCCCCGGGCGAGGTCACCACGGCCGAGAGTGAAATCGCCGCCGCGCGGGCGACCGCGGCAGCAGAACCCGGTGCCGTCTCACCCGATGCCCTCGAGCGGCTCAGCGCCACCGCCGACGAGGTGAGCACCGCCCGCGACGAGCTCGATCGGCGCCCGCGGGCCGCCATCGAGATCGTGGCCCGCGCGCGCGAGACGCGCGACGACGTGCTCGGAGACATCCCCAGTCCGCGACGCCGCCTTGAGGCGGCGCGGACGGCTCTGCCCGGCACGTTGGCCTGCGCGCGGGCGGCGCTCGCCTCGGCAGAGGCCTTCGCGGACGCCCCGCCGATCTCCGAGCGGCTGCGTCTGAACGAGGCACGTCGCGCGCTCGCGGACGCACGGGCGGCCCAGGATGCCGCGGAGGCTCTCGCCCATGCACGCACCGCGTGGCGCGCGGTCCCGCGTGAGGGGGCGCTCTCCCCCCGTGCTCTATCGTGAGCGGCATGGGGGAGAAACTCACCGTCCGCCGCGTCGTCACCGTCGCTCGCCGTCTCCCGACCACCGCCGCGCTCATCGTCATCCTGCTCGTCGTCGGCGTGGCATCCGGGGGCCTCTGGCAGTCCTTCGCCTCCTCACCGCTGCATCCGGTGGTGGCCTACGGGCTCCCCGCCCTGCAGGCCGGACGGTGGTGGACGCCGATCACCGGCACCTTCTTCGTCTCGGAGCCGTGGTTGTACCTGCCGATCCTCGTCGGATTGGTGGGGTTGGGCTTCCTCGAATTCCGCCGGGGATCACGGGTCGCCGCGGCGTACTTCGTGGGTGGACAGCTGTTCGCCGTGCTGGCCGCGTCGGCGTTGCTCTGGCTCGCCGCGCTCCCGCCGTGGGCCTGGGCGCAGCAGGAGGCGGCGGCGCTCGACGTCGGACCCTCGGCCGGCGTCGTGACGTGCCTGGCGGCGGCGATCTCGCTCCTCCCGTCTCCCTGGCGTCTGCGCGCCTGGACGGTGCTTGTCGCGGTCGTGTCGGTCACCTTCCTGTACTGGGGTTCGCTCAACGACCTGGAGCACGTCCTGGCAGTGGCGCTCGTGCTGACGGTAGACCGTTCCCTGCGCCCGCAGCGCGTATCGGTGCGCGAACAGCGCCTGATCGCCTTCGTCGTCGTCTGCGCGCTCGGCGCCATCGAGATCCTCACGTACCTGAGCCCGACCACCGGCCCGTTCGGAAACTCCTCCCCGACCTCGGGCTCGTGGATCGATGTGGCCGTGAACACGATCGTGGTGCTCGTGGTGGCGACCGGCATCCGACGTGGGCGTCGGTGGGCGTGGGTGCTGCTCGTCGTCTACGGTGCGCTCAACGTGCTCCTGCTGGTGCTCGCCGCCGGGCTGGCGGTGGCGCTGGGTCTCGGCGGCCTGGAGGGAGCCGTCGATGCCGACCTCTCGATCACCCTCGCCTCGTCGCTGACCTGGGTCGTGGCCCTGGTGTACCTGATCCTCGTGCGCGCGGCGTTCCGCGCGCGCCCGAAGGCCGCTCTCGGTGAGACGCCGGCGCCCAGCGTCGACGACGTCAAGACCGAGCTGCGGTCCACCGGCGGCGGCACCCTCTCGTGGATGACGACGTGGGAGGGCATGTCGTACGCGCGGTTCGGCCGCGGAATCGTCGCGTTCCAGCGGCGGTCCGGGGTGGCACTCGTGCTCGGCGACCCGCTCGGACCCGAGGAGACGCGACCCGACACCATCCGTTCGTTCATCGACCGCGCTGAGCTCGCGGGCCTGGCGCCGTGCTTCTTCAGCGCCGGCGAGAACACCCGCGCCGCGCTTCCCGAAGGGTGGCGCAGCATCGTCGTCGCCGACGACACCATCGTCGACCTGCCCGGCCTGCAGTTCACGGGCAAGGCCTGGGGGGCGGTGCGCACGTCGCTCAACCGCGCGGAGCGCGAGGGCATGACCTTCCGCCTGTCGCGGCTGGCCGACGAGCCGTGGGGCATCCGTCAGCAGCTGCGCGCGATCTCCGACAGCTGGGTCGGAGACAAGGGTCTCCCCGAGATGGGGTTCACCCTCGGCACGCTCGACGAGGCGAACGATCCCGAGGTGCGGGTCGCCATCGCCATCTCACCGGACGGCGACGTCGACGGGTTCTTGTCATGGCTCCCGATGTACGGAGAGGGGCACGTGCGCGGCTGGACGCTCGATCTCATGCGCCGTCGCGACGGAGGATTCGGACCGGTGATGGAGTACCTCATCGGCTCGTCGGCACGGCAGTTCTCGGACGAGGGCGCAGAAGTACTCTCGCTCTCCGGTGCGCCACTCGCGCACGAGTACCCCGCGGATGCCGGGGTGCTCGCCGATCTGCAGACCCGCATGGCCACCATGCTGGAGCCCGTCTACGGCTTCGCGTCGCTGCACCGGTTCAAGCAGAAGTTCCACCCGCGCTACGAGACGATGTACCTGCTCTACCGCGACGAGGCCGACCTCACCCGGATCGGGGCGGCACTGACCCGTGCTTTCCTCCCTCACGCGACCCTGCGGCAGTTCGCCGCGGCGGGACTCGACCTGGTGCGGCCGGAGCGCTGACCCGACCGGTTGTCGGGGCTGGTCGCGGCGAGGGGATCAGAGGGGCCGGATGTTCTCGGCCTGCAGCCCCTTGGGGCCCTGGGCGACCTCGAACTCGACGCGCTGGTTCTCCTCGAGCGAGCGGTATCCGCCCGACTGGATCGCGCTGTAGTGGGCGAAGACGTCCTGGCCGCCCTCATCGGGAGCGATGAAGCCGAATCCCTTCTCCGAGTTGAACCACTTGACCGTGCCCTGCGTGCTCATCGACATGCCGTTTTCTGCTCGCGTCGGCGCCGAGCGCGCCGATCAGTGCTCACGCTAACGGGTGGCACCCGAGGCGCGCACGGCCTCGTAATCCAAACGTTGCATGGACGCGGAGGGAGGTCGGCGGTGGTCCCCTTAAGCCCATACGACGCCCGGGCTGAGCAAAGCTCAAAGCCCGGGCGTCGACGGATCCCCCCGGATATGTCACGCAAGGCGTGACGGCGATCACTTTACAGCCGCACGTCCCCTTCGCGCGACACGAAACCTAGGAATTCTCCCCCTATGACATTTATCTGTGATATCCGCGCGACATAGACTCCGCGTCATGGAGGACCGGCGGCACCCTTTCGCCCTCGTCGACGAGGCCTACGCGGCCCTCGGCGAGGCGATCGTCGATGGGCGACTGCGCCCCGGAGACCGGCTGCGCGACGTCGAACTGGCAGCCCACATGGGCATTTCGCGCACTCCGGTGCGGGAAGCCCTTCAGCGGCTGCAGGCGATCCGGCTGGTGGAGATCTCCCCTCACCGGTACACCCGCGTGACCCGCCCCACCGACGACGAGATGTCGGACATGCGCGACTACGCGGTGCACATGATCGCCATGACGATGCATCTCACTCTGCCCCGGTGCTCCGACGAGGAGGTGAGCGAGGGCGTCCGCCGCTTCGACGCGCTGGCCGACGCCGCCCGCACCGGATCGTCGCCGGACTACGTCGACGCGGGCTTCGCGCTGCTGGCCCACTTCACCCACGCCTCGCAGAACATCGTGCTTCGCGAGACCCTCCAACAGACGGAATTCGTCGTGCGGCGGAACCTCCGCGGGTGGATGTGCGCGAGCGAGGGAACAGACGAGGAGTTGTTCCATGCGCTCGCGGCGGCGATCGGCGCGCGCGACACCGCCCGCTCGGCGCACCTGTGGCTGACGATGCACGGCCTCTACTGAGGCGGCCCGCCCGAGCGCAAGGCATCCTCCTTTCGCCGGGGCGAACGCTAGCGTGACGCCATGACCCGCATCGAGCTCCGCGATCTCCGTGACCAGGACCGGGATGCCGCCTACGCGGCGTTGCGTGAGAGCGCCTCGGCGTGGCCGCGGGCCGCCGTCGCCGACCGCGCCGCGTTCGACGCCTGGATCGACGCCGACACGACCGTCGCGCGCGCGATCGTCGCGGCGGACGCGGTGATCGGGGTCGCGGCGACCCTCGACATCGACGGCGACCGCGAGGCGCTGATCGCCGTGACACGCGACGCTCCCCGCGAGGCCGCCGGCGAGGCGCTGCGCCTGCTCACCGGGAGAGAACCGGAGCGCCCGCTGTACGCGTGCGTCGCCGCAGACGACGATCCCTCGCACGAGATGCTGGCCGGCCTGGGCTTCGTCGAGCATGCGCGCGACGGCGACGACCTCGTCTACGTGCTCCCGCCGACGCTGGAGTGAGCAGAGGCGCGCCTCAGCGCGGCGCGAGTACCGCGACGACCGGACGGTGATCACTGCCGGCGTCGTCGAAGTCCTCGCGCACCTCGAATCCGCGGACGACCCAGCCCGAGCCGACGAGCACGTGGTCGATGGGCGCGGCGAGCGCGGACGGCAGGCGCACCGGCCAGGTGCCCCGCGCGGCGGATCCCGCCTCTTCCGCGGCATCCCGGCATTCGCCGACCGCGAGGCTCCCCACCCCGAAGCCCGCGAGGTGATCGAGGGTGGCGTTCAGGTCTCCCGCGAGGATGACGTCTTCGCCGACGCACTGCCGGGTGACCCACTCGAGCCCGGAGCGCCACTCCTCGATGAGGAGCGGCAGCGGTGGGACGGGGTGGGCCGCGATGAGCGTTGGCCCCGACCCGTCGGCCGGTCGCCACACGCCGCTCGGCGCACCGGGCGTCGACCCGGCCGATTCGTCATGGACGTAGGGTCCGAGCGCGTCGGCGATGAGGATCGTGGTCGGGACCGGGGCGTCGCCGGCCGCGGCTTCGACGGTGTCCGCCGTCATCGCGATGCCGTCCCGGGCCAGGATGCCGACGACCTCCGCCGCCGCGAGCGCGTCGGTCTCGGGCAGGCTCACGACATCGGCGCCGCTCTCGCGCACGAGCCGGGCGATGCTCTGTGGTGACGCTCCCCCGCCGTAGGTGTTCCACACCGCGACGGTGACGTCGCCGTCCGGTACGGGGCCTCCTCCCCCGCCGCGGGCGAGAAGGACGAGACCGTTGCCGAGGGCAGCGAGCCCGAGAACGAGCGCGAGTCCCGCCGCGACCGCCACGCGTCGGCGCAGGAGTGCGACGACGCCGGCGACGACAGCCAGGACGGCCAAGCCCAGGGCCAGCGGTCCACGGAAGGCGATCAGCATCGCGATCCCCTGCGAGCGCTGGATGCCGAACAGTTGCGGCCACACCACGGGAACGGCCAGCACCACGCCGACGGCGAGCGTCACGTACAGGGCACGGCGGGAGGGGCGGGCGGGCGGCATGCCGACAGTCAAGCCGGTGCCGATGAGTTTTCGCCCAACGGCCTCACACATACCCTAGGGGGGTATGGTATCCGTGTGAACGGGTACGACGGCCACAAAGACGACCTGCAGAAGCGCTTGCGCCGGGTCGAGGGCCAGGTGCGCGGCATCGCGCGCATGGTCGACGAAGACAAGTACTGCATCGACATCCTCACGCAGGTGTCCGCGGCGACGAAGGCCCTCGAGACGGTGGCCTTGTCGCTGCTGTCCGACCACCTCAGCCACTGCGTCGCCCAGGCCAGTGCCGAGGGCGGCCAGGTCGCCGCCGACAAGATCCGCGAGGCCAACGACGCCATCGCCCGCCTCGTCCGCTCCTGACCCCCGAGGAGAACACCATGAACGATCGCATCGATCTCGGCCTGCGCGACGCCCGCTCCCCCCGGAGCGTCGAGGTCCCGGCATCCACCTCTGTCCCCGACGACGCCATCGCCCAGCAGGTCGGGGTGACCGGCATGACCTGCGCGCACTGCGCGAGCAGCGTCACCGAAGAGATCTCCGAGCTCGAGGGCGTGCACCGCGTGTCGGTCGAGCTGCACGTCGGCGAGGTCTCCCGCGTCACGATCCACAGCGCCGCCCCCCTCGACCCCGCGCGGGTGTGCGACGCCGTGGAGGAGGCCGGTTACTCCCTCGCCGACGTGCCCGCATGAGCGCCGTCGACGTCGAGCTCGACATCACCGGGATGACGTGCGCGTCGTGCGCCACCCGGATCGAACGCAAGCTCAACAAGCTCCCCGGCGTCGAAGCATCGGTGAACTACGCGACCGAGAAGGCTCGTGTGCGGGGTGCCGATCTCGACCCCGCCGCGCTCATCGCCACGGTCGAGGCGGCGGGCTACCGGGCTGAGTTGCCCGCGCCACCGGTGGTGGAGCCGGCCGAGGCCGACGACGCCGACCCCGAGACTGCCGCCCTGAAGCGCCGGCTCCTGATCAGCCTCGCGCTGGCCCTTCCCGTCGCCGTGCTGTCGATGGTGCCGCCGCTGCAGTTCGAGAACTGGCAGTGGTTGGCCCTCACCCTCACCGCGCCCGTCGCCGTGTGGGGCGCGTGGCCGTTCCACCGCGCGGCGGCGATCAACGCCCGCCACGGCGCGGTCACGATGGACACGCTCATCAGCCTCGGCGTGATCGCCGCGTTCGGATGGTCGCTCTACGCCCTGTTCTTCGGCGACGCCGGCATGCCGGGCATGACGATGACCTTCACCCTGTTCGGTACACCGGGGGCCGGGAGCCACGAGATCTACCTCGAGGTCGCGGCGCTCGTGACCGTGTTCCTCCTGGCCGGTCGGTACGCCGAGGCCCGGGCGCGCACCGCCTCCTCCGCGGCTCTGCGCGCGCTCGTGCAGCTGGGCGCCACGACGGCGACACGGCTCGACAACGGACGCGAGCGCACCGTCGCCGTGTCCGACCTCGTCGTGGGCGACGTCGTCGTCGTGCGGCCCGGCGAGAAGATCCCCTCCGACGGACTCGTCATCGCCGGCTCATCAGCGGTGGATGCCAGCATGCTCACCGGAGAGTCGATCCCGGTCGAGGTGGTCGAGGGCGACCGCGTCGTCGGGGCCACGATCACGGTGGCGGGGCGCCTCACCGTCCAGATCACGCGGATCGGGGCCGACACCGAACTCGCCCGCATGCGACGACTCGTCGAAGAAGCTCAGACCGGCAAAGCGCGGGTGCAGCGCCTCGCCGACCGCGTGTCGGCGGTCTTCGTGCCGATCGTGATCGTGCTCGCCGTCGCGGCGTTCGTCGGGTGGCTCGTCGCGGGCGCGTCCGTCGAGCTCGCCTTCACCGCCGCCGTCGCGACGCTCATCATCGCGTGCCCGTGCGCCCTGGGCCTGGCCACCCCGACGGCGCTCCTGGTCGGCACGGGGCGCGGCTCTCAGCTCGGCATCCTGATCCGCGGTCCGCAGGTCTTGGAGCAGACCCGCCGCGTCGACACGATCGTGCTCGACAAGACGGGCACGGTCACGACCGGCCGCATGACGGTCGTCGACGTCGTTCCGGCCGAGGGCGTGACGCGCGACGACCTGCTCGCCGCGGCCGGCGCGGTCGAGGCGGCGTCCGAGCACCCGGTCGCCCGCGCCGTCGTCGACGCCGCCGGCACCGTTGCCCCCGTCGAGGACTTCGCGTCGCACGCGGGGCAGGGCGTGCAGGGCGTCGTGGCGGGAGCCGCGGTCGTCGCCGGGCGGCTCTCGTGGCTGCGAGAGCAGTGGAGCGCCGGGCCCGCGGCATCCGTTCTGGCTCGACTCGACGAGCTTGCCGCACGGTCCACGGTCGTCGGGGTCGCGCGCGACGGGCGCTACCTCGGGGCGATCGCGGTCGCCGACAGCGTCAAGCCCACCAGCGCCGAGGCGGTCGCCCGCTTCCGTCACCTAGGGCTGCGGCCCGTGCTGCTCACCGGCGACAACGCCGCGACGGCGACTCGCGTGGCCGGCGAGGTCGGCATCGACGACGTTCGGGCGGAGGTGACCCCCGCGCAGAAGCTCGACGTCGTGCGCGACCTGCAGGCCGAGGGCCGGGTCGTCGCCATGGTCGGCGACGGCGTGAACGACGCCGCGGCCCTCACCGCCGCGGATCTCGGCATCGCCATGGGCGGCGGAACCGATGCCGCGATCGCGGCGAGCGACGTCACGGTCGTCTCGGGCGACCTGCTCGTCGTAGCCGATGCCGTGCTGCTCGCACGCCGCACGCTCGGCACCATCAAGGGCAACCTGTTCTGGGCGTTCGCGTACAACGTCGCCGCGATCCCGCTGGCGATGGCCGGCCTCCTCAACCCCCTGGTCGCGGCGGCGGCGATGGCCCTCTCTTCGGTGTTCGTCGTGACCAACAGTCTGCGCCTGCGCCGCTTCCGGGCCGAGACCGGCGCCCGCTGAGATCCGTAGAGAGAGGGATGCCATGACCTCGCACGATCACCACGAACACACCGCGGCGGCGGAGGCCCCCGAACACACCGAACCCACCGAGCACGCGAACCACGGCGGGCACGGAGGCCACGGCGACCACGTCGCCCGGTTCCGTCGGCTCTTCTGGATCATGCTCGTCGTCGCGGTGCCCGTCGTGGGCTTCTCCCCGATGTTCGCCGACCTGATCGGCTACACCCTCCCCTCGGGGGCCTGGGTGCCGTGGGTGTCCCCGCTCCTGGGCACGGTCATGTACGTGTGGGGCGGGGCGCCGTTCCTGACCGGAGCGGTGTCCGAGATCCGCGGCCGAGCCCCGGGAATGATGCTCCTCATCGCGCTCGCGATCACCGTCGCGTTCGTCGCCTCGTGGGGAGCCAGCCTCGGCCTCCTCGACCACGAACTCGACTTCTGGTGGGAGCTCGCCCTCCTCGTGGTCATCATGCTGCTCGGCCACTGGATCGAGATGCGCTCGCTCGCCCAGACCACCTCGGCGCTCGACTCTCTCTCGGCGCTTCTCCCCGACGAAGCCGAGCGGGTCGAGGGCGACACCACCGTCACCGTCGCCCCCGCCGACCTGCGCGTCGGCGACGTCGTCGTCGTGCGCCCGGGCGCCCGTGTTCCCGCGGACGGGCGCATCGTCGGGGGCTCGGCGCGCATGGACGAGTCGATGATCACGGGCGAGTCGCGCGCGGTCTCCCGCGGCGAGGGCGACACCGTCATCGCCGGGACCGTCGCGACTGATTCCGGCGTGCGCGTCGAGGTGACGGCGATCGGCGACGACACCACGCTGGCCGGCATCCGCACGCTCGTCGCCGAGGCGCAGAGCTCCTCCTCCCGTGCCCAGCGCCTCGCCGATCGCGCCGCGGCCTGGTTGTTCTGGTTCGCCCTGGGCTCGGCGGTTCTGACCGCCGCCGCCTGGACCCTGATCGGGATGCCGGATGCCGCCGTCGTCCGCACGATCACCGTGCTCGTCATCGCGTGCCCGCACGCCCTGGGTCTCGCGATCCCCCTCGTCGTCTCGATCGCGACCGAGCGCGCGGCGCGCGGCGGAGTCCTGGTGAAGGATCGCCTCGCGCTGGAGAGCATGCGGACGGTCGACACCGTGCTGTTCGACAAGACGGGGACGCTCACCCGGGGCGAGCCGGCGGTGACCGCGATCGAGGCGGCCCCCGGTGCCGATGCCGACACGGTGCTGGCCTGGGCCGCGGCCGCCGAGTCCGACTCCGAGCACCCGCTCGCGCGGGCGATCGTGCGCGCCGCCCGCGAGCGAGACCTCTCCGTCCCGGCATCCACGGATTTCTCGTCCTCCCCGGCGGTGGGGGTGCGGGCTGCCGTCGGCGAGAGGATCGTGCGGGTGGGCGGGCCCGCGATGCTCGAGGAAGAGGGCACCGCCGAGCTCCCGGTCGCCGAGGAGTGGCGGGCCGACGGATCGATCATCCTCCACGTGGTCGCGGGCGGCGAGACCGTGGGCGCGCTGCGGCTGGCCGACGAGATCCGGCCCGAGTCCGCCGTGGCCGTCCGCGCCCTCCTCGACCGCGGCATGGAGGTCGTGATGATCACCGGGGATGCCGAGGCCGTGGCGGGCGCGGTTGCTCGCGAGCTCGGCATCCAGAGGTATTTCGCCGGCGTCCGCCCGGAAGACAAGGCGTCGGCGGTGGCCGAGCTGCAGGGCGAGGGGCGCCGGGTCGCCATGGTCGGCGACGGCGTCAACGACGCGCCCGCTCTCGCGCGCGCCGACGTGGGCCTGGCGATCGGCGCGGGAACCGACGTCGCGATCGCCTCGGCCGGAGTGGTGCTGGCTAGCGACGATCCACGGTCGGTGCTGTCGGTGGTCGAGCTGTCACGCGCGAGCTACCGCAAGATGCGGCAGAACCTGTGGTGGGCGGCCGGGTACAACCTCCTCTCGGTGCCGCTGGCCGCCGGGGTGCTCGCGCCGATCGGGTTCGTGCTGCCGATGTCGGTCGGGGCGATCCTCATGTCGCTGTCGACGATCGTCGTCGCCCTGAACGCGCAGCTGCTACGCCGCCTCGACCTGCGCCCCGACACGGTCGCGCCACTGCGCTGACCGGCGCCGGTCACGGCGTGCGCAGATCGGCCTCCACAGTCGATCAATCCCAGGGTTGGTATCCATGTAGCCTCACGCCATGCTCACATCGCCACGAGTCCTGGGCGTGGGAATCGCGCGGCACGACGACTGATGCAGTACGCCTTCGTGGATGAGTCTGAACCGAACGGCACCGGGCACGGCGGCCCCTACATCATGGTCGCGTCGATGCCGCTCGTGGAGGACCTCGATGACCTTCGGCAGCGTCTCATGCGGCTCAAACCCCGGCGCCAGAAGAAGTTGCACTGGTACGAGTCAGTCGACTCCGTGCGCGCAGCGACCATCGAGCTGATCGCAGAAATGCCGTTCATCCACTGGGCCGTGGTCGTCGAGCCACCGGGCAGCGACTCCGCAGAACGCCGTCGACGCAGCTGCATGGAGCGACTGTTCCACGAGGTGGAGGGCCTCGAGGCCGTCGAGCAGGTTGTGATGGAATCTCGCGGTCAGGCCGACGATCAGCGAGACATGAAGATGGTTTCGAACCTCCGAACCCGGCGGGTGATCACGGGTTCAGTTCGGGTGAATCACCACCGAGGTATCGATGAGCCGCTCCTCTGGGTACCAGACGCTGTATGCGGAGCGATGAACGCCAGGCTCGCCGGCGATCCGCGGTGGAGCGACAGGCTCTCTCGCCAACTCTGGGTGTGCACCTGAGAAACGCGAAACCCGGGCCCCACAAACAGCAGGAAATCCCGGGCTCACTTCCCCTACCACCGCGATGGAGGAGCATCGCCACGATGGTACCAGCGGATTGTAAAAAAGTAAGTCACGCGCACCATGTGTCAATGGCCTCCCTCGATGGACCGCACCCGCTCAGTTCGAAGCTGCAGATCCGCCTGCCGGTCAAGATCGCTCGCGCTCTGTCCATCGAACCTGGCGACGAGTTCTTCTGGCGAGTCAGCGACGAGGTTCCGGGCATAATCCAACTGGTTCCCGCGGAGGTCGTGGAGCGTCGCTACGTCGTCGGTGAGACTTTGGAACGTCTTGATACTCCGAGCGCCTCCGAAGACCCTCTTCGCGAGATCGCCGACAGTTCAGAACCGGAGTCCTCGTCGCCTGAAGGCTGACCGGCGCCGGTCAGGGCGTGCGCAGATCGGCCTCGATGTCGCGGGCGGCGCCGAGCAGGGCGGGGATCAGCCGCTCCGCGACCTCGACCTCGGGGTAGCGCCCGCTCGTCATCGACAGGTTGATCGCGGCGACGACCTCACCGCCGCGGGATCGGACGGGTGCCGCGAGCGACTGCAGGCCCGGCTCTAGCTCCCCGTCGACGCGCGCCCAGCCCTGTTCTCGCACGCGGTCGAGTTCGCGGCGCACGGCATCGGGGTCGGTGAGCGTGCGGGGGGTGAGGGGCTCCAGCGGCGCCTCGCCGAGTACCTCGTCGCGCGTCCGATCGGATGCCGCGGCCAGCAGCACGCGGCCCATGCTCGTGGCCGCGGCGGGGAACCGCGTGCCGACCGTGATGCCGACCGACATGATGCGGCGGACCGGCACGCGCGCGACGTAGACGACGTCGGCGCCGTCGAGGACCGCGGCCGAGGCGCTCTCGCCGACCGACCGAGAGAGCGCCTCGAGATGCGGTTGCGCCACCTCGGGCAGCGACAGCGACGACAGGTAGCTGTAGCCGAGCTCGAGCACGCGCGGGGTTAGAGCGAACGACCGGCCGTCGTTGCGCACATAGCCGAGGGTCTGCAGCGTACGCAGGAACCGTCCGGCGGCGGCGCGCGTCACGTCGGCGCGACGCGCGACCTCGCTGAGGGTGAGCTCGGGATTCTCGGCGTCGAAAGCACGGATGACCGCGAGTCCGCGCACGAAGGCCTGGACGATGTCGCCCGGGCCGTCGGTGTCGGGGAGGGGATCGGCGTCGGTCACCGGCTCACCCTATCCATCCCGGCGCGCCCGGGAGTCACCGCTCCAGCACGACGGCGAGGCCCTGCCCGACCCCGATGCAGATCGCGACGACCGCCACACCGGAGCCGCGGCGGGCCAGCTCATGTGCGGCGCGGCCGATGATGCGGCCGCCCGACGCGCCGAGCGGGTGCCCGATCGCGAGCGCCCCGCCGTGCACGTTGAGCTTCTCGGGGTCGAGCTCCGGCCAACCGGCGAGGCACGCGAGCGACTGCGACGCGAAGGCTTCGTTGAGCTCGACGACGTCGACGTCGGCCCACGTCTTCCCCGCCCGCGCGAGCGCCGTGTTCGCCGCCTCGATCGGCGCGATCGGGAACACGTCGGGGTCGACGCCGTGCGCGGCCCGGCCGGCGATGCGCGCGAGAGGCTCGGCATCCAGTGCCCCTTCGGCGCCGATGAGCACGGCCGAAGCTCCGTCGTTGATCGGCGAGGAGTTGCCTGCCGTGACGCTCCCCTGCCCGTCCGCGGCGAACAGCGCCTTCAGCCCCGCGAGCTTCTCGACCGAGGTGTCGTCCCGGATGCCTTCGTCGCGGCTCAGCGCGACGCCGGGCACCGGCACGATCTCGCGGTCGAAGACGCCCGCCGACCAGGCGGATGCCGCGCGCTGATGCGACCGCACGGCGAAGGCATCCTGAGCCTCCCGCGTGATCCCCCACTCGCGCGCGATCTTCTCGGCGGACTCGCCGTTGGAGATCGTCCAGTGTGTCGGCAGGGCCGGGTTGGTCATGCGCCACCCGATCGCGGTGTTCCACATCGTCGCGTTGCCCACCGCCGGGAACGGCTTCGCGGCCTTCTCGACGACGTAGGGAGCGCGGCTCATCGACTCGACGCCGCCGGCGAGCACGATTCCGGCATCGCCCGCCTCGATCGCCCGGGAGGCCTGAATGACCGCCTCGAGCGAGGAGGCGCAGAGGCGGTTGACGGTCGTGCCGGTGACCGAGGTGGGGAATCCCGCCAACAGCGCACCGAAGCGCGCGACGTTGCGGTTGTCCTCCCCCGCCTGGTTGGCGTCACCGAAGATCACGTCGTCGATGCGGGCCGGGTCGATCCCGGCGCGCTCGACGGTGGCCGCCATGACCACCGCGGCCAGGTCGTCGGGGCGCACCGACGAGAGGGCTCCCCCGGCACGACCGAACGGCGTGCGGACGGCGTCGTAGACGTAGCTGGCGGTCATGTCAGTCTCCTGCGGCGATGAGGTCGAGTCCGAGGAGGGCCTCGACCTCGGCGTGGGTGTTGTCGCCGAACAGCTCGCGCACGCGGAAGCCGTCGGGGGTGACGTCGAAGACGCCGTGATCGGTGTAGACCCGCGAGACGCAGCCGACCCCGGTGAGGGGGTACGTGCACGCGGCGACGAGCTTCGGGGCACCCTGCTTGGTGAGGAGGTCGGTCATGACGTAGACGTCTTTCGCCCCGATCGCGAGGTCCATCGCCCCGCCCACCGCCGGGATCGCGCCCGGCTCCCCGGTGGACCAGTTCGCGAGGTCTCCCCCGGCCGACACCTGGAACGCCCCCAGCACGCACACGTCGAGGTGTCCGCCACGCATCATCGCGAACGAGTCGGCGTGGTGGAAGAACGCGGCCCCGGCGAGCGCGGTGACCGGCTGTTTGCCGGCGTTGATGAGGTCGGGGTCGACGCGGTCGGCCACGGGCGCGGGCCCCATGCCCAGCATGCCGTTCTCGGTGTGCAACACGATCTCGAGGCCCTCGGGAAGGAAGTCGGCCACGAGGGTCGGGGCTCCGATGCCGAGGTTGACGACCGCCCCCTCGGGGATGTCGGATGCCACGCGCGCGGCGAGCGCGGTCCGTGAGACGCGGGTGGTCACGATGCCGCTCCGTTCCGGGCGAGCGGGCGCCCCTCGATGTCGACGCCCCCGACGAAGGCGCCCTCGTTCAGCCAGGGGCGCTCCCCCACCGCGACGACGCGATCGACATAGAGCCCGGGCGTGATGACCGACTCGGGGTCGAGGTCGCCGAGGCTCACGATCTCGTCGGCCTGCACCACGGTGGTCGTGGCGGCGGCGGCCATGATCGGCCCGAAGTTGCGGGCGGTCTCGCGGTAGACGAGGTTGCCCCATCTGTCGGCGCGGCGGGCACTGATCAGCGCGACGTCGGCGTGGATCGGGTACTCGAGCACGTAATCCCGGTCGCCGATACGGCGGGTCTCCTTGCCCTCGGCGAGGAGGGTGCCGTAGCCGGTGGGAGTGAAGAACCCCCCGATTCCCGCCCCGGCCGCGCGGATTCGCTCGGCGAGGTTGCCCTGCGGCACGAGCTCCAGCTCGATCCTCCCCGCGCGGTACAGCTCGTCGAACACCCACGAGTCGCTCTGCCGCGGGAACGAGCAGATCATCTTGCGCACCTGCCCGGCCTTCAGCAGGGCCGCCAGCCCGGTGTCGCCGTTACCGGCGTTGTTGTTGACCACCGTGAGGTCACGCGCGCCGTGGGCGATGAGCGCGTCGATGAGCTCCACCGGCTGCCCCGCGCGCCCGAATCCGCCGATCATCACGGTCGCACCGTCCGCGATGCCGGCCACGGCCGCCGCGACGTCGGGCACGGTCTTGTCGATCATGGTTCCTCTGTTCGTTCTGCGAACGTGTGTTCGCAGAGCGAAGATACTCCGCCCTGCGGCCCGGCGCCAGTGGCATCCCCCCCTCCCCCTGTTCTCGGTGCGGCCTTGTCCCTCTCCGGCGTCCGTGTTCGGATGGAGCGATGGGGTGGTTCGTTCTCGTCGGAGTCGGTGCGGTGCTGTGGTGGTGGTCGATCGCGCAGGCCCTGCGGCCCTACCCGGGCGAACGGATGCCACTGTGGACGAACCCGCAGAAGGTCCCCGGCAGCGCCGTTCTCCTCCGTGCCGTGGGTGCCGGGTGCGCTTCCTTGGGGATGGCGATGTCCGCTTCCGCCCTCGCGTCCGAGCCGTGGGTGGCGGGCGTGATCACGGGGACCACCCTGGCTGCACTCCTCTTGGTGCCGTACGTGGCTGCCGTCGCCGTGCACAACCACGGACTACCCGCGCGCGAGTGACCACGTCGGGGCCCGGTCGTCCATTCGGATGAGATTCGTCGACGACTTCGCCGCGCCGGAACGTGCCGCAGGGGGCCGAATCCCGCGAGAACGAGCAGGTTTCCGCCTGGTACGACGCGAAAGCGCCGACGAGCCGCCCGGACCGGCGGGATAGCTTCTGGGCACCGGGATCGTCCGCGCGAGTGTCGATGGTCTCGACGCACTCGGTGTCCGTTCGGGTCGGACGCCGACGCTGGGCGGGGGCCGGAATTGGGGGCGGCCCCCGCCCACTCTTTTCGCGCGGTGGGGCATACCGATGCGGGCGCGGGGTGCAAAGACCCCACGCCCGCACACGTCAGGCGATCACCGATCAGCAGAGGCCGGTCGACGTGCTGCTGTAGCAGATCGACGTGCTCCAAGAGCTGGCGAAGACCTCGCTGCGCTCGGTCTCACCGCGCTCGAGCGTCTGCAAGGAGAGCAGGTATCCCATTCGTGTCACCTCCCCCCGGACCTCGTGCCCGGAATCGGGCAGCGTCGACCGGGGGGAGGTCGAGGAACGGCAACGAACGGCGTCGACCGTCGCGGAGGCTCGCGAGAGTCCAAAGCACGCCCGCGGATCCGGTGGCCAGGTCGCACGAGAGGCGCAGCAGCGCGCGACCCGGGTAGCCGACACCGTGGGGGCGGGGAATCGCGTGCAGGGCCAGAAGGCGAGAGTGGCGCCGCAGTGCAGCCGTCTGGTCCGCGGAGTCCGTTCCCGCTCCGGCGAGGAAGAGCATCAGGCCGCTCCGCCCCTGGAACAGTCCGGACTCGAGCACGAATTCGGGGTGCGCGGCGAGGTCGAGGGCCGCGAACTTCGTCGCCAGCTCGGTAGACGGGTCTCTTTCCCTCAGGGCGGCGAGCGCGTGGGCCACGCCGACGGACCCCGAACCCAGATAGGGCAGGAACCGCCATCCTTCATTCATCTGCAGCGAACCGTCGGCGGTCGGCACGCACCGGTCGAGGTCGGAACGGATCGCCGCCTCCGCCAGCGCGAGAAGGTCGGCCTCGCCCCCGCGGTCGAAGAGCGACAGTGCCAAGAGCGCGACGCCGCTCGGACCCCGCAGCAGCCCGCCGGCGCCGGTCGCCACGGGAGCGGACGAGCGTTCGCGCCACCCACCCGCGCGCTCGGCCACCTCGTCGAAGATGCGCCGCGCCTCTCCGATGAGCTCCGGATGCCGATCCGCGAGGCGGAGCAGACCGAGCGCGGTTCCCGCTGGGCCCCCGTAGAGACCGGGCGCCTCCCAGCGCACCGGGGCATCGAGGCAGCGTTCGAGCGCGTCGTCCGCCGCCTCGTGGCATCCGAGCATCTCCCAGGAGGCCGCGGCGCCCGCCAGACCGTCCATGAGCCCCGACTGCGGCGGCGCAGACCGCACCGCGTCCTCACACCAGGCCACGAGCCGCTCCGGCAGGTTTCCCGTCGCGGCGTGCAGGGCGAGGAGAGGCCCGAGCCCTCCGTGAGCGAGGGCGTAGGGCGGTTCGTCGAACTGCGCGGGGTCCCCCGGCCACAGCCGATCCTCCCGGTCGGGGGTGGCATCCGCGAGGAGCTGGCGCGAGAGGTCCTCGACGAGGGTGTCGAGCGGCTCGCCGGCACGGTCCGGGTCGGCGACCGTCGTACGAGGGGGGCCATCCAGGCGGAACCGCTCGGTGACCCACGCGCGCACCTCCGCCTCCTTCGCCGGGTGCAGATCGAGCAAGGGGGTCATCGGTGCGAACAGGAACAGCTGGATGCGTCCCACCGCGAACAGGTCGGCCGCCGCTCCGCCGCGCGCGTCGGCCGAGACGAAGTCGGGTGCGACGAAGCCCGGCGCGCCGATCGCCACCGGCGCATTCTCGGTGACGGGTCGAGCCATCTCGAAGTCGATGAGGGTGATCCCGCCGTCGTCGTCGACGAGGAAGTTGCCGGGGTGCACGTCGCCGTGCGCGAAGCCGGCCGCGTGCACGCCCTCGATGATGTCCTGCACGCGATCTCCGACCTGCTGCGCCCACTCCCGGTACGCGTCGACATCGGACTCGTCGACGACGGCTGACACGAGCGGATGGCGAGCGACGACCGCCTGATGCAGGGGCACCCCCCGCGCGCGCTCGAGCACGAGGTAGCGGTGGCCGAGGGCACCGAAGTCTCGGATCAGCGAAACCGTTCCGCGGCCGGGCAACTGCCGGAGGATGCGGGCCTCGTGCTCCGCGCGCTCCACGGCGGTGAGGCCGTCCGGGGTCACGCCCGCGTACGGCCGCGCCTCTTTCACCACGACGTCGCGCCCGGCATCGGTCGCGGTGTACACCCCGCCCGCGTTGGAGTGGTGCAGCACGCCCGTGACCTGAGGGAACCCGTCCGGTGGGCGCAGTTCGCGCAGCTCGTCGACCAGCTCCCGGAGGAACGGCGGGATGCCGACCCAGGCGGGCGGCTCGAACCCGGGGCGGCGGAGGTCGGCGACGAGGTGGCCGTCGGGATGCCGGATCGCCGGTGTCTGCACGCCGTCGATCTCTACGAACATCCGGTGGAATCCGCCGTAGCGCACGAAGACCGGGCCCTCGTGCCAGCGGAGATCGGAGAGGATGTGCGGACCGTCCTGGTCGGCGGTGAGACGGCCGAGATCGAGCAGGGCACGGTGGAGCTGCGGGATGGTGACCGGGTAGATCGTGAGGAACTTCCCCGACCCCTCCCGTCCGGCATCCTTCGCGTTCGAGGCGGCGAGCACGCTCGCGCGGGAGAGGTGCTTGAACGCCAGGCCCTCTCGGAGGCAGTAGGCGGACACGATCCGGAGCAGGGACTCCGCGGCATCCGGAGTGGTGCTCAGATGCACCTTCCACCCCTGCTCGGGCAGGACCGTCGCGGGCGCCTCGAAGTAGCTCCAGATACCGTCGTCGACGTGCCGCCACGCGGGATCGGCGTCCACGACGAAGGGGCGGTCAGCGGGCAACGGGGGGCGCACGCGGGGGTGATCGTAAAAGGTCGGGTCCGCGCGGGCGAACACCGGATAGATCGCGTCCATGCCCCCCGCCCCAGAGCCTCTGTACGCCGTAGGTACGCGGCGTGAAGCCATGGTGTATGCGGGCGTATGCACCGCGTCCGACGGCACGGGAGGTCGAGGACGCCCTCGCGCGCTCGCGCCCTCTGGGTATTCGGCCGATCAAACGGTCAATCGTCGAGTTCGCACGCGGGGAGCCCACGAACGACGAGAACTCGAGAAAGGGGCGTCAAAATCGTCCATTCGGATGAGGGAGCAGCTCCGCTCGCACCCGCACACCCCACAGCGCGAGCTGCGTGCGGTCGGCGGCCCCCACCTTCCGCATCGACGACTGGATGTGCGTGCGCACCGTATTCACCGACACGACGAGATGCGCGGCGATCTGCTCGTTCGAGGTGATTCCTTCGCTGAGAAGCTGCACCACGCGGACCTCCGACGGGCTGAGGGATGCCACTTTCGTGCGGTCCTCCTCGGTGAGGCGACGCTGAGCGATGTCGTGGAGGACGGAGCGGGTCACGCGTGACGACATGAGCGCATCCCCACGGTGGGCGGCGCGGATGGCGTCGACGAGCTGGCCGCTGTCGTGGGTCTTCAAGAGATACCCCGAGGCGCCGTTGCCGAGTGCACTCATGACCAGGTGATCCTCGCCATGACTGGTCAGGGCGATCACGCGCGTGGCCCCACTCGACTCCTCCACGACGGCACGCGTGGCGTCGATACCGTTCATCTCCGGCATCTCCAGGTCCATGAGAACGACGTCGGCCCGCTCGGACAGCGCCCCGGCGACGGCGTCACGACCCGTGGCGGCTTCGCCGACGACGACGATGCCGTCCGCGTGCTCCAGGCGCAGCCGGACGCCGCGACGGTAGGTGCGGTTGTCGTCGGCGATGAGCACCCGGATCGGGTCGCTGTCAGTCACGGGCTTCCTCCGTCGTCCTCGGAAGGGGGATCTCCACCTCCAAACGCCATCCCCCCGCATCATCGGAGGCAGCACGGAGCGAGCCGTCGACGAGGGTGAGCTTCTGGCGCAGGGTATCCAACCCCCAGCCCAGTCCGAGACCGTTCTCGTCGGCCCGGGGCCGCCGCGGCGTGCCGTTGACGACCGTCGCGGTCAGCAGCCCCGGGTCCACGTCCACGTGCACACGGACGGCGGCTCCCGAGGCGTGCTTCGCGGCGTTGGACAACGCCTCCTGAACGGCGCGATACGCCGTCGTCGAGACGACGACGGGCGCCAGTTCGACATCGCCCTTCGCCTCGAGTGCCACATCCATGCCCCGCGCTCGCCAGAAACTCACGAGGTCGGCGAGGCTGCGGAGATCCGGGGTCGGAGTATGCGCTGTGGCGTCGACGGCGCGTAGATCTCCGAGGGCGCCGTAGAGGCTGGCGGCGGCGTAGCGCCCTTCGGCGCGAACCTCGTCGATCAGCTGCAGGGCCTGCTGCGGGTGTGCGGGGGCGAGCTCCACCGACGCGTCGCACAGCGACACCAGGCCCGCCAGGTGCTGGCCGGCGACGTCGTGCAGTTCCTGCGCGATCCGCCCGCGCTCGGCGTTGCGGGAGGCCTCGATCTCTTCGGCCTGTCGCATCTCGACCTCGCGTGCATGCTGACGCGCCTGCGCCGCCCGCCGATCCAGCACCGCCCAGAGCATCCCGAGCGTCGCACCGGCGAACGAGAGGGATGCCAATGACACGCCCTCCGTGAGGAGGAAGCCCGCGATCGCTTCCGGTGGGGCGCCCACACTCGCCGCCCACGCGCCGAGCGCGGCGAACGCGGCGACAACTCCGGCCGCCGCCCACGCGGCGGCCACGGGGATCGCCCGGGCACTGCCGAGCGCGAACATCGCGATCGCGACCACGAGTTGCATGGGGGTCGCCCAGGTGGGGACACCGAGCACGACCGCGACCAGGAGGTAGGAGCCGACCGCGCCGAGCATCGCCAGCTCGGGCCGCGAAGCCAGCTGCGACACGCACACGGCCTGCGCAAAGCAGACGACCGCGGCGAGTGCGATGACCACCTGCGGTGCGAGGCTATGGGCCCACTCCCCCGTCCCGCTCGTGATGGCGAGCACCGGGTCGCTGCAGACCTGCACCACGGTGGCGAGAAACACCACGGCGATGAACACGGGCGAGCGCAGCGTGCGGACCACCGGATTCCTAGCGCGCTGCGGCACTCGCTCTTCGAGGGCTTCCGCCCCGTCGAACGGGGACTCCAGACCCGTTGTCTGCGTGGACATCAGACACGCAACTCAAGAGGGGCGACGGCCGAGCGCGACGGGGTTTCCATAAGGGGCATTCTCCTGTGCGGATGGTCCGAACGGTGCAGGAGGGCCCCGGACTGCGGTGAAGCGACCTTCGCCAGGCGTGCGGCGAGACAGCCCTACCGCTCCCGCAGACAAGGACGAAGGCCCCGGGATGAACCCGGGCCCTTCGTCGTTAAGGCCGACTATCGGCGCAAACGGACGGCGACGAGATCGGTCCTGCGCTTGGGCTCGTGTTCGCGGCCGGTTTCGAGCTCGCGCCAGGCGTGCGACGCACGGTCCTGGGGCGAAAGGCGCCGGACTAGTCCGCCGGGCGCTCTGGCGTGAACGGTGCTCCTGCCTCGGGCGTAGTCCTGCTCACCTACCGTTGGGTTCCCGGTGACGCGCGGGCTGCGCGGGCATACTCGGAGCCCGTCGCGGACGACCTGACCGAGTATCCAAAACTCGCACCTCTACCCACCCGCGGACGCATTCATGGTTCGCTCACCTCCCAAATCGACGTCATTCACGCCCCGAACACGGTGGAAGCGTTGTGCGCCATCGCGCAGCACGTCGGCGAAATCCGTAGATAGGACCTCAGTTGTCGTCGCGTGCTTCGAGCGCGCTGAGCTTGCCTGTCCTCAGACGCCCGGTACGACGCCGCAGCACATCGGCGAGGTCAAGGTCGAGTGCGACGGCGAGGGCCGCGACGGTGAAGACGCCCGGGTTCGCACTGCGGCCTTCCTCGATCTTCTGGATGGTCGAGGCGTTTACCGAGGCGCGGGCCGCTAGCTCAGCTCGCGACAATTTTGCCTTGACGCGCGCGGACCTTAACGCCTCGCATAGTTCCGTCGAGCGATGCAGATTCAGCATCTCTTCACGACGTAGACGGCCAGACACGACGTCCACTTTACTACTTTTTTCTCAGGCAAGGATTGAAAGGTGTTAGACTCCCACCATGGCTGGACGTCACCTGCGGGATCTCATCTCCGCCTACGGAGAGCGGGACGATTTGAAGTTCCGCCGCGCAGCCCAGGCGATAATCCAGGAGGAAGAGGCCAAGCGGCACAACGTGCTCGCTCGGGAGCTTCGAGGAATTCTCGCCGCCAACAGCGCTTTCGCCGCCAACGAGCAGCCCGAACTCCCCGCGGTGCCTGTGGACCGCGATTCCTCGCTGCCCCTGGCCTACACAAGCCGGCCGGACGCTCTGCTGTCCGACCTCGTTCTCGCCGACGGGCCGGCGAGCTCTCTGCGGGCCCTGCTCAACGAGGTGCGCCACTGGTCCACGCTCGACGCCACGGGCTTGCCGCGCCGCAACCGACTACTTCTTTCCGGCCCGCCGGGGTGCGGCAAGACCAGCACTGTCGAGGCTCTTGCCGGTGAGCTCGGACGGCCGCTCGTCACCGCGCGCGTGGAGGGTCTGATCTCTAGCTATCTCGGTGAGACTGCTGCGAACCTCAACAACCTCTTCGAGTTCGCGAGTTCCGGGTCTTATGTTCTGTTCCTCGACGAGTTCGACAGCCTGGGTAAGCGCCGCGACGACCCCAGCGACCACGGCGAGTTACGCCGAGTGGTGAACGCGGTCCTTCAGCAGATCGACCGATACAGCGGGCCGTCCCTCATCGTCGCGGCAACGAACCACTCGGGTGTCCTTGACTCCGCACTGTGGCGTCGATTTGACGCCATCGTCGAGCTTCCCCTGCCCGGTCAGCCAGAGATCGTCGAGCTGCTCAGTCGCCTCCTCCCAGAGCTCCCACCCGAGCAGCAGTGGTCGCTCTCTCGCGAACTCGAAGGGCGCCCGCACGCAGCCGTCGAGTACTTCGCGCACTGGGTACGCAGGGCGGCTGTCCTAGATGACGTAAGCGAACCCGCCTCGAACCACTACGACACGGCACTCTCCGAGACGCTCGCCCGACCCTGGATGTAGAACGGCGTCCGCCCGATGCCCTAGCATCGGCGCGTGGCCGACCATCTTCCGCTTCCCGCCCCGCTGACACTCACCGGTAACAAGCGACGCGACAACTTCCCGCAGGAGCCTGAGGGCTACGTGTTCAACGCGCGCGGGCAGGCTACGAACCTCCGGGGGATCCTCGAGGGCCTCGAATCGCAGGCACCCGGGTTGTTCGGTTCGGTCTCCGACGCCGTTTCCGAGGATGAGGACGGCATCGATGCCAGTGAACTCGGGCGCGTGGTGTTGAAGATCACCGGGAAGATGCCTTTCGGCAGTGCTGGGCTCGGCAGCTGGGAGCACAAGATGCTCCAGCTCGGCTTCAGCCACGACAAGGCGTTCTTTGCGCTCAGCGACGCGGACTCACGAGCTTTCCTCAAGACGATGGTCGACGAGTACGACGCCGACCCGGACGGCTACGCCACCGACACGAAGAGCTGGCTCGCCGCGCTCAACAACGTCGCCAACGTCGAGCTGTACGGCCGCGAAGACCGCCTCGCGCCGGACCTCACCCTCCCCGCGCGGGAGGAACTCACAACGGTCGACATCAGCATCTGGCCGACGTCGCTCGCCACGCGGGGAGCTGAACGTTTGGCAAAGGAGCGACTCGAGGAGGTCGCCGCACTGATCGCCAACAGCAACGACACCCGCGCCCGCGTACTCATCGCTGACGGGGACGACCCAGACCGCATCTTCATCCGGGCCAACGTGGATGCATCGCTGCTGGACGCGCTCTTGGATCACCCGCTGGTCGAGCGGGTGCGTGGACCGATCAGCGTAGAGATTAGAGCGGAGGACATCAGTGAGGCACCTCGACCGGCTGCTCCTGTCGTCGCCGAAGGCGAGCCCATCGGCATCATCGATGACCTGGTTGTGGACGCAAACCCGTGGATGAAGGGCCTCGTCAAGAAGCGGCGCGACTTCCCGAACTCCGCAGTTTTCGGCAACGCAACCACTCACGGCACACAGGTCGCCGCCATCGCGGCGTGGGGACGGATCGCGGACCTCCTGCAAGGACCCGTCGGACGCGCGCCGCACCCGATCTACGCCGCCCGCGTCGCACATGCGAACGCTGACAGAAACGCGGAGATCGTGGGAGAACCTGCCGAGCAGGTTGGCGCCGCCATGCGCTGGCTGCACGAGGAGGGCGTGCGCGTTGTGGTCTTCGCTTTCGCGCAGGACTATCCCGATAATGGCGCCCTACCAGCAGACCTTTCCGCGGTCATCGACGCCGTGGCCCGCGAACTGGACCTCGTGGTCGTCGTCAGCGCCGGGAACCTGCGAAGCCTCCCCGCCGGCTCCCACTGGAAGACCGACTACCCGGCATATCTCGCAGAGGAGTACGCCCGCGTCGCGGCCCCTGGCACCGCCGCTCTTGCTGTCACGGTGGGGTCAGTCGCGCATTCGAGCACGCCCGACACGACGCGCTTCCCGCAGGCCGTCCCCATCACGAAGAGCGGTCAGGCGGCCCCCTTCTCGAGGACCGGCCCGACGGGCTCCGGCAGACAGAAGCCGGAGTTCTCCGGGCACGGCGGGAGTTGGGCGTGGGATCACGCCACGAATGACACCCTCCGAAACGACTTCAACGTGGCCACGCTTTCGCTCACTCCTGCCCCTGGCGGGCGGCTCTTCTCAGCCGTGGCGGGTACGAGCTTCGCTGCGCCGCATGTCGCACACGAGGTTGCCGAGATCGCAACGCGCTACCCGACGGCCAGCGCAAACCGACTTCGTGCGCTGACCGCACTGTCCGCGCAGCCGTCGAAGCCTGGCGCCGTGCAGCACGGCGCCTACGGTGTGCCCAGGGCCGAGAACGTGCTCGAAAGCGGCGGGAACAGGGTGATCCTTTGGCACGAAGGATCGATACCGGGAAGCACTTATCAGGTGGTCGAACTGCCGGTTCCCGACGAGTTCACCAGTGGGAGCTGGGATCGCGAGCTTCGAGTCGCTTTGGCGTTCAATCCGAGCGTGCGGCGCAGCCGCCGTGACTACACGGCGTGCCGCCTGAAGGTGTCGTTCGTCCGCAACAAGACTCTGGACGAGATCGCCGAGATCTACCGTCAGCAGCCGACCATGGAGGATCGACGTAACGGCGCTGCAGGCTTCGCGCTTCCCGGCGGACACGACCGCCCCCAGATGCAGCCGGGCACGAGCGCCGTCAAGCTCGACACGGTGATCTGTCGTACGTTCCGCACCAACGGCAGCGCGGACGCGTGGAACGTCGACGACCAGAACTACTTCCTCGTCATCGAGCACAGCTACAGCCCCTGGACGGAAGGCCAGAAGCGACAGAACCCCGCGCAAGACTACGCCCTCGCAGTAGAGTTCCTCGCCCACGGCCAACCACAACTCGACCTGCACGCCCTCACCGAAGCCCGGCTTACCGCCAGCGCGCGCACGAGAGCACGCGGACGCTCATGACACACAAGCCCACCGCCTGGGGAGCCGACCCCAACGTTCCCTTTGACCACTCGCACTACAACGCGATTGTCATCACACCGCTGTCACGGCACCGGCTGCAGTTCACCGGGAAATGCCCATACTGCAGCGGCGACGTGAAGTACGCCGCCAACCTCAAACTCGCCGCAGTTGAACCGGACGCCGTGGTTGCTCAAGGCGCTGGCGATGTACTCGTGGACATCGAGTGCACGTGTCCGGAAGCCCATGCAGGTCGCCCGCCCGGACGGACCGGGTGCGGTCAGACCTGGGGCATCACCGTGGAGATGGTGGCATGACGACCTTCATCTTGAAATCGATGCGACCGCTGACAGCCTCAGAGCTCGAGGCGCGCGAGCGTTTAAAAGAGATGACGGCGAACCAGCTACCGGCCGTGCGGCGGTCAGCCGAGAGATGGCGGACCGGAGCAGGCCTCTCTGGCGGGGCTGTCGCCGTGGCGAGCCTGCTGACGGCGCCGGACGTCTTGTCTGCGGCCAGTCAGCTTCAACGTGAGCAGGGCCTCACCGTGTTGACCATCACGGTCGTGCTCGCGTTGGCTGCAATCGGGTGTGGGCTGCGCGCCTCCGTCGGGTGGCCAGCGATGAAGAGCATCGCCAGCGCAAGAGCCCTCCAGGACTGGGAGCAGCGCGAGGTGAACGTCAGCATCTGGTGCCTGCGGATCTCGATGGCACTTACGGTTGCCACCCTCGCGGCGGCAGCGCTTGCAGGCGCGGTGATGATGTTCGGCCTGGATCTCGGCACCTTTCAGCTGGTGAGACCTGCGCTGGCGGCGACACCCATCTTGCTGCCGTGACGACATCCACGTAGTCGCCGGGCCGATGTCACCGCTCGGGGAAGACCCCGCAGTTCGCCAGCGCTCGTGGTTTTCGTCAACCGCGAGGCCAAAGCTACGGAGGCGGCCGATGAGTTGACGGCGGCTTTCGATGTCGTTGGAGAGCCTTCTCCTGGTTGAGCGCCATCGCCCATCCGGCCTCGAAGATGACGTTCTGCCGTGCCTGCCCGGCCTCTGCGGCCTCGCTGCCCTCATCGCGGACCGGCTGGTAGAACTCGTGTTTCACGCACCCGAGGTCGTCCGGGGTCATCAAGAGGAGCACCGCGTCGGCCAGGTTGATGCCCGCTCTGGCGATGTCGAGGGTGTGGGGCCTTCCTCCACCGGCCTCGCGCGATGCGTCGTTCCAGGTGAAGATGCGCAGGTCGAGGACCAGCTAGAAGGCAGCAGTGCTTGGTACGCTGGCCCGTCCCGCCCGTGCCCAACGAAGACGTACCTCTTCGCCGGGCGTGGTGGCGATTGCGTGGTGCCGTCATGCCCGGACGAGCGAACCTATGCTCGGGCCGCGAGGGCGGCTGGGTCCCGGGGGCGCCCTCGCGGCTCCCGGTCGTAGTTGCTGAAGAAGTCGAACGGCTCTTCTGCCCCTGGCCGAAGAGCGGGCGGCATCCCCGAGGCGCGGGAGGTGATGTACGACACCGTCTTCGTGAAATCGTCGCCGTCACCCCTGCCCACCAGCTACTGAACGAGGTAGCTGGCCTTGCGCATCTTGTTCACGGCGAGGACGTCCGACTCCGGTGCGACCTCGTAACTGACATAGAGGCTGTCGATGAGAGCGTGTATGGCTTCCCACTCTGGCACGCCGTCGACTCCTGGGTTGGGCCGCTGAACCGTGCCTTGCGACTACGGCTTCGTGTCGACGGGCAGTCCTGCGCCGATCACGTAGAAGGACATGTCTTCTGTCCGGCGCGGTTTTGAGTGGTCAGTAGCGCAGAGAGGAGCTCGTCGTCGACGTCATGCATCTCGTCGATGAAGATCCCGATGGCCGAGCTGGACTCGCGCAGTGCATCGCCAGAGTCTTCGATGACCTCTTCGAGGTCGATCTCCATAACGCGTGACTCCACCCTCCCGCTCGCAGGTTCGCGAGCGGTTTCGATGGACACCACTCCTAGCGACAGCGAGAAACCCGTCAATTTCCCGAGCGCACTTCGTACTGCGTCGGTAAGACTACCCATTCTCGAAGCGCTCGGAGGCCACATTGAGCTTCTGGGCGACCCGTTGCCGGATGGCTTGCGGACCGGCGTCCGAGATCTGGGCCTCCACGTCGATGCACAGCCATCCGGCCCGCTCAGCCTGATCCGCATGGCGTTCAGAAGAACGATCTTGCCGACACCACGGTAGCCGTAGAGCACGAGGCTCGGACCGCTCCGGCGTGCGCGCGACAAGCAGGTCGAAGGCCGATACCTCATCGTCACGCCCGGCCAGCCGAGGGGCCGCAGCTCGAGCCCGGGGTGAACGGGTTCAGTTCGGGATGGGCAACACAGAGCGTAGGAGAGGCCACCGACGGGTCGAGCGCCCGGCAACGAAGAAGCCGGTTAGAAAATAGTTCTGACCGGCCACTTCAATTTGTGAACATCTCCGCTCGTATTCATCAATACGGCCATCTGTGCGCGAGGGGGGACTTGAACCCCCACGCCCTTGCGGGCACTGGCACCTGAAGCCAGCGCGTCTACCTATTCCGCCACTCGCGCGTGTCTCGGCGTCCGCGGACGCACTCAACTTCCCGAGAATATCACGCCCATGAGCCACCCACGAAACGCGCGTTCCACACCGCATCCATGTGGTGTCCAGGCGTCCTGACTACGATGTGGCTACTGGTCTGCCTGCCTGAAGGAGTCTCGTGGGACTACTCGACAGTTTCGAGAAGGGTCTCGAACGCGCCGTCAACGGTGCGTTCGCGAAGACCTTCCGCAGTGGCATCCAGCCCGTGGAGATCGCCTCGGCGCTGCGCAGTGAGCTCGACAAGAAGGCCGTGGTGGTCACGCGAGACCGCATCCTCACCCCCAACCGGTTCGCCGTGCGCCTCTCTCCCGCCGACGACGAGAAGATGAGCGCCCTCGGGTCGACCCTCGTCTCCGAGCTCGACACCCTGGTCAAGAAGCACGCGCGCACGCAGGGGTACTCCTTCGCCGGTCCCGTGACGATCTCGATCGAGCGCGATGAATCGCTCTCCACGGGAACACTGCGCGTGGACTCGCAGACGAGCGAAGGCCAGGTGTCGTGGCAGGGGGTCGTCGATATCGACGGCACCCGGCATCCGCTGGTCACGGCACGCACGGTCATCGGCCGGGGCAGCGACGCCGACATCACCCTCGCCGACGCCGGCACCAGCCGGAAGCACGTCGAGATCCTGTGGGACGGCGAGCGCGCCATGGTGCGCGACCTCGGCTCCACCAACGGCACCACTCTCAACGGTCGGAAGGTCTCGGAGGCGGCGCTCCCGCCGAACTCGACCATCTCGATCGGCCGCACCACGATCGTGTTCCGTGTGGTCGCGCAGGCGCAGGCTCCGCGGCGTGCGGCTCCGTCCGACGCGACGCACCTCTTCGACGTCCGTGAGCGAGGACCCCTGTCATGAGTCCGCTGACTCTTCTTCTCCTGCAGAGCGGGTTCCTGATCCTGCTGTGGTTCTTCGTCTTCGGCGTCGTGTACTCGCTGCGCGCCGACCTCTTCGGCGTCAAGGTGCGCAAGCTCCCCGAGCCCGCGGCATCCGCCCCGTCCGGACCCGCGCCGGCGGCCTCACCTGATGCGGTCACGACGCAGGTGAAGCGCCCCGCACCGCCCGCGCCGGCGCCGACCGGTGGCCTGGCAACCACGGCCACGGTCTCGCGCATCGTGATCACCAGCGGGCCCAAGGCCGGGCTCGAGCTGCCGCTCGGCACCGAACCGCTCACGATCGGCCGCTCCAGCGAGTCTGGCCTCGTCATTCGCGACGACTACACCTCCAGCCACCACGCGCGCCTCGTGCTCTGGGGCGAGCAGTGGATGCTGCAAGACCTCGACTCCACCAACGGCACGTCGCATGACGGCGCACGGGTCGCCTCGCCGGTCCAAGTGAAGGTCGGTGCCCCCATCAAGGTGGGCGCGACGACCTTCGAGTTGAGGAAGTAACCCTCCTCCATGGTCTTCCAGGGCTCGAGCGCGGCCATCTCCCACACGGGCAAGGTGCGCTCCAACAATCAGGATTCCGGCTACGCCGGGTCCAACCTTTTCGTGGTCGCCGACGGCATGGGCGGTCACGCCGGAGGTGACGTCGCCTCGAGCCTGGCGATCGCACGGCTGACCGAACTCGACCGCCCGTTCTCGAACCCGAACGAGGCCGAGCACGCTCTGCGCGACGCTCTCGCCGACACCGCCACCGAGCTCATCGACACCGTCGCCCGCCGCCCCGAACTGGCCGGCATGGGAACCACGGTCAGCGCCGTGATCATGGTCGACGATTACGCCGTGATCGGGCACATCGGCGACTCGCGTGTGTACCTCTACCGCGACGACACGCTCACCCAGATCACCACCGACCACACCTTCGTGCAGCGCCTGGTCGACTCCGGGCGCATCACCCCCGAGGAGGCGCGCTACCACCCGCGCCGGTCGGTGCTCATGCGCGTGCTCGGCGACATGGACCCCGACCCCGAGGTCGACACGTTCATCATGCCGACGCAGGACGGCGACCGCTGGCTGCTGTGCTCCGACGGCCTCTCGGGGGTCGTCGACGACACCCACACCACCCGCGCACTCGCGCTCGGGATGCCGCCCGCCCGCACCGCCGATGCGTTGCTGAAGCAGGCGCTCGACGGGGGTGCGCCCGACAACGTCACCGTCGTGATCGTCGACGTCGGCGGGCAGCACCCGGTCTTCATCGGCACCCCGACGATCGTCGGTTCGGCCTCGAACCCCAGCGGCATCGTCGTGCCCGCGGCCCGGCCGGGGCGCTCGACTTGGCTGCACACGGCCCGTCAGGCCGCCAACGAGCCGACCCACTTCGAACCCGCCGCCGAGTTCCTCGAGGAGCTCATCGAAGAAGACCGCCGACGTGCCCGTCGCCGCCGTCTCGGCTGGCTCGCCGCGCTGATCCTCGTGCTCGCGGGCATCGGCCTCAGCCTGTTCGCGGGGTACAACTGGACGCAGACGCGGTACTACGTCGGCGCCGACGACAACTCGGTCGTGATCTACCGCGGCATCCCGCAGTCCATCGGACCCATTTCCCTGTCGTCGGAATACGAAGACACCAACATCGTGCTCGCCGACCTGTCGGACTTCGACCGCCAGACCGTCGAAGCCACCATCACGGCCCGCTCGCTCAGCGATGCCGAACTCATCGTGGATCGCCTGCGTCCCGCCCCGGAGGTCACCGGATGACCGACCAGAAGCTCACCCGATCCGACGCCGTGTCCACCGACACGGCCGTCATGCGGGCCCTGAAGAAGATCCGGGTCCCCGCCACCCAGCGCAATCGCGAACTCGGCCTCCTCGTCTTCGCGATCGTGGTCTACGGTTCCGCCCTCACGCTCGTGCAGCTCGGGGTGAGCGGCACCATCGAGTCGGGTTACCTGATCCTCGCGGCCGTGCCCGCCGTCCTCGCCCTGGTGCTGCACGTGGTGCTGCGTCTCACCGCGCGCGACGCCGACCCGTTCGTGCTGCCGATCGCCACCGTCCTGACGGGGCTCGGTATCGCGATGATCTACCGCATCGACCTGGCGGTGGGTCTGGAGGGGTGGGATGCCACCTCGATCCGGCAGATCGCCTGGGCGGCGATCGCTCTCGTCGCGGCACTGCTCGTGGTGGTCTTCGTGCGCAACTACCGCGTGCTGTTCCGCTACACCTACCTGTCGGGCCTCATCGGCATCCTGCTGCTGCTGCTTCCGTTCGTGCCGGGTCTGGGCACCGAGCAGAACGCCGACGTCTGGGTGTCGCTCGGCTTCGTGTCGTTCCAGCCGGGGGAGCTCGCAAAGATCGCGCTGGCGATCTTCTTCGCCGGCTACCTCGTGCGCACCCGCGAGAGTCTCACCTCCACGGGCACGCGCTTCCTGTTCATGACCTGGCCGCGCGCGCGCGAACTCGGCCCGCTCCTGATCATCTGGGCCGTCTCGCTCGGCATCATCGTGCTGCAGCGCGACCTCGGCACGGGCCTGCTCATCTTCGGCATGTTCGTGGCCATGCTCTACGTCGCCACCGGCAAGACCAGCTGGGTCCTCATCGGCGTCGTGCTCGCCGCGACCGGGGCGTTCCTGGCATCCCGTGTTCTCCCCTACGTCTACGGCCGGTTCGCCAACTGGCTGGATGCCTTCAACCCCGAGGTCATCGACCGCGACGGGGGCAGCTACCAGCTCACGCAGGGCATTTTCGGCCTCGCGCACGGCGGCCTCTTCGGCACGGGGCTGGGCCAGGGTCGTCCGTACATCACCCCGCTGTCGCAGAGCGACTACATCCTGCCGAGCCTCGGTGAAGAGCTCGGCCTCGTGGGAGTGTTCGCGATCCTCTCCCTCTACATGGTGTTCGCCAGCCGTGGCATTCGCATCGGGCTCGCCGGTCAAGACGACTTCGGCAAGCTGCTCGCCACCGGCTTCTCGTTCACCATCGCGCTGCAGGTGTTCATCATGGTCGGCGGCGTCACGCGCGTGATCCCGCTCACGGGTCTCACGACCCCCTTCCTCGCCGCGGGCGGATCCTCGCTCGTGGCCAACTGGATCATCGTGGCGTTCCTCCTGCGCATTTCGGATGCCGTGCGCAGCCGTCCCCGGGTGGTGATCGGCTGATGACCACGCCTACGCCGATTCACACCCCCGCACCGGAGGAGGCACCGTGACCAAAGAACTCCGACGCCTCAGCGTCGTCATGTTGGCGATGTTCCTCGCCCTGTTCGTCTCGACCAGCGTCATCCAGGTCGCCCAGGCCGAGAACCTCGCCAATACCCCCGGCAACCGCCGTGCCCTGTACGACTCGTACCAGGTGCAGCGTGGCTCGATCATCGCCAGCGGTACCGCGATCGCCTCGTCCGTCCCCTCCGACGACGTGTACAGCTGGCAGCGCGAATACCTGGATGCCGACCTCTGGGCGCCCGTGACCGGGTACATGAACCCGGTGCTCGACGCGAAGACCCGGATCGAGGCGTCGGAGAACAGCGTCCTCAGCGGCGCCGACGACAACCAGTTCTTCTCGCGGTTCGACCGCGCGATCACCGGCCAGGTGCCGCGTGGATCGAACGTCGAGCTGTCGCTCGACGCCGACGTGCAGCGGGCGGCCTGGGATGCGCTCGGCAACCAGCAGGGCGCGGTCGTGGCCATCGAGCCCTCCACGGGCCGCATCCTGGCCATGGTGTCCAAGCCCAGCTTCGACACGAACGGGCTGGCGTCGCACGACCCCGATGCCGTCAACGCGACCTACGAGCAATTGGCCGCCGACCCCGCCCAGCCGCTGATCAACCGCGCCATCGAAGGCGACCTCAACCCGCCCGGGTCGACGTTCAAGCTGGTGGTGGCCTCGGCGGCGCTGGCATCCGGTCGGTACACCCCCGACTCGTCGTTCCCGAACCTGTCGTCGTACACCCTGCCGCAGTCGTCGAGCGTGGTCAGCAACGCCGGGAGCGGTACGTGCGGCGGCGGCGACACCGTCACGATCGCGACCGCGCTGCGGCTCAGCTGCAACATCCCCTTCGCCGAGCTCGCCGTCGAGCTGGGCGACGAAGCGATCCGCGCCGAAGCCGAGAAGTACGGCTTCAACACGTCGTTCTCGATGCCGCTGACCTCGACCCCGTCGACGTACCCCGCGACCCTCGACGCCCCGCAGACCGCCCTCAGCGGCTTCGGGCAGGGCCAGGTGCGCGCGACTCCGCTGCAGATGGCCATGGTGTCGGCGGGAATCGCCAACGACGGAGTCGTGATGAACCCACGCATGGTCGACCGGGTGATTACGCCCGACCTCTCCGTCAAGGACGAGGGCTCGAACAGTGAGTTCGGCCGCGCACTGGAGGCGAATCTCGCCGCCCAGATGGTCACGATGATGACGGCGAACGTCCAGGAGGGCGCGGCGTCGAATGCAAGAATAGACGGGGTTCAGGTGGCGGGTAAGACCGGCACCGCAGAGAACGATTCCCGTCCCTACACTCTCTGGTTCACCGGTTTCGCCCCGGCGGACGACCCGAAGGTCGCCGTCGCTGTGGTAGTCGAAAACGGCGGAGGCCAGGGTCAGAACGGGAGCGGCAACGAGATCGCCGCCCCGATAGCGAAGAAGGTCATGGAGGCGGTGCTGAGCAAATGAGACCGACGCAGGGAGTGACCTTCGGAGGACGCTACGAGCTTGATTCGCGAATCGCGATCGGCGGCATGGGTGAGGTCTGGGAAGCGACCGACCACGTCATCGGACGAACGGTCGCGATCAAGATCCTCAAAGACGAGTACATGGGTGACCCCGGGTTCCTCGAGCGCTTCCGCGCTGAGGCCCGGCACGCCGCGCTCGTCAACCATGAGGGCATCGCGAGCGTGTTCGATTACGGCGAGGAAGACGGCAGCGCCTTCCTGGTGATGGAACTCGTTCCGGGCGAGGCCCTGTCGACGATCCTCGAGCGCGAGGGCTCACTGTCGACCGACAAGACCCTCGACATCGTCGCTCAGACCGCCGCGGCGCTCCAGGCTGCACACGCGGCCGGCCTCGTGCACCGCGACATCAAGCCGGGCAACCTGCTCATCACGCCCGACGGCCGCGTGAAGATCACCGACTTCGGCATCGCGCGCATCGCCGACCAGGTACCGCTGACCGCGACCGGTCAGGTCATGGGAACCGTGCAGTACCTGTCGCCCGAGCAGGCGTCGGGGCACCCGGCCTCCCCCGCCACCGACATCTACTCGCTCGGCATCGTCGCGTACGAGTCCCTCGCGGGCAAGCGTCCGTTCACGGGCGAGTCTCAGGTCGCGATCGCGATGGCGCAGATCAACGAGCAGCCCGCGCCGCTCCCGCCGACGGTCGCCGTCCCGGTACAGAACCTCGTCATGGCGATGATCGCCAAGAAGACCGAGGATCGCCCGGCCTCCGCGGCCGCCGTGTCTCGCGCCGCCACCGCCCTGCGTCGCGGTGACCTCACCGCCGCAGCCGCCGCCGTCCCCGCGATCGCCGCGGGCGTCGCCGTGGCCGACGAGGCCACGCAGCTGCTGACGGCGGGCCAGACGTCCGCCACCACACGCCTCATGCCCGCGTCGGGAGCGTCCCTGCTCACCGAGGAGCACACCGAGGAAGACGTCCAGCCCCAGAAGAAGAAGCGCAGTCCCTGGACGTGGCCGCTGGTCGCGCTCATCGCGCTGCTGGTGCTCGTGCTGGGCGGCACGCTCTTCGCGATGCTCAGCAACCAGGGTCAGCCCGAGCCCGCGCCCACGAGCGCCACTCCGTCGACTCCGTCGACTCCGAGCGCGCCGCCCACGCCGACGCCGACGCCCACTTCCCAGCTGATCGACGTGAACTCGCTCGGTCTGGCCGGCAAGACGTGCGCGGCCGCCAGTGACATCCTCGCGGCGAACGACCTCGGGGCCCAGTGCGAGACGGGCAATGCGGCGACGAGCCCCGACCAGGTCGGGCTCGTCGACACCGTGAACCCGACCGGACGCGTCCCCGCCGGCACGATCATCGTGCTGCGCGTGTTCGGCGAAGAGACGCCCCTCCCCACGCCCAGTACGCCGACCCTCCCCGGGTCGTCGGTGACCGCCGGGAGCAACATCCAGGTGTCGTGGCAGCAGTACACCTGCCCCTCCGGGACGGGCAACGTCGCGTCGTACAACCTCACCGCGACCAATGGCACCTTCGCCGAGAGCGGCCAGTCCACGGCATCCTTCGCCCCCGATGCCCGGAACGGGCAGCTGCAGGTCAGCAACTCGCCGGGTCAGACCCTCCGTGTGACGTACACGGTGAGCTGCTCGGGTACCGACCGCACGGCGGGTCCCTCGGGCGAGGCCTCGGCCTCGATCAGCGGCGGGAACACCCCCACCCCCGAACCAACCGGAAACGGGAGCGGCAACGGCAACGGCTGAGCCCTTTTGACCGCACCACCGATCCACGCCAGGAGTTTTTACCGTGACCACTGAGACGCGCGTCCTCTCGGGACGCTACCGTGTCGACGACCTCATCGGTCGCGGCGGTATGGCCAGCGTCTACCGCGGCTACGACCAGACTCTCGGGCGCACGGTCGCGATCAAGATCCTGAAGGCCGAGCTGGCCGGCGACGCGGCGTTCCGCACCCGGTTCCGGCTCGAGGCGCAGGCGGCTTCCCGGATGGCGCACCCCACGATCGTCCGGGTGTTCGACGCGGGCGAAGACATCGAGGTCGGTGTCGACGGGCACGAACGCCCCGTTCCGTACATCGTCATGGAGTTGGTGCACGGAAAGCTCCTGAAAGACATCATCGCCTCAGGCCCCGTGCCCATCGACGATGCGCTCCGCTACATCGACGGCATCCTGGAAGCCCTCGAGTACTCGCACCGTGCGGGGGTCGTGCACCGCGACATCAAGCCCGGCAACGTCATGATCACCGAAGCCGGTCGCGTCAAGGTGATGGACTTCGGTATCGCACGCGCGGTGTCGGACTCGTCTTCGACGGTCGCCGAGACGACCGCGATCGTGGGGACCGCGGCCTACTTCTCGCCCGAGCAGGCCAAGGGCGAGTCCGTCGATGCGCGTGCCGACCTCTACTCCACAGGTGTGGTGCTCTACGAGCTGCTCACCGGCCGCCCCCCGTTCCGGGGCGACACCCCGGTCGCGGTTGCGTATCAGCACGTCAGCGAGGCGCCCCTTCCGCCGAGCGAGTTCAACGAGGCGGTGCCGCGCGCACTCGACGCGGTCGTGCTCCGCGCCCTCGCGAAGGATCCGTTCCAGCGCCCGCAGGACGCGGCCGGCTTCCGCGAAGACCTCGACGCCACCGTCGAGGGCAAAGAGCCCACGAAGCGCCAGATGTCGGCGCTGTCGAACGAGCTCTACGGCCCCAATCCCCGGCAGGCGGCCGAGACCGCCCGGTCGCTGCGCCAGCTCAGCACCGACACGACCATGCGCCGCACGCAGCCCGGTCCGCCCGTGGCGTGGATCTGGGCGGGCGTGGCGATCCTGGCCGTCCTCCTGGTCTCGGTGCTCTTCTGGGTCGTGCAGATCCAGCCGTCCAACGACGTCCCCACCGCCGGCCGAACGATTCCCGACGTCATCGACATGCCGTACGACAATGCGGTCGAGGCACTCGAGAACGAGGACCTCTTCGCCAAACGCGTCGAAGAGTCCAGCGAGACGATCGCCGAGGGCCACGTCGTGCGCACGACGCCCGGCGCCGACACATCTGTTGCCGCGGGACAAGAGGTCACCGTGTTCGTCTCGACCGGTGCCAACACGGCCACGGTCCCCACGCTCGAGGGCATCAGCGAGAGCGAGGCGCGAGGCGCGCTCGAGAGAGAGGGTCTCTCGCTCGGTCTGGTGCAACGCAAGCCTGACCCCGCACTCGCTGCGGGAGTCGTGATGTCGGCGAGCGTGGCATCCGGGACCGAGGTCGCCAAGGGCACGACCGTGAACCTCGTCGTCGCCAGCGGAACGGTCGAACTCGTCGACTACACGGGCTACCCCGTCGACATCGCCCAGCGCGAACTCGAGTCCGAAGCACTGCAACTGACGGTGCGCACCCAGGAAGATTCGGCGTGCCCCGCGACCGGCACTCCTCAGGTGCAGGCGCAGTCGCTCGCCCCGGGCGAAGTCCCCATCCACAGTGAGATCACGCTGACCTACTGCTCGGGCTCCTGAGTCCGGCGGGGGTGCAAGCGGCCTCCCGCGGCCGCAGCACCGGGGAGGCCGGCATCCTCCAGCCAGGTGCCCAGCAGAGTGTGACCTCCCTCGGTGAGCACACTCTCGGGATGGAACTGCACGCCGACGAGCGGTGCCGTGCGATGTGCCAGCCCCATGATGACCCCGGACTCGCTGCGCGCGGTCACGACCAGATCGTCGGGGATCGTCGCGGGATCAACCGCGAGCGAGTGGTACCGCGTCGCCGTGAAACCGTCGGGCAACCCCGCGAACACGCCACGCCCGTCGTGGTGGATACGACTGGTGATCCCGTGCAGGAGCTCGGGTGCACGCGAGACACGGGCCCCGAAGGCCACCGCGAGGGCCTGGTGACCGAGACAGACCCCGAGCAACGGGATACCACGCGCCTGCGCCTCACGCACGACCACGATCGATGCGCCGGCGTCGGTCGGGTGGCCCGGCCCGGGCGAGACCAGGACGGCGTCCGCGCCCTCGACGAGGTCGGCAGCCGGTGCGGCGTCGGCGGACCGCAGGGTCACGGCAGCGCCGAGGTCACTGACATACCCCGCGAGGGTGTGGACGAAGCTGTCGCGGTTGTCGACGACGACAACGCGGAAGCTCACTCGACCGTGACCTCTTGGGGATAAACCATGTCGCTCACCCACGGGAAGACGAAGAAGAACAGTCCATAGAGGACGGCGGCGGCGAGAACCAGAACGATCAGCAGACGCACCCACCAGGGGCCGGGGAGCACACGCCAGAGGGCACCGTACATCAGGCAGCTCCCGTGGTCAGCGACGCGGGCGGACCGTCCGCCCGCGGGGTGAACGATTCGAACATGCCGTAGGCAATGGCCCGCTCAGAGAAGCCGTAGCGCGGGCTGCACGTCGTCATGGTGATGATCTTGTCGGTCGCCTGCACTTCGGTGACCTGCGGAACCGGGAGGAGTACCCCCACGCCGTCGGGCTGGACGTACTCGAGGTTGCGGAACCGGTACGTGTACCAGCCGTCCGGGGTCTCGACGACGACGGCGTCGCCGATCCGCAGCGAGGGGAGATCCGCGAACGGGGCCCCGTGGCTGCCGCGGTGTCCGGCGATCGCGAAGTTGCCGGCCTCCCCTGGCATCGCCGTGTCGGGGTAGTGACCGATGCCGATGGGATCCAGCGTCACCGAAGCACTCACTCCGCCCGCGACCTTGAACTGGTAGTCGGGCCCGAGACGGGGGATACGCAGAACTCCGAAGACCTCGCCGTTTCCGGGCTGCGGGAGCGCGGGCGGTTCGATCGAGGCCGGGTCCGACGAATCCCGGCCGGGCTCGGGGGTCACCGGCGCTTCCGCCCATTCCTGGGTGAGGGAGTCGGCCTCGCTCTTGAACTGCGCTCCGATGATCGCGTCGCCGATCCAGAGTTGCCACGCGACGAAGAGGAGCACGAGGACACCGGCGGTCAGCAACAGGTCGCCGAGCACGCCGAGAACAGACACCCGGCGCCGGGGTGTCGCACGACGACGGGCGGCACGGCGCGTGGAGGGTTCCTCGACGGTGGACACCAGGCGATTCTAGTTCCGTGCGTCGACAGGACCGCCTTATAGACTGGGCCGCATGGCACGTACTGGCAACGGCGAAGACCCGATCGCTGAGCGCAATGAGGGTGTAACCACGCCGAATCCGGTGTGGTTCCTGCCGATCATGATCGGCCTCATGGTCATCGGGTTGGTGTGGGTCCTCGTCTTTTACCTCAGCAGCTCGCAGTTCCCCATCCCCGGTATCGGGGCGTGGAACCTGGTCATCGGCTTCGGGATCGCCTTCGTCGGCTTCCTGATGACCACGCGCTGGCGCTGACACCCACTCGACTTACACCTGTGTAATTCATCCCCACCTGTGGATGAGCCTGTGGATAACTGTCAGTAGTAGACCAGCGGCGGGATCGCCAGAAGCCCAAATAGCACCACCGTGAGGGTGACGAGGAGCGCGATCTGCACCGATCGCTGGCGGAGAGCACGCGTGCGCGAGTAAATCAGGCCGATGGCGGCACCGACGACGAGTCCGCCGAGGTGTGCCTGCCACGAGACACCGACGTTGTTCAGCGCGCCGACGAAGTCGCCCGTGCCCAGCGACGAGATGAACGCGACGACGAACGGCCAGACGAAGTTGATGCCGATCAGGATCGCGATGACGCGGATGTCGGCGCCGATGTGCCGCCCGATGACCAGCAGAGCGCCGAAGAGAGCGAAGATCGCGCCGGACGCTCCGACGACGACGGTCGTCGGAGCCAGGAGCGCGACGGCCACCGAGCCGCCGAGCGCGCCCAGCACGTAGAGCAGAACGAAGCGCCAGCGCCCGAGCAGCGGCTCGAGGTTCCGCCCGATGAACCACAGCGCGAGCATGTTCAACCCGACGTGGAAAAAGCCCGAGTGCACGAGCGCCGCGGTGAACAGGCGCCACGGCTCGATGGCCCCGAACTGGGGAACCAGGTAGGGCGGATAGAACGCCAGCGCATTGGTCAGGATGCCACCGACTCCGGGGATGAGTCCGATGATGTACGCGAGGCCGGTGATGGCGATGATCGCCAGCGTCGCGCGCGGGCGTCCCTCGGCGACGACCGCCGCCGGACGGGACGCGCGCCACCGGCGCTGCGCCTTCTTTTGCGCGGGCGTCACGGACGCGCGCTGCTGCGCCATGCACTCCGGGCAGATGACGCCGACGGCGGCGGGGGTCCGGCACTCCGAGCACACCGTACGCAAACACCGCTGGCAGAGCACGAAGCTCTGCCGATCGGGATGCCGGTAGCAGAAGTTGTCGCTATTGCGACGGAACTCTTCGGTCGTGGACACCCGCCGCCGTCCGGATAGTCAGACGGAGACGACGTCGACCGACTCGAGCACGACCGGCTCGATCGGCTTGTCGCCTGCGGCGGTGGGCACCTTGCTGATCGCGTCGACGACCTTCTTGGAGTCGTCGTCGGCAACCTCGCCGAAGATCGTGTGCTTGCCCTGAAGCCACGGGGTGGGGTCGGTGGTGATGAAGAACTGCGAACCGTTCGTGCCCTCGGGCTGTCCGGTGATCGCGTTGCGACGAAGACCGGCGTTCGCCATCGCGAGCTTGTACGGCTGCGAGAAGTCGAGTTCGGGGTGGATCTCGTCGTTGAACGTGTACCCGGGACCGCCGATGCCCTGACCGAGCGGGTCTCCGCCCTGGATCATGAAGCCGGGGATGATGCGGTGGAACACGATGTTCGAGTAGAGCGGACCCTCACCCTTGGCGCCGGTGGCCGGGTTGGTCCATTCCTGGGAGCCGTCGGCGAGGCCGACGAAGTTGCGGACGGTTCGGGGCGCGTGGTCGCCGAACAGGTTGACGACGATGTCGCCGTGGTTGGTGTGCAGGGTCGCAACGGCGGAGTGGGAAGCCATGGGTACATTCTCTCAGAGTTATCTGCAAGGGTCGGCGGTCCGGGAGCGCCCTTCTGGCAAGATGAGGGGCGTACATCCCATCGACAGGGAGGATGAAGCCGTGGGCCTCAGCCGCAAGAGCAAGAAGGAACTGCGAAAGCTCCAGAAGCACGCCGCCAAGGTGTGGGAGTCGCAGCAGGTTCTGCTGAGCGAGAGCGGAGAGGTGGCTCGCGAAGCGGGTCGCCAGCTCGGTCGCTTCAGCCGTGAAGACCTCGTTCCCGCCGTGCACGACGGCTACGACAAGTACGCCGCGCCGTACGTCGACAAGAGTGTCACCTACGCCAACCGCTTCCTGAGCGGCAAGGTCATCCCGGCGGCCGGTGCCGTCGTGGGCGGGGCCATGTCGGTGTGGGACGCCGCGGGCGACACCCGCGACCGCCTGGCCAAGGGCCGCGGCTTCGAGCTCGACACTCACAAGTACGCCAAGCGTGCCGAGAAGTACGGCAAGAAGGCCACCAAGAAGCTCTCGGCGAAGCTGCCCCAGCAGAACAACGGCATGGGCGCCGGTGGCGTCATCGCCATCATCCTCGGTGTCGTCGCCGCGGCCGGAGTCGCGTACGCCGCCTGGCAGACGCTGCGCGCCGACGACGAGCTGTGGGTGGCCGACGACCCGCTCCGCGCTCCCGACGCGTGAGCGATCCCACCATCAGAGTCAGAGAGGCCGCGCGTGAGCGCGGCCTCTCTGTCGATGTGCGCGAGCGGCCCGCCGCGGCCTCGCTCGACGAAGCCGCCGAGCTTCTCGGCATCCCACCCGAGGCCATCGTGAAAACGCTCGTGGTCAAGCGATCCGATGACACCTTTCTGTTCGCCCTCGTCCCCGGCGACCGGGTGATCTCGTGGCCCAAGCTTCGGGCTGTCGTGGGCGTGAACAAGCTCCGTCTGCCCGAGCCCGAGCTGGCCCTCGCCGCCACCGGGTATGAGCGCGGCACGATCGTCCCCCTCGGGAGCACGACCGACTGGCCCGTGTACGCCGACGAGAGCATCGTGGGACGCCGGATCGCCATGGGCGCCGGGGCGCACGGCTACAGCCTCTTCGTCGACGCCGACGATCTGATCCGCGCCTACGACGCGACGGTCGCCGACATCACGTCGACGCGCGACTGACACCGGATCGCGGCCGCGTCAGGCCCGCCATCGAGAAGGCGATGTCGACGAGCTGCACGCGGCGCAACCGACGCGCCGCCGAGAGGGTGAACCACTCGGCTCGGTCGGTCGATCCGTCGGCCTCGTTGCGCAGTCGTCCGCCCACGACGTGTGCGCGATAGACGATGCGCAGCGCGTGCAGCGGTTGCGGGGCATCCGCCGCCAGGCGGGCCTCCGCCGGAATCACGCGGGAATGGATGCCGAGCAGCTCGTCGATCACGACGCGGTACCCCGTCTCTTCCCGCACCTCGCGGCGCGCTGCACGTTCCGGATCTTCCCCCGGCTCGAGACCGCCACCGGGGAGCGTCCACGCCGCTCGACGGCCCTCGACCCAGTGCGCGAGCAAGACGCGAGCGTCGCCGTCGGTGATGACGGCGTAAGCGGCGACTCGCATATCCATGGCGATCACCCTAGTAGCGAGCGTCGCCGGCATCGGAACGGAAAAGAAAAGAGCCGGCCGGAGCCGACTCTTTCGTGATGTGGAGCCTAGGAGATTCGAACTCCTGACATCCTGCTTGCAAAGCAGGCGCTCTACCAGCTGAGCTAAGGCCCCGAAGGGGAACGGGGTGGGGCTACCAGGACTTGAACCTGGGACCTCTTCATTATCAGTGAAGCGCTCTAACCGCCTGAGCTATAGCCCCGTCTCGCTGACGTAACGTCGTCAACCTCGAAGACTTTACCTGAATCTCGAGGTTTTTCCGAATCGGCGTCAGTTGGAGGTGAAGCCCACGAGCAGACCACCCGTGACCTTGACCGCGAGGTTGTAGATGCCGGCCACCACGGCGCCCATCACCGTCACCACGACGAGGTTCAGGATCGCCACGATCGCCGCGAACGCCATCACCTGGGGCAGGGCCACATACTGCGAGAGCGTGGCGCTGCCGTCGGTGAAGCTCGCGAAGAACTCGTCGGCCTTGCCGATGAGCCCGGTGGCACTGACGACCAGGTAGACCAGGAAGTACGACACAACGGTGACCACGGCGATGGCCACGGCCGCCAGGAACGAAAGCTTCACGGCCGACCAGAAGTCGATGTAGACCAAGCGCAGGCGCACCTGCTTGGCCGGGGACTTCTGCGTCGACTTCTTGGCGAGCTTGTCGGCTACCGTGCTCATGCGTCCGTACTTTCCTCAGGGGTCTCGGAAGAGGAGGCGTTCTCGGCTGCGAGGGATGCAGCGGGATCGGTGGTCGTCTCCGTCGTCTCGGCGAGGTTCCGCTCGCTGTTTCTCGCGATCGCGATGATCCTGTCATCGCCTCCGGCGCGAGCGAACACGACACCCATCGTGTCGCGTCCCTTGGCAGGCACCTCGGCCACGGAGGAGCGTACCACCTTGCCGCTGGCAAGAACCACAAGGACCTCGTCACCCTCGGAGACCATCATTCCACCCGCGAGAACACCGCGATCGTCGGTCAGACGAGCCACCTTGATGCCCAGGCCACCGCGGTTCTGCATGCGGTATTCGGTGACGGCCGTGCGCTTGGCGTAGCCTCCCTCGGTGACGACGAAGACGAACTCGTCGTCTCGGGCGACGGATGCCGAGAGCAGACTGTCGCCGGCACGGAAGTCCATGCCCTTCACACCCGAGGTCGACCGGCCCATCGGACGCAGGGCACTGTCGGTGGCGGAGAAGCGCAGCGACATCCCCAGTCGGCTGATGAGGAGGATGTCATCGCCCTGGTCGACCAGGAGCGCGCTGACCAGCTCGTCGGAGGCGCCCTGCTCGGTCTCGTCGCCGTCGTCGGACGCCTGACCGCGGAGCTTGATCGCGATCACCCCGCCCTGACGGTTGGTGTCGTATTCGGTGAGGCGCGTCTTCTTGACCAGTCCCGCACGAGTGGCCAACACGAGGTAGGTCGCGACGGTGTAATCACGGATATCGAGAATCTGGGCGATCTCTTCGTCGGGCTGGAGCGCCAGGAGGTTCGCGACGTGCTGGCCCTTGGCATCCCGGCCCGCCTCGGGCACCTCGTACGCCTTCGAGCGGTAGACCCGACCCTTGTTCGTGAAGAACAGCAGCCAGTGGTGGGTCGTGGTGACGAAGAAGTGCTCGACCACGTCGTCGGCACGCAGTTGCGCGCCCTTCACGCCCTTGCCACCGCGATGCTGCGAGCGGTAGTTGTCGCTGCGCGTGCGCTTGATGTAGCCGTCGCGGGTGACCGTGACGACCATCTCTTCCTCGGCGATGAGATCTTCGACCGACACGTCGCCGTCGTAACCGTGCAGGATCTCGGTACGACGGTCGTCGCCGAAGCGGTCGACGATCGCGGTGAGCTCGTCGCGGATGATCGTCCGCTGGCGGGCGGGGGTGGCGAGGATGTCGTTGTAGTCGGCGATGCGCGCCTCGAGCTCCAGCGCCTCGTCGACGATCTTCTGGCGCTCGAGGGCAGCCAGTCGACGCAGCTGCATGTCGAGGATGGCCTGCGCCTGGATGTCGTCGATGTCGAGGAGCGTCTGCAGGCCCTCATTGGCATCCTGAGCCGTCGGCGAACGGCGGATGAGCGCGATGACCTCGTCGAGCGCGTCGAGCGCCTTCAGGTAGCCGCGCAGGATGTGCATGCGCTCTTCGGCCTTGCGCAGGCGATAGCGCGTGCGACGGACGATGACCTCGACCTGGTGGTCGATCCACAGGCTGATGAAGCCGTCGAGCGACAGGGTGCGCGGCACGCCGTCGACGATCGCCAGCATGTTGGCGCCGAAATTGTCTTGCAGCTGGGTGTGCTTGTACAGGTTGTTCAGCACGACCTTGGCGACCGCGTCGCGCTTGAGCACGATGACCAGTCGCTGGCCGGTACGGCCCGAGGTCTCGTCGCGGATATCGGCGATTCCGGTGATCTTGCCCTCGCGCGCGAGGTCGCCGATCTTCACCGCAACGTTGTCGGGGTTGACCTGGTACGGCAGCTCGGTGATGACCAGGCACGTGCGGCCCTGGATCTCTTCGATGTTGACGACCGCGCGCATCGTGATCGACCCGCGACCGGTGCGGTACGCCTCTTTGATGCCCCGGGTGCCGAGAATCTGCGCGGCAGTGGGGAAGTCGGGGCCGGGAATGCGCGCCATGAGCGCGTCGAGCAGCTCTTCGCGAGTGGCCTCGGGGTGCTCGAGGGCCCACAGCGCACCCGCCGAGACCTCACGGAGGTTGTGCGGGGGAATGTTGGTCGCCATACCGACCGCGATGCCGACCGACCCGTTGACGAGGAGGTTCGGGAAGCGCGACGGCAGGACCGTGGGCTCCTGCGTCTGCCCGTCGTAGTTGTCCTCGAAGTCGACGGTCTCTTCCTCGATGTCGCGCACCATCTCGAGCGCGAGGGGAGCCATCTTCGTCTCGGTGTACCGCGGGGCGGCCGCGCCCTGGTTACCGGGCGAGCCGAAGTTTCCCTGGCCGAGCGCGAGCGGGTAGCGCAGCGACCACGGCTGCACCAGGCGCACGAGCGCATCGTAGATCGGAGCGTCACCGTGCGGGTGGTAGTGCCCCATGACCTCGCCCACGACACGGGCGCACTTCGAGAACGACTTGTCGGGGCGGAAACCGCCGTCGTACATGCCGTAGATCACGCGGCGGTGCACGGGTTTCAGGCCGTCGCGCACGTCGGGCAGAGCACGCCCGACGATCACGCTCATCGCATAGTCGAGGTAGCTCCGCTGCATCTCGAGCTGAAGATCGACCTGGTCGATCCGGCCGTGGTTGTGAGCGGACTCGTCGCGGGCGTCTTCGGGCTCAGGGGTGGTGTCGTCAGCCATGGATTCTCAGTTTCGTATCGGAGTCGACGAGATCAGATGTCGAGGAAGCGGACGTCTTTGGCGTTGCGCTGGATGAAGCTGCGTCGCGACTCGACGTCTTCTCCCATGAGCACCGAGAAGATCTCGTCGGCCGCGGCGGCGTCGTCGATCGTCACCTGCTTGAGCGTGCGCGTCTGGGGGTCCATCGTGGTCTCCCAGAGCTCGTGGTCGTTCATCTCACCGAGACCCTTATAACGCTGGATGCCGTTGTCTTTGGGAATACGGCGACCGGCGGCCTGCCCCTCGACCAGCATCGCGTCGCGCTCACGGTCGCTGAAGGCGTACTCGTGCGGGTGGTTGGACCACTTCAGGCGATACAGCGGCGGCTGTGCGAGGTAGACGTAGCCGGACTCGATGAGACCGCGCATATAGCGGAACAGCAGGGTCAGCAGCAGTGTGGTGATGTGCTGGCCGTCGACATCGGCATCCGCCATCAGCACGATCTTGTGGTACCGAGCCTTGGCCATGTCGAAGTCCTCGCCGATGCCCGTACCGAAGGCCTGGATCATCGCCTGGACTTCCTTGTTGCCGAGGGCGCGGTCCAGCCGCGCGCGCTCGACGTTGAGGATCTTGCCGCGCAGAGCGAGAATCGCCTGCGTGTGCGGGTCGCGCCCCTGCACCGCCGACCCGCCGGCCGAGTCACCCTCGACGAGGAAGATCTCGCTGATCGAGGGGTCTTTCGAGGTGCAGTCCTTGAGCTTGTCGGGCATGGCTGCCGACTCGAACACGCTCTTGCGGCGCGCGGTTTCGCGAGCTTTACGAGCGGCGAGGCGGGCCGTGGCGGCATCGATGGCCTTGCGGATGATGTTCTTCGCCTGGCCGGGGTTGCGGTCGAACCAGTCGCCGAGCTTGTCGCCGACGACCTTCTGCACGAACGCGCGGGCCTCGGTGTTGCCGAGCTTGGTCTTGGTCTGACCCTCGAACTGCGGCTCGGACAGCTTCACCGAGATGACGGCCGTGAGACCCTCACGGATGTCGTCACCGGTGAGGTTGTCGTCTTTCTCTTTGAGGAGGTTGTTCGCGCGCGCGTAGCGATTGACGAGCGTCGTCAGTGCCGCGCGGAACCCCTCTTCGTGGGTGCCACCCTCGTGCGTGTTGATCGTGTTCGCGTACGTGAAGACGTTCTCGGTGTATGCGGTCGTCCACTGCATCGCCAGCTCGAGCGCGATCTTGCGGTCGTTGTCTTCTGACTCGACCTCGATGATCTCGTCATTGACGACGTCGGCTTTGCGGACGCGGTTGAGGTGCTCGACGTAGTCGACGAGACCGCGCTCGTAGAGGAAGCTGTCGTGCCGGCCCTGGGTGACCTCTTCGCCGGGCTCTCCCTCGGTCACGACCGACTGCGGGCGCTCGTCACGGAGAGTGAGGCGCAGTCCCTTGTTGAGGAACGCCATCTGCTGGAAGCGTGTCCGCAGCGTGTCGTAGTCGAAGTCGACGGTGTCGAAGATCGTGGCATCCGGCCAGAACGTGATCGTCGTTCCGGTTTCGTCGCTCGCTTCGCCCTGCGCGAGCGGAGCGAGAGGGACACCGCCGTCGCGGAAGGACTGGCGCCACACGTGGCCTTGACGCCTGACCTCCACCTCGAGGCGCGTGGAGAGCGCGTTGACCACCGAAGACCCGACGCCGTGCAGACCGCCCGATACGGCGTACCCGCCGCCACCGAACTTTCCTCCGGCGTGCAGCACGGTGAGCACGACCTCGACGGTCGACTTGCCCTCGGTGCGGTGCATGTCGACGGGGATGCCACGACCGTTGTCGATCACGCGGACAGCACCGTCGGAGAGGATCGTGACGTCGATGGTGTCGCAATACCCGGCGAGGGCCTCGTCGACGGAGTTGTCGACGATCTCTTGCACGAGGTGGTGCAGACCCCGCTCACCGGTCGAACCGATGTACATACCCGGGCGCTTACGGACGGCCTCGAGACCCTCGAGCACCTGGATGGCGTCGGCCCCGTACTCGTTGCGAACCTTCGTGCTGGTCTTTTCGGGATCCTCGGGAACGCTGTCGGGGTTTTCGGACGTCATGACTTCGCGAGCTCCAGATCGATTCGTCGGAACCTCCATCTTATCGCGCGAGGCTTCGTAAATCGGTGTGTACGCCCCTAGGAGGGGAGAAATCGCCTCAATCCAACACCGACCATGCCCTAGCCGTAGGTATCGCGCGGGCCGCGGCCTGGAACGGCTCTCGTCCCCCATTTCCAAGAGGGGACGTCCGGCCCGATGAAGCGAATGCTCTCGACCCCCGCCTCGGGGAACCGTCGGACGATCTCCGAGAGGATGTGCGCGCGCATGAGCTGAAGCTGCTTGGCCCACGCGGTGGAGTCGGCTTGCACGGTCAGCATGCCGGCATCCAGGGCCACCGGACGCGTGTGCGCAGCCGTATCGGCGCCGGCCACGTCGTGCCACGTACGCACGAGATCTTCGCGCGCGAGCTGCGGCTCCCACCCGGCGGACTGCGTCAGTGCCGAGAGAACGTCGCCGAGTCCGCGTGGGTCGCGACCGGGGGTGAAGGGGGCGTTCTCGCCGTCGTCAGCGCGACGCCGACGCTTCTTCTTACGGTACGGCGAGGGCTCCAGCCCGCGCAGGCGCAGGTAGGTGGCCATGGTCTCGGGGAGATCGGCGTCGTCAGCCATCGGAGCCCTCGATACGACCGGCCTCGACACGAACGACGTGCGCGCGCAGGCCGTCGGGCACGTCTTCTTCGACCGCCGAGGTGACGATGACCTGCTCGTATCCGGCGACGAGTTCGGCCAGACGGGTGCGGCGCCCGGCATCGAGCTCGGCGAACACGTCGTCGAGAATGAGCACCGGATCGCCCAGCCGCGACTCGGCACGCAGCAGCTGAGCGGATGCCAGCCGCAGGGCCAGAGCCACCGACCAGGACTCCCCGTGCGAGGCGTACCCCTTGACCGGCAATCCGCGCACCTCGAGCACGAGATCGTCGCGGTGGGGACCCACGAGAGTGAGCCCGCGCTCGAGTTCGGCGGGTCGCCGCGCCGCGAGCGCGGCGCGGAACTGCTCGGCCAGCGGCCCACTCGCGCCCGTCGCCGCGCGCTCGTCGCCCTCTTCGGGATCGCCGCCGCCGACCGACAGCGCCCAGCTCAAGCGCGGATCGTGGTCGGCGCCCGCGATCGCGGTGTACGCCTCGGAGACGGGAGTCGACAGATCGGATGCCAGCGCCAGCCGCGCCTCGATCACTTCGGTGCCGAGGGCGACGAGCTTGTCGTCCCACACGTCGAGGGTGCCGAGGGCGTCGCCACGCACCCCGCGGGCGCGAGCGGATTTGAGCAACGCGGTGCGCTGACGCAGCACCCGGTCGTAGTCGGCAAGCACGCCCGACATGCGCGGCGACCGCTGCACGATGAGCTGGTCGGCAAAGCGTCGGCGCGACGACGGGTCACCCCGGACGATCTGCAGGTCTTCGGGGGCGAACAACACCACCTGCGCGTAGCGCGGCAGCTCGGCGGTGCGCACGTTGACTCCGTTGACACGGGCCTTGTTCGAGCCTTGCCGGTTCAGCTGGAGCTCGAGCAACACGCTGCGGTCACCGTGAGCGAGACGGGCACGAACGATCGCGGCATCCGCCCCGTCGCGCACCATCGGCGCATCGCTGGACACGCGGTGCGAGCCGAGCGTCGCGAGATAGGCGACGGCTTCGACCAGATTGGTCTTGCCCTGCCCGTTCCGACCGACGAAGAGATTGGCGCCGGCGGACAGCGCGACATCGGCGCCCGCGTAATTGCGGAAGTCCGTCAGTTCGAGCTGCTCCACGATCACCGGGTCAGACTACCCGCCGGCTCCGACACCGGCAGGTCGGCGAGCATCTCAGCGCAGAAGCAGATTGGGCTGCAGCAGGTACTTGAACGACCCCTCGCCGCCCTTGTCGACCGAGGTCTGCGGCGTGATGAGCACCGGGCTGAGCTTATTGGCGTTGTCGCTCGAGGTGAAGGTGATGCGCGTGAACTCGCTGCGAACCGCGCCGAGCGATTCGAGCAGGTACTGCGGGTTCAGGCCGAGCGTGACGTCGTCGCCGAGGAGGGTGGCATCCACCGATTCGGTCGCGCGCGCCTGCTCGGTACCCGAGGCATCCATCGACACCCCGTCGGCACCGAACGTGAAGCGCAGCGGCGCGGAACGGTCGAGCACCAGGGCGACACGTCGCACCGCCTCGGCGAGTTCGGCGGTGTTGACCACGGAGTGGTGCTCGGTCTGCTCGGGGAACAGTCGACGCACGGGCGGGAAGTTGCCCTTGATCAGGAGCGAGGTGACGGTCTTGTTCCCCGCGGTGAACGCGATGATCTCGCGGTCGCCCGAGCCCGAGAAGGCGATCGAGATGTCTCCGCCGTGCGCGAAGGTCTTTCCGACTTCCTGCAGGGTGCGCGCCGGCACGAGCGCGGAAGTGGGCTCGTCGGATGCCGCGGCACCACCGTCCCAGGGAATCTCGCGGAGGGCGACGCGGTAGCGGTCGGTGGCGACGAGGCTGAGGCGCGTGCCCGTGACCTCGAGCTGCACACCGGTGAGAACGGGGGTGACGTCGTCGCGCGACGCGGCGAAAGCCACCTGGGCGATGGCTGTGGCGAACTCGTCAGCGGGGACCAGACCGGACTCTCCGGTGACCTCGGGAATCGCGGGGTACTCCTGCACCGGCATGGAGGCGAGGGTGAAGCGCGCCGATCCGCACGTGAGGAGGATGCCGCCGTCGTCGTCGACCACGATCTGGATGGGGGCGTTGGGAAGCCGGCTGGCGATGTCGGAGAGCAGACGGCCGTGGACGAGGATCGTGCCGGGCTCGTCGACCGTGGCTTCGATCGTCGTGCGCGCGGAGGCTTCGTAGTCGAAGGCCGCGAGGGTCAGACCCTGCTCGCCCGCCTCGATGAGCACACCGGCGAGGATCGGCTGCGGATTGCGCTGTGGCAGGAGCTTGACCACGAACGAAACGGCTTCGCTGAAGACATCGCGGTTGACGTGAAACTTCACGGGCGCTCCCTTGACGGCGGTATGGCTTACCCATGCTAGCCCCCGCATGCATCGCGACACGTCGAGCGCTCGCCCGCATCCCAAGGTCATCGAATCTCTGTTAACTCGAGAAGAAGTCTTCATCTTGTTAACCGCTGTGGGAACTGTGGATAACTCTCGCGATGCGTGTTAACAGAAGGGAACTACACGCGTGTGATCTGTGGAGGCGGTGCGGAGAGCCTGGGCAGTTAACAGGTCGCGTGGGTCGGTGCTCCTTCGGTTCCTCCACAGGGTGACGCGTGTCGTTCACAAGTCATCCGCAGCGAATCGGAGTTATCCACAGGTTTTCCACATGTGTAGAACCCCTCGAGAAAGGTCATGTGGATGCCCGTCTACGGCGCGTCGGCGGTAGAAAACGACCGAGGGGTTCGCCCACGGATGTGGACGAACCCCTCGGCTCAGGCGGGCGCTCAGCGCATGCGCCCCAACTGCGTGGTGATCTCGGAGACCTGGTTGTAGATGGAGCGGCGCTCCTTCATGAGGTCGCTGATCTTCTTGTAGGCGTACATGACCGTCGTGTGATCGCGGTTGCCGAAGAGCTGGCCGATCTTGGGCAACGAGAGGCTCGTGCGCTCGCGACAGAGGTACATCGCGATCTGCCGCGCCGTTGCCACGGCCTGGGAGCGGCTCGAGCCGTAGAGGTCGTCGACGGAGAGCTTGAAGTACTGCGCGGTGGCGGTGATGATGTCGGTCGGCGAGACCACGTTGGCGTCGTCCTGGTCGATGATGTCGCGCAAGACGGTCTGCGCCAGCGACATGTCGAGGGTCGAGCGGTTGAGGCTGGCGAACGCCGACACACGGATGAGCGCGCCCTCGAGTTCGCGGATGTTCGAGGAGACGACCGTGGCGATGTACTCGAGCACGTCGTCGGGGATGAGCAGTCGCTCGCTCTGCGCCTTCTTGCGAAGGATCGCGATGCGGGTTTCGAGGTCTGGCGCCTGCACGTCGGTGATGAGACCCCACTCGAAGCGACTGCGCATACGGTCTTCGAACCCGGTGAGCTGCTTCGGCGGCAAGTCGCTCGTGATCACGACCTGCTTGTCGTGGTCATGGAGCGTGTTGAACGTATGGAAGAAGGCTTCCTGGGTCTCGGCTCGGCCCTGGAGGAACTGGATGTCGTCGATCAGCAGGATGTCGACGTCGCGGTAGCGCGCCTGGAAGGCGGACCCGCGGTTGTTCGCGATCGAGTTGATGAAGTCGTTCGTGAACTCTTCGCTCGAGACATAGCGGACCCGGATGCCGGCGTACATGCTCGCGGCGTAGTCGCCGATCGCGTGGAGGAGGTGTGTCTTGCCGAGGCCCGAGTCGCCGTAGATGAAGAGCGGGTTGTACGCCTTGGCGGGAGCTTCGGCCACGGCGACCGCGGCAGCGTGGGCGAAGCGGTTGGACTGTCCGATGACGAAGTTGTCGAAGGTGTACTTCGGGTTCAATCGGGTGTCGTTCCGGGAGGCCGGCACGATCGGGTCAGGCGCGTGTTCGGGCATCGCCGAGTGGGTCGCGTTCGACCCCGGGACCGTCTCGGGAGCGCGGTGCTCGTCGTTCGACGATGTGGTGCGGTGCGATTCGATCAGGTCGGGGTTCACGACCACGCGGAAGTTGCTCACTTCGGGGTCGATGCCCTGTACCTGCGTGAGCGCCTCGAGGATCGGCGCGCGCATGCGCTTGTTCATCTGCGCGGCGGTCAGATCGTTCGGAACATCGAGGTACAGCGTCCCGCCCATGACACCCTGCGGCACGGCGAGGTTGAGGAACCCGTGCAGCTGCGGGGTGACGCGGTCGTCGGTGAGGAGGTGGTCGAGCACGGCGGACCAGACGGGGACATCCGGAACCTCGTGCAATGACAT